>CAWFTU010000008.1:0-299015 GCA_963818725.1 uncultured Pseudomonadota bacterium | reverse complement strand
GTATGGTGCCGGATGGATCATGTCTGACCGACGTCAGGCGGCGTTGAGCATTTTTTCCCTGGCGAGCGGGAGGGTGTCAAGGAAGGTCTGCATCGGGGTCTTGCCGTAGCACCAGCGGCCCTGATGAGGGCGTTGCTCATTATAGCTGCTGACCCAGACATCGAGATCGGCCTGTAGCTGCTCGATGCTGCTGTAGATGCGCTTGCGGAAGGCGACCTGATAGAACTCGTGCAGCACCGTTTTGTGGAAGCGCTCGCAGATCCCGCTGGTTTGCGGACTCTTTGCCTTGGTCCGGCTGTGGTCGATGTCCTCGATCGCCAGGTAGAGCTCGTATTCGTGGGCCTGCGAGGTGCCGCAATACTCGGTGCCGCGATCGGTCAGCACGCGGGACAGCTTGACCCCGTGCTCGTCGAAGAACGGCACCACGCGGTCGTTCAGCAGGTCGGCGGCGGTGATCGGGGTCTTGCGGTCGTAGAGCTTGGCGAACGCCACCTTGGAGTGGGTGTCGACGCAGGTCTGCTGATATATCCGCCGATCCCTTGAGCGTGCCGACATAGAAGGTGTCCTGGGCCAGGCAGTAGCCCGGACACTCGCTCTCGAACTCGCCATGCGCCTCGTTGTCCTGCCGGGCCCGCTCCAAGGCGGCGACCTGGGCTTCGGTCAGCACCAGGCCGTCCTGTGCGCTCTTGGCCTCGAGTGCCTTGAGCCGCTTCTTCATGGTCTCCAGGTCGTGGCGCTGCCAGACACAGCGCACCCCGGCCGGGGAGATCGTCAGGCCGCGCTTCTTCAGCTCCTTGGCCACCCGGACTTGGCCAAAGGCCGGCTGCTCGACGGCCAGCCCGACGACCGCCTGCTCGATGGCCGGCTCCACCCGATTGCGCAGGATTGGCTTGCGCCGGGTCATCTCCGCCAGCGCGATCTCGCCGCCCTTTTCGTAGAGCTCCTGAAAGCGGTAGAAGCTGTCGCGCGAGTATCCCATGATCTTGCAGGCCTGCGACACATTGCCGAGCTGTTTGGCCAGCTCCAGCAGGCCTACCTTGGCCCGGATTACCTTGCGTTCGTTGGTCATGGTCGGCTCCTCGGTTCTGGGCGACCGGAGCGAGACATTCCTGTCCTCCGGTCCCGGGTTGCCCGCACCAAACAAACCAGATTGTCAGATTAAATCCTCGCTGGTACAGTTATAGGCCAGCGCCGTCAGGCTGAACTCCGCCCGGACGTTTTCCAGCCCCTTCGTCAGGAAGGCACCCTGGCCCATCCACTGCTTGATGGAGCCGAACGGGTGCTCGACCGTCTCGCGGCGGCTGTCGAGGACCTCCGGCCGCGCCTTCAGGCGAGCGGCCATGCGGTCCAGCACGGCCTCGTTCTCCAGGCGCGAGACCCGACGGAAGGTCTTGGTGCAGCGTGGCCGCAGAGCGCACGCCAAGCACGCTGAGCGGTTGCTGTAGTCGATCTTCGTCAGCTCCCGCGACTTGCTCTGGTACTTGGGCGACAGCCGCTCGCCAGCCGGGCAGATGTAGACGTCCTCAGCTGGATCGTAGCGGAACGCGTCCTTGGCAAAGAAACCCTCGCGCACCGCCGATCCGCGCTGCGGCTTGGGCACATACGGGGTCATCCCTGCTGCCTCGCAGGCCTCGATGTCCTCGAACTTGAAGTAGCCCCGGTCGGCCGCGACGTCGATCTGCTCGACGCCGAGGATCGCACGAGCCGGCTCGGCCGTCTGCGTCAGCAGGCCCAGGTCGAGGACCTGGTTCGTGACCGCCTGCTCGACGATCAGCTTGTGCTTGGCATCCACCCCGACCTGCGCATTGTAGCCGACCGCGACGCGCGTGTGCGCCGCCATGGCCCGGCTGTCGGGATCGGTCAGCGAGATTTGGCTCTCCCCGCTCCGGTCGAGATCCGCCAGCAGCGCCGTCAAGCGGTCGCGCTTGGTGCGGATGGCCGCGATCTTCTCGGCTAAGTTCTGCGCACGCGAGCCGCCGCCCGTTCCCTCTTCCTCGAGATCGCCGTTGTCGAGCCGTCGGAGGTAGTCGGCCAGCCGCTCGTCGGACTTGCGAATGAACTGATCGAGCGAGGCCCGCGTGAAGTTGCGGTCCTTGTTGTTGACCGCCTTGATCCGCGTGCCATCAACCGCCAGCAACTCGCGGCCGAACAGATCGAGCTGCCGGCACAGCAGCACGAACTCGCGGAAGATCGGCTTGAACGCGGCGCGGTTGCCGCGCCGGAAGTCAGCGATGGTCTTGAAGTCGGGTTTCAGGTGCCGCAGCAGCCAGATCACCCCGATGTTGCGGTGGGTCTCGGCCTCCAGCCGGCGGCTGGAGTGTGTTTCGGCGTGCAATTTTGACCCCCTGAGCCGGGGGATCGGCGTGCAATTTTGACCCCTGAATGTGTGGCTGCTGGGCTGCCTGCTTCAGTTCGAGGTGGGCGGTGGGGGATGCTGATTGTGGAGACGGTCGGCCGGATCAGACGCGAGCATTTCGTCAGGGGCAAGTCGATCAAGGAGATCGCGCGTGACCTGAAGGTGTCGCGCAACACGGTTCGCAAGGTGCTGCGGTCGGGCGGGACGTCGTTCTCGTATGAGCGGGAGGTTCAGCCGCGTCCCAAGATCGGGCATTGGAAGGCGGAGCTGGACAAGCTGCTGACGAAGAACGCCGAGAGCGGGACGCGCGAACGGCTGACGCTCGTTCGCCTCTTCGAGGAGTGGCGAGGGTTGGGCCACGACGGCGGCTACGCCGCAATTCGCCGCTATGCCCGGCTTTGGAGCGGGCAGCACGCCGGACAGACGGCCGAGGCGTATGTGCCGCTGTCGTTCGCGCCGGGTGAGGCCTACCAGTTCGACTGGAGCCACGAAGTCGTCCTGATGAGCGGCGTCACGGTGACGGTGACGGTCGCGCACATTCGCCTGTGCCACAGCCGCATGATGTTCGTTCGCGCCTGCCCGCGCGAGACGCAGGAGATGGTGTTCGACGCCCACGAGCGGGCGTTTGCCTTCTTCAAGGGCGCCTGCACACGCGGCGTCTACGACAACATGAAGACAGCGGTGGAGGCGGTGTTTGTCGGCAAGGACCGGCAATACAATCGCCGCTTTCTGCAGATGTGCGCCCATCACCTGGTGGACCCGGTTGCCTGCACACCGGCCGCGGGCTGGGAGAAAGGCCAGGTGGAGAGCCAGGCCGGCTTGGTGCGCGAGCGCTTCCTCACGCCACGGCTGCGGGTGAACAGCCACGACGAACTGAATGGTTGGCTGTTGGACAAGTGCATCGCCTACGCCAAGGCGCATGCCCATCCGGAGCGCCCCGAGCAGACAGTGTGGGAGGTGTTCGAGGACGAGCGGCCAAAGCTGGTTCCCCACTGCGGTCGCTTCGACGGCTTCCACGCGCTGGCGGCCTCGGTGTCGAAGACCTGCCTGGTCCGCTTCGACAAAAACAAGTGCTCGGTCAGCGCCGGGGCGGTCGGCCGACCTGTCGAGATCCACGCCTATGCCGACCGGATCGTCATCCGTCAGGACGGACGCGCCGTAGGGGAACATCGCCGCCGCTATGGACGGGGCGAGACAATCTACGATCCTTGGCATTACGTGCCGGTGCTGGCCCGCAAGCCTGGCGCCCTGCGCAATGGCGCGCCGTTCAGGGACTGGATCCTGCCCGCGGCGATGGAGCGGGTGCGGCGTCGCCTTACCGGATCTGACGATGGTGACCGGCAGATGGTCGCCATTCTGGCAGCCGTGCTGACCGACGGGCTGCCGGCGGTCGAAGCGGCCCGCGCGCAGGCGATGGCCGAAGGCGTCCATTCCTCCGACGTGATCATCAACATCCTCACCCGGCAGCGCGATCCCGGACCGACCGCCGTCATCGCCACGCCGGATGCGCTGACCCTTCGGCATGTGCCCGCCGCCGATTGCGCCCGATACGATCAGCTCAGGAGCCGATGAGCATGGAGCGGACCGAAGTCCTCGACATGATGGGCACGCTGAAGCTCTTCGGCATGAGGGGCGCCTGTGACGAGGCCCTGGCCGCGGCGATCAAGCGCAAGCACGAACCGCAGCGCTTCGTCGGCGACCTGCTCAAGGCCGAGATGTCCGAGAAGCAGGCACGCTCGATCAGGTGCCAGATGACTATCGCCAAGCTGCCGCTCGCCAAGGATCTCGACGACTTCGCCTTCAAGGGAACGCCGATCGACGAGAGCCTGGTGCGCGATCTCGCCGGCGGCAACTTCGTCGCGCAACAGCGTAACGTGGCCCTGGTCGGCGGAACCGGTTCCGGCAAAACGCACTTGGCCATCGCGATCGCGCGAAGCTGCATCCGTGCCGGATCGCGCGGGCGCTTCTTCAACACCGTCGACCTGGTCAACCGCCTCGAGGCTGAGGGCCGCGCTGGACGTCAGGGACGCCTCGCCGACTTCCTGACCCGTCTCGACTTCGTGGTCCTCGACGAGCTCGGCTACCTGCCGTTCGCCCAAGTCGGCGGGCAACTGTTGTTCCACACCGTCAGTCGCCTTTACGAACGCACCTCGGTGATCGTCACCACGAACCTCGCCTTTGGTGAATGGCCGAGCGTGTTCGCGGGCGACGCCAAGATGACCACCGCGCCGCTGGATCGCCCAACCCATCACTGCGACATCGTCGAGACCGGCGACGACAGCTGGCGCTTCAAGAACCGCGCCTGAGCTTCACAAGCAACCGCCAGGGCTTGCACCGGTGGGTCCACGGGCGACCCCCCGCGCGCCGCTGCGTCAGCCTCTGCATGGGCACTCCGCAACGCGAGGGTCTCCCCTATGGACTACCGGCACAAGCAAACAACACGGGGTCACGATTGGACGCCGATCCGGGGTCAAAGTTCGACGCCGATTGACAGCTGGAGCGCACCCGGTTCAGGTAGCCGTAGATGTAGAGCTTGAGCAGATCGGCAGGCGCGTAGCCCGGCCGGCCCGTTGCCTTCGCCTCGACCCCGACGAACCCGGCCGCCGCAAGGTCCAGCTCGTCCACGAAGGCGTCGATGAACCGCACCGGGGTGTCGGGCCCGACATAGTCGTCCACCAATTCCGGGAACAGCAGGGTCTGCGATCGGTCGTGACCGGAGATGTGCGCCATGGCGCGAGTTTACCCGCCCAGTCTCCGCGCCGGAATCCACTACGCCGAGTTTTCACATCTGTGGACGCCTCCGTGAGCGCAAGAGAAATTTTCAGGAGCATTTCGCGCGTAGTCGGGTGCTGACATCTGTGCGGCCTTTGCTGCGGCCGGTCATTGCCGCGGGCCCGTATGGGAGTTCGCGGACCGGGTCCAAATCACAGTCACGCGCTCAAGGCGCAGTGTGAACGTATGGCCCGCCCCGTCTGCAAGGGTTTTGTGACGTGTTCTGATCAGTCTGCGCCAACGTATCCGGTCTCAGGGCGAACCCTGGCCAAGATGGAGATCCGCACGTTCCGGTCCTCATAAAACTCTCAGGGTCGCAGTGCCCTATTTCACACACCAGGGTTCCAGAACGTCGATCGACTGTCAGGCCATCTCACTTCCACCACCCGCAGACCTCGTCAGCCCTGGGCGCCGGGTCAGCGCGCCGGGCCCGATCTTCTGGACTACGACATCGCCGCAGCCTTCGTCTCGAACGTCTGCCCACGGCGGATCACCGCCCAGGCGGTCCGTGCCAGCTTGGCGGCAAGCGCCACCACCACGGTGTTCACGTGCGCCCGCGCGAGCAGGCCGCGCAACCACCTGCCGAGCGGCGTGTCGGCCTTGGACAGCGTCGGCAGGGCCGCCCGGGCACCGTGGACCAGCATCTTGCGCAAGTATCCGTTGCCGCGCTTGCTGATCCCCAGCAGCTTGGGCTTGCCGCCCGTCGTCATCTGCTTCGGCACCAGCCCCAGCCAAGCCGCCAGATCCCGACCTCGCCCGAACGTCTGGGCATCACCAATGGACGCCGTCAGCGCCGTCGCGTTCAGCGGTCCGATGCCCGGGATCGAGGTCAGCCGGCGGGCCGTCTCGTCAGTGCGGGCCTGACGCGCGAACTCCTCGTCGAAGGCCGAATCCGCCGGTCCAGCTCACGCCACTCGGCCCGCAGGTCCTCGACCAGCAACCGGGTCCGCGGGCTGAGCGGGACCTTCTCCTCCGCCATTAGCATCTCAAGAAACACCTCCAGCTTGCGCCGTCCCTGGGGCACGGTGATGCCGCGCTCCAGCAGCACGGCGCGGAGCTGGTTGATCAACGCCGTGCGCTCGCCCACAAGCCGGTCCCGGGCGCGATGCAGCGTCTGCATGTCGAGCTGCGTCTCGCTCTTGAGTTCCACGAACCGCATGGTCGGCCGTGTCGCCGCCTCAGCGATCGCCTCCGCATCTCGGTCGTCGTTCTTCTGCGCCTTGACGTAGGGGCGCACATACTCGGGCGACATCAGCCGGACCTGGTGACCCTGCTCGCGAAGCACGCGACCGAGATGATGGGCGCCACAGCATGCTTCCATCGCCACGACGCAGGGCGACATCCCAGCCGCGAGCTTGACCACGCTATCCCGGTGCAGGCGCCGACGCAGGACTACTCGCCCGGCCCGGTCCAGTCCCACCACGCTGCAGCTGTTCTTGCCCAGGTCGATCCCCAACACCGCGATCTGCATCGGTCCCGCTCCTTCCCTCCGGTTACCCCTTCAGCCTAGCGCCGAAGGGGAGAGAGGGGCGGGCCATTCCATAAAACTGGCTTGCCGATCCCGTCTCTCATCGACTGTGCGCCATACCCTCCTTCCGCCCGCCCCACGCTGCCGACGCCTCCTGACTGTGGGTGACCTTCAGGCCGCCACAGCGGGAGTCCGATCAGATCTCGCCCTTGGCCTGTAGCGCCCAAGCGGTGCGGGCCATCTTGTTGGCAAGGGCCACGATCACGAGCATCCTGGGCTTGCGAGCCAGCATCCTCCCGAGCCAAGACTCTGCTGAGACGCCCTGCCTGAGCGCCATGCGCACCACCGAGCTCGCCCCGATGATCAGGAGCCGTCGCAGCGTTCGCTCACCCATTTTCGAGGTCGCGCCGAGCTTCTGCTTGCCGCCGGTAGAGTGCTGCAAGGGCGTCAGCCCCACCCAGGCGGCGAAGTCACGGCCCTTCCTGAAAGCGCTCGCGGGTGGCGCCAATGCGGCCAGAGCCGTGGCGGTGATCGGACCCACTCCGGGTATGCTCGTCAGCCGCTTCACCTCGCTGTCCTCCCGGGCACGACGAGCGATCTCGCGATCGAGGAGGTCAATCCTCTCCGACAGGAAGCGCAGTGAGTCGATGAGCGTGCGAAGAACCAGCCGCGCGGCCTCGGGCACACTGCTGGCCGGATCCTCCACGTGCTCAATGAGCTTGGTGACGTGACCAGGGCCTTTCGCCGCGACCAAGCCATACTCCCCGAGATGCCCGCGCAGAGCGTTGATCGCCTGTGTTCGCTGCCGGACCAGGAGGTCGCGTGCCCGGAACACAACCGCATTGGCTTGGGCCGCTTCGCTCTTGACCGCCACGAAGCGCATCGTCGGCCGCTGCGCCGCCTCGCAAATCGCCTCGGCGTCCGCAGCGTCGTTCTTCTGCCGCTAGACGAACGGCTTGACGTAGGCAGGTGGGATCAGGCGGACCTCGTGGCCCAGCCGCGCAAGTTCGCGCGCCCAGTAGTGGGCGCTGCTACAGGCTTCCATTGCCACTACGCATGCAGGGTGAGCGGCGAAGAACTGCCGCACCTGCTCACGCCGCAGCCGTTTGCGCAAAACGACCTTGCCGGCCGCATCCGCCCCGTGCGCCTGAAAGACGTGCTTCGCCAGGTCCAAGCCGATCGTGCTAGCCTCCGACATGGGCGCCTCCTGTTCAGTGGTGACCAACACCGCCACTCTGGCACACCAAGGCCGTCGGGAGGCGTCCACCCCATCACGGTCTGTAAAAATTCTGCAAGGTCGCTCAAGCCGCGCTATATCAACGGCTTACCCGTTGCAAAAGTAATACCGGCAAAACCCCGGGCAGCGCCCTGACCTGCGGCGTTGGCTGGGTGCGCTGACGGGATGGCCTCCTGAAGCGAGTCCGAAATGCCACAGGCCGCCGAAGAATGCGGAGCGGATCGATTTTCCGGATTCGCACTGGTGCGGTTTTCCGATTCGACATCGGTGTGTCACCGCCGTCCGACCTCGATTCCCTGACGCCTGGCCAGCTGAAGGACCTGGTCCTGCAGTTGCTGGCCGAGGTCGGCGCATTGCAGCAGACCGTTGCCGCCTTACGCGAGGAGAACGCCCGGCTGAAGGGCCTGAAAGGCCGGCCCGTCATCAAGCCCAGTGGCATGGAACAGGCCACGGCGCCGTCAGGGACGAAATCCCCCCGCGACAAGCCCCGCCGCGGCAAGGTCAGATCCCGCGTCAGCGTCGAAGACCGTGTGCTGAGCATCGCCGCACCGGCGGGGTCGCGCTTCAAGGGCTACGAAACCTACCTGGTGCAGGATGTGATCCTGGCGGTGCAGGCGATCCGCTACCGGCGCGAGCGCTGGGTCACGCCGGACGGCCAGACCCTCATCGCACCGCTGCCGGGGGGCGTCGCCGGACATTTCGGTCCCGAACTCCGTCGCTTGGTGCTGATGCTGTATCATCAGGGCCAGTCCACCCTGCCGCGCCTGGTTGCGCTGTTGCGCTCGATCGGTGTGGCAATCTCCGAACGGCAGGTGCAGCGGCTGCTGACCGAACGCCCCGATCCCTTCCTCGCCGAGAGCCGGGACGTGCTGCGCGCCGGACTTGCCAGCGCCTCCTGGATATCCGCCGACGACACCGGCGTGCGCCATAAGGTCGCCAACGCCTTCTGCACGCAGATTGGCGATGGCCGCTTCACCTTCTTTGCCACGCGCGGATCAAAAAGCCGGCTGAACTTCCTCGACCTGCTGCGCGCCGGGCATGCTGGCTTCGTGCTGAATGAGACAGCGTTCAGCTACATGCGCAACCATGCGCTGCCCGGGCCGTTGATCGCCCGGTTGGCGGCTCAGCCGGACACGGCGTTCGCCGATCAGGCAAGCTGGTCGGCGCATCTCGACCGGCTTGGCTTCACCGCCCTGACCACCTCGCCCAATCCGGTGCTGCTCGCCACCGAAGGCGCGATCTGGGGCAGCGTCGCGGCGCACGGCTTCCTGCGCGGCACTGTGGTGCTGAGCGATGACGCCGGTCAGTTCGCCGTCGGCGATCACGCGCTCTGCTGGGTCCATGCCGAGCGACTGGTGCACAAGCTCGACACCTTCACCGACACCCAACATGCGGCGCAGCAGCGCATGCGCGCGCTGACCTGGGACTATTACGCCGACCTCAGAGCCTATCGCGCCAATCCCGCAGCACGCCGCCGGCGGACGCTGCGGGCGCGGTTCGATCGCATCTTCCACCGCCGCACCGGCTTCGCCACGCTGGATCGGCTGCTGGCGCGGCTGCGGGCCAACAAGCCGGAACTGCTGAAGGTGCTGGATCGGCCCGAGGTGCCACTGCACACCAATGGCTCCGAGAACGACATCCGCTGCCAGGTCACGCGCCGCAAGGTCGGCGCCGGGACACGCAGCCATCGGGGCCGCGACTGCCGCGATGCATTCCTTGGCTTGGCCAAGACATGTGCCAAACAGGGCATTGCATTCTGGGATTATCTTGGCAGCCGGTTGAACGTGCCGGGCGGCGCCGTCATTCCGCCCCTGCCGGACCTGATCCGCTGTCGTGGACAGCCAGCCTGACGCTGATCCCGGCCCAGGGTTTTGCCGGTATTACTTGCAAAAGTCCGGTGCGAATGTCCGCTCAGGGTCGAGAGCAGCCGTCGGACATGGCCGCTGACATCAGTCGATTTGGGAGTAATACGTTGCAAGGTCGTTGATTTCTTGATCGGTCAGCCGCTTGGAGATGGATTCCATCACGCCGCCGGCGGGATGCTGGGCGTATTTCCAGGCGCCTAGCTGCCCGCTGGTGAACTCGGGCGCCAAGCCGGCGATTGGTGGGATCAGGGCAATGCCGCCTCTCCCCTCGGGGCCGTGACAATTGGCGCACGCCGGCAGGGCGCGCGCGTTGTCGCCCAGCCTGTCGAGCTGCCGCGCGGGTGCCGGGCCGCTGGCCGCCGCAGCGGCGTTGAAGGGCGGCTCGTGGAGGGTGCCGATGTAGAGCGCGGCGGACCCGATCGCCGACCAACTCATTCCCGCCGCGATGTCGGTCATCTGGGAGCCGACACCGCGGCGGCGGTCCTTGTAGGCCAGGATCTGCTCGGCGACATAGCCGGCGGACAGTCCCGCAAGACGGGGAATCGGCACGTTCTGATTCCGCCGCTGCAACCCGTCCTTGCCGTGACAGGTCTGACAGGACGGCACCCGTC
This sequence comes from uncultured Pseudomonadota bacterium, assembly GCA_963818725.1. Taxonomy (GTDB): domain Bacteria; phylum Pseudomonadota; class Alphaproteobacteria; order Acetobacterales; family Acetobacteraceae; genus DATFDN01. Next base: position 288,706 of record CAWFTU010000008.1, on the reverse strand, counting down.
CCAGCCCCTGGGTGAACAGGGTCTGCCCCTGCTGAACATTGCCGGTGGCGAGCACGCTCACCCATTCCGGCGTTGGCTCCGGACGCGGATAGAAGGCAACGGGTGTCCGCGCGGCGTCAGGGTTCTGAGAGACGGCGGGCGCCTCGGGCCGATGCGCCCCGCGCAGGCCGAAGAACAGGCCGAGCGCCAGCGCGACAAGCACCGCCCCGCCGCTCGCCGCGGCGGCTCTGCCCCTCGCGGTCATGCGTGTACGAGCGGGCCTGGCGCGCGCAGGTAGTCCCGCTTGAGCGCGTCGAGCATCCAATAGGTCATCGCGCCGATCGTGCCGGTCGGGTTGAAGCCGGAGTTCTGGGGAAACAGCGCGCTGCCGGCCACGAACACGTTCGGCACGTCCCAGGTTTGGCCATAGCGGTTGGTGACGCTGTTGCTCGGGTTGTCGCCCAGCGCCGCCCCGCCGGTGAGATGCGTGGTCTGATAGCCGGTGGAGGTATAGGGCTTGGCGCGCGCCAACGGTTCCACGATCTGCACCCCCTGGATGCGGCGACCGATCTCGGCGGCCTTGTCGGTCAGGAAACGCGATTGCCTGATGTCGTTGTCCGAGAAGTCGAACGTGATCCGCAGCAGCTTCTGACCCCAGGCGTCGGTGTAGGTCGGATCGAGGTCGAGATAGCCGCCCTTCACCGGCAGGCAGGCGCCGGTGATCTGGATCGGCATCGCATGATTGTAGTAGCGCTTGACGGCCTGCTTCCAGGCGCTGCCCCAGAGCGGGGTTTTCGCCGGGGTCGGCCGGAAGCCGATCGGGGCGCCGCCAACCACCTGGATCTGGATGTAGCCGCCGCCGACGAAGCCGACCGGCCCGTGATCGAAGTTGTCGGCGTTCAGGTCGTCCATGGTCACTGCCGCGGCCCCGGCTCCCATGAACGGGTTGAGGCGCGTGTTCTCATCGAAGAACAAATTCACCTGCGCCGTGGTCTGGTGCGTGTAGTTGCGCCCGACCGTGCCCTGTCCCGTGCTCGGGTCGTACGGTGTGCCGATTCCGGACAGGAGCAGCAGGCGGGTATTGTTGATGGCGAAGGCGCAGAGAAAGACTGTCTCCGCGGGTTGAAACAGCTCCTGCCCCGCGGCGTCAACGTAGGTCACGCCGGTGGCGTGCTTGCGGTCGCCGCTCAGCTCGACACGCAGGACATGCGCCCGGGTGCGCAGTTCGAACGTCTTCAGCTTCAGCGCCGCTGGCAGCACGCAGGTTTGCGGAGACGCCTTGGCGAAGTGCTCGCATCCATAATTGGAGCAATACCCGCAATACATGCAGGGGTTGAGCTGCAGGCCCTCCGTGTTGAGGTAAGGGCGGGTGCACAGGGCGGCGGGCTGCACATAAGGGTGATAGCCCAGCTCCGCGGCGGCCTTGCCGAACAACCCGGCCGCGTGCGGGATCTTCATCGGCGGGTTCGGATAGTCGCGCGTGTGCGGCGCATCGAACGGACTGCCGCCCTGTTGCAACTTGCCCTTGATGTTTCCCGCTCTTCCGGAGACACCGGCAAGGTATTCGAACCGGTCGTAGTATGGCTCCAGCTCGTCGTAGGTCACCGGCCAGTCCTGCGCGGTGATGTCGGGCTCCCAGATATTGGCGCCGTATCTCTGGGTGTAGTGGCTGCGCAGCCGGAACTCATTGACGTCGTACCGGTAATAGGCGCCCGACCAGTGGATGCCGGCGCCGCCGAGGTTTGTGGCGGGAAACGCGAACTGCCACCGCCGCATCGGCAGCGCGGTCTGCGAAATGTTGTTGCGGAACGTATAGGTCTCGGTCGTGATGTTTTGATGGGTGTAGCCGCGGCGGGTGTATTTCAGCTCGTCATGCACCTCGGGCGACTGGTAGTCGGGCACGGTCCATCGCGTGTCGCCGCGCTCCAGCATCACCACGCGCAAGCCGGCAGCGGCCAGTTCCTTGCCAATGATCGAGCCTGTCCACCCGCCGCCAACGATCACCGCGTCGACGGACGGCAGCGCGCGGCTCATCGCTGCGCCCCCATCGACATTGCTTCATGCGGATCGACATCGCCCGACTCCATGGAGATCGGGGCGCGTGTCCAGTTCATGTTCCACAACTCGATCTCGTTCGCGTAGCTGTCATAGGCGCCTGGGAAGCCGATCAGCTTCCACGCGACCATGTCGCGGTTGCCGCCATAGACCGGGTCGGAGAAGAATCCCTCCATCGTGGCGTCCAGCAGCGCATCGAAGAACGCCGTGGGCGGGATCGGCGCGATGTCGAGATGGCCTTCCTGCAGCGCCGTCAGCACCTGGTCTTGCACATCGGCGGCGCAGTCAGCGAAGTGCTTGCCGTGATTGGTCGCTGCGCAGCGCTCGTCAAACAGCCGCAGTCCCGGTCGGAACATCTGCGCCGGGGTAAACGGAAGTTGATAGCCTTGCTGCGGCGTGCCCTGGGCGAACGGGCCGTGCATGTAAAGCTGCGAGCCATGTCCCCAGGCCCCGGCGAGCTGGCGGTCGATGAAGACGGTGACACCGGCCTCTCTCGCGCCGGGGCCGAGATCGTCGGCCGGCACCAAGCGCGCGACGATCGCGTCCAGCGTGCGTGCTTCCTCGGAATTCAGGAACTGGTAGACGACGCTCCCTGCCGGTGACGCGGGGGCAGCCTGGCTGCTCGGCGCGCTCGATTGCGGGGACGGCGGCTGCGCTGCGGCAGAGGCGGTCGCCGCCGCGGGCAAGGTCGCCAGCACGCCGAGCAGCTTTCGGCGCGGAACATCGCTCTGCATGATCTTGCTTCCTCGCCCTCTGGGTCTTGATCCAGCATGAACACCCTCACACCGGGAATCGAATTATCGTGAGATGAGAGAGAGGAAACCTTCGTTGTGCGACTGACTTTTCTCCGCACAGGGAAGGGTGTCATCCATGCTCGTCCGAATTGTCGCGATTGTGACCGCACTTCTTGTGACCGCTGCGATCACGCAGCCCGCGAGTGCCGCGGGCGCGAATCAGAGCGCCGAGGACACCAGCCAGCAAAGCGGAGGCGGCAGCGCGCGATTGAGCACAGGCTCGACGAGCAAGCTCGGCGCCGGCGGCAGCGGCAGCACCATCGGGAATGGGGGCGCCTACACGGGGGCGTCCAGCACCGGCGGGGCGCCGACCGGAAACGGCAAGACAGGCACGAGCGCGCACGAAGCGGGGAAGAGTTCAGGCTCAGACTGAGCCTCCTCACCAGGGCGGGCGCTCTTTCGCGTCCGACAAGCCGGACACCGGCGTCGCGGCCAGGGCCTCCTGGCTGCGCTCCGCGTCCCGGCGCCCGACGACCAGCCTCGGCAGTAGAAACACCAGCGGCACCGTCACCGCGGTCGTCGCCGAGTTCGCCAGCACCAGCGAGTCGAAGGACACGTGGTAGGCGTCCAGCAGCGTCGATCCGAACCAGTCGGTGCCGAACAGCGCGAAGTTCCGCACGCTGAGCATCAGGGCGAAGCCCAGGCCCTCGCTCCCCGCCGGCGTGGCCCGCACCGCGAGGTCCATCAGCGCCAGTTCGGCCAGCGTGTAGCCGAACCCGTTCAGCCCGTCGATCACCTGGGCGCGCTCCCAGGACGAGTAAAACAGATAGCCGAGGTTCGCCACGGTTCCGAGCGTCATGCACAACACCAACAGGGCGCGCAGGCTCAGCCGCCTGCACAGCGCGCCGTAGCCGATCGCCGCTGCGACGCCACAGGCGCCGCCGATCAGGCCCAGGAACCCCTGCATGTGGGTGTCCAGGTGCAGCTCGTTCTGCTGCCGGTAGAACAGCGCCGTGCCGAAGCCGGGGGCGACGTAGAACAGCGCCATCAGTGCCGCCGCGGCCCACATCGTGCGCGCCGTCGCGATGGCGCCGAGCTGGGCGCGGGCGTTCGCCAAGACCTCGCGCGCCGCTGGCCGCTGCCGCCGCTCCCGCAGGAGCAGCGCCGTGACCGGCACCAGCAGCGCCATGACGCCGCCGCACGCCAGCGCCGTCCACCCGAAGGCGACACTGGCCAGGAACCCCGCCGCCGGTCCGACGATGATCGAGCACCCCTGCTGGACAAACTGGCGGCTCGCGGTCAGGCGGCCGGAACTTGCGGTCGCCTGCGCCGCCTCCACCATGTAGCCCCCGATCACCGTGCTGCACACGACCATGAACACGTTGAGGACGATGGCCACCCGCAGCAGGGCGCCGTAGTTGTGCGCCGTGACGCCCATCGCCAGCCAGGCCAGTGTCGCCAATGTCGCGCCGGCCAGCAGGTAGCCCTTGCGCCGGCTGCCGAACAGCGGGAACGCGTCGGTCACCACGCCCGCCAGGGGCTTCAGGTACCACGCCAGTCCCGCCCAGAAGAAAAAGGCCGCGTTCGCGGTCCGGTCCAGGTGCAGTTCGTTCTTCAGCAGGTTTTGCAGCGGCAGGCGGGCAAGCACATCGGTCTGCGCCAGGGTGGTGGCCAGGATACCGACAACGATGATGATCGTGGCGCGCCTCATGCCGCCGACCCGCTCCATGCTCCGACGCCGCAGCGTGGGAAATCATTAGTGCGCCCGTGCGGCGCGAGCGAGCATCGCTTTCCGAATGGCGCTTCGGGGTGTGTGGCGTCGGTGGCCTTACGCCGCGCCGCGCCCCTATCGCGCGCTGGTAGGGCGGCCGTCCGAATACGGCCGAGCCGGATTGACGGTCGTCACGAGCACAAGGTCCATCTTGTCCAGCACGTATTCGACGGCGCTTTCGGGCGTCGCCGGGTTGAGCGCCCTGCCGGCGGTCTTGCCGAGCGCCCGGATGCGCCGCTTGAGAAGGCGAAGAACTCCGCACCGTTCCGATAGTCAGGCAGGATTGCTCCATAGGAATTCGGGGCGGATTCCCTGCTTGATCAATCCTGTTCCTTTGGTTTGCAGGTCACCCATCTTTCCGAGATCAGGAAAAGCTCCCGACGTCCAACAGGTCTGCAGTTCGGTCAGGAGTTGCGAGAGGGTCTGATTGAAGTCAGCAGAGGCATTTGACCCATTTGGGGCCGGCTCGAACTCAAAAACTTTGGGAAAACGCACCGGTGCGCCGGAAAAACTCCATTTGCCCAATTCGTTCACAAGCTTGTGGCCAGTCCGAATTTCCTTGAAGGCGTAGTAGTGCGCAATAGCCGTGCTGTCAGGCGGCGGCTCGTCGGGCGAACCCTCGGTTCCCTCACCTTCGCCCTTGATTAAAGAAATCGCGGTCTGAGCACCGGCAACGCTGGTGATCGAGACGACCTCACCGAAGTTGACCTGTTGCGCGTCCGGAGCGATGGCAGGATTGGCTGAGTTAAGCCCCAGTGAAATCGTATCATAGAACGCGCCGATCGTTGCCGGCCCTTGCGCGAGGGCAAGGGCTACCGGGGGAAACTGCGGATATTCTATCTGCAAAAACACGTCCAGCTGATCAGGAGAAAGCGGTTTTAGATCCACTGGAAGCTTTTGGGCGATTCCCCCAGGGAGAACGTTGGTAGGGTACCGAGGGACGAAATCAGCGTTGGCAATGCTCGGAACGCCCCCGATTGCAGCCAATATATTGCCCGCGAGAGCAAAGTGGAACATCTCCTGCTCGGCGATCCCGTTGATTGTGGCCGCGACGTTGTCCGGATCATTGTCGCCGTCGCCATTGATCGACCATTCCGCACAGAGATATGGCGGAAGGGTCGCGAACTCCAGCTGCATTGCCAGCTGTAGCGCCTGTTTCAGCTCATCGAGCGTGTTTATTCCTTGCTGTACGAACCGCGCGATACTAGCCATGGTAGCCCCTCCCTCTTAGCACTTTAGCTAACCGGAATTCCCCCGATGGACGGCCGTATTGGCCTCACGAGGGCAACAGTGGACCTCATGCGGACGGTTTGCAACGGTAAATCACCTGGAAGCCGACCGGAGGCGTTCCAACTTTCCAACCCGCGAGGCGGCGGGGCGCATGTCTCCTGCCAGCCATGGAGTAGGCTGGGTACGGTGCTCCTGCTCAACACCGTTTGGACTGCAACGGACGGAGCGTCGCGATAGCCCCCATCGGGGCTGCGCACGTTGCGGATCGCAGTCTGGACTCGAAGCTTCATACAAGCTGAAAGCTGTTCATCCGGGAAATCCGGGCTGACAGGACCGAGGGCGCGATCAGGACGTCCCCGCTCACGACTGCGCCTCCCGGGGAACATTGCCTGCCGCGAGGACGCGGCTGGCGAGAATCTCGGGCGGTTCGATGGTCAAAAGATCCGCGGCGGTCAGCCGGCGGCCGCGCGCCTCGAACAGCCGCACCGCCTGGCGCAGCCTGGCCCGATCCAGCGCGTTGCGCACCGAACGGGCGTTCGCGAAGTGCGGCTGGCGCATGCGGGCATCAAGATAGTGCCTGAAAGTCTCCCGCGCGGCGGAACTGAACCTGTACCCTCGCGCATCGAGCATGGTCTCGGCGATCGCCATCAGCTCGTCTTCCGTGTAGTCGGGGAATTCGATGTGATGGGCGATGCGCGAGCGGAAGCCTGGATTGGAGGAGAAGAACCGGTCCATCCGGTCGGCGTAGCCGGCCATGATCACAACCAGGTCGTCGCGCCGGTTCTCCATCACCTGCAGCAGGATCTCGATCGCCTCCTGTCCGTAGTCGCGCTCGTTCTCAGGGCGATGCAGATAGTACGCCTCGTCGATGAACAGCACGCCGCCCATGGCCCGCTTCAGGATCTCCTTCGTCTTGGGGGCGGTGTGGCCGATATATTGTCCCACCAGATCGTCGCGCGTGACCGAGACCAGGTGGCCGGAGCGGATATAGCCCAGCCGGTGCAGGATATCGGCCATCCGCAGCGCGACTGTCGTCTTGCCGGTGCCCGGATTGCCGGTGAACGACATGTGCAAGGTCGGCGGCTCCTGGCCGCCGAGGCCGAGTTTGGCGCGCATCCGGTCCACCAGCAGCAGCGCCGCGATCTCCCGTATGCGCATCTTCACCGGCCGCAGCCCGACGAGCTCGCGATCGAGCTGATCGAGCACCGCGCCAAGCCCCGATTCCTCGAATTCTTGGGCGAGATCCACCGTCCCTTCGGTGCCTGCCGTGCCATCCCGGCAGTCTGCCGTGGCGAGCGACATGTCAGTACCGCTCGCCCCGCGGCGCGTTCGTGGCGTAGGGGCGCAGCGTGTAGCGGATGCTGCGGCTCTCGGCCTCGTTCCGCTCCAGGTCGAAGCCCGGCTCCTCCGGCGGGCGGTGCACGATGAAGCTGAGGCGCAGCGATTCCCAGCCACTGGTCGCATCGAAAGCGGAGACGCGGATGTAGCCGCGGGGGAATACCTTCCGGCACTCCTCGATCTCATGCAGCACCCCGGCGGGGTCTTTCAGATCGAACATCGGCAAGCCCCACATTTCCCAATAGGTGTTCCTTGGATGCGGGTCGTCCGTGTACTCGACATTCACCGCCCATCCGCGCTCGAGGCAATAGGCGACCTGGGCGCGGATTTGCGCGTCGGTGAGGTCGGGGAGGAAGCTGAACGTTCCCTGGGTCAGACGCATCGGTCGAGCGCTCCTGGTCAGGCCGGGGTCGGGGTTGGGACGAAGTCGGGCGTGTCGGTGGAGGCGTAGTCGTAGGTCACGTCCTTCCAGACCTGGAGAGCCTGCGCGAGCGGCTGGCAGTGCCGCGCCGCGCGCTCCAGGATCTCCGGACCCTCGGCCATGATATCGCGGCCTTCGTTGCGCGCCAGCACCACCGCCTCAAGCGCCACCCGGTTGGCGGTCGCGCCCGCGCCGATGCCCATCGGATGGCCGATCGTGCCGCCACCGAACTGCAGCACGCAGTCCTCGCCAAGAAGATGCAGCAGCTGGTGCATCTGGCCGGCATGGATGCCGCCCGAGGCGACCGGCATCACCTTGCGCATGCTGACCCAGTCCTGGTCGAAGAACAGGCCGTTTTCGAGCCGCATCGGATTATAGCCCTCGCGGCAGACGTCATAGTACCCCTTGGTGGTGTGGGGGTCGCCCTCGAGCTTGCCCACCACGGTGCCGGCGTGGATGTGATCGACGCCGGCCAGGCGCATCCACTTGGCGATCACCCGGAAGCTGACGCCGTGCGACTTCTGCCGGGTGTAGGTGCCATGACCGGCGCGGTGCAGGTGCAGCACCATGTCGTTGCGCCGCGCCCATTTGGACATGGACTGGATGGCGGTGTACCCGACCACCAGATCGATCATGACGATGACGGATCCGAGCTGCTTGGCGAACTCCGCCCGCTCGTACATGTCTTCCATGGTTCCGGCCGAGACGTTGAGATAGGTGCCCTTGATCTCGCCTGTCATCGCCTCGGCGCGCGTGACCGCTTCCATGCAGTAGAGATAGCGGTCGCGCCAGTGCATGAACGGCTGGCTGTTGATGTTCTCATCGTCCTTGGTGAAATCGAGCCCGCCCTTCAGCGCCTCGTACACGACGCGGCCGTAGCCCCGGCCGGACAAGCCGAGCTTCGGCTTCACCGTCGCGCCGAGCAGGGGGCGGCCGAACTTGTCGAGCCGCTCGCGCTCGACAACGATCCCCGTCGCCGGCCCGTCGAAGGTCTTCACGTACGCGATGGGCAGGCGCATGTCCTCGAGCCGGAGAGCGCGCAGCGGCTTGAAGCCGAACACGTTGCCGATGATTGAGGCCGACAGGTTGACGATCGATCCCGGCTCGAACAGGTCGAGGTCATAGGCGATATAGGCGAAGTACTGGCCGGGCGCGCCCGGCATGGAATCGATTTGATAGCATTTGGCACGATACTTCTCGCAGGCGGTCAGGCGGTCGGTCCACACCACCGTCCAGGTCGCGGTCGAGCTTTCGCCGGCAACCGCTGCCGCCGCCTCCTCCGGATCGACGCCGTCCTGCGGCGTGATCCGGAAGCAGCACAGGACATCCGTGTCCTTGGGCGTGTAATCGAGGTCGAAATACCCCATGTGCTTGTATTGCATCACGCCCGCCTTGTAACGGTCTGCGGCCGCGCGGGGCGCTGCGATCACTGCCATCGATCTTCCTCCTGTGCGGTTGGCGTCAAGCGGCCCGGGCGCGTTGCGCGGGCATGGAGCCCAGCGCGCCGGAGCGGTAGCGCTGCGCCATCTCGGCGAGCGGAAGGGGCCGAATGCCGGAGGCGTGGCCGGCGGTGCCGAACTCCTCGAACCGGCGGGCACACAGCGCTTCCAGCGCCATGGCCGGCTTGAGGAAAGCGCGCGGATCGAACTCGCCGCGCCGTTCCGTGGCGATCTTGCGGATCTGTCCCGCCATGGCGATCCGGCAGTCGGTGTCGATGTCGACCTTGCGCACGCCATGACGGATGCCGCGCTGGATCTCCTGCACCGGCACGCCCCAGGTCTGCGGCATCTCGCCGCCATAGCGGTTGAAGATCTCTTGCAGCTCCTCGGGCACCGAGGACGACTCGTGCATCACCAGGTGGGTGTTCGGGATACGCTCGTGGATCACCTGCACCACGTCCATCGCGAGCACATCGCCGGTCGGCGCGCGGCTGAACTTGTAGGCGCCGTGCGAGGCTTCCGATTACCCACATTTTGCCTGCATCAGGTCCGCTCCGAGCATCATGTCCATGAGGCGGGACCAACCTCGCCACATCACGGCGTTGCCGGGTGGCGGGTCCCGCGCGCGGGCGAGATAGCCGCCGAGGCAGGCGACTTTCATGAGATAGTGCGACAGGGTCTTCTCGCCGGGTATGGTGGGCCGGTCGCGCACCGCGCGGTCGATGGCGGTGATTTCCGCCTCCGTCAGTGCCAAGCGTGGCGGGGCATGCGGCGCGGTCCTGTTGATCATCGTCGTCCAGAAGATGCGCCAGCTGAGGATGCAGAACACCGCGATCAGCTTGGCCAGCCGCTCGGCAGTCCGCAGCCGTGCCGCCTCGACGCGACAGCCGGATTTCAGGATCTTGTGGAAGAGCTCGACCTTCCAGCGCTGGGCGTACCACTGCAGCTTTTCGAGCGCCGCCTCGGGTGAGGTGACGGCCAGATCGGTCACGAGCTTCCAATCGACCCGGTCGCGCCCGCGCGGCTGCCGCGCGTGGATCACCGTCAGGTCGAGGGCGGGGTAGCGCTTCTGCTTGCCGATCGGCGGCAGGATGTGCACCCGCCTGTAGCGGAGCTTGAGCACGGCCTCGGCGACACTGCCGTCCTCCGCCGTGACCGCGATCCGGTGCTGCCCCGCAACCGGAACCCGGGCCATCACGCGAGCGACCGTGCGGCGTCCATCGCCCGCCAGTCGATCCACGCAGGTACGAACGAGGAAATGCGTGCCCGCCTCCCACGCGGCGCAGAAGAACTCGTAGATGTCGTTCTCCCGATCGCCGACGTAGACGCAGCGCCCCGGATCACCGAGCAGCGCGCTGGACTGCGCCAGGCTCGACAGCCAGCGAATGCTCTCCTTCTCCTCGATCGGCACCCTTGTCGGGTTGACGTGGCGCTTCAGTTCGTTTGCCCCCTTGAACGCCTTGCGGGTCCAGAACTGGGCCGCGGCGAGGCCGAGCGGCAGCCCCTCGGGCGTGACCACGAGGCTCGCGTGCATCAACAACCCGCATCGCGTGTGGGCACGAGGGTTGCCGTCACGATCCCGCCCGATCGGCACGCGGCCGATCGCGCCGATGGTCCCCGGCTTGGCCCAGCGGAAGCTGAACGCGGTCGTGTCCTGGACCACGAGGACCAGGCCAGCCGTGGCCGCAAAGCGGCTGGCGGTCGCCTGGAAGTGCCCTGCCAGGATCGCGTCCTCTCCGAACCGCTCACTCGAGAGGAAGCGATAGGCCGCCTTCGTGTTCGCCCAGTCCTGACAGGCCAGCGGCAGCGGAGCGCCCATCGCCCCCTCGAGCTGATGCAGCCGCCGCCGCAATCGGTCGCATAGGCGCTTGTCCCCAAGTGCGCACCCCGATACTTCAGCATCGATCCAAGATGGCCCTTTGACAGCGCCCGCCCTCGAACCGCTGCCGCTCGCTTTCGGCATCGCGTCCGACATCGCAGCCTCACGCCACGCGACCTCGTCGCAGGTAGCGCGTCACATCCAGCAAGGCACCGTCAAGGGCCCGAACACGGCCAAAATGTGGGTAATCGGAAGCGTGCGAGGTGCCGATCGCCACGGCAAGCGCATCCACGCCTGTCGCAACGACGAAAGCCTCCGCCTGGCCGGGATCGGTCAGCAACTGCTCGCGGCTCAGCCGGCCCTCGGCGCCGTGCCCGTCCTCCGCCTCGCCGTGGCCGGTTTCGAGAGAGCCAAGGCAGCCAAGCTCGCCCTCGACCGAAACCCCGATGGCGTGCGCGATGTCCGTGACCCGCTGCGTCACGGCGACGTTGTAGTCGTACGAGGCGGGCGTCTTCATGTCCTCGTCCAGCGAGCCGTCCATTATCACGCTGGTGAAGCCGAGCTGGATGGCAGAGACGCAGGTCGCCGGGCTGTTGCCGTGATCCTGGTGCAGGCAGACCGGTATGCCGGGGGCGGTCTCCACCGCCGCCCGCACCATCGCGCGCAGCATCGCATCGCCGGCATAGGAGCGTGCGCCACGGCTCGCTTGCACGATCACCGGCGCGTCAGTCTTGCGCGCGGCTGCCATGATGGTGAGCAGCTGCTCCATGTTGTTGATGTTGAAAGCCGGAACGCCATAGCCATGCTCTGCCGCGTGATCGAGAAGCTGGCGCAGGCTGATGAAGGCCATTTCAGTCCTCCTTGCGTGATGCGCTCTGGCTCATGTCGCGCGCCGCTTCCGCTCGATCAGCCGCAGGATCATCGGCGTGAGGATCAGCTGCATCGCGAGATCGAGCTTCCCGCCGGGGGTCACGATGGAGTTGGGACGCGACATGAAGCTGCCGTGGATCATGGAAACCAGGTACGGGAAATCGATGCCGTGGGGATCGCGGAACCGGATCACCACGATCGACTCGTCGGCGGTGGGAATCCAGCGCGCGACGAAGGGATTGGACGTGTCCACAGTGGGGACGCGCTGGAAGTTGACGTCCGTCTCGGTGAACTGGGGGCAGATGTAACGGGTGTAATCGGGCATCCGGCGCAGGATCGTGTCGATCACGGCGTCGGTGGAGTAGCCGCGCGTCGCGCGATCGCGGTGGATCTTCTGGATCCATTCGAGGTTGATCACCGGAACCACCCCGATCTTCAGGTCGGCATGGCGCGCGACGTTCACGGTGTCGGTCACGACGGTCCCGTGCAGCCCTTCGTAGAACAGCAAGTCGGTGTCCGGCGGGAGCCGCGTCCAAGGGGTGAACGTGCCGGCCGGCGCGCCGTATCGCTCGGCCTCCCCGTCGTCGTGCACGTAGTGGCGGGTGCTGCCGCAGCCGGTCCTGCCGTACTCCTCGAACACCGCCTCAAGCTCCGTGAGGAGATTGGCCTCCGGACCGAAATGGCTGAAGTGGTGATTGCCCTCCGCGGCGGCGGCCATCATCGCCCGCTTCATTCCCGCGCGGTCGTAGCGGTGGAACGCGTCGCCGTCGATGAAAGCGGCGTCGATGCCCTCGCGCCGGAAGATCTGCTCGAAGGTAAACCGAACCGTCGTCGTGCCCGCCCCGGAGGAGCCCGTGACGGAGATGATCGGATGGTATACGGACATTCCGGTTTCCTCGTCAGCTGCCGCGGAACAGGCCGCGCTTGCCGAATAGCGGCGCGTTGGCGTGCGGAGGCGCGGTTCGCTCGTAGTTTGCCTGAATCCGCGCCACCTCGTCTCGCGCACCGAGGACCAGCGGTGCGCGCTCATGCAGCTCCTGGGGCTCGATCTCGAGGATGCGCGTCAATCCGTCCGTGGCCGATCCGCCGGCTTCCTCGGCGATCAGCGCGAGCGGATTGGCCTCGTAGAGCAGGCGCAGCCGGCCCCGGCGATAGCCCGGACGTTCGTCGCCCGGATACAGGTACACGCCGCCGCGCAGCAGGATGCGGAAGACCTCGGCTGCAACGCAGCCGAGCCAGCGCATGTTGAAGTCCTTCTTGCGAGGGCCGTCAGCCCCATCAAGGCACTCGGCGATGAAGCCGCGGACCGGCGCCGTCCAATGTCGCTGGTTCGAGGCGTTGACGGCGAACTCGGCGCGGTTCGACGGAATTGCGACCGACCGGTGCGTCAGCCGGTACGCAAGGCTGCGCCGGTCGAGCGTGAACAGGGCGACCCCGGTCCTCACGGTCAGCACCAGGGACGTGTGCGGGCCGTAGAGCACGAACCCCGCGGCCATCTGGGACCTGCCTGGCTGGCGAAAGGTGGCCGCTGCGGCGTCTCCGGCCGCGACGCGAGCGGGCAGCAGGCTGAATATCGTGGCGAGCGGGCCGTTGATGGCGATGTTGTTGGAGCCGTCCAGCGGATCGATGGCGACGGCGACCGGCGCGCCATCGCGCAGCCGCACAGGCGTCGGTTCCTCCTCGGAGACAAGCGCGGCGACAGGGGCCGACGCCAGGGCGTCCCGAAACAGCGCGTTGGCGTGGACGTCCAGCACCTTCTGCCCGTCGCCGTCAGCGCTCGCACCGACCACGGCGGCGACATCGCCCGCCAGGGCTCCCTCGGCAATCAGGCCGGCAAGTCGCACCGAGGTCCGCGCGAGCGTGGCGAGCGTGGCGAGCGTCGCGGCGATGGGCGCGCGGGTGGGGTCGAGCTCGGCCCAGCGATCCAGGTATTCCTCTAGGGTCATCGCGTCCGGCCCTCTCTGGTTCGTGCAGTCTGGGGGCGCTGGCGCCGGGAAGGAATTCTTTTTATGTTGGCGTAAATGAAAGTAAACCTTGTCAATTTCGCCCGGCGGACCTCGCTGCGCCAGTTGCGTGCCTTCGGCGCGGTGGCGCGGAGCGGCAGCGTCACCGGCGCGGCGAGGCTGCTCGCCGTCACGCCCCCCGCCATCGCGCAGCAACTCGGCCTGCTCGAGGACACGCTGGGCGTCGCCCTGCTCGAAAAGAGCGCGACCGGCGCGCGGCCGACCGATGCCGGGCGCGAGGTTCTCACCGCGCTCGCGCGGATCGAGGCGGCGCTGCAAGACTGCGCGGCGGCGATCGAGTCGTTGCGCGGCGTCGAGGGCGGACGCGTCGCGGTCGGAGTCATCAGCACGGCGAAGTACTTCGCGCCGTTCGCGCTGGCCGCCTTCCAGCGCGCCTATCCGAAGGTCGAGATGCGCATCCTGGTGGGGAATCGGCGGCAAACCATCTCGGCCCTGGAGAACTTCGAGACCGATCTCGCCATCACCGGCCGCCCGCCCGCGGACTTCCCGATCGAGCGGGCGGTGATCGGAGACAACCCCCACGTCATCATCGCGCCGCCCGACCATCGCCTGGCGCATTGCCGCGGGACGAAGCTGCGCGACGTCGCCACGGACACATTCCTTTTGCGGGAGGAAGGATCGGGCACGCGAGAATTGATGGGCCGGGCCTTCGCGGAGGCCGAGGCGCCCCTGCCGCGCAGCGTCGAGATCGGCAGCAACGAATCGATCAAGCAGGCGGTCATGGCGGGAATGGGGGTGGCCCTGCTATCGTGCCACACGATCGCCGCCGAGGTGAAGGACGAACGGCTGATCGTGCTCGACGTCGAGGGCTTCCCGATCGTTCGCCAGTGGTTCGTCGTCCGGCGCAGCGAGAAGCGGTTGCTGCCAGCGGCGCAGGCCCTCTGGAACCATCTTGTCACGGCCGGAGCACGCTTCCTGCCGGAGATCCCTGCCGGCGCCATGCGCCGGCAGGGAAGGGGAGGGCGGCGGTCCGGAAGCGGCGCGGCGACCCCTCTCTCGCCTGGGGAGTTTCCTGACACGTCCCTGTGAGTCTCTTCGCATTGGTGCGGCAGATCGCTGCCCTCCGGCGGCGCCAACCTGCGCCGCACCCACAATCCGGAGCTCACGTCGCGCAATGTCAGATGCCGGGTGAGGGATTCGAACCCCCGACCTTTGGTTTACAAAACCACTGCACTACCACTGTGCTAACCCGGCCCGGCCAGCCTCCTAGCATGGCGGCTTGTCCAAAGCCACAGCCGCCAAGGCCGGCGGGGTCGCACTGAAGCGGCTCTTCCAATCCGCCCGAGCTCTAATTCCTCGCCCATACTCCAACGGTTCCTTTATTAATTCAGCGTTGACACGACACCGGAGAAATGGTTCATCCGCCTCCTCACGATTTTGAGAGTGGCGCCGGGCGCGGCACCACTTCGTACCGGAAAGGGGCGCGATCATGGGGCTTTGTAGAGGCGGCTTCGATCCACCCTGAGATGACACGGGGAAGTACCGCACGAGTACACGATTCACAGGCAAGCAACAGCAACTT
Source organism: uncultured Pseudomonadota bacterium (assembly GCA_963818725.1). GTDB lineage: Bacteria > Pseudomonadota > Alphaproteobacteria > Acetobacterales > Acetobacteraceae > DATFDN01. The sequence goes on along the minus strand of CAWFTU010000008.1, from coordinate 273,504 downwards.
CAGCTTTCAGCGAGTGTCCCCCATGTCGCAAACCCGGCGCGCTCCCGCTTCCAAGATCCGGAAGAAAGGGGGCTCGGCAAGGACCGCTGTCAACTGCCTGTCTCCGGCGCCGCATGGAGCGGAAGCGGCCGAGTTGCTGGCCCCGCCATCCGAAATCGAATACTTGCCGGCGGAAGCTGGCAAAGGCGGCGATTCGGTCCTCGTCCAGGGTAGAGTCGCGTGCTTTGTCGATGAAGTTTCCAACGAGCAGGTGAGCGGCTGGGTCATGGTGCGTGACCAGCCCTCTCGCCGGTGCGTGGTCGCCGTGAAGGAAGGCGGCCGCGTGCTCGCGCGCGGCATGGCGTCCTGCTTCAGGTCCGATTTGCTGGACGCGGGAATCGGCGATGGCTGCTATGGCTTTGCCATCCCCATGCCGCTATGCCTGCTGGACGGACTCGATCATCTTATCGAAGTCGTCGAGCATGAAACCGGGCTTTCGCTGACGAGCGCGCCCATTGGCTGGCGGTCGCAAGTCGGGACGGCCGGCAGCCTGATCAAGCCGATGAGCAACGGTGTCGGGAGCCGCTACCTCGACCAAACCGCCGGCAGGCGCGTCGTTCGCGCGACCAGCAATCTTCCGTCCGTCATTCCCGACCTCGGGATGAGGGTGCTGTTCGATATCTCCGACCTTGTCTACTACATCGGCCATCATCCCAACCTCACCGGCATCCAGCGCGTGCAGTCGAGCATCGTGCTCTCGATCGCCAAGACCGAGCTGGTCGCGCCAACCGCGCTCACCTTCATCAGCTTCAACGCCCAAACCCAGAAGTGGATGTGCATCCCATCCGGCTTCCTGATCAGCCTGCTCGAGGACATGTTCCTTCCCGCCCGGGAGCGGCTCGTCACCTACCCCGCCGAGGACGCCCGCAACGGCCTGCTTCCTGGGGCCACCGAGTTCGACGGAACGGGCGTTCTCGACGGTGGCAACCCCTCCGTGCTCTGCCTGCTCGGCGCCGCTTGGGTGCAGCGCGACTACTTCCGTCGCGTGCTGTACTTCAAGCGCCGTTTCGGCACCAAGTTCGTCATGACCGTCCACGACCTGATCCCGATCTATGCCCGCGAAACCTGTGATCAGGGCACGGCGCGGGTGTTCGAGGAGTTCCTTCGGCGCGCCGTTCCCCATGTCGATCACTGGCTGAGCGTCTCCGAGAGCACCGCCAAGGACTTGCGCCGCTATGTCCGGTCGCTCGCCCTTCCCGAGCCCGCGATCACCGTCACCGGCAACGGATCGTCGTTCGAGGAATTCATGTCCGACACCGCCATCGGCGACGGTGCCGAAGGCGAGGTGATGCCGGATCGCTTCGTGCTGTTCGTCGCGACCATCGAGGGTCGCAAGAACCACCAGCTCATGTTCGAGATCTGGCGGCGTATGGTGCAAGACGGCGAGGACCCGCCGTACCTCGTCTGCGTCGGGCGGGTCGGCTGGAAATCGCAATCGTTCATCGCCTCGGTCGTGGAGACCAACGCCCTCAACGGCAAGATCATCCTTCTCCAGGATGTGAGCGACGCCCACCTCAGGCGGCTCTACGCGAACTGCCTGTTCACCGTCTATCCCTCGGTCTACGAAGGCTGGGGACTGCCGATCGGCGAGTCCCTCGCCGCCGGCAAGGTGTGCGTGTGCAGCAATCGCACGTCCTTGCCCGAGGTCGCGGGCGAGTTCGGTCTGTATATCGACATCGACAACGCCGAAACCGCTTGGCAGACAATGCGGCGCCTCATCGTGGACAAGGCGGCTCGACGGCTGCAAGAGGAGAAAATCCGCGCCAGCTATACGCCCATTCGGTGGTCGTCCGTCGCTGGCGCGATCGTCGCCGCGTGCAGAACCGCCTTGCGCGCGAGGTGGCAGGACCCGTATCCCTATGCCGCTGTTCCCTACTCGTCCCGAGATAAGCTTCGCGTCGCTTGGGCATGACGGGGATTCCACCTTTGGTGGCGACCTCCTGGCGCGCATCATCGAGGCGCGCAAACCGCATTTCCTGCTAAGCGGGTCGCTTCAGAAGGACAGCTTCCTGCGCGGAGAGGACGCGCGTGCCTCTGGCGCCTGGGCCGAGCCCGAGACCTGGGGAACCTGGCTCGGCGACCAGGGCGGGGAATTGGTCCTGGGCCTCGCGCCTGATCCAAGCGCGCTTTTTTACGTGTTCCTACGACTAAGGGCCAGCGGTCCCGCCGGGGAGGCCCGCGTCACCCTCCGATTCAATGGTGACATCGCGTGGGAAGGGATTGTTGGGGACAAGCCGAGGGACATCGTTCTTCAGACACTGAAGCGGCAGGTATCGGAAAAGGGCGGGTGGCTGCTGCGCATCAGGGTCGATGGGACGATTTCGCCGGAGGTGCGCGAAAAAATCGCCGCCATCGATAGTCGCGTTCCGACGATTGGGTTCGAGCGGATAGTCGTGGTGCCAGAGCATGATTTGAAAACGCGGGTGGATATTATAAGTCGGTTGTTGTTGTGAGTGTGCTCATCGCGGGAGACGCTCCACGTTGATAAGCTTCCGGCACATGTTCGTGTTTATCGCAAACTTGAAGAGCGCCTCCACTGCAATTGAGACTGTGTTGGCGCCCGTATCGGAGATCGCCTTAACTGAGGCCCGTTTTGGGAAGCACTTGTCTCTATCGGACGTGGAGCAGCGATTCGACTGGCTATTTCAGGAAGTTCCGCTCTCAGACTTTTTCGTGTTTGGGATAATGCGAGATCCGATTGATTTGGTCGTGAGTTTGTTTAATTCTCATGCTGACGAAAGGTTTCGATCGACGCCACATCTTTTCACTGGCAATATGGATTTTGATACGTTCATCTCGGTGTGGTGCGTCAGGAACTCAGATCAGCTTGCCGAGCAGCACACGCGTCTTCTGACCAAGGAGGGCAGTCTGGGCGCCAATCTGGTAATTCCTTATGAGCGCCTCGCGCAGGGTTTGCAGGTCGTAGCCAGTCGGATCGGGGTCGCTGATCTTGGCGGAATTCCCACGGTCAATGCCAGCAATCGAAGGATATCGCGTGATGATCTGACACCCGACCATATCGCTGGGATACGGCGCCGGTTTGCGGGCGATGAGCTGCCCCCGATTTCCCTGGACACCGATTTGTCCGACCGGAGGCAGATATGGTGAAGTCCAGCATGAACAGGATCATACGAAATGATGTGGCTGATGGGCCTGTGGGCAACGAGGGCGGGCGGAGCCCGTCCGCGCTGTCCACAGGCCACAACGGCGCGGAGGCGGGGTGTGCTCCGAGTGGACCGCTGGCGCCGGGCCAACGCTGGAGCGTGAGCCGCAAGCGCGAGGTGGTGCTTCGCCTGCTGCGGGGTGAGGCCGCCGAGGATCTCTCGCGCGAGCTCGGCGTGCCGCTCTACAAGCTCGAGCGCTGGCGGCAGAAGGCCGAAGCCGCGCTGGGTGGCGCATTGAAGGAACGCGAAACGGAGGCGGCGAGTGGTGAGCTCGCCACGGCCATGCAGCGGATCGGCGAACTGAGCATGGAGAACGAGCTGCTGCGCTCTCGCATCGAGCGCCCTGGCCCTTTGGCCCGCGGGAGGTCGCGGTGATGGCGGCGGTGATTTCCCCGGCCACCGGCCGCCGCTACGGCATCGCCCAGGTCTGCCGCATCTGGGACGTGCCGCGGTCATCCTTCTATGCTGACCGACGCCGGGCCGATACAACGACGACGCCAGTTTCGGTGCGGCGCCGTGGACCAAAGCCCGTGGTGTCGGACGACACCTTGCTGGTGGCGATCCGCGCCGATCTCGCCCGGTCGCCCTGGCACGGCGAGGGCCATCGCAAGGTGTGGGCCAGGCTGCGGGTGATGGACGGCATCCGGGTCGCGCGCAAACGGGTGCTGCGGCTGATGCGCGAGAACGCCCTGCTGTCGCCGCATCGCGCCCGCATCCGCGACGACACGCCGCACGATCGTCACATCATCACCGAGGCGCCGAACCTGATGTGGGCGACGGATGCGACCCAGATCATCACCGTCCAGGATGGCAAGGTCTGGCTGTTCGGCGTCGTCGAGCACTGGAACGCCGAAGCGCTTGGCTGGCACGTCGCCAAGCGCGGCGATCGCTACTCCGCCGCGCAGGCCGTCGGCATGGCGGTCCGCAATGTCTTCGGCCACGTCAGCCCCAGCGCCGCTCGCGGCGTGGCGCTGCGACACGACCACGGCAGCGCGTTCCTCGCCGAACATTTCCATAACCAGATCCGCTTCTGGGGCATGACCCCCAGCTATGCGTTCGTCGGCGAGCCTGAGACGAATGGCGTCGTCGAGCGCTTCTTCCGCACCCTCAAGGAGCAGATCGTGCATGGCCGAATTTACCAGACCATCGACGAGGCCCGTGATGCGGTCCGCGACTTCGTCGCCCGCTACAATGCCGAGTGGCTGATCGAGAAGAACGGCCTGCGCAGTCCCAGCGATGCCAGAGCAGCGTGGTACCAGGCCGTCATGAAGACCGCCGCTTAACAGCAACCTTGTGTCCAGGAAACCGGGCGCGGTACAAGGCGGTCAGGCGCATGCTGGAGTGCCGCAAGCTGTTCTCCGAGGTGGCGGCCGAGCTGGGCCTGAGCACGGGGCAGCTGAGCACCGCACGGAGCAGCTCGCGGCGCGTCACTACGAACGAATTTGGCTTGTTCGAGGCGATTCCGGATGCCGTCGCGTTCCGTCCAAGGCTACTCAGACCCCGAGCAGTACGAGGCAGGGTTCGTTGCTACGGGGGCCTAAATATGCCTACATAAGGCGGGTTGTTTCTATACATAAACCCGCTTATCGGCCAATCGACCCGTCACGGGTAGACGCCTTTGTGGGTCAGACGGGACGACGCAGCGACGGCACGGCAAAGCGCGTTGACCATGCCTCGCATGTTGCGGCGCCGGTTGGTGGTCCAGCAGAAGGCGCCGAGATAGTCGGGCAGATGCTTGGGGGAGAGCCGCTTGTGGGTGGCCTTGAGCGCGGTACTGAGATTGGCGACCAGGGTGTTGACGGTGAAGAACGGGGCGCTGCGCTCGCGCTCCGGACGCCCGCCGCCGGTGACGGTGGCGACATGCGTCCGCCCGGCTTCACCGAAGGCGTTGAACGCCCGCAAGCCGTCCGTGTGCACAGTCGCGCCGGCGGCGATGTGGGCATCGCGGAACGCGGCCACCGCCTCGCTGGAGAAGGCGCTGACCGCGCGCATCGCGACATGGCCCATGCGCCCGTCCGCATGCCGCTCGCAGGCGACGATGACGCAGGTCTTGCCTTCGGTTCCGCTGCCTTGGTTCCTTTCACCTCCCAGACACACGTCATCCGCCTCCACTACCGGCGGCGCGGCATCGTCGTCGCTCGCGCCCCCGAGCGAATAGCGCTCCGTCCGCTCGGTCATGGCGTGGCGGAGCCGCTTGTGCAGATACCAGGCCGTCTCATAGCCCAGGCCCAGCCTGCGGCCGAGCTCGACCGCCGAGATCGCCTGTTTGGTGCTGCTCATCAGGTGCATGGCGCGGAACCAAGTGGTCAGAGACAGCTTGGTGTCCGCCATCACGGTGCCCGCGGTGACCGACCAACGTCGGCCGCAGCGCGTGCAGCCGACACGGCGGCCGTAGACATAGCTCTTCAGATTGGCGCAGCGCGGGCAAGGCATTCCTTCACGTTGGCGCGCCGCCACCAACGCCGCCAGACACTGACCCTCCGTCCCGTAGAGTTGTTCGAACTCAACGTCCGTCAGCCCCTTCATGATTGCCCGCATCATTCTGCTCCGAGACGCCGCGTTCAGAGCGACTTTGCGCTTCCCTGCTGCAAAGTACAAGAGCGGGTCGATTGGCCGATAAGCGGGATACATAAAGCTTGCGTCGAGCCCCGATCCTCCGCAACCCTGCATCGCCCGCCAGTACAGGTCTTCCAAAATGCCAGTACCAGCAATTCGCCGGCCGGGTTTCATTCAGGTGCGGAGGACCCAGGCCTGCCTCTTCGCTCTGGCAACCATTCTATTCGGCGCTATGCAGGTGGTCCACAGCCGGGCGCAGCAGCCGGGCGCGGCCCCGGTCACGACGGTGGCGGCGGAGCTGCGGCCGATCACCCGCGCCACCGAATTCGTCGGCCGCGTCGAGGCGACGGAGCGCGTGGACATTCGCGCGCGCGTCACGGGTTTCCTGCAGGAGGTGCTGTTCAAGGAGGGCGACCTGGTCAAGGCGGGCGACGTGCTGTATCGGATCGAGCCGGACACGTTCGACGCCGCCGTGCTGCAGGCGCGCGGCGCGCTGATCGCGGCGCAGGGCCAATACGCCAACGCGTCGGCCCAGCGGGCGCGCACCCAGGAGCTGGTGAAGACGGACGCCGCGGCCCGCGCGACGCTCGATCAGCGGATAGCGGCCGAGACGACGGCGCAGGGCGAGGTGGTCACCTCGAACGCGAACCTCAAGACCGCGCAGATCGATCTCGGCTACACGCAGATCAAGGCGCCAATCACCGGCGAGATCGGGCGGTCGCGGTTCACCAAGGGCAACGTCGTCGGGCCCGACAGCGGACCGCTCACCGAGATCGTCAGCCGCGACCCGATGTACGTGACCTTCCCGGTCAGCCAGCGGGAGTTCCTCAACATCGAGCAGGAGGAGCGCAAGAGGCGGGGCGGGGCGCTCAACGTGCGGATCCGCTTCTCCAACGGCGCGCTCTACGAGCCGGTGGGCAAGATCAACTTCGTCGACGTCAAGGTGGACCGGGCCACGGACACGGTCTTGGTTCGCGCGACAATGCCCAACCCGAGCGGCATCCTCATCGACGGCCAGCTCGTCCGGGTTTCCGTCGAGGCCGAACGGCCAGAGGCGAAGGTCGTCGTCCCGCAGTCGGCGCTTATGGTGGATCAGCAGGGCCCCTACGTCTTCGTGGCCGAGAACGGCAAGGCGGTGATCAAGCGTCTGAAGCTGGGGGGAGAGTTGGGTCCCGATGTTGTCGTCGACGATGGCCTCAAGGGCGGTGAGCTGGTGGTCGTTCAGGGCATGGAGAGCCTGCGCCCCGGCGCGACGGTGATCGCCAGTCCGGCCCAGCCCCTAGCGGACCGGAGCTGAGCCGATGTTCTCGACGATTTTCATCGACCGCCCCAGGCTGGCGGCCGTCATCGCCATCCTCACCACGATCGCCGGCCTGCTGTCGCTTCTGGTGATCCCGATCGCGCAGTACCCGGACATCGTGCCCCCGCAGGTGTCGGTGACCACCACCTATCCCGGCGCCTCGGCCGCCGTGGTGGAGGCCACCATCGCCCAGCCCATCGAGAGCCAGGTGGTGGGCGTTGACAAGATGATCTACATGAAGAGCGTGAGCGGCAACGATGGCAGCTACTCGCTCAAGGTCTCGTTCGAACTCGGGACCGACCCCGACATCGACACCGTCAACGTCAACAACCGCGTCCAGGTGGCGCTGTCGAAGCTGCCGGAGGACGTTCGGCGCCAGGGCGTCACGGTGAAGAAGCAGTCCTCGGCCCTGCTCGGGGTGATCGCGCTCTATTCGCCGAAGCAGACCCACGATGAGCTGTTCATCTCGAACTACGCGACGATCAACCTGCTGGACCAGATCAAGAGCACGCCGGGCGTCGGCGACGCGACGCTGTTCGGGCCGCAGGACTACGCAATGCGCGTCTGGGTCCGCACCGACCGCCTGACCGGCCTCGGCCTCACCACCGCCGACGTCGTGAACGCCATCCAGTCCCAGAACGTCCAGGCGGCAGTCGGCCGCATCGGGGCCCGCCCAACCTCCAACGACCAGCAGCTGCAGCTCAATATCCAGACCAAGGGCCGCCTGGTTTCCCCGGCGGAGTTCGAGCGGATCATCATCCGGACGAACCCGGACGGCTCGGTCCTGCGCCTGGGCGACGTGGCCCGCGTCGAGCTGGGGGCGGCGAACCTCGACCGCTCCACCCGCCTGAACGGGGCGCCCGCGGCGCTGCTCGCAGTCTACCAGGCGCCGGGGGCCAACGCGCTCACCGCGCTCGGCGGCGTGAAGCGCGCCATGGAGCAGGCGGCCTCGAGCTTCCCCGAGGACCTCGCCTGGAAGGTGACCTACGACCCGACCACGTTCGTCACCGCCACGATCCACGAGGTGCAGAAGACCCTGATCGAGGCGTTCGTCCTGGTGGTGCTCGTGGTCTATCTGTTCCTCGGCAGCCTCCGCGCGACGCTCATCCCCACGATCGCGGTTCCGGTCAGTCTGATCGGCACGTTCATCGTGCTGAACGCGATCGGCTACTCCGCCAACACCGTCTCGCTCCTGGCCGTGGTGCTGGCCATCGGCATCGTGGTGGACGACGCCATCGTGGTCGTCGAGGCGGTCGAGCAAGTGATGGAACACCATCCCGAGCTCTCGCCGGCCGCGGCCACCAGGGTCGCGATGGGACAGATCTTCGCGCCGATCATTGCGATCACGCTCGTCTTGCTCTCGGTGTTCGTGCCCGTGGCCTTCATCCCCGGCATCTCGGGCGAGCTGTTCCGCCAGTTCGCGGTGACCGTCGCGGTGGCGATGTTCCTCTCGGCGATCAACGCGCTGACGCTGTCGCCGGCCCTGTGCGCGCTGTTCCTGCGCCCCCAGCACGGGCCGCGCCGCGGGCCGATCGGCGCGCTGATGCGCGGCATCGATTGGGTGCGCGACGGCTATGGCGCCATTGTCGCGCGCCTCGTGCGCATCGCGGCGATCGGCCTGGTGATGGTCGCCGCCTCCGTGGCCGGCATCTGGGGCCTGGGGAAGGTCACCCCGACCGGCTTCCTGCCGGAGGAGGACCAGGGCGCGTTCTTTGTCATCGTGCAGCTGCCGGACGGCGCCTCGATCGGACGCACAACGGAGGCCGTCCGCCAGATCGAGGGCATCCTCAAGCAGGAGCCCGCGATCGCCGACTACTCGGCCACGATCGGCCTCAACTTCATCGACAACTACTCGCAGTCGAACGCCGCCTTCATCATCGTGTCGCTGAAGCCGTTCGATGCGCGCGCCGGCCGGTCGGACTCGGCACCCGCCATCATCGCGCGGCTCGGAACCAAGTTGCGGGCGGTGCGCGCGGGCCGCGCCGTGCCGCTGGCGCCGCCGCCGATCATCGGCCTCGGCACCGGCGGCGGGTTCAGCTACGTGCTGCAAGACACCGGCGGCGGCAGCCCGCGGGCGCTCGCGCAGGTGCTGCGGGGGCTGCTGGTGGCGGCGAACCAGGATCCGCGGCTCAGCCGGGTGTTCACCACCTTCGCCGCCAGCACGCCATCCGTCTACCTCGACATCGACCGCGACAAGGCGAAGGTGCTGAAGGTGGAGCCGGCGGCGATCTTCCAGGCGCTGCAGGCCTCGCTGGGCGGGTACTATGTCAACGACATGAACCTGTTCGGGCGCTCCTGGCAGGTCCAGGTGCAGGGAGAGGCCGAGGACCGGTCCTCGGTGGACGACATCTACCGGATCAACGTCCGCAACGCCGACGGCCAGATGATCCCGCTGCGCAGCCTGGTGGAGGTGCGGCCGGTGATCGGGCCGCAGGCGCTGATCCGCTACAACAACCGGCTTGCGGTGACGGTCCAGGGCAGCCCGCACCCGGCGTCTCGTCGGGCCAGGCGCTGGCGGCGATGGAGCAGGTCGCGCGCGACACGCTGCCGCGAGGATACACGGGCCTGTGGACCGACATCTCCTTCCAGGAGAAGCGGGCCGAGGGGAAGACGGCGATGATCCTGGGCTTCGCGCTGCTCTTCGCGTACCTGTTCCTGGTGGCGCTGTACGAGAGCTGGACCATCCCGATCCCGGTTCTGCTGTCGGTGACGGTCGGCGTCGTCGGATCCTACGCCGCGATCGTGGCGGCGGGCCTCACCCTCGACCTCTATGCGCAAATCGGCATGGTCGTGCTGATCGGGCTCGCTGCCAAGAACGGCATCCTGATCGTCGAGTTCGCCAAGGAGCGGCGCGCCGAGGGCGTGCCGCTCCTCGAGGCGGCGACCGAGGGCGCCCGGTTGCGGTTCCGCCCGGTGATGATGACGTCCTTCGCCTTTATCCTCGGCCTGCTGCCGCTGGTCGTGGCGGTCGGTCCCTCGGAACTCGCGCGCCGCCACGTCGGAACGCCCGTGTTCGGCGGGATGCTGTCGGCCTCGTTCCTCGGCATCTTCGCCATCCCGGCACTCTACGTGATCTTCCAGTCACTCCGCGAGCGGATGCGCGCCTCGTCCCGCCCGGTCGTCAGGACTGCCAAGGAGCCCGTTTCAGCAGACCATTCCGCGTGAACCTCAAGGAGAAAGTTGATGCAGACGAAGCGGTGGCTTCCCATCCTCGCTGTTTGTGGGTTGGCATGGACCGGAGTCACGGCACGAGCGGCGGTAACGCAGGACACTTTCCTCGTTCGCAACACCGGTGATTTGATCGATCTGTGCTCCGCGGCACAGACCGATCCGCTCTACACGGCGGCTGTCAATTTCTGCCATGGGTTCACCGTGGGCGTCTTTCGCACCCTCCAGAAGGTGGATATGGCGGATCAGGCCCAACATCTGTTCTGCCTGCCGAACCCACTCCCGACGCGGAACAACGCGATTGCTGCGTTCGTGCAATGGGCGAAGGCCGAGCCGAGCCGGATGGCGCAACCCGCCGACGATCAGATTGCCGCGTTTATGTCCCAGCAATACCCGTGCTCGCGCGGGCGTTAAATTTTGGAGGAACAATTGATGAAACGGGTTCTTGTGCTTCTCGTTTGCGGCACCACTCTGGCCGGCTGCGCCGACATGACTCAGGGTCAGCAGCGCGCTCTCGGCGGCACGGCGCTGGGCGCCACCGGCGGGGCTGTCATCGGCGCGCTCGCTGGCAACGCCGCGCTGGGCACTGCGATAGGTGCGGCGGCCGGGCTTGGCGGCGGACTTATCTATAATAGGGTCAAGCAGAACGAGCAGTCCGCGTTTCAGCAGGGCTACGCCCAAGGCAGATCCTCGCCTGGCAACACCCAATAGGCCGCAAGGGCAGTCGCGACCGCCCGACGTCTCGTGCTGCTGGACCAGCGGGCTTGCGCGCGACTGCCCAGGCTTAGTCTACTCACATCCTCGTCTCAGCGAAATGCAGCAATTTGCGAAGCAGGATGGCAAGCTCCGCTTCGGTTGCCGCCATAACTTGTACGACAGTAACCGGAGCGGCCGTTTCGACCCTTCCAATCGATACGGAACTCTGACGAGACGGCCTGCACCCATCGCGGACCATCGCCTTCGCGTATGATCCGTGATTTTGATCACTGGTTTGGCACGCACGCAAACGTGTGGCGCCCACGGTTGCACCGTGGACGGGATCGTCGGCATCGAATGATGGGATCGCGACAGCGGACCAGAAGGATGGTAGGGCTTGGACGCAGCCCAGGAGTGGAGGGAGCCGCCCCATGGAGCCGATTAGCGCAGTCGTGCTCAGCCTCGCGCTCGGTGCGGGGGCCGACGCCGGCAAGGAGGTGCTCAGCGCCGTGGTCAAGGACGCCTACGCGGCACTGAAGGACCTGATCAAGCGCCGATACCCGAAGGTCTCGGTTGAGCAGCTTGAGCAGGCACCAGAGTCAAAGAGCCGCCGGGCGGTGGTCGAGGAGGACCTGACCAACTCCGGTGCGGGCCAGGATGCCGAGTTGCTGGCCGCGGCGCACAAGCTGACCGAGCTGATCCAGCAGCAGGCGCCGGGTGTGGCGGCGGCGATCGGTGTCGACCTGAAGGACGTCGAGGCCGCCAGTCTACGCCTGGCCGACATCGCCGCCTCGGGCACGGGCGTGAAGCTCGAGAAAGGCAAGTTCAGCGGCGATATCGAGATACGCGGCGTACGCGCGGGCGTGCCGCCCGGCGGGTCGCCCAAGGGGACGTAAGAGTGTCGGGCGCCGGCGTCGTTCTGCAAGACGCCACGGTCGGACGTGACCTCAATATCTCCGGTGTCACGGTCGGCTTCACCGCCGATCAGGTGCGGATGCTGATCGAGGCCACGACGAAAGGGGTGGACGAGAAGGTCGCCGAGGCTGGTCGCCAGCTTGGCATGACGCAGGGTGCCATGCGGGCCATGCTGGCAACCCTCGGCCAAGCCGATGTTCCGGACGACCGGCTGGTCGAAAAGCTGGCCGAGGTCGTCGACCAGACTCGCAAGGCCACCGCCGCCATCGCCGCGTTGCGTTCGGAGAACCCGGCCGCGCAGGAGCATGTGACGAGGGCATCGGCGGCTGCGGCTTACGGCGATCGAAACGAGGCGCGGCACCATCTTCAGGCGGCGCGGGCGGCAGCGGAGGCCGCAGCCGAGGACGCGCGGCGGCTGGCGAGGGAGGCGGAGGTGGCGGCCCAGAAGCAGATGCTCCAGGCCGCGCGAGCCGTGGCAGCCGAGGCGGAACTCGCGCTCACCGCGCTAGACTATGCGGAGGCCGCCCTGCTGTTCGGCGAGGCCGCGTCACTGGTGCCCGGCGGAGAGCCCCACGAGAAAGGCATCCTGCTCTGGAGGCAAGCCGACGCGCTGCAACGTCACGGTGAGGAGCGCGGTGATAACATGGCGCTGCAACAGGCTATCACCCTCTACGGCCAAGCACTCGAACGAATACCCCGGGATAAGATGCCGCTCGACTGGGCAAGGACACAGAACAATCTCGGTAGCGCGCTCGCGAGGCTCGGAGAACGGGACTGCGGGCCGGCATGTCTGGAGGAGGCAGTAGCGGCGTATCGCGCGGCACTGGAGGAAAGGACGCGGGAACGGGTGCCGCTCGACTGGGCGATGACGCAGATGAACCTTGGCACCGCGCTCTGGAGACTGGGCGAGCGGGACACCGGGACGGCGCGGCTGGAGGAGGCGGGGGCGGCGTACCGCGCGGCGCTGCAGGAGACGACGCGTGAGCGGGCGCCGCGCGACTGGGCGATGACGCAGATGAACCTTGCCAACGCGCTGGCGACACTCGGCAAGCGGGAGAGCGGGACGGCGCGGCTGGAGGAGGCGGTGGCCGCGTACCGCACGGCGCTGGAGGAGACGACGCGTGAGCGGGCGCCGCGCGATTGGGCGACGGCGCAGATGAACCTTGGCAACGCGCTTGCGACGCTGGGCGAGCGGGAGAGCGGGACGGCGCCCCTGGAGGAGGCGGTGGCCGCGTATCGCGCGGCGCTGGAGGAGACGACGCGCGAGCGGGTGCCACTCCAATGGGCGATGACGCAGATGAACCTTGGCAACGCGCTTGTGACACTGGGCGCGCGGGAGAGCGGGACAGCGCGGTTGAAGGAGGCGGCGGCGGCGTACCGCGCGGCGCTGGAGGAGAGGACGCGCGAGCGGGTGCCACTCCAATGGGCGATGACGCAGATGAACCTTGGCAACGCGCTGGCGATGCTGGGCGAGCGGGAGAGCGGGTCGGCGCCTCTGGAAGAGGCGGTGGCGGCATACCGCGCGGCGCTAGAGGAGATAACGCGCGAGCGGGTGCCGCTGCAGTGGGCAATGACGCAGATGAACCTTGGCACCGCGCTTGAGACGCTGGGCGAGCGGGAGAGCGGGACGGCGCGGCTGGAGGAGGCGGTGGCGGCGTATCGCGCGGCGTTAGAGGAAAGGACGCGCGATCAGGTGCCACTCGACTGGGCGATGACGCAAATGAATCTCGGCAATGCGCTGGCAGCGCTGGGCGGCCATGAGAGAGGGACGGCGCGGCTGGAGGAGGCGGTGGCGGCTTGGAACGCTTGCCTCGCCGTCACCACCTCGGTCTGGCCGCCCGAGTGGGTTCGAATTGTCGCGACCCGCCGCGACGAGACGCAGGCCGAGATCAGCCGGCGGTCAGGCGGCCGGGCACGCGGGCCCCGGCGCAAGAAGCGTCCGGGCCAAAGCGATGAGCGACGTATCGCCAATTGAGAAGAAGGTCGCCCGGCGGTCAAAGAGGTTGTAAATAATATTCCAGCGGATTCGAGAGCGCGGGTCGGCGGCCCGGGGTGAGAGGAGCATGTTGCGCAATTTGGTTGGCACGCTGTTCACCATACTTGTTCTGATGCCGTTGGCGGGCGCAGCGCCCGCGGCAACGCTGGCGGGCACGGTGGTCGCGTTAAGCGGGCCTTGTGTCGCTCACGGCAGAGCGTTGAGACGCGGCGATGCGGTGCAGGTCGGCGATACGGTCGGGGTGCCGGCAGGCGCCAATCTCGAGCTGCGAATGGTTGACGGGTCGGTGATTCTGGTCGCGCCGGGCAGCAGCATGACCGTGGCGAGTTACAGCACCGGCGGCGCCGGCCGCCTCGCGAAGCTCTCGCTTGCGTACGGGCTGTTGCGAGCACTTGTCACTCGGGTTGCAGGTCCCTCGACATTCGCGGTGTCAACCGCGGCTGGCACCGCGTCGGTGAGCTCCGCTTCCGCTGACTGGTTCATCAAGGCGGAGGCTGACTCGGCTCAGGTCGGGGTGCTGGCTGGAACCGTCGACTTGACGAGTGCTGCGAGGGGGCGGTCGGTTTCAATCCCCGCCCACTGGGGGACGCGCCTCGATGTCGGGCTTGCCCCCATGCTGCCCCGGGTGTGGTCTCAGGGGGAGTTCAACGCGGTCATCCGTCTCACCGAATGTTGCCAATCGGCTCAACCAAAGATCGAACTGCCCGTTCGCTGACCCGGTGGGTCCAGGCGGACTCGATCGCCGCTAAGCAGCTCGTGGCCCCTGGAGGTAATCGGCATGAGCAGAAGACCAACCCGTCTTGTAAATCGCCGGGACGACCTGAATCGCCGCTGGAGTGCCAGCGCGGTCCTCACGCTCGTAATCGCCGGTCTGACCCCAACCGTAGGCAATGCCTATACCGCCGCCGGCGACCGAAACTTCCCCGCCACCCTCACCTTGCCGCAAGTTGCCCCCTCTGACGGTTTTTGGGTCACTCCCCAGGAGACGCAAACGGCAGGCGGCACGCCACCAAACGGAACGCAAACCCAGTTTACCGGAACCTACAGCAAAACGATCACGGAACGGCTTGGTATCCAGTTTGAGGGTGGGTATACCAAACAGTCAGCCTACACGGCGCAACCTTTCGACATGCTGCTCAATTACGAGGCGATCCTTAATCAATCCCATGAGTTTGTGCTGTCGTTCCAGATTGACCAAAGCTTTGGCTCATACAAGTTTCCACCGAGCCCCGCGACGACGCCGGCGGTAACTTTCGCCAAAGGATTAGGGGATCTCCCGATTGAATATTTGCGCCCGTTCGCGATCACCGGCTATGCCGGGTACTCCGCCGCTGAAGGAGCACGTTCCAACGCGCTGACGACCGGTATTTCCGTCCAATATTCGATACCCTACCTTTTGTCGAAAGTGGCGGACGTCGACCTGCCTCCGTTCCTTCGCGGAATGACCCCTCTGACCGAGGTGCGTTACATCTCCGCCGTGGGACGCAACTACAGCTACGGCCAGGGAGCACAGTTGCTTGTTGCCCCGGGCATCAGCTACTCCCAGGGCAGAGGCTGGGAAGCGGGCATCGAGGCCTTCAGTACCCGCCACCAAGGCCGCGGGCCGTGGGGTCGGCGTCATCGCCCAGTTGGTGGTACAGCTTGATTACTTGCTGCCCGACAGCATTCTCGGCCGGCCGATATTCCCTCCGCGCTGAGTGGGTCAGCCAAGCCCCTGGATTGCGCCCGCCGTGGCGGCCCGCTATATGCGCCGGCTTGTTCGCGCGCCCGGGCCACAAGGGGCATGCCCGGCCGCGACGCCCGCCACGCGGGCCTCAGACAAGAAGGAGAACGAAATGCCCAAGGTGAAGACCAAGTCCTCGGTCAAGAAGCGATTCAAGCTCACCGCCACCGGCAAGGTGAAGGCCGGGCCGGGCAGCAAGCGGCACAACCTATCGGCGCGGACGCAGAAGGCCAAGCGCAGCAATCGGCGGATGCAGACCTTGACGCCAATGGACGCGCGCACCGTCAAGCAGTGGGCGCCCTACGGGCTGGACTGAGGAGGGTTAGGACATGGCTCGCGTCAAGCGCGGCGTCACCACGCACGCACGGCACAAGAAGGTTCTGGCGCAGTCCAAGGGCTTCGTCGGCCGCTCCTCGACCAACTATCGCATCGCGCTGGAGCGGCTGGAGAAGTCGCTGCAATACGCCTATCGCGACCGGCGCAACAAGAAGCGCGACTTCCGGGGCCTGTGGATCCAGCGCATCAACGCCGCGGTGCGCGAGCATGGGATGACCTACAGCCGCTTCATCGATGGGCTGAGCAAGGCCGGTATCGAGATCGACCGGAAGGTGCTCGCCGCCATCGCCTATGACGACGCGGCGGCCTTCGCGGAGATCGTGCGCAAGGCGCAGGCGGCGCTGGGGTAGGCTGGCGTCCCGCGTCGTCGCCGGCTTGGGAAATCAGGCTTGAAGGTAAGGCTCTATTGCCTTACAGAGGTGGCCGGCCAAATTCGGACAGGTCGATAAGTGGAAACCGTGCCTGAAAGCGGCGAGTATGCCGCGGATCAGGAGCGACGATGACGGGACGTACACGCCGGACCCATGCCCCGGGCTTCAAGGCCAAGGTGGCGCTGGCCGCTATCAAGGGCGAGAAGACGCTGGCCGAGTTGGCACAGCAATACGATGTGCACCCCAACCAGATCACCGCCTGGAAGGGTCAGTTGGTTGATGCGGCTGCCGGGGTATTTGGCGGGAGCGGAACCGCGGCGGAGGCGACACCGGCGGTCGATCTGAAGGTGCTGCACGCCAAGATCGGCGAGCTGACCCTGGAGAACGATTTTTTGGCCGGTGCGCTCGGCAAAGCCGGCCTGCTGAGCGCAAAGCGATGATCGATCGGCGCCATGAACTGCCGCTGGCGCGGCAGGCGGCGTTGCTGCGGCTCAGCCGGAGCAACCTCTACTATGAACCTCGGCCCGTGCCGGCGGCGGAGCTTGCGATCATGCGCCGGATCGACGCACTGCATCTCGATTACCCGTTCGCAGGTAGCCGGATGCTGCGTGATCTGCTGCGCGGCGAGGGCGTTGTCATCGGCCGTGACCTGGTGCGGACGATGATGCGGCGGATGTGCATCGAGGCGCTGTATCGCCGGCCGAACACCTCGAAGGCCGCGCCGGGACACAAGATTTACCCATACCTGCTGCGGGGTCTGACGATCGAGCGGCCCAACCAGGTTTGGTGCATGGATATCACGTACATCCCGATGGCGCGCGGCTTCGTCTATCTGGCGGCGGTGGTGGACTGGTACAGCCGTCGGGTTCTGGCGTGGCGGCTATCGATCAGCATGGAGGAGGATTTCTGCCTGGCGGCGGTTGAAGAAGCGCTTGCCAAGCACGGCCGGCCGGACATTTTCAACACTGACCAAGGCAGCCAGTTCACCGGGACTGCTTTCACCGGCCTGCTGCTGGCGAACAAGATCGCCATCAGCATGGACGGCCGCGGCGCCTGGCGGGACAACGTGTTTGTCGAGCGGCTCTGGCGGTCGGTAAAATACGAGGAGGTCTATCTGCGGGCTTATAACAGTGTCACCGAGGCGCGCGCATCGATTGGCCGATATCTCGACTTTTACAATCGCAAACGGCCCCATTCGAGCCTTGACGCCCGGACACCGGACCACGCCTACTTCACCCACCTGCAGCAACGAGCGGCAGCATGACTTTCGCCGCCGTTGTCGGGTCGTCGCTCCGGTCGGGCTACGCCCTCCCTGCGCGACGACCCGACAACGGCATATTGCGGAACCAATCGGCAGGGGATCCACTTATCGAAGGCGAAACGCTGTCTCGACAAAGCCGACCACCTCTTACTTCCTTAGTACGTTTTTCCCGAGGCTGCGATGCGGAGCACACTTAAGGTGACTGCGAAGGGTCAGGTGACACTTCGGAAAGAGGTGCTCGATCACCTTGGCGTCGCGCCGGGCGACAAGATTGTGGTTGATTTCCTGCCTGCGGGCCGAGCCGAGGTGCGGGCGGCGCGATCGACAGCCTCCATCGAGGACTTCATAGGCTGCCTGCGTCGCCCCGACACTCCGAGACTGTCGCTCGCGCAGATCGAGGAGATCGCGAGGCAAGGCTGGGCGGGCCAATGAGGATTACCGCGGATACGAACGTTCTGCTGCGGGTGGCGGTGGCCGACGATCCGAGTCAGGCGCAGCTCGCGAGCGCGGCGCTCCGGGACGCGGAGATGATCGCGGTGACGATCCCGGCGCTCTGCGAGTTCGTATGGGTGCTGCGGCGCGGATACAAGTTCGACACCGCCGCGATCGTGGCCGCTTTGCGCCGGCTGCTTGATGCCGCCACGGTCAAGGCGGATCGGCCGGCCGCCGAGGCCGGGATCACCGCGCTCGCCGCGGGAGGCGACTTCGCTGACGGGTGCATCGCCTTCGACGGCAACCGTCTCGGCGGGATCGTCTTCACGAGCTTCGATCAGCAGGCGGTCACCCTGGTCAAGGCAAGCGGTGGCGAAGCGCGCCTGTTGGGGAGCCGGAAACGCGATGTCATGACTGAAAATCGGCGCCGATGACCGACGACCTCCTCGCCCTCAAGACCGAGACCGAAGCAGCCCTCGCCGCCGCCGCCGATCTGCGCGCGTGGGACGCGGTGCGCATCGGCGTTCTGGGCCGCAACGGGCGGCTGACCACGCTGCTCAAGGAGGTTGGCAAGACCGCGCCCGAGCAGCGGCGCGCGCGCGGGGCGGCGCTGAACGAGCTGAAGGACGCGCTCACGGAAGCCATCGAAGCCCGGCGCCTCGCGCTTGAGCGGGCGGCGCTGGACGCGCGCCTCGCCGCCGAGCGCATCGACCCGACCCTGCCGCCGCGACCGCGCCCGGCCGGGCTGATCCACCCGATCAGCCGCACGATGGAGGAAATGGCCGCGATCTTCGGCGCGATGGGCTTCGCGGTCGCCGAGGGTCCCGACGTGGAGACCGATTGGCACAATTTCGGCGCCCTCAACATCCCCGCCCACCATCCGGCGCGCGACGACCAGGACACGTTCTACCTGCCGGCCCGCAACGAGCAGGCGCCGCCGGTGCTGCGCACCCACACCTCGCCGGTGCAGGTGCGCGCGATGCTGGAGCGCGCGCTCCCGTTCCGCGTCATCGTGCCCGGCCGCACCTACCGCGCCGACCACGACGCGACGCACTCGCCGATGTTCCACCAGTGCGAGGGCCTGGTGCTCGACCGCGACATCACGCTCGGCCACCTCAAAGGCTGCCTGATCGACTTCCTGCGCGCGTTCTTCGCCATCGCCGACCTGCCCGTGCGCTTCCGCGCCAGCTATTTCCCGTTCACCGAGCCCAGCATGGAGGTCGATATCGGCTGGGACCGCAAATCGGGCGAGCTGGGCACAGGCGGCGACTGGCTGGAAATCCTCGGCAGCGGCATGGTGCATCCGCGCGTGCTCGCCAATTGCGGCATCGACCCGCGCGAGTGGCAGGGCTTCGCCTTCGGCATGGGCGTGGAGCGCGTCACCATGCTGAAGTATGGCATCCCGGACCTGCGCCCGTTCTTCGAGTCGGACATACGCTGGCTGCGCCATTACGGGTTCAATCCGCTCGCCCCGGCGATGCTGCACGAAGGGGCTGAACGGTGAAGTTCACGCTCTCCTGGCTGCGCACGCATCTCGATACGGGCGCGACCGTCGAGCAGATCGGCGCGACCCTGACGCGGATCGGGCTTGAGGCAGAGGGCATCACCGATCGCGGCGCGGCGCTCGCGCCGTTCCGCATCGCGCGCGTGATCGAGGCGGCGCCGCATCCCAATGCCGACCGTCTGCGCGCCTGCCTTGTCGATACGGGCGAGGGCGTCGTCTCCGTGGTGTGCGGGGCGCCGAACGCGCGCACGGGCATGAGGGCGGTGTTCGCGCCGCCCGGCAGCGTCATTCCCGCGACTGGGACCGTCCTGAAGGCCAGCGAGATCCGCGGCGTGAGCAGCGCTGGGATGCTGCTGTCCGCGCGCGAGATGGGCCTCTCCGACGATCACGCCGGCATCGTTGAGCTGCCCGAGGACGCGCCCGTGGGCACGCCCTACGCCGCCTGGGCTGGGCTCGATGACCCGGTGATCGAGGTCGCCGTCACGCCCAACCGGGGCGACTGCTTCTCGGTGCGCGGCATCGCCCGCGACCTCGCCGCTGCCGGCCTTGGCACGCTGACGCCGTTCGCGCCCGCGCCGGTGCCGGCCGTGGGCGAGGCGGGCCTGCGCTGGCGCATCGACTGGCCGGAGGCGTGCCCGTGGATCCTGGGTCGCACCATCCGCAATCTCCGCAACGGCGCCAGCCCGGCTTGGCTGGCGGAGCGCCTGACCGCGATCGGCCTGCGCCCGATCAACGCGCTGGTGGACGTCACCAACCTCTTCACCGTCGATCTCGGCCGGCCGCTGCATGTGTTCGACGAGGGCAAGGTGACGGGGGAGGTGCTGGTGCTGCGCCCCGGCGCGGGCGAGACCTTCCGGGCCCTGAACGGCAAGGATTACACGCTCACGGTGGAGGATTGCGCCATCGCCGACGCCGCCGGCGCGCAGTCGATGGCCGGCGTGGTCGGCGGCGAGGCGACCGGGTGCGACGAGGGCACGCGCAGCGTGTTCATCGAGTGCGCCTTGTTCGACCCGGTGCGGGTCGCGCTCACCGGGCGGCGCCACCAAGTTGTCTCCGACGCGCGCCAGCGTTTCGCGCGCGGCATCGACCCGGCGCTGATGCCGGGCGCGCTCGAGGCGGCGACGCGCATGATCCTCGATCTCTGCGGCGGCGAGCCCGGACCGGTGGTCGCCGCCGGGCGGGAGCCCGACTGGCGGCGCGACGCGACCATGCGCTTCGAGCGCCTCGCCGGGCTGGGCGGGGCCGATATCCCGGCCGACGAGGCGGTGGAGGCGTTGGAGCGGCTGGGCTTCGCGGTGCGCGGCCGGGACGCGGCGCGCGTCACCGTCGCTGTTCCCTCTTGGCGCAACGACATTGCCGCCGGCGTGGCGCTGGACCAGGGCGGGGATCTCGATCCCGCCGCGGCCACCCGCGCCGCCGAGGGCTGCGCGATCATCGAGCCCGAGTGCGACCTGATCGAGGAGGTGCTGCGCCTGCGCGGGCTGGACGCGATCCCCCCTGTGTCCCTGCCGCGCGCCGCTCCGGTGCCGCTCCCCACCCTTACGCCGCGTCAGATTCGGGCGGCGCTGGCGCGGCGCGTCATCGCGGCACAGGGGCTCGCCGAGTGCGTCACCTTCAGCTTCATGGAAGCGGGGCTCGCCGCGCTGTTCGGGGATACACCCGAGGCATTGCGGCTGAGCAACCCGATCGCCGCCGATCTCGACCAACTCCGCCCCACGCCAGTGGCGACCCTGGCGCTGGCCGCGCAGCGCAACGCCGCGCGCAGCTGGCCGGACGTGGGCCTGTTCGAGGTCGGGCCGGGTTTCACGGCCGACGGGCAGCGCCAGATAGCGGCCGGGCTGCGCGCCGGAGCGATGCCGCGAAGCTGGATCGAGCCGGCACGGCCTGTCGAGGCGATGGACGCCAAGGCCGACCTGTACGCCGCCCTGGAGGCGCTCGGCGTGCCGATGGCGGCACTGGCGGTGACGGCGGACGCACCCGGCTTCTACCATCCGGGCCGCTCCGGCGTGGTGCGCCAGGGGCCTCAAACGGTGCTTGGCAGGTTCGGCGCGCTGCATCCGGCCGTGCTGGGCGCGCTCGACCTGGGACCGGCCTGCGCCTTCGAGCTGTTCCTCGATGCCGTGCCGGACCCCAAGCGGCGCAGGCGCGCCGCGCCGGACCTGCCGCACTTCCAGCCGGTCCGCCGCGACCTCGCCTTCCGGGTCGATGCGAGCGTGCCCGCCGAGGCGGTGCTGCGCGCGGCCCGAGGCGCCGAGCGGACCTTGATCGCAGGCGTGTCGCTTTTCGACGTGTACGAGGGCGAGACCCTGCCCGCGGGAAAGAAGTCGCTGGCGATCGAGGTGGTCTTCCAGCCGCGCGAGCGGACGCTGACCGAGGCCGAGATCGAGACGGCGTCGCATAAGGTGGTGGCGGCGGTGGCGAAGGCAACCGGGGCGGCGCTGCGCTGAAAGGATTGCCCACGCCGGCCTGCGCGGCTAGCGTGCAGGCCTACAGCCGAACGTGGGGCGGTATGCTGCACGTGGGGCGGTATGCTGCGCGAGGAACTTGTCTTCGTCGCGACCTGCGACATGTCCGGTCATGTTCGCGGCAAGGCGTTTCCCGCCCGAGAAATCGACGTCCGTCGGAACAAGGGCATCGGCTGGACGCACAGCAACCTGATGATGTCCGCCTTCGGTCCGATCTGGGAAACGCCGTTCGGTACGTCGGGCGACTTGATGATTGTTGCCGATGAGGGTGCCGAGGTGAGGGTCGATTTCCAGGACGGTTCGGTGCCCGAGCACTTCTTCCTGGGCGACATCCGCAACACGGATGGAACGGAGTGGGAGTGCTGCCCGCGCGCCTTCCTGCGCCGCGCGGTGGCGGCGCTCGATCAGGCAGCGGGGCTGTCCCTGACCGCCGCCTTCGAGCAGGAGTTCGTCTATACCGGCACGGACGACCGCCCGGGCGACCGCCTATAGCCTCGGCGCCTTCCGCCGCCAGGGCGGCTTCGGCGCAAGCCTCATCGCCGCGCTCCGCGCGGCTGGCGCCGTGCCGGACACATTCCTCGCCGAGTACGGCGCAAGACAGTTCGAGGTCACGCTCGCGCCCGCCCCGGCGACGGCTGCCGCCGACAGGGCTGTCATCGCCCGGGAGATGGCCCGCGCTACCGCGCACCGGCTGGGCGCGCGGGCAGTGTTCTCGCCGATGCCCGCCCCCGAGGGCGTGGGCAACGGCGTGCATATCCACCTAAGTCTCAATGACCGCTCCGGTGCGCCCGTCACCCATGCGCCCGACCAGATATTGGGGCTCAGCCGGCTCGCGCAGCATTTCTGCGCGGGCATCCTGGAGCATCTTCCTGCCATCTGCGCGGTGACGGCGCCCTCGCCCGCCTCCTATCTGCGGCTCACGCCCAATCGCTGGGCGCCCACCGCGATCGACATCCAGCGCCAGGACCGTGGCGCCGCCTTGCGCGTCTGCCCGGTCTTCGCCGCGTCCGGCCCGACCGAAGCCGCCCGTCAGTTCAATGTGGAATTCCGCGTCGCCGACGCCGCCGCGAGCCCCTATCTCGCCCTCGGCGCGGTGCTGTCGCCGGGGCGGACGGGATCAGCCGCGCGCTTCCGCTGCGCCCGTCAGCCAAAACGCCGCCTTCCCTGCCGCGCCGGCTCTCCGAGGCGCTCGACAATCTGGCGGCGAGCGAGGCGGCGCGGCGCTGGTTCGGCCCAGTCTTCCTTGACGCCTATCTCTGCTTCAAGCGTGCCGAGGCTGAGCGCGCGATGGGGCTCGATCCCGCCGAGCTCTGTGCCCGCTGTCAATCGGCGTCGAACTTTGGCTCTCCGCGGTTTCTGGTGCAGGTGGTCGCTTGAGGTGGCGTGACCCCATATGGAGGAGGACAGCTTCCTTCTTCATTCCGTGCCGAGTTGCTCTCCCATCTCCTGCCCATGATCCCGGAGGGTCTGTTCGTCGAGCAGGTCCTTCCCGGGCTTGACCGCGTCGTCATTCTCTCCCGCCCGAAGTCGCTGACCTCCGTCTGCCCGCGCTGTGGCGCGGCGTCCGCGCGCGTGCATAGCCATTACCAGCGGACCCTGGCCGACCTGCCTTGGCAGGGACAGATCGTCGCCCTGCGCGTCCAGGCGCGGCGGTTCCGCTGCACGACCAGCGGATGCAAGCGCCGGATCTTTGCCGAGCGCCTTCCCGAAGTGACCGCACCGCGAGCGCGTCGGACCGCACGGCTGGCCGAGATCCAACGCCATATCGGTCTCGCGCTTGGTGGCGAAGCCGGATCTCGCCTGGCGCGCCGCCTGACGATGCCGGTTGGCGCCACCACCCTGCTCGGCATGCTCCGCCGCGGAGCGCCGGAGACCCCCGCCCAGGCTCCGCGGGTACTCGGGGTAGACGACTGGGCGTGGCGCCGTGGCAGGCGCTACGGCACCATTCTCGTTGACCTCGAGCGCCACCGTGTGGTCGACCTCCTGCCGGACCGCCGCGCCGACACGCTCGTCGCCTGGCTTAAGGCACATCCCGGAGCCGAGGTGCTCAGCCGCGACCGTGGCGGAACCTATGCGGACGCCGCAGGCCGGGGCGCGCCCGACGCCGTTCAGGTCAGCGACCGCTGGCACCTGCTGGAGAACTGCAGCAGCGCCCTGCTCGATGCTGTCCGGCGCCGCAGGCGCGAGGTGCGGTCCGCCGCGCAGCTGGATACCGCAGAGACGACCACGACCGTGGCACCGCCGATGACGAGTGCCGAACGGCGACACTGGGAACGGTGGCGCAGGCAACACGACATCTATGACGAGGTGATGCGCCTCCGGCGGGAGGGCATGCCGATCAAGGAGATCGTGCGCAGGCTGGCCATCGGAGGCAACACGGCCCGGCGTTGGCTGCGCGGCGCTGGGCCGGATCCCTTCCGCCCCCGCCGGAGCATGTTGGAGCCTTACCGCGCCACGCTCGAGCGACGCTGGGCCGAGGGGTGCCGCAATGGAACCCAGCTGTGGCGCGAACTGCGGGATGCCGGGTTCCAGGGCGGGCTGCGCGTCGTCACCGAATGGGCTACCCGGCAGCGCCTTGCAGGTCACCCCGGCCGGGCTGACTCCTGCTTCACGGTGCCGCCGCTACGGCGCGTGGCTCGGATGCTCACCGCCGACCCGTCCACGCTGCAGGCGGAGGAGCAGCAATATCTCAATCAGTTGCTCGCCACCTCGGCGCCTCTTGCGCTGGCACGTGATCTCGCCCTGAGCTTCGCGGCCATCGTGCGCGAGCGGAAGAGCGACGAACTCGACCGCTGGCTGGCCGACGCGGCCGAAAGCGAGATGCGGTCGTTTGCCGGCGGGCTCAAGCAGGATGAAGCTGCGGTTCGGGCTGCGCTTGAGATGCCGTGGAGCAACGGGCAGACCGAAGGCCAGATCACCAGGCTGAAGCTGATCAAGCGGCAAATGTATGGGCGAGCCAAGCATGACCTGCTGCGGGCTCGGGTTCTGCAAGCGGCCTGATCCGGACAACTGCTGCACCAGAAACCGCGGAGAGCCGAACTTTGACCCCGGATCGGCGTCCAATCGTGACCCCGTGTTGTTTGCTTGTGCCGGTAGCCCATAGGGGAGACCCTCGCGTTGCGGAGTGCCCATGCAGAGGCTGGCGCAGCGGCGCGCGGGGTCTCTCCCCCGTGGACCCACCGGTGCAAGCCCTGGCGGTTGCTTGTGAAGCTCAGGCGCGGTTCTTGAAGCGCCAGCTGTCGTTGCCGGTCTCGACGATGTCGCAGTGATGGGTTGGGCGATCCAGCGGCGCGGTGGTCATCTTGGCGTCGCCCGCGAACACGCTCGGCCATTCACCAAAGGCGAGGTTCGTGGTGACGATCACCGAGGTGCGTTCGTAAAGGCGACTGACGGTGTGGAACAACAGTTGCCCGCCGACTTGGGCGAACGGCAGGTAGCCGAGCTCGTCGAGGACCACGAAGTCGAGACGGGTCAGGAAGTCGGCGAGGCGTCCCTGACGTCCAGCGCGGCCCTCAGCCTCGAGGCGGTTGACCAGGTCGACGGTGTTGAAGAAGCGCCCGCGCGATCCGGCACGGATGCAGCTTCGCGCGATCGCGATGGCCAAGTGCGTTTTGCCGGAACCGGTTCCGCCGACCAGGGCCGCGTTACGCTGTTGCGTGACGAAGTTGCCGCCGGCGAGATCGCGCACCAGGCTCTCGTCGATCGGCGTTCCCTTGAAGGCGAAGTCGTCGAGATCCTTGGCGAGCGGCAGCTTGGCGATAGTCATCTGGCACCTGATCGAGCGTGCCTGCTTCTCGGACATCTCGGCCTTGAGCAGGTCGCCGACGAAGCGCTGCGGTTCGTGCTTGCGCTTGATCGCCGCGGCCAGGGCCTCGTCACAGGCGCCCCTCATGCCGAAGAGCTTCAGCGTGCCCATCATGTCGAGGACTTCGGTCCGCTCCATGCTCATCGGCTCCTGAGCTGATCGTATCGGGCGCAATCGGCGGCGGGCACATGCCGAAGGGTCAGCGCATCCGGCGTGGCGATGACGGCGGTCGGTCCGGGATCGCGCTGCCGGGTGAGGATGTTGATGATCACGTCGGAGGAATGGACGCCTTCGGCCATCGCCTGCGCGCGGGCCGCTTCGACCGCCGGCAGCCCGTCGGTCAGCACGGCTGCCAGAATGGCGACCATCTGCCGGTCACCATCGTCAGATCCGGTAAGGCGACGCCGCACCCGCTCCATCGCCGCGGGCAGGATCCAGTCCCTGAACGGCGCGCCATTGCGCAGGGCGCCAGGCTTGCGGGCCAGCACCGGCACGTAATGCCAAGGATCGTAGATTGTCTCGCCCCGTCCATAGCGGCGGCGATGTTCCCCTACGGCGCGTCCGTCCTGACGGATGACGATCCGGTCGGCATAGGCGTGGATCTCGACAGGTCGGCCGACCGCCCCGGCGCTGACCGAGCACTTGTTTTTGTCGAAGCGGACCAGGCAGGTCTTCGACACCGAGGCCGCCAGCGCGTGGAAGCCGTCGAGGCGACCGCAGTGGGGAACCAGCTTTGGCCGCTCGTCCTCGAACACCTCCCACACTGTCTGCTCGGGGCGCTCCGGATGGGCATGCGCCTTGGCGTAGGCGATGCACTTGTCCAACAGCCAACCATTCAGTTCGTCGTAGCTGTTCACCCGCAGCCGTGGCGTGAGGAAGCGCTCGCGCACCAAGCCGGCCTGGCTCTCCACCTGGCCCTTCTCCCAGCCCGCGGCCGGTGTGCAGGCAACCGGGTCCACCAGGTGATGGGCGCACATCTGCAGAAAGCGGCGATTGTATTGCCGGTCCTTGCCGACAAACACCGCCTCCACCGCTGTCTTCATGTTGTCGTAGACGCCGCGTGTGCAGGCGCCCTTGAAGAAGGCAAACGCCCGCTCGTGGGCGTCGAACACCATCTCCTGCGTCTCGCGCGGGCAGGCGCGAACGAACATCATGCGGCTGTGGCACAGGCGAATGTGCGCGACCGTCACCGTCACCGTGACGCCGCTCATCAGGACGACTTCGTGGCTCCAGTCGAACTGGTAGGCCTCACCCGGCGCGAACGACAGCGGCACATACGCCTCGGCCGTCTGTCCGGCGTGCTGCCCGCTCCAAAGCCGGGCATAGCGGCGAATTGCGGCGTAGCCGCCGTCGTGGCCCAACCCTCGCCACTCCTCGAAGAGGCGAACGAGCGTCAGCCGTTCGCGCGTCCCGCTCTCGGCGTTCTTCGTCAGCAGCTTGTCCAGCTCCGCCTTCCAATGCCCGATCTTGGGACGCGGCTGAACCTCCCGCTCATACGAGAACGACGTCTCGCCCGACCGCAGCACCTTGCGAACCGTGTTGCGCGACACCTTCAGGTCACGCGCGATCTCCTTGATCGACTTGCCCCTGACGAAATGCTCGCGTCTGATCCGGCCGACCGTCTCCACAATCAGCATCCCCCACCGCCCACCTCGAACTGAAGCAGGCAGCCCAGCAGCCACACATTCAGGGGTCAAAATTGCACGCCGATCCCCCGGCTCAGGGGGTCAAAATTGCACGCCGAAACACACTCCGAGCGATACGCGCAAAAGCACGGGCGGCGGCACAAGAAGCTGACGGACTGGGGCCGGCAACTCGGCTTGCAGGCCCGTCGATGGCTACCTGGGCGCGAGATCGTGCTGGTCAGCGACAACGGTTTCTCCGCCCTCGACTTCCTGGCGGCGCTGGCCCGCCGGGGCTTGATCTGCATCACCCGCCTCCGGTTGGATGCGGCCCTCTACGAGCCAGCACCGCCGCGCCCGCCTGGCACGGTTGGGCGTCCCCGGACCAAGGGTAAGCGCCTGCCCACACTCGCCGCCGTGCTCACCGAGGCAACCACGCCCTGGCAACGCGTCACGGTGCCGGGCTGGTATGGCGAGGGCGAGCGCGTCGTGGAGATCCACTCCGCCACTGCCGTCTGGCGTCACAGCGGTATGCCGGTCGTGCCGATCCGCTGGGTGCTGCTGCGCGATCCCCAGCGTCGCTTCGACCCGCAGGCCCTGCTCTGCACCGATCCCGCCCGTGACCCGCTCCAGATCGTCCGCTGGTTCGTCCAACGCTGGCAACTCGAGGTCACATTCCGAGAAGTGCGCGATCACCTCGGCCTTGAGACCCAGCGGCAATGGTCGGACAAGGCTGTCGCGCGCACCACGCCCTGCCTGCTCGGCATGTTCTCCATCGTCACTTTGCTCGCCGCCCGTCTCGGCCAACAGGCACGCTCACGCGCGTGGAGGACCGCTTGGTATCACAAGCAGCAGCCGACATTCGTCGACGCCCTCGCCGCCGTGCGGCGCCAAATCTGGGCCGAACAGGGTTTGATCATCTCACGGCATTCGGCCAAGGCAGCAAAACTCCGTCCAGGAACTCCGTGAAGGCATCGCCCACGCCCTCTGCCATGCCGCCTGAATGGCCAAAGTCGAGCTGAGGCTTTGTGGCAGAAGAACTTTCGCCGAATTCGGAGCCCCGATGCACCGTAAGCGGCGCTCTGCGGCCCTTCTTCCCGGGTGAGGGTGAGTATGGTGGGTGTGCCTGAGGCTGGCAGCTTCGGGCAGACATCATGTTTGACGGCAACCACGAGACGAGGGGGAAGCATCGCCGGGCGGAGGTCCGGACGAGGCCTGAGCGACGGCGCTGGTCGGCTGCGGACAAGGCGCGGGTCGTGGCCGAGGCGACGGCGCCGGGCGCGGTGGTCTCGGCCGTGGCGCGGCGCTGGCAGGTGCACCCGCAGCAGGTGTTCGCGTGGCGGCGTGAGGCGGGCTGTGCCGAGCGGGTGCCGCAGTCGGAGGTGGCCCTGGAGGACGCGTCGGTGCCGGAGTTCGTGCCGATCCTGGCCGTGACCGAGGCGGCAGGGTCGGCAGACCCCGTGGCAGCGATGGCGTCTGCCCCTGCGCTCGAGATCGCGCTGGCCGGCGCCGTCGTGCGCCTCAGGGCCGGCACGGACATGACGCTGCTCGCGGCGGTGCTGCGTGCGATCCGCGCCTCGGCGACGGCGGCGTGATCACCATCCCGGCCGGCGCGCGCGTGCTGCTGGCGACCCGGCCCGTGGACTTCCGCAAGGGGGCGCACGGGCTGGCGGCGTTGGCATCCGCGGTGCTGGGCGAGGACCCGTTCTCGGGTGTGGTCGTGGTGTTCCGCTGCAAGCGGGCCGACAGGGTGAAAATCTTGGTCTGGGATGCGAGTGGCCTGGTCCTGGTCTGGAAGCAGCTGCAGCAGGGTGGGTTTCGCTGGCCGGCGATCGCGGACGGCGTCGTGCGGCTGTCGGCGGTGGAGTTCGCCGCCCTGTTCGACGGGCTCGACTGGACGCGGGTGCAGGCGGTGCGCAGGATTCCCACCCCGACCGTGCCGGCGTAGGATTCGTGCTGTGACGCGCGCCGCTCCCGAGCCGATGCCTGCTCTGCCCGAGGATGTCGGCGCGCTGCAGGCGTTGCTGCGCGCGGCCTGGACGGAGCGGGACAGCGTGGCCGCCGAGCGCGACGCGCTCGCCGAGCAGAACGACCGCCTGCGCCACCTGCTGCTCCGCCTCAAGCGCCTGCAGTTCGGCGCCCGCTCCGAGCGCCTGCCCGACGCGCAGCTGCAGCTCGGCCTGGAGGATCTCGAGACCGCGATCGCCACGGGCGAGGCCGAGGGAGAGAAGCGCGACCCGGGCCTGCGCGCGCGGCGCGCGGCCAAGCGCCGGGCCAGCCGCGGCGCGCTGCCTGCGCACCTGCCCAGGGTCGAGGTGACGCTGGCCCCCGAGGACAGCGCCTGCCCGTGCTGCCGCGGCGTGATGGCGGTCATCGGCCACGACACCGCGGAGCGGCTCGACGTGATCCCGGCGCAGTTCCGCGTCATCGTGACCAAGCGCCCCAAGCTGGCGTGCCGGACTTGCGCAGGTACAGTGGTGCAGGCGCCTGCTCCGCCGCGACTGATCGAGGGCGGGCTGCCCACCGAGGCGCTGGTCGCGCACGTGCTGGTGGCGCGCTACGCCGACCACCTGCCGCTGTATCGCCAGGCGCAGATCATGGCCCGGCAAGGGGTGGAGTTGGGGCGCTCCACCTTGGCCTCCTGGGTGGGTTATGCCGCCGCCGAGATCGCGCCCGTGGTCAGCAGGCTGCGCGCGATCGTGCTCGGCTCGGCGCGGGTGTTCGCCGACGAGACCACCTTGCCGGTGCTCGACCCCGGGCGGGGCCGCACCAAGACCGGCTACTTGTGGGCGCTCGCACGCGACGACCGGCCCTGGTCTGGGACGGACCCGCCGGCGGTGGTTTACAGCTACGCGCCGGGCCGAGGGCAGCAGCACGCCGACACGCTGCTCGGCGGCTTCCGTGGCATTCTGCAGTGCGACGGCTACACGACCTATAAGAAGCTGGCCGAGCCCGCGCGCGACAAACAGGGCAGCGGCGCCGTGACGCTGGTCTTCTGCTGGGCGCATGTGCGTCGTGGCTTTTACGACCTGGCCAAGACCGGCACGGCCCCGATCGCCACAGCGGCGCTTGAGCGAATCGCAGCGCTCTATCGGATCGAGGCCGAGGTCCGCGGCCAGGCGCCGGCGCAACGGCTGGCGGCGCGCCGGGAGCGGAGCCGGCCGCTGGTGCTGGAGCTGCGCGCCTGGTTCGAGCAGCAGCTGGCCAAGCTGCCGGGCCGCGGCCCGACCGCGGGCGCGATCCGCTACGCGCTGAACCACTGGGACGGGCTCGTGCGCTTTCTCGACGACGGCCGGATCGAGCCGGACACGAACACGGTCGAGCGCGCGATCCGACCGGTGAAACTGAGTCGAAAGAACGCGCTCTTCGCCGGAAGCGATGAAGGCGGGTCAAACTGGGCCCACGTCGCCTCGCTCGTGGAGACCTGCAAGCTGAACGGCGTCGACCCGCAGGCCTACCTCTGCGAGTTGCTGACCCGGCTCGTCGGTGGCTGGCCGCAGGCGCGCATCGACGAGCTCATGCCCTGGCACTGGGCCGCCCAGGGGAGCGGCTGAGCGTCGGGCTGCGCGGGGCAGGGGTCATGGAGGATAGCCGCATGTCGCGCACGAGCACCCACATCTTCCGCGTCCGGCTTCGCCCCAGGGTCTACCGCGAGATCGAGATCCCGAGCGAGAAGTCGCTCTACGACCTGGCCGCCGCCATCGTGCAGGCCTTCGACTTCGACCTGGATCACGCCTTCGGCTTCTTCAGCAAGCTGGACCACCACGTCTTCGACTCGCCCGTGCGCTACGAACTCTTCGCCGACCTGGAGGCCGGCAGCGAGTCCGGCAGCGTCAAGCGGACCAAAGTGGCGCAGGCGTTCCCCGCCGTGGGCGCCAAGATGCAGTTCCTCTTCGACTACGGCGACGACTGGCGCTTCCAAGTCGAGGTGATCGGGCTGGGGGAGAAGGCTCCGAAGACGCGCTACCCGAAGCTGCTCAAGGCTGCAGGCAAAGCCCCCCCACAATACCCGCCCGAGGACGAAGACGAGGAGTGACGGCCGGCCCCAAGGGCCCCGACGCATCGCTTACGGTCGTTCTGCTCGGCGAGCGCGTCGCGCTCGGCGGCCACGCTGTCCCGCTCCGTCCAGGCCGCGCGCAGCAACGCCTGCAGCGCGCCGACATCCTCGGGCAGAGCAGGCATCGGCTCGGGAGCGGCGCGCGTCACAGCACGAATCCTACGCCGGCACGGTCGGGGTGGGAATCCTGCGCACCGCCTGCACCCGCGTCCAGTCGAGCCCGTCGAACAGGGCGGCGAACTCCACCGCCGACAGCCGCACGACGCCGTCCGCGATCGCCGGCCAGCGAAACCCACCCTGCTGCAGCTGCTTCCAGACCAGGACCAGGCCACTCGCATCCCAGACCAAGATTTTCACCCTGTCGGCCCGCTTGCAGCGGAACACCACGACCACACCCGAGAACGGGTCCTCGCCCAGCACCGCGGATGCCAACGCCGCCAGCCCGTGCGCCCCCTTGCGGAAGTCCACGGGCCGGGTCGCCAGCAGCACGCGCGCGCCGGCCGGGATGGTGATCACGCCGCCGTCGCCGAGGCGCGGATCGCACGCAGCACCGCCGCGAGCAGCGTCATGTCCGTGCCGGCCCTGAGGCGCACGACGGCGCCGGCCAGCGCGATCTCGAGCGCAGGGGCAGACGCCATCGCTGCCACGGGGTCTGCCGACCCTGCCGCCTCGGTCACGGCCAGGATCGGCACGAACTCCGGCACCGACGCGTCCTCCAGGGCCACCTCCGACTGCGGCACCCGCTCGGCACAGCCCGCCTCACGCCGCCACGCGAACACCTGCTGCGGGTGCACCTGCCAGCGCCGCGCCACGGCCGAGACCACCGCGCCCGGCGCCGTCGCCTCGGCCACGACCCGCGCCTTGTCCGCAGCCGACCAGCGCCGTCGCTCAGGCCTCGTCCGGACCTCGGCCCGGCGATGCTTCCCCCTCGTCTCGTGGTTGCCGTCAAACATGATGTCTGCCCGAAGCTGCCAGCCTCAGGCACACCCACCATACTCACCCTCACCCGGGAAGAAGGGCCGCAGAGCGCCGCTTACGATGCACCTACTCCGGTGAGAAATGCGGCCTAGCACCAATGCTGTTCACTTAAGGCGAAATCCTGTTCAGTTAAGGCGAGCGGCGAATGCCAACCCGCTGAACATGCAGCGTTTGTGCTTGTTCTGATATAGACACAACTCACTTGAGTGAACAGCATTGGGCCTAGCACACAGTTGCATTCTGGGTTGAACCCCTCATCTTCTCCCGCATAGGCGGGAGGGCAAAAGTGAGCGGTGCCTCGATCGAGACGACGCTGGAGCTATGGGCAGCGGAGTTGCGCGAGGCCAAGCGGCGGATGCGCCCCTTGTTCACGCAAGGGCGCGTGGCGGCCTCGGCGGGCCTGTTCCTGGACGACGTGCTCGGCGCCAACGCCACGGACCAGTTCGCCTCTTGGGGGCGCCTGCCAGTGGTGGCTGGCACCGCTGAGGCGATCGCCCGCGGCCTCGATGCCTCGGGTTGGCGGCGCTTGTCCGCGGGCGAGGGCACCAAAGGCGCACGGCTCTACGACTGGGTTTACCTGGAGTTGGCTGACCTTGAGGCCGATGAGTTCAACCCGACCCTCAGCGGCACCTGGACGCGCGGCCTGCTGATCCGGCGCAACATTGCCGATGGCGCGCTCGCCTATTTCAGCACCTGGTGCCCGCAAGGCACCGGCGTCGAGACCCTGGCCACCGTCGAAGGCAGCCGCTGGTCCGTTGAGGACGCGTTCGAGACGGCGAAGACCGCACTCCGGCCTCGACCACAACGAGACCCGCTCTTGGCATGGCTGGCACCGTCATATGAGCCTGGTCATGCTGGCCTTCGCCATCCTCGCGCGGGTGCGCCAGCGCGCCAACCAGGCACCCCCAAAAACACCGCCGCGGCTGCCGCGTACGCGCGCCCCCTCATCCGCTGGTCGATCCAGGAAATCCGCCGCCTCGCGATGCGCCTGGCCCAGCGACGCATCCGACCCGCCCACGTCATCGCGTGGTCAGTCTGGCGACGGGCGCACCAAGCCGCCGCCCAGCGCTCGCATCTGAAACGAAAAATGCAACTGTAGTGCTAGATCACCTCCACCCGTGCCGCACGGCAGGCGCCGATCAGGCGGCGCAAATTGGGAACGACCCGGCCGGTCGCCGCTTGGTGGAACTCGGGCCGGCGGCTTGCGTCCTCCGGCTCCAACGTGCCGTTCTGCACGTCCACA
Source organism: uncultured Pseudomonadota bacterium (assembly GCA_963818725.1). Classification (GTDB taxonomy): domain Bacteria; phylum Pseudomonadota; class Alphaproteobacteria; order Acetobacterales; family Acetobacteraceae; genus DATFDN01. Next base: position 239,873 of record CAWFTU010000008.1, on the reverse strand, counting down.
ACCAAAAAGGCGGTACGGCCCGGCACCACCGGCCGCTCGCGGCCCATCTCCATCGCTAGCTCCCGAGGCTGACACAGGGGTCGTTTCTCTCTATCTACGCTGGAACGGCCACATCCTGAGTTCCATGACCGACACCCCCCTCGACCGTATCCGCAATTTCGCGATCATCGCGCATATCGACCACGGCAAGTCCACCCTCGCCGACCGGCTCATTCAGGCGTGCGGGGCGCTGTCCGACCGCGAGATGACCAACCAGGTGCTCGACAACATGGAGCTGGAGCGCGAGCGGGGCATCACCATCAAGGCGCAGACCGTCCGCCTCGCCTACAAGGCGCGCGACGGACAGCTCTATGAGCTGAACCTGATGGACACGCCCGGCCATGTGGACTTCGCTTACGAGGTGAGCCGCAGCCTCGCCGCCTGTGAGGGCAGCCTGCTGGTGGTGGACGCGAGCCAGGGGGTGGAGGCGCAGACGCTCGCCAACGTGTACCAGGCGCTCGACGCGGGCCATGAGATCGTGCCGGTTCTGAACAAGATCGACCTGCCCGCCGCCGAGCCCGAGCGGGTGAAGCAGCAGATCGAGGACGTGATCGGGCTCGACGCCTCCGACGCGGTCGAGATCAGCGCCAAGACCGGCCTGAACATCGAGGGCGTGCTGGAGGCGCTGGTCACGCGCCTCCCACCCCCGCGCGGCGTCGCCGGCGCACCCCTGAAGGCGCTTCTGGTCGATAGCTGGTACGACCAGTATCTCGGCGTGGTGATCCTGGTCCGGGTCAGGGACGGGCGGCTGAGGCGGGGTCAGAAAATTCGCATGATGTCCACCGGCGCGGTCCATGGGGTCGAGCAGGTGGGTGTGTTCAGCCCGAAGATGGTGCCAGTGGACGATCTCGGTCCGGGCGAGATCGGCTACATCACTGCGGCGATCAAGACCCTCGCGGATTGCCGGATCGGCGACACCCTCACCGGCGACCGCACGCCCGCCGCCGAGCCCCTGCCTGGCTTCAAACCGTCCGTGCCGGTGGTCTGGTGCGGGCTCTATCCCGTGGACGCCGACGATTTCGAGAAGCTGCGCGACAGCTTGGCCAAGCTGCGGCTGAACGACGCGAGCTTCCACTACGAGCCGGAGACATCGGCCGCGCTCGGCTTCGGTTTCCGCTGCGGCTTTCTGGGGCTGCTTCATCTGGAGATCATCCAGGAGCGTCTGTCACGCGAGTTCGACCTCGATCTGATCGCGACCGCGCCTTCCGTCGTCTATCGCCTGTTCCGCACCAACGGGCAGACGCAGGAGCTGCACAACCCGGCCGACATGCCGGACGGCAGCGTGATCGACCATATTGAGGAGCCGTGGATTCGCGCCACGATCATGGTGCCGGACGACTACCTGGGCGCGATCCTGCAACTCTGCAACGACCGGCGCGGCGAGCAGGTCGACCTCACCTATGTCGGCAATCGCGCGATGGCGGTCTATCGCCTGCCCTTGAACGAGGTGGTGTTCGACTTCTACGACCGGCTGAAATCGGTCAGCCGCGGTTACGCGAGCTTCGATTACCAGATGGACGGCTACGCGCCGGGCGACTTGGTGCGGATCTCCATCCTGGTGAACAGCGAGCCGGTGGACGCGCTGAGCTTCATCGCCCACCGGACGCTGGCCGAGGCGCGCGGCCGGGCGATCTGCGGCAAGCTGAAGGAGCTGATCCCTCGCCAGTTGTTCAAGATCGCCATCCAGGCCGCGATCGGCGGGCGGGTGATCGCGCGCGAGACGATCAGTGCGCTGTCGAAGGACGTGACCGCGAAGTGCTACGGCGGCGACATCAGCCGCAAGCGCAAGCTGCTGGACAAGCAGAAGGAGGGCAAGAAGCGGATGCGCCAGTTCGGCAAGGTCGAGATCCCGCAATCGGCCTTCCTGGCGGCGCTGAAGATGGACGCGTAGGGCGGGCGCGGCCACCGAGGTCCGCGCATCGGACCGCCGTGGCTCGGCGCGACGCACGTGGGAGGGCATTCACTTCGTTAGCCTCCGTCAGGGCGGTGCCCTACGAAAACAGCCCGTGTCCCACGACGTCCCGGCCCGTCTCCGGAGGAAGCGTGGGCCGAGGCGTGTGCCAGTCGCAGCGTGTGCAAAACAGCCGTGTTAATCAATCCGTTAGGAGCTCTGTGGCGGAGGGAGTGTCCGCCTAGACCGTGCTTCAGGCTGTTCCGGGTAGTCTTCTAAGTCTTCTGAAGCTCGCCTTCGAGGCCGCGTTTCTGTCCCAAGCCGTTTTCGCTTGTCCCGTGCCGTCCCGTTCCGTAGTGTATGACGGAGCGGGGCATGGGCAAGCTCAGCGCGGGGGCGGTGAAGGGGCTGACCAAGCCGGACGCCAAGCCGGGCGCCTATGGCGACGGCGGCGGGCTCTACTTGCATGTCCGCGGCAGGCAAAGCCGATCCTGGCTGTTCCGCTTCAAGCTGCACGGCAAGGCCCACCTGATGGGGCTCGGCACCGTCGTGGACGTGTCGCTCGCCGAGGCGCGCGAGGCCGCGACGGCGGCGCGCAAGCTGGTCCGGCAGGGCGTGGACCCGATCGAGGCCCGGCGGGCGAGGCGGGCCGAGCAAGCCGCCAAGGCCGGGCTGAACACCTTCCGGGAGATGGCGGAATCCTACATCGCCGCGCACGAGGCGGGCTGGCGGAACGCCAAGCACCGCCAGCAGTGGCGCAACACGCTCGACACCTACGCCTTCCCGGTGCTGGGCAGGCTGGGCGTGGCCGCGGTCGGCACGGCCGAGGTGACGCGCGTGCTGGAACCGATCTGGCGGGAGAAGCCGGAGACGGCATCGCGGGTGCGCGGACGGATCGAGGCGGTTCTGGACTACGCCGCGGCGCGCGGCTGGCGCACGGGGGAGAACCCGGCGCGCTGGCGCGGGCACCTCGCGAACCTGCTGCCCTCGCGCGCCAAGCTCGCCCGCGTCGAACACCACGCCGCCCTGCCGTGGCGCGAGGCGGGCGCCTTCATGGAGGCGCTGGGCAAGCAGGAGGGCGTGGCGGCGCTGGCCTTGCGCTTCGCCATCCTGACGGCGGCGCGGACGGGCGAGGTCATCGGCGCGCACTGGGCCGAGATGGACCTCGCCAACGCCGTTTGGACGATCCCGGCGGAGCGGATGAAGGCCAAGCAGGAACACCGCGTGCCGCTGTCGGATGCGGCGCTGGACCTGCTGCGTGGGGTGGCGAGGCTCGGCGCCGAGGCCGACCGGTTCGTGTTCCCCGGCGCGAGGGCGGGCAAGCCGCTCTCCAACATGGCGATGGCGATGCTGCTGGAACGCATGGGCCACGATGACCTGACGGTGCATGGCTTCCGGAGCACCTTTCGCGACTGGTGCGCGGAGGCGACCAACTACCCCCGCGAGCTGGCCGAGGCGGCGCTGGCGCACACGCTGAGGGACAAGGTGGAGGCCGCGTATCGGCGCGGCGATCTGATGGAGAAGCGGCGCCGGCTGATGGAGGAGTGGGCCGCGTTCTGCGCCAAGCCAGCCGCGGCGGGCGAGGTGGTGCCGATCCGGGGAAGGGCGTGATGGAACCACGGCGCAAATCGAGAAAGCAAGCAAAGCGCCCCGCACGGGTGAACAAAGCGCCGGCCCGGAAACGGGACGACGCGATCCACATGCGCCTAACGGAAGCCGCCGGGGTGCTGGCGCTGACCAATCCGCTGTTTGAACCGCGCGACTTCCTCGAGGCGGCTACCCAATGCGGACTGAAGCCGCTGCCGGACGCCGACACGGCGGCCCTGGCGACGATGATGAACAATGAGGCGTTCGTCGCCGCGTCGTTCCTCCAGGCGACCCGTCCGCCGAAACGAGACAGCCAGAAGCGCAAGACCGGTGCTGTTCAACGTGGAACAGCCGCGCTGATGCGGATCCTTGGGCTGCCGACCGACCTAGACCCGATACAGGCGCGCGGAGTGCGGATTGCGCCCGCGATCCTCCAGGCTTTGCAAGTCGGCGCGAACGGGATCTCGATACCGCCTGAGCCGTGGCTGATCACACTGATCGGCGGCCGGCGCGCGCTCAAACGGCTGGTTAATCATGTAATCAAATCAGACAAGGCTCTGGAGGCTAAGGCCGCAAGGCTGAAGGGGGACGACAAGGAGTCCAAAGCAAAGAGGGAGGCCATCGAGGATGAACGACAGGAGCTGGCGCAGCTTGTGGATCGGAAGTTTGTCGAAGCCGCGCTGAAAGTCGTCGCTCCGTGGACTTTGTCTCTCTTGCTCCAATCGGCTAAGGCAGGCTCCGCCGTGACAGCAGGACGCAAGAAGCGTCGTGCACGAGGAGACGCGGAGATCTCTCGCCCCCTCATCCGGGCGCTCGCTGAGGCGCATGAGAAACTGTTCGGTCGGAAGCCCAGCGTTCGCGACAGTGAGGGCGGACGAAAGTCGCGCTCGGTCGAGTGGGTGCACAAGGTTCTCAGCCGGGCGGCGCAGCAAGGCCGCGCCGATCCGCGGCGACGCGCGACGCCGCAGGTGCGTGTCGTCTGGCGAGCCGCAAACCTCACTCTCGACACGCTGAGCGACGCCTTGCAGGCCGGTTTGCGTGCTAACCGCGCATGACGTGCGCGCTTATCACGCATGGCGGAAGCCGGTCAGGGCTGACTAATGGGTGGTCCTCGCAACAACGAGGAACTCCCAGATGCATCCCAGAGAACGTGAGGACCTGAAAGCCGATTCCGCGCCCGAGCTGGCGCGCATTCGCGACACGACGGCCCGCTATCCTGTGAGCCGATCCTGGCTCTACCGCGAGGCGGCGGCCGGCAACATCCGCTTGGTGAAGCTGGGCAGCGCGACGCTGGTGGACCTCGCCAGCCTTCGCGACCTCCTGGCGCGGCTGCCCACAGCCAGCCTGCGCGCCCCGAAGTCCTCGGTCTGAAAGACAACCGCGGTCCCGTGCTGGACCCGGCGGCGCGATCGAAATTGGGATCACTGTGAACAAGCGCATCCTCTCCGACCGCGGCGGCGGACGCCAGCACCGGGACGGCTGAAAGACCTCTCATGCTCATCCTCGAGAACTCCCGAGCCCGTAGGATCACTCCGGCTCTCCCGTTCATTGCGCGCCTGATCCTGCGTTCCGACAGGCGCGACCCGTCTGATGATCTCCGTCCGGTGCTGGGCGTGAGCCCGTGCCAGCACCGTGTTCGCGATGATGAGCGCCGCTCTGGCGGCGCTGCATCAGATGGCGGCAGCGCGACGGCCGGCGAGACCATCACCCTCATCCGCGCCCACAGCGGCCGCCTCGCCAAGCGCGTCCATCCCGATGCCAGGGTGGACAACTACGACAAAGCATTCCTGTTCGATCTCGCCGAGCACCCGCTCGCCAATCTCGCTGCGCTCGCGGACCTGCTGCATCGCTTGCTCTCCCGCCGGGATACCGCCGTGGTGCGCGGGGCGATCCTGGACCCCGCTCGAACCCGCCGCGTGCGCCGGCTGCTGCTGCCTGATCAGAAGACCGGCGGGGTCCCGACCTTGCGCGAGGTGCCGCGCCGCTGGCTGGCGCTGGATATGGAGGGCATCCCATTGCCGGCCGGCATGCCCGCTGCCGATCTGGAAGGCTGCTATCGGATCGCATTGGCGACCTTGCCGGCCGCGTTCCGTAGCCGGGCCTGCATCGTCCAGGCGAGCGGCAGCCACGGCTTCAAGCCCGACCTTCGCTTGCGCCTGTGGTTCTGGCTCGACCGGCCGCTGAACGGTGCGGAGCTGAAGCGTTGGCTGCGCCACACGCCGGCTGATCCGTCCGTGTTCGGGGCCGTGCAGCCGATCTATACGGCGGCACCGGTCATGACGGACGGCGCACCTGATCCGCTGCCTCGGCGTCTTATCGTGATCCCCGGCGCGGCACTGGTGACCGTCCCCTCGCCTTCGGAATTAAACCCCGTCCGGTTTGAGAGGTGTAGTTTCGGAGGCAGGGTCCCTATCTCCAGGGGATGATGAAACTTAGCCTTGTTCGCTCCTGTCATGCTGCGCGTTGACCATGCCCGGTGGGGCCAGACGCCGGAGGACCTGCGTCGGCTCGCAACGAGCGCTGCCCATCAACGCACTCGCGAGCGCTTCTTGGCGCTTTACGAGATCACCGAAGAGAGTTGCGCCACGCAGGTTGCCGAACGCACTGGCCGCCACCCGCAGACCGTGATGGAGTGGCTGCACCTCTACAACGAGCGTGGCCCCGAGGCGCTGACCTACCGACGCACTGGCGGCCGTCCCCCCTTTGTCCCGCCATCGCCGCCGTACTCGGCGCAGAGCTCCGTGCGGCCCAGCAGGCTGCGGCCAGCCCATCCGTAGCCGGAGCTGATCCGCCGCGCTGGACGCTCAAGCGCCTGGTCGGCTGCGTGCGGGCGCGGTTCGGCCGTCCCTGCTGCCGCGAGACCATCCGCGCTGCCCTGCACCGGCTGGACCTGTCGTGGAAGAAAGCCCGCAAGCTGCTCGGTCGCGCCGATCCCGAACGGCGCGCCGCCTTTCTCGACCGGCTACGGCCGGTGCTGGACAGCGCCCAGCGCGATCGGCACGTGCTGGTCCACCTCGACGAGGCGCACATCCACCAGGACGCCGATCTCGGCTACGGCTGGGGCGAGCGCGGCAAGCGCTTCCACGTGGCCTCCTGCTCGCCCGGCCTCGCCGCCAGGGTCTCGCTCTACGGCCTCTACCTCTACAACGAAGGCCAGGTGCGGCTATGGCCCTATGCACGGGCCAACGGCGAACACACGATCGATGTGCTGCACCGGCTCCGTGCCGAGTTCCCCGATGGCATGCTCGTCGTGATCTGGGACGGTGTGCCCTGTCACCGGGCCAAGGCGGTATGGGCCGCCGCTGCCAGCCTGGGCATCACGCTCATGCCGCTGCCGGGCTACAGCCCGGACCTGATGCCGGTCGAGGCGCTGTGGCGCTGGCTGCGCGAGGACGTCACCTACCATCACTGCCACGCCACGGCCGACGACCTGACCCGGCGCGTCGCCCTGTTCGAGGCCAAGGTCAACCAAGACTTTCTGCGTCGTCGCCGATCGCCTCTGGGTCAAGGACTGCCTCGATCCCGAGGAGGAGAAACTACGATTCTCAAACTAGACGCGGTTTAGCTCCGCCACGCCGGCCACCAAACCCGGACAGGATACGCCTTGCTCATCGCGGTGAGCATCGCCCAGAGCGGTATGTGCATGGCGCGCTAGTGAGAGCCGCTGTCAATATCGCACGGGCCGACAAGCGCCACCCGTGCATCGTTATGGAGTGCGCCGGGCTATCCCGCTTCGTTCGCGCCTGCCTGCTTGCCGAGGCCACAATGCGCGCGGTGGTGATGGAAGCCTCGCGTCGGGCCGGCAAGGAAGACGAAACCGAGATCAAACGCTGCATCGAATGGGGGCTCGCCAACCCGAGCACCGGCAAGCTTCCGGAGCCGCGCCGTGGCTGATCAGATGAATACCGACCTGGGACTGGGCGAGGACATCGTAGCGGCGGCGCTCGCGAAGATCGAGCCGCCCGTGCACGCGGACGCGAAGCGGCCGCTGTTCCGCCCGCTCCCGCCCGCGCCGGAGTTTCCGGTCCGCGCGCTCGGGCCGCTGCGCGACGCGGTCGAGGCCTTGCAGTTGCGGACGCAAGCCCCGCTGTCGGTCTGCGCGCAATCCATGCTGGCCGCCGCGACCTTGGCCGTCCAGGCGCACTGCAACGTGGAGCTGCCCGCCAGCGGGGCCAAGCCGCTGACCGGCCTGTTCGCATCGGTCGCCGACAGCGGCGAGCGCAAGACCAGCGTGGACCGGATCGCGCTCGCGCCGGTCTACCGAATTGAGGAGCGCTGGCGGGAGGCTCGGCAATCGGAGCTGGCGTCCCACGCCAACGAGCGGGACGCGTGGAAGGCGGCGCGGGATGCCGCGGTCAAGCGCGCCAAGGGCGACCGCGGCGCGATCAAGGCGGCCCTCGACGCCCTCGGACCCGAGCCGACGGAGCCGCCCCAGCCGATGTTGCTGGTGGCCGATCCGACCCCCGAGGCGCTGGTGCTGCACTTGCAGAAGGGCCGCCCCTGGGCCGGCCTGTTCACGGCCGAGGGCGGCATCCTGCTCGGCGGATCGGCCTTCAACGACGAGAGCCGGATGCGCACGGGCGCCCTGCTGAACGTCCTCTGGGATGGCGAGCCGATCCGGCGCACCCGCGTCGGGACGGGAACCGCGTATCTGCCCGGCCGGCGGTGCTCGGCGCACATCATGATGCAGCCCGTCGTCGCCGATCGGCTGTTCGGCAACGCGACGCTGGACGGCATCGGGCTGCTCGCGCGCTTCCCGCTCGTCGCGCCCGACAGCACCGCGGGCACCAGGCTGTTCCGCCACCCGCCTGAGGCCTGCCGGGCTGTGCTGGACGACTACAACACCCGCCTGGGCGCGATCCTGTCGCGCCCGCCCGTGCTGGCGAGCGGCACGCATGATGTGCTCGAGCCCCCGGCGATGCGTCTGTCCGATGTTGCCCAGCGCAACTGGATCGCGTTCCACGACGCGGTTGAGCGCGACCTGGCCGAGACCGGCGCGCTACGGCCGATCCGTCCCTTCGGCGCGAAGATGGCGGAGCACGCCGGGCGCCTCGCGGCGGTCCTGGCGGCCTACGCCGATCCCGAGACGATGGTGGTGGACGGACCCGCGATGGCCTGCGGGATCGCGCTGGCCCAGCACTACGCGGCCGAGATGTTGCGCTTGCAGGGGAGCGGGAGCGTGGCGCCAGACCTGCGGCTCGCGGCCAGGCTGCTGGCCTGGTGGCAGGCCCGGCCCGACCCGCGCTGCCACCTCGCGATGATCTATCAGCGTGGCCTGAACGCCATTGGGGATGCGGCGACGGCCCGGCGGATTGTGGCCATCCTCGAGGAGCATGGGTTGGTAACGCCACTGCCGCCCGGCACCGAGGTGGACGGCGCACCGCGCAAGGAAGCGTGGGAGCTGGTGCCGTGAGCGCGCTCGCCTTCGACCCGTGGGCGATGGTGGACGTCGCGGCGCGAGAGGTATCCCCACCTAAAGCCAATACGGTTCACTTTAGTTGTTTGTGCCGCAGAGAGAACCAAGGCGAATGCTGCATTTTCAATTGGTTGGTATTCGGCCGATAGCTTAAGTGAACAGGATTTTGCCTTAAGTGAACCGTAAAGCACCTAAAGCACCTAATCCACCTAATCGAGCCAGCGATGCAATCAGCCGATTAGGTGAATTAGGTGCTTTAGGTGAGGGGCGGGCCGGCGACACGAGCAGCCGGTTAGGTGAATTAAACCGCGTCTAGTTTGAGAATCGTAGTTTCTCCTCCTCGGGATCGAGGCAGTCCTTGACCCAGAGGCGATCGGCGACGACGCAAGAGGCTTGGTTGACCTTGGCCTCGAACAGGGCGACGCGCCGGGTCAGGTCGTCGGCCGTGGCGTGGCAGTGATGGTAGGTGACGTCCTCGCGCAGCCAGCGCCACAGCGCCTCGACCGGCATCAGGTCCGGGCTGTAGCCCGGCAGCGGCATGAGCGTGATGCCCAGGCTGGCAGCGGCGGCCCATACCGCCTTGGCCCGGTGACAGGGCACACCGTCCCAGATCACGACGAGCATGCCATCGGGGAACTCGGCACGGAGCCGGTGCAGCACATCGATCGTGTGTTCGCCGTTGGCCCGTGCATAGGGCCATAGCCGCACCTGGCCTTCGTTGTAGAGGTAGAGGCCGTAGAGCGAGACCCTGGCGGCGAGGCCGGGCGAGCAGGAGGCCACGTGGAAGCGCTTGCCGCGCTCGCCCCAGCCGTAGCCGAGATCGGCGTCCTGGTGGATGTGCGCCTCGTCGAGGTGGACCAGCACGTGCCGATCGCGCTGGGCGCTGTCCAGCACCGGCCGTAGCCGGTCGAGAAAGGCGGCGCGCCGTTCGGGATCGGCGCGACCGAGCAGCTTGCGGGCTTTCTTCCACGACAGGTCCAGCCGGTGCAGGGCAGCGCGGATGGTCTCGCGGCAGCAGGGACGGCCGAACCGCGCCCGCACGCAGCCGACCAGGCGCTTGAGCGTCCAGCGCGGCGGATCAGCTCCGGCTACGGATGGGCTGGCCGCAGCCTGCTGGGCCGCACGGAGCTCTGCGCCGAGTACGGCGGCGATGGCGGGACAAAGGGGGGACGGCCGCCAGTGCGTCGGTAGGTCAGCGCCTCGGGGCCACGCTCGTTGTAGAGGTGCAGCCACTCCATCACGGTCTGCGGGTGGCGGCCAGTGCGTTCGGCAACCTGCGTGGCGCAACTCTCTTCGGTGATCTCGTAAAGCGCCAAGAAGCGCTCGCGAGTGCGTTGATGGGCAGCGCTCGTTGCGAGCCGACGCAGGTCCTCCGGCGTCTGGCCCCACCGGGCATGGTCAACGCGCAGCATGACAGGAGCGAACAAGGCTAAGTTTCATCATCCCCTGGAGATAGGGACCCTGCCTCCGAAACTACACCTCTCAAACCGGACGGGGTTTAGGTGCTTTAGGTGGGGCACCGTTCCCAAGCTCAACTTCCTCTTCGCCATCCCCAGCGCCTCGCCAATCCCCTTCCGGAGCCCGTGGACCGCGCCGCTGGCATTTGCCCTGGGTCGCTCCCGAGCCCGGCGATTGGTGCGCGTGCTGCAAGGGGCACCGGTTCTGGATCCGCGACGCCGATCCCGGCTGGCGCTGCTGGGCCTGCCATCCGCCGGTGCCCGGCTGGCCGGATGTGCGGGAGCTGCGGACGTGAGCGGGCGCCGGTGCTCGCTCTGCCGACGTCCGGAGCTGGCCACGATCGAGGCGGCGCTGGAGGCGGGCACGCCGCTGCGGATGGTCGCCTCGACCTTCGCCACCACGCCGGCCGCGCTGCATCGGCACCGCACTCGACACATGGCCCACCTAGGCGCGGCGGAAGCCGGTGCAAGCCGTTTCGGCTCCACCCAACGCGGCATCGCTCTCGGTCGGCATGGCTGTTCGCAGGCAGGAATTGCGGCCGCGAGCGGGCCGCAGCCATATATTCGCTTGTCCTTGGCGCCAAGCTGCACGGGGTGGACCCGCGCGCCCGGCTTGCCCAATGTCCCGGCCCGGACCCCCGGCCACCCTGGCCTTCAGGTACGCGGACCAATCCCGCCAGCCCGCTTCTCGCACTTGGGCCACCAAGTCGGGGCCTCAGTCGTCATCGGAGACGCCCTCCAGGTTGCGGCGCACGCGCTCCTCCCGGAGATCAAGGTCGCGCTCAATCCGGCGGCGAACCTCGTCGCCGATGACCTTGCGGCGCAACAGGCTGTTGATGTGGTTGCGCTCCGCCGCGATCAACGCGAGTTCGCCCGCCTCCTTCTGCCTGGCCAGCCTGCCGCCGTTGCCATCGCTGGCGCGGAGGCGCTCCAGGTGGGCGATGTGCTCCTCTTGCCGGGCCCGCAACTGCCCGACCACCTCGGGGGGCAATCGCTTCCGCTGGGCGATGTGACCAAGGCGATCCAGCGCGTGTCGCGCCGCCTCAAGGTGGCTACTTATCTCCCGCACGTCGCGGTCGTGGCGTTCGCGGCTGCCACGCTCGACCAACCCCAGCCGGCGGACAACGAGCGGCAGCACCGGCCCGAGGCAAACGAGCGTGACCAGGATGACGCTGAACGTGAGGAACAGGATCAGGCCACGGTCCGGGAATGGCTGGCCGGGGCCAATCGTGAACGGGACGCTGAGCGCCGCCGCGAGGGACACCGTGCCGCGGACCCCGGTGAAGGCGATGACAAACAGGTCAGGCCAGGGCGGTGCCGGGTCGCGGGCGCGCAGCGCCGGGAGCGTCCAGCGCGGCAGATAGGTCAGTGGGAAGACCCACACGAACCGGACCACGACCGCCACAAGGCTGATCGCCAGCCCGTGCAGAAACAGGCGGCTCCAGTGCGTCCCGTGCAGTCCGTCGAGCACGGCCCTGGCCTGTGAGCCGGTCAGCAGGAACATCGCGCCGGTGATCAGGTAGATCACGAAGTCCCAAAAGAACAGCGCCTGCAGGCGCGTGTTCGAGGGGATGAGCTCGACACCCCGCGTGCCGACATAGAGCCCGGCCACCAACGTCGCCAGCACGCCCGAGCCGCCCATCGCGTGCGGAACCCAGAACGCGAGAAAGGGCGTCAGGAACGCGAGTGTCACCTCGATGCGCGGCTCGCGGGCGATGGTTCGAAGCCGGAGCATCTCAAAAATGACTGCACAGCCCATGGTGCGGGCGCGTGCAGGGGAGGCTAGATTGGCCGACTCACAGACGAAGATCGCGGAACGGCCATCCCCGGTGTGGGAGCCGGGGCCGCAGCTGGGCGGTGCGGCAGAGGTATGCCGACGGCGGCTCGTGGGGAGGGCTGTGCTTGCCACGGCAGGGCTTGGGGTGGCGCTGCTGTTGACCACAGGAGGGGTGGCCCGCGCCGAGCAGGCAGCCGTTCCTGGAAACGCCAGCCCGGCTTCGACCATCCCCAAGGTGTTCAAGGTCTGCAAGGGTCAGACGTACGCGCTGTGCGCGGTCGCCAGCTGTTTTGTCTTCAACGGCCTTGCCTATTGCAAGTGCGACGTGAAGTCGGGCGACAGCATCAGCTTGTCGTTCCGGTTCGGGCAGGATCAGGACGTCTGCACCGCCAACGCCGAGGGGGCCGACAACGGGTACATGGTGAGCACCTTCAGCCTGCCCGAGTCCGTCGTCGCGCCGGGTGGCGACAAGGCGCTGTACACCTGTCCCGCGAAGACCTCGAACGGCGCGTATGCGCACTGCGATGGCGGATTTTGCTTCACGAGCACGGAGGGAAGGTCGTTCCCAGGCTTCGACACGCCGCTGGGTGACCACCAGATCGTGTGCTCCTGTCCGATCGTGGTGGCCGACCCGGCCAGCGCGAACGTGGGCTATCAGATTGCCGGCCCCTTCCCGTGCGAGGAATTGTTCTTCGAGAACTGCAAGAGCGCGACCGCCAACACGAACACCGGCTCAACCGTCTACGTCGGTGCTCCAACAGGCGTGGCACAGACCCTGGCATACCTGCTGAATGGCAGTGTCCCGCCTCTGAATAGATGCCCATCGCCGCAACGATGAGGCGCTTCTATGGGCACAGAACTTCCTGGCCTGGTCGGAAGACTCCAGCCTGCCGAGCCGGCTTGCGGCAGGCATCTGTAGCGGGAGCCCGTGCCGGTCTCCCGCGACGCCGAACGGCCGCTGTCGGATGCAGGCCGGCAAGAGCACCGCCCGAGGACGGTTGAAGGGTTCCTACCAGCGCGTTGAAGAAGTCGGTTTTCAGGCGAGCGGGTCGGCTTGGAGGCTGACGGCGATGGCGGCGATCTGACCTTCTGCGGCGACGAACAGGATGGCGATCAGCGCGCCATCGGGGACCAGGATCGCGCCGAGCCAGACCGAAGCCCGCGCCAGGAACTCCCGAGGCGTCCCGGCCCCGGTCAGCAGGCGCATGATCAGCCCCAGATTGTATCCGGCGACGTGGATCAGATAGCGCTTGTGCAGGTTCTCGCGGCCGCGGAGCCAGGCCCTTCGCATGCCGCCCCGATCGAGGATCAGCGCGAAGCCGCGCTCGACCAGTTCGGCGCGGAGCCTGAACGCCTGTCGGGCGACCTCGGACAGCAGGCGGCTGCGGTTGTTGTAGACGGCCCGCCGGGCGGCATAATCGCCGTGCCAGCGCAGGAAGCCATCGCGCCGGGGCTCGGCGATGCGGCTCTTCCACGGTCCGTCCTCGAGCGCCCTCAGGCCCGCGCGGGAGTGGTATCCTTTGTCCGCGATCATCTCGGCCGGAGCCTCGGGCGTGGGTGCCGCCGCCACCGCGGCCAGGTGCTCGGCCGCACTCGCCAGCGTGTCCGGCAGGGTCGTGGTATCGCCCTGGTCGGCTTCGTGCATCTCCGCCGCGATCACCGCGCCGGTGTCGAGGTCCACCGCATGCTCGGGCTTGTAGGCCCGATGCGTGCGGCCGTCCTTCAGCTTGGCGATCCGCGCATCCGGGTCGGTTGGACTCTGCCACTCCGCATTCGACAGCTTCTTGCCCTTGCGCGTGCGGTCAAGCCGGATCAGGTCTTCGGCCGTCGGGGTCTCGATGCCGCTCTCGGCGGCCATGCGCTTGAGCATGTCGCGATAGCCCTCGCCGTCCGCGCGGCGCACGATCGTGCGCAGCGCCGCGTTGGCCTCCATCGTCGAGGCATCGACGCCGACCCGCTCGCCCCGGATCAGACCATGCTCGGCCAGGCGCCCCAGTACCCAGGTGAAGACCTGGTCGTGCAACTCGAGCGGCAAGCGCGAGCGGGTGCGGCTCAGCCAGGAATGGTCGGGCACCGGCTCGCGCTCAGAGAGAGAGGCGCAGAAACTCCCGCAGCGATAGGCTGTCGGCACAGCGCCACTCCAACCCGCGCTCGCTGTCGATCCCCTCGAAGTAGCCCACCAGCAGCATGCGGAAGTAGCGCCCCGGCGGCAGCGACGGCCGACCACATCGCGTCGCGTAGAGCGGTGCGCAGTTCCTTTCCACGAACCCGTCGAAGTCGGCCGCGAGCAGAACCGATTGCAGCGTGTCGTAGAAGGCGTGCCCCGGCGACCGTGGCAGCTCCGCCCACGTCACCAGCATCTCCGTCTGTCGTGCCTGCTGCCGTCCCAGCGCCATACGTCACCAGCCGCCCCCGTCAGACAGCCAGCGAATCAAGCCAAGCCGACTTCGTCAACGGGCTGCTACGCCTTCGTCACGCCCGCACGATCCACGGCGGGCGCTCGGCCGAGATGATCAAGCTGCGCCGGGAGATAGCCGCCTGGACCGATCTGAGGCGGGCGACGAAAGGCCGTCGTATTCGTCCACGGTGAAGGTAGCTTTGGCGGGGATTGTGGACGTCCAGGACGGGCAGTGCTGGTTAGCTTACGCGCCCGGCCGGACTAGGAGGACGCGGATGCTGACGGGTTGGCTCGATCTTCCGCCCTGGGCCATCGTGGCGACACTGGTCGCCTCCGACGGGCTGACCGCCACCCTGCTGCACCTGGTCTCGTTCCGGTGGCCGACGCGCCGCCACCTGGCGAGCCTGCAGGGCATGGTCACGCCGTTCTTCGTCACGTCCAATACCTTGTTTGCCCTGACGATCGCGTTCCTCGGCGCCGGCGCCTGGGAGTCCTATCGTGGCGCCGTGCAGGCAGTGCTGCACGAGCGCGAGGGAGTTGTGGCCGTCCTCGAACTGGCCAACGCGGTCCCATCGGAAGCCGGCCGCCTGCGGGAGCGGGTCAACCGATATCTAATATCGGTGGTCGACGACGAATGGCATCGGCGGCCGATCGGCTACGGCTCCCATCAGGCCGATGCGGCCTTGCTCGCCCTGCTTGGCGCGGCGGCGTCCCGTCAGACAGGCGCTGCGGCCGGCTCGGCCATGCAGGCTGCGCTGATCGACACGGTGCAGCGGATCAGCACCGCGCGCAGCTCCCGGCTGATGCTGATGCACGCGCCGACCGACACCCTGCGTTGGGTCGCGGTGCTCCTGCTCGCGTTGCTGACCCAGGTGTCCGTGGCCGTGGCGCACCTCGATCACGCGCGCGGCCAGATCGTGGCGCTGAGCCTGCCGACCGCTGCCGCCATCATTGTCCTGGCGCTGGTCGCCATCCTGGAACGCCCATTCGACGGCGCGAACCAAGTCTCCCTCGAACCGCTGCGACAGGCGGTCACCGCAGAATAGTTGAGAAGCTATGGGGCAGGCGGCGAGGCGCTGACGAACGGGAGCCTGCTCACCGCCTTTGGCACTGACCCGGCCAACGGCAGGGAGTACATGCTCATTCAAGGAGCCTGATCGGGCAGAACTCGGCCTAGGCGCCCGTGGTCGACGACGAAATTGTTGCGGAACTTGACCCCGCGAGCGTTCGCCGACCAAGGTCAACACCGGCCGATCAGGACCAGCCCCATGGTCCAAAGAAGGGGAGCAGTTCAGCAGCTCCATCCACGCAACCGGCGGAACAGCCACTCGATGGGCGCTGGTCAGTCCCCACCTAAAGCACCTAATCCAGCTAATCGAGCAAGCAATGCGAGCAGCCGTTTAGGTGAATTATACCAGCCCGCCTGTCCGCTGACCGCTTTCGTCACTCTCGCGCAAGCGGGAGTCCACGCCAGCCGCGCCGGTTTCTCCGGCGTTTGCCTGGATGCCCGCTTTCGCGGGCATGACCGAGGAACGGTCAACGGATAGGCGGGCTGGTATTAGGTGGGTTAGGTGGGCGCCAGCGCCGAACCCAAATCCTGCCTCGCCATCGCCGGCCCCTCGCCAGGCCCCTTCTGCGGCTCGTGAACCCCACCGCTGGCATTTGCCCTGGGTCGCTCCCGAGCCGGGTGACTGGTGCGCGTGCTGCAAGGGGCATCGGTTCTGGACCCGCGACGCCGATCCCGGCTGGCGGTGCTGGGCCTGCCACCCGCCCGTGCCCGGCTGGCCGGATGTGCAGCAGCTGCGGACGTGAGCGGGCGTCCTTGCCCCCTCTGCCAGCGCCCAGCTCTGACGCCGATTGAGGCGGCGCTGAGAGCGGCACGCCGCTGCGCGCCACCGCCTTCATCGCTACCGCCCTGGCGGTGCTTCATCGCCCTCGCGCAGACACGTAGCGTGTGGTGAAGTGGCCCCGGTCCTTTGAACAAAATTTCCGCGTCGTTAAGTGGATCGTCGGCCGGGGGTTATGCTGCCGTGCGGAGCGGCAGCGGGTGAGAGTAGGCTTGATCCGGGGTGCGGCCGTCAAGGGCTGCGTGAGGTCGCCTTGCGTTGTAGAAGGCGATGTAGCGGCCGATTGATTGCCGTGCTTCTTCGACGCCATCATAGGCACGCAGATAGACTTCCTCGTACTTGATGGTTCGCCAGAAGCGCTCGACAAAAACGTTGTCTCGCCATGCGCCCTTGCCGTCCATGCTGATCGAGATGGCGTTGTTGATCAGCACGCTGGTGAATTCGGTACTGGTGAACTGGCTGCCCTGATCGGTGTTGAAGATTTGCGGGCAGCCGTGTTTTGCAAGGGCTTCCTCGACAGCATCGATGCAGAACGAAGCCTCCATCGTGTTCGACAGTCGCCAGGCCAGGATGCGTCGTGTGAACCAGTCCATCACGGCAGTGAGATAGACGAAGCCGCGCGCCATCGGGATGTAGCTGATGTCGGTCGCCCAGACGTGGTTCGGCCGATTGATCGTCAATCCGCGCAGCAGATACGGATAGATGCGATGACCTGGCGCAGGCTTCGATGTGTTGGGCCTGCGATAGATCGCTTCGATCCCCATTCTCCGCATCAATGTTGTGACATGACGACGGCCGACCTTGCTCCCCTCGGCAGCCAGCAAGCCGCGCAACATCCGCGAACCTGCGAAAGGGAACTCCAGGTGCAGCTCATCCAGCCGCCGCATCAGCGCAAGGTCTGCATCCGACACCGGCGCCGGTTCGTAGTAGACGCTGCCTCGGCAGATGCCGAGGAGCGCCGCCTGCTTCGTCAACGCAAGCCTGTGGTTACGGTCGATCATCGCTTTGCGCTCGGAAATCCCGCCTTGCCGAGCGCACGTTCTAAAAAATCGTTCTCCAGGACTAGCTCGCCGATCTTGGCGTGCAGGGCCTTGATATCGACCTCGGGGACCGATGATTTGGTGCTGCCACCGCGTTCAAACACGTCGGCAGCCCCTGCAAGCAGTTGCTCTTTCCACGAGGTGATTTGATTGGGATGCACGTCGAACTGCTCAGCAAGCTGTGCAATCGTTCGATCGTTTTTCAGGGCAGCAAGGGCCACCTTCGCCTTGAAGGCCGGTGTGTGGTTCCGGCGGGCTCGCAGAGGTGGTCGGCTTTGTCGAGACAGCGTTTCGCCTTCGATAAGTGGATCCCCTGCCGATTGGTTCCGCAATATGCCGTTGTCGGGTCGTCGCGCAGGGAGGGCGTAGCCCGACCGGAGCGACGACCCGACAACGGCGGCGAAAGTCATGCTGCCGCTCGTTGCTGCAGGTGGGTGAAGTAGGCGTGGTCCGGTGTCCGGGCGTCAAGGCTCGAATGGGGCCGTTTGCGATTGTAAAAGTCGAGATATCGGCCAATCGATGCGCGCGCCTCGGTGACACTGTTATAAGCCCGCAGATAGACCTCCTCGTATTTTACCGACCGCCAGAGCCGCTCGACAAACACGTTGTCCCGCCAGGCGCCGCGGCCGTCCATGCTGATGGCGATCTTGTTCGCCAGCAGCAGGCCGGTGAAAGCAGTCCCGGTGAACTGGCTGCCTTGGTCAGTGTTGAAAATGTCCGGCCGGCCGTGCTTGGCAAGCGCTTCTTCAACCGCCGCCAGGCAGAAATCCTCCTCCATGCTGATCGATAGCCGCCACGCCAGAACCCGACGGCTGTACCAGTCCACCACCGCCGCCAGATAGACGAAGCCGCGCGCCATCGGGATGTACGTGATATCCATGCACCAAACCTGGTTGGGCCGCTCGATCGTCAGACCCCGCAGCAGGTATGGGTAAATCTTGTGTCCCGGCGCGGCCTTCGAGGTGTTCGGCCGGCGATACAGCGCCTCGATGCACATCCGCCGCATCATCGTCCGCACCAGGTCACGGCCGATGACAACGCCCTCGCCGCGCAGCAGATCACGCAGCATCCGGCTACCTGCGAACGGGTAATCGAGATGCAGTGCGTCGATCCGGCGCATGATCGCAAGCTCCGCCGCCGGCACGGGCCGAGGTTCATAGTAGAGGTTGCTCCGGCTGAGCCGCAGCAACGCCGCCTGCCGCGCCAGCGGCAGTTCATGGCGCCGATCGATCATCGCTTTGCGCTCAGCAGGCCGGCTTTGCCGAGCGCACCGGCCAAAAAATCGTTCTCCAGGGTCAGCTCGCCGATCTTGGCGTGCAGCACCTTCAGATCGACCGCCGGTGTCGCCTCCGCCGCGGTTCCGCTCCCGCCAAATACCCCGGCAGCCGCATCAACCAACTGACCCTTCCAGGCGGTGATCTGGTTGGGGTGCACATCGTATTGCTGTGCCAACTCGGCCAGCGTCTTCTCGCCCTTGATAGCGGCCAGCGCCACCTTGGCCTTGAAGCCCGGGGCATGGGTCCGGCGTGTACGTCCCGTCATCGTCGCTCCTGATCCGCGGCATACTCGCCGCTTTCAGGCACGGTTTCCACTTATCGACCGGTCCGAATTTGGCCGGCCACCTCTCGCTTCTTCATCTTCGCTCCTGATTCGCAGGCAAAACATGCCTGCCGTCAGGCCGAGTTTCCACTTAACGCCCTGTTCAAAATTCCTGAGCCACCTCTGTGGACCCTCTGGCGCCCGTAGAAGCCACTCCGATCGACTGCTCTTCCGTGACACCGCCTCCAATGGCCGCGCGGCGGCAGTTGCAGGGGTGAGCAATGCCTGTTTTGCCGCCCAGCATAGAGGCGCCGCAGCTCTTGCTAGCCGGGATAATTCGCCGGAACGATCTGGGATTTGTGGCCCTTCGATGACGGTGCAACCGGAAGCTGTGGGCGCACAGGTCGCTGTCGGGCCCAGTGGGGTCCAGTGGGGTCCGTTGGATGGGCCTGGCAGCTGATCGGCGTTGGGGTTGATCGGGCAGTGGGTGAGGTTGGGGCAATCCGCCCCGTGCGTCAGATGCTCAGGCGGGGCATGCGCGTCAGCAGCAAGGCAAAGAGCGCCTGGTCCGGCGTCGCTCGCGGCAGATGCGGGCGAATCTGCGTCTTCAGCACCGCGATGCGCACCGCCAGCTTGATCAGACGCGGCCGGATCGTGTCGAATTGCGCAAGCCGCCAGCGCGAACGGCGCGGCATGAGCGCGCGCAGGCTCCACATCACCCAGTGGGCGCCGACATGGAGGAACAGGCGCATTTGGTTGGCGCTCGCCTGGCAGCACGACGTGCGGTCGGCGGCCAGATGCGTCTTCCACGCCTTGACATGGTTCTCGGCCTGGCCTCGGGCGCAATAGATGTCCTGGTGAACGGTGCGGCCAGACGGGTCGCGCAGACTGGTGACGATGAAGCGTGTATCGGCCCCCTGCGGCCCGGCTTCGACACGGGCGGAGCTGCCCAAGGTTCCTCCCGCGAAGCGGGTGGAATGGCAGCGGAGGGGACGATGCGCTCCGCACGATCCCGGCTCGCTGCCCCGTCGTGGAATTCCTTGAACCGCCGCAGCCTCGTCCCGTCCGAAACGGCGGCGGCGCGGACGGCGGCGCTTTCCTCGAGGGTGGGGGTGTGCTTGCGCAGCGTCGAGGTCGGCGCCAGGCCGAGCGTGTGGTCCAACCGCCTGGCACGGCAGAGGCGCAGCACCTCGGGCGTGCAGTAATGGCTGTCGGCGCGCAGCATGATCTCGACGCGGGGCCAATTGGCACGGACCGCGGTGATCAGGCGGTGCAACCAGCGCACGACCTGTTTGCCCGCCGGCCGGCTGGCCGGGCGCAGCGCGGCAGCGATCATGCGGCCGTCGCCGTCAAACACCACGATCGGCTGGAAGCCGCACTCATCACGATGGGCGTTGAACAGGCGCAGCTGCTGGCCGCCATGCACGGCACCGAACGTGTCGTCGATGTCGAGCACGATCCGGCGAGGCACCTGGCGAAAGCTATGCCAATAGTGGTCGACCATGGCTCGCCCCATGCGCAACAGGGCACGCGCATCCGGCAGGTTCTCCAAGCGCGAGATCGTTGGCTGTGACCACAGGTCGCCATCATCCGGCAGGCGGCCCATCGCCAGCTTAAACATCGGATCGCTACGCAGGCTGTCGGCGTCGTTGCCGTCCTCGTGGCCCGCCGCGATCATCAGCATGCGCATGCGAATGATCTCGGCCAGACCATGGAGCACCCGGCTTGGGTCGCGCGGATCACGGAGGCAGCCCGCCAGGCGAGATGCGATGGCAAGCCGCTGCTCGACCTCCCGCAAGGCGAGCAATCCGCCATCGGAGGACATGCAGGCGCCATCGAAACGCGCCACGATCGCCTTGCCGCCGACCGGTGACAAACCCGGCAGCATGGGAGTAGATTTCAACTTTGACGGGCATGCGCTCCGGGATCCGATGGGAGTGGCTTCAACACCCGAATCCTACATCGTATCAGCGGCTTGTCCCATGCCCGTCACCCCTGACGAATTATCCGGGCTCTTATGTCCGTCGTGTCAAGACAATGGCGTGTTAAAAACTCCCGCATCTGCAGGCTATACCTGTGCTGTTCGGCGCTCGATGTGGACGGCAGGCAGCATGGACGACGGTTGATCTGGCTCTTATCCGCGGGTCAATGCCGCATGACCAAGGTTCGTCGTGGGGCTTCCTCTGTCTAGCGAACGTGCGTCAGCCGAGGCCTGCTCCAACCCGGATCGAGGGTTCCCCAACCTCCCCAGCCTGCCGCCCGCACTGAGCGCCGAAATCTGCGGCTTCCGTTCTCCTCTCCGGTTACCCGTTGCACCATCGTTCGCGTCTGCACTAGGCGAACTTCGGTTCGACCATCCGCGCAATCGCCCAGATGAACCCGACCAGCTCGCGTGCGACCGCGACAATCGCCGTGGGCGCCGACTTGCCGCGCGCGATGAGTGCGCGATAGCGCGCCGACAAGCGGACCTGCGCCTTCCAGGCCACGGCACGGATCGGCTCCGGCAGGCCCTTCAGCCGGTCACGGATGATTTGTGTGATCCGCGCCGGAAAGCGGTATGTCCAGGCGGCCTCGACCAAGCTGGTGCGGGCAAGCCCGTTGCCGGTCTTGGTGATCGCGCCACGCCTGACAGTGGCGCCGCTCGAATGTTCCGATGGGCTCAAACCGAGATAAGCCATCAACTGACGCGGGCTGGCGAACCGTTCGAAGCTGCCGATCTCGGCAACCAGCACGGCGGCCGTGATCAGCGAGACGCCGCGCAAGGCCTGTAGCGCCTGCACGACGGGAGCCAGCGACCACTGCGGCACCAGCTCGCCGATGGCCCGCTTCAATCGCTCGCACAGCTCCTCCGCGCGTTCGATCCGATGCAGCATCTCCTCCAAGGCAAGATGCTGAGCCGGATGCGTGAACTTCAACTCGCCCAGCCAGCGGCGATGCGCCCTTGTCCAGTGCCCGAATGGCGAGATTTGTTCGTGGCGCAGCAGGAAGCTCAGCAGATGCTGGCGCGTCTTTCGCAGGTCGCGCGTCGCCTGCGAGCGCAGCCGCACCAGATCGCGCATCGCTTCATGCGCCTGGTCCGGCACCCAGACTTCTGTCAGCTGTCCGGCCCGCAGCGTCTGCGCCAGCATCATGGCGTCGCGCCGGTCCGTCTTCACCTTGTCGCCCGCTTTGCGCGGGATCAGCGACGGTGCCACGACGTCGCAGCGATGACCGAGCCTGGCCAGATGCCGCTGCACATTGTATCCGCATGGACCGGCCTCGTAGCAGGCATGAAGGCGTCGCCCTTCCTTGGAGAGCTTCTTACAAAGCGCCCGGATCGCGTCCGGCCTGTTCTCGATGGTTCCGTAGAACCAAACCTCCGCTCCTGCCGTCGCCTCCACGATCGCCACCGAAATCGTCTTCTTGTGGACGTCCAACCCCAGAAACAGCGTATTCTCCATCACGGTCCGCCTCCAGTGTCTGGGGACAGGCTCGGTCCCCGAGCAACCCCCGTTGCGTTGCAAGCGCCTTACTCGACACTTCGAGGCGGGCCACCTCAAGTTTGTGGCAGCCTCGGCGGACATGATGGTCTAGGCAATCATGGCCCAACGATGGAGACTACCACACGGCGGCTCTCCAAGGGGATCTGAATGTAGTTGGTGGCGCCATTCGCGGCTTGATGGATGCGCTTGGCCGGCACGCCGTCGGCGACAAGTTGATCTGTCACAACCTGTGCCCGAGTAGCTGACAGCAGCGCGTTTGCTTCCTTGCTACCGGTCGTATCGGCGTAGCCTGTAACCGTGATTTCCCTGACTCCATCCTGCTTGGCAAGTTCGGCCACCTGCGCGATAGCACGGCGGGCTGCATCGTCAATCTGAGCTGACCATTCCGTGAAGAACACGACCGTTGTCGGTGTCGCTCTGGAGGCGGCAGGGGCCACTACCAGAGCGGTAGCAAGCACGAGGCCAAGGGGTTTGGGCATGGAAGCTCCGGATAACTTGGTTGCGAATTCTCGGACGCGAGCGCCGCGGTCCCAATCTCCGCATTCCTCCAGAAAATGCCTGAGATCACGCCGTGCGCAGTCCCATTGTCGCCGACCCGGACTGTGATGTCGAGCATCGAGGAACTTCGCCTAGCGGTAATAGGGTTTGAAGCTTAATGTCCCGAGGCGTGTCAGGAGAACGTTCGACCGGGAGGCAGGGAATGAAGCTGGCCAAGGCAGTCGGCGCGGCGACGTTGGTCTTTCTCGCGAGCGGCCCTTCTTAGCTGGACTGGCGCAGGTCAACCCGTTCTGGTCCAGCCGGCTCGGCCCGAAGCTCACCGATCAGGGCCGACAATACCTGGCCAACGCCATAAACGAGCTGAACGATACGCCCCATCCACGGGCCGGCCAGTCGTTGAGCTGGAGCAACCCGAACACGAAGGCGAATGGCACGATCGAGCTTCTGCGCATCTATCGACATAATGACATGACCTGCCATGCGATGCGCTACCGGAACACGCCCCGAGGAGGCTCCACGCGGACATACAACCTGAATTGGTGCAAGTCGCCAGACGGCTGGAAGGTGTGATACCAAATCCGGCTGATTAGTTCGGCTGAACCGGCTTTGGCCACCAGTGGAAGCTGGTGTGCGGACGGATCATGCTTGGGTCGAGGCGGGTGCTGCGTTCGGCGATGGCGGCATCGAGGTCGGCCAGGGTGGGGAAGTGCTTGTTGGCCACCGCCTCGTCGAGCAGCGGCCAGAGCCGCTCAGCGGGTTGGAGTTCCGGGCTGTAGGGAGGCAGGAACACCAGCGTGATCCCGTCCGGCACGGCCAAGCCCTTGGGGCCGTGCCAGCCGGCGTTGTCCAGCACGAGGACGATGTGGCGTCGGCGTCCCGCCCCGCTCTCGCGGGCGAAGGCGGCGAGCCGGGTTTCGAAGGCCGGCTTGTTGATGCGGGTGCAGAGATACCAGACCGTCTCGCCGCTGCTCGGCTGCACGAAGGCCGCGACGTGCAGCCACTGGAACCGGTGATGACCCAGCGCCGTTGGGCGTGCGCCGGCCTTGGCCCAGACCCGGCGGCGGATCGGCTTCAGGCCGAGGCGGTGCTCGTCCTCCGCCCAGACCTCGACCGGCTGTTTCGGGTGCGCCGCCCGTGCTTGCGCAACGGCAACGTCAACCTGTTTGCGAAGGCCGCCCGCGCCTCCGGATCAGCGGCCCGCGGATGGCGCGGGCGCGGCGTCTGCACCGACCAGCCGAGCCGCTTCAGCGCCTCCCAGCCGCGCTGCGGATGCACCCGCTCCAGCTTGAGGTGCCGCGCCATCCAGGCCGCCACCTTGGGGCCACTCCATAGCCCGCCGTCCTCGGGCGGCTCACGCAGCCGCTCGGCCAGGGCGGCCAGCACCGCCTCGGTCAGCACGCTCGCTGCTCGCCCGTTCCGCCGCCGCCCATCGCCCAGCGCCGCCGGGCCGCGTGCGTTGTAGCGCGCCGCCACCGCCTCCACCCAGCGCGGCGTGAGCGCCAGCACCCCGGCCACCTCGACCACCGTGCGGCCCTGCGCCAGCAGCCAAATCGCCTGGGTGTGCCGCGCCTCGGTCACGGTTTGCGCCGCGCGGAACCGCGCCGCCAGTTCCGCCACACTCAGGTGCTCGGCAATCCGTGCCACCGGCCATTCCCCGCAGTCAACGCCCCAGCATAGGCCCGCCACATCGGGCCGCTAACCTAAGCCAAACCGATCATCCGGATTTGGTATGAGTTATTAATCCGGCTTGGGTGGAGTTGAATCAGGCGGCGTAGCGGAACTGCTGGTGCTGGAAGATGGCGTGGAGCCGCTTCGGCATTTTCGAGAGCCGGCGCATGTGGCTGATGGCGGCCCGCTTGAGCTGCTGTTTGCTGCGCGCCGGCGCCTTGCGGGTGACGACCTGCTTCAGGTCGGCGTTCATACCTTCGTCCGGGTTCAACTCCGGACTGTAGGAGGGCAGATACAGGGGCTACGCATGAAATTTCTCTCGCCTGACGGATCCGATATCTGATGACCTGCCTTGGCGACGGCGAAGGAGCCGGTCATGTCCCTCGAGACCCTGGTGCAGCACCTCGGTGCGGTCGAGGACCCACGCTGCGAGGGCAAGGTCGAGCATCGCCTGCTCGACATCCTGGTGATCGCGGTCTGCGCGGTGATCGCCTGTGCCGAGAGCTGGGATGACATCGCGTTGTATGGCCGCAGCAAGCTCGCCTGGCTCAGCACCTTCCTCGACCTGCCGAACGGCATCCCCTCGCACGACACTTTCCGGCGCGTGTTCATGCTGATCGACCCCGACGCCTTCGAGGCCGGGTTCACGGCCTGGGTTGGCTCGCTCGCGGCTGGCTTCGCGCGCGAGGTGATCGCCATTGACGGCAAGACAGTGCGCCGCTCGTTCGACCATCGGCGCGAGCACTCGCCGCTGCATCTGGTCAGCGCCTGGGCCAGCGAGCAGAGCCTCGTGCTGGGCCAGCGTTATGTGGACGGCAAGTCGAACGAGATCACCGCCGTCCCCGAACTGCTGGACCAGCTGGCCCTGGATAATGGCATCGTGACGCTGGACGCCATGGGGTGCCAGACCGCGATCGCGGAACGGATCCGGGCGCGCGGGGGCGACTACCTGTTGACGCTCAAGGCCAATCACCCGCTGGCGCTTGAGGCAGTGGTCAAGCACTTCGATGAGCACTGCTTTTGCCGTGGTGCGCCCTGCCGCGCGGACTGCGACGCCTTCGACGATACCCATGGCCGCCTGGTCCGCCGCCGTGTGTTCGCCAGCACCGAGGCCGCGACCCTGGAAGCCCTGAGCGGCTGGCCTGGACTGCACACTGTGCTGGCCGTCGAGACCATCCGCAGCGTCAATAGCGCCCCCAAGGTCGAGAGCGACATCCGCTACTTCCTGTCGAGCTGCCGTGACGATCCGGCCGTCCTCGGGCAGGCAATCCGGACGCACTGGTCAATCGAGAACGCGCTCCACTGGGTGCTCGACGTCACCTTCCGCGAGGATGACAGCCGTGTGCGTGATCGCCGGGCGGCGCGCAACCTGGCGGTCCTGCGCAAAATCGCGATCAACCTCGTCGGCCGTGGCCGATCCACCAAGGCCAGCGTGCGTGCCAAGCGCAAGAAGGCCGCATGGAATGACGACTACATGCTCCGGCTCTTGGCAGGTTAGCTCATGATCCCCGTTCAAGAGCAGAATAAATTTTCATGCGTAGCCCCTGAGGGCAGATAGAAGAGCTCGATCTGGCTTTGGTGTGCCGCCACCCAGTCTCGGGTCAGCCGCGCTCGATGTGCGCGCAGGCGGTCGAGGATCAGGAAGACCTTGCGGCGGGTCTCCCGGACCAGGCGTCGGCAGAAGCGGATCAGGATCGGAGCGTTGAGCGCGCCCTCGACCAGCATCTAGCGCAACTCGCCTTTGTTGATGATTGCGGAGATCAGGCTCAGCCCGGCCCGCTTGTGGCGGACCCGCACCAGCGGTGTGCGGCCACGTGGGGCGAAGCTGCGGCCGCGCACGTCGTCTGAGCGCAGGCCGGTTTCGTCGCCCCAGAAGACGACACCCCTGGCCTGCTTGGCCCTGGCCGCGATCGCTGAATAGTCCTGCCGCAGCCAGCGGCGCACGGCAGCCGGGTTCCGCTCGTAAGCCCGCCGTAGTGGCTTCTGCGCGGTGAAGCCCCAGCGCGCCAGATAGGTTCCCATCGGTACGCACGGCCAAGCGAACTCGATAACGCCGCGTGACCAGCGCCTGCACGGCCGCTCGGCTCCAGAGGGCGAAGGGCAACCCCAGTTCGTCCGGGGTGTGGCGGCGGACGAGGCTCTGGACCTCCGCTTCCTGCTTAGCGCCGAAATAGCGCCCTGTGCCCGGCTCGCGCCCGCGCGGCCCGCTCACAAGCCCCGCCGCGCCCCGATCCGCGAAGCGCTTACAGATGTCGAACACCCCGGTCCGTATCAGCCCGACCTGCGCCGCGATCGCCTCGTAGGTCAGCCCGCTCTCGCGCAGCCCGATCACCTGCCGCCGACGCTCCTCTTGCGCCACCGCCGGCAGCTTGCGCATGTCCACCTGCTTCATGCACCCGACCTGGGGCAGGCGCACGCGCGCTCAAGACTACCCAAGCCGGATCAATAGTTGAACCCAGACTTGCAAGGCCGAGCGGCGCGCCGGTCGGACGTGAGCCACGGAGCGATCCACGGCGACCGGCTAAACGTCCATTCCTCTACTGTCCACCCCCGACTAAGGCACGAGCATTCGAGGAGCACTGTCCAGCGGCAGCCCCTCGCGGATTTTCCGCGAATAGGTGGCGTCAATCACTGCGCCGCGTGGCCGCACAATTAGGCTCTCCCGGTGTAGCTCCGTGAAAGGAATGTTGGTGTCGAGCAAGCCCAGCATATAAGCGTATTCCGCAGCATAGCCGCTGAGCAGAAGGCGCCAATCGTAGCGGATCGCTCCGGACTGGGCGTTGGCCCGCGCCAGAATGCCCGTTGTGCAGTTGTCGGTCAGTGTGTTGTACCATTCCGGGCGCTCGACCAAGTGCGACACCTTATCCAGGTAGCTCAGGAACAGCCCTTCGCGCGCCTGTGAGGTCGTATGCGCGCGGTACAAATAGACCCGCTCTTGCTTGATGTCGGTGCGCACCCCAATCAGATCGCGCTCGTCGGCCACAACGTAGAACAATTCATAGTGGTGGAAGAAGCCGGCCAGGGTCGAGTACTCGAAATTCCTTTGGCGGCGCGTTTCGATTGAGAAGGCGAGGTGCCGCCTATCGCTGAAGCCAAAACTGAGAAAGACGTGTGCGATAGCGTCTCCAGACCAATAAGAGGTGATAAGGTCGAGGCTGATAAGATCGTCGAGTGAAAAGGTCGCGTCGTAGTAGCCTGGCGTGAAATCCGTCTCCGAATGGTAGGCGAAATTGCGGATGTGCTGGACCGAGACCAGCCGACCGATACGGGACGATGTCGCAGGGACTGCGTATTCCGGCGCCCAATCGCGGTTGTTCGATGGGCGATCTCGGATGTACCAGATGACTAGCACCGCAGTGATGACGCCCCAGGTGATGAGCGCCCGCTTCAGTGGCAGGGCGACAATGGCAAAGCCGGCGGTCGACGCAAAGAGAAGCGCGAGTGCTATCCGCAGCCAGTCCGGCTGCAGCGTGCAGTAGTACAGTGCTAGAAAGCCGACTGCCGATGCCAAGATCATGCCGCTCCGCGCAGCCCACGATCTGGCGCGACTGTCTTCGCCGTGCCGCACGGATTTAGCGCGCCGGCAACACGGCGGCCGGCACCGGGCGCGCGGCACGTGCGGCCGCGAGCTGCAGCAGCAGGATGCGTCGTACCTCGGCGATGGTGGCCGGATTCGATTGCGTTGAGTGGCCCGAGTGAACGACCAGCTCAGAATTGACGCCGTCGATGTGCGCGCTGGAGTAGCGCACGACGCCGTCACTGCCTTCCGAAAGCGGGCCTTCAGTGGCTACAGGAATGATTGAGTGGACGTGAACGCCTGGCACGACCGGAACCGCGGCCAGTGCCTTGATGAAAGGATTGTTGGGCGACATGCCATAGACGCTGCCGAGCCGCTCTCGGCTCGGATCTACGAGTATATTGGCCCCATTGCCGGTCAACACATCCTTGCTCAGCTCGGAGATCGTGCGTGGGAGGCTCACGAGCCGCCCGACAAGCTGGCTGGCCGAGAACGCTGCGACGTAGCTGCCGCGCTGTGGAGTTGCAATGAAGACCACCCGCTGCACCTCCGGAAGTGGCTGGGGGAACAGCGTCTTGCGCAGCAGGGCACGTGAGGCCGCCGTCAGCTTGAGGCCGTCCAGCGGACGTCGGCTGATCCCATTCCAAATCCGGTCGCCAGGATCGATGGCCAGCATCTTGGCCAAGAGACCGCCCTGGCTGTGGCCGATCACCGTCATGCGACCGAGCGCCGGGTCGGCCTGCGTTCCCCCGAGCTGGGCGACTGCGCCTTCAATGGCCTGACGGAGCAGCAGCGCGGAGTAGGGGATCGGATTGCCGGTAGCATACGAGAAGAACCAGAATTCGAAGTTGTCGCGGATCACCCGATCTTCGAGCAGGTCGTTCACCATATCCGCCCAGCGGAACGGACTGGACGCGGTTCCGTGTACAAGGATCACGGGCATGCGGCCGCGCTGGTGCGCCTCAAGGGCCACAAGACGGGCCGGAAAGCGATTAAACAGATTGCCATTGAGGAAGCCGCGGTACTCGTCGGCCCAGGCTGACGCTTCCGCCATACTGAGCGCACCTGCCGCCGTCGGCTCATACTCCAGCGGCACTGCCTCCCGTCCGATCGCCACGTCTTCGGTATCAAAGGCTGTGTGGATGACGAGTTGTGCCTGTAACACGGGTTGCGCGATCTGCGAGCGAGGGTTATCCATCACCAATAGCGCATTGGTTGGGACGCGCAGGCGCGGTGCGACTACAAGAGCTTGCTGCCCCTTGGCGCCTCCTTCCGTCATGGCCGCGAGCGGTGCACCGAGGCCGGGGTGTTCGTATATGTTCTGCATTCCCTTGACCTTGAGATTCGAGGTCGGCTGGAATGACACCAGCGTGCGATCGCCCCAGCGCAGTTGACTTTGATCGACACTGATAGCAATTGACCCGAAGGGCAGCGGATACGATCCCGGCGCCAGCCGTACTGGACCCCGATCCGGCGGCGTCAATGCGCCACTCAGTGCAAGATTGTAGATGTCGCAGGCCTGGCGGAATTGAGGATCGTAGGGACTTGGCCGGCCAGCAACCCCGTCAGGAAGCAGGAAGGCGTAGGCATAGACCGCGGCGGCGAGAAAATCGGGCTGCGACCCACTCACGCGCCCGCGCAGGTAGCTCAGTTCCGCCAGCGCGAACAGCTCGGGCCACCGCGTGGGTTGCGCCACCACATCGCGCCGTAGCTCGGCTATGCCTTCCGCCGGATTGCTTTTCCAGGTGTCGAGCAAGCCATGCCGGCGCAGCACCGTCAGCGTCGACTCGCTCGGCTCGTCAGCCGAAAGGGCAGTGCGATTCGAGCGGGCGTAACTTGTCTGCGGGCTCAGCCGCTCGACGCTCAACGGCGCAGCGCAACCGCTCAAAAGAAGCGTGACGGCGAGGACGAATTGCGTAACGCGGTTGGTCATGCGGCACGGAACCAACGGCACGGAACCAACGGCACGGTGTACGCTCCTCACCCGGTGATATCCACCCGTGTCCAGCTCAAGTCGGGGTCGAACAGAGAGGTGGCAGCCGCCCGCGCGGCGGTTTCGGGCCCGAGATCCTTTTGGAAAACGACGCCGTCGGGTCCGATGATGAAGCTCATGATACCCGAGGCACCATAGCGCGCCGGCCAGGCCAGCAGCGCAAAACCTTCGGTCATCCTGCCCTGCTTGACATAGCTCCGTGCGCCGCTGGGCGCCGCCGGCCCTTGTCCTTTCAAGATCTTGAAAAAGTACCCCTGATAGGGAACGGGCTTTCCGGCGACCAAATCGCCCGGATAGCCTTCGCTGACCGCGGTGGACACCAGTGGCTGGAGGGGGCTTTCGGGAATACCGGGGGTGGCTGGCCAATACAGCCCGTCATAGTTGCCGGGAGTGCTCACGAGCCGCTGGGCATAGGCGCCGGTGCCGGTGCCCTGCTTGAGCAGGTCGAAATAGGCTTGCTGCGCGTCGAAATAGGCGAGGCAGACACGGATCGCCGCGACCTCGTTCCGGCCGATGCGGCGGTCCACGATGTCCTGGGCGCCCTGCCGCGCGTCGAAATGCCAGGAGTTTCCAGACCTCACGATCGGGATCGGCACCGGCCAGTCGTTTGTTCCGATCTGGAGCACCACGCGGCCGTCTGGCTGAGCAACCAGCTCGTGCTTCGCCGCGTAAGCGTCCACGAATTGCCGGGTCTCATTCGCGTTTTGGGTCGGATCGCCCGATCGCAGCAGCGCACTGCTGCCCGGACCGAGGACGCGCTCCATTTGCGCCACGTTATCGGCCTTCGCCGCGTCATTCAGCGCCGCGGCGGCGTCCTGCGGAGATGCGAAGCTTTCCGCTGCGGCGACGGGCGGAGGGGCTGCGGCGAAGCCGAGCGGGACCGCGACCATCGAAGCGGCCAGCAACGCAGCGACACAAGATCTTACCATCGGCCCGCGCTCCTCAACGTCGTCCATGGAACCCGCCCGCCGGCCGCTGGAAGCCAGTCTGGCGGCTTTGCAGTCCGCGCTGCTGGAACTGCATCGCGCGACTGCCCTCGTTCATGCCGCTGAATGCGCCGGGGGAAGCGCCCTGGAATTGCGGGCGATTGGCCGAAACTCTCCGCGCGCCTGCCCGGCGTTCGGGTGGGCGGCCGCAAAGTTCGCCCGCCCAACGGGCGGGTTTGGACGACTGCCCGCCGCGAGGTTCGGACGCTGCGCCTGAGAGGGGGCGGCGACGTTGGGACGCGCCGGCCGGTTCACCGCGGCCGCGGCCAGATTGACGCTTGGGCGACCAATCGCGTTTGGCGCCACGCCGGTCGCGCGCACCGGACGTCCAACCGGGCCGGCTGGCGCCCGCACGAGCGGACCGCCGCCGGGCCGGTTCGCCGCGCTCCAGACGTTCGAGTGGATCTGCTGGCGATTTACGTTGATGTTGTTGTAGCGGTTGACGTTCACGTTGACGTTGCCGCGCCCCCAGTTCGGGCTGGCCCAACCCCAAAGGCCGGCCGTGATCGCGACCCCGGCTCCGAACGCGAGCCCCGACACCAGCGCGGTGCCTACCGCGTAACCGGGCGGTGGCGGCAGCGCGACCGGCGGATAGCTGGGATAGGGCCAGGCGCCGTAAACGACGGCGGGATTGTAAGTCGGCACGTAGACGACATTCGGTTGCGCCGGCTCGATGACAATGGCGGGTGGCCCGGACGGTTGGGGAGCTGTCCGCACCACCTGCTGCGGGGTCGATTCGAGGTGCTTCTGCGCCTGGGCTTGCCGGCGCAGCCGCTGCACCGCGTCAAGCACGTTCTTTTGCTGCTGGACCACCGCGAAGCCGAGCTGCTGCATCCAATCCAGCTTGGCGTTCAGTTGCGCGATCACCTGGGGAAACGGAACCAGCGACTTCACACTGGGATCCCAGGGCAGCGGCTTCAGCGCGTCGGTCAGCGCCTGGCCGGTGAGGGACTTATGCGCCGGATCCTCCAGCCACCGCGACGCCTCGACGACCTGTAGCGGGAAGGTCACGGCGATCAGCAGTTGCGTCAGCAACTGGTCTGGATAGAGGGCGATGGGTGCCAGGAGGGCGTCAAGCTGGGCCGCATCGAAGGTCTGCGCTGGCGCTGGTTCGCTCGACGCCGGCGGAGTTTGCGCGGAGGCGGCCGGCACCACACTGGTGTGAGCGACGAGAGCGGCGGTGAGGAAAGTAATCACACGACGGAGCATTCGCCACCTCCGTGATCAGCCACGATCGACCGTCAAGCGGTGGTGGCCGCGCGGATGCCGCCGCCACCCGGAAGCTCTACCGGAGGGATCCGATCGTGGCCGCGAACCTCTGGCAAGGAGCTTCGTCGGCATCCCTACTGGTGACTGCTATGGCCTGCCGCGTACCCTTGCTGATAGGCCGACTGCTCGCTCTGTTTGGCCTTGTTGTAGAGCAGGCCGCCGACAAGCCCCGCGCCCGCGCCAATGGCGGTCCCGAGTCCCGCGTTGCCCGCGATGGCCCCGAGCACGGCACCTCCGGTGGCGCCCGCGGCTGTTCCGCCCAGAGCTCGGTTCTCTCCGGGGGTCAGATTCGAGCAGCCGGAGAGCAGGCCGCAGCCAAGCAGCAACGCAATGGCAGCCCTCATGGTACTTTCTCCAGGTTTGGCTTCAAAACGCATCATCGGCCGGAACAGGGAAAACGGGTGATGAGGTAGTCCGCGATTGCATCGGCCGGCTGCTCTGCCATGGCGGAAGGGCTGCTTTTGGCCCAACTGACGAAATTAGCGATCGCCTGATTCCGACTTGGCAGCGGCTCCGGCGGACAGAATAGCTTCTGTCGCATGCCAGCCTGCAACCCGGACATAGTCTGGTAGACGCCGACGGCAAATCCCTGACAGAAATTGATCGCTGCCGTCGCCAACGGATCACTCTGGTCGGGGGAGCAGAGGGCGACCAGGTCTCCGGCCGTTTGCATGTGGAAGTTGGTCTCCGTGACGGCGGCACGGAGTGAGGCGAGAGGAATTAGTGCCAGCCCCGATAAACTCATTGCGAGCAGCCGTGCGCGCATTTATTGTTGCTCCTCTGTTCGTAGTCAAACCAAACCTCTAGCTCGTGGGCACCGCCCGCGATCCGAGCGGCAGAGCATGACTGCCTTCGCGAGGCCACTTGTTCTACTAACCCCCATGCGCCGTCGGTTTCGATGGATTATTCGATTTCAGCCGCAAGAGTTCGAAGTGTAAGCCATCAAAATATTATGATGGCCTATGCGAAGTCGGTTGCCAAGCCTGAGCACGGAAGGCACTCTGTAACTGCCGCAACGCCTTTCCGGAGAATGCTCTTGTCGCGATCGCCTCCAAATCGGATGCTGCATGGTCTCCTGCTCTGCATTGCTTTTGCGGGTGGTCTCCTGATAGCGAGGCCGGCCCGCGCGGAGGAGGCAAGCCCGCCGCACTGGCAGTTCTACTTTACCCCTTATCTCTGGATCTCCGGCGTCACCGGCACAACCAGCACACGAAATCCCAATGTTCCCGCGCAAACCGCGACTATGAGTTTCGGTACTCTGCTCAGTCACCTGAACTCCATTCCCCTGATTGGCGCGTTTGAAGCGCGGTATGGCCGATTCGGCCTTCTGGTCGATCTCGAGGTGGTTTCCCTCAAGAGCAGCGTGGCAACGCAGGGACCAGCATTTTCCGGCGGAACCGTGCGGGTCACGGAGCTTATTTCCACGGAGCTTGCAACCTACCGCGTCGTCGCCTCGGATAAACAGACACTTGATCTCGGGATAGGTGTCCGGCCGATCGCGTATTGGACCAAATTCTCTTTCAATCCTGGGACCTTGCCCGGGTTTTCGTCGAGCCCTTCCATCAGTTGGGCCGCCCCGCTGTTTGGCGGCCGGTACCATTTCGATCTCTCAACTCGATTCGGGCTCACGGCGTACGGTGACGTCGGAGGCTTCGGAGCCGGCTCCAATCTAACCTGGCAGGCTCTGGGAACGGTGGACTATCGCTACAACAGGTGGCTCGTTCTGCGTGCGGGCTACCGGTACCTGCACATCGACTACAATGGGAACGTCCTTCGAACGAGTACGGGGCTGAGTGGACCGATATTCGGGGGGACGATACGGTTCTGACGTTCTGCACGCCGCGCGCCGATGCGAGAGACCCAAAGTCGATCGTGGTGCATCGAACCGCTGGATCAATGCGCTAAGGGATTGCGCGATTCCCGGAGTCCATCAGACCGAATGAAGGACAATATGCGTTCGTTCGCTTACTTTGGAAACGAAGCGTCGGATCGAAGTAGCGATGTCCGCTGGCGCCGCCATTCCACGAAAACGCGGCGGATTGGAGGGGTATACGCGCTTCTAGCTATGGTTGTAATCGTCACTTCGGCCCTTCCGCGGTGCGCACACTCCGAGGAGAGCGTCCCACCCGCATCCGGCCAGACGCAGAGTGCGGCCAGCGACATCAACGCGGCGAATAATCCGCTGACGCCAAAGATCACACTCAACCTCCAAGACTACTTTCTTCCCTTGCTGAACCGGCTCGGGGGGCGGTCCGCCAACCAGTTCCTGCTCCGCGGGCTCGTGCCGTCGAATGCGTTCGGTGTCCCGCAGCTTATTCGCTTCACCCTGCCGGTCGTGAGCAATCCGACATTCCCGACCGGGACGGATACCGGACTCGGCGACCTGACGTTGTTTGATCTTGCCGTGTTCCCAATGAAGGGCATGGCGTTCGGCGTCGGGCCGTTGCTGGTCGCGCCAACCGCCAGCAACCGCACTCTAGGCGCCGGCAAGTGGCAGGCCGGCGCGGCGGCCGTTGCGATCGCGCCGCAAGACTGGGGCCTTCTGGGCCTGCTCGCGACGTATCAGCACTCCTTCGCCGGCGACGATTCGCGGCTTGTCGCGCAGGTGATCACCGCGCAGCCCATTGTGACCTACAACTTGCCTAAAGGCTTTTATCTCCGCTCGACCGGCGTGTGGACGTTCGACCTTGGCAATCACGTGAGCTACATACCAGTGGGATTCGGTGCCGGGAAGGTCTGGACCTTCGACCACGGCAACGCGGTCAACGCCTTCGTCGAGCCGCAATATTCAGTGTTCCGCAGCGGCGTCGGCGTCCCGAGCTGGCAGATTTTCGCCGGCGTGAATTTCCAGTTTGCGCTCTGAGGATCATAGATGCCCGGCCGACCATCAGGCGAACGCAGCCATGCCGCACCGAACCGGAACGCTGGTGCGGTGGAGCTGCAAGGTGGCCGCTTCCGCATGGGATCGGACCATCATTATGCCGAGGAGAGGCCGGCGCATGACGTGCGCGTCGGCCCCTTCGCGATTGACCCCTACCCCGTCACCAACCGCCAATACGCGGCGTTCGTGGCGGCGACCGGGTACCGGACAGTGGCGGAACGGCCACTCGATCCTGCCGCCTATCCGGGCGCATCGCCCGCCGCGCTGGCGTGCGGTGCGCTCGTCTTCCGCAAGACGCGTGGGCCGGTTGATTTGCGTGACTTCCGCCAGTGGTGGGTGTGGACGCCGGGGGCGTGTTGGCGCCATCCGGAAGGACCGCGCAGCAGCATCCTTGGCCGAGAGGATCATCCCGTCGTGCATATGGCGTTCGAGGATGCGGAGGCCTACGCGGACTGGGCCGGGAAGGCGCTCCCGACGGAGGCGGAATGGGAGTTCGCGGCACGCGGCGGCCTTGACGGCGCCGAGTATGCGTGGGGTGACGAGTTCGCGCCCGGCGGCCGCGCCATGGCGAATACGTGGTGGGGCGAATTCCCTTGGAAGCGCGTCCGCAGCCGCGGCTATGATCGCACATCACCGGTGGGCACCTATCCGGCGAACGGATACGGCCTGCATGACATGACCGGCAATGTCTGGGAATGGACCACGGACTGGTACGCGCCGAAGCACGCGGCCGATGCAGGCAAGCCGTGCTGCGTGCCGCAGGCCCCCCGCGGCGGGACCGTCGAGGCGAGCTTCGATCCCGCGCAGCCTGCCGTTCAAATTCCGCGCCGTGTCGTGAAAGGCGGATCCTTTCTGTGCGCGCCGAGCTACTGCCGGCGCTACCGGCCCGCGGCACGCCATGCGCAGATGGTAGACACAGGGATGAGTCACATCGGGTTCCGCTGCGTGGTGCGGCGGATCAAGACCGAAGAGGGGAGTGAAGGCAATGGATGACAAGAGCAAAGGCACCGGCCGGCTCAATCGGCGCACTATACTTCTCGGCGGCACTTCGGCCATGGCAGCGGCTGGAACGTTGCGTATGGCGCAGGCGCAACCCCCGACCTCGCCACCTAGAGCGTCGGCGGCGCCATCCGCAAGCGCCGGCGCGACCGGAGGCAAACCTAACATTCTCGTCATCATGGGCGACGACATCGGCCAATCCAACATCAGCGCCTACACATTCGGGTTGATGGGATACCGGACGCCAAACATCGACCGGATCGCGCGCGAAGGGATGATGTTCACCGACTACTACGCCGAGCAGAGCTGCACGGCAGGCAGGTCGTCCTTCATCACCGGCCAATCGACACTGCGCACAGGTCTCTCGAAGGTCGGCATCCCGGGCGCCGCCATCGGACTGAGCTCCAAGGACATGACCATTGCCGAGGCGCTGAAGCCGCTCGGCTACGTCACCGGCCAGTTCGGCAAGAATCATCTTGGAGATCGCAACGAATATCTGCCTACGGTGCATGGCTTCGATGAATTCTTCGGCAATCTCTACCACCTGAACGCCGAAGAGGACCCGGAGGACCCTGACTATCCCAAGGACCCCCGGTTCCGCGCGCGGTTCGGCCCGCGGGGCGTGCTCAAATGCAGCGCCACCAACATCGACGATCCGACCGTCGATCCCCGCTTCGGGCGGGTCGGCAAGCAGAAGATCGAAGACACCGGACCGCTGACCAGGAAGCGCATGGAAACGATCGACGACGAGACAACCAGCGCCGCGATCGATTTCATCCAACGCCAGGCGAAGGCGGGAAAGCCGTTCTTCTGCTGGATGAATACGACCCGGATGCATTTTCGCACGCATGTTCGCGCGTCGATGCGCGGCCAGAGCGGCATGCCTGATAACGAATATGCCGACGGCATGATCGAGCATGACGGCGATGTCGGGAAGCTTTTGAAGGCACTCGACGATCTTGGGATCGCGAACGACATGATCGTCCTCTACACGACTGATAACGGCCCGCACATGAATTCCTGGCCGGACGGCGCGATGACCCCGTTTCGGAGCGAGAAGGATACCAATTGGGAGGGCGCGTTCCGCGTGCCGGCTATGGTCCGCTGGCCCGGCCATATCAAGCCGGGCAGTATATCGAACGAGATCTTCTCGGGACATGACTGGTTCCCGACCCTGCTTGCCGTGGCCGGCGACACCGGGGTCAAGGAGCGCCTTTTGAAGGGCTGGCAGGTCGGCGATCAGACCTACAAGCTGCATCTCGATGGCTACAACCAGCTCCCTTACTTGACCGGGCAGCAGGACAAGTCCGATCGTAAGGGATTCATTTACTTCGACGATGACGGGCACCTCGTAGCATTGCGCTTAGAGAATTGGAAATTTGTGTTCGCCGAGCAGAAGACGCCGGGCACAATGGACATCTGGGGAGAGCCGTTCACCCAGCGGCGGGTGCCGCTATTCTTTAATCTCCGGATGGATCCTTACGAACGCGCCCAGATCACGTCGAACACCTACTGGGATTGGTCGATACGCAAAGCTTATTTGCTTTTGGCCGGTCAGGCGATTGTCGCGGAATTCATTGCGACCTTTAAGGAATTCCCACCACGGCAACGGCCGCAGAGCTTCACCGTCGATCAGATCATGGAGAAATTGCAGCAGCCGACGGGCGACTGACGGCAGAGGTCCTTACGGCGTGAGGCGAAGGGGGAACCGCATATGCGCGAAGTTTAGGCCCCAAACTCATGACCAGTAGCACACGGCGGGTCGCGAGATGGATTGTGACGAGGACATTGATTGCCAGCTCGTCGTATCGGCTCGCGACGCGCTCGCAGGCGATCGGCGTCAGCCGAGGCGAATTGCCGGATGGCTTAAGTCAGCCTAGGGAGAAAACCCCTATGCTACGAGCGCTTCTTGTCGCAATGACCCTGACCTGCCCGACTGCATCGGCGTACACGCGAAGTTTCTCGTCAGAGGAACCTGCCGACCGCACAGTCGAGCGACGCGCGGTCGAGGCCGTGAACTGGGGCATTCCGGCGGTCAACTTCGATCGCATGTACCAAGCGGCAGTCGCTGCCGGTGCTGGGTTCAACCAGATCGTTTACTGGTCGGGTCTGTCGAACTGGAAGAACCAGACGCTCACTCCGAACTCGGACGTAATCTATCTGATGCCGTTCATCGACACGAAGAACGCGGGGCCGATAGTCCTGGAGATCCCATCGGCCGGCGATGACGGTTCGATCACGGGCACGGTGATGGATGTCTGGCAGGCGGCCTTGGAGGACGTCGGACCAGCCGGCGTCGACAAAGGACAGGGCGGAAAATACCTGATCCTTCCTCCCGGCTACGACAAGCCGGTTCCGGAGGGCTACATCGCCTTGCCGTCGATGAATTACGAAGGTTACGCGCTGTTGCGCTCAGTTCTGAAGGGCAGCAGCGCCGCCGACCTCGCACGGGCTGTCGCTTACGGCAAGCAGGTCAGGCTTTACCCGCTCTCACAGGCGGCCAATCCGCCGCCGACCCGGTTCGTCGATGTTCTGAATTCCGTGTTCGATTCGACGATCCAATACGACCTACGCTTCTTCAATTCGCTTCACCGTGTGGTGCAGTACGAGCCATGGCTGCCCCGGGACAAGGTGATGATCGACATGCTGCGGTCCCTCGGCATTGAGAAGGGCAAGCTGTTCAACCCCGACGCCAGGACGCAGGAAAGCCTCCAGGCCGGAATAAGCGAGGCGCACGCCTGGCTCAGCGCGCGCTATGAGACGGCCTTCCCGCCCTATTACGAAGGCAAACAATGGACGCTTCCCGCCATGCCCGAGCTTATGAAGGCAGCTCCGACATTCTACGAAACTCCGGACGCCTACACTGTTGATGCCCGCGGGCTGACGGACTACTGGGCCTTCACCACAGTCAAGCATCTCGGTGCGGGACAGTTCTACCTGCTGGCCATCAGGGACAAGAACCGTCGGGCCTTTGACTGCGGCAAAGAGTACCGCCTGGCCGTCCCAGCGGCTGCTCCTGCCAAGCAATTCTGGTCGGCAACCGTCTATGATCGCGCCACGCATGCATTCATTCGCGATTTGTCGTGGCCCAGCCGTTCGTCGCAGACGGAAGGGCTACAGAAGAATCCTGACGGTTCTGTCGACCTCTATTTCGGCCCCGAGGCTCCGGCCGGCAAGGAGTCGAACTGGGTCCCAACAAAGCCGGGCGGAACCTTCGAGGTCCTTTTTCGTGTCTATGGCCCCGAAAAGCCGCTGTTCGACAAGACCTGGATCCTGCCCGACGTCGAACGGATAAATTGACCAGCACTGGCACTCGATAGGACCTGACAAGCCGGAAGGGTTCGTGATGAAAAGCTTCGCCGTTTTCTCGCTCATAGCTGTCGTCGCCCTCTCGACTGCCGCACTGTCCACGAGCGCGGTCGCGCAGGACGCGAAGGCCGCCGCGACCATGTCGGCCGAGCAGGCGCGTGAGGAGAATGCCTACACTGTCGGCCTGCAGGCGTTTCTATGGGGCTATCGTAATTACCCGCCCCCCTTGCGGCGGGGCGGCATTGCTGATGCAGTTTGGGCATGCAGCGGGACGAGCTGGAGCGCCTGAGCAAGGCCGAGCTGATCGAGTTGGTGCTGCGGCTGCAGCGGCCGGAGAAGACCTCGCGCACCTCGTCCAAGCCGCCGTCCACAGACCGCAAAGCGCGTCGCGAGCAAGCCCGCCCCGGAGGTGCCAAGCCCGGACATGAAGGCCATAGTCGGGCGCTCAGCAGGGAGGTGGACCGCGTCGTCGATCACGCCCCGCAGCAATGCCCGTGCTGCCGCAGGGCGCTGTCGC
This sequence comes from uncultured Pseudomonadota bacterium, assembly GCA_963818725.1. GTDB lineage: Bacteria > Pseudomonadota > Alphaproteobacteria > Acetobacterales > Acetobacteraceae > DATFDN01. The sequence continues at coordinate 199,763 of CAWFTU010000008.1, read as the reverse complement.
CCGACCTGCCCAGCGAAGCGGTGAGCGTGCACGAGCGGATTGAGCTGCCGGAGATCAAGCCAATCGTCGAGCACCACCGACGCTTGGCGGTGCAGTGTCCCGGCTGTGGGGCGCGGGTCGTGGCAGCGCCGCCGCCCGCCGCGACAGGCACGCCGTTCGGCCCGCGCCTGCACACGCTGGCGACCTACCTCAAGACCTTTCAGAGCCTGTCCTACGAGCGGCTGCAGGCGACACTGGCCGACCTGTTCGGCCTGTCCATCAGCCAGGGCGGGCTGATGAACCTGCTGCGTCGCGCCCAGACTTGCTTCCAGGCCGGGCGAGGCTTGCCGAAGGTTCCATTCGGCGCAGCCGGATGGAATGGCAAGACGAGGGGCGAGCACGCCGTCGCAGCCCTGCGGCAGGCCAAGGTGGTGGCCTCGGACGAGACAGGCGTCCGGATTGAGGGCAGCAACGCCTATCACTGGGTGTTCCGCTGCAAGGAGGCCGTGGTGCACCACGCCGCCCCGACCCGCGCCGCCGCGGTCGTGCACGCGATGATGGCTGGCCACCAGCCCGAAGTCTGGCTGTCGGACCGCGACTCGGCCCAGCAGGGCCATGGCCAAGTCCAGCAGACCTGCCTCGCGCACCTGGCTCGCGACGTCGCCTACGTGTTGGAAGTGAGCGACGACCCCGTGCCGTTTCGGCTCACGCTCTGGCTCGCCTCGGCCTTCGAGTTGGCGGACAGCATCTCACAACTGGCTGCCTCCACCCTGGTCGCCAAGCGCCGCGCGCTGGCGGGCAGGCTGGTCGCGATCCTGGCAGCACCCACCACCTGCGACTTGGCCCGTGAACTTCAGAACAAGGTGCGCCGAGCGCGCGATCAGCTCCTAACCTTCGCCGACTGGCCCGGCCAGGTCGAGGCCACCAACAACGCCTGTGAGCGCGACCTCCGGCCCTCGGTGATCCAGCGCAAGGCGACCAACGGCTATCGTGCCATGTGGGCCGCCGAGGGTGAGGCCGACATACGCAGCGTCGTCGATACCGCTCGCCTCAAACCGGGCACCAGCGTCTTCAACACCATCCTGCAGACCGTCACGGCCTGATCGCTACGCCCGAAACAGGGGTGGGTAATTACGGGCTATCCGCTCCATTACTACGGCCGCACGTTGCCCAAGAGCGTTGAAGTCGGAGGCGTCTATGTCAACGATTTCCGGCGCTTCCCTAAGCTCAAGACGGCGGTTGACAAGTTCGTCGTTACGCCCAACAACGTCACCATCGATGCCTATGCAATGCTCGATCTGGCTGCCGAGCCAGTCGTGATCTTTGTCCCGGCTTTGCATGAGCAGCGATGGTACATCGTGCAGATTGGCGACGCCTTCGACGAAGTCGCGAGAAACATTGGCGGGACCAAGGGCCAGCAGCACGGTGTATATCTCGTGACGGGACCAGATTACGACACGCCGGTGCCCGGCGACATGACCGAGGTAAAGTTGCGCACTAAAGTCGGCATTGCTGCGGTCCGCATCCTTGCCAACGGCGCGGCCGATCTGCCGAAGGCCGTCGCGGCTCAATCCGGCTTTGCTCTGATGCCGCTGTCCGCCTATCTGCGCGAAGGTCTCGCGCACAAGCCGCCGCCCGAGCGGCCGCGGATAGCGCCCTACAATAGCACCGCCCCTGAGCGCATCCGCTATTTCGACGAGCTCGGCGATGCTATGCGCAAGGATCTACCCGCATCGGCCGATGCCAATGACCAGCTTATAGCGTCCTTCCACCAAATCGTGAGCTGCCCCCGATTTCCCTGGACACCGATTTGTCCGACCGGAGGCAGATATGGTGAAGTCCAGCATGAACAGGATCATACGAAATGATGTGGCTGATGGGCCTGTGGGCAACGAGGGCGGGCGGAGCCCGTCCGCGCTGTCCACAGGCCACAACGGCGCGGAGGCGGGGTGTGCTCCGAGTGGACCGCTGGCGCCGGGCCAACGCTGGAGCGTGAGCCGCAAGCGCGAGGTGGTGCTTCGCCTGCTGCGGGGTGAGGCCGCCGAGGATCTCTCGCGCGAGCTCGGCGTGCCGCTCTACAAGCTCGAGCGCTGGCGGCAGAAGGCCGAAGCCGCGCTGGGTGGCGCATTGAAGGAACGCGAAACGGAGGCGGCGAGTGGTGAGCTCGCCACGGCCATGCAGCGGATCGGCGAACTGAGCATGGAGAACGAGCTGCTGCGCTCTCGCATCGAGCGCCCTGGCCCTTTGGCCCGCGGGAGGTCGCGGTGATGGCGGCGGTGATTTCCCCGGCCACCGGCCGCCGCTACGGCATCGCCCAGGTCTGCCGCATCTGGGACGTGCCGCGGTCATCCTTCTATGCTGACCGACGCCGGGCCGATACAACGACGACGCCAGTTTCGGTGCGGCGCCGTGGACCAAAGCCCGTGGTGTCGGACGACACCTTGCTGGTGGCGATCCGCGCCGATCTCGCCCGGTCGCCCTGGCACGGCGAGGGCCATCGCAAGGTGTGGGCCAGGCTGCGGGTGATGGACGGCATCCGGGTCGCGCGCAAACGGGTGCTGCGGCTGATGCGCGAGAACGCCCTGCTGTCGCCGCATCGCGCCCGCATCCGCGACGACACGCCGCACGATCGTCACATCATCACCGAGGCGCCGAACCTGATGTGGGCGACGGATGCGACCCAGATCATCACCGTCCAGGATGGCAAGGTCTGGCTGTTCGGCGTCGTCGAGCACTGGAACGCCGAAGCGCTTGGCTGGCACGTCGCCAAGCGCGGCGATCGCTACTCCGCCGCGCAGGCCGTCGGCATGGCGGTCCGCAATGTCTTCGGCCACGTCAGCCCCAGCGCCGCTCGCGGCGTGGCGCTGCGACACGACCACGGCAGCGCGTTCCTCGCCGAACATTTCCATAACCAGATCCGCTTCTGGGGCATGACCCCCAGCTATGCGTTCGTCGGCGAGCCTGAGACGAATGGCGTCGTCGAGCGCTTCTTCCGCACCCTCAAGGAGCAGATCGTGCATGGCCGAATCTACCAGACCATCGACGAGGCCCGTGATGCGGTCCGCGACTTCGTCGCCCGCTACAATGCCGAGTGGCTGATCGAGAAGAACGGCCTGCGCAGTCCCAGCGATGCCAGAGCAGCGTGGTACCAGGCCATCATGAAGACCGCCGCTTAACAGCAACCTTGTGTCCAGGAAACCGGGCGCGGTACACTTCCACCAAATCGGCCTCAGCGTCGGCGCGGGGTTCACGTGGCAGGCGCTCGACGAGCCGACTAAACGTGGCCTCGCACGTGCAATCGTCGTAGGCGAGCAGATCGTCGATAGTAAATGGGCCGCCGCCGGCGAGACGACCAACGGATGGAAGTACGCCTTCGCGGGCGGCCGAGCCGGCTACGATCCTGGACTACGAGCGGCACTTACCAAATACGAGATTGGTGCTCAACTCTCCGATCAGGTGCTCTATCCCAACACCAGCGTGGACGACAAAGGAGAGGCGCTTACTGGCGCGCGGAAATACGTTATCCACTTTGACGCAGGCAAGCTGCCGCCGGTGGCCGTGTTCTGGAACCTGGCGATGTATGGCAGCGACATGCTTTTCGTGGAAAACGAATTCGGCCGCTACAGCATTGGCAGCACGACGGACGGGCTGAAGAAGGACGCGGACGGATCGCTGACGATCCTGATTCAGAAGGAGCGCCCGGCCGACACCTCCAACTGGCTGCCGGCACCTGCCGGCGTTTTCAATCTTACAATGCGCCTCTATGGGCCAGAGACGCCGGTCCTCGACGGCTCCTATCGATTACCGCCAGTAATTCAAGCGCCGTAAACACAGTTTCGGCCTGCGCCAGTGCAGCCATGCTGGCTGAACAGGGCAATACCAGCAATCCCACTACGCCGGCCCGTATTCTTCCATAGTCAGGGCGAAATCCAAGACCGCACCTGGAAGGCTTTTGCCTGCACGCACCGACGTGGACGCGCTACAGGCAGTACGGCCCCTCATATTTGTTCCTGCTGGCCGGAAAAAGCCAGCCATTTCAAAGTCGGAGTCCATCGGAGCTCTGGGAAATACGTTCTCGACAATCCCTGATTCGAAAGCGGATTCAGCCGAGTTGGCCGTCATTTCACCCCGATCCGGCTCTATTACCGGGACCACGAACCCGCCCATTTCCATGCCGAGGCGCCGGACGGGGCGGAAATGCTGGTGCGGATCACGGGCCTTGACATCACGGCCGACCGCCTGCCGCCGGACCAGCGGTGCGCGGTGCTGGAATCGGCGGAGCGGCACCGCGCGGAACTGGCCGTCGCCTGGCTGCGCTGCCGGCAGACGGAGCCGCCAGGGGGATCAAATGATGGAGCTGGCGCGCATCGTCTCCGCCGAGTGGATCGGTGCCCTCAACTTCCACCTGTGCTTCGCCGATGGCGCCGAAGACACGGTAGACCTCGCTCCCGAACTGGGTGCCGATCGGGCGCGCTGGCCGTCATCCGCGGCCATCTCAGTGTGGTGGCGGTAGCGCGGCGCGGCTGGGCGCTGGTGTGGCGCGACGCTGCCGGGGAAGACGTGGATCTCCGCGCCACCGCGCTACGCCGGATGATCGCGGAGGGCAGCGCCGCCGCCGAGCGAGGAGTGGGCGGAAGACCATAGGGGGTCATAAGAGGTGCCCGCCGACGCATCCGCCAGCGCAGCTCTGTGGCGGACACACCGGACACAGCTGACGTTATACTGCGCCACGGCGGGGCTAGGCTGATCCCCGAACGCCCGGACCTCCGCGCCGGGCTGCCCCGCCGCCGGAGCGCCGGACGCGGCGTTTCGAAACGGAGGCCGGCCGATAGCTTCGTTTCGCTGTCAGCGCGCAAGCGAAACGGAACGGATCGGCGCCGATGCGCGCGAGGGCCTGCCCGCGGGTTCAATAAAATATTCCTGGTTTATTCAAAGCGTCACTGTCATGCCCGGCCGGACTGGGGCGAGGCGGTGCTGAGCTACGATATCGACCACCTCGCATGCCTTACCGGCCCGCAGCGCTGGACCGTGCGCCTGGTCGCCTTGCCCTAAAGCACCTAATCCACCTAATCGAGTAAGCGACGTGGGCAGCCGCTTAGGTGGTCTAGGTGGATTAGGTGATGGGGCGAGCCAGCAACGGTTGTGCGCGCGATCGCGCCCGTCGGGTCCATGCAAGCTGGGCAGCAAATATCATGCTTGCCCTGGCCCGGTCCCCGCCAAGCCGAAGCGGTTGAGCTGGCGCATCTATGAGCGGATCGCGGCGGCGCTGAGGGAGGCCGAGGCGCAACTCGATCACGACTTCGTCGTGGGGCCGAGCGGAAACTGGCGCGGATCGAGCGGCGGGAGAGATGGCCAGCCTATCCCCGGACGTCCCCGCCCATCTCGGCACAAAGTGTATGCTGGGGTGTATGCTGGCCGGGCACCGTAGGAGAAAAAGTCAATTCGCTCAAAGGATTGCCGCGCAGGCATGGCGGAGGGAGTGGGATTCGAACCCACGGTACGCGTTTACGTACACACGCTTTCCAAGCGTGCGCCTTAAGCCGCTCGGCCATCCCTCCAGACCGTTCCCCTATACCAGCCCCACGGCCACCGCGTCCATCAACGCTCCGGATGCCGCATACAAAGCCGGCCTCGGATTGGGGGAGGATCCGAGGCCGGCTTCCGTGGCGGGCTAGGTGTTGTCCCGAGGCGCCACGTTTCAGTCTCGCGTTGGACTGACCGCGGCGGCACCGAGTACCGCGATCAGCAAGGCGAGAACCGCAACCAACAGGGTTGCCACTGCTGTCCTCCTGTTTCATGAGGCCAGCAGCGAAGGCTCAGGCGCTGCCTCCGCCGCTGTTGTTCTCGCCGGACCATGGGCCGGTCTTTGTCGCGGCGGAGGCGGGCGCCACCGCGGCAGTGCCGATAGCGATGCCCAGCAACGCGGCAAGCGCCAAGAGTGTGGGCTTCATGGTAGGCTTCTCCTTTTCCAGTGGTCGTTGATCCGTTCCGTCGTGTTCAGTGCCGGAAGCCCTCGCGGGCTGTCTGACGAAGGGACAATGCCACACTGTGATGCGGGGCGCTGTGACACGAGTCACACTGGCGGCGCCCGAAGGAGCGCGCCTGAAAGCAGCCTAAATTGCCGTCGCCAAAGATGGTCTCGCCTTCCCCGAGCCGGTTCGCCCTGAACAGGGCATCTTGGTCAGGAACAGCACGTTCCGCCGGATTGAAGTACGGACGCGCCAGCGATGGCCTGCGCCGAAGGCGTGTGTTCTCGCCGCATAATGCTTTCACAGAACACGCGGCCTGATCTGCGGGTCAGCCGACTGCGCCAAAAGCGCGGAAGAACCCGGAATCGCCGGCCGCTTTGCGTCGGCTTTCACACGATAGCCCTGCACGGTGCGGTCGGGTCCCTCCGTCACGGCCTCCGAGCCGCACCCGATGCACCGCATTCCCGTCCGCCCCATCGTGAGGGACGGTGCTATGGCCAGGCCAGCCGCGGCCGGCCAGCCGTCCTGGCACGAGACCTGACGGAACCATGGCGGGCACCCTGTGTTTTGCCGCGCCTGGCTCATTCAATGGAGTGTCTGGTGGACTGCCGCATCCAGCGCGCTGCGATCGAGGATCCTGAAATCCTGCCGATCGGGGGCAATGGCTCCCGTCCGCCGCAATTGCGTGAGCCCTCGGCATACGGTCTCCACAGTGAGCCCTAGGTGATCAGCGATGTCCATGCGGCTCATTGGCAGGGTAATGTTTCGCCTGCTGTCGGCCGGCAGCCGCGCCGCCATCTCCTCCAGAAAGGTCGCGATCCGCTCAAGCGCCGTCTTCCGGCTCAGCAGTATCATCCGCTCGCGGGCGGCGCGAAGTTGGTTGGCGCCCATCTGGCGGAGACGCCGCGCGAAGTTCAGGTCGCGCTCGGCAAGAGGTGCCGTCGCGGATGTGGTGGAAATAGGGGTGGCGTAATCTCCGAGTGGATCAACGACTCGTAACCGGCGTTGGCGCGCCGGGGGAGATTACGCCATGCAGAAGAATAGCACGTCGGCGGAAGCGGCGCCGCTGTTTGCTGGGGAGGCCTGGTTCGACCCGATCGAGGCCGCGCTGCGGGAGCGGGTCCGGCTTTTTCTGGAGGAGATGATCGAGCAGGAGGCGACCGCTGCCCTGGGACGCGGTCGCTACCAGCGAGGCGCCGCGGCGGGTTACCGGAATGGCACCCGCTCGCGGCGGCTGCTGGGCTCGTTCGGCCCGATCGAGGTCGCGGTGCCCCGGGCTCGGCTGTTGGCTTCGGATGGGACGAGCCGGGAATGGCAGAGTGCAGTGCTGCCCCGCTATGCGCGGATGACCCGACAGGTCGAGGCGCTGATTGCGTCGGCCCACCTCGCTGGCACCAACACGCGGCGGGTGAAGCGGGCGCTCGGGGCGCTGTTCAAGGGCGCCATCGGCAAGGACGTGGTCAGCCGCGTGTGGCGCAAGGTGAAGACCGATTGGGAGGCCTGGACGCGGCGCGACTTGGTGGCGGAGGACATCGTCCGGCTGGTCCTCGATGGCAGCGTGGTGCGCGTGCGGCTGGACCGCAAGGCCACCAACATCTCGCTCCTGGTTGTGCTCGGCGTTCGGCGCGATGGGCAGAAGGTCCTCCTGGCCGTGCGCAACATGGGGGGCGAGAGCGAAGCCGCTTGGCGCAATGTACTTGACGATCTCATCGCGCGTGGTTTGCGGAACCCCGAATTCCTGATCATCGATGGGGCCGCCGGACTGGAGAAGGCGCTCGCTGCGCTGTGGCCTGAGGTGCCGACCCAGCGCTGTACGGTGCACAAGCACCGCAATCTCCTGGCGCACGCGCCGGACGCGCTGCGTGAGGAGATTTCCGCCGACTACAACGACATGATCTACGCCAGGACGGCAAAGGAGATCGAAACGCGCCGCAAGTCGTTCATTCGCAAATGGCGGCTGAAATGCCGCGCGGTGGCCGACAGCTTGGAAGAAGCGGGCGAGCGGTTGTTCACCTTCACCCGGTTGCCCGAGAGCCAATGGAAGTCGGCCCGAACCACGAATGCCATCGAGCGCCTGCACGAGGAATTCAAGCGTCGCATCAAGACACAGACCGTGCTGCCCTCAGCGGAGACCGCGGCGATGTTGTTTTGGGCACTGCTTGCTTCAGGACAGATTACCATGCGCAAGGTCGACGGCTGGCAGACGCTTCCCGAAAAGCTCGCTCCTCAATGCATTGACTTGGCAGCCTAACCTGATATCTCGTTGCATCGGAGACGCGCCACACCCAATTTCCACACAACTCGCGACAGCACCCGGCAAGAACTTCCAGACTTGAGATCGGGATCCTGCGCAGGACAATCGGGGTGACGGCCTCGGCCGCGGCGTCGTAATCGCCCACCAGTTCCCAGCTGAACAGATCGCCTGCCATCAGGAAAGAGCCGACCTGCCGGCGCCCATCTTCCATCAGCGTGACTGTACCCAGGCAGCCGCTGATCACCAGGTAACAGTGGTCGGCGCGGTCGCCTTGCGCGACGATTTCCGCATCGCGCTGTGCACGCAGCGTGAGGGCGCCATCCGCAAGGGCGCGGAAACCGGGAATGACCGAGACCGAAGCCAGCCGGGAGGCGTTTCCGGCATGGGCGACACCGACCACCAATGCCTTGCGCCCAGTCAAGAGCGGCGGGAGACCGGTTGCTGTTGATTGAGACATCTTCGTCACCTTGACCTGGCGATGGCTGTAGATCGGCGTGGAAGAAGGACCCTGTTTGAGGGGTGATCGGCGTCCAAACGGGACCCCTCTGGCGGTGGGGTTCACGGTGGCTTCCGGGATGATCGGGGGCCGGGTTTGGGACGTTGGTCGTGGAGACGGTCGCGAAGATCCGCCGGGCGTATTTCGTTCAAGGCAAGGCGATCAAGGCGATCTGCCGCGAGCTGCGGGTCTCGCGGAAGGTCGTGCGGAAGGTGCTGCGATCGGAGGCGACCGAATGCCGCTACCGGCGCGACCACCAGCCGATGCGGCGGATTGGGCCGTGTCAGGACGAGCTCGATCGCCTGCTTGCGGTGAATGAGGCGAAGCCGAACCGCGAGCGGCTGACGCTGACCCGCATATTCGAGGAGCTGCGCGGGCTCGGCTACGAGGGCGGCTACGACGCGGTGCGTCGCTATGCGCGAGGCTGGCAGCGTGACCGCGCGACGACATCGGTGGACACCTTTGTTCCGCTGAGCTTTGCGCCCGGCGAGGCGTATCAGTTCGACTGGAGCCATGAGATCGTGCTGACCAATGGCACGACCGTGACGGTGAGGGTGGCCCACGTCCGGCTATGCCACAGCCGGATGCTGTTTGTGCGGGCCCATCCGCGCGAGACGCAGGAGATGGTGTTCGACGCGCACGATCGGGCATTCGCCTGCTTCAGAGGTGCCTGCACACGCGGCATCTACGACAACATGAGGACCGCGGTGGACGCGGTCTTCGTCGGCCGCGAGCGTGCCTACAATCGCCGCTTTCTGCAGATGTGCAGCCACCACCTGGTCGAGCCGGTTGCCTGCACCCCCGCTTCGGGCTGGGAGAAGGGACAGGTCGAGAACCAGGTCGGGCTGGTGCGCGAGCGGTTTTTCACGCCGCGGCTGCGGGTGAAGAGCTACGACGAACTGAATGCCTGGCTGCTCGACCAGTGCGTCGCGCATGCCAGGGCGCATCGCCATCCCGAGATCCGGGAGCGGACGATCTGGCAGATGTTCGAGGCCGAGCGGCCCTGCCTTGTTCCCTACGCCGGGCGGTTCGACGGGTTCCACGCGGTGCCCGCCTCGGTGTCCAAGACCTGCCTCGTGCGGTTCGACAACAACAAATACTCGGTCGCCGCAAACGCCGTCGGCCGGCCTGTCGAGATCCGGGCCTATGCCGAGCGGATCGAGCTGCGCCAAGCCGGGCGCCTCGTCGGTGAGCATCGGCGTTGCTTCGGGCGGGACCAGACGGTGTTTGATCCCTGGCACTATGTGCCGGTTCTGGCCCGCAAGCCGGGGGCGCTGCGCAACGGGGCGCCGTTCAAGAACTGGGTTCTGCCGTCCGGACTGGAGCGGATCCGCCGCAAGCTCGCCGGGTCCGCTGACGGCGACCGGCAGATGGTCGCCATCCTCGCCGCGGTGCTGAGCGACGGGCTCCCAGCGGTGGAGGCGGCCTGTTTGGCGGCGCTGCGCGAGGGCGTCCACTCCGCCGATGTCGTTCTCAACATCCTGGCCCGCCGCCGCGAGCCGGAGTTGGCACCGGTCACGATCATCACCCCGAACGCGCTGAAGCTGCGGCACGCGCCTGCTGCCGATTGCGCCCGCTATGACAGCCTCAGGAGTGCCTTTGATGGAACGTGCCGAGATCCTGGCGACGATGTCCGAACTGAAGCTCTACGGCATGAGGGCTGCGTTTGACGAGATCATCTCCACGGCGGTGAAGCGCCAGCACGAGCCGCAGCGCGTCGTCGGCGATCTGCTGACCGCGGAGGTCACCGAGAAGCACGCCAGATCGATCCGATACCAGATCACCATCGCCAAGCTGCCGCTGGCCAAGGATGTCGACGGCTTCCGCTTCGACAACACGCCGATCAACGAGACCCTTGTCCGCGACCTCGCCAGCGGCAACTTTCTCGCCAATCAGCGCAACGTCGTGCTGGTCGGCGGAACCGGCACCGGCAAAACCCATCTCGCCATCGCGCTCGCCCGGGCCTGTATCCGCGACGGTGCGCGTGGCCGGTTCTTCAACGTCGTCGATTTGGTCAACAGGCTCGAGGCCGAGGGGCGATCCGGACGCCAGGGCCGCCTGGCCGAGTATCTTTGCCGCAAGGACTTCGTCGTGCTCGACGAACTCGGCTACCTGCCGTTCGCCCACTCCGGCGGCCAGCTGCTGTTCCATCTGATCAGTCGTCCCTACGAGCAAACCTCTGTGATCGTGACAACCAACTTGGCGTTTGGCGAATGGCCGAGCGTGTTCGCGGGCGACGCCAAGATGACCACCGCGCTGCTCGATCGACTGACCCACCACTGCGACATCGTCGAGACCGGCAACGAAAGCTGGCGGTTCAAGAACAGGGCCTGATTCCCCATCCCGCCGCGGCTTGCACCGGTGGGTCCACAGGCACCCCCGCGCGCCGCTGCGCAGCCTCCCGTGGGCACTCCGCGGCGCGCGGGTCCCCCTATGGGCTACCGGCACAAGCCGCTCTCAACGGGGTCCCTTTTGAACGCCGATCGGGGGTCCCTTTTGCAAGCCGATTGACAATCGGCGCGCTGATTGCGGACAAAGCCTTCGACAGCAACGCCCTTATTGCCGAGCTCGATGCGCGCGGGGCCAAGGTGGTGATCTCCCAGCATCCGCGCCGGGCGCAGCCGCTTGCGATCGACAAGGAGATGTATAAATGGCGCCACCTGATCGAGAACTTCTTCTGCAAGCTGAAAGAGTTCAAGCGGATCGCCATGCGCGCCGACAAAACCGATCAGAGCTTTGCGGCCAACCTCCATCTCGCCGCCGCCGTCATCCATTCGCGATGATTTCTCAACAGGCCCTAGTTATTGATCCGGCTTGGGTAGTGTTGGAATTGCCGCGTGGTTGATCCAGTTTGGTAGGATGGATCATGTGGACATGCGCAAGCTGCCGGCGGCAGCCCAAGAGGAGCGTCGGCGGCAGGTGGTGGGACTACGCGAGAGCGGCCTGACCTACGAGGCGATCGCGGCGCAGACGGGTCTGACCCGGACGGGGGTGTTCAACATCTGCCGGCGCTTCGCGGCGGCGGGGATGGCGGGCTTGCGCAGCGGACCGCGCGGTCCGGAGCCGGGGAGCGGGCGGTTCCTGAATGCGCGGCAGGAAGCGGAGATTCGTGAACTGATCTGCCGGCACCCGCCGGACCAGCTTGGCCTGCCGTTCGCGCTGTGGAGCCGTGCGGCGGTGCGCGCCCTGATCGAGCAGCGCTGTGGGGTGCGGCTCGCGGTGCGCACCATGGGAAGCTACCTGGCGCGCTGGGGGTTCACAGCGCAGAAGCCGCTGCGGCGGGCCTATGAGCAGCGTGCAGCCGAAGTGCGCCGCTGGCTGCGGCGGGACTACCCGGCGATCGTGGCTCGGGCCAAGCGAGAGAAGGGCACGATCTTCTGGGGCGACGAGACCGGCTTGCGCGCCGATGACGTGCGCGGCCGCAGCTACGCCCCACGCGGACGAACCCCGGTGGTCCGCCCCAATCACCGGCGGGCGGGCGTAGGCCTGATCTCGGCGGTAACCAACAAGGGCGAGCTGCGCTGGATGGTGCTCGACGGCGCGATCAAGGCACCGACGCTGATCCGCTTTCTCGACCGCCTGATCCGCGATGCCGGCGGCAAGGTGTTCCTGATCTTGGACAACCTGCCCGTCCACCGTGCCCGTGCCGTGCGGGAGTGGCTGGCCGGGCGCACCGCGCAAATCGAGGTGTTCCATCTGCCCTCCTACAGCCCCGAGTTGAACCCTGACGAGTGCCTCCATGCCGACCTCAAGCAGGCCGTCACCCGTAAGCCGCCCGCCCGCAGCAAGCAGCAGCTCAAGTGCACCGTCATCAGCCACATGCGCAAGCTCTCGAAGCTGCCCGAACGCGTGCGGAGCTACTTCGGGCACCAGCCTGTCCGTTATGCTGCCTGATTCAAGATCACCCAAGCCGGATCAATATAACCGCTGCAATTCTCGTTCCCCAGGTGCTCACGGCGATACTCTCCCCACGGTTGGGGCGTTTGGCGGAAAGCTGGGGGCGCCGTCCGGTGACGCTCATCGGCGTCGCCGCGCTTCCCATTCGCACCGCCCTCCTCGCCATGAACAGCAGCCCGGCAGCCCTGGTCTGCTACCAGACGCTGGACGGGATCAGCGCTTCAGTCATCGGCGTGATGCTGCCATTGATTGTCTCCGACATCACGAGGCGCGGCGGTCGCTTCAATCTCGGAATGGGAGTCATGGGGCTCGCTGGCGGGCTCGGCGCCACGCTCAGCATGTCAATCGGCGTCGAACTTTGACCCCGGATCGGCGTCCAATCGTGACCCCGTGTTGTTTGCTTGTGCCGGTAGTCCATAGGGGAGACCCTCGCGTTGCGGAGTGCCCATGCAGAGGCTGACGCAGCGACGCGCGGGGGGTCGCCCGTGGACCCACCGGTGCAAGCCCTGGCGGTTGCTTGTGAAGCTCAGGCGCGGTTCTTGAAGCGCCAGCTGTCGTCGCCGGTCTCGACGATGTCGCAGTGATGGGTTGGGCGATCCAGCGGCGCGGTGGTCATCTTGGCGTCGCCCGCGAACACGCTCGGCCATTCACCAAAGGCGAGGTTCGTGGTGACGATCACCGAGGTGCGTTCGTAAAGGCGACTGACGGTGTGGAACAACAGTTGCCCGCCGACTTGGGCGAACGGCAGGTAGCCGAGCTCGTCGAGGACCACGAAGTCGAGACGGGTCAGGAAGTCGGCGAGGCGTCCCTGACGTCCAGCGCGGCCCTCAGCCTCGAGGCGGTTGACCAGGTCGACGGTGTTGAAGAAGCGCCCGCGCGATCCGGCACGGATGCAGCTTCGCGCGATCGCGATGGCCAAGTGCGTTTTGCCGGAACCGGTTCCGCCGACCAGGGCCGCGTTACGCTGTTGCGCGACGAAGTTGCCGCCGGCGAGATCGCGCACCAGGCTCTCGTCGATCGGCGTTCCCTTGAAGGCGAAGTCGTCGAGATCCTTGGCGAGCGGCAGCTTGGCGATGGTCATCTGGCACCTGATCGAGCGTGCCTGCTTCTCGGACATCTCGGCCTTGAGCAGGTCGCCGACGAAGCGCTGCGGTTCGTGCTTGCGCTTGATCGCCGCGGCCAGGGCCTCGTCACAGGCGCCCCTCATGCCGAAGAGCTTCAGCGTGCCCATCATGTCGAGGACTTCGGTCCGCTCCATGCTCATCGGCTCCTGAGCTGATCGTATCGGGCGCAATCGGCGGCGGGCACATGCCGAAGGGTCAGCGCATCCGGCGTGGCGATGACGGCGGTCGGTCCGGGATCGCGCTGCCGGGTGAGGATGTTGATGATCACGTCGGAGGAATGGACGCCTTCGGCCATCGCCTGCGCGCGGGCCGCTTCGACCGCCGGCAGCCCGTCGGTCAGCACGGCTGCCAGAATGGCGACCATCTGCCGGTCACCATCGTCAGAATCCGGCGAGGCGACGCCGCACCCGCTCCATCGCCGCGGGCAGGATCCAGTCCCTGAACGGCGCGCCATTGCGCAGGGCGCCAGGCTTGCGGGCCAGCACCGGCACGTAACGCCAAGGATCGTAGATTGTCTCGCCCCGTCCATAGCGGCGGCGATGTTCCCCTACGGCGCGTCCGTCCTGACGGATGACGATCCGGTCGGCATAGGCGTGGATCTCGACAGGTCGGCCGACCGCCCCGGCGCTGACCGAGCACTTGTTTTTGTCGAAGCGGACCAGGCAGGTCTTCGACACCGAGGCCGCCAGCGCGTGGAAGCCGTCGAAGCGACCGCAGTGGGGAACCAGCTTTGGCCGCTCGTCCTCGAACACCTCCCACACTGTCTGCTCGGGGCGCTCCGGATGGGCATGCGCCTTGGCGTAGGCGATGCACTTGTCCAACAGCCAACCATTCAGTTCGTCGTGGCTGTTCACCCGCAGCCGTGGCGTGAGGAAGCGCTCGCGCACCAAGCCGGCCTGGCTCTCCACCTGGCCCTTCTCCCAGCCCGCGGCCGGTGTGCAGGCAACCGGGTCCACCAGGTGATGGGCGCACATCTGCAGAAAGCGGCGATTGTATTGCCGGTCCTTGCCGACAAACACCGCCTCCACCGCTGTCTTCATGTTGTCGTAGACGCCGCGTGTGCAGGCGCCCTTGAAGAAGGCAAACGCCCGCTCGTGGGCGTCGAACACCATCTCCTGCGTCTCGCGCGGGCAGGCGCGAACGAACATCATGCGGCTGTGGCACAGGCGAATGTGCGCGACCGTCACCGTCACCGTGACGCCGCTCATCAGGACGACTTCGTGGCTCCAGTCGAACTGGTAGGCCTCACCCGGCGCGAACGACAGCGGCACATACGCCTCGGCCGTCTGTCCGGCGTGCTGCCCGCTCCAAAGCCGGGCATAGCGGCGAATTGCGGCGTAGCCGCCGTCGTGGCCCAACCCTCGCCACTCCTCGAAGAGGCGAACGAGCGTCAGCCGTTCGCGCGTCCCGCTCTCGGCGTTCTTCGTCAGCAGCTTGTCCAGCTCCGCCTTCCAATGCCCGATCTTGGGACGCGGCTGAACCTCCCGCTCATACGAGAACGACGTCTCGCCCGACCGCAGCACCTTGCGAACCGTGTTGCGCGACACCTTCAGGTCACGCGCGATCTCCTTGATCGACTTGCCCCTGACGAAATGCTCGCGTCTGATCCGGCCGACCGTCTCCACAATCAGCATCCCCCACCGCCCACCTCGAACTGAAGCAGGCAGCCCAGCAGCCACACATTCAGGGGTCAAAATTGCACGCCGATCCCCCGGCTCAGGGGGTCAAAATTGCACGCCGATCCCCCGGCTCAGGGGGTCAAAATTGCACGCCGAAACACAGGCGAGCGGACGTCCACAGTGGCCGGCTGCAAGCCACTCTCTGCCCCCATATCCAACACAGCCGCTCCTAGGAGGATTTTCATAAAGCGTGAATAGATCGCCCCGTAAGAGCTGAATATCACGCCTCGGCCATGAAATAGCATAGGCCGCCAAGATGCCACGCGAGGCCGGGCCGACATGGCGCGGGCCTAGCGATGAAGCGCCTCGCCGATGCGCCGCCCCGCCAGAGGTCATGGCAGGGAAGGCAGCGGGTTGCACTCCTCGTCCAGCCGCAGGGCGGCCCAGCGCAGCGCCACGACCGGCCGTTCCGGCCATGGCGCCCGCACCAGCACGCGGCCGGCCGCTTCGCTGGCGAGCGCGATCCCGAGCGCCATGTCGCGCCCCGCCGCATCCGCCAGCGCCACCAGCCGGCGCGGCTCCGGTGACGCCTCGCCCTTCAGGCTCAGTCCCCCAAGCGTCAAGGGCCAGACCGGGGCGTTTGCGAAGTATTCGCGAAAGGCGGCGCGGCGCAGCGCCCGTCGCTCCCCTTCGGTCTTGCGCCGGGCCGAGGGCGCGGGGGCCAGGCGCAAGGTCGGAATGGCCGGGTGATCAGCAAGCACGTCCAGCAACGGGGGCTCGGTGCCGAGCGCCACCAGCAGGTCGGGCCTCACCGCCGCGATCTTGGCCGCCTTCAGCCGCCGGCCGGCGCCCGCGAGCAGGCCGCTGGTGTTGACGAGGAGGAGATCCGCGGCAGCCTCGGCCGCCAGCCGCCCCGTGCCGGCCACGAGGCGCCCCCAACCCTGGAGCGGGTTGAGGGTGCCGAGGAAGGCGAGCGACTGGAGCGACAGGGCCTCGCCCCCCACGCAGTGACCGAGGGTGGCGCAGGCCGGCGGACCCACCGGCTTCTGCGCGGGATCGGCGTCCAGCAACGCCAGCTTTCACCCGGCTCGCGCCAGGCGATCGAGCAGGAGTCGGCAGAGGCTGCTCTTGCCCGCGTCTGGGGCTCCGAGCACCAGGACACGCCGAGTCTTGCCCGCCGCGATACGCTCGGCCGCCTCGCCCCAATCGGGCGGGAGCTCCAAAGCGGATGGGCGCGGCCCGGTGCCTACCGGCCCTCGCGCTTCACCGCGCCGGTTGGAGAGCCGCCCGTCGCGGCGCCTCCCGTGCCGATGCTGCCCAGGCCCGCGCCCGGCCCGCCGCCGGGCGAGGTGCCGCCAGGGTGCAGGCCGGAGGAGATGCCGTGCCCGCCGGCGGTTCCCGCCGGAGGCGTGGCCGGCTTGTCGTTGGCCGGTTTGCTCGCGGTGTCGCTGGATGGTTCCTTGCCCATGCTGGCCTCCTGACGCGCAATACGGGGCGGCAACGCGGTGGGCAGGGGACGGGATCCCTGAAGCAGTGACAGTATCCACAGTGCGACGCGGGTAATTACCCACCCCTGTTTCGGGCGTAGCGATCAGGCCGTGACGGTCTGCAGGATGGTGTTGAAGACGCTGGTGCCCGGTTTGAGGCGAGCGGTATCGACGACGCTGCGTATGTCGGCCTCACCCTCGGCGGCCCACATGGCACGATAGCCGTTGGTCGCCTTGCGCTGGATCACCGAGGGCCGGAGGTCGCGCTCACAGGCGTTGTTGGTGGCCTCGACCTGGCCGGGCCAGTCGGCGAAGGTTAGGAGCTGATCGCGCGCTCGGCGCACCTTGTTCTGAAGTTCACGGGCCAAGTCGCAGGTGGTGGGTGCTGCCAGGATCGCGACCAGCCTGCCCGCCAGCGCGCGGCGCTTGGCGACCAGGGTGGAGGCAGCCAGTTGTGAGATGCTGTCCGCCAACTCGAAGGCCGAGGCGAGCCAGAGCGTGAGCCGAAACGGCACGGGGTCGTCGCTCACTTCCAACACGTAGGCGACGTCGCGAGCCAGGTGCGCGAGGCAGGTCTGCTGGACTTGGCCATGGCCCTGCTGGGCCGAGTTGCGGTCCGACAGCCAGACTTCGGGCTGGTGGCCAGCCATCATCGCGTGCACGACCGCGGCGGCGCGGGTCGGGGCGGCGTGGTGCACCACGGCCTCCTTGCAGCGGAACACCCAGTGATAGGCGTTGCTGCCCTCAATCCGGACGCCTGTCTCGTCCGAGGCTACCACCTTGGCCTGCCGCAGGGCTGCGACGGCGTGCTCGCCCCTCGTCTTGCCATTCCATCCGGCTGCGCCGAATGGAACCTTCGGCAAGCCTCGCCCGGCCTGGAAGCAAGTCTGGGCGCGACGCAGCAGGTTCATCAGCCCGCCCTGACTGATGGACAGGCCGAACAGGTCGGCCAGTGTCGCCTGCAGCCGCTCGTAGGACAGGCTCTGAAAGGTCTTGAGGTAGGTCGCCAGCGTGTGCAGGCGCGGGCCGAACGGCGTGCCTGTCGCGGCGGGCGGCGGCGCTGCCACGACCCGCGCCCCACAGCCGGGACACTGCACCGCCAAGCGTCGGTGGTGCTCGACGATTGGCTTGATCTCCGGCAGCTCAATCCGCTCGTGCACGCTCACCGCTTCGCTGGGCAGGTCGGGCGACAGCGCCCTGCGGCAGCACGGGCATTGCTGCGGGGCGTGATCGACGACGCGGTCCACCTCCCTGCTGAGCGCCCGACTATGGCCTTCATGTCCGGGCTTGGCACCTCCGGGGCGGGCTTGCTCGCGACGCGCTTTGCGGTCTGTGGACGGCGGCTTGGACGAGGTGCGCGAGGTCTTCTCCGGCCGCTGCAGCCGCAGCCCCAACTCGATCAGCTCGGCCTTGCTCAGGCGCTCCAGCTCGTCCCGCTGCATGCCCAAACTGCATCAGCAATGCCGCCCCGCCGCAAGGGGGTGGGTAATTACCGACGCGGACGTTGGTGCCACTGCTCGCAAGGAATTCCGCCGCTCACGGCACCGCCAGCCGCAGGGGAACCATCTTTGTTGCGATCGGCCCATCGTGCGCTCGAGGTGCGCTCGGCGAACTCGGGGAGTGAAGTGATGCGTGTCCTCGTCGTGGGCGCGGGCGGCTTCATCGGCAGCCGTGTCGTCGCCGGCCTGCTCGGGCGGGGTCACGCCGTGACCTGCGCCGGGCGGGACCCGGAGGCGCTGCGTCGGCGCTTCCCGTCCTGCCGGACGGTGCGGGCCGAGCTTCTCGCCGACGACACAAAGGCCTGGCTGCCGCGCCTGGCAGGGATCGACGCGGTGGTGAACGCGGCCGGCGCGCTGCGCGGCGACCTGGAGGGCGTCCACCACCGCGGCGCCGTCGCCCTGTTCGAGGCCTGCGCCTTGGCCGGCGTGCCGCGCCTGGTGCAGCTCTCCGCCCTCGGGGCGGGCGCCCAGCCCCGGTCGCGCTTCCTGGCCACCAAGAACGCGGCGGACGTGCATCTGCTCCGCCTGGCGCGGGAGCGGGGCGAGCGGGGCTGGTGCGTGCTGCGGCCCTCCTTGGTCATCGGCCGGGGCGGAGGCAGCACGGCGCTGTTCTGCGCCTTGGCGGCCGCCCCGCTATCCCTGCGGCTCGGCCCCGGCACGTGGCGGGTCCAGCCGCTCCATGTGGCGGACCTGGCGCGTGCCGTCGCCGACCTGATCGAGGCGCCCATGCTGCCGCCCCGGCTCGACCTGGTCGGACCGGAGGCGATGACCACGGACGGGCTGACGGCCGCGCTGCGCGCCTGGCTCGGCCTGCCGCCCCGCCCTGCGCTGGCCCTGCCACCAGCCGCCCTCCGGGCCGCGGCGCGCATCGGCGACCTGCTTCCGCAGGCCAGCCTGACCTCCGAGAGTCTGGACATGCTAGCGGCCGGCAACACGGCAGACCCCGCCCCGATGGTTGCCGCCCTGGGCTGGGCGCCGCGCCACCTCGTTGACGCGCTGGCGGCCGAGCCCGCGGTCGCGGCCGATCTGTGGCTGGCCCGGCTGCTCCCTGTGCGCACCACCCTTCTCAGTGCGCTCGTTGCCGTCTGGGTCGGGTCCGGCCTCGCCTCCTTTCACCTCACCCCGAGGCGAGCCGACGCGCTGCTGGCTGGCCTCGGGCTCTCTGGCCAAGCCGCCCTGGCCGTCACCTGGGCGGGCGCGGCGCTGGACGTGGTGCTCGGACTGGCGCTGCTGCGCGCGGGTTGGCGCCGCCCGGCGCTGGGGGCGCAGCTCGCGGTGGTGGCCGCCTACACCGCGCTCGCCACCGTGGCCCTGCCCGCCCTCTGGGCGGACCCGTTCGCGCCGCTGCTGAAGAACCTCGCCGTGCTCGCCGCGACGGTCGCGCTCCTCGCCATCGCGGACTGAGCCGTGGCCTACCAGACGCTCCTCTGGGTGCACATCCTGAGCTCCACCCTCTTGTTCGGCACCGGCCTGGGGACGGCGTTCCACGGCTGGATGGCCCAGCGCAGCGGCGACCTGCGCGCCATCGTGGTGGTGAGCCGCAACGTCGTGCTGGCCGATTGGCTGTTCACCGCCCCAGCGGTGGTGGCGCAGCCGGCCACGGGCGCCTGGATGGCGTGGCTCGCCGGCATTCCGTTCACCACCGGCTGGCTCGCGCTGGCGCTGGGCCTCTATGTCCTGGTCGGCGCCTGCTGGCTGCCGGTGGTCTGGCTGCAGATACGGATGCACGCCATGGCCCGCGCGGCCCTGCGCGCGGGCGAGCCCCTGCCCGCCCGCTATCACGCCTACGCGCGGTGGTGGTTCGCGCTGGGGTGGCCGGCCTTCCTCGCCGTCATCGGCATCTTCTACCTGATGGTGTTCAAGCCCGAGCTCTGAGATCGGGGATCCGCGCGCGCAGCGTCGCCCCCGAGCCGGCACGCACCGGGGCTTGTAATGGGGTCGTGGGCAGAGGCGGGCGACAGCGGACGTTAGCATTCGCTTCACCGCTCCCGGCTAGTTTGCCGGCAGATTGACGCCCCTGCAACGCCGCGGAGACGCCCTGATGACGACCACGCCGATTTCCGCCGATCCCGACCGCCTGTCCACTCCGGAGAAGCGCCGCCTGGTCCGCCTGGCCGCGTTCCACATGGCCCAGCTGATCGCCGAGGACGCCCAAGTGTTCGCCGGGCGGCTGCGCGACGGCGCCGAGGAGGTCTCCGCCGCCGACGCCCTGATGGCCTTCTCGAAGAAGGTGCGGGCCATCGGCGCCGGGGACGCCGAGCTGCTCCTCGCCGTGGCGGGCGAGGGGAGCGGGCGGGCGGGCCTGCCGCACTGAGGGCGCACGAAGGGGCGCGGGCGTGGCTGCGGCCGACTGGCCCAGAAGCACCCCGGACCGGGACGGTAGCTCGCCCTATCGAGCCGCCATGCCCGCGAGCCACTCCCGCAGCCTGGACCACCGCCTGCGGCCCGCCTCGTTCCGGACCGCGATGGCCAAGGCCCGCCGCTGCCCAATGAGCACCACCAGCCGCTTGCCCCGGGTCAGGCCGGTGTAGAGCAGGTTGCGCGCCAGCATGGCGTAGTGCTGGGTGGTGAGCGGGATCACCACGGCCGGATACTCCGAGCCTTGCGCCTTGTGGATCGTGGTCGCGTAAGCCAGCACCAGCTCGTCCAGCTCGCCAAAGCCGTAGGTCACCGGGCGGCCGTCGAAGCTGACGCTGAGCTCGCCCTCCTCGATGTCCAAGCCGGTGATCACGCCGAGGTCGCCGTTGAACACCTCGCGTTCGTAGTCGTTGGCCACCTGCATCACCTTGTCGCCTGGCCCGAAGGTCCAGCCGAACCGCTCCACCCGGTGCTCGCCGGGCGGGTTGAGCGCCCGCTGTAGCTCCAGGTTCAGTGCCCGCGCCCCGAGCCCGCCCCGGTTCATCGGGCAGAGCACCTGCACGTCGCGCACCGGGTCCAGCCCGAACCGGGCGGGGATGCGCGCGCGCACCACCGAAAGCAGCTTGCGCACGCCGGCCTCGGGATCGTCCGCCTCGACGAAGAAGAAGTCCGAGCCGTCCACCGCCTCCAGCTCCGGCATCTGCCCGCGGTTGATGCGGTGCGCGGTGGTGACGATGCGGCTCTGCGCCGCCTGACGGAACACCTCGGTCAACCGGACCACCGGCACCGCGCCGGAGTTGATGACGTCCGCCAGCACCTGACCCGGGCCGACCGAGGGCAGCTGATCCACGTCCCCGGCAATCAGCAGCGCCGCCCGATATGGCAGGGCCCGAAGCAGGGCGCGCATCAGCGGCACGTCGACCATGCTGGTCTCGTCCGGCACCAGCAGGTCACACTCGAGCGGATGCTGCTCGCCCCGCCGAAAGCCGCCCGTTTGCGGGTCCGTCTCCAGCAGCCGGTGGATGGTCTTCGCCTCCAGCCCCGTGCTCTCGGACAGGCGCTTGGCCGCGCGCCCGGTCGGCGCGCATAGGGCCACATCGACCCCCTTGGCCCGGATGACCCTCAGGATGGCGTTGACCAGCGTCGTCTTGCCGACGCCGGGGCCGCCGGTGATGACCAGCACCTTGGAGCGGAGCGCCACGCGCAGCGCCGCCTGCTGGCTCTCGGCCAGGCTGAGGCCCGTTTTGCCCTCCACCCAGGGGACCGCCTTGTCAGCATCGATCTCGGGCCAGGGTGGGCGACCGGAGGCGAGCGCGCGCAGCCGCTCGGCGATGCCCTGCTCGGCGCGGTAGAGCCCGGCCAGGAACACGCAGCGCCGATCCTCGACCGTGTCGGCGATGACCTCGCCGGCCTCGAGTTCCAGCGCCAGGGCCTCCGCAATCAGCGCCGGAGGCACTTCGATCAGCCGCTCGGTCAGGCTTGAGAGTTCATCGACGGGCAGCCCGCAGTGGCCCTCGTCCATCGCCTCGGCGAGTGCGAACGAGACGCCGGCGCGCACCCGGATCATCGCCGTCCGCGCGATGCCGAGCCGCTCCGCGACCCGGTCGGCAGTCAGGAAGCCGATGCCGCGGATGTCGCGCGCCAGCCGGTAGGGGTTCTCGCTGATCACCCGCACCGCGTCCTGGCCGTAGGTCTTACCGCGTCCTGGCCGTAGGTCTTGTAGATGCGCACCGCCCGCGAGGTGCCGACCCCATGGGCGTGCAGGAACAGCATGATCTCGCGGACCACCTTCTGCTCGGCCCAGCCGGCGACGATGCGCGCGGCGCGCTTGGGGCCGATGCCGGTGACCTCGCGCAAGCGGGCCGGCTCCTGCTCGATCAGCTCGAACACCGCCTCGCCGAACGCCCGCACCAGCTGCTTGGCGTAGACCGGGCCGATGCCGCGGATCAGCCCGGAGCCGAGGTATTTCTCGATCCCCTCCAGCGTGGTGGGCGGGGTCGCCTTGAGGAAGGCGGCCTTGAACTGCGGGCCGTGGGTGCGGTCGTTGACCCAGGTCCCGCTCATCTGCACCCACTCGCCTGCGCTGATGGAGGCGGCGTGGCCGACCACGGTGAGCAGGTCGCGGCTCCCGCGCGCCTTGACCCGCAGCACGCAGAAGCCGGTCTCGGCGTTGTGGAACGTCACCCGCTCGACCAGGCCGGCCAGCGCCTCCGTTGGGGCGCCCTGGACAGCAGTAGTAGGCGAGGGGGCAGGGATGTGGGTCAGGGGCGCCTCACGCGTGGGTCATGCATTGCCATGGGTCGGGGCGGCCGGTCCGCTTCGGAGAGCCCTTTGCTGCACACCCGTCCGCATCTTGATTGCAAACGCGATCACCACCCATCCAGCGAAGCACGGCCCGGCGCGCCACAGCCAATTACACCGCCGTCATGCGGCCGAGCCGATTGACCACCCGCGAGCCCAGCCCCCGGGCATTCTGAGCGCCGTCCGCACCGGAAGCTGGGAGCCTATTGGCACTAATGGCGCTATTGACACCGAGGTAGATTGTCCGGGTCGTCCTGTCGCACCTGAATTTACCCGCGCCTCGGACGGCAAGTCCTTCAGGCAAAACGGAGGCCAGGCGAACGCCATTCAACGGCGTAGGAACGAGCCGGAATGAGCTCTCCCAGCCGCCCACCGATGCCGCGGCAGTCCGGCGCGCCCTCGCAAGAGTAGGTCGCGCGAAAACGCTCCCGCTGGGTCCGCAAGAGGTCCGCAAACATCTTCTGTGCTGTGGGTAACTCTTGCTAAGTATTGATGGGCGCACAAGGACTCGAACCTTGGACCCGCTGATTAAGAGTCAGTTTCCGCGCCCTTACGGCAGCCTGTGTCCGCACCGCCTCCTAGCATATCTGTCTGATAAACAGAAAACTTTTCCCGCCTCCCGCTGACAAAGCTTGACACGCTCGGACATGCCGTGCCTTGTCCGCGCGGACAAGGCACGGACACAGGACCTGGTTCGATGGCGCAGCGGCTGACCGACAAGCTGGTCAAGGAACTGCCGACACCCCCGAGCGGGAACCGGATCACCTACGACGCGGACCTCCCAGGCTTCGGCGTCCGCGTGACCAGCGCGGGCGCGCGCGCCTTCGTCCTGAACTACCGCGCCGGCGGGCGGGAGCGGCGGATCACCATCGGACAGCACCCGGCCTGGTCGGTGCGCGCGGCCCGCGAGCGGGCAGGGGAGCTGCGCCGGCAGGTGGACAGCGGGGCGGACCCGATGGCCGAGCGGCACGCCGACCGGGCCGCGCCGACGGTCAACGACCTGGCGGACCGCTTCGAGGCCGAGCACCTGCCCAAGCGCCGGCCGGCCACGGCGCGGGACTACCAGGGCCTGCTCCGTCTCCACATCCGCCCGCAGCTTGGCAAGATCCGGGTGGCCGATATCCGGCACGCGGACATCGAGCGGCTGCACCAAAGCATCGCCGAGACGGCGCCGTACCGGGCCAACCGCGCCGTCGCCGTGCTCTCCAAGATGCTCAGCCTGGCCGTGAAGTGGGAGATGCGCCCCGACAACCCGGCGCGCGGGGTCGAGCGGGCGCCCGAGGAGAAACGCGAGCGGTTCCTGACCCCGGCCGAGATCGCCCGGTTGGGCGACGTGCTGGCGACGCACCCGGAGCGGACCAGTGCGAACGCGGTGCGGATGCTCCTGCTGACCGGCGCGAGGCGCGGCGAGGTGCTGGGGGCGACCTGGAGCCAGTTCGAGCTCTCGGCCGGGACATGGGTGAAGCCGGCCTCCGTGACGAAGCAGGCGAGGCTGCACCGCGTCCCGCTGAGCGCGCCCGCCCTCGCGTTGCTGGTCGAGATGCGGGTCGAGGCGGACAAGGAGAACGAGCGGCGCAGGCGGGAGGAGTTGCCCGAGCTGATCTACCTGTTCCCTGGGAAGGAGGGGCAACCCCTTGCCGAGGTCAAACGGTTCTGGGCCTCCGTCACCCGGAGGGCGGGGATCAGTGGCGCACGGCTGCACGACTTGCGGCACACGTACGCGAGTGTCTTGGCTTCGTCCGGCCTTTCGCTGCCGATCATTGGTGCCCTGCTCGGGCACTCGCAGCCGGCGACCACGGCACGATACGCGCACCTTCTCGATGATCCACTCCGTGCCGCGACCGAGCGCGCGGGCGCGGTGATCACCGGCACGGGGAACGGCGGCGAGGTGGTGCGGATGCCGAGGGGGCGGGCGTGACCAACGCGTCCGGTCCACCCGACGATGAGCTGTCCCGGCGTAGCGCGGAGTCCCGGATCGCCGATTTGGAGAACCGTGCGAGGCAGACCAACAACCCCGTGTACGTGTGGATGGCCATCTGGGAGGCGCATGCGTTTGGCCTGCCGATGCCGGACTGGTGCCACGGCCAGATAGTCCATTGGGCCTACAGGATTTACACCCTCGCGCACGGGCTGGATCCGGACCAGGACTTTGGGCCTGAGGAAGGGGAGTTCTAGGGCCGAGTTCGCGAAGCGGCTCCACGCGCGATACGAACATCCCGAACTGGATTGCGAGGCTGCCCTAAAGGCGGCCCGCGCGATGTTCGGCGGCAGGAGGGGCCGGAATCCCTTCAGGAAGGTGCTCACGGACCAGGTGAAAATCAAAGAGTACACTCTGAACGAGGCGATAAAGATCGCGCCCAAGGAATTCGTTGCCGGCCTGCGCGAGAGGCGACCGCAGAGAGACGAGCGCGACTTGCGGCGGCGCATTGCGGAGGGCAGGGCGCTGTCAAGGGGGAAAACTCAATCGTAGTTTTCCCCTGAGAACAGGGGCCGCTGACCGTCAGGTTCACGTTCGGACATTGCCTGACGGAGCGTGCCTTGGACACTGGACCCATGACCCCCCGCCCCGGCCTCCTCGACGGCCTTATGAGCGAGGAGGAGCTGGAGGCTCAGACCGGGTGGAGGTGGCGCACCAGGCTGCGCCGGGAAGCCCGAGGCTTGCCGGTCATCAGGATTGGCAGGACTAAGTGGTACCCTGCCGACGGCGTGCGCGCTTGGATCCTAGCCCCAATACGGTTCACTTTAGTTGTTTGTGCCGCAGGGAGAACCAAGGCGAATGCTGCATTTTCAATTGGTTGGTATTCGGCCGATAGCTTAAGTGAACCGGATTTTGCCTTAAGTGAACCGTATTGATCCTAGCCCACAAGAGCCGCCCTGAGCCGGTCCGTTGCGGTCGTCCCCGCAAAATCGCAGGCTAGAAATGCAGAACCCCCGGACATCAAGGGCCGGCATCACGCGGGCTGTGCAGATCTCGCTAGGCGGCGGGACGGTGCAGTCCATACCGGGGGCCGGCTCTCCATTCAAGCTCGCCGTTGCGGCCGCACTCGACCGCGCGGCGGATGTCCTTGTGTCCCAAGGTCGTCATAACGAGGCGGAGCGGCTCGCGCACCAGGCGGCCGACCTTCGGGCGGAGACGCCGCGGTGAGCGCCACTTCGCAGGCTTATCAGGCTAGCCCGATAAAGCGGGCCAGGGCCACCAAGGCCCAGATGGCCGCCAGGCGCGCCGCGCTCCACGAGATCGTAGCCGCCATGCGACCGATGACAGTGCGCCAGGCCTATTACCAGGCCGTCGTCCGCGACTTAGTGGAGAAGACCGACGGCGGGTACGACAAGGTGCAGACGGCCCTTGTGGCGATGCGCCGCTCCGGGGCGCTGCCATACGGCTGGATCGTGGACAACACGCGTTGGCAGCGCAGGCCGACCACCTTCACCAGCATCGAAGAGGCCCTGGAGGACACGGCGCGCCTCTACCGGAAGTCGCTCTGGGCGGACGCGGACTGCCACGTCGAGGTGTGGCTGGAGAAGGACGCGCTGGCGGGCGTGGTCTACCCAGTCACGGCCACGTACGACGTGCCACTGATGGTGGCGCGGGGCTACTCCAGCCTGTCGTTCCTGTACCGACAGCAGAGTACATCAGCGAACTCAACGCGCCGACTTACATTTACCACCTGGGAGACTACGACCCGAGTGGCGTGAACGCAGGGGAAAAGATCGAGCAGACCTTGCGGGAGATGGCGCCGGGCGCTGACATCCACTTCAAGACCATCGCCGTCACGCCCGCGCAGATCGAGGCATGGCGCCTGCCCACCCGCCCCACCAAGAAGACGGACAGCCGCGCCAAGGCGTTCGGCGGCATCTCTGTGGAGCTGGACGCGATCGAGCCGAATGTGCTGCGTGACCTCGTGCGCAGCCACATCGAGGCTCACCTACCAGCCGAGCAACTAAAAGTCCTAAAGGCTGCCGAGCAGAGCGAGCGCGAGCTACTGCACGACATCGTCGGCCGGCTCCGGGTGAGTGAGGGAGTCCGGTGACCCGCCGTGTTCGCCTCGACACCTATCGGCGCGGGGACATCGCGCATGCGCCCGCCAACAAGCCGGGGGCAGTCATCGCACCACGCGAGGGGTCACACCCGATTTTGCCGGACCGGGAGGCGAGACAATGAACGCGCTTTCCGAAGCCGCCATCCTCGCGCAGAACCTCGCCCGGAACTGCGGGTACGCGGTGTTCCCGTGCAAGGCGTCCGACAAGAAGCCATTCAAGGGATCGCACGGCTTCAAGGACGCGGTGAGAGACCCGGGCGCGATCGCGGCGCTGTGGCGCCGCCACCCTGGCGAGCTGATAGGCGTCGCGACCGGCGCGGCGTCCGGCGTCGACCTGCTGGACGTCGACATCAAGCACCCCCCCGCGTGCGCGTGGTGGCGCGAGGCGTGCGACCGCGTGCCCCGCACCCAGACCTATCGAACGCGAGGCGGCGGCTTCCACCTGTATTTCCAACACGCGCCCGGCGTGCGGAACGACCAGGGCAGGAAAATCTGCCCCGGCGTCGATGTTCGAGGGGATGGCGGATACCTGATCTTCTGGTTCGCGACCGGGCTGGAGTGCCTGGACAACACGCCGCCGGCGCCCTGGCCGGAGTGGCTGTTGCAGATCGTGCGACCGCCGCCACGGCCAACGGCGCCCCCACGACCGCTTGCGCGGCCCCACACCGGCCCGGACAGGGGCATTCCGGTGTTGTTACATCGGGTTGCCGCGGCACCCGAGGGGCAGCGAAACGGCCTGCTATATTGGGCGTCCCGCCGCTTGGCCGAGCGCATCGTGGTCGGGCGCATCCGCCGCGCCGAGGCCGAGGCGGAGCTGCTGCGGGCCGCGCTCTCATGTGGCCTGCCAGAGCCCGAGGCCCGGCGGACGATCCAGTCCGGCCTCCGGAGCGCATCATGAGCGCCTGGGCCGAGGCCGAGGCGGAGGCGCGCCGGAACTGGGCGCCGCCTCCCGATTTGGACGAAGGTCTCAACGGCAAGCACTCCAGCGAGGCGCCCCCTCCAGGTGATGAAGACATCCGCGCCGACACCGGCCACCACCCCGAGGCCGACGTCGCGCTCACCATAGACGGTGGCGCCTGGGAGCCGGCCGAGGTGCCGCGCCGGCCCTGGGTGGCGAAGGGCTATCTCCTACGCGGCGCCGTCACGCTGGTGGCCGGGCCGCCATCCGCGCTGAAGTCATCGCTGATGCTGAGCTGGGCATCGTCCGTCGCCCTGAACAAGCGGTTTGGCGAGTTCCGCGCCGTCGAGGCTGGTGTCGCTATCGTCTACAACGTGGAGGACGACCAGGACGAGCAAAAGCGGCGCCTTGAGGCGACACTGCGCCAGTTTGGCGCCAGCCCGAGCGACATCGCCGGCAAGGTGTTCCGAGTGTCGCCGCGCTCAATCGGAACTCTGCTGACGCGTGGGTTAGACGCAATACGGTTCACTTAAGGCAAAATCCTGTTCACTTAAGCTATCGGCCGAATACCAACCAATTGAAAATGCAGCATTCGCCTTGGTTCTCCCTGCGGCACAAACAACTAAAGTGAACCGTATTGGGGTTAGACGACAAGATACAGTTCACGCCCGCGATGCGGAGGCTCGACAGGTTTGTCGCCGAGCATCGGCCCGCCGTGTTCATCGCCGATCCGTTCTCTGAGTTACATGTCGAGGAAGAGAACGACAACACATCGGTCCGCGCCGTCATCGCCATGTTCCGCGAGTTTGCGGTCAAGCACAACATGGCGGTGGTCATCCTGCACCACACCAG
Organism: uncultured Pseudomonadota bacterium; assembly: GCA_963818725.1. Taxonomy (GTDB): domain Bacteria; phylum Pseudomonadota; class Alphaproteobacteria; order Acetobacterales; family Acetobacteraceae; genus DATFDN01. Next base: position 170,990 of record CAWFTU010000008.1, on the reverse strand, counting down.
AAAGGGTGCAAGCCACGCGGCCGGTGATCCCGACATCGCGCGTGGCGCGTCCTCGATCGTCGGCGCGGTTCGCATCGCCGTGACGCTCACCTCGATGTCGGATGACGACGCCAAGGCGCTCGGGCTGCCGACCGGGCACAAGGCGCGCAGCAACTACGTCCGCATGGACGACGCCAAGTCCAACTACGCGCCGCTGCGCGAAGCGCAGTGGTTCGAGAAGATGCCGTATGAGCTGGCAAACGGTGAGCTCGTTCCCGCCGCGGTGCCTTGGGAGCCGCCCCAGGCCAAGGTCGCGTCGCAGCAAGACCTGGCTGGCCTGGCGGCGGCGATCGAGGCCGGTTGCCCAGCCGTCAACCACGAGCCCTGGTCGCCCAAGCTCAGCGGCGATCCACGGTCCATCCGTTGTCTGTTGAGGCAGCACGGGTTCGTCGGTGCGGACGCGGAAAGGACCGTCCTGGCCAGGCTGAGGGACGCCTTCCAGCTCACCGAATGCGAATACAAGCGACCCCTCAACCGCAGCGTGGCCAAGGGCTGGCGCATCGGAGACAAGCCTTCCGCTGCATGGGTGGAGGGTGAGCCAGGTGCGTAGACCCATGCGAGACCCATGCAAGATGGCCCCTCAAGGGCTTCCAATGGTGGGAGGTTTTGTTGCACTTCCGCACTGCATGCATGGGTCTGGGTGCCTAAGCAGGAGACCCATGCAGAGCAGCGTTTTGAGCGCTGCTCTGCTGGGTAACCTGATCTTAAGCACCTTGGCCGCGATGCATGGATCCCTCCCTGAGACCCATGCGAGGCCCATGCGGCATCCATGCGCGCAACGAATTGTCGTTAAATTGAGACGCTGGAAGGAGCCCCGCTGATGGCCGGCACGCCGTGCAAGACGTGCACGCACCCCTCCCGTGGCGACATCGATCGCCGGTTGCTTGGCGGCGAGACGGTGAGCGTCATCGCGCGCGAGTACGGCCTCGGGCTGATGGCCGTGACCCGGCACCGCGACAACCACCTGACCCCCGAGGTCCGCGCCGCCGTCGAGAGGGCGCGCCTGGAGGGCGACGCCCGCGGCCTCAACCTGCTGAAAGAGCTGCGCGCTCTCCACCGCAAGGCGCTGGACCTACTGGAGAAGGCTGAGGCCAGCGGCGACTACCGGAGCGCCATCGCCGGCATCGGCCAGGCGGTGCGCGTCATCGAGGTGATCGGCCGGATGATCGGCGACATCTCCGACGCGCCGACGGTCAACATCGTCATGGCGCCCCAGTTCGTGCGGGTCCGCCAGGTGTTGATCGGCGCGCTGGACCCGTATCCCGAGGCCCGCCAGGCGGTGCTCAGGGCGCTGGAGACGGTTCAATGAGCGCCGCCCCCGCCCCTGTCTGCGACAATAGACCCAGCCCCAGTGCCGCAACCGTGAACCTTGGCGAGTCCTGCGACAATAGGGTTAACGCTGTCTTTTGTCCCAGTGGTGCTACCTTGCCTCCAAGACATTTAGTCGCAAGGGGCAGCGCCATGCCGGGGATGATCGTCGGATACGCCAGGACCAGCACGGCCGAGCAGCACGCCGGCCTGGAAGGGCAGATCCGCGACCTCAAAGCCAACGGGTGCGAGAAGGTCTTCGCCGAGCAGGTCTCATCCGTCGCCAAGCGTGAGCAACTTGAGGCGGCGCTCGACTTCGTCCGCGAGGGCGACACGCTGATCGTCACCAAGCCGGACCGCCTCGCGCGCAGCACGGCCGACCTGCTGGCGATCGTGAACCGGCTGGAGGGGAAGAGTGTTCGCCTGGTCATCTTGAGCATGGGCGGCGACAGGGTCGACACGGCCTCGCCCACGGCGCGGCTGATGCTGGCCATGCTGGCCGCCGTCGCCCAGTTCGAGCGCGAGCTGATGCTGGAGCGCCAGCGCGAGGGCATCGCCGCGGCCAAGGCGGCGGGCAGGTTCAAGGGCCGGGCGCCGACCGTGCGCCGGCAGGCTGACGAGATCCGGCGCATGGTCGCCGAGGGCCTGAGCCGGTCCGAGATCGCCAGGCGCCTCGGCGTCAACCGCAAGTCCGTGCAGCGCGTCCTGGCCGCCCAGCGGCCCTCCCAGGCCCAGGAGACGGCACAGTGAGCGCCACCGCCGAGATAGCCCGCGAGCTGCGCCACGCCCTCGACCCGGCCGCCTGGGCGCGGGCCGTGCTGGGCTTCGAGCCCGATCCCTGGCAGGGCGCGTTCCTGCGCAGCGACGCCCGGCAGGTGATCCTGTGCTGCAGCCGGCAGAGCGGGAAGTCGACCTGCAGCGCCATCCTGGCCGCGCACACCGCGCTGTTCCGACCCGGCTCGCTGGTGCTGCTCATCAGCAAGGCGCAGCGCCAGAGCATCGAGCTGCTCGGCAAGGCGACCGGCTTCCTGCGCCAGGCGCCGGGCGCGAGGCTGGTGTCCGACAACGCGATGAGCGTCGAGCTGGAGGGCGGCTCGCGGATCATCAGTCTCCCCGGTGACGCCAGCACCATCCGCGGTTTCAGCGCGCCAGCCCTGGTGATCGAAGACGAGGCCGCCTGGGTGAGCGACGAACTCTATCTGAGCGTCAGGCCAATGCTGGCGGTGTCCGGTGGCCGGCTGATGCTGCTGAGCACGCCAAACGGCCGCCGCGGCCACTTCTACGAAAGCTGGCACGCCCCCACCGGCTGGGAGCGCTACACCGTCAAGGCCACCGACGTGCCGCGCATCACGCCCGAGTTCCTCGAAAATGAGCGGGCAATTCTCGGCACATGGTGGTTCGCGCAAGAATACATGTGCGAATTCCTCGACGCCGACGACCAGCTGTTCTCATCCGAGGCCATCGAGGCTGCCGTCTCCCCGGAGCTAACGCCATTATGCCTGTGAACCGCGAGCCGTACACCGAGGACGGCCACCCATCCGCCGTTGGCTATTCCGTCGGCGTCGACCTCGGCCAAAACCGAGACTTCACCGCCATCATCGTTGATGAGATCCACACCTTCGACCGCTACACGATGCAGCGGGCCCCGCTCAGCGGCGTCCCGGTGGCGCTGCGCAAACAGCAGATCACGCTGCACCACGTGAGGTTCATCGAGCGCCTGCCCCTTGGAGCGCCGTACCCTGACCAGGTGCGCCGCATCGAGCAGGTTGTGTCTCGCCTGCCGCCCAGGCAGCGCAAGCCGGTGCTGGTGGCGGACAGCACGGGCGTTGGCAGGCCGGTGCTGGACAGCATGCGCGAGGCCGGCCTGCGGCCGATCGGCGTGACCATCAGCGGCGGCGTCAGCGAGGTCGAGCGGTCCTGGGATGACGTGTCGGTGCCAAAGAAGGTGCTGGCCTCGCTCCTCCACGTGCTGCTCGACGGCCGGCGCCTCAAGTTCGCGGCGAGTCTGCCTGAGTTGGACCTCTTGACCCGCGAGCTTGCCAGCTTCCGCGTCAAGATGACCGCGAGCCGCAACGAGACGTTCGAGGCGTGGCGCGAGCGCGAGCACGACGACCTTGTGCTGGCGACCGCGCTGGCCTGCTGGGGCGCCGAGAAGAGGATGCCGGAGCCGGCGAAGCTCATGCGCCTTTCCCAAGTCTATCAACTATGACCGAGTCCGACGCCGACACCGCGCCCGTCCAGATCACCGTGTCGCCGCTGACGCCGATCTCCGGCAGGGGCGACATCAAGCTCCTCGCGTCGGTGACGCTCGACATCGGCGGTGTCAAGCTGACGCTTCATGGATGGACCTTGCGCATGAACAAGGCTGGCCGCATGCGCGCCCACCTGCCGGCTTACTGCGACCCGCGCACCGGCGAGTGGGCCGCGTGTGTCGAGTTACCGGATGACCTTCTGCGCGCCGTGGGCGAGGCGCTGCTGAGCCAGGTGCCGGGCGCCGAACGCGGCGTAGCGCGGGGGACAAGGTTTACGCCGGGGGTGACCCGCCCTGTTCCCGGTTTAACTTCCGCGTCGCGGGCCGTGAGGATCAGCATCGGCGGCGAGCTATGCGGGAAACTGGGTGACGGGGTGATCAGGCGGCGCTCTGCGCTGGCGTGTTGGTGACCTCGACGCCGTTCTTGAATGTGACGCCCTGGACGACTTTCGGCAACTGGGTCTCGCCTTTCAGCCGACGCCAGGTCTTGGCGGCGGCCATCACCAGCTTGAACACCATGAGCCGGGCGGTGTCTTGCGACAGCGCGCCCTTGGTGCGGATGGTGCGGTGCCGGACGGTGGCGAACACGCTCTCGATCGGGTTGGTAACTGGTATGACGATGCCTGGTGCCAACGTCCAGCTGGGATCGAAGCGGTTCCGGTATATGGTGCGACCATCCGGGACAGAGGCACCGGGAGCACGAAGGTGCGGGCAGGCCGATGCACACGATGAGCCGTGAGCTCGTGTTAGTAGCTGGCCGCCTCTGCAACTCGCCCGGTTGCGCCGTGAGCGCGGATCCGTAGTTGTCGTGTCGCCCGCCGCTCCCGTCTGATCGACCGAGAGGAGGCAGGGATGCGACGTGTGATCGGGATCGACACCCACCGCACCTTCGGGGAGGTGGTCATCTGGGAAGACGGCCGGCTGCGGCCTGCAGGCCGGATCGACATGACGCGCACGGCGCTGGAAGGCTTTGGCAAGAGCCTTCTGGCCACCGACGAAGTGGTGATCGAGGCGACCGGCAACTGCATGGCCGTGTCGCGGGTTCTGTCGCCCTTCGTGAAGCGCGTGGTGATTGCCAATCCGCTGCAGGTCAAAGCGATCGCCCATGCGCACGTCAAGACCGACAAGATCGACGCCGGGACGCTCGCCAGCCTCTATGCTGCCGGATACCTGCCGGAGATCTGGACGCCGGACGCGGCGACCGAGCGGATGCGGCGGCTCGTTGCCCGCCGCTACCAGGTCGTCCGGCACCGAACGCGGCTCAAGAACGAAGTTCACTCCATCCTGTATGCCTATCTGATCCCGCACTGTCCGCACGCGGATCTGTTCAGCGGCGTCGGCCGGGCCTGGCTCGCGCGCCAGCCCTTTCCGGACGACGAGCGGATCGCGATCGAGCGCCACCTGCGCGAGCTCGACCGGCTTGGCGAGGATCTGGCGGTGCTCGACACGGCGATCGCGGACAGCGCGCTGGCCGACCCGGCCATCAAGCGGCTGATCACGATCACCGGCGTCAATCTCACGGTGGCGGCCGGCCTGGCGGCGGCGATCGGGGATATTCGCCGCTTCGCCTCACCGCAGAAGCTCGTGAGTTATTTCGAACTCAACCCCCGTGTGCGCCAGTCGGGTCTCGGCGCTGCTCATCATGGCCGCATCAGCAAGGTCGGGCGCAGCCACGCTCGTGCAATGCTGGTCGAAGCCGCATGGGCGGCGGCGAAGACACCGGGACCGCTGCACGCCTTCTTCGTCCGGATCCGGGCGAAGCGCGGGCATCAGATCGCCGCCGTCGCGCTGGCGCGCAAGCTCGCGGTCCTGTGCTGGCATCTGCTGACGAAGGACGTCGACTATCCCTGGGCGCGGCCGGCCTTGGTCGCGAACAAGGTCCGGAGCATGGAGTTGCAGGCGGGGCGACCCCAGAAGAAGGGCAACCGCTGCGGACCAGCCTACGCTTACAACGTCAAGGAACTGCGTGAGCAGGAGATGGACGTCGCACGTCGCGCCGAGGCCGCCTACGAGCACTTCGTCGAGCGGCGGAAGCCCAGACCGCCAAAAGGCATGGTGCGCGGACGCCTCACGCCGGCAGGGCTCGGATAAGGCGGCCCGGCAGAGCTTTCAGCCGAGGCTCCGCTCTTCGCCACGAGGTCGCCCGCGCGAAAAAGAAAATAGCAGGAACTCCGGCGAAAGCGCTTGTCCATCTCATCCGACGTGCGCAGGTGGTCCCAGTGCTCGGCCGGGAAGTCGTAGAAGGTCAGCAGCGCGTCGCAGTCCTTCACCAAGCAAGCAACGGCCTTCTCGTATTTGGCCGCGTACTTCTCGGCAAAGGTGGCGATCGCCGCCTCGGCCGTGGTGCGGTCCGGCGCCTGCCAGACCTCGCGCAGGTCGGCCTTGGCCGCGGGCTGGACGGACTGGGGCAGCTGGTTCAGCGCGTTTGAGACTTTGTGCACCCAGCACCGCTGGTGCCGGGTCGTCGGGAAGATCGCCTCCAGCGCCTTCCAGAAGCCAAGCGCGCCGTCGCCGGTCGCCAGCTCGGGGGCGGTGGCGAGGCCGCGGGCCTTGAGGTCCACCAGCAGCTCGCGCCAGCTCTGCGCGCTCTCGCGCACGCCGACCTGAAAGCCCAAGAGCTCCTTCTTGCCCTCCGGGTGGCGCCGATCAGCACCAGCACGCACTCGGCCTGCGGCTCCATGCGAGCCTGTAGGTAGACCCCGTCCGCCCAGACATAGACGTAGTGCCGCGCCGACAGGTCGCGCCGCTGCCAGCGCGCGTACTCCGCCTGCCACTCGTCGCGGAGCCGCGCGATCACCGACGGTGACAGGTTCGGGGCGTCATGTCCCAGCAGCGCCCCGAGCGCCTCCTGGAAGTCGCCCATGGAGAGGCCGCGCAGGTAGAGGACGGGCAGCACGGCATCCAGGCTGCGGGTCCGCCGCGCCCAGCGCGGCAGGAGGGCCGAGGTGAAGCGGACGCGCTCACCATCCGCGCCGGCGCCGCGGTCGCGCAGCTTCACCCGGCGCACCGGGACCGGGCGAGGCTTGCAAAGATCCTATGCGGGTGGGCGGCGGCCGGTCTTTTGGCTGAGGTTGCTGTCCTTTCAGTCAGGAGACGCCCGATGCCGAGCACCGAACGACCTGTCACCACGACCGCCGTCCACGAGCAGGGTGCCACGTTGTTTGCCGCCCTGGAACTCAGCCTGTCGCGCTGGGTCGTGGTCGCTAGCGCACCGGGCGAGAGCAAGGTGAGCAAGCACACGCTGCCGGCCTGTGATGGTCCGGCGCTGCTGGCCCTGCTTGAGGCGCTGCGAAGACAGGCGGAGCGGCGCTGCCGCTGTTCTGTTGCAGTGGTTACGATCCAGGAGGCCGGGCGCGACGGGTTCTGGCTGCACCGCCTGCTGGAGGCGCACGGGGTGCGCAGCCAGGTGGTCGACCCGGCCTCGATCGCGGTGAGCCGGCGCAACCGCCGGGCCAAGACCGACCGGATCGATGCCGAGGGCCTGCTGCGCACGCTGATGGCGTTCGCGCGCGGCGAGCGCCAGGTCTGCGCGATGGTGCGCCCGCCGACCCCGGAGGCCGAGGACGCCCGGCGGCTGACGCGCGAGCGCGAGGCGCTGCTGGCCGAGCGCATCCGGCACACCAACCGGATCAAAGGATTGCTGGCGACCCAGGGCGTGTTCGGCTTCGAGCCGACCTGGCAGGCACGGCGAGCCCGCCTGGAGGCGCTGCGCACCGCAGAGGGTCAGGCGCTGCCGCCGCGGCTGAAGGCCGAGGTCTTGCGTCAGATCGAGCGCCTCGAACTGATCCTGCGGCAGATCGCGGAGGTGGAGGCGGCACGCGATGCGGTGCTGGCGGCTGAGCGCCAGACGGCGGCGGCCGGCGAGGCACACTCCAGCGGTGTGGTGGACGCCCAGCAGGCGGCGCTGCCCGCCGACGAGGGCGCCGGGGCTCGCCTGCTGCGGCTGAGGGGGGTCGGCCCGGAGACCGCGTCGGTGCTGCGCCTGGAGGCGTTCCATCGCACGTTCGCCAACCGCCGCGAGGTGGCGGCGTATGCCGGCCTGACCCCGACACCGTGGCAGAGCGGTGGGCTCGACACCGAGCAGGGCATCTCGAAATCCGGCAACGCCCGGCTGCGTCGGACCATGGTGCAGCTGGCCTGGTTCTGGCTGCGCAACCAGCCGCAGAGCGCGCTGAGCGCCTGGTATCGCGAGCGGGTGCGTGACGGACGCGGCCGGATCAAGCGCATCGCCATCGTGGCATTGGCGCGGAAGCTATTGATCGCGCTCTGGCAATTCGTCACCCAGGGCGTGGTGCCGAGCGGCGCCGAGCTGAAGTCGGCGAAGGCGGCCTGACGCACCCGCCGAGACACACACACCAATCCGCGGCTCAGCGCTCGACTGAGCTGCCGGATCCGGGGTGGATGGTGACCGACTGGAACCGTGGCTGAAACATGCCGTGCCCCAAAGAAGGGTCCCATCCCTCCGAGCCCCGCACCCGCAAGCATGCGGGATTGTGGTCCGGACCGCGCACGGTCCGACCGGATGTGAGACACCCAGCGCGGCGCGCGCACCTTCGAGGCAGGAAAATGCAGCGACGCCAGTGGTTGGCAGAGCGGCTTGCCGCTATCCTCTCGGAGGCGATCGCAAGAGGTCGGTATCACCTAGGCGCCGTGATCCCGCATGTGAGACGGACCCGCGCCGCATTCAGGCATCGTCGAATGTCGCAGCCCGTTCTTTGGGCCAGCACGTGGGGCAGTTTCTGTCTTCGACCTGCGGCGCTGCGGTCGCCACCAGCTCTGGGAGGAGATCGTGGAAGCCATCGTCGAACGCTGTGCCGGTCTCGACATCCATCAGGCCAGCGTGGTCGCCTGTGCGTTGATCGGGGCCGCCGGCTGCAAGCCGCGCCGGGAAATCCGTACCTTCTCAACCATGACCCGGGACTTGCAAGAGCTGCGGGACTGGCTCCGGGAGTTGGGCGTCACGCAGGTCGGGATGGAGAGCACTGGCGTCTATTGGAAGCCGGTGCATGCGATCCTGGAAGGCCAGTTCGCGCTGATCGTCGGCAACGCTCGCCACATCCGCAACGTGCCCGGACGCAAGACCGATGTGCAGGATGCGGCGTGGATCGCCGACCTGCTCCGCCATGGGCTGATCCGGCCAAGCTTCGTGCCGCCGCCGCCGATCGGCGCGTTGCGGGATCTGGTTCGGCTACGTCGTTCGGTGTCCGAGGCGCTGACGACGGAGCGCAACCGGACCCTGAAGCTGCTGGAAACCGCCAACATCAAGCTCGCCAGCGTGGCCACGGAGGTGTTCGGCGTCTCCGGGCTGGCGATGCTCCAGGCGCTGGTGGAGAACACGGCCACCCCGGCGGAGATGGCGGCTCTGGCGAAAGGCAAGCTGCGCCGCAAGCTGGCGCCCCTGGCCCTGGCGCTGGAGGGGCGGCTCACCGACCACCACCGGTTTGTTCTGGCCTTCCATCTGCGTCGGATGGCCGCGATCGAGGCGGACCTGTAGCAGCTGGACGCGCGAATCGAGGCGGCGGCCGAACCGTTCCGGGCGCAGCGCCAGCTGCTCCAGCAGATCCCCGGGGTTGACGCGCTGATCGCGGTGACGCTCATCGCAGAATGCGGCATCGACATGACGGTGTTCGGCTCCGCGCCGCGGCTGGCCGCCTGGGCCGGCGTGTGTCCCGGCAACCACGAGAGTGCCGGCAGACAGAAGAACGCCGCCGCCAGAAAGGGCAACGTCCATCTCAGGACGGCCCTCGTCACCGCGGCCGTCTGCGGCACCCGGCGGAAGGGCAGCTACTACAAGGACAAGTATCATCGCCTGCGGGCGCGGCGCGGCCGGATGCGGGCCCTCCTGGCGATTGCCCACAAGATCCTGATCGCAGCCTTCCACCTGCTGGCGAAAGGCGTGCCGTTCCGGGAACTCGGCGAGGCCTTCCTCGACCAGCAGGCGCGCCAGCGAACCACCCGCAACCTGGTCCGCCGGCTCACCAGCCTCGGCTATGAGGTGCTCCTCCGGCCGGCGGTCGGCGCGTGACCACCGGTTTCCGTAATGCTTGGCCTCCATCGGGTTATTTTCGGGGCAGGTGACGCGGCGGCTCGTGCCGCATGACAAGAGACGGGCTCGAACCGCGGATCCACCTCTTCGTCGAGGCTGATCACGCACGCTTGACAGCAAGAACCCCATGTGAGGTGGCGGGCCCACTCTCCTTTCGGCACGAAAGCCATGCGATACGTCGGGTTGCCACCACCTCGGACCGTTATCGGCAACTCAAGACATCTCGGTAATCAGCTGCCGATATCCTGTCTGGGCGGCTCGTCATGTCACTGGGCGTAATACCAGCCCGCCTATCCGTTGACCGGTTTGGCCCAAGAGCGCTGGGTGAGGGAAGCGATGCGCTCGGGCATGAGCATGAGCTTGTTCCAGGCGTCGCGACACGCCTTGAGAATTGCCTCGTACGTGTCCCAGACACGGTGGCTGAGAAAGTTGCCGCGCAGAAACTCCCACACATTCTCCATCGGGTTGAGCTCCGGCGAGTAGGGTGGGAGTGGCAACAGGCTGACGTTGTCGGGCACCGGCAGTCGTTTTCCTGGCTGGTGCCAGCCGGCACCGTCGAGGAGCAGCACGGCGTGGGCGCCCGGGGCAACCTGGGTGCTGACCTCCCTCAGGTGTTCGGCCATCGCCTCGCTGCTCACCGCCGGCATGATGATGGCGGCACCGACGCGGCGTTCCGGGCACACGGCGCCGAAGAGGTAGGCGGGGTCGTGGCGGTTGTCGCGAACCGCCGGCGGTCGCGACCCACGACGCGCCCAGACGTAGGTGAGCGTCCCTTGCTGGCCGACGCGGGCCTCATCAGCGAACCAGATCTCCAGCGGCTTGCCGGCGGCGCTGGCTGGTACTGCTTCGGCTACCAAGCTGGCAAAATTTTTTTGAACGCCTCTTGCGCGGCCACGTCCTTCTTCGGGTGATACGGCCGCGGTTGCAGCCGGGTGAAATTCAAGCGGCGCAGCATCTTGCCCACGGTGCTCTCGTGGAGCTCGACGGCAAACGCCTGCCTGATCCGCCGTCGCAGATCGACACAGCGCCAGCGCACCACGCCGTCTCGCTCAAGCGCCGGCCCCTGTTCGACCCATTCCGCCACCGTGGCCTGCTGCTCAGGGGACAGGCGGGGCGGTGGTCCGTTGCGGCGCGGCCGGTCACGCAGCCCGTCCAGTCCAGCCGCATTGTAGCGATGCACCCAGTCGCGCAGCGTCTGGCGGTCCATCGCGCACGCCACGGCCGCATCGTGCCGCGACCAGCCCTCCAAGACCAAGGCAATCGCCAGCGTCCGCCGCGCCGTTTTCGCGTCCGCGGTGCGAGCTGCCGCATCCCGCAGATCCGCCGCCGACAAATCCAAACGTGTGACCGCTACCGTCACCGCCGTCCCTCCCTCTTGCAGGGACGGCGAATCACACCGCATCGCGCCGCACCGATTCACGTTCGAGTCATCGATCCCGCGGGCTGGTATAAGACTACGCCGTCGAGCATCTCGCCGTTCGTTACCAAGCGCCACAGCGCGATGAGCAGCTTTCGTGCAAGCGCAACGATCATGGTCTTGCGGACGTGGCCGCGAGCGTCGGCCGTCCGCGCCCGATACCATTGAGCCAGCGCACTTTCCTTCTGAAACATAAGGAAGCGCCATGCGAGCTGGATCATACCACGACGGACACGGGCGTTGCCAGCTCTGGCAAGTCCCTTCTCACGGCGCTTCTTCCCGCTCTCGTCTGGCGATCCGGTCAAGCCCGCATACCGCGCGACAGCTTTTCGGTCGCGCAGGTTGCGCGACAGCACTTCGTGCACGAGCAGGTCCGCTGTTTCGATGCCCACACCAAGGATGCGCGCCAGCAGGCGGACCATCGCGCCCGGTCCTGTCTCGCTGGCCGTCTTGACCTTTTCGGAGCGCGTCGCTTCGATGTCCTTGATCTGATCCATGACAAAGCGCAAGCGCGCCATATCCCGCTGCAATTCCCCCAAGGTGTTCGGCGGCAGTGGAACGCCTTCTGGTGTGAGCAGCGCCGACAGCTGTTGCGGAGCCTTGCGCAAGGTCGGCTTGAACGTGCGGACGCCCAGGCGCGCCAGAGAGCCCTTCATTCGATTGACAATACGTGTTCGTTCACCAACAAGGTTCTCGCGCTCGCGATTAGGACGTCGGGCGTCTTCTTCCGCAAGCGTCGGCGTCGCCGCCATATGGCAATGGTCAGGCTCTCCCCGTAACCAGCCGAGAAAGGCCCGCTTGAGCATGTTGGTGTCGAGCCGATCGGTCTTTGCCCGACGATGCTCGCGCGAGACAGCGACGCTGCTCGGGTGAATGACGTAGGCCTCGATGCCGCGGGCCTGCAACCAGCGCGCCAGCCAAAAGCCGTCTCGGCCCGCCTCGAACGCAACAGTGAAACGCCGGATCGCTCGGCCCGCGCTCCTCGCCTCCTGCTGCCAGCGGCAAAGCAGCCGCACCAGCGCTTCCGGCTCAGGATCGAGCTTCTTCAGTGGATGGCGCTCGAGCCCGGGGACGATCCCGGCGACCAGCCAGTTTGAGTGGCTCATCTCGATCACCGAGATCAGTGTGCTGTCCTGATCCAGCGTGACGACGGATTTGCTCAAGTCATCGAGCTTTGGCATGGGACACTCCATCCGCTTTGGTCAGCAGCAATGGTGGCATTCCCGCGCTGCTTGCCCCATAGCATCTCCTTCGGAGGTTCAGGCAGGCTCTCACCCGCCCCGATACGCCGCCTCGCTCACCCCGCCATCACCCAATTCCGCGCATAGCCCTCCACGAACCGATCGAAGTCGGAGGCGATCAGAACTGACTGGAGCTTGTCGTAGAAGGCGTGGCCCGGCGAGGGGGGAGCGAACACCCACGCGGCAGCTCCGCCTACGTCACCAGCATCTCCGCCTGCCGCGCCCGCTGCCGTCCCAGCGCCATCCGCCACCAGCCATCCTCGTCAGACCAGACTTATTGATCCGGTTTGGGTAAACTTGGGCTATGCGGCATAACGAACCGTCTGACGATGGAAGAAGCTGCGGACGCGGCCCGGCAGCTTTGATAGGCTGCGCATGTGGCCGATGACGTTGCGCTTCAACTCTGGCCTGCGGCGGGCGGCTTGCGAGTGACGGCGTGCTTGAGGTCGGCGTGCAGGCCCTCGTCGGGGTTCAATTCCGGACTGTAGGACGGCAGGTGAAACAGCTCGATCTGCCTGGTGTGCCCGCCCAACCAGTCCTGCACGGCGCGAGAGCGATGGACACGCAGGTTATCGAGGATCAGGAACACCTTGCAGCCAGCATCCCGGACCAGACGCTTGAGGAAGCGGATCAGCACCGGTGCCTTGAGCGCGCCGTCCAGCACCATCCAACGCAACTCGCCCTTGTTGGTTAGCGCCGAGATCAGCCCCACGCCCGCCCGCTTGTGGCAGGGGCGAACCACCGGCGTCCGCCACGCGGGGCGAAGCTGCGGCCGCGCACGTTATCGGAGCGCAACCCGGTCTCGTCGCCCCAGAAGATCGGGCCCTTCTCCCGCTTGGCCTGCGCCACGATGGCCGGATAGTCCTGCCGCAGCCAGCGACGCACCGCGGTCGGACGCTGCTCATAGGCACGGCGCAGCGGCTTCTGTGCCGTGAAGCTCCAGCGTGCCAGGTAGGTCCCCATCGTCCGCACTGCCAAGCGTACGCCGCAATGCTGCTCCACCAGCGCCCGCACCGCCGCGCGACTCCACAACGCAAACGGCAGGCTCAATTCGTCCAGCGTGTGCTCGCAGATCAGCGCACGAACCTCCGCCTCCTGCCTCACGTCCAGAAAGCGTCCCGTCCCCGGCTCAGGCCCGCGTGGCTGGCTCGCAAGCCCCGCCAGGCCCTCGGTCGCGAAGCGGCGGCAGATGTTGGACACCCCGGTGTGGCTCAAGCCCGTTTGCGCCGCGATCTCGCCAAAGCTCATGCCGCGTTCGCGTAGCCCGATCACCTGACGCCGACGCTCCTCCTGCGCCGCAGGCGCCAGCTTGCGCATATCCACATAATTCATACCTCCAACCTAGGGCAGCAACGCATCCACCGCAAGTTTACCCAAGCCGGATCAATAAACAGTGCAGAAGCGCAACCCATCGGTATTAGATCTGTTGTGAAAGTTGCCTGATCTCTGATGGCTAGCGGCTAGATTTGCGTTCTTGAGTGGCCGATCAGAACGGCCAGAATCCTGCCTCGATGTTCACGAGACCGGCGACGATCGAAGTCTTGGTGTGGTGTGTCGCCAGTGGATTGCGGAACCGCTCGCCGGCGATGCGGAACCGCTTGGTCCGACCGATGCGGTGCTCGACGCCGACCCGGAAGCTGCTGAGCGCCCGGTTGTACTCTTTCTCCTCGCTGGTCAGTTCGCCGCCTTTCGGCTTCTTGTAGGGGAAGTCGAGGTTGGGGTGCTCCTTGTCATAGCCCTGGTAGGCGCTGTCGACGTAGGGGCGCGCCTTCCTGGGCAAGGGCGGCCCGGTGCGGCGGATCGTCAGGTCATGATGACAGCCGGGATGAGATGGCGAGACGCCCGCGATCCGGCCATCCGCAGTGACGATGTACTCGGCCTTCAGCGTGTGGCGCTTCTTCTTGGGATGGCGCGGCAGATGAGGCTGCGGTCGACCTGGTAGAAGAAGCCGATGAACTCCTGGGTGACGTAGCAGCGGTAGTAGAGCAGCAGGACCAGCAGATGGTCCTTTAGCCCGCCGATCTCCCATGGGCGGCCGGGTTTGCGCTTGCGGTGCTGCATCTGATCCCAGGAGCCGCGCAGTTGCTTGAGCATCCGACCGAAGGTGGCGGTGCTGATCCCGGTCAGGCGGCGGAAGCTCGCGCTGCGACGCAGACGGGCGGCGGACAGAGGACGGGACACCGGCAGGCACCTTCACGAGGAAGGAGCCCTATGAACCATACCGCTCCGTGGTCGGGACCGCTCCGTGGTCGGGAAATCCTCCCCATGCCAGACCGGACAGCACGTCAGGTTGTGACTTTCACAACAGGTCTATTGCTCAGGAAATCGAGAAAATATGCGTTTTGCGGTGCCACGCCCTCGATGTCCGCTGAATCGGCTCCGCCAAGACCTTGCAGGCAAAGGGGTTTCCGAGCCGAAGAGGGGCGTGGCACCACATCGAGGGCAATTTCCCGAATTCAGCGCTCAGTTCCAACGAGTTGCGCTTGCGCACTGTTTAACTCGGGTCAGACGGCCAGCGAATCAAACTCAGCCGATTTCGTCAACGGGCTGGTAAGGCCGGACTGGCTCTGATTGCATAGTCCGGATGAGCTATGCTGACCCTCAAATCCCGGCTCCTGCTAATCCGTTCCGCAGTCTCGCTTGCCAGGTCCGGAGGAGACCAATTATCGCCGGGTTGCGAACACCAGGTCCGGAAAGTCCCGGGACAAAGTCGACGGCGTTGTAACTCCCTCTCGTCGAGAGCAAGAAAAATTCTCGAAAGGCATCTTGACACGCCCGCCCTTACACAGTATCCGCCGCAGCCTCGCCGGGTTACCAAAACGATACCTGATCCGGCGCTGGGGAGGAAGCGGAATGCGTTTTGGCCAAGTGCTGGCCCTTTCAGGGGCTGCATGGGTACTCGCATCATGCGCTCAATCGATGCACCTGACCTACGCGGATCCGTCTCCTGACTCCCAAACCATCGAAGCGGCACAGGCCGGATATCAGTACGTTCAACTTCCGCGAACAGTCGTAGCGATCGCTCCGGCTGCGAGCGCAACGATGACCGCCGCCAGTCGTGGCACTGGGAGCACACAAGCTCTTTCGCCTCCGCAAATACCTGGCTCCGCGACGCAAGCAGGGCCCACATCAAACGCAAGCCGCTCCAACAAAAATAATAAGGCGGGCGGAACATCTCCCAGAAGCACGGATGCCGCCTCACCTTCCAACAATGCTAGTGCACCGTTAGATCAGTCTCTTGGGACAGTTCTTATAAATGGCAGACCCTGGACTGCGAGGCTAGTCGGCCTTCCTGATGAGCAAAGCAGCTTTGCAGTCAAAGCGAACTCCAACTTTGCACATACGGACACTCTGACAATCAGTAGATTTACCAACTCAGACCTGGTGTCGTCCGTCAGCAGCAAAGCAGTAAATGAGATTCCCAACCGCATAGCGCTAGTTGCCGAAGTGGCCGGAGCATTCGTGAAAGGGGGGCTAATTCCTGCAGCTGGACTGGAATCGACAGCTACTGCGCAGCCTCTGCAGCCGTTCAGTTTCGTCGTTGGAGTATCGGATGTCGGTCCGGTTCAACTCGACAGCGGGTGGTGGTACAAATTCAACTTCGACTCTCCGCCGCCAACTGGGTCAATTTCGTATACAACGCTCCGGCAGTCTCTCTTTGCGAGTGCCTCGGGTTCTGGTCAATATGGATTTTTTCCAGTAAACGCCTGCCGCGACGCAACGATTACCGTCAGCCAGTACCTCTGATTTTCATGAAGCAGCAGTTTTCCACGTCGTCGTTGGGACGCCAGACTACCTGAGGCTGATGGCGCTTCCCACCGACGGTCAGCTACAGATCGGACCGATTTGCAGTGCGAGCGTAGTTTCGAATAACTCCACCACGCCCTTTAATGAGGCTGCAAGCGATATTGAATCGCTGATTGCTGCAGTAAAAAATCTGCAGAAATCACCGAGCTCCGCCGGCGCGACCAGCGGAAATGGCACGGCGAATAGTGGAGGCGCTGCTGCAGCTCCCTCCGGTAATAAGTGACGACATAGGCCACTTCCGTGCAAAGGATGCGATCTAAATGCATAGAGCGCTAGCCCTAACTCTTCTGAAGCTTCTTGGAGTCGTTACAGGCGGCCTCCTTTTTGCACATGCGGCATTCGCGGCTGGGAAAAACAACTCTAAGTCGGATGCAAATGCTGAGCAGAACAGGCTCATAAAGCCGGAGTTTATCAACGACGGTGGAGTCCGGCCAATGCTGCGCGCCGCTGTTCTAGCACTGACATGCTGCTGTGTTTTTTCGATGAGGGCGGCTGTAGCAAGCGAGGGTGCAGCCTACTTCACCGAACAGCAGATCTTGCGCATATCGCCAAGATCATCGCCGGCTATTGCAGCAGTTCTGGTTCAATCTCAAGGGAACTTGCGTGCTGCTGGTATCATTCCGGAACTCAGGGTCGAGCACTTCCTGACGCAAATCCTCACCGAGACGGGCGGCCTCCGTAGGCTCGACGAGGACATGAACTATAGCGCAGAGCGGCTGCAGACCGTGTTCAACCTGCCGGCCGACGCCGTGCAGAAGCTCACCGGCCATCCACGTGAGACGGCAAACTACGTTTACGGCGACAAGCTCGGAAACTACGGCCGCGACACCGACGACGGCTGGACGTATCGTGGATCCGGCTACATCCAGCTGACAGGCCGATACAATTTCCGAAAGCGCGGCCTGGAGATCGGACAGCCGCTGGAGCAACAACCCGAGCTCGCCCGGCAAGCGAGAGAGGGCCTTCTCGCGGCGATCGCTTACTGGACCGCGCAAGACATCAACAAGGCGGCGGACAGCGACAAACTGAGAAACGTCCGCGCGCTTGTGAACCCTAGGCTCGAAGGGTACGAGGCCTCTCGCCTCTGGCGGCGGCGCGTGCAGGTCGTGTTGTCGGGCTCTGGACGCCTGGAGAGCGAGGGACCGCCCGGGGCAGAGCAGCCCGTTGCCCAAGACGACGCGTCAGGGATCCTGCAAGAGCTAGGTTTCCTCCAGCCGGGCGCGACCGAAGCGACCTCGCCGAACGAGGTGGCGGACGCGCTACGGGCCTTCCAGAGAAGCAGGTCGCTCCCCGAGACCGGGCGGGTGGACGAGGACACGCTCTACGCCCTGACCGATCCTTCCGAGTGGAAAGGCAGGGCTCCGCCGCCCAGCAACCTCAACAACAGGTCCCCTTCGCGCCGGGCCGGCATCGCCTACGACCTGACGACGAAGCAGGCCCAGAACCTGGCCCCAGGTGGGGCGGCTCCGCGGCGATCCGAGTCTCACGGGCAGCCCGGTACGGGCGCTCTGCAAAGCACTCCAGCATTGAGCGCTGCGGAGCTGTCGGAGCTGAACGGCTCCGACCCGTTCTTCGCGCCCTACGAGCGACGGAACGGGGTGCATGACGCGCAGAACAACTTCGTGCCCTTCTCCGTCATCGAGCCCGATACCAGAAAGGTCGTCGTGCATACGACTGAACTCCCGGCGAGTGCCATCGTTGAGATCACGTTCCGGGAATCGTCTGGACCAGGGCGCTACGCCTGCACGGGGGCCCTGATCTCTCGCAACGTCGTCCTCACGGCCGGACACTGCGTCCACGATGGTGGTCCCGCCGGCAGGTGGCACCAGGACTACATCGTGGTGCCAGGCCGGAATGGGGTGCTGGACCCATTCGGAACGTGCTCGGCGACCAAGCTCTTCTCCGTCTCCGGCTGGGTCGAAGGCGACCCACTGGGCGATGGTCGGCTGGACGACATCGGGGCGATCAAGCTCGATTGCGACGTCGGGGACAAGACCGGCTGGTTGCGTTTCGGGCTGCTGGCGGACGGCCCCGCGCGTCTCGCCGTGACGACCTACGGCTACCCCGCCGACAAGACGCCCACCGGCAAGCAGTGGGAGAGCGACGGCGAGGCCGAGATTCTGACCGCCAGCAAGCTCTTCTATCGGAACTCGACGTACGGGGGCATGAGCGGCTCGCCTGTCTTCGCTGGGGCGGGGGCGGACAGCAAGATCGTCGCCGTGCACACCAATGGGCTGCACGGCTCGTCGCCGCCCTGGGATTCCTACAACGCCGGCACGCGGCTGTCGGACGAGCTCGTCCAGGGCCTGACCGCGTTCATCGAGGAGTGACGCCATGCGCCGGGTGACGCTCGCACTCTTGCTCCTGGCGGGGAGCTTGCACATCGCCACGGCGCAAACCTCGGGCCAGCCCGGAGCCCAGCCGCCGCCGATCGAAGGCGTCATCGTCTACATTGAGTGCAAGTCCCCCAACGGCCAGACGACGTCCAAGGGCACCGGCGTGCTCGTCAGCGGCGACGGGGCCGTGTTGACCGCCAAGCACGTGGCGCCCGTCGGCTACGCCTGCCTGGGCGGCATTGGCACCGCCGCGACCACGCCCACCCGCAAGCTGAACCGCGACCCCCGACAGGCCCCCGTCGACGCGATGCTGCTGAGGTTCGTGCAGACAGGAGGCGAGGTGTTCCCCTTCGTGCGTTACCGGAAGCTAGAGGCCTCCCTGAGAGGGAAGCCCATCAGCGCGTACGGGTTTCCAGGCACGGGCGTTGGGGACGTGTTCCAGACCGATGGCACCATCGCGCAGACGAACATCGATGACAGGGGCATCTTCGGGACAAGCGCCCTCCAGAGCTCGGGGATGAGCGGCGGCCCCGTGGTGCTGAAGGAGGACGGCAACCTGATCGGCATTATCGTGGGAGCCAACTTCGACCCGACCACGGGCGCGCCCGCGAGCTACGGTGTCCTGGCGTCGTCGTTGGTCGCGAGCGTGTTCGATCTTACCCCGGCTCTCCAAGCATTTCTTCCCACACCTCAGATTATGTGGGGCGATGAGGTAGGAGGACCTGGTGGTGACCTTTTCGAGACTTCGTGTAGAACAACGGAGGCCCTGGTAGGGCTCTTCGGAAGGACCGGCTCTGGCGGCGATGTGCGCGTCTTTTCGATTGGTCCAGTCTGTGCGCTAGCCTCCTCAGAATCTGTCCCGGGTCTCGGCTCAATCTGGGACGTGGACGGGGATGTCGCGTCGCACGGATTTTGTTGGATCAACTCAAGGCACGGAATTCGAAATAACCTGCCCAGCGCCGTCTGTCGTAGTAGGACTGGACTTGCAATGGGTTAGTGCGACAGGCGTTACCCCATTCGTCGCGAAGCCTTTGACCCTAAAGTGCTCACAAATAGGTGTCGTTAGCTCTCCGGAGCCTATCTCTACGACAGGGCCGGACCCGGAAGGGCTGGACTTTGCAAGCCATCATCCGTCGAAATGCCCAGATGGAGCCATTGGTAGTGCGGTCAGAGGTCGTGCGGGCCAGTGGATTGATAAACTCGGAATCGGTTGCCGTGAGGTCAGGCCCTAGTGTCCCACGCCTGTCTTCGCTGGGGCGGGGGCGGACAGCAAGATCGTCGCCGTGCACACCAATGGGCTGCACGGCTCGTCGCCGCCCTGGGATTCCTACAACGCCGGTACGCGGCTGTCGGACGAGCTCGTCCGGGGCCTGACCGCGTTCATCGAGGAGTGACGCCATGCGCGAGGTGAGGTTCGCACCGTTGCTCCTGGCGGGGAGCATATGCGCCGCCGCGGCGCAGACCGCGGACCAGCCCAATGCTAAGCCACCGCCGATCGACAAGGTCATCGTCTACATTGAGTGCAAGTCCCCCAACGGCCAGACGACGTCCAAGGGCACCGGCGTGCTCGTCAACGACGAAGGGGCCATATTGACCGCCGGTCACGTGGCGCCAACCGGGTTCACGTGCCTGGGCGGCATCGGCACCGCCGCGACCACGCCCACCCGCAAGCTGATCCGCGACCCCCGACAGGCCCCCGTCGACGCGATTCTGCTGAGGTTCGTGCGGACAGGAGGCGAGGTGTTCCCCTTCGTCCACTACCAAAGGATACATGACCCACTAAAGGGTAAACCAATCGTCGGGTACGGGTTTCAAACTGGGGCTCCCGGGGATACAGGAGAACCATTTCGGGCCGATGGTACCATCGCGCAGACGAACATCAACGGGAGCGGCATCTTCGGGACAAACGCCCTCCAGAGCTCGAGGTTGAGCGGCGGCCCCGTGTTCCTGAAGGAGGGTGATGATCAGATCGGTAATCTGATTGGCATCATTGCGGGGGCTGATTTTGATCCGAGCTCGGGCGCGCCATCGAGCTACGGTGTCCTGGCGGCGCAAGTGGTGGCAAATGCTTTTGAACTCCACGAAGCTCCCCTTGAAGCACCTCATCCTCTCCGTCCAATGCCCGAACAGCGAGATCAATACGCACCTGGCGCGAAGATCTTTGGCGTCTTGCGGGATAAGGACGTGCTCGACGTGTTTGCGGATACACCAGGATGCGCAATATGGATCTTGGTGTCTCAGCCCATACCAGGGGGACCGACTGTCACGAAATCCAGAGCGGTTGGATCTATCACGAGCAACACATCTCACTTTTGAAAATCTGTAACTGCTCAACCCACCCCCGCCAGTTTGTCTTGAGCGACCGGCGAAATTGGAGTTGACGCGGTAACGGGCGACTCAATTCAAGGTTGGGGTGAACACCGATCTTGACCTGAGCAAACTGTCGCATGCGGAGAAGGATGCCCTCATCCTCTCGCTTGCTGCGCAATTACAAGCGGCACTGGCGCGGATTGCTGAACTGGAGAAGCGGCTGGCCGAGTTGCAGCTTCCGCCGAAGACGCCGGACAATTCCAGCGTGCCGCCGTCGAAGGGTCTAAAGCACAACGTGGCGGACAAGCCGAAGCGGAGCGGTCCTCGCGCGGGCAGCGTGGGGCGCAGGGGCGGCGGGCGGGAATTGACGGCCGAGCCCGACGAGGCGGTGATCGCCCGCGCGGCGCGCTGCCAATACTGCCAGTCGGCACTCGCCGACGCCGACCAGAAGCTCGATGCCCGCTACGATAAGGTCGAGCTGCCCCGCGTGCGCCCTGTGGTGACGCGGGTGGAACGCTATGCCGGGCGTTGCCAGTGCTGCGGTCGCACCACGCTGGCAGCGCTACCGGAGGGGCTGGAACCGGGCACGCCGTTTAGCATCAACATCGTCGCATTGGCGATGTATCTGCGTTTCACCCACGCGATCAGCTACGAGCGGCTGAGCCGGATGATGCTGGATCTCCATGCCCTGCGGATCAGCGAGGGCGCGCTGGACGCCGCCTTCCGTCGCGCCCGTCCACGTTTGGAGGCCGATGTCGCCGCAATCCTCGCGCGCCTGCGCCGCGCCCGCGTGATCGGATCGGACGAGACCTCGGTGCGCGTCGGTGGCGTGACCCGCTGGAATTGGGTGTTCCAGAACAGCGACGTCGCGATCCACGTCATCCGCGGCAGCCGTGGCGCCGGTGTGGTCGGCGCGGTGCTGGACGGGCATCGGCCGATGATCTGGGTCTCCGACCTCTACGGCGCCCAGCAGGGGCACGCCGAAATCTGGCAGGTCTGCCTCGCGCATCAGTTGCGCGACTGCCAGTATGCGATCGAGGCGGGGGATGCGGTGTTCGCCCCGCGCATGAAGGCGCTGCTGCTGCGCGCGGTGCTGCTGGCGCGGCGGCACCGCGCGCTGGCCGAGAGCACGCGGCGCGAATACCGGCGACGGCTGGAAGTGGCACTCGACGCTGTGATCGCGCTGGCGCCGACGCAGCGCGACGGTAAACGGCTGCGCAAGCGATACGCCAGGTTCCGCGAGCACCTGTTCACCTTTCTCGACCATCCCGAGATCACCGCCGACAACAACGCGAGCGAACGGGATCTGCGTCCCACCGCAACGTATCGCAAAGTCACCGGCGGATTCCGTTCCGACTGGGGTGCTGATCTATTCGCCGCCGTCCGCTCCGTCGTCGGCACCGCCAAGCGCCGCGGGATCGACGCCTATCAGGCCATTCGCGATACGCTATGCGGCCAGTCCGTGCTCACCCCGGGATGAGCAGTTACAAAATTCTGGCAACCTCAACGTTTTTTTAGTGTATAGAATCGGTGACGGGACTGACTATGAGAATGCTGGATCGGTTTATGCTTTTGATGTTAACTCTTTGTTCAACAAGCGCATAGAAACCGTGTTTAAGGGAAGGAACTGGGGGGGATTTCCGATGTTTGTCGACGGGCATCTGAAGTACTTCAGCTACGAAGGTTACTATTGGGTTCGCGATAACCGGCCAGCGGAGCAATCCGGGACAAGTACCCGAGGCAAGCGAAGGTAGAGTGGAAAGCAAGGACGGACGAGAAGAGTTTAGGCATACTTCCGGCTCGTAGTCACGATGAACTTGTTGATGACGTAATAGATGTTATTGAGAAGGAGTTTAATCCGTCTTGCCGAGCCGCCCAAGATTAACATTAGATCTGTTGTGAAAGTCGCCTGAATCTCTGGCAGCTAGATCTGCGTTCTTGAATGATCGATCAGAACGGCCAGAACCCTGCCTCGATGTTCACGAGACCGGCGACGATCGAAGTCTTGGTGTGGTGTGTCGCCAGCGGATTGCGTCGGCCTATCTGGCCGGCACCAACACGTGGCGGGTGAGGCGGGCGCTGTTCAAGGGCGCGATCTGCAAGGACGTGGTCAGCCGCGTGTGGTGCAAGCTGAAGGCCGACTGGGAGGCCTGGACGCGGCGCGACCTTGCCCGCAGAGGATATCGTCCGGCTGGTCCTTGACGGCAGCGTGGTAACTGCTCATCCCGGGGTGAGCACGGACTGGCCGCATAGCGTATCGCGAATGGCCTGATAGGCGTCGATCCCGCGGCGCTTGGCGGTGCCGACGACGGAGCGGACGGCGGCGAATAGATCAGCACCCCAGTCGGAACGGAATCCGCCGGTGACTTTGCGATACGTTGCGGTGGGACGCAGATCCCGTTCGCTCGCGTTGTTGTCGGCGGTGATCTCGGGATGGTCGAGAAAGGTGAACAGGTGCTCGCGGAACCTGGCGTATCGCTTGCGCAGCCGTTTACCGTCGCGCTGCGTCGGCGCCAGCGCGATCACAGCGTCGAGTGCCACTTCCAGCCGTCGCCGGTATTCGCGCCGCGTGCTCTCGGCCAGCGCGCGGTGCCGCCGCGCCAGCAGCACCGCGCGCAGCAGCAGCGCCTTCATGCGCGGGGCGAACACCGCATCCCCCGCCTCGATCGCATACTGGCAGTCGCGCAACTGATGCGCGAGGCAGACCTGCCAGATTTCGGCGTGCCCCTGCTGGGCGCCGTAGAGGTCGGAGACCCAGATCATCGGCCGATGCCCGTCCAGCACCGCGCCGACCACACCGGCGCCACGGCTGCCGCGGATGACGTGGATCGCGACGTCGCTGTTCTGGAACACCCAATTCCAGCGGGTCACGCCACCGACGCGCACCGAGGTCTCGTCCGATCCGATCACGCGGGCGCGGCGCAGGCGCGCGAGGATTGCGGCGACATCGGCCTCCAAACGTGGACGGGCGCGACGGAAGGCGGCGTCCAGCGCGCCCTCGCTGATCCGCAGGGCATGGAGATCCAGCATCATCCGGCTCAGCCGCTCGTAGCTGATCGCGTGGGTGAAACGCAGATACATCGCCAATGCGACGATGTTGATGCTAAACGGCGTGCCCGGTTCCAGCCCCTCCGGTAGCGCTGCCAGCGTGGTGCGACCGCAGCACTGGCAACGCCCGGCATAGCGTTCCACCCGCGTCACCACAGGGCGCACGCGGGGCAGCTCGACCTTATCGTAGCGGGCATCGAGCTTCTGGTCGGCGTCGGCGAGTGCCGACTGGCAGTATTGGCAGCGCGCCGCGCGGGCGATCACCGCCTCGTCGGGCTCGGCCGTCAATTCCCGCCCGCCGCCCCTGCGCCCCACGCTGCCCGCGCGAGGACCGCTCCGCTTCGGCTTGTCCGCCACGTTGTGCTTTAGACCCTTCGACGGCGGCACGCTGGAATTGTCCGGCGTCTTCGGCGGAAGCTGCAACTCGGCCAGCCGCTTCTCCAGTTCAGCAATCCGCGCCAGTGCCGCTTGTAATTGCGCAGCAAGCGAGAGGATGAGGGCATCCTTCTCCGCATGCGACAGCTTGCTCAGGTCAAGATCGGTGTTCACCCCAACCTTGAATTGAGTCGCCCGTTACCGCGTCAACTCCAATTTCGCCGGTCGCTCAAGACAAACTGGCGGGGGTGGGTTGAGCAGTTACCCAGCGTGGTGCGCGTGCGGCTCGACCGCAAGGCCACCAACGTCTCGCTTCTGCAATTACCCACCCCCGTTCCGGGGCATAGCGGTCACGCCGTGACGGTTTGCAGAATGGTGCGGAAGACGCTGGTGCCCGGTTTGAGGCAAGCGGTGTCGACCACGGTGCGGATGTCGGCCTCGCCCTCGGCCGCCCACATCGCGCGATAGCCGTTGGTCACCTTGCGCTGGATCACCGCGGGCCGGAGGTGGCGCTCGCAGGCGTTGTTGGTGGCCTCGACCGCGCCGCCCCACGCGGCAAAGGTCAGGAGTTGGTCGCGGGCTCGGCGTAGCTTGGCCTGGAGCGCTCGCGTTAGCGCGCACCCGCTGGGGGCTGCCAGAATGCTGGTCAACCTCGACTACGGATAAGCCTCGATTTGTTGGCCGCTGCGGGAGATGGAAGGTTTGCCGGGTCTGAAGGCGTAAGCGACGAGGCAGGACAGGACATGGACCATGGCGTTCACGACCGACCGGTGGCGTGAATGCTCAAGCCCCATTTCGCATTTAAGGATATCGAGCACGGTCTCGATGACGAAGCGCTTGCGCAGCATGATCTTGTCAGCGAGGGGCATGAGGTAGTTCTTCATGTTCCGCCGGATGCCGGTGATGAGGTGCAGGCCGCGCTGCCAGAGCGTCTTGAACAGTTCCTGGCCGATATAGCCCTTGTCGGCATAGAGCTTGCCCGCCAGGTGCCTGGTCATCTCATCCAGCACGGTGCTGTCGGCGGTGTTGCCGGGGGTGATTTTCAGCGCCACGATCTGGCCTTTGTGGTTGATGACGAAGTGCAGCTTGAGGCCATAGAACCACCCTCCGCTGCCCCTCCATCGGTCCGCTGGACCGATGGAGCCTCCGGCAGCTTCGCCCATGCTGGTCTTGCCACGTGCGGCCAGGCCGTCGAACACCTTGTGGCGGTGGATGCGGCGATTGTGACAGACGGCGAGCTTGGTTGAGTCGGCGAAGTAGAGGCCGGTGTGCTCGCCGCTCAAGCTGTGCAGCAGGACCATCAGCGGCACAAACAGACGCGGCATCAGGCTGACGAAGCGGTCGTAGTGCGGCAGATCGCCAAAGCAGTCACGATACTGCTGGCCGACGCCATAGCGGTAGAACGCCTGGCTGTGTCCATGAATTTTGGCCCACTGTGCTGGCGAATTTTGGCCCAGCATCCGCGGCGATGTTCACGATCCTGGCTGCTGCCTGGATCTGTCGATAGCGGTGCTACTCCTCCTGCTTCATGGGTTTGGCCACCTTGCGTGCGGCTGTCGTCCGGCGGAACCGATAGGAGTCTGCGCCCGTCGTGATGATGTGCGCGCGGTCCGTCAGACGGTCGATCAGTGCCTTGCACAGCCGCGGATTGGGGATGACCTGCGACCATTCGGAGAACGGCAGATTGGTGGTCACGATCACCGCCGCTTTCTCGGCCCGGTCGGCGATGACCTGGAACAGCAGCTCGCAGGCGGTCTCGGCCAACGGCACGTAGCCCAGCTCGTCGATGCAGATCAGGTCGAGGCGTTCCCAGCGGCCCAGGGCGCGGCTCAGCTGGTTGGCATGGGCCGCCTCGGCCAGTTCGTTGATCAGCGCCGTGGCGGTCGCGAACCGAACCCGGCGCCGCTGTCGGCAAGCGGCAACACACAAGCCCGTCGCCAGATGCGTCTTGCCCGTGCCCGCTTCACCAACCAGCAGAACCGGCTCGACCTTCGCCACATAGTCGCCGGTTGCCAGATCCCGCAGGCGGGCGGCCGACACCCCGGAGCGGTCGAACTCGAACTCATCCAACGTCTTCATCCGCGGCAGCCGCGCCTCGTGCAGCAGGCGGGCGACCGCGCGGCTCTCCCGCTCCTCCATCTCGGCGGACAGCAAGGCTTCGAGGTAGCCCAGGTGCGACTGTCCCTCTCGGAGTGCCGCGTCGGCCATGCGGGCGAACTGCATGCCGATCGTCGGCATGCGCAGTGCCTTGCAATGCTGCGCGATCGCCTGGTCCTGCAGTTCGGCCATCACGCCGCCACCGCGCAGAGCAGCGTGTCGTAGTCGGCCGTCGCCGGCATCGGTCGGTCGTAGCGGGCGAGCACGCCGACATCGATCGGCAACACCCGCGCCTTTTGCAGGCGTGCCTCGGTCAGCAGGTAGCGCACCGCGGCCACGTCGCACGCTCCCAACGACACCGCGGACGCGACTGCCGCACGCAGAGCATCGTGGCCGAATTCGCGGCCCAGCAGCATCACCGCCACCATGGCGCGGGTGCCGTTCTGCCGGCCGTGCCGGGCGCGCAGCCGGTCCCACAGTTCATCATAACCAGCGGGCCAGCGACCGGCCTGCCGCCACTGCTCCAGCGGTTTCGAACCGGCCAATGCGCCGGGCTTGTGGCCGAGCACGTCCAGGTAATGCTCGAGATCGAGCACCTGCTGGCGCCGGCTGTGGCATCGCTCATGACGCGCGACGCGGCGGCCGTCATGCCAGACCTCGACGTGCAGCGGGTGAACACGGGCCTCCACCCGGATACCGGCCTTAACCGGGACCGAATACAGGTTGGTCTTGACCGTGACGCACCCCTGTTTATCGACCAGGGGAAACGTGACGTCAGCCAGATCGAACCGTTCTGTCGCGCGTGGCAGCAGGTGGTCGCGCTCCGCTGCCATGGCCGCGCCGACCGGCTCCACGTGACCGTGCAGCACCCGCGCCTCGTCGGCACGGCACCCTGCCAGCAGCACGGCGTTCAACGCGTCGATATTCGCCACGCTTGGCACCGGGACCAGATGGTTGCGCCGGAAGTAGCCAACCTCCCCCTCAACGCCGCCTTTCTCGTGGCCTTCGCCGGGCGTGCAGAACTCCGCGGCAAACCGCCAGTGCGAGCGAAACGCGATGAACCGGGCCGTCTCCTCTCGCCGGTAGCCCTGCAAGATCTTGCGAACCGCACTCGCCAGGTTGTCGTAGCGTAGCAGCCTGAACACACCGCCGAAGTAGTCGAAGGCGTGCTCGTGGGCCTCCAGGAACGCCTGCTGCGTGGCGTGCAGATAGGCGCGGTGGAATGCCGCCCCGCTGGCCATCGAGCGCATCGCGAATACCTGCACCCTGGTCCGCTCGCCGGCTAGATCGACCGACGCCTCATACCAGTCGACCTGAGCCTCCTGGCCCCAGCCATAACTCTGCGGCACGAATGTCTCGCGCCGGATCAGGCCCAGCGCGCGGCGGCGTGCCCGGACATGGTTGCGCACCGTCGACTCAGCCACCACGGCGTCCGGAAACTCCCGCACGATCCGCCGGTGAATGCGCCTTGCCGTATGCCGCTGCTTACGAGGAGCACGCCGATCCTCGTCCAGCACGGCGTCAATGAACCCCACGACAGCCTCCAGTTTGGGCTTCGCCCGATCGGGATAGCGATGGGCCGGAGGCACCGCACCCGCGATCGCCTGCCGCACCATCCGACGGTGAACGCCGAACTTGGCGGCCACACCGACCACCGTGCCGATCCCGAACTCATACTCGCGCCGCAGCTGCTCAAACAATTCCACCTTGGCTTTCCAGTCCACACCAAGCCCCCCGGCATATCCGGGACGACCCTAGGTTTGAGGGACGGATGCTGGGCCAAAATTCGCCAGCACTCTGGGCCAGGATTCGATAGCAAAGCCAGACGCCTTGAAATGCTTGAACGCCGACAGGTGAAACAGCACCATGATGAACAGCATCTCGGCGCGTGACAGCTTGCCGGCGCGCTGCCTGAGAGGTGGCCGGCCAAATTCGGACAGGTCGATAAGTGGAAACCGTGCCTGAAAGCGGCGAGTATGCCGCGGATCAGGAGCGACGATGACGGGACGTACACGCCGGACCCATGCCCCGGGCTTCAAGGCCAAGGTGGCGCTGGCCGCTATCAAGGGCGAGAAGACGCTGGCCGAGTTGGCACAGCAATACGATGTGCACCCCAACCAGATCACCGCCTGGAAGGGTCAGTTGGTTGATGCGGCTGCCGGGGTATTTGGCGGGAGCGGAACCGCGGCGGAGGCGACACCGGCGGTCGATCTGAAGGTGCTGCACGCCAAGATCGGCGAGCTGACCCTGGAGAACGATTTTTTGGCCGGTGCGCTCGGCAAAGCCGGCCTGCTGAGCGCAAAGCGATGATCGATCGGCGCCATGAACTGCCGCTGGCGCGGCAGGCGGCGTTGCTGCGGCTCAGCCGGAGCAACCTCTACTATGAACCTCGGCCCGTGCCGGCGGCGGAGCTTGCGATCATGCGCCGGATCGACGCACTGCATCTCGATTACCCGTTCGCAGGTAGCCGGATGCTGCGTGATCTGCTGCGCGGCGAGGGCGTTGTCATCGGCCGTGACCTGGTGCGGACGATGATGCGGCGGATGTGCATCGAGGCGCTGTATCGCCGGCCGAACACCTCGAAGGCCGCGCCGGGACACAAGATTTACCCATACCTGCTGCGGGGTCTGACGATCGAGCGGCCCAACCAGGTTTGGTGCATGGATATCACGTACATCCCGATGGCGCGTGGCTTCGTCTATCTGGCGGCGGTGGTGGACTGGTACAGCCGTCGGGTTCTGGCGTGGCGGCTATCGATCAGCATAGAGGAGGATTTCTGCCTGGCGGCGGTTGAAGAAGCGCTTGCCAAGCACGGCCGGCCGGACATTTTCAACACTGACCAAGGCAGCCAGTTCACCGGGACTGCTTTCACCGGCCTGCTGCTGGCGAACAAGATCGCCATCAGCATGGACGGCCGCGGCGCCTGGCGGGACAACGTGTTTGTCGAGCGGCTCTGGCGGTCGGTAAAATACGAGGAGGTCTATCTGCGGGCTTATAACAGTGTCACCGAGGCGCGCGCATCGATTGGCCGATATCTCGACTTTTACAATCGCAAACGGCCCCATTCGAGCCTTGACGCCCGGACACCGGACCACGCCTACTTCACCCACCTGCAGCAACGAGCGGCAGCATGACTTTCGCCGCCGTTGTCGGGTCGTCGCTCCGGTCGGGCTACGCCCTCCCTGCGCGACGACCCGACAACGGCATATTGCGGAACCAATCGGCAGGGGATCCACTTATCGAAGGCGAAACGCTGTCTCGACAAAGCCGACCACCTCTCTGGTCGCCTCCGACGGGATCAGCCGGTGCGCTTCCCACTCTTCGAACAGCTTGCAGAAATCGTCGAGGCAGCAATACAGCACCGTGATATCCACAGACATTGAGGGGCGCCTCCGGAACTTGGTCTGATGATCAGTTTTCGCAAACCGATGCTGTCAAATCCTTGATTCCTTGGGAGTCCCCTCAACTCTTATTGACCTGCCCCCGTAGAAGTGGGCCACCGGGTATGAGGGTCCGGCGGCACTACGGAGGGGCATGGAATGGCGCGGCCGTTGCCGTCGCGCGCAAGATCGGGGTCGCGTTGCACGCCATGTGGAAGACCAACACCGGGTTCCGGCGCAGCCTGCCCGTCCCCGCGCCCTGTTGAGGCGCTGAGGCAGGGCCGGCTCCACCGGCGCGTCCCCGCCGGGACGCAGGGCGCGGATCAGGTCGTCCCTTTGAATGCGCACGAGCGCGTGGACCACCTCGGCCGATCCACCCCCAGACGCCAACTTGGGGCGGCGCAGGATGCCGACCCCGCAGAGAACTCTGAACCCGGCGCGGCCACCGGAAACCAACCAGAAAGCCCTTGACGTCCGCAATTAGAGAACTTCAGAGGGGAGGATCAGCTACCAGCCCACTAGGTCCTCGCCCAAATAGAGCCTATCAAGCGCCCCCTGAAACGGCCGTCGGAACTGCCAAAGCCTTTCTTTCAAAAGCGCCGCCCTGTCGTCACGGTCGGTCTTGTGCAATTCCGGAGGAATGCGGACGACTATAGTCTGCTCGCCCTTCTTGGTCGCGACAACCTGAGGCTCGTCTCCCTTAACCGACGCAGGAGTTACATCGATGATCGGATCGCGCAGCGATTTCTCATCGTAGGTGACGGCGATATTCACAGCGGTTAGGGTGGCGTCACGCGCTAATTTCAGCACCTTCTTCATCACGACCGCATTGAACGAGTCAATCAGCTTGAAATAGTTGCTCTCGACGCCAAGCTCTTTGAGTTTGGCAAGCCGATCGCGATAAGTTTTTACTACTGTAAAAAAGTCCTCGTCGAAGAAGTCGCATCGGACTTCGATCTGATCAAAGCGGCCTCGCCCGACATGGTATGCAATATCATCCTCGTAGATACGCAGCGCCTCCGTCGGGTCTGTCGCGCAAAGGATTTTATTATTGATCCGGCTTGGGTGATCTTGAATCAGGCAGCATAACGGACAGGCTGGTGCCCGAAGTAGCTCCGCACGCGTTCGGGCAGCTTCGAGAGCTTGCGCATGTGGCTGATGACGGTGCACTTGAGCTGCTGCTTGCTGCGGGCGGGCGGCTTACGGGTGACGGCCTGCTTGAGGTCGGCATGGAGGCACTCGTCAGGGTTCAACTCGGGGCTGTAGGAGGGCAGATGGAACACCTCGATTTGCGCGGTGCGCCCGGCCAGCCACTCCCGCACGGCACGGGCACGGTGGACGGGCAGGTTGTCCAAGATCAGGAACACCTTGCCGCCGGCATCGCGGATCAGGCGGTCGAGAAAGCGGATCAGCGTCGGTGCCTTGATCGCGCCGTCGAGCACCATCCAGCGCAGCTCGCCCTTGTTGGTTACCGCCGAGATCAGGCCTACGCCCGCCCGCCGGTGATTGGGGCGGACCACCGGGGTTCGTCCGCGTGGGGCGTAGCTGCGGCCGCGCACGTCATCGGCGCGCAAGCCGGTCTCGTCGCCCCAGAAGATCGTGCCCTTCTCTCGCTTGGCCCGAGCCACGATCGCCGGGTAGTCCCGCCGCAGCCAGCGGCGCACTTCGGCTGCACGCTGCTCATAGGCCCGCCGCAGCGGCTTCTGCGCTGTGAACCCCCAGCGCGCCAGGTAGCTTCCCATGGTGCGCACCGCGAGCCGCACCCCACAGCGCTGCTCGATCAGGGCGCGCACCGCCGCACGGCTCCACAGCGCGAACGGCAGGCCAAGCTGGTCCGGCGGGTGCCGGCAGATCAGTTCACGAATCTCCGCTTCCTGCCGCGCATTCAGGAACCGCCCGCTCCCCGGCTCCGGACCGCGCGGTCCGCTGCGCAAGCCCGCCATCCCCGCCGCCGCGAAGCGCCGGCAGATGTTGAACACCCCCGTCCGGGTCAGACCCGTCTGCGCCGCGATCGCCTCGTAGGTCAGGCCGCTCTCGCGTAGTCCCACCACCTGCCGCCGACGCTCCTCTTGGGCTGCCGCCGGCAGCTTGCGCATGTCCACATGATCCATCCTACCAAACTGGATCAACCACGCGGCAATTCCAACACTACCCAAGCCGGATCAATAAGGGCTTCACTGATCTGTTCCATGTCGAACAGCGTCGACTGAAGCTTTTTCTTGCCGTTAAAGAATTCTTTCCGGATGTCACCTCAGCCGTTATCCAGCGGCATTGTCAGGTCATGGTCGATCTGATCCGGGCTTAGTTTGACGTATCGGGTTCCCCCGATGAACCGCCGGTTGGCCAAGAAGTCCGCATTTTTGAGCGCGTGTTCGATTTGGTCGAGCGCATGCTTGCGTTGCGTGATCTCATAGTTGCTTCCGTCAATGAGCTTGGCGCCGCACAATCGCAAGATTGCCTTGCCGTCATTGTCAATTTCCTCGAATTCGTTCAGCATATCGCGGGACGAGAGCAGGAACGACCGCTGGTCATCTTCGCGACCCGTGAAGACGATGAGGAAAAATTCACTGTAGGGCGAGCCGTGTCGGTCCGTCACGTACTCCTTTTGGACCTTGACATAGGTGTCGCCATCTTGAATGAACTTCACCTGCACCACACCGAGCCGCGCCGGCTCGCGGTCCAGGAATTCGTTGCAGTGAGGCGCCGCTGGATCAAATAGTCGGCACCCTCGACGTCAACAGACCGCTCAAGCACCCAGAATCGCTCCATCAGGAACGCGCGAGCACGCGCTTCGCCGAGGCCGCCGTTTTCCATCGCTTTCAGCCAAGGTGCGCTATCCAACATCGTCGTCCCATAAAACGTATCGAGGAGGACTAGCCCCAATACTGTTCATTTGGGTGATTCGTGTCGGCACGCTAACATAATCGGATCCTGCGCTTCCGATGGGTTGGCACCCGACGCGAAGCTTAAGTGAACAGGATCTGGCCTTGAGTGAACAGCATTGGGACTAGCCCCAATGCTGTTCACTCAAGTGAGTTGTGTATATATCAGAACAAACCCAAACGCTGCATGTTCAGCGGGTTGGCATTCGCCGCTCGCCTTAACTGAACAGGATTTCGCCTTAAGTGAACAGTATTGGGACTAGACCATCATGTCCGCCGAGGCTGCCACAAACTTGAGGTGGCCCGCCTCGAAGTGTCGAGTAAGGCGCTTGCAACGCAAACGGGGGTTGCTCGGGACCGAGCCTGTCCCCAGACACTGGAGGCGGACCGTGAGGGAGAACACGCTGTTTCTGGGGTTGGACGTCCACAAGAAGACGATTTCGGTGGCGATCGTGGAGGCGACGGCAGGAGCGGAGGTTTGGTTCTACGGAACCATCGAGAACAGGCCGGACGCGATCCGGGCGCTTTGTAAGAAGCTCTCCAAGGAAGGGCGACGCCTTCATGCCTGCTACGAGGCCGGTCCATGCGGATACAATGTGCCGCGGCATCTGGCCAGGCTCGGTCATCGCTGCGACGTCGTGGCACCGTCGCTGATCCCGCGCAAAGCGGGCGACAAGGTGAAGACGGACCGGCGCGACGCCATGATGCTGGCGCAGACGCTGCGGGCCGGACAGCTGACAGAAGTCTGGGTGCCGGACCAGGCGCATGAAGCGATGCGCGATCTGGTGCGGCTGCGCTCGCAGGCGACGCGCGACCTGCGAAAGACGCGCCAGCATCTGCTGAGCTTCCTGCTGCGCCACGAACGAATCTCGCCATTCGGGCACTGGACAAGGGCGCATCGCCGCTGGCTGGGCGAGTTGAAGTTCACGCATCCGGCTCAGCATCTTGCCTTGGAGGAGATGCTGCATCGGATCGAACGCGCGGAGGAGCTGTGCGAGCGATTGAAGCGGGCCATCGGCGAGCTGGTGCCGCAGTGGTCGCTGGCTCCCGTCGTGCAGGCGCTACAGGCCTTGCGCGGCGTCTCGCTGATCACGGCCGCCGTGCTGGTTGCCGAGATCGGCAGCTTCGAACGGTTCGCCAGCCCGCGTCAGTTGATGGCTTATCTCGGTTTGAGCCCATCGGAACATTCGAGCGGCGCCACTGTCAGGCGTGGCGCGATCACCAAGACCGGCAACGGGCTTGCCCGCACCAGCTTGGTCGAGGCCGCCTGGACATACCGCTTTCCGGCGCGGATCACACAAATCATCCGTGACCGGCTGAAGGGCCTGCCGGAGCCGATCCGTGCCGTGGCCTGGAAGGCGCAGGTCCGCTTGTCGGCGCGCTATCGCGCACTCATCGCGCGCGGCAAGTCGGCGCCCACGGCGATTGTCGCGGTCGCACGCGAGCTGGTCGGGTTCATCTGGGCGATTGCGCGGATGGTCGAACCGAAGTTCGCCTAGTGCAGACGCGAACGATGGTGCAACGGGTAACCGGAGAGGAGAACGGAAGCCGCAGATTTCGGCGCTCAGTGCGGACGGCAGGCTGGGGAGGTTGGGGAACCCTCGATCCGGGTTGGAGCAGGCCTCGGCTGACGCACGTTCGCTAGACAGAGGAAGCCCCACGACGAACCTTGGTCATGCGGCATTGACCCGCGGATAAGAGCCAGATCAACCGTCGTCCATGCTGCCTGCCGTCCACATCGAGCGCCGAACAGCACAGGTATAGCCTGCAGATGCGGGAGTTTTTAACACGCCATTGTCTTGACACGACGGACATAAGAGAGCCAGATCAACCGTCGTCCATGCTGCCTGCCGTCCACATCGAGCGCCGAACAGCACAGGTATAGCCTGCAGATGCGGGAGTTTTTAACACGCCATTGTCTTGACACGACGGACATAAGAGCCCGCATTTCTCACCGGAGTGGGTGCATCGGGGCTCCGAATCAGCTAAGCCCCTCAACCGCCCACCAACCTGGGGGAATCCCAGGGTCGGAACAGTCTCAAAGTGCGGACACTCGGCGGACATTTTTCTGATTAATTTCTCTGACCCGTCTCTAAGTCATTGATTTATTGGTGGGCGCACAAGGACTCGAACCTTGGACCCGCTGATTAAGAGTCAGCTGCTCTACCAACTGAGCTATGCGCCCGACCGTGCGCGGCAGATAGCAGGCCGGCGCGCGCTTTGGAACCCCCTCCGGGCGCCGGAGCCTCAGGGCCAGGTCGCCACCGGGGGAAGGCTCATGAGGATCGCCTCGATGTTGCCGCCGGTCTTCAGCCCGAACAGCGTGCCGCGATCGTACAGCAGGTTGAACTCCACGTAGCGCCCGCGGCGGACGAGCTGGTGGGCCCGGTCCGCCTCGCTCCAGGGCGCGTCCATGCGGCGCCGCACGATGGCGGGGAAGACCTCCAGGAAGGCGAGTCCGACGTCGCGGACAAAGCTGAAATCCGCTTCCGGGTCGCCGCTATCCACGTGGTCGAAGAAGATGCCGCCGGCGCCGCGCGGCTCGCCGCGATGCGGCAGGAAGAAGTACGTGTCGCACCATTCCTTGAAGCGGGTGTGGTAGCCCGGATCGTGGCGGTCGCAGGCGGATTTCAGCGCCGCGTGGAACGCAGCGGCGTCGGCCTGGCTCTCCAGGCTGTCCAGGCGCATCGGCGTGAGGTCCGCGCCGCCGCCGAACCAGCCGCGCGTGGTGACGAGCATGCGGGTGTTCATATGGACGGCCGGCACCTTCGGGCTTTGCATATGCGCGACCAGGCTGATCCCGCTGGCCCAGAATTGCGGATCCTCGGCGGCGCCGGGGATTTGGGCGCGGAACTCCGGGCTGAACGCGCCCCAGACAGTGGACACATTGACCCCAGCCTTCTCAAAGACGCGCCCGTGCAAGAGGCTCATGACGCCCCCGCCGCCCGGCGCCCCATCGGCAGTGGGCCGCGTCCAGGGAGTGCGCTCGAACCGAGCCGGGGGGCGGTCGCCCGCCAGCGCGCCACCCTCCGCCTCGATGGCCTCGAACGCGTCGCAGATCCGGTCGCGCAGACTCTCGAACCAAGCCTGCGCGACCGGCTGCAAGGCCACGTGCGGCGCCTGTGCGCGTGGAGGCGCCTCCGCTGTCACAAGGCAACCGGCTCGTTGAGTTGCACCATCGGCTGCACGTCGGTGAAGTTCTTGATGTCGGCGAACAGCTCCGCGCCATGTTTGGCGAGCGCGGCCTGGAGCTCCTCCGCCGAGCCGAAGGTGAGCAAGGCGATGAGGGTGAACTGCGCCGCCGACCCGTCAGGGCCAGAGGTGCCGCGCAACAGGCGGGCCTCCCGCAATCCCATGTCGCTCCACCGCTCGCGCACCAGCTTCATGTGGTGGCGCGTGTAATAGTCCAAGTCAAACCGGCTGGTCGCCGGGTACACGACGCTGACAACGATCATGCGCGTTCCTCCCTTTTCGCGGCCGCCCCGAGCGCGAGCGGCCCGCCGCGCGCCAGGGTAAGGGAGCGGCGGGGCGGAGCGCAAATCGTGATTGGACACGGGGTTCGTGGCCCTCGGCGCCGCCCGCTCGCGGCGAGGCGGTTTCCGCGGGCAACAAACAACCCGGGTCCGCCCGTGGCGGGTGGGGTGGTGACTCCCGATCCAGCGCCGCTGCTATGACTTGCGCGCGGCCTAATGGTACTCTATTGACCGCGCGGCCGGACTTTGGCAGGCTTCCTGTGGTCAAGAACAATGAAGAAACTGAGGGGACGTCCTCTGCCTCGCGCAACACGACGATGACCCCCGACGGCGGGCTGCCGCGGCACTTGGCCGCGACGGCGGCAGCGGAGGAAGCGCCGTCTGCCGGCTAAACCTTGGATCTTGAGGAGTATAGTCATGAGCTGGAAGACACCGAAGGTTCTTGAGGTAGCACTGGGCGCCGAAATCAATTCGTATGCTTGCGCCGAAGTGAAGTGATGCCTCTGCTAGGCGGCGGGCCAGGCGCCTGCCGCTTAGCCTCCACGTGCCCCCTAAGCTGATGCGCGCCGTCGTGCTTGGCGCCGCCGCCGGCGGTGGCTTCCCACAATGGAATTCGAACGCTCCGGCCTGTTGTCGGGCACGCCGCCTCGACCCCGCAGCCCGTCACGCGACCCAGGCCGGCTTGGCGATCACCGCCGATGACGAGCATTGGGTGTTGCTCAACGCCTCCCCGGACCTGCGCGCGCAAATCGAGCGCACGAAGCTGCTGCACCCGCGCTCGGGCCTGCGCTCGTCGCCAATAGCGGCGGTGGTGCTGACCGGCAGCGACGTGGACGCGATCGCTGGGCTGCTGACGCTGCGGGAACGCCACCCGTTCTCGATCTTCGCGACCCGCACGACCCTTGCGGTGCTCGACGCCAATCCGGTCTTCGACGTTTTGGATCGCGCCATCGTCCAGCGTCGTCCCGTGGGGCTCGACGAGCCGCTCGCGCTGCGCGCGGCGGAGGGCGCGGAGCTTGGCCTGACGCTGCGCCTGTTCGCCGTGCCCGGCAAGGTGCCGCTCTATTTGGAACAGCCGGGCGCGACGCCGCCGATCGTCATCGGCGAGGAGACCACCGGGGCCGAGGTCAGCGACGGGCGGCACACATTGTTCTTCGTCCCCGGCTGCGCGGCGATGACCGACGATTTGGCCCGCCGCCTGCGCGGCGCCGAGCTCGTCCTGTTCGATGGCACGCTCTGGACCGACGACGAGATGATCCGCGCCGGTACCGGCGCCAAGACCGGGCGGCGCATGGGGCACATGAGCGTTGACGGGCCGGGCGGCACGCTCGCCGCGTTCCGCGACCTGAACGTCAGGCGCAAGATCCTGATCCATATCAACAACTCGAACCCGGTCCTGCTGCAAGACTCGGCGGAGCGGGAAATCGCGCAGGCGGCCGGATGGGAGGTCGCGTTCGACGGGATGGAGACCACATTGTGACCGGCTCGCTTCTATCGCCCGACCAACTGGAGCGGGCACTGCGCGCCATCGGCGCCGAGCGCTACCACGACAAGCACCCGTTCCATCGCGCGCTGCACGGCGGCAAGCTCGACCGTGGGCAGGTGCAGGCCTGGGCGCTGAACCGCTACTACTACCAGGCGCGTATTCCGGCCAAGGACGCGACCATCATCGCCCGCCTGCCCACCGCCGAGCTGCGGCGCGAATGGCGCCGCCGGCTGGTCGACCACGACGGCGACGCGCCGGGCACGGGCGGCGTCGCGCGCTGGCTCAGGCTCGCGGAGGGCGTCGGCCTTGATCCGGCCTACGTCGTCTCCACCGAGGGCCTGTTGCCCGGAACCCGCCACGCGGTCGACGCGTACGTGAATTTCGTGCGCGACCGCAGCATCCTGGAGGGGATCGCCTCCTCGCTGACCGAGATGTTTTCGCCCACGATCATCGCCGAGCGCGTCTCCGGCATGCTTGAAAACTATGACTTCATCACGCGCGAGACGCTGGCCTACTTCACGCCGCGCTTGTCGCAAGCCCCCCAGGATTGCGCGTTTGCCCTGGCCTATGTGAAGGAACATGCGCGCACGCCTGAGGATCAGGAAGCGGTGCTCGCCGCGCTGCGCTTCAAGTGCGGCGTCCTGTGGGCGCAGCTCGACGCCCTGCACTTCGCCTATGTCGCGCCGGGCATCATCCCGCCCGGCGCCTTCGTCCCCGAGGACCGGCGCGCGGGCGGGCAGGGGGCACGATGACCGAGTCCGCCGTCCCGCGCTTCGCGGCGGGCATGAAGTTCCGCTTCGACACGGTGCGCGAGCGCTGGGTCGTGCTGGGGCCGGAGCGGCTGTTCCTGCCCGATGAGCACGCGGTGGAGATCCTCAAGCTGGTGGACGGGCAGCGCAGCCTCGACGATATCGCGGACGCCCTCGCGGTTCGGTTCGACGCGCCGCGCGAAACCATTGCAACCGACGTGACGGCGATGCTGCGCGATCTCGCCGAGAAGGGAGCCATACGGCTATGAGCCTGCCCGACCCGCCAATGGGCTTGCTGGCCGAGCTCACGCATCGCTGCCCGCTGCAATGCCCGTACTGCTCCAATCCGCTCGAATTGGAGCGCGCGGGCTCCGAGCTCGACACCGCGACCTGGCTGCGCGTGCTGGACGAGGCGGCCGCGCTCGGCGTGCTGCAAGTCCACTTTTCCGGCGGCGAGCCGACCGCGCGCAAGGACTTGCCGCTTCTCGTGCGCCGCGCCGCCGAGCGGCAGCTTTACAGCAACCTCATCACCTCCGGCGTGCTGCTGGACGCCGCCATGATGGACGGGCTCGCGAGCGCGGGGATCGATCACATCCAGCTCAGCTTCCAGGATGTCGAGCCCGGCGGCGCCGACCGCATCGGGGGCTATCGCGGCGGGCATCGGCGCAAGCTCGAAGCGGCCGCGGTGATCCGGCAGGCCGGCGTTCCGCTCACGGCGAACTTCGTCATCCACCGGCAGAATGTCGCGCGCGTCCCGGAGATGATCGCGATGGGGACCGAGCTGGGCGCCGGGCGCATCGAAATCGCCCATGTGCAGTACTACGGGTGGGGCTTGGTCAACCGGGACATGCTGCTGCCGGATCGCGGCCAGCTCGATTTCGCGACCGCCGCGGTGGAGGAGGCGCGGGATCGGCTGAAGGGCAGGGTGGTGATCGACTACGTGACACCGGACTACCACGCCGCGCGGCCGAAGGCGTGCATGGGCGGCTGGGCGCGGCGCTTCATCAACATCTCACCCGCCGGCAAGGCGCTGCCGTGCCACGCGGCGGAATCGCTGCCTGGGCTGGATTTTCCCTCGGTCCGCGACACGACGCTGGCGGAGATCTGGCACCACTGCCCCGCCTTCCTGCGCTTTCGGGGCACCGACTGGATGCCCGAGCCCTGCCGGTCCTGTGACCGGCGGGAGATCGACTGGGGCGGCTGCCGCTGCCAGGCTTTCGCGCTGACGGGCGACGCCGCGAGGACCGATCCGGCCTGCGCGCTGGCGCCGGACCATGCCGTGATGGCGGAGGCGGTCGCGGCCCGGCGCGAGGCGGCGTTCACCTACCGGCGCATCGGCGCACGGTGAGGCTGCGCCGCCGGGCGGCGCTGCGCCTGGGCGCGGCCGGCGCGCTGATGCTCGCCGGGCGCTCCCATGCGGCCTCGCCCCTGCACATGCAGGAGGTGGCGCCTGGCATCCATGTGCGGCACGGAGTTCTGCGAGGACGCGAGCCCGCGCAACGACGACGCCATCGCCAATATCGGCTTCATCGTCGGAGACAAGGCGGTCGCGGTGATTGATCCGGGCGGCAGCCGGGCCGACGGCGAGGCCCTGCGCGCCGCGATCCGCTCCGTCACCGACAAGCCGATCCGCTTCCTCGTGGAATTGCACGTGCATCCCGACCACATCTTTGGTGCGAGCGCCTTCGCGCGCGACAAGCCGGCGGTCGT
Source organism: uncultured Pseudomonadota bacterium (assembly GCA_963818725.1). Lineage (GTDB taxonomy): Bacteria > Pseudomonadota > Alphaproteobacteria > Acetobacterales > Acetobacteraceae > DATFDN01. The sequence continues at coordinate 131,035 of CAWFTU010000008.1, read as the reverse complement.
CGCCCACGCGCGTGCGGCAGGCGCTATGGCGGAACGCGGGGCCTATTACCGGCGTCGGCTGGCCGAGATCCTGGGGCCGGACGCGGCGGGCGATTACGCGGTGCCGACGATGCCGGTCGCCGAGGCCGCCGCGATCGACCTTGGCGGGCGCGTGCTGGCGCTGCGCGCGCACCGTCCCGCCCACACCGACAACGACCTGTCGGTGTTCGACGAGCGCACCGGAACGCTGTGGGCGGCCGACCTGCTGTTCGTGGGACGCATCCCGGTGATCGATGGCAGCCTGACCGGTTGGCTGGAGGAACTGCAACGGCTGAAACGTGTGCCCGCCTCGCGCGTGGTTCCCGGTCACGGACCTGTCTCGGTGCCATGGCCCGACGGTGCCGCCGACGAGGAGCGCTACCTGTCCACGCTGGCGCGCGAGATCCGCGCCGTGATCGCCTCGGGCGGGGACATCGAGACCGCGCTGCGCACCGTGGGGCTTGGCGAGCGAGGCCAATGGTGCTTGTTCGACGACTACAACGGGCGGAATGTCACCGCCGCGTTCAAGGAGCTGGAGTGGGAGTGACATGCGCGTGCTCACCCGCCTGATCGCCGCGGCTTGCGTGGGCCTGCTCGCCGCCATGGCGCCGGCCCGCGCCGATGAGGAGGACGCCGCGCGGGCGGCGCGCTGGCGGGATCTGCGGCACGCGGTCTTTGGGGACCGGCCGGTTGCCGACGGCGCTGGCTTCGTCGCGTTGGAGGCCCCGGCCCGCGCTCTGGACGCGGCGTTGGTGCCGATCGCTATCACCGTGAGTGGCACCGCGCCGGTGCGGGCATTGTATGTGCTGATCGACTCCAATCCCTCGCCGCTGGCCGGAACCTTCCATTTCGGACCCCTCGCGGACCCGCGCAGCCTGAAGCTGCGAGTGCGGGTCGACCAGTACACGCTGATGCACGCCGTGGCAGAGACCGAGGACGGCAGACTGTTCGCGGCCGAGCGGTTCGTGAAGGCGGCTGGCGGCTGCTCGGCTCCGGCCACATCGAATCAGGAGCTGGCCATGCGTCGGCTCGGGCAGATGAAGCTGCGGGTGCTCAGCGATCCGGGGCCGGGCCAGCCAGCGACCGCGGAGTTGCTCATCAGTCACCCCAACAACAACGGGATGCAGATGGACCAGGTGACGCGCACCTACACGCCGGCGCGGTTCATCCAGACGGTGAAGGTCAGCTATGGGCCGAAGCTGGTGTTCAACCTCGATAGCGACATCTCCTTGAGCGAGGACCCGGCGATCACCTTCAGCTTCCTGCCCGATGGCGCCGGACCGCTGCGGGTGGAGGTGGACGACAGCGCGCAGGCGGTGTTTAAGAAAGAGTTCGCGTTGGCGGCCGGGCGGAGCTGAGAGGCTCAGCAGCGCAGGTTCACCTCGGCTTCTGCGGCGCGCAGCTTCTGCAACTCCTCGCGCGCGATCGGGGTGTCGCGGAACAGGCCGGCGCGCGGGCCGCCCTGTCCCTGCTGCATGCTCAGGATGGTCGCGGCCTTCTCGTAATCGTCGTAGCTCATCAAATCGGCGATGGTGTCGATGCCGCAGGCGCACTTCTGCAGCATTTCCCGCTTGAAGCCGTTCGCCGCCAGGCAGCCGATCACGTAATCGGCGCGGGCGGCGGTGGGATAGTCATGGGCGGGATGGTGCTCTTGTTGGGCAAGGCACGCGGGGGCGGCACAGAGCACGGCGAGCGCGGCGGCGGCGCACATCAGTCGGTACGGAGGGAAAGCGGCCATGATCGAACTCGTCCTGGTGTTCTGCCTTATTGCGCACGGCGACACCTGCATGGAAAGGCGGGTGCCGTTCGATGTCGAGCCCAGTCCCATGCAATGCATGATGAACGCGCAGAACCGCGCGCAGCAGTTCTTGCGGCTGCATCCGCAATGGCGACTCGCGCGCTGGCGCTGCGAAGCGGACAAGTCGCGCGACGCCTGAGCCCTCTAGAAGATCACGACGCTGCGAATGGACTCGCCGCGCGTCATCAGGTCGAAGCCCTCGTTGATCCGCTCGAGCGGCAAGGTGTGGGTGATCAGGTCGTCGATGTTGATTTTCTTCTCCATGTACCAATCGACGATCCTGGGGACGTCGGTGCGCCCCCGGGCGCCGCCGAACGCGCTGCCTTGCCAGTGCCGCCCGGTGACGAGCTGGAATGGGCGGGTGGATATCTCCTGCCCGGCGCCGGCGACGCCGATGATGGTCGAGACGCCCCAGCCCTTGTGCGCGCACTCCAGCGCCTGGCGCATCAGACCGACATTGCCGACGCACTCGAAGCTGTAGTCGGCGCCCCCTTTCGTCAGCTCCACCAGGTGCCCGACCAAGTCGCCCTGCACCTCTTTCGGGTTGACGAAATGGGTCATGCCGAACTTGCGGGCCAGCGCCTCGCGCCGCGGATTGACGTCGACGCCCACGATCATGTCGGCGCCCACCATGCGCGCGCCCTGGATCACGTTCAGGCCGATGCCGCCGAGGCCGAACACGACGACGTTGGCTCCCGGCTCGACCTTGGCGGTGAAGATGACCGCGCCGATGCCGGTGGTCACGCCACAGCCGATGTAGCAGACCTTGTCGAACGGCGCGTCCTCGCGGATCTTCGCCAGCGCGATCTCCGGCACCACCGTGTAGTTGGCGAAGGTGGACGTGCCCATGTAGTGCAGGATCGGCTTGCCGCCCAGCGAGAACCGGCTGGTACCGTCCGGCATCAGCCCGCGCCCCTGGGTGATGCGGATCTTCTGGCACAGGTTGGTCTTGCGGCTGAGGCAGTACTCGCACTCGCGGCATTCCGGGGTGTAGAGCGGGATGACGTGATCGCCCTTGCGGAGGCTGCGGACGCCGGGTCCGACATCGACCACGATGCCCGCGCCCTCGTGGCCGAGAATCGACGGGAACAGCCCCTCCGGGTCGGCGCCGGAGAGGGTGTATTTGTCAGTGTGGCAAATGCCGGTCGCCTTGATTTCGACCAGCACTTCGCCCTCGCGTGGACCCTCAAGCTGCACCGTCTCGATTACCAGAGGTTGTGCCGCCTCGAAGGCCACGGCCGCGCGCACGTCCATCTCGCCTGATCCCTCTGCCAGTGCTAGGGTTGATGCTAAGCGAAACAGAGGGAGGTGCCCCGATCAATCTAAGTTGAAGTTTATGAGCGCGCCGTATCTCGAATGCGAGCATATTGCACGCTTACGATACACGGACGCAGCACATTCCGGTTGCGGCTGGCTGTCAAGAATTCTAACGTCACCAGGAGGGGATTTCCGATGAAGCGTAAAATGGGCATCTTGCTTACAGGCACGATTTTGGGCGCGGCTTCGGTCTTGTTCGGGGCCAGGGGAGCGTCGGCGAACGACGACCTTCTGAAGCTGGAAAAGAACCCGGCGGATTGGGCGATGCCGACAGGCGACTACGCCAACCAACGGTACAGCGCGCTCAATCAGATCAATGCGCAGAACGTGAAGAACCTGCGTCCGGTGTGGACCTTCTCGACCGGCGTGCTGCGCGGCCACGAGGGCTCGCCGCTGGTCGTTGGCGACGTGATGTACTTGACGACGCCCTTCCCCAACACGGTGTTCGCGCTGGATCTGAACAACAACGGCAGGATTCTCTGGAAGTACGAGCCGAAACAGGATCCCAACGTCATCCCGGTGATGTGCTGCGACACCGTCAACCGCGGCGTGGCCTATGGCGACGGCAAGATCTTCCTGGACCAGGCTGACGCGACCCTGGTCGCCTTGGACGCCAAGACCGGCCAGCTCGTCTGGAAGGCGGTCAACGGCGACCCGAAGAAGGGCGAGACCATGACCGGGGCGCCGATTGTCGTGAAGGACAAGGTGATCGTCGGAATCAGCGGTGGCGAGTTCGGCGTGCGCGGCCGGATGACCGCGTACAACACCAAGGATGGGTCGCTGGCCTGGAAGGCGTACTCGACCGGGCCGGACAACGAGATGCTGATCGACCCGCAGAAGACCACCAGCCTTGGCGTCCCGGTCGGCGCGAACTCCTCCCTAAAAACCTGGGAGGGTGACCAGTGGAAGATCGGCGGCGGCGACACCTGGGGCTGGACCTCATACGACCCGGATCTCAACCTGATCTACTACGGCTCCGGCAATCCGAGCACTTGGAACCCCGCCCAGCGGCCGGGCGACAATAAATGGTCGATGACCATCTTCGCGCGCGACCCCGATACGGGAATGGCGAAGTGGGTCTACCAGATGACGCCGCACGACGAGTGGGACTATGACGGCGTCAACGAGATGATCCTGGCCGACCTGACCGTGGACGGAAAGCCGGTCAAGGCGCTGGTGCATTTCGACCGCAACGGGTTCGCCTACACCCTGAACCGCGAGACGGGCGAGCTGATGGTCGCACAGAAATACGATCCGGCCGTGAACTGGGCGACCCATGTCGACATGAAGACCGGCCGCCCGGAGGTGGTGCAGAAATACTCCACCCAGGCGAACGGTCCGGACCACAACACCAAGGGCGTCTGCCCCGCGGCGCTCGGGACCAAGGATCAGCAGCCGGCCGCTTTCTCACCGCAGACCAAGCTGTTCTACGTGCCCACGAACCACGTCTGCATGGACTACGAACCGTTCAAGGTCTCCTACACCGCGGGTCAGCCCTATGTGGGCGCCACGCTGTCCATGTTTCCGCCGCCCGGCCAGGACAACCTTGGCAACTTCATCGCGTACGACGCGAGCACCGGCAAGATCGTGTGGTCCGATCCGGAGCCGTTCTCGGTCTGGTCCGGAGCCTTGGCGACGGCCGGCGACGTGGTCTTCTACGGCACCCTGGAGGGATACTTGAAGGCCGTGGACATGAAGACCGGGCACGAGCTCTACCGGTTCAAGACACCGTCCGGGATCATCGGCAACGTCATGACCTATGAGCATGGCGGCAAGCAGTATGTCGCCGTGCTCTCCGGCGTCGGCGGATGGGCCGGCATCGGCATGGCCGCCGGCCTGACCGAGGACACTGCGGGCCTGGGCGCGGTCGGCGCGTATCGGGCGCTCTCCAACTACACCCAGCTCGGTGGCGTCCTGACCGTGTTCGCGGTCGATTAGAGCCTGCCATCGACGATCCTTGCCCTGGGCGGCTAGTCGGGCTTGCCCAGGGCAGACCCTTTCTTGGCGATGCGCGAATGCAGCGCCACATCTGGAGACCTGGATGAACCGAGCTGCGTTGTTGCTGGCCGCCTGCGTAATCAGCGCTCTGATCTCGCCTGGTGCGTCCGTGGCGGCCGATCAGGCAAAACCCTATGTGGTGCAGGACGGCAAGGTCGATCAGCACGTGTACAACGGCTACCGGCGGTATGGTGAATCGTGCCTGCGCTGCCATGGCCCGGACGGAGCCGGCAGCTCCTACGCGCCAAGCCTGGTCAACTCGCTCAAGAGCATGAACGAGCAGCAATTCGACGAGGTGGTCGTCAACGGGAAGCAAGACGTCAATCAGGCCAGCAACAAGGTCATGCCCGCATTTGGCACGGTCGAGGATGTCGTGCTCTATCTCAACGATATCTACGCTTATCTGAAGGCGCGGTCGGACGGCGTGGTCGGCCGCGGGCGGCCGACGCGGATCGGCGAAGATGCGCAGTAGCGTTCTTGCCGCGGCAGGCATCGGGTTCATGGCATGGCTCGCGCCGCCAGCCGGGGCGCAGGTCACGCCCGATCTCACCGTGCGGACCGCGCTGCGGGTCTGCGCCGACCCGAACAACATGCCGTTCTCCGATCAGAAGCGCGAGGGGTTCGAGAACAAGATCGCGGAGCTGATCGGGAAGGATCTGCACATCCCGGTGGAGTTCGTCTGGTTCCCGCAGGTGGTCGGCTTCGTCCGCCACACGCTCGGCGCGCAGGCCTGCGACGTGGTGATGGGCACGGTTAGCGGCGCCGAGATGATGGACACCACGAACCCCTATTACCACACGGGATACATGCTTGTGACCCGTGAGCGGGACCATATCGACGCGGACGAGGTCGGCGATCCGGCGCTTGCCGGCAAGCGCTTCGGCGTGGTCGCCGCGACGCCACCGACAGACCTGCTGCTCCGCCACAAGCTGCTGGCACAGACCACGTCTTACGCGCTCACCGTCGACACGCGCTTCGAATCACCAGCCCGGGCGATGCTCCAGGACGTGGTGGACCACAAGATTGATGTCGGCCTGCTCTGGGGGCCGTTCGCGGGCTACTTCATCACCCATGACGGGCTGAAGCTGAAGGCGGTGGTCCTGAGAGCCGGGACCGACACGCCGCGGCTGGATTACCACATCGCCATGGGCGTGCGCCCGAACGAGCCGGGGTGGCGCCGCCAACTGAATCAAGTGATCCAGCGCCGCCAGCACGAGATCACCGACATCCTCGTCGGCTACGGCGTGCCGCTGCTGGACGAGCAGGACCGCCTGGTGACGGCGGAGCGCGCGTTGTCGCAGTGAGGCGGGCGGCGCTCGCGGCTTCGCTGTGCTGGGCGACGCTCGCCAACTCCGGGTTTGCTGGCGTCCCGGCGCCGTCCGGATACCGGATGGACGAGTACCGCGCGCCGACGCCCGACGCGGTTCCCGGCGGGAAGGTGGTTCACACCGACGCGCTCAAGGCCCGGCTCGACCAGGGCGGGGTGGTGCTGATCGATGTCCTGCCCGCACCGCGCCGGCCGGCGGGGATGAGGCCCGGCGTGCCCTGGATGCCGGAGCCGCATCGCGACCTGCCCGGCAGCCTGTGGCTGCCGGATGTCGGGCGCGGCGCCATCAGCCCGGCGTTGGACGCGTGGTTTCGCGACCGGCTCGCGGCGGCGACGGGCGGCGACAAGGACCGGGCGGTGGTGTTCTACTGCCTCCAGGAGTGCTGGATGAGCTGGAACGCAACCGTGCGCGCCGCCAGCTACGGATATCGGAACGTGCTGTGGTATCCCGAGGGCGCGGATGGCTGGAAGGAGGCCGGCCACGCTTTGGGCGAGGCCACGCCGGAGCTGCCGCCGGATCTGGAACGCGCGGCCGTGAGCCGCTAGCCTCGGCGGGAAGCAGCCAAAGGACTGTGCGATGAGTTTTCCGGCCGAGCTGCACGCCCAGCAGGTCGCTTTCTGGAACGGCCCCGGCGGGGAGCGCTGGGTGGCCGCTCAGGGCCAAATGGAGGCCATGCTGGCCCCGGTGGCCGACGCGCTGATCGCCCATGCCTCGGTGCGTCCCGGCATGACTATTCTCGATGTTGGCTGCGGCTACGGCGCCACGACGCTAGCGCTGGCCCAGGCCATCGGTGCGGATGGCCGGGTGATTGGCCTCGACGTCTCGGCGCCGATGCTGGGGCTTGCGCGCGCGCTCTCCGCCGGTGTCGCGAACATCACATGGATCGAAGCCGATGCCGCGACACATGCGTTCGCGCCTGCTTCGGTGGCTCTCGTTTTTTCCCGCTTCGGCGTGATGTTCTTCGGCGATCCGGCCGCTGCCTTCGCCAATCTGCGCCGAGCGCTGCGGCCGGATGGCCGGCTTGTTTTCGCCTGCTGGCGCACCGCCAAGGAAAATCCCTGGATCCAGATTCCCGCCAAGGCGGTGTTCGCGCACGTGCCGCCGCCGCCCCGGCCGGGTCCGGAAGAACCCGGCATGCTCTCCTTCGGTGATCCGGCGCGGGTGACGCGCATTCTCACCCAAGCCGGGTTCGCGGCGCCGCGCTTCACCAAGCTCGACCTGACGATTGATCTCGGCGGGGGGCGCGGACTGGAGGCCGCGACAGACCAAGCCTTGTCGATGCGCCCGGCCAGCGAGGCCCTGCTTGACCAGCCCGATGCGGTCCGCGCCGCGGTCGCCGCGTCGGTTCGCGCTGCGCTTGCCCCTTATGCCGCCGATGGCGCGGTTGGCTTGCCTGGCGCGGTGTGGCTGGTGGATGCGTTGCAGGGGGGCGACTGAACCCCGCGAATTAGTCCTGGCAGTCGCAGCCGGGCGTCGGTCCACGCTCCTTGCGGATCAGATGATGGTCGATCCACTCCGCCACAAGTCGCCTGGCCTCATGCACCGATGCCTCGGGGTGATGAATGCGGTAGAGCGTGGTGCAGGCCCGGAACGCGCCCAGATCGTCGGTGCCGTGCAGGCGCAGCTCGCGGTAGGCGGTGACGACCGCGCGCTCGCAGCGGCGAGCGATCAAGCTGACAGTCTCATGGCCCATACGGGCGCGCTCCTGCTGCGTACCGCACCAACTGCCACCTTAGTTGACGAGAACGCGACCGGCAAGAAGGCTGGAGCGGACCGAGGCGGTTACAGGCTTCGCTGTCGTCAATTCGCCACAGCGAATGAAGAATACAATCGTGGGTAGTGCGAGTCTTTGGGACAACCGATCGCGCCCGGCGATGCGGTATAGGGAGCACGATGGCTCCCTTCATCCTGGATTTGGATCGAAGCGGAGACGGATTCGGCGATGTCATCCGGCCAAAGCCTGGGCCAGCGCGGTTCCCACCTCCGCCGTTCCCGCCTGGCCGCCCATGTCGCGGGTGCGCGGGCCGCCGTTGCGCAGCAGGTTCTCGATGGCCGTCACGATCGCCTGTCCGGCCGCCGCCTCGCCCAGGTGCTCCAGCATCAGCGCGGCCGACCAGATCTGCCCGATAGGATTGCAGATATTCTTGCCCGCGATGTCGGGCGCCGAGCCGTGGACCGGCTCGAACATCGACGGGTGCGCCCGCTCGGGGTTGATGTTGGCCGAGGGGGCAATGCCGATCGAGCCGGCCACCGCTGGCCCGAGGTCGCTGAGGATGTCGCCGAACAGGTTGGAGCCCACCACCACGTCGAACCAGTCCGGGTGCTGGACGAAGTGCGCGCACAGGATGTCGATGTGGAACTGGTCGGTGCGCACGTCCGGAAACTGCCGCCCCATGGCCGCGAACCGCTCGTCCCAGTAGGGCATGGTGAAGGTGATGCCGTTCGACTTGGTGGCCGAGGTCAGGTGCCGCTTCGGCCGCGAGCGCGCCAGCTCGAAGGCGTAGCGCAGCACCCGGTCGGTGCCGGTGCGCGTGAACACGCTCTGCTGGCTGACGAACTCCCGCTCCGTGCCCTCGAACATGCGGCCGCCGACCGAGGAGTACTCGCCCTCGGTGTTCTCGCGCACCACGTAGAAGTCGATGTCCGCCTCGGTGCGGTTGGCGAGCGGCGTGCGCGCGCCCGGCATCAGCCGGCAGGGCCGGAGGTTCACGTACTGGTCGAACCCGCGCCGGATCGGGATGAGCAGGCCCCAGAGCGAGACATGGTCCGGCACGTCCGGCCAGCCTACGGCGCCGAGCAGGATCGAATCCGCCTCGGCCAGTCGCGCCATCCCGTCGGGCGGCATCATCGCGCCGGTCCGCTTGTAGGTCTCGCAGGACCAGTCGTAGTGGCGCAGGTCGAGCGCGAAGCCGAAGTGGCGCGCGGCCGCGTCCAGTACTTTGAGCGCCTCCGGCACCGTCTCCTTGCCGATGCCGTCGCCAGGGATCACCGCGATCTGGTAGCGCCGCGCCATCTCGTCCCTCCATGAGTGCGCGCATGCTCGGAGCCTCGCTCGCGCGCGTCAACCGGAGCCTCCGCGCCATGACGGCGCGGGAGGCGCGATGGCAGGTTGGGAGGCAGTCGGGTGGTGGGGCTACGTTCCGGTTGGGAACAAAGCCATCCACGGGCAAAAAATCTCTACAACTCATCATAGATGCCTCGCCCGCCGTTTGAGCAGTGAATTGGCAAGGTGCGATCGCATTGACCTAACCATTCAGCCGGGTATCAGCCCGATATTTTCATACTACCAATGCATCAAGCGGGTGCTGGCCGCCCGTCCGCAACGTGGCCGCGCCAGAAGTCTCCGTTTGGGTTGCTTGGACGGCGCTGGCGACCGCTGGAACGAAGAAAGGGTACCGTGTGGGCAACGGGATCGCACCACCGGCCGCTGTCGCAACAATCGCAGCGATGGTCACGCCGGCACTCCTCATTGTCGGTGCGGCATCGCTCGTCGCATCGGCGCTCGTGCGCATGGCACGGGTGGTTGATCGGGCACGGGTTCTGGCCGTCGTCGCGCAGGAGGGAAGCTGGGAGAAGCTTGGCGCGACGCCGGCCCAACTGACCGCGTGGATCGAACGTCATAGGCGGCGGGCGCACCAAGTCCAACGATCCATTGTCCTGCTAGACGCGGCGCTGCGCCGCTTGACGCAGGCTGGCGTGATTCCAACCTCGGTCGCATCGATCGCGGGACAGCTCGCGGGCGACTTCACGCAGCCGAAGGGCGGCCAGGCTGTCGGCATCCTCTACGAGATGGCCTCCGGCTGAAGGGCTGAAAATGAAAATCCTCGCCATCATAGACATGGTGCCCGGCGCGCGAATGGAGAGCGTGCGCGCCGAGCTCGCGAATGAGCTCAATGGATCGTGGGCGCTCTTCGCGTCGGATGTGCTTCGCGAAGCCTACGCCACCTCGACGCCGACGCGCGTTGTCTTCGTGTTGGAGGCCGCCGACGCGGCGCGCGCGACGGAGCACCTGCGAACGCTTCCCCTCGTCGCCGCCGGACTTTTCCGCGTCGAACTCGTGGAGCTTCGCCCGTTCGCGAACTGGTCGCTGCTGTTCGCCCAGTGAAGGATGGCGCCCCTCGGCCGGTTGTGCGGCGACGCTTATGCCGCGTCATGGAAGATGATACCCAGCGTCACCCGCCGGCCGGAGCGCAGGCGGCTGACGCCGTGGCGTATTGTCACCCGGTAGGCGCCGCTGCGACCCCGCACGGGGCGCTGGCTGACCGCGAAGACCACGCCCTCTCCCTGCGCGAGCGGCACCACCTCGGCGCGCGACTGCATCCGCGGGCGCTGCTCGGTGAGCACGAACTCGCCGCCGGTGAACGCCGTGCCCGGCGCGCTGAGCAGGAACGCGACTTGGAGCGGAAACGACAGCGCCCCGTACAGGTCCTGATGCAAGCAGTTAAAATCACCCGCGCCGTAGCGCAGCAGCAGCGGCGTGGGCCGGGTCTGGCCCGCCGCGTGGCACCGCGCGAGATAGGCCGCGTGCTCGGCCGGATACAGCCCCTCGCGCCCAAGCGCCGCCTCCCACCGGTTCGCGACCGGCGCCAGCCTTGGATAGAGCGCCGCGCGCAGCGACGCGATCGGAAGGGGGAGCGGATAGGCGTAGTACCTGGTATTCGCCGCTGCCGAAGCCGTGCCGCGCCATCACGACGCGGCTGCGGAACAAGGCCGCGTCCTCGTACCCCGCCGCCAGCCGCGCGCACTCCGCCGGGCTCAGCAGGGTGCCCGTCGTGGCGCAGCCGAATGCGTCCAACTCGGCCTCGATCGCTGGCCAGTCGAGGCGGGCAACGCGTTCCTCCAGGTCCATGCGGTCCCTCCATCCGGTGCCGCATGATACGGCGGCGGCCGCCCCGCGCACTCCGCTCCTTGCGCCGCTGCGGGCCAGGTTGACGCGGGGCCGGATTTGCTCCCCATACTGGCGGGCGATGAAGCGGCACGGAAATCCAGATGCAGATCGGCGTTAACGCATCGTTCAAAGCGACTTAAGGAAGGCAACCAGATCGCTCTTCTCCGTTTCGGTAAAGCCAATCCCAAACCGCGTGTCGTAGAACTCGACCACATGCCGCAGATCGGGCGCGGCTCCGTTGTGGAAATAAGGGGCTCTGGCCGCAAGGTTTCGCAGAACGGGGCCTTTGGTCTTGCCGATGTCGGCGCATCGGCCGCTGATCAAAGCTTTTCCTGGGTCAGTCACCTGGACGATTTGCCCGGCCAACGGCCCGGCATCGCAGCGGATGCTGAACACCGGGAGGCCAGTCGTGTCCAGGCCGGCCGCCGACGGCGCCACAACACCGATGTTGAGCGGAAGCGGGGCACTGTGATTGCCCACATTGGGCGTATCGTGACAAGTGGTGCAGAAACCGTTCACCGTCGCCAATCCCGGCTTATCATTCAGACCGGCGACGCCGGTGATCGTGATCGGCTTTTCGTTGAACAGCTTCTCCCCCCGCGCGACGGCGGCTTGATTCTCCGAAGTTGCAGCCTCCTGGCTTGCCCAGGCTGAATACAGGGTCATCGCATTCGGACTGAATTGTGCGCCGGTCGGGTTGCCGCCAAGGGGGTCGTTAATGCCGATATAGAACGGCTGTTCAGACAGCGCCTGTGGTCCGCCCTGCGCGTCGAGTTCGGTGAGTGGACCGGTTTCAGCATTGACGTATTGCGCCGAGAAAAGTCCGGTCTCGAAGGCGACGATCTGATCGACTTGGGCCGGGGTAGGCGGTGTGCCAGCCTGGAAATGGATCAGGGTCGCGTCGATCGCCTGGGACTGGAGCGACGGCTCTCGGCCGTCCCACATCAAGCTGCTGAGGAACCGAAGATTGGTCGAAGGCAAGGGGCGTCGATAGACGGATACGGTGCCCTGGGTGGGAGCCGACGGACCGAAGCTCGATAACCCATAGGTCGCGCCGGTGTTGCAGCCATAGGGATCCTGCACGCCAATGATGCTGAATTCCAGCGTCGGCACATCCGGAAGCTTTATGAAGATGCGAATAAGACCCTTCCGTAGTACGAGTTTATAGGCTTGCAGGCGCTTTTCATAGGTGGAGGCATCCGCATCCGGGCAGACCGCGCCATCGACCGGATTGAAAAGGGGTGCCGTTCCGCCTGTGTCCTGGAACGCTCTCTGGATTTGGGCTGGTGTGATCGTCCAACCGGCTGCCGGCTGATGACAGGTCTGGCACGTGCGGGCGTTCGTTCCCAAAGGTGCGAAGAACGCCTGAAGCGCTGTTATCGTGTCGCCGTTGGACTGGATGTTGGCGCTCAGGCCGTCCGCATTGCCGAATGTTCCAAATTCGGGGATGACTGGCGGCGTCGGTTCGGCCGTATGATCCGGCCCCTTCCCTGCGCGGTTTGCTTGTTGCATCGCGTTCCAGGCCCAGGTGGGTTGTCCCGACACTTCAAGGGGAAGCTCCGGGTCGGCAGCGGCGCGCGAGCCGCCCGGCGTTCCGAGGAGCAGGGCCGCAAGAAATAGCGCCTCGATGCAGAGCGGGATCCATGCGGAGCGGCTCTTGTCGCATAAGGACCGGAAGCGTTTCATGGGTCGATAGTGCCCGCTTCTTCCGCCGCATTGCTGTGAACCAGGTCACAGTTGACGCGGCGGCGGATCTGCTCCCCATACTGGCGGGCGCGATGAGGCGATACGGAGGTGCAAATGCAGATCGGCGTTGTCGGGCTGGGCCGCATGGGCGCCAACATCTCGCGCCGCCTGATGCGCGCGGGCCATTCCTGTGTCGTCTATGACGTGAACGCCGAGACAGTAGCGGGACTGGGCACCGAGGGCGCGACCGGCGCCGGCTCCCTTCAGGAGGTCGTCGCCAAGCTCGGCGCGGCACCGCCGCGCGCGGTCTGGGTCATGCTTCCGGCGGGGCACGTCACCGAGGAAGCCATCAGCGAACTCGGCCGCCACATGCAGGCGGGCGACATCGTCATCGATGGCGGGAACACCTACTACAGGGACGATGTGCGCCGCGGCCGCGCGCTCGCCGCCCGAGGGATACGCTACGTCGATTGCGGCACCTCAGGCGGCGTCTGGGGCTTGGCGCGCGGCTACTGCATGATGATCGGCGGCGAGGACGACGCGGTGCGCCACCTCGATCCGATCTTCGCCGCGCTCGCCCCAGGCCTCGGCGAGATCCCGCGTACCCAGGGGCGGGAGGGCCGCGATCCCCGCCCCGAGCGGGGCTACATCCACGCCGGCCCGATCGGCGCCGGGCACTTCGTGAAAATGGTTCACAACGGCATCGAGTACGGGATGATGCAGGCCTACGCCGAGGGCTTCGATATCCTGAAGAATCGCGCCCGCGACGACCTGCCCGAGGGCGAGCGCTACACGCTCGACATGGGCGACATCGCCGAGGTCTGGCGGCGCGGCAGCGTCGTCTCCTCCTGGCTGCTCGATCTCACCGCCAGCGCGCTCGCGACCGACGAGCAGCTCGAGAATTTTTCTGGTTTCGTGGAGGATTCGGGCGAAGGACGCTGGACCATTGAGGCGGCGATCGAGGAGTTGGTGCCGGCCAACGTGCTCGCCGCGTCATTGTTCACGCGCTTCCGCTCCCGCCGGGAGCACACGTTCGGCGAGAAAATCCTGTCGGCGATGCGCTTCGGCTTCGGCGGGCATCTCGAGCACATGCTGAAACAGAAATAGATAAGCGATGGCCTGCGTCGTCATCATGATGGGCGTCTCCGGCAGCGGCAAGACAACGATCGCGCGCGGCGTCGCCGCTCGGCTTGGCTGGTCTATCCTGGAGGGCGACGCCTACCATCCGCCGAGCAACGTGGAGAAGATGAGTCGGGGCATCCCCCTCGACGACGCCGACCGGCTGCCTTGGCTGCGCTCCATCGCGGCGGCGATCGACGCGGCGCTCGCCGCCGGACGCTGCACCGTCGTGGCGTGCTCGGCGCTCAAGCGCAGCTATCGTGACATCCTGATCGGGCCTCGCGAGAACGTCGCGCTGGTTTATCTCCAGGGCTCGCACGCGCTGCTGGCCGAGCGGATGCGCAATCGCGCCGGGCACTTCATGCCGCCCGGCCTGCTCGACAGCCAGCTCGCGACGCTGGAGGAGCCGACGCCGGACGAGGCCCCGATCACCGTGTCCGTTGCCCCGCCGCCCGAGCGGATCGTGGACGCGGTCGTCGCCGCTTTGAGGGAGCGCACGCTGATCCCATGAGCCGTTTCGCCCAATACCCAAGCCTGCGCGATCGGGCCGTCTTCATCACTGGCGGTGCCAGCGGCATCGGCGCCGCCGAGGTGGAGCACTTCGCCGCCCAGGGCGCGCGTGTCGCCTTTGTCGATATCGCCGACGCGCCCGCCCAGGCGCTTGCCGCGCGGCTGACGGCCGACGGGCATTTCGAGCCCTTCTTCCAGAGATGCGACATCACCGACACCGCCGCCCTGCAAGCTGCCATCGCCGCCGCCGCCGCGCGGCTCGGCCCGATCACCGTGCTGGTCAACAACGCCGCGAACGACCAGCGCCATCGCTGGCAGGACGTGACCCCCGAGTACTGGGACGAGCGGATGGCGGTGAACCTCAAGCACCAGTTCTTCTGCATCCAGGCGGTCGCGCCGATGATGCGCCAAGCGGGCGGCGGCTCGATCGTGAACTTCGGCTCGATCTCCTGGCATCTCGGCCAGGGCGGGATGCCCGCCTACACCACGGCGAAAGCCGCGATCGAGGGCCTGACGCGCGGGATGGCCAGCGACCTGGGCCCTGACAACATCCGCGTCAACTGCGTCATCCCAGGCTGGGTCATGACGGAGCGCCAAGTGACGCTCTGGCTGACGCCGGAGGCCGAGGCTGAGCTGATGCGGGCGCAGTTCCTTAAGCAAAAGCTCGCGCCGGAGGACATCGCCCGCCTCGTGCTCTGGCTCGCCGCCGATGACAGCCGCCTATGCTCGGGACATCTCTGGTTCGCAGATGGCGGGCGCTAGATCGGCCGCGCCGCGCCGCTCCGCCACCATAGCCAAGCGATACGCCGCCGCGCCGAGGCGGCGCAAGATCACGGCCACCTCGGGGTGACGCGGCAGCTCCCCGCCATGCGGGACTCGCGACCAGACCAGCCATTCCTCGTTGGAAAGCAGGAGCAGGCGCCGCCGTTGCTCGTCGGTCAGCGCGATCCGGTTCCCTATCCCAACGAACATGCGGAACTGCTCGCGGGCGATCTCGTCCAGGTTCGGCGGTTTGCTCTGTGCCATCTCGCGCTCCGTACTTCCGTCGACGCCTGAGGATCCATACTCGCCAAGGCGGCGATTGGATCGACCGGTGACGTTTTCCGGGCGCCGCGCCCGAATTTCGCCACCAGACCGACGGTGGCCGGAGCGGGCGCGGATGGATGTGACCCAGGTCACACCCAGTCGCCCAAGGCCCACATTGTGGCGGGGTTGTGGGATATATGTTGCGCAGCGCCTTTCCGACCGCGCGCGGCATCTTTCGGCTGCTCGCCCTCGCGGACGGAGCGACGAAGGCTTTCGTCAAGGATCGGCGGCTACTGCCGCAAGCTTCCCGGAAACCAGCTCTTTGCGCGCGCCTTCAGCGGTTCATCCCCCGCACCGCCTCGCAGACCGCGCGCGTCACCTCCTGTGTGGTCGCGGTGCCACCCAGATCCGGGGTCGTGATCCCGGCGTCGCAGACCTGCTCGACAGCGCGCATCAGCAATTCCGCCGCCGGCTTCTCGCCCAAGTGCTCGAGCATCATGGCGCCTGTCCAGAAGCTCGCCACCGGGTTGGCGATGCCCTTGCCCACGATGTCGAAGGCCGAACCGTGAATGGGCTCGAACATGGAGGGGCTGCGCCGCTCCGGATTGATGTTGGCGGTGGGGGCGATGCCGAGCGAGCCGGCCAGCGCGGCGGCGAGATCCGACAGGATGTCGGCGTGGAGGTTCGTGGCCACCACCGTGTCGATCGATCGGGGCCGGCGGACCATGCGCGTGGTCATCGCGTCGACCAGCTCCTTGTCCCATGTGACCTCGGGATAGTCGCGCGCGACGAGCGCGGCGATCTCGTCCCAGAACACCATTCCGTGCCGCTGCGCGTTCGACTTGGTCACGACAGTCAGGTGGCGGCGCGGCCGCTCGCGCGCGATGCTGAAGGCGTAGCGCATGATCCGCTCCACCCCGGTTCGCGTGAAGATGGCGGTCTCGGTCGCCACCTCCTCCGGCAGGCCGCGATGCGCCCGCCCGCCGTGGCCGGCGTACTCGCCCTCGCTGTTCTCGCGCACGATCACCCAGTCGAGGTCGTCCGGGCCGACCTCGCGCAGCGGCGAGGTGATGCCGGGCAGTATACGCGTGGGACGGACATTCGCGTATTGATCGAAGCCCTGGCAGATTTGCAACCGCAGGCCCCAGAGGGTGACGTGGTCGGGGATGGCGGGATCGCCGACGGCGCCGAAGTAGATGGCGTCCGCCGTGCGCAGCCACGCCAGGCCATCGGGCGGCATGAGCACGCCATGCTTCCGGAACCAGTCCGAGCCCCAGGCGTAGTGATCGACGGCGAGGCGGAACCCGCCGTCGCGCGCGGCGACCGCGTCGAGCACCTCGAGCCCGGCGCTGATGACCTCGGGGCCGATGCCGTCGGCGGGAATAGCGGCGATACGGTGTTCGCGCATGGTGGTGCTGCCTCCGCAGTTGCGTGTCGCAACCTGTGACAGGTGGCACCTCTGGCGACGGACTCCGCGCCAGAGATCTCGGGTTCCCTATTTGTTGGCGGTCTGCTTGCTCAGGTCCTGAGGGGTCAGAGCGAACACAAGCTTGCCGTTGTCGATCTTGGGCTTGGCCGCGGTCCAGTCCACCGTGTACTGGCTCTGGAACAAGCCGAGGAATCCGCCCCTCGATACGACCACCTTCTCTGGCTCTCCGCTGGAGTTGGTGGTGATGTTGTCCAGCGTCCCGAGCACGTCACCGTTGGGCGTCAGCACATTCTTGCCGACGAAGGCCCGCGCGTCCTCCAGGCTGACCGCGGGCGCACCCCTGGCCCCCGGCGCCGCCCCGGCGTTTTGCTCGCCACCTGGCGGGGTGGTGCCCGTCGCGGCGGTGCCGGTGCTTGCGGGCGGTGTCGCGGCGTTCTGCTCGCCGCTCGGCGGGGTGGTGCCGGCGGTGGCGCCCGTGCTGGCGGGCGGTGTCCCGGCGTTCTGCTCGCCGCTCGGCGGGGTGGCGCCGGCGGTGGCGCCCGTGCTGGGCGGCGGCGTCGCGGCGTTCTGCTCGCCGCTCGGCGGGGTGGCGCCCGTCGTGGCGGCGCCCGTGCTGGGCGGCGGCGTCGCGGCGTTCTGCTCGCCGCTCGGCGGGGTGGCGCCCGTCGTGGCGGCGCCCGTGCTGGCGGGGGGCGTCGCGGCGTTCTGCTCGCCGCTCGGCGGGGTGGCGCCCGTCGTGGCGGCGCCCGTGCTGGCGGGGGGCGTCGCGGCGTTCTGCTCGCCGCTCGGCGAGGTGGCGCCCGTCGTGGCGGCGCCCGTGCTGGCGGGGGGCGTCGCGGCGTTCTGCTCGCCGCTCGGCGAGGTGGCGCCCGTCGTGGCGGCGCCCGTGCTGGGCGGCGGTGTCGCGGCGTTCTGCTCGCCACTCGGCGGGGTAGTGCCCGTCGTGGCGGCGCCCGTGCTGGCGGGCGGTGTCCCGGCGTTCTGCTCGCCACTCGGCGGGGTGGTGCCGGCGGTCGCGCCCGTGCTGGCGGGCGGTGTCCCGGCGTTCTGCTCGCCGCTCGGCGGGGCGGTGCCCGCTGTAGCCGTGCCGCCGGCTGCCGGTGCTGCCCCGGCATTTTGCTCGGGGCTCGGCAGCACGGTGCCCGGCGGAGGATTGCCAGCCATCGCGCTGCCCGCAGCCGCCGGTGCTGGCCCGGCATTTTGCTCGGGGCTCGGCAGCACGGTGCCTGGCAAGGCATTGCCCGCGGTTATCATGCCTCCCGCCGCCGATGCCGGCCCGGCGTTCTGCCGGTTTGCTGCTCCAGGCCCGCCGGACCCGGTTCCGGGATTCGCTGCGGTGTCGGGGAGGGTCTGACTGCCTCCCACGCTGTTGGAGCCGTCACTCACGCCTGAGCCCGCGATCGTGACACGCTGGCTCGGCAATTTGGCGATCATGGGGGCGAACGCCCCCGTTTGCGCGAGAGCCACGCCACCGCCAAGGCCGCTTGCAGCCGCCAGTGCGACCGCCCCGCTCAGGCGAGCCCGAGCCTTGCTTCGCATGTCACTCTCCTCCCTTTGTCGAAGATGCTTCCAGAGACAACTTAATCTTGTTCGCTCCAGACAGCGACGCAAGCGCGGGCGGCGCATGCCATTCGTAGGGACACATCTTGCTTGGAGATGCCATCAGTTCAGCAGCTCGCCTCCAGCCTCTTGCAGCACCGCGACGGCACGATCGCGCCGCCCGTCGGACTTCGCGAGGGCGGCGAGAATTAAAGTGCCCTCTCGCGCCTTCCGCTCGCGGGTCTCCTGCTCGGCGTGACTCAGGCCGCTGCTCAACAGGCTCGCGATGCCCGCGACGACGGCTCCGGTGCCGATTGCCGCGCCCGCTACCGCCGCCGCGACACCACCGGTCGCGGCCACGGCGGTCGCTCCCATCATGGCCGCGAACGAGCCGCCGGTCGAGGCGTGGAACACGCGCGACTGGCGCGCCTCCACGCCGGTGTCGGCGGGCTTGGAGCTGGCATCCGGGGTCGCGTTCTCCGGCGCTGGGCTGACATCCGGCAGCCCGAGGTCGCTGCGCTCGAAGCCGGCGGCCTCCAGGGCCACGATCGCCCGGTCCAGCGCCTCGGTCGAACGGAATCGCGCCAAGAGTTCCCATGCGCGCGGGGCGGTTTCGGCCTCTTGTGGGGGCGGTTCGGCGAGGCGCGGGTGGACGACGATCGTCTCAATCCCCGGATCGAGCGGACCCTTCTCATTCTCCATATGCGTCGGCACTCCCTTATTCCTGTCCCGAACGCGGACGAGGCGGGGGCGTTGCCGTATGCGGTCACGAAACCAGGAGATCGCCCGGAAATCTCACCGCGTTCAACAAAGCGCCATGTGCCTGCCATCATTTCGGATCACTCCCATCTGAAGGCGGCGACCGACGGAGCAGGGAAGGCGATGACCGAGACCGAGTACGCCCGGAAACTGGACGAGCTTGATCGGCTGCTCAACGATCCGGACGTGCCGATGGAGCCCGCGAAGGTCTGGTCCCTGCTCGCCGAGATCGCGCAACGGGACTTGAGCGACCCGTGCCCGGTCGCGCCGGGAATGGGCTCACCTCGCCGGCATTCGTCCCACGTCTGACACCCCCGTCTTCCTGCTCGCGGGCTGATGGCCAGGGGCGTCGGCTTCCCGGGCGCGTGTCATGATCGCCGTGCCACCGCTAGCTCCCTAGGGAAGGACAACTGTCGCCGGAATCCCGTTCGACACGAGAGGGCCTGGAGGGCTCTCATCAAGTCTCACATCAAACTGGATGTCACGCTCGAGTTGCTGGGTCGAGCGACGCCCCGATCGTTTCAATGATGAGAACCTCAGCGCGACAGCCGTTCGTCTTTGTCTATATCCCGTTCCCGCACGCATAGAGCACGAAGCAGGTCGCGAAAGCTATCGGCTCCCGTGCTGCTCGCTCGGACTTGCTTGGGCCGGCGGGGCCGCCGTGGGCAGGGCCGGGGACGGCGGCAGCGAGGTGGCCGGTCGCGTGATGGTCTTCAGGTATCCGGCGATCAACCGGATATCGTTATCCTCGAGCAGGCCAGGGTAAAGTCGGGGCATCGGGGGAGGAACGGAGGCGAGAAACGCCTTCAGGGCCTCCGGGTCGGCGAGCTGCGTATGGCGGATCAGGGCCGGATAGACGTCACTCTCGCCGCGCGGTCCGTGGCAGGGCACGCAAACCGAGATGTATAGCGCAGCGCCCTTGTCCAGACCCGCCATGGTCGGAGTCGTGCGATCCAGTGTCACGACTTTCGGGGCCTGGTCGCCGCTCAGGCCGAACACGCTGACCCGCAGCTTCCCGCTCACTCCCGCAGAGTTCAGCGAGAGTCCGCCAACGGCCGCCGCCACATATTGCGACCCATCCACGGCGTAGCTGATCAGGCCATTGTTCAAGGCGCCCTTCGCGTCGATGCGCTTGAGCACGGTCCCGTTGGCGGCGTCCAAGGCAAGTAGATTGCCGCGCACGTCGCCACCGAACAGGACTCCGCTCTTGGTCGGCACCAGTCCCGCGATGACTTGCGCATCAGCGTGATATTGCCAAAGCACGCGTCCGCTTTCGCCGTCCATTGCCGTGATCCAGCCCCGTGGCTGAACGGCGAAATTCCAGATCGGCGAACCGATCAGGGGGGCGGTGGGATCGTCGCCAGCATGGTGCTTGTGGTAGTGCCAGCACCAGTCCACCATGCCGGGGTAGATGATTCCAAGCCCCGGGTGGTAAGCAGTGCCGTTCCACTGCGCCCCCCCAATGGTACCTGGACAGACGAGCGTTGGAGTTGCCTCGATCGGTCCGTCATTGGCGATCGTGGTGGCGGGCGTGTTGAACACGACCGCCTTGCTGGCTCGATTGATGCCGAGCACACGCCCATTCTTGCCGGCTATGGCAAGCATGTCGGTGCCGTTTCGCCCGCGATAGAGCGTGGGCGGCGTGCCGAGATCCCAATCGTGCTCGTCGTGGGGCACCGCCTGATAGTGCCAGTTGAGCTTTCCGGTCTCGGCATCCAGCGAGATGACGGAATTGGTGTAGAGGTTCATCCCCGGGCGCATGTTGGGCGTGTAGTCCGGGGACGGATTGGCAACCGGACCGAACACCTCGCCGGTTGTCGGGTCCAGCGAGAAGCTTGGGCGATTATGCACTTGACGACACTGCTCGGTTCGCTATCATGAATCTATGAGCAGCGGGCACACCTCCCTCGCGAGCGGCAAGAACCCCGAAGGGGATCTGACCCTCATGACGGTCATGCAGCGGTTTTCCACGGAGGAAGCCGCACGAGATTACTTCGAGGCCCTGCGTTGGCCTAGCGGCCCCGTGTGTCCGCACTGCGGCAACGGCGAGGCCGGGCGCGTTTACAAGGTGACTGCAAACAAGGACAAGAAGATCAGGGGCGGTCTCTATTAAGTGCGCTGTGTGTGAGCAAACCTTCACGGTGACGGTTGGCACCGTCATGGAAGACACACACTTGCCGCTCAACAAGTGGTTAATCGCCTTCTACATGATGTGCGCGAGCAAAACGCAGGTGAGCGCGTTGCAGCTTCAGCGCCAGCTAGAAATCGGGTCGTATCGCACGGCTTGGTTCCTCTGCCACCGCATCCGCTACGCCATCAAAGACGCTGATCCCCGTGCCTTGCTAAAAGGCACCGTTGAGGCCGATGAGACCTATGTGGGCGGCAAGGTGCGCGGCAAAGGCCGCGGTTACGTCAAAAACAAAGCGGCTATTGTGCCCTTGGTCGAGCGCGGCGGCGACGTTCGCTCGCACGTCGTGGAGCGAGTGACTGGCGGCGGCATCACGAAGCTGCTCAAGGAGAACGTGGACGCTTCTGCTCACCTGAACACGGATCAGTCGCCGGTTTACACGGAGGCTGGTCAGGGTTTTGCGTCACACGATGTCGTCAACCATTCCGCCGAAGAGTATGCGCGCGACGATGAGGAGACGGGTCGGAAGGCGACGACGAACACTGTGGAGGGCTTCTTCGGGAACAGCAAGCGGTCAATCGATGGTACGCACCACCACATCAGCAAGAAGCATGCTAACCTCTACTTCTCCGAACTAGGGCCTGTCATCTCTTGGGGACTTTGATCCAGTCCATTGTTGCTGCCATGCAGAGCACGCCCATGAAGGAGCGGGCGGTCTTCTCATAGCGGGTGGCGACGGCCCGCCACTCTTTCAGTCGCGCCCAGAGCCGCTCGACGAGGTTGCGGTTCTGGTAGATCCAGGGCGGGCAGGCGATCGGCTCCTCGTTGCGCTTGGACGGGATCGCGGGACGGGCGCCGCTGTCCCAAATCAGGGCGCGGAACGCATGGGAGGCGAGGCCGCGATCGCCGACGACCCAGCCTGGGATGTCGGACAGGCAGCTGAGCAGACCGGGGGCCAGTGGCAGTTCATGCGCCTGGCCTGGGGCGAGCGCGAAGGCGATGGCGCGTCCGGCCCCGTCGGCGATCACGCAAGCTTTGGTGCCATAGCCGCCCCGAGACCGGCCCAGCGCCTCACGGCTGTCGCTCTGCGCCGCAGCTTGTCGTTTTTGGCCGCACCCGCCGCCTTCTGATGGGCGCGGATGTTCGTGCCATCCAGAAACACCATGCCAAAGCTGATCCCGGACTGCCGCACCAGGTCCAGCAGCCGTTCCCAGACGCCCTTCTTCGCCCATCGGATGAAGGTCTGCGCCGCACCCCACCACGGTCCCAATTCGGCGGGGACGCTGCGCCACTTGGCGCCGTTCTGGTGTCGCCAGATGATAGCCTCGATCGTGCGACGCAGATCGCGGTGCGGCGTCTTGCCGCGCGGGCGAACCGCTTCAACAAGCGGTCGCAGCACGTCCCATTGCGCGTCACTCAAGACCTGCATTGTTCACCTCCACTCGGAGTAAATCGGCGACGCTGGGTAGAACAATGAAGGTATTCAAGGGACGACAGACCCTAGACTACAAATACAACACGCGGAATGTTACCGATGGCATTCGCGCTGTGGGCGGCATCAAGAAGATGGAGGGCAAGCGCCTGATGCTGCGGCGCCCCAAGCCTCTAGGAGTTGGCGCCTGATGGTCGCGCTTGCGATCAAAACCGAAGTTTTCATTGACCCTGCCCTGATCCGCTAGAGTTTCCTTCTGTTTTCTGGGTTACTGGCGGGCTGGATGTGTCCATACACGGGGCTTGCGTCGGCGCGACCTGGCGTGATTCGGTTCGGCCATGTTCATCGACATCGTGCCGAATGGTCGATCTGCGCCGGCAGTGCTGTTGCGCGAAAGCTATCGCGAGGGTCGCACGGTCAAGAAACGCACCTTGGCCAATCTGGGCCAATTGCCAGCCTTGGTGATTGATGGACTGCGGGTGCTCCTGCAGGGCGGCACGGCGATCGCACGACCGGGCGAGGTATTCGAGATCCAGCGCGCCTTGCCGCATGGCCATGTCGCCGCTGTGCTCGGCACGATGCGCAAGCTCGATCTGCCGCGGCTGCTCAGCCGCACGCCGTCGCGCGAGCGCGATCTGGCGCTGGCCATGATTGCCAGCCGGATCATCGCCCCTGGCTCCAAACTGGCGACCCTGCGGAGGCTGTTGCCGGAGACGGCGAGTTCCAGTCTGGGCCGGGTCCTCGACCTCGGTGCCATCGAGGAACGCGAGATCTATGCGGCGCTGGATTGGCTCGGCGGGGAGCAGATGCGCATCGAGCGGAGCCTGGCACGGCGCCACCTGAAAGACGGCACGCTGGTGCTCTACGATGTGAGCTCGTCGTATCTGGAAGGCCGGCACTGTGCGCTTGCCCAGCACGGCTATAGCCGGGATCGTCGGCCCGATCGGCTGCAGATCGTCTACGGCCTGCTGTGCGACCGCGACGGCTGCCCGATCGCTATCGAGGTGTTCGCAGGCGATACCGGCGATCCCACCACCTTGTCCGCACAGGTCGAGAAGCTGAAGCGCCGGTTCGGGCTCAGGCACTTGGTGCTGGTCGGCGACCGCGGCATGATTACCGCCGCGCGCATCCGTGATGACCTCAAGCCGGCTGGCCTCGATTGGATCACCACCCTGCGCGCGCCGCAGATCCAGGCGCTGGCCGAGAGCGGACCCCTGCAGTTGTCGCTGTTTGACCAACGCGACTTGGCCGAGATCACTGCCCCTGACTATCCGGGCGAGCGGCTGATCGTGTGCCGCAATCCGGATCTCGCGCGCGAGCGGGCGCGCAAGCGCGCGGAGCTGTTGGCCGCCACCGAGCGCGATCTGTCGCGGATCGCCGCCCAGGTGCGGCGGCGGCACGCGCCCTTGCGCGGCCAAGCCGCCATCGGGCTTGCGGTCGGTGCGGTGATCGATCATCACAAAATGGGCAAGCACTTCGCGCTGACCATCACCGCCGACAGCTTCACGTATCACCGCCAGCCCGAGAGCATCGACCGCGAGGCGCGGCTCGACGGCCTCTATGTCATCCGCACCAGCCTGCCGGCAGCGTCGATGGGTGCCGCGGATACTGTCCGGGCCTACAAGGACCTGGCCCGGGTGGAGCGGGCATTTCGCTCACTGAAATCGGTCGATCTGCGGATCCGTCCCATCCATCACTGGATCGAGCCGCGGGTCCGGGCGCACGTGTTCCTGTGCATGCTCGCCTACTACGTCGAGTGGCATCTGCGCGCGGCCTGGGCACCGATCCTGTTTCATGAGCACGACCGGGACGCTGCCCAACAGGAGCGCGCCTCGCCAGTCGCTGCGGCCGACATCTCCGAGGCCGCCAAGCGCAAGCGCGGCCGCCGGCGCAGCGATGACGGCCTGCCGGTCACCAGCTTCGGCGACTTGCTGGCCCACCTCGCCACCCTGACGCTTAACGTGGTCGCGCCACCCGAGGCACCGAATGCCTCATTCGTGCTCGCCGCCAAACCCACGCCGCTCCAGAGCAAGGCCTTCGAACTGATCGGCGCACCCTTGCCGCGTGTCCAGTAACCAGCCAGGGTCATTACGAAAATCCCCAGACTGCAGCACAGGTTCTTCCACCCGACAGTGCAAACTTCGGAAAAACGTTTCGGAACGGCGGTCAGAGCACCTTCTGAACGATCTCCTTGTGTCTCAAGGATGGGAGCTTAGAAAGCCGCCGAACGGCGATGTGCTGTATCAGAACGAATACAGAGCCTACCCAGAGCTTGCCCAGGCCCTCGTGAATGCGAGCAAGTCGGGCCGCGGGCACGGTATCCCCGAAGCCATCATTTTCGACCGCACCACGCAACAGCCCTTTGCGGTCATTGAGGTCAAGCCGCTCGCCTCCGAGATAGCCCAGGCTATATCCGAGGCCGAGGACTACGCAGACGCGCTCTGGGAAACCGGCTCGCGGCTCATCGCCATCGCTTTGGCTGGCACTTCGGACGAGGCATTCCAGCTTCGCGTATCGAAGCGGGTGGGCTCCTCTTGGCAGGCAGTGACCTATGACGGCCGCCCGATCAGTTGGATACCACCGCGAGCCGATCTCGAACGGCTCACGCTTCCCGACGGCCACACGGAACTCCGACGGGTATCCATTCCGCGGCCGGAAGCGCTTGCGTCCCGCGCGGATGAGATCAACCGGCTCCTGCGCGAATCGGGAATTAAGGACGAGTTTCGTCCGGCCGTGGTCGGGGCCATCATGCTCGCCCTCTGGCAGTCGAAGGGCAACATCCGCAAAGACCCGGCGCACATCTTATCGGACATCAACCAGGCGTGCGCGAAGGCGTTCTGGAACGCCCATCGGTTTCGACAAGGAACCTGTCACGGCTGCGCTCTGCGTCGCCAACATGATTCTGCGCGGAGACGGGTCCACCAGCGTGCATCGCGGCGACTGCTTCACCTCGGACGAGTATCGGTCGGGAAAGCGGACATCATCCTGACGAACCCGCCATTTCCACACGCCAAGACTGACACGCCTCCTGAGCGTTTCATATCGCGCTCCCTTGAAGGTCTGCGGCACCGGGGGCGCATGGCGGCGGTGGTCCCTCGCTCGCTCATGAGCAAGCAAATCGCTTGGCACTCCACCGTTCTCAACAGCAACACCCTAGATGGCGTGATCGTGTTGCCGGATGAGCTGTTCGCCCCTTACGCGTCGTCCTACACGGTCATCCTGATGATGACCAAGGGGATTAAGCACAAGCCAGATCACGAGGTGTTCTTTTGCCGCGTCGAGAACGACGGGTTCCGGCGGCGCAAGAATGTCAGGGTCCACACTGAAGGCGAGCAGTTATCCTTGGCTCTCGAAGCCTATGGACACCGCAAGACGATCCCTGGCTTCTGCGGATGGTCGCCGCTGATCGAGGGGGCTGGGTGGGACGCCGGCTACTACATACCCGCGAGGCCGCTTTCAACGAATGAGATCAACGCACAGTCTGCCACGCTCACCCGCAACGGTGCGGCCTTCGTGGTGGCGCACGCACCTGAACTCGTCACGCTCAATGATGCCATCACACGCGGCGAGTTCACGCCCTTCGACTATCACGCCAGCAAGCGCAATAGAAAGAGCGCCGCGATGGCCGCGCCCGGTGCGTCGGTAATCTCAAGCTACTTTCATATCTACTACGGCCAGAAGTCCTTGCATAATAAAGACGGCTTGACGGAAGGCAAGGCTCTCGTCATCTCATCAAGCGGGATCGACAATGGCTGTTATGGCTTCTTCGACTTCCCCGATCTCATCCATCCGCCCTTCGTCACCGTCCCGAGCACGGGCAGCATCGGGCGCGCCCATGTCCAGAAGTGGCCGTGCGGCGTGACGGATGACTGCCTAGTGCTGATACCGAAGGAGGGGGTTCCCGACGAGTTGCTCTACGTCGCCGCCGCCGTGATCAGGCAAGAGCGTTGGCGCTTCAACTACGGACGGAAGATCACGCCCGAACGGATAGCCAACTACCCGGTCCCGAACACAGAGGCCGTCCTTGCCCGTGTGCGCGAGCACATCGCGGAAGGACTTAGGGTGGAACGAGTCGCGCTTGAAATCGCGGAGGACGCCCTTGATGCCGAGATCGCGGCGGAAAGGCTGGCTGAGATCGAGCAAGACCCTACTGCGGTACTGAGCGGCGACGCGCTCGAAGACAAGATGAAGCTATGGCTTTCCTAGCGGCATGGCCCTCTATGGGTTCTTCGTTGGCCCAAGGGCCGCGGCCTTTCTCGACGCCATGCCGGCGGGCAAGTTGCGGGCACAGGTCACGAAGAAGATGCGAAGCCTCATGACCGATCCGCATCCGCCAGGGTGCAAGAAGCTGATTGGCATAACGTCCGGCATGGACGCAGTATGAAGAGTCCGCTCAGGCGATTACCGCATTCTGTATGTCTGTCGGCCGAATGAGGTTATCGTCATCGACATTGATCACCGCAAGGATGCGTACCGATGAACAAGAAGCCCGTCGAACCCGACGAGATGCGGATGCCAGCGGATCAGTTCGACGAGATCATGGGCCGCGCTCTGGGCGTGCCGCCTCCGACTGCTCAACCCAAGCGTGACGACGGCAGCGACAAGGGACAGGAGAAGAAGGGGCGGCCCAAGAAGCCGCGGTAGGCTTCAAAGAGCGAGGGGCCGGGCCGCAGGCTTGGCGGCTGGTTTTGTAAAGTGCATAGTCGCCGAAGCTTGACCAGAAGCCGCCACCGGCCGGCACACTCGTTTCCGAGGGCGGCTGGTTTCCCCAGGTATGTCCTCCGGGCTCGTCAGCGCTTGGGATGGCGTGGAAGCGCCAGAGTTCCTTTCCAGTCTTGGCGTCGAAGGCCATCATACGGCCGCGAATGCCGCCATCGCTGACGGCGATGCCCATGAACACCCGGTCGTTCCAGGCGATTGGGGCCGCGACGAGGAGCTCGTGCCGGCCCGGATCTCCGTTCTGCACGCTCCACACCACTTTGCCGGTTGCAGCGTCCAACGCGACGAGGCGACCGTCGGGAGCGCCACGGAACAGCGTGCCGTTCAGGTAACCGAGACCACGAGTTCGGTGGCGAGCGTTTTTGTGGCTCTATGAATGTGCGCCAGCGTGGCTCACATGTAGCGGCGTCGAAGGCATAGGTCGCGCGCGGTGTGCTGGCGTAGATCGTGCGCCCGACCATCAGCAACCCGCTCGTGAACCAGCTTGGCTCGTTCAGCTCGATCTCGCAGACCTCATTCAGCCGGGCGACATTGGCTGGCGTGATCTGGTCGAGGTCCACGTAGCGCTGGCTGGAATAGTCCTTGTTGACGGTGATCCAATCACTGGCTGCATCGGCTCGCGCGGCGAGCGGCCACGCAACACAGGCGGCGGCGAGCAGGGTGGGCGTGAAGCGGCGGACACGCGAAGCCATGACGTTGCTCCTCGGTTCTTGCTTGGCTCCCTAAGCCGAGGGGCTAGGGAGGGCAGGGCGCGCCGGCGTCGAGGCTCATGCCGAGGATGGTGTCGCCCGGCTTGAGCAGGGCGAGGAACACGGCCTGGTTCGCCTGCGCCCCGGAATGCGGCTGCACATTGGCGAAGGCGCAACCGAACAGGGTCGTGGCCCGCTCGATCGCCAGGCGCTCGGCGACATCGACGAAGCCGCAGCCGCCATAGTAGCGCCGGCCTGGATAGCCCTCGGCGTATTTGTTGGTAAGCACGCTCCCCTGCGCCTCAAGCACGGCAGCCGAGACGATGTTCTCGCTGGCGATCAACTCGATGCCGTCCTGCTGGCGACCGAGTTCGTCGCGGATCGCCTGGGCAAGCTCGGGATCGGTCTCGGCGAGCGGAGCGGAGAAAAACCGCTGTAGGCTGGAGGTGGAAGCGTGTTTGTTCATGATCTGCCGGTGCGTTTCGGGTGGGTTGGTCTAGCATCGGGCCGCATCGGCGACAAACGCTCCCCTCCCGAGGAAAGGGGCCTGTTTTTGGCAATGTTACACTTCCCGGACCTGGCCCCGAGACCTAGCCCGGAGTGGTCTCGTACGCCTGGACCTCGGCCGGGATGACAACCCACGGCTGCTTGCTGCGGGTCCATATGTGTTCGTCCGGCTTGATCCACGATCTGTCATCGAACGTCCCGCCCCGCACGATGCGCCTTTCCACGGTGGTTCGCCGGTCCAGCTTGGCGTCGCCGCAGACCCAGACGCCGCATTCGGGGCAAGTCCAGCGATTGCCGATCGCGCCGCTCCCGAGCCTGCGGGCCACCAGCTTCGGCGTCCCTGTGAGAGCGAATGCCTCAGCGCGGAACACTACGGAGAGGCCGAAGGCGGACCCGGATATGGCTTGGCAATCTGTGCAGTGGCACACGGATATCCGCAGAGGAGCCTCAGCTCGACTTTGGCCATTCAGGCGGCATGGCAGAGGGCGTGGGCGATGCCTTCACGGAGTCCTGGACGGAGTTTTGCTGCCTTGGCCGAATGCCGTGAGATGATCAAACCCTGTTCGGCCCAGATTTGGCGCCGCACGGCGGCGAGGGCGTCGACGAATGTCGGCTGCTGCTTGTGATACCAAGCGGTCCTCCACGCGCGTGAGCGTGCCTGTTGGCCGAGACGGGCGGCGAGCAAAGTGACGATGGAGAACATGCCGAGCAGGCAGGGCGTGGTGCGCGCGACAGCCTTGTCCGACCATTGCCGCTGGGTCTCAAGGCCGAGGTGATCGCGCACTTCTCGGAATGTGACCTCGAGTTGCCAGCGTTGGACGAACCAGCGGACGATCTGGAGCGGGTCACGGGCGGGATCGGTGCAGAGCAGGGCCTGCGGGTCGAAGCGACGCTGGGGATCGCGCAGCAGCACCCAGCGGATCGGCACGACCGGCATACCGCTGTGACGCCAGACGGCAGTGGCGGAGTGGATCTCCACGACGCGCTCGCCCTCGCCATACCAGCCCGGCACCGTGACGCGTTGCCAGGGCGTGGTTGCCTCGGTGAGCACGGCGGCGAGTGTGGGCAGGCGCTTACCCTTGGTCCGGGGACGCCCAACCGTGCCAGGCGGGCGCGGCGGTGCTGGCTCGTAGAGGGCCGCATCCAACCGGAGGCGGGTGATGCAGATCAAGCCCCGGCGGGCCAGCGCCGCCAGGAAGTCGAGGGCGGAGAAACCGTTGTCGCTGACCAGCACGATCTCGCGCCCAGGTAGCCATCGACGGGCCTGCAAGCCGAGTTGCCGGCCCCAGTCCGTCAGCTTCTTGTGCCGCCGCCCGTGCTTTTGCGCGTATCGCTCGGAGGGCGCCAGGGCGGTCAGGAACGGCAAGGCCCAGACGCGCCCGCCCAAGGGATGGGGACCAGCAGCATGAGGGAGAGCCAGCGCAGGCCGCTCGCTTTGACGAAATGGCCATGGCTGGATCGGACCGGGTCACGGTAGATGCCCTTGGCCGCAATGCGCTTGCCGCGGCGGCGCTCGATCGTGTCGTCAAGCCCTTCGCTGGTATTCCAGCCGCTGCGCGGCCGGAACCTTGACCAGCTCCGCCCAACACCACCGTCCCGGTCGGGGCGAAGACGCTGATCAGCAAGCCCAGCAGCAAGCGGGCACCGTCGCGAGGGCTCCAGGCAGCACGGTTGAGCACCCGGTGGTAGTTGGTGAAATGCCGCTCCCGCGTGAGCCCGGCGATGCGCAGCAGGCTCGTCACCGTGCGCTGGCCGGGAGCCAGAATGGCGCCGAGCAGCAACACTTCGGCGTGGCGCCAAGTCCGCTGCTGCAGGAACACCGGCGCAAAGGATAGCGTGACCGCGGCGAAGCGGGAGGGTAGATCCAGCATGGCGGCGTCTCTTGGCGGGGACCCGCAAGCTTACCCGCTCACCCGCTCCGCCACCCCCCGCTCTCATGGGCGCCATCCGGACCAGCCTCAAACGGCCAAAGTCGAGCTTAGAACCGCCCAGGCAGCGCTTCGTCATCCGCATGGGCCGATGCTACCGCCGCGAGCATCATCATGCCCATTACACCGCCAAGATGTCCTAACCTCATTGTGCTTCCTCCCTGCTTACTTTTATGCGGCCATAACCTTACGGTGCTGCCCAAGTCCCGCAAGCAATCAAGGCCAGAACCTGCGGCCATCTGTTTAGGCTCAAGCGTTCCAAGATTCGCGGTACACGCGCATCCAGTTGCCACCGAAGATTTTGGCGATCTCGACAGATGAGTAGCCGCGACGCACGAGTTCGGCGCGGACGTTGCCAAGGCCGTCGACGCTTTCGAAACCGTCGATCAACTTCATTGTCTTCGGTTGGTTGTAAGTCATCGTTGTGGGAAATTCCACCGAGTCGGACGGATCGATGGGTTCGATATCGTTGATGAAGTCCGGGCCAAGACCGATGTGGTCGATGCCCACGAGACGCTTCAGACAATCGAATTCATCGACATAGCGCGAGACAGTCGCTGTGTTCGGGTAGGGCCCGGTCATCGCCAGGGGAGCGTCCTTACAACTCCAGGTCATAAACCCATCCATCGCGGTCACCCCGAACACACCACCTGTCCTCGCGATGCCTTCGATGACGCGGTCACTGGTATTGCGCGGATTGTCGTTCAGCGCCAGGACGTTGGAATGCGAACAGATCACCGGCCGACGCGCCATGGCGATGATATCGAGACTGGTCTGCTCGCCCGTATGGCCGCCGCAATCGACCAGAATGCCCATTTCCTGCATCTGGGCGACAAGATATTTGCCCTGAATGGTCAGAGGCACCGTCGGGTAAGGCAGCCGCCGCCAAAGTGATTGGCCATGTTGTATTGCAGGTTGGCGACCCGCAGGCCCAATTCGTACCACGCCCGCAGATTTGTGACCGGAGGCAGGCTGTCCCGCCAGTCGTTGCCCCCGTGTTCTTCCTCGAGCGCGCTGCTGCCTTGCCAGCCGAACACCATGCAGACCTTACCGGCTCGCTTGGCGGCGAGAATGTCCTTGTATGATCTGGCCAGCGTTATCCGCGCCGATTCCCGATCCAGGAACTCGAAAGTCCGCGAGAATCTGGCGAGCGTTCGGGGTCCATCGTAGAGCCACACATCGGCGCCGTTGCGCTGGTACTTGTCGATCATGGCGCCGCTGGGAACGGAACCATCCACACTGATGACGACAATGTTCTGGTCCGCGTGTCGACCGTCGGCGGGAGCCGACGCGTTTTGCGCGCGAGCCACGCCCTGTGCCAACGCGAGCGCCATCCCGCCGGCGCCGGTTTTGAGGAAGGTTCGACGTATCATGGCCGCGCTCCTGTCAGGCCGAGCGCCAGGTCTACTTTGACAAACCCGCCAGACTCGGAAGTCTCACGGAACGAATCATCGCCACTTCCTGTCATAATGGAAGGAAACGGAGCGTTCAGTCGTTGTAAACGAATACGAGCTTAGACCGGTTTCAAAGCACAGCGCAAGTGCAACCGCGCGTTGCGCCGGCTTAGCCGCTTCGCGCGGCGCCGATCAGGAACTCGCGGTTGCCCTCGGGGCCGGTGATCGGACTCTCGATCAGCCCTGTCACGCGCCATCCGGGCAGGCTCTCCCACCATTGGCGGACGCGATCACACACCGCGGCATGGACGGCCGGGTCGCGCACCACGCCCTTGCCCTGGGCGACCAGCGCGCGCCCGGCCTCGAACTGCGGCTTGATGAGCGCGACTGCCCAGGCGCCGGGCGCGCAGAGCGCGAGCGGGGCGGGGAGCAGCGTCTCCAAGCCGATGAAGCTCGCGTCGCAGACCAACGCCTCGACCGGCTCGGGGATCACGGCGGACGTGAGATAGCGCGCGTTCACGCGCTCATGCACGACCACGCGGGGGTCGGCGCGCAGCTTCCAGGCGAGCTGGCCGTGCCCCACATCGACCGCATGGACGCGTGCCGCGCCACGGGCGAGGAGCACGTCGGTGAAGCCGCCGGTCGAGGCGCCGACATCGAGGCACACGCGCCCCGCCGGCGAGAGGCCGAACGGGGCGAGGGCGTGATCAAGCTTCACCCCGCCGCGCGAGACCCAGGGGTGGTCCTGCCCGCGCACCTCCAGCGGCGCGCCGGCGGGCAGCATCGCGCCCGCCTTGTCGACGCGCCGCGCGCCGCTGAACACGGCGCCGGCCAGGATCAGGGCCTGGGCGCGTCCCCGGCTTTCCGCCAGCCCGCGATCGACCAGCGCCTGGTCGGCCCGGGTCTTGGCGGTGCTCAATCGGCCGGCCGGGCCGTCAGCGTGCCGTCCGCGCGCTCGACAATCGCGGCGACTCGCGCCTCGGCCTCGGCAAGCTTGGCCTCGCAATGCCGGCGCAGCGCCGCGCCCCGCTCATAGGCCTTGATGGCGTCCTCGAGCTTCTGCTGGCCGCTCTCCAGCCCGCGCACGATCTGCTCCAGCTCGCCGAGCGCGTCCTCGAAGGACAGAGTGCTGACGTCCACGGCGGTTGCCGACATCCCGGGTTCTTCCTTGCAATCCTTCACGACGTGGAAGTCGTAGGGCGGGATAGCGCAGCGTATCCCGCCGTCCAGCGGCATACCGGCCGGCGGCGGAATGCGCTGCGCTATCCCGCCCTACTTCTTCTGTCTTTCGCGCAGGTACTACGCGACCCCGAAATCGATCAACTGCCGCACCGGCGCGCCTGACTTCAGGTTGGCAAAGCCCTGGTTGATGCCGCTGAGGTCGATCCGCCCCGAGATCAGGTGCTCGAGTTGCAGCCGCCCCTGACGCCACAGTTCCAGCAGGCGCGGCATGTCCACGCGGAAGCGGTTGCCGCCCATCGAGGTGCCCTGGATCTTGCGGTCGCGCAGGAAGTCGGCGCCGTGCAACTCGATTTTCGTCCCGAGCGGGATCATGCCGATGATCGTCGCCACCCCGCCCGGACGCAGCATCTCGAAGGACTGCTCGGCGGTCTTCTTGAGGCCGATGGCCTCGAAGGAGTACGGCACGCCGCCGCCGGTCATCTCGCGCACCGCCTCGACCGGATCGACGTTGGAGGCATTGATCGTGTCCGTCGCTCCCATGTCGCGCGCCGCCGCCAGCTTCGAGGCGACGGTGTCGATGGCGATGATCCGCTCCGCCCCGGCGATCGCGGCGCCGTTCACCGCCGACAGCCCGATTCCGCCGCAGCCGATGACCGCGACCGTGCAACCGGGCTCGACCTTGGCGGCGTGGAACACGGCGCCCACGCCGGTCATCACGCCGCACCCGACCAGGGCCGCGATGTCGAGCGGGATCTCCTGCTTGATCTTCACCACCGCGTGCTCATGGACCAGCATCTGCTCGGCGAAGGCCGAGAGGTTGAACGCCTGATTCAAGACCTGCCCGCGCCAGCGCAGCCGCCGCGCCGCGCCCGGCAGCAGCTTGACCTCGGTGTTCTCGCACAGGTTCGGATGGCCCGTCATGCACTGCGGGCACTCGCCGCAGAACACCGAGAGACAGGTGATGACGTGATCGCCCGGCTTCACATAAGTGACGTCCTCGCCGACCTCCTCGACCACGGCGGCCGCCTCGTGGCCGAGCACGACGGGCATGGGGAACGGGTAGAGTCCCTCGATGAAGTGCAGGTCACTGTGGCACAGCCCGGAATAGGCGGTGCGCAGCAGCACCTCCCGGCGCTTCGGCTTATCGATTTCGACATCCTCGATCGTGAGCGGGGCGTTGGCTTCCTGCAAGACAGCCGCCTTCATGGTCCATCCTCCCTGTTTGCACGTCCGGTTTGCCGGTCCCGGCACTCTGCCCGCGCCCGCCGCGAGGCGCCAGTCCCGGCCGCGCGTTGATCGCCGCCCGGCGGCGTGCAAGCGTACGCAGCGCGCAGAAAAGGACGTTTCGGGATGACCGAGTACCCTGTCGCTCTCGTCGCCGCCGATGCCACGCCGCGCGCCAGGCCGAGCAACTATCCGGAGCCGTTCGCCGCGCGCATGGCGGGCCGGGGCAAGCGTCCGCTGGGCGACCTGTTCGGCCTCAGGAGCTTCGGGGTGAACCTCACCCGCCTGCCACCCGGCGCGGTGTCGGCGCTGCACCACCGACACTCGCGCCAGGACGAGTTCATCTACGTGCTCGAGGGCGAGCCGACGCTGTTCACCGACGCGGGCGAGACGCGGCTCCGCCCCGGCATGGCGGCGGGCTTCGCCGCGGGCGGCACGGCGCACCACCTGGAGAACCACACGGAGCGGGACTGCGTGATCCTGGAAGTGGGCGACCGCGCGGAGGGCGATTCGGCGAGCTATCCGGCCGACGATATCCAGGCGGTGATGGGCGAGGACGGGAAGTGGCGCTTCGCCCGCAAGGACGGCACGCCCTACTAGCCGAAAGAGAAGGGGGGAGACATGCAGAAGCTTCTGCCGCTGGCCGAGCGGGTCGCTGCCCGGCTGAGGGCGCGCGGCGAGACCGTCGCCGTTGCCGAGTCCTCCACGGGCGGGCTGGTCTCCGCCGCGCTGCTCGCCGTGCCGGGCGCGAGCGCCTATTTCCTGGGCGGCGGCGTCATCTACACCCGCCAGGCCCGCCTCGGGTTCCTCGGCATCGCCGAGCCGCTGCCCGGCGGGATGCGGCCCGCGACGGAGGACTATGCCGCGCTGCTCGCGCGCGCCGCGCGGGAGCGCACCGGGGCGACTTGGGGTCTCGGCGAGACCGGCGCCGCCGGACCCACGGGCAACCGCTACGGCGACCCGGCCGGGCACAGCGCGATGGCGGTGGACGGGCCGGTGGCGCGCGCGACCACGCTGCGCCTCCTCAGCACCGAGCGGGTCGACAACATGCGCGCCTTCGCCTGGCGGACGCTGGAGCTGCTGGAGGAGGCGCTGGGGGCGGGGTAGGCTTCCTGGCCTGTCGCGGATCGCTGGTCCCATGTCGGGCCAGGCTCGTAAAGTCCACAAGGGAGGAACTTCCATGAGAAACAACCATGTCCGATGGCTGGGCGCAGCGGCGCTGGCGCTCGGATTGTTGGTCGCGTCAAACGGTATCGGCGTCGCCGACGAGGCGCTGGACCAGGCGGCGCGGAACGACAGCAACTGGGCGATGTACGGGCGGACCTACGACAACACCCGGTTCAGCCCGCTGAAGCAGATCAACGATCAGAACGTCGGCCAGGTCAAGCTGGTCTATGCCTTCCAGCTCGGAGCCCTGCGGTCGAACGAGGCCACGCCCCTGGTCATCGGCGACACGATGTACATCCCGAGTTCCTCCGGGCCGAAGAGCGTGTACGCGCTCGACGCCAAGGCCGGCACCATCAAGTGGCAGTACCAGCCTGACCTTCCGGAGGATTTCGAGCCCTATGTCTGCTGCGACCTGGACACGAGAGGCGTGAGCTATGCCGATGGGAAGATCCTGTTCGGGACGCTGGATGGGCACCTGGTCGCGCTCGACGCCGCGAACGGGCGCGAGCTGTGGACGGCGAAGGTCGTCGACTACAAGCAGGGCTCGGTCATCACCTCGCCGCCGCTGATCGTCAAGAATCTCGCCATCATCGGCTTCGCGGGCGGGGAGTACGGCGCGCGCGGCGCCATCCAGGCGTACGATCTCGGCAGCGGGAAGCAGGTGTGGAAGACCTACACCATCCCCGGTCCGGGCGAGCCCGGCAACGAGACCTGGAAAGGCGACAGTTGGCAGCATGGCGGCGGCGCGGCGTGGCTCGTCGGCTCGTATGACCCGAAGACCAACACGGCGTTCTTCGGCACCAGCAATCCCGGCCCGTGGAACGCGGCGGTGCGCAGCACTGGAACGAGCGACTACGGCCAGCTCCGCAACCTCTATAGTTCGAGCACGCTCGCCCTCGACGCCGACACCGGCAAGATCAAGTGGTACCTGCAATCCACGCCGGCGGAGGCTTGGGACTATGACGGCGTGAACGAGCTTGTCCTCGCCGACATCCCCATCGACGGCCAGCGGACGCCGGTGATGATGAAGGCCGATCGCGACGGCTTCTTCTTCGTCGCCAACCGCGAGACGGGCAAGCTGATCTCGGCGCAGCCCTTCGTGCCGGTGAATTGGGCGAAGGAGTACGACGTGGCGAACGTGCGGCCGGTCGAGGACCCGGCCAAGCGGCCGCGCCTTGATTACAAGGCGACCGATATCTGCCCGAGCTGGATGGGCGGCAAGAACTGGCAGCCGATCTTGTTCAATCCCGAGACCGGCCTAGCCTCAATACGGTTCACTTAAGGCAAAATCCTGTTCACTTAAGCTATCGGCCGAATACCAACCAATTGAAAATGCAGCATTCGCCTTGGTTCTCCCTGCGGCACAAACAACTAAAGTGAACCGTATTGGGCCTAGCCTACATCGCGGCGAACAACATGTGCCAGGACATGCAGGCGAGCGAGGTCAACTACCGCCGGGGCTCATTCTATCTAGGGAATGACTTCTCGGTCCATCCGGGCCATGGCGGTTATCTTGGGCAGTTGCTCGCGCTCGATCCGGCGACCCAGAAGCCTGCCTGGACCATGAATCTGCCCCTGCCCTGGAACGGCGGGACGATGACCACGGCGGGCAACCTGGTGTTCTTTGGCGACATCACCGGATGGTTCCGGGCGCTGGATGCCAAGACCGGGAAGGAGCTTTGGAAGATCAACGTGGGCAGCGGCGTCGGCGCCGGGCCGATGACCTTCGCCATCGACAGCAAGCAGTACGTCGCCGTTCTGGTCGGCCGCGCCGAGTCTCCTCCCGCCTTCATGGGCGAGATCGGCAAGAAGATCATGGCGGCGACCCCGGAAGGCGGCACGCTGTTCGTGTTCTCGCTGTAGCGGTCAGGAGCGAGGAATGACAGTTTGCACTGTCGGCGGCGCGGCGGCGCGCCGCCGACGGGCGTTCCAAGTCCTCCTGGCCGCGCTGCTCTTGGCGTCGCCGCGCGTGCTTCGCGCGGCCCAGGCGGACGAGGCACCGCCCCTCCGCTTATGCGTCGAGGCGGACAACCTGCCGTTCAGCACCGCGAGCGGCGCGACGCCGGGCCTCTACGTCGAACTCGGACGACGGATCGCGGAGCGTCTGGGCCGGCCGTTCGACCCGGTCTGGACGCTAGGCTATTTCGGCAAGCGCACGGTGCGCACGACCCTGCTCGCGGGACGCTGCGACGGCTTCATGGGCCTGCCAGATGATCCCGGCTTCATGGGGCCGCGCCTCATCTTCTCCAAGCCGGTCCTGCGGCTCGGCTACGCCTTGGTGGTGCCGCGCGACTGGGCCGGGACGAGCGTGGCGGACCTCATGGGCCAGCGCGTGGGCGGTGCAGTTCGCCTCCCCGCCGCAGAGCCTGCTGGCGAGCCAAGCGGACGTCCAGACGGTCACGGTGCTGTCCTCGGAGGAGGCGATGCGGGATCTGGCGGACGGGAAAGCCGACGCCGCCTTCATCTAGGGCGCCCCCGCTGCCTGGATCAACAAGACCGCGCTCAAGGACGCCTACAGGGTGGTGCCGGTCGAGGGCGACCACATGCAGTGGAGCGCCGCGATCGGGTTCGCGCGCGGGCAGGCTGACCTGCGGGACCAGGTTGATGCGGCGCTCGCCGATCTTGGCGGGGCGATGGACGCTCTCAAGGTGAAGTATGGCGTCCCGGACGCCGCGCCGCGGTCTCCCAGCCCGGCGCCCGCAGCCACCTCGGCCCCCTCCGGTTCTCCGGACGTAGGAACGGTGCCCGCCGCCCAAGCGCCAGAGGGTGCCGGAGGCTCGGACGAGGTTGCAGCGGGGCACAAGCTGTTCAACGACAACTGCGCGCATTGCCACGGCCCCGACGCCGTTCAAGGTGAACGGCGGAGAAATCTCCGTTTGCTGCGTCATCGCTATGGCGACGACATGGACCAGACGTTCCTGACCACGGTGACGCATGGCCGGGTGAGCAAGGGGATGCCGAATTGGAGCGGCATCCTCTCCGACGGGCAGTTCCACGCCATATTGGCTTACCTGCATTCGGTGCAGGAGTCCTGAAGAGCACGGAGTATCTTGCAACCCCTCTTGACGGCGCGCACCAGCAGCAGAGGAGCCTTCCGCTCAGGGAGTGGTCGATTACTCTGATGCTGACGAGCGGCTTGGTTCTCCCCACGCGACCGTGACCTTGAACTCGGCCTCGCCTTCGCCTGAAACGACCCAGAGGTCGCACTCGCCGCTGAGAGAGGCGCGGAGTTCCACCTCGACCTTGTCCGGCCGACGGGCCATTCGGCCGATCGATTGTTCCAGCGTCGCGATCAGTTCGGCCAGCGTTCCGAGACCGGCCTTGAACTGGTCAGCCGTGGCCTTCGCGACCTTGTCCGCGACTCCAATCTCCGATAGGCCTTTCGCCGAGCCGCGTCCGCCGAACAACACCTTCCGTCCGTCCGGCAACTCAACTACCATTCGGGCCGGCATCGCTTCCTCCGCTGTGCGACAATGATTGAAACAAGCCTAGTCTACGTTCACGCGAAGAAGCCGACCAGCCGCTTCATCGGATGCGGCGCGCTTGTCGCGGGCGGCTACGTGGCGACCTGCCGGCACGTATGGCGGATGGCGACGGAGGAGGCCCAGCCAGACGAGGCGCTGGAGGTTGAGATCGAGTATCCCCGCTCGCGCAGAGAGGGTGCCCCGGTCAGATCTGGCGAGATGCCTTCTCCGACGGCGAGATCGTTCCTGGCACCCTGGTCGAAGGACTGCGGCAGTTCACCGGGAAGAATATGCAAGCCTATTGGTTCACGTCGGGCTCGAGCGGCTCTCCGGTGGTCCTCAAAGGTGGACAGCAGCTAGCCGGGATACTCAGCCTCTCCGAGCTCGGTGCGAATGAGGGTGAGAGCCCGTTGCATGAAGCGTTCGTCGTGCCGGCGACGACGATCCGCGCCTTCGTGACGCGCCTTGCGGCCCGACCGGTCGCAGCGGACAAGGGCCTCGATCCAGCCACTTTGCAGCCGATTCTGGACGCAATCGGTGCGAGGGACCTCCCCATTGCCGAAGTTCCGGTCCGCCTCCAGCAATTCATAGATGAGGCGCGGGCCCATGCCGCAGAACCGGTACGTCCGTTCAATGACAGTCCCGATGCCGCGGCTGCGATACGGGCTGCGCGCGACAAGCTGAGCAGATTGGACACGCCAGGTGCGCTCGATGAGCTGCAAGCCAAGATCGCTGAGGTGCAGACGAGCTGGATCGTGCCTCTCTTGAAGGAGCGTGCCGCAGTCGAGCGCCTCGCCTTCGATTACGAGGCGGCAAAAGCGTCCCTCGCCGAGATCACCCGTTTGACGCCGCGCGATGTGTGGGCTTGGATCGATTTTGGCGACCTGTGGCGGATAACGGGCTCCCTCGGCAGTGCAGCCGATGCGTATCGCCGTGCCGAGATGGCGGCACGCCATACCGGTGACGAGCGCGACCTGTCGGTCAGCCACGATAGGATCGGCGACGTGCTGGTGGCGCAAGGTGATCGCGCCGGCGCGCTGGCGGCCTACCGCGCCGCGCTCGACATCGCCGAAGCCCTCGCCCGCCGCGACCCCGGCAATGCCGGCTGGCAGCGCGACCTGTCGGTCAGCCAGAACAAGATCGGCGACGTGCTGGTGGCGCAAGGTGATCGCGCCGGCGCGCTGGCGGCCTACCGCGCCGGGCTCGACATCCGCGAAGCCCTCGCCCGCCGCGACCCCGGCAATGCTGACTGGCAGCGCGATCTAGTGGTTTCATGCGTCAAGATGTCCGAGAGCGATCCAACGAGAGCGCGCGACTACCTGAGGCGGGCGCTTGATATTGTGAGTAGACTCGAGGCTGTAGGTCGCCTAGCGCCCGTCGATGCCTGGATACCTGAACACCTTTCGGGCCGGCTCGCCAAGATGTCGAAGAGAGGCCGCGGCGCAAGGAGAACGGCTCAAGGAGAACAGTGACGTAGCGGGTGTGAATGTCCGGTGCGGCTATCCGCCGGGGGGGCCGAAAGCCGAATCCGGCCAGACACCACCGCCCGACCCTCGCGCTTGCCTTCCCGCCCGTCCTCCGCCATATCCCGCCCGCCGGCGCAAGCGCGCCGGTAATCCACATGCGGGGCGCCTTTCCCGGTCTCCGGGTCCGGTGCGCCACGGCGCGAGGCCCCGCAGAGGCAGAACCGGACTCTTGGAAAGGACACACGCGATGGCGATGCCCGACTTCAGCCTGCGCCAGCTTCTCGAAGCCGGCGTGCATTTCGGCCACCACACGCGCCGCTGGAACCCGCGCATGGCGCCGTACCTGTTCGGCGTGCGCAACCAGGTCCACATCATCGACCTGCAACAGACCACGCCGATGCTCGACCGCGCGTTGCGCGCCATCCGCGACGTGGTCGCGGCCGGCGGGCGGGTGCTGTTCGTTGGCACCAAGCGCGCGGCCGCCGAGTACGTCGCTGAGGCCGCCAAGCGGTGCGGACAGGTACTACATCAACCATCGCTGGCTCGGCGGCACGCTCACCAACTGGAAGACCATCACCGGTAGTCTCAGGCGGCTGCGCCAGATCGAGGACATGCTGGCCGGCGACACGCACGGACTGACCAAGAAGGAGGTGCTGGGCCTGACCCGCGAGCGCGACAAGCTGGAGCGCGCGCTGGGCGGCATCAAGGACATGGGCGGCCTGCCGGACATCCTGTTCATCATCGACACCAACAAGGAGAAGCTCGCGGTCGAGGAGGCGGCGAAGCTGCGCATCCCCGTCGTCGCGGTGCTCGACTCCAACTCCGACCCGCGTGGCGTCACCTACCCGATCCCCGGCAACGACGACGCGATCCGTGCCATCACCCTCTATTGCGACCTGGTCGCCGGGGCGGTGCTGGACGGCATCAGCGCCGAGATGGCCGCCTCCGGCGCGGATATCGGTGCCGCCGAGGAACTGCCTGTGGAGGCCCTGCCCGACGCCGAGGCCCCGGCCGAGCAACCCGCCGCCTGATCGGCGCTTCTGTCAGTTCAGGACTACGGAGACGGGTCATGGCCGAGATCACGGCGGCATTGGTGAAGGAACTCCGCGAGAAGAGCGGCGCGGGGATGATGGACTGCAAGCGGGCGCTCTCCGAGACCGGCGGCAATCTCGAGGCCGCGGTCGACTGGTTGCGCAAGAAGGGCCTCGCCGCCGCCGCGAAGAAGTCGGGCCGGCTGGCGGCCGAGGGGCTGGTCGGCATCGCCTCCGCCCCGCGCCGGGCGGCGATGGTGGAGGTGAACTCCGAGACCGATTTCGTCGCCCGCAACGACCTGTTCCAGGACTTCGTCGAGGAGGTGGCCAAGACGGCGCTGCTGGTGGGCGAGGACTTGGACGCGATCAAGGCCGCGCCCTATCCGGCGGCCGACCGGTCGGTGGGCGAGCAGCTCACGCACCTGGTGGCGACGATCGGCGAGAACATGTCGATCCGTCGCGCCCGCGTGCTGGACGTCGAGCGGGGGGCGGTGGCCACCTACGTCCACCAGTCGGTGCGGCCGGGGCTCGGGCGGATCGGCGTGGTGGTCGCACTGGAGGCGCCGGACGAGCTGGAGGGGCTGGAGCTGCTGGGCCGGCAGGTCGGGATGCACGTCGCGGCGAGCCGGCCGGATGCGGTGAACACCGCGGGCGTCGATCCCGCCGCGCTGGAGCGCGAGAAGGCGATCCTGGCGGCGCAGGCCCGCGAGTTCGGCAAGCCGGAGCCGATCATCGAGAAGATGGTCGAGGGGCGGATCCGGAAATACTACGAGGAGGTGGTGCTGCTGGAGCAGGTCTGGGTGCATGACGGCGAGAGCCGCGTGCGCGAGGTGCTGCGAAAGGCGGGGGTCACGGTTTCGGAATTCGCCCGCTTCACGCTTGGCGAGGGGCTCGCCAGGCCGCAGGAGCCGGAGGCCGGAGCCGAGCCGGCGCCGGCGGGGGGTTAGAGGCCCCATACCCCTCCCGCAAGGGGAAGGGAGAAGAGCAGGCTGCCTATTCAACAACCCCTTCCCTTGCCGGGAGGTGCCGGGGGAGGGGAGGCGCCCCCACGACTCGCTTGTGAGCCCGCTTTCCCGCCACTATAGCTTCCCCTCCCATTCAGGAGCCGGCGGTCGCCCGATGTCGCAAACGCCCGTCTACAAGCGCGTCCTCCTGAAGGTCTCCGGCGAGGCGCTGATGGCGCGGCGCGACTACGGGCTGGACAACGAAATGGTGCGCGCGATCGCCGCCGATATCGGCGCGGTGGCCTCGATGGGCGTGCAGGTCTGCCTGGTGATCGGCGGGGGCAACATCTTCCGGGGCGTCTCCGCCGCCGCCGCCGGGATGGAGCGGGCGCAGGCCGACTATATCGGGATGCTGGCGACGGTGATGAACGCGCTAGCCATGCAGAGCGCGCTGGAGGCCGGCGGGGTGCCGACGCGCGTGCAGTCGGCCATCCCGATGGCCAGCGTGTGCGAGCCCTATATCCGGCGCCGCGCCGAACGGCACATGGAGAAGGGGCGGGTGGTGATCTTCGCCGCCGGCACCGGCAATCCGTTCTTCACCACCGACACCGCCGCCGCCCTGCGCGCGGCCGAGATGAACTGCGACGCGCTGCTCAAGGGCACGCAAGTGGACGGCGTCTATTCCGCCGACCCGCGCCGGAACCCGGCGGCGGAGCGCTACGACGAGCTGACCTACCAGGACGTGCTGGCCAATCAGCTCGCGGTGATGGACGCGGCGGCGATCAGCCTGGCGCGGGAGAACGCGCTGCCGATCGTCGTGTTCAACATTCACGCGCCTGGCGCGTTCGCCGCCGTGGTCCGCGGCGAGGGCCGCTTCACCAGGATCGTGGAACGACGCTGAAACGCGCGGGAGGATCGTGATGCCAGCCGATCTCAACACCCTCAAGCAAGGCCTGACGCGGCGGATGGACGGTGCGCTCGAGACGCTGCGCCGGGAGTTCGCGGGGCTGCGCACCGGGCGCGCGAGCCCCGCCCTGCTGGAGCCGGTGCGCGTCCACGCCTACGGCTCGGAGGTGCCGCTCACCCAGGTCGGCAACACCGCCGTCCCCGAGCCGCGGATGCTCACCGTGCAGGTCTGGGACCGCTCGCTGGTGGGCGCGGTGGAGAAGGCCATCCGCGACGCCGGGCTCGGCCTCAACCCGGCGTCCGACGGGCAGCTCGTCCGGGTGCCGATCCCGCAGCTCACCACCGAGCGCCGGACCGAGCTGGTCAAGCTCGCGCACAAATACGCCGAGGGCGCGCGGGTGGCGGTGCGCGGGGTGCGCCGCGACGGCATGGAGCAGGTCAAGGCGTTCGAGAAGAAGCACGAGATCGGCGAGGACGTCGCCAAGACCTGGCACGACGAGGTGCAGAAATTGACCGACCAGTACATCAAGCGCGTCGACGAGTCCCTGGCCGATAAGGAAAAGGACATCAAGCAGGTCTAGGGAAAGGGCGTGCGCCCGTCGGTCCAGGCGCTTCCCGCCGACGCGGCGGAGGAGCAGGTCCAACCCAGTCGCCCGCCGGCCCACGTCGCCATCATCATGGACGGCAACGGCCGCTGGGCGCGCGCGCGCCACCTGCCGCGCCTGGCCGGGCATCGCGAGGGCGCGCGCGCCGTCCGCCGGACCATCGAGGCGGCGATCCGCCACGGCGTCGGCTGGCTCACGCTCTACGCCTTCAGCAGCGAAAACTGGCGGCGCCCGCACGGCGAGGTGACGGACCTGACGGGCCTGCTGCGCCACTACTTGCGCAGCGAGATCGCCGAGCTTGACGCCAACGGCGTGCGCCTGCGGGTGATCGGCGACCGCTCGCGGTTCGACGGCGACATCCAGCGCGATCTGTCGGAGGCGGAGGCGCGCACCAGCGCCAATCGCCGCCTCAACCTGACGGTGGCCCTGTCCTATGGCGCGCGCACCGAGATCGCCCAGGCGGCGCGCCGGGCCG
Source organism: uncultured Pseudomonadota bacterium (assembly GCA_963818725.1). Lineage (GTDB taxonomy): Bacteria > Pseudomonadota > Alphaproteobacteria > Acetobacterales > Acetobacteraceae > DATFDN01. Next base: position 86,359 of record CAWFTU010000008.1, on the reverse strand, counting down.
CCGAGGCGGCGCGCGACGGACGGCTTGATCCGGCCCGGCTCGACGAGGCGAGCTTCGGCGAGTGGCTCTCGACGGTGGGGATACCCGATCCCGACCTGGTGATCCGCACCTCGGGCGAGCAGCGGCTGTCGAACTTCCTGCTCTGGCAAGCCGCCTACGCCGAGTTCCTGTTCATGGACGTGCTCTGGCCGGATTTCGGCGAGGCGCACTTCGCCGCCGCGCTGGCCGAGTACGCGCGCCGGGAACGGCGCTTTGGCGGACGGCCTCGCTGAGCGCGTGAGCGATCCGCTAGCCCGCCGTCCCTGGCGGGATTTGCGCGCGCGGGCGGCCTCGGCGCTGGTCCTCGCCCCTCTGGCCCTCGGCGCGATCTGGGCCGGCGGTCCGTTTTTCGTCGTCATGGTCGCGGCGCTCGCCCTCGGCCTCACCCACGAGTGGGCGGGGCTGTGCCGTGCCGGGGCGCTCGGACCCGAATCGAGGCTCGGCGGGGTGCTCGTCATCGGGGTGTGGGCGGCGGCGCTGCTCTGGCTGCGCGCGGATCCCCATGGCGGACGCGCGAATGTGATCGGGCTCGCGCTGGTGGTCTGGGGCAGCGACATCGGGGCCTATGCCGCCGGGCGGCTGGTCGGCGGCCCGCGCCTCGCGCCCCGCATCTCGCCGAGCAAAACCTGGGCGGGCGCGGCGGGCGGTGCGCTGGCTTCAGCCCTGATCTCAGCCTGCTTGGCCAAGTTCCTGCTTTTCGAAGTCAATGTGACGGAGGCGCTTCTGGTCGGCGCCGGGCTCTCCGTGGTCGGGCAGGCGGGCGATCTGGCGGAGAGCGCGATCAAGCGGCGCTGCGGCGTGAAGGATTCGGGACGGCTCATTCCAGGCCATGGAGGGCTGTTGGACCGGCTCGACGCGTCGCTGGCGGTGGCTCCGGTCGCGGCGATCCTTTCGCTCGCGCTCGGTCGTGGGCTAGTGCTGTGGCAATGACAGACGCTCCTCGCTGGGTCACGATCCTGGGCAGCACCGGCAGTGTCGGCACGCAGACGATCGAGCTGCTGGCCGCCGCGCCCGACCGGTTCCGGGTCCGCGCCCTGGTCGCGGGCCGCAACGTCTCGCGCCTGGCCGAGCAGGCCGTGGCGCTCCGCGCCGAGCTTGCCGTGGTCAGCGACCCGGCCTGCGGCGGCGCGCTGCGCCAGGCGCTCGCCGGCACCGGAATCGAGGTGGGCGCGGGGCCGGAGGCGGTGATCGAGGCGGCGTCGCGCTCAGCCGAGTGGACCATGGCGGCCATCACCGGCGCCGCCGGCCTTGCCTCGACCCTGGCTTCCATCCGGCGCGGCGCCTGCGTGGCGCTGGCCAACAAGGAGGCGCTGGTCTGCGCCGGCGAGGTGATGCTGCGCGCGGTGCGCGAGGCCGGGGCCCGGCTGCTGCCCGTCGATTCCGAGCACAACGCGATCTTTCAGTCCCTCGCCGACGGCAACCACGGCGCGCTGGAGCGGATTATCCTGACCGCCTCGGGCGGGCCGTTCCGCACCGCGAGCGTCGAGGAGATGGCCCGCGCGACGCCGGAATCAGCGCTGAAGCACCCGGTCTGGTCGATGGGGGCCAAGATCTCGATCAACTCCGCCACGCTGATGAACAAGGGGCTGGAGGTGATCGAGGCGGCGCGGCTGTTCGACATGCCAGAGACGGCGATCGACGTGCTCGTGCATCCCCAATCGGTCATCCACGGCATGGTCTGTTATCAGGACGGCAGCGTGCTCGCACAGCTCGGCGCCCCGGACATGCGCATCCCTATCGCGCACACCCTGGCCTGGCCCGGGCGCCTGGCCACGGCCGCGCGCCGGCTCGACCTGGCCGCTGTCGCCCGGCTGGAGTTCCTGGAGCCCGACCCGGTGCGCTTTCCGGCGCTGCTCCTGGCGCGCGAGGCTTTGCGCGCGGGTGGCGGGGCGGCGACAATCCTCAGCGCGGCCAACGAGATCGCGGTCGAGGCGTTCCTCGCCCGCCGCATCGGCTTTCTTGACATCGCGGCGACGGCTCAGGCGGTCCTTGACCGGATGGGCGCCCCGCCCATCGATACGCTGGACGATGTCGTTGCGCTGGACCAAGCCGCGCGCCGCACGGCCCAGGAGCGGATCGCGTCGGCGCGCGCGGCGTGATAGGATGATCGCTTAACTCCATCATCGAAGGCTCGCGTGCTCCAGACCGTCCCTGACTTCGCCCGCACCGTCGTCGCGTTCCTGGTCTGCCTGGGCGTGCTCGTGTTCATCCACGAATTGGGGCACTACCTGGCCGCGCGCTGGCGCGGGGTGCATGTGGAGACGTTCTCCATCGGCTTCGGCCAGGCCCTGACGAGCTGGGTGGACCGGCGGGGCACGGTCTGGAAGGTCGGCTGGATCCCGCTCGGCGGCTACGTGAAGCTGCACGGGCAGGAGCGGTTGGAGGACGTGCCGGCCGAGCGGCGCGCCGAACGCATTCCCGGACGCAGCTTTCAGGAGAAATCGGTCGGCTCCCGCGCGATCGTGGTCGCCGCGGGTCCGGCGGCGAACTTCTTCCTGACCTTCGTGCTGTTCTTCGCCCTGTTCGCCACACTGGGCCGCCCGGTGACGCTGCCCGTGGTGACGGACGTGCTCCCCGGCTCGGCGGCGGCCAAGGCCGGGCTGACCGCTCAGGACAGGGTGGTGGCGATCGACGGCGCTCCGGTCACGACGTTCGAGCAGTTGCAGGCCGCCGTCGGCGCGCATCCGGGGACGGCGATGACCATGCTGGTCCGCCGCGACGGGACCGAGCACAGGGTCTCCGTGACCGTGGGAAGCCATGACGAGAACGGGCGCAAGGTCGGCCTGCTCGGGATCAAGGGCGGGGCGGTCGAGTACCGGCGGCAATCGGTTCCCGGCGCACTCTGGGGCGGTGCGGCCGAGACCTGGCGCGTGACCGCCGAGACAGTGCGCGGTCTCGCGCAGATGGTGGGCGGCCATGGCGGCGCCGGGGAGATCGGCGGGCCGCTGCGCATCGCGCAGCTCTCGGGCGAGGTGGCCGCGCTCGGTGCGGCGAGCTTTGTCTCGTTCATCGCCGTGCTGTCGGTCAATCTGGGGCTGATCAACCTGTTTCCGATTCCGGTGCTGGATGGTGGGCACCTGCTGTTCTATCTCCTCGAGGCGATCCGCGGCCGTCCGCTGCCGCCGCGCACGCAAGAGTACCGGCGTCCGCGCCGGGCTGGCGCTGCTGGTCGGGCTGATGATGTTTGCGACCTGGAACGACCTGAGCCATTTCGGTCTGTTCCGGTGGGTGGCGGGGTAATTATTAAAATCGTGGGGTCACGGTCGTGTCAGCCGGACCGTTATTGCGTGCAGGGGTACGCGGCACCAGCGGCTCTATGCGATGACTGGTTGAAGCCCCACTGTCATTGCGAGCGAAGCGAAGCAATCCAGCCTTTCGGACTGCTGGATTGCTTCGTCGCTTCGCTCCTCGCAATGACGAAATCGAACCGATGAAGGCATAGGGAAGCTGGAATCAGCCGGTGAGCAGATTGCCGAACAAGTCCCAGTTGCGTCCGTTGAACCGCATGGGCTGCATCTGCTTGATCGGGCGGTAATCGTCGGGCCTGATGTTGATACTGATGCCGGGCAGCAGCAGTGGCAAGGCGAGGTGATGCAAGTTGGAGGCCTGCCGCATGACGTTCTCGCGGCTGAGGTCGTCTCCGCACTGTCGCAGCACCTGCACCAGGGTCTGGGAAACCGCACAGGCATAGACATTGGCGACGTCGCGCGTGTTGCCTTCGGGATAATACTTGCTCATCCAGTTGCGCCACTCGATCATCCCAGGGTCGTTCTGCCACTGCGGATCGATCGCGTCCTTGATATAGCCCACGGACACGATGCCGATCGAGTTTTCCAGCCCGGCGGGCTCCAGGGTTTCGGACACGGATGCAGACACACTGGTCAGTATATGCAGGGGTCTCCAACCGAGATCATGCACCCGCCGGATCGCCTGCGCTGCGAACTTGGGTACCGATATGTCGAAGAACGTGTCAGCGCCTGACGCATAGAGAGTCTCGATCTGGGAATCGATCGTTGCATCGGTTGCCTGGTACGTCAGCTTCTTCACGATCATCTTTTCTGCTCTATCGCCGAGAGCTTCGGCGAACCCGGTCACATAGTCCCGGCCGCCAAGGGAGTCCTGGACCAGGATGCCGATTTTAGCATCGGGCTTGCGATCGAGAATGAACCTGGCATCGACGTGCGCCTCCGTCCGGTAGGATGGCTGCCACGCCATGGTCCACGGAAAATGGCGAGGGTCGTCCCACTTGCTGCTGCCATCGGCGAGAAAAAGCTGCGGGATGCGGCGATCGTTCAGATAGCGCTGGATGGCGGCGTTGGTCACGTCGCCCAGGCTCTGGAAGATGAAAGCCACCTGGTCGTCCTCGACCATTGCCCGGATCTGCTCGACCGTTTTCGGGGGGCTGTACGCGTCGTCCCGGCTGATCAGCGTGATCTTGCGGCCGTTGATTCCGCCTTGGGCGTTGACCATGGCGAAGTAGGCCTGTTCGGCCCGGCCTATCGTGCCGTAGTTCGACACCGGCCCGCTATACGGCATGGTCTGCCCGATCTTGATCTCCGTGGCGGTTACGCCGGGGGTGCTCGCGGCCCGCGCGCGCCGTGTCGCGACGGCTCCGGCCATGGCGAGGCTACGGGTCACGATGGCTCGTCTCGTGATCATGTGCTTGTTCCCCCTCGTTCCCGCCACTTTTGCGGCGGGTGAGGCCGCTAGAGCCCTGGAGAAAGAGCCTGCTCGGTTGATTGCAAAACGGTCAAGCGCTTAAGGGCGGGACGGCACGAAACTATCGATACGGCTTAAGTGACTTGATTCATCTCTTTCGTGGGATGTTTGGCCCGTGCAAGATGCCGGGATTTTGTAAGCCAATTCCCTCAGCATAGGGCGGCGCATCCAAGGCCACCCGAGCCGTCTCTTTAACGAAATCGCACCAGCCGCCCAGTCGGTTCGCCGAGCACCTCGTCCTCGCGCATCACCACCTGCCCGCGCACGACGGTCGCGACCGGCCAGCCGGCGGTCTCCATTTCCGCGAACGGCGTCCAGCCGCACGGCGAGGCGATCCGGGACTCCTCGATCCGCCGCCGCCGTTTCAGGTCCACGACGGTGAAGTCGGCGTCGTATCCGGCGGCGAGCCGCCCCTTGCCAAGCACGCCATAGACGCGCGCAGGTCCAGCGCACATCAGGTCCACCAGGCGTTGCAGGCTCAATCGTCCCGCGTTCACGTGGCTGAGCATCACTGGAACGATTGTCTGCACCCCGGTGAGCCCGGCGGCGCAGTCCGGCCAGGGCAGCGTCTTCTTCTCGCGCGCGTGCGGGGCGTGGTCGGAGCCGACCGTGTCAACTGTTCCATCGGCGATCGCCGCCCACGCCGCATCGAAGTGCCGCCGCCCCCGGATCGGCGGATTCATCACGCCGAAGCCACCAAGGTTATCGTACGCCTCGGGCGCGACTTGCGTGAGGTGATTGACCAGCACCTCGACTGTCGCGATATCGCGAAAGTCCATCAGGTATCTCAGTTCCTCCTCGGTCGAGACGTGCAGGATGTGGGCCGGGCGGCCGGTCTTGCGCGCCAGCGCCATCAGCCGCCGCGTGCCGAGGAACGCGGTTTCCTCGTCGCGCCATTCCATGTGGCACGCGTACGGATCGCCGCGCTTGAACAGGGCGCGGCGCGATTGCAGCCGGTACTCGTCCTCGCTGTGATAGGCGATGCGCCGGCGCCCCAAGCGCATCACGCGCTCCAGGTTCTCGTCGTCCTCGACCAGCAGATCGCCCGTGGAGCTGGCGGCGAAAATCTTGACGGCGCAGACGCCGCGCCCGCTCTCAAGCACGGCGAGATCGTCAATGTTTTCCTTTGTGCCCCCGACATAGAGGCCCATGTCGCACCAGGCGGCGCGCTCGACATAGTCCTGCTTCCAGGCGAGCCGGTCGGCATCGACGATGGCGGGCATGGTGTTCGGCATGTCGAACACCACGGCGATCCCACCCAGCACGGCGGCCTTGGTGCCGGTTGGAATGCTCTCGACCGCCGCGTCACCCGGGTCGCGCAGATGGACGTGGCTGTCGATCAATCCGGGCAGAACATGCAGGCCGCGCGCGTCGATGATCTGCGCGGCGGTCGCGCCGGCCGGGGCGCCGAGCGCCGCGATGCGCCCGTCTCGGACGCCGATGTCGATCTGCTCCATCCCCCAGGGCAGGACGCACGTGCCATTGCGGATCAGCAGGTCATAATGGGCGGGCACTTGGCTCTCCGATCGTGGATCACCCTACTCGAAATACCATTCACCGCACCGGCGCTGCCGTGCGCGTATCATAACCTCCGGGATTCGGGCAGGCTCGTCACCTGCCTGACAGGCGAGCCCCACCCCATCACCCAAACCCGCGCACAGCTCGGAACGCGTTGTACTGGACCGCCCAGAGTATACCGGTGCGGAAATCCCGCGCACCCCCTTACCTTGCGGGCAGCATCATCAACTGCCGGACCGGCGCGTTCGCCACCGCCCCATTCTCGGTGATGACCTGCTTGCTGATCTGGGTCTGTGCCGGTGCGCTTGCCGTCAGTAGCTCCATGGCATTGTTGGCTATCCGCACCTTCGTCCCGGACGATACGGCGATATCGGCTGTCCGTTCGATTGTCATCGCCTTCGCCTGCTGCGAGATGACGCCATGCGTAAAGGTGACCTTCAAGGGTGTGGTCGCATCGCGGCTTTGCATCGTGACGCCGGAGGCAGCCAAGCTGCGGAGGCTGTGGACGACGAGCAATGGGTGCGTTACGGCAGGCGTTGTGCCGGTCGACCGTATCTCAAAAAATTCACCCGGTTGAGCGACCAGCGCACGCACCGGACGGGCAGCATCTCTGCTTGAGAGCATAAATGTCAGATCGCCGAGACTCGCGTCCGTTGTGAGAGGTGGCCGGGGAAATTCGGACAGGCTGATAAGTGGAAAATCTGCCTGAGCGCGGCGAGGATGCCGCGGATCAGGAGAGAGCATGACGAGGCGGGCACGGCGGACACACAGTGCGGCTTTCAAGGCGAAGGTGGCGCTGGCGGCGATCAAGGGCGAGAAGACGCTGGCCGAGTTGGCGCAGCAGTATGACGTGCATCCGAACCAGATCACGGCCTGGAAGGCCCAGCTGGCGGACGGTGCGGCTGGGGTGTTCGGCTCCGGCACGGCGGGGAGTGCGGCGGCCCCGGCGGTGGATCTCAAGGCTTTGCACGCCAAAATCGGCGAACTGACGCTGGAGAACGATTTTTTGTCCGGTGCGCTCAGCAAAGCCGGCTTGCTGAGCGCAAAGCGATGATCGACCGGGGCCACAGACTGCCGCTGGGACGGCAGGCGGAGCTGCTGACGCTGAGCCGCAGCAGCCTCTCCTACGAGCCGCGGCCGGTGCCGGCGGCCTATCTGGCGATCATGCGGCGGATCGACGTGCTGCATCTGGATTATCCGTTCGCGGGCAGCCGGATGCTGCGCGATCTGCTGCGTGGCGAGGGCGTTGCGATCGGCCGCGAGCGGGTCGCCACGATGATGCGGCGCATGGGAATTGAGGCGCTGTATTGCCGGCCGAACGCGTCCAAGCCCGCCCCAGGGCACAAGATTTACCCATATCTGCTGCGCGGCCTGGCGGTTGAGCGGCCAAACCAGGTCTGGGCCATGGACATCAGTGTGCCGCAGCAAGCGGCGTGAGAGATGGGGGACGGCCCCCCGCAACCGGCTTGCAGGAGCAGGTTGCAAACCACCGCAAGCGGCGCGGGTCAAAAGCCCGGGTCGTGAGCGTTACGGAAAAGGCGTCGCGAGGCGTCAGGTGGGAGACAGGAAGGCGAACAACCGTGAACTGCCGCGCAAGTGTCGAAAGTGTCAGATGACGTCGAAACCGGCGAGTGATGTTACGCCGGGATCAGTCTGGACGACACCTGCTTACGGGCCAGACGGCGTCCGGCATAGAGGCAGCGTGATCCTGTTTCAGGCTCTTGCGTTGAACTGCGGGAACCTTCGGCGGCGATGGCAAGCGAAAGGCACAAGCCCGCAAGGCGAGGCCGACAGTAGCGATGCGCCGCCAAGGGACGGAGCCGCTCGTAGTAGCGTCGAGGCCGCTGTAATGGCGGAGGAGCGAAGGGGCGGCGTCATCCGGCAGGCATGGAGGATCAACCGGGCAACCGGGAGGAATTCCCCATGACCTGCAAGCCTTACGACATTCCCAAGACCTTGGTATGGGAGGCGTGGCCACATGTGAAAGCCAACCAGGGGGCCGCGGGGACCGACGCCGAGACGATCGAGCGGTTCGAGACGAAGCTGGGCGACAACCTGTACAAACTCTGGAACCGCATGGTCTCCGGCAGCCACTTTCCGCCGCCGGTCAAGGCCGTGCCGATCCCGAAGAAGTCAGGCGGCGTCCGGGTATTGGGCATCCCGACGGTGGCCGACAGGGTCGCACAGACGGCGGTGAAGAGGTGGCTAGAGCCACGGCTTGATCCGATCTTCTGCGCGGATTCCCATGGTTACCGGCCGGGAAATCGGCGCTGGAGGCGGTTGCCGTTACCAGGCGCCGATGCTGGGGCTACGACTGGACGGTAGAGTTCGACATCCGAGGTCTGTTCGACAATCTCGATCATGGCCTCTTGGCGGTGGCTCTGCGCAAGCGCTGCCAGGAGCCCTGGATTCTGCTCTATGTGGAACGCTGGCTGAAAGCGCCGACGCAAACCACGGACGGGCAGACCCTGGAGCGGCACAGAGGCACCCCGCAAGGGGGCGTCGTCACGCCTCCCACAACCTTGCAAAATGTTACCTTCGCCTGCGCTCCTGGGCCCGGGCGGAGGCGGGGCTGGGTCGATTCGGAAGACGACATTGACGTCGTCGCGGTCGATCTCGACGCGTTTGATGAGCATGCGGATCAGGTCCCGCCGCGCCCGCCAATCGACCTCGGCGACACGGTCGTGGACCCTTCTCGCGAAGTCTTCGAGCTGGCCGATGACGAGCGACAGCGTCGTCCGCAGGGCCGCCTCGTCCCGCATGGCCCTGATCTGCGTCTCCAGCCTCCGATCCGCTGCCGCAAGCCGGCGACGCGCGGCTCGAACTCTGCCCGCTCGATCAGGCCTTCGGCGTAGCTGTCGATCAGCCGGCCCAGGCCCCGGCGCAGCTTGGCCAGTTGCGCCTCGGCCACGGCGAGGTCTGGGGCGTCGATGCCGTGCCGCTGTGCGTCAGCAAGGCGCCGCTCGTGTTCCGTGGCGATCCGGGCCGGGTCGCGCAGCAAGCGCTCGACCTCGTGCCAGACCGCCTCGTCCAACCGATCGGTGCGGACCTGAGTGTTCGAGCACACGCGCTGGCCGCCGAAGCGGTAGGCGTCGCTGCCGCAGCAGCGATAGTAGGCGTAGTCGCGCCGCCGACCCTTGGCCGAGCGCAGGCTGATCGCCTTGCCGTAGTAGGCGTACCCGCATGCGGCACACACCACCAACCCTTGCAGGAGATAGCGCGCACCGCGCGCACTCTGCCGGCTGCGGTGGCGGTTCTCGGCCAGTTGCTCGCGGACGGCGTCGAACAGTGCGGGCTCGACCAGCTGCGGCACCGGCACGCTGACCCGTTCGGCCTCGGGCACGTCGTAGAGCCCGTGGGCACGACGCGGCTGCTCGCCGCCGCCGCGCACCGGCCGGGGCCGGGCAGGCCGCGGTCCGACGCGCGTCTTGCCGAAGGCGGCCTCGCCCATGTAGGCGGGATTGCGGAGCATGGCCCAGACCGTCGTCCGGTCCCAGGTGAGTTTGCCATGGCTGGTCGGATGGCCCTGCTGGCGCAAGCGTCGGCAAACCTCGCCGATGCTGACACGGCCGCGGCCGACCCAGTCGAAGACCTGTCGAACGACCCGCGCCTGCTCCTCGACCACCTCGTAGCGCGCGACCCCGCCGCCGTCGTGCTTGCTGATGTAACGATAGCCGAACGGCGCCCCTCCCAACACGTTGACCGACCCTCGCCTGGCCGCGTGGCGCTTGCCGCGGCGGCTGCGCTCCAGGATCTTCGCGCGCCCATACTCCGCCACCATGCCCTGCACCTGGAGCAGCAGGTCGTCCTCGGGCGAGGCGCCGATCTGGCGGTTGAGGAAGACGATCTCCACGCCGGCGCGGCGCAGCTCGTCGACGAGCAGCACCTGGTAGGCGTAGCGGCGCGCGAGGCGGTCGGGCGAGTGGACGTAGACGCGGTCGAGCGCGCCCGAGGCGGCGAAGTCGCGCAGGCGCTCGAGCGCCGGCCGCACCAGGGTGGCGCCGCTGTAGCCGTCGTCAGCGAAACCATGCTCGGGCAGGAGCGCCAGGCCGTCTGCCGCGACCCGTGTCTCCAGTGCCGCGAGCTGGCTGGCAATGGTGCTCTCGCCGGCCTGCTGCTCGGAGGAGACGCGAGCGTAAACGGCGACGCGCAGATCCTGCTGCATGCTAGCCTCCTCTCCGCATCGGCTTGGGGAGCCAGAGCGCGGAGTCGATCCGGCGGGTGTCGCCTCCGGCGCGAGGCGGACGGGCTTGCCGCTCGAGAACCGGGACCAAGTGCTCGAACGCCGCGGCGACGTGCGCCTTGCTGAGCCGGGTCGCCTCATGGCTGACCCTGACTGCCAGGTCCGGTGATCGTCCGTTGCGCCGGGGCATCGGCGCCTCCGCTTGCCGGCCGTTTGTCGCCGGACTGCAGGCAGATTACCACCGGCGCGCCCAGAAATCCCTCGCCGTACCCCGGTCGCAGTCGCTCGCGCGACACCCTCACCGAGAGGTCAAACGGCAATTTTGCAAGGTTGTGGGAGGCGTGGCGTCGCCGATCCTGGCCAACCGGCTTCTGCACCACGCGTTTGACCTGTGGGTGACCCGCCATCTCCCCGGCGTTCGGTTCGCCCGGTATGCCGACGACGCGGTGCTTCACTGCAAGAGCAAGCGGCAGGCAGAATACGTGCTTGACCGCATCCGGGAGCGGTTCCGGGCCTGCAGGCTCGAACTCCATCCAGACAAGACACGGATCGTGTATTGTAAGGACCTCAATCGGACCGAGGCACACCCCGCCATCCAGTTCACGTTCCTCGGCTATACGTTCCGGCCCCGAAAGACGCTGGACAAGTATGGCCGGGTCTACGTGAACTTCTCCCCGGCGGTCAGCCGCGACGCCCTCAAGGCCATGCGGCAGACGATCAGGGAATGGCACCTGCAACTGATGAGCGACAAGAGCTTGGCCGATCTATCGGCCATGTTCACTCCGACCCTGAAGGGGTGGCAGCAATACTATGGCCGCTTTTATGGATCGGCGCTCAGGCCGGTGTGGCGAAGCATGAACCTGTTTCTGATCCGGTGGCTGATGCGCAAGCACAAGCCTCTGGCAGGCCACAAAACACGGGCTGCCGAGATGCTCAGGCGACTGGCGCAAAGGCAGCCGGGTGCCTTCATACACTGGTCGCTGGGATTTGTGTCGTCGGTTGGATGATGGGAGCCGGATGAGCTGAGAGGTTCACGTCCGGTTCTGAGAGGGGCCGGGGGTGAAATTCCCCCGGCCTACTCACCCGTACGTCCCTATGGCCCGCGGCTTGGTCTATCTGGCGGCCGTGGTGGACTGGTTCAGCCGGCGGGTTCTGGCCTGGCGGTTGTCGATCACGATGGAGGTCGAGTTCTGCCTCGAAGCGGTCGAGGAGGCGCTCGCCCGACACGGCAGGCCGGAGATTTTGAACACCGACAGTAAGAATGATGGCGTCGGCAGTCTTTCGGTGATCCCGTCGTATCAAGCGATGAATTGCCTGAGGATAGCCGGCACAGCGGGGTGTCCCAGTCGCCCTGACCCGAACACCGATCGACCGGGTTTTGTGTCTTTCCCTGGATTTGTCGGGCGGCTGAGCCATCAAGCTGTGAGGTTTTGCCTCGCCGATGCGTGTGACCCAAGAAGGGCCTGACTTCCTGTCACGTTACTGTCCTGTCCAGGCATTCGGTCGCGACAAATCCGTCCGTAGCAGCGTCGAACCTGGAAAACCGCAATGAACGTTAGGCAAGAGGTGGCCGTTGGTAGCGTGGTCGGTGGCGTCGACACCATAAGGATTTCATGTCGTGGCTGTTGTCGACGAACATGATCGCTTTCTAGGACCTGAGGCTTCGCGGCAACCCGGCACGGCTACAAGCAGATGCTCGCCTGGATGCGATCCTTCGGGCGACTTCGGTGCGTTGGCGTCGAGGCAACTGGCACCTATGGTGCGGGGCTCCTGCGTTACATGCAGAACGCCGGTGTTGACGTTCTGGAGGTCACGGCACCAGACAGGCATGACCGCCGCAAGCGCGGCAAAAATGATGGCCTGGACGCCCAAAATGCCGCCCACGCAGCCTTCAGCGGCAAGCGCGTGGTCACGCCCAAGAGCCGTGACGGGATGGTCGAGTCCTCGCGTGTGCTCAAAGCCTGCAGAAAGACCGCAGTTGCCGCCCGGCGTGTGGCGTTGCAGATGATCCAAAACACCATCGTCTGCGCCCCGACGAACCAGAGACGCGCTGCGCAAGATGACCCGCATGCAGCTCGTCAGGACGCTGGCGGCCTGGCGGCCGGATTTGACCGACTACCGCAACGTGGTGTCAGCCTACAGGATCACCCTCAAGTCGCTGGGCCGGCGTTACCTCGAATTGCACGACGAGATCGCGGACCTCGATACCATGATCGTCGCCATCATCGACGAACTGGCTCCCACTCTCGTGGCCCGGAACTCGATTGGCCACGGGATCGCCGCGCAGCTGCTACTGACAGCTGGCGACAACTCTGAGCGATCTCCATTCCGAGGCCAGCTTCGCGGCTCTTTGCGGTGTAAGCCCAGTTCCTGCGTCTTCCGGCAAGACAACCCGCCACCGCCTTAATCGAGGGGGTGATCGAGCGGCGAACAGCGCGCTCCACATCATTGCCATCGGGCGGCTCCGGACCGATCCGCGAACCAAGGCCTACATGGCAAAGCGAACCGCTGAAGGCCATTCCAAGCTGGAGGTCATCCGATGCCTGAAACGCTACATCGCCCGCGAGGTATTCGCCATAATCCGCCAGCGCCAATGCCAGATAAACCAGGCCCACGTGCCAGCTTGACAAACAGAAGGGCATCCAGGGAAGTCAGTTCACTAGCGCCCGCATTCACAGAGCCTGCTGACAGGAGAACGCCATCAAGATCAGCATGGATGGCCGCGGCTCCTGGCGCGACAACGTCTTTGTCGAGCGGCTGTGGCGATCCGTCAAATACGAGGAGGTGTATCTGCGGGCCTACGACAGCATCGGCGAGGCGCGAGACCTCGCTGGGCCGGTATCTCGATTTCTATAACCGCCGACGGCCTCACGCGAGCCTTGACGCACGAACGCCGGACCAAGCTTACTTCGCTGCCCTGCCGCAGCGCGCTGCAGCCTAAATGACGCCCCGACACCGGCACACGACAACACCAACCGGCAGAGGTTCCACTTATCGAAGCCAAAACGCTGTCTCGACAAAACCGGCCACCTCTTCTGCGCGGCCGTGGCGATAGGCGGGACACCGACGCCTCTACGTGCGCCGCTCCCGGTCGTATCCATGCCCAGGGCAGACTTAGGTGCCGCTACGCAGCTCAGCCCTGCCGCCAGGGGCTTCGCGACGGCGTGTTCCACGTCCGCGCGCATCCTGAGATCGATTGGCCGTAGCCGGCCCGCGTAAACGCTCTCGCCAGACTAGTACCTCTGCACAGAGGTTTTGACCGGTTGCCCGTATCCTGGATTGAGCTCGGGTAAGGCGGAGCGGTCGAGCAGGACGGCGATGCTCCGCGGGACACCCGGCTGGCGAGAGATCAGTCCGGCCTTCTCGAGCGTGAGCACCATCTGATGGACGCTCGGCGGCGTGAGGCGGAAGAAGCGCATCATGTCCGCCTCCGCCGGGGTACGTCCGTTCACCAGGGTATAGGTGTAAATAAACGCGAGAAACTGACCCTGCCTGGCTGTGAAAGCCGGTCGTGGAGCATCGGCGGCCCGATTTATCGTTGTCCTCGACACAGCCAAGGAGCAGCGATGAACATGCGCTATCGGGTCGACCTGAGCGAGGCGGAGCATACCCAACTTGCCGCGTTGCTGAACGGTGGCACCCAGGCGGTGCGCAAGATCAAGCGGGCGCAGATGCCGCTGGCGGCCGAGGCCGGTGTCAGTGACGAGGCGATCGCCAGCAGTGTCTCGGTTGGCGTCTCGACGGTGTATCGCACCAAGCGGCGCTTTGTTGAGGGCAACCTCGAGCTGGCACTGAGCGAGGAGGCCCGCCCGGGGGCGTTCGAAGCTGTCCGGCAAGGAGACGGCGCTGCTGGTGGCCACCGCGTGCTCCACCCCGCCCGCAGGGCGCCAGCGCTGGACGCTGGAGCTGCTGGCTGGCGAGATGATGAAACTCCACCGGCCACGCCGATCGCTCGCGTGAGACGGTGCGCCGACGCCTTGACGAAGACGATCTGAAGCCGTGGCGACGGAAATGTCGTGCATCCCGAAGGTTGATGGCAGCTACGTTGCGCGCATGGAGGACGTGCTGGATCTGTATGCCGAACCGGCCGATCCGCAGCGTCCGGTGGTGTGCTTTGACGAAACGCCGACCCAGTTGATCGGCGAGGTGTGCCAGCCAATCCCGGCCAAGCCGGGTCAACCGGAGCGGTATGACTATGAATACAAGCGTAACGGCACCGCCAATCTGTTCATGTTCCTCGATGCGCACAAGTCATGGCGGCATGTGAAGGTCACGGAGCGGCGAACGGCGCAGGATTTTGCCGCCTGCATGCGCGATTTGACCAATCTTCATTACCCGGACGCAGACCTGATCCGGGTCGTGCAGGACAATTTATCAACCCACACGGCCGGTGCCTTGTATGAAGCTTTCCCGGCACCCGAAGCGCACCGCATCCTCCAGCGCCTGGAATTCCATTACACACCCAAACATGCCAGTTGGCTGAACATGGCAGAGATTGAGATCAGTGTGCTGCACGGCCAGTGCCTGGATCGCCGCATCGCCGAGCGCGACGCTCTCAACGTTGAGATCGAAGCCTGGGAGCGCCAGCGCAATGCCTCAGGTGCGCGCATCCGTTGGAAGTTCACAACCGAAAAGGCGCGGGACAAGCTGGCCCACGCCTATCCGCAACCCACCAACACGTCATAATCTCTGTGACGAGTATAGGGCCTGTTGAGATTCCGTCATTTGAGCCGATGACGGTGGCGGTGAGATGGATCATGGCGGCGAAGCTCTGGTCCGTCTTGTCGCTGCGCATGGCGATGCGTTTGAACTCTTTCAGCTTACAGAAGAAGTTCTCGACCAGGTGCCGCCACTTGTAGACCTCGTGGTCGATGGCGAGCGGCGTCTTGCGATGCGGCATCTGTGAGATGACGATTTTGGCGCCGCGCTCGTTTAGCGCGTCAATGATCCAGTTCGCATCGAAGGCCTTGTCGCCGATCAGACCCGCGAACTGGATGTCCTGGATGAGCGGTGCGACGCCGACGGTGTCGTGCCGGTGTCCTGGTAACAGGACAAAACGGACCAGGTTGCCGAGCGCGTCGGTCAGCGCCAGGATCTTGGTCGTCAGGCCGCCCTTGGAACGGCCGATAGCCTGGCTCTGAGTTCCCCTTTTGCGCCCTGACCGTGCCGGTGGACCTTGACGATGGTGGCATCGACCATGGCGTATTCCATGTCCGGCTCGTCCGCCACCGCGTCGAACATGCGCTTGAAGACGTCGGCCTTCACCCAGTCGCGGAAGCGCTTGAACACGGTGTTCCATTTGCCAAACAGCGGCGGCAGGTCGCGCCACGGGCTGCCCGTCCGGGCAATCCACAGCACCGCTTCGAGGAACAATCGATTGTCCCCGCCAGTCCGACCCGGGTCGCTCGGCTTGCCCAGACCGAACGGCTCCATCTTCGCCCACTGCGCGTCCGTCAAAATCAGCCGATCCATGCCAAACTCCTTTCGGAGCTTGAAGCACAGCCGCCGTAGCCGTGAAATTCCCGATCTCAACAGACCCTAAAGAGACGCCAGCGTCTCGAACACGTCCCCCTCGTTCGACAGCCCCAGCATGTGCCGCCGGTGCCACAGCGCGTAAAACAACAGCATCCAGCTCGCCATCGACTCCCCGCCGCGCGCCGGGGAGCGGAACAGCGCGACCACCTTCTCCGGCTCGGCGATCTCCGCCACGCCGGGCTGGGCGGCGACGAGCGGGCCAAGGCGCGGGCCCTGGCCCCTGATCCACTCGCCCACCGGGACCGTGAAGCCGCGTTTCGGCGCGAAGGGCTGCGCCTGGGGCAGGTGGCGGTCGAGCCAGCGGCGCAGCAGCCACTTGCCCAGGTTGTTGCGCAGCTTCAGGGCGTCGGGCAGCCGGAACGCGGCGGCCGCGACGGCGGGATCGAGGAATGGCGTGCGGCCCTCGACGCCGTGCGCCATAAGGCAGCGGTCGAGCTTGAGCAGCAGGTCGTTCGGCAGCCAGTCGGCGATGTCGGCCGCCTGCGCGCTGGCGAGCCTCGTTCCGCCCGCTTCCAACGCGCGCTGCTCGCTGGCGGCGACGCCGTCGCGCCAGCCGGAGGGGCGATGGCGCAGCACATCCACGCGGTCGAACACGCCGCGCCCGCGAATGACCCGCCCGCCCATCCACCAAGGGCGCATCGCCCGGCGATAGCGGCCATAGCCGGCGAACAGCTCGTCGCCGCCCTTCGCCGCTGAGCACGACCTTCACGTCGGCGCGCGCGCGGCGGGCGAGAAACCACGTGGGAATGATGGCGTAGTCCGCCGCCGGATCATCCATGCAGGCGACGATCTCGGGCAGGTGGCGCCAGACCATCTGCTGGGTGATCTCGACCGATTCGTGCTGCGCGCCCGCGGCCCTGGCCACCGCGGCGGCGTGCGCCCGCTCGTCGGCCGCGCCGGGCACGTCCCAGCCGGCGGTGAAGGCGAGGACGGGGGCGCTGTTGAGCCGCGCCATCAGCGCGAGCAGGGCCGAGCTGTCCACGCCCCCCGAGAGAAACATCCCGTACGGCACGTCGCTGCGCTGGTGCAGCAGCACGCTGCTCTCGAGCGCGCCGTCGAGGCGCTCCAGCGCCTCGGTCTCGCTGATCTCCTCCGCTCCGCCCTCGGGGAGCGCCGGGAGGTGGCGGCGCTCGAGGACGTGGCCCTCGAGGCAGGTCAGGGTCTCGCCGGGCAGCACGCGGTCGATGCCGGCGAAGATCGTCTCCGCGCCCGTCGTGAATTGAAGTTGCAGCAATTCGTCGCGCGCGGCCGGCCGGATGGCGCGCGTGACCAGCCCCGCCGCATGCAGCGCCTGTGGCTCCGAGGCGAAGGCGAGCCCGCCCGGGACATGAGCCAGATAGAGCGGCTTGATGCCGAACGGATCGCGCGAGAGCGTCACCGTGCGGGCCACGCGGTCGTGGATCGCGATCGCGTACATGCCCCGCAGATGGCGGACGTACTCGGCGCTGTCGCGGCGGAACAGGTGCAGCGGCGGCTCGCAGTCACTCTCGGTCTGGAACGGCGAGTCCGGCAGCTCGGCGCGCAACTCCCTATAGTTGTAGATTTCTGCGTTCGCGATCAGCGTCGCCGGCCCGAGGAACAGCGGCTGGTCGCCGCCGGCGATGTCGATGATCGCGAGCCGGTTCTGGGCGAGCGCGACACGGCCCGACGAGCGCGTGGCCGCTGCCGTCCGGGCCGCGATGCGCCAGCGCGCCGATCAGCCGGGCCAGCACCCCGGCGTCCGGCGGGGGCGCGCTGGAGGCCAGCACAAGCCCGGCGATGCCGCACATCAGGGCTTCTCCACGGTGGCGAGGAAGGCCCGCCAGCGCGCCAGCACGGGCGCCTCGGCGAACGCCGCTTCGAAACGGGCGCGTCCGGCGAGCGCGAGCGTCCGGCCGGACGCCGGATCACGCAGCACCGCGCCGAGCGCGTCGGCGAGCGCCGCGCGCGTTCTCGCACGGAACCAGCAGCCCGTCCTGGCCAGGCAGGATCAGTTCCGCCGGGCCTTGCGCGGCCGCGGCCACGACGGGGACGCGCGCCGACCAGCCCTCGATCACCACATTGCCCAGCGGCTCCTGGCGCGAGGGGCAGGCCAGCACGTCGCAGGCGGCAAGCAGCGCGGCCGTGTCCTCGCGCCAGCCCGGCATGTGGACCCGCGCCGCGACCCCTTCGGCCCGCGCCAGCGCGGCGAGGGCGGCGCGCTCCGGCCCCTCGCCGGCGATCAGCGCGTGCGCGTCAGGCAGGCGGGCAAGGGCGCGGATCAGCACGTCGAAGCCCTTGTTGCGGTGCAGGCGGCCGAGCGCCAGGACCAGCTTCGCGCCGTCCGGCACGCCAAGCGCCGCGCGGGGCAGGGGGCTCGCCCCCGCCATGTCGGGCACGAAGTTGGGCAGGTAGTGCGCGCGCCGCGACGGCCAGCCCTGGTCTGCTGATCCAGTCGACGATCCCGCGCGTGTTCCCCACCAGATGCTCGCAGCGGCGGAAGCGCCGCAGGTCGTAGAAACCGCCCAGCCGGCCCACCAGCACCCACCGCCCGCGCCGGGCGAAGCGCGCGGCCCGGCCCATCCAGGCGACCACCACGCGGGGCGCGAAGCCGTCGAGCGCGCGCGCCAGGCGCGGCCCGGTAAGCAGATCGAGCGGACCCCCGAAGCCGAGCTGGACCGGAGCGAGCCCCTCGCCCGCGAGCCGGCGGGCGCGCGCGGGGTCGCGGCGGATGACCGGCAGCACCGTCTCGCCGGCCCGCGCCAGTGCCGCGCTCAGCCGCTCGAAGAACAGCTCCGCCCCGCCCGCCGGAGCGCCGGCCATGACCTGTGCCACTCTCATCACCCGCGCCTCTAGCACGTCTTGCGGCGCCCCGGCGCCAGCGCCCAACTGGGCGGCATGACACGATTGGCGCTCCTGCCCGCCCGAAGCGTGATCGAGATTGCCGGCGCGGACCGGGTGGCCTTTCTACAGGGCCTGGTCTCCAACGATGTCGCCGCCGCGGCGCCTGGCCGCGCCATATGGGCGGCGCTGCTCACGCCGCAAGGCAAGTGGCTGGCCGACTTCTTCATCTTGAGCGACGGGCGGAGGCTGCTACTCGACGTGGAGGACGGGCAGGCGGCGATGATCGCCCAGCGGCTGTCCCGCTACCGGCTTCGCTCCGCCGTGACCATCGCCCCGGCGGCGTTCAGCGTTCACGCGGCCTGGGACGGCCCAGCGTCCGGGGCCGACGCGGTCGCGGCACCGGACCCGCGACTTGCCGGACGCGGGCTGGCGCGTGCTCGCGCCCGCGCCGCTACCCGCCAACGCGAGCGAGCAGGACTATGACCTGCACCGCCTGGCGCTCGGCCTGCCCGATGGCTCGCGCGATCTGGAGGCGGAGAAGACGGTGCTCCTGGAAGCGGGGTTCGACGAGCTGAACGGCATCTCCTGGGACAAGGGCTGCTACATGGGCCAGGAGCTGACGGCCCGGACCAATTACCGCGGCCTGGTCAAGCGCCGCCTGGTGCCGGTCGCGGTCGCGGGTCCGCTGCCCGCGCCGGGCACGCCGGTCCTGCGCGCGGGCGCCGAGGTGGGGACGATGCGCTCCGGCCGGGACGCGCTCGGGATGGCGCTGCTGCGGCTGGAGGCGCTGGCGGATGGGCCGCTCGCCTGCGGGGAGGCGCGCCTCACGCCGCGCGTCCCGGCCTGGATGCGCCTGCCCGAGCCGGCGCGGTAGCCTTCCCCTCATGTCCGAGCCGCCCCGCTTTGGCCAGCGGCGTCATCCTTGGCACGGCGCTGATGGCGCAGCGCGGCCGCAGCCGCCCACCTCCGACCGCCACCTTCCTAAGCCTTCCTTCCCCCCGCCTCGACCCGTCATCGGCGGCGTGGGCGCCTCTGGAGGCGCTCTCACGATCGGCGGCGCCCGGCTTCTCGCAGCGCCGCTCGGTCCCGCGCGGCACAGCGCGCTGACCTGCTGGCTGCTCGCATGCTGCGGATTCCCGGCTGGATGCGGTCTCTTCGGAAGGCGCCGGATAGTGGGCGGGCTCGGCGTGATCGGGGGGATGCTGGCCGCGGCGCTCGGCGCATCGGATTCGCCCGCGAGGTGGACCGCCCGGCCGCGCTGACCCTGGCACCGCTCGCCGCGTGGCTCGCCTTCGCGGGCGTGCTGAACGAAGGATCTCGGCGGCTCAACAGGCGATCCTAGCAACGACCTGAATACCGAAGAGCCGAACGGCATTTTGATAATAATCGGCAAGTGCTTCGATAATTTGATATAAGGTGTGCTTTAATGATCTTCACCGAAGTTGCGTAACTGGCCTCAGCTATCCCCTCATTCTTGACTGCCTTGGCGGGGAAGCGGCGGGCTTCGTCTCGCAGAAACTGTCGACCGGGGGTGACAACAATCGCCGCCGTACAGCAAGCACGGCTACACGCTGCCCGGTTGCGGGTGGTCAGCCTCAACATACTGATCGTGCCTCATAAAAATGAGGGGATTGGTGAGATAACTGGCAGTCCAGCGTGCTGAAGGAGCCAAGAACGAGGTCCGGCCTGTGCTGGAGGCGGCGGAACGCGCGCCGGGCGACCGGTGCAGGTCGGCATATCGTCGGCAGGGCGTTGACCATGGCGTTTACGCATGCATTGCCGGCTCCTCGGTTGAGTCCGGGGCGTAGGCCAGCAGATAGGCGCCGCGAAGTCGCGCAGATGGGCGGTGAGGAAGGCGGCGTCCGCGGGCGCGGTGGGCATTGAGCGCGGTACCGAGAGCGACCAGGGCGGCCTGCCGCCTTGCGGCGGAAGTTGCACGGCTGGTACCGCTCCGCTCGCGACTGCCCCGGAGTGCCGCGCATACGCCGCCCGGCAGGCGTGACCGTGACGACACTGGGTCCTCCCGTCGCTTCCACGCGCCGAAGCTCCGCGTTTCACCGCCCCGCGCCCCGTCGTGCCCAGGCGCGCACGGAGCGGTGGCCGGCCTCATCGAGGAAGCGGACGGTGCGCCCTTCGCGGCGCGCCTTCTTTTTTGATCGCCACCCCTCGCTCGCGCCCTGGCCGCGATGGCGCGCCGTCCGCTCCGGGCCTGGGTGGCGGGACGCTTACGTGCAGCTCTGCGCCCTCAAGGGCCGCTCCAGGTGGTGCCTTTGATAGCCACCCCGAACTCGCGCCAGATCACGGCTGCGATGCGCCGCAAGGTCCAGCGCTCGGTCTCAAACCCGGCCGCCACCGCCTCGCGTGCCAGCAACCGCTCCAGGCGCCCCCAGGCCCGGGCATCCAGACGCCCCGGCCGCCCGGTCCTCGGGCGGCCGCTTGCAAACCAGCGCCGGCCCTCCTCTCCAACTAGCCAGGCCCAGCGCTGCGGCCGAGCTCGACCGCCGAGATCCGCCTGTTTCGTGTCCCTGCTCATCAGGTGCATGGCGCGGAACCAAGTGCCGTTCTTCCAACCGCTCCGGCGTCAAGCGCGCCGGCCGCCACCCACCGTCGTCCATCGCATCACCTACGGCAATGCTGACCCGCACGATGTTACCCAATCTCAGTGAAGATCATTAGAAGCCCGTAGCGTGTCTGCGGGTCGTACCCCGCAGGGTGGTGTCGGAGCTGTGGGTAAGTGCCCGCCGCAGCGACCACCCAAGTCTGGCGGAGGCGGGCCACTTCCCACAGCGGCCATCGCGGCAGTCATGGATAGGGTTGGATTGCGAACGCAACTCTATCCGAGGACCACCACGATGACCGACGACAAGGCCGCCCTTCGCGAGCTGCTTGAGAAGGGTTCCGACGCAACCTTCCTGCGCGAGACGATCGCCTTTGCAGCCCAGCGGCTGATGGAGCTGGCGACCGAGGCCCTGACCGGCGCGGCGCACGGCGAGAAAACCAGAGGTCGCCTGGTACAGCGCAACGGCTACCGCGACCGGGACTGGGAGACCGGGCCGGGACCGTGGAACTGCGCATCCCGAAGCTGCGCAAGGGCTCCCATTTCCCCTCCTTCCTGGAGCCCCGGCGCACGCAGAGACAGCTCTGGTCGCCGCCATCACGGTGCCTACGCGGTGACCGACACGTCGGCGCGCAGCGCGTGCAGCCGACACGGCCGGCCGTAGACATAGCTCTCCTCAGATTGGCGGTCGCAGCGCGGGCAAGGCATTCCTCCCCCCCTCAGGCGGTCCGTTCTCTGGCGCGCCGCCACCAACGCCAGCCCGCCGCGACCCTCGCATCGTATCCGTCGCGGTGATCATCGCCGTGGCCGTCAACACCGTCGGCAGGCGGGAGGTGCTGGGTATGACGGTGGGCAACTCCGAAGCCGCGCCGTTCTGGACGGAGTTCTCCACCCTCGCCCGCCGTGGCCTGCGCGGGGTCAAGCTGGTCATCTCCGACGCGCACGAGGGCCTCAAGGCGGCCGCCAACCGCGTGCTCGGCGCCACGGCCCAGCGCTGCCGGGTGCATTTCCTGCGCAACGCCATGGCTCACGCGGGCCGGACCCAGCGGCGCATCGTCTCGGCCTGGATCGGCACCGCGTTCGCCGAGGCCGACCAGGCAACTGCGCGCAGGCAGTGGCGGGCCGTGGCCGACCAGCTCAGGTCGCGCGTCAGCAAGCTCGCCGAGCTGATGGACGGCGCCGAGGAGGACGTGCTGGCCTACATGGCCGTCCCGGCCGCGCACCGGGCCAAGATCAGCAGCACGAACCCGCTGAGCGCGTCAACGGCGAGATCAAGCGCCGCGCCGACGTGGTCGGCATCTTCCCCGACGAGGCCGCCGTCACCAGGCTCGTTGGCGCCTTGCTGCTGGAGCAGAACGACGAGTGGGCGGTCCAGCGCCGCTACATGAGCCTTGAGACCATGGCGCCCGTCAGCGATGATCCCACCGTCAAGCTGCCCGCCGTGGCCGCCTGACTCCGACCCAGCCCGCCCAGGCTGCCAGAAGATGGCGCTCCTACACCACGCCTTGGGGCACGACCTCTCTGCGGACCAAAGCTTGAGGGAGGCTGCCATGTCGTATGACATCATAGTCGTAGGGGCGCGTGTGCTGGCGCGCCAACCGCCATGCTCCTGGCACGGCGTGGCTACAGAGTGCTGCTCCTTGATGCGGATCGCATCCCGAGTGATATGCCGCTGTCCACTCACCTTGTCTGGCAATCCGGGGCGGCGCATCTGCATCGCTGGGGCTTGCTCGACCACGTCGCGGGGAGCAATTGCCCGCCCATTCGCTGCTGTGAGGTTGACCTTGGCCCCATAAAGCTTGTTGGCGAACCGCCGGGCCAAGACGGGATTCTTGACGCTTACTCGCCGCGTCGGAGTGTCTTGGACAGAATTCTGGTGGATGCGGCCGTCGCCGCCGGAGCGGAATTGCGGGACGCCGCGACGGTCACGGGTCTTCTGCGCGACGGTGAGTTGGTCGCCGAAATCCGGGCCACGGCCGGGGGCGCTGCGTTCGAGGAGCGCGCCAAAATCACGATCGGCGCGGACGGGCGACACTCTCGGGTCGCTCACCTTGTCGGAGCATCCTCTTACAGTGAAGTGCCGCCTTTGCAGGGAACGTATTTCGCCTATTGGCGGGGCCTGCCGGTCTCTGGCCTTGAGCTGTATGTCCGCGACCGCCGTGGCGTCTATGCCTGGGCCACCAATGACGAGCTCACCTTGGTCGGAGTGAATTGGGCAGCCGCGGATTTCGCCGTAGTTGCCAGAGGTATCGAAGCCAGCTACCTCGACGTTATCGCATTATGCGCACCGGGCTTGCACGCCCGGTTGCAAGAGGCAACCCGAGAAGCGCGTTCAGAGCGATTGCGATTCCATGCGCAAGCCGTTTGGCGCCGGCTGGGCACTGGTCGGCGACGCGGGGCTGACGGTGGACCCTTGCACGGCGGCAGGAATCAACAACGCTTTCCGTGACGCGGACCTGCTGGTGGACGCGGTGGATGGCGGGCTGTCCGGACGACACCCAATGCCGGAGGCGCTCGCAGACTATCATTCCAAACGGGACGAGGCATCTACGCCGATTTACAATTTCGCTTGCCAGCTCGCCCCATTTGCTCCGCCGTCCCCGGAGATGGTGCAGCTGTTTGCGGCGTTGGCACAGAATCCGGCCGAAACGGACCGCTTCCTCGGCCTGTTCGCCCAAACCGTCTCGCCAACCGAGTTCTTCGCCCCGAGCAATCTGCAAAAAATCGTGAGTGCAACACCACAAGCGTAAGAGCGTCGGTCGTTCCCTCACTTTGCGCCGATAAGCGGCGTTCCCCCTTACGTCAGTGCCGCGTTGTCCCTTCGCGTGGCTGCGCTCGCTTGCCCGGTCTTTGCGCCCAAATCATCGAGCAGCGCCTTGGCTTCCCTCAGGTCTTTCGTCTCGAAGCCTTCGGTGAACCAGCCGTAGATCGGGGCAAGAAGATTGTGGGCATCTGCGTTCCGTCCCTGGTTTCGCCAGAGGCGGGCGAGGCTGTTTGCGGAGCGTAGCTCAAACAGCTTCGATCCCTGGCATTGCGCGAGCGCTATCGCCCCGTGATAGCTGGCCTCGGCGGCCACGCTCTCACTGGTGAGGATCAGTAGATCGCCGCGCAGCCGGTGAGTTTCCGCCAGGAGCATTCGCTCCTTGCTCGTTTCGGCCAGACGCTCGGCCTCGGCGAGGTGTTCGAGCCCTGCCTGCGGCTGGCCTGCGATCCGATGGGCGTCGGCCAGCATTGTAAGAAAAGCCGGCCTGAACTGACTATTTCCCGTACTTTGGTATTCGGCCAATCCCGCTGTAAGAAGCGAAATGCCGTGTTTCGGGTGTCCCAATGCCGCCAGACACCATCCGCGACTGGCACTGGCCATGGCGGGCCAGATTGCAAACCTACGCTCGGCCGAAAGGGCGAGAAGTTCGTCTGCCGATTGCAGCAGCACTCCGGGTTCCGCGCGCGCAAGCCAGCCCAAAAACCCAACCCACCAGAGCGTGTAGCTGGACGTGTACGCGTGGGAGAGCCGGCGCGCCTCGGTGATTGCCGAATCAAGCCGCGCCCGCGCCTGGTCAAGGTGTCCCGAGCAGGCCAAGGCACATGACAGGAAACTTATATCCGGCCGTGTCTTGAAAGCGGCGTAGCGAAGTCTTGTGTCGAAAAGCTCGCACGCGTCGGGCAGTTCGAGAGCTTGCGCATGTGCCCGAGACGGCGCGTTGAGCTGCGCCTTGTGCGCGCCGGCGCCTTGCGGGTCACCGCCTGCTTCAGGTCGCCGTTGAGCCCTCGTCCGGTTCAGCTCCGGGCTGTAGCGGCAGGTAGAAGACCTCGATCTCGGCCTCGCGCCGGCCAGCCAGGCGCGGAGCTTGGCGGAGCGGTGGACCGGCAGGCGGTCGAGGATGAGGAAGACCTTCCCATCGGCATCCCGCACGAGGCGAGCGAGAAAGCGGAGCAGGTCCGGTGCCTTGACCGCGCCATCCAGCACCATCCATCGCAACTCGCCCTTGTTGGTCACGGCTGAGATCAAGCCGAGGCCAGCTCGCTTATGGTTGACCCGCACCTCAGGCGTGCGGCCCCGGGGCGCGTAGCTGCGGCCGCGCACGTCATCAGAGCGCAGGCCGGTCTCATCGCCCCAAAAGATGGTGCCGCCCTCGGTCTTGGCCCGCGTCGCGATGGCCGGTAGGCGCGCCGCAGCCAGCGCCGCACCGCCGCTGGGTCCTGTTCGCAGGCGCGCCGCAGCGGCTTCTGCGCAGTGAAGCCCCAGCGCGCCAGGTCGGTGCCCATGGTGCGCACCGCCACCCGCACCCCAAAGCGCTGCCAGATCAGCTCCCGCACCGCCGCCCGGCTCCAGAGCGCAAAGGGCAGGTCCAGCTCGTCCGGCGTGTGGCGCCGGATCAGGTCGCGGGCCTCCACTTCCTGCTCGGCATCAAGAAACCGCCCATACCCCGGCTCAGGCCCGCGCGGGCCGGTCCTCAGCCCGGCCGCGCCCCGCTCGGCGTAGCGCTTGCAGATATCAAACACCCCGGTCGGCCTCAGCCCAACCTGCGTCGCGATCGCATCATAAGTCATGCCGGCCTGGCGCAGGCCGATCACCTGTCGCCGACGCTCCTCCTGCGCCGCCGCCGGCAGCTTGCGCATGTCCACATGCTTCATGCTCACGACCTGGGGCGAACCTACTTGCTCTCAAGATAAACCAGGCCGGATCAATAGCAGAGTTGGAAGAATGTTTTGGGGTGACAGCTCCGTATACCGGAGCCGGTCCGCCGGATCGTAGAGTGCGAGGCTACGTTCCAAATAGGCGCGCGCGGTGCTATAGTCGCCGAGGGCCAAAGATGCATATCCGCTGACGCGGTAAGCCATAACCCGGGTGACCACGTCCTCCTGCTCTTCGCCGAGGTGCCGCATTTCGGCGGCCAGCCGCTCAGCAACCACAAAATCGGCACGCAACGCATGGTGCACGAACTGGCCATACAGGATCGGCAACATTTTGCGCGTTCGGGTCAGCCCATCGCAAAGCTCACGTGCGCGAGCAAAACCTTCGCCCACCGTCGGCGCACCCCAACTCTCGGTCGCTATGAGTGCGCGACCGAGGGCGAGCTGCAGATCGAGTTCGTGTTCCTGGCGCCGAGAATCGTCTGACAGGCGCGGGAGCAGGGCCAGGCCACGGCGAAGCAGCGCCTCGGCTTCCACCATTCCAGACCACTGCAACGCCTGCTTACCGGCA
This sequence comes from uncultured Pseudomonadota bacterium, assembly GCA_963818725.1. Lineage (GTDB taxonomy): Bacteria > Pseudomonadota > Alphaproteobacteria > Acetobacterales > Acetobacteraceae > DATFDN01. The sequence continues at coordinate 59,800 of CAWFTU010000008.1, read as the reverse complement.
TCCAGCAGGCAGCCGAGCGCCCGTTCGATCTGTCCCGCCTCGGTGAAATGGTGTGCCAAGACTTCGGGCCGCGCCGCTTCCACACCATCATAACGCGTTTCCAAGGCCTTTCCGATCCGCACGTGCAATTGTTGTCGTTGTCCGCGCAGTAGCATGCCGTAGGCCGCATCCTGCGCCAGTGCGTGCTTGAAGGCATAGCGCGCCTCGGGCGGGGTGCCGCTTTGCAGCAGCAGGCCGGCGCGCACGATCCGCGCCAAGGCCGGCTCCAGCGTGGGGGCGGGCTGATCGGCGATGGCGCTCAGCAGCTCGAAGCTGAACTCGCGCCCAATGACGGCGCCGATCTGCGCCAAGTCGCGCGCCGGCCCCAGGTGGTCGAGCCGGGCCAGCAGCAAATCATGCAAGCTGGTCGGCACCGGCGGCGGCGCGGAGCTCTCGTCCTCGGCCAGGTGGCCGCTCTCCAGCACCGCCTTGGTCAGCTCCTCGACGAACAGTGGTACCCCTTCCGTGTGCCGCACGATCCGCCGCCGCGTCCTGCTAGGCAGCGGGACCACACCGGCCACTTGGTCGGCCAGCGTGGCCGCGTCGTCATCGCTCAGCCGGTTCAGCAGGAGCGTGTTTACATGCGCCTGGTCCGGCCAGGGCGGCTTGAACTCGGGACGCGCGGTCATCAGCAGCAGCACGGGCATGGACGCCACCCGCGCGACGGTGCGCGCCAGCAGCTCGAGCGTGGTCGGGTCGCTCCAGTGCAGGTCCTCGAAGAGCGCCAGGGCCGGCTCCCGCGCGACCAGCCCGGCGAACAGGTCGAGCAGCGCCGCCAGGGTCTTCTCCCGCAGCCGCTGCGGGCTCGTCCCGGGCAGCCGGTAACGCCCGCCCGCGGGGATCGAGAGCAGCGCGGCCAGCAAGGCGGTCGCCTCCTCGCTGGCCTCCGAGCGCGCCAGCAGCGCCCGGAGCTTCGCCCACCGCGTCTCGGCCGTGTCGTCGCGGGCGAAGCCGGCCACGCGCTCGAGCTGGGCGATCACCGGATAGAGCGCGCTGGCGCGGTGGTGCGGCGCGCAGAAGTAGCGCAGCTGTAATTCCGCCTCGCCGCCAGCCGGTCCTGCGCCGCGCGGACTAGGCGCGACTTGCCGATGCCGGGCTCGCCGGTGACCAGCACCACCCGCCCGGCTCCGGCCCTGGCCTGCGCCCAGCGCCGCAGCAAGAGCGACAGTTCCTCCTCGCGCCCGACCAGCTCCGCGACCTGGTGCCCGCGCAGCGCCTCGAACCGGCTCTCGACGCCCGCGCCGATCACCTCCCAAGCCGGGAGCGGGTCGGCGGAGCCCTCGAACGCGATCGGCGCACACTCGCGATAGCGGAAGGTGTCGCCGACCAGGCGGCGCGTGGGGGCACCGATCAGCACCGTGCCGGGTTCGGCGCGCGCCAGCAGCCCGGCGGCCAGGTTCGGCGCCTCGCCGACGATGGCCGGCTCCCCGGCGCCGAGCAGGTCGCCCACCAGCACCAGCCCGGTGGCGATCCCGACCCGGGCCTGCAAGGCGCCGGCGTGCCCCGTCTCGATCTCTTGGGCCGCCTCGACCAGGCGCAGCGCCGCCCAAATCGCCCGCTCCGCCGCGTCCTCGTGGGTCTCGGGATACCCGAAATAGGCCGGCACCGTCTCGCCGAACCGCCCCGCGACGATACCACCCATGTCGCGGATGATCGCGGCGCAGGTCGTGTGGAAGGCGGCCAGCAGCCGCTGCAGATCCTCCGGGTCGCGCCGCGCGGAAACCATCGCCGGCCCGCACAGGCCAAAGCGCAGGATGGTCAACTGGCGGCGCTCGGGAGGGGCAGGCGATGCCGCGGGCGGCGGTGCCGTTGCTACACCGGTGCCGTGGCGCTCTCGGCGGAGACGGGCTGCGGCTTGGCCGCGAACCGGTAGCCCACGCCGGGCACCGTGACGATCAGGCGCGGCTCCTTCGGCTCCGGCTCAAGCTTGCGCCGCAGCCGCCCGACCAGCACGTCGACGCTGCGGTCGAACGGATCCGCGTGGCGTCCGGCTATCGCGTCCAGCAGGTGGTCGCGGCTGAGCGCCCGGCCTGGCGCGGCGAGGAAGGCGCGCAGCAGCCCGAACTCCGAGCGCCGCAGGGGAACCTCCCGGCCGCCCGCATCCATCAGGGTGCGCGCGTCCGGGTCGAGCGTGAAGCCCGCGAACTGTAGCGATGTCGGCTCCGCGTCGGCCATCCCCTGGCCCCTCCCCGGCAACCGGCCAGAGAACCTTCGTGGACTTCTACACCCGGCCGCTCCGGTGGGAACGAACTTTTACAAGGAAATTACACATAGGGCGTTCGCCGGTTACGAGGTGTGAGCAAGATCACAGCGTCGGAAATCGCCAAAGGCGGCTGACATGGACAAGCCCCGCGCATCGCGAGGCCAACAAGGAGGATGATGGCCATGAAGACAGCTATGATCGCTCTTGCCCTGTTCCTCGGCCTCGCCCCCGGCGCAACGCTGGTTACGGGCGGACAGGCCCATGCCGCGGGCACGTCCTGGACGCCCAGTTACAACGGCGGCGGCAGCAACTAGCTCGCAACCATCGGATGGGAGGCAGTGATGCTGGAGACCTTTGTGGTCGTCGGTGCCACCCTGGTTCTGATGCTGCTCTGTGGCGTTCTGACTTCTTCCGTCGTCAGACGGCCCTGTACGTCAATCCATGGACCCCTTCCCCACTGGCGAGGCGGCCTCGGAAAGCGAGAGGTAAGTTGAGACGAAAACGATCGCGACCGCCGTGTTGTTCACGGTGATTGGCAGCGGGGCCGTTCTGGCTCAAGGCGCTCCCCCCGGCTCTCCCTCATGGAAGGCCAGCGCCTTGACTACCAGCCGGTCAAGCATGAACTGCATGGCTCTGGCGAAGAAAGGCGGAACGATTTCCGTCGCCTGACCTAAACTCCCTGCGTGCGGACACTTGGTCCAAATGCCCGTAATACCGGCAAAACCCCGGGCAGCGCCCTGACCTGCGGCGTTGGCTGGGTGCGCTGACGGGATGGCCTCCTGAAGCGAGTCCGAAATGCCACAGGCCGCCGAAGAATGCGGAGCGGATCGATTTTCCGGATTCGCACTGGTGCGGTTTTCCGATTCGACATCGGTGTGTCACCGCCGTCCGACCTCGATTCCCTGACGCCTGGCCAGCTGAAGGACCTGGTCCTGCAGTTGCTGGCCGAGGTCGGCGCATTGCAGCAGACCGTTGCCGCCTTACGCGAGGAGAACGCCCGGCTGAAGGGCCTGAAAGGCCGGCCCGTCATCAAGCCCAGTGGCATGGAACAGGCCACGGCGCCGTCAGGGACGAAATCCCCCCGCGACAAGCCCCGCCGCGGCAAGGTCAGATCCCGCGTCAGCGTCGAAGACCGTGTGCTGAGCATCGCCGCACCGGCGGGGTCGCGCTTCAAGGGCTACGAAACCTACCTGGTGCAGGATGTGATCCTGGCGGTGCAGGCGATCCGCTACCGGCGCGAGCGCTGGGTCACGCCGGACGGCCAGACCCTCATCGCACCGCTGCCGGGGGGCGTCGCCGGACATTTCGGTCCCGAACTCCGTCGCTTGGTGCTGATGCTGTATCATCAGGGCCAGTCCACCCTGCCGCGCCTGGTTGCGCTGTTGCGCTCGATCGGTGTCAATCGGCGTCGAACTTTGACCCCGGACCGGCGTCCAATCGTGACCCCGTGTTGTTTGCTTGTGCCGGTAGTCCATAGGGGAGACCCTCGCGTTGCGGAGTGCCCATGCAGAGGCTGACGCAGCGGCGCGCGGGGTCTCTCCCCCGTGGACCCACCGGTGCAAGCCCTGGCGGTTGCTTGTGAAGCTCAGGCGCGGTTCTTGAAGCGCCAGCTGTCGTTGCCGGTCTCGACGATGTCGCAGTGATGGGTTGGGCGATCCAGCGGCGCGGTGGTCATCTTGGCGTCGCCCGCGAACACGCTCGGCCATTCACCAAAGGCGAGGTTCGTGGTGACGATCACCGAGGTGCGTTCGTAAAGGCGACTGACGGTGTGGAACAACAGTTGCCCGCCGACTTGGGCGAACGGCAGGTAGCCGAGCTCGTCGAGGACCACGAAGTCGAGACGGGTCAGGAAGTCGGCGAGGCGTCCCTGACGTCCAGCGCGGCCCTCAGCCTCGAGGCGGTTGACCAGGTCGACGGTGTTGAAGAAGCGCCCGCGCGATCCGGCACGGATGCAGCTTCGCGCGATCGCGATGGCCAAGTGCGTTTTGCCGGAACCGGTTCCGCCGACCAGGGCCGCGTTACGCTGTTGCGCGACGAAGTTGCCGCCGGCGAGATCGCGCACCAGGCTCTCGTCGATCGGCGTTCCCTTGAAGGCGAAGTCGTCGAGATCCTTGGCGAGCGGCAGCTTGGCGATAGTCATCTGGCACCTGATCGAGCGTGCCTGCTTCTCGGACATCTCGGCCTTGAGCAGGTCGCCGACGAAGCGCTGCGGTTCGTGCTTGCGCTTGATCGCCGCGGCCAGGGCCTCGTCACAGGCGCCCCTCATGCCGAAGAGCTTCAGCGTGCCCATCATGTCGAGGACTTCGGTCCGCTCCATGCTCATCGGCTCCTGAGCTGATCGTATCGGGCGCAATCGGCGGCGGGCACATGCCGAAGGGTCAGCGCATCCGGCGTGGCGATGACGGCGGTCGGTCCGGGATCGCGCTGCCGGGTGAGGATGTTGATGATCACGTCGGAGGAATGGACGCCTTCGGCCATCGCCTGCGCGCGGGCCGCTTCGACCGCCGGCAGCCCGTCGGTCAGCACGGCTGCCAGAATGGCGACCATCTGCCGGTCACCATCGTCAGATCCGGTAAGGCGACGCCGCACCCGCTCCATCGCCGCGGGCAGGATCCAGTCCCTGAACGGCGCGCCATTGCGCAGGGCGCCAGGCTTGCGGGCCAGCACCGGCACGTAATGCCAAGGATCGTAGATTGTCTCGCCCCGTCCATAGCGGCGGCGATGTTCCCCTACGGCGCGTCCGTCCTGACGGATGACGATCCCCGCTTATCGGCCAATCGACCCGTCACGGGTAGACGCCTTTGCGGGTCAGACGGGATGACGCAGCGACGGCACGGCAAAGCGCGTTGACCATGCCTCGCATGTTGCGGCGCCGGTTGGTGGTCCAGCAGAAGGCGCCGAGATAGTCGGGCAGATGCTTGGGGGAGAGCCGCTTGTGGGTGGCCTTGAGCGCGGTACTGAGATTGGCGACCAGGGTGTTGACGGTGAAGAACGGGGCGCTGCGCTCGCGCTCCGGACGCCCGCCGCCGGTGACGGTGGCGACATGCGTCCGCCCGGCTTCACCGAAGGCGTTGAACGCCCGCAAGCCGTCCGTGTGCACAGTCGCGCCGGCGGCGATGTGGGCATCGCGGAACGCGGCCACCGCCTCGCTGGAGAAGGCGCTGACCGCGCGCATCGCGACATGGCCCATGCGCCCGTCCGCATGCCGCTCGCAGGCGACGATGACGCAGGTCTTGCCTTCGGTTCCGCTGCCTTGGTTCCTTTCACCTCCCAGACACACGTCATCCGCCTCCACCACCGGCGGCGCGGCATCGTCGTCGCTCGCGCCCCCGAGCGAATAGCGCTCCGTCCGCTCGGTCATGGCGTGGCGGAGCCGCTTGTGCAGATACCAGGCCGTCTCATAGCCCAGGCCCAGCCTGCGGCCGAGCTCGACCGCCGAGATCGCCTGTTTGGTGCTGCTCATCAGGTGCATGGCGCGGAACCAAGTGGTCAGAGACAGCTTGGTGTCCGCCATCACGGTGCCCGCGGTGACCGACCAACGTCGGCCGCAGCGCGTGCAGCCGACACGGCGGCCGTAGACATAGCTCTTCAGATTGGCGCAGCGCGGGCAAGGCATTCCTTCACGTTGGCGCGCCGCCACCAACGCCGCCAGACACTGACCCTCCGTCCCGTAGAGTCGTTCGAACTCAACGTCCGTCAGCCCCTTCATGATTGCCCGCACCGTTCTGCTCCGAGACGCCGCGTTCAGAGCGACTTTGCGCTTCCCTGCTGCAAAGTACAAGAGCGGGTCGATTGGCCGATAAGCGGGATGACGATCCGGTCGGCATAGGCGTGGATCTCGACAGGTCGGCCGACCGCCCCGGCGCTGACCGAGCACTTGTTTTTGTCGAAGCGGACCAGGCAGGTCTTCGACACCGAGGCCGCCAGCGCGTGGAAGCCGTCGAAGCGACCGCAGTGGGGAACCAGCTTTGGCCGCTCGTCCTCGAACACCTCCCACACTGTCTGCTCGGGGCGCTCCGGATGGGCATGCGCCTTGGCGTAGGCGATGCACTTGTCCAACAGCCAACCATTCAGTTCGTCGTGGCTGTTCACCCGCAGCCGTGGCGTGCAGCCGTGGCGTGAGGAAGCGCTCGCGCACCAAGCCGGCCTGGCTCTCCACCTGGCCCTTCTCCCAGCCCGCGGCCGGTGTGCAGGCAACCGGGTCCACCAGGTGATGGGCGCACATCTGCAGAAAGCGGCGATTGTATTGCCGGTCCTTGCCGACAAACACCGCCTCCACCGCTGTCTTCATGTTGTCGTAGACGCCGCGTGTGCAGGCGCCCTTGAAGAAGGCAAACGCCCGCTCGTGGGCGTCGAACACCATCTCCTGCGTCTCGCGCGGGCAGGCGCGAACGAACATCATGCGGCTGTGGCACAGGCGAATGTGCGCGACCGTCACCGTCACCGTGACGCCGCTCATCAGGACGACTTCGTGGCTCCAGTCGAACTGGTAGGCCTCACCCGGCGCGAACGACAGCGGCACATACGCCTCGGCCGTCTGTCCGGCGTGCTGCCCGCTCCAAAGCCGGGCATAGCGGCGAATTGCGGCGTAGCCGCCGTCGTGGCCCAACCCTCGCCACTCCTCGAAGAGGCGAACGAGCGTCAGCCGTTCGCGCGTCCCGCTCTCGGCGTTCTTCGTCAGCAGCTTGTCCAGCTCCGCCTTCCAATGCCCGATCTTGGGACGCGGCTGAACCTCCCGCTCATACGAGAACGACGTCCCGCCCGACCGCAGCACCTTGCGAACCGTGTTGCGCGACACCTTCAGGTCACGCGCGATCTCCTTGATCGACTTGCCCCTGACGAAATGCTCGCGTCTGATCCGGCCGACCGTCTCCACAATCAGCATCCCCCACCGCCCACCTCGAACTGAAGCAGGCAGCCCAGCAGCCACACATTCAGGGGTCAAAATTGCACGCCGATCCCCCGGCTCAGGGGGTCAAAATTGCACGCCGAAACACACGATCGGTGTGGCAATCTCCGAACGGCAGGTGCAGCGGCTGCTGACCGAACGCCCCGATCCCTTCCTCGCCGAGAGCCGGGACGTGCTGCGCGCCGGACTTGCCAGCGCCTCCTGGATATCCGCCGACGACACCGGCGTGCGCCATAAGGTCGCCAACGCCTTCTGCACGCAGATTGGCGATGGCCGCTTCACCTTCTTTGCCACGCGCGGATCAAAAAGCCGGCTGAACTTCCTCGACCTGCTGCGCGCCGGGCATGCTGGCTTCGTGCTGAATGAGACAGCGTTCAGCTACATGCGCAACCATGCGCTGCCCGGGCCGTTGATCGCCCGGTTGGCGGCTCAGCCGGACACGGCGTTCGCCGATCAGGCAAGCTGGTCGGCGCATCTCGACCGGCTTGGCTTCACCGCCCTGACCACCTCGCCCAATCCGGTGCTGCTCGCCACCGAAGGCGCGATCTGGGGCAGCGTCGCGGCGCACGGCTTCCTGCGCGGCACTGTGGTGCTGAGCGATGACGCCGGTCAGTTCGCCGTCGGCGATCACGCGCTCTGCTGGGTCCATGCCGAGCGACTGGTGCACAAGCTCGACACCTTCACCGACACCCAACATGCGGCGCAGCAGCGCATGCGCGCGCTGACCTGGGACCATTACGCCGACCTCAGAGCCTATCGCGCCAATCCCGCAGCACGCCGCCGGCGGACGCTGCGGGCGCGGTTCGATCGCATCTTCCACCGCCGCACCGGCTTCGCCACGCTGGATCGGCTGCTGGCGCGGCTGCGGGCCAACAAGCCGGAACTGCTGAAGGTGCTGGATCGGCCCGAGGTGCCACTGCACACCAATGGCTCCGAGAACGACATCCGCTGCCAGGTCACGCGCCGCAAGGTCGGCGCCGGGACACGCAGCCATCGGGGCCGCGACTGCCGCGATGCATTCCTTGGCTTGGCCAAGACATGTGCCAAACAGGGCATTGCATTCTGGGATTATCTTGGCAGCCGGTTGAACGTGCCGGGCGGCGCCGCCATTCCGCCCCTGCCGGACCTGATCCGCTGTCGTGGATAGCCAGCCTGACGCTGATCCCGGCCCAGGGTTTTGCCGGTATTACAAATGCCCGCACCAGGCTCAGCGGCCGGCTTACGCATGCCCAACCTCGTCCGGCACCTCATGGATGTGGGGTGCCGGGACGTCCTCCGCCAGCAGGCCCCAAGGCTGGCATCAGAACGCGCGCCGGAAAAACACCGCCGTCATCCCTGCGCTGACCACTAGGATGATGACCCGTATCAAGCCGGGAGGCATCACCCGGCCGAGCCGCGCGCCGACGTACCCGCCCGCCGCCGCCGTGACGAGCATAGCTAGGGTCTGCGGCCACCAGATCGCGCCGGAGACCACGAAACATAGGGTCGCGATGCTGTTGCAGGCGCTCACCACGAGCACCTTCAAAGGGTTGTAGGCGGCCAGGTTGATCGTCCCGAGCAGGCTCCAGACGGCCAGTGTCATGATTCCGACCGCACCGCCGAAATACCCGCCATAGACCGCCAGCACGAACTGGATCGCCAGCAGGGGCTTGGCGCCGATCCGCACCCGGCGGCGCAGCGCCGCCCCCACGCGCCCGCCGAAGGCGAAGGTGAGGGTTGCGAGCAGCAGCAGCCAGGGCACGATGGCGTTGAACGCGCCCTCTGGGGTGAACAGCAGCAGCAGCGCGCCCACCAGTCCGCCCGCCAGGCTGACCGCGAGCAAGGCGGGCAGCGAGATCCCGCGCAGGCCCAGGATGCGGCCGCGATAGCCGTAGAGGCTGGTCAGGCTGCCCGGCCAGAGCGCCACGGTGCTGGACGCGTTGGCCGCGACGGCGGGCACGCCCGCGAACAGCAGCGCGGGGAAGGACACGAACGAGCCGCCCCCGGCGATGGCGTTCATCGCGCCGGCCACGAACCCCGCGCCCAGCAGAACCGGAAGATGCGGCACGTCTGCGCCTTTCCAGTTGTTTCACGGAATAATCTTCGATACGGGATGCGGCGGTGAAAGAGGAGATGGCTCGATGGAGCTGCGTGGACAAGCGGCGCTGGTGACGGGCGGCGGATCGGGGCTCGGGGCGGCGACGTGCGATGCGCTGGCGGAGGCCGGCGCGAAGGTGGCGGTGCTGGACCGCAACGAGGCCGCCGCCCAGTCAGTCGCCCGGCGGACGGATAGCCTCGCCATCGGCTGCGACGTGTCCGATGCCGCCTCGGCGGAGGCCGCCATCGCGCGGGCGCGTGACGCGCATGGCCCGGCGCGGCTGCTGGTCAACTGCGCCGGGATCGGCGCCGCCGGGCGGATCGTCGGGCGCGAGGGACCGCTCGCCCTGGCCGCCTTCGAGCAAGTGGTCCGCGTCAACCTGGTCGGCACCTTCAACATGCTCCGCCTGGCCGCCGCCGACATGATCGGCCTCGACCCACTGGAGGACGAGGAGCGGGGCGTGATCGTCAACACCGCCTCGATCGCCGCCTATGAGGGTCAGATCGGCCAGGCCGCCTACGCGGCCTCCAAGGCCGGCGTGGTCGGCCTGACCTTGCCGGCCGCCCGCGAGCTGGCCCGCTCGGGGGTGCGCGTGGTCACGATCGCGCCGGGATTGATCGAGACCCCGATGCTCAAGGGCTTGCCGGACGAGCTGCGCCAGGGCCTCGCCGCCTCCGTCCCGTTTCCGGCGCGCCTCGGCCAGCCGCACGAGTTCGCGGCCCTGGTGCTGCACATCGCGGCCAACCGCTTCCTGAATGGCGAGACGATCCGGCTGGACGGGTCGCTGCGCATGGCGCCACGGTGAGGCGAGGAGCGGGAGCGGCCGAGGGCGCCACGCTCACGCCGCCCGGTAGCGCGCCACGCCGTCCGCCCCGCGTTCCTCTCGCAGCTCGCCGCGCCTCAGCATGTAGTTGACGTGCGCGAGCACCTCGCCGAAGGCGAAGCCCGTCTGGTGCGGGTCCAGCGCCCGCGTGAACACGACAGGAATGAGTTCCGCGGCCGAGAGTGGCGCGGCCCGGCAGCCCTCGGCGATCAGCGCGCAGCGCGCGGCGTGGTGCTGGGTCAGCTCGTCGATGCGCGCGTGCAGTCCCACGAACGGCAGCCCGTGGCCGGGAAGCACCAGCACGTCGGGGTCGACCGCCTCGCGGATCGTGCCCAGCGAGCCGAGATAGGTTCCGAGCGCGTCCGCCTCCGGCTCCATCGCATGGACGCTGACATTGGGCGAGATGCGGGCGATCACCTGGTCCGCGGCGAGGAACAATCCTTCCTCCGCGCGCGCCAGCATCGCCTGCTCCAGCGCGTGCCCGCCCCCGGTGAGCACCTGGAAGTGCCGATGGCCGAGGCGCAGCGTGTCGCCATGCTGGAGACGCGTGTAGGTGGTGGGCACGCCACTTGTCCGCCGCAGGTACTCGTGGCCCCGGCTCAGAACAAGCTCGGTCGTCTCGGCGTCCAGCCCGTGCTTCAGATAGAAGGGCCGGTGCATGTCGGCGCCGAGATCGCCGGGCGCGTATTGCAGGGCCAGGCTGTAGATATACTCGGGGCGCGGCATCAGCAGGGGCAGGCCGAACCGGTCGGCGAGCCAGCCGGCGAGCCCGACATGGTCGGGATGGAAGTGCGTCACGATCAGCCGGGTCAGGCGGCCGCCGGACAGCGGACCGGCCAGGGCCGCCTCCCACAACGTCCGGGACCGCGTGTCATCCAGGCCGGTGTCGATCGCGCACCAGCCGCCCTCCTCCTCGATCAGGTATATGTTCACGTGGTCGAGTTCGATAGGGCAGGGGCAGTCGGAGCCACAGCACGCCCGGAGCGATCGAGCGCACCCCGCCCGGCGGCGGCGGCTCGCTATGCGGAAACGTCAGGGTGTTCATGGGTTCCCTATGGTGAGCGACATGTCCTCGACGGCGGGGCGCAGGGTCCACGGGCCACCCTCCGCGCCTGGCTCGCACCAGAACGGGACGGCGTTGCGCGTGCGGACATTGGGCTCCAGCCCCATCGCGGAGCGCAGCGCCCGGAAAAAGGCACCGTGCGCGACTATCAGCACAAGGGGCGATCGGACGGTGGCGCGGTTGACGGCGGCGACGGCGCGGGCGCGCAGGTGCGCGAAGGTCTCGGCGCCATCCGGCGTCCACTCCCCGGCGATCCAGCTCGTGAACCATTCCGTCATCGGCTGACCCTCCTGCACGCCGAAGGCCACCTCGCGCAGCCCTTCGTCGACCGACACGGGAAGCCGCAGGGCCTCTGCGACGATCTCCGCCGTGACACGCGCGCGCGACAGCGGCGAGGTAACGATCGTGCGGATATCCCGGTTGCCCAGCATCTCCGCGGCCGACCGGGCCTGGGCGAGCCCGGTCGGGTTGAGCGCGATGTCGATGTTGCCCTGGGAGAGATTGCGCGCGTTCCAGTCGGTCTCGCCGTGACGCAGGAACCAGAACGGGATGCGCGCCAGCGTCTCCTGGTGCGACATCAGGCTTGCAGCCCCTCGGCCTCCAGAACCTTGCGCACCGCCGGCCGGGCCAGCATGCGCTGGTAGTGAGCGGCACAGTTGGGCGGCAGCGTCATCTTCATGCGCGCGGCGGCCCAGAACTCCACGTAGAACAGGGCGGCATCAGCGATCGAGAAAGCGGAGCCGCCGAGGTACTCCTTCCCGGCCAGCGCCTTGTCCACGAGCCCCAGGCCCTTCTCGAAGATCTCGCGTCCCCTGGCCTTCACCTTCTCGGCATCGTCGGGGCTGGGCGAAAAATTCTCGGGGCGGAACATGCGCGCGAAGCCCTGCATGTGCAGGGTGGCGACCACGTAATCCATCGCTTCCAACAGACGCGCCTGGGTCTCGGGATCGTCGGGCAGCAGCTTCGCCTGCGGGTTGGTGCGGGCCAGCCAGTACGCGATCGCCGGGAACTCGGTCAGCACCGATCCGTCGTCGCGCACCAGGGTCGGCACCTTCGACTTCGGATTGATGGCAGTGAACTCCGGCTTGTACTGCGCGCCTTCCATCAGCTTCACCGTCGCCGTCTCGTAGGGCTTGCCGATCTCCTCGAGCAGCACGTGGATGCCAAGCGAGCAGGCGCCGGGTGCGTAGTAGAGTTTCATGGCGTTTCTCCGTTCGAGGCTGTCGGTTCGGCCCCTCCCCAACCCCTCCCGCAAGGGGGGGGAGGCATTCCTCTCCCCTCCCCTTACGGGAGGGGGCCGGGGGGAGGGTTAGGCGAGCACCGTGTTAATCCGCGCCGCGCGGACCCTCAAGCGCGGGTCCGCCATGCGCCGATCACAGGGTGTGGGAGACCGAGGTTCTCCCGCAAGGTGCGCCCGGTGAATTCGTGACGGAACAATCCCCGCCGTTGCAGCTCCGGGATCGCGAGCCGCACGAAATCCTCATAGGCGCCCGGCACGTGCGAGGCGGCGATCACGAACCCGTCGCAGGCAGGCGCGGCGAACCACGCCTCCATCTGATCGGCCACGTCGCGCGGCGAGCCGCAGAACACCGGATGGTCGCGCAGGCTGCCGCGCCCGCTGTGGCGCATGAAGTCGCGCGCCGTCGGATGCGGATTGCCGCTGGCGCGGGTGACGCGGTTGCGCAGGTGCTGGCCGCCCGACATCGAGTCCAGCTCGGCGTCGGTGAACGCCTCGTCCAGGCTCTTGGAGCCGAAGTCGAAGTTCAGCAGTTCCGAAAGCAGCGAGAGTCGGTCCGTGTCGTTGGGCAGGCTCTCGATCACCGCGAGCTTGTCCTCCGCCTCGGCGCGGGTCTCGGCGACGACCGGGTAGGACGCCATGGTGATCCGCGCCAGCGCCGGGTCGCGGCCGACGCTGGCGACCGCGTCCTTGAACGCCGCGTAGTCCTGTCGCGCCCGGGCGAGGTCGTGATAGGCGACGAACACCAGCTCGGCCCAGCGCGCGGCGAAGCGCTGCCCGCGCCCGCTCTGCCCGGCCTGGATGATGACCGGATGGCCCTGCGGCGAGCGCGGCACGGTGAACGGCCCGCGCGAGCGGAAGAAGCGGCCCTGGTGGTCCAGCCGATGCACCTTCTCGGGATGGGCGAACAGCCCGCCCCGCTTGTCCACCACCGGCGCGTCGTCTTCCCAGGCGTCCCAGTGCCCGAGCACCACCTCCATGAACTCGTCGGCGCGGTCGTAGCGGAGGTCGTGCTCCATGTGCGCGCCGACGCCCATGTTGAGCGCCTCGCCGTCGTTCAGCGACGTCACCACGTTCCAGGCGGCGCGGCCATTGGTCATCAGGTCGAGCGTGGCGAAGACGCGCGCGACGTGGAACGGCTCGTAATAGGTGGTGGAGTAGGTGGAGCCGAGCCCGAGCCGCTCGGTCGCCATGCCCATCACCGTCAGCACCGTGACCGGGTCCATCTTCACGCAGCGTATGCCGTGCGCGACGGTGTGGGCGTGATCGCCGCCGAGGCGGTCGGGCATGGCCAGCCGGTCGTCGAAGAAGGCGAGATGGAACTTGCCGGCTTCGAGTGTGTGGGCGATGCGGCGATAGTACTCGGGCGCGGTGAAGTCGGGCGCGGCGTCGGGATGGCGCCAGGAGCCGACGAAGTTGCTGCAATTCTGCGCCTGCAGGAAGGCGACGAGGGTCATCTGGCGCATGGGCGTCCTCCTGGGGGGGAGTATCGGGCAGGCGGGAGCGTTCGTCACGCGCCTATGACATGGCGGTGCACGTTGCTGTTTTGTTGCTCATAGGCGACGGTCAGCCATGCCTGAAATCCGTCAAACAACGGTGTTTGCCGGGTGGTTCGGCAAGCCGATGACCCTTGGAGGGACTACTAGGGTCCGTTAGCTCTTGGGGACTTTGATCCAGTCCATTGTTGCTGCCATGCAGAGCACGCCCATGAAGGAGCGAGCGGTCTTTTCGTAGCGGGTTGCGACAGCGCGCCACTCCTTCAGCCGTCCCCACAGACGCTCGACGAGGTTGCGGTTCTGGTAAATCCAGGACGGGCAGGCGATCGGCTCCTCGTTGCGCTTGGACGGGATCGCGGGGCGCGCGCCGCTGTCCCAGACCAGGGCGCGGAACGCGTGGGAGGCGAGACCGCGATCGCCGACCACCCAACCTGGGACGTCGGACAGGCAGCCGAGCAGACCGGGAGCCAGTGGCAGTTCGTGCGCCTGGCCCGGGGCGAGGGCGAAGGCAATCGCCCGTCCAGTCCCATCGGCGATCACACACGCCTTGGTGCCATAGCCGCCGCGAGACCGCCCCAGCGCCTCCCGGCTCTCGCCCTGGGCCGCATCGCATTCTTTTTGGCCGCACCCGCCGCCTTCTGGTGCGCCCGGATGTTCGTGCCGTCCAGAAACACCATGCCGAGGCTGATCCCGGACTGCTGCACCCGTTCCAGCAGCCGTTCCCAGACGCCCGTCCTTGCCCATCGGATGAAGGTCTGCGCCGCACCCCACCACGGTCCCAGCTCGGCGGGGATGCCGCGCCACTTGGCGCCGTTCTGGTGCCGCCAGAGGATGGCCTCGATCGTCCGCCGCAGATCGTGGTGTGACGTCTTCCCGTGCGGGCGAACCGCGTCGATCAGCGGCCGCAGCACGTTCCATTGCGCGTCGCTCAGCACCTGCATTGTTCACTTCCGTTCCAAAATGACAGGACGGTGGCCGGAAGAATGAAGGTATTCAAGGGATGACAGACCCTAATACCAGCCCGCATAATCGCTGACCCACTCTTGTTCGACAAGGCGAGGACTCCTCGACAAAGGTGTGATTCCGACGGGTCAACCTTCATGCAAGCTGGTATAACACTCCGACTACAGCGCCAGAAATTGGAATCGAAACCAGTGTTTCTTCAGGGGCGATATTAAGCGAATCATTTGAGTCGTCCTACTCTGTCATTGCTATCAGGAGCTCAGATTGCCGATCCTGATTCTTAAACACATTCCCTGGATAAGCATCCGGGAACAGCTCGTTGATCTTGTCAATCAGCAACTTGAGGGATGCTTCGACGAGCGATCCAACAGAGGGCGAGGGCTCGACTGTTTCCCGACTCTCGAAGCGTCCCTGACGCCGGAGAGTCTCAAAAAGATAGAAGAGCATGAACCGGTTCCCATGAACACTGATTAGTCGTTCACGACCCGAAAGTGAGTTGCTCAAACGGTCAAGCTCGGCGTCGACCGCACGCATCGTCCTAACTACATACCATAGATAGGCCGCCTTGACGTTGCTATTAAAGAGTTTTGTATAGGGTTCCTTTCTCGTGTTTTCCCAGAGGCCGCTAATGTACCTTTTTGAAACCACCGCAAGCCTTAGGTCGCCAGAAGCGCAGGCGGCTGCGATAGTTGCTGATCTGACATCGAAACCAAGTTCTTTGTCGGGTTCTTTATCACCTTTTCTGAATGTATAAGTCAGTCCAAGCTGATCCGCCTCCTTCCTGATTCGCTCTTGATTCGGATCGGCTGCTACAAAATCTATAGGACTGAGATCATTGTGCGTATTATTTGCGTTTGTAACTTTTGTCGGAAACTCTTCAGGCGTATCCACCAACGAAATGATTCTTATGTGGACCCGCACCTTTTCTAGCGAGTGCCCAGCTTGGTTTGCACGACTCAAGGAACCAATAGTTTGCGCACCATTGATCACACTGACGCGCTTGACCTCGAATACACCCTTATCCGTTGAATCCCCACCTATTGGCTGCTTATGAAATGAGTCTCAAATCGCAGTTACGCCGTTGTTGTAGTACCAAAAATGCTGCGGCTCTTTCTCGGCAGTATTCATGATGCCGTCGTTATTGATCCGGCTTGGGTGATCTTAAATCAGGCAGCATAACGGACAGGCTGGTGCCCGAAGTAGCTCCGCACGCGTTCGGGCAGCTTCGAGAGCTTGCGCATGTGGCTGATGACGGTGCACTTGAGCTGCTGCTTGCTGCGGGCGGGCGGCTTACGGGTGACGGCCTGCTTGAGGTCGGCATGGAGGCACTCGTCAGGGTTCAACTCGGGGCTGTAGGAGGGCAGATGGAACACCTCGATTTGCGCGGTGCGCCCGGCCAGCCACTCCCGCACGGCACGGGCACGGTGGACGGGCAGGTTGTCCAAGATCAGGAACACCTTGCCGCCGGCATCGCGGATCAGGCGGTCGAGAAAGCGGATCAGCGTCGGTGCCTTGATCGCGCCGTCGAGCACCATCCAGCGCAGCTCGCCCTTGTTGGTTACCGCCGAGATCAGGCCTACGCCCGCCCGCCGGTGATTGGGGCGGACCACCGGGGTTCGTCCGCGTGGGGCGTAGCTGCGGCCGCGCACGTCATCGGCGCGCAAGCCGGTCTCGTCGCCCCAGAAGATCGTGCCCTTCTCTCGCTTGGCCCGAGCCACGATCGCCGGGTAGTCCCGCCGCAGCCAGCGGCGCACTTCGGCTGCACGCTGCTCATAGGCCCGCCGCAGCGGCTTCTGCGCTGTGAACCCCCAGCGCGCCAGGTAGCTTCCCATGGTGCGCACCGCGAGCCGCACCCCACAGCGCTGCTCGATCAGGGCGCGCACCGCCGCACGGCTCCACAGCGCGAACGGCAGGCCAAGCTGGTCCGGCGGGTGCCGGCAGATCAGTTCACGAATCTCCGCTTCCTGCCGCGCATTCAGGAACCGCCCGCTCCCCGGCTCCGGACCGCGCGGTCCGCTGCGCAAGCCCGCCATCCCCGCCGCCGCGAAGCGCCGGCAGATGTTGAACACCCCCGTCCGGGTCAGACCCGTCTGCGCCGCGATCGCCTCGTAGGTCAGGCCGCTCTCGCGTAGTCCCACCACCTGCCGCCGACGCTCCTCTTGGGCTGCCGCCGGCAGCTTGCGCATGTCCACATGATCCATCCTACCAAACTGGATCAACCACGCGGCAATTCCAACACTACCCAAGCCGGATCAATAACTGCAGATTTCTCGATTGTGTATCGCAGATTTTCTGCAAAGAGCTTCGTCGAGTGCTCATCATACCACCGGACTAGATCCAAAGCGGCAATGGAACCGTATACTGCTTTGTAGGGGGAGTTACGGAGTCCCCAACTTTCCAGCAGAGCTGTTAGGTCAATATTTTGCGGTCTAGGGCCTGTTGATGAGCTGCCCCCGATTTCCCTGGACACCGATTTGTCCGACCGGAGGCAGATATGGTGAAGTCCAGCATGAACAGGATCATACGAAATGATGTGGCTGATGGGCCTGTGGGCAACGAGGGCGGGCGGAGCCCGTCCGCGCTGTCCACAGGCCACAACGGCGCGGAGGCGGGGTGTGCTCCGAGTGGACCGCTGGCGCCGGGCCAACGCTGGAGCGTGAGCCGCAAGCGCGAGGTGGTGCTTCGCCTGCTGCGGGGTGAGGCCGCCGAGGATCTCTCGCGCGAGCTCGGCGTGCCGCTCTACAAGCTCGAGCGCTGGCGGCAGAAGGCCGAAGCCGCGCTGGGTGGCGCATTGAAGGAACGCGAAACGGAGGCGGCGAGTGGTGAGCTCGCCACGGCCATGCAGCGGATCGGCGAACTGAGCATGGAGAACGAGCTGCTGCGCTCTCGCATCGAGCGCCCTGGCCCTTTGGCCCGCGGGAGGTCGCGGTGATGGCGGCGGTGATTTCCCCGGCCACCGGCCGCCGCTACGGCATCGCCCAGGTCTGCCGCATCTGGGACGTGCCGCGGTCATCCTTCTATGCTGACCGACGCCGGGCCGATACAACGACGACGCCAGTTTCGGTGCGGCGCCGTGGACCAAAGCCCGTGGTGTCGGACGACACCTTGCTGGTGGCGATCCGCGCCGATCTCGCCCGGTCGCCCTGGCACGGCGAGGGCCATCGCAAGGTGTGGGCCAGGCTGCGGGTGATGGACGGCATCCGGGTCGCGCGCAAACGGGTGCTGCGGCTGATGCGCGAGAACGCCCTGCTGTCGCCGCATCGCGCCCGCATCCGCGACGACACGCCGCACGATCGTCACATCATCACCGAGGCGCCGAACCTGATGTGGGCGACGGATGCGACCCAGATCATCACCGTCCAGGATGGCAAGGTCTGGCTGTTCGGCGTCGTCGAGCACTGGAACGCCGAAGCGCTTGGCTGGCACGTCGCCAAGCGCGGCGATCGCTACTCCGCCGCGCAGGCCGTCGGCATGGCGGTCCGCAATGTCTTCGGCCACGTCAGCCCCAGCGCCGCTCGCGGCGTGGCGCTGCGACACGACCACGGCAGCGCGTTCCTCGCCGAACATTTCCATAACCAGATCCGCTTCTGGGGCATGACCCCCAGCTATGCGTTCGTCGGCGAGCCTGAGACGAATGGCGTCGTCGAGCGCTTCTTCCGCACCCTCAAGGAGCAGATCGTGCATGGCCGAATCTACCAGACCATCGACGAGGCCCGTGATGCGGTCCGCGACTTCGTCGCCCGCTACAATGCCGAGTGGCTGATCGAGAAGAACGGCCTGCGCAGTCCCAGCGATGCCAGAGCAGCGTGGTACCAGGCCATCATGAAGACCGCCGCTTAACAGCAACCTTGTGTCCAGGAAACCGGGCGCGGTACACTAGGGCCTGTTGAGAATTAGGATTTCGCTACGGGGTCAGGCGTGATTCAAGCTCTGGATGGAGCAACTCGTTTTGACCGACGCGCAATGGGCGAAGATGGAGCCGCACTGCCTGGGCAAGCCGACGGACCCCGGGCGCAGCGGGAAAGACAATCGGCTGTTTGTCGAAGCGGTTCTATGGATCGTGCGGACCGGCAGTCCGTGGCGTGATCTGCCGCCCGTCTTCGGCAAGTGGAACACGGTCTTCAAACGATACCGAGACTGGGTCAAAGCCGATGTTTTCGTTCGGCTGTTCGAGGCATGCTCGGATGAGCCGGACCTCGAATACGCCATCGTCGATGCCACGATCGTCAAGGTCCACCGCCACGGACAAGGCGCAAAAGGGGGACTCAGAGCCAGGCCATCGGCCGCTCCAAGGGTGGCATGACCACCAAAATCGTCGCCCTGACCGATGCGCTGGGCAACCTGGTGCGTTTCGTCCTTCTGCCAGGCCAGCGCTTCGACACGGTGGGCGTTCCGCCGCTCATCGAGGGCGTCACATTCGGCGCGCTGATTGCGGACAAAGCCTTCGACAGCAACGCCCTTATTGCCGAGCTCGATGCGCGCGGGGCCAAGGTGGTGATCTCCCAGCATCCGCGCCGGGCGCAGCCGCTTGCGATCGACAAGGAGATGTATAAATGGCGCCACCTGATCGAGAACTTCTTCTGCAAGCTGAAAGAGTTCAAGCGGATCGCCATGCGCGCCGACAAAACCGATCAGAGCTTTGCGGCCAACCTCCATCTCGCCGCCGCCGTCATCCATTCGCGATGATTCTCAACAGGCCCTAGCCCGTATTTCTCACACTGAGTAGGTGCATCGGGGTTCCGAATCGGCGAAAGTTCTTCTGTGACAAAGTCTTAGCGCTGAACGGAGGAACTCCCCGATGCCCACAGAGTGTAAACCTCCGCTGTTCGATTTTGCACCCGTGGAGGAGCGTGCCGTGGTGGCGGCCTTCGATGGTGGCGTGATCACCTCAGATGCCGGCGCCCTGCTGCTCGGGGCGACCGACCGGGCGATCGGCTTGATCGAACGCTTCGCTTCCTGCTTCGGCGACCAGCGGGCGCCGGAGCTGGTGGAGCACGCGATCGAGGCGTTGCTGATGCAGCGCGTGTTCGGGATCGCGCTGGGCTACGAGGATCTGGTCGACCACGACCAGCTGCGGCACGATCCGGTCCTGGCCGTGCTGGCGGGGAAGCTGGCGGCGCGGCGGCCGGATTGCGCGCCGCTGGCCGGGAAATCGACCCTGAACCGGCTGGAGCTGGGCCGCGCCGAGCCGACGCGTTATCACAAAATCAGCCACGATCCGGCGGCGATCGAGCGGTTGTTGGTGGATCTGTTCCTGGAGGCGCATCGGCGCGCGCCGGCGCAGATCACGCTCGATCTCGACGCCACCGATGATCCGCTGCACGGGAATCAGGAAGGCCGCTTCTTCCACGGCTATTACGACTGCTACTGTTACCTGCCGCTCTACGTCTTCTGCGGCCGTCATCTGCTGGCGGCCAAGCTGCGGCGCTCGAACATCGACGGTTCGGCCGGCGCGGTCGAGGAGGTTGCCCGATTGGTCGCGCAAATCCGCCGGCGCTGGCCACGCGTGTGCATCCTGCTGCGCGGCGATTCCGGCTTTGCCCGCGAGGCGCTGATGGCCTGGTGCGAGGCCAACCGGGTGGACTATGTGTTCGGTCTGGCCCGCAACGACCGGCTGGAGGAGGCGATCAAGCCCGAACTGCTGACCGCGTCGATTGAGAGCTTGCGGACCGGCAGGCCGGCGCGGTGCTTCCGGGATTTTACGTGGTCGACGCTGGACAGTTGGAGCCGCCAACGCCGGGTCATCGGCAAGGCCGAGGTGACCGGCGGCGAGGCCAATCCCCGGTTTGTCGTCACCTCGCTCAAGCCGGCCGAAGTCGGCGGGCGGCATCTCTACGAGCGGGTCTACTGCGCGCGCGGCGAGATGGAGAACCGCATCAAGGAATGCCAGCTCGACCTGTTCGCCGACCGGACCTCGGCGGCGACGATGCGCGCCAACCAGCTCCGCTTGTGGTTCGCGTCCATGGCCTATGTGCTGCTCTGCGCCTTGCGGCGCATCGGTCTGGCGCACACGCAATTCGCCCGAGCGACCTGCGGCACCATCCGGCTCAAGCTGCTGAAGATCGGCGCCCTGGTGCGGGTCAGCGTGCGGCGGATCAAGGCGGCGATGGCCTCGGCCTGTCCCTATCAGCACGAGTTCGCCTTGGCCCACGCCATGCTCAGAAACGCCACTGCCTGACACGAACCAGCCAGCGCACAGCCGACATCACACCCCGCACCCACGCTGCCCGCCGGGCGGCGCCGGCGCGGTCTCGCCGAGCCTCGCGCCCATAGCGCCCGCCCCGCCTCACTTCACGAATGCACGCCGGCGGAGCGCCATTCAAACGACAAGCGCTCGCCCGTATGAGAAATGCGGGCTAGCGTAAGATCGAGCTGTGCGAGCAGCCTGCACCAACGTGAATTCCTTATACTCAACAAAATCAGGAACAAATTTGTTTTGCTGAGATATAAAAGCGTCAATCTTGGCCTTTATATTCCGTGCAATCGGCATCTCCCCAGTGTGCGCTATAATGATCACTACGTGTGTGTCTATATCCTTAAGAGCAGTTTCCAATTCAGCACGAAATCTGTGGAGATTAGCATTTTCAGAGGTCCAGTTTAGCGACAACACGGATTCGACACCATCTCTTAGGCGGGTAAAATCTGAAAGCTCAATGCCTTTCTTAAGATTTCTTCGCCATTTACTTTGTACAAAGTAAACCCGCTGGCTTGCCTTATCTACATAGATTGCGTCAATTCCATCATCTGCGCCACCGTCAGTGATACAGTTTCCCGCTACTGAAGGAGTGACTTCGGCCGCGTGGACGATTGCCAAGGCGGCAAATGCCCTGCTTCGAAAGTATGCCTCTATCTCTTCGGGAGCCTTCGCGTTTACATCGTCCAATGCGATCGAGCCATCAAAGACTTCATGTAGACGTTCGGCAATCTGTGTTAAAATAAGTGGAGTTTCGTCAGTGGTAGTCGAGGGCATTGTGTATTCCTGCTGCGACGAGAAACTTGGTGCCAGCTAATTGCGGCGTAGCCACTCAATCAAACAGCGAACTCACCGAACTCTCGTCGTTGATCCGCCGCATCGCCTCCGCCATCAGGGGCGCGATCGTGATCTGCCGGATGTTGTCCGCCACCCGCACCGCCTCGGTCGCCAGGATCGAATCCGTGAGCGTTACCATCTCGATCGGCGAGGACGCGATCCGCGCCACCGCGCCGCCCGACAGCACGCCATGCGTGACATAGACGCTGGCCGAGCGCGCGCCGTTCTCGATCAGCGCCGCCGCCGCGTTGACCAGCGTGCCGCCGGAATCGACGATGTCATCAACCAGGATGCAGTCGCGGCCCCGCACATCGCCGATCACGTTCATCACCTCCGACACCCCCGCCCGGTCGCGTCTTTTGTCGATGATCGCGAGATCGACATTCAGCCGCGTCGCGATGGCGCGCGCGCG
The DNA here is from genome assembly GCA_963818725.1 of uncultured Pseudomonadota bacterium. Classification (GTDB taxonomy): domain Bacteria; phylum Pseudomonadota; class Alphaproteobacteria; order Acetobacterales; family Acetobacteraceae; genus DATFDN01. Next base: position 37,548 of record CAWFTU010000008.1, on the reverse strand, counting down.
CAACACCCCGCCCACGTCGGGGGAGACGATCATGATGTCGCGCTCGCCATAGCGCTCCTTGATGTCGCGGGCGAACAAGGGTGCCGCGTAGAGGTTGTCCACGGGGATGTCGAAGAAGCCCTGGATCTGGCCCGCGTGCAGGTCCATCGTCAGCACGCGATTCGCGCCCGCCTCGGTGATCAGGTTCGCCACCAGCTTGGCGCTGATCGGGGTGCGCGGCCCTGATTTGCGGTCCTGCCGCGCGTAGCCGAAATACGGGACCACCGCCGTCACCCGCCGCGCCGAGCTGCGGCGCAGCGCGTCCAGGGTGATCAGCAGCTCCATCAGGTGGTCGTTCGCCGGATAGGACGTGGACTGGACCACGAACACGTCCTCGCCCCGGATGTTCTCGTGGATCTCCACGAAGATCTCCATGTCGGCGAAGCGGCGGACGGCGGCGCGGGTCAGCGGCAGATTGAGGGCTGCCGCCATGGCGTTGGCCAGGGGGCGGTTGCTGTTGCAGGCCACGATCTTCATGGGGATGCGGTGCCCTCGGCGCCGTGGGACGCGCGCCTTCTAGCGCCGCGACCGTGACATGTCCATGAACCCGGAGGCGAAACTATGGCGCTTTCGCCGGGGCGCGGCCCGATTGCCGCAGCACCACGTCGCGCACCCCGGCCGACGCCTCCTCGGCCACCGCCTGGGCGACGTCGCCCCAGACCCCGCGCAGCGATCCCGCCGGGACGTTGTTGAGCTGCACCACCCGCCCGCGCTCCGCCCCGCCCGGCGTGCCCTCGCGGCCCGGCTGGGTGACGATCCACTGGATTTCCACCCGCTCCTGCCCGACGCCGGCGGGCGCGATGCGCACCTCGCCCTGCACGACGAAGTCCGCGCCCGCTGGGATGTCCTGCACCTTCTCGCCCCGGACCGAGAGATTCGCCCGCATCAGCCGGGTCAGCGCGGCGTCGCCGTCGCCCGGCGCGCCCGTCACCTCGAGCACGGCGACGCGCGCCGGGCGGTTGAGCAGGCTGTTGGGATTGGCGCGCTGCACGTCGGTGTTGACCCCGGACAGCAGGGCCGCGAGCCGGCTCGCGGCCTCGGCCGCCGTGCTCTCCAACGTTGCGGGCGTCGCCGCCGCCCAGGCGGCGACCGGCACCGGCGAGCCTTTCAGGCTCGCGGCGTCGCGGCCTTGCGGGGTGCGTACCGTGTAGACCGGCACCACGGTCCGGCCTGTGTCCGTCGCCGAGATCGCGAGCACCCAGTCCCCCTTGTGGCCCGCCTCGGCATAGGCGGGCACCTCGCGCAACTGGAGGTCGCGGGCGAGCAGGGCGGCGAAGGCCTTGCCACCGCTGTCCGACAGCAAGGCGGTGGATGGCACGGGCACGATCAGCCGGGGCACGATCGGCGGCTCGGACGCCAGCCGCTGCGCGGTCTGCCCAGGATTGCCCCGGAACGGCTGCGGCACGGAGCCACAGGAGGCAAGCAGGCTAGCCAGGGCAAGCAGCGGGAGCGCGCGCATCAGGCCGGGAGCGCGATGATGGAGATCTCGATGCCCGATCGGCCCGCCGCCCGAGAGGGTGCGCCGCCGATGGCTGAAGAAGCGGTCCGCGTCCGCCGCCGTGTCGCCGCCGATGCCGGCGACGCGCCCGATCCCCGCGGCGGCGAGGCAGGCGGCGCAGTAGCCGGCAAGGTCGAACTGCCACTTTCCATCGCTTCGGCCGGGGCCGAAGAACCGCCGGTCCGCCACGTCGCGGGCCAGCACGGCCGCGCGCAGATCGGCCCCGACCTCGTACGAGGCTTGCCCGATGCACGGGCCGATCGCGGCGGCGATGCGCTGCCGCGCCGCGCCGAGCGCGCACATCGCGGCGACCGTCGCCTCCAGCACTCCCGCGACCGCGCCGCGCCAGCCGGCGTGCGCCGCGCCGACCACACCCGCATCCAAATCGGCGAGCAGCACCGGGGCGCAATCGGCGGTGACGACGCCGAGCGCCAGGCCGGGCGCCGCCGTCACCATCGCATCGGCGCGCGGCCCGGCCCCCGGGGGCCATGGCGCCTCGGCGGTGACGGCATCGGCGCCATGGATCTGCGTCAGGCCGATCAAGCGGTCCGGCGCGACACCCACGGCCCCGGCGGCGCGCGCCCGGTTCTCCAGCACCGCCTCGCGCGCGTCCGGTCCGGAGAGGCTGCAATTGAGCGAGGCGAACGGACCCTGGGAGACCCCGCCCTGGCGCGTGAAGAAGCCGTGGGGGATGGGCAAAATCGGCGAGAGAAGCGGGGCGGGAGACGTCATCCTGTCACGGCCTATATGGCGCGGCCCCGTCCGTGTCACTCGAATCCCGCCGGGACCAGGCTGTCAGGCGAGCAGATCGCCAGCGCCTTGAACAGCCGGCCCATTTGGTCGGGCTCGACCAGGCGCCGCGCCAATTCGATCAATGCCTGGGCCTGGACCGGCTCGCAGGCGCGGGCCAGGCGATCGGTGCGTTGCGGCAGGCCAAGCGTTGCCAGCAGTAAGCCCTGCGGCAGCGGGCCATGAACGGCGGCGCCGGATTGGCGCGCGGCTCGCGCCAGGGCAGCGAAATCGACATGCGCCGTCAGGTCGGAACTCCCAGGTTCCTTGAGCGGATCGACCGGCCGGCCGGCGCGAATCGCCTGGAGACTATCGCCTGGCGTGCTCTCGGCGGGGCCGTAGTCAATGAGCAGCGCCGCGCCGGGATGGGCCGCGAAGCGGCGGCCGAGGGCCGTGGCGAAGTCGAGCGCCGCTTCGCACACCTCGACCACCGCTCCCTCTCGTATCATCTCTCTCTCCCCCGTTCCGGGGGGAGAGGGGCTATATCGGCGCCATAGGGAACCTCGACGAACGTCCCCCCACCCACGAACCGCTCCATCCAGCCAGCGCCCCGCCGCACGAATTGCCGGATCGGCAGCGCGTCGAGGAACTCGTTGGTCAGCAGGATGAGCGGCGCCTCGGGCAGGCTCTCCAGGCCGGTGTGCCAGGTCGCGCCGGGAAATAGCCTGGCCTGCGCCGCTTGCAGGCGGGGCGAGGTCTCGATCAGGTGCAGGGCCAGCGCCTCGCGGAACGCCGGCATGGCCGCCTCGACGGCGCGCAGCGCGTCGCGCATCAGCGTGCCCCGCCCTGGCCCGGCCTCGGCCAGGACCACCGGCTCGGGCCGGCCGAGCCGGTCCCAGGTCACGGCCGCCCAGATCCCCAGCACTTCCCCGAAAGCCTGGCAGATTTCCGGCGCGGTGGTGAAGTCGGCGAACGGGTCGCGGGTCGCGTAGTAGGCCGCGTTCGCCCGCGCCATGAAGCGGTCGAGGCGCTCGGGCGCGCTCACCCAGGCACCGGGGGCGGCGCGCGCCGCCTCCGCACGCTGTAGGCGATCAGTCCGGCGCCAAGCAGCAGCATCGGGAAGGACAGGATCTGGCCCATCGTCAGCACCCCGGCGATGTAGCCCAGGAACGCGTCCGGCTGGCGGAAGCACTCGGCGACGACGCGGCAGATCGCGTAGCCCACCAGGAACACGCCGCTCAGCATCCCGAAGCGCGCCCGCACCCATTCGCGCCGCGCCAGCGCGAGCATCACGGCCAGCAGCACGATCCCTTCCAGGAACGCCTCGTACAGCTCGCTCGGGAAGCGTGGCACATAGGGCGGCCCGGCCTGCGGATAGATCAGCGCGCCCGGCCACCACAAGGGCGCCTCGCGGCCCCACAGCTCGCCATTGATGAAGTTGGCGACCCGGCCCAGCCCCAGGCCGATCGGCACGCAGGTGGTGATGCGGTCGGCGAAACCCAGCGCGTTGATCCGGTTGCGCCAGCAGAACCAGACGATGGCGATGGTGACGCCGATCGCCCCGCCATGGAAGCTCATGCCGCCCTGCCAGACCTGCACGATGCGCGCCGGGTGCGCGAAATAGAGGCTGGGCTGGTAAAACAGCACGTAGCCGAGCCGCCCGCCCAGGATCACGCCGAGGGTCGCCCAGGTCAGGAAATCATCCGTCTGCTCCGGCGTGGCGATTCGCGGCGCCCGCGTCACCAGGCGCCGGGCCAGCCGCCAGCCCAAAAGCAGGGCGGTGATGTAGGCCAGCGCGTACCAGCGGATCGCGAACGGGCCGAGCTGGAGGGCCACGGGGTCGAAGTGCGGAAAGACCAGCGGAGCGTTCATGTGGTCACACGTACGGGTCGGCCTGGGCCAGGTAGCTCTGGATGTAGCACCGGACTCCGTCCTCCAGCGAGGTGAACCGGCCGGGGAAGCCCGCCGCGCGGAGCCGCTCCGTGCTGGCCTGGGTGAACGCCTGGTATTGCCCGCGCAGCGCCCGCGGCATGTCAATGAACGCGATGGCGGGCTCCCGCTCGGCGGAGGCGCACACCGCGCGGGCGAGGTCGAGATAGGTGCGGGCACGCCCGGTGCCGACGTTGAACAACCCGCTCACGCCCGGCGTGTCGAGCAGCCAGAGCAGGACATCGACGACATCGCCCACCCAGATAAAGTCGCGCGCCTGCGCCCCGTCGGCGAGTCCCGCCCGGTCGGAGCGGAATAGGCGGACCGGCTGGCCCGCCGCCAGCTCGTCGTGCTTGACCTTCACCACCGAGATCATCGCGTCCTTGTGGTACTCGTTCGGGCCGTACACGTTGAAGAACTTCAGCCCCGCCCATTGCGGCGGGCGCGGCTCCCCGTCCGCGACCATGCGCGCCACGCGTAGGTCGAAGGCGTGCTTGGTCCAGCCGTAGAGGTTGAGCGGGCGCAGACGCCGCAGCGCCGCGAGCGAGCCATCGTCGTCGAATCCGGCCGCCCCGTCGCCATAGGTCGCGGCCGAGGAGGCGTAGATCAGCCGGACCCCCCGCGCCGCGCACCACCGCCAGAGCCGCAGCGGCAGCTCGACATTCGTCGCCCAGGCGCGGTCGCCATCGGTCGCCGTGGTCTCGCTCACCGCCCCCAGGTGGATCAGCGCCTCGAGCGGCGGGTGCTTGGCCAGGAAGTCGTCCAGCGCCTCGGGCGGGATCAGGCGGGCAGGGGGGTGCTTGGCGAGGTTGCGCCACTTGCCGCGGTCGCCCAGCCAGTCCACCACGACCGTCTCGACCGCCCGGCGCGCCAGCGCGGCGTGAAGGTTCGAGCCGATGAAACCGGCCCCGCCGGTGACCATCATCATGGGTGCGGCTTATACGGGCATTCACGCGCGCGCGGCAAAGTTCCGCGACAGGAGGGCACGATGGCAGAGCGATCCAAGTTCTTCGACGATCTGGCCGGGGTCGCCGGGGGTGCGATCTCGGCGCTCGCGGGGCTGCGCGAGGAGGCGGAGGCGATGGTCCGCTCCCGCGTCGATGACACGATTCGGCGCCTCGACCTCGTCCGCCGCGACGAGCTAGCGGCTATCCAGGAGATGGCCGCCAACGCCCGCAGCGGCCAGGAGGCGGCCGAGGCGCGGCTGGCGGAGGCGCTGGCCCGGCTGGCGAGCTTGGAATCGCGCGTCGCCGCGCTGGAGGCGGCGGGGCGCGGCCCCGATCCGGAAACCGCCCCCTGATGTGGCGCGTTTGTGACAGCCGAGCGGGCCGACTCGGCTCGCCGCTTGCGGCGAGGCGGGCCCGGTCGGTAGGGTAAGCCTGTGGCTCCTCGGTGTGGGCGCGCAAGCGCCTGCCCCGCCCGGCCTTCCTCTAGACGGGAGACCCCGCATGCCCGCCACGTCCATTGCCGCTCCGCTCGACACCGCGGCCAACCCTCTCGACATGCTCGAGCAAATCATCACCGCGAACGACTGGGCCTGCGACCGGCGCAGCGACAGCGAGATGGCCGCCGAGGCGCCCGGCCGGTGGTGCGACTACGGGCTCTATTTCAACTGGTCGCACGAGATCAGCGCCATGCACTTCACCTGCGCCTTCGAGATGAAGGTGCCGGCGAAGCGCCGCGCCGCGTTGTACGAGCTGCTGGCGCTCGCCAATGACCGGCTGTGGATCGGGCACTTCGCCATCGACCCCGACGACGGGATGCCCGTGTTCCGCCACGCGGTGCTGCTGCGCGGCGCGCCCGGCGCCTCGACCGAGAGCCTGGAGGACATGGTCGACATCGCGATCACCGAGTGCGAGCGCTTCTTCCCGGCCTTCCAGTTCGTGCTGTGGGGTGGCAAGACCCCGCGCGAGGCGCTGGAGGCGGCCATGCTGGAGTGCCTCGGCGAGGCATGAGCGAGCCGATCCCGCCTATCCTGCTGGTCGGCTGCGGCCGGATGGGCGGCGCGATGCTGGCGGGCTGGCGCGAGCAGGGCCTTGCCCCGTCCGTCGCCGTCGATCCCGCGCCGGAGGCCGCCCGCCAGGCTGGTCCCGACCTGACCGTCGCGAGCCAGGCCGGGGACGTGCCGGGGGGCTTCACGCCGGCCGCGATCGTGTTCGCCGTCAAGCCGCAGAACGCGGCGGAGACGCTTCCCCTGTATCGCCGGTTCGCCGTCCAGGCCGTGTTCCTGAGCATCATGGCCGGGCGCACCCTGGCCGGGATTGAAGGCCTCCTCGGCGCGGGGGCGCGGGTGGTGCGCGCGATGCCGAACACGCCCGCCGCGGTCCGCCAGGGGATCACCGTCGCCTGCCCCGGCCCTGGCGTGACGGCGGACCAGCGCGCGCTCTGCGATCGGCTGCTCCAAGCGATCGGCGCGGTGGCCTGGATCGAGGACGAGGCGCTGCTCGATCCCGTCACCGCCGTCTCGGGCAGCGGCCCGGCCTACGTGTTCCTGCTCGCCGAGCTGCTGGAGCAGGCGGCGCGGGAGCAGGGCATTCCCGCCGACCTCGCCCGCGTGCTCGCCCGCCGGACGGTGGCCGGATCGGGCGCGCTGCTCGCGGCCAGCGTGGAGGACTCCGCTTCCCTGCGCCGCGCCGTCACCAGCCCTGGCGGCACCACCGAGCGCGCGCTCGCGGTACTGATGGCCCCCGAGGCCTGGCCCCAGGCGCTGAGCCGCGCCATCGCCGCCGCGGCGGCACGCTCGCGCGAACTGGCGGGCTGAGCGGCGGCGCCCGTGCGCGGGGCGCGGAACCGCCCAAAAGCGATTTGATACGTCCTGACGCGCGGCGAGATGGCGCGCTTGGCGGATTTGCCATCCAGGGTACAGCGGAAGCTTTCGCGGACCTGATCCAGGCTGCGCTCGCACCGATACGCCCATTCGTGCGGGAGCTGTGACCGAGGTCACATCCTGGGATCGGTAGGCGTCGTAAAGCGTCGCCGTCGCACGCGTATCAAAGCGGCAAGCACACGCCAACGTTACCGCAGCACGGAGCAGCAAAATGTATTGTCGCTGGCAACGAGAACTCTTCAGGAGGAAGTCGGCGCCGAATGAAACTGGCTTGCCGCTGCGCCTGATCGCGGCTGGAAAGCACCTTCGAGGCCGGTTATCGCAAGCAGCCGCGCGGTCCGCTCGCGCTCGTTACGTCCGACCTGGTTCCTGAGTTTGGCCAGTTCGGTCGCATGTTTTCCAAGCTGACGCCGCTCCGGGTGCCGGATGACGATCCTATCAATCCGGCTTGGGTGATCTCACGCGATGCGGCGTCGCGGACAGGTCGGTAGCAGATTCCCTACAAGGGATTGAAACTAAATTCTTCAGCGCAGCGGGGCTTACACGCTCGTCGTTGGCCGTACTTGGCTGCACGCTCCCAGCGCGTGGGCAGCGAACAGAGCCGTCGTGGCTGTGCGGTAGGTTGTCCATCACGGCGTAGACCCGCTCGACCGCGGCTGCCAGCTCGACCCGCTCCAGGAGTCGACCCAGTTCGCGGTGGTGCGCCCATCGCACGTCTCGGTCGCGGCGCCTGTCGCCGGCAGAAGGCGCCGAACACGTACCCGCGACGTCGCGCCGGCCGTAGTCGATCTCCGCCTGGCGCGCTCCGCCCGCGGCCGCGGCGCGACTACACGCTGCCGGGATAGCTCTGCTGGGTGCGGCCCCATCTCGTCGAGGCAGACGACGACGCTGCCCGCGGGCGGGGCGGTGTAGAGCCGCTCCATCGCCCCCTTTACGTGAAGTCCGGGTCACCCGCGCCGAACAGTCTCCTCCGGCGCCACTGAGACCCTCGGCGAGCAGACCTCGCTACCCGCGCGCGCATGCCACGCCGCGTTCGCCCAAGTAGGGCAGCGGTCCAGCGTCCACAGGCAACGCAGGTCCGCTCAGCCGCGGCCAGGCAGCGGTGATACCGCACTCCGCCTTCGGTGGACAGGCGGCCGTCCCAGCGCAGGTCCTCTCCAGCCCCTGCAGGCGCGCGCTTACGCTAGCCACAACACCGTGCGCGCACAGCCCCTCCGCCGCCTCTCCGCCACTCGCCATCCCCGTGCACGATCGCTTCACACCCGCACTCACTAGCACCACCCCTCCTCACCTCACCCCACCCAACACCACACCCGGAGGAACAGCAATGGCAATGGACTTCGAAGGCTTTGAATGGCGCTCGGTTGATCCCCTGCGCTTGTCACCGGAAGCTGAAGCACTTGCTAAGTCGGCAAATCCGCTCGGTCCGCTGGCAGACCTTCCCGGGACCTGGAAAGGACAGGGTTTCAATACCATCTGGCGCCCGCACCAAGTCGGCTTGCCCGGGGACCCTCCGAAGCAGGATCGGATTCTTGAGCTGAACCTGACGCAGGAAACGCTTCAATTCACCCGGATTCCAGGCAGCATCCCCAACCGCGGATTTCTGGAGCCGGACATCAGCCTCTTTGGTGTGACGTACCTACAGCATATTAGCGATAGGCTCCTGAAGGCCGGAATTCACGCCGAACCGGGCGTGTGGGCGAACGTGCCTGCCACGACAGATCCGGCGGAAAAGGCATCCGTGGTGCGTATGGCTTCGATCCCACACGGAACCACGATCAACGCCCAAGGACAGGCATTCACGGTCAACGGCGGCCCAAAGATCGACTCAAACAACATCACACCGTTCGTTATCGGTAGTAATCCGAAAAAATTGGTTCCGTTCCCAGAGACAACCCTATCAGTTGCGACAAAATTCCGGCTTCCGCAACCGCCGCTCCTCGCGGAGATCCATCAGTCGATGGTCGATAATCCGAACTCTGTGCTGACGGACGCAATCAAGGGTCAGAACATCACCAAGACGACAGTACTGAGTCATTGATACGACGCCCCTCGCACCCCTCGTCGGCGGCGGGACCGACAACATCTCGTTCCTGGTGGGAACCAAGGATGGCCCGAACGCAAATGCCGCCGAGATGTCCGCTATCTTCTGGATAGAAACGGTCGAAGAGCATGGAAAACCGCCGTTCCATCAGTTGCAGTATACACAGACTGTGCTGCTGAACTTCAACGGCCTCAGCTGGCCGCATGTTTCGGTTGCGACCCTCAGAAAAGTCTGACGCGCATCGGACTGGGGTACGCGGCGTCCGCCTGGCCCGACGAAGGGTCAGGAGGCCGCCGCGGCGCGGGCAGCCTCACCCCTCCCGGCCGAGCCGCCGGCCCAGCGCCTCGTTGACCAGCGCCGGGTTGCCCTTGCCCGCCATCGCCTTCATCACCTGGCCGACGAAGAAGCCGAACAGCTTGTCCTTGCCCGCCTTGTACTCGGCGACCTTGTCGGCGTTCGCGGCCAGCACCGCGTCCACCGCCGCGTCGATCGCGCCGGTGTCGGTCACCTGGCGCAGCCCTTTCGCCTCGACGATGGCGCCGGGCTCCTGGCCGGTCTCCACCATCGCCTCGAACACCTCCTTGGCGATGCGGCCGTTGATCGTGCTGTCCGCCATCAGATCGAGCAGCCGGCCGAGCGCCGCGGCGCGAACCGGGCTGTCGGCGATGCTTCGGCCCGGTGCGGTTGAGGGCGGCGAACAGGTCGCCCATCACCCAGTTGGCGGCGAGCTTCGCATCGCGCCCCTTCGCCACCGCCTCGTAGAAATCCGCCGTCGCCTGCTCGGCCACCAGCACGCCGGCATCGTAGGCGGGCAGGCCGTACTCGGCGCACGAAGCGCGCGCGCTTGGCGTCCGGCAGCTCCGGCAGCCCGGCCTTCAGCTCGGCGACCCAGTCCTCGTCGAGCACCAGCGGCAGCAGGTCGGGATCGGGGAAGTAGCGGTAGTCGTGCGCGTCCTCCTTGCTGCGCATGCGACCGCGTCATCGCCGCGCGCCGGATCGAACAGCCGCGTCTCCTGATCGACCGCGCCGCCGGCTTCCCAGACCTCGACCTGCCGCTGCGCCTCCGCCTCGATCGCCTGCATGACGAAGCGGATGGAGTTGACGTTCTTCACCTCGCAGCGCGTGCGGAACGGCTCGCCGTGCTTGCGCACGGAGACGTTGACGTCGGCGCGCATCGAGCCTTCGTCCATGTTGCCGTCGCAGGTGCCGAGATAGCGCAGGATGGTGCGCAGCTTGCGCAGATAGGCGCCGGCCTCCTCCGGGCTGCGCAGATCGGGCTCGCTGACGATCTCCATCAGCGCGACGCCGGCGCGGTTGAGGTCGATGTAGCGACTTGCGTCGGATGCTGGTCGTGCAGCGACTTGCCGGCGTCCTGCTCCAGATGCAGGCGGGTGATGCCGATCTCCTTGGTGGTGCCGTCGGCCAGCTCGATCTCGATCCGTGCCCGCGCCGACGATCGGGTGCTGGTACTGGCTGATCTGGTAGCCGGCGGGCAGGTCGGCGTAGAAGTAGTTCTTGCGGTCGAAGCGGCTGACCAGGTTGATGTGCGCGTTCAGCCCGAGTCCGGTGCGCACCGCCTGCGCGACGCATTCGCGGTTGATGACCGGCAGCATCCCGGGGAACGCGGCATCGACGAAGCTCACCTGCGTGTTCGGCTCGGCGCCGAAATCGGTGGCGGCGCCGGAGAACAGCTTGGCCTGGCTGATGACCTGGGCATGGACCTCGAGGCCGATCACGACCTCCCACGGGCCGGTGCTGCCTTCGATCGTGTAGCTCATGCGTCGGCTCCCGCCCGCAGCGCCGGCAGCGCGTCGAAACCCGCCGCGCGCTCGATCGCGGCGCCGACCGCGAACACCGTCTCCTCGTCGAACGGCCGGCCGATCACCTGCAAGCCCGAGCGGCAGCCCGTTGCGCGTCCAGCCCGGCCGGGACCGACATCGCCGGGCACGCCCGCCATGTTCGCCGGGCACGGTGAACACGTCGTTCAGATACATCTTCACCGGATCGTCCATCTTCTCGCCCTGCGCGAAGGCGGCCGAGGGCGCGGTCGGGCGTCAGCAGCGCGTCCACCTTGGCGAAAGCCTCGGTGAAGTCGCGCAGGATCAGCGCGCGCACCTTCTGCGCGCGCAGGTAATAGGCGTCGTAATAGCCGGCCGAGAGCACGTAGGTGCCGATCAGCACGCGCCGCCGCACCTCGGCGCCGAAGCCCTCGGCGCGCGTGCGCTCGTACAGGTCGCGCAGGTCCTCGCCGTCGCGCGCGCAGCCCGAACCGCACGCCGTCATAGCGGGCGAGGTTCGACGACGCCTCGGCCGGGGCGACGATGTAGTAGGTGGCAAGCCCGTATTTCGTGTGCGGCAGCGACACGTCGACGATCTCGGCGCCGGCCGTCGCGCAGCCAGTCGATGCCCTGCTGCCAGAGCGCCTCGATCTCCGCCGGCATCCCGTCGGCGCGGTATTCGCGCGGGACGCCGATGCGCAGCCCCTGCACGCCGCGCGCGCAGGCGGCGGCGAAATCCGGCACCGGCACGTCGGCGCTGGTGCGATCCTTCGGATCGTGCCCCGCCATCGAGCCGAGCAGGATGGCGCAATCCTCCACGGTGCGGGCGAACGGGCCCGGGCTGGTCGAGCGACGAGGCGAAGGCCACCACGCCCCAGCGCGAGCACCGCCCGTAGGTCGGCTTGATCCCGACGATGCCGCAGAACGCTGGCCGGCTGGCGGATCGACCCGCCGGTGTCGGTCGCCGTCGCGCCCAGCGCGAGCCGCGCCGCGACCGCCGCCGCCGAGCCGCCGGAGGAGCCGCCGGGCACCAGCACCGCGTCGTCTGTCCTGCCGGCGCTTCCACGGGTTCTCCACCGGCCCGAAGGCCGAGGTCATGTTGGACGAGCCCATCGCGAACTCGTCCAGGTTCGCCTTGCCGAGAAACACCGCGCCGTCGCGCAGCAGGTTGGCGGTGACGGTGCTCTCGTAGGGCGGCACGAACGGTGCCGAGGATGCGGCTGCCGGCGGTGGTGCGCACGCCCTCGGTGCAGAACAGATCCTTGATGGCCAGCGGGATGCCCGTCAGCGGCCGCGCCTCGCCGCGCGCCAGCGCCGCGTCGGCCGCGTCGGCCTGCGCCAGCGCCCGCTCGGCGGTGACGGTGATGATAGGCGTTCAGCCGCGGGTTCAGCGCCTCGATCGCGGCCGAGATGCGCCTCGGTCAGCTCGCGCGCGGTGAACTCGCGCCGGCGCGCAGCGCCGTCGCGCGCGGCAGCGATGGTGAGGTCGGTCAGCATCACTCGACCACCTTCGGCACGGCGTAATAATCGCCGATCCGCTCGGGCGCGTTGGCCAGCACCTTCTCGGCGATAGCCGCCGTCGGTCACCACGTCCTCGCGCATCTTCAGCGCCATGCGCGCCGCGCCGGCCATCGGCTCGACGCCGTCGACATCCACCTCGTTGAGCTGCTCGATCCAGCCGAGGATGCCGTTCAGCTCGGCCTGCAGGCGCGGCACCTCCGCCTCCTCGATGCGGATGCGGGCGAGCTGCGCGATGCGGCGAACGGTCGCGGGATCGAGCGACATGGACGGTCCTTGGCTGCGGGGAGAGGCGGGACCATAACGGCGGCCATGGCGCTGTTCAACATGACCGAGCTGCGGCGCCGGCCTGCGCCCGGGCGCAGCGGCTGATCGGCCTCGATCCCGGCGCGCGGCCGATCGGCGCTCGCGCTGTCGGATGTCGGGCTGCGCCTGGCCAGCCCCTACGGCACGCTGCGGCGCGGCAAGCTCGCCGACAACGCGGCCGAGATCGCCGCCATTGCGCGCGAAGGAGGGGGCGGGCGGCCTGGTCGTCGGGCTGGCCGCTGTCGATGGACGGCTCGATCGGCCCGGCCGCGCAGGCGGCGCGCGACTGGGCGCGCGCGCTGTCGGAGGCGACCGGGCTGCCGGCGGCGCTGTGGGACGAGCGGCTGTCGTCCGCCGCCGTGAACCGGCTCCTGATCGAGGAGGCCGACCTCAGCCGGGCGCGGCGGGCGGCGGTGGTGGACCGGATGGCGGCGGCCTGGATGCTTCAGGCGGCGCTGGACGCGATGCGATCGGATCATCGATAAGCCGGAATGGTGATCGCAAGGAACATGACTCGGCAGCTTTTTTGGACGCATCTCCCGGCGGATTTGCGTAAGCTCCGCGGAACGCGGGAGATGGAAAAATGTCCATGTCGTTCGGCAAGCAGGCGATCGTTGTCGGCGCCGGAATGGGTGGGCTGACCGCCGCGCGCGCGCTCGCCGACCATTTCGAACGCGTGGTGGTGTTGGACCGCGACGCTCTGCCGCAGGGTCCGGCCCTCCGGACGGGAACGCCGCAAGCGCGACACCTGCACATCCTCCTAGGAGGCGGCCAGCGCGCGCTTGAGGCGTTGTTCCCCGGCATGGAGGAGGACCTTGAACGAGCGGGAGCGGTTCGGTTCCATATAACCAGCGACATCCGCGTCGAGCGGCCTGGCTACGACCCGTTCCCGCCGCGCGATCTCGGTTGGTTCGGCTACTCCCTCTCCCGGCCGATGATCGAACTCACGGTGCGAAGGCGCGTTGAACAGCATGCCAACATAACGCTGCGCCAGCGCTGCCGCGCTCAGGAGATCCTTGTGACGCCCGGCGGGACAGCGATTGCCGGAGTCAGGCGCGATTCCGCCGAGAGGACGGTTGAGACGCTTCCTGGCCGATCTCGTCGTTGATGCCACCAGACGCGGCACGCTCGCCCTCGCGCTGCTGCAATCTCTCGGTCGGCCGCTGCCAGAGGAAACCTCGATCGGCGTCGATGTCGGCTATTCCACCGCCATATTCGCCGTGCCGGATGACGCGCCGGGAGATTGGAAGGGGGTGATTACCTTGCCCCAGGTGCCGCAGAGCAGCCGGGGAGGCCTGCTGTTTCCCCATGAGGGAAATCGCTGGATCATGAGCGTGGGCGACGCGCATGACGACAGCCGCCTGGGAGCCTGGAGGGCCTCCTTGCTTATGCTCGGGAGTTGCGGACGCCAACGATCTACAATGCGGTCAGGCACGCCAAGCCTCTGGGCGAGGTCGCTCGGTTCGGCTTTACAGCGAGCCAATGGCGGCATTTCGAACGCCTTGAGGGCCTGCCGTGCGGATTGGTTCCGATCGCCGATGCGATCTGCCGGTTCAACCCGATCTATGGTCAGGGCATGAGCGTGACCGCCCAGGAGGCGTGCCTGCTTCGCCGGCTGCTCGAGACGCCGGCCATGCAGCGGGACGGCCTCGCCGCGCTGGCGCCGGCCTTCCTCGCCGAAGCCCATCCGGTAATCGAGGCGCCGTGGGCGATGGCGGCCATCCCCGATCTCGTGTTTCCCGAAACGACCGGACAGCGTCCTCCGGACTTCGAGAGCGCACTCGAATTCGGATTCCGCTCTGACCCGGCTCGCCGCCGAGGATCCGGCGATGCACAAGCTGACTGCCGAGGTTGCGCACCTCATGAAGCCGCACACCGTGTTTCGCGATCCCGAGCTGGTGCGGCGTGTAAGGGCGGTCATGGCCGGGGCCTGACGTTGCCCGACCTGCTCCCGACCTGGCAACGGCGCTGATCGCCGAGCCGTTAGAGCCGCTGGCGGGCTAGCGGCGTTTGTCGCACCGAGGCGGCCGATGCTAGACCAACCCACCCGAAACGCACCGGCAGATCATGAACCAACACGCTCCCACCTCCAGCCTACAGCGGTTTTTCTCCGCTCCGCTCGCCGAGACCGATCCCGAGCTTGCCCAGGCGATCCGCGACGAACTCGGTCGCCAGCAGGACGGCATCGAGCTGATCGCCAGCGAGAACATCGTCTCGGCCGCCGTGCTTGAGGCGCAGGGGAGCGTGCTTACCAACAAATACGCCGAGGGCTATCCAGGCCGGCGCTACTATGGCGGCTGCGGCTTCGTCGATGTCGCCGAGCGCCTGGCGATCGAGCGGGCCACGACCCTGTTCGGTTGCGCCTTCGCCAATGTGCAGCCGCATTCCGGGGCGCAGGCGAACCAGGCCGTGTTCCTCGCCCTGCTCAAGCCGGGCGACACCATCCTCGGCATGAGCCTCGACGCCGGCGGGCACCTGACCCATGGCTCGCCCGCCAATCTCTCGGGCAAGTGGTTCCGCCCGGCTGCACTACGGCGTGCGCCACGACGGGCTGCTCGATTACGAGGAGCTTGAGGGCGTCGCCCGGACCGAGCGCCCGAAGCTCATCATCGCCGGCGGCTCGGCCTACGCGCGGATCATCGATTTCGCCCGCATCCGCCGCGTGGCCGATGAGGTGGGCGCCTTCCTGATGGTCGACATGGCGCATTTCGCGGGGCTGGTCGCCGCCGGCCTCTATCCCAGCCCGCTGCCGCACGCGCATGTCGTGACCACCACGACGCACAAGACCCTGCGCGGCCCGCGCGGCGGGATGGTGCTGTCGAACGACGCGGAGATCGGCAAGAAGGTCAACAGCGCCGTGTTCCCCGGCTTGCAGGGCGGCCCGCTGATGCACGTCATCGCCGCCAAGGCGGTCGCGTTCGGCGAGGCGCTGCGCCCGGAGTTCCGCGCCTACCAGCAGGCGATCCTCGACAACGCCCGCGCGCTCGCCGAGACGCTGATCGAGGAGGGCTTCGCCATTGTCGGCGGCGGCACCGACAGCCATTTGATGCTGGTCGATCTGCGGCCGAAGCGCGTCACCGGCAAGGCCGCGGAGGCCAGCCTGGAGCGCGCGCGCATCACCGCCAACAAGAACGCCATCCCCGCCGATCCCGAGAAGCCGGCCGTCACCTCCGGCATCCGCCTCGGCTCGCCCGCGGCCACGACGCGCGGCTTCGGCACCGTGGAGTTCCGCGAGGTCGGGCGCATGATCGCCGAGGTGGTCGATGGCCTCTCGCGCTCCAACGACGGCGCGAACGACGCGGCCGAGCGCGCGGTGGCGGCGCGCGTGCAGGCGTTGTGCGCGCGGTTCCCCATCTATCCCGACCGCTGATGCACTGCCCGTTCTGTGGCCATGCCGACACCCAGGTGAAGGACAGCCGCCCGTCCGAGGACGGCGCGGCGATCCGGCGCCGGCGCTATTGCATCGGCTGCGGGCAGCGCTTCACCACGATCGAGCGCATTTATCTGCGCGAGCTGACGGTGATCAAGTCGGACGACCGGCGCGTCGCCTTCGACCGCGACAAGCTAGCGCGCTCCATCCGCATCGCGCTGCGCAAGCGCCCGGTCACGGATGAGCGGATCGAGAGGATCGTCACCGGCGTGGTCCGCCAGCTCGAGGCCTCGGGCGACGCGGAGGTCTCCAGCAAGCAGATCGGCGAACTGGTGATGGAGACGCTAAAGGACGTGGACGCCGTCGCCTATGTCCGCTTCGCCAGTGTCTATCGCAACTTTCGCGAGGCGAAGGATTTCGAGGCGTTTGTAGGATCGCTGGACGAGGCCACATAGGCCGCCATGGGTGCGCCCGGTCCCCTCGACACCGTCCACATGCGCGCCGCGCTGGCGCTGGCGCGGCGCGGCCTCGGCGTGACCTGGCCCAACCCCTCGGTCGGCTGCGTGATCGCCCAGGATGGCCGGGTCGTCGGGCGTGCGGGCACCGCGCCGGGCGGGCGCCCGCACGCCGAGACAGAGGCGCTCGCCCGCGCCGGCGAACGCGCGCGCGGGGCGACCGCGTATGTCTCACTGGAACCGTGCTGCCACTGGGGCCGCACGCCGCCCTGCACGGGCGCGCTGATCGAGGCCGGGATCGCGCGGGTCGTGGTCGGCGCCCGTGACCCGGACCCGCGCGTGAACGGCCAAGGGGTCGCCGCGCTGCGCGCGCGGGGGATCGAAGTGGCCGAAGGCGTGCTGGCCGAGGCGGCCGCGGAGGTGACAGCGGCGTTCAGCCAGCGCGTGCGCACCGGTCGCCCGCTGGTCACGCTGAAGCTGGCCTCCACCCTGGACGGGCGGATCGCGACCAGCGCCGGCGAGAGCCGCTGGATCACCGGCCGCGAGGCACGGCGCATGGCGCACGCGCTGCGCGGACGCCACGACGCGGTGATGGTGGGGATTGGCACCGTGCTCGCCGACGACCCGGACCTGACCTGCCGGATTTCGGGGATGCGCGCGCTGCCGGTGGTCCGGGTGGTGGCGGACTCGGCGCTGCGCACGCCGCTCTCATCGCGCCTGATGGCGAGTGCGTCAGCGGCGCCGGTCTGGCTGCTGGTTTCTCCGGACGCGGATCCGGCCCGGTACGCGGAGGCCGAGGAACGCGGGGCGCGGGTGATCGCGGTCCACCCTCACCCCAACCCTCTCCCGCAAGCGGGAGAGGGGGCACAGTCCCCCTCTCCCCCCTTGGGGGGAGAGGGTCGGGGTGAGGGGGGTGAGACACTCCACCTGCCTGCCGCCCTCACCGCTCTTGGCGCGGCCGGCCTGACCTCGGTCCTTGTCGAGGGCGGGGCGCGCTTGGCCGCCAGCCTTCTCCAAGCGGGCCTTGTCGATCGCATCGCCTGGTTCCACGCCCCCGCCGTGATGGGCGGTGACGGACTGGCCGCCGTGCGGGCCATGGGCCTTGGCCGGCTCACCGATCTGCCCCGCTTCCGCCGGCGCTCGGCAACTGCGCTCGGCGATGACATGCTGACGACCTTCGAGAGGGCGTGCTGAGCCATGTTCACCGGCATCATCACCGCGTTGGGCACCGTTCGCGACATCACGCCGCTCGGCGAGGGTCGGGACATGCGCCTGGTCATCGCCGCGCCCTGGCCGGACACCGGGCAGATCCCGCTCGGCGCCTCCATTGCCTGCTCGGGCTGCTGCCTGACGGCGGTGGAGGTGGGGCCGGACTGGTTCGCCGCCGACGCCTCGGCCGAGACGCTCGCGCGCACCACGATGGGCGGCTGGCGCGTCGGCACGCGCATCAACCTCGAACGCAGCCTGCGCCTCGGCGACGAGCTGGGTGGGCACCTCGTCTCCGGCCATGTCGACGGGGTGGGGGAGGCGCTGTCGTCCGCGCCGGAGAACGCCTCCGTCCGCTGGTCCTTCAGCGTGCCGGGCGCGCTGTCGCGCTTCATCGCCGTCAAGGGCAGCGTGGCGATCGATGGGGTGTCATTGACGGTCAACGCCGTGGAGGGCGACACTTTCGCGGTGAACATCATCCCCCACACCGCCGCCGTGACGCGCTTCGCCACGCTGCGGCCGGGCGACGCGGTGAACATCGAGATCGACACGCTCGCGCGCTACGTCGCGCGGCTGGCGGAGTGCCGTTGAGATGAAGACCGTGGATCTCTCCGACTATCTCGCCAGCGCCGAGGAGCTGATCGAGGAGGCGCGCAACGGGCGGATGTTCATCCTGGTCGATGACGAGGACCGGGAGAACGAGGGCGACCTCGTCATCCCCGCACAGTTCGCCACGCCGGACGCGATCAACTTCATGATCCGCCACGCGCGCGGCCTGGTCTGCCTGGCCCTGACCCGCCCGCGCGTCGAGCAGCTCGGCCTGGGGCTGATGAGCGCCACCAACGGCACCCGCCACCAGACCGCGTTCACGGTCTCGATCGAGGCGCGGGAAGGCGTGACCACGGGCATTTCCGCCCATGACCGCGCCCGCACCATCGCGGTGGCCATCAACCCCGAGTGCGGGCGCGACGACATCGTGACGCCGGGCCACATCTTCCCGCTGGTCGCGCGCGAGGGCGGCACGCTGGTCCGCGCCGGCCACACCGAGGCGTCGGTCGACATCGCGCGCCTCGCCGGCCTGTACCCGGCCGCCGTGATCTGCGAGATCATGAACGATGACGGCACGATGGCCCGCCTGCCCGACCTGGTGGGCTTCGCGCAGAAGCACAACCTGAAGCTCGGCACCATCGCCGACTTGATCGCGCATCGCCGTCGCACCGAGCGGCTGGTCCGCCGGGTCACGGAGAGCCTGTTCAACCACGCCGCCGGCGGCGAGTGGAAGCTGGTCGTGTACGCCAACACCGTCGAGTACCAGGAGCACCTCGCCCTGGTGAAGGGGGACATTTCCGGCGCCGATCCGGTGCTGGTGCGGATGCACGCGATCGATCTGTTGGACGACATGACCGGCGGGCCGGCCTGGATCTCGATCCACAACGCCATGCACCTGATCGGCCGCGAAGGGCGGGGCGTGATGGTGCTGATTCGTGAGCACCGCAGGACCGCGCTGTCCGACCGCGTCCGCCAGCTCGCCATGTCGGAGCGCCCGCCCAGGGAGCTGCGCGACTACGGCATCGGCGCGCAGATCCTGCTCGACCTCGGGATCAGGGACATGATCCTGCTGTCCAACCGCCACCGCACCATCGTCGGGCTGGAGGGCTACGGGCTGAACATCGTGGAGCAGCGCCCGATCCCCGACGCGGTGCGCATGGGCTGGCAGCGATGAGCACCATGGACGCGGCGCTGCCCGTCGCCCCGCCGCTCGCGGGGCCCCCGCCGCGCGTCCTGGTCGTGCGCGCCCCCTACTACCGGGACGTGGTGGAGGGGCTGACGCGCGGCGCCGAGCGCATCCTGGCCGAGGCGAAAGCGGAGCGCGCGACGCTGGACGTGGCCGGCGCGTTCGAATTGCCCCAGGCGATCCGCCTTGTGCTGCGCGGGGCGGCGCGGTTTGACGCTTTCGTCGCGCTCGGCTGCATCATACGTGGCGAGACCGACCACTACGACCATATATGCCGGGAGACGATGGCGGGGATGATGGCGGTCGCGTTGCAGTTCGGCCTGGCGCTTGGGACGGGACTGCTGACCGTGGACAGGATTGACCAAGCGTTGGCGCGGTCCGGCCAGGACGGACACAACAAGGGCGCGGAGGCCGCTGTCGCGGCGCTGATGCAGATCGCTGCGGCGCGGCGGTTCGCCGCGTCCTAGCCCGTCATAGGAGAGGTTCGATGGAGAAGGTGCCGAGGCCGCGCCCGCGCGCGCGCACAGCCTCGCGCGTCGCCGCCGTTCAGGCGCTGTTCCAGAGCGAGCAGGCGCAGGACAGCCCGGAGGCGGTGATCGATCAGTTCGTGCGCCACCGGCTGGGCGCGCTGCCGGGGACGGACGGGTTCGAGGAGGGCCGCGTGCCGCGCGCGGAGGTGCCGCTGTTCGCGCGCATCGTGCGCGCCGCGGTGGCGCGACAGGACACGATCGACCGGATGCTGACGGAGGCGCTGCCCGAGGGTTGGCCGCTCAACCGCATCGATCCGGTGCTGCGCGCCTTGATGCGCGCGGGCGGGGCCGAGCTTGCCCTCTCCGACGGCCCGCCGGCGCGGGTGGTCATCAACGAGTACCTGGACGTGGCGCACGGCTTCTTCTCGGGCGAGGAGCCGCGCCTGGCCAATGGCGTGCTCGACCGCCTGGCGCGGCTGCTGCGGCCGGAGGAGTTTGGGGTGGGGTGACTTCGTTTCCCCTCGCGTCATGGTCGCGCTTGGGGATCGCGCCCACGCGCAGAAGGCCCGGCGCGCCCGACTGGCGGCCATGCGCACCAAGGAGCGGACCGTGCGCCGCGCCAACCGCTGGCACCCGGCGCTGCCCTTTTGGCAGCGCACGCGCAATCGCCTGATCGCCCGCCGCCGCGCCCCGGGCGAGGCCGTGTTCAGCACCCTCAAGCGCCATCACGGGTTTGCCCGGGCGCGATACGCCTCGTTTGCCGGCAATGCCGGGCGCGCCTTCGCGGCGCTGACGAGGCTCAACCCGCCGCGGGCCAGAACCAGGCTGGCAGCCGCGTGGGCACGGCGCCTCAGCCACGCCGGCGCGGCTCTCGCCACGCCCCCTCCGGGCGGCTCCGGACGGGTCCGCGCATCGCGGAACCACCCCCGCAACCCATCGCCGCGCCGCGCCGCGACTTTCGCAGCACAATCCGAACGCGGGAATCCAGAAAAAAGCCTACCTGGGCTGGTGGAACACGGCAGGTTGGCGAATTTGCATCCGGGCTGTGATTGCTTTTGAAACATCCGGCACGCGCGTTTAGCCGTACACCAAATCCAACTTGCCGGAGTCCCTGCGCGAGAGCGGCATCGTATACGATTCCGTAACGTTTTGATGACGTATTATCTTGCGAAGCCCACGGAAAAGTGAGAACATATTCGCAACGATCTGCCTGTGTGGACCGAAAGCGAGGTGAAACCATGGCGACCGGAGAATTCCACGTCTCGAACGGAGAGATCATCGCCCCGGGCGGCACGGATTTCCTGGCCAAGGGAATTGATGCCTTCCCAGGCCAGGTGGACGGGAACACCATCCTCGCGACCTTCCCCGGCATCAACATGGTCAGGGTGGCCGCCACACCGTCAACTGATCCCTCAACGATCAGTGCCCTCGTGCAGACGCTGACGGCCAAGAAGGTGGTTGTCGAGATCGAGGACCATTCTGGCGACGCGAGCAACAACACTCACCTTGAGACGGGTTCAGCCCTCACCTCGGAAGACGATTGGTACGCAAGTCTCGCCGCGACGTACAAGGACAACCCCTATGTCTGGTTCGGCACGATGAACGAACCGGGCTACGGAGCCGATGTGCCTTCCGTGGAGGCGCAGATTGTCAGCAACTACAACGCCATCCGCGGCGCCGGCGACAATTCCCCCATCCTGATGTGTACTAGCTAGGATTTAATCTGACAATCTGGTTTGTTTGGTGCGGGCAACCCGGGACCGGAGGACAGGAATGTCTCGCTCCGGTCGCCCAGAACCGAGGAGCCGACCATGACCAACGAACGCAAGGTAATCCGGGCCAAGGTAGGCCTGCTGGAGCTGGCCAAACAGCTCGGCAATGTGTCGCAGGCCTGCAAGATCATGGGATACTCGCGCGACAGCTTCTACCGCTTTCAGGAGCTCTACGAAAAGGGCGGCGAGATCGCGCTGGCGGAGATGACCCGGCGCAAGCCAATCCTGCGCAATCGGGTGGAGCCGGCCATCGAGCAGGCGGTCGTCGGGCTGGCCGTCGAGCAGCCGGCCTTTGGCCAAGTCCGGGTGGCCAAGGAGCTGAAGAAGCGCGGCCTGACGATTTCCCCGGCCGGGGTGCGCTGTGTCTGGCAGCGCCACGACCTGGAGACCATGAAGAAGCGGCTCAAGGCACTCGAGGCCAAGAGCGCACAGGACGGCCTGGTGCTGACCGAAGCCCAGGTCGCCGCCTTGGAGCGGGCCCGGCAGGACAACGAGGCGCATGGCGAGTTCGAGAGCGAGTGTCCGGGCTACTGCCTGGCCCAGGACACCTTCTATGTCGGCACGCTCAAGGGGGTCGGGCGGATCTATCAGCAGACCTGCGTCGACACCCACTCCAAGGTGGCGTTCGCCAAGCTCTACGACCGCAAGGCCCCGATCACCGCCGCCGACCTGCTGAACGACCGCGTGGTGCCGTTCTTCGACGAGCACGGGGTCAAGCTGTCCCGCGTGCTGACCGATCGCGGCACCGAGTATTGCGGCACCTCGCAGGCCCACGAATACGAGCTCTACCTGGCGATCGAGGACATCGACCACAGCCGGACCAAGGCAAAGAGTCCGCAAACCAACGGGATCTGCGAGCGCTTCCACAAAACGGTGCTGCACGAGTTCTATCAGGTCGCCTTCCGCAAGCGCATCTACAGCAGCATCGAGCAGCTACAGGCCGATCTCGATGTCTGGGTCAGCAGCTATAATGAGCAACGCCCTCATCAGGGCCGCTGGTGCTACGGCAAGACCCCGATGCAGACCTTCCTTGACACCCTCCCGCTCGCCAGGGGAAAAATGCTCAACGCCGCCTGACGTCGGTCAGACATGATCCATCCGGCACCATACAGGCCAGCTGTCCGATCAAATGTCAGCTAGTACACGTAATGCCAAGGATCGTAGATTGTCTCGCCCCGTCCATAGCGGCGGCGATGTTCCCCTACGGCGCGTCCGTCCTGACGGATGACGATCCGGTCGGCATAGGCGTGGATCTCGACAGGTCGGCCGACCGCCCCGGCGCTGACCGAGCACTTGTTTTTGTCGAAGCGGACCAGGCAGGTCTTCGACACCGAGGCCGCCAGCGCGTGGAAGCCGTCGAAGCGACCGCAGTGGGGAACCAGCTTTGGCCGCTCGTCCTCGAACACCTCCCACACTGTCTGCTCGGGGCGCTCCGGATGGGCATGCGCCTTGGCGTAGGCGATGCACTTGTCCAACAGCCAACCATTCAGTTCGTCGTAGCTGTTCACCCGCAGCCGTGGCGTGAGGAAGCGCTCGCGCACCAAGCCGGCCTGGCTCTCCACCTGGCCCTTCTCCCAGCCCGCGGCCGGTGTGCAGGCAACCGGGTCCACCAGGTGATGGGCGCACATCTGCAGAAAGCGGCGATTGTATTGCCGGTCCTTGCCGACAAACACCGCCTCCACCGCTGTCTTCATGTTGTCGTAGACGCCGCGTGTGCAGGCGCCCTTGAAGAAGGCAAACGCCCGCTCGTGGGCGTCGAACACCATCTCCTGCGTCTCGCGCGGGCAGGCGCGAACGAACATCATGCGGCTGTGGCACAGGCGAATGTGCGCGACCGTCACCGTCACCGTGACGCCGCTCATCAGGACGACTTCGTGGCTCCAGTCGAACTGGTAGGCCTCACCCGGCGCGAACGACAGCGGCACATACGCCTCGGCCGTCTGTCCGGCGTGCTGCCCGCTCCAAAGCCGGGCATAGCGGCGAATTGCGGCGTAGCCGCCGTCGTGGCCCAACCCTCGCCACTCCTCGAAGAGGCGAACGAGCGTCAGCCGTTCGCGCGTCCCGCTCTCGGCGTTCTTCGTCAGCAGCTTGTCCAGCTCCGCCTTCCAATGCCCGATCTTGGGACGCGGCTGAACCTCCCGCTCATACGAGAACGACGTCTCGCCCGACCGCAGCACCTTGCGAACCGTGTTGCGCGACACCTTCAGGTCACGCGCGATCTCCTTGATCGACTTGCCCCTGACGAAGTGCTCGCGTCTGATCCGGCCGACCGTCTCCACAATCAGCATCCCCCACCGCCCACCTCGAACTGAAGCAGGCAGCCCAGCAGCCACACATTCAGGGGTCAAAATTGCACGCCGATCCCCCGGCTCAGGGGGTCAAAATTGCACGCCGAAACACACCCCACGAAGAACCGCACCGAGTACATCCGCGCCCGCATCTCGGGGGAGATGTAGCGGGCGGTCATCGTCTCGTTGACCGTCACCTGGCCGAAGATCACCGCCGCGACCGCGCCCGCGACTGGCAGCACGGCCCAGCCGTGCAGCCAGGCCAGCGCCGCGAGG
The DNA here is from genome assembly GCA_963818725.1 of uncultured Pseudomonadota bacterium. Lineage (GTDB taxonomy): Bacteria > Pseudomonadota > Alphaproteobacteria > Acetobacterales > Acetobacteraceae > DATFDN01. Next base: position 13,308 of record CAWFTU010000008.1, on the reverse strand, counting down.
CTCGGCGCGAGCACGACCGCGAGGGGCAGGAAGACGCGGCGCAAGGTCAGGCGATCGATCAGTCGGCCGACGGTGAACTGTGTCAGCGCGCCGCAGAGCGTGACCCCGAACGCGGCGGCGCCCACCAGCGGCAGCAGGTCCGGGCTGTCGGCCAGCCGGTCTTGCATCAGCTTCGGCAGCAGCAGCGTGAACGCGTTGAATACCAGTCCTGAAACGGCCGCGATCAGCAACAGCACGATCACCGCGCGACGCACCAGGACGCGCGGAATCGGCGGGAAGGCCGCGCGTCCACGCTGATGGGCGTGCTCGACGGCGGGCAGGCGCAGCCACAGCAGCTCGGCGGCGAGGCAGATCAGCCCCGGCGCCAGGAAAGCCGCCCGCCAGCTCGCCGCGTTGGCCAGCAGCCCGGTGACGACGGGAGCCAGCGCCACGCCGACATTGCCGCACACCCCGTTGACCCCGATCGCGCGTCCGGGCGGGTTGCCGGCGGCATCCACCAGCATGGCCGTGCCGATCGGGTGATAGATCGCCGCGAACAGGCCGGCCGCCGCCAGCGCGAGCGCGAGGGCCAGCGGCGAGGACACCAGCCCGGCGGCGGCCAGCGACAGCCCCGTGCCGACGAAAAAGGCGGCCAGCATCGCCTTGCGGCCAAGCCGCGCGGCGAGCCAGCCCTGCGGCAGCGAGCCCGCGCCATAGAGCACGAACCCGCCAGTCGCCAGGGCGAGGATCGCTCCGTACTCCGACCCGAAGGCGCCGCCGGGGCGGGCCATGACCAGGACCGCCGTGGGCAGGATCAGCAGGGAGTAGTGCGTCAGCCCGTGGGCGAGATTGATGAAGGCGATCTGACGGCGGACGGGATTGGGCATCGGCTGCGGGTTCCGGGTTCTTTGCGCCACTCGCCGCCCGATCTAGGCTGTCCGCGCCACGATGTCCGGCCACATCATGTCGCGTATCGGACAGCCGCACGACCGCAACACCCGCACCGTCGCGCACGAGCGCGCCCCGCGCAGCGTCGTCGGTTTCACGCAGGACTATCCCGACGGCTTCGCCACCGAGCCGCATCGTCACCGGCGGGCGCAGCTTCTCTACACCATCTCGGGCGTGCTGCGCGTCGTCACCGATGACGCGCGCTACGCCCTTCCCCCCGGCACCGGCCTCTTCATCCCGCCGACCTGTCGCACGCCGTCCACATGGATGGGCCGGTCGCCCTGCGCGCGTTGTTCCTGCGCCCCGACGCCGCGCGGGTGGCGCCGCCCAGGGTGACGGTCATCGCCGTCTCGCCGCTGCTCCGCGAGCTGATCCTTGCGGCCTGCGCCGAGCCGCTCGACTGGGATTCTGAAAGGGCGGGACCGCCACCTTGCCGCGCTGGCGCTGGACGAGATCGCGCGCGCCCCGTCCCTGCCGCTCGCCGTGCCGATGCCGCGCGATCCGCGCCTGTGTCGCCTCGTCGCTTGGTTGCGCGCCCATCCGGACGAGGCGCGCAGCCTCGACCTGCTGGCCGCCGAGGCCGGCGCGTCGGTGCGCACGCTCGCGCGACTGTTCCGTCGGGAGATGGGGATGAGCTTTCAGCAGTGGCGCCGCCAGCTCCGGCTCACTGAGGCCATCGCGCTGCTCGCGGCCGGTGTGACGCCGGCCCGCGCCGCCGCGCGCGTGGGCTATACCAGCACGCCCGCGTTCGGAGCGGCGATCCGGGCGGCTTTTGGAATGACTCCCGGCGGCCTGCGCTGCCTGGGATCGGCCGCGCGGCGATAGGACGCGATTCACGCCTGGTGTGCGCGTGTCATTTGGGCCAAGCTCGCGCTGGCCGTGCTCGCGCCGGCCGCCATCAAGCAAGGAGACTGGGTGATGAGGGTCGAGATCGAATATTGCGGACTATGAGGCTATGAGCCGCGCGCCAAACGGGCGCGGGACATGATCATGGCACAGGCGCCCGCCAGCGAGGTGCTCTTTCGCAAGAGCGGTGGGGGCGTCTTCGAGATCATGGTCGATGGGACGGTGCGGTTCTCCAAGGAGGCGAGCGGCCGCTTCCCAACCGACGATGAGGTTCTTGCCGCGGTCAAGTAACGCCCGTCTTCCGGCTGCCCGGAAGGAGCGCGGTGCCCGCCGCGTGACGGCGGGCTTTCTATAGAAATCCACCGCCCGCCCCCTCCCGTGGCTCCCTCCGGGAGGGGGCGGGCGAAATAGCGTGGCAACACGATCAATCCAAAAGCGTTCTACGTATTTAAACCGCGTCTAGTTTGAGATCGTAGTTTCTCCTCCTCGGGATCGAGGCAGTCCTTGACCCAGAGGCGATCGGCGACGACGCAAGAGTTCTGGTTGACCTTGGCCTCGAACAGGGCGACGCGCCGGGTCAGGTCGTCGGCCGTGGCGTGGCAGTGATGGTAGGTGACGTCCTCGCGCAGCCAGCGCCACAGCGCCTCGACCGGCATCAGGTCCGGGCTGTAGCCGGCAGCGGCATGAGCGTGATGCCCAGGCTGGCAGCGGCGGCCCATACCGCCTTGGCCCGGTGACAGGGCACACCGTCCCAGATCACGACGAGCATGCCATCGGGGAACTCGGCACGGAGCCGGTGCAGCACATCGATCGTGTGTTCGCCGTTGGCCCGTGCATAGGGCCATAGCCGCACCTGGCCTTCGTTGTAGAGGTAGAGGCCGTAGAGCGAGACCCTGGCGGCGAGGCCGGGCGAGCAGGAGGCCACGTGGAAGCGCTTGCCGCGCTCGCCCCAGCCGTAGCCGAGATCGGCGTCCTGGTGGATGTGCGCCTCGTCGAGGTGGACCAGCACGTGCCGATCGCGCTGGGCGCTGTCCAGCACCGGCCGTAGCCGGTCGAGAAAGGCGGCGCGCCGTTCGGGATCGGCGCGACCGAGCAGCTTGCGGGCTTTCTTCCACGACAGGTCCAGCCGGTGCAGGGCAGCGCGGATGGTCTCGCGGCAGCAGAGACGGCCGAACCGCGCCCGCACGCAGCCGACCAGGCGCTTGAGCGTCCAGCGCGGCGGCGGATCAGCTCCGGCTACGGATGGGCTGGCCGCAGCCTGCTGGGCCGCACGGAGCTCTGCGCCGAGTACGGCGGCGATGGCGGGACAAAGGGGGGACGGCCGCCAGTGCGTCGGTAGGTCAGCGCCTCGGGGCCACGCTCGTTGTAGAGGTGCAGCCACTCCATCACGGTCTGCGGGTGGCGGCCAGTGCGTTCGGCAACCTGCGTGGCGCAACTCTCTTCGGTGATCTCGTAAAGCGCCAAGAAGCGCTCGCGAGTGCGTTGATGGGCAGCGCTCGTTGCGAGCCGACGCAGGTCCTCCGGCGTCTGGCCCCACCGGGCATGGTCAACGCGCAGCATGACAGGAGCGAACAAGGCTAAGTTTCATCATCCCCTGGAGATAGGGACCCTGCCTCCAAAACCACACCTCTCAAACCGGACGGGGTTTAGCTCCGCGCTTTGTGTCTCGCCCGACAGGCCATTGTCGCGCAACCACCATGCATGCGTATTCTCCTCCTGAGCGCTTGGATCGCACTCTCCGCCTGGGGCACGGCGCGCGCCGCCGACGGGGCGGAGGATCTCACCATCTGGTGGCGTACGCAGAATGCCGAAGTGGTGGAACATTACGTGACGGCCAACCAGCGGGCCTGCTCACTCGTCCTTTATCACGACGACGACGTGCTCTTGTTCATGTGGCGAAAGGGCGGGAACCCGGCGCTGTTCCTCAAGCATCCCGGCTGGCAATTTGGCGAGCGCAAAGGGATCGCGACGGTGGAGATTGCCGTGGGCCAGGCCAGCGCGGGTCCCACCGGGGGCCTCGCCCAGCTCCTCGCGGTCAACTACCGGGACTGGATCAGGGCGCGGCTAGACCCCCCAATGGCGAACATCCTGCCCAGCGAACGCGAGATCAACATAGGCTTTCCAAATGGCCAGGCCAGCCAGGTGTCGTTTCCGATCGATCGAAGCCGGATGCCGGGCATTCTACGCGGCGTGCGGCGATGCAAGGACGCGCTGGGCATTCAGGGCTGAACCCGTTCCACGATGGGAGCGGAACCGCGGCAGGGACCTGGCCTTAAGGGTTCGTCCTCACCCCAAACGTGTCCCTGAACGCCTACATCTTTAGGTTCGGCACATGCACCGGAGGCGGGGCCGCGCGAGGCGCCGGCGGCGGGGCCATATTAACCGGATGTCCACCTCCTGGCGGGCCAGCCCACGCATGTGGCTGTCCATGGTTCCAATCCCCGCCATGATGCGACCACTCCTGGTCGTGCTGCCAATGCGGCTGGGCCGCATAAGCCGGATGTCCGCTTCCTGGCGGGCCAGCCCACACATGCGGCTGTCCATGGTTCCAATCCCCGCCATGCTCACGCCACTCCTGCTCGCGGCGCCAGTCCCGCCTGGGCTGTTCGTAAACGAAAGGCGCGACGAAGGTCGGCGGGACACCATAAGGCGCTTCATAGCCGGGCGCGTAGCCATAGGATGGAACATACCCGTAGTCCGCATACGGCGCGCCATACGCACCGTACGCGTATGTGTCGGGCTGTGCGGGGTAGCCTGTCTCGCCGAAGATCGAGGCACCCCCCAGGTTGCCCGCGCAGCCGGAAAGGGCAAGTCCGGCCGCAAGGACTGACACCACCCGGAACCGCATGTCACCCTCCCACCGAACCCTCCTGATATGGATGCGCCGGGATCACGATCCAGGGTGCCTCGGGAAAGGACGATCTCGATCAATCGTTATCAGCGGGCGGTGGCGGCATCGGTTTGCGGGCTGCTTGACCGCTTGGGTGAGGCGAGGGACGACCATGACGGTGGGCAGCGGCGTCGGCAAAGGATCAAGCCTCGCCGCCACGCCCTTCCTCATGGAGGGGCGGCCATGACCGAAACGCACAACGGTGGCGAGCAGGAGATGAGCCTGCTGCCAAGCGGCATCGCCGGGCTCGATACCATCCTGAAGGGTGGGTTCCTTCGCGGCGGCATCTACCTCGTCCAAGGGGAGCCTGGATCGGGCAAGACCATCCTGGGCAACCAGCTTTGCTTCAACCACGCGGCGGCTGGCGGGCGCGCCTTCTTCGTTACGCTGCTGACCGAGACCCACGCGCGGATGCTTCTGCACCACCGCCGGCTGGCATTCTTCGACGAATCCATCGTCCCGACCAACCTCTCCTACATCAGCGCGTTCCGCGCGCTGGAGGAGGAAGGTCTGCCAGGACTGCTCCAGTTGCTGCGGCGCGAAATCCAGCGGTGCGGGGCAAGCCTCCTGGTGCTTGATGGATTTGTCGCGGTGCAGGAGAGCGCCACGTCGGCATTGGAGTTGAAGAAGTTCATCCATGGCCTGCAAACCCAGGCAACGCTCGCCGACTGCACCATCTTCCTGCTGAGCAGCCACGTTGTGCGGCCTCCGCCACCCGAGCACACGATGATCGACGGAGTGGTGGAGCTTGCATCGCATCTCTTTGGCCGGCGGGCCGAGCGCACGCTGGAGATCGTGAAGCGTCGCGGCCTGGGATTCTTGCGCGGTCAGCATTCGGTCAGGATCACCGATGCCGGCTTGACCGTATTCCCTCGCATCGAGGCATTGCTGGGCAAGCCGACGCGGGAAGACCCGGTTGATGGTCCCGCGCTCTCCACCTGCATCCCCGAGTTCGACGCGATGCTTGGCGGCGGGCTGCTCCATTGCTCCACGACCATGCTCGTCGGCCCTTCAGGCTGCGGCAAGACGACCGCTGGGTTGCAGTTCCTCGGCGGCGCGAGTGAGCAGCAGCCCGGCCTGTTCTTCGGCTTTTTCGAGACGCCCGCGCGACTGCATGCCAAGGCGAAGCATCTGAACCTGCCAGTCGAGCACCGTATAGCGGAGGGGCATGTCGAGATCATCTGGCAGCCCATGACGGAAGGGGTGCTGGACGAGGTCGGCAACCGATTGTTGGAGGCGGTGCTGCGCCGCAAGGTCCGCCGCCTGTTCCTCGACGGCCGCATCGGCCTCGAGAAGCTTGCCGTCGAGCCGGAACGAATTGTCCGTTTCATGACCGCCTTGTCGAACGAACTTCGCGGGCTCGGCGTGACCACCTTGTTCACCGACGAGGCGGAACTTCTTGGGCCCGGTGAACTGCCCGTGGGCGGACTGGCGCTGCGGGAGGCGTCCGGCATTTCGGACAACCTGGTGGTGATGCGCTTCGTCGAGCTGCGCACGCGGCTTGAACGGGTGATCTCGGTCGTGAAGGTGCGCGACAGCGACTTCCAGCACCGGCTGCGCGGCTTCACGATCACCATGGGGGGAATTGCCGTCGACAAGGATTCCGAACGCGCCGAGGCGCTTCTCGCCGAGGCGCTCGGCCAGCGCGTCCGGGAGGGGTAGCGTGGCCACGATCTTGATTGTCGAGGACGAGTTCGGGATCGCGGAGGTGCTGGAGGCGCTGCTGACCGACGCGGGCCATCGCGTGCTGACGGCGATGAACGGCGAGCAGGGGCTGCAACGGCTCGCCGAGATTGCGCCGGACATGGTGTTCCTGGATTACATGATGCCGGTCATGGACGGACCGACGATGCTGCGCGTGATGCGCTCCATCCCTGCCTATCAAGCGATCCCTGTCGTCATGATGAGCTCGCTTCCCGAATCAGCCCTTCCCGCCTCGTCCGCCGACTATCGCGCCTTCTTGCGCAAGCCGTTCATGTTGCGCGCCGTGACCGAGGCGATCGCGGAGGTGCTCAGGGAGGACAGAGCGGGTCAGAGTGCCCGCGCTTGACAATGCCGGGGCGAGGAATACCACGCGCGCGGCTGCGGCATGAAGCAGCCCCAGAAGGAGACCAGCATGTATCCCGACGTTACCTTGCTCATCGACGGCGCCTGGACGCCGGCCTCTGGCAACCGGACCATTCCGGTCGCTAACCCCGCCACCGGCGAGACCATCGGCAGCGTCGCCCACGCCGATCGCAGCGACCTCGATCGCGCCCTTGAAGCCGCCGAGAGGGGTTTCCATGCCTGGCGCAAGGTCTCAGCCTATGATCGCGCGCGGCTCATGCGCAAGGCGGCGAACCTGTTGCGCGAGCGCGCCGATGACGTCGCCCGGCTGATGACCCAGGAGCAGGGAAAGCCCCTGGCCGAGGCGAAGGGCGAGACGCTCGCGGGCGCCGACGTGATCGACTGGTTCGCCGAGGAAGCGCGCCGCGCCTACGGCCGCGTCGTACCGGCGCGCGCCGAGGGCGTCTATCAGCTCGTCCTCAAGGAGCCGGTCGGCCCCGTGGCCGCGTTCACGCCTTGGAACTTCCCGATCAACCAGGTGGTGCGCAAGCTGTCCGCGGCGCTCGCCGCCGGCTGCTCGATTATCGTCAAGGCGCCCGAGGAGACGCCGGCCTCGCCTGCCGAACTGATCCGCTGCTTCGCCGATGCCGGCGTTCCGGCCGGGACGGTCAACCTGGTTTACGGGGTTCCCGCCGAGATATCGGAGTACCTGATCCCGCATCCCGTGATCCGGAAGATCTCGTTCACCGGCTCCACCGCCGTCGGCAAGCAGCTCGCCGCGCTCGCGGGCCAGCACATGAAACGGTCCACAATGGAGCTTGGCGGCCACGCCCCGGCGATCGTGTTCGAGGACGCCGATGTCGACGCGGCCAGTCGGCTGCTTGCCGCGAGCAAGCTGCGCAACGCCGGCCAGGTCTGCATCGCGCCCACGCGCTTCCTGGTGCAGGAGCCGGTGTTTGATCAGTTCGTCGACCGGTTCGTGGCGAACGTCAAGAAAGCCAAGGTGGGCGATGGGCTGGAACAAGGCACGACGATGGGTCCGCTGGCCAACCCGCGCCGGGTCAGCGCTATGGAGACACTGATCGGCGACGCGGTGAGGCATGGCGCCGAGCTGCGCACCGGCGGCAACCGGATCGGCAACAAGGGGAATTTCTTCGAGCCGACGGTGCTGACCAACGTGCCGCGCGAGGCGCGCATCATGAACGAGGAGCCGTTTGGCCCGGTGGCGGTGATTTCGACGTTCCGGGGCTTCGACGACGTGGTGCAGGAGGCAAATCGCCTGCCATTCGGGCTCGCGTCGTACGCCTTCACCCGCTCGACCAGGACGGCGACAGCCATCGCCAACTCGGTCGAGGCCGGGATGATGACGATCAATCACATCGGGCTTGCCCTGCCCGAGGTGCCATTCGGCGGCGTTAAGGATTCAGGCTACGGCTCGGAAGGCGGGTCGGAGGCGATCGAGGCGTATCTCAACACGAAGTTCGTGACGCAGGCGGGGCTTTGATGCCAGCTTCTCCCGTTTAATCGGCCTATCCCGGTCATTACCGCGAAGGCGGAATCCAGGAGAAACGGCGCGAGACTCACTGCGTCGGCCTGGATGCTCGCTTTTCGCGGGCGTGACAAGAAGGACGATAGTGTGTCGTAATTGTATCAACGTTGATAGAAACTCCCGCGCGAGTTCGAGAGAAGGCTAGCGCAACTCCCCGACCCTTCATAAAGTCGTTGCACCGACGCGGTGAATCAGCGAGTCGCGATTCTGCCACGCCGGAGCATGGCTTTGTCCAACGCTCCACCCGAGGAGACACTATGTCCAAGGCTTTCATAGCACAGGTAATTCAATCCTCCGCTGACCTGACTGGCGCCGCTGCCAACCGCGCCGCCGGCCACCTGATGGATGCGATCGTCAAGGAGCTGAGGAAGTCCGGCAAGTTCACGCTGCCCAGCTTCGGTACCTTCACCGTCCGGAGGACCAAGGCCCGCAAGGGGCTGAACCCGCGCACGGGCGAGGCGATCAAGGTGCGCGCTGGCAAAACCGTGCGCTTCAAGCCGTCGCCGACGTTGAAGAAGTCGGTCTGACCCGCGCGGCGCCGGAGACCGGAGCCGGGAACACCGAACCCGGCCCGCGCCGGCCGCGCTGCATGGATCGCTGGAGCCTTGCCGCCGTCCTGCTCGGCACGGCCACCGTGCCGCTCGATTCGGCGGTCAATATCGACTTTCCGCGTATCGCCGCGCATTTCGGCCTGTCCGTTCCCCTGATCCAGTGGGTCGTCGTCAGTTACACGCTGGCCAGCGCGAGCTTGGTCCTGGTGTTCGGGCGAGCCGGCGACATCGCCGGCCATCGCCGCATTTTTCTGCTCGGCACAGCCTGGAGCGGTACAGCCTTCCTCATCTGCGCCGCCGCGCCCAGCTTTCCCTGGCTGCTGGCGGGACGTGTGCTGCAAGGCGTGGGGGCGGGCTTGGTCATGAGCTGCGGCCCGGCGCTGGTCACGGGGCTCTATCCGGCGGCGCTGCGCCCGCGCGCCCTGGCCGCCTACACCCTCGCCTTCGGCGTCGCCGGCGCGCTGGGGCCGGTACTCGGCGGCATCCTGCTCACCCACTTCGACTGGTCGAGCGTGTTCTGGGGCCGCGCGCCGGTCGCCTTGCTGGGCTTTGCGCTCGGGGTGCGGCTGCCGCGCGAGACGCGCGTCCTTGCCTCGGCCCCGCGCTTCGATTGGATGGGCGCGGTGCTGCTCGTGCTCACGCTGTGCGGCGTGCTGCTGGCGCTCGGCAGCGTCCGCCGGCCGGAATGGGCTGGGCTCGCGGGCGGACTTGCGGTGCTGGCCGGCGCGGCCTTCGCGTGGCGCGAGGAGCGGACACCGTCGCCGATCGTGCAAGTCGCGTTGTTCCGCCGGCCGGATTTCGCGCTGCTGAATGTCGGCAGCATCCTGGTCAACTTGGCGACATTTGCCGTGTTGCTGCTGGTGCCGTTCGCGCTGGCGTCGCTGCCGAGCCTGTCGCAGGCTGAACGGGGCGTGGTGCTGGCAGTCTCTCCCGGCGCGCTCGCGCTCGCGGCGCCGTTCGCGGGACGGGTGATCGCGCGTGGCCGTGCCTGGCCGCTCAGCGCAGGCGCGACGCTGGCCGGGGCGGGGCTGCTGGCGATCGGGCTCGATGGGGGCTCGGTTCCGCTGCTGCTCGCTGGGATGCTGGTCCAGGGGCTCGGGCTCGGCTTGTTCCAAGTGGCTTATCTCGACCGCGTCACCGCCACTCTGCCGCAGGCCGACCGGGGCGTGGCTGGCGGCCTGGCGACGCTGACCCGCACCCTGGGCATCGTGTTGGGCGCCGCCGTGCTGATGCTGCTGTTCGAGAGTCTTCGCGAGGGACATCCGTTCGCGGCGGCGTTCCGTGGCGCCTTCCTCGCCGCGAGCGCGCCGCCCCTGGCGCTGGGCCTGGTCTGGGCGCTCCGGCCCCCTCGGCCCCCATAGCGCGCTTTCATCCCGGCCTCCTCCGCAAGCGGAAGAGGGCCGGGTGAGAACCGCTGTTACTGGAACATGTCGGTCAGGTCGCCGAGGGCCGGGCTGTTCGTCGGCACGTACGGATTATCCGTGCCCGCGACCGGGTTGGGGAGGTTGTCGCGGCTGCGATTGGTGATCGGCGGCAGCGACCAGTTCTTCTCGATGAACTTAACGATGGAGACGTGGTCGTAGTAGGTATGAACGACCCTCCCTCCCTGCGCATACGGCGAGACCACGATCAGCGGGATGCGCGTGCCGTCGCCAAAGTAAGCGAGCGCCTGGATGTAGCCGGAATCCCAGTAGCCGCCCTCCTCGTCAACCGTGATGAAGACAGCGGTGCTGGCCCAGAGGTTAGGCTGAGCCTGGAGCATGGTGATGATCTTCTTCGTGAACGACTCGAAGATGTCGAACTTCGACGAGGCGGGGTGGCCGTCGTTCAGACCGCCGGGCTTCACGAAGGACACCGCCGGCAGATAACCCTGCTCGATGTCCTCGTAGAGGTCCTGCGTGTCCTTCAGGTGCGCCTCCCGCACCTCGGGACTGGTCATGATCGAGGTCGAGTACCTGGAACGGGTTGCAGATGTTGCAGTACACGTTGGAGCTGTCGAGCGGGTTCTGCTGATACTGGTACCAGCCCTCCCCGAAATACGCCCACGAGACGTTGTGATCATTCATATCGTCGCCGATGTTACGAACGGGCAAGGGCGGGATGGTGTACGGGTCTGATGCTGTCCACTTGGCCATAGCCGAAGTAGCCGGGATTGTAGTTGTTCAGACGGTAGTAGTGGCCCGGATCGCAGTTCGGGTTCGGCGCGTAGGGCAGCGAGGCGAGATAGCTGAGGATCGGCCCGACGCCGGGCTGGCTGGGATCGGAGCACTCGCTGTAGCTGCCGCCGACCGGCGGATTGGCGTTCGCCAGGCCGTAGCCGTCCTGCGTGTACCAGTTGTTGGTGCCCGGCTGCGGGTCGGGGTTTTCGATCTCGCCGGCGGGCGGGGTCGTGGGGTTGCCCTTGCCGTCGCTGTCCCAGAGGGCGTCGCCCACCCCGATCATGATGCTATTGGCGCCCGTGCCCCCCATGACCGGCTGGTGGTAGTTGTCGGCGAGGGTGTACTGGTCGGCGAGGGACTTGAAGTAGGGCATGTCGCCGGTCTGCACGTTGTAGAAGCCCATCGAGATGGCACCCTCGCCGGTGGTCAGGTCGGTGAACGGGGAAGGCCGGGGCTGGCCGTTGCTGCCCGCGCCCACGGTCACCTCAACCCACGGGAACAGGTCCTTGAGACAGCCGGTCGGGTTGCTGGAGGTGGCGTAGCTGGTATTGCAATCGGCTTGCTGCCACATCTGGTAGAAGCGGTGAACCGGGCTTCCCGCGTAGTCGTCGTAGCTGAGGTTCGGACCCGTGAGTTGATACGGCCCGTTGGGCAGGGCGTTGGCGTTCGCGATCCGGGTGTCGACGCTCTTTTTCGGCAGCCCCGTCGCCCCTGTCGTCAGCAAGTTGTAGTCCTGTCCCAGGAGGCCCTGGTCGGCCGCTTTCGCCGCCGCCAGCGTCGCAAAGGGCGGCGGGCTGGTGTCGCTGGCGGTTTGCGGGGCGCCGTCCGTGCTCGGCGGCGGGAGCGTATTGTGGGGGCCAGTGATCGTCGGACTGGGGCTGTATGTCGTCGTGTCAGAGGCCGTGTTCTGGGCCCCCATCGCGAAATTCGGCCCCGGCGAGCCATCCGCGTTGACGATCCCCTTCGACAGGATGTTCGAAATTGTCTGGCCGGCGCGCGGCTGATACATGCCGAACACGTGATCAAAGCTGCGGTTCTCGCCCACGATCACGACTACGTGCTTGATGGGCGTCGTTGTTGCGTTGCCTTGGCTTCCTGTCGGCTGGCTGCTTGGCGGCTCCTGAGCCATGGCGATCGGCACGAGGCTGTTGGCACAGAGAGCCGAGATCGAGGCGCAGGCAAGCAAACGCTTTCGCGCGGTTTTCCAGTTCATGTCTATTCCTCACCCAACCACTCGCGTTCTGTTGCACAGGCGGATGACAATGAGGTTTCAGCGTGATGTCCCTGCGGTGAAGCTATAGGAGTTCAACGAGCACGGAAGGGGGCTTGGGTCCAGGTATTCAGACTGGTAGCGTCAGCCCTACCCTCCCGGATTTGCTCATGATCAAAGCTCCCACAGAATATGCTGATCTCGCAGACCCGCAAGCCCGCCCCCGCTACACGGGCATTACGACCTTCTTTCGCGCTCCGCACACGGAGGATCTTACCGAGGCGGATATCGGCCTGATCGGAGTCCCGTTCGATGGCGGCGTGACAAACCGGTCCGGCACCCGCCATGGTCCGCGCGCGGTTCGCGAGCAATCGGCGCTGCTGCGCCGGATCAACGCCGCGACCGGAATCGCCCCTTTCGAGCAAGCGCGCGTGCGCGACCTCGGCGATTGCTGGATCGAGCAACCATTCGAACTCGCCGGTGCGCTCGACGAGATCGCGGCCTTCTATAGCACCGTGGTCGCGGCTGGCGTGACACCCGTGTCGGTCGGCGGCGATCACTCAATCAGCTTTCCGATCCTGCGCGCGCTGGGTGCCGAGCGGCCGCCCGGGATGATCCACATCGACGCGCATTGCGACACCGGCGACGATTACCTCGGGTCGCGCCTCCACCACGGCGCCCCGTTCCGCCGCGCGGTGGAAGCGGGCGTGCTCGACCCCAAGCGGGTCATCCAGATCGGCGTTCGCGGCACCACCAACGATCCAGATATGTGGGGCTTCAGCCAGCGCAGCGGGATGCGGGTGCTGGACATGGACGAGTTCGACGACAAGGGCTGGCGCCACGCCGCCGAGGAGGCGCGGCGCGTGGTGGGCGAGGGACCGGCCTATCTGTCGTTCGACATCGACAGCCTCGATCCGGCGGAAGCGCCCGGCACCGGCACGCCAGAGGCCGGCGGCATCCGCGCGCTGCACGCGATCCGCCTGTTGCGCGCGCTACGCGGCGTCGATGTGATCGGCGCCGACCTAGTCGAGGTCTCGCCTCCCTTCGATGTGGGCGCCATCACCGCCTTCAACGCCGCCTCGGGTCCTGTTCGAGATACTCTGCCTCGCCGCCGAGGCGCGGGCGCGGCG
>CAWFTU010000007.1:0-384707 GCA_963818725.1 uncultured Pseudomonadota bacterium | reverse complement strand
GACCAGAACCCATTGGGTAGGAGGGGTGCCGCCTCGGAAGGACAGCCCTCCTCCCCCCACCGAACCGGACGTGAAAGTCGTCCCCTCATCCGGCTCTCCACACCCTTGCTCCCCTCTGAGCCATTTCCCGATGGGCCCCTCGGTGACACGGGATGCAGAGCGGGATGCGTTTCCGCGTCCGCGCCGCCTTCACGCGTTCCCAGAGAAGGCTGGCCTTCATGTCGGCAAGCTTGCGGACGTGGTGGACTTCGAGAGGCACATCCGTCGCCCCGCATCGAGCGCACTCACGGGCAGCAAGTCGGTCCATGATGTCCGACCGTCCCGTGGTCCACATGATGTTGGGGTGGTGGTCCATTTCGGTAGTCAGGACCGGTTTGTGATCCTGCACATGCCGTGGCTTGAACACCGTGACCGGTGTTGTCCTTCCGCCTTCGGCGGTGGAGTTCAGGACCAGTTCCCCATTCGACCTCTTGAGGCGTCCCACTGTCGTTCTCAGCGTGCGGCGGTGCTTGTTCGCCAGCGTCTTCATCAGGCTGAACCAGAACAGGCGATGGGTCTGCGAGAGGTCCGTCCTCCATTGGTTCGCCATCCGATAGTAGTTGGCCAGGCCGCGCATCTGCGCGTTGTAGGCGGTGATGATCGCCACATCCGAGTGGTGCGTGAGCTCTGGACGAGCCTCGGCCCAATCGGCGTTCAGGTTGCCCCATCGGCACCGCTCGACAAACTTGACGAGCTTGTCGCGGGGCGCGCGGAGTTGGATCACATCCGTCGCCGTGCGCCGCCGGACCGGGCGTTCGCCTTCCCTCCGGTAGACATGCACCTTCGGGTTGTTGAACGTGTAGACCCGGTGTCCGAGGAACGTGCTCCCGTCGGTGGCCTTGTGGACGCCCGACTTCTCCGGCGAGGTGTCCAGCGCGAGCGAGGCCTTGAGGAAGGTCGCGGCCTTCTCCATCGCCTGCCGCGCGTCGTCCTTGCTGCCGATGACACCGATGAGGAAGTCGTCGGCGTAGCGACAGTAGGAGAGCCGCCGGTAGTCGGGGTCCATCGGGTCGGCCGATGGTAGCGCGAGCAGCCTGTCTTCGAGGCCGTCAAGCTCCTCGTGCAGCGCTTTCACCTCCGGGTCGTCCCTCGTGGCTCCAAGGGCCTTGAGCGTCGCCAAGCGGGTTCGCTTCCGGCCGATGATGCCTTTGAGGCTCCGGTATTCCGTCGTGCGGCGTCGTCCCTTTCCCCTGTCGAAGTCCGCCTTGGTCCCGGCCATGAACTCATCGAGTTCGTGGAGGTACACGTTGGCGAGTAAGGGGGAAGCAACCCCGCCTTGCGGCGTTCCGCTGAAGCTGGGCTTGAACACCCAGTCCTCCATGACCCCTGCTTCCAGCATCGTCTTCACGAGGCCGAGCAGTCTCTTGTCGTCGATGCGCTTGGCAAGGAGGCGCAGCAGGACACTGTGGTCGAGGTTGTCGAAGAAACCGACGACATCGACCTTCACGATCCATTTCGTGCCGTTCCAGAGGCGCCGGATTTGTTCCAGAGCCGTGTGGCACGAGCGACCGCGCCGGAACCCGTGCGAGTGATCCGAGAAGATCGGCTCGTACACGCGCTCCAGCAGGAGCTTCACGGCGGACTGGATGAGCTTGTCGTCCGCCGTGGGGATGCCCAACGGGCGTGTCGTGCCGTTGGGTTTCGGGATATGAACCCGTCTGACTGGGGCCGGGAGGTATGATCCGTCCTTGAGCGCCTTGATGACGGACGTGACCCGTTCGAGGGAAAACCCATCGAGAGTGTTCTGAGTGCTCCCTGGCGTGAGCGCGCCGTCATTGCGGGCGATCGCCTCGTAGGCCCGTCGCCAAAGCTCGGGGCATTCGAGAAGTCGGAACAGACCGTTCACCCGCTTTCCCTGCCGTGACAGGCCGGGGATCGAGTTCATGCGTCGCTCGAAGGTGTCGGGCAGCATCAGCACACCCACCTTCTGGACGCCTGCCCCCGCAGGATGCTGCCGCCCTTCGCCTGGGCAGCGGGACCTTCGCGGCGGTCGCCCACACGCTTGTATCCATGCCCATCCGCCTTGGCGGCTGTCCGGGGCGTTACCCCCAGCGTTTGGCTACGACGACGGCTCTGTCGCCATGCTGGACACCGGAGAGGGCCAGCCACAGGCGATCCCGTAGTTGCACAGATCGGAGATGCGACGTGGGTCGGGTGCTCCGTTCGCCATTTCTCTCCCTTACCGGGAGCGGACCGCGATTGCCGGGTCGGGGCACGGAGGGTATCCCCTGGGCCGG
This sequence comes from uncultured Pseudomonadota bacterium, assembly GCA_963818725.1. Taxonomy (GTDB): domain Bacteria; phylum Pseudomonadota; class Alphaproteobacteria; order Acetobacterales; family Acetobacteraceae; genus DATFDN01. The sequence goes on along the minus strand of CAWFTU010000007.1, from coordinate 382,431 downwards.
TGTGTCCATCGGCCGTGTCGCGGCCAGCCGCCTCAGCCATCGTTGCGGCTGTCTCAACACCAAAGTCCATGGCTGGAGTTCGGGCAGTGTAGCTCTCACCCTTCACGTCTTGCGCTGACCCTCCGGGATCACGACGGCTTCGTCCCCTTGGGCCTTCTCCCGGCAGGCGATGGTCCCCCGCTCCTTTCGGAGTTACAGCCCATCTCTGGGCCGAGGTGAGCCGGGTGCGCACGGGACCCAGCGTCCCGATGAACGCCGTAGCTGTTACGCCATTGTTCATTCTCCCTTACCTGCGCCACAACGGCGCACCTCGATCGTGTTGACGTGAACCTCGCAGAGCTGCCGGCGGCGACCGCGGCCGTGATGGCCGGCTTGATCGTGACCTGCCGCACGTTGGCCAGCATGCGCAGCACGACCTGTCCACCACGCTCGATCAGGCCGAGGATGAGCGGCTTGTCCTTCGCCACCGTGCCGCGCCCCGGCGCACCCGCCAGCTTGCGGCGGCGCCCGAGGCGCCCCTTTTCGTCACGGCCGCGGGCGAAGCTGGCTCAAGGTTCCGTTGGCGAAGCCAATGGAATAGCCAGCGGAGGGTGGCCCTTGTGCCCGGCCATCACGTAGATCTCGTCGATCTCGACCTCGCCCTCCAGCTCAGCCGCTGGCGTCCTGGCGAGCAGACCGTGACGCAAGGTGAGGGACTCTCCACAGCACGAGGGTGCCGCCGACGACGGCAAGCATCACGGCCAGCGCGGGCCGCAGCACCCATTCCGGCACGTGCGCGGCAAGCTGGCTGCCGACGATGATCCCCGGGATGGAGCCGAGCAGCAGCGATCCGAGCAGCGGCAGATCGACCGAACCGATGAGCCAGTGCCCGATCCCGGCGCACAGGGTCAGCGGGACCGCATGGGCGATGTCCGACCCGACGATCTGTGCCAACGGAATCCGGGGATAGAGGAAGATCAGCACCGTCACCCCCAGCGCGCCGGCACCAACCGAGGAGAGCGACACCAGCACACCGAGGACCACGCCGGTGAACACCGTCAGCCATTTCACCCGCGCGGCGCTCAGCATGTCGATCCGCTCCGCCGCCAGCGCCAGCACCTGCTTGCGGAACATCAACGAGATCGCGGTCAGGATCAGAGCCGCGCCGAGCACGGTCGAGACCAGGACCGAGGTGTCTGCCCGTGGCAGATCAACGCGGGCCATCAGGAAAAGCGCGGCGCCCGTTGCCGGCACACTCCCCACCGCGAGCATCCCCACCACCCGCCAGTTCACCGTCTTGTTGAGGCCATGGACCAGGGTGCCGGTGGACTTGGTAACAGCGGCGAACAGCAGGTCAGTGCCGACGGCGGTGGCCGGGTGGACGCCGAAGAGGAGGATGAGAAGCGGCGTCATCAGCGAGCCGCCGCCCACGCCGGTCTGCCCGACGAGCAGGCCCACGAACAACCCGGACAACGAGTACCAGCGGATCGATAGCCATCCGGTCCTCCCCGCCTCGCGCGCCTTCTTCTGGTCGCGGACGGCCGTGCTCCGGCCACCTTGGGCGGCGCTTCCCCGCGCTGCCGCTCCGGATCCGGCATTCCTAAAGGAAGCCTTCCCGCAGGATTTCCGAAAACGCAAGGGGTGGCCAAGTGGTCGCGCTCATTGAAGCCGCTTAGGATCAGGATGACGTGATGTCATCAGGCCGGATGGAAAACGAACGCGCGCAATTCGATGATCTCGCGCGGGCGCACATCCGGGCGCGGCCAAAGCACTTCCCGATTACGCACTTCCCTCAGTCACGAAACGCCTGGTAGCAGGTCAGGGAATTTGTGGCATTTCATGAGGGTGTGGCAGTGGCTCGTAATGTCGTGCAGTTCCAGAAGGGTCTCAGCGAACCCGCGTTCGAACAGCAGTCACGGCACCGAGGAGCAATGCCGGGCGATCGTCATCGCGTCACGCTGGCCGCGTGGCTTTGAGTGCCCGGTATGCGGCGGCAGGCAGTATAGTCTGGTGACGACCCGCGATCTCTATCAGTGCACCAAGTGCCGCCGGCAGACCTCGCCGATTGCCGGGACGATCTTTGCATCAACCCATCTGCCGCTGCGGCTATGGTTTCGTGCGATCTATCGCCTGACCCAGACCAAGCAAGGCATCTCCAGCATCGAACTGGGGCGTCGCCTTGGGGTGACGCAGACCACCGCCTGGAAGGTCAAACACAAGCTGAAGCAGGTCATGCTTGAGCGTGATGCGACCAAGCGCCTGAGCGGCAGGATCGAGATCGACGACGCCCATCTCGGCGGCGAGCGCTCCGGCGGAAAGCGCGGCCGCGGGGCGCCTGGCAAGACGCCGTTCGTCGCCGCTGTCGAGACGACCACCCAGGGAAAGCCGGTTCGCCTGAAGCTGCGCCGGGTCACCAGCTTCTGTGCAACCTCGATCGCAGGGTTCGCCAAGCGCAGCCTCGATCCAGACTGCTCTGTCGTCAGCGATGGCCTTCAGTGTTTCGCCAGCGTCGCAGACGCCGGGTGCGCGCACCAAGTCGTCAAGACCGGGTCAGGACCAAAAGCGGCTCGGACGCCAGCCTTCAAATGGGCCAACGCCGCGCTCGGCAACATCAAGGCCGCCATCACGGGCACCTACCGTGCCATCAACCGCAAGCATGTTCCGCGCTACCTCGCCGAATTCGAATACCGCTTCAACCGACGATACGATCTGGCCGCCATGATCCCGCGTCTCACATGGGCCGCCGTCCGAACCACCCCTATGCCCTACCAACTCCTGAAATTGGCTGAGGTTTATGTGTAATCAGGAAGCACTTTAAGAGCAGCGCCTTCTCCGCCTGCATGTCCAACGCACGGGCGTGCATGTCCTGGATAGGAACATGGTGCGGGTCGTTGACGATGTTCGTGCGCGATTCGCCATCTGGCGGCTGATAAGTGTAGGTGCGTGGCCGCTCGATCCCGGTCGCAATGTAGTTCAACTCCGCCTCGAGGTCGTGCGCCTCAGCGCGTGTCGCCAGCGCTGTGTCACTCATCGGGTTACCTCCTCGTGCGTAGCCGCATGCCGGTGCGGCAGTCGGCCGGTGTTGATGACGTGTGCCACGACTTGCCGGATTTCCGACAATGACGGCCATTCGCTCTGGTCCAGATCCTCAAGGCGGGGGTCGACGGCGATAAAGCGAAAGTTCGCAGACGTCTTGACGGCGGCTCCGGCAAAGACGCCGGCGATCTCGATCACGTGGGACTGGATCATGATGACTCCCATACCCTGGGGATGCGAACGGTGGAGGAATGAGCAGAGTCGAAACAACTGTCGACTCCCAATCTTGGGAAGACCGGTGCGATCGCGGTCGCAAAAGGGGAGTGGGTCTTCCGCATGATCTGATCTGCCGCCGCGATCGTGAGGGAGTGGCGGTATCTGAATCTCCTGCAATTGGCCAACCGAAACTCGAGCATGCAGCCTCCATTCAAATCCTGGGGGCAAGCGCTCGAAGTGCCGGCCGTCGCACTTCAGCGTATCCTGGCGGCGATCTCGTCGCGCCATTCGACCGAAGCGGCCACTGCGAAAGCGCGCCCCGTCCGTAGGTCCATGACTTCGATTTCCGCGTCGGTATCCAGCCACGCGACCTCGCGCACGCGCGACAGCGCTGCTGCTTTATCAGCATAAACCGTGATCGGCCGTCCATCAATTCGGAGTTCGTACATGACGCACACTCCTCCTGCGAGTCTCGTTACCAATCGAAGCTGTTAAGCGTGAGTCTTAACCTGGTCAATCAGCCCAGGCCCGCCGTCCATGTATGGCACAGCGCCGGATCGCCGAGAGCGGCGCGCGGGGAGAGCCAGGTTCCCTGTCCACCGGAAGGTGCGGCGGCGCTGCGCCACCGCGCGGCGTAGGTCGTCAAGTGTCGGCCAGATGCTCTCGTTCATGTCGAGGACGCTGGGATCCGCCGCCACGAAGCGGTAGCCGAGCGCGTGCCGCGCGGCCATACCGACAAAGATGCCCCGCACTTCGACAATCTCGCAGTCTCGCCCTGCACCCGCCCCTGTCGCGGCGCCGCGGCCCGCGTGTTGCGGGGTAAGGATAGGGGCCGCCTCTTGGTCCTGTGCGAAAGGGCGGCGTCTGAGCCTCATGAAGTTGGTCAGCCACGATCCAAGCATGCGGCCTCCGATCACGTCCACGAACGGGCGTGCGAGCGCGGTGTCTGGGAACACCGGGACGGGCGGGCCATCGGGGATGGCGCGCCCGGTTCAAACGAGGCGCAACTGCGCCTCAGGGTCGCAAAGCATCATTCGCGGCCTCCTGCCCATGCCGGCCGTTTGCTCGCCGGGGGCACGGGCACATTCCACAATCCTCGATAGCCGGTCAAGCGGGAAACACGATCGTCCCGTGTGAATAGGGGGCGGCTCGACCGCCTCTGGAGACGGGCAGAACTTGGTTGCCAAATGAGGGTATCTGACGAGAATTGGCGTCTCCTGAACGCGTCGGCCGTAGGGGATCGGCCGTGGAGCGGATCGCGACCTCCCGCCGAGTTGATGACGACGGGAGTGCGATTCCACGCAGATAGATTGTGGATTGGTGTGTTCAGATCGCGTAGCTCGCGGCCGGCCGAGCGATTTGCTCCCGGGCGGTCGCGTCCCCGTCGGGCCGCCGCAGCAGTCCCGCGAGGTGCTCGGCGAGCAGCTCGCATTGGCGGCGAATGTCGGGGACGGCGGTGATCTCCCAGAACGCGCCCTTGGTGACCGGACCGACCGCGAACACCCGGCGCGAGACGCCACCGTCGCGCTGTAACAGCGCGCAATTGGAGGTCACGTCGAGACCCAGCCGCAGCGGATCGGCGCGCGCCGAACCTTGCTCCAGCAGGCTGCGGATCAAGGGGTCGGCGATGCGGGCGTAATCGGCGCTCGGACCCGAGCAATTGATCACGCGGGCGACCTCGACCCTTTGCAACGACTCGGACCGGCGCAACCGATATGTGACCTCGACCCGGTCGCCGGTGATGTCGAAGCCGCCGATCCGTCCCGCCTGGACCTGTAGCTGCCCCTTTTCCCGCGCCCGCGCGATCCGCTCGGCGACGGCAGGAGGCATCCGGTGGCGATGCACGTCCCACCACGGCCGGGCGTGGCGCAGGAAGCGTCGCTTGTCGTCGAGCGACATCGCCTGCCAGACGTCGCGCATGAACGGCCGCAGCTCATCGACGATTGGCTGCCAGCTTCCGCCCGCCGTCTCGGCCCGGCGCGCCTCCTGCCGAAAGTAGTGCAGCAGCTGCGCCAGGCTGGTTGGAAACGCCTGGACCACGCGACTGGTCGTGACGGGGCCGGGCTCGTGCGGGCGGGGCAGGAGACCACGCCGCGATAGTGCCAGGAGTGGACCGGTGTGACCTCGGTCTAGGAGGGAGATGGCGATGTCGACCATGGTGAGCCCGGTTCCGATGAGCAGCACGGGCACGTGCGGGTCGAGGCCGGCCAGGGCCTGCGGAGACCACGGATCGGCGCGGTAAAAAGCAGTGTCGTAGAAGGACGGGTCGGCGACGGGCATCGGCTCCGGCGGGAAGTTGCCAACAGCCAGGATGGCCATATCGGCCTCGATGACCCGGTCCCGCTCAATGGTCAGGCGCAGCGGATGCGCGCTCCGGTCAAGGCCGAGCACGGCGCCGCGGACCAGCTCCAGCCGCCCGCGCGGCGCGCGGCGCAGCTCCTCCTTTAGCAGACTACGCACATATGCGCCGTACACCCCCCGCGGCACGAAGTCGTGCGAATGCGCGGCCACCTCGGGTTGCGGGCGCAACCAGTCGAGAAAATCGGTCGGGCGATCGTGGAATGCGCTCATCCGGCCGGCCGGGACGTTGAGCAGATGGCTGGGGTTGCCGGTCGAATAGGCTTGACCGTGCCCGAATTGGCTGTTGCGCTCGATCAGAACGATCCGGACCTCGGGCGGGCAGCGCCGCAGCAGATGCAGTGCCAGCAGTGTCCCGCTGAATCCTGCGCCGATGACGGCGATCGACGGAGAGGCCATGGCTTTGCTCCAGGGTCGTCTGCGGCACCGTATACACGGCCTGTAGCCGCCGCACGCGCGAGATCCCGCGCCTCCGTCGCTCACAAGTCAGGAAAACCTAGCTTCGGGCCTTGCGCAATGCCGTTGATCAACTTTATGAAATACACATACTTGTTCTGTGGAAGCAGCGAATGGTGATTGCCCGGCGCGACCGCGCGATGGCCGGCTTGTCCGTCATGCTGGACGTGGCGTTCCATGCCGGGCGGAAGCACGTCGTCTCCGGCGCCGAAATTGCAGAGCGGCTGGGCTTGCCATCGCGCGGGACGGAGCCGCTGCAACAGGCGCTCTCGCGGATTGGCCTGCTCGACAGCACGCGCGGGCCCCATGGTGGATACCGGTTGGGGCGGCCCCCGCGTGAGATATCCGTGGCGGACATCGTCGAGGCCGTCTCCCCAGACGAATCACACGCGCTGTTGTCTGGCCGTCTGCACGCCGCGGTCGTTGAGCCGCTGTGGGGTGAACTGGACCATGTGGCCGGAGAGGTGCTGCGGAAGCTGACGCTAGAGGATCTGCTGCGTCGGGCCGCCCGCGCCGGGTTGCGGCGTCCGGCCACCGAGCCGATCAACTTCGCAATCTGACACGATGAGGCAGGTCACCCGTGCAAGCCCGCAAGGCCCGCGTGCAATGGCAGCGCGTTCGGGGCGCCGGGCGCCCCTGGGGCCGGCCGCCGCTCCCGCGCCTGTCCGGGCGCACGGGCGCGTCTTTGACAGCGTCCTGGACCTCGTGGGGGCGACGCCGCTGGTGCGCCTGCCGCGGCTGGTCGCCGCGGAGCGGCTCCCGGTCGATCTCGCGCTGAAGCTCGAATTCTTCAGCCCGCTCGGCTCCGTTAAGGACCGGGTTGGCTTGGCCATGATCGAGGCCGCCGAGCGGAGCGGGGAGATCAGCCCCGGCCGGACGACCATCGTCGAGGCGACGTCGGGCAACACCGGCCTGGCCCTCGCCTTCGCGGCCGCCGCGAAGGGCTATGCCCTCACGGTCGTCATGCCGGAGGGCAGCTCGCCCGACCGAGCCAAGATGCTGAGGCTGCTTGGGGCGAGGGTGGACACCACGCCGGCTAAGCAAGGCATGGCGGGGGCCATCGCGCGCGCCGAGTTGCTGATCGCGCGCCGGCGCGACGCCTGGATGCCGCGGGTGTTCGACAACGCCGCCAATCCCGACATCCACGCGGCCACCACAGCCGAGGAGATTTGGCGCGACACGGCAGGCGAGGTGGGCGTCATCGTCGCCGGTGTCGGGACGGGAGGAACCTTGACCGGGATCGGCCGGGCCCTCAAGCCGCGGCGACCGTCGCTGCGGATGGTCGGCGTGGAGCCGGCGGAAAGCGCCGTGCTGTCCGGCGACGAACCCGGGCCGCACCAAATCCAAGGAATTGGCGCTGGCTTCAGGCCGGCAGTCCTTGATCTCGATCAGCTCGATGAGGTGCGAGTGGTGAGCGAAGCCGAGGCAATCGCGGCGGCACGCCGGTGTGCGGCGGTCGAAGGGCTTGCCATCGGCCTGTCCTCGGGCGCCGTGTTGCATGCGATGGTCCAGATCGCGACGACCCTGGCCAGCCGCGAGCGGCGCATCGTCGGCATCGCTGCGTCCTGTGCCGAACGTTACCTGTCCACCGCGCTATTTGACGGGTTCTGACGCGGGCTAAAGTGGTCGGTGACCCGGACGGTCGCCTCGGCGGCCTCGTCCCAGGTCCTGAAGCGGCGGGTCTGTCGCCGGATAGATCCTGCACATACGCACCGCCCCCTTGAGGCGCCGGCCCCGTGGGCGTGCAGGAACAGCATGATCTCGCGGATCACCTTCTGTTCGGCCCAGCCGGCGACAATGCGGCTGGCGCGCTTGGGGCCGATCCCCGCCACCTCGAACGAGGTCGCGCTTCACCCGCAGCACGCAGAAGCCGCTCTCGGCATTGTGGAACATGACCCGCTCCACCAAGCCGGCGAGGGCCTCCGTCGAGGAATCCTGGGCAGTTGGAGTGAGCGAGGGGGCAGGGGTGTGGTTCAGGGGCGTCTAATGCCGGGGTCAGGGCGCGGCGTCTGGTGGCCGGTCCGCCTCGGAGAATCCTTTGCTGCGCACCTGTCCGCATCTTGATTGCAACCGCTGACGCCGTCCCTTCCAGCGATGGTCGCCGGGCAAGGCAACAACATGAAAGGTTGTGGGCTGGAATGTGGGCTGGCGAGCGACCCTATAAAAAATCGACGTGTATTCTTGGACCTAGTGGTTTGAGTTAGAAATTCCTTGCCGTGCTACCCAGACAGGGCTGTTCAACGCTTTCGAATGATGGTGAGTGAGAGCACGTTTTTGATGCCTGCGAGACCGGCGCGGTGGTGCTGTCGCGAGTTGTGTGGAAATTGGGTGTGGCGCGTCTCCGATGCAACGAGATATCAGGTTAGGCTGCCAAGTCAATGCATTGAGGAGCGAGCTTTTCGGGAAGCGTCTGCCAGCCGTCGACCTTGCGCATGGTAATCTGTCCTGAAGCAAGCAGTGCCCAAAACAACATCGCCGCGGTCTCCGCTGAGGGCAGCACGGTCTGTGTCTTGATGCGGCGCTTGAATTCCTCGTGCAGGCGCTCGATGTAATTACCCACCCCCCTTGCGGCGGGGCGGCATTGCTGATGCAGTTTGGGCATGCAGCGGGACGAGCTGGAGCGCCTGAGCAAGGCCGAGCTGATCGAGTTGGTGCTGCGGCTGCAGCGGCCGGAGAAGACCTCGCGCACCTCGTCCAAGCCGCCGTCCACAGACCGCAAAGCGCGTCGCGAGCAAGCCCGCCCCGGAGGTGCCAAGCCCGGACATGAAGGCCATAGTCGGGCGCTCAGCAGGGAGGTGGACCGCGTCGTCGATCACGCCCCGCAGCAATGCCCGTGCTGCCGCAGGGCGCTGTCGCCCGACCTGCCCAGCGAAGCGGTGAGCGTGCACGAGCGGATTGAGCTGCCGGAGATCAAGCCAATCGTCGAGCACCACCGACGCTTGGCGGTGCAGTGTCCCGGCTGTGGGGCGCGGGTCGTGGCAGCGCCGCCGCCCGCCGCGACAGGCACGCCGTTCGGCCCGCGCCTGCACACGCTGGCGACCTACCTCAAGACCTTTCAGAGCCTGTCCTACGAGCGGCTGCAGGCGACACTGGCCGACCTGTTCGGCCTGTCCATCAGCCAGGGCGGGCTGATGAACCTGCTGCGTCGCGCCCAGACTTGCTTCCAGGCCGGGCGAGGCTTGCCGAAGGTTCCATTCGGCGCAGCCGGATGGAATGGCAAGACGAGGGGCGAGCACGCCGTCGCAGCCCTGCGGCAGGCCAAGGTGGTGGCCTCGGACGAGACAGGCGTCCGGATTGAGGGCAGCAACGCCTATCACTGGGTGTTCCGCTGCAAGGAGGCCGTGGTGCACCACGCCGCCCCGACCCGCGCCGCCGCGGTCGTGCACGCGATGATGGCTGGCCACCAGCCCGAAGTCTGGCTGTCGGACCGCGACTCGGCCCAGCAGGGCCATGGCCAAGTCCAGCAGACCTGCCTCGCGCACCTGGCTCGCGACGTCGCCTACGTGTTGGAAGTGAGCGACGACCCCGTGCCGTTTCGGCTCACGCTCTGGCTCGCCTCGGCCTTCGAGTTGGCGGACAGCATCTCACAACTGGCTGCCTCCACCCTGGCCGCCAAGCGCCGCGCGCTGGCGGGCAGGCTGGTCGCGATCCTGGCAGCACCCACCACCTGCGACTTGGCCCGTGAACTTCAGAACAAGGTGCGCCGAGCGCGCGATCAGCTCCTAACCTTCGCCGACTGGCCCGGCCAGGTCGAGGCCACCAACAACGCCTGTGAGCGCGACCTCCGGCCCTCGGTGATCCAGCGCAAGGTGACCAACGGCTATCGTGCCATGTGGGCCGCCGAGGGTGAGGCCGACATACGCAGCGTCGTCGATACCGCTCGCCTCAAACCGGGCACCAGCGTCTTCAACACCATCCTGTAGACCGTCACGGCCTGATCGCTACGCCCGAAACAGGGGTGGGTAATTACCGCTCGATGGCATTCGTGGTTCGGGCCGACTTCCATTGGCTCTCGGGCAACCGGGTGAAGGTGAACAACCGCTCGCCCGCTTCTTCCAAGCTGTCGGCCACCGCGCGGCATTTCAGCCGCCATTTGCGAATGAACGACTTGCGGCGCGTTTCGATCTCCTTTGCCGTCCTGGCGTAGATCATGTCGTTGTAGTCGGCGGAAATCTCCTCACGCAGCGCGTCCGGCGCGTGCGCCAGGAGATTGCGGTGCTTGTGCACCGTACAGCGCTGGGTCGGCACCTCAGGCCACAGCGCAGCGAGCGCCTTCTCCAGTCCGGCGGCCCCATCGATGATCAGGAATTCGGGGTTCCGCAAACCACGCGCGATGAGATCGTCAAGTACATTGCGCCAAGCGGCTTCGCTCTCGCCCCCCATGTTGCGCACGGCCAGGAGGACCTTCTGCCCATCGCGCCGAACGCCGAGCACAACCAGGAGCGAGATGTTGGTGGCCTTGCGGTCCAGCCGCACGCGCACCACGCTGCCATCGAGGACCAGCCGGACGATGTCCTCCGCCACCAAGTCGCGCCGCGTCCAGGCCTCCCAATCGGTCTTCACCTTGCGCCACACGCGGCTGACCACGTCCTTGCCGATGGCGCCCTTGAACAGCGCCCCGAGCGCCCGCTTCACCCGCCGCGTGTTGGTGCCAGCGAGGTGGGCCGACGCAATCAGCGCCTCGACCTGTCGGGTCATCCGCGCATAGCGGGGCAGCACTGCACTCTGCCATTCCCGGCTCGTCCCATCCGAAGCCAACAGCCGAGCCCGGGGCACCGCGACCTCGATCGGGCCGAACGAGCCCAGCAGCCGCCGCGAGCGGGTGCCATTCCGGTAACCCGCCGCGGCGCCTCGCTGGTAGCGACCGCGTCCCAGGGCAGCGGTCGCCTCCTGCTCGATCATCTCCTCCAGAAAAAGCCGGACCCGCTCCCGCAGCGCGGCCTCGATCGGGTCGAACCAGGCCTCCCCAGCAAACAGCGGCGCCGCTTCCGCCGACGTGCTATTCTTCTGCATGGCGTAATCTCCCCCGGCGCGCCAACGCCGGTTACGAGTCGTTGATCCACTCGGAGATTACGCCACCCCTATTTCCACCACATCCGCGACGGCACCCGCTGGAACCGCTCAGAACACACAGCGCATTCAGCGCGTGCAGCTTCAGCTCAAGGCCGGAACCCCCGCCAATACGGGCTCGCAGACAACGCCTCCAATCGACAGCGGCTGGGTCGGCCTATACGTCGTCACGGTCAACTTCGGCCAGACCGCGATCACGGGGACGAGCATCGCGATGCTTCCCACGGCCCCCTTCTTGAACTGGAAGCTTCCCTCCCTGTCGCCTGGGTTCGGCGCCGGTGTTCAGACCTTCGGTGTGTCGGGCAACTTCGTGGTCCCGAATGGCGTAACCAGGGTCGAGGTGGAGCTGTGGGGTGGCGGCTCCGGCTCCTTCGCGTCCACCAGCAGCGCGGCAAGCGGCGGCGGATCAGGGGGCGGCTACGCTCGAAAACGCCTCTCCGGCCTATCGCCAGGCCAGGTCATTCCAGTGACCGTCGGCAATGGTGGAGCGGCGGGGACGACGAGCACCGCTCCCGGTCCAGGTGGAACATCGAGCTTCGGTTCGTTTGTTAGCGCGACAGGCGGCATGCTGAACGGTTCGGCAACCGTCGCCAGTCCGCAGAACGGCGCGATTCCGGGTGGTGTAGGGGTTGGTGGCGACGTGAATCTGATGGGTTCATCTGGTGGGATTGGCTTTCTCAGCGTCGGCGGCCTTGGCGGAGGCTCTCCGATGGGCGGCATGCAAACGAGTGACTCAACCGGTGACTCGGGCGTCTCACTCGGTGGAGGCGCCTCCGGCGCTGGAACGGGCGCGAATGGCACCACACCGTATAACGGTGGCCCGGGCGCAAACGGCCTCGTTGTGGTCAGGTGGTGAGAGATGCGGACCTACGCGCGTATTCAATCGGACGTTGCTGCTGAGCTCTTCACCACATCTGATAACGTGAACACGTTGTTTCACCAACATCTGATCTGGGTTGACGTAACGGCTTCGCCCGAAGTCCAGGTCGGCTGGCTTTACCATGATGGTCGGTTCGAGCCACCGTCGATGCCGGCTCCCGAATTGGTTCCCAATTCCCTTGTGCAGCTACAGGGGCAGTTGGCAAGCCTCGCCGAACAGATTGCTGCTTTGGCAAGAGCGAAATCCTAACACGGCTGACTAACATCGGAATTGAGATGACATCCTCCCCGACATCGTATGTTTGGAAGCCGAGCAGTGCGCGTCGTGTCACACTGGACGCCTTTATCCCCGTACCACGTGGATCGGCTCCCGCCGCACCTCCTCCGTTGAACTGGCCGTCGAAGGATCCAGCCGATGTTCTGGATTACGAGTTTGACATCTCGCCAGCGCTGGTCGGGAACGAGGGCGATACGATCGCAACCCTGGCGGTCAATATCTCGCCGAATGCGCCCGGCGACCTCGTCCTAAACAGTGCGGCTGTGGACGGCGCGGTCGCGGTCCTCTGGCTGTCTGGCGGACAGCCGGGTTCAATCTACACCGTCACGATCGCGATCACCACGACCAGTGGCCGCACGGTCCAGCGCAGCATCCTCTTGCCCGTGTTGCTCCTATCCCAGCCGCCAATCCCGGCCCATGCGATTCAGACCAGCAGCGGGTTGGTCATCACGGACCAAAATGGCAATCCGGTCGTGACGGCCTAATCCAACTCTGATTGTCACGAACCGTTGTGGGGTAACCGTCCTGCCCAAGCCAGGGCAAGCCGCTGCCGGGAACTGTTGACATGCCGACGATCGATCAACTGGCGCCCGCAACAGCGGCGTCGGACACTGATGAGCTTATCGCAAGCCAAAATGGAATTGCTCGCAAACTGACTCGCGCGCAGCTCACTGCGGGCTTGCAGCCCCAACTGGCGCTTTCCGCCGGCACACTCCTGGGCCGGTCTAGCGCGGGGACGGGCGCCCCGGAGCAGGTGAGCGTCGGTGCGAATTTGGCCCTGAATAATGGTCATCTCGCGGCGGCGGCCGCACCTTTTCAGATAGCCCAGCTTCCAGCCGGTACAGTTCCTGCCTCGGGCGACCAGGTAGCTATCGCGCAGAATGGAACCAATGTCAGCGTCAGCTACGCCCAATTCTCCAGCGGCCTGAGCAACCTGAGCGGTATCGACATTTCGTCGATGACCATAACCCCCTCCAACTCCGGCGCCATTCAGAAAGTGGCCGACTTCGCCGCTGCCAGTCTCTTGAAGGGAAGGGGGGCGATGACCGGTCCGCTGACCCTTGCCAGCGATCCCACAGCTCTGCTTCAAGCCGCGACCAAACAGTATGTTGATGGCCAGAGTGCCGCGCTTTGCCTCGAGCGGGCGGAACGATGACCGGCCCGATCACCCTCGCGGCTAACCCGATCGCCTCGATGCAAGCAGTCACGAAGCAGTATGTTGATGCGCAGGTCGCGACAACACTTCCGGTTTCGGGAGGCACCCTTACTGGCTCGCTTTCGGCTCCGTCGATTTCAATAGCTGGCACGGCCTCCGTCGCCGGGCGGCTCACAACAAGCGCGATTTCTGCAACTCAGATCGGCAGCTCTGGCGGAACATTAGCGTCGGAAGTCGCCTTGCAGCGCACAGGCTCCGGGCCAGCGGACGCGCCAATCCTCGCAAGTGCGTTGACCGTCAATCATCCGAGCGGCGGAACAACAGTTTATAGCAATGCGGCCTTTCCGACCGTTGTCAACAATGCACTCGATGCGAGTGGACACCTGATTGACAGCCCATCTACACCCGTCCGCTCGATCAGTTCCGTTTTGGTCGTCAATGCGGTGGCTGGATCAGCATCGCAGCCCCAGCACGCCGCGATCTCGGGAAGCGCAACCAAAAATGCTCCGCCGGGGGGCTATCCTTCTGGGCGCTTGGGCCCGCAAACTTGCGGCCTTTCGCTTCCCATATCCGACACAACCAATCAACCCTCGGTGGTCAGCAGTGCGACTATCGGCTCCCAGGCGGCTGTCTCGGCCAACCATCTGGATAGCGCGAATGTCCGTGTCGGCCATCAGGTCGCGTTAAGCGATGCTATCCCGCTGAGTTCAGGCGGTGTGCCGGCGGAGTGGTCATCTGCTATCGCACTGACGACCACGGCCGACTCCTGGTACAAGCGGCATATCTCTGCTGCGGGCAATTACTCGATCGCGGTGCTTGATACCCGTGCGGCAAGCGGTGGCACGGCCAAGGTGACTACTACCCTATCGGCCCCGAGTGCCACTATTTCGGTCGATCCTATCCTGCCATTCTCCTCCGCCGGTGTGAATGGACAGCCAGTCTCGCCAACGAATGCTGCTACAATCCAGGTCGGCTCCAATACTTACACTCTGATCGGAGTAACGTTGGACGGCGCCGGACATACCTCCGGAAAGCTTACGTTCTCAACACCCGTAGGCGTTGCCGACGCGACAGCGGGAAACCTGGTTATCGGAGCAAGCCGGGCGATTTGGCTCGGTTCCGGCCAGCAGCTAGCGTTGGATACTGGCGGCGCTGCCAATCTTTTGTACGACGTCGGGGCAGGGGCCATTCGCTCAACGGCGCCGTTGCAGGTGACCGGTGCGCTCGGCGTGTCCGGAGCCACCCAACTCGGCGCGACCACGATCAAAGGCAGTCTCAGCGTCACTGGCGGCATCAGCGCGCCGGCTGGCCTCACCGGATCGAGCGTGAGTCTGTCAGGTGCGATCAGCGCCGGGGGCTCCCTCGCAGTGGCTGGGGCGCTTACAGCTCAAAGTGGCGCGACAATCAGCGGCGGTGTGCTTGCGTTACCGTGTTATTCGGTCGCTGCGCTTCCAATCGCCTCCGCCGGGGCGCTCGCGTACGCCACAAACGGTCGCAAGCCGGGTGAGGCTTTAGGGGCGGGCTCGGGTGTTCTTGTCTGGGGAACCTCCAACAAGCAGTGGCTGTCAATCCTGAGCGGCACGCCAGTCCAGGCCTGACAAACTCCCATAACCCTTCGGTCGGATGCTGCGCATGCCAACTATCCAGCAACTCCCACCTGCCACGTCAATAAGCCCAGCTGACGAAGTACCGGTTAGTCAAGCGGGAGCCGCCCATTCGGTTAGTGTCGGAACGCTTCTCGGTGGGATGCAGCCGGCTATCCTTGCGCCGACGGGGACACTGCTTGGGCGTCTCAGTCTCGGTCCTGGCGGTCCGGAGCCCGTCACCATCGGCACCGGCATCGATATCGCCGGCGGAACGCTGGTGGCGAACGGTTCCGACCACGCAACCTTCCCCGTTGAAGCAAGCCCATCGGCCTCCGATCAAATAGTCGTTACCAACAACGGTGCATCCAAGCTGCTGCCACTGGCCGCCCTCACGGGCTGGTTTACCGCTGGCTCCACTCTTGGGGTAGGCAACTTCGATGGTTTGCCAGTCGCTGCATCAATTGGCTCAGCAGACCTAGTGGCAATCAGCCAAAATGGTACGAATGCTGCCATTCCGTACGCAAATCTGCTCGACGGATTGACCATCGACCAGGCAAGCCCGGCAAGTCCCGCCTCGGATACCGATGAATTCTGGACTGCGCAGGGCAGCAGCACGATGCTCCGCCAGACGCTCGCGGCTGTCTGGAACTGCCTCTCGACGAAACTCCCGACCTATAAGCTGCCTGTCGTCGAGCTTTCGACAAGCACTACCCTGGATGGAACCGTCCACAACGGCCGCGTCTTGGTCTGCAGCCAGCCGATCACGCTGAGCCCAGCTTTTACCAATATGGGCAGCGGATTCTGCTGCGAGGTTCTGAATCTCAGCTCCGGCAACGTCACATTCACCACCGGCATCACGATATCGGCAAGTCAGCCCGTATTGCCTCCGGGCCAGATGGCGTGGCTTCGTAGCGTTACATACTCCGGCGGAAATGTCATTTTTGCGGCTGTGCTCTCGGCTTCAGCTGCGGCAGTGTCCGGCGCGTTGCCAGGACAGGTCATCAATCTGGCAAGTGGGTCGGCGACCACAAACAGTATTTCGCTAACGTGGTCGGCGGTGCCGTCGCGGATGTGGTGGAAATAGGGGTGGCGTAATCTCCGAGTGGATCAACGACTCGTAACCGGCGTTGGCGCGCCGGGGGAGATTACGCCATGCAGAAGAATAGCACGTCGGCGGAAGCGGCGCCGCTGTTTGCTGGGGAGGCCTGGTTCGACCCGATCGAGGCCGCGCTGCGGGAGCGGGTCCGGCTTTTTCTGGAGGAGATGATCGAGCAGGAGGCGACCGCTGCCCTGGGACGCGGTCGCTACCAGCGAGGCGCCGCGGCGGGTTACCGGAATGGCACCCGCTCGCGGCGGCTGCTGGGCTCGTTCGGCCCGATCGAGGTCGCGGTGCCCCGGGCTCGGCTGTTGGCTTCGGATGGGACGAGCCGGGAATGGCAGAGTGCAGTGCTGCCCCGCTATGCGCGGATGACCCGACAGGTCGAGGCGCTGATTGCGTCGGCCCACCTCGCTGGCACCAACACGCGGCGGGTGAAGCGGGCGCTCGGGGCGCTGTTCAAGGGCGCCATCGGCAAGGACGTGGTCAGCCGCGTGTGGCGCAAGGTGAAGACCGATTGGGAGGCCTGGACGCGGCGCGACTTGGTGGCGGAGGACATCGTCCGGCTGGTCCTCGATGGCAGCGTGGTGCGCGTGCGGCTGGACCGCAAGGCCACCAACATCTCGCTCCTGGTTGTGCTCGGCGTTCGGCGCGATGGGCAGAAGGTCCTCCTGGCCGTGCGCAACATGGGGGGCGAGAGCGAAGCCGCTTGGCGCAATGTACTTGACGATCTC
This sequence comes from uncultured Pseudomonadota bacterium, assembly GCA_963818725.1. Taxonomy (GTDB): domain Bacteria; phylum Pseudomonadota; class Alphaproteobacteria; order Acetobacterales; family Acetobacteraceae; genus DATFDN01. Next base: position 365,588 of record CAWFTU010000007.1, on the reverse strand, counting down.
ATCGCGCGTGGTTTGCGGAACCCCGAATTCCTGATCATCGATGGGGCCGCCGGACTGGAGAAGGCGCTCGCTGCGCTGTGGCCTGAGGTGCCGACCCAGCGCTGTACGGTGCACAAGCACCGCAATCTCCTGGCGCACGCGCCGGACGCGCTGCGTGAGGAGATTTCCGCCGACTACAACGACATGATCTACGCCAGGACGGCAAAGGAGATCGAAACGCGCCGCAAGTCGTTCATTCGCAAATGGCGGCTGAAATGCCGCGCGGTGGCCGACAGCTTGGAAGAAGCGGGCGAGCGGTTGTTCACCTTCACCCGGTTGCCCGAGAGCCAATGGAAGTCGGCCCGAACCACGAATGCCATCGAGCGCCTGCACGAGGAATTCAAGCGCCGCATCAAGACACAGACCGTGCTGCCCTCAGCGGAGACCGCGGCGATGTTGTTTTGGGCACTGCTTGCTTCAGGACAGATTACCATGCGCAAGGTCGACGGCTGGCAGACGCTTCCCGAAAAGCTCGCTCCTCAATGCATTGACTTGGCAGCCTAACCTGATATCTCATTGCATCGGAGACGCGCCACACCCAATTTCCACACAACTCGCGACAGCACCTGGTCGGCTCCCAGCAGCGGCGGCTCAGCAACGAGCTACACCGTACAGTATCGTGTCTCCGGAAGCAGCACTTGGACAACAACAGTGGTGCCGGGCAGTTCACTCGGAACGACTGTGAGTGGCCTATCTTCGTCGACAAGCTATGACTTCACTATCAGTGCAGTCAACGCGGCAGGCTCCGGACCGGTTTCGGCCATAATGACCGCGGTAACCACCGCTGCCGTCACCACTGGCACACAGATCGCTGTCCCGGGTCAGGTAACGAACTTGTCCGCTACCGCGGCCACCACGTCCAGCATAGGTCTCACCTGGTCGCCACCAACCTCTGGCGGTGCTCCCAGCAGCTATACGGTTCAGTCCGCGAGCTCTGGCTCGTCATCCTGGTCGACCGCCGCTTCTGGCCTGACGGGAACCACGATCTCCGTAACCGGTCTCGCCGCCGGAATGGCATACACGTTCCAGGTGTTGGCCACCAACGCTGCCGGGTCTGGTCCGGCATCCGCATCGCTCAGTGCAAGCACCGCGGCGGCTGGCACCAGCGTGACCTCGATTGTGTGGAATGTGGTGCCGGCCAGCCACTACAGCCTGGGGTCGGGGGCAATTGGTGTCAACGTTCACGTCAATCCGTCGAATGCCGCCGTGCAGGTCGGCATATTCACCTCTGCCACCGTCCCCCCGAGTTCCTGGACTGCTGCGACGTACGTCAATACAGACCTCTGGGGCGCTTACATAGCACTACCTTGGCACTTTGGAAGCATGCCGCGAAAACCGCCGATGGCAGTGTGGGCAACGATGCGGAACCGCAGGCGGAGCGAACAGCTTGGTGATGATGGCGCGGCGGATCTCAGGCAGCGACGGCTGTGGCGGCGGTCCGTTGTGGCCCAGCTTTTTTCCCCCGACCCGCCGCCTTCAGGCGCCGGTGTTGCAGATAGGCAAAGGCGATGCAGGTCATCAGCGCGTGCCGATGCAAGCCAGTCCAGGACCGCCCTTCGAAGTCGCCGAGCCCAAGTTCCTGCTTGAGCTGCTGGTGCCCCTGCTCGCAGGACCAGCGCGCCTTGACGGTGGCGGCCAGCCGCCGCGGCGAGGTCCGCTTCGGCAGGTTGCTGAGGTAGTGCTTCGTCTCGCCGCTGTCGCGCCATTCACCGATCAGCCAGACCTCCTCGCTCGGCAGGCGGGTGTGTTCGGCGTTGAGCCGTCCGTCCGCCACGCGCACCCGCACGGCGGCGAAGCGGGCACTGAGCGGGCCCTTGGTGCCGTCGCGCCAGGTGATGCGATGCCAGCGCTGCGTCTCCAGCATCTCGGCCGCCGAGCGCGGTGGTCGGTCGGGCACCGGGTGTTTGGCCGCCCGCCCGGTCGGCGTCCGCGCCGGACGCGGCCTGACCGTGGTCGGATAGACAAGCTGGGTGCAGGCGATGCCGACCGCCCAAGCCAGGCCGCGCGCGTTGAGCCCATGGCGGAAGACGGGGCTGCTGCCGAAACCGGCATCGGCCAGCACACAGGAAAAGTGCAGACCGGCCGCACACACCCGGTCGATCTCGGCCAACGCGATCTCGGGCTTGGTCCGCGCCGAGCGCGCCGCCTCCGGCACGCCTGCCGCTTCGCAGCGGCACGGATCGTCTGTCCAGGCAGGCGGCAGGAACAGCCGCAGCCCGACCGGCAGCGGCACCGCGCCGCGCGCCAGCGTCAGGGAGACCAGCACCTGGCAGTTCGCCACCTTGCCCAACGCGCCGCAGTATTGCCGCGCCACCCCGACCGAGAGCGCGCCCTTCTTGGGAAGGCCCGTGTCGTCGACCACCAGCACGGCGCCCTCGCCGCCGACCTCTCGGTCGACCTGCTCGGCCAGCACGCGCCACAGCGGCGCGTCATCCCAGGCCGGGCTGCTGATGAAGTGGTGCAACTGGTCGTGCCCGGACAATCCGAGCCGCTCGGCCATCGGTTGGATGCTCTTGCGCCCGCCTGACCCCAGCAGCCCGCGCACATACAGCGGCGCCATGGTGCGCCGCGTGCGGCGGCCGGTCACGGCGAGGAAGGGTTCAAGCCAGCGGTCGAGGTCAGCGTCGATATCGCGCGGCAGGCCAAAGGCGGTTCCCAATTGCATGCCTGAAAGATGGGACCGCGCACTCAGACCTAAAGTGCCAAGGTAGTGATAGGCACCCCTTCAACCGCAGGCACTTACTACGTTTGGGCGGCTGGTATGGATGACAGTGCCCTAACCGTCTACCCAACGCCCTTCACGGTGAGCTGATGAGCATCGCGATGATAGCGCCCGGTCTCGCGATGCGAATCGGCGGCGGCCGGGTCGCGCTGTGGGAGCCTTTGCGGACAGGGCAGGTGGCGACAGCCGGATTTTCCGGACCGTTTCCGAGCGCCATTGATGGCCTCTCCGGGTGGTGGGACGCTGGTGCCTTGTCGGGTATCTGCGACGCGAACCGGCAGCCGGTGATAGGCTGGAACAGTGCCGCGGGGGCCATTGTCGACAAGTCTGGAAACGGCCGCACAATGCTGCCGTACAGCTTCAGCGCGCCCGCTGGTCCGGCAGCAGCTACTCCCCGGCTCAGCAGCCTTTTGGGAGGAGTCGGAAGAGTAGCGGGAGGTGCAGGAACCCTCGCGCCCGCGCTCGATCCTGACCTCGGCTTTCAAGTTCCCGCCCCGAGCGCTCCGGCGAGCTCCGGGTGGACGCACTTTTTGGTCTGGTCACGGCCGAATTGGCGACAGAACTCTGGCCGAGACGCGTTGCCCATCACGCTTCTCGCGTTCGGGGCGCAACCAATTTTGCAAGCCTTTAGCAGCAGTCCAGCGGACAGCCTCATTCTCTTCCCTGGTGTATCGCAGACCGTACTCGCCACATCGCTCGCCCGGCGCCATACGCACTCGATTGTGCTGCGGTACACACCCGGCAGAGGTGTGGACGCATGGCTCGACAGTGCGGGGGTCTCCGCGGAAGCAACAAATCCAATCCCAAGCCTACCGGCAGCTCCTATGACATTCCTGCACGATACCACTCTGCTAGGGGGCGCGCAATGTTGGTTCCACGAGGCAGCTTCTTGGGAACGTTCACTAACCGACTCCGAGATTAGCACGCTGCTGTCTTGCGCCGGGCGCTGGGAGAGGGGCCCTCGTCGGGGAATCACGCTGGTTATCGATGGCCAGTCCAATTCCATCAATTATGCCCTGAACGATGGCGCTGCCTTGCTGCTTGCACAGGGAATAGCCTGGCATCTCGGCGCGCTAGCTTACAATGTTGTCGCCTCAACTGGGAATCCCACCAGCTACACCATGCAGAGCGGGCACGGAATTTACCCGGCAGTCGGCGGGACATATCCGGGTTCGTTTCTGAACAATCCGAACGACGGATCTGATCCATCGTCATGGAACCTTGGTGCTGACGGCCTCGCGGTGCAAGCTGCTCTAAGTTCGTTGGCTTCGTGGGATCGTAGTGACATCGCCGCTCTGGTATGGCCGTGGAACGAAACCGACAGTCTGCGGGACTACAGCGAGAAAACGACCTTTGCCGCGGCTGCGAGACGCTTCCTAGCACTTGAGCGCGCGATGCTAGGCCAGTCAGCAGATATGCTGCCACTGATCTGGTGGAACGGGATACCATACGGCACGCCTGGCGGGATGCAGATGCATCGTGAAGTGGTTGCGGCGCTCGCCGCCGATGCCAGCCAGAATGTCGCGATCGGAAATCCGCAGACCAGTGATAGCAACCCGCGAGGATCAAGTTGGGATCCGACGGCTGGATCGGCAACTGGCGGGGACTCGGCTCATAGGGACGCGACTGATAATCTCCGCTTTGCCATGCTAGCGGCACCCATTGCTGCTCGCGCCATTCTCGCGGCTAGCGGCGGGGACACGATCACAAGCCTTCCTGATTCGCTACCAACGCGTGGCGGACCTTCGATAACCCACGCTTTTAAGCAGTCCGATACAGTTCTCATCCTCTCCGTGCAGCATGATGCTGGCAACGACCTCAAGGTTCCGTTGCAGGCCGCCACCGGTATCGGTTTCGCTGTAATGGCTGGAGGCTCCGCTTCCAGTCCGGGACCCATCACGTTGGCTAGTAGTTGTAAACGCCTCGATGCAACTCACCTCGAAGTCACTCTTGCTCAGCCCCTATCCGTACCCAGCGCTCAGTGCCTTCTATATTATTTTTACGGAGCATTCGAGATCGGGCGTGGCAACGCAGTTACAGATAACTTATAGATCCGGTTGTCATTATCTTGAATCATGCCGCATAGCGCATGGACTTCTGGCGGAAGAAGCTGCGGACCCGGGCGGGCGACTTGGCCAGCCGACGCATGTGGCTGATGGCGGCCTGCTTGACCCGAGTTAAACAGTGCGCAAACGCAACCTGCTGGAACTAAACGCTGAATCGGGAAATTGCCCTCAATGTGGTGCCACGCCTCTCTTCGGCTTGGAAGGCCCTTTGGCTACAAGGCCTTGGCGGAGCCAATTCGGCGGACATCGAGGGCGTGGCACCACAGAACGCATATTTTCTCGATTTCCTGAGCGATACCAATGAGTAGCGTTCTCGCACTGTTTAACTGAAGCTTGAGCTGCTGTTTGCTGCGCATTGGCGCCTTGCGGGTGACGTGCCGCTTGAGGTCGGCATTCAGCCCTTCATCCGGATTGAGTTCCGGACTGTGGGACGGCAGGTAGGAGACCTCGATCTGCGCCTTGTGCCGGGCGAGCCACTCACGCACCACCGCCGAACGGTGCACTGGCAGCCGGTCGAGGATCAGGAACACCTTGCGCCCGGCATCACGGATCAGGCGTTGCAGGAAGCCGATCAGCACCGGCGCCTTGATCGCGCCGTCCAGCACCTGCCAGCGCAACTCGCCTCGGTTGCTGACCGCCGAGATCAGGCCCCGCCCGATGCGGCGCTGGTTGGGCCGCACGACGGGTGTCTTGCCGGGGAGCGCGTAGGAACGACCGCGCACGTCCTCGGCGCGCAGCCCGGTCTCGTCGCCCCAGAAGATCACCCCACGCGCCCGCCGGGCCCGGGCGACAATCGCTGGATACTCCCGGCGCAGCCAATCGCGCACCGCTGCCGGTTGCTGCCCATGGGCCCGCCGCAGCGGCTTTTGCGCGGTGAAGCCCCAGCGTGCCAGGTGCGTGCCGGTGGTGCGCACCGCCAGGCGCACGCCATACTGGCGGCGGATGAGCGCACCCACCGCCCCCTCCGCAGCCATTCCATGGACTGCGTCCATGGAACCTTCGGCTGCTCCGCCCGGCTCCACAGCGCAAAGTCCAGGCCCAACTCGTCGGGCACACGGCGGCAGATCAGCCGCTGGATCTCCCTCTCCTGTGCCGTCGTCAGCAGCTTCTGCTCGTCTGGCTTGCGCCCGCGCTTGCCGCTGACCAGCCCCGTCTCGCCCTGGGCGTCAAAACGCTTGCAGATGTCGAACACGCCGGTTTGGCTGAGCCCGACCTGGGCGGCGATTGCCGCATAGTTCGCACCGCTCTGGCGCAGGCCGATCACCTGTCGCCGTCTTTCTTCCTGGGCCGCCGGGGCCAGCTTGCGCATGTCCACGTGCTTCATGTCCGAGGACGTGGTGGCCCTCAGCTTCTATTCAAGATAATGGCAACCGGATCTATATCTGATCTACCCAAGCTGCCGGGGTGGGACTGAAGTGGCCTCGGTCCTTTGAACAAAGTTTCCGCGTCGTTAAGTGGATCGTCGGCCGGGGGTTATGCTGCCGTGCGGAGCGGCAGCGGGTGAGAGTAGGCTTGATCCGGGGTGCGGCCGTCAAGGGCTGCGTGAGGTCGCCTTGCGTTGTAGAAGGCGATGTAGCGGCCGATTGATTGCCGTGCTTCTTCGACGCCATCATAGGCACGCAGATAGACTTCCTCGTACTTGATGGTTCGCCAGAAGCGCTCGACAAAAACGTTGTCTCGCCATGCGCCCTTGCCGTCCATGCTGCAACACCCGATAAGCGCTCGCTCGGCCGGTAGGCAAGCCGCGAAACTGGCGTGAGCCAAACAGTCGCGACCACTCATGCGGCTCGCCATGGCGTCAGCCGCGGTATCCAGCGTGGGACGTTGGCGCGAAAGGTTTCGTACTCCATTCCGAAATTTAGCTGGAGTGTTGGTTCTTCGTACAGCACAACGAAGAGATGGAATGCGAGCCACACCACTGCGCCGTACCAAAGCAGGCGTCCATCGCCGAACAAAAGCGCCTGACCCACCGTGACACTAACGAGCGCGATATAGATCGGATTTCGCACGTAGCGATAGAGACCCGTCACCACGAGGTTTTGCGTAGGCGCAATCGGTGCCGGCGTGCCCAGTCCCTGGAGTGCAAAACGCGCAAACAAATCAACAAGCCCAGGGATGCCGGCAATGATCAGCATAACTCCGATCACGCGGGTGATTTCGAATCCCAAAAAGCCGGCTGAAACTCCCAACGCATGATCCACCACGGGACCAATCCTGCCACGACCACGGGCGCGGCCACAAAGAATAGAACGGAGCCCAGGATGCTCATCGCCTTCGACATTGCGACCCTCCCCTCCGCGTCGTTAAGTGGATCGTCGGCCGGGGGTTATGCTGCCGTGCGGAGCGGCAGCGGGTGAGAGTAGGCTTGATCCGGGGTGCGGCCGTCAAGGGCTGCGTGAGGTCGCCTTGCGTTGTAGAAGGCGATGTAGCGGCCGATTGATTGCCGTGCTTCTTCGACGCCATCATAGGCACGCAGATAGACTTCCTCGTACTTGATGGTTCGCCAGAAGCGCTCGACAAAAACGTTGTCTCGCCATGCGCCCTTGCCGTCCATGCTGATCGAGATGGCGTTGTTGATCAGCACGCTGGTGAATTCGGTACTGGTGAACTGGCTGCCCTGATCGGTGTTGAAGATTTGCGGGCAGCCGTGTTTTGCAAGGGCTTCCTCGACAGCATCGATGCAGAACGAAGCCTCCATCGTGTTCGACAGTCGCCAGGCCAGGATGCGTCGTGTGAACCAGTCCATCACGGCAGTGAGATAGACGAAGCCGCGCGCCATCGGGATGTAGCTGATGTCGGTCGCCCAGACGTGGTTCGGCCGATTGATCGTCAATCCGCGCAGCAGATACGGATAGATGCGATGACCTGGCGCAGGCTTCGATGTGTTGGGCCTGCGATAGATCGCTTCGATCCCCATTCTCCGCATCAATGTTGTGACATGACGACGGCCGACCTTGCTCCCCTCGGCAGCCAGCAAGCCGCGCAACATCCGCGAACCTGCGAAAGGGAACTCCAGGTGCAGCTCATCCAGCCGCCGCATCAGCGCAAGGTCTGCATCCGACACCGGCGCCGGTTCGTAGTAGACGCTGCCTCGGCAGATGCCGAGGAGCGCCGCCTGCTTCGTCAACGCAAGCCTGTGGTTACGGTCGATCATCGCTTTGCGCTCGGAAATCCCGCCTTGCCGAGCGCACGTTCTAAAAAATCGTTCTCCAGGACTAGCTCGCCGATCTTGGCGTGCAGGGCCTTGATATCGACCTCGGGGACCGATGATTTGGTGCTGCCACCGCGTTCAAACACGTCGGCAGCCCCTGCAAGCAGTTGCTCTTTCCACGAGGTGATTTGATTGGGATGCACGTCGAACTGCTCAGCAAGCTGTGCAATCGTTCGATCGTTTTTCAGGGCAGCAAGGGCCACCTTCGCCTTGAAGGCCGGTGTGTGGTTCCGGCGGGCTCGCTTCTTCATCTTCGCTCCTGATCCGCCGGCAAAACATGCCTGCCGTCAGGCCGAGTTTCCACTTAACGCCCTGTTCAAAATTCCTGAGCCACCTCTTTGATAAGCCTCCTGTTCAGCAGGGCACCAAAGCGAGCCGCACTCGGAGTCGTAGGTACGGTAATTTGGCTCTATCTCGGGACTGAGATGTTAGCTGCGTCCCTGACGAATGGCTCGCCTTATTCTGCCGGCCTGTTCGAGCTCCTCGCCGGCGCCGGGTGCGCCATTGCCACGATGCAGTTGGCACATGTCCCATGAACTCGGACTCGGCAGCTTGGCTCGGTGTCGCGGTCGCCGCGCTCGGCGGTATTCTTGGCCTCATGCGCTGGATAACGGCGCAACTCCAGAAGATAGCTAAACAGGCCGAACGTGCATTGATCGAAACGCGAGCCGAACTAGCCGATGCCGATGGCAGACTGGTGGATGCAATCTGAGCGGTTCGAACAGATTTCGTTGAGGCTGATGAGCGGCACGAGCGTGCACAGAATGACTACCGCCATCAACATGCTCAACAAGTACAAGCCGCTATCGGTGAACTCCGGCGCGATTTCACCGCGGCTCTCAACCGGGTAGAAGATCGCTTCATGCAGGAAATGCGAGTGCTGGGGCGGGAGCATCCCTGAGCGGGGAGCCCCGGCACGCATAGACGTGATCGCACTAACTTTCCATAGGAGATCAGATGAAAAAGATCCTTTTCTGGGCAAGGCAGCCCTCAACTCTGCTTGCCTTCGCACTTCTCGCTGCTACGTCAGCGTATTGGTTCACGCACAGTGCGGCTGTAGCGGCCGGTGTTGCCGCGGCGGTCCTGGGTGGAGTGAACGATCAAACGCGGGATCTGCTAGAGCGACTCGAGGCGATGGAGGACGCCTTTCGGTCAGCTAAGGCAGCCGCACCTTCTGCGACCCCTATGTAGGACGCCGCTCCTTTGCCGTCGCGACAAATAGTTTCAATCAGTCTACCACGGAGGCCTTCTTTTTTCTGGCAGGCTCGCAGTTGAGGAGCAAGCAAACATGACGTTTTGAAGCTGGCTAGGGCAGGCTACGACAGGAGTCGGCTTTTCCACAATTATGGCAGGTGTTGGAGCTGCGGGAAGCGGTGCTCTAAGTTGGAAGCAAGCCCTGCCGATCTTGATGGGCGGGGTTGCCAGCCTAGCACTACAGTTGCATTCTTGATGGGTTGCTGCATCACGCCCGTGTGGCTGGGAGTGAATGGATGACGGGTGCCTCGATTGAGACGACGCTGGAGCTTTGGGCGGAGGCTGCGAAGGTTCCGCCAGCGTTGCTGGTGGAAAGCAGCCGGACGGGTCGTCACTACGGGAGGTCAAAGCGCGGCTCCGCCCCCTGTTCACGCAGGAGCGTGTGGCAGCCTCGGCGAGACAGTTTCTGGATGGGCTGCTGGGGCCGGAGCGGTGCAAGACGGGCTGGATGCGGGCAGAAGCGGCGGGCGATCCTAAGCCGTGGCGGCAACAGGCCATCCTGGGGCGTGGCCGCTGGGAGGCAGATGCGCTGCGCGACATCGTGCGCGACTACGCGCTGGAGACGCTGGCCGACGCGGACGCGGTGCTGGTGATCGACGAGACCGGCTTTCTCAAGCAAGGCAAGTCATCCTGCGGGGTGGGGCGCCAATACACCGGCTCTGCGGGCAAGATCACCAATTGCCAGATCGGGGTGTTCACGGCCTACGCGTCACGTCACGGGCACGCCTTCATCGACCGCGCGCTTTATTTGCCGAAGAGCTGGACCGACAATCCCGCCCGCCTGGGCGCGGCCCATGTGCCGCCGGGGGTGGGCTTTGCGGCCAAGCCGCAGTTGGCTGGCTGCATGATCAAGCGCGCCATCGCCGCCGGGGTGCCGTTCGCGTGGGTTACCGCCGACAGCATCCATGGGGTCGGCGGGCTTGAGATGGCGTTGCGCCGCGCGGACAAAGGCTACGTGCTCGGGGTCAGCGCCACCAGCCAGTTCAGTTCCCGGGTCGGCAAACCGGAGGTGGCGGGCACGGCCGAGGCGATCGCGCGGGGCCTCGACGCCGCGGCCTGGCATCGCCTGTCCGCAGGGGAGGGCACCAAGGGCGCCCGGCTGCATGACTGGGCGAGGCTTGCCGAAGGTTCCGTCCGGCGCAGCCGGATGGAAGGGCAAGACGAGGGGTATCTCGAACTCGCCGACCTCAGCGCCGACGAATACAACAGCGGCAGCGTCGGCCTGTGGACAGGTGGCTTGCTGATCCGGCGCAACATCGCTGACGGGGCGCAGGCGTATTTCACCACTTGGTGCCCGGCCGGAACCAGCATCGAGACACTGGCCGCAGTCGAGGGACGGCGCTGGGCGGAGGCCGTCAAGGTTCCACTGGCTATGCCAATGGAATACGGCCGGAGGGCGTTGAGGACGTGTTCGAGACCGCCACGACCGAACTCGGCCTCGACCACAACGAGACCCGCTCCTGGCACGGCTGGCATCGCCACGTCTCGCTGGCGATGCTGGCCTTTGCCATGCTGGCGACGATCCGCCGTCACGCCAACCCGCCGACACCCCCAAGAACCCTGCTGCGGACGGCCCGCAGGCGCCAAACGCGCCAGACCTCATCCGCCGGTCGGTCCAGCAGATCCGCCGCATGGGCTATGCGCGGAATTGGGTGATGGCTGAGTGAAGGCGGCGTATCGAGGTGGGTGAGAGCCTGCCTGAACCTCCGGAGGAGCGATACGCCTATGAGAAGTGTATAGCATCGTTGTCCCCCTTCGTCAGCCAGACGAGATCGAGGATCCGCTGACGGCGGTTCTGAGGAGCGGAGCTCGGCGCCTGCTGGTCGAGGCTGTGGAGGCCGAAGCCGAGGCGTTCCTGGCCGAGTTGAAGGGGCTGCGCCTGCCGGACGGGCGCGAGCGCGTTGTGCGGCACGGGCATGGGCCGGAACGCCTGGTGCAGACCGGGATCGGCCCGGTCGCGGTGCGCCAGGTGAAATTGCGCGACCGCGGCGCCGGCGAGAATGGGGCCGAGCGCATCCGCTTCACCGCGGCGCTCCTGCCGCGCTGGGCGAGACGGACGCGAAGCCTGGATGCGCTGCGGCCCATCCTCTACTTGCGCGGCCTCTCGATGGGCGACTTCCAGGAGGCGCGCGCCGCCCTGCTGGGGCGCGATGCCCCGAATCTGTCGCCCGCGGTCATCGCGCGGCTGCGCGACGAGTGGCAGGCCGAGTACGAGCGTTGGCAGCGGCGCGGCCTGTCGGCGCGGCACTACGTGTATGTCTGGGCCGATGGCATTTACCTTCAGGCCCGGATGGAGCCGCAGGCCGAGTGCGTGCTGGTGCTGATCGGCGCCACCCCGGAGGGCAAGAAGGAACTGCTCGGCTTTCAGGTCGGCGTGCGCGAGAGCGCGCAGAGCTGGCGCGAACTGCTGGTCGACCTCAAGGCCCGCGGCCTGGTCATCGCCCCCGAGCTGGCCACCGGCGACGGTGCGCTCGGCTTCTGGAAGGCGCTCGAGGAAGTCTCGTCGACAACCCGGCACCAGCGCTGCACGGTCCACAAGACCGCCAATGTTCTCGACAAACTGCCCAAGTCCATCCAACGCGCGGCCAAGGCCGACCTGCGCGAGATCTGGACGGCGCCGGACCGTGCCACCGCCGAGGCGGCGATCGCCACCTTCGCCGAGAAGTATGCGGCCAAATACGAGAAGGCGGTCGTCTGCCTGGTGAAGGGCGGTGAGTGTCAACGTAGTTGCCGCCTGCCTTTCGTAACGATCTTTCCTATCCTCCGACTGGTGACGAGTGTGCCACGGTGCTCACTGCGGAGAAGGTCCGGTGCTCGCCATCCTCGCCATGCGCGCGCGCGATAGGGCGCGCTGTGCGTGGCTGCGGGTGGCTCCACGCCTCCCATCTCCTCCGTTGCGCTCCGTGGCTTGGGCGTCTGCAGGTCGGGACGGGAAAGCAGGCGCGCCGATCGAACTGGAAAGCTGGATGTGTGAGGTCGCCGTCCGGACGATGCTGTCGCGCTCCGGATTGAGGGTGACGACGCCAACCGGTGTCCAGTTGCGGGTCCGCCCACTCCAGCGCCGTGGATTGCCGGCCCGCGCGGCCTGGTAAAGCGCGTGGCGGGCACGCAGCAGGCCACGATCCTGGCCGGCATGGCGCTGCGCCGGGGTGAGGTAGCGAAGGCCGCTGTGCCGGTGCTCATGGTTGTACCAGTGCACGAAGCACCCCGCCCATCGCCGGGCGGCATCCAGATCGACCAGTCCCTTGAGCGGGAATTCCGGCCGATACTTCGCCGTACGAAACAGCGCCTCAGCGAAGGCGTTGTCATCGCTGACCCGCGGGCGTGAGTAGGATGGCTCGATGCCGAGCCAATGCAGCATGGCCAGCACGGTGGTCGCCTTCAAGGTGGCGCCGTTGTCGCCGTGCAGAACCGGGCGCATCGAGGTGGCATGCGCGCCCTCGGCGAGCGCGGTTCGCCTGGCCAGATGGGCCGCATGCGCGGCGGTGTCGGTGTCATGCACTTCGAAGCCGACGACCTTGCGGCTGTAGAGGTCGAGGATCAGGTAGAAATAGAACCAGCGTCCCTGGACTTGCGACGGCAGGAACGTCACGTCCCAGCACCAGACCTCGCCAGGGCGACTGGCGATGTGAGTGCGAGGCGGCTCCGACGCTCGCGGCGGGCGGGCGCGTCCGCGGCGGTTGATCTGCCCGTGCGCGCGCAGCACGCGGTGAAAGCTGGCCTCGCTGGCGATGTGGAGGCCCTCGTCCGCCAGCATCGGAACGATCCGCGCCGGCGGCGCCTCGGCGAAGCGCGGTTCATTGCACACCGCCACGATCCTCGCCCGCTCGGCCTCGCTCAGCGCATGCGATGGGACGGGGCGGTCGGCGTGCGGCCGGCGATCGCCCCGCGCCAGACCGGCCCCGGCCTTCCAGCGCCGCAGGGTGCGGGCATCGATGCCGGCCAGAGCACAGGCCGGGCTCAGCCGGGCGCCGTCCGCGCGGGCCTGCGCGATGTGGTCTGCCAGGGTTTGGCGGTCTTCCAGACGGGTCATGCGTCCTCGTCCTTGTGAAAGACCGCCGCCAGTTTTTGTGACAGCACAAGCAAGGCGGCCGTTTCGGCCAGCGCCTTGTCCTTGCGACGCAGTTCCCGCTCCAGCTCCTTCACCCGCCGCCGGTCCTCCCGGGCCTCCGCGGCACTGGCCGCGCGCGGCTCGCCGAGGCCGGCGACGGCATCCTGCTTCCAGCCATCCAGCTCGGCCGGATACAGCCCGTGCTCACGGCACCAGGCGCTGCGGGCGGCCTCATCCATCGCCGCCGTGGCAATCACCGCTTCCAGCCGGGCCACCGCCGTCCAGCGTTGACCGCCGCCGCCGCGCCGGTCGCTGGCGCCATTGGCCAGCGCATCCGCCCGCCAGCGCTCCAGTGTCGCGACGCTGACGCCCACCTCTCGTGAGACAACCTCGGCCGCTGAGCTTTCCGGCGGCAATAGCCGCGCCACTATCCTGTCCTTGTATGCCTGTCCGTATCGAGCCACTGCCTGCTATCCGCGCCCCCAGGTTCCAGATCCTATCCGGGCGGCAACTTCTCTGACACCGAGGGAGGACCGCGACGCGCTACTGACGTTTTACGACTTCCCCGCCGAGCACTGGGATCATCTGCGCACGTCCAACCCGATCGAGAGCGTGTTCGCCACCGTCCGGCACCGCACCATCCGCACCAAGGGCGCGCTGTCGCAAGACACCGCCCGGTTGATGGTGTTCAAGCTGGTCACGGCCGCGGCGAAAACCTGGCGTCGGCTCAAAGGCGAAAACCAGTTGCCCAAGGTCGTCCAGGGTGTCACCTTCAGCAACGGTGTCGAGGTCATCAAAACGCCGGTTCAAACCGCCGCCTGATCACGCCGTCACCCAAATTCCAGCATAGCTCCGAGACTGTCCTCGATACCCTGAAATCCGAAATGGGGCTCGAGCATTCACGCCACCGGTCCATCATCAACGCCATGGTCCATGTCCTCTCCTGCCTCGTCGCCTACGCCTTCAGACCCGGCAAGCCCTCCATCCTCTTAGCCCCAATACGGTTCACTTAAGGCAAAATCCTGTTCACTTAAGCTATCGGTCGAATACCAACCAATTGAAAATGCAGCATTCGCCTTGGTTCTCCCTGCGGCACAAACAACTAAAGTGAACCGTATTGCTCTTAGCCCGCATTTCTCACCGGAGTGGGTGCATCGGGGCTCCGAATTCGGCGAAAGTTCTTCTGCCACAAAGCCTTGGCGCTGAGCGGAGGAGTTCCCCGATGCCGACAGAGTGTGGCCCGAGCCTGTTCGAGTTTGCACGCGTGGAAGGCCGCGCGGTGGTCGCCTCGTTCGACGGGGGGCGGCTCACCTCGGATGCCGGAGCGCTGCTGCTGGGGGCTACTGACCGGGTGATCGGGGCTGACCCGGCGGCTGGCTGCCTGCTTCACCGATGCGCGCAATCCCGCCTTGGTGGAGCATGGGGTTGAAACGCTGGTGATGCAGCGAGTGGTCGGCATTGCGCTCGGCTATGAGGACCTGATCGATCACGACGAGCTGCGCCATGACCCGGTGCTGGCCACGCTGGCCGGCAAGATGGCTGCCCGGCGCCGCGACTGCGCGCCGCTGGCGGGCAAGGTCGGGTCCCAACGCGCTCGCGCGTTGGGCGCCCGTCACGCTGAACCGGCTGGAACTGAGCCGCCCGGCGCCGACGCGCCACACCCGGCTTGCCGCCGATCCGGCCGCGATCGAGGCACTGTTCGTCGATCTCTTCCTCGACGCCCACCGCACCGCGCCCGAGCAGATCATCCTCGATCTCGATGCCACTGACGATCCGCTGCACGGCCAGCAAGAAGGCCGGTTCTTCCATGGCTATTACGACTGTTGCTGCTATCTGCCGCTCTATGTGTTCTGCGGCCGGCACCTGCTGGCAGCGAAGCTGCGGCGCTCGAACATCGACGCCAGCGCCGGCGCGGTCGAGGAGGTGGCGCGCATTGTTGGCCTGATTCGTGCCCGCTGGCCGAAGGTCCGCATCCTGCTGCGCGCCGACAGCGGCTTTGCCCGCGAGGCGCTGATGGCCTGGTGCGAGAACAACCGTGTCGATTACCTGTTCGGGCTGGCGCGCAACGCCCGCCTTGGTGCCGCGACAGAGGCGGAACTCCAAGAGGCGCGCAGCGAAGCCGAGGCAACTGGCAAGCCAGCCCGGCGCTTCCGTGATTTCACCTGGCGGACGCTGCGGAGTTGGAGCCGCGCGCGGCGGGTGATCGGCAAGGCCGAATGGACCGCCGGCGCGGCCAACCCGCGCCTTGTCGTCACCGCGCTCGGCGCGGACGAGGCGAACGCGCCGCATCTCTACGAGGCGATCTACTGCGCGCGCGGCGAGATGGAGAACCGCATCAAGGAATGCCCGCTCGACCTGTTCGCCGACCGCACCGCCGCGGCCACCCTGCGGGCCAACCAGGTGCGGCTGTGGTTCGCCTCCGCCGCCTACGTGCTGCTCTGCGCCTTGCGCCGCATCGGCCTGGCACACACAAGGTTTGCCAGCGCGACCTGCGGCACGATCCGGCTCCGGCTGCTCGAAATCGGCGCCCTGGTCCGAACCAGCGTCCGCCGCATCAGCGTCGCCATGGCCTCGGGCTGTCCGGCACAGCACGAGTTCACCCAGGCATACGAGAAACTGCGAGAGGCCGCTGCCTGAGCCGCACGAACCAGACACCGCAAGACACATCGCCGACCGGCGCGTCACCGCCAAACTAGCGGCGGGGGACTGCCCTGTCCGCAATCAGCCCAGATCGCCTACAAATCCCGTCAATCACAGCGGATCAGCCCCGATACGCCCTCAAAGCGCGCGGGGCTGACCTTCCGGTGAGAAATGCGGGCTAGCCGCAATACTGTTCACTTTATGATGCGAATGGCCTTGACGTAGTCGATCCGCGTTACCGGCTGTGGGGTGCGCGGTCGTAACTGATAGTTGCTCATCTTGCGCTTGACCCCACGCGGCACCTGCCTGCCTCGGCTGCTTGCCACGCGCTCCTCCAGGATCTCGTTCAGCACCGCCTTATGCAGAGCCCGCCTGGCCCGAGGGGGGAAGCGCGGCGAACAGCGGCAGCTTGCGCCGGACCACGCGCACGGCATGCGAGAAGGAGAGCCGGTCGGGGTCTTCCGCGGCCTGCAGCGCCGCCTCGTGCATCAGCCCGCGCACCGCGAAGTGGGCCAGCAGCAAGCCCCAGAACTCTTGGCGCGCCAACGCCGGGGTTTTGCTGCGCAGCACGACCCCCGCGCCGCGCAGGTGCGTCTTCAACTCGTCCAAGGCGCCTTCGATTTCCCAGCGCTCATGGTAGAGGGCGGCCAGGGCCGCGGCGGGCGCCTGCGCCGGATCCAGGATCGTGGTCACCAGCCGATACAGCGGCTCAGCCTCGGCGACGCCCTCCAGTCGATACTCGACCACGCGCACCCGGATGCCGTTGCTGCCGTGTCGCCGGTTCTTGTCGCTGGAATAGATCGTCGTCAGGTAGGACCCGTCGGCCAGCACGCTTGTGCGCGGCAGCCGCAGATTGTGCTTCACCCGCCAGAGCAGGTCGGCGCCGGTGGCCGCCGCGGCCTGCCAGAGCGCGTGTCCAAAAAATTGTCGGTCGGCCAGGCACAGCATGCCGGGCCGCAGTCCCCTCAGCACGTCGTGGGCCAGCGTCGTCTCGCCATCCGCGCACCGGCCGAGGCGGGCGCCGAACAGCACGTGCGTGCCGTTCTCCACCAGGGCCACAAAACGGAGCTGCGGGAACGCGCTCTCGCCGCGGCTCGCACCCGGACACCCGAAGCTGGCGCGGTTCTCCTCAGTGTCGGCCACATCCAGGCAGGAGCCGTCCAGGCTGACCAGCCGCCACGCCCGATACCACGCCCCCTTGGTGGCGCGCGCCGCGATCGGCTGCACCACCTGCTCATAAAGCCTCTGCAGCGGCGCCTCGCCCAGCCGGGTGCGAGCCTGTGAGATGCCGCTCCGGCCTGCCACCTTGACCGCCTCAGTGCCCCAGAGCCAGCGCAGACCCTCCAGCAGGCAGCGCAACACCTCCCGCGTGCTGGAGCCCATGTAGAGCGCCAGGGCGATCGCGTAGTAAACCATCACCTGCGCCGGCAGGTCGCGCTCCCGCTCGCTCGCCGTGCCGGTCTCGGCCAGAATTTGCCGTACCCGTTCGGGCGGGAACGCCTTGACAATCACGCCGAGGCTGATGTGGTCGCTGAGACGAACGCCGGCCGGCAGGCCGGCAGGAGCACCGGCCATCGCTGCCGCCCCCCGGACAATCCCAGCCAGCAGCATATGCCGCCTACCCGTTTATCTGAACAGTATGGGGGTTAGCAGCAAACAAATTGAGGCTTATCCATAGTCGGGATCCTGAAAGCAGGTACTCAATGGGCGCGCCAGCGAGGTGGTCGACCTTGTCCGCACCAACGTTCTGCGCTGACTGAGGTAGCGGTGCAGGCGCCGCGGGGCGAGCGGACGACGGCGCAGCGAGGCGATCAGAACCGAGCCTATCCCAGCCGCTGAACCGGCCGACGCGGCGCGGCTACCTCAATCCTCGCCCCCCCTCCCGCGAGGGAAGGAGCGGCGGGCCGGCCCGGCTCCGGGCAGAGGGCCGGCTCCGGGCAGAGGGAGAGCGGATTAGCTCCGGCGGGCATTGCCCGTCCGGCGACGGACTTGGAGGCGGCGAGCCGGTCGGGGCGCGCCGGGGCGGGCGCGTGGGCGCTCATCGCCTGGGCCGGGCGCTGGCCGGTGGTAAGTCTGCCGTCTGGTCGAGCGCCGCCCGGGGTGCCCGCTGTGCCGTTCAAGCAGGATCAGACCACAGCCTCGCCGGCCGTACACGATCAAGCGATCGCCTGATTACGGCTGCAAGATTTTGGCCCCGGATCGCCAGGATGGATTATGCTCCTCCAACAGAGAACGCTGGGGGGCGGAAACATGGTCAAGCAGGCGGTGGCCCTGGGACTGTGCCTGTTAGTCGCGGGCGCCGTGCCCGCCGTCGCGCAGCCCGAGACCAACGCGGCCGCGACGTCCGCGCCCGCGCAGCAGGCCGGGTCCAACTCGGCCACCGGTGCAACCGCGAATTTCGCCCCAAACGACCCGCCGGGCGAATGGCACCGCCAAGCGCGTGACTACGCCAATACGCGTTACAGCTCGCTCGACAAGATCAATGCGGGCAACGTCAATCAGTTGCGCATGGCTTGGTCGTTCTCCGATGGCATTAATGCCGGCCATGAGGGCGCCCCCCTGGTGGTCGGCGACACAATGTACATCGTGGCGCCTTTTCCGAATCCCGCTTATGCCCTCGACATTTCCAAGCCGGGCGCGCCAATCAAATGGACCTACACGCCCGATCCCACGCCGATGGCGATCGGCAAGGCGTGCTGCGACATCGTCAATCGCGGCGGCGCCTACGCCAACGGCAAGCTGATCTACAACCTGCTCGATGATCACACCGTCGCGGTCGATGCCAAGACCGGCAGGGAAGTGTGGCGCATTAAGATGGGCAACGTCGAGGACGGGCAGACCATGACGATGGCGCCGTTCGTCGTCGGCAACAAGGTGTTGGTCGGCAACAGCGGCGGCGAGATGGGCAAGATCGGCTGGATCGCCGCCCTCGACGTCGACACCGGGAAGGAGCTATGGCGCGCCTATAGCACCGGCCCGGATTCGATTGTGAAGATCGGCGCCGACTTCAAGCCATTCTACGACTGGATGAAGGGCAAGGACCTCGGCGTCAGCACCTGGCCGCCCAACATGTGGAAGCATGGTGCGGGAGCGGTTTGGGCATGGATTTCTTACGATCCCGATCTTAATCTGATCTACTACGGGACTAGCAACCCGGGCCCGCGCGTGCCGGCGCAGCGGCCTGGAGACAATCTTTGGACGAGCGCCGTCTTCGCGCGTGACCTCGACACTGGGATGGCGAAGTGGGCCTACCAGTTCACGCCGCACGACCAGTGGGACTACGACGGCGTCAACGAGGACGTCCTGATCGATCTGCCGATCAACGGCCAGACCCGAAAGGTGCTGGTCCACTTCGACCGCAACGCCTACGCCTACACCATTGACCGCACCACCGGGGAGGTTCTGGTCGCGGCACCGTTCGCCTACCAGAACTGGTCCAAGGGCATCGACATGAAAACCGGCAGGCCCATCGTCGACCCCGCGATGGAACCCAAGCCGGACATCAAGCTTGCCCATGTCTGCCCACCGGACATCGGCGGCAAGGACTGGCAGCCTTCGACCTTCTCGCCGCGCACCGGCCTGCTCTACGCTGGGATCTTCAACATCTGCATGGATGTGACCGACCACCCCGTGGCGTTCATTCCGGGTACGCCCTACGACGGCATGGACATGACGCGCGAGCCGGCGCCTGGTGGTCACTGGGGCGAGTTCATGGCTTGGAATCCGGCGACGGGCAAGAAGGCGTGGTCGATCAACGAGCAGTTCATGACCATGAGCGGCGCTATCGCCACTGCTGGAGACGTGGTGTTCTATGGCACTGCCGATGGATTCTTCCGCGCGGTAGATGCACGTAGCGGCAAGGTGTTGTGGTCGCAGAAGCTCAGTTCCGGGGTGATCTCGCAGCCGGTTACCTATCTCGGTCCCGATGGCCGCCAGTATGTTGCTGTCTACACCGGGGTTGGCGGAGCGGCGATGGTGAGTGCCTCGATGGCGGGTTTCCCAGCGCGGGGAAGCACGCTCTACGTGTTCTCCATCAATGGCGATTCGCCGAGCAGCGGGCCGGGGATGATTGCCACCCAAGGTGCGGCCGAGGCGGCCCCCATTCCGCCCCAGGAACCTAGTCGCAGGCGGTGAGGGTATCATGAAAATCCAGCATCGGATGCTCCGAACCCTGCCAGCCATCGCCGTGGCGGCCATCCTGGCGGGAAATAGCCCCTCACAGGCGGCCAACGACGGCAATGCGCCGCAATCGGCGTCCGGGTTGCCACCGCCGGGCGGGGCCTTGGGGCGTGTACCCTTGGGCGAGCTTGTGGAGGCCCCGGAGACCAATGTTGCCGGCACGATCACCAATCCCGTTGCCGGCCAGCCGCAAGCGGTGGAACAGGGCCACCAGTTGTTCATCCAAATGAACTGCGCCGACTGCCATGGCTTCGATGCCAAGGGTGGGATGGGACCCAACCTGACCGGCAAGTACTGGCGTTATGGTGGCACCCCGGCCGCCATCTACAACTCCATCTACGAGGGTCGGCCACAGGGCATGCCGGCCTGGGGGAGGGCATTGCCGCCGGATGCGATCTGGCTGGTTGTCGCCTACATCCAGTCGCTTGGCGGCGCGTTCCCCGCCCAGGCCTATCAGGCCTCGCTTCAAGGCGACAGACAGGGGGAGCAAGTCGCGCCGGAACTGGCCTTTGAACAAGGTCTGAGCGGCCTGGCACCTGCCACCCCGCAAGCCCAGGGCAGCAGCCAGAACGCGAACCCGCCGCCGCAGAGTGGTTCAGGGCAGCGCTGAGCCGTCGAGCAGGAACCTATTCCGCTGGCAGTCGGTCTCCACGTCTTCCGTGGCGGCGCTCTGAGGTGAGCTACACGGAGCCCGTATGCCTCCCCGATGTGCCTACGCTGTGTGGGACGGGTGGGTCATCCACCGGGTGAGTCTGCGCCAGGTGATCGCAACCGCCCGAAACGGCTGGGTGAGCCGCCAAGAGGTGCTTGCGAGCACGGCTGCCAGGTGAGTCTCCCGCTCCGCGGCCAACGCCGCAAGCATGTTGGTTATGGCCCTTTGCTCAAGGAAACGCGCGGTGGCTTGTTCCGATTTCGCAACAGAAGCGTTGGCGGCTTCTCGCAGCGCGGACCCGTCGAGCGCCGCGGTCGCGAGGTCGGTGCGCAACTGGTCAACCTCTGCCCTGAGCGTCGCCGCCTCGGTAGAAAGCTCGTCGTTCCGCCGCTCCAGGTGTGCAACCTCCTGCTTGGCCCGGGTGAGATCGGCTGTGGCTTCGGACGCGCGCCCATCCGCGGACTTGAGATTCCGCCCGGAGGCGCCCCAGTTCCCGCCGCAGCGCAACATGGTTGAGCGTCGCAAGATCGGATCCGGCACCGGGGGCGGGAGCAGCGCCCCCCATGGCGCTCGCCCGCAGTTCGTCGCCGACCCTGAGCATGGAGGGATCGGCCAGGCGGGCGTGGGCCTCTCTTGCCTGGTCCGCGCTCACGCCGCCTAGGAAGGGCGCCAGTTTCGCAAAGAGGTAGTCCGGATCGCGAACGAGGCGTGGAAAGGCGACTAGCACGAGGGGCACTTCCTCGCTGACCAGCCGTTCGACGAGGTGATAGAAGCCCGCGGCGAGCAGGCGAGCCTGGTCCAGGGGCTCAAGCGGCATGAGGCAGCCGCCCGCCGTGCAGCCCCACGCGTTCCAGGGGGGCTGGCAGTCCGCCATCCACGGCTGCGCCGCATGGATGGCGCGCAGCTCCAAAATAACTCGACTGGCCGCCGCCTCGCTCAGGGGCCGAACGGGCACGATGACGGCATCGATCCCGATTGAGCCATCGGCGAGGACATTATCAACGAATTGGTGCAGCCAAGGCGTCTTGATCACATAGGGCCATGAAGCAGGATCGCCGGTGACCGGAAGGTCCTCCAGTCCCGCATTGGCGTCCTCGTCCCAGAACGCGGTGCGCCCGTGCCGCGACAACGTCGTGTCGAGTCCCAGGGCGGTGAGATAGCGTACTAGGAAACTGGTTCCGGCACGGCCGGTGCCGGCGATCAGGAGGTGACTGCGGCGCTTCGCCATCGACTTGGACCTCTTGTTCCGCTCGCGGTTGATGAGACACCGAGTAGGAGTTTACGCAGCCAGGGCTGCGGGTGAAAGCTCATCTTGTCGGATAGCACTGGGCGGCCTGAACCCGTGTCGTTCGATAAGCCAGTTGGCGTTGTAGGTCTCGCGGAAATCGAGACAACGCCTGACGCAGTTCTTCGACGGTATTGAAGGTCCGCACCCAAAGGAGGTTCTCTTTCAGGGTGCGGATGAAACGCTCCGCACAGCCATTGCCTTCCGGAGACCGGATGAAGGCGGGCGAGCTCTCGACGCCGAGGAAGGCGAGTTCCTTCTGGAAGTGGTCGGACATGTATTGGCTGTATTAGCTACGACTTGATCTGACGGACGGTGCTGGCTGCATGAGCCGATGAGCATGTCTGCTGTGGTCAGGCGGCCATGAATTTCTCCCTGGCAAGTGGGGTGGTGTCAAGGAAGGTCTGCATCGGGGTCTTGCCGAAGCACCAGCGGCCCTGATGCGGACGGTTCTCATTGTAACTGGTTACCGAGGCATCGAGATCGGCCTGTAGGTCCTCGATGCCGCGGTAGACCTTCTTGCGGAAGGCGATCCGGCGGAACTCCTCCAGCATGGTGCGGTGGGAATCTCTCGCAAATCCCGTTCGTCTGCAGGACTCTCGGTTTTGGTCCGGCTGTGGTCGACGTCCTCCACCGCGAGATACAGCTCATCTCCGCGCCGCTTGGGGTTTCCGCAGTATTCGGTGCCGCGGTTGTTCAGCCCGCTTTGGAGGTTGACCTCGTGCTCGACGTAGAGGGGCACCACGCGGTCATTCGCCAGCTCAGCGCGGTGTTGGGCTCTTGCGATGGTGTAGCTTGGCGAACGCCACCTTGGCATAGGTAGCGCTGAAGGGCAGCTGGGGGATCCGGCCCACCCCCTTGAGGTTGCCGAGCATCGAAGGTGTCCTGCGCGCCGCAGTAGCCCGGGCACTCGCTCTCGAACGCGCCGTGCGCCTCCTTCTCCGCCTTGGCCTTCTCCAGCGCGGCGACCTGGGCCTCGGTCAGGATCAGCCGCTCCTGCGCCATCCTGGCCTCCAACGCTTTCAGCCGGTGGCGCATGGTGGTCAGATCGTGGCGCTGCCAGACGCAGCTCACCCAGGCCGGGTAGATCGACAGACCGCATTTGGCCAGCTCGTGGGCGGCCTCGCACTTGACCCAGGCGGGCTGCTCGATGGCCATCTCCACCACCGCCGCCTCCACCTCCGGGGCGGTGCGGTTCTTCAGGACCGGCTTGCGGCGGCTGATCTCCTGCAAGGCGAGCTCGCCGCCTTTGTCGTCGAGCTCCTTGAACCGATAAAAGCTGTCGCGTAGATTGCCCTTCCAGCTGAGATTCCACGCGCTGCGCGCGCGGAACCTTGGGCAGCTCCGCCCATCATTTTGCAGGCCTGGCTGACATTGCCGAGCTGCTTGGCCAGCCCAGCAAGCCCACTTTCGCCCGGATGATCTTCTGCGCTTGGGTCATGTCCTGGTCTCCGCCCCCCGCCGAGGGCGGGGCGCGGTCCCAGCCCAGGGGTCAGAACCGCGCCCCGCCCTCGGCTCCCGCTTCCGAAAACCAACACTGCCTGCTCAGATTAAGTTCAAGCGTAGAGCATATTGGCTCCCGTGGTCGTGGCGGAGCGAGAGGCCGCGGGCGACGTCTTTGCCGAACGCGCCAAAGCAGCGACGCACGCCCTGCCGGAGTGGTTCCAGCGCCTCGAAGCGGGTGGCCCGGCGGGCCGCGTGGATGCCGACGCACCCGGCCGAGCAGTGATCGACGGCGACGAAGACCGCGACCTGGCCCTCGCCGGTCCAGGTGGTGGTCAGGTCGGTCCCCCACATCGTGTCCACCCGCTCCGGGATGATGGTGCCGTCGTGGGTGCGCGGCCCTCGTGGTGAGCCAACCCGAGACGGGGCGAGGAGGCCGTTGGCCTTCATCAGCCGCAGCACGCGGCGCGGCGCCGTCCGGACCCCGGCCAGGCGTAGCCGGCCCTCCGCTGGCCCTTCCACCGGCCGTTGGCCGGCGGAACCTTCAGGCCAGCTCCGCCCAGACCTTTCGGTGCCCTTCGCCATGGAAGGGGCTGGCGGCCAGCACGGCCCGGATCGCGGCCAGCAGTTCGGCATCCGCCATCGCCCCGACGGGCCCGTGTCGCTGCGGGGATTGCGGCGGCGCCGGGGCGCGATGGCGGTAGACCCCGGATCGGGCCAGCCGCCAGACCCGGCACACCGCTGCCAAGCCGTAGGGCTTGCCGCTGACTGGCGCGACCTGGCGGCTCATGGCTTCGGCCGCCGCCGGGCCAAAGGGCGTCCGGCCTCCAGAACGACGACCTTCTCCGCCAGCAGGTCGCGTTCGATCAGCGCCTGCCCAAGCCGGGCCCTCAACCGCTCGCTCCCCAGTTCCTCGCCGCTGCCGGGCCGCGTCACCAGGGCCGCCTCTCCGGCCGTCAGGAACGCGTCACGCCACGCGGCCAGCGTCGCTGCGGTCACGCCCAGGCCCCGCGACACCGTCTCCAGGTCCTCACCCCGCAACAGCCGCAGCACCGCCGCTGTCTTCCGCTGCCGCGACATCCTGCCCCCGCGCCCGGGCGCCGCTGCGCCAGACTTTTGCGGTCGCTCCGCAGCGCCCGGTCGCTCTCCCGTCGCCTGATCCTTGTCCATCGTGCACCTCTGTCGCGGAAATCGTCCGCTTGCGAGGTGTCCCAATCAACCGTGCTGCGGGGGAGGCCTGAGCACACGGTCTATTTCAAGGAGAGCTGGCCCTATTTCGCCGAGCGCAAATCGGGCAGCGCACGGATGAACGGATCGGCGGCCGGTCCGCGCAGCACGGCTCGCAACCGCATCTTCTCAAAAGGGGCGAGGAGGTTCGTCGCATTGGCGGCCGATAGCACCGCCTCCGCGAACCCTGCCCCCGTGACGGCCTCTGCGACCGGGACCGAACGGTCGAGTCCGCCTTTCGCGGCGACTTTGTAATCGCGCTCGTCTGCGGCATAGCCAGCGGAATTGAAGCCGTCTGGAAAAATGCGAAGGAAGCGCACGGGCGCCGTCGAACCCGAAATATTTCGGGTCTGTCTTCCCTGCTTCGACGTGCAAGCGTTGCCAGACCTCGTCCTCAACGGTGCCCTGGATCAGCGCCTTTCGGCCGCCATCCGCCCCGAGAACAACGCCAATGAAGGTGCGGTCCTTTTCGACGAGCCGAAGGGTTATTGATCCGGCCCTCATTGGCTTGAACTGAGGTCCCTGATCTCCAGCTTGGGGGGATGAGGCACGTTGACATGCGCAAGCTGCCCGCGGCGGCCCAGGAGGAACGTCGGCGGCAGGTGATTGGCCTGCGTCAGGGCGGGATGACCTACGCAGCGATCGCCGCCCAGGTCGGTCTGACGCGGACCGGGGTGTTCGACATCTGCAAGCGGTTTGCGGCGCATGGGGCGAAGGGTCTGGTCAGCGGCAAGCGCGGGCGCAGGCCGGACGAGCAGCGGCTGTTGGATGCGGCGCAGGAGGCCGAGGTGCGGCGGCTGATCTGCCGTCACACCCCGGACGAGCTGGACCTCTCCTTCGCGCTGTGGAGCCGGTCAGCGGTGAGCGAACTAATCCTGCGGCACGGCGGAGTGCATCTCGCGGTGCGCACGGTGGGCAAGTGCCTGGCGCGCTGGGGCTTCACGGCGCAGAAGCCGCTGCGGCGCGCCTACGAGCAGCCCCTCCGCTGCCATTCCACGCGCTTCGCGCGCGGAACCTTCGGCAGCTTCGCCCGGCCGAGGGCCACCGCTGGCTCCGGCGGGACTACCCGGCCATCGCGGCACGCGCCAAGGCCGAAGGCGGCCTGATCTTCTGGAGCGACGAGACCGGGTTGCGCGCCAATGACGTGCGGGGTCGCTGCTACGCCCCGCGCGGTCGGACGCCCCTGGTGCGCCCCTGCCAGAAGCGGGTCGGGCTGGGCCTGATCTCGGCCCTGACCGACAAGGGGGAACTGCGCTGGATGGTGCTCCCGGGCGCGATCAAGGCGCCGCTGCTGATCCGCTTCTTCCAGCGCCTGATCCAGGACGCCCGGCGCAAGTCTTCCTGATCCGCGACAACCTGCCCGTCCACCGCGCCAAATCCGTGCGCGCATGGCTGGCCGCGCACCCAACCGAGATCGAGGTGTTCCGCCTTCCCTCCTACAGTCCCGAGCTCAATCCCGACGCGTGCTTGAATGCCGACCTGAAGCAGGCCGTCACCCGTCAAGCCCCCGCACGCAGCAAGGCGCAACTCAAGCGCGCGGCAATCAGTCACATGCGCAGGCTGTCAAAGTCCCCGGCACGGATCAGAAGCTTCTTCCGCCACAAGCCCGTCCGTTATGCCGCCTGATCCAAGACAATGAGGGCCGGATCAATAAATTTGGGCATGGGGCATGGGGCATATGGCGAGGGCATCGGAGGGACTTGCCGATGTCTGCCCGTCAGCCTTGTCCGCCTGCCCCGGGGCCGCTGGAGGCGTTCGCGGCACAGTTTGACTCGCTCTTCGGTTCGCTCGGCCAGCGCCGCAGCTTTCGTCACTACCTGAGCGGACTGCTCGCCCCGCGCGATCGCAACAAGACGCTCACGGCTCTTGCCGGCGCGGAACCGGTGGTGCAGGCGCAGAGCCCCGAGGTCCAACGCCTGCAATACTTTCTCTCGGAGGCCGACTGGAGCGCAGAGGCGCTCAACGCGCGGCGTCTTGCGCTGCTGCAGAACGAGGCGGCCACTGTGGCCCATTCAGGCGGCGTGCTCGTGCTGGATGACACTGGCGATAAGAAGGGCGGCACGGCCATCGAACACGTCGGCCGGCAGTGTCTCGGCTCGCTCGGCAAGATCGACAACGGCATCGTCGCGGTCACCACCCTTTGGACCGATGGGCGGGTGCACTATCCGCTGCACTTCGCGCCCTACACGCCGGCGTCGCGTTTCCGCGGCGGCACGAATGATCCGCGCTTTCGCACCAAGCCGCAGATCGCTGTCGCGCTCATCGAGCAGGCGCGCGCGGCCGGCATCCCCTTCCGCGCCGTCGTTGCTGATTGCTTCTACGGGGACAACCCGGAGCTCGAGGGGCGGCTCACGCAGCGCAAGATCCCCTATGTCCTGGCCCATCGCGGCACCTGCAGCCAAGGGTGGGCCCGGGCCGAGGAGGCCCATTCCTTCGCGGAGGCGGTCAGCGATCTGCCGCGTGCCGCGTGGCAGCGGATCAGGCGGCGGTTCCATGATGGACACCGTGAGAGCTGGTGGGTGGCGGAACTGGCGTTCCTACGCTTCGGCCCGCGCAAGACCGTTCGTGCCCTCTGCGCCACCACCGACCGGCGTGGTCTGCCATCGCAGACGACCTGGTATTTGTCCTCCAACCTCAAGGGTAGCTCGCGCGAAGAGATCACCCAGCTCCATGCGTGGCGCAACTGGACCGAGCAGGGCTACAAATACGTCAAGGGCGAGCTCGGCTGGGCGGACTTCCAGGTCCGCGGCGATACCGCCATCCGCCGGCACTGGGCGCTTGTCTGTGCGGCCTTCAGCTTCTGCTGGTGGCAAGCCGCGCGCGACGGACGCCTGACCGCGCCGGCCGCACCACGCCCCGCCCGCACCGAATCAAAGCCCGCAAGAGCCGGCCGTGCCGGAGCGGGGGAAAAATATCCGCCCCAAACAACCCCTCTCCTGGCCGAAGGCGCTGCGAGCCGTGCGAGCCTGGCTGGCACCTTTCCGCTGGCTCACGCGCTGCTGGAAGGCCTGGGCGCAGGCGCCACCACCGCCTGCGCTCGCAACGCTGCTTGACGCCGTCGCATCAGGAGTGCCGATCAATGTCTATCTCCTGAATTAACAAACCACCGCTATATATGTCAGGTCGCGGAACATTGTTGGGATCCGGTCGGTCGGGCCATTATAGATTACGGCTACCGCTTCGAGCGCCTCCGGGCCTCGGCGCCTGGAGGGAGGTGAGCCATGCTGCAGATCCACCCGAACGCCCGCACGACCCCGGTGACCCGCGCCGAGATCGCCCACTCCGGGGAGCCTACGGGCGTGCTGGCCCAGCGCTATGGCGTCAGCACCGAGACCGTTCGCAAGTGGCGTAAGCGCGGCACCGAGGACTGCCTGGACCATTCGGCGCGGCCGCACAAGCTGCCGTGGAAGGCCACGGAAGAAGAGCGTGCCGTGGTCTGCGCCCTGCGCCGGGCGACCAACTTCGCCCTCGACGACCTCACCTTCGTCGTCACCCACTTCCTGCCGCACCTCAACCGCGACAGTGTCTGGCGCATCCTCCGCGCCGCGGGGATCAGCCGACGACCACCGCCGCCCTCGGACCGGCCCAAGCGCGGCCAAGGTCAGTTCAAGGAGTACGACCTCGGCTTCATCCACATCGACATCAAGCACTTGCCGAAGCTCCAGACCGCCGATGGCGAGCGGCGCAAGCGCTACCTCTTCGTCGCCATCGATCGGCGCTCGCGCTCCGTCCACCTCGCCGTCAAGGATGACGAGACCACCCAGAGCGCCAGCGCCTTCCTCCGGGAGGCCGCGGCCGCTTTTCCCTTCCGCCTTACCCACGTGCTGACCGACAACGGCAGCTGCTTCACCGCAGCCTTCGCCAAGGTCTGCGCCGCGCTTGGCGCCGAGTACCGCCACACCAAGCCCTATTCTCCGCCGACCAACGGTCTGGTGGAGCGCTTCAACGGCCGGGTCGGCAGCGAGGTGCTGCGCATCACCCTCCACTCCCACCGCGGCCTCGAGCAGCTGCTGCGCGGCTTCAATGCCGCCCACAACGCCCGCCGCCAACGCGTGCTCGACGGCAAGACCCCCGATCAGGTCGTCGCCGAACGCCTCAAAGCTCGTCGCAAACTGGCCCATGCGAAGCCACATGGCCGAGCAGGACCCGAGGACATCGCCAGGGCGCGCCTCATCGCTGAAGCTGCCAAGGAGGTCTCACAACCAGACAGCTATAACACGCCTCACCAATCCCCTCATTTTTATGAGGCACGATCAGTATGTTGAGGCTGACCACCCTGCAACCGGGCAGCGTGTAGCCGTGCTTGCTGTTCGGCGGCGAGTGTTGTCACCCCCGGCCGACAGTTTCTCTGAGACGAAGCCCGCCACTTCCCCGCCAAGGCAGTCAAGAATGAGGGGATAGCTGAGATAACACGCTTCTGATCCATCGCGCCGGCACAAACCTTGTCGAAGTAGTGCCCGCCAGCGCGATCAGCGACCAGTTCGCCTTTTGGCAGCACGAATTGCTCAAGGCGGGACCGGAGGCACATGCCATTATCCACGACAAGATTGTCGTGATCGACCCAATGTCGGATGACTGCGTCGTGGTCACCGGCAGCCACAATCTCGGATATCGCGCCTCCTACAACAACGACGAGAACCTGTTGATCGTGCGCGGCCACGAGGCACTGGCTAAGGCCTACGCGGTGCACGTGATGGACATCTACGATCACTACCGCTTCCGTTACGTCATCCAGCAGCAGGGGACGCAAGCCTTTTCCGGGCTCGATCGTGACGACACGTGGCAAGACAAGTATTTCGACGCGGGCGACCCTGCCAGCCACGACGCCAATGTCTGGTTCGGCGCCGGCGACCAGGGAAATGTCACGCCGCCTGACCAATCGGCGGCGCCCTCGCGGCAGACACGCCCGGTTGGCGCACCCGATGACGGAAGCCCGCACCGGGCAGAAGGACGGACGAGTCACTCGATGCCAGAGCCACCCAAGGCGGCGGATGGACACACGCGGGCTACCGGCAGTGGCCGAACGCCCCGGCATCGAACGGCCCGATAAATGGGAGACGTGCGGGAGGGAGATAGAAGGATGTCGACGCTGACGGTCCTGCTGATCCGGCAATCTAGGAAGCGACGCTCTCCTTCATTCAATAAATAGTCGATTGGCCGGCCAGTCCGCGGCCGGAAATAACGCGGAGAAATCACCGGGACGAGCCCTCCGGTGAGCCCCTGTCCGCCAGGGCGCAGGCGTGATCCTGCAGGGCCTCGCCAAAGCCCCGGTCGCCCGCGGCGAGGTCGGCGCCGCTATCCAGGATGATGAAGCCAGGAATCCCACCGGCAAAAGTGGCGCCGGTCACAACGAGAGTTTGCCGCCCCATGTCCTCCTTGGCACTCGGGATCCCGTCGGCCAGCAGCTTGAACGGGTCCGCCTGCCCAAGCTCTTCGCCCAGCACCCGCATCGCCCTATAGCGTCGCCCGGCCAGCGGTACGTCAAGCGGCGCCCAGTGCTCGCCGATTTGGTCTGCGTGCTCGCGCAACATGTCGCGCACATCGGCGCGGATGCAGTCGATGTGGATGTGCAATTGGTTCTGCGAGCGTGCAAACATCGAGTTGACTGCCAGGCTTACACTCCCGCGCGGGAGCGTGCGGTGTGCCCGACTGTCCACATAGGTGCGAGCCTGCCAGGCTGCGGCGAAGTAATTCGGCGCATCTGGAGCAAGGAGTTCAGGGCTCTCGATGCCGCTGACACGGGCGGTCGGGATCAGCAGGAACTGCGTCGCGCCGGCCCGGTCCTTGAGCACAGCGTAGCCCCGCTCCACGCCATGCTGCAAAGCGACCGTGGCGCAGGGAGCCGGATCATCGTGCTGCTGCTGGTCAGGGACGCACTGGCCATGCACGATCTCCCACAACGCGTTCGGGTCGGCAGCGCGCACATGGGTCACGCCTAGCACCACGAACGCTATCGTCACCGCCGGAGCGGCCGGGCGCGTCCGTCGGGTTTGCCCGGCGGCGAATAGCGGAGCGGCCACTTCATGCACTCCCGCTTCAATTGCCATTCGTCAGGAGCTGGTAGGCCGCCTCGGCGCTCTCCGCCTTGCGAAGTCGCGCGGCGGTGTTTTCGTCACGAAACCGCCGTGAGATTGCCGCAAGGGCGGCGACGTGCTCGTTTCGAGCCTCAGCAGGAATCAGCAACAGAAATACGAGATCCACGGGTTTCTCATCAATCGACTGAAACTCGATCGGGCGGTTCAGGCGAAGGAATGTGCCAAAGAGACTTCTCACCCCCCTGATCCGGGCATGCGGCAGCGCAAATCCTTTCCCCAGCCCGGTAGAGCCGAGCTGCTGACGTTCCGACAGGGCGGTAGCAATTGCGTTGGCATCGATACCCGCAAACGGCGCCGCCCTGCGGCCGAGTTCCTGGAGCAGGTGCGCCTTGTCCCTCACGCGCACGTCAAGCATGACATGCTGCGGTTCGATCAAGTCAGAGATGTCCATAGATTTCGTGTGCTCCAGATCGATCGGACTGAAACATCGGCATGAGTCCATCCGTTCCAATGGCCGTGGACGCGTGTTCGTGCCCAGCCATCATTAGTCGCTTGCTCTCAGCCGGTATCCCACCCCGGTCTCGGTCAGGATGTGTTTCGGCCTCTCTGGATCCTCCTCGACCTTCTGGCGTAGAGCGCGGATATAGATCCGCAGGTACTGGATGTCGGTCTCGGCACCCCAGACCTCCCGCAAGATAAACTTGTGGGTAAGAACTTTTCCAGCATGCGCGACCAATACCCGCAGCAGCTCATACTCCCGGGGGAAAGCTTCACCTCCTCGCCCCGCGCGGTCACGATCCGGCGCACCAGGTCGACGGCTTAGGTCGCCGGCGCGGAAGACCGGCCGCTCTCCTTGTTCCTGCAGGCGGTGGCGCTGCGCGGCACGGATGCGTGCCAGCAGCTCATCGATACCGAATGGTTTGGTGACGTAGTCGTCGGCGCCAAGGTCCAGCGCCTCGACCTTGCCCCTCTCGTCGCTCCGGCTTGACAGGACGATGATCGGCACGGCTGAACCGGAGGCACGCACGCGCCTGATGATCTCCAGCCCGTCGATGTCCGGCAGTCCCAGATCCAAAACCACCAGGTCCGTGGCATTGCGGCGGACAATATCGAGCGCGGCTCGCCCCTCTGCCGCCTCGGAGATCACATAGCCCTGGCTCGTCAGACCCGCTCGGAGAAAGCGGGTGATCGCCGGCTCGTCATCCACGACGAGCACCCGAACCGGTCCTGCGCCGGAACTCATGCCGAAATCTCCTGGGCAGTGGGGGCCTCAGCCGGCACGGGCAGCGCGATGGTGAACACTGCTCCGGACCGGTCCGCCCGGTTCGCAGCGGTAATCGTCCCGCCCATCGCCTCGATGAAACCCCGGCAGATCGCGAGGCCAAGGCCAGTTCCAGCCCGACGGCGATCCACCGCGCTCACGCGGTAGAACTTGTCGAAAATTCGCTCAGAGTCCTCTGCCGGAATGCCTTCGCCCTCGTCGAAAACCCGCAGTCGGATCGCCCCATCCTCCTGAGCAGCCTCTATGCAGATGAGTGATCCAGGCGAAGAGTACTTGGCGGCATTGTCCAAGAGGTTGAACAGAACATGCTCGAACAGCACTGCATCCAGGTTCAGCATTGGTAGATCCGAGGCTAGGTGCAGTTCCACCCGATGGCCTGCAAGGATTTTACCTGCGCGCTGCAATGCCGCGCCGATCGCGTCCGACAAGTCTGTCGGGCTGGCCCGGGGCTTGAGTGCGCCGGACTCCAGCCGGGTCATGTCCAGGAGGTTGCCAATGAAGCGGTTCAGCCGCTCCGCTTCCTCCTGGATTGTGCGGAGCAGGTCGAACTTGGTTTCGGGGTCCAGCACCTGACCGGCTGTGGCCAGGCTGCTTGCCGAGCCGACAATCGAGGCCAGTGGCGTCCGCAGATCGTGAGAGATCGAGGTCAGCAGCGCCGTTCGCAGACGATCGGTCTCGGCTGTAAGCCGTGTGCGGTCCAAGTCCTCGACGAGGCTCACCCGCTCGATTGCCAGTGCGGCCTGATCCGCCAGCGCATTCAGCAGCCGGTGCTGGTCCGGCGTCAGCAATAGGCCAGGCCCGTCGCGGTCGATCCCGATCACGCCAACGGAGCCACGGCCGGTTTGCATCGGCAGGAACAAGCGCTTGGCGCCTGGAAGGGTGTCGGACCCGCGCCCTGCGGCTCGGTTCGTCTCCCAGCACCACTTCGCCGCGGCGAGGTCCGCTTCGTCCAACAGGTCGTCCGGCGGGAAGCCAGCTCGCACGGCTATGCTTGCTCCTTCAGGCAGCAACAGCACGACCCGCACTTTCAACATCAGGGCAATCTGATGCGCGGTTGCCCACAGCACGTCATCCAACGTCACGGCACCGGCGAGCTTGCGGCTGAAGAGGTACAGTTCTTCCGTTGTTTTGGCGCGCTGCCGCACTGCGATGGCCTGGTCGCGCATTCGGGCGGTGAGATTGCTGGCGATCAGTGCGACCACCGCGAAGAAGAATAGCGCGACGACGTTTTCGGGATCCGCGATGGTGAACGTGTAGAGCGGAGGCAGGAAGAAGAAATTATAGGCGAGCACGCTGAGCAGGCAGGCGAACAGCGACGGCCACAAGCCATACCAGATCGCGCTGACGAGTACGGCCGTCAGAAAGACCAAGGAAATGTTCGAGACGGCGAGAAAGTCGCGCAGCACCACGCCGATCCCGAGGGCCACTGCCACGCAGAGCAGGCTCGCCGCGTAGGCTGGCATGCTCGCTCCATCGCGGTAGGCCCGGTCTTGTCTGATTCGGGAGCCCTGCTTGCCATCTGGCGTTTGGGCCTGCTCGGCGATGACATGGACATTCACATCGCCTGCCCGTCGGATCAGGCGTTGCGTGACAGAGCCAAAGGCGCGTTCGGCCCAGCGCGGACGGCGCGACTTGGCGATAATGATGTGCGTGAAATTGTTTGTTTGTGCATAATCGAGGACAGCGTCAACCACATCGTGCCCCGGGATCGTGGCCACTTCGGCCCCGAGACGCTGCGCCAGACGGAGTGCCTCGGCGATCCTGTCCCGCTCGGCTTCGCTGAGCCGCGCGGTCCGTGGAGTCTCGACGTGAATCGCCGCCCAATGGGCCCGCATCGTGTCGGCCATGCGGCGCGCGTGCCGGACCACGGCCGGGCAGCTCGAATCCTGGTTGACGCACACCAGAACACGCTCGCCGGCCGGCCAGGGACCGGGAATGGCATGGCTGCGCATGTAGGTGACCATCTGTTCGTCCACGCGCTGCGCCGTCCGCCGCAAGGCGAGTTCGCGCAGGGCGGTCAGATTGCCCGGCGAGAAATAGTGCTTGATGGCTCGCTCCGCCTGATGCGGAACGTAGACCTTGCCCTCCTTGAGCCGCTGGATCAGGTCCTGAGGCGTGAGATCGATCACCTCGATGTCGTCCGCCCGGTCGAGGATGGAATCCGGAACCGTCTCGCGCACCCGGATCCGGGTGATCTTGGCGACGACATCGGTCAAGCTTTCGACGTGCTGGATGTTGAGGGTGGTGTAGACGTCAATACCCGCAGCGAGCAGCTCCTCTACGTCTAGGTGCCGCTTGGGATGACGGCTGCCAGGGACGTTGGTATGCGCCAACTCGTCCACGAGGACGAGTTGCGGGTGCCGGGCCAGAACGGCGTCGATATCCATCTCGTCGAGAACCCGGCCCCTGTACTCCACATGGCGCCGCGGAATGACCTCCAAGTTCTCTAGCAGCGCCTCGGTCTCGCGTCGGCCATGTGTCTCGACAACGCCGACCACGACGTCAACGCCCTCGCGGCGCTTGGCCTGAGCGGTCGCCAACATCTCGAATGTCTTGCCCACGCCGGGTGCCGCGCCCAGGAAGATCTTCAGGCGCCCCTGTCCTCGGGTCGCCTGCAGCAGGGCGTCTGGAGAGGGGCGTCGGCTGTCGTCGATGCGCTCCTCCATCATCGCCCCCGCCTCGACGGCTGACCTTGACACGGGCGTCGGGGTGCTCGCGCGCGGAAGCGATGGCCCATTCGATGCTCGGTGAGGATCTGGTCCGGCGCGCCCGGATCGGCCTCGATGCTTTGCCGCAGATCATGGATCACGCCGCGCAGATACTCCCGGCCGTGTCGGCATTGCGGCCCCCCAATCCGGCGTACGATGTCCTGGGTCGGAACGATCGCTCCGTCTCCATCCAGCAACACGCGCAGCACCTGCCATTGCCGCCCGGACAGCTTTACCTCGGAACCGCCTCGGCGCATGCGCCTATGGACGAGATCTATGTCCAGATCTCCGGTGGTTCGGACCGGCCGTGGATCTCGTGCATCAGGGCCTTGGCGTAGCACCTGCCGCAGGCGGGCCGTCAGGTCTCCTAGAGAAAAGGGCTTGACCAGGCAGTCGTCAGCGCCGCTGTCCAGGGCCTCGCCGAGTGTCGGCCCCCGATCGCTCTCGAGCGGCGCGAGGACAGGAACGGCCGAGAGCCCCCGAACTGCCCGGATCAGGGCCAAACCGGCACCGCCCGACAGATTGATCCCAAATACCAGAGCAGCCGGCGGGCCTTGCCCTACCCGAGCCATCACGGCTTGCGCGCTTTCGACGGTGCCCACGGTGTAGCCAATCGCGACGAGTTCGCGCCGAATATAGGCCCGGAACCCCGGATCGTCATCGGCGACCAAAATCTCTGGATCGCGCGGCATGGCCTGACCGTATGCGCCTCCGGGCCGCACTAGGAAGACGGAGCGCCCGCCCGTGCAACCAGCGGCGGCAACCGGTTCCATTAGCAGGTCTCGGTTCAGTGCCCCCCCTGGGCATCGAGTGCCAGGTTGAGCCGGAGTACGTTGACGTGCGGCTCGCCGATGATGCCGAGAACTCGGCCATCGGTGTGATCCGCCACCAGTTGCCGCACGCGTTCTTCGGGCAGACCTCGCGCCTTGGCCACGCGGGGCACTTGGAACAAGGCCCCGGCGGGCGTGATGTCAGGGTCCAGACCGCTTGCGGAGGTGGTGACAAGGTCGGCTGGGATCGGCGCGCCAGGGTTCTGGGCCGCGAGCTTCGCCGCGTCCGCCTTCACGCGGTCCACCAGAGCTTTTGAAGTCGGACCCAAGTTGGACCCGGAGGAGTTGTCAGCGGCATAGGGAATCGGAACCGTCTTGCTCGGGTCTTTCGGATCGGGTTCTGTCGTGGCCGAAGGTCGCCCATGGAAGTACCTGTCGGACGTGAAGTCCTGGCCGATCTGGGCCGAGCCAATCGCCTTGCCGTCCTTCTTGATGAGGCTGCCGTTTGCCTGATACGGGAACGCCACCTGAGCGATCCCCGTCATCGCGAGCGGATAAACCAGACCGGTGATGATTGTCATGGCGATAATCATCACGATCGCGGGGCGGATGTGTTTCATGACGGCGGGCCTCCTCAGGCCAAACCGATTGCGGTGATAAGGACATCGATGATCTTGATGCCGACGAACGGCACGATGAGGCCGCCCACGCCATAGATCATCAGGTTGCGGCGCAGGATGGCCGCGGCACCGATAGGCCGGAACTGGACGCCGCGCAGCGCGAGCGGAATCAGGGCCACGATGATCAGCGCGTTGAAGATGATCGCCGACAGGATCGCGCTCTGTGGGGTGGTCAGCCGCATGACGTTGAGCGCTTGCAACTGCGGGTAGAAAGCAATGAATATCGCCGGGATAATCGCGAAATACTTGGCCACGTCGTTGGCGATGGAGAAGGTGGTCAAGGCGCCCCGTGTGATCAGCAACTGCTTGCCGATCTCGACGATCTCGATCAGCTTGGTCGGGTCGCTGTCCAAGTCCACCATGTTGCCGGCCTCGCGGGCCGCCATGGTGCCGGTGTTCATCGCCACCCCCACATCCGCCTGGGCCAGCGCCGGCGCGTCGTTCGTGCCATCGCCGCACATCGCGACCAGCTTGCCTTGAGCCTGCTCGTCGCGGATCAGCTTGAGCTTGGCCTCGGGGGTCGCCTGGGCCAGGAAGTCGTCCACCCCGGCCTCGGCGGCGATGGCCGCCGCGGTCAGCGGGTTATCGCCGGTGATCATGACGGTGCGGATGCCCATCCGCCGCAGCTCGGCGAAGCGCTCGCGGATACCACCTTTGACGATATCCTTGAGATAGATCACCCCGAGCAGCCGGCCGTCCCGCGCCACGGCCAGTGGCGTCCCGCCGGCTTTGGCGATCTCGTCCGACTTCGCCGTCAGCTCGCGGATCGCCGCCTCAGACACGGACGGCCGTGTCATGGCCGCGACGTTCCCCCGCCCCTCGTTGAGGGCCGCGTCCTGCGCCGCCTTGGCCCACGCGAGAACCGAGTCGACTGCCCCTTTCCGGATCGAGGAGCCCTCGATATCGACCCCGCTGATCCGCGTCTGGGCGGTAAAGGGAATGAAGCGCGCGTCCAGCGACGCCATCTCTCGGCCACGGATTCCGTACTTCTCCTTGGCCAGCACCACGATGGAGCGTCCCTCCGGCGTCTCATCCGAGAGCGATGCAAGCTGGGCCGCGTCGGCCAGTTCCCTGGGACTGACGCCGGCGAGCGGCATGAACTCGGCGGCTTGGCGGTTGCCGAGCGTGATCGTGCCGGTCTTGTCCAGCAGCAGCGTGTCCACATCCCCGGCAGCCTCGACGGCACGGCCGGACATCGCCAGCACGTTGAAGCGGACCAGCCGGTCCATGCCAGCGATGCCGATCGCGGAAAGCAGGGCGCCGATTGTGGTGGGGATGAGGGTGACGAACAGTGCGACCAGCACCACGACCGAGATCGCGCCGCCGGCATAGGTGGCGAAACTCGGAATGGTGACGACGGCAAAGACGAAGATGAGCGTCATGCCGGCCAGCAGGATGTTCAGCGCTATCTCGTTTGGCGTCTTCTGGCGCTGGGCGCCCTCAACCAGCGCGATCATCCGGTCCAGGAAGGTGGAGCCTTGAGCCGCGGTGATGCGGACCTTGATCCAGTCCGACAGCACGCGGGTGCCGCCCGTGACTGCCGAGCGGTCTCCTCCGCTCTCGCGGATCACCGGGGCGGACTCGCCGGTGATCGCCGACTCGTCCACCGAGGCGATGCCCTCCACCACCTCGCCGTCGCTCGGGATCAGGTCGCCAGCCTCGACCAGGACGAGGTCGCCCTGCTTCAGGTCGGGCGCGACCACCATCTCGAACAGGCCAGAGGCCGCGTACCGGCCGTCGGCGCCGGGCAACAGCCGTTTGGCGTGGGTTTCCGTCCGCGCCTTGCGCAGCGTCGCCGCCTGCGCCTTGCCACGCCCTTCCGCAACCGCCTCGGC
Organism: uncultured Pseudomonadota bacterium; assembly: GCA_963818725.1. GTDB lineage: Bacteria > Pseudomonadota > Alphaproteobacteria > Acetobacterales > Acetobacteraceae > DATFDN01. The sequence continues at coordinate 327,509 of CAWFTU010000007.1, read as the reverse complement.
GAAGTTGGCGAACAGCACGGTGATCCAGAGCCAAAGCACGATCTGGAAGGTGAAGCTCCGATACGCTCCCCCGAGGATCAGGTCGCGCACCAGGAGCAGCGTGGTGAGGGCGGCCACCACCTCCACCGTGAACATCACCGGGTTCCCGAGCATCACGCGCGGATGCAGCTTGCGGAACGAGGCGCCGATCGCCGGCTTCAGGATCGCCGGGTCCAACAGAGTGGCCGCCGACCCGCGCTGCCTAGATTTAGTCTCCATGATTTTCCTCTGGGTCATCGGATCAATAAAGGGTCCCGGCGCGCATCGCGAAATGCTCGACCACGGGGCCGAGCGAGACCGCCGGAAAGTAGGTCAGGCCACCGACAATCACGATCACGCCGGTCAGCAGGCCCACGAAGAGCCCGCCGTCAGTCGGGAACGTCCCCGCCGAGGGCGGCACGATCTTCTTCGTCGCCAGCGAGCCCGCCACCGCCAGCATCGGCACGATCATCAGGAAACGGCCGGTGAACATCGCCAGCCCAAGGGTTGTGTTCCAGTATGACGTGTTCGCGCTGAGCCCCGCGAAGGCGCTGCCGTTGTTCCCGGTCCCCGATGTGTAGGCATACAGGGCCTCGCTGAACCCGTGCGGTCCAGCATTCGCCAACGCAGCGGTGCCAGCCGGGAGCACCACGGCCAAAGCCGTGAAGCCGAGGATCGAGAGCGGCAGGACGAGGATGGCCAGCATCGCCATCTTGACCTCTTTTGCCTCGATCTTCTTGCCAAGATATTCCGGTGTGCGCCCTACCATCAATCCGGCGATGAACACCGCCACAATGGCAAAGAGCAGCATGCCGTAGAGCCCGGAGCCGCGCCGCCGAAGATGATCTCGCCAAGCATGATGTTGACTATCGGCACCATGCCGGCGAGGGGCAGCAGGCTGTCATGCATGTTATTCACGGCGCCGCAGGAAGTGTCGGTGGTGATCGTCGTGAAGAGGGTCGAGTTGGCGATGCCGAAGCGCACCTCCTTGCCCTCCATGTTGCCGCCCGGTTGCAGCGCACTCGCCGTCTGGTCAACGTGGAACTGAGCGAATGCCGGATTGCCCCGGCTCTCGGCCGAATACGTCACCGCCGTCCCAACCAGGAACAGGAGGAACATGACAGCGAAGATGGCCCAACCCTGGCGCTGGTTGCCGATCAGGCGGCCAAACACGTTGGTCAGGCCGGCGCCGATAGAGAAGATCATCAGCATCTGAACGAAGTTGGTCAGGGCCGTCGGGTTCTCGAAAGGATGGGCCGAGTTAGCGTTGAAAAAGCCACCGCCATTGGTCCCCAATATCTTGATGACTTCCTGCGAGGCCACCGGACCCTGCGCAATGAGCTGCTTGCCGCCGTCCAGCGTCGTCACCTGGGTGTAGGCGCTGAGGTTCTCCGGCATTCCCTGCCAGACGAAGAAGAGGGTCACGACGATCGAGATCGGTAGCAGGATGTAGAGAACGCAGCGGGTGAGATCGACCCAAAAGTTCCCGATGCTCTTCGCCGAGCGGCGGGCGAAGCCGCGGATCAGGGCGATCGCGAGCGCGATGCCGGTCGCCGCGGAAACGAAGTTGTGTACTGTGAGCCCGGCCATCTGAGTCAGATAGCTCATGGTGGTCTCGGGCGTGTACGACTGCCAGTTCGTGTTGGTGACGAAGCTGACGGAGGTGTTGAACGAGAGATCAGGCGACACCGCCGCCTGGCCCTGCGGATTGAACGGCAACATTCCCTGTAGCCGCTGGAGGCCATAGAGGATCACGAAGCCGGCGAGGCTGAAGGCCAGCATCGCCACGGCGTAGCTGACCCAGTGCTGCTCCTCGGCCTCGGCCACGCCGCAGATCCGATAGATGCCGATTTCGAGCGGCCGGAGCACGGGCGAGAGGAAGGTGCGTTCCCCTGTGAACACCCGCGTCAGATAGCCGCCGAATGGCTTGGTCATCAGGATCAGCAGAACCGCATAGAGCGCGATCTGTGCCCAACCGTTGATAGTCATCGCATCGTGCTCCTCCCGGTCAAGCTCAGAACTTCTCTGGGCGGATCAGGGCATAGACCAGGTAGACCAGCAGGCCGATGGTCACGATTCCGCCAAGGACATAGTCGAAGGGCATGGGATGACCTCACAGATGGTCGCAGGCGACTACGTAAACGGCGCAACCGCCGAGAAAGGCGGCACCGATCAGGAGGTAAAGGAGATCAAGCATCGAAGGGTCTCCCGGTCTGCGCACTTGGCGCTCAGTTAGGCAACGGTCCGTCAAACAGCCGGCCTTGGATGGCCACGCGGCCGCATGCCGATATGTGCCATCAGTGTTAGCTCTGATGAGCATATATTTGAAAGGGGGTTCGGAGCGCCCGAAAATATAGGCGCCATATAGGCCGAGCGTGTTCTGTTTCGATCGGGCGCATCTGTCCTTGTCTTGGTTAGTATCATCGCCGCTAGCACCTCATTGGGCACCCAGAGCGAGGACGACAAGATTTGCTGCAAGGGCAATCCCAGGGTGGTTGCGAGTGTCAGGCCGATCTCCCACATCACTTCGGCGGGCGATCGGAGGTGATCGGACAGTTCGCCACGGTCGCGGTCAGCTTTCTTGTTTGAATGAAGCCATGTCTCGGTGTTGAGCTCATGCTTCCTCATCGCCCCTCTCCTCAAAAGGCTGCCCGGAGCCAATGACCCGAAGAGCGCAACGTCGCTCGGTAGGCGGTGTATCCTCTGCTCAGCAGATGAGGGGGCCCACGTATAAATTCGATGTTGCTTAAACCCAATACGGTTCACTTAAGGCAAAATCCTGTTCACTTAAGCTATCGGCCGAATACCAACCAATTGAAAATGCAGCATTCGCCTTGGTTCTCCCTGCGGCACAAACAACTAAAGTGAACCGTATTGTGCTTAAACCGGAAGAAAGGGCTCCCGAACATGCCACAGCGGTGCAACAGGTCGGGTATGTCGGAGTATGCCGGGATTAGTCTCTGGCCATCCGGTCGGGCTGATATGCGGCAGGACCGTGTTCATCCGGAGCGACCACCGGAGATTGTGCAGTATGATAGCACGGCTTCATTTCGGTTATCTGCTTGAGCGACAGACCCTGGCCGGGTAAACTGCCGTCCCTCGTGCGGATGAGTGGCCGAGCGGCTTAAGGCAGCGGTCTTGAAAACCGCCAAAGGTTCAAAGCCTTTCGTGGGTTCGAATCCCACCTCATCCGGAAATCCAGCTCGTAAGTGTCCGTCTCGGAATGGATTTGCAACGGGCGGTACGACAGGGGCGACCCGACCGGCGCCGAATGGGCCGCTCTGGGGCCACTCCTGTCCGCGCCCTGCCGCTATGGCGCCCACTATTGATCCGGCTCGGGTAGTGTTGAAATTGCCGCATGGGTGTTCCGGTTTGGCGGGATGGACCATGTGGACATGCGCAAGCTGCCGGCGGCGGCGCAAGAGGAGCGTCGGCGGCAGGTGGTGGGACTGCGCGAGAGCGGCCTGACCTACGAGGCGATCGCGGCCCAGACGGGCCTGACCCGGACGGGGGTGTTCAACATCTGCCGGCGCTTCGCGGCGGCTGGGATGGCGGGCTTGCGAAGCGGACCGCGCGGCCCGGAGCCGGGAACCGGGCGGTTTCTCGCGGCGCGGCAGGAGGCAGGGGTTCGTGATCTGATCTGCCGGCGCACGCCGGACGAACTTGGCCTGCCCTTCGCGCTGTGGAGCCGTGCGGCGGTGCGGGTCCTGATCGAGCAGCGCTGCGGGGTGCGGCTGGCGGTGCGCACCATGGGGACTTACCTGGCGCGTTGGGGCTTCCCGGCGCAGAAGCCGCTGCGGCGCGCCTATGAGCAGTGCCCGGCTGCGGTGCGGCGCTGGCTGCGGCGGGACTACCCGGCCATTGTGGCCCGGGCCAAGCGGGAGAAGGGCACGATCTTCTGGGGTGACGAGACCGGCTTGCGCGCCGATGATGTGCGCGGCCGCAGCTTCGCCCCACGCGGGCAGACCCCGGTGGTCCGCCCCAATCACCGGCGCGCGGGCGTGGGCCTGATCTCGGCCGTGACCAACAAGGGCGAATTGCGCTGGATGGTGCTGGACGGCGCGATCAAGGCACCGACGCTGATCCGCTTCCTCGAGCGCCTGATCCGGGACGCCGGGGCCAAGGTGTTCCTGATCCTCGACAACCTGCCGGTCCACCGTGCCCGCGCGGTGCGGGCATGGCTGGCCGGGCGCACCGCACAGATCGCGGTCTTCCACCTGCCCTCCTACAGTCCCGAGTTGAACCCCGACGAGTGCCTCAACGCCGACCTGGAGCAGGCTGTCACCCGCAAGCCGCCCGCCCGCGGCAAGCAGCAGCTCAAGCGCACCATCATCAGCCACATGCGCAAGCTCGCGAAGCTGCCCGAGCGCGTGCGGAGCTACTTCGGGCATCGGCCCGTCCGGTATGCCGCCTGATCCAAGACCACCCAAGCCGGATCAAGAAGACCTGCTCTGGCGCGCGGGTTCAAAACGCGTATGACACCAGGCAGAGTTTACGACCGTTGGTGTCAGTTTCCCAACGGCTGAGACACAGGCCGGGTACGCGTGCGCGATACGTGCGTGCGGTCCGCGCTGTAATCCTTGCCGTCGCGCTCCGTCGGATAGGGCCGGTCGCCGACAAGTCCCTCCCACAAGAGTTTATTGAAGCCCACGGCGTCGATCCGGTCCTCCATAGACCAGTCATATCCCTGTGTCCGATCAGCCCACCACACGGCCGGATGGGTGCTTCGGCGTGGGACGGTCGCCAAGGCGGAGCGGGTCGGCGCGGTCGCGGCGCCCGCCTTCGTTGATCGGACGTTCTGCAATGCCTGGGTGTCCAGGAGCACCGGCGACGGTTGCGCCGCGAACGACCAAGTCGCCTGATTGAGGTCGAAGACTTCTGTCATCGGGCGCTGGTAGGCGTCGTACAGGCTCAGATGGTCGATGCCGAGAACGTCTTCCATTGTGCGGAGCATGTTCACGGTCGTGTAGCGCTCGGAGACGACGGCGCCGTGCCTCACGTAGGGACCGGCGATGAAGGCGATGCTGCGATGCGCGTCGACATGGTCGGGGCCGTCCTGGGCGTCGTCCTCCAGCACGAAGATCAGGGTCGAGTCCCGATAGGGACTGTTCGCGACCCTCTCGACCAGCCTGCCCACGGCATAGTCGTTGTCGGCGACCTCGGTCTCGGGCGTGTTGATGCCGTCGATCGCCTGCGCGAAGTTCCCCATGTGGTCGTGCATGAGCCGGACGAGTTCAAGGCTGGGCAAGTTGCCGTTAGCGACGTACTGGTTGAATTCCCGCTCCCATTCCTGCTCCCGGTAGATGTCTGGAAAGGCGTTGTCGAAGCCGCGGAAATACGGATCGTTCACCGGGGCGAGATCGGGGTTGCTTGGATAAGCGACGACCGTCCCGCTCGCGGCCGGATCGCGCAGCGGCGGGATCTGCGCGGCGTCGCCGGAGTTGTAGCGACTCAGAATCCTCGAAGAATCCGTAGTTGCGCACGCTCAGCCCGGCACGGAACGCCGCATTCCACAGGTATCCCTGCTGGGCCTGGCCTTGCGGGCCATCCGGCGCGGCCACGTTGTTGGTGCCCGGCAGCAGGTTTGGATCGTCCGGATAGCGCGGATCGGCCGCCTGACGCTCCGCCACGGTCGGCAGGGCGACGTTCACGTTCCGGTTCTCGCCTTCCGCGTCGTAGGGGGCACCACGCTTGGCGTAGTTCAGCGGCATGGTCTTGGCAATGACATCGGTCTCGCGCGCCGACGTGCTCCCAGGGCTGTTCAACGCTTTCGAATGATGGTGAGTGAGAGCACGTTTTTGATGCCTGCGAGACCGGCGCGGTAGCGATCCTGGCTGAGCGTGTCCGTCTGGTTGGCCTTGAGGATGTTGAAGGCGAAGCTGCGCAGGCGAGCAAACACGCCTGGGTTGGTGCGGATGCGCGAGCGGTCTTCGCCCAAGGTGACGTCGCGGCTGTAATGCGAGGTGGTCTCGATCCTCCAGTGCGCGCGGATTGCCTCGGCGGCGCGGGTGGCGGTGACCGGGGTGTTTGAAACGTAGAAGGCCATCTCGGCGGAGTGGCGCAGCAGCCCGGTCTTGGCGTTGCGGGTGTGGACAGTGCGCTCGACACGGATGATGGCGGCCACGTGCGGATGCCAGTCGGTGTCGGCCAGCGTGTCGGCGGGATCGAAGACGGTGACGGTGCGACGTTCGTCGCGGTTGCGGCCCTTGTTATGGCTGTGGACAGACCCGAGTGGTGTTGTGGTGGCCGAAGCCGCCCGGATTTTCTGGTGCAGGGTCGGCTGGTTGTCCTTGACGCCGACGATCAGGGCGACGTTGGCTCCTGCTGCAACCTCGAAATGTTTTTTTGGCAATGCAGCGCGTCGAGTGTGACGATGGTGCCGCGAGCGATGCCGAGTTCGGCCAGCAGCATCTGTGCCGCCGGGATTTCGTTGGATTTCTCGGCGATGTCGATGTGGGCGGAGCTGGCAAAGGTTCCGACTGCGTAGCAGGTGGAAAGCCAGCGGAGGGGAGCACCAAGGCGGTGTCGGTGGCAAATGCGCTCAGCACCTGGGCAGAGGCACGATCGCGGAACTTATCAAAGCTGCCGCGCAGCGTCTTGCCATCCAGGGCAATGCTGCCCTGCCCAGGCGTGGCGCGCGCCGCCTGCAGCAGGGCGGCATGGTGGCGGAAGACCCCCTCCACCGTGGCCGGGTCGAGCCCTTGGAGAATGTAGCGGACGGCGGTGCGCGCGGGTGCGCGGCGCCAGTTCAGGCCGAAGGCCGCGTTCAGCCTGCGGCGATGGACGCCGATGAAGGTGACAATGCCACGATACGAGTTGCAGCCGGTCACGATGGCGAGGATGGCGAACAGCAGCACGTGGGGCAGCCCGTAGAGCTTCCCCTGCGCCCGGCGCGGATCAGGGACGTCCGCCAGCACGTCCAGCAACGGCGAAAACGCAGCCACGGCACCCTCCGACCCCGTTGCCGCCCCAAGGGTCAGACATTTGCCGGCTCGGGAATCCCCCTTGGATCAGCCGCCTCACTTCACCCCACATGTGTGGCAGGGCGGCCTCAGTGAAGGCAATGCGGCAGCGTTGAACAGCCCTGGACGTGCTCCACGGCCAGCCCTCGCTACTGACCTCGCCCGAATCAAAGAAGTTGTCCAGGGTAACAAAATCCCTGGCGAGCTGATGCTCGTTGGGCGTGATCCCGGCGCCGAACTCGACCAGGGCGGGATCGCCGTTCCCGCGATCCAGGTCGCCAAGCACTTGGTCGTACGTCCGATTCTCCTTGATGATGTATATCACGTGCTTGATCCGCTGTCGCAGCTTCTCCATGGCGGCCTGATCCGCGAGCTCGGGAGGCACATCGAACCGGTTGTTGGCCGCCACGAGGCGCGTGAGCTGGCCGAGATCGGCTGGGCGTGGGACAGGCAGCGACAGAAAGCCCGCTTTCTCCAGTTCGAGCACATACTGGTTCGCTGCCCGGCAGGCGGCGGCGCGCGCCTTGTCGAAACCGTTCGTGCTACAATTCCCCGGATTCGGCCCGGCGTCGCTCTTTCCGTTCACGACGTAGAGCATCTGACCGTCGGACCCGATGCTGACCGCGTTCGGATACCACCCGGTCGGGATCAGCCCGACGACCTCGTGGGGCGTGTCCGGCGCGAGCGAGATCACCGCGACGGAGTTGGTGCCCCCGTTGGTGACGTAGAGCCTCCGCCCGTCCGGGGCGAGGGCCAATCCATTCGGCGCGGCTCCACGGTAGTTTTCCGGCTGTCTCAGGAACCGAGGCGGCGCGGTCGTCGGGATGCGCTCGATGATCGCGTCGGCGCGCGTGTCGAGGACGTAGACCGAATCACTGTTGTCGGCGGCCACATAGAGCCGGCTGCCGTCCCGGTTCAGGACCATCGCGTTGGGATTGCCGTCCAGCTTGATCCGCTTCAGCAGCGTCGGCGGCGCGCGTGGGTCCGCGTCCCCGGCCGCGAGATCGATCACGTCCACCTCGCGGTCGCGCTGGCTGGAGACGAAGGCGGTCGAGTTCCCCAGGATCACGATCGCAAAGGGATTCTCGCCGCCCGCCACCCCGGTCTGGGATGGATTGATGATTCCGGGACGCAGATCGAGCTCGGCACGGACGCGCCGCGCCGGGAGATCGATAACCGAAATGGACTCGTTGTAGATGTTCGCCGCCACAAGCTGGCGCCCATCCGCCGTCACGGCCAAGCCGGCCACGATGGGTTTCTGGATGAGTCCGTTACCGGCCGCGTGGCCAAGCCTGATCGGCGGACCATCCTTGGTCCAGATATCGCCAGCCTTGGCGTAGGTGTGCACGTCGTCGTTAACCCCGCCGGACACGTAGAAATGCGCGCTGTCCGGAGAGAAGGCGAGCCCGATATAGGTGTTTGGAACCTTCAGCACCTGCTTCCGCACGGGCACGCGGTGCGTCACGTCGTAAACGAAGACGTACTCGGTGGAGGCTTTGGGAATCGCAGTGCCGGTCTGGTCGAAGAGCCGGTTGTAGCCGCTCGTCAGGATGAGCAGTGTCGTCCCATCAGGGCTGAGCACGGTATTATTAATCCGGCTTGGGTGGTCTTGGATCAGGCGGCATACCGGACGGGCCGATGCCCGAAGTAGCTCCGCACGCGCTCGGGCAGCTTCGCGAGCTTGCGCATGTGGCTGATGATGGTGCGCTTGAGCTGCTGCTTGCCGCGGGCGGGCGGCTTACGGGTGACAGCCTGCTCCAGGTCGGCGTTGAGGCACTCGTCGGGGTTCAACTCGGGACTGTAGGAGGGCAGGTGGAAGACCGCGATCTGTGCGGTGCGCCCGGCCAGCCATGCCCGCACCGCGCGGGCACGGTGGACCGGCAGGTTGTCGAGGATCAGGAACACCTTGGCCCCGGCGTCCCGGATCAGGCGCTCGAGGAAGCGGATCAGCGTCGGTGCCTTGATCGCGCCGTCCAGCACCATCCAGCGCAATTCGCCCTTGTTGGTCACGGCCGAGATCAGGCCCACGCCCGCGCGCCGGTGATTGGGGCGGACCACCGGGGTCTGCCCGCGTGGGGCGAAGCTGCGGCCGCGCACATCATCGGCGCGCAAGCCGGTCTCGTCACCCCAGAAGATCCTGCCCTTCTCCCGCTTGGCCCGGGCCACAATGGCCGGGTAGTCCCGCCGCAGCCAGCGCCGCACCGCAGCCGGGCACTGCTCATAGGCGCGCCGCAGCGGCTTCTGCGCCGGGAAGCCCCAACGCGCCAGGTAAGTCCCCATGGTGCGCACCGCCAGCCGCACCCCGCAGCGCTGCTCGATCAGGACCCGCACCGCCGCACGGCTCCACAGCGCGAAGGGCAGGCCAAGTTCGTCCGGCGTGCGCCGGCAGATCAGATCACGAACCCCTGCCTCCTGCCGCGCCGCGAGAAACCGCCCGGTTCCCGGCTCCGGGCCGCGCGGTCCGCTTCGCAAGCCCGCCATCCCAGCCGCCGCGAAGCGCCGGCAGATGTTGAACACCCCCGTCCGGGTCAGGCCCGTCTGGGCTGCGATCGCCTCGTAGGTCAGGCCGCTCTCGCGCAGTCCCACCACCTGCCGCCGACGCTCCTCTTGCGCCGCCGCCGGCAGCTTGCGCATGTCCACATGGTCCATCCCGCCAAACTGGAACACCCATGCGGCAATTTCAACACTACCCGAGCCGGATCAATAACCGCCTGCCCGGCGAGGTAGTTGGGAAAATTAGGCAGGCCCGGATTGAGACCCTGGAACAGGGCGCCTGTCGCGCTGGTCGGGGTGATGCGCTGGCCAGTTGGAAGGGGCGTCGCCGCCACGCTGGGCTCGTCGTCATCCTCGTCCGCGTGGGCCAGATTCGCGCCCGCGAAACCGAGCAGGACGACCCCAAGCAACAGACCCCTCCAGAACGCCCGCGCGCAGGTCTGACCCATGTCCATCCTCCGCCTTGCCGTTGTCCCCGGCTATCGAGGTCAGAACAGTCCCTCGAGCCGCCCCTCCTCGTCCAGCCGGATCGACTCGGCCGCTGGCACGCGGGGCAGGCCGGGCATGGTCATGATGTCACCGCAGATCGCCACCACGAAGCCGGCGCCGGCCGAGAGGCGGACATCGCGCACTGGCAGGATATGGCCGGTTGGCGCCCCCAGCGCGGTTGGGTCGGCGCTGAAGCTGTACTGGGTCTTGGCGACGCAGACCGGGACGGTGCCGAATCCCGCTGCTTCGAACTGCTCCAGGCGCCGCGCGACATGCGGGGGCAAGGAGATGTCGGCGGCGCGATAGATCTCGCGTGCCACAGTGCGCAGCTTTTCGACGAGCCCCATCGCATCCGGATAGAGCGGCGCGAAACGCGCCTCCTTGGCGCGGATCATCGCCAGCACCGCGCGCGCCAGATCCTCGGCTCCCGCGCCGCCATCCGCCCAGTGTGTGCAGGGCACGACACGCACCGCCAATCCTGCCATCGCGTCGCGCACCACGGCCAGCTCGTCCTCGGTATCGCCGGTGAAGCGGTTGACCGCGACCACGACGGGCAGCCCGAACTTGCGCATGTTCTCGACATGCCGCGCCAGGTTCACCACGCCGCGCGCTACCGCCGCCTCGTCCTCGCGCCCGAGATCGGCGCGCGCAACCCCGCCCTGCATCTTCAGCGCGCGGACCGTGGCGACGATCACGCTCGCCGCCGGACACAGCCCCGCCGAGCGGCACTTGATGTCGAGGAACTTTTCGGCGCCCAGATCGGCGCCGAACCCGGCTTCGGTCACGACCACGTCAGCCAGGCGAAGCCCGAGTCGTGTGGCGATGACCGAATTGCAGCCATGCGCGATGTTGGCGAACGGCCCGCCATGCACCAGGGCGGGCGAGCCCTCCAGCGTCTGCACCAGATTGGGTTGCAGCGCGTCGCGCAGCAGCACCGCCATTGCGCCATCCGCCTTCAGGTCGCGCGCCGTGATCGCGCGGCGCTCGCGCGTCTCGGCGACGACCATCCGCCCGAGCCGCGCCTGCAAATCGTGCAGGTCGCGCGCCAGGCAGAACACCGCCATCACCTCCGAGCCAACGGTGATATCGAACCCGTCCTCGCGCGGCGCGCCGTTGGCCAGCCCGCCCAGTCCGGTGACGATCGCGCGCAACGCCCGGTCGTTGATGTCGAGCGCGCGGCGGTGGGCGATTCGGCGAACGTCGATGCCGAGCGCGTTGCCCCAATAAATGTGGTTGTCCAGCATCGCCGCGAGCAGGTTGTTGGCGGCGGTGATGGCGTGGAAGTCGCCGGTGAAGTGCAGGTTGATGTCTTCCATCGGCACGACCTGCGCGCGCCCGCCGCCCGTCGCGCCGCCCTTCTGGCCGAAGCTCGGCCCCAGGCTCGGTTCGCGCAGGCAGATCACGGCGCGCGCACCCAGCCGGTTCAGTGCGTCGGCGAGGCCGACCGTCGTGGTGGTCTTGCCCTCGCCCGCCGGGGTCGGGCTGATGCCGGTGACGAGGACAAGCGCGCCCTCCGGCCGTTCCTCGACCGCGCGGATCGTGTCGAACGGGATTTTCGCCTTGAAGCGCCCATAGGGCTCGATCGCGTCCGGGCCGAGTCCCAGGCGGGCGGCGATGTCGACGATCGGGCGCAGGCGCGCGTTGCGGGCGATCTCAAGGTCGGTCGGCATGTCAGGCGGCCTCGCGGCGGCGGATGCCGATCTCGTCCAGCGCCTGCCCCATGGCGGAGGCGGCGCGCGCCATGTCGGCGGGCCCGATCGCGCCGATGCAGCCGACGCGGAAGCTCGGGCGTGCCGTGTTGTAGAAGTTGCTGATCAGGAATCCGCGCCGCTTCAGCGCATCGACAAAGGCCTGGAGATCCCAGGCCGGGTCGGCCGGCGCGTGGACGTTCACGATGATCGGTCCTTGCGCGTTCTGGGCCAGGTACGGCGAGAGGCCGAGCCGCCGCATTCCGCCATACAGCGTGCGCATGTTCGCCTCGTATCGCGCAAGCCGGGCCGCCTGGCCCCCCTCGGCCTCATAGAAGTCGAGCGCGCGATCGAGTGCGTTCAACACCTGAGCGGGCGGCGTGAAGCGGGCGGTGCCCCAGTCATGCAGTTGGTGGGCGTACACGTCGGCCAGATCGAGCGACCAGCTTCCGGCATTCCCGGCGGCCTGCTCCAGCCGGTCCACGCGAGCGATGGCGAAGGCGATGCCGGGCACGCCCTCCAGGCACTTGTTGGCGGTGAACACGGCCACGTCCACCTCCGGATGGCGCGCGATATCGAACGGCAGGGCGCCGAACGCGGAGACAGCGTCCACGATCATGCGCCGGCCGGCCTGCCGCACCACCGCGCCGATCGCGGCCAGGTCGTGGCAGATCCCGGTCCCGGTCTCGCTATAGACCATCCCGACATGGCTGATCGTGGGATCGGCCGCGAGGGCGGCGGCGATGGCGGCCGGCGCGGCTGGCCGGTCATCCGGGATCGGCAGAGGGACAACGCGCCGGCCGGCTTCCACGGCCAGGCGCGTCATCCGCTCGGAATACGCCCCCGTTGTCGGAACAAGCAGCTTCTCGTCATGGGGAAGAAAGGTGCGGATCGCCGCCTCGATGATGAAATGTCCGCAGCCGGGCAGAGGCAGGGCAGCGTGTACGCCGTTCAGGCCTCCGGCGAGGGCGAGCACGCGCGCGCACAGGCGCGCGTAAAAAGCCCGCGACTCCGGATCCCAAGGCGCAATATCGACACAGAGCGCCTCGCGCACCTCCGGCCTGGTCGTGACCGGGCCGGGGATCAACAACAGCATGAAGGAGTCCTTGATCTGTGGGCCGGAAGGCTTGACATGGTGGTGGCGTTAAATCCACTGGTTGAATCGTTTTGCTCTCAAACTGTAGAATGTGGCCATGACGCTCCCGTTCGTCGTGCCGGACTGGCTTCCCTGGTGGGTGCCAACCATTGTGTTGGTGCTTGGGTTGCTCTGGCTGCTCGCGTTCCTGCTGGTGCCGTTCAGTGTGATCGGCCTGAAGTCGCGGGTGGACGGGCTGGAGGCGCGGCTGGACGAGATCCAAGCGGAGATCCGCCGCCTGACGCTGCGGCTGCCCGACCCGGTGCGGCCCGTGGAGTTCGACGAGCTTTATGCCGCTCCTCCTCCGCCCGAATCGTCCCGGCGAGCGTCCGGCCTCTCCCGTCCGCCCATCCCCCCCGCCGCCTACGAGCTGGAGGACGTTGCCAACCCGGAGGCCGCGCCCGAGTCTTCGCTGATCGCAAACTTGCGTAGGCGGGGAGAGGCGCGCACTTCGCGGGAGGAGCGAACCGAGCCCAGGCTGAGCCGGCCGCGCTAGGCAGCGTGCGCTGCTGGTCAGACTTTTCACGCACTAACTCTGCGATCGTGATGTTGGCCAAGGCGCTCGCTGAAGCCCGATTGCCACGCCAAGCCCCATGCGGTTCTCTGGCGCCCGCAGCACACGGAGAAGGCGATGCGCGTCAGCGTGGTGCAGATGAACCCGGGCGCCGACAAACAGGCGAACATCGATCAGGCGCGGCGGTTGATTGAGCAGGCGGTGCGCGAGGACCGCCCCGACATCGTCAGCCTGCCCGAGGTGTGGAGTTGCCTCGGCGGCACCCGCGCCGGCAAGTTTGAACAGGCCGAGATCCTGCCGGCCAAGGACTCCAACGCGCCTGGTGGCCCGGCCTACGAGTTCCTGCGCGCGGCCGCGCGCGGGGCACGGGTGCATGTGCATGGCGGCTCTATCCAGGAGACGGAGGGCGGGGACAAGCTGTTCAACACCACGGTCGTGTTCGATCCCGATGGGCAGGAGATCGCCCGCTATCGCAAGATCCACCTCTTTGACATCACCGGCCCCGACGGCACCGGTTTCCGCGAGAGCAACACCTACGGCGCGGGCGACGAGATCGTGACCTACTCGGCACATGGCACGACCGTGGGTGCCGCGATCTGCTACGACGTCCGCTTCCCCGAGCTGTTCCTGGCGCTGCGCCAGGCCGGCGCCGAGGTGATTTTCCTGCCCTCCGCCTTCACCCTGCTGACCGGCAAGGACCATTGGGAGCCGCTGATCCGCGCCCGCGCGATCGAGACGCAGTGCTGGCTGGCCGCGCCGGCGGCGTGGGGACGCTATCTCGAGGGCGCGCGCAACGAGCCGCGCGACACGTACGGCCGCTCGATGATCGTCGATCCGTGGGGGCAGGTGGTCGCGCAGGTCTCGGACGGGACTGGCTGGACGACGGCGCGGATCGACCGGAGCGTGACCGAGCGGGTGCGGCGGGGAATGCCGGTGCTGGAGCACCGGAAGCTCGTGTGAACGAGCCCCCGAAGCGGCTCGCCTTCGTCGCCGCGCATTCGGTTCTGGCGCAGGACGCGCTCGACCGGCTGGCTGGGATTTATGGCGATTGCCCGTTCGACCAGGCTGAGGTGGTGGTCGCGCTGGGCGGCGACGGGACGATGCTGGAGACCCTGCACCGGGTGCTGCCGCGGCCGATCCCAGTCTATGGCATGAACTGCGGCTCGGTCGGGTTCCTGATGAACCCCTTCGTCGAGGGCGGGCTTCCGGAGCGGCTGAAGCAGGCGCAAGCGGCGGTGCTCCACCCCTTGCGGATGCACGCCGTCACCGCGGGGGGCGCGGTGGAGGAGGCGCTCGCCTTCAACGAGGTGAGCCTGTTGCGCCAGCTTCGCCAGGCCGCCAAGATCCGCATCAGCGTCGATGGAACGGTGCGCCTGACCGAGTTGATCTGCGATGGCGTGCTGGTCAGCACGCCCGCTGGCTCCTCCGCTTACAACCTCTCGGCGCATGGGCCAATCGTGCCACTGTCGGCCAACCTGCTGCCCATGACCCCGATCAGCGCCTTCCGCCCGCGCCGCTGGCGCGGCGCCCTGCTGCCGAGCACCGCCGACGTGCTGTTCGAGGTGTTGGAGGCGGAGAAGCGCCCGGTGGCGGCGGTGGCCGACTTCACCGAGGTGCGCGATGTCGTCTCGGTCGCGGTCAGCGAGGACCGGTCGGTGAGCGTGTCGGTCCTGTTCGAACCCGACCAGGGCTTGTCGGAGCGGATCATTGCCGAACAGTTCACTGTCTAAGGGCATCACCGCATGAGCAAGCACGTCGTCGCCAAAGTCTCCGAGGTCCCCCCCGGCGGGCGCAAGCTGGTCACGGTGCGCGGCCGGCCAATCGCGATCTTCAACCTCAATGGCGCGTTCTACGGCCTGCTGAACCGTTGTCCCCACCAAGGTGGCAGCCTGTGCGACGGCGTGCTGACCGGCCTGATCGAGTCCGACGAGCCCGGCACCTATCGGTATTCGCGGGCCGGCGAGATCATCCGCTGTCCCTGGCATGGCTGGGAGTTCGACATCCGCACCGGTCAGTCCTGGTGCGATCCCGAAAAAATCCAGATTCGCAACTACAAGGTTGAGGTCGCGCCCGGCCAGCGCGTAATACAGGGGCCGTACGTCGCCGAGACCATCCCCGTCTCGGTCGAGGAGGAGTACGTGGTGGTGGACGTCTGACCGAATGATGGACGAAGCGGAAGAGGAGGCGCTGTTCGCGCGGCTGCGCAGCCGGCTGACGGCAAGCGCGCCATCCGGCGTGGACCCCCAGCTTGCCGCGATGATGACGCGGATCGACACCGCGATCGAAGCGCGCGTCGAGGCCGCGGTGGCACGCCGCACGGCCGGATTGCGCGCCGGCCTTGATCGGTTGGCACAGCACGTAGGCGGAATTCGGCGGCCCATGGCCGGGACACGCCGCTGGGACATGCCCCTGGTCGCACTCGCCATCCTGGTAGCACTCGGCACTGCCGCCACTGTTTGGGTGGGCCGACTAGGCGCAACGCCCTCACCCCAACCCTCTCCCGCGAGCGGGAGAGGGGGTGTTGAACGCGCGGACCCTGGCCGTCACGCCCCTTCTCCCTTTGGGAGAGGGCCGGGGTGAGGGTTACCGTCCGAACCGGCGCTCGCGCGCCTGGTACGTGCGGATCGCGCGCAGGAAATCGATGCGTCGGAAGGCCGGCCAGTTCACATCCGTGAAGTGGTACTCGGAATGCACGCTCTGCCACAGCAGGAAGCCCGAAAGGCGCAGCTCGCCGCTGGTACGGATGATGAGGTCGGGATCGGGCAGGCTCGGCGAATAGAGATGCCGCCCGATCGCCTCTGGCGTGATGACCTCGGTCGCCTCGTCCAGCGTCATTTCGTGCGCGGCACACTCGCGCAGCAGCGAGCGCAGCGCGTCGGCGATTTCTTCCCGTCCACCGTAATTGGCGGCGATGGTGAGCGTCATCTGCCGGTTGGCCTCGGTCGCCCGCCGCGCCCGCTCGATCGCGCCCACGAGGCTCGCGGGCAGCAGATCGACTCGTCCAATCGCCTGCACCCGAACCCCAAGCCGGTGCAAGCGTGGGTCAGCGGCCAAGCCGAGCATCTTGGCCTCGATCGCGGCCAGTATGCCCGATACCTCCTCGGCCGGGCGAGCCATGTTGTCGGTCGAGCAGACCCAGAGCGTCACCGCGCGGACGCCAAGCGCGGCGCACCAGTCCAGCACCTCGTCCAGCTTGCCCGCGCCCATCTCGTAGATGCGCCGAAAGTCCAGAAGGCCGTGGTTCCGGGCGTGGCGGCGATTGCCGTCTAGAATGATGCCGATATGCCGCGGCACGGGCCGCGCGCGCACCTCGGACAGCAGCCGCGCCTCATAGCGCGCGTAGGCCCAGGCGGTAGCGGGGTTGGCGCAGCGCCGGGCCAGGCGCTGCAGGTGCTGAGCGAGCGCGCCGAGCCGCGACGGCGGGGCGGCCAGGCGCGGACCCGGAAAGGCGATCGAGGGAGTCTGGTCCATGGCACCTGTCGAGCGATCGGGGCACCTGATTACACGCATGCCGGGCCGGCAAGCCACCACGATTGGGTGGCCTTATTGCCGATACCAGGAGCCAAGCGCCCTCTACTGGGATCAGGCCCGCGGTGGGCCAGATTCCGAGCTCGACGCGGGGCGAGATCGACCTCGCCGTCGGGGGATTCCTGCCCCGGTGCGCCGCTGGCACGAGCGCCAGCCGCTCGGCCGGGAGGAGCATGTCTGTCTGTTCAACCCAGACCTCGTGCTCGTGCGGGCGCCTGTTTCGGTCGAGGACGTCACCCGCTATCCGCACCTCATGCCCTCGCTCACGAGCGAGACAGAAAGCTTCGTGAACGAGGCGCTGGAGGTCTCGACGGCCTGGCACGGGCGAGAGACTGGTTCGCCTTCGAACGCGTGGCTTCGCAGCCAAGTCCAGGGCGGGGCCATTGTTCCGGGAGCATCGGTCTGGGAGAAGCCCACGATTGACGCGCACGGCGCATAGTGGCCCTCTTGCGGGGCGAGGAGGAGAAGCCCATGCCCGCTCTGGCGTTGAACCACTACACAATCAATGTCCGCGACCTGGAAGCGACGAAGGCGTTCTATGAGGACATTGTCGGCCTAAAGGCGGGGGAGCGCCCGCCTCTGCCGTTTCCCGGCTATTGGCTCTACTGCGGCAGCATGCCGGTCGTGCATCTCGTCGGCTACCGTCCGGAGAACCCGCCGATTGAGGGCACGCCCGATCCCGGACGGCTGGATCACATCGCCTTCTCGGCCGAGAACGTGCGGCTGATGCGGGAGCGCCTGAATGCCAATGGGATCAGCTTCCAGGAACGGGTGCTGCCGCGACTGAACATGACCCAGCTCTTCTTCCAGGACCCTGACGGGATATACATCGAGTTCAATTTCCCGGCCGAGGAGACGGTTTGAAACTCGATTCGGCGCAACTCGTTCGATAAACTATCCGGAGATTTATCAATGAATCTCGACGCTGTCGCGATCGGCAAAAACCCTCCCGACGATGTCAACGTCGTCATCGAGGTCGCGATCGGCGGCGAGCCGATCAAGTACGAGCTGGACAAGAAATCCGGCACGCTCGTCGTTGACCGCTTCCTGTACACGCCGATGCGCTATCCCGGCAATTACGGGTTCGTGCCGCACACATTGTCTGACGACGGCGACCCGATTGACGTGCTGGTCGCGAACACGCGTCCGATCGTCCCAGGCGCGGTCATCAACGTGAGGCCAGTCGGCGTGCTCAGGATGGAGGACGATGCTGGCACCGACGAGAAGATCGTCGCGGTTCCGACTCCGAAGCTGACGCAGCGCTACGTCCACGTGATGAACTACACGGATCTGCCGCGCATCACGCTCGACCAGATCCGGCACTTCTTCGAGCACTACAAGGACCTGGAACCTGGCAAATGGGTCAAGGTCGCCGGATGGGGAAGCGCCGAGGAAGCGCGCCGGCTCATCAAAGAGGCTATCGAGCGGAACAAGCAGCACGGCAAGCGGGTCTGATCCACCCACCCGTCATTTTGGCCCTCAAACTACCACGTCACGGATCGTCTGGGGATAGGGCACCGTACTCCGAAACGAGTTGCGCTGCGAGAGGGCGTCGAAGTAACGCTCCAGGTTCGGGTGACGCCCGCGCCAATCCAGTTCCGGAAAGCGCACGGCGAAATAGTCCAGCACCGACCCAAAGCCGATGTCAGCCAAGGTGAACCGGTTCGCGACGGCATACTCCCGGCCGCCAATGATGCGTGCCATCTCGGCAAGCCCACCATCGATCTTGCGCATCTGCCGCGCGACCCACGGAGCGCTCCGGTGCGCTGCGGGCCGCTGGCGCTCGAAGAACACAAGCAAAAAGGCGTCGCAGATCCCGTCCGCCAGGACCAGGCACTTGCGCGCGGCGAGCCAGCCATCGTCGTTGCGGGGCATAAGCGCGGGCGTGGGATACTTGCGTTCCAGCCACTCCAGGATGTAGCTGGATTCATAGACCGTGCCGCCGTCCTCCAGGATCAGCACGGGCAGCTTCTCCAGGGGATTGTGCCGCGGCAGGCTATTGTCGCTGTTCCACGGCACCTCGGTCAGCAACTCGAACGGGATCGCCTTTTCGGCCAGGGCGATGCGGACCTTGCGCGCGTACGGACTCGGCGTCGCGCTGATCAACCTCATCATGGGACCGGCCCTGCCTCCAGCAGGCGAACCGCCTCGATGACCGAATCCGGGGCCTCGCGCGGTAGGAAGTGGCCGGCGATCGGGACCACGCGGCGCTCATAGAAGGCGCTGAATTGGCGCGCGTGGCTCTCCGATCCCTCGGCTGGAGTTCACGCCATCGTCAGCGCCGTGCAGGTTAATCGTCGGTACGGCGATGCGCGGCTGCGCGGCCAGGCGCTGCTCGATCGGCTCCAGCGCCGGGTCGCCGGGCGCGTTGGCGTAGCGGTGCCGATACGATTGGATCACCACATCGACAAAGTCGGGATTGTCGAAGCTTGGCGCCGTGCGGCGGTACGTCGCGTCGTCAAACCGCCAATGGGGCGACCACAGCCGCCACAGCAGCCGACAGATATCATGACGGTTCGCGGCCAGGCCGGCCCGGCCGCGCTCGGTGTGGAAGTACCACTGATACCACAGCCGCATCTCCTGCTCGGCGGACGCCGGGCGGGATGCGGCGGCGATATCCTGGATGTTGTACCCGGTGATCGACACCAAGCCACGGACCCGCTCGGGCCACAGCGCGGCGACGATGCACGCGGCGCGGCCGCCCCAGTCATAGCCGGCGAGCATGGCGCGCGGGATGCCGAGCGCGTCCATGAAGCTCAGCAGGTCGGCGCCGAGCGCGGCTTGCTGGCCGGAGCGCGGGGTGTCGTCCCGAAGGAAGCGCGTCGGACCATATCCGCGCAGCCAGGGCACCAGAACGCGCCAGCCCGCCTGCGCGAGCGGCGGGGCGACGCCGTCCCAGGCGCGCGGGTCGTCAGGAAAGCCATGCAGCAGAATGAGGGCTGGCCCGGCATCCGGGCCGTGCGCCTCATAGGCGACCTCGAGCGCTGGCGTGCGGACCGTGCGGTGCATCAAGCCGCATTGATCCAGCAACGCGCTCGCTTGGCAAGCAGCCTGATCAGGAGGGCGGCGGGCTCAGGGACGCGGCGATGCTGTGCGCGAGCGCCCGGCCGAGGCACAGATAACCGCGGTCGTTATGGTGTAGCATGTCAGCGGCGGTGAACACCGCGGGGGCCGTCCCCTCGGCGGACCAGGCGTCCATAAGCCGGGCGCGGGAGAACAGGTTGACGCCAGCCTCGCTCGCCGCCTGCGCCAAGGCGCGGTCGATGGCGTCGTCCCCAGCGCTGGCCAGAAGACGCGGCGTCCGCTGGTTGTCCATCAAAACGACGTCGATGCCGGCCTGCTTCAGCCGTTGCACCCCATCCATGAGCTTGGCGCGGAATAGGTTGATGTCGGTGTGGTGCAGAGCCGCGTTCGCGCCGACTTGCCAGATCACGAGCTGGGGCCGCACGGCGATCACGTCGGCTTCCATCCGCGCCAGCTCCTCCGGCGCGTCCTGCCCGCCAATGCCGCGATTGAGAACCGCGACATGCCAGTGCGGAAGCTCCGCCGAAAGCTCGGCTTGCAGCACGGCGGGATACGTGCGTGCGGAACCCGAGGCGGCGACGCCCTGGGTCGAGGACGAGCCCAAAGCCACGATCAGCCCTTCGCGATCGGCTTGCAGCGCCGCGTGAAGGTGCGGCATGGCCAGTCGTGGCAGGCTTGGATCCGCCGGGCAGATGTTGCCTGGTGCAGCGTGCGCTGGCGCGGCGAGAGCGAGACGGGAAAGGGCAAAGAGGCAGGGAAGGATGACCGAGCGCACGGAAACAGTGTAAGCCACACCTTCCCACTCACGTAAATCCTCTAAGACGATTTTTGACGTCCCGTCTATTTTTCCTGATCCTCGCGGGCCCGGCGCTTGCGCGCTGCCGCGGCATACTGCCCGCGGGGCCGGTTCTCCTGGACGTTTGGCCGCACCACGGTATCGTAATAGTCGTCCCAGTCCTCCGGCCGCAGCCTGGTCAGGTCCGGCACCAGCTCATAGTCGTTCAACGTCACATCATCGTACACGTGCCGCGGCAGCGGCTGCACCTGCAACAGAGGGAAATCGGCGCGGAAATCGACGGGCACGTTGGTCTTGGTGATCCGCATGTTGGTAATCAGCGGCCCGAACCAGCGGTCGGTCTCCACAATTCCTTCGTAAAGCTCGTAGGTGCCGCTGCGCGGCACGTTCGCGGGCGCCCGGACCAGGACGCTCCAGCCCGGACGGGTGCGCAGCACAAGCCCCGTCCACATCTGCAACAGTCCGGGCTCTTGCAAGGCGCCCAGGAAGGGGGGTGAGAACTCCCGGATTTCCTTTGGCGCGACGGCATCGAACTGGGCGCGGAAGTCCGGGAACTGTGCCGCTTTCAGTGAGTACCACTGATTCGCGCCGTCCCAAGTCCAGATCATGTCGTT
This sequence comes from uncultured Pseudomonadota bacterium, assembly GCA_963818725.1. GTDB lineage: Bacteria > Pseudomonadota > Alphaproteobacteria > Acetobacterales > Acetobacteraceae > DATFDN01. The sequence continues at coordinate 306,248 of CAWFTU010000007.1, read as the reverse complement.
GCCGTCCCATTGAACACTGAAGGTGATCGGCGGGAAGACGTACCAGCCAAAGGCGGCGGCGGACGTGGCCGGCTCGCAGTAGCGAAAGGCACGAGTGGGCAGCGATCCCGCCGCCGACTGGTCGGCCCGCATGGGATAGCGAGCGGTGGGGATGAAGCGGTGGAATGTAATCAGCGGCGCCCGGCACTCGGACGGCGCGATCGGGTCGGGTTGTGACGGAGCAGAACTCACGGCGAGGCCTCGACCAAGAGTGAAGGCGGATCCCGCTTATCGGCCAATCGACCCGTCACGGGTAGACGCCTTTGTGGGTCAGACGGGACGACGCAGCGACGGCACGGCAAAGCGCGTTGACCATGCCTCGCATGTTGCGGCGCCGGTTGGTGGTCCAGCAGAAGGCGCCGAGATAGTCGGGCAGATGCTTGGGGGAGAGCCGCTTGTGGGTGGCCTTGAGCGCGGTACCGAGATTGGCGACCAGGGTGTTGACGGTGAAGAACGGGGCGCTGCGCTCGCGCTCCGGACGCCCGCCGCCGGTGACGGTGGCGACATGCGTCCGCCCGGCTTCACCGAAGGCGTTGAACGCCCGCAAGCCGTCCGTGTGCACAGTCGCGCCGGCGGCGATGTGGGCATCGCGGAACGCGGCCACCGCCTCGCTGGAGAAGGCGCTGACCGCGCGCATCGCGACATGGCCCATGCGCCCGTCCGCATGCCGCTCGCAGGCGACGATGACGCAGGTCTTGCCTTCGGTTCCGCTGCCTTGGTTCCTTTCACCTCCCAGATACACGTCATCCGCCTCCACTACCGGCGGCGCGGCATCGTCGTCGCTCGCGCCCCCGAGCGAATAGCGCTCCGTCCGCTCGGTCATGGCGTGGCGGAGCCGCTTGTGCAGATACCAGGCCGTCTCATAGCCCAGGCCCAGCCTGCGGCCGAGCTCGACCGCCGAGATCGCCTGTTTGGTGCTGCTCATCAGGTGCATGGCGCGGAACCAAGTGGTCAGAGACAGCTTGGTGTCCGCCATCACGGTGCCCGCGGTGACCGACCAACGTCGGCCGCAGCGCGTGCAGCCGACACGGCGGCCGTAGACATAGCTCTTCAGATTGGCGCAGCGCGGGCAAGGCATTCCTTCACGTTGGCGCGCCGCCACCAACGCCGCCAGACACTGACCCTCCGTCCCGTAGAGTTGTTCGAACTCAACGTCCGTCAGCCCCTTCATGATTGCCCGCACCGTTCTGCTCCGAGACGCCGCGTTCAGAGCGACTTTGCGCTTCCCTGCTGCAAAGTACAAGAGCGGGTCGATTGGCCGATAAGCGGGAAGGCGGATGGATCAGGCGCTCGTCCTGGTCCGCCCGGCCTAGCATCTCTGAACGCCCGCCCGACTACTCGCGAACCGAAGGCAGCGCCGGGGCGAAGCCGCCGAGGCGGACCTTGCCGGCGTCGGCGGTGGCCGGGGCGAGGCTCGGGGCGAAGCCGCCGAGGCGGACCTTGCCAGCGTCGGCGATGGTCATCGCGGAGACCACTCGGTTGAATTGCGCCATGTCGTTGCGTCCCTCTTCATTCTGCGTCTGCCGTGCCATTACTGGCCCCGCAGCATTCACGATATAGCGATATTTCCACGTTGGTGATTTTTTACCGTCGGTTTGATGTCATGCCGTCGTAAAAGCGGCGTTAATACGAATTTTAGGTCGAATTCAAATTGTCCTTTAGGCCATGCAACGATTTAAGAGTTTCTGCGTCGCGTAGCCGATGCAGAAACTTGGTTGGACTGAACGGCTTGGCGCGATTGCGGCCTTTGGAATTTTCAGGTCAGGCGCCTGGCTATGAAATTCGGGTGCGCCAGCGATTGGCGCTGCTGGCGGCGCAGCGAGCCCAAACAAGCGCGCGCGACCCGGGATGAGGTCGGGTGTGCGGGCGGGCCCGTCAATCCGAAGCAGCTGTTTCGGGCGCCATTGACCGAACTGCGACGATATCGGGCAACACCCCGCCTTCGCCTGCGTGGCGGTGCTGGGGAGGGGAGCAGCAAACAGCGGTGTTGATCGGATGGGACAGGAGCCCTCGTCATGGTCCGCACGCCTGCTTGGGGGAAAGGCGGCGGATGCGGACAAGATGCCCTTGTCGGCAGCACGGACAGATCTGGGGGCCGTCGGGTCGCGCGCGGTCTGTGGCCGCGCCGGCGGCGACCTCGACCGTCTCGTCATGGCGCGCGGCCGCAGCCGAACGGTCGAGTTGCAGCAGAAGCCGGGCGCGGGCCGCCTGCTCGCGCCTGGTATGGTGCCACAGGCCGAAGTAGCGGACCTTGTGCAGGCCCTTGGGCAGCACGTGCTGCAGGAACCGGCGCATGAACGCGTGGCCCGGGATGCGGCTGGCCCGCCATCGGTTGGATTGGCGGTGCCTGTGGCGGATGGTCACGGTCTGGTCGTCGAGACCGACGATGCGGGCATTGGTGATGGCGACGCGGAACACGTAGCGGGCGAGATAGTCCAGCACGGCCTGCTCGCCCTCGCCCCAGGCGGTGCAGTGGACGACCCAGGGCTTCGCCCAAGCCGCGGCGGGCAGGACCAGGTCGGGACGCTGCGCCGCGAACCCGGCCCTGAGCTTGCCGCGCACGAGCTTGGCGAGTGCCCTGACCGGCACGAGGAAATCGGTGCGGGCCGGATGCCACAGGCGACCGTCATCGGAGACACCGCCGCCGGTGACCAGACAGTGGACGTGAGGGTGGAAGACGAGTTGCTGTGTCCAGGTGTGCAGCACCGCGAGCACACCGACGGTGCCGCCGACATGGCGCGGGTCGCGGGCGAGTTCGATGATCGCCTCGGCCGCGGCTTTCATCAGCAGGGCGTAGCCGTCGCGCTGGCTGGTGCGCAGCACCTCGCGCAACTCCTCGGGGATGGTGACGGTGACGTGGAAATAGCGGCTCGGCAGCATCTCGGCCTGGCGGGCCTGCAGCCAGCGCTCGGTCTGGTCGGTGTGGCATTTGGGACAGCTCCGGTTCTTGCAGGAGTGATAGGCGAACCGCTCGGCGCCGCACTGGTCGCAGCGCCAGAGGTGGCCACCGAGGGCTTTGGTGCGGCAGGCCAGGATGTCGGTGATGGCACGCCGATGCGACGGCGGCATCGACGCGCCATGGGCCGCCAGGTAGTCGGCCGCAAAGCGGCGGAAGACGTCCGCCACCTCGATCACGGCGGGGCCGCGGTGTCAGAGGCCGGTCGTCAATCCGTCGACGACACCGCGCAGCGAGACGCGGGTCGGCTCGGTCAGGTGGGTGTAGATGGCGGTCGTCGAAATGTTGGCGTGGCCGAGCAGGATCTGCACGATCCTCGTATCGACGCCATGCTCGAGCAGCCGGGTCGCATAGCTGTGCCGCAACGCGTGCGCCGTGACCGGCAGTGTGATGCCGGCGGCCCGGGCGGCGGCCCTGAAGGTGCGGCCCAGCACGTGCTGGTTGACCGGGTTGGCGCCATCGCGGCTGGGAAACAGCCAGCGCGGATGGCGATGCGTTCGCCACAAGCTGCGCAACTCGTCCAGCAGGGGTGCAGGCAGCGGCACGAGGCGCTGCTTGTCGCCCTTGCCGACGATGCGCAGCAGCCGATTGGCGCCGTCGATGGCGCCGACTTCCAGAGTCGCGGCCTCGCTGACCCGCAGACCGCAGGCATACATCAGGGCGAGGCTGATCTTGTGGGTCGGGCTCCTGATGCAGCCCAGGAGCTTACGGACCTGCGCGTCCGGCAGGGCGACCGGGAGGCGGCGCTGCTTCGGGGGACGGATCCTTTTTCCCCCCGAACAGCGGCCAATCGCGATCCAGCGTTCGACGGTAGAGGAACTGGATGCCGCCGTGGTTGGTCTTGAAGGTGCCGAGGGCCACGCCCCGCTCGCGCAATGCAAGCAGGTAGGCGCGCACCTCTGCCTCGCTCAGTTGGTCGGGCGCGCGCCGGTAGTGCTTGGCCAGACGGCGAACCCCGTCGAGGTAGATGCGCTGGGTTCCGGCCGCCAACCCGGCCACCCTCATGTCTTCGGTCATTTGCACGCGTAACGTTGTCATCGAGGTCTCCTTTCGGTATGCCGGCCCGCAGCTTCATGCAGACCAGACCCGAAAATACCCTCAACCGTTCGACCTCGCGCTACCGCTTCTCCTACGGCGTAGCCGTTCAGTCGCGTGCCTGACATGTTCGATAGCTTGGGGATGAAAGTTCCCTGGCCAACCTGATGGAGGTGAAGGCTTAGCGAAGCACAAGGGCATCACCGCGAGGCGGTGTCTGAAGGAAGTGTGGAGCAAAACCGCGACCTGACGAACAGAAACCGGATACAAGGCATCCTTGGTCGGACGAGCGGGCGACTGATCGCGAAGTCCATATCCATCAAAGACCAGGGCTGTAGATCCGGCAGGGGTGCGGGGAAGGCGATCGAACTTACTCAGGGAGGCCTGCGTCGCGTTCCGGCTTCGGAACTGAGGAACCCGCAAGGGGACCTGACCGCGGCGCAGGAGTCAGCAGAGGGCATAGTAGGTCATGCTGTCGGCAAGGCTGATTGAGGCACTCCAAACCGAAAGGTGGAGCCACGGCTAGGCCAAGCCGGAAACGATGAAGGAAGGCCCGAACGATTGGGAGTGGCAACTAGGACTGGCAACTCATGAGTGGACAGCGGCAGCCTATCCAGTACTCACTGGCCTTGGAGTCAACGGAGCGGGGTGAAACCCCACTCCCTGGCTCGCCAAGGGCCGAACCACTTGCGGCGAAGTCAGCACCCGAAAGCCCGGCTGAGACGGAACAACTCATGGAGGCGGTGTGCGATAAAGAGAATCTCCAAAGTGCGTGGAACCGCGTTCAAAGGAACCAGGGCAGCCCGGGCGTGGATGGGATGACCATTGACGACGCCAAGGCCTACCTGCGTGAACACTGGCCAGGCATACGGTCTCAACTGCTCGACGGAACCTACCAGCCACAGCCGGTCAAACGGGTTGAAATCCCCAAGCCGGACGGCGGGGTCAGAAAACTCGGCGTGCCTTGTGTCGTCGACAGGCTGATCCAACAAGCCGTGCTGCAAGTGCTGCAAGGGCAGTGGGACCCGACGTTCTCCGAGCATAGTTACGGGTTCCGGCCGGGACGCTCGACCCATCAGGCGGTGGCCCAGGCGCAACGCTATGTCGCCGAGGGCTACAATGTGGTGGTTGATATCGATCTCGAAAAATTCTTCGATCGGGTGAACCACGACATCTTGATGTCGCGCGTTGCCAGGCGGATATCTGACAAACGTGTGCTCAAACTGATCCGGGCATTCCTGACCGCCGGGATCATGGAAGACGGCCTGGTACTTCCGGTGGATGAGGGGACTCCGCAAGGGGGTCCGCTCTCGCCCCTCTTAAGTAACCTCCTGCTCGACGAGCTCGACAAGGAGCTGGCCCGCCGAGGGCACCGCTTCTGCCGGTACGCCGACGACTGTAACATCTATGTTCGCAGTCACCGCGCCGGCGAACGGGTCATGGCCTCGGTAAGCCGGTTCCTGACCACCAAGCTGCGGCTGAAGGTCAACGAGACGAAGAGTGCGGTGGCGCGACCAGAGGAGCGCAAGTTCCTGGGGTTCAGCATCGCGAATGACGGGAGCGAACGGCGCATCGCGCCAAAGGCGCTGACCACATTCAAGACGCGGATCCGGGAACAGACCCGCCGGACACGGGGTCTGAGGCTGTCGCAGATCATCGAAGAACTGACGCCATACCTCATCGGCTGGCGCGGCTACTTCGGCTTCTGCCAGACCCCGCAGGTGCTCACAAACCTCGAAGCGTGGATCCGCCGAAGATTACGATCTTATCTTTGGCGGCAGTGGGGAAACGGGCGCAACCGCTTCAAGGAACTGCGCCGCCGTGGCGTTACACAGTTCCGCGCCGCGGTTGCCGCCGGTTCGCCAACGGGATACTGGCGCATGTCAGGACACCCGGCGGTGCAATCGGCCCTGCGCAACCACCACTTCGATTCCCTGGGTCTACCCCGTCTCTATATTCCGATACCGGCTTAACCTGGTCGAACCGCCGTGGTACGCGACCCGTATGCCCGGTGGTGTGGGAGGGGCGGCGCCGTGAGGCGTCCCCCTATCCCGATCAACGTTCGTTTCATCCCGTCCGAGATTTTTTTGAGGCAAACAGGCGAGAACTTTTGGAGCAGAACGGCGGTGCTTGGAAGGAGTTCGCATGAAAAAAGGCGCCCTTTCGGGCGCCCTTGCAACCAGTGAAAGAAACATCGCTGTCAGGAAGCTGTGCCACCCACGGTCAGTCCACCAATCTTCAGTGTGGGCTGGCCGACGCCCACGGGCACTCCCTGGCCATTCTTGCCACACGTGCCGATACCGGGGTCCAGCGCCATGTCGTTGCCGATCATCGAGACTTTGGTCAGCGAGTTCGGGACCATTGCCGATGATTGTGGCTCCTTTCACGGGCGCGGTGATGCGCCCGTCCTCGATGAGATAGGCCTCGCTTGCCGAGAACACGAACTTGCCCGACGTGATGTCCACCTGCCCGCCTCCAAAGTTCACCGCGTAGAGGCCCCGGCTGACGGAACGGATCATCTCATCGGGCGTGTGCGCGCCGCTCAGCATCACGGTGTTCGTCATGCGCGGCATGGGCGCATGCGCGTGAGACTGCCGCCGTCCGTTGCCGGTCGCGCGCATGTTCATCAGCCGGGCGTTCAGGCGGTCCTGCATGAAGCCGACAAGGATTCCATCCTCGATCAGCACGGTCCTGCTGGTGGGCGTCCCCTCGTCGTCCACTGTCAGGCTGCCCCGCCGGTCCGCCATCGTACCGTCGTCCACGACCGTCACCCCCGGCGCGGCGATCCGCTGACCTAGCAGCCCCGAAAAGGCGGACGTCTTCTTTCGGTTGAAGTCGCCCTCCAGCCCGTGGCCAATCGCCTCGTGCAATAGAATGCCCGGCCACCCAGGACCGAGCACAACCTCCATCTCGCCAGCCGGCGCCGGGCGGCTCTCGAGATTCACCAATGCCTGCCGCAAGGCCTCGTCCACCGCCGCGCGCCAGACGTGAGGCGCGGTGACCCCGGCGTAGTCGGCGCGGCCGCCCAGGCCATGGGTGCCGGTCTCGCGCCGGCCGCCCTGCTCCACGACCACTGAGATATTGAGGCGCACAAGCGGACGCAGATCGGCGACTCGCGTCCCGTCGGCGCGGATGATTTGTACGGCCTGCCACTCCCCGCCCAGCGAAGCCATCACCTGGCAGACGCGCGAATCCTTGCCGCGCGCGTAGGCGTCGATCTCGCCAAGCAGCGCGGTGCGCGCCGGGAACGGCATCGCGGTGAGCGGATTGGCATCGGCGTAGAGCCGGGCGTTGGTCGATCGCGGCGGTTCGGCGCTGACCCCCGAGTGCCCGCTGGCCACTGCTGCCACGCTGTCGGCCGCGCGGCTCAGCGCGGCCTCGGACAGCTCGCCGGCATGGGCGTAGCCGGTCGCCTCGTCCGCGACCGCGCGCAAGCCGAAGCCGAGCGTGGTGTCAAAGCCGGCGCTGCGGATGCGCCCGTCGTCGAGGCTGATCTGCTCGCTTTCCCGGTACTCGAGAAACAGCTCGCCGTCGTCGCCTTCGGCGAGACCCTTTTGCACAAGCCGCTCGGCGGCGGCGCGCTCCAGCGCCGCATCCGCGCGCTCAAAGAACAGCTTGTCGGTGGTGGCTAGCGCGCTCATGATCGCTCCTTCTTGAATGCCCGGAGATGAGGCGCCTGGCCGGCCAGCGCAACCTGCGCCACCCGCCTCACCATCTCCGGGCCGGGCGCAGACGGTGCAGGACGACAACCGCCGCCGTCAGCGCTAGCACCGCGTTGGCCTGGTGCGCCGCCGCCAAGGGGATAGGCACCACCAAGAGCAGCGTCGCCACCCCCAGCGCGTACTGCGCCAGCACGGCCAAGCCCAGGGCGAGCGCGCTGACACGGAGCGGACGCGGGGCCGGACGGATGAAGGCACCCAGCACGACCAGGCAGGCCAAGACCGCCGCCAAAGTGGCAAAGACACGATGGTCGAACTGCACGGCGGCGATATTCTGTGTCAGGTTCCGCCACAGCGGGCCGAGCTGGGCATAATTCGACGGAACCAGCCGCCCGTCCATCAGGGGGAAGGTGTTGTACTCCAGCCCCGCATGGGTGCCGGCCACGAAGCCGCCCGCCAGGATGGCGAGGCCGAGCGCACCGGCCGCCGCCAGCGCCAGCCAGCGCAGCGGTCGCGCGCCTTCGAACGGCCGAGGCGGCACCGGCCGGAGCACGCCCAGCCCGGTCCAGAGGACCGCGACGTACAACGCCAGCGCCAAGCCGAGATGGATCACCAGCCGAGCCGGAGCCACCGCGGTGCTGTCGGGAAAAAAGCCGGACGCAACCATGAACCAGCCGACAGCGCCCTGGAGGCCACCCAGTACCGAAGATCAGCCCAAGGCGGGGCACCAGCCTTCGGTCGATGCGCCGCGTGAGGGCTAGCCAGAGCAGAGGCACGAACACCACGAGGCCGATCAGGCGGCCCCACAGGCGATGCGCCCATTCGAGCCAGAAGAGCCGCTGAAAACCGTCGAGTCCCATGCCCTCGTGGAGGAGGTGGTATTGGGGGATGGTTTGATAGAGAGCGAACAGCTTCCGCCACTCCTCCTGATCGAGTGGTGGAAGGATGCCACGGACCGGCGCCCACTTCATGATCGACAAGCCCGATCCGGTCAGGCGCGTCACCCCGCCCAGCACAACCATCCCGAAGAGCATAGCACAGACCGAGAACAGCCATGCCGCGACGAGGCGACGGGCGGGCAGGCTTTCGGCGCGGCGCCCCGGTAACGCGGGAAAATCAGCGGTGTCGAACGGCATGGCTCTGGATATACGGCATAATAACGCGGATTCTCGCCGAGAAATCACAGACGGGCACGTGCATGAGGCCACAGCTTCGTGCATGGCTCGCGCAGGCCCGAGAAGACCGCGCGGTACGTCGGGCTTTCGCAGCTTCGCGTTGCGCCTGCCAGACGTAGCGTTCCCGCGCCGGATGGTCTCGAATTGTCACGTGGCGCCCGCAACTGGCGGGCCAGGTCGGGCAAGCCATTCGCGGCCTCGCAGCATCAGGTGCCAGTAGACCGTCGGCAGCAGGCGCTCCTTGAGAAGCCAGGCGAGCCGGCTCGGCTTGCGGGCATCTAGGAACGGGAAGGTCGGAAACAGCGTGCCGTCGTAGCCGAACTCAGCGAGCACGATTCGGTGCCGCTCGACCGTGAGAGGGCATGAACCGTAGCCGTCGTAGGAAGCGGGGAGCGCGCGGCCGTCAAGCACCGCGAGCAGATTCTCCGCCACCACGGGGGCCTGCTTGCGTGCCGCCGCTGCGGTCTTGGCATTTGGCGCCGAGCAGGCGTCGCCTAGGCCAAAGACATTGGAAAAGCGCTGATGACGCAACAGTGTTGGGTCCACCTCCACCCCAGGGCTGTTCAACGCTTTCGAATGATGGTGAGTGAGAGCACGTTTTTGATGCCTGCGAGACCGGCGCGGTAGCGATCCTGGCTGAGCGTGTCCGTCTGGTTGGCCTTGAGGATGTTGAAGGCGAAGCTGCGCAGGCGAGCAAACACGCCTGGGTTGGTGCGGATGCGCGAGCGGTCTTCGCCCAAGGTGACGTCGCGGCTGTAATGCGAGGTGGTCTCGATCCTCCAGTGCGCGCGGATTGCCTCGGCGGCGCGGGTGGCGGTGACCGGGGTGTTTGAAACGTAGAAGGCCATCTCGGCGGAGTGGCGCAGCAGCCCGGTCTTGGCGTTGCGGGTGTGGACAGTGCGCTCGACACGGATGATGGCGGCCACGTGCGGATGCCAGTCGGTGTCGGCCAGCGTGTCGGCGGGATCGAAGACGGTGACGGTGCGACGTTCGTCGCGGTTGCGGCCCTTGTTATGGCTGTGGACAGACCCGAGTGGTGTTGTGGTGGCCGAAGCCGCCCGGATTTTCTGGTGCAGGGTCGGCTGGTTGTCCTTGACGCCGACGATCAGGGCGACGTTGGCTCCTGCTGCAACCTCGAAATGTTTTTTTGGCAATGCAGCGCGTCGAGTGTGACGATGGTGCCGCGAGCGATGCCGAGTTCGGCCAGCAGCATCTGTGCCGCCGGGATTTCGTTGGATTTCTCGGCGATGTCGATGTGGGCGGAGCTGGCAAAGGTTCCGACTGCGTAGCAGGTGGAAAGCCAGCGGAGGGGAGCACCAAGGCGGTGTCGGTGGCAAATGCGCTCAGCACCTGGGCAGAGGCACGATCGCGGAACTTATCAAAGCTGCCGCGCAGCGTCTTGCCATCCAGGGCAATGCTGCCCTGCCCAGGCGTGGCGCGCGCCGCCTGCAGCAGGGCGGCATGGTGGCGGAAGACCCCCTCCACCGTGGCCGGGTCGAGCCCTTGGAGAATGTAGCGGACGGCGGTGCGCGCGGGTGCGCGGCGCCAGTTCAGGCCGAAGGCCGCGTTCAGCCTGCGGCGATGGACGCCGATGAAGGTGACAATGCCACGATACGAGTTGCAGCCGGTCACGATGGCGAGGATGGCGAACAGCAGCACGTGGGGCAGCCCGTAGAGCTTCCCCTGCGCCCGGCGCGGATCAGGGACGTCCGCCAGCACGTCCAGCAACGGCGAAAACGCAGCCACGGCACCCTCCGACCCCGTTGCCGCCCCAAGGGTCAGACATTTGCCGGCTCGGGAATCCCCCTTGGATCAGCCGCCTCACTTCACCCCACATGTGTGGCAGGGCGGCCTCAGTGAAGGCAATGCGGCAGCGTTGAACAGCCCTGACCTCCACCCAGCCCGCCGCGTCGGCAAGGGAGCTGTCGCGGACCAGGCGCTGCGCGCGCTGCGGCGGACAGACGTGCAGCATATCGAAGCTGCGCTCAACCGTCCTCTCCCCGCCATCATGTTCCTTGATCCGGAACATCGCCCGGCGTCCCGGCCCGTCCACGGCGGTAAGGGTTGAGCAAAGGTTCAGCCCGATGCCGTAGCGCTCGATGTAGCGCATGAGCGGAGGGACGAAGTGCGCCACGCCGAACAGCGTCGGCGCGGCCGAGTGGAACTCGACCGCGACGTCGCCGAGCACGCCGTCGCGGCGCCAGCGGTCGCAGGACAGGTACATCGCCTTTTGCGGGGCGCCCGCGCACTTGATCGGCATGGGCGGCTGAGTGAACAGCGGCCGCCCACGGCGCAAGGACTGCACCAGTTCATCGGTGTGGGACGCGAGATCGTAGGCGTAGTTCGAGGTAACGCCGTTGCGGCCAAGTGTCTCACGCAGGCCATCGATGCCGTCCCAGTGCAACTCGATACCGGGGGCGACTACCAGCGCGTCATAGGCGAGCTGTTCGCCGCTCTCCAGCATGACCCGGTTCCGCTCCGGCTCGAAACCGGTGGCCGCGTCCCGCGGCCAACGCGCGCCAGGAGGGATGAGAAAGGCCATCGGCCGAGCGGTACCAGCCTGGTCAAACACGCCGGCGCCGACAAAGGTCCAGCCGGGCTGGTAGTAATGGGTCTCACAGGGCTCGACCACCGTGACGGCGAGGCTGGGGCGGCGTCGAAGGAGACTTGCCGCGGTGGCAATGCCGGCGGCGCCCCCGCCTACGATGACCACGGACTGCGCGGGCGAGATCATGGCTAAGCGTCCTTCTGCGTTTTGCGGCTGGACGATGCGCGGGGCCGGCTAGGAAACCGCTGCCGTGCTCCTGGGCTTCACGGGGATCAGCAAGTAGCGCACGCCGTTGGCTTCGGCCGGCGGGAAGCGGCCGGCGCGGATGTTGACCTGGATCGAGGGCAGCAGCAGCGCCGGGGCGGTCAGGGCCGCGTCGCGCGCTTGGCGCATGGCAACGAATTCATCCTCGCTCGCGCCGTCGCGGGCATGCTTGTTGCCCGCCCGCTGCTCGGCCACCGTGGTCTCCCAAGCATATTGGTCGCGACCGGGGGCTTTGTAATCATGGCACATGAACAGCCGCGTCTCAAGCGGCAAGGCCAAGAGGCGGCGAATGGAGCGGTAGAGTTGGCGCGCATCGCCGCCGGGGAAGTCGGCCCGCGCGGTGCCGTAATCCGGCATGAACCATGAACAAGGTATCGCTGACGAACACCGCGTCCCCGACCTTGTAGGCGATATCGGCCGGGGTGTGGCCGGGGACATGCATCACCTCCGCCGCCAAGCTGCCGATCCGGAAGCGCTCGCCGTCACTGAACAGGCGGTCGAAGTCGCCGCCGTCCGCCTTGAGGTCGGTGGCGTTGAAAACGGGACGGAAGATGCGCTGCACATCGCGGATGTGCTCGCCGATCCCGATGGCGGCGCCGGTCCGCGCCTTGATAAAGGGGGCGCCCGATAGGTGGTCGGCGTGGGCGTGGGTCTCCAACGCCCAGTCGATGGCGAGTCCGTCCGCCTCGGCCGCGCGCAGGATCGCCTCGATCGAGCGCGTGTCCACTTCCCCAGAGCCGCTGTCGTAATCCAGCACTGGGTCGATCACCGCGGCACGGCGGGTGGCGGGGTCCGCGACGAGGTAGCTCACGGTGCGGGTGGGCTCGTCGAAGAAGGCCCGGATGAGAGGGGCTCTGGTCATCTCTGCCTCCGTCAAGTGTGGCGTATCAGGTGTTGACGGACATATGCGCGTCATCTAATAAGATAATGCTAATTTAGAGGACGGTGAAACACATGGACTCGGACACCCTGTCCGACTTGGCGCAACTGGAGGCAAAGGCCGGGGAGGCGGCACGGCTGCTGCGCTTGCTCGCCAACGAGAAGCGGTTGCTGATCCTTTGTATGCTGATCGCTCGGGGCGAGATGGACGTCGGCGGACTGGCCGATGCCGTCGGCTTGAGCCAGTCCGCGCTCTCCCAGCACCTGGCCAAGCTGCGCGAGGACGGTCTCGTCGCCTTCCGCCGCGAAAGCCAGACTCTGCACTACCGCTTGGACGACCCCAGGGCCGTCCGTGTGCTGGCCACCCTCAAGGATATCTTCTGCCCGCCCGAACCCTGTTCCCCGAACACGGAGACTCGGCATGACCGCCCTGATCCCAGTTGAACCGCAGACTGCTGCCCGGATGGTCGAGGGCGGCGCCCTACCGATCGATGTCCGCGAGGCCGATGAGCGTGCCCGCCTCCGTATCCCCGGCCCGCGCCACGCGCCCCTGTCGCGGCTCGCTGACGCAGTGCTCGCTGGCGACGCCCCGGCCGTGATCTTCTACTGCCGGTCCGGCAATCGCACGGCAACGCAGGCCGCGCGCCTGGCCGCCATCGCATCAGGCTCGGCCTACGCGCTCACCGGCGGTATTGAAGGCTGGCGCGCGGCGGGCCTGCCGATCCTGGCTGACGCCCGGGCGCCCTTGGAGCTGAGTCGCCAAGTGCAGATCGCGGTGAGGCTGCTGATCCTGATCGGCGTATTGCTGGGCGCCCTGGTCGCACCAGGCTTTTATAGCATCGCGGGTTTCGTCGGTGCCGGCCTGCTGACGGCGGGGACCACAGGCTGGTGCGGCATGGCCCGGCTGCTCGCGCTCATGCCCTGGAATCAGCGCGCAGCGGCTGCCTAGCCGCCCGCGCCGGAGAAACGTCCCATGATGCTCGCCATTGGGCCGACCGCGCTCGCCGTCAGCTCGGGAGGTCTCGTCGGGCTGGTGCTGGGATTGATCGGCGGCGGCGGCTCGATTCTTGCCGTGCCGCTGCTGGTCTACCTCGTGGGCGTGTCCTCGCCGCCCGTGGCAATCGGCACCGGCGCGGTTGCGGTGGCGCTCAACGCCGCCGCCGGCCTCTTCGCGCACGCCCGCGCCGGCACGGTGAAGTGGCGCTGCGCCGCCGTGTTCGCCGCGGCCGGGATGGCGGGCGCCTTTGGCGGCGCGGCGCTCGGCAAGGCGATGGACGGAGAGAAGCTGCTGGCCCTGTTCGGACTAGTCATGATCGTGGTTGGCTTGTCCATGCTGCGCCCGCGCCGCGGAGTGGAGGACGCGGACGTCCGCCTGACGCGGGCGAGCGCGGCGCGGCTGCTGCCGCGACTGCTGCTGATCGGCGCCGGGGTCGGATTGCTGTCCGGCTTCTTCGGCATTGGCGGCGGCTTCCTGATCGTGCCCGGTCTGGTGCTCGCCACGGGAATGCCGCTGCGCAACGCGGTCGGCACCTCCCTCGTCGCCGTCGCCGCCTTTGGCCTGACGACGGCTTGCAGCTACGCCGCCTCCGACTACGTGGACTGGGGTTTGGCCGCGCTCTTCGTCACTGGCGGGGTCGCGGGCGGCTACGCCGGCACCCGGGCCGGCATGAGCCTCGGCGCCCGCAAGCGCGGCTTGGCGTACGTCTTTTCCGCCATCGTCATCGGGGTGGGGACATATGTCGCGGCGCGCGGCCTGGGGAGGCTGGCAGGCGCGGTGTGACGGCCGGTGCGGAGCCGGCAGAAGGCGGCTGGCCGTTCCGCGGCTAATGGATTTGGCGAATAAGACCAGGGGCGCGAAACCGGGCTGGCTGGATCAGCTCGGCAGAGGCCACCCGCACCGAATGGATTGGCCCTTCCAGCTCGCGCCGCCAGAAATCCAGGAATTTCCGCAGCATCGGAAACGCGGGCGCGATGTCGAGCTCCTGCCAGATATAGCTCTGGAGAATGTCCGGATGGTCGGGCATACGATACAGGATCTCGGCCGTGGTCAGCCGGTAATTCCGAAGCTGCAAAGCGAGGCTCATCGGATCGAGTTCCATCCTGTTCGGGGCCAACACGATTGTCGACCGCCTGGGCCACAACAGGATGCTACGCCTCCGGCTGCACGGCGCAACAAAAAATGAGAGATTTCAAACACTTGGCACTCAATTAGCCGGAGTGCTGCCGGGTTCTTGACAAGCTTTTGAGGTGGCGCTAGATGCTTAGCACTCTCCGAGAGGGAGTGCTAACAGGCCGCTATGGCGCCGTGGTTGGGCCAGGCAGGCCGGTGGCAATCTTTGCGAAACAGTTCAGGAGCATCCGCATGAAGTTCCGTCCCCTGCATGACCGGGTGGTGGTTCGACGCATCGATGCCGAGGAAAAGACCTCGGGTGGCATCATCATTCCCGACACCGCCAAGGAAAAGCCCATGGAGGGCGAGATCATCGCGGTCGGTCCTGGGGCGCGCAACGAACAGGGCCAGCTCGTCGCGCCTGACGTGAAGGCGGGCGACCGCGTCCTGTTCGGCAAGTGGTCGGGCACCGAGGTCCGGATCGAGGGCGAGGAGCTCTTGATCATGAAGGAGACCGACATCATGGGCGTGATCGAGGGCGGGGTCGCGCAGAAGAAGGCTGCCTGAGGGGCCTTCCAGAACCGACTCGATCGATAATCGAAAGGAAAACAGACACATGGCTGCCAAGGACGTTAAGTTCGGCGGTGATGCCCGCCAGCGCATGCTGCGCGGCGTCGACATCCTGGCCGACGCGGTCAAGGTGACGCTCGGCCCGAAGGGGCGCAACGTGGTGCTCGACAAGAGCTTCGGCGCGCCACGCATCACCAAGGACGGTGTGACCGTCGCCAAGGAGGTCGAACTTTCCGACAAGTTCGAGAACATGGGCGCGCAGATGGTGCGCGAGGTTGCCTCCAAGACCAGCGACATTGCCGGCGACGGCACCACCACCGCGACCGTGCTGGCGCAGGCGATCGTGCGCGAGGGCGCCAAGGCGGTGGCCGCCGGGATGAACCCGATGGACCTCAAGCGGGGCATCGACAGAGCGGTGAACGCCGTGGTCGAGGAGGTGAAGAAGAACAGCCGCAAGATCACCACCCCCGCCGAGACCGCCCAGGTCGGTTCGCTCGCCGCCAACGGCGATTCCGAGGTCGGCCAGATGATCTCTGAGGCGATGCAGAAGGTCGGCAACGAGGGCGTGATCACGGTCGAGGAGGCCAAGGGCATCCAGACCGAGCTCGATGTGGTCGAGGGCATGCAATTCGACCGCGGCTATGTCTCGCCCTACTTCATCACTAACGCCGAGAAGATGGTGGCCGAGCTCGACCAGCCCTACATCCTGATCCACGAGAAGAAGCTCTCTGGCCTACAGCCGATGCTGCCGCTGCTCGAGTCGGTGGTGCAGTCCGGCCGGCCGCTGCTGATCGTGGCCGAGGATGTCGAGGGCGAGGCGCTGGCCACGTTGGTGGTCAACAAGCTGCGTGGCGGGCTCAAGGTCGCGGCCGTTAAGGCGCCCGGCTTCGGCGACCGGCGCAAGGCCATGCTCGAGGACATCGCGGTCCTGACCGGCGGGCAGGTGATCAGCGAGGACCTCGGCATCAAGCTCGAGAACGTCACGCTGAACATGCTCGGCAAGGCCAAAAAGGTGGTGATCGAGAAGGAGAACACCACCATCGTCGAGGGCGCGGGCTCGTCGGATGACATCAAAGGCCGCTGCAACCAGATCCGCGCGCAGATCGAGGAGACCACCTCGGACTACGACCGCGAGAAGCTGCAGGAGCGGCTGGCCAAGCTGGCCGGCGGGGTGGCGGTGATCCGGGTCGGCGGCTCGACCGAGGTCGAGGTGAAGGAGCGCAAGGACCGGGTCGACGACGCGCTGCACGCCACGCGCGCGGCCGTCGAGGAGGGCATCGTGCCGGGCGGCGGGGTGGCGCTGGCGCGGGCCGGCAAGATCCTGTCCTCGCTGTCGGCGGAGAATGACGACCAGCGCTTCGGCATCGACATCGTGCGCAAGGCGATCCTGACCCCGCTGCGCCAGATCGCCACTAACGCCGGCGAGGACGGCGCGGTGATCTCGGGCAAGGTGCTCGACAACAACGAGTATGCCTACGGCTTCGACGCGCAGGCCGGGGAGTTCAAGGACTTGGTCAAGGCCGGCATCATCGACCCGACCAAGGTGGTGCGCGCGGCGCTACAGGACGCCTCCTCGATCGCCGGCCTGCTGATCACCACCGAGGCGATGATCGCCGAGAAGCCGGAGCGGAAGCCGCCGGCGGGCGGGCCTCCGGGCGGCGGCATGGGCGGCATGGGCGACATGGACTTCTGATCTCCGGATCAGACCAGCCCTGGCGTTCGAAGGGTGGACCCCACGGGGTCCGCCCTTTCTTTGCCGCCCGAGCATGCATGTTCACCAAAATTTAACAGCCTAGTGACGCTGGTTTAAGCGGCGGCGCTCTTCGCATTGACAGGCGGCGACCTTTCTGTACCAAATGCGAAACGCAATCGCGTTGGCTTGGCTTGCTGCGCCTCCCGTGTCCTCGGGTGCTCTCAAGACATCCAAGGCCGGTTGTTTCACGCTGCGCAGAGGCGCGGCAGCGAGCGAGAGAGTGTCGAGAATGGCTTCTGGTACGGTTAAGTGGTTCAACGCCACCAAGGGGTACGGGTTCATCGTTCCGCAGGACGGCGGCAAGGACGTGTTCGTCCATATTACCGCCGTTCAGGCAGCGGGGTTGAATGGACTTGATGAGGGTCAGCGCGTCAGCTTCGACGTGATCAAGGAGCGCGGCAAGGACGCCGCCACCAATCTTCGCGCCCTCTGAGCCCGAGCCGGGCCGCTTGGCCCTGACGACACCCCCGGCACTTACCTAACGAAGAATCCTGGCCTAACGAATCCTGGAGAGTACACGGATGGCTACTGGAACCGTGAAGTGGTTCAACGCGACCAAGGGATTTGGCTTCATCATGCCTGAGGGCGGCGGCAAGGACGTGTTCGTCCACATCACCGCTGTCCAGGCCGCTGGCCTCAAGGGCCTGAATGACGGCCAGCGCGTCACGTATGAGACCGCAACTGAACGCGGCAAGATCGCCGCGGTCAATCTGCGGCTCGCCTGAGCCGCGGCGGTTGGAGCGTGAGGCCGGCACCTGGGATCGGGGTGCCGGCCTTTTCTATTATAACCCCTGGGTTTTCCCACTCCGGCCCTGGCATCGCATGATGTTCAGCCTGGATGAACTTGAGCGTGCGAGCGATCTGGTACGCGCCTGTTTTCCCGAAACAGCGCAATACGCCTGGCCATTGCTCGCGAGCCGAGTCGGGGCCGAGGTCTGGGTCAAGCATGAGAATCACACCCCGACCGGTGCCTTCAAGGTTCGCGGCGGGCTTCTGTACACGGACCGCCTGCGGCGCGAGCGCCCGCACGTGCGCGGCGTTGTCTCCGCGACACGCGGCAATCATGGTCAGTCTCTGGCCTATGCGGGCGCGCGGGTTGGCGTGCCTGTGTCCATCGTCGTCCCGCACGGCAACAGCGCGGACAAGAACGCCGCCATGCGAGGCTTTGGTGCCCGCCTGATCGAGCATGGCACTGATTTCGAGGCGGCGCGCGATGCCGCCAAGCGGATCGCTCTCGACGAGCACCTGGAGTTCGCGCCGTCCTTCGCGCCGGATCTGGTGCTGGGTGTCGCAACCTGGGCGCTGGAGATGTTCCGCGCCGTCCCGCCCCTCGATGCGCTCTATGTGCCGATCGGCCTCGGCTCGGGGATTTGCGGCGCCATCCTGACCCGCGGCTTGCTCGGCCTCGGCACCGAGATCATTGGCGTGCAGGCGGCGGGCGCGGCCACGTACGCGCGAGCGCTCGCGGAGGGGCGTCCGGTGGCGTTGAAGCGTGCCGAGACGCAAGCCGACGGGATCGCGACGCGCGAACTCGACCCAGATGCGCTCGCGATCATCCGCGATGGGGTCAGCCGGATTGTCACCGTGAGCGACCCCGAGATCGGCCGAGCGGTCCAGGCCTTTTGGGACGACACGCACAACCTCGCCGAGGGAGCCGCCGCGGCGCCGCTTGCCGCGCTGATTCAAGAACGGGCGAGTATGGCAGGGCGGCGCGTGGGCGTGGTGCTGACTGGGTTGCGGAATATCGCGTAGAGCGCCGCGGCGTCGGCGTTCAGCGATCGCGGCAGGCTGGAGTAGGAGAGCGTGCTGTTGGGCACGAACAGGAACGCGAGGCCGACCGTCTGAAAGGCACGCCAGGTCGCCATGGTCCTGACGTCGAGATCCGGCGTCAGCCGGTGGGCGTACAAGGCCGCGCAGCCCAGGATGAAGAAGCCGAACGCGAGCAGGTGCCGCGTTTGGAAGTTTGGCAGCGCCACGCGCGCGACAAACGGGATCAGGACGATCATCACCACCGCGCCAGGCGAGATCAGCTCGCCGGCCAGCAGCGCGGTATAGCCCATCCATTGCTGCGCGAACGCTGGGATCAGCAGGTTGCTGGAATAGAGGATCGCGCCGATGCACGAGACGGTGATGACACCGACACTGAAGTTCCGGTTCGCCAGCACGCGGAGGTTGACCACCGGCTTGTCGGTCAGCAACAGCCATGCCACCGCGCCGGCAATGCCTGTGGCGGCAAGCAGGGCGAACAGCCGGATCAGGGGCGAGCTGAACCAGTTCCAGTCCTCGCCCCGGTCGAGCATGACTTGCAGGCT
The DNA here is from genome assembly GCA_963818725.1 of uncultured Pseudomonadota bacterium. Taxonomy (GTDB): domain Bacteria; phylum Pseudomonadota; class Alphaproteobacteria; order Acetobacterales; family Acetobacteraceae; genus DATFDN01. Next base: position 286,948 of record CAWFTU010000007.1, on the reverse strand, counting down.
GCCAAGGCCAAGCGCGATCAGGCCGATCCCGACATAATCGATGTCGCTGGCGCGGGCGCGATCGCGCGCCACCCAGGGCGGGTCGTCCACCAAGCGCAGCACGGCCAAAAACGCAATCAAGCCGACCGGCACATTGATCAGGAATACCAGGCGCCAGCTGTGTAACTGCTCAACCCACCCCTCCCTCCGCAAATCATTGATAAACAACGCTTTCTGGGCGAGGCGATTTTGGGCGTAACGGCAGTATCGAATCCGACGCATGTAACGGCCAAGGCTGCGATATTACGATATAAATAAGTATCTGGTATCGCCGCGGATTTTACTTCAACTGCCCAAATTTATCCCGTTTTCTGAGACTGCTGAAAATCATTCTATATCAACGCATTGCGCGAAGCGGGGTGGGTTGAGCAGTTGCCCAGCTGTAGACGTCGGTCAGCCATCCACCCAACAACGGCCCCAGGATCGGCGCGAAGATGACAGAGATGGCGACCACCGAGAAAGCGCGCCCGCGCTGCGACGGCTCGAAATTATCGAGGATCACCGCCTGTTGGTTGGGCTGCAATCCGCCGCCGAACAACCCTTGCAGGAAGCGGAACGCCACGAGCTGCGGCAGGCTTGTCGCGATCCCGCACAGAAACGAGCAGACCGTGAACATGGCGATGCAGGTCAGGAAGTAGCGCTTCCGCCCGAACAGCCGTCCAAGCCAGCCGGCCACCGGCAATACGATCCCGTTGGCAACAAGGTAGGACGTCAGGCTCCATGTCGCGTCGTCGAAGTTCGCCGACATGTTGCCCGAGATGTAGGGCAGGCTCACGTTGATGATAGTGGAATCCAGCACCTCCATGAAAGGCGCCAGGGTGGCAGCGAGGGCGATCAGCCATGGGCTGTGGCGTGGCCGCCACCCCCTTTCCGTGGCGCCGATGGTCATTGGACGCGAACCGTGGGAACAACGGAGAGTCCGAGCGGTAGCTGGACACCGGGATCAAGCCCGCTGTCGATCATGATCTTCACCGGCACGCGCTGGACGGTTTTGACAAAGTTCCCGGTGGCGTTTTCGGGCGGAAACGCGGTGAAGCGGGAGCCGGTGCCGAGCTGGACACTGTCCACATGTCCCTTGAGCCGCAGCGCGGGATAGGCGTCCACGCTGATGTCCACCTTCTGGCCAGGGCGCAGGTGGGCGAGATCGGATTCCTTGAAATTCGCCGTCACCCAGACCTCGGGCGTCACCAGCGCGAACAGTGTCTGGCCAGGCTGGACGTAATTGCCGACCTCGACGTTGCGTTTCGTGATCCACCCGTCCTGGGGCGCGGTCAGGCGCGTCCAGCTCAGGTTCAGCTCCGCTTGTTCGAGCTGCGCCTTGGCTTCCGCCAGTTTCGCATCCAGCTCTCGGACGTTGGTCTCGGCGAGCGCGATCTGCGCGCGCACCATATCGGTGCGCCGCAACTCCGCCTCCGCAGTCGCTTGGCCGGCTTGTGCCGTGAGCCGTGCGGCATTGACGGCATCGAGCGACTGCCGCGTAACGATTTGTGGCGGCAACAGGCTCTGCCTGCGCCAGTCGGAATTGGCTTTGGCGAAGCCGGCGCGCGCGGCGGCGAGCTGGGCCTCCGCAGCGGCGTGGCGGGCCGGGTAATCGGTGCGAGCGATGTCCAACTGCACGCGCGCCGTGTCGAGTTGCGCCTGCACGACCTGCACGTTCGCGGCGACCTGGTCGCGGGATGCCGCGTAGGCCCGAGGGTCGATTTGTAGCAATACATCGCCCGCTTTCACGCGCTGGTTGTCTTGAACACGAAGCGCAACGACCGTGCCTGATACCGAAGCCAGTGCCCTTTGGCTCATCGGGCTTGCTTGTCGCGGTGACGATCTGATTTGCTCTCCTTGGTGGTCGGAGGAGGGGCGGTGGTGCTGGGGCTGGCGATATCGGATCGGCACAGCGCGGAGGCGCTGCGAAAGATGGTGCGGGCAGAGACCCGGCCCCGTGTGGGCATCCGCATGCTGGCGATCGCGGCGCTGCTGGACGGGCTCGACCGGACCGGTGCGGCCCGACAGTTCGGCATGAGCCGCAACGTGCTGCGCATCTGGATCACGCGCTACAACCAGGACGGGGTCGCTGGTCTGGTGGACCGGTGAAGCAGCGGGCCGCCCGCGAAGCTGTCGGCCGAGCAGCAAGCGCAGCTGCGCGCCACGGTGGCGGCCGGCGCCGAACTCGAGCGCGACGGCATCGTCGCGTTCCGGGTGGCCGATATCTGCGGGGTGGCCGAGCGCGCGTTTGGTGTCCGCTACAGCCGCTCGGGGATGCAGCGCCTGCTGCACGCGATCGGCTGCTCCTGGTTGGTGCCGCGGCCCCGCCACCCTCGGGCCGATGCCGCCGCCCAGGCGGCGTTCAAAAAAGGATTTGCCGGCAATGCTCGCCACGCTCGCCGCCGCGCATCCCGCGGCCGCGCGCATCGAGCTGTGGTTCCAGGATGAGATGCGTGTCGGCCAGAAGGGCACGCTGACCCGGGTCTGGGGTCTGCGCGGCCAGCGTGCCGTGCGCCGACGCGACCTGCGGTTCAGCTCCGCTTATCTGTTCGGTGCTGTCTGCCCCGAGCGGGGCACTGGCGCCGCCCTTGTGCTGCCGCGCGTCAGTCTGTGGGCGACGAACCAGCACCTGGCCGAGATCAGCCAGCACGTCGCCCCCGGCGCGCACGCCGCCCTCGTGCTCGACGGGGCGGGCTGGCACTCCGAACCCGGCCTGGTCGTGCCCGCCACCATCACGCTCGTGCCCTTGCCACCCTACTCGCCGGAGTTGAACCCGGCAGAGGCGCTCTGGCATGAAATGCGGCGGCGCTTCTTCGCCTTGCAGGTGTTCAAAAACTACGACGCCATCGTCGATGCCTGCTGCGCAGCCTGGAACCGCGTCCAGGCAGACCCGGCGTTCATCAGGGCGGTCACCGGATACGCCTGGCTGCCCTCGCTCAAAGGCTAACGGCTTCGGTATGATACTTGCGGCGCCGGTGTGACGGCCCTGCCGTCGGTGAAAGCGTCATCGGTGCTGACCACCCCCTGGCCAAGCCACCAGCCAAAACCGGCCAACGCAATGCCCAGGAGGACGATCCCCAACACGGCCCAGCGCGCGGGCGCTGGGCGGCGCCGGCTGATCTTGTCCATCCCGCTGGCCAGGTACGTGTTCTTGGTCAAATCGTCCATGGCACCACGCTAGCGAGAGGTGCCAATCACACACGGCAAACAAACGAGAAAACCCCGCTAGTTAGCCGTCAGTGCGCGCGCACTTGGCTGCCGAGCAGACGGGCATAAAGGCCGCCTTCGGCGAGCAGGGAGACGTGCGTGCCGTGCTCCACCGCACGGCCATCCGCCAACACCACGATCAGGTCAGCGTCACGCACGGTGGACAGGCGATGCGCCACGACAATCGTTGTTCGGCCCTTGCGCAACCGGCCTAGCGCCTCCTGGACCGCCGCCTCGCTCTCGGCATCGAGCGCGCTGGTCGCCTCGTCCAGCAGCAGGATGCGCGGATCGCGCAACAGCGCGCGAGCCAAGGCCACACGCTGGCGTTGGCCGCCTGACAGGCGCTGCCCGCTGGGTCCGACCCTGGTCGCGAAACCGTTGGGAAGCTCGGCGATGAAGCTGCCCGCGGCCGCCGCAGCGGCCGCTTCTATCTCGGCATCACTCGCGCCAGGCCGCCCCATGCGGATATTCGCCGCGATCGTGTCGTCAAACAGCAGCGCGTCCTGGCTCACATAAGCGATCGCCTCGCGCAAGCTGGCAAGCGTGACCCCGCGCACGTCGGCGCCATCGATCCGCACCACGCCCGCCGTCACATCGTGCAGCCGCAAGATCAAGGCGAGAGCTGTGGATTTTCCAGAACCGGAATGTCCCACCAGGGCAACGGTCATCCCCGGAGCCGCCTCGAAGCTCAGTCCATCAAGGCCAACCCGGCCATCAGGATAGATGAAACGGACCTCTCCGAACGAGACGCGCCCAGCTCCGGATGGCAGCGGCATCGCATCAGCGGAATCGGCGATGCGCGGCTTCTCGTCTATCACCGCGAACACGCGCGCCAGCCCGGCCAATCCCTCTTGCAGCGCGGCGTTGAGCGAACCCAGGGCACGCAGCGGGCGCGCGGCGATCAGCAGGGCGGCAACGAAACCAGTGAAGTTGCCGATTGTCTGGCTTCCCGTCGCCGCGCGCCATCCGGCGAAGCCGATGACCAGAGCGACCGCGCCGCCCCCCAAAACCTCCAAGATCGGATCGATGCGCGAACGGTTCTTGCTCATGCGCAAAAGTGCGCGGTACAGCGCCCCGAACGCCGCCTCCGCCCGCGCCGTCTCCGCCGCTTCCAGCCTGTAGGCGCGCACCGTGCGCGCCTGCGCGAAACTCTCGTTCAGCAGCGCCGCGGTCTCGCCCATCCGCTCCTGCATGCCGCCCGAGGCGCGGCGGACGCGCTTGCCGATGCGCTGCATCGGCACGGCCGCCAACGGATACAGCACGGCGGCGACAAGACTGAGCAGCCAGTCGAGATAAAGCATGGAAGCGATCAGGCCGACGACGGTGACCGCGTCAGCGATCCCGTTCACCGCGCGCGTGAGCGAATCACGGATAATCGCAGCGTCGGTGGTGAACCGCGCGGCGATCTGCGCCGGCGCGTCGCGCTCGATGCGCGCCAGGTCGGCGCGCGTGAGATGGCCGAACAGACGCTCCTGCAATCCACGGATGGTGAGCAGCACGATCCGCTGCACCTCCACGTTCTGGAAATACTGGGCCGCCGCCTTGATCGAGGATACGACCACGACCAGCGCCGGAATCTGGTAAAGGATGCGCGGGTCGCGATGGGCAAACATCTCAAAGGCATGATCGATCACCACCGGATAGAGCGCGGTGGTCCCGGCCATCAGCGCGGTCAAGGCGAGCACGAGCAGCAGCCGCGCCTTGTGATGGCGCACATGCCCGCGCCACAGGCGCCCGAGCAGCGCGCGGCTCGAAGCCGGCTCCGGCGCCAAGGCGCGGGCGGAGAGGGTGAAAAGCTTCATCGGAATCGGCTGGAGAAAAGGTCAGACCCTGTCTATCACAGGAATCCAACCGACAGCCAAGGCACGGCCGCGACGATCGCCAGCGCGACGACCAGCACCGCGAGGTAAGGCCAGATGCGCCAGATAGCGTCGTCGGGCGAGACCCGGCCAATCGCGCACGCGCTGAAGAAGCCGACGCCAAACGGTGGCGCGAACAGGCCGATGCCCGTCGCGAGGATCACCACAATCGCGTAATGAACCTCGTTCACCCGCAGCGTGCGCGCGACCGGGAACAGAAGCGGCCCGAACAGGACGATGGCGGGGATGCCTTCCAGCACACTGCCGAGCACAATGAACACCGCAATGCTGATCGCCAGGAACCCGGCCGTGCCGCCCGGCACATGCGCCATCGCCTGCACCAGCCATTGCGAGAACCCCGATTGGGTGAGCGCCCAAGCCATCGCCGTGGCCGTGCCGATGATGAGCATGACGGCGCCACTCAGCGAGACGGTTTCGACGAGCAGCGCGTAGATCCGGCGCAGGTCGAACTGGCGATAGACCAGCACCCCCAGCAGCACGGTGTAGACCACGCCCACCGTCGAGACCCCGATTGCCGTGGCCACCGCCTTTTACCACCGCGAAGCGGATCACGAAGGGCAGCGTCAGGCCGGGCACGGCGATCAGGAAGGTGCGCAACACCTCTTTCAAGGGCGCGCGCGACGCGCCCCCCATGTCCTCCTTCCGCGAACGTAACCAGGCCACCGCCACCAGGGCCAAGGCCGCGACCACGGCCGGCAGAAGCCCGCCCGTGAACAGCGCCGCGATCGAGACATTGGCGACGGAGCCGATGGTGATCAGCACCAGGCCGGGCGGGATCGTCTCGGACATCGCAGACGAGGATGCGAGCAGCGAGGCCAGCTCGCCCGGATGGTTTCCGCGCCGCCGCATCTCGGGGAACAGCACTGGCGCGACCGCCGCCATGTCGGCCGCCTTGGAGCCCGAAATGCCGGAAACCAGGTACATCGCGCCAAGCAGCACATAGGACAGCCCGCCGCGCACATGGCCCAGCAGAGCGGCCAGAAAGTTCACCATGACCCGCGCGATGCCGGTCATCTCCATCAGCAGGCCGAGGAAGACGAACATCGGCACCGAGAGCAGCAACAGGTTCGACATCCCGTCGTCCATGCGGTTGACCACCACGCTGATCGGCGTGGTCGAGACCAGCCCGAGATAGGAGACGGTGGCGATGCCGAACGCAAAGGCAATGGGCACGCCGATGGCGACCGCCACGCCGACGATGCCGACAAAGAACAGGATCAGGCTGCCGCGCCCGAGCGCGATGAGCGCCGGCTGCGCCGCCCACAGCGCCGCCGCGATCGCGCCCACGGTCAGGATCGCCAGCAGCACGGCGCGCGCCCGGCGGGTCTGGAGCAGTCGCAGCAAGGCAAGCACCGCAGCCAGCGAGGAGCCGACCAGGACCGCCGAGACCCGCCACGCGTCGGAGAAGGGCAGGGTGGTCAGCTCGGTGAAGACCTGCTGCTCGACGTATTGCTTGGCCGGAAGCAGGATTTCCAGCACGAACACCATCACCACCAGCGCACTGACGGCGCCGAACCATTCGGCGACAGCCGGTGGAACCCATCCGATCAGAGTGGTCAATCGCATGTGTCCATCGCGCCGCAGCGCCACGACCATGCCGAGCATTGACAGCCATAGGAAAAGGAACGTCGCAAGCTCGTCCGACCAGATCAGCGGGGCGTCGAAGACGTAGCGCGAGACGACACCGCAGAGCAGGATCACGGTCTCGGCCAGCACCAGCACGGCGCCGATCGCTTCGGCGGCGGTGCCGATGACAAAGGCGAGGCGGTCGGCGGCGCGGCGCAAGGCCCACGACCCCGCGCCGGCGGCAAGCCGGCCGTTTGCGGAGCCGAGATCTTCATGCGAGCTTCCCGACGTACTTCTCAAGCAGGGTCCAGCCCGGCTCGCCCATCTTGGCCTTCATCTCGGGATAGAAGCCGGTCTGCCGCAGCTTTTCGCGGAACGGCGCGATATCGGGCTGATTGAAAATCATGTCCTTGCCCTTCAGCTTCTCCTCCACGGTCTTGCTGTCCGCGATCCAGTCCTGGCGCTCCTGCAAGGCGGCGGCGTCGAAGACGCTTTCGGCCAGAGCCTACAGGCTAGGCGGCAGACGCTTCCAAGCTTTCATGTTGAAGGCGACATGATAGCCCACCCATGTGTGGTTGGTCAGGCTGCAATATTTCTGCACCTCATACAGCTTGGCGACATCAATCAGGATCAACGGGTTCTCCTGGCCGTCCACGACGCCAGTCTGCAAGGCGCTATAGATTTCGCTGAAGTTGATGGCCGTGGGTGATGCACCCAGATGTTTGAACAGCGCGATCGGCAGCGGAGCGACGGGGAGGCGGATCTTGAAGCCTTGCAAATCGGCCGGCGAGTTGATCGGCTTGTTGCGGGTGGTGATCTCGCGAAACCCGTGGTCCCAGGTCCGCTTCAGGCAGTGCATGTTCGCCTTCTCGGTCTGCGCCCGAAGGAAGTCGCCGAGTTCTCCGTCCATTGCCGCCCAGACCTGCTCGTAGCTCGGGAAGGCGAAGCCGACTCCGGTGATGCCCCCCACCGGAATGCGAGGCGCCAGCAGGTCGCCCGCGAGCGAGTACATCTCCACCGCGCCCGAGATGCATTGCGTGAGCATCGAGGTATCCGCGCCGAGCACGCTGTTGGGATAGATCGTGATATCGAGCCGACCCCCGCTCTGCTCCTTGACCTTCGCCACCGCCTCGCGCGAACGCACCATCATGGGGTGGTCGATCGGCAGCACGCTCGCGAACTTATAGCTGAACTCGGCGGCGTTGGCGGGGTGGCGCAGGATGGTCGCGGTAGCGAGGCCGCCGGCGCCGGACAGCAGCGCTCGGCGGGAGACTGGGCTGGGCATTCGGCTTCCTCCTTGACGCGGCAAGCTGTCCGTGCCCCCAGCCAACCGTCAAGCCAGGGCTGGGCGGCGCGCGCGCGTCTCCATTGCGCGCTCAAGATGATGCCCCAGCCGCAGCAGCCGCGCCTCGCTCCAGGCCGGTCCGATCAGCTCGACGCCAAGCGGCAGGCCGTTCGCGGTGAAGCCGCCGCAGATGACAAGCGAGGGCACGGCGGCAACGTTCGCGACCGTGGTGAGGAAGGGTTGCGCGAATCCCTCGTCCGGGCGCTGCTCGGTCAGCAGCGGGGCGGCGCCCGAGGCCGGGACTGAGAGCAGCACGTCGTATTTCGCGAATGCGGCCGCAACCTGCGCGATGAGGTCGGAACGCCGGCGCTGGGCGGTGATGTAGTCGGCGGCGCGGATCAACGCCCCGGCCATGACCCGGATGCGGAAAACACGCGAGTAGTCGCCCAGCCGCGCCTTCAGCATCGCCTCGTGCAGCGCGTACGCCTCGGAACAGATGATGACCCGGCCGACGGCGTTGAACGCCTGCACCGACGGCAAGCTCGCCTCGATCACCCGGCAGCCGAGATCGCGGAGCAGGCGGGCGGCACTGGCCATCATGCGCAACGTCTCCGGCGCCGCCGGCACGTCGCGCTCGTAGTGTTGTCGCAACAAACCCACGCGCAATCCCGTCACCGGCCGCGCAATGGCGCGAGCATAACGGGTGCGCGGCGCCGGCACCGGGGCCGAGGCGGGGTCGCCGGGATCGTGTCCGGCAATGGCATCGAGCAGGATGGCGCAGTCCTGCGCCGTCCAGGCCATGGGTCCGACCGTGTCCAGGCTGGGGGCGAGCGGGATCACGCCCCGCCGGGAAACGAGGCCGGGGGTTGGTTTCAGCCCGGCAATGCCGCAATAGGCAGCCGGCAGCCGAATGGAGCCACCTGTATCGGAGCCCAGCGCGCCCAAGGCGAGGCCCGCCGCGACGGCGGCTCCCGACCCGGAACTCGACCCTCCTGTGAATCGGCGCGGATCCCAGGGGTTGCGCGCCGGCGGCCAGGGCAGGTCGAAGGCGGGGCCGCCGACGGCGAATTCGTGGGTGGCGAGCTTGCCCAGCATGACCGCGCCCGCCTCGGCGAGCCGGCGCACGGCCTCGGCATCGCGGCGGGGCACGTTACCGGCAAGCAGGCGCGAATGCGCCGTGGTCCGGACGCCAGCGGTCTCGAAGATGTCCTTGTAGGCGATCGGGATGCCGGTCAGGCTCCCGCCCTCGCCGGCGTCAAGGGCACGGTCCGCCGCGCGGGCGGCGGCAAGCGCCTGGCGCTCGGTCACTGTGATGAAGGCGTTCAGTGTGGGGTCAAGCGCCGCGACGCGGGCGAGCAGCGCCCGGGTCAGTTCGACGGAGGACAGCTTGCGAGAGGCAAGTAGGCGGCCAGCCTCGGCGATGGTCAGGTACTCAAAGCCGTTCTCGCCAGTCATCGGGCACGCACGGCCTTGCGCGCTGGCACCTTCTTCGCCATGGGCCTGGCCGGCTCCGGGGCGGGCGCGGGCGGTGGCGGGACGCGGAACACGCACGCCATGTCGTCGGCGAGCGGCCGGTCGCGTGGTATCGCGGCGATCAGCCCTGCCACTTGCCGCCAGGCCAGGACCAAGTCAGCCATCTGTCCGGAGTTCAGCACCAAGCCAGTCGGCGCCAGGAGCGCCTGCATCTCGGCCGGGGTTGGGATGGGCGCGGGCCTGTGCGGGGACGCTGCCATGATGATCTGAAACCATGTGGGAGGGTGTAACGACCCTACCCACCAGCAGCGAACGGGGCAAGATTCAGCCGCGTTCCAAAAACATCGAACTGTTCCACCTGGGCTCGGGCGGACAGCACCAACCCGGTGCGCGTGGTCCTGGATGCCCGCTCACGCGGGCATCATGAAAAAAGTCGAAGCCTCGGCCCACGGGTGTGCGACGCCGCTCAGGCGAGCAGGCTCTCCAGGCGGATCGGCAACTCACGGACGCGTTTGCCGGTCGCGTGGAACACGGCGTTGGCAACGGCGGCATTGGTGCCGACGTTGCCAAGCTCGCCCAGCCCCTTCACACCCGCCGGATTGACCTCGTGGTCCACTTCGGGGAGCATGATGACCTGCACCTGCTGGACATCGGCATTCACCGGGACAAGGTAATCCTGAAGGTCGCGGTTCACGGTGCGCGCGGCGCGGTCATCGATCTCACTGGCCTCGTGAAGCGCCGCGCTCATCCCCCAGATGAGACCGCCCATGAGCTGGCTCCGCGCCGTGCGCGTGTTCATGATGCGCCCCGCCGCGAACGCGCCGACAAGCCTCGGCACCCGGATCTCGCGCGTGCGCGCGTTGATCCGGACCTCGACGAATTCGGCTCCGAACGCGTACATCGCCTTCTTGCCTTCGGGACCGCCCACCATGGTGGTCTTGCCGGCATACAGCTTTTGCACCGCATCCGGCGAGGCGCCGTCCGGGATGAACTCGGCGTACTCCTCGATCGCGCCGGCCTTGAGGATACCGAATACGTCTTGCAGCTTCTGCGTCGCACCGTCGCTCGCGACAATCGACCCGTTCCGGATCGCAAGGTCAGCGGGATTTTTGCCAGCCAATGGACCAGTGTTGGAGGCAACGGCGGCCCGGAACAGCCGATCCTGTACCTGCGCGCATGCCCTCAGAACGGCGGAGCACACGCTGGCCGTGCTGTTGGAGCCTCCGGACACGGGCGCCGGGGGAAGATCGCTGTCCCCCATCTCCACCTTCACCTTGTCGACATCAACGCCCAGCTGCTCCGCCGCCATCTGGCCGGCAACGGTGCGAACGCCGGTGCCGATCTCGTGCGACGCGCTCTGCACCAGCACCGTCCCATCGGCGCGCAATCGAACCCGCGCGGTCGCCGCGCCCACATGGGTGGGATAGACGGCGGTGGCGCACCCCATGCCGACCAGCCAGTCGCCATCCCGCATCGAGCCGGGCCTCGGGTTGCGTGCCGACCAATTGAACGCCTGGGCAGCCTGGTCGAAGCAGGCCATGAGGTTGCGGGTGGTGAAGGGCTTACCGTGGATCGGCTCCTTCTCCGTGTCGTTGATCCGGCGCAGCTCGACCGGGTCCATGCCGAGCCTATAGGCCAGCTCGTCGATCGCGCTTTCCACCGCGAACACATAGGGCACCTCGGGTGGTGAGCGCATGAAGGCAGGCGTTTGCCGGTCGGCCTTGACCAGGTTCACGGTGCTGGCGACCGAGCCGTATCCGTATAACCGCGTTGTCGTCTCCGTCCCCGCGACGGCATAGTTGTCGCTGCGCGAGGTCAGCTCCCAGCCGTCATGGCTGAAGGCGGCGATCTTTCCATCCGGCGTCGCCCCGATCCGGACTCGCTGGTGAGTCGGAGCGCGGTACGGCTCGGTCGTGTAGGCTTGGCTCCGGCTTACCACGCAGCGCACCGGCCGGTTAAGCCGCCTGGCGGCGAGCGCCACGATGGCGGTTCGTGGCGTCGGGGGGCCTTTCGAGCCGAACCCGCCGCCGACATAGGGCGCGATTACCCGCACATCGGCGGGGTCCATTTGAAACTGGCGGGCGATCTCGCCCCGCAGGCCATACAGGTTCTGCGTCGGCTCATAGATGGTGAGCTGCCGGCCCGTCCACGAAGCTGTCGTCGAGAACAACTCGATGGGGTTGTGGGTCTGGGTTGGCGTCCGGGTACTCGGCCTCGAGTTTCACCGGCGCGGACTGGAAGGCGCTCTCGAAGTCGCCGGCCGCAGGGTTCTCCTTGGGCTTTTGGGCGTGCCCCTTGGCGGGAAGGATCTCGATGCCTGAGGAGTCTAGTCCGGCGCTCGGCGGCTGCCCCTGGTACTCGGCTTTAACCTTGCGGGCAGCCTCCGCCGCCGCCTCCAACGTGTCCGCGACGACGAGCGCCATGATCTGACCATCATGCCAGATCGCCCGATCGTGCAGCGGACCGAGCGAGGTGTAGGCGGAGCCGAATTGGGGGGGCTTGATGCCATCCATGTCGCCGTAGCTGATGACCGCGAGAACGCCTGGGGTGGCCTTCGCGGCCGCTAAATCGATCGATCGCACCCTGCCACGGGCTATGTCGCTGGTCACGAGCACGCCATAGGCAAGATTGTTGAGGGGAATGTCGGCGGCGTAGCGGGCCTCGCCTGTCACCTTGAGGCGCGAGTCGATGCGCGGCACAGGCTGGCCCTGATTGGCCTTGGGCTGCGGAGCTGCGGTGCTCATCTCACACCTTCATCGCCTGAGTTTCGAGAAGTGCGCGCACGATCGTCTGCTTGCCGAGTGGCACTTTGAACGCATTGTGCTGCCGCGTCTGGGCGTTGGCGAAAGCAGCCTCCGCGGCCTGCGTGGCGGTACTTTCGTCAAGCTCTTTGCCCTTCAGGACCGCCTCGGCCTCATGCGCGCGCCACGGCACGCTCGCCACGCCGCCGAGCCCGATCCGCGCCTCCCGCACCACCGTTCCATCCAGGTCGAGCGCGACAGCGGCAGCGGTGAGCGCGAACTGATAGGAGTCCCGGTCACGAATCTTGACGTAGCGCGAGCGAGCCGTCCACGGACCGGCCGGGACGGTGATGAACAGGATCAGCTCGCCCGGCTGAAGCACGGTTTCGCTGTTCGGCGCGTCCCCCGGCTGAGTGTGCAGGTCAGCAAGCCTGATGGTTCGGGGGCCGTTTGGCCCCAGCGTTTCCACCGAGGCATCCAGCGCGATCAGCGCCTGGGCGAAGTCGCCGGGATTGGCGGCGATGCAGTTCTGGCTGGTTCCCAGCACCGCATGCTGGCGGTTGTAGCCATTCAGCGCCGCGCAACCAGCTCCGGGCTGGCGCTTGTTGCAGGACCAGGAGGTCTCGCGGAAATACTCGCAACGGGTGCGCTGCAGCAGGTTGCCGCCGAGGCTCGCCATGTTGCGAATCTGCCTTGTCGCCGCCAACTTCAACGTATCGTGAATGACCGGATACTGAGTTTGGATGACTGGATGATCCTCGGCCTGGGCCATGCGCACCAGGGCGCCGAGCCGCAGCCCTTGGGAACTGGCCTCAATGCGGCCGTACCGCGCGGCCGGGAGCCGGTTGATGTCGACAAGGATATCGGGCCGCATGACGTCGAGCGCCATGTAGTCGGTCATGTTGGTGCCGCCGGCGATGAACTGGCCCGACGCCTGGACCGGCGGCACGGCTGGCTGCGCCTGGCCGGCGCGCGCCGCCTGGATCGCGGCTTCGACACTGTCCGGGCGGCGATAAGCGAAGCGGTGCATCTCAGGCCTCCTTCATCCCCGCCTTCGCCTGGTTGATGGCGGCGACAATGTTCGGATAGGCGGCGCACCGGCACAGATTGCCGCTCATGTACTCACGGATGTCCGCGTCGGTCCCGGCATGTCCCTCGTGAACGCAGGCAATCGCCGACATGATCTGGCCCGGCGTGCAGTAGCCGCACTGAAAGGCGTCCTGGTCGATGAACGCCTGCTGCATCGGGTGCAGCTCGCCCCCAGGCCCCGCGAGGCCCTCGATCGTAGTGATCTCGTGGGCCTCCGCCATCACTGCGAAGGTCATGCACGAGAGCACCCGCACGCCATCCAGATGCACCGTGCAGGCGCCGCACTGCCCGTGCCCGCATCCCTTCTTCGTGCCAGTCAAGCCGATGTGCTCACGAAGCGCGTCGAGTAGCGTCGTGCGCGGATCAAGGCTGAGCGTCTGGACCTGATTGTTCACCCGCAACGTCACGACTTCCGGCTCGCCGGGCTTCGGTGGCGTGACACGGGTGCCTGGATCGTCCGCCGCCAGCGCCTTACCAGCGACGGGCAGCGCCGCTCCGGTCGCGGCGGCGGCCCTGAGAAATTTGCGTCGGCCTAGCCCGTGCCGCGATTTCGGATCATCGATGGGTGCCATAACCTAACCCTCATAACGGGACCACGGTCTTGTCAGTTGAGCCGCGTACGCAACTCCTCGATAGCGGCACGGGTGCGAGCGGCGCTTTCCCCCTGTGGCGCGAGGTCCAGGAACCGTTGCAAGCAGCGCAACGCCGCCTGCACATGCCCCAGGCGCTGGTGCATCAACCCGGCCTCGCGCCACAACCCTGCGTGATCGGGGGCGATGCGCAGCATGTCCTCCACACACGTCGTGGCGCCCGCCAGGTCGCCAAGGCCGAGCCGGCGCGCCTTGATGTTGTTTTGCAGGCGCAGGAGCACGGCCCGCACGTCCATCGGCCGCAGCAGCCCTGGACGCAGCTCGGCCCGTTCGCCCTCGATCCGCTTCAGCAACGCACGAAGCTGCCGCGCATCGAGCGGCGTGCCGCCATCGAAGACGTCAAGGATCAGCTGGCTTCCCCGCCCCTCCAGCGCGAGCAGGAAATGCGCCGGGAAATCGACCCCATGCGCGCCCCAGCCGGCGGCACGCGCGGCATGCAGCCAGATGATTCCCAGCGCGACCGGCAATCCCTTCCGGCGCTCGACGACACGGATCAGGTTGGCGTTGTCGAGATCGTCGTAGGTGTCCGGATCGCCGCGAAAGCCGTAGCGGCCCACCAAGAGTCCCGACAATGCCTCGCCTAGCACCGGAAGCGTGGCATCGCGTCCCACAATGCGTGCCAGTTCGACTGCGTCCCGTGCGATCGCGGTCAGTTCCCTCCGAACAGCCTGCCAGTCCGCCTTTGGCGCATCCACGCGCGCGAGATGAAGCGCCGCGTCGGCAATGTCGATCTCGGGGTCCGGCAAATGGCCGACCGCATCGAGCGCTGTGCGCGGATTGCTTGAGGGGGAGGACGGGACGGACATGGGCCTGAGCTAGGCCCCCCTCCGCCCCGCTACAAGACGCCTATTCAGCCGCCGGCGCCGGAACATAGAGCGTCTTGCCCGCCTCCGCGAACTCCTTGCTCTTCTGCTCCATCCCTTCCAGGCGCTGCGCGTCCGCGCGCAAGTCCTGGGTGATCTTCATGGAGCAGAACTTTGGCCCGCACATCGAGCAGAAATGGGCGACCTTGTGCGCCTCCTTGGGCAAGGTCTCGTCGTGGAAGCTGCGGGCGGTATCAGGGTCGAGCGAGAGGTTGAACTGATCCTCCCACCGGAACTCGAAGCGCGCGCGGCTGATCGCGTCGTCGCGCAGCTTGGCCGATGGATGGCCCTTGGCCAGGTCGGCGGCGTGCGCGGCGATGCGGTAGGTGATGACGCCGGTCTTGACGTCGTCGCGGTTGGGCAGGCCGAGATGCTCCTTCGGCGTCACGTAGCAGAGCATGGCGGTGCCGAACCAGCCGATCATGGCCGCGCCGATGGCGCTGGTGATGTGGTCGTAGCCGGGCGCGATGTCGGTGGTGAGCGGACCCAGTGTGTAGAACGGCGCCTCCCCGCACTCGCGCAACTGCTTGTCCATGTTCTCCTTGATCTTGTGCATCGGCACGTGGCCGGGACCCTCGATCATCACCTGGCAGCCCTTGTCCCAGGCGATCTTGGTGAGTTCCCCCAGGGTCTCCAGCTCCGCGAACTGCGCCGCGTCGTTGGCGTCGGCGATCGAACCGGGGCGCAGCCCGTCGCCGAGCGAGAACGACACGTCGTAGCGGCGCATGATGTCGCAGATCTCGTCGAAGCGCTCGTACAGGAAATTTTCCCTGTGATGGGTCAGGCACCAGCGCGCCATGATCGAGCCGCCGCGCGACACGATCCCGGTCACGCGCCGCGCCGTGAGCGGCACGTAGGGCAGGCGCACGCCGGCGTGGATGGTGAAGTAGTCCACGCCCTGCTCGGCCTGCTCGATCAGCGTGTCCTTGAACACCTCCCAATCCAGCTTGTCGGGCTCGCCGCCCACCTTCTCCAGCGCCTGATAGATCGGCACGGTGCCGATCGGCACCGGCGCGTTGCGCAGGATCCAACCGCGAATGTTGTGGATGTTGCGGCCGGTGGAGAGGTCCATCACCGTGTCGCCGCCCCAGCGGATCGCCCAGACGAGCTTTTCCACCTCCTCGGCCACCCCCGAGGTCACGGCGGAGTTGCCGATATTGGCGTTGATCTTGACCAGGAAGTTGCGGCCGATGATGACCGGCTCGAGCTCTGGATGGTTGATGTTGGCGGGGATGATGGCGCGGCCGCGCGCGATCTCGTCGCGGACGAATTCCGGCGTGATGAAGGCAGGGATGGCGGCGCCGAAATCCTCGCCGTCAGCCCGCCGCTCCTCCACGCCGTCCAGCATCTTCTGACGGCCCAGGTTCTCCCGGTGAGCGACGTAGATCATCTCCTCGGTGATGATCCCTGCCCGCGCGAACTCATACTGCGTGACAAGCTGGCCGGGGCTGCCGGCGAGCACGCGGTGCTCGGCCGGGCAGGACGGGACGAGCCGATCGCCCTCCGCCCCGCCGTTGTCCTCGGGTCGCACCGCGCGCGGGGCGATGGGCTCGAAGCCGCGCCGACCAATCCATTCCCGCCGAACCGGCGGCAGCCCGGCCGAAAGGTCGATGGGCGTGGTAGGGTCGGTGTACGGGCCGGAGGTGTCATAGGCGCGGTATGGCTCCTCCCCCGCCGAGGGGTCGAGCGCGATCTCGCGGAACGGCACCCTGATGTCCGGGCGGGCCTCAGGCGAGGTGTAGATCTTGCGCGAGCCCTGGATCGGCCCGCTCGTGACCGTTGAAGGGCGGGCGGGCGACTTGGACTGGACCGTCATTAGGCGTCTCCCTATGGCGATCCGGCGAGGGGTTGGGGTGTGTCCCGATGTCCCGTCCCTCCGCCGGCATGACCCGGATCAGGTGCAAGGGTCATCGGCGCCGGCGCGTTGCGCGCTCCTGCCGGACTCTCAGCCCCATTTGGCGGGGCCCCCCTCGGTCACAGCAAGGATGGGCGGGGCAGGGGCGGGTGTCAATCGACACGGCATCCTGTCGCCCGAGGACGCGAACCGGCCGCCCCGTCGGTTGTTGCAGGATCATGAACGGCTTTGAAGCGATCATCGGGCACGGTACGCCGATCCAGATCACCTGGTGGCAGATGTCCATCCGGGCGGTGATCATCTTTCTGTACGGGGTGATCCTGCTTCGCGTGGCTGGCCAGCGGGCCTTCGGCCGGCAATCGGCGCTCGACATCGTGCTGACCGTGCTGATCGGCTCCAATCTAAGCCGCGCGATGACCGGCGGATCGCCGTTCCTGCCGACAATGGCCGGATCGGCCGCGCTGGTGCTGCTGTATTACGTCAGCATCCATGTCACCCAACGCTCCGATCGCGTCGGCTATCTTCTCAAGGGCGAACATCAAGTCCTGGTGCGCGACGGCCGCCCCGACCCGGCCGCGATGCGCCAGGTCGGGGTCAGTCAGATCGATTTGCATGAGACCTTGCGGTCCGAAGGCGTGGACTCGTTGAGCGACGTCAAGCTGGCGACATTGGAGCGAAGCGGGCATATCAGCGTGGTGAAGCGGAAGGGTTGAGCGGTTGGCGCCCTCTGGCGGGGCTTGTATGGTGCCCAGGCAAGCAAGAGGCGACGCCATGACGGAGCGGTACCTGCGCAGCGGCATCTTTCTCGCGCCCTTCCATGCGCTGGAAGAGAACCCGACCATGGCCCTTCAACGCGACATGGAGTTAGTCGAGCACCTGGACCGGCTCGGGTATCACGAAGCCTGGATTGGCGAGCATCACTCCGGCGGGTTCGAGATCATCGCCTCGCCCGAGGTGTTCATCGCGGCGGCGGCGGAACGGACCCGCCACATTCGCCTCGGCACCGGCGTCGCGTCGCTTCCATATCATAACCCGTTCATTCTTGCCGATCGCATGGTGCAGCTCGACCATCAGACGCGCGGGCGGGTGATGTTCGGCGTCGGCCCGGGCGCGCTGGTGCATGACGCGGTGAAGATTGGCGTCCGCGCCGCCGATCAGCGGCGGATGATGAACGAGAGCCTGGATGTGATCGTGCGCCTGCTGCGCGGCGAATCAGTGACGGAACGGACCGACTGGTTCGACCTGCATGGGGCCCAGTTGCAATTGCGCTGCTACACGCAGCCGATAATGGAGCTTGCGGTCGCCGCCTCGCGTTCCCCGGCCGGCGCGCTGGCGTCGGGCCGGCACGGCATTGGGATGTTGTCGATCGGCGGCACCTCACCCGAGGCGATGGTGCATCACACCAAGAACTGGGGCATCTACGAAGAGCAGGCCCGCCTGCATGGCAAGACCATCGACCGGCGGAGCTGGCGACTGGTGACCCTGCTTCACGTCGCCGAGACGCGCGAGAAGGCGCGCGAGAACGTCCGCTTTGGAATAGAAAAGTTCGCCCAGTATTTCCGCGATGTCGCGACGTTCCCGATCGTGCCGGCGGGCATCGGCGACGCGTATGAGTGGATGTTGGAGAACAAGGCCGCCTGCATCGGCACGCCGGATGACGCCATCGCCTATATCGAGGCGCTCTACGAAGGTTCCGGCGGGTTCGGGGTTATCACCGAGCTCGCGCATAACTGGGCGGACTGGGATGCGACGAAGCGCCATTACGAGCTGATGGCGCGCTATGTGCATCCGTATTTCCAGGGCAGCCGCGCGCTGCGGAACGCCAGTTACGAGTTCGCCCGCGACCGCAGCGAGGAGTACCGGCTCCAGAGCCAGGCGGCCGTGCAGGCGGAGATCGACCGGGCCTCCAAGAAGGCGGCGGAATAGGCCGGATCAGGCGAGAAACTCTAGGGCGACGCCACACGCGGCCGAAGCGGGAACGACAATGCGGCCAGCCTCCCGGCGGTGATTGACACCGCCCGCCGCTAGCGCCATCGTGGCGTCATCGAGCGAGCGGGTGCGCAAGCTCAACGCCGCCATGAACGCGCTGCGACCTGCCCCGTCCGGCGCGGCATTGGGGAAGCTGGCGGTGAGTGCCGCCGGGCTCATGACCTCGAATCGCGACAGGCCGACATGCAGCACGCAGCCCTCGCTGTCCTGCCGAACCGCGTCCGGACCGAACATGCGTGTGAACAGTTCCGCCAGCTTGGCGGGGTGGGACGCCGCGATCACCGCCCGGACCACGCCGAGCGCGCCGTTCGGGTGGTGCCGCCACGCGTCCCGCCAGACGAGGTCGCGGGTGAGATGCTGGCAGAAATAGAACCGGCCGGCCTCAGTCGCCCCTGGCTTCAGCCGGACCGTGCGGAACGCCGCGTCCCGCTTGGCCTCGCCTGGAAGCTCCACCGGCCGGGAGAACGCGTCCGGCGGCTCGACCGGAACCCCACCGGCGCTAAGCGCCTGGTACACCGCCTCTGCATCCTCGGTACCGAACACCAGCCCGTTCAGGCCGGGCGGGGCATCCAGGAGCTCCCGGCGGCGCGCATCGCCCGCCGGCGCGGCCAGCAGCTCCAGGTAGTCGGTGCCGAACACCGCGAGATGGTTCACCGACCCGAGGGTATGATAGCCGCGGGGCGTGAGAGTGAACCCGAGGCGCCGGTACGTCTCGTGAGCCTCGTCGAGACGGTCGCGCGCGGTGACCACAACATGGTCCAGCGTCGGCACAGGCAGCATCAGGGGCCGCCGAGCGACGCGATTATTTCCTCTTTGCTTCGGTC
Organism: uncultured Pseudomonadota bacterium; assembly: GCA_963818725.1. GTDB lineage: Bacteria > Pseudomonadota > Alphaproteobacteria > Acetobacterales > Acetobacteraceae > DATFDN01. The sequence goes on along the minus strand of CAWFTU010000007.1, from coordinate 267,508 downwards.
CGGTCGGCTGGGGTCAGAAAGGTCGTCCTCGTCCTTGCCGAGATGGTCGAGGAAGACCTCGCAGAACCGCCGAGCGGTGGAATGCCAGACCCGCTGACGCAGGCCGCGATGGCGCTCCTGGCGCTCCTCCAGGCTCATGGTCAGGGCGCGGTGCATCGCCTCGGCGATCTCGTCGGCGTCGAAGGGATTGACGATCAGCGCGTCCGTCATCTCGTCGGCCGCCCCGGCGAAACGGGACAAGATCAGAACCCCTGGATCGGCGGGATCTTGCGCGGCCACGAACTCCTTCGCGACCAGGTTCATGCCGTCGCGCAACGGGGTCACGAGAGCCATGTCCGCCCGGCGATAGAACCCCGCGAGCGTCCGCCGCCGCACCGGGCGCGTCATGTAGCGCAGCGGCACCCAGTCGAACTCCGAGAAGCGCCCGTTGAGGTCGCCGGCGATCCGGTTCAGCTCCTCTCCGAGGTCACGGTAGTCGTTCACGTCCTCGCGCGAGCGGGCGGCGATCTGGAGAAAGCTCACTTTCCGCTGATGTTGGGGGTAGCGCTCCAAAAGGCGGCCGAAGGCGTCCATCCGGCTCAGCAGGCCCTTGGAGTAGTCGAGTTGGTCGACCCCGATCGCGAGCCTGCGATCGCCAAGGCTGGTCCGCAGCCGCTGCGACTCCGCCCCTCGTCCAGAGACCGCGGCCATCCGCGCGAATTCTTCGGCGTCAATCCCGATCGGATCCACGATCGGGGTGAAAGAGCAGGTGCCAATCCCGATACGGCCGTCGCCGTCCGGCTTGCCTCCTAGCATCTCGCGCACGCAGTCCACGAAGGCAGTGCGATAGGTCTCGGTATGGAAGCCGACGACATCGTACGCGCACATCGCCCTGAGCAGGGCGTCGCCGTGTGGCAGGGCCTGGGTGATCGCTGGAGGGCCGAAAGGCGTGTGCAGGAAGAAGCCGATACGGTTGCGTACGCCGAGGGCGCGCAACTCGGCCCCGAGCGGGATCAGATGGTAGTCATGCACCCAAACCCGGTCGGTCGGCCGGAGCAGCCGGGCCAAAGCCGCGGCGAAGCGGCGGTTTACGGCGCGGTATCCCTGGTAGTCCTCGGTTCGGAAATGCTGGAGACTGAGGCGGAAGTGCAACACCGGCCACAGGACGCTGTTCGAGAAGCCAGAATAGAACTGCTTGTACTCGGTGTCGCTGAGGTCAATGGTAGCATAGGTCATGCCATCGGAGGTTTGCAGCGCGGGCTCCGCGCTGGGACGGCCAGCACGGCGTCCACTCCAGCCGAACCATAGGGAGCCCGGCACCAGCGCGTCGGCCAGCGCCACCGCCAATCCTCCAGCCCGAGGCCCTTTCTCCGAGGGCAACGGAACGCGATTGGAAACCACCACGAGCCGCTGCATTTGGTGCCCTCCCTGGGGTGCAATTTGGTCAAATGTTTGGCGAATACGCCTCAAAAAAACCTGACCTCCAGGCTTCTTCGACTTTCGCCTTCCGGTTGCAGTCCCGCCGGAGGGCCTAGGGAACCATGAATCATGCGGATTGCCCAAATCGCGCCACTGACCGAAGCCGTTCCGCCTCGCCTTTACGGCGGGACCGAACGGGTGGTATCGTATCTTACCGAGGACTTGGTGCGGCAGGGCCACGATGTCACGTTGTTCGCCAGTGGAGATTCCGTGACAACTGCCCGCCTGCACGCGTGCTGGCCGCGCGCGCTGCGCTTCGACATCGGGCTGAGCGATCCGCAGGTGCCGCATATCATGATGCTCGAGACAGTGTTCGAGCAGGCCGGCCAGTTCGACCTGCTGCACTTCCACTTGGACTACCGCTCCTTCTCGCTGTTCAGTCGTCAACGTGTGCCATTCGTCACCACGCTGCATGGCAGGCTCGATTTGCCGGAGCTCAGACCCCTCTTTGATCGCTTCCGCCGGCTACCTGTGGTCTCCATCTCCGACGCGCAGCGCCGGCCCTTGTCCGGCGCCAACTTCGTGCGCACGATTCACCACGGGCTGCCGCCGGCCTTGCTCACGCCTCGGCCGGTCAAACCCGCGTACCTCGCGTTCCTGGGCCGCATTTCGCCTGAGAAGTCGCCCGAGCGCGCCATCCAGATCGCGCGGCGGGCGGGCATTCCACTCAAGATCGCGGGGAAGGTGGACCGGGTGGACGAGGCGTATTACCGCGAGCGGATCCGTCCCTTGATCGACGGGCGCCATGTCGAACTTCTGGGCGAGATCGGCGATACCGACAAGGCGGAGTTCCTTAGCGGGGCTGTCGCGCTGCTCGCGCCGATCGACTGGCCCGAGCCCTTCGGATTGGTCATCATCGAGGCGATGGCGTGCGGAACCCCGGTGATCGCGTTCGATCGCGGCTCCGCGCCCGAGGTGGTTGACCATGGCCTGACCGGGTTCATCGTGCAGGACGAGGCGGGCGCCATCGCGGCGATCCCGTCCGCCGCCGGGCTCTCCCGCGCCGCGATACGACGCCGCTTCGAGGAGCGCTTCAGCATCGGACGGATGACGGCGCAGTACCTCGAACTTTACGCGACACTGAGCCGCGGGCGTCCCGTGTTGCAGCTCGCGACGTGAGCCGTGTTCCCTTTCCCCACCCCCTCCCGCAAAGAAGGCGGGTGAAGTCCCTCCCGTTGCGGGAGGGGAGGTGGGAGAAGAGGTCTCGGAGAAATGCCCTAACGCGTCGGGTTGGCGCGAGAGGACGTCGTCCCGGCCACCGGGGCCTGGTCCGCGATCCCGGCTGTGCTGCCGTCGGTCGTTCCGGCTGTCGTGCCTCCCGTCGCGCTGCCGGACGCGTTGCCCGTGCTGCTGGAGCCGCTGACGCCGGAGCCGCTCGTGCGCCCGACATCGGACGTGGCGCCGCGCTCGGAGACGCCGGAGGACGTTCCCGAGATCGACGTCCGCTGCTGCTCTGTCTGGCGCACACGAAGGTTGTTCTGGACATGCCTCACCCCTGAGACCTCGTCCGCAAGGTCCTCGGCGAGCCGCTTCGAGTAGCGGCTGTCCACGCTGCCGCTCAGCGTCACCTCCCCACCGGAAACCATGACCTCAATGTCGCTCGCATCGAGGATGGGGTTGTCCGCCAGGCGGTCGCTCACGTCCTCGCGAATTCGCTCATCGGACCGCGTGTAGCCACGCGGCCCACGGCCGCGATGGTGCGTGGCGCCCCTGTCGCCCTCGCGCTCGTCTTGCTGGCGTCGCCGCTCGGCGGATTCGTCACCGACCCAGGAGGACATCTCGTCGGAGGCGCGATCCCACCAGCCGCGCTCCCGATGCTGATCGTCACCGTACCCGGACCGCTCGCCGTACCGATCGCGGCCGTAGCCGGCGCGGCCATAGCCAGTGGGTTCCCAGTCACGCTGGGAGCCACGGTCGCGGCCCCAGCTCTCGTCGGATCCCCAGGCGCCGCCAGGCGCACCGCCGCTTGCCGCCCGGCGGGCGAAATCGTCATCGTACGCGCGACCCCACGCTTCGCGCCCATACCCCTCGCGTGCGCGGGGCGGGTTGCCCCGTTCCCACTCGCGGCCTCGGTCCCAGTCCTCGCGGCTCTGGTAGCCGCGCCCATAGTCCCCCCGGTCGCGGCGCCAGTCGCTTTCCGCCTCGGAGCCGCGCCCGGACTCGCCACGTCCATACTCGTACCGCCCAAACCGGCCGCGGTCGTCGTCAACGCGACGCCACTCTCCGTATCGCGGCCGCTCGCGGTCACGACGCCAGTCGTCTCTGTCGCCAGCCATATCTGCATCCTCCCAACGCATCGCGCCGTAAACGGCAAGATCGGATGGGAGTTGCGAGCGGGCCTTAGCGAAGGCTGGCGTTCAACCGCTCGAGCGCCGCTGCCCCAGGGACAAGCGTGTCTTCCCCCAGCGCGTTGAATGGGGTCTCCACCGTGTTCAGATGCCGGTGCAAGTCCTCGGGGTCGGGATCGACATAGAGCAGCCCGGTCGCGATCTCGCCGGCGGCGCCGCGCTGCTGCTGCCAGGTCATCGCGGCGATCCGGTCGTGGACGTCGTATTCCGCCGCGATCTTGCGCAGCCGGAGCAGCGAGCCGTCATGCTGGTGCACGATCTCGACCGTGCCTGGCTCGTACTCGACCGCGATTTCCTCGCGGCCAACAATCACGTCGAGGTAGTTCACCACCTCGTTGTGCTCGCGCACGTAATCGAAGCTCTTGTGGGAACCGGGGTGGTTGTTGAAGGCGATGCAGGGCGAGATGCAGTCGATGAAGGCGGCGCCCTCATGACGGATCGCTGCCTTGATGAGCGGCACGAGCTGCGCCTTGTCGCCCGAGAAGCTGCGGGCGACGAAGGTGGCGCCGAGCTGGAGGGCGATGCCGACAAGATCGATTGCCGCGTCCCGATTGACCACGCCACGCTTGGACGTGGCGCCCTTGTCTGAGGTGGCGGAGAACTGCCCCTTAGTGAGGCCGTACACGCCGTTGTTCTCCACGAGATAAACCATGTTCACACCGCGCCGCATCGCGTGCGCGAACTGGCCGATCCCGATCGAGGCCGAGTTGCCGTCTCCCGAAACGCCGAGGTAGATCAGGTCGCGGTTGGCGAGACTGGCTCCGGTCAGCACGGACGGCATCCGGCCATGCACCGAGTTGAAGCCGTGCGAGGCGCCCAGGAAGTAGGTCGGGGTCTTCGAGGAGCAGCCAATGCCGGACAGCTTGGCGATGCGGTGCGGCGGCAGCGACAGCTCGTAGCAGGCCCGCACGATCGCGGCGCTGATCGAGTTGTGGCCACAGCCGGCGCACAGCGTCGAAACTGCGCCCTCGTAGTCCCGTCGGGTGAAGCCAAGCGCGTTGGCAGGCAGTTCGGGATGGCGCAGCGTCGGCTTGGGCAGGAACGTCATGGGGCAGCCTTCCGTAGCGGCACCACCTTGAGCGCCCCCGCCGCCTCGGCGATGGTGCCCGAGATGAAGCGGGCGGTGATGGGGGAGCCGTCGTAGTGCAGCACCCGGACAAGCCGGGCGGGATCAATCTCCAGCTCGTTGACGAGCAAAGTCCGCAATTGGGCGTCACGGTTCTGCTCGACCACGAACACCCGGTCATGCGACTCGATAAAGGCGCGGACATCGTCATGGAACGGAAACCCGCGTATCCGCAGCACGTCGATGTCGAGGCCCTGCTCGGCGAGCAGGTCGAACGCCTCGTCCATCGCCGGTCCGGTCGAGCCGTAGTGGATCGCGCCGAGGCGCGTCGGCCGCCCCGCCTGGCGCGCAATCGGTTTCGGGAGCAAAGTCCGCGCGGTGTGCAGCTTCTTTAGCAGCCGCTGCATGTTGTCGGCATACGCTGCGCCATCCTCGGTGTAGCGGGCGTAGCGGTCTTTCGATGTGCCCCGCGTGAAGAACGCGCCCCGCGCCGGGTGCGTGCCGGGATAGGTGCGGTACGGGATACCGTCGTCGTCCACATCGAGGTAGCGGCCGAACTCCTTGCCGGCCTGAAGCTCCCCGGCTGTCGCTACCTTGCCCCGGTCCATTCGGCGCGAATCATCCCATGCCAATGGCTTGCTCAGGCGCTCGTTCATGCCGATGTCGAGGTCGAGCAGCACAAAAACCGGCGTTTGCAACCTGTCCGCGAGATCGAAGGCCGCTGCGCCCATCGTAAAGCACTCATGCGGATCTTCGGGGAACAGCAGGACGTGCTTGGTGTCGCCATGCGAGGCGTAGGCGCAAGCGAGGATGTCGCATTGCTGGGTTCGGGTTGGCATCCCAGTTGATGGGCCGGCCCGCTGAACATCGAAAATCACAGCGGGGATCTCCGCGAAATAGGCGAGGCCGAAGAATTCCTGCATGAGCGAGATGCCCGGCCCGGAGGTCGCGGTGAAGGCGCGCGCCCCGTTCCAGGCAGCGCCGATCACCATGCCAATGGAGGCAAGCTCGTCCTCGGCCTGGACGATCGCGAAGCGGTTGCGCCCGGTCTCCTTGTCCACGCGGAACCGGGCGCACCAGCGCCCGAACGCCTCGGCGAGCGAGGAGGAGGGCGTGATCGGATACCACGCCGCCACCGTCGCCCCGCCGTAGACGGCACCGAGCGCCGCCGCCGCGTTTCCGTCGATGGAGATACGATCACCCACGGCATTCCCGCGCCGGATACGCAGTCCGATTGGACACGCGAGATGATTGAGCGCGTAGTCGCGGCCCATACGCAACGCGTGCAGGTTCGCGCCAATCAGTTTCTCCTTGCCGCGGAACTGCTCGGCGACCAGCGTCTCAACCGCCGAAGGCTCGATGTCGAGCAGCGCCGAGAGCGCGCCGACATACATGATGTTCTTGAATAGCTGACGCTGCCGCGCGTCCGTGTACTCGCGGTTGCACATCTCGGTCAGCGGCATTCCGATGACCACGATGTCTTGCCGGAACCTCGATTCCGGCAAGGGTTTGGTCGAATTGTAGAACAAGTAGCCGCCCGGCTCGATCGAGCGCACATCCTGGTCCCAGGTCTGCGGGTTCATCTGGACCATCAGGTCGACCCCGCCGCGGGCGCCGAGGTAGCCGGCCTCGGATACGCGAATCTCGTACCAGGTCGGCAATCCCTGGATGTTGGACGGGAAGATGTTGCGCGGCGCCACTGGGACGCCCATGCGCAGGATCGACTTGGCGAACAGCGTGTTCGCGCTGGCCGAGCCCGAGCCGTTGATGTTCGCCAGCTTGATGACGAAGTCGTTGACCCGTTGCAGGCCCTGGGCGTGCGTCAGCGATTGCAGCATGCGTTCTCCGCCTGTGCCACGTCGATAAGGAACTTCTGCATATCCCACGCCCCGGTGGGGCAGCGTTCCGCGCAGAGCCCGCAATGCAGGCAAACGTCCTCGTCCTTGACCATCACCCGCCCGGTCTTGAGCGCGCCGGACACGTACAAAGCCTGGGTCAGGTTGTGGGCCGGCGCGCTGAGTTGCCCGCGCAGGTCAGCCTCGTCGCCATTGACGACGAAGCTGATGCAGTCCTCCGGGCAGATATCGACGCAGGCGTCGCACTCAATGCACAGCGAGTTGGAGAACACGGTCTGCACGTCGCAATTGAGGCAGCGCTCCGCCTCCTTGTACGCCAGCCGGTCATCGTAGCCCAGTTCCACCTCGGCGGTGATGTCGCCGAGAGCCAGCGCCTTGTCGCGATGCGGAACGGCGTAGCGGGCATCGAGCTGGACGTCGTTGTCGTAGCTCCACTCGTGGATGCCCATTTTCTGGCTGGCGAGCGTCACCATCGGCGGCGGACGGTCGCGCACGTCCTCGCCGGAACATAACTTGTGGATGGAGATCGCGGCCTGATGGCCGTGCGCCACCGCCCAGATGATGTTCTTCGGGCCGAAGGCCGCGTCGCCGCCGAAGAACACCTTCGGGTGGGTTGACTGCATCGTGGTCGGGTCGACCACGGGCATGTCCCATTCGTCGAAGGCGAGGCCGATGTCGCGCTCGACCCAGGGGAACGCATTCTCCTGCCCGATCGCCACAAGCACGTCGTCGCAGGGGAAGTGCTGATCCGGCTCCCCCGCGGGAACCAGCCGGCGACGGCCCCTGGCGTCGAACTCGGCCCGCACCTTTTCGAAGGAGACTCCGGTGAGCCGCCCGCCCTCATGTGTGAACGCCTTGGGCACCAGGTAATTCAGGATCGGGATGTCCTCCGCGATCGCGTCTTCCTTTTCCCAAGGCGAGGCTTTCATCTCCTCAAAACCGGAGCGGACGACCACCTTCACGTCCCCCCCACCCAGGCGGCGCGCGGTTCGACAGCAATCCATCGCCGTGTTGCCGCCGCCCAAAACGATCACGCGCTTGCCAATTCGCTCAACATGGCCGAACGAGACCGAGGACAGCCAGTCGATGCCAATATGGATATTCGCTGCCGCCTCCCACCGGCCGGGTATCTCGAGATCGCGCCCGCGCGGCGCGCCGGACCCGACGAAAACCGCGTCAAAATCCTCTAAAAGCAGTGCCTTGAGGCTGTCCACGCGCTGGCTGAGGCGCATCTCGGGTCCGAGTTCGGCGATGTAGCCCACCTCTTCGTCGATGACGCTCTCGGGCAGCCGGAAGCGGGGAATTCTGGCTGCGAATCATGCCGCCGCCGCGCCGCTCGCCGTCGAATACCACGCACTCATAGCCGATCACGGCCAGGTCGCGGGCCACGGTCAGCGAGGCGGGACCGGCGCCGACCAGGGCCACCCGCTTGCCGTTGCGCGTGTGCGGCCGGGGCGGCAGCCGCGCCTGGATATCTCCCTTGTAATCAGCGGCGACGCGCTTCAGCCGGCAGATCGCCACCGGCTCTTCTTCGACCCGCCCGCGCCGGCAGGCAGGCTCGCAGGGCCGATCGCAGGTCCGGCCGAGAATGCCGGGAAAGACGTTGGATTTCCAATTGACCATATACGCGTCAGCATAACGCCGCGACGCAATGAGCCGGATATATTCGGGCACAGGCGTATGCGCCGGACACGCATACTGGCAATCCACAACTTTGTGGAAATACTCCGGATCCCGGATGTCAGTCGCCTTCAAGAGTGAACGCTCCTATCCTGGCGCGGGGCGTTCTTCTGCGCCCCCGGCCCGCACGGCGTCAACGTACACTAGTTAGAAACCCATCTCGCTTCAACGTCGGCGCGGGTTCGAGCGGCAACCAGGAGAAGCCGGGCTGATATGTGTGCGGTGCGGAACAGGCATTGCTCATACGATGGTTGGGCCTTGCTCGGCCAGCTACCCTACCATGTCTCGCCGAACGGGCGCAGCTCGACATCGAATGACCAGGCGGAGCGAGGCTGGTGGGCAATGTGCCAAATCTCTTCCGCGATGTCGGCAGGTGAGATGAAGAAATCATGCGGCCGTCCGGCATAGGCTTCACGCGCCCAGGGCACGTCGATTACAGCGTCGATCGTGAAATAGGCGACGTGGACCCCCTTGGGTCCGAGGTCGCGCGCGACGGACTGCGCCAAGATGCGCTGGGCCGCCTTGGTGGGGGCGAAGCCGGCAAATCGTGGCGTGCCGCGATGAGCGGAGGTGTTGCCGGTCACGACCATCACGCCGCGTCCGCGCGCGACCATCGCGGGCGCGATCGCTCGGGCGAGGTGGAGAAAGGCCATGACGTTGACCCTGAAGTTACGCTCCAGATCGGCGGGGTCGATCGTGTCGAAGCTTCCGAAGGTGCTGCCGACGGCGTTGTGGACGGCGACCGCCGGGGCGCCGATCTCCGATTTCACACGGTCCAAGGTCGCGCGAAGGGCAACTGGATCGCTGACATCGGTCGGATAGGCGTGGCTGTCGGACAATTCGCTCTTGAGCGCATCAAGCCGGCTGGCGTCGCGGGCGAGCATCGCGACGCGGTAGCCTCCCTGGGCGAAGCGGCGCGCGAGCGCCGATCCCGTTCCAGGCCCGACGCCCGTGATAAGGCAAACCTCCTTGCCGCCGGCCATTGCGTTCCTCCTGAGTTCAACCTGCGTAGGTCTTGCCGAGGCTGATTGGGGCCATTATGCAGGCATGGACCGGGCGGGTGTAGTTCAATGGTAGAACGGCAGCCTTCCAAGCTGCTCACGGGGGTTCGATTCCCCTCGCCCGCTCCAGCCTCTCAGAACCCGAACATGTGGTCGAGCGAGAAGCCGCCCGCCTGGTCGTCCAGCCCGTGATAGCCGAACAGGCGGCAGGTGGCGTCGCGCACCAGCACGTACCCGCGTGGCCCGGCTTCGCGCAACCGATCGGCGCCGAATATCGCGTGTGGCCAGACCACGGCCGAGCCGGAGCAGGGTATCGCGAGCCGTTCCTCCGCGATCGGGCTTCCCTCAGCGTCACGCAGGATCAGCGTCGTCGAGGACCGCGGGCGCCAAAGCGCGGAGGCGGGGTAGATCAGCACGGCGAAGCTGTGCCGGTGCGCGTCGCCCAAGCGCAGGAAGAGCCGGGTCGATAGCCCTGGTGGCGGGCCATTGTAGGACTGCGGCTCGTCCCGGTAGGTCATGATCGTGTTGAACATGTGCGAGCCGAAGCTTGATTCGGCCGCGTGACCCGTCTCGCGGTGCTCGTAGCGGAAGATCGCGTGCAGCCAGCCATCCGCCTCTCCGCCGTAGCGGAAGTCGTAGACCAGCTCGGCGTGACCAGCGGTCAGTGTGCCGAGGTCGTCGAGGTCGAAGGCGAGGGCGTGGTCACGCGGCAGGCAGCCAAGGAACCGCTCGGCCTGCTTGCGCCCGGCCGCGTCGAACACATCGAGCCGGATCGGCAGGCTCGTCTGGCTCGTCGCCATCGGCGTGGGCTGCACGATGGTGCGAAACCGTGCCGGCTCCAGGACCGGGAAGGGCAACAGATAGCCGCGGCCGAGCTCGGCGGGCAGGGAAGGGATCGTGGCGTCGGAGCGCAGGTCGGCGCGCTCCACGTTCACATGCGCGATGCGGGTCCGGCCGCCGCGCACCACCTCGTAGCGCGGGCGCACCATATGGCGTCCGGCGCGCAACTCGACCTGGGTGGGCCAGCGCACTGGCCCCAGCATCTCGCCCACGTCCAGCGCCACCGTGGCGAACGGGCCGATCGCACGCTCGAGCGCCGCCGGCCGCTCCGCACCCATGCGGTCGAGGGCCACCGCGCCGGGCGGGATTGGTGCCGCGTGGCTATTCTGCACCCACAGGATCACGCGCTCATCCGCGCGTGGCGCCGGCAGGCCGGCGTAGCGATCCGACGGCCAGGCATTCGCGTCGTGCGTGCAAGAGAGCGATGGGCCGCCACCGGAGTTGTAGGTGTCGAGGGCGTACTTGACGACGTCGTGGCCCGTCGCGCCGACGGCGTGCAGGAACAGTTGGCCGGTGAAGGCGGGCAACCTGAAGCGCGCGCGCACCTCGCGGCTGTCGATCGCGAAGCCGCCCGGTCCCTCGGGCAGACTCTCCTCCCATGTCGCGACCGCCGTCCCCGCCGCATCGAACAGTCGCAGCCACAGCCGCATGGGGCGGGCACCGTAGCCGGCCCAGTAATTGGCCGAAACCAGCCGAGTGGAAAGCCCGTCCTGGTCGCGGAAGAAGGCGAAATTGGTCGCGAAGTTCAACCGGTCGAGGTAGCGACCCGGATTGGTCAGCAGCACCGGGGGCAGCTTCGCCTCATCCAGGGTGAGGAGCCGCGCACCGCGTGGCAGGAACCGACCGATCCGCTCAGCGACGCGCCCGGCATCGAAGGCGGCGATCAGCACCGCGGCTGCCTCCGCGCGGGGCAAGTCAGTCAGCGGCCGCGCCAGCATGCCGGCCCGCCTCTGCCCCACCGCCTGCACGTCATGCGTATAGAGCGAGGCCAAGCTCGGCGCGTCGGGGTAGAGCGCGAGCAACGCCTCGGCGATGCCGTCGGGGTCATACAGGGCCACCGGGCCTCCAGCAGCCTCCAGCGTGCGGTAGAGCCGCCCGATCCCCTCGGCCGCGAGCGGATGGGAGAGCGCCTTGTACAGCACGTTGCCGCCAGCGCGCGCATCGAAAGTCTGGATCTGCAGCATAGGGCGACAATAGAGACGAGCCCGCCCGATTCCCAGCCGCCGAGCAATGCCGTTGACGCCGGAACGCGGCGCGTCTAAATCGCGCGCCTTGGCGAATTGCTCGCAAGCCCCTGCCCAGGTGGCGGAATTGGTAGACGCGCAGGTTTCAGGTACCTGTGGCCGCAAGGTCGTGGAAGTTCGAGTCTTCTCCTGGGCACCACCGGCATGAGTAGCGCCACTCAGTTCATGCCCGGCGCGACAATCCACATCCATCGCGACGACCTGCCGGAGGGGCTTGCCCTTGGATCCTTGGTGGCGGTGGACACCGAGACCATGGGACTCAACCCCTATCGGGACCGGCTTTGCCTTGTGCAACTCTGCTCGGGCGACGGCGTGGCGCATCTGGTGCAGCTCCGCCCCCCCTCGCTCGGCGGGCGCGGCTTCGACTGCCCGAACCTGGCCCGCCTCCTCGCCGATCCGGACAGGATCAAGCTGATGCACTTTGCGCGCTTCGACGTGGCGGTGTTGCAGCACAGCCTCGGGATCGAGGTGGCGCCGGTCCGCTGCACCAAGATCGCTGCCAAGCTGGTCCGCACGTTCACCGACCGGCACGGGTTGCGCGATCTCTGCCGGGAGTTGCTGGGCGTCGACATCAGCAAGCAGCAGCAAACCTCCGATTGGGGCGCGCCGGAGCTGTCAGCCGAGCAGCTCGCCTACGCCGCCTCTGACGTGCTGCACCTGCATGCGCTCTGGGCGCGCTTGGATGCCCTGCTGGTCCGCGAGGGGCGGCGCGCGCTGGCCGAAGCGTGCTTTTCGTTCCTGCCCACCCGTGCGCGGCTCGACCTGCTGGGCTACGAGGAGCCGGATATTTTCGCACATTAACCCCTTAAACGTGGCGTGTTAACCCCTCATTCAGATTTGGCATGGTTTTTGTTCCTGCCGCTCTCTCTGGTTGACCCGACCCGCGCCGCTGGCCTAAGCCAAAGGCAGAAGGGGGATTGGAAAAGGATGCCTGCCGCGCTCGCCACCGTGTGCGCCGATCTGGATGTTGCGCGCGCCGTCCTCGGCACCGAGGCCCAGGCATTGCGTGCCCTTGCCGCCGCCCTGGATGAGGAGTTCGCAAGGAGCGTGGAGATCCTGGCTGCCGCCTCCGGACGGATCGTCGTCTCTGGGATGGGCAAGTCGGGTCACGTCGCCCGCAAGCTGGCCGCGACGCTTGCCTCCACCGGCACGCCGGCGCTGTTCGTCCATCCTGCCGAGGCTTCGCACGGCGACCTGGGCATGATCGTCGGCGGCGACGTCGTGCTCGCGCTCTCCAACTCCGGCGAGACCCCGGAGCTGGCCGACATCGTGGCCCACGCGCGCCGCTTTGCCCTGCCGATTGTCGCCATCACGGCGCGTCGCGACTCGGCGCTCGCGGCCGCGGCCGATGCGGTGCTGCTGCTGCCCCAAGCCGCGGAGGCGTGCCCGATGGGGCTCACGCCCACGACGAGCACGGTGATGCAAATGGCGCTGGGCGACGCTCTCGCCGTGGTGCTGCTCACCCGGCGCGGCTTCACCGCCGCCGACTTCGGCCGGTTTCATCCGGGCGGGCGGCTGGGCGCGCGGCTTCGGCGCGTTGGCGAGCTGATGCACGCCGGAGAGGAGGTGCCTCTGGCGCCGCCCAATCTGCCGATGCACCAAGCGTTGCTGCGCATGACGGAAAAGCGGTTCGGCTGCCTTGGGGTGGCCGAGGCGGCGGGGCGGCTGATCGGTATCGTCACCGACGGCGACCTGCGCCGCCACATGGGACCGGACCTGCTCACCCGGCGGGTCGGGGAGATCATGACGCCGGACCCGCGCACCATTACGGCCGATGCACTCGCCGCGGAGGCGCTGCGCCTCATGAACGCGCGGGAGCGACCAATAACGGCCCTCTTCGTCGTGGACCGGGAGCGGAAGCCGGTTGGCATCCTGCACGTCCACGATCTTCTTCGCGCGGGCGTGGCGTGAGCCTCAATCCCCTCCCCGCGGCGCAACGCCCGGACCGCGTGAGCATGCGCCCGATTGTCCGCGCTCGCCGGCTGCCCTCGCCCGGCGGGCTCGCTCGCCGACGCATCATGATCGGCGCGGCCAAGCTGGCCTTGCCGGCGCTGGCACTGGCGCTGCTGGCCAGCCTGGCGATCTGGCCGGAGTTGCAAAGCGAGGTCGGGCGCGTGCGGGCCGAGGCGCAATCCATGTCCAAGGTGCAGGGCGCGACGATCAAGGGCGCGCGCTATCGCAGCATCGACGAGCGCGGCCGGCCCTATACCCTCACCGCCGCCACGGCGCGGCAGGTGGGCGAGAACCGGTTGGATCTCACCGACCCCAAGGGCGACCTCACCTTGCAGAACGGCACGTGGCTGATGCTGCAAGGACGCCAGGGGGTCTATCGGCGGCACGACAACGCGCTCGACCTGTCGCGCGATGTGACACTCTACCGCGATGATGGAACGACCATGATAACCGCCAGCGCCGCGCTGGATTTGAAGAACGGGGCCGCCGCTGGCTCGGAACCGGTCCATGCCGAGGGGCCATTCGGCCGCCTGGACGCGGCGGGCGGTTTCACCGCGACCGACAAGGGCGAGCAGATCTTCTTCGCTGGTCCGGCGCATCTGCTGCTCAATGGCGCCAACGGGCCATGAGGGACGGAATTCCCGATAAGGCGCTGGCGGGCGCATTCGGCGCGGCGCTGGCGTGCTTCGCCGTGGCTCCGGCGGGCGCTCAGGGAATCGACTTCTCGCATGGCGGTCCGGTTGCCATCAGCTCGCGCGACGGGATCGAGTGGTTGCAGCAGGAGCACAAGGTGATCGCGACCGGCGATGCGCGGGCGGTGCGCCAGAACGTCACCGTGACCGCCGACCGGCTGGTCGCCTTCTATCGCAAGAAGCAGGACGCGACGGCCCAGAGCGCGTCCGCCCCGCCCTCGGGCGGCCCGCAGCCCGCCATGAGGACGGCAGCCAATGGACCGGTGGACGTTGCCGGCGCGGACGAGAGGGGCAATGAGATCTACCGGCTGGAAGCCGAGGGCCACGTGGTCATCACCACGCCGACCGATCGCGCCCAGGGCGATCGGGCGGTGTACCGATCTCGATCGAGCGGTCATGGTCATGACCGGCCGCGACATGCGCCTGACAACGCCCAACGACGTGCTGACCGCGCGCGACGACCTGGAGTACTGGTCGGTCAAGCACATGGCGGTCGCCCGCGGTGATGCCGTCGTCGTCACCAAGGACCAGCGGCGCATCGCGGCCGACGTGCTGGTGGCCTACACCAGCGGCCAGAATGAGGCGAAGCCGCAGCCAGTGTCGCAGTCCGATGAGGACCCGCTGGGCGCGACCGGCAAGCTGCAAAAGGTGGAGGCGTTCGGCCATGTCGTGGTGAGCACGCCGACCGATGTGGTGACCGGCGCGCGCGCGGTGTACGTGCCCGAGACCGGAATCGCCGTGCTGGTCGATCATGTGCGAATCACGCGCGGTCAGAATCAGCTCGAAGGGTCGGAAGCGGAGGTGAACCTGAAATCCGGCGTCTCCCGCCTGATCGCGCAGCGCGGCCGCGTGGAAGGCCTGATCGTGCCGAACGAGGCGCAAGGCGCCGCGCAGCCCGCCACGCCGCCCGCCAGCGGGAAGGCCGCGCCAGCGCGCGGGGCCGGGTCGCGGCGATGAACGCCATGGCCGAGAGCGGGCTGCGCGTGCTGGCCGGCGCTGGAGGGCTGGTTGCTGGCGGACTGGGTAAGACCTACAATAAGCGTCCGGTCGTCCGGAACGTCACCGTCACGTTGCGTCGGGGCGAGGCGGTGGGGCTGCTTGGGCCGAATGGGGCCGGCAAGACAACGACCTTCTACATGATCGTTGGCTTGGTGCGTCCGGACACCGGATCGATCAAGCTGGACGGCGCCGATATAACCCGGCTGCCGATGTACCGCCGGGCGCGGCTCGGCGTCGGCTATCTGCCGCAGGAGGCAAGCGTGTTTCGCGGCCTCAACGTGGAGCGCAACATCATGGCCGCGCTCGAGGTCGTCGAGCCTGATCGCGACCGGCGCGACCAGATGCTCGATGAGCTCCTGGCCGAGTTCGGCATCGGCCACTTGCGGCGCACGCCGGCCCTCGCCTTGTCGGGCGGGGAGCGGCGGCGGGTCGAGATCGCCCGCGCGCTCGCCACCCAGCCCGCTTATATCCTGCTCGACGAGCCGCTGGCCGGCATCGACCCCATCGCGGTGGGCGAGATCCGTGATCTCGTTTCCCATCTGAAACATCGCGGCATTGGCGTGCTCATCACCGATCACAACGTCCGCGAGACGCTGGAGATCATCGATCGCGCCTACATCATGCACGACGGCCAAGTGCTGATGGAAGGTCGCCCGAACGAAGTCGTGGCCCACGAGGGCGTTCGCCGCGTTTACCTGGGCGAACGCTTCAGCTTGTAGAGGCGCGCGGTGCCGAGTTCAGGTTCGTGGGGGGAGGGATTGGCCTGACGGCCCCGCTCCCGATTCGCACAGAAACACGCTAAGGGCACCAGGACGCGCGCATGGCGATCGGCCCCCGCCTCGATCTTCGGCAAAGCCAGTCGCTGGTGATGACGCCGCAACTGCGGCAGGCCATCAAGCTCCTGCAGTACTCCAACCTCGAAATCGTTGCGTTTGTCGATGAGGAGGTGCAGCGCAATCCCCTGCTGGAACGTGACGAGGCGGGAGAGGGTCCAGGAGCCGAGCCAGTTGCGCTCGATCAGCGCCCGGCCCGAAACGAGCAGGAACCGGACGCCGCGGAGATGGCCCGATCCGAGACGCTGCCGGACGGAAACGCCGAGCCGCTGGATGCCGATCATGCCGAGTCCTATGACCCGGGCGGCGCCTCCGACGGGCAAGGCTTCGAGCGGCGCGGCGGCGGGCGCGACTTCACGGATGACGAGCGCGACATTGAGGACGTGCCGGAGATGCGCCGGTCGTTGCGAGAGCATCTGGGCGAGCAGCTCCGTCTCGGCTTCACCGATCCCGTGGAGCGCATGATCGGGGCGCATCTGATCGCGCTTCTTTGCCCGGCTGGCCGGCTGACGGCCGCGCCCGAGGCGATTGCCGCGGCGATGGGCGTGTCGGTCGGGCGCATCGAGGCGGTGCGCGCGCGCATGATGCGCTTCGATCCGCCCGGACTGTTCGCGCGCGACCTGAGAGAGTGCCTGGCCGCGCAGCTCGCCGAACGCAACCGGCTCGATCCGGCGATGCAGGCGCTGCTCGACAACCTCGACCTGCTGGGGCGGCGGGACTTGCGCCAGCTTATGGCGGTGTGCGGCGTCGACGCCGAGGATATGGCGGACATGATCGCCGAGATCCGCGCCCTCGATCCCAAGCCGGGGGCGAACTGGGAGAGCGAGCCGGCGCGGGCAGTGATCCCCGACATCCTGATGCGCGCCTCGCCCGAGGGGGGATGGCTCCTGGAGCTGAACCCGCAGACGCTGCCGCGCGTGCTGGTGAACCAGCAATTCTTCGCCCGGATCGCGCCCCGGGCGGCCAAGGAGGAGCGCGGCTTCCTCGCCGAACAGCTCGCCAGCGCCAATTGGCTGGTCAAATCCTTGCAGCAGCGCACGCAGACGATCCTGAAGGTTGCATCCGAAATCATACGCCAGCAGGATGGATTCTTGCGCTATGGTATCGAGCGCCTCCGGCCGCTGATCCTGCGCGACATCGCCGTGGCGGTGGAGCTGCATGAGAGCACGGTGAGCCGGGTGACGTCCAACAAGTACATAGCGACGCCGCGCGGTTTGTTCGAACTGAAATATTTCTTCACCCCCAGTATCGCGCGCACCGATGGCGGGTCGGCGCACAGCGCGGAGGCGGTGCGGCACCGAATCCGGGCGCTGATCCTGGCCGAGACCCCCGACCAGGTGCTGTCCGACGAGGCGATCGTCGAGGCGCTGCGGGGGGAAGGCGTGGACATCGCCCGCCGGACCGTGGCCAAATACCGGGAAGCGCTGCGCATTCCCAACTCGACCCACCGCAAAAGGGAGAAAGCGGTGACCGCCTGACGTGCCCCCAATCACCCCGCTGGGCGGGGCCGACCTCGGAGGGTCTGATGGAGATCAAAGTGTCTGGCAAGCAGGTCGATTTGTCCGACGCGCTGCGCACGCGGGTCGCGACCCATCTGGAGGGCATCGCCCGAAAGTATTTCGACCGCGCGCTGGACGCTCAGGTCACGTTCAGCCGTGCCCGCAGCTTCTTCACCTGCGACATCAACCTTCACGTCGGCCGTGGCCTCAGCCTACGAGGGGAAGGCGAGGCGGCCGACGCGCCCACGGCTTTCGACGACGCCGCCGAGCACATCGCCAAGCGGCTTCGCCGGTACAGGCGGCGGGTCAACGAGCACGCGCGCGACCTCGCCAACCGTGCGCGCCCTGAGCTGGCCCGGCAATATATCCTGCGTCAGGAGGTCGATGGCAGGGGCGAGACAGGCAACTCCACCCAGGGAGTCGCCGCCTTCGCAACTATCATCGCCGAGCAGCCCACCGAGATCAGTTGCCTGTCGGTGGGCGAGGCGGTGATGCGAATGGACTTGGCCGATCAACTCGTGCTGATGTTCCGCAACAGCGCAACGGGTGAACTGAACGTGATCTACCGACGCACGGACGGCAACATCGGCTGGATCGATGTCGGCGAGCCGCGGGCAGGGTAGGGTGGAGTCTTCCCCGGTCGATGCCGCATGCCGTTTTGCGTCCGGTTCCGTATTGGGCAATCGTTGATGCCGCCGGTATAAGCGGCTGGCAGGCCTAGCCTGCGGAACTCTTGACCCAGCGCCGCCCCGTGCGCATTTTCTAGGCTGACGAGGAAGATGAAATGGCGAAGGCAAACACAGTCCAAATCAAGCTCGTGTCCACCGCGGACACAGGGTACTTCTATGTGACCAAGAAGAATGCCCGCGCTCAGACCAACAAGCTTGAGCTCAAGAAGTATGACCCTGTTGCTCGCAAGCACGTCTTGTTTCGCGAGTCCAAGATCAAGTAACGGCTTTCGGGAGCATATCCTACCTGGCTGCGCAGGGCTGTTCAACGCTGCCGCATTGCCTTCACTGAGGCCGCCCTGCCACACATGCGGGGTGAAGTGAGGCGGCTGATCCAAGGGGGATTCCCGAGCCGGCAAATGTCTGACCCTTGGGGCGGCAACGGGGTCGGAGGGTGCCGTGGCTGCGTTTTCGCCGTTGCTGGACGTGCTGGCGGACGTCCCTGATCCGCGCCGGGCGCAGGGGAAGCTCTACGGGCTGCCCCACGTGCTGCTGTTCGCCATCCTCGCCATCGTGACCGGCTGCAACTCGTATCGTGGCATTGTCACCTTCATCGGCGTCCATCGCCGCAGGCTGAACGCGGCCTTCGGCCTGAACTGGCGCCGCGCACCCGCGCACACCGCCGTCCGCTACATTCTCCAAGGGCTCGACCCGGCCACGGTGGAGGGGGTCTTCCGCCACCATGCCGCCCTGCTGCAGGCGGCGCGCGCCACGCCTGGGCAGGGCAGCATTGCCCTGGATGGCAAGACGCTGCGCGGCAGCTTTGATAAGTTCCGCGATCGTGCCTCTGCCCAGGTGCTGAGCGCATTTGCCACCGACACCGCCTTGGTGCTCCCCTCCGCTGGCTTTCCACCTGCTACGCAGTCGGAACCTTTGCCAGCTCCGCCCACATCGACATCGCCGAGAAATCCAACGAAATCCCGGCGGCACAGATGCTGCTGGCCGAACTCGGCATCGCTCGCGGCACCATCGTCACACTCGACGCGCTGCATTGCCAAAAAAACATTTCGAGGTTGCAGCAGGAGCCAACGTCGCCCTGATCGTCGGCGTCAAGGACAACCAGCCGACCCTGCACCAGAAAATCCGGGCGGCTTCGGCCACCACAACACCACTCGGGTCTGTCCACAGCCATAACAAGGGCCGCAACCGCGACGAACGTCGCACCGTCACCGTCTTCGATCCCGCCGACACGCTGGCCGACACCGACTGGCATCCGCACGTGGCCGCCATCATCCGTGTCGAGCGCACTGTCCACACCCGCAACGCCAAGACCGGGCTGCTGCGCCACTCCGCCGAGATGGCCTTCTACGTTTCAAACACCCCGGTCACCGCCACCCGCGCCGCCGAGGCAATCCGCGCGCACTGGAGGATCGAGACCACCTCGCATTACAGCCGCGACGTCACCTTGGGCGAAGACCGCTCGCGCATCCGCACCAACCCAGGCGTGTTTGCTCGCCTGCGCAGCTTCGCCTTCAACATCCTCAAGGCCAACCAGACGGACACGCTCAGCCAGGATCGCTACCGCGCCGGTCTCGCAGGCATCAAAAACGTGCTCTCACTCACCATCATTCGAAAGCGTTGAACAGCCCTGCCTGGCTGCGTTGCCGTGCCCCCTTATCCCTCCCTTTGCGTGCCATAGCCGGGAGGGGAGGGGGCCAGAGGCTGAATTCTGGCCTGTTCGAAGCGGCGTCAGCGGTCGTGCAACCCGGACACGGACAGCACCAGGGGATCATCGGGCGTCCGCTCGGCTGCCAAGCGCACGCAGTTGCGTCCGGCACGCTTGGCTTCGTACAGCGCGGCATCGGCGGCCCTCAAAAGGTGGTCCGCTTCCGCGCACCGGCTGCTGCGCGCGACGCCAATGCTGACCGTAAGACGTCCTAACGGACCTTGGCTAAACTCTCCGTCCAGGGCTGCCACCGCCTGGCGCAAGCGCTCGCCTGCCGCGGTTGCCTCGGCGGCGCTGGTGCCCGGCATGAGGACAACGAACTCCTCCCCCCCGACGCGCGCCAAGGTGTCGGAGACGCGGGTGTTGGCCCGCAGCGTCGCCGCGACCGCTTGCAAGGCGCGGTCACCGGTCATATGGCCCAGGACGTCGTTCAGGCTCTTGAACCGGTCCACGTCGATCATCAGCAGCGAGACATCCGGTGGCGGGATTGCTTGCAGCAGGCTGCGGAGATGGCGCGTGAGATAGCGCCGGTTGTAGAGGCCGGTCAGCGGATCGGTCGCAGCCAGTTCCAGGGCGTGGCCGAGCTCAGTGCGCAGCCGATCCTGGTAGCGCTTCCGGCGCACCTGGTTGCGCGCGCGCGCGCGCAACTCGTTTTCGCAGACCGGCTCCAGCACCCAGTCGCTGGCGCCAAGGTCGAAGGCACGCAGGCTGCGATCAGGCTGGTCCGGACGCGCGATCAGCAGCAGTGGCACATGCTGTGTGCCCTCGGCCGCGCGAAGGCGGGAAGCAAGCCGCAGCGGGTCGCCGCTCGTCAGCGATAGACTAAGCACCACCAGGTCGAGCCCGCCGCCATCGGCCGCTAGGTCCGCCGCCGAGCGGGCCTGCCGCGTCACGATACCCTCCTGGCCCAGGGCACGCATGACAAGCGTTGCTTGCGCGGGATCATCCACGATCACGAGCGCGCAGGCGCCCGACACCGACACCGGCGCCTCGCAGCCGTCCTCCAGCCCGAGTTCCCGGGCCGTGTTGCAGCGGGCGCGCCACTCGTCAAGCAGGCGTTTAAGCCGCACCAGGCTGCGCACACGCGCCATCAGGGTGCCAATCTCCACGGGCTTGGTCAGGAAATCATCCGCGCCCGCTTCCAGCGCGGCCACACGCTCGGCAGGCGCGTGCAGCGCCGTGATCATGATGACTGGGATATGCGCTGTGTCGGCATCGCCCTTGAGGCGCCGGCAGCACTCCAGACCGTCCATGCCGGGCATCATGACATCAAGCAGGACCAGGTCGGGCTGCCAGCGCCGTGCCATGGACAGTGCCTCTAGCCCGTCGCGCGCCATCGCGACCTGGTAATACTCGGCCGTCAGCTTCGCCTCTAGCAGGCGGACATTGGCCGGCACGTCGTCGACAATGAGTATGCGCGCGGTCATACTGGTCGCCCTACCTCGGTAATCATACCAGATTTTGCGTCGAATTCCTCGAATAATAATGGGTTTTTGCATAAGGCAAGGGCGCCGCGCGCAGAGTGCGCGTGCCGTGGCGAGGAACGCGCCATCCTTGGTCCGTTTCGCGCCTTTGGGCTTCGTTCTGCTCTGGAGCTCGTCCTTCGTCGCCGCGAAGACAGGGCTGAGGCACCTGTCCCCTCTCTTGTTCGTCGCCATCCGGCTGTCCGTCTGCGCGCTCGCGCTGGCGTTGTTGATGGCGGTGCTGCGCCGGTCCTGGCGTCCGCTGGGAGAAGGGCGCTGGGTTCATTGCGCGATCGCCGGCGCGCTCATCAATGCGGTTGGCCTCATGGCGCCGCATGTGGGCTTCCTGTTTGTGCCCGCCGCGCACATCGCCTTGGTGCAGTCGCTCACGCCGCTGCTGACCGCCGTGCTCGGCGTCGTGCTGCTCGACGAGCGGCTGCGGCCTGGACAGTGGCTTGGCCTCGCCCTCGGCGTGAGCGGCGTGGCGCTGGTGGTCGGGCTTGCCGCCTACGAGAGCGCGACCCGGCTCGAGGGATTGCTGTTGGCCTTCCTCGGCGTCCTGGGGTTGGTCGCGGGAACCCTCTATTTCGGACGGTTTTGCCGGGGCGTGCCGGCGCTGCCCGGCGCGACCGCGCAGTTCCTCGCCGCCGCGGCGGTGAGTGCCTTAGGCGCGGCCACGCTGGAAACGCCGCACGCGGACTGGACCGCTGGCACGATCGCCGCCGTCGCCTGGAACACGCTGGCCGTGTCGCTCGGCGGAATGGCGCTCTACTTCCTCATGCTCACGCGCGGTACTGTGGCGCGGACGACAGCCAATTTCTACCTGGTTCCTGGCACGGCGGCGGTGCTGGGCTGGATCTTCCTGGGCGAGCGCTTGAGCCCGCTTGCCATTTTGGGGCTGCTCGCCGCCTCGCTGGGCTGCTGGCTGGTCAATGCCGGGCTCGAGCCCAGCGGAGGCCGGGAGCTCAGCGGGGAGTGAACTGGGTCGTTCCGAAAAGCTGCTCCTTTTCGGCGCCGGTCATCGGGCCGCGCCGCTGATGCTCGGCCAAGACGCCTACGCCTCGTTGCACAGCCGGGCGTGCGGCAATGGCATCGTGCCAGCGCTTCACGTTCGGATAGTCAGCGAGGTCGATGCCGCGCCGGTCCGGGTTGCCGACCCAGGGAAAGGTGCAGATATCGGCCATGCCGTACTCGGCTCCGGCGAGATAGTCCGACCGCCCGAGCCGCTTGTCGAGCACGCGGTGCAGCCGCTTCACCTCGTTTGTGTACCGCTCGATCGCGTATGGGATCTTTTCGGGCGCGGAGGCGGCGAAGTGGTTGTACTGCCCGAACATCGGCCCAACGCCGCCCATCTGGAACATGATCCATTGCAGGCACGCATAGCGTCCGGCCGGATCGGCGGGCATCAGCCGGCCGCCGGATTTCTCCGACAGATAGATCAGGATGGCGCCGGATTCGAACAGACGCAGCTCCCTACCGCCGGGGCCGTCGGGATCGACGATGGCGGGAATGCGGTGATTGGGCGTGATCGCCAGGAACTCGGGCTTGAACTGGTCGCCCTGGCCGATGTTCACCGGCACGACCTTGTACGGAATGCCGAGTTCCTCTAGCGCTATATGCACCTTGTGGCCATTCGGCGTGGGCCAGGTCCAGACTTCGATCACGCGCTTCTCCCCTTGATTGTTTCGCTCAGGCATTGCCGCCGAGGTAGTCCATCGCGGCCTGCACGCCGCCCGCCCGGTGCGGGACTCCGGCAGCGCGCAGCCCCATCTCCACCCCTCCCAACGTGCCGATCAATTGCAGGTCGCCGAAATCGCCCAGATGACCGATGCGAAACACGCGATCCTTCAGAATGCCGAGGCCGTTGCCAAGGCTCATGTTGAACTTGTCGAGGATCACGGTGCGCAGTGCGTCCGCGCTATGTCCTTTCGGGACGCGGACCCCCGTGAGGGAGGAGGAGTAGTCGCGCGGCTCGGCGCACTGGATCTCCAATCCCCACGCCCGCACCGCCCGGCGGGTCGCCTCGGCGTGACGGTCATGGCGGGCGAAAACGTTGGACAATCCCTCCTCAAGCAGCATCGAGACTGCCTCATCGAGGCCATAGAGAAGGTTGGTTCCGGGCGTGTAGGGAAAAAAGCCGGTCTCATTGGCCGCCAGCATCGGGCGCCAGTCCCAATAGCTGCGCGGCAAGCGTGCCGTCTCCGCTGCCGCCAGCGCCTTGGCGCTGACCGCGTTGAACGACAGGCCGGGCGGCAGCATCAGTCCCTTCTGGGAACCGGCCACGGTCACGTCCACCCTCCACTCGTCATGCCGGTAATCAATGGAGGCGAGCGAGGAGATCGTGTCCACCAGCAGAAGCGCGGGATGCCGCGCGTGATCCAAAGCCTGGCGCACCTCGTCGATATGGCTGGTACAGCCCGTGGACGTCTCGTTGTGGACCACGCAGACCGCCTTGACGCGGTGCGCGCTGTCCTTGGCCAGCGCCTCGCCGATCGCCGCCACGTCGGCCCCCCGCCGCCAATCGGTGTCGATGAACACCGGGGCCAGGCCGAGCCGCTCCGCCATCTCGCGCCACAGAGTCGCGAACCACCCGGTGCGGCACATCAGCACCGTGTCACCGGGCGAGAGCGTGTTGACGAGCGCCGCCTCCCATGCGCCGGTGCCCGAGGCGGGGTAGATCACCACCGGCCCGCTGGTCTTGAACACCGTGCGGAGCTTGCCGAGCAGTTCGCGGCCGAGGCGGCCGAAGGCGGGGCCGCGATGGTCCATCGTCGGCTGGTCGATGGCGCGCAACACCCGGTCCGGCACGTTGGTGGGGCCGGGGATTTGCAGGAAGTGGCGGCCGGCGTGATAGGTTTGGATCATGAGATGGACCCGACAGCGGCGGAGTGGGCGCGCAGCATGGAGGGCGCCGGCCCACCGGGCAACTCCCAACCGGATACCGATAAGGGAGTGGGGCCGAGCCTTGGCCCGGCCCCGGCGTCCTACCGCCTCCGGATGATCTTGACCTTGATAGTCACGATCACCACGATGATCGGCAGGAGCCCGCGATGGTTGTGCATCGCGCCTCTCCGTGTGATTGGGCCAGCGCGACGTCCGGTGGCCCGATCGGACGCCGGCCAGAGTCACCTGGCCGGCGTCGTTTTCCTATCAGGGTTGCGGGTGAGAATCGTAAACCGGTGGAGGGACCACGGTTGGCCGTTGCGATTAAGCCCGGCGACACACGCCTAGGGGCCCGCCTCTCCCGCGAACTGAGCGGCGAGGTGCTGTTCGATGCCGCCAGCCGGGGCCGCTACGCCACCGATTCGTCGATATACCAGGTTGAGCCCCTAGGTGTGGTGGTGCCGCGCACCATCGACGATGTGGCGGCGACCCTCGCGCTGGCGCGCGAGGAGGGCGTGCCGGTGCTGGCCCGCGGTGGCGGCACCAGCCAGTGCGGGCAGACGGTCAACCGCGCGATCGTCCTCGATTTCAGCAAGCACTTACGGCGCGTGCTGGCGATCGACCCCGAGTTCCGCGTCGCGCTGGTCGAGCCGGGGATCGTGCTCAACCATCTGAACACGGCATTGCGGTCGCACGGGCTGTTCTTTCCGGTTGATCCATCCACCCACGCCCGCTGCACCATCGGCGGCATGGCGGGCAACAACTCCTGCGGGGCGAAGTCGATCCGCTACGGGCTGATGGCCGACAACGTGCGCGCGATCGACGCCATCCTGGCTGACGGCACGCGGTACCGTTTCGGCGCGGTGCCGGACAATGCCAACATGCCGGCGCGGGTCGCCGAGCTGGCCCGGGCCCTGCGCGCGCTCGCCGCCGCCGAGGCCAATGAGATCGCCGCGCGTTTTCCCAAGGTGCTGCGACGGGTCGGCGGCTACAATCTTGACGCTCTGACGCAGGCGCACCCGAACCTCGCCCGTCTGCTGGTGGGATCGGAGGGCACGCTCGCCCTCTCCGCCGCGATCGAGCTGACCCTGCACCCGATCAAGCCGCGCAAGGTGCTCGGCATCTGCCAGTTCCCCACCTTCCGCGCGGCGATGGAGGCGGCGCGGCACATCGTCGCGCTCGACCCCGAGGCGGTGGAGCTGGTGGACCGCACCATGATCGACCTCGGGCGGGGGATCGCGATCTACCGTCCGACGATCGAACGGATGCTGATCGGCGAGCCTGACAGCCTGCTGATCGTGGAGTTCCACGGCCACGACGACGCGCCATTGCTCGCCAAGCTCGCGGACCTCGAGTCGCTGATGGGCGACCTGGGCTACCCCGGCGCGATGGTGCGCGCCACCGACGCCGATTTCCAGGCGGACGTCGCGGCGGTGCGCGAGGCCGGCCTCAACATCATGATGTCGATGAAGGGCGACGCGAAGCCCGTTTCGTTCATCGAGGATTGCGCGGTGCGGCTGGAGGATTTGGCCGACTACACCGAGCGACTGAACGAGGTGTTCGCCCGTCACGGCACCAAGGGCACCTGGTACGCCCACGCCTCGGTCGGCTGCCTGCACGTCCGTCCGGTGCTGAACATGAAACACTCGGCCGACGTCGCCACAATGCGCGCCGTCGCCGAGGAGTGCTTCGCGCTGGTGCGCGAGTACAAGGGCTCGCATAGCGGCGAGCATGGCGATGGCATCGTGCGCAGCGAGTTTCACGTCAGCATGTTCGGGGCGCGTATCGTGCGCGCGTTCGAGCGTGTGAAGGACGAGTTCGACCCGAGTGGTCTGCTCAATCCTGGACGCATCGTCCGCCCGCCGCGCATGGATGACCGCGCGCTGTTCCGCTATCCGCCGGACTATGCGCCGGCGCCGGGCTTCGCGCCCAAGCTCGACTGGTCCGACCATCCGGGCGGGATGCTCGGCGCCGTTGAGATGTGCAACAACAACGGAACCTGCCGCGCCCTGCATGTCGGCGTGATGTGCCCCAGCTACCGCGTGACACGCGACGAGGAGCACGTCACGCGCGGGCGCGCCAATACGCTGCGCCTGGCGATGACGGGCCAGCTCGGCCCGGCCGCGATGGCCTCCGACGCGGTCGCCGACGCGCTGAAGCTCTGCGTGTCCTGCAAGGCGTGCCGGCGGGAGTGCCCGACCGGCGTCGACATGGCGAGGATGAAGATCGAGGTGCTGGCCGCGCGGGCCGAGCGGCGCGGCATTGGCGTACGCGAGCGTCTGGTCGCTGGCCTGCCGCGCACGGCGCCGCTCCTGGCGCGCCTGCCCTGGGCGGCACGGCTCCAGGCGAGCGGCCCGGCGCGCGCCGCGCTCGCGCGCATCGGCTTCACACCCGATCGCAGCCATCCCGTGCCCCGCCGCGACTGGTTCCGCGACGCGGAGGCCGGGCGGGGGGCCGGGCGCGAGGTGCTGTTGCTGGCCGACACGTTCAACCGCTGGTTCGAGCCAGAAAATCTGCGCGCCGCTGTCCGCGTGCTTGAAGCCGCTGGATTCCGGCCGCGTATACCCCATTCCGGCGCCCGGCCGCTCTGTTGCGGGCGCACCTATCTCGCCGCGGGCATGGTCGAGCGGGCGCGGGTGGAGGCGCGGCGCGTCCTGACCGCGCTCGCGGGCGACGCGCCAGTGGTGGGGCTGGAGCCGTCCTGCCTGCTGACCCTGCGCGACGAGTTCCGCTCCCTGCTGCCAGGCGCGGCGGCCGATGCGCTCGCCGGGCGCGCGCTGCTCCTTTCGGAGTTCCTGGAGCGCGAGAAGGCCACGCTGACGCTCAAGCCGCTACCGGTGTCGGCGCACGTGCATGGGCACTGTCACCAGAAATCGTTCGGCGCCTTCCCCGCCGCATTGGCCGCGCTCCGGCAGGTGCCCGAGCTTGCGGTGCGGCCGATCGCCTCGTCCTGCTGCGGCATGGCCGGCGCTTTCGGCTACCAGGCGGAAACCCAGAAGGTTTCGCGGGCGATGGCGGAGGCGGCGCTGATCCCTGCCGTGCGCGCCGCCGGCGCGGACGACATCATCGTGGCCGATGGCACTTCCTGCCGCCACCAGATTCGCGATCTCGCGAGACGCGAGGCGATTCATTCGGTGCGCGTGCTGGAACGTGCGCTGGGATGAGCCCCGAGGAGGTGCGGGCCTTTTGGTTCGCTGACAGCACGGTGCAACTCCGTGAGCCCCGGCAGGCTTGAGCCATCACTCCGGCCCGCCAGGTATCTGCTGAAGGCTTGCTTCGGTCCGAAGCGAACGACCGAAGAAAATCCGACCTTGCCGGGCAGCATATCTATCGCTGTCCCGCAGCATCAACGCCAAGGCAATCCCTCCGCCCCGAGGCCACGCAATCCTGTAGCGCCGCGTCCCGGTGCAGGCGCTGCGTCAGCAGCACCGCTGTGATGATCAGCACTGCGATCACCACCAGCGCGATCAATGCGCCACGGCGCGATCCATCGCCATCCCTCACGCCTGGGCCCGTCCTTCCTCCACCGCGTGGCACGCCACCAGCACCTCCTCGGCCCGCGTGTAGCCCGGCCTCTCGGCACGGCAGCGTTCGTTTGCCAGCGGACAGCGCGGGTGGAACGGGCAGCCGGGCGGCGGGTCGATCGGGCTCGGCACCTCGCCGCCAACCGGCGTGCGCCTCCGTCCGGTCATCTCCAGATCCGGGATCGCGTCCAGCAAGAGGCGGGTGTAGGGGTGGCGGGGCGTGGCGAAGATCGTGGCGGCCGGGCCGATCTCGACGATGCGGCCGAGATACATCACCGCCAGACGGTCCGCCATGTGGCGCACCACCGCCAGGTTGTGGCTGATGAACAGGTAGGTCAGGTTCAGCCGCGCTTGCAGGTCGCGCATCAGGTTCAGGATTTGCGCCTGCACCGAGACGTCCAGCGCGCTGGTCGGCTCGTCGCAGACCAGGAACTCCGGCTCGCTCGCCAGCGCGCGGGCGATGGACACGCGCTGGCGCTGGCCGCCGCTGAACTCGTGCGGGTATTTCTCGCCGTCTCCGGCCGCGAGGCCAACCTGCTCCAGCAACCGCGCCACCCGCGCCGGAACCTCGCGGCGCCGCGCCAGCCGGAAGGCGCGAATCGGCTCGGCGACGATGTCGCGCACCCGCCAGCGCGGGTTCAGCGAGGCGTACGGGTCCTGGAAGATCATGTTCATCCGCCGCCGCAGCGCCGACTGGGCGCGGGCCACGGAAAGCGGCTGGCCCTCGAAGCGGATCTCTCCGGCGCTGGGGCGCAGCAGCCCGACCGCCATCCGCGCCACCGTGGACTTGCCGCACCCGGATTCACCCACCAGCGCCAGCGTGGTTCCCCGCGCGACCTCGAAGCTGACCTCGCTGACCGCGCGCAACAAGGTCCGGCCCTCGCCCGACAGCAAGCGCTGCAACCAGGGCCGGGAAACGTCGAAGGCGCGGCTCACCCCGCGCGCCTCCAACACGGGGACCACCCGCCCTGCCGCGGCCGGAACGTCGCGGAGGGACGCCTCAAGCATGGGCAGGGCCCGTCCGCAGGACGGGGGCAGGAGCGCGAAGCCAGCACGCCGCGCGTGTTTGACCGGCGTTCATCAGCCCCGGTCGCTCCGACCGGCAGCGGTCGAAGGCGTAGGGACAGCGGGGGTTGAAGGCGCAGCCGGGCGGGATCGCGTCCAGGCGCGGCATGGCGCCCTCGATCTGGTTCAGCCGCTCGGCCCGCTTCGCCAGCGATGGGATGCTGCCCATCAGCCCAACGGTGTACGGATGCGCCGGGCGCTGGATGACCTCCCGCACCGGGCCGATCTCAACCACCCGCCCCGCGTACATCACAGCCACCCGGTCGGCGGCCTCGGCGATCACGCCCATGTCGTGCGTGATCAGCATCACCGCCGCCTTGCGCGCCCGTGTCAGATCCTTGAGTAGCGCGATCACCTGGGCCTGGATCGACACGTCCAGCGCCGTCGTCGGCTCGTCGGCGATCACCAGCCGCGGTTCGGCGCAGAGCGCGAGCGCGATCACCACGCGCTGGCGCATCCCGCCAGAGAACTCGTGCGGATAGCTGTCGATCCGGCGCTCGGGAGACGGGATGCCGACTTGGTGGAGCCATCCGATGGCCCGAAGCCGCGCGTCCGCCTCGGACAGCATGAGATGGGTCCGCATGGTTTCGACCAGTTGCCGCCCGATCGTATGGAGCGGATTTAGCGTTGTCAGCGGATCTTGGAAGATGACGCCGATCTGCCGCCCGCGCACCCGACGCAGGGCCCTGGCCGGCAGGTCGTCGATTCGTTTGCCGTGCAGCCGGATCTGCCCGTCCGCGAGGCGGCCCGGAGGCTCCAGCAGCCCGATGATCGCCGCCCCGGTCAGCGACTTGCCAGCGCCGCTCTCGCCGACCAACCCCAGCACCTCCCCCGGCTCGATCGCGAACGAGACGCGATCCAGCGCCCGCAGCACCCCGCGCCGCGTCGGAAACTCCACCGTCAGGTCGCGGACCTCGAGCAGCGACATCAGCGCAGCCTCGGGTTCAGCGCGTCGCGCAGCCAGTCGCCCAGCAGATTGATGGCCAGGACGATGACTACCAACGCCAGGCCAGGAAAGATCGTCACCCACCACTGGCCGCTGAACAGGAAATCCTCGCCAAGACGGACCAGTGTGCCGAGCGAGGGCTGGGTGGGAGGCAGGCCGACGCCCAGGAACGACAGCGTGGCCTCGTCCAGGATGGCCAGGCCCAGGGTGAGGGTGCCGACCACGAACACCGGCCCCAGCACGTTCGGCAGGATATGGGTCGCCAGGATGCGCGGCCGCGACAGGCCAACCACCCGCGCGGCGGCGACATACTCCTTGTTGCGTTCGACCAGCGTGGAGCCGCGCACCGTGCGGGCGAATTGCGGCCAGCGGCTGATCCCGATCGCGAAGATCAGCACGTAGACCTGCACCTGCGCGCGCGTCGGGGCGGGCAGCGCCGCGCCGATCACGCCATCCACCAGCAGCGCCATCAGGATCGCCGGGAACGTCAGCTGCACGTCGGCGGCGCGCATCAGCAGCGCCCCCAGGAGCCCTCCCACGTAGCCCGCGACCAAGCCAATCGCCACGCCCAGCAGCACCGCGAAGACGACGGCGGACAGTCCCACCACCAGGCTGATCCGGGCACCGAACATGATCGCCGAGAGCACGTCGCGTCCCTGCGAGTCCGTGCCGAGCGGGTAGGACCAATCGGCGTCGGCCGCCGGCAGCGGCGGCTTGAAGCTGTCGAGCAGGCTGAGGGTCGCGACGTCGAAGGGGTTGTGCGGCGCGATCCAGGGCGCGAGGGCGGCGCCGGTGACACAGGCGAGGGCAACCAGCGCCGAGGCGATCGCGACCGGCGAATGGCGGAAGCTGTAAAGCAGGTCGCTGTCGCCCAGCCAGGCCGAGCGGCGCCGACGCAGCGCCCCGCTCATCGCGCGCCCGCGGGCCGGCGGCCGACGCGCAGCCGTGGATCAACCGCGTAGTAGAGCAGGTCCACGACCAGGTTGATGAGCACGAACAGCGTGCCGACCAGAAGCAGATACGCCGCCATCACCGGGATGTCGGCCACGTTGACCGACTGCACAAGCAGCAGCCCCATGCCCGGCCATTGGAACACTGTCTCCGTCACCAGGGAAAACGCAACAATCCCGCCGATCTGCAACCCCACGATGGTGATGACGGGAACCAGCGTGTTCTTCAGCGCGTGGGCGAAATAGATTGACCGCCTGGCGATCCCCCGCGCCCGGGCGAACCTGATGTAGTCGCTGCGCAGCACCTCCAGCATCTCGGCGCGCACCAGGCGCATGATGAGGGTCATCTGGAACAGTCCCAGCGTGATCGCGGGCAGCACGAGCGCCCGCAGCCCGCTCACGGTCAGGAAGCCGGTGCTCCACCACCCGAGATGGACCACCGTGCCCCGCCCGAAGCTCGGCAGCCAGCCCAGCGTCACCGAGAAGACCAAGATCAGCAGGATACCAAGAAGGAAGGTAGGCAGCGACACGCCCGCCAGGCTGAGCACCATGAAGAGATGCGACAGCCAGGACCTCGGCCGGATGCCGGTGAACACGCCAAGCGGCAGCCCGATCGCCAGCGCCAGCACCGACGCCGTGCCGGCCAGCTCCACCGTGGCCGGAAGCCGATCGGCGATCAATCCGGCAACGGGCTGGGCCAAGCGGTAGCTGATGCCGAAGTTCCCATGCAGCACCGCCCAAATATACTTCCCATATTGAACGACGAAAGGCTGGTCGAGGCCGAGCTGATGGACCATGGCCGCGCGCTGCGCCTCGGTGAAGTCCTGCCCGAGCATGACCGTGACCGGGTCGCCCACGTATTTGAACATCGCGAACGAGATCAGGGCGACGACCAGCAGGACCGGCACAGCCTGCAGCAGACGGGTAAGGGTGAACGCGAGCATCGGTGGCGCGAAAATCCTGGGGTCGTTGCGTGCTACGTAAGGCGGAGAGCCCGCCGAAGCGACCCGGAAAATGTTCCTGGAACATGCGACCATGGTGCTGATGCGCGAACCGGCCCTTGTACAGGCAAATAGTCTTGTCTCGGACGGGGCGTCCGCTTGCGAGCCCGCACTCAGCGGTTCTGAACAGTTCGGCGCGTCAGTTCTGCATCATGCCTGCGCGCAGAGCCTCGACGTTGTGGTGGAACATCTTGATGTAGGTATCGCCGCCCTCGCCCGGCTTTGACAATGCATCCGAAAACAACTCGCCGCCGACCCTCCCGCCGGTTTCCTGCGCAATCCGCTCTATCAGTCGCGGGTCGCTCATGTTTTCGATGAACAGCGCCCACACCTGCTCCTCCTGGACTTGATTGATCAGCTCGCCGACTTGCTGGGCAGAGGGCTCCTTCTCGGTTGTCAGTCCGCGTGCGCCAATGAGGCGAACGCTACAGGCGCGCCCAAAATAGGCGAAGGCGTCGTGCGATGTGATGACCTTTCGCTTGGCGGGCGGAACACTAGCGATCTGCTGCTTCACCCAGGCATCGAGATCGAGAAGCTCCTTGCGGTAAGCGTCGCCACGCCTCCGATATTCCGTGGCGTTGGCCGGATCGAGCTTGACGAGTGCCGCCTGGATGTTGCTCGCGTATATCGCGCCGTTCGCGGCGTCTTGCCAAGCGTGCTGGTCCAGTTCCCCCTCGCTGCCCCCGACCGGCCTGTCCTTCTCCTCGGCGATCGTCAGCACCCGGACACCGTCGCTCGCGACAAGCCTGGCGCCATGGAAATCGGCCTGAGCGAGCAAGCCGGCGAGCCAGGGCTCGAACTCCTTGTTCAGACCGTCCATGACCAATAGATCGGCCTCGGCGATGGCGCGCGCGTCAGCCGCCGTCGGCTCGTAGGACTCGCTGTCCCCGTCCGGCCCGACAATCACCGTTAGATCGACTCGATCGTCGGCGATCTGGCGCACCATGTCGCCGAGCACGCTGAATGTGGCGACCATCCTCAGCGGCTTGGCCCCCGATGCCAAGCCGGGCAGCGCGGAGACGAGCATGGAGGCGATCAGAAGCGTTCGACGCTGCATGGCTCCCTTCCCTTGAGCTGACGTTTCGTGATGATCCGGTTCCCGTCCCGCGCCGCTGAAAGGTTTGCGGGCGAGGTGAGGAGCTACGATATACTGTATTGCTCTTGGGTGCCTAGTTCGAGGTTGACCGATGGACCAGCGAAGTCGCCGCGCCGTTGAGGCCCAACTAGACGCGGCGGCACTGGCTTGCACCCGGCAGGGGGCTCAGCTCACCAAGCTTCGCCGGTGCGTCCTGGCCCTGATTCTGGAGGCCAAAAGTCCCTTGACGGCGTACCAGCTTCTGGACCGCCTCAAGGAAACCCGCAAAGGCGCCGTGCCGCCGACGATCTATCGCGCGCTCGATTTCCTGATGGAGCAACGGCTGGTCCACAAGGTCGAGCGCCTGAACGCGTTTATCCCGTGTATCGATGTCGGACACCATCATCATGCGGTGCAGTTCCTGATCTGCCGGAAATGCGGCACGGTGGCGGAGATCGAGGATCGCGCCGTTTCCGAGGCGCTTGAACATGCCGCGGAGCGCGAGGGCTTTCATCCCAGCCACGCGATCGTGGAGCTGGACGGTATTTGCGCCGCTTGCTCTCACCCCTCCTGACTGCTCATTGGCCTCCCCTCGGCAGGATCGCGGGGCCAGATCAGTTGGCCTCGTCCCAGCACGCGGGCGCTGCTTGCCGCCTCCAGCCCCGCCGAGGAAGAACGGTCAGCAGATAGGCCGCCGCGCTCAGGGCGGTGATCCAGAAGCTGCTCGGCCAGTCGGTGTAGAAGGCGAGCGTGATACCTAGCCAGGCTTCGGCGAGCGCCAGCACCGCCGCGAGGAGAATTCCCGCGCTAACCCTCCCGGTCAGGCGCTGCGCCGCCGCGGCGGGGCCTACCATCAAGGTGAAAACCAGGAGCACGCCAACGATCTGCGCGCATTCGGCTGTCGCGAGGGCGACGAGGCCCAGGAACAGCACGGAATAGAGCCGAAGCGAGACGCCTTTGGCCTCGGCCAGCTCCGGTTGCAGGCTGGAAAACAGCAGTGGGCGGGACATCACAGCGAGCGCCACGACGCTGACGAGGCCGAGCGCGAGCAAGGTCCAAACCGTGTCGATGTCCACCGCCAGCACGTTGCCGAATAGCAACGCAGTGGCCTGCGTGGCGAAGGCTGTGTAGAGGTGCAGGAACAGCAGGCCGAAGCCGAGCGAGAGCGCAAGCACCATGCCGATCGCCACGTCGCGTTGCGCCAGCCGCTCGCCCATGAGGCCCATGCCGACGCCGCCAATGATCGTGAACAACACCAGACCCCAAAGCGGCGAGACGCCGATCAGCACCGCGCCGGTCGCGCC
The DNA here is from genome assembly GCA_963818725.1 of uncultured Pseudomonadota bacterium. GTDB lineage: Bacteria > Pseudomonadota > Alphaproteobacteria > Acetobacterales > Acetobacteraceae > DATFDN01. The sequence goes on along the minus strand of CAWFTU010000007.1, from coordinate 233,434 downwards.
CGTGAAGCCGACGTGGCCGAGCGCGTGGCCGGCGAAGGTTTGGCCACGCAGCACAAGGAAATAGCCCACCGTTCCGGAGACAACGGCGACCACGGTTGCCGCGGCCAAGGCATTGCGCATGAAATCATAGGCGAACACGAGCGGCCTTCCCTCCTCGGTCATCGTCCGGTGTTGGCGTGCCGTCCTGATGGCGGTGTTCGTCCCGTTCCATGTTGTGGCTGCCCGACAGGACGAAGATCCGGCCCTTGAGGCGAACGACGTCGATCTCGGACCCATACAACCGCGACAGCACAGGGCCGGTGATCACCTCGTCAACGGTGCCAAGCGCAGCGTGGCCGCAGCCGAGATAAAGTACCCGGTCCAGCGCGCCCAGCAATGGATTGAGCTCGTGGGCGCTGAACAGCACCGTGATCCCGAGCGCGGCCTGGAGCGATTTGACCAGCTCCACGACCCCGCGCTGGCGACGCGGATCGAGGCTGATCAGCGGCTCGTCAAGCAGCAGCAGTCTGGGGCGACCGATCAGCGCTTGCGCCAGGAGCAGGCGCTGCCGCTCACCGCCGGAAACCTCGGTGAGCGGGCGACCAGCCAACTCTCGCGCTCCGACCAGGTCGAGCGCGCGCTCCACCTCGATACGGCCCGCCTTGCCCAGAATAGGCAGGCCCGGACGATGACCGTTGACCACGCCGGCGACGAAATCCCAGCCGCACAGCTTCATGCTCGCGACCGCTGCGCGGACCTGCGGCATGTAGCCGATGGCGGAGTTGCCCCGCGCCGCCGGCCGGCCGAGGACGCGGATGCTACCGCGTCTTGGTGGCACCAGTCCAAGGATGGCCCGCATTAGCGTGGTCTTACCGGCGCCGTTCGGCCCCAGCACGCCCACGAACTCGCGCGCGGCAATGTCCAGGCTCACGCCGGTGAGGACGGTGCGACCGCCAAGCGTTAGGCGGACCTCGCGGAGTTCGACCGCATTCATTGCGGCTAATTCGGCAGCGCCCGATCGATCGCGTCGAGCTCGCTCGCTATCCACGTCTGATAGTTCTTGCCCGGCGGCTCGGTCTCCGTCGCGCCGACGACCGGCACGCCGGCCGCCTGGGCGATTTTCTCCATGCGCTCGGCCGTCGGGTCGGTCGCCTGGCTGTTGTAGACCAACAGCTTGACGTGGTGTGTCTTGAGGTCGTTCTCGAAAGCGGCGATGTCGGAGGCGCTCGGCTCGGTGTTGTTCATCACCGAGAGCTGGAACGATTGGTTTCTACTCAACATCCCAAGCGCGTCGAACATGTAGCCGAAAACGGGTTCGGTCGCGCGTGACCGGCGTGCCGGCGAGGCGCTCGCGCAGCGCGCCGATCCTGGCCTGGATCGGCTGCATCGACGCCTGGAACTGCGCGAGGCGCTGGCGAAACCCGGCCGCGTCGGCCGGATCGTCGGCCGCGAGCACCTCGGTCAGCACCGCTGCGTAGGCGAGCATCGTCTGCGTGTCGTACCAGACGTGCGGGTTGTCCCCGGTCTTGCGCGCGGCGAGGGGGGCAACGACGATGGTCCGACGGTGGCCGGAGCGGGAGGCGCCGAGCAGCTTCTCCATCCAGGGGTCGTAGTCGATGCCGCTGTAGATGACGATCTGGGCCGCGGAGAGGCCCCGTGCGGCGGAGGGGCTTGCCTCGAACAAGTGGGGATCCTGGTCGGGGTTGCTGAGGATGCTCGTCACCTTCACGGCCGGACCGCCGATCTGCTGGGCGACGTCACCATAGAAGTTCTCGGCGGCGACGATGCTGATCGGAGCCGCCGCCCACCCGAGTGCCGGAGTGGCCAGCACGGCCGCGAACAGGGCGACGGCGGACAACGCTTTCATCCTGATCTCCGGGGCAACGCGCGCTCAAGCGGTGGAACGCTATAACGTAGCGTTCGCCCCGTCTAGTCCGCTGGACGACAACCCATGGATGAAATGCGATCGGTTTTGTCCGCCGCCGCCGGAATTCCGCCAGCTCGGTGGTCCGATCGGCGTCGATCATAACGCAACCTGTGCGCATGCGGGCGCATTCATATGTATTGGATCAGCGCCGCCGTCCGGGGTTGGCGAGGGCCGAATGGCCAGGCCCACCAACAGGGTCGGGCCGCCACTTTATCCCTGATCCGTGCAGCGTGCCGGCGGCGGCTGATGTCTGGTCAAGGCGAGGGCACGCCTGTAGCCTTTCGGGTCGCGATCGAGGGAGCATCTCATGCCACGCTTCGCCGCCAATCTATCCATGATGTTCAACGAGGTAGGCTTCCTCGACCGCTTCGACCGGGCGGCTCGGGCGGGCTTCAAAAGCGTGGAGTTCCTGTTCCCCTACGAGCATCCGGCGGCTGAGATCCGTCGTCGGCTCGAGGCCAACGGGCTCACTCAGGTACTGTTCAACATGCCGCCCGGCGACTGGTCCAGGGGCGAGCGCGGCCTCGCCGCGCTGCCAGGGCGGCAAGCGGAGTTCCGCGACAGCGTGCGCCGCGCGCTCGAGTACGCCGACGCGCTGGGCTGCGCGCTGGTCCACTGCATGGCGGGGATCGTACCCTCGGACGTGAACCAGGTGACGGCAGGCGCGGTCTATGCCGCCAATCTCGCCTGGGCCGGGGAGGAGGCGCGGAAGGCCGGGGTGCGGATCGCGATCGAGCCAATCAACCAGCGCGACATGCCCGGCTACTTCCTGAAGACTCAGGCCCAGGGCGCCGCGTTCGCGGAGGCGCTCGGGCGCGACCGGATCGGGCTTCAGTTCGACGTGTACCACGTGCAGGTCGCCGAAGGCGACATCACCAAGCGGATGGAGCAGTTCATGCCGGTGATCGTGCATATGCAGATCGCCGACGTGCCCGCGCGCAACGAGCCCGGCACGGGCGAGATCGGCTGGGACTACGTGTTCCGGCGTATGGACCAGCTCGGCTACACCGGCTGGGTCGGCTGCGAGTACCGGCCCGCCGGGGAGACCGATGCCGGGCTTGGCTGGCTGAAGCGGCACGCTGAGGGGTAGTCCAGGATGAAGATCGGTTTCATCGGCCTCGGCATCATGGGGCTCCCGATGGCGCTCAACCTCAGGAAGGCGGGCCACGAGCTGGTCGTGCCGGAGCGCGCCAGCCTCAAGGACGATGTCCGCTCGGCCGCCGAGGTGGCGGCCGACACGCGCGCGGTCGCGGCCAAGGCCGAGGTGCTGATCCTGATGCTGCCGGACACGCCCGATGTCGAAGCCGTGCTGTTCGGCGAGGCAGGCGCGGCGGAAGGGCTTCGGCGCGGCGCGCTGGTCATCGACATGTCCTCGATCAGCCCGATCGCGACCAAGGCGTTCGCCAAGCGCATCAACGAGAAAGGGTGCGACTACCTTGACGCCCCGGTGTCCGGCGGCGAGGTGGGCGCCCAACAGGCGACGCTGACCATCACGGTAGGCGGCCCGGCGGCCGCCTTCGCCCGGGCCAAGCCCCTGTTCGAGTCCATGGGCAAGGCGATCACCCATGTCGGCGAGGAGAACGGCGCCGGCCAGACCTGCAAGATCGCCAACCAGATCATCGTGGCGCTCAACATCCAGGCGGTGGCGGAGGCGCTCGTCTTCGCGGCCAAGGCGGGGGCCGATCCGGCCAAGGTGCGCCAGGCGATCAGCGGCGGATTCGCGGCCTCGCGCGTCCTGGAGCTGCACGCCGAGCGCATGATCAAGGGCAGCTTCGATCCGGGTTTCCGGGTTCGGCTGCACCAGAAGGATCTGAGCCTGGCCCTGTCCGCGGCCCGGTCCCTGAACGTCGCGCTGCCCAACACCGCCGTGGCCCAGCAGATGTTCGACGCCTGCGCAGCCTGGGGCGGCGCGGAGCTTGACCACTCGGCACTCATACAGCCGATCGAGGGTCTCGCCAATTTTTCAATCCGTGGTAAAGGTTAAGGAGTCCCGTTGCACGATCAGGGTTGCAGAATCCGGCGCGCACCACCATAAGCTTACAGCCCGGACATTCTTTTCTGAGACATCTCCCGGCAGTCGATCTCGGCTCCCGGGGGGCGAGGGGCGGGACCTGCCATGTCGATGCGGTTCACGGAGATTGGTCAGCAACTTCGGGCGTTTAGGCTCGAATCGGGGTTGCGGGCCGAAGAGATCGCCGCTCGGCTCGGGGTCTCGCGGGCGGCGCTCTATCGCTATGAAAAGGGAGAGGTGATCAAGCTCGACACCGTGAAGCGGCTGGCCGAGCTGCTGAACCTGTCGCCGCTCACCCTGCTCGGCATCGGCGTCGAGTACTACAACCGGCCGATCGCCTATTTCGAGCGCCTGCGGCAGATGGAGGAGACGGCCGATCAGGTGCTCGAGGTATTCGGCCCGCTCTGCTACTTGACGACGTCCGACGTGTACGACGCTGTGCTCACCCAGGCGTTCGAGGAGACCGCCGACCAGCCAGGGGCTGACCGCGCGGCCCTCCTCGCCGCGTCCGAGCAAATCCTGGGCACGCTGGGCGCCCGCAAGCGCATGTACGCCGCCCGCCGTCCAGGCATCATCTGCATGGTCTCGCTCTCCTCCGTGCGCCGGCTGCTTGAATCCGGCATCGCGGACGGGCTGTCTGTATCGGAGGCGACGCGGCTGCGCTGCCGCCAGATCGCCGAGGTCGAAGTGCGCCGGATGGCCGAGCTTATGGAAGCCGAGCCGATGGGACTGCAATTCGGGCTGCTGTCCGGACCGGAGCCCAGCTCCCATTTCACTGTCCTGCGCGCCCGCGCCCGCGTGTCGCTGGCGATCAACCCTTTCCGGGCCGACACTCATCTGAACCGGCAGACCGGCGTGGCCATGGTCACGAGCGCCGACGAAGCGGTTCTGGCGCACCAGCGCGTGGCGGAGGCGAGCTGGCGCGAGGCACTGAAGGGCGCGGCGGGAGCCGCGCGCCTGCGCCGGTTGCTCGGGGTGAACGCGGAAGCCTGAGGCGCGTGTCATGGGGTGGGCGAGCGGGCGCGCGCACCCTATCCTGAACCCATGAACCGCTCTCCGCCTTTGGTCCTGCCGGCCGACCCTGATCTCGAGGTCATCAGCCACGAGCGCGTTTGGAACGGACGGTTCCCGCTCGACCAAGTTCGATTTCGCCACCGTCGCTTCGACGGTGCGCCATCCGGCGTCAGGACATGGGAGCTTTGGCGCCGCGGCCGGGCCGCCGCGATGCTGCCCTATGATCCCGCGAAGGATGTCGTGGTCCTGATCGAGCAATTCCGCCTGCCTGCCTTGGCGGCGGGGCTCGACCCGATCCTGACCGAGCTGCCGGCCGGTCTCTGCGATGGCGCGGAACCTCCCGAGGCGACCATCCGCCGCGAGGTTCACGAGGAGATGGGGCTGCGTCCCGGACGGCTGATGAAGATCAGCGACGTCCTGCTGACGCCGGGAGGCGCCGATGAGCTCTGCGCGCTGTTCATCGGCGAGATTGCGGCTCCGGAGGCAGACTCCTCCGGCCTGTGCGGCCATGCCGGCTTGGCGCACGAAAACGAGGATATTCGTCTGCGCGCCTGGCCGGCGCAGCGCGCGATCGACGCGGCCTTGGACGGGCAAATCACGAACTCCGTCGCCGCGATCGCCTTGCTTTGGTTCCAGGCGCGGCGCGAGCGGGTCCGCTCGGCTTGGGGCGCGGCATGACTGATCGCTTGTTCCTGTCCGATCCGCGCCTGAGCGCGATGCAGGCGCGCGTGCTCGCCAGCGTGCCAGCGGGTGTGGTGCTCGACCGCACCGTTTTCTACGCGCGATCGGGCGGGCAGCCGGGCGATGTGGGCCTGCTGCGCTGGGCCGGGGGTGAGGGGCGCGTCACCGACACGGTCAAAGGCGAGGGAGAGGCCATCCTGCACGTCCTCGCGCCCGAGTCGCCGTTGCCGCCCGTGGGGGCTGACGTTGCGGGCGAGATCGACTGGCACCGGCGGCACCGTCTCATGCGGGCGCACACCTCACTCCATCTCCTGAGCGCGCTGCTGCGCGAAGCGGGCGTGACCGGCGGCGCGGTCGGGCTTGAGCGGTCGCGTCTCGACTTTGACCTGCCGAGCCCGCCGGACAAGGAGGCGATCGAGGCGGAGCTGAACGCAATGATCACCGCTGGTCATCCGGTGAGCGACGAATGGATTGACGAGGCCACGCTCGACGCCAGTCCGGGGCTTGTGCGCACACTGTCGGTCAAGCCGCCGCGCGGGGCGGGACGGATCAGACTGGTCCGCATCGGCGCGGGCGATCCGCCAATCGACCTCCAGCCCTGCGGTGGCACACACGTCGCCTCCACGGCGGAGATCGGTCCGGTGCGGGTGGTGAAAATCGAGAGCAAGGGCCGGCAGAACCGGCGCATCATTATCGCGCCCGCGGACTAGGAGGAGGTTCATGCAGCCATTGGTCAGCACGGAGTGGCTCGCCGGGCAACTCGGCAGTCCGGACCTGGTCGTGCTCGACGCGACCAAGTACCTGCCCAACGAACCGAAGGACGGCCACGCGGAGTTCCTGGCCGGCCATATTCCGGGCGCGCGCTTCTTCGATATCGACGTGTTCGCCGATCCCGACACCGACCTGCCGCACATGGTCCCGACCCCCGGCCGGTTCGCCAAGCTGATTGGCGCGCTCGGCGTCTCGAACGCGACGCGGGTGGTGTTCTACGATCAGAAGGGCCTTGCCTCGGCGGCGCGCGGCTGGTGGCTCATGGGCCTGTTCGGACACGACGAAGCGTCGGTGCTGGATGGCGGCTTGCCGAAATGGGTGCGCGAGGGCCGCAATCTCGAGCGCGGCGAGCCCAAACCGCCCACCCCGGCCAGCTTTCGCCCGGATTTCCGTGCCGCGCGGGTGCGCGGCATCGGCGACGTCCTGGACAATGTGCGGACCCAGGCCGACCTGGTTCTGGATGCCCGCGCCGCCGGCCGCTTCAGCGGCGCGCAGCCGGAGCCGCGCGCGGGCATGCGCAGCGGCCACATCCCCGGCTCGCGCAGCCTGCCCTACACCGATCTGCTCAATCCCGACGGTACGTTCCGCGATCCGGCCGCCCTGCGCGCCCGCTTCGCCGAGGCCGGAGCGGACGGGAGCCGCGCGGTCGTGACGAGCTGCGGCAGTGGCGTGACCGCATGTATCCTGACGCTCGGAATGCGGCTGGCCAGCTTGCCGGAAGGGGCGGTTTACGACGGCTCCTGGACTGAATGGGGCGGCCGCCCTGACACCCCGATCGCGACTGGCATGAAGGCGGGCTGAGCCGATGGCCGAGAAGAAGACCACCGCGCAGGGCTTCCGCACGCGCATGTCGCATGTCGGCCGCGCTGGAAAGCGGGTCCACGGCTTCGTCAACCCGCCGCTGCTGCGCGGCTCGACCGTGCTCTACCCCACAATGGCCGAGCGCAAGGCGCTGGCCGGCAAGCGGGGCCAGCAAGTGCTCGGCTACGGGTTGGGCGGCAGCGAGACGCACTGGGCGCTGGAGAACGCCGTCGCCGAGATCGAGGGCGGCACCCGGTGCCAGCTTGTCGGCTCCGGCCTCGCCGCCGTGACCGTGCCGCTGCTCGCGTTCCTCAACGCCGGCGAGCACTGCCTGATGCCGGATAGCGTCTATGGGCCGGCGCGCACCTTCGCGACGACCATGCTGCCGCGCCTCGGGATCGAGACGACGTTCTACGATCCGTGCATCGACGAGGCCGCCTTGGCCGAGCTGATGCGGTCCAACACGACGGTCGTTTACACGGAAAGCCCCGGCAGCCACACCTTCGAGGTGCAGGACATCCCCGCCCTGGCCCGCACCGCCCATGCGCGCGGGGTCAAGGTGCTGATGGACAACACATGGGGCATCCACTTCTTCCAACCGTTCCGGCACGGGGTCGATGTCTCGATCCAGGCGCTCACCAAATACCCAGCCGGACATTCCGACGTGCTGATCGGCGGCATAACGGTGAACGCCGACGCCGACTGGAAGCGGTTGAACGCGACGGCCAGTATGCTTGGCCAGTACGCCAGCCCAGATGATTGCTGGCTCACCTTGCGCGGCATCCGCACGCTTGGCGTGCGGCTGGCGGCACAGATGCGGGCGGGCGTGGAGATAGCCGCATGGCTTGCCACGCGCCCGGAGGTCGCACAGGTGCTCCATCCAGCGCTCCCGGGAGCGCCGGGGCATGAGATCTGGAAGCGCGACTTCACCGGGGCGTGCAGCCTGTTCGGCGTCATCTTCCAGCCGGCGTTCAGCCCCCAGGACACGCACCGCTTCGTTGAGGCTCTGGAGCTGTTCGGCATCGGTGCCTCGTGGGGCGGCTATGAAAGCCTTGCCCTTCCGACGACGGGCTTCATCACGCGGACCGTCGGGGCGGGAGCTTTGGCTGGTCCGTCTGTCCGCATCCATGTCGGGCTCGAGGACGTGGCGGATTTGGTCGCAGATTTAGAGCATGGCCTGGCGGTTCTGCATGAGCGCTGAACCCTCTCCCGTAAGGGAGGGAGGCGAAGCGGTCCCTTCCCTTGTAGAGAGGTTAAGGCGGCGCGGCCGCCGGTATCAGAGCGCCGCCATCTGGCGGGGCTGTGCATGGATCACCGCGCAGGGCGTGCCATGCTTCGCCGCGGCGCTGCACGCGAGCGCGGCCTCGGCCGAACTTAGCCCAACGACTTGAGCGCGCCACGCCTTGCGGCCGTGGATCGTCACGCGCTCAAGATGAACCGTGCCCCCCTCGCTTGCCTGGCGAGCCCTCTCCGCAGCGGCGTGAGCCGCCCGCTCGCTGGTGAAGCTGCCGACCTGGACGCCGAAATGGGGGATGGAAGCGGGGCGAAGCTGCACGACCGTATTGAGCCGAGGCTCGAACCGCCGGTCGGGCTCGGCGGCGTGTGCCGAGCCGATCAAGCTGAACCGGCCGGCGCGCGCCGTTACGATCGGGGGTTGGCTCACCGGCACGCCCTCCTGGGTGAATCCCGCCGTGAGCAAGGCGGCCATGTGCGCATCCCGTTCGGCGTTGCTGGCGCAGCCGAGCGTCACGCCCACAAGGCGGGTTCCGCCACGCGAGGCACTGGTCACGAGGTTATGGCCTGACGCGATGGTGTACCCCGTCTTCAGGCCGTCTGCCCCGGGAAAGGAGGTCAGCAGGTTGTCGTGGTTGAAGATTACCTGACCGTGGAAAACAAAGCGCGCGGTGCTGAAGTAGTGATAATATCCGGGAAAGTCATAGATCAGCCGACGAGCCAGGACCGCGAGGTCCCGCGCAGTGGTCCATGCGTTCGGATCGGGTAGGCCAGAGGCATTGGTGAAGGTGCTGTTGGCCATGCCCAGGGCGCGCGCCCGCAGGGTCATCAATTGGGCGAAGCGCGTCTCGTTTCCGCCGAGCAGTTCTCCTAAGGCAGCCGCCGCATCGTTTGCCGAGCGTGTCACCAGGCCCATGATGGCCTGCTCGACAGTGATCCGCGTCTCTGGCGTGAGGCCGAGCTTTGTCGGCTCCATGCCGGCCGCATACTCCGAGACCGGAACCAGGCTTTCGAGGCTGATGCGACGATCGCGCAGGGCTTCGAAGGTCAGGTAGAGCGTCATGAGCTTGGCAAGGCTCGCCGGGTGCCGCGGCGCGTCAGCGTTCGCCTCCTCGAGCACGGTGCCGGTCCGCGCGTCGACGATGATCGACGCGTACCGGTCCGAACCGACCTGAGCCGAGGCCGGGGCCAGCCCCGCTCCCACGCCCAGGAGCGTCAAGGCGAGAGAAAGTGCCTGCCAGGCCGACTGGCGCCGCCACGCTGCCATGTATGCAAAGTCTCCCAGTGAGGGCCGAAGCTTAGAGAGCTGGAAGGCGGTATGTCCAGTACGAAATCACCTAAAGTTGAATGGGTTAACGACAATCGTTCGCCTGCTTCTTTCGAAATTCGTGCAGCGCACAAAAAGTCCTTGATAAGTCCGTCTGCCTGTCCCATCTCAGTGCCATGCTGCAATGCAGCATGGCAATCGAGCGAACCCGAAGCTGCCTTGGCCACGATCAACGTGCCGTGACTGAGGCAGGGAGAAGGGAGTGACCAGGATGGCACTGAAAATGAGCGAGGATCAGGGAACGGCGGCTGCTGCGGCGGCAACCATGGTCAGTGCGGCGGCCGCGCCGACCCGTGCGACGGTCGACACTGCCAAGCTTACCGCCGATCGGATGGCATCTTTCGTCGAAAGCGGAAGCGCTCAGGCCGTAGCTGGAGTCGAGCAGACACGAGTTCGCGTGCAGGAAGGAATGGAGAAGGCAATGAAGACCGCTGAAGAGATCGTGGCTTTCGGACAGGGCAACATGGCCGCGCTGGTGCGCTCGGGTCAGATTTGGGCCACTGGGCTGCAGGACTTGGGCAAGCAGGTCGCGGCGACTGCCCAGGGGCAGATCGCTGACACCATGACCGCGTTCAAGGCGATCGCCGGCGCGAAGTCGATGAAGGACGCGATCGAGGTGCAGGCCGCGCTGGCCCGCAGCACGATCGAGAAGACCGTTGCGGAGTCCGGCCGGATCAGCGAGTCCTCGCTGAAACTGGCCGAGCAGGCCATCGCACCCGCCGCGGCGCGCATGAGCCTCGCGGTCGAGAAGTTTGGCCGCGTCGCCTGACATCGGCCTCGGACCAGAACCAGCCCCGGGCGGTGTCCGCCCGGGGTTTTTTATTGGCGTGGCGCCAGAGCGCGACGCCTCGGGCCAGCGGGCGCATAACTCTCCCAGCATTGCCCTTTTATCCGACCACGACCTTCCGATATGCTCGGCCTGATGGACACCGGACGCGACGGGTGCGGATGGCGCGGAAGCTGACAATGAGCGACAACGACAAGCGCGGGGGCGGTGAGGGGACCAACACGGGTGTGGTGGTCAAGGCCCGGCCGAAGACTCGCAAGCCGGCGATGTACAAAGTGCTGATGCTGAACGACGACTATACCCCGATGGAGTTCGTCGTGCATGTCCTTGAGCGGTTCTTTCAGAAGAACCGGGAGGAGGCGACCCGCATCATGCTGCACGTGCACCGCCGGGGCGTCGGCGTCTGCGGGGTCTACACATACGAGGTGGCCGAGACCAAGGTCACCCAGGTGATGGACCTCGCCCGCCAGAACCAGCACCCCCTGCAATGCACGATCGAGAAGGAATGATGCGGCGCATCCCCCCGGCTACCCCATCTATCAGCCCTCTCCGAGCGCGTTAGGAGCGTCGCCCATGCTGTCACGCAACCTCGAACAGACGCTGCACCGCGCCTTGTCGCTCGCCAGCGACCGCCGGCACGAGTACGCCACGCTCGAGCACCTCCTGCTCGGGCTCGCCGACGACACCGACGCCTCCACCGTGCTGCGCGCCTGCGGGGTCGACCTCGACAAGCTGCGCGCCGACCTCGCCGAGTTCCTCGACAAGGACCTCGCCGGGCTCGCCACCGACCGCGCGGGCGACCCCAAGCCCACCGCCGGCTTCCAGCGTGTCGTCCAGCGCGCCGCCATCCACGTCCAGTCCTCCGGCCGCGACGAGGTCACCGGCGCCAACGTCCTCGTCGCCCTGTTCTCGGAGCGCAAGTCCCACGCCGTCTATTTCCTCCAGCTCCAGGACATGACCCGGCTCGACGCCGTCAACTTCATCAGCCACGGCATCGCCAAGGCCCCCGGCCGCTCCGCCCAGCGCCCGGTCCAGGGCGCCAACCCCCACGAGTCGCACCACGAGCAGGAGCGCGAGGACAAGCCCGGCCGGCGGAACCAGGACGCGCTCTCCAACTACTGCGTCAACCTCAACAAGAAGGCCATGGCCGGCAAGATCGACCCGCTGATCGGCCGCGAGCAGGAGATCGAGCGCACCATCCAGAATCCTCTGCCGGCGCACCAAGAACAACCCGCTCTACGTGGGCGATCCGGGCGTCGGCAAGACCGCCATCGCCGAGGGCCTGGCCAAGCGCATCGTCGAGGGCGACGTGCCCGAGGTGCTGGCCAAGTCCACCATCTTCGCCCTCGACATGGGCGCGCTGCTCGCCGGCACCCGCTACCGCGGCGACTTCGAGGAGCGCCTGAAGGCCGTGGTCTCGGAGCTGGAGAACCACCCCGGCGCCATCCTGTTCATCGACGAGATCCACACCGTGATCGGCGCCGGCGCCACCTCTGGCGGCGCGATGGACGCCTCCAACCTGCTCAAGCCGGCGCTCGCCTCCGGGACGCTGCGCTGCATCGGCTCGACCACCTACAAGGAGTTCCGCAACTACTTCGAGAAGGACCGCGCCCTGGTCCGCCGCTTCCAGAAGATTGACGTGAACGAGCCCACGCTCGAGGACACGGTCAAGATCCTGCGCGGCCTCAAGGCCAACTACGAGAAGCACCACAAGGTGCGCTACACCGACGAGGCGATCCGCGCCGCCGTCGACCTCTCGGCCAAGTACATCAACGACCGCAAGCTGCCCGACAAGGCGATCGACGTGATCGATGAGGTTGGCGCCTCCCGGATGCTGCTGCCCGAGAACAAGCGCCGCAAGACCGTCACGCTCAAGGACGTGGAGGAGATCGTCGCCAAGATCGCGCGCATTCCCCCCAAGTCCGTCTCCGCCGATGATAAGGAGACGCTGCGCAACCTGGAGCGCGACATCAAGGCGATGGTGTTCGGCCAGGACAGGGCGGTCGAGGCGCTCGCCGCCGCGATCAAGCTCTCCCGCGCCGGGCTGCGCGACCCGGAGAAGCCGATCGGCAACTACCTGTTCTCCGGGCCCACCGGCGTCGGCAAGACCGAGGTGGCCCGCCAGCTTGCCTCCGTCATGGGGATCGAGCTGATCCGCTTCGACATGTCCGAGTACATGGAGCGCCACAGCGTCTCCCGCCTGATCGGCGCCCCGCCCGGCTATGTCGGCTTCGACCAGGGCGGCCTGCTCACCGACGCGATCGACCAGCACCCGCACGCCGTGCTGCTGCTCGACGAGATCGAGAAGGCCCACCCGGACCTGTTCAACATCCTGCTCCAGGTGATGGACCACGGGAAGCTGACCGACCACAACGGCAAGACGGTCGATTTCCGCAACGTGGTCCTGATCATGACCACGAACGCGGGCGCCGCCGACCTCGCCCGCGCCTCCATCGGCTTCGGCCGCGACACCCGCGTGGGCGAGGACGAGGAGGCGGTCAAGCGCCTCTTCACGCCGGAGTTCCGCAACCGGCTCGACGCTATCGTCCCCTTCGCCGGCCTGACGCCGGAGGTGGTGGGCCGCGTGGTCGAGAAGTTCGTCATGCAGCTCGAGGCCCAGCTCGCCGACCGCAACGTGACGATCGAGCTGTCCTCGGCCGCGAAGGAGTGGCTCGCCGAGCGCGGCTACGACCCGCTCTACGGCGCCCGGCCGCTCGCGCGCGTGATCCAGGAATTCGTGAAGAAGCCGCTCGCCGAGGAGCTGCTGTTCGGCCGCCTGGTCCGCGGCGGCTCGGTGAAAGTCACGCTGAAGGACGGCAAGCTCGACTTCGAGATCATCGAAGCCGCGCTGCCCGCTCTGCCCAAGCCGGACGAGGACGGCGGCGACGGGTCGGCGATCGAGCAGGAGGTGGCGGAGTAGCCCTCACCCGCCGAGGCCATGCCCCGGCGACCTCTCCCGCAAGCGGGAGAGGTGTCGCTGAGAACACCCCTTCACCTCTCCCGCTTGGCGGGAGAGGTCGCCGCGCTGCTAGCGCGGCGGGTGAGGGCTGCCGCGTTAGCCCCCTCTTCACCCCGACCCCGCACCATACGCGCATGGCCAGCCCCCACGCCCGTCACCTGCGCCACACGCAAACCGAAGCCGAACACGCCCTCTGGCGCCTGCTGCGCAACCGCCTCTTCCAAGGCTTCAAATTCCGTCGCCAGCACCCGATCGGCCCCTATATCACCGACTTCGCTTGCATCGCCGCGCGCCTGATTGTCGAGGCCGATGGCGGGCAGCACGCCAACTCGGCTGCGGACGACCGCCGCACCGCCTGGCTGCAAGCGCGCGGCTGGCGCGTGATCCGGTTCTGGAACACGGATATCCTTGCCAACCCGGAGCACGTCTCCGACACGATCCTCGCGGCCCTCCGCGACCCTCACCCGGCGCTACGCGCCGACCTCTCCCGCCAAGCGGGAGAGGTGGACGACGGAAGCGGCTCTGCTCGCAACGCACCCTGATCAAACAGCCCGCGCACCCCCCCTGTTCACCTCTCCCGCACTGCGGGAGAGGTCGCCGCGCCGCAGACGCGGCGGGTGAGGGCCCTCAGATCGGATTGACGAAAGCAACAGCTTTCATCAACCACGACTTGCCCACCTTCCCACACATACCCAGCCGCCCTTGATCTTGACCCTTACCGCATGCCCGCGAAATCGGGCATCCAGGCCAGCACACCAAGCTCTTGCGGTTTCCCGGGATTCCCGCTTTCGCGGGAATGACGAACGATAGGTCAGGACTTCGGGTCGTTTGTATCACTCCGCATTCACCCCGAACTTATGCATGATTGCAGCAAGCGTCTCTTCGCGCCTTTCCGTTGCCAGCAACACCAATTGACATAACTCCTCAGCGGCGGGCGGATCAGCTTCCCTATGAGTGGCGATCCAGAATAGTGCCGCGCCTACCAGACGCTCCAGCAGAATAATCTCACCCTCGTAAGCATTAGCTAGTCGCGCCGTCTCCTCCAGCAGCGCCCGGCAGCCTGCAGGGTCCTCCCCTGCGCGGTAAGCAACGAAGTTCGCGAAGCTTGTCGCCCATTGCTCGCGCAAGGCTGGCTCGTCGGGATGCGTCCTATGCAGTTCGTTCAGCGCCTCCAGCAGCGCCCGGGAACTCGCTGGGTCTTCCGCCGCGCGGTGATAGACGAAGTTCGAGACGCTCGTCGCCCATTGCTCGCGCAAGGCCGGCTTGCCGGGATGCGCCCTACGCAATTCGTCCAGGGTTTCCATTAGAGCCCGGCAGCCTGCCGGGTCTTCCGCCGCGCGGCCACGGACGAAGTTCGTGACGCTCTCCGCCCATCGCTCGCGCAAGGCTGGCCCATCGGGATGCGCCCTATGTAGTTCGTCCAGCGCCGCCAGCAGCGCTTGACAGCCCACCGGGTCTTTCGCCGCGCGGCCACGGACGAAGTTCGTGACGCTCTCCGCCCATCGCTCGCGCAAGGCTGGCCCATCGGGATGCGCCCTATGTAGTTCGTCCAGCGCCGCCAGCAGCGCTTGACAGCCCACCGGGTCTTTCGCCGCGCGGCCACGGACGAAGTTCGTGACGCTGTTCGCCCATTGCTCGCGTAAGGCCGGCTCGTCGGGATGCACTGCATGCAGCTTCGCCAGCGTCCCCAGCAACGCCCGGCAGCCTGCCGAAGTCACCGCCGCACGGTCACGGACGAAGTTCGTGACGCTCTCTGCCCATCGCTCGCGTAAGGCCGGCTCGTCGGGATGCGCTCTATGCAATTCTTGATCCGGCTCGAGTAGTGTTGAAATTGCCGCATGGGTGTTCCAGTTTGGCGGGATGGACCATGTGGACATGCGCAAGCTGCCGGCGGCGGCGCAAGAGGAGCGTCGGCGGCAGGTGGTGGGACTGCGCGAGAGCGGCCTGACCTACGAGGCGATCGCGGCCCAGACGGGCCTGACCCGGACGGGGGTGTTCAACATCTGCCGGCGCTTCGCGGCGGCTGGGATGGCGGGCTTGCGAAGCGGACCGCGCGGCCCGGAGCCGGGAACCGGGCGGTTTCTCGCGGCGCGGCAGGAGGCAGGGGTTCGTGATCTGATCTGCCGGCGCACGCCGGACGAACTTGGCCTGCCCTTCGCGCTGTGGAGCCGTGCGGCGGTGCGGGTCCTGATCGAGCAGCGCTGCGGGGTGCGGCTGGCGGTGCGCACCATGGGGACTTACCTGGCGCGTTGGGGCTTCCCGGCGCAGAAGCCGCTGCGGCGCGCCTATGAGCAGTGCCCGGCTGCGGTGCGACGCTGGCTGCGGCGGGACTACCCGGCCATTGTGGCCCGGGCCAAGCGGGAGAAGGGCAGGATCTTCTGGGGTGACGAGACCGGCTTGCGCGCCGATGATGTGCGCGGCCGCAGCTTCGCCCCACGCGGGCAGACCCCGGTGGTCCGCCCCAATCACCGGCGCGCGGGCGTGGGCCTGATCTCGGCCGTGACCAACAAGGGCGAATTGCGCTGGATGGTGCTGGACGGCGCGATCAAGGCACCGACGCTGATCCGCTTCCTCGAGCGCCTGATCTGTACTAGCTGACATTTGATCGGACAGCTGGCCTGTATGGTGTCGGATGGATCATGTCTGACCGACGTCAGGCGGCGTTGAGCATTTTTTCCCTGGCGAGCGGGAGGGTGTCAAGGAAGGTCTGCATCGGGGTCTTGCCGTAGCACCAGCGGCCCTGATGAGGGCGTTGCTCATTATAGCTGCTGACCCAGACATCGAGATCGGCCTGTAGCTGCTCGATGCTGCTGTAGATGCGCTTGCGGAAGGCGACCTGATAGAACTCGTGCAGCACCGTTTTGTGGAAGCGCTCGCAGATCCCGCTGGTTTGCGGACTCTTTGCCTTGGTCCGGCTGTGGTCGATGTCCTCGATCGCCAGGTAGAGCTCGTATTCGTGGGCCTGCGAGGTGCCGCAATACTCGGTGCCGCGATCGGTCAGCACGCGGGACAGCTTGACCCCGTGCTCGTCGAAGAACGGCACCACGCGGTCGTTCAGCAGGTCGGCGGCGGTGATCGGGGTCTTGCGGTCGTAGAGCTTGGCGAACGCCACCTTGGAGTGGGTGTCGACGCAGGTCTGCTGATAGAATCCGCCCGACCCCCTTGAGCGTGCCGACATAGAAGGTGTCCTGGGCCAGGCAGTAGCCCGGACACTCGCTCTCGAACTCGCCATGCGCCTCGTTGTCCTGCCGGGCCCGCTCCAAGGCGGCGACCTGGGCTTCGGTCAGCACCAGGCCGTCCTGTGCGCTCTTGGCCTCGAGTGCCTTGAGCCGCTTCTTCATGGTCTCCAGGTCGTGGCGCTGCCAGACACAGCGCACCCCGGCCGGGGAGATCGTCAGGCCGCGCTTCTTCAGCTCCTTGGCCACCCGGACTTGGCCAAAGGCCGGCTGCTCGACGGCCAGCCCGACGACCGCCTGCTCGATGGCCGGCTCCACCCGATTGCGCAGGATTGGCTTGCGCCGGGTCATCTCCGCCAGCGCGATCTCGCCGCCCTTTTCGTAGAGCTCCTGAAAGCGGTAGAAGCTGTCGCGCGAGTATCCCATGATCTTGCAGGCCTGCGACACATTGCCGAGCTGTTTGGCCAGCTCCAGCAGGCCTACCTTGGCCCGGATTACCTTGCGTTCGTTGGTCATGGTCGGCTCCTCGGTTCTGGGCGACCGGAGCGAGACATTCCTGTCCTCCGGTCCCGGGTTGCCCGCACCAAACAAACCAGATTGTCAGATTAAATCCTAGCTGGTACACCTTTGATCCGGGACGCCGGGGCCAAGGTGTTCCTGATCCTCGACAACCTGCCGGTCCACCGTGCCCGCGCGGTGCGGGCATGGCTGGCCGGGCGCACCGCACAGATCGCGGTCTTCCACCTGCCCTCCTACAGTCCCGAGTTGAACCCCGACGAGTGCCTCAACGCCGACCTGAAGCAGGCTGTCACCCGCAAGCCGCCCGCCCGCGGCAAGCAGCAGCTTAAGCGCACCATCATCAGCCACATGCGCAAGCTCGCGAAGCTGCCCGAGCGCGTGCGGAGCTACTTCGGGCATCGGCCCGTCCGGTATGCCGCCTGATCCAAGACCACCCAAGCCGGATCAATCATTCAGCGCCTCCAGCAGCGCTTGACAGACTGTCGGGTCCTTCGCCGCGCTCTGAGCAACGAAGTTCGTGACGGTCTGCGCCCATTGCGCGCGCAAGGTCGGCTCGTCGGGATGAGCCGCGTGCAGCTTCGCCAGCGTTTCCAGCAGCGCCTGGCAGCCCGCCGGGTTCTCCGCCGCGCGGTGAGCAATGAAGTTCGTCACGCTCTCCGCCCATCGCGCGCGCAAAGCCGGCTCGTCGGGATGCAGTGCAGGCAGCGTGGCAAGCGCGTCCAGATAGGTCGCCGCTATCTCCCTCTCAAGAACGCCGGTTTCCAGCAAACTCGCCAAAAGCGTCAGGCGAGCAAATGCGTTGGTCGCCCCGATGTCAGATCGCGCAGGTGCAAGCAGCATTTCCCGCGCTTTGCTGAGCAACTCATTCGTCCCGTCGGCTGTCATACTAAGCGCAGCCAGCAGCCAACTCTCCTCCACTCCCCGCACGGTAATGGCGACGCGCTCAACCGAAGGGTGAATGGGAAAGTTCTGTCGTGCCCGCGTGACAAAGTCAGCCATCCCGCCGCCGCGCACCCGCCACGCCGTCTCCGGCATCCAGCTATGGGGGGGATCGACGACCGGATTACTGCCGCGCAGCGTCTCCAGGCAGAAGAACTCACCGATCAGATCCGGCTCGAGCGAGCCGAGGCGCGGTGGGTCGGGGATCGGCTTACCGACGGCCTTGGCGCATGCAGGCAATATGCTGCGGGACAGCGGCCGCCCACAGGCGTTATCGATAGCGTTCAACTCTGGCAAACCCAGGCCGCCGACCATCGTGGCGAAGGCAATCGCGACATCGGCTTCGGTGTCCCCGATCTCGCGGCCTGACACGCCCAGTTCCTGCGGCCAAAGGTGCTCGCGATCGCGACGCAGTAGGTCGCGCAATTCGCCCTCCAACCCCCCAACATCGCCACGCTCCGGCGTGGTAGCGAGCGCATCGGCCAATATCATCGCGACCAGAGGCCGCCGCTGACGATCCAAGCTCCGCAAGCGGGCGAGGAACATCTCGCGCAGAATCGTCAAACGCTTTGCGTCGGCCCGCCACGGGCACAACGCGACAAGCGACCAGATATCGTCCTCGGACAGCTCCGGAAGGGTCAAGGAATCCGAATGATAACGGGCTGCCTCGATGACAGCTCGATCGCTCTGATCGCTGCCGAGAAACCCGCGTCTGAAGGATTCACCGCCCTCACGCTCAAGCAACAGCAGGCGGACGGGAGCCAAATCCGTGCGGCGTGCCAGACGCGCCGCGAGCTTGCGGATTTCCGTCGTCCGCGGCTCCTTCAGGACATAATCGGCGACAATCAAGGTTGGACGCTGAGGGCACCACGCATCCAAGGAGGCAATATCATCGGCCTTGAAGCCGTTAGGCAGAAACCCGGCCCGCCATCCCCGGCTGTGCGCATGAAGGCAGAACTGTCGCGCCAGACGGGTCTTGCCCGCCCCGCCGCCGCCCGTGATCAGCCACCACGTGAAAGGCCGCGAGGCATCGAGGAATTCATCGAGCTTGCCGAATTCCTGAAGTCGGCCGAGAAACGGCACCCGAGGGTTGCGCGGCGAGAATCGGAGCGTGCTAGCGATCGACACGTCGGTTTCGAAGTCGAGCGGCAAGGCCGCATCACCATGGGCGCGATCATGGAGTGACCTGGCGTACTCCCGAATGGCCTCCAGGCTCCCAGGAGGAACGTCCCGCAGCGCAGGACGGGAAAGGCCAGCCTCGTGGAAATAATCCTGTAGCCCGCTCTCATCGAGCAGGTGTTCGACCGGAGTCGCCTTGAGTACGCGGCCATCCCGGTTCTCGTCCACCGCACGCGCCACGCCCACCAGCAGCCCCTCGGCCATAACCGCCGCGCCGGAAAGGCCACCCCATTGCCGCCAGTCTTTCGGAGACGCGCTGCTGAGATCGATGTCAAAACGCGGACTGCCGGTCAGAACCCAGGTGAGCGATCCCGAACTCGTCTTCTGGTCACGCCCCGCAGCCGCCGGGAACCCGAAACCAGGCATTGCCGCGGGATCAGGTCGCGGGCAACTCTTCCGAAATCGACAAGGCCGCACTCGGCCGCAGGCAACGGACCCGCAACGGACTCCAGGATTGCGAAGTCGTGACTGTCGCTCACCCATCCGACCTTGGCTGGTATTGGCGAGGGGCGTATCGGCGCACCAAGCAGGTGGACATCGCAGGTCGTGTCCACCCGGCACGGCTTCAAAACGTGGCGGGCGGTCAAGACGTGTCGCGGGCTGATCAGGTATCCGCTGCCGCGGCTTTTTCCGTCCTGCAAGATCTCGACAACCCGGCTGGCTTGCATGGCCAACTCCCGGAATTGACCGCCGATTCGATATTGTTACGGTCTCTCCAGCGTCGATTCTTCGGAACCCGACGATGCCGACTGTTTATCGCGCCCGATCTCCAGTTCCGACCGCGTACCGTCCAGCTTCACAAGCACCGGGTTGAGCGAGAGCTTGACTTTCTGCGTAAGCTCGTTTGTGGCCTTGCCGCTGCCGCCAATCGAGGTATCAGCCGCAAATATGTAGAAGCCGATTTTGCCTTCGACCCCCCTCTCCCTTTTGGCCACCACCTCGAACTCCATTTCGATCGGACCAAGCTCGAATCGCACGGCTTGGGTCGAGGCATCCTCGGCGGCCTCCATGATCTCGACCCGCAATGCCCGGATGGCATCTCGCAGCGACACTGGCTCCATTGTTCTTCCTCTCCGCAGGCACGAAGCCATTGATCGTCGATGCGCAGATACATCAACTGGGCTGTCTTCTTGGATTGGTGGATGATGCAATGACTCAAGCGCATCCTGTGCCGTATGATCCGGGCAGGCAAGAACTATTGGTATCCATTCCAGGCAGGGCCAAAGCCGCCCCCATCCCCGCCACCACCCGCGCGCAAACCTTCCGCTCCTCCGCCCCCTCCACCCTTGCCGCCCACTCCCCAACCACCATCAGCAGCGACCGCGCCAACACCGCGTCGCCCAACGCCTCCGCGAACTCCCCCACCAACCACGCATCCAAATTCCGCACCGCCTCCGCCACGCGCGGCAGCGCCGCGACTGCCGCCCGCGCCGTCCGGTGCCCCGCGCCTTCTGCCGCCATCGCCTCCAGCGCCGCCAGCGCCAGGGCCTCCACCCGCGCCGTCCCCGCCATCAGCCGCGCCGCCAGCACCGCCTCCGCCATCCGCTCCCCTAGCGCCGCGTGATACGCCCGCGCCACGTCCGCGATCAGCGCCTCGTTCGTGCGGTAGTACCACCGCGCCAGGTCGAACCCCAGGCCCGCCTCCGCCGCCAGTCGGCGCAGGTTGAACCCCGCCAGCCCGTGCGCGGCCACATGCCGCGCCGCCGCCGCGCGCAGCCGCGCCCGCTTCTCCACCGGCGCCCGGTAAACGCGCCGCGCGCTCACTCCAGCCCGCCCACGCCCGCCAACGCGGCCGCGCGCACCCCGTCCACCACCATATGCGCGAGCAGTCGCGCGTACTCCGCCCGGCTCAGCGCGCCCATGTCGCGGAACCACAGCACGTGCCAGCACGCCATGCCCATCAGGCTAAGCGCGGCCGGCATGGCAAGCTCCGTCAGCCCCTCCGCCTCCGGCACCGCCCGCGCGATCATACGAAATCCGCGTGATCGGTGCCTGTGAACTGGAGTAGGCTGACGGCTCTGGCGAGGGGGCAAAGCCGTGGCGCACATTGTCGAGCACCTGCCTGTGGGGGAACTGGAGCGGCTCTATCGGGCAGCCCGAGACGCGACCGCGGCGCGGCACATCCAGGCGATCTGGCTATTGGCCCAGGGGCGGACGGTGCTGGACGTCGCCAGCGTGCTGGCGTTCGTGCCGCGCTGGGTGGAGGAGTTGGCCGCACGCTACAACGCGCACGGCCCTGACGCCTTGGGCGACCAGCGACGGCGCAACGGACGCGCAGCCAGCGTGCTGACGCCTGCGCTGCTGGCCGCACTGTCCGAGCGCCTGAGGGCACCCCCCGAGGACGGCGGGCGCTGGACCGGCCCCAAGGTCGCGGTCTGGATGGCGCGCCACCTCGGGGTGGAGCGGGTGCACCCGCAGCGCGGCTGGGAGGCGCTGAAGCGGGTCCGGTGGTCGATCCAGGCACCGCGCCCGCGGCACCCGCGCGCAGCCACGCCCGAGCAGCAAGCCGAGTTCAGGGGGGGCTCGAGGCGGCGGTCGCACGGGCCAAGGCCGCGCACCCCGACCGGCCGGTCGAGGTCTGGGCCGAGGACGAGCACCGCCTCGGCCTGAAGCCGGTCCGCCGCCGTGTGTGGGCCCCAGTCGGCGCGCGGCCCATCGCCCTCGGCCACCACCGCTACAAGTGGCTGCACGTCACGGCCTTCGTGCAGCCGACCAGCGGCGAGGCAGTCTGGTTCCTGTCCACCGGCCTGAGCAAGCGGCTGTTCGAGGCCCTGCTCGCCGCCTTCGCGCGCGAGACCGGGGCTGGGCGCGCGCGCCACATCCTACTGGTGCTGGACAACGCCGGCTGGCTGGTGCTGGACAACGCCGGCTGGCACGGCCCCAAGGGCCTGGCCGTCCCCGACGGCATCACGCTGGTGTTCCTGCCGCCGTACTCACCCGAGCTCCAGCCCGCCGAGCAACTCTGGCCGCTGGTGGACGAGCCGGTCATCAACCGGCACTTCGCAACCCTCGATGACCTCGACGCCGCCGGCGCCGAGCGCTGCCGCCGCCTCGACCCGGCCGCCATACGCCCGCACACCAGCTTCCATTGGTGGCCCAAGCCGGTTCAGCCGAGATGATCAGACGGAGTTGGTATCAGCCCGGCGTAGTAGTGCGCCACGTGGCGCTGCCGCAGCTTCAAGGACCGGGCCAAATGCGGCGAGGCCCCGGCGACCGCTGCCACATGCACGCGCTGCCCGGCCCGGTACGCCCACAGCAGGTCCAGCAGGGCACGGATCGCCGCCTCGAGCCACGCTCGGGGATCATCCGCCTCCCCCAGCGCCGCGTACACGCCCAGCCGGTCGATCAGCCGGTCCATGTGCCGGTCGAGCACCGCCTCCAGCACCATCTCCCGGTTGCCGAACTGCGCCCGCACCGCATAGGGCGCCAGGCCGATCGCGGCGCCGATCTCCTGCAAGCCGGTCTGCAACAGGCCCTTGGAAGCGAACAGTCGCTCCGCCGCGTCCAGCAGCGCCGCCCGCCGCTCCTCCTGCGCCCGGTTCCGCCATCCGCCGCCCTGCCGGAACGCGGCGCTGGCGGCGAGGCTCTCCGGCCAGGATCGCTGTGGCGGCATGACCGTCCTCGAATGCGTTAGAAAGACATGCTAACACACGCCGCTGCTTTTAGTCAACTTCGCGCAACGACTCCAAACCCCCTCCCGCCGCCACGCCTTAAGCCTGCGTCAGCAACCGGAGGGGAGCCATGGCCGAACCTGTCTTCAAGATGCTCGAGCTGGTCGGAACCTCGCAGGACAGCATCTCGGACGCTATCGACAACGCCATCGAGCGCGCCGCCGCCACCATCCGCCAGTTGAGCTGGTTCGAGGTCACGCAGATACGCGGCCAGATCGGCGACAACGCGATCAGGCAATACCAGGTCACGCTGAAGGCCGGCTTCACGCTCGAAGACCAATAGCGGCGTGTCCCGTCGGGCGGCGGACCCGGCCGCGGCCTGGTTCGCCGCCATGCGCCGGGGCGATTGGTCCGCCGCCTGGGCGGTGAGCGACGCCGTCCTCGCCAACCGCGACACGCCGCCCGACGACCCCCGCCTGCCCTATCACCTCCGCTACGTCTGGGACGGCCGCCCCTTCGACGGCCGGGACGTGCTCGTCCGCTGCTATCATGGCCTCGGCGACACCCTGCAATTCCTTCGCTATCTCGCACCGCTGCGCGCCCGCGCCACCGCCGTCACCGTGGAGGCGCAACCCGCGCTCGTCCCGCTCCTGCGCGAGCACAACACCATCCCCTTCGACGTGACCGCCCCCAGCCCCCCCAAGGCGTGCGACATCGAGATCATGGAACTCGCCCACGCCCTGCGCCTTCCTCCCAGCGCCGTCTCCTCGCCCTACCTCTCACCCCCTCCCCTTGCCGGAGGGGGAAGGGGGGAGGGGCCACGCCTCCGCATCGGCCTCTGCGCCCAGGCCGGCGACTGGGACGGGGAGCGCTCCGTCCCGCTCCCCCTGCTCGCCGCCGCGCTGCCGCCCGGCATTCGCCCCGTGCGCCTGCAACCCGACGGCGCCGACGCGCTCGCCTGGGCCAATCCCGGCCCGCTCGGCGACCTCGCCGAAACCGCCGCGCTCGTCTGTTCGGTCGCGCTGGTCATCACCGTGGACACGATGATCGCCCACCTCGCCGGCGCGCTCGGCCGCCCGGCCTGGGTGCTGCTCAAGGCGGCGGCCGACTGGCGCTGGATGGAGGGATCAGGCACCGCCTGGTACCCCTCCCTCCGCCTCTACCGCCAGCGCCGCCCCGGTGACTGGAGCGCGCCGCTGGACGCGATCAGGCGCGCTCTTGCCCCTTGGCCTCACGCCGGCGCGCGTGCAGGATGAACTCGGTGTAGCCGTTGGGCTGCGCCCGGCCCTGGAACACTAGGTCGCACGCCGCCCGGAACGCCGGCCCGTCGAAGCCCGGCGCCATCGGTCGGTAGTGGGCGTCGCCGGCGTTCTGCCGGTCCACCACCGCCGCCATCCGCCGCAGCGTCTCCATCACCTGCTGCTCGCTGGCGATCCCGTGCCGCAGCCAGTTGGCGACGTGCTGGGAGGAGATGCGCAAGGTCGCGCGGTCCTCCATCAGCCCCACATCGTGGATGTCCGGCACCTTGGAGCAGCCGACGCCCTGATCGATCCAGCGCACCACGTAGCCCAATATGCCCTGGCAGTTGTTGTCCAGCTCCTGCTGGACGTCCTCGGGCGACCAGTTGGGCCGGTCGGCCAAGGGGATGGTCAGCAGCGCCGCAAGCGAGGCCGGCGCGCGCCCCGCGATCTCCTCCTGCCGCGCCGCCACGTCCACCTGGTGATAGTGCAGCGCGTGCAGGGTCGCCGCCGTGGGCGAGGGCACCCAGGCGGTGTTCGCCCCGGCGCGCGGATGCCCGACCTTCTGCGCCAGCATCGCCGCCATCCGGTCCGGCGCCGCCCACATCCCCTTGCCGATCTGCGCCCGCCCGCGCAGCCCGCATTCCAGCCCGACATCGACGTTGCGGTCCTCGTACGCCTTGATCCAGGCCGTGTCCTTCATGGCCTCCTTGCGGATCATCGGCCCCGCTTCCATCGAGGTGTGGATCTCGTCGCCGGTGCGGTCGAGGAAGCCGGTGTTGATGAACACCACCCGCTCGCGCGCCGCCAGGATGCTCGCCTTGAGGTTGGCGGAGGTGCGCCGCTCCTCGTCCATGATCCCCATCTTCAGCGTGTTGCGCGAAAGCCCCAGCACGTCCTCGAGGCGCGCCAGGATACGATCTGCATGCGCCACCTCGTCCGCCCCGTGCATCTTCGGCTTGACGATGTAGACCGAGCCCGCGCGGCTGTTGCCCCGCCCGCTGCCGCGCAGGTCGTGCATCGCGATCAGCGAGGTCACCGCCGCGTCCAGCATCCCCTCCGGGATCTCGCCGCCCGCGCCGTCCAGCACCGCGTCGGTGTACATGTGGTGGCCGACATTGCGGATTAGCATCAGGCTGCGCCCCGGCAGGCGCAGCGTCCCGCCTCCTGGAGCCCGGTACTCCCGGTCGGCGGCGAGCCGGCGCGTCGTCATCCGCCCGCCCTTCTCGAACGTGTCCTCCAGCGTGCCCTTCATCAGCCCGAGCCAGTTGCGGTACGCGCCCACCTTGTCGGCGGCGTCCACCGCGGCGATCGAATCCTCGCAGTCCTGGATTGTCGTCACCGCCGCCTCCAGCACCACGTCGGCGATGCCCGCCTTGTCGTCGCGCCCGATCGGGTGCGCGCGGTCGATCAGCAGCTCGATATGCAGCCCGTGCTGGCGCAGCAGCACGGCTTGCGGCGAGTCCGGCTCGCCGCGGAAGCCGACGAGCTGCCCGGCCTCGCGCAACCCCGTCCGCGTCCTCTCCAGCGACACAGCCAACCGCCCGTGCTCGATCGCATAGCTGGTCGCCGCGGCGTGACTGCCGCTCTCCAGCGGCGCCGCCTCGTCGAGGAAGGCCCGCGCCCACGCGATCACGCGGGCGCCGCGCACCGCGTTGAACCCCGGCCCGCGCGCCGCCCCGCCGGTCTCGGGAATGGCGTCGGTCCCATACAGCGCGTCGTACAGGCTGCCCCAGCGCGCGTTCGCCGCGTTCAGCGCGTAGCGCGCGTTGGTCACGGGTACGACAAGCTGCGGGCCGGCGATGCGGGCGATCTCGGGATCGACGTTGGCGGTGGCGATCGCTCCACTCTCCGGCTCCGCCTCCAGGTAGCCGATTTCGCGCAGGAACGCCTCATAGGCGGCGGCATCGATCGGCCGCCCGCGGTGCTCGCCGTGCCAGGCGTCGATCCGCGCCTGCAACGCGTCGCGCCGGTCGAGCAGCGCGCGGTTGCGCGGCGCCAGATCCTGGATCAGCGCGCCGAAGCCCTGCCAGAAGCGCTCCGGCGCGACCCCCGTGCCGGGGATCGCCTCATCGTTCACGAAGTCATACAGAACCCGCGCGACCCTCAGCCCGCCCGCTTCAACCCGATCCATGCTGCACTCCCTTGACACGCCGCGACGGCGCGGGCGCCCCTTCTGTCGCAGCCCGCGCCCGCCGGCAACTGGGCGCCCCGGAACCAGCCGTTCTGCGGATGGCGCGGCATGGGAAAATTGTGCCGACACCGATAGTCGGATATCCTAAACGCAAATCTGGATATCTGACAGGTGCCCTCATGCCGCTCTACATCAAGGACGACGCCACGGCCCAGCTTGTCGCCCAGCTTGCGAAACTGCGCGGGGTTTCGAAGCAGGAGGCGGTGAAGTCCGCCGTGAAGAGCGAGCTGGAACGGGCGGAGGCAGCGATCCCGTTGCGCACCCGATTCGCCGCGCTTCGTGCCACCCATCCGCTCCCGCCCAGCACCGGGCAGGCGGCCGATAAGGCGTTCTTCGATGAATTGACTGACGGGCCGTGACGGTCTTCGCCGACGCCTCGGCCCTCATCGCCATCATCGTGGGAGAGGACGACGCCGACGCCCTCGCCGACGCGTTGGAAGCCGACCGGCTGCGCTGTTGCTCCGCCTTGTCGGTGTGGGAGACCGTGGCGGGGCTGTGTCGGTCCCACGCCTTCTCGGTGCCAGCGGCTCGCGCCCATGTCCGGCGTTTCCTGGATGCCGGCCGCTTTCAGTTCGTCGCGCTCGGAGAGCGGGAGGCGGAGATCGCGGCCGACGCCTATGCCCAGTTCGGCCGAGGGCGCCATCGGGCCGCGCTGAACATGGGCGACTGCTTCGCCTATGCGTGCGCCAAGTCCAATCGGGCCAAGTTGTTGTACAAGGGCGAGGATTTCGCGAAGACCGACCTCGCATAGCCTGCGCTTGGTCGGGGACAGCGGCAATCGGTGTTGAATGGCGGCACGCCGGAGGGATACGGTCTGTGGCGGGGGGGGGGAACTGAACCGTACTAATGACGCCGCCGCTCCACGCCTCCCTTCTGCGCTTCTGGCAGGCGACCACTCGCGGACGAGAAGTTGTGGGCACCGGCTTCCTCGCCGCCGGGGCGGACGGCAGGGCCTACGCGCTGACCTGCGGGCACGTCGCGAACCTCGTGTTCAGCCGCCCCAAGAACGCGACTGATCCGCTAACCACTGGCGCCACCACGGCCGATCTGATCGGCCGGGGCGAGGTCACGCTCGACCTCCTCGCCTGGCTCCCGCCGCTGCCGATCGCGCAGGCGCGCGCCACCCCGGTCGCTGACATCGCCGTGTTCGCGCCCCGCGCGCCCTTCGCCGACCCCTTCATGCCGCCGCTGCGGGTCGAGCCGCCCAGCCGCGTCGTCCCGCCCGGCGCGCGCGTGGCCTTCCACAGCTTCGGTTTTATGGGAACGGATGACGGGACCCCGGCCACCGGCGCGCTGACCGCCGTGGACGCGGGCGGCTGGTTCGTGGCCGACGGCGATGAGGGCTTCCGCCGCTTCATCGAGGAAGGACTGAGCGGCGCACCGGTCCACGCCAACGGCGCCGTCCTGGGCATGGTGACGCAGCGCCTACAGCGCGAGGTGAAGCAGGGCCTGGCGATCCCCGCCTTCGCCCTGGTGCAAGCCTGGCCGCCCCTGGCGCAGCCCTATCCCGGCCTGCCGGCCTTCGACGCGGCGACCGCGCATCTCTATTTCGGTCGCGGCCGTCCGCTCCGTCCCGGCGACCCGCCCAATGGCAAGCTGAAGCAACTTATGGAACGGCTGGAGGCACAGCGCCTGGTCGGGCTGATGGGCGCCTCGGGCAGCGGCAAGTCCTCGCTCGCCAGGGCGGGTGTCGCGCCGCTGTACACGGAGCGGGGCTGGACAGTCCTGGTGTTCCGGCCGGGACTGAACGCGTTGGAGAACATGGCCGAGACGATCGCGACCGAGCTTGACCACGCCCTGCCCGGCGTGGAGCGCATCAACGCCATCGAGCGGTGGGTGCCGCGCCTGGAGGCCGGCAAGCTGGCGACCGCTCTCGACGCCATCCGTGCGCAGGGCGCGGCCGGCACCCTGATCGTCGTCGATCAGTTCGAGGAGTTCTTCACCGCCGATCCGGCGCGCGAGGCGGAGATCGCGCGGCAGCGCGGCGTCCTGCTGCCGCAACTGCTGGCGGCGGCGCTCGATCGGGAGGATGTGCGCTGCGTGCTCACGGGCCGGCTCGACCTGATCGAGCGCATGGTCGCCGGCGACAACAACGTGACGGCACGGATGCTTGGCGACCCGCTCCCGCCCTTTGTCTTGACCGCCATGGCGCTGAACGAGGTCGCGGAGGCTGTCGCCGGACCGGCCGGGCTGTTCGGCGTGACAGTCGATCCGGCATTGATCGCCGAGCTGGCGGCCGAGGCGACGCGCGCGGAAGGGCGCCTGCCGCTGCTCCAGGCGGCACTGCGTCAGGCGTGGTCGGGGCTGACTCGGACCCCGGGGGGACGCTGGCGGTTGGGGCGCCCCGACCTTTCCCCCGGCACCGGCCTCCTGGACGGCGCGATCCGCGCGTAGGCCGACAGGACTTTCCAAGCGTTGCGGCGCGGGCGGTCGGACCGCCCTGGCATAGTAGAGGACGATCTGCGTCGGGTGCTGCTCAGCCTCGTGCGACTGGAGGGGGGAATCGCCACGCGCCGCCTGCTGCTCCGCGCCGAGACGGAGCCCGCCGATTGGGCCATTCTGGAGGCGTTGGCGGAGCACCGCCTGATCACCCTGTCGGGCAGGGAGGGCACGGCCGAACTCGTCCATGATACGGTGATAACCGCCTGACCCTTTCTTGCCGGCCTGATTGAAGAGCACAACGAGTTCCTGCTCTGGCGCACGCGGTTCGACCGCGATTTCCTGACCTGGAACGAGCACGGCTGCACCGAGGAGTATGTGCTCCGCCGGCCGGACCTCGCGATCGCCCTCGATTGGCTGGAAGGCGAACGGTGCGACCGCCCACGACCTACCGTGGCTGAAGCGGCTTTCATCAACGCGAGCCGGGATCATCACGATCGCCGCACACGCGAATTGGAGGTGCTGCTCGCACAAGCGCAGGCCGCCGAAGCAGCGGCGAAAGAGGCACGGAATGCGGCGCTGCTTCAGGAATCGCGCGCGCTCGCTGCACTCGCCCAGCAGGAGAGCGCGCGTGGGGATCGCATGACCGCCGTGCTACTGGCCTTGGAGGCGCTGCCGGGGCCAGGGCGAGGCGGTCACAGACCCGTATCAGCCGAAGCTGCCGCGGCGCTGTGGCAAGCCTGGATGCGGAATCGGGAGACGGCCTTGGCCGGGCACACGGGTGGGGTGCTCGCGGCCGCGTTTAGCCCGGACGGGGGGCGGGTGGTCACCGCCTCCGATGACGGCACGGCGCGGGTGTGGGACCTCTCCGGCCCGCGCCCCGCCGCCACCGTGCTGGAGGGGCACACGGATTGGGTGCGCGCGGCCGCGTTCAGCCCGGACGGGGGGCGGGTGGTCACCGCCTCCGCTGACCGCACGGCGCGGGTGTGGGACCTCTCCGGCCCGCGCCCCGCCGCCACCGTGCTGGAGGGGCACACGGATTGGGTGCGCGCGGCCGCGTTCAGCCCGGACGGGGGTCGGGTGGTCACCGCCTCCGATGACGGCACGGCGCGGGTGTGGGACCTGTCCGGCCCAAGCCCCGCCGCAACCGTGCTGGAAGGGCACGCGGGTGGGGTGCGCGTGGCCGCGTTCAGCCCGGACGGGGGGTCGGGTGGTCACCGCCTCCGATGACGGCACGGCGCGGGTGTAGGACCTGTCCGGCCCGCGCCCCGCCGCCACCGTGCTGGAGGGGCACACGGATTGGGTGCGCGCGGCCGCGTTCAGCCCGGACGGGCGGCGCGTCGTCACCGCCTCCGCTGACCGCACGGCGCGGGTGTGGGACCTCTCCGGCCCACGCCCCGCCGCCACCGTGCTGGAGGGGCACACGAATTGGGTGCGCGCGGCCGCGTTCAGCCCGGACGGGCGGCGGGTGGTCACCGCCTCCGCTGAGCGCACGGCGCGGGTGTGGGACCTGTCCGGCCCGCGCCCCGCCGCCACCGTGCTGGAGGGGCACACGGGTGGGGTGACCGCGGCCGCGTTCAGCCCGGACGGGCGGCGCGTCGTCACCGCCTCCTGGGACCGCACGGCGCGGGTGTGGGAGATATACCCGGATATCGCCGAACTCTCCGCCCTCGTCGTCGCCCATCTCAGCCGTTGCCTTTCCACCGCCCAGCGCGAGCGCTTCGGCCTCGCCGTCGAGGACACCGCGCGCCCGCGCGACTTCATCCCGCCGCCCGATGCCGAGGGGCGCTGCCCGCGGTGAAGGCGGCATCGCCAATGAAAGGAGGAAGCCATGGGGACGAAACTCGTGCGCTACGAGCTGGCGGGTGGCGCCAGCGTCGTCGTCGAGGAGGAGGTTGACGATCGCGGCGGCTATGTCGGCCGGGGTGACGTTGTCGAATCAGCGCGCCAGAGGTTCGAAGAGGCGCTGGCGATGCTGCGCCCGGCCACGGCGGCGGTGATGGCCGAAATCCAGGAGCTGGTTGACGGGCCGGAGGAGGTGCAGCTCGAACTCGGCTTCTCGCTGAAAGGCGAGGTCGGCGCGGTGATCGCCAAGACGGCCGCCGAAGGCTCGTTCAAGCTCTCGCTCAAATGGAAGCCGGGCGGCAGGAGCTGATACAAGACCACTCGTCCCGTTCGAAACCTTTCGCTCCTTCCAATCGCGCTCCGCCACCTCTCCCGCGAGCGTTTGGTATTCATACGTCTCTGCCGAGACGTCTTAAATCGTCATTGCCGGGCATGACCCGGCAATCCAACCCGAGGTTCCAGCGGCACGGACCCCGCGCTGGATGCGCGGGTCGAGCCCGCGCATGACGATTGACGATGCTGGTTTGCCCGTCCTCCGATTTCCAATCGCGCCCCGCCACACCTCTCCCGCTCGCGGGAGAGAGCTTGCCCCGGACTTGATCCGAGGTCGCCGCGCATCTGCGCGGCGGGTGAGGGTGCCTCGGCCAGGCCCTCACCCGGCTCGCTCCGCTCGCCGACCTCTCCCGCACGGCGGGAGAGGTGCAACGGGGGCGCCGCACGTCAACCTGATCCGAACGTGCTCTGCCCGTAGCATCACACCGCGTGAACCTTCCCCTCCCGCTCCCAATACCGAACCTGCCGGCACATCTCGACAAACCGCCGCGCGTCCGCGGCCGTCTTGAGCGCGACGAACCCCTCGTCCATCTCCGTCACCCCCGCCTTCTGCATCAGCGGCCGCGCCGCGTCGGCATAGGCGATGAACTTCGCATGGGCGTAGGCATCGCTGACGAAGTCCTTCGCCGTCGCCTCCCTGGACAGCAGCGCCGCACCCTGCTCGGAGGGCAGGATCGCGACCGCGTCGTACAGCACCGACGGGCCGCCATTCACCTTCTGCTGCGCCAGCATCGTCTTGCCGTCGCTCGTGGTGACGCCGCCGACCTTGGGGGCCACCAGTTCCAGCATCGCGCCCTCGGCCGTGACGGCCTCTTGCAGCGCGGCGAGCAGCCCGGCGTCAACCCCGTCCGTGACCAGCACCCCGACCTTGCGGCCCTTGAAGCTGCTCGGCCCGTTCCGGACGATGCTGAGCGCGGGGGAGGGGGGCAAGTTCCCCAGCACCGGGCGCGCGGGCGGCGCGGCCTCCGGCATCGGCAACCCCAAGCCCTCGGCCACCATGCGCGCCAGGCTCTCGTCCACGTTCCGCAGGTGGGAGACCATGCGGGCGCGGATCACGGGCGTTTCCACCTTGCTCAGCTCGAACACGAACGCGTCCTTGATGTGCGTCTGCTCGACCGGCGTCTGGCTCATATAGAACTGCCGCGCCTGGCTGTAGTGGTCCGCGAACAGCTCGGCGCGGACGCGCAGCTTCTCGCCGCTCTCCTGCGCGGGATAGCTCTGATAGCCGCGCTCGGGCGACTCGCGCGGGCCAACGCCCCAGGAGTTGGGCTCGTAGTTCACCCGCCCCTTGGGATTGAAGAACGCCATGTGCCCGTCCTGCTGGAAATGTTGGAACGGGCACTTGGGCGCGTTGATCGGCAGATAGGTGAAGTTCGGGCTGCCCAGCCGCTTCAGTTGCGTGTCGAGGTAGGAGAAGTTGCGGCCTTGCAGCAGCGGGTCGTTGGAGAAGTCAATGCCCGGCACGATGTTCTGCGTGCAGAAGGCCACCTGCTCGGTCTCGGCGAAGAAGTTGTCCACGGTGCGGTCCAGCACCAGGCGGCCCACCTTCCGGATCGGAACGACCTCCTCCGGGATGATCTTGGTCGCGTCCAGCACGTCGAACTCGAACTTGTTGGCGAAATCCTCGTCGAAGAGCTGCAACCCCAGCTCCCATTCCGGGTAGTCGCCCATCTGGATCGCGTCCCAGAGGTCGCGGCGGTGAAAGTCGGGGTCGGCCCCGTTGATCTTCAGCGCCTCGTTCCACACCACCGACTGCAGCCCGAGCTTCGGTTTCCAGTGGAACTTGACGAACGTCGCCTTGCCCTGGGCGTTGACCAGCCGGAACGTGTGGACGCCGAAGCCCTCCATGAACCGGAAGGAGCGCGGGATCGCCCGGTCGGACATGACCCACATCAGCATGTGGACGGATTCCGGAGACAGCGACACGAAGTCCCAGAAATTGTCGTGCGCCGACTGCGCCTGCGGGAAGCCGCGGTCGGGCTCCTGCTTCACGGAGTGCACGAAGTCGGGAAACTTGATCGCGTCCTGGATGAAGAACACCGGGATGTTGTTGCCGACAATGTCCCAGTTGCCCTCCTTGGTGTACAGCTTCACCGCGAAGCCGCGCACGTCGCGCGCGAGGTCGAACGATCCCTTGTTGCCGGCGACGGTGGAGAAGCGGACGAAGGCGGGCGTCCGCTCGCCCACGCGCTGGAAGATGTCGGCGCGCGTGATGTCGGACAGGGACTCGGTGGTCTCGAAGTAGCCGTGGACGCCGAAGCCGCGCGCGTGGACCACGCGCTCGGGGATGCGCTCATGGTCGAAATGGAAGATTTTTTCCCGGAAGTGGAAGTCCTCCAGCAAGGTCGGGCCGCGCGCCCCGACCCGCAGCGAGTTCTGGTCGTCCGCCACCGGGATGCCCTGCTGAGTGGTCAGGACGGGCGTGCCGCCCTCGGCCACCTGATGGGTTTCCCCGCCGGGGCCGCGCAAGAACTTTGCGTCACCGAGCTGTGCGGGCGTCAGGGCATCGGGACGGGACTGGGCGGCCATGCTGCAATCTCCCTGGTGCGCGCCGGTCATGGGGCGCGAAGACCTGCTTGGTGGAGTGGGGTTGGCCCTGAAACCCGCCCCCGCCGCAATGGTTCCCTCGCGCGCGATCCGTTCCTCACGCGGCTCCTGGCACGCCTCTTGCTTTTGTCCTAATATTTCGATCTTCCCGTTCATCACCTGACAAACACAGGCCCCATGAGTGCTTCAATCCTGAGCAGTTACGACCCTGGCGCGTTCTATTGCGAGATGTTGCGCCATCCGGCCAACCAGCCCGTGCGCGAGCGCCTCGCCAGCCTGTCCGTGCGGGATTTGAAGCAGCGCGCGGGGGCGGCGGCGGCCGAACTCTACGACCTCGGCATCACCTTCACGATCTACTCCGACAAGGACGCGATCGACCGCATCCTCCCCTTCGACGCCATCCCCCGCATCATCCCGGCTGCGGAATGGGCTCATATCGAGCGCGGCGTGATCCAGCGGATAGCCGCGATCAACCTGCTGCTCGACGACCTCTACCACCGGCAGCTCATTCTCAAGGACGGTGTGCTGCCGCGGGAGCTGGTGCTCGGCAACCCGCATTACTGCCCGTTGATGCAAGGGGTGGACGTGCCGCGCCGGACCTATGCCCACATCAGCGGCATCGACCTGGTGCGCGACGAACGCGGCACCTTCCTGGTGCTCGAGGACAATGTCCGCACCCCGTCCGGGGTCAGCTACGTCATTGAGAACCGCCACCTCATGATGCGCGCCTTCCCGGACCTGCTGGACGCGCTGTGCCTGCGCCCGGTGGAGAACTACGGCCTGCAGCTCGCGGCGGCGATGCGCGAGGTGGCGCCCCCCGGCATCGACGCCCCGCGCGTGGTACTGCTCTCCCCCGGCATCTTCAACGCCGCCTTTTTCGAGCACGTGTTCCTGGCGCGCGAGATGGGCGTGCCGCTGGTCGAGGGCCGCGACCTGGTGGTGCAGGACGACCGCGTCTGGATGCGCACGACCGGTGGGCTGGCGCCGGTGGATGTGATCTACCGCCGGATCAACGACGACTTTCTGGACCCCGAGGCGTTCCACAAGGACAGTCTCCTCGGCGTTCCTGGCCTGATGCGTGCCTATTGCGCGGGCAGAGTGACGCTTGCGAATGCAGTCGGCACCGGAGTGGCCGACGATAAGGCCGTCTACGCCTACATGCCGCGCATCATTCGCTATTATTTGAAAGAAAACCCCGTGCTGCCCAACGTGGAGACGCATATCTGCCGCGAGCCGGAGGCGCTGCGCTACACGCTCGACCACCTGGACCAGCTCGTGGTGAAGCCGGTGGGGGAGGCGGGGGGCTACGGCATCACGATCGGCCCGCACGCCACCCAGGCCGAGCTCGAGGCGTGCCGCGCCAAGCTGCTCGCCGATCCCGCCAACTACATCAGCCAGCCCTGCATCCGGCTCTCCGTCTCCCCGACGCTGGTGGATGGGGAGGTGGAGCCGCGCCACGTCGATCTGCGCCCGTTCGCGATCACCGGCGCGAAGACGTGGGTTCTCCCGGGTGGGCTGACCCGAGTGGCCCTGCCGCGCGGCTCGATGGTCGTGAACTCCTCGCAGGGGGGCGGATCGAAGGACACCTGGATCCTTGGTTGAAACCCTCCTCGCCCGTTACGCGGACGGCCTCTTCTGGATGGCGCGCTATGTCGAGCGGACCGAGAACCTGGCGCGCATCCTTGACGTGAATGAAACATTTTCGCGCGACGCCCGCGGCAACCAGAACTGGCTCTCCATCGTGCAGCTTTTCGCCGACCAGGAGCAATTCTTCGCCCGGCACGCCGAGGCCAACGCGGACAGCGTCCTGCACTTCTATGTGCTGGACGAAACCAACCCCACCTCGATCGTCAGCAACATCCACATGGCGTGGGAGAACGCGCGCGCCTTGCGGCCGCTGATCTCCACCGAGATGTGGGTCCATCTGAATGTGTTGCACAAGCGCACGCACGCTCTCGATGCGAGCGAGCTCGCGCCCGGCCGGCGCAACCAATTTTTCGGCGGCGTGAAGGAGGCCTGCCAGACCCACACCGGCATCATGGAGGGCACCTTTTATCGTGACCAGGGCTGGTACTTCTACGAGATGGGCCGCTACATCGAGCGCGCCGACCAGACCACCCGGCTGCTGGACATGAAGTACCACCTGCTGCTGCCTCGCCCGGAGGATGTCGGCTCGCCGGTGGACGTGAGCCAGTGGAACGCCCTGCTGCGCTCCGCCGCCGGATACCACGCCTATCGCCGGTTGGAGGCGGGGATCGTCACGCCGGTGCAGGTGGCCGGGTTCCTGCTGCTGAACCGGCGCTTCCCGCGCTCGGTCTATCTCGGCGTCCGCCAGACCGAGATCCTGCTCGGTGAGCTGAAGGCGCGCTATGGCTTGCGCGGCGGCAACGCGGCGGCCGAGGTGCTCGACGCGCTCCGCGCCCTGCTCGGCGCGCTCTCCATCACCGAGATCTTGCAGCAGGGGCTGCACGAGTTCCTCGACCTGGTGCAACTGCGCCTGAACGAGGTCAGCCTTCATCTGTCCCACGCCTTCTTCGGCGGCGAGCCGGAGCCCGCGCCGGAACCGGTGGTGCAGGCGCAGACCGAGCAAGCGCAGTAGAGCCCGGCCATGCCGATCCTCGCCGTCCGGCACGTCACCACGTACCGCTACCGCCAGCCGGTCGCGTTCGGCGAGCACCGGATGATGTTCCGCCCGCGCGACAGCTACGACCAGCGCCTGCTGGAGAGCACGCTGCACATCACGCCAGAGCCGGTCGGCATACGGTGGCTGCACGACGTGTTCAACAATTGCGTGGCGTTCGCCCGCTTTGCCGGCCGAGCACAAGAGCTGCGCTTCGAGAGCAACATCCAGCTCGACCACACCCCCCTGCACGCTCCTGACTTCCAAATGGAGGAGTACGCGCAGACCTACCCCTTCACCTATGGCGCGGACGACATGCCGGACCTGCTCCGCAGCATCGAGCGCCACGCCCCGGATCCCCAAGGCGCGGTGACGCACTGGGCCCGCCGCTTCCTGCGCACCGATGGGGTTACGGACACGCGCGCGCTGCTCGCCGCCATGACGCACACCATCCGGCAGGAATTCACGTACGTGGCGCGCGAGGAGCAAGGCATCCAGGATCCGGCGCAGACGCTGCGACTGGGCAGCGGGAGCTGCCGCGACCTCGCCCTGCTGATGATGGAGGCGGTGCGCTCGCTCGGCTTGGCGGCGCGCTTCGTCTCCGGCTACCTCTACTCGCCAAACCGCGACGGCGTGCGTCATGTCGGCGGCGGCGCGACGCATGCCTGGCTGCAAGTGTACCTGCCGGGCGCGGGCTGGGTGGAGTTCGACCCGACCAACGGGATAGTCGGCAACCGCGACCTGATCCGCGTCGCCGTGGCGCGCGACCCGAAGCAGGCGATCCCGCTGTCCGGCACCTGGACCGGCTTTCCATCGGATCACCTCGGCATGACCGTGGAGGTCAGCGTCAGCGCCCTCAACGAGCCAGCGCTGACCGCGCCACCGACACCGTACGCCCGCCAGAGCAGGAGCCCCTAATGCAAATTCGCGCCGGCTACGAGATCACCTATGACTGCGCGGGACCGACGCCGATGATCCTGATGCTGAACGTGCATCCCTCGCGCGAGCCGGACTTGCTCTCGCCCGACCGGATCAGCTTCGATCCCCCGATCGAGGCAGCCTCCTATCGCGACATGTTCGGCAACACCTGCCAGCGCATCGTCGCGCTGAAGGGGCGGCTCAGGATCAGTAACGAGTTCTTGGTCCAGGACAGCGGCGCGGTCGATGAGCAGGCGCCAGATGCCGAGCAGGTGCCGGTGGAGGCGCTGCCGTCCGAGGTTCTGGTCTACCTGCTCGGCAGCCGCTACTGCGAGACCGACCGGCTGTCCGACACCGCCTGGTCGCTGTTCGGCAAAGTGCGCGGCGGCTGGGCGCGGGTGCGGGCGATCTGCGACTACGTGCATGATCACGTCACCTTCGGCTACGAATACGCGCGCCCGACCAAGACCGCCTGGGACGCCTACAGGGAGCGGCAGGGCGTGTGCCGCGACTTCGCGCATCTCGCCGTCACCCTCTGCCGGTGCATGAACATCCCCGCGCGCTATTGCACGGGCTATCTGGGCGATATCGGCGTGCCGCCGGCCGACGCGCCCATGGATTTCAGCGGCTGGTTCGATGCCTATCTGGGCGGGCGCTGGTACACCTTCGACGCGCGCCACAATATCCCGCGCATCGGCCGCGTCCTGATAGCGCGCGGGCGCGACGCCACGGATGTCGCCATCGCCACAACCTTCGGCCTGTGCTCCCTACAGGGCTTCAAGGTTGTAACGGAGGAGGTGGGCGGGCGTTAAGGAGGGTATGCGTGGGTATATCCCTCCCCCCGGCCCCCTCCCGCAACGGGAGGGGGAGAAAAGCAAGCCCCCTCCCGTTGCGGGAGGGGGTTGGGCGAGGGGTGAAAAAGCGCGCCAGGACGGCATCCTCGTCCTGCTCTCGATCACCGCCGGGGGCATCGACGCGCTGAGCTTTTACGCCCTCGGCACCTTCACCTCGGCGATGAGCGGCAACACCATCCTGTTCGGGCTGGCGCTCGGGCAGGGAAAGATCAGGGCAGCCTCAAGCTCCCTGTTCGCCTTCGCCGGCTATATCCTCGGGGTCATGGCGGCAACGCCGCTCGGCCTGTCCGCGCCGCACGCCGAGCCCGCGCGCGTGCTGGGCCGCGCGCTGCTGGTCGAGGCGGCATTGCTGGTCGCCTTCGCCGCGCTGTGGGCGGCGGGAGTGGAAATTCCGGTGCCGGAGACGCTCCAGCATGGCCTGCTCGTGCTCGCCGGCACCGCCATGGGCCTGCAATCAGTGGCGGCTCGCAAGCTCGACGCGCCTGGCGTCAACACAGTGGTTTTCACCAGCACGCTCACCGCGATCATGGGCGCGCTGTCCGACGCCGCTTGGTATCGTGCGCCAAGCCGGATACGGCCGGAGACTTGGCGCCAGATTGCCGCCTTCCTGTTTTATCTAGCGGGCGCCGCCGCCATGGGTGGGCTCGCCCTGGGAGACGTGACCCTCGCCGCCACGCCCCCGTTCGCGTGCGTGCTGGTCGCCGTGTTCCTGGCCGGCTAGCGGTGTCTGCCGGTTTCCAGGGGCGCTATGACCGACTGGTCACGGCTCAAGAATCGTACCTGCGCAAAGTGACAGGCTTTTCTCCTGACGTTGTTCGAGTAACATAGGGCGATGTAGAACACCAGGAGCAGTAAAGTGGCAGAAAGTCTTCTCAACCAGGCCATGCAGCCGTCCGATTGGCGGCTGCATGGCGTGCAAGTTATCAAGGGTAGCCAGCTTGACCCGAACACGGCGCAGACGCCCGGAATGAACCGCGCGGCTGCGATCAATGCGGCGCGCGTGGGTGCAAAGAAGATTTGGGCAGGCACTGTCAGCATCCATCCAAATGCGAAGACCGGTGCCCACCATCACGGTGAATTAGAAAGCGTGATCTATATCATTCGTGGCCGGGCTCGCATGCGCTGGGGAGACCACCTGGAATTCGTGGCCGAAGCCGAAGCCGGCGACTTCATTTTCGTGCCGCCTTACGTCCCCCATCAGGAGATTAATGCGAGCGCCACGGAGGCGCTAGAGTGCGTACTGGTGCGCAGTGACAATGAAGCCGTGGTCGTGAACCTCAATATCGATCCCGTAGAGGAGCCCGAAAGCGTATATTGGGTAGACCCGATCCACAAGCATCCCTCTTGAAGCTGCGGAATGGCTTTTATCGATAAGAGCTGCGAAGAAAATGCACCAGCGGATTATCCTTGCTCGGGTTGGCGCGATGAGCGAACAGCCGGCTTGCCTTGCCTAGATATCGACGTCGATATGCGACAGCATCAAATCCCGCGGACGGGTTAATGTCTCGATAGGTTCCAGCATGGAGATAGTGCGCAAACGCATCTTGGCCGGGGCCAATCTCGTCAGCGTGATTTTTCATGTACCAGACAGGATCAAAAAACTCATTTGGGCTTACGGGCCGGCGGCGTCTATGCTGAAGGTAGTGCGCCAGAGCGTTCTGAGAATGCGGAACCATATACATCGCGCGGTACCAGGCCGGATCGAAATATATAATCGGGCGGCGGCCCGCTGCTTCTCCTTCGAAAAGGTAGTGAGCAAGGGGATTGACAGAAAGTCGGGCAACGTCAGAGTTGGTCGCCAAATACCACGCAGTATCAAAGTAGATATTCGGCTTGCGGTGCTCGCGCCAGCCCCAGCGGCAGTAGTGGTAAGCGGGGTCGGTATCGACCCCTAGCAGATCGCTTCCGTTCAGTAGATAGTAGTTCTCGTCGAACAGGCCGGAGCGTCGAGTTATGTCTGCCTCTATGGCGTGTGTGGACAGGTCTGCCGACGATGAAGCGAACACAGCGAAGGGATCTTCTCCTTTAGCAGCTATTTCAGCGAAGGGCGCGGCATGTAGCACGGAATAAAGCTCGGGTGAGGGCAGGGTCCGACCGCCAAAGCGATATGTCAGGAAGTGGCCAAGCGCCAGCTGTTCAGGTGCGACCCTATATGCAGCACGATACCAGGCAGGCTCAAAGGCCGGCACTGGACGACGGCCTTCATGTTCACCGTGCCGGATATAGTGGAGAAGCGGATTCATCGAAGCTGCCAGAACGTCAGAATGCTGTTCGAGGTACCACGTCCCATCAAAGTAGTGATTTGGTCGCCGACCTTCCCGCCAGCCAAAGGTACAGTAGTGGCTCGCGGCGTCCAGTCCTGACCTCATGACGTCAGCATTGTTTCTGAGATAATAGTTTTGGCCAAACAAGCCTGAAGTCAAGATTTCCTGTAGTTCGCCGGGACTTGCGTTTTCGGACATCGCTATCCGGCTACCGCTTCGATGCCGCTTCGCACGTGGACGTTGAGCGCAGTTGCGACCTCACTGATTAAGCCTTCCCAAGCTCCCGGAGTCGCTTGGCGGAACAGTCTGACGGTAGGGTACCAAGGGCTATCGGAGCGGCCAAGCAGCCATCTCCAATCGCTGGCCTTGGGCAACATGATCCAGGTTGGCTTCCCAAGCGCGCCGGCGAGATGGCCAATGGATGTATCAACAGTTACAATCAAATCGAGGCTGGCGATCAGGGCAGCCGTGTCGTCGAACTCGCGCAGCTCCCCGGAAATGTCCGACAGACCGGAAAATAGCTGCATTGCATCCACATCTGCCTGAGGTATGGGCTTCTGAAGAGAGATGAAACTCACCCCGCCTGTTGTCGCGATAGGCGCCAGCCGCGCTAGTCGAATGGATCGCCGCCGGTCGTTTGGATGGGTGGGTCGGCCGGTCCAGGCAAGCCCGACACGAAGCGCCCCTCGAGGATAGGTGGTGTCCATCCAGTCGGCCCAGCGGGACACTCGCGCGGGATCGGGCGTGAGGTACGGAACGCTGTTCGGTATCGCTTCGAGAGTTGTGCGAAATATAAACGCCAGGCTTGACAGGCGGCAATAGGCCGCATGACCTGGAATCTCATTCCATTTGTGGAAGCTGCGAGAAACTCCCGGAATGCGAGCGAGAAGAGGTATCATCTCCGCGCTACAGCCAAGGAATACCTCGTCGAAGCGCTCGGCTACCATGGGGATATAGCGCGCGAATTGAATCGTATCGCCATATCCTTGATCACCGATCAGCAAAATCTTCCCACCAGGAACCGACATTCCGGTCCAAGGAGCGGAAGTAATCCTCGGCAGCTGGTTACGCCCTGCTTCCGTCTGATTTCGCCATTCATATTCAATCCAGCCTGCGTCCATCTCACCCTGCGCGAGCAGGTTTTGCGCCATCGCCAAGTGGGCGTCCGCATGGGAATCATTCAGCCCGAGAGCGCGCAAGAGACACGCCAGAGCCCGCTCGCGGTCGTCGAGATCCGAAAGAACAAGAGAGAGGTTGACAAGATTGTCCGCGCTTTCCGGGGCCAACCGCACGGATTCACTTCCAGCGGTCAGAGCTTCCTGCATTCTATTGGTAATTCGGTAAAGGCTGCAAAGATTAGCGTGCCACG
This sequence comes from uncultured Pseudomonadota bacterium, assembly GCA_963818725.1. GTDB lineage: Bacteria > Pseudomonadota > Alphaproteobacteria > Acetobacterales > Acetobacteraceae > DATFDN01. The sequence goes on along the minus strand of CAWFTU010000007.1, from coordinate 191,959 downwards.
CCGCGACACCGGCTTGCCGCTTGATGGCGCGCTCGAGCATTTCGATCGCATGCTCAACATGGCCTTGGTGGGCATAGACAATGCCGAGTAGTGCGAGAGCGCTCGGATGGTCGGGAGCGACAGCCAAAACGTCACTGCAAATGCCCGCAGCTTCCCCAAACCGCTTCAATTGAGCTGCCGCCTGGGCACGAGCCAGGGCTTGCTCCGGTGTTTCGCGCCCGGGCTGAGACTGTGTGGCGCCACTCATATCAACCGTGATCCCTCCAGCTGTTTTGCAAACCAAGCTGCTCGGTCCTTCGATCATTGAAATGGGAGATGGCCGCCCCCCTCAATTTCCACTTCGTTGAGAACTCCGCGCCGGTCATCTCGGCCCGTACGCCTCGTTGCCAACCCTGCGCTGATCTTAGAAGGTCAGCAGCTGCGCAATGTCTTTCCCGCGCTGAGCTGGCTCGTCGAAGTCGAGAAGCGGTCCTAACGGCACTATCCCATTAGGGTTGATGCTCTTATGGCTTGTGTAGTAGTGATACTTGATATGCTTAAAGTCGACGGTTGCAGCGATGCCGGGCCATTGATAGATATCCCTGGCATAGGCCCAGAGATGTCGATAATCGGTGAGCCGTCGCAAGTTGCACTTGAAATGGCCATGGTATACGGAATTGAAGCGCACCAGGGTGGTGAATAGCCTGACGTCGGCTTCGGTCAGGTGGTCACCGCACAGCAGCCTCGTTTGCGACAGGCGATCTTCAAGCCAGTCGAGGGTTTCGAAAAGTTGTGCTACGGCTGATTCATAGGCGCGCTGGGTTGTCGCGAAGCCTGCCTTATAGACGCCGTCGTTGAGCGTCTTATAAATACGCGCGTTGAGAGTGTCGATCTCACCCCTGAGAGCCATGGGATAGTAATCGCCCGTAGTCGCCCCTACTCCGTCGAACGCGCTATTGAACATCCTAGCGATTTCGGAGGACTCGTTATTGACGATAGTTTGGGTGTGGCGGTCCCACAGGATCGGAACTGTGGTCCGACCAGTGTAGCCATTGTCGGCGCGTGCATATATTTCGTGAAGAAGCCTGCTATTGAAGAGAGGATCGGGGATAACACCCTCACCAGGAGTGAAAGTCCATCCTTGTTCACCCATAAACCAATGTGTGACCGAGACCGAGACGATTTCCTCAAGTCGTTTCAAGACTCGCAGGATAAGCGTTCGGTGTGCCCACGGACATGCGAGCGATACATAAAGGTGATATCGGCCTCGGGCCGCAGCAAATCCGTCGTGTCCGGTGGGACCAGGGCGACCGTCCGGCGTGACCCAGTTCCGGAAGGCAGAGTCGGACCTGACAAAGGTGCCGTCCGCCGAGTGCTCGGGCTCGCGGTCATGCCAGACGCCATCGATCAGCAGCCCCATCCGGTACCCTCCCTGAAGCAGGGCAGTGACTTTCCGGCAGTTAGACCGGTCTGCATAGGCTCGTTCGATCGATTGAACACGAGTGTGAGTTGCACAAGGCAGACAAGCTACTGGCTAACCCAGACAATGCGATGCAGCCAAGCGACTTCTGTCAAGTCGAAAACAAAGTCCTGATAAGCGGGGTTCAAGCTCCTCAGCTCCACGCGTCGCGCGGACCGACGCGCGAGTTGCTTAGCCATGACCTCGCCGCCTGTAGTCCTGACCACAACGCGGTCGCCGCGGCGGATTGGGGCCGCCGGAGACACGATCACCAGATCGCCGTCACGAAAAACCGGCTCCATGGAGTCACCCGAAATTTCTAGCGCATAAGCATTCGGGTCAGCAATCTCGGGCAAGCTGACCTCGTCCCAGCCACTGCCGACCGGATATCCGCCGTCATCGAAGAACCCATCCCCACCGGCCTGAGCGAGACCAATCAACGGAATTCGGCGGGTCGCGCTTCGTGTGGCTCCCCCGGTCGCCAAGGCTCTGGCCCCCGACACGAGAGAGGTAAAGTCTTCGAGCGTCGCCCCCGTGGCGTCGAGCACCTTCGCAACGCTCTCGGTGCTGGGCCATCGCGAGCGTCCGTCCGCCATTTTGCGCTTGGACGGGTTGAATGTGGTCGAGTCCAGCCCCGCCCGCTTGGCCAGCCCGGAGGCTGACAAGCCGTTCTCGGCGGCTAGGGTGTCGAGGGCGCGCCAGATGTCCTCATGCTTCATGCGTCGGCTGCTGTCTTCTGGTTCCCCCATCATGGGGCCGCTGGCGGGATTTTGCTAGGATTTGAAGCCTGGCGAAAGTGTCCAGGGATAGACGAGCCCATGAGCCGCTTGCAATGGTCTGCAACCCATGGTTTTATGTTCCTGGTTCGTTTCAATCGGCAGCCTCTGCCGCGTTCACGATCGGAGCACTCCTATGACCAGCGTCGCTCGTAACAGCCAGGTCCATACGCGGGTGAAGCCACCCCAGCCCGCGCTCAGGGCCGAGCCGTTCCGCAGCGCGGAAGAGGCTTGGTATTGGACTATGGCCGCGCTGGTCGCGCGGCGAGAAGGTGCTCGCTTCACCCATCGAGCAGGGAAAATTCATCGCCCTTGTGAGCCCGATGACGTCGTGAAATGCCTCGACACTTTGTACCGCCGCCGGCGTATTGATCTCGGCCACGTGCGCATCCTCAGAATTTGGGGAGAGCGCCAAAGCGGGCCCAATCCGACCTGTGTCGCCGAGCGAACCGAGTTCCGGCTGTGGCGAGAGGCTCTCAACGCCCTTGAGTGGCCCTTGCGCGTAAAGGGGATCGTAGCCTGACCGTTTCCAGGGCCAGATGCGGGGCAGGAAGACAGTCACACCGACAGCGATAGGAAAAAAATCTTGACCAGCAGCCCTTCCCTCACATAGAACACAGCATCCCTGGACGGAGTTTGCCCTCGGGAGCGTTGCCTAGAGTCTGTCAGCCGCCGCACCACAGGTGCGGCGGCTTTTTTTTGGAGATCCGCCATGGCCTTCACGATCCGCAATCTCTCGGTGCTCGCATACGCCAACGGATTTACGCTGTGGCACTACAAAGCGGGCCAGACCTCCCTCGAAAACGTCGCCCAGCCCGGCTTCTTCAGCGACGCCGCCGATATGCTGGCCGGAGGCGATATTGTCATGGTCTCAGCGGCGGATGGTGTGCGCATGCTCTGCGTCAAGCTGGGAGATGGCTATGGGCCGCAGCTTGCAACGATGGATTAGGAGATACTCATCGCCACTATTTCGGCGGCGTGGCGCTCGCAGCCCGAGGGCGTTATCTCAAAGCGACCGTCGGACCGGCGAGCGGCCAACCCTAGCCCCATGAGGCGCGACAAGCAGGTATCGTCTTTGAGCCCCACAGGCCGACCGACCGGTCCGGATAGGCTCAGCCGGTGGAGCGCGGAGCGGCAGCACGTCTCTAGATACGGTTCTCCCCACATCGTGCCGCCTTACACGGGGCCGGGGCGATGGACAAGGCAGCCGCTTCCGCAGGCTCCGCCGGCCGGGCATAACTTGTCTTATGGTGAATGCCGCGTCCGTGTTGATGCCACTGCTGCGAAGAATGGATCCCGAGCGGGCCCATCGGCTTGCATTGCGGGCGGCCCGGTACGGATTCGCAGGCCAGGACCGATCAGCACCGCACCCCGCGCTTGCAACAGAGGCGTTTGGGTTGCGTTTGCGTAGCCCGATCGGTCTTGCCGCCGGATTTGATAAAAACGGTGAGACCGTCGACGCAATGGCAAGGCTCGGGTTCGGCTTCGTCGAGACCGGAACGGTTACTCTCCGCCCTCAAGCCGGCAATCCCAGACCGCGTCTCTTCCGTTTGGCCGAGGATCAGGCCCTTATAAACCGGCTCGGCTTCAACAACTTAGGACTAGACACTTATATCTCTCGATTAAGTCGGCGCCGGAGCGAAGTGCCAGTTGGCGCGAATCTCGGGCTCAATAAGGTCCAAGCCGACCCCGAACACGACTATCCAGCGCTTGCCGCGGCGGTGGCTCCATTTGTCGACTACATCGCCATTAACGTTTCGTCTCCGAATACTCCTGGCTTGCGGGATTTACAATGCGGCACCCGCCTAGCGGCTGTCTTGCGCGCGGTAGCCGGCCGTCTTCAGCCAGGCCCTCCGCTACTGGTGAAGCTCGCCCCTGATCTGCCTGTCGGTGCGCTGCCTGCGATCGTCCAGGCTTGCATCGACAACGGAGCTCAGGGGCTGATCATCTCCAACACGACGACCGCGCGCACGGCAGGGCTACGCTCGGTACGTGCGGTTGAGACTGGCGGCCTTTCGGGCCAGCCGCTCTTTGCGCCGTCCACGGCGATGCTAGCGCATGTCCACCTGCTTGCGCGGAGCCGGCTGATGCTCATAGGGGTCGGCGGTGTATCGACGCCTGAACAAGCGTTGCTCAAGATCAAAGCCGGTGCATCGCTGATCCAACTCTACACGGCTCTCGTATACCAGGGCCCTGGCCTTGTGGCCCGCTTGAACAGCGGACTGGTTGACGCCCTGGAGCGGGAAGGCTTTGCACATGTCCGGGATGCGATTGGCGTGGACGCGGAGCAATTGGCTAAAGGGAGCTCATGGAACACCTCCGCGACTTTGCCCAGCTCAGCGCCCGCTACGACGGCTTCATCCTCGACGTCTGGGGCGTAATCCATGACGGGGTGAATGCCTTTCCCTATGCGGTGGACTGCCTTGGTCAACTGCGCCTCGCTGGCAAGCACACGCTGCTTCTATCCAACGCGCCTCGCCCCAACGAGACTCTGCGCGAGCTGATGCGCACCATAGGCATTAGCGACCATCTCTATAGCGGGCTGCTCACGAGCGGCGAGGCGGTTCGCCAAGCCCTTCTCAACCCACCAGATGCCTGGTGGTCGCAACTCGGCCCCCGGGTCTTTCATTTGGGACCGGATCGCGACCGGGCTCTGCTCGACGGTCTGCCCTGCAAGAGGGTAGACAGCCCAGCTGACGCGGATTACGTGCTGAACACCGGACCTGACGATCACCACAATCCCACCGACCTAGCCGAGTTCGAAGCGATCTTGCACGATTGTGCTTGGCATGCGCTTCCTATGATCTGTGCGAATCCGGATCTCGAAGTAGTCCGGGGAGGGCTGCGGGTGCTTTGTGCCGGGGCACTGGCAGCACGGTATGTCGAGATTGGCGGTGATGTGCGCTCCCTGGGGAAGCCTGATCCCGCCATCTACAAGCGCGTCCTTGAGATCCTTGGCCTGCCACGCAGCCGAGTGCTGGCGGTGGGCGACTCGTTACGCACCGATATTGCTGGGGCGATGAACGCCAAAATCGACGCGTGCTGGGTTCTCGATGGTCTGCATAGCGAGTCGCTTAAAGGCATCAACTCATCCTTCGATCCCGAAAAGGTTGAACGGGCCGCTTGCTCGGCCGGGGTCGTGCCGCTGGCTACGATTGAGCGCTTTTCCTGGTGAGTATCCGCGCGACTAAAGGACGCCGGCGATCTTTGCTCAGGCCGTGTCACATTGTGCGAAGCCGTAAAAGCAACGCCAGCGTCGCTCTATCAGAGCTCACATCTGACTGGCGGGAGACACTAGAATCACGACATGGGGCTCTTCAGCCATCCGACCAACTTTTATCGCGAGATTTGCTGCTGTCGCGATTCGATGCGCCTGAGCCAAATCTAGCGGGTTGAGGGCGGAGCCTGATACACGGAGAGAAATTACAAAGTCCGGCCCGGATGCTTGTGTGGCCAGATCGACAGAGCCTGTTTCAGAAATAGCGGCCCGAGCCGCGAGGCAGAGTGCAAGCAGCGTTGCTTCGATTCCGGCCGGGTCAGTGCGAGCGAGTACTGGCGTAGGGGAAGTTGCAGCAGATACGCGAATGCGCCTGCCGAGCGCGCTGACTATCAAAGGCATAAGATTGGCTGTGAGCGTGTCGATGTCCGTCGACGCCCTTGGCTGTGGCTGCGGACGCGCAAATTGCGCCAGCCTGGATGTCAGGTTTGCCGCCCGCTCCACAGCATCGCTCGAGCGCTCGATGAGCGCCTTCAGTCGATCAGGATCCCCAATCCGTCGCTCCATGAGTTCAAGGCTGCCCAGGATCGTCGCAAGCATATTGTTAAGGTCATGCGCAACCGCGGCCGCGAGCTGTCCGGCTATCTGCTGGCGGTTTGCACTTGTGTCGCCTGGACGAGTGGAAACGCCTTCGTGATCAGCGGCCAACTCATATTCTTCGCTCATATCTCTGACACGCCGAGGAGCTACGTTCTCGCTGACAATCGACAGAAATCGGGCAAGGGGCTCCCAAGCCTACTGGTCCTCATCCAGGACACGATCTAGCCGCTCGCGGCCGTCCCCACCACCTAGTCCTCAGCGCAGCGGCAGCCGAAGGCTAACTCCTGGAGCTAGCTCGGTTCGCCGGTCAGGACGGGCCTCGACCTGTGAACCGGGTATGAAACCCTCGCTGGGCCGCGCTTGATGACTGGTGAACCAGGAGGGAACGATGGTCGCTTGCTCCTCGTGGTCGGGGAGGGCGGTAGGTTCACGCGCAGACCCGTCCGGGATAGGTGCGACATGGTCACGCGGGCCGGATGTCGGCGGAGTCGGTGGGACCGGAAGGGGCGAAGGAGCCCCCGCTACCAATAGCAGGAGGCCTAGCGCAGGGCAGCAGCGGCTTGCCATACTCATTCCTGACGACCAACCAGGGGAACTGGAGCGTGAGGTTCAATGCGGCGCGTGCCTCGCGGATCTTCGGCCGGGTTGCCGGCGGGCTGGCCCAATTCCGCTGTGCCGCAGGTTTGCCACCGTTCCAAGGCCCAGCGCACTGTCGGGAAGGCGATTTGGCCCCAAGGGATCGCGTCCCACGGAAACAGCCCAACTTCCAGACTTTCGGGGCCGGCAGTGAAGCTGGGGGCAGCCTCATCGGCGAAACGCGCTCGGAAGAGAATCTGAACCTGACCGATTCGGCTGATGCTATACAAGCCTAGGATGCCATCCAGCATGACTCTGGCCCGCGCCTCTTCCCAGGCCTCGCGCTTGGCACCCTCCTCGATTGTTTCGTCAAGCTCCAGGTAGCCGGCCGGCAACGTCCAGAATCCTCGCCTTGGTTCGATCGCCCGGCGGCATAGCAGAACCCGGCCCGCGTGGGCAACCACTGATCCGACGACAATCTTGGGGTTTTCGTAGGCTATGTGCCCGCAATCAGGGCAAACCAGCCGCTCGTGGTCGTCGCCGTCTGGGATCCGGCGGATAAACTCCGGCATTCCGGCAGATTGAGGCCTCTATGCGCCGGGATCAATCCCCCGCAACCCGAGCCGGCGGAGAACGGCTACATGAGGCGTTCCTGCCACGTGCGAGGCGTACGCTCATTACGAATTTCGACGTCGAGATGGAATCGGAACTTGCGTGGCCCCACGATACGGATATAGGCCACGATATTGCGCAGGCCGTCGTCGAGCTGCCGCGTGGTTCGGTAGCCGAGGAGCTCACGCGCCTTGTCGCTGCTGCACCACGCGTGCCGCACCTCCTGGGGGCGATCACGCAAGTGGATCGCCTGTCCCTCGAAGCCGGTCAAGTCCTTCAAGCGGCGAAACAGGCTGTTGATGGAGACGAATCCCTCATCGGGACCGATATTGATGACCTCTCCCAAGCCTCGGTCCGAAAGCCCCAGGGCGAGCAGGCACGAAAGGCAGTCTTCAACGTGACTAAAGCAGCGGGTCTGCTCGCCATCACCATAGATGAACGGTGAGCGTTCCTGGAGCATCAAGTTCGTCATGATGCTGGCGACATTTCGGTAAGGGTCGTCGAATTTCTGGCGTGCGCCGATGATGTTATGCGGGACCGCAATCGCGTACTCAAGCCCGTGGACCGCCGCTAGGTTGACCAGTGCCTGCTCAGCGGCAACTTTCGCGATGCCGTACGGGTCTTGAGGGCGGGGTTCGAGGGCTTCGATGAACGGCACCGCGTTGGCACCGTAGCGGGCCATTGAGCTCAGGAAGACGATCCGCCGCGCCCGGCAGGCGATCGCCGCCGAAAAGACGGCCACGGATCCGGTGACGATATTGTCCATCACCATGGCGGGCGAGAACACCGACAAACCTTCGTAGGCGGTAGCGGCACAGTGAAAGACCAACTCGCATCCGCTCATTACCCGCGCCATCGCGTTGAATTCCCGGCAGTCATACTGATAGAATTCAGCTTCCGCCGGCACGTTGACGAGCTCGCCGCCGAGCAGCGAGTCGCAGCCCACCACCACATGCCCCATGCTGAGCAGGCGCTCGGCAAGGTGACTGCCGAGAAAGCCGGCAATTCCAGTGACAAAGACCCGCATGGCGGACTCCTTCAGCGGGTGAGCACAGCGCGCAGCGCTTGCCCGCCCTTGGAGAATCGGTGCCCTATGGCAATCGCGGCGAAGCCCGTGCGGTGCGCGAGCGCACGCAGCTTGGCGGCGGTGTACGCGGACCGGTGGAATTGTCCCGCTCCGTTCTGATTTCCAAAGAACATGGTTTGCAGGATGCCCCACCGCTGATCGAGCACCCGGCCGCATCCGCCGTAGTGGTCGGGATGACCCGTGACGTAAAAGTCGCGCCATTCGTCATTCGCGGCCAGGAAAGTCGCGCACACCCATTCGAAATCCGGCACTTCGAGCGTTAGCGTCCCGCCAGGGCGCAGTACCCGCGCCATCTCGGGCCAGACCGATGCCTCCTCCGCGAAGGAGAGATGCTCCAGCACGTGCTCGGCGAGAATCTCCTCCACCGAATTGTCCGGATAGGGCAGGGCGGCCAAGTCCAGGTCGGTGCGAACGCCGGGCGCGCGTGCCACGCGATCGACGTTGATCCATCCGGGCAGCAGGCGCTTCCCGCAGCCGATGTGAAGGCGAAGGGGCGAAATCGTTGTCCCGTCCATGATGGGCTACCCGATCGAAGCCGCAGGGCTTGCCAGCGCGGCGAGCTCGATGCGCATTTCGGTCATATCCACCTCTGGCACGAGCACTTCGCTCGCGTGCATCACGGCCGCGAGCTCGCTGGCCATGCGACGTCCCTCGGCGAGGTCGGCCGCCTCGGCCTGTGCGATCAACTCGGGCCACGCAGCTCGGAGCATGATGGCTTCGTGGTGCATGGCTGGCCCCCAGCGCTTGCGGAAGACGGGTGCCACCTCGCCAATCAAGGTGCGGCGGTCGACCAGCTTCAGGCTAGCCGTGGCGAAGGCGTTGATATGCGCGAAGGCCGTCGTTATGAGAGGCGTGCGCCAGCGCTGATCCCCTAGGATATCGTCCGCCGGCAGGCCGGCCCGCGCCTGCATTGTTGCTGCGCGAGCGAGTTGAAGGACTGGCTTGCCCCCATCCCGGCGCCAGTAGAACGCTTCCGGATCGTGTCGGATCTCGCCTGTCAGAGCGAGTTCGGCGAGCAGTACGTGATCCCACCCCGCGCAATATCGGATCGGCGAGAGCCGATCGACCGCAGTGCGCCGGTAGACGCCCCAGAAGCTCGGGGACGACGTGTAGCGCTCCATGACGTGCCGGGCTCGGTCGACCAGATCCCCGCCTATCGCCAGTAGCCGGTGCTCGGGCGGATAGGTAGCGCGCACCTGCCCGGCGCCGGAGAAGACGATACCGGCCCCATGACACATGACGCAGGCTGGCTCACTGAGCAAAACCTGCATCGCGCGCTCGATGAAGTCAGGCGCGATGATGTCGTCGGCGGATTTCGGCATGACGAAGTCGGCGTCGCCATGCCAGAACGCTCGCTGAAAGGCCGCAATCGCGCCGCCATTGCTGCGATTGCGCTTCAGCCGGATCCGTTTGTCCCGAGCCGCATATTCCGCCAGGAGCTCGGTCGTGCCGTCGTTCGAGCCGTCGTCGATCAATGTCAGCGACATAGCGGGCCAGGTCTGGCGTAGGACGCTGTCGATGGCCGTCGCGACAGTCTCAACGCTGTTGAACGCGAACAGGTTCACATCGACGGTCGGCGCGCGCATCATGTCATCGCTTCCGCAATACGATGATACTCGCAAAACTTGGTTGACCCGCAGTTATTGATCCGGCTTGGGTAGTGTTGGAATTGCCGCGTGGTTGATCCAGTTTGGTAGGATGGATCATGTGGACATGCGCAAGCTGCCGGCGGCAGCCCAAGAGGAGCGTCGGCGGCAGGTGGTGGGACTACGCGAGAGCGGCCTGACCTACGAGGCGATCGCGGCGCAGACGGGTCTGACCCGGACGGGGGTGTTCAACATCTGCCGGCGCTTCGCGGCGGCGGGGATGGCGGGCTTGCGCAGCGGACCGCGCGGTCCGGAGCCGGGGAGCGGGCGGTTCCTGAATGCGCGGCAGGAAGCGGAGATTCGTGAACTGATCTGCCGGCACCCGCCGGACCAGCTTGGCCTGCCGTTCGCGCTGTGGAGCCGTGCGGCGGTGCGCGCCCTGATCGAGCAGCGCTGTGGGGTGCGGCTCGCGGTGCGCACCATGGGAAGCTACCTGGCGCGCTGGGGGTTCACAGCGCAGAAGCCGCTGCGGCGGGCCTATGAGCAGCGTGCAGCCGAAGTGCGCCGCTGGCTGCGGCGGGACTACCCGGCGATCGTGGCTCGGGCCAAGCGAGAGAAGGGCACGATCTTCTGGGGCGACGAGACCGGCTTGCGCGCCGATGACGTGCGCGGCCGCAGCTACGCCCCACGCGGACGAACCCCGGTGGTCCGCCCCAATCACCGGCGGGCGGGCGTAGGCCTGATCTCGGCGGTAACCAACAAGGGCGAGCTGCGCTGGATGGTGCTCGACGGCGCGATCAAGGCACCGACGCTGATCCGCTTTCTCGACCGCCTGATCCGCGATGCCGGCGGCAAGGTGTTCCTGATCTTGGACAACCTGCCCGTCCACCGTGCCCGTGCCGTGCGGGAGTGGCTGGCCGGGCGCACCGCGCAAATCGAGGTGTTCCATCTGCCCTCCTACAGCCCCGAGTTGAACCCTGACGAGTGCCTCCATGCCGACCTCAAGCAGGCCGTCACCCGTAAGCCGCCCGCCCGCAGCAAGCAGCAGCTCAAGTGCACCGTCATCAGCCACATGCGCAAGCTCTCGAAGCTGCCCGAACGCGTGCGGAGCTACTTCGGGCACCAGCCTGTCCGTTATGCTGCCTGATTCAAGATCACCCAAGCCGGATCAATAACGATCCATGCACCACGAGTGCCAAGCGTGGCGCAGCGCGGCACCCAGGCCGACGCCGAAGCGGGGCACGTCGCATAGCGGGCTTGTGTTTCGGCGTGCAATTTTGACCCCCTGAGCCGGGGGATCGGCGTGCAATTTTGACCCCTGAATGTGTGGCTGCTGGGCTGCCTGCTTCAGTTCGAGGTGGGCGGTGGGGGATGCTGATTGTGGAGACGGTCGGCCGGATCAGACGCGAGCATTTCGTCAGGGGCAAGTCGATCAAGGAGATCGCGCGTGACCTGAAGGTGTCGCGCAACACGGTTCGCAAGGTGCTGCGGTCGGGCGAGACGTCGTTCTCGTATGAGCGGGAGGTTCAGCCGCGTCCCAAGATCGGGCATTGGAAGGCGGAGCTGGACAAGCTGCTGACGAAGAACGCCGAGAGCGGGACGCGCGAACGGCTGACGCTCGTTCGCCTCTTCGAGGAGTGGCGAGGGTTGGGCCACGACGGCGGCTACGCCGCAATTCGCCGCTATGCCCGGCTTTGGAGCGGGCAGCACGCCGGACAGACGGCCGAGGCGTATGTGCCGCTGTCGTTCGCGCCGGGTGAGGCCTACCAGTTCGACTGGAGCCACGAAGTCGTCCTGATGAGCGGCGTCACGGTGACGGTGACGGTCGCGCACATTCGCCTGTGCCACAGCCGCATGATGTTCGTTCGCGCCTGCCCGCGCGAGACGCAGGAGATGGTGTTCGACGCCCACGAGCGGGCGTTTGCCTTCTTCAAGGGCGCCTGCACACGCGGCGTCTACGACAACATGAAGACAGCGGTGGAGGCGGTGTTTGTCGGCAAGGACCGGCAATACAATCGCCGCTTTCTGCAGATGTGCGCCCATCACCTGGTGGACCCGGTTGCCTGCACACCGGCCGCGGGCTGGGAGAAAGGCCAGGTGGAGAGCCAGGCCGGCTTGGTGCGCGAGCGCTTCCTCACGCCACGGCTGCGGGTGAACAGCCACGACGAACTGAATGGTTGGCTGTTGGACAAGTGCATCGCCTACGCCAAGGCGCATGCCCATCCGGAGCGCCCCGAGCAGACAGTGTGGGAGGTGTTCGAGGACGAGCGGCCAAAGCTGGTTCCCCACTGCGGTCGCCTCGACGGCTTCCACGCGCTGGCGGCCTCGGTGTCGAAGACCTGCCTGGTCCGCTTCGACAAAAACAAGTGCTCGGTCAGCGCCGGGGCGGTCGGCCGACCTGTCGAGATCCACGCCTATGCCGACCGGATCGTCATCCGTCAGGACGGACGCGCCGTAGGGGAACATCGCCGCCGCTATGGACGGGGCGAGACAATCTACGATCCTTGGCATTACGTGCCGGTGCTGGCCCGCAAGCCTGGCGCCCTGCGCAATGGCGCGCCGTTCAGGGACTGGATCCTGCCCGCGGCGATGGAGCGGGTGCGGCGTCGCCTTACCGGATCTGACGATGGTGACCGGCAGATGGTCGCCATTCTGGCAGCCGTGCTGACCGACGGGCTGCCGGCGGTCGAAGCGGCCCGCGCGCAGGCGATGGCCGAAGGCGTCCATTCCTCCGACGTGATCATCAACATCCTCACCCGGCAGCGCGATCCCGGACCGACCGCCGTCATCGCCACGCCGGATGCGCTGACCCTTCGGCATGTGCCCGCCGCCGATTGCGCCCGATACGATCAGCTCAGGAGCCGATGAGCATGGAGCGGACCGAAGTCCTCGACATGATGGGCACGCTGAAGCTCTTCGGCATGAGGGGCGCCTGTGACGAGGCCCTGGCCGCGGCGATCAAGCGCAAGCACGAACCGCAGCGCTTCGTCGGCGACCTGCTCAAGGCCGAGATGTCCGAGAAGCAGGCACGCTCGATCAGGTGCCAGATGACTATCGCCAAGCTGCCGCTCGCCAAGGATCTCGACGACTTCGCCTTCAAGGGAACGCCGATCGACGAGAGCCTGGTGCGCGATCTCGCCGGCGGCAACTTCGTCGCGCAACAGCGTAACGCGGCCCTGGTCGGCGGAACCGGTTCCGGCAAAACGCACTTGGCCATCGCGATCGCGCGAAGCTGCATCCGTGCCGGATCGCGCGGGCGCTTCTTCAACACCGTCGACCTGGTCAACCGCCTCGAGGCTGAGGGCCGCGCTGGACGTCAGGGACGCCTCGCCGACTTCCTGACCCGTCTCGACTTCGTGGTCCTCGACGAGCTCGGCTACCTGCCGTTCGCCCAAGTCGGCGGGCAACTGTTGTTCCACACCGTCAGTCGCCTTTACGAACGCACCTCGGTGATCGTCACCACGAGCCTCGCCTTTGGTGAATGGCCGAGCGTGTTCGCGGGCGACGCCAAGATGACCACCGCGCCGCTGGATCGCCCAACCCATCACTGCGACATCGTCGAGACCGGCGACGACAGCTGGCGCTTCAAGAACCGCGCCTGAGCTTCACAAGCAACCGCCAGGGCTTGCACCGGTGGGTCCACGGGGGACCCCCCGCGCGCCGCTGCGCCAGCCTCTGCATGGGCACTCCGCAACGCGAGGGTCTCCCCTATGGACTACCGGCACAAGCAAACAACACGGGGTCACGATTGGACGCCGATCCGGGGTCAAAGTTCGGCTCTCCGCGGTTTCTGGTGCAGGTGGTCGCTTGAGGTGGCGTGACCCCATATGGAGGAGGACAGCTTCCTTCTTCATTCCGTGCCGAGTTGCTCTCCCATCTCCTGCCCATGATCCCGGAGGGCCTGTTCGTCGAGCAGGTCCTTCCCGGGCTTGACCGCGTCGTCATTCTCTCCCGCCCGAAGTCGCTGACCTCCGTCTGCCCGCGCTGTGGCGCGGCGTCCGCGCGCGTGCATAGCCATTACCAGCGGACCCTGGCCGACCTGCCTTGGCAGGGACAGATCGTCGCCCTGCGCGTCCAGGCGCGGCGGTTCCGCTGCACGACCAGCGGATGCAAGCGCCGGATCTTTGCCGAGCGCCTTCCCGAAGTGACCGCACCGCGAGCGCGTCGGACCGCACGGCTGGCCGAGATCCAACGCCATATCGGTCTCGCGCTTGGTGGCGAAGCCGGATCTCGCCTGGCGCGCCGCCTGACGATGCCGGTTGGCGCCACCACCCTGCTCGGCATGCTCCGCCGCGGAGCGCCGGAGACCCCCGCCCAGGCTCCGCGGGTACTCGGGGTAGACGACTGGGCGTGGCGCCGTGGCAGGCGCTACGGCACCATTCTCGTTGACCTCGAGCGCCACCGTGTGGTCGACCTCCTGCCGGACCGCCGCGCCGACACGCTCGTCGCCTGGCTTAAGGCACATCCCGGAGCCGAGGTGCTCAGCCGCGACCGTGGCGGAACCTATGCGGACGCCGCAGGCCGGGGCGCGCCCGACGCCGTTCAGGTCAGCGACCGCTGGCACCTGCTGGAGAACTGCAGCAGCGCCCTGCTCGATGCTGTCCGGCGCCGCAGGCGCGAGGTGCGGTCCGCCGCGCAGCTGGATACCGCAGAGACGACCACGACCGTGGCACCGCCGATGACGAGTGCCGAACGGCGACACTGGGAACGGTGGCGCAGGCAACACGACATCTATGACGAGGTGATGCGCCTCCGGCGGGAGGGCATGCCGATCAAGGAGATCGTGCGCAGGCTGGCCATCGGAGGCAACACGGCCCGGCGTTGGCTGCGCGGCGCTGGGCCGGATCCCTTCCGCCCCCGCCGGAGCATGTTGGAGCCTTACCGCGCCACGCTCGAGCGACGCTGGGCCGAGGGGTGCCGCAATGGAACCCAGCTGTGGCGCGAACTGCGGGATGCCGGGTTCCAGGGCGGGCTGCGCGTCGTCACCGAATGGGCTACCCGGCAGCGCCTTGCAGGTCACCCCGGCCGGGCTGACTCCTGCTTCACGGTGCCGCCGCTACGGCGCGTGGCTCGGATGCTCACCGCCGACCCGTCCACGCTGCAGGCGGAGGAGCAGCAATATCTCAATCAGTTGCTCGCCACCTCGGCGCCTCTTGCGCTGGCACGTGATCTCGCCCTGAGCTTCGCGGCCATCGTGCGCGAGCGGAAGAGCGACGAACTCGACCGCTGGCTGGCCGACGCGGCCGAAAGCGAGATGCGGTCGTTTGCCGGCGGGCTCAAGCAGGATGAAGCTGCGGTTCGGGCTGCGCTTGAGATGCCGTGGAGCAACGGGCAGACCGAAGGCCAGATCACCAGGCTGAAGCTGATCAAGCGGCAAATGTATGGGCGAGCCAAGCATGACCTGCTGCGGGCTCGGGTTCTGCAAGCGGCCTGATCCGGACAACTGCTGCACCAGAAACCGCGGAGAGCCAAAGTTCGACGCCGATTGACACTTGAACGTTGTCGGCTCCTGCTGGCGCCGGAGCGGGAAGTCTATGCTCTCCGGCAGCTTTCCAGTGGGCGGGACGCCGGCGAAGCGCAGATCGAGCGAAGCCGGCGTTCCCTCTGGCTCGTATAGGTAAGAAAATCGCGGAAGCTGGGTGATGGGATCGACCGGCGTGGCGAAGCCGGTGGGCTTGATGACGAAGATCGCGTCCCCGGCCTGCACGGGCAGGCTCCATCGCCCATCGGCGCCTGTCTTGACGACATCCCGGCCGTTCGAGACCATGACGTCCGGAAGGCCTCGCGAGCCTGGCCCGCGCTTGCCCGATCCGTTGTCATCCTCGAACACCGTGCCATGCGCGGTTTCCGAGGCGTCTTGCGCCCGCGCGTCGTCAGCAACCCCGGCAAGCGCAAGCCCCGCGGCACCGGCCAACGCCTGGCGCCGCGTGATGCCGAGGCGATGAAGCTCGTCGTCGCGCATCCAGCCGTCTCCTGCGTTTCATGGCCGCGACATGTCTAGTCGGCGACGAAGGCAGGGGCATGACGCTTACGTTGCAAGCCGATGTCACTGCGGTCGCCTTTGGCGACGCAGCCGTGGATGCACGCGACAAGCGCGGGCATGACGCCAAAAATTTCCGCCTAGCGAATCGCTTAGGCGGTCCGATCACCCGCCGCGCCGAGCGCTGCCTGCGCGGCGGCGAGGCGGGCGACCGGGACGCGGTAGGGGCTGCACGAGACGTAGTCGAGCCCGATCGCCTGGCAGAACGCGATGGAGGACGGATCGCCGCCGTGCTCGCCGCAAATGCCGAGCTTCAGGTCCGGCTTGGTCGCGCGTCCCCGATCAGCCGCGAGCCGGACCAGCGCGCCGACGCCCTCGATATCGAGTGACACGAACGGGTCTCTCGGCAGGATGTTCTTTTCCACGTAGAGCGGCAGGAACTTGCCCGCGTCGTCGCGCGACAGGCCGAAGGTGGTCTGGGTCAGGTCATTGGTGCCGAAGCTGAAGAAGTCGGCCACTTCGGCGATCTGGTCGGCGATGATCGCGGCGCGCGGCAGCTCGATCATGGTGCCGACGCTGTACTCGATCTCGCGGCCGGCCTCCTTGAAAACGCGCGCCGCGATCGTCTCGACCTGGGCGCGGGTGATCTCCAGCTCCTTTTTGGTCCCGACCAGCGGGATCATGATCTCCGGCACGGGCGCGGCGCCGACCTCGGCGGCGACGGCCAGCGCGCCCTCGAAGATCGCGCGGGCCTGCATTTCGTAGATTTCCGGATAGGAGATGCCGAGGCGGCAACCGCGATGCCCGAGCATCGGATTGGCCTCGGCGAGCTCCGCGGCGCGGCGGCGCATCGTTTCGACATCGGTGCCCAGCGCCTCCGCGACCTCGGCCAGCTCGGCCTCGCCATGCGGCAGGAACTCGTGCAGCGGCGGGTCGAGCAGACGGATCGTCACCGGCAGCCCGGCCATGATGCGGAACAGCTTGCGGAAGTCCTCCCGCTGGAACGGCAGCAGGCGCGCGAGGGCGGTGCGCCTGCCGTCCTCGTTACGGGCCATAATCATCTGGCGCACCGCGCCGATGCGCTGCGGGTCGAAAAACATGTGCTCCGTCCGACACAGGCCGATCCCCTCGGCGCCGTACTTGCGCGCCGTCTCGGCATCGAGCGTGGTCTCGGCGTTGGCGCGCACCCTGAGTTGGCGCACGGCGTCGGCCCACTCCATCAGCGTGCCGAAATCGCCCGACACCGCAGGCTCGATCATCGCCACGCTGCCGGCGAACACCTCGCCCGAGCCGCCGTCCAGGGTGATCGTCTCGCCGGCTTGGATGACGCGGCCATTCGCGGCCAAGGTCTGGGCGTTGTAGTCCACGGTGATTCCGCCAGCGCCGGCGACGCAGGGCCGGCCCATGCCGCGCGCGACCACGGCGGCGTGGCTGGTCATGCCGCCGCGCGTGGTCAGGATGCCCTTGGCGGCGTGCATGCCGTGGATGTCCTCGGGGCTGGTCTCAATGCGTACCAGGATGACGGATTCACCCCTGGCGGTGCGCGACTCCGCCTCGTCGGCGCTGAACACGACGCAGCCGGACGCCGCGCCAGGGCTCGCCGGCAAGCCCTTGGCGAGCAGCGTGCGCGGCGCGGATGGGTCGAGCATCGGATGGAGAAGCTGATCCAGCGCCGAAGGGTTGACCCGGCGCACCGCCTCGGCCTGATCGATCAGGCCCTCGCGCGCCATCTCCACCGCGATGCGCAGGCTGGCGGCCGTGGTGCGCTTGCCGCTGCGCGTCTGCAACATGAATAGATGGTTCTTCTGGACCGTGAACTCGATGTCCTGCATGTCGCGATAGTGCTGCTCGAGCTTGCGGCGCACCTCCATCAGTTCGCGATATGCGTACGGCATCGCCGTTTCCATCGGCACCTCGCCGGGCCTGGCGCGCGCCGCCGACAGGGGCTGCGGAGTGCGAATGCCGGCGACCACGTCCTCGCCCTGCGCATTGACCAGGTACTCGCCGTAGAAGACATTCTCCCCGGTCGAGGGATCGCGGGTGAAGCAGACGCCTGTGGCGCAATCCTCGCCCATGTTGCCGAACACCATCGCCTGCACGTTGACGGCGGTGCCCCATTCGGCGGGGATGTCGTGCAGGCGGCGATAGGTGACGGCGCGCGGGTTCATCCAGCTTCCGAACACCGCGCCGATCGCGCCCCAGAGCTGCTCTTCCGGGCTCTGGGGGAAGGGCCTGCCGGTTTCCCGCGCAACCATGTCCTTGTAGCCATCCACGACGCCTTGCCAATCCTGGGCGGTGAGGGCGGTGTCCTCGGTCACGCCGGCATCGAGCTTCGCGTGCTCGATGATCTCCTCGAAACGGTGGTGGTCGACGCCGAGCACGACCGAGCCGTACATTTGGATGAAGCGTCGATAGCTGTCCCAGGCGAAGCGCGGGTCCTCGGCATCGCGCGCGAGACCCTCGACGGTGGTATCGTTCAGGCCGAGATTGAGGACGGTGTCCATCATGCCCGGCATCGAGACGCGGGCGCCCGAACGGACCGAGACGAGCAGGGGCAGCGCGCGGTCGCCGAAGCGGCGGCCCACGGCCTCCTCGACGCGCGCCAGCGCCTCGCGCACCTGCTCCTCCAGTTCCGCCGGGTAGCGCCGGGCGTTCTTGTAGAAGGCGGTGCAGACCTCGGTGGTGATGGTGAAGCCGGGCGGAACGGGCAGCCCGATCGCGGCCATTTCGGCCAGGTTGGCGCCCTTGCCGCCGAGCAGGTCGCGCATCTCCGCCCGGCCTTCGTTGCGGCCGGCGCCGAAGCTATACACCCATTTTGGCATCGGCTACTCCGTTCAGCCCTCGATTTGCGAAAAGTCGGCAACGCGGTCGATTGTCGCCCGAACACGGTTGAGAAGACGCAAACGATTGCGGCGTAAATCGGGCTCAGGCGCGTTGACGGTCACGCGGTCGAAGAAGGCGTCAACGCTGGGGCGCAGCGCCGCCATCGGAGCGATTGCTTCCTGATAAGCTTCGCGCGCAAGGATTTCATCGAGTGCGGAGCGGCCTTCCTGGAGCGCCCGCATGAGGTCTTCCTCCTCGGGCTCGCGCAGGAGCGCCGTCCCCACCTCCCCATCGTGCGGACCGTCCTTGCGGCCCTCGATCCGCAGGATGTTCGCCGCGCGCCGGTAGGCGGTGAGCAGGTCACGCCCGACATCGGTCCCGAGCAGCGCGGCAACCGTGCTGGCGCGCGCTTCCAGGCGCGTCAGGTCGTCGTCCCGGGCGGTGCCGAACGCGGCCGCTATTACGTCGTGCCGCCGCCCCTCCGAGCGGAGCTGCACGCGCAGCCGCTCGACAAGGAAATCCAGGATGTCCGCCGCCGGAGCGGGGTCGATCCCGCGTTCCTGATACGCCCGGCCGGCGTCCTCGATCAGGGGCGTCAAGCCGAACCGCAGCGCGTTCTCGCGGATGATGCGGATGACGCCGAGGCCGGCACGGCGCAGCGCGTAGGGATCGCCGGAGCCGGTCGGCTTCTCGCCAATGGCGAAGAACCCGGCGAGCTGGTCGAGCTTGTCGGCGAGCGCGACCGCGATCGCCACGGGCGCCGCGGGCACGGCGTCGCCCGCTCCCTTGGGGGCGTAGTGGTCGCGGATCGCGTCGGCGACATCCGCCGGCTCGCCGTCGTGCAGGGCGTAGTAGCGGCCCATGACGCCCTGCAATTCGGGGAACTCTCCGACCATGCCGGTGACAAGATCGGCCTTGGCCAGCATCGCGGCGCGGTCGGCGCGCTGGGGGTCGGCGCCGACGAGAGGCGCGATCCGGCGGGCCAGGCGGCGCAGCCGGCGGACCCGCTCGCCTTGGGTGCCGAGCCTGGCGTGAAAGGTGATCGCGTCGAGCTGTGGCAGCCGGTCTTCCAGCCTGGTCCGCCGGTCCAGATCCCAGAAGTGGCGGGCATCGGCGAAGCGGGCGCGCAGCACGCGCTCGTTGCCCGCGACGATGGCGGCCCCGCCGTCCTCGGGTTCGATGTTGGCGACGAAGCCGAACCAGGGGGCAGCGGACCCATCGCTCGCGCGCAGCGCGAAGTAGCGCTGGTTGACCCGCATGGAGACCTGCATGACCTCGGCGGGCAGGTCCATGTAGGCCGGGTCGATTAGTCCGAGCAGCGGGACCGGCCATTCGACCAGTCCGGCGACCTCATCGAGCAGGCCGGGGTCTTCGACGACGCCGAGATCCCTGGCCGCCGCTTCGGCGGCGAGGCCGCGCGCGATCCGCCGGGCGCGCTCGGCCGCGCCCACGATGACGCGCCGGCGGGCGAGCGTCTCACGCCAATCACTGCAAGAGGTCACGGCCACTGGGCCGGGCGCGTGGAAGCGATGGCCTTCGGTGAGGTTGGCGGAGGCGAGCCCATGGGCATCGTCATGGCCCTCGCGGAGAGTAAACGGGACCACGGCGCCGTCGAGCAGACAGACGATGCGGCGCAGGGGGCGCACCCAGGTGAAGGCGCTGGTTCCGCCCCAGCGCAGGGACTTGGGCCAGGGAAAGCGGCGCAGCAGGTCTGGAAGCACGGTGGCGACCAGGGTCTGGGCGGGCACCGCGGCGACGCGCCTGTCGAGGACCCAGGTCCTCGCCCTCCGCGCGAAGCTGCTCGCGCACCGCGTTGTGCTTGCGGATAAATCCCGCCAAGGCCTGCTCGGGCGCCGAGAGGCGAGGCCCGCGCTCCACCGAGGCCGTCGCGGCGACCTCGGAAGCGACCTCCGCGCGGAGCGCGATCCGGCGCGGGCCGTGGAAGGTCTCGACCGCGCGCGGGGACAGCGCGGCGAGCGCGGCCGTCAGCAGGCGCGCGAGATCCGAGGCGGCCCCGGCCTGCATGCGCGCCGGAATCTCCTCGCTGAACAGTTCGAGAAACAGCTCCGGCATCGCTCAGGGCTTCAGCGCCGGTTCTCGCCGGTTTCGGGACATTTTTCCTTTATGAAAAACGGGTTCCATCGATTCCCGGTTCAGGGCGGCGATCATGCCGCCTCTCCCACAACCCACGCCTCGCAGCAACCCTTGGCGAGCGCGCGGACCCGTCCGATGTAGCTGGCCCGCTCGGCCACGCTGATGACCCCGCGCGCGTCCAGCAGGTTGAACAGATGGCTCGCCTTGATGCACTGGTCGTAGGCGGGCAGGGCGAGGCCGTCCGCGAGCAGGGCCTGGCACGCGCGCTCGGCGTCGGCGAAGTGGCGGGCCAGCAGGTCCGGGTCGGACCGCTCGAAGCTGTAGGCGCTGTACTCGCGCTCGGCGCGGAGGAACACGTCGCCGTAAGTGATCCCGGCGCCGTTGAAGTCGAGCGCGAAGACGTTCTCCACGTCCTGCACGTACATGGCCAGCCGCTCCAGCCCGTAGGTCATCTCGAAGCTGGGCAGCTCGACCGCGATGCCGCCGACTTGCTGGAAGTAGGTGAACTGCCCGACCTCCATGCCGTCGCACCAGACCTCCCAGCCCAGGCCCCAGGCGCCCAGGGTCGGGCTCTCCCAGTCGTCCTCGACGAAGCGGAAATCATGGCGCAGCGGGTCGAGGCCGATCTCGCGGTAGCTGGCGAGCAGCAGCTCCTGCGCGTCCGCCGGGCTTGGCTTGATGATGACCTGGTACTGGTAATAGTGCCCGAGCCGGTTCGGGTTTTCGCCGTAGCGCCCGTCGGTCGGGCGGCGGCTTGGCTGTACGTAGGCCGCGCGCCAGGGCCTCGGCCCCAGGGCGCGGAGCGTCGTGGCGGGGTGGAAGGTGCCCGCGCCCATTTCCATGTCGTAAGGCTGTAGGATCACGCAGCCCTGGCGCGACCAGAAGGCGTGCAGGTCGAGGATCAGGCTCTGAAAGCTGCGGCGTCGTCCCAAATCCATGCGCGCGTCCCGCTGCGGTGCAGCACACCGTAGGGCATTGGAGGGCAGGGCGGCAACCAGACTGAGGCCCGCCCATGTTGAAGCCGCGCGCCGTCGTCGCCAAGTGGGCGGGGAAAGGGACGCGGGCATGGGCGCCGACGGGCTGGACGACGCGACGATCGAGCGGGTGCTGACCGGGACGCGGCGCATCGCCGTGGTCGGGGCGTCGGCGAAGCCGTGGCGGCCATCGAATTCCGTGCTCAGTTTCCTTGTTGATCACCACTATGACGTCACACCCGTCAATCCGGGCCTGTTCGGGCAGAGCATCCATGGCCGCGCGGTGGTGGGCCGGCTCTCCGAGGCGGTGCCGCTGGAGATGGTGGACGTTTTCCGCAACGCCGCCCACGCTGGAAGGGTGGTGGACGAGGCGGCCCGGCTCGGTGCCGGCGTGGTATGGATGCAGCTGGGAGTGATCGATCACGAGGCCGCCGAGCGTGGACGCCAGGCGGGGCTGACCGTGGTCATGGACCGCTGCCCGGTGATTGAGTGGCGCCGGCTGGGGCTTGCTTCGGGGAGACGCGAATGACCAACGAGGAACGCGACATCATCGCCAAGTTCATTGCGCGTGTCGCAGGCGCCGCGCCGCAGCAGGGGGCCTGGGGCGGCGGAGCCTCCGTGCCGGCGACACAGCCGCAACTGCCCCCGGTCGATCCGGAGGCCGACCGCTTCATCACTGAGCAGTTCCAAGCGTACCCGGCGGCGCGCTATCGCATCACCCAGCTCGCCTTCGTCCAGGAACAAGCGCTGATCGAGGCGCAGAACCGGCTCCGGCGCCTGGAGTGGGAGGTGCAGCATGCCCAGCAGGCGGCCCAGCAATCGGGCGGGCAGCGGGCGGGTGGTGGGTTCTTCAGCAACCTGTTCGGCGGCGGCAGCCGGTCTTCGGCGCCGCCCCCAGGTGGAGCACCGTGGGGCCAGGCACCGGGGCAGGGCGCCCCGTACGGCGCCCCGCCGCCGCCGCAATATCCGCCTGGCTACCAGCCTGGCCTGTTCCAGCGCGCGGGCGGCTCCGGGTTCCTGGGATCGGCCCTGACCACGGCGGCCGGGGTGGCCGGCGGCATGCTGGCGGCGGATGCCATCCGCGACATGTTCAGCCCCCATCAGGGTTTGGGGGGAGCGCTGGGCGGAGGGGGCATCCTTGGGGGCGCTCCCGCAGATCCCGGATACGCGGACCAGGGCACCTGGACGGACCCGAATTCGGGCGCCGCGCCCGACCAAGGCTATGTGGACCAGGGCACCTGGGACCAAGGGGGCGGCCAGTCGGGCTGGCCTGATTCTCCGGCCGCGCCTGACGACACGAGCGGCGGCTGGGATCAGGGCGGCGGTGGTTGGGACCAGGGAAGTGGAAGTGGGGGAGGCTCGGACGATTCGCTGATCTGACCCGGCTCCGCGCCGTTGGGGCGGCTGCTTCGCGGCGTTTTAGGCGCCGGCGGCCCGGCGGCGCCGGGCCGGTTCCGGCGTGGGGACGGGGACTGCCCCGTCGTCCGCGTTGTCCAACGCCTCCAGCAGAGCGGCGCGAAGCTGGGCAAGCCGGCGCTCGTTCTCCACTTTCAGTCCGAACACATCCTTGACGTAGAACACGTCGACCGCGCGCACCCCGTAGGTCGTGACATGCGCCGAGCCAATCTGCATGCCTTGCGCGGTCATGGCGGTGGTCACGTCGTGCAGCAGGCCCGGCCGGTCGCGCCCGTTCACCTCCACCACCGTGAAGGTGTTGGAGGCGTGGTTGTCGATCACCACGCGGGGCGGCACATGGATCGCCCGCATCCGCCGGCCGAGCAGGGCCGCCGAGACCCTCCGAATCTCCGCCCCTAGGTTCAGCTGCCCCGACAGGGCCTGCTCGGTGAGCGCGGAGAGCCGCGCCAGGCGGTGCGGAGCGTCGAACGCGCCGCCAGCAGCGTCCTGGATCCAGAACGTGTCCAAGGCCATTCCATTGGTCAGCGTGTGAATCCGTGCGTCCACGATCGAGGCGCCAGCCACGGCGAGCGCTCCGGAGATCTGGCTGAACAGGCCAGCGTGGTCGGCGCAATAGACCGTCACCTCCGTCACCGCGCGGGCCGGAAGGGGAGCGGTGTCGATGGTCAGCGGTGCCCGGCGCGCTTCCGCCTCGCGCACCAGGCGCGCGTGACGGGCGTGGGTCTCGGGGTCGAACGACAGCCAGTAGCTTGGATAGCCAAGCGCGCCGAACGTCTCGATCTCCTCTGCGGTGAAGTCGGGAA
Source organism: uncultured Pseudomonadota bacterium (assembly GCA_963818725.1). GTDB lineage: Bacteria > Pseudomonadota > Alphaproteobacteria > Acetobacterales > Acetobacteraceae > DATFDN01. Next base: position 167,977 of record CAWFTU010000007.1, on the reverse strand, counting down.
GCAGGGCCGCGGCCGCCTGCTTGGCGCGGCTCACCCGCACGTCCCGCTCGGTTGTGCCCAAGCCCCCGGCCAGCACCTCCGCAACGCGGGTGTACAGCTCCCGTAGGAGCGTCGCCTTCCAATTGTTCCAGACCTTCGCCGATACGGCCCGCATGTCCGCGACGGTCAGGACCAGGAGCAGCTTGAGCCGTTCGGGTGATTGGATAAGGTCGGCAAGGTCGAGGATCGTCTTCGGGTCGTCGATGTCGCGCTTGAACGCGGTTTCGCTCAGCAGCAGGTGGTGCAGGACAAGCCAGGAGACGGTCTCGGTCTCCTCCGCTGAAAGCCCGAGCTGCGGGCCGACCTGGAGCGCGATCTCGGCGCCGAGCTGCGAGTGATCACCGCCGCGGCCCTTGGCGATGTCGTGTAGCAGCATCGCCACGTACAGCGCGCGGCGCGAATGCACGTGATCCACAACTTCCGAGGCGATCGGCACGATCTCGGACAGCTCGCCCCGCTCCAGCGCATTCAGCACGCGGATCGTCTCGATCGTGTGCTCGTCCACGGTGAACACGTGGTAGGTGTCGAATTGCATCTGCCCGACGATGCGCGCCCAGTCGGGAAGATAGCGGCCCAGGAACCCCGTCTCGTTCAGGACCGACAGCCAGCGCGCGCCATCGGCGCCGCTTGAGTCTCCGGGGCGTCCGCACAGCAGATCCATGAAAAGCCGAGCGGCCTCGGGATTGTCGCGAAGCCGCGCCGCGCCGCGCTCGCTGCGGATCAGCGCGCGCAGCGCCAGCGGGTGCAGCGACAGATCGCGGTCCCTGGCAACCTTTAAGATCCGCAGCATCTGGATGGGCTCGGCATCGAAGCTCCGCCCGCTCAGCGGCATCAGCCGGCCGTCGGCCAGGACGAAACCGGCCTTCACCAGGCTTGCATCGGTCTGTGGCTCGACCGCGGGCGAGCCGAGCGCGGCGCGCAGGATCGCCGGTTCCAGGATGTGGGTGAGGCGGGCGACCTCGCGGGCGGTGAGGAAGTAGTGGCGCATGAAACGCTCCACCCCGTCCTGGCGGCCGTGGCGCGTGTAGCCCATCCGCGCGCCCACCACCGGCTGGAGATCGAAGGTCAGCCTCTCCTCGGCGCGTCCGGCGACGTAGTGAAGGTGGAAGCGGACGGTCCACAGAAACTCCCACGCCCGCCTTGCGTGCCTGGCCTCGGTCTCGGTCAAGATGCCGCTGCCCTTGGCCAGCTCCGCCATCGTATGAGTTCCGTAGACGTACCGGGCGATCCAATACAGCGTTTGCAGATCGCGCAGCCCGCCCCGGCCATCCTTGATGTTCGGCTCGACAACGAAAGGGCTGTCTCCGAACCGGTGATGCCGGGCGGCGCGCTCGGCCTGCTTGGCGGCTATGTACTCCGCCGCGCCCGCCGCCGTGCAGGCCGCCGTGAAATCGCGGTGGAACTCCTCGAACAGCGCGGGCTCGCCCGCCAGGTGGCGCGCGTCGAGCAGCGAGGTGCGGATGGTCGTGTCCTTCGCCCCCTCAACCAAGCACTCGGCCACCGAACGGGTCGCGTGCCCGACCTTCAGGCCGAGATCCCAGAGGAAGTACAACATGTATTCAACGACTTGCAGCGTATGGGCGCTGGGTGCCTGGGGGGTCAGGAACAGCAAGTCGATATCGCTGAAGGGGGCCAGGGCACTGCGCCCATACCCGCCTGTCGCGGCGATGCTGAGAGGCTCCGGCTTCCCAAGCACGCCCACGGCGTGGGCGTGCAGGGCCTGGATCAGCCGGTCAGTGAGCGAGGCGAGCAGGCGCGCGGCTTGCAACCCACTGATCTGGTCATGCTCGAAGACGTGCTGGGTGTGCCCCTGGATGCGCGCGAGGTGGCGGCGGAAGGCGCCAAGCGCCCGATCGCGGGGCGCCGCCGCGGTGTCGCCAGCGAGGTCCGCCAGGGACTCAAGAAGGGTCGCCGTGGCGGCTTCGGGCTCGGAGGGCAGCGGCGTCTGGGTCAGCATCACGAAAGGACTATGTCTGTTGGATATGGGAAACGGCAAGCATCTCCTTGAGCCGGTAGAGCGCCTCAAGTGCCTCGCGGGGAGACATACGATCGGGGTCAAGCGCAAGAATGGCTTGGATCAACTGGCCTGTTTCAGGTGGTACTCCCGCCGCCACCGCGCCAGGGGCGGACGGGCAAGCCATGGCGAATAGCGGCAAGGCCGACAGCCTGGCCGCCCCGAGCGGACCGCCCTCACGCTCCAGCGCCGCGAGCAGCGCGGCGGCGCGTCGCACGACCGGGGCAGGAACCCCAGCCAGTTCAGCGACATGCACGCCCCAAGACCGCCCGGCGGCACCCTCGGCGACTTCATGGAGGAAAATGACCGACTTCTTCCACTCCTTCACCCGCATCGTGTGCGGGCGCAGCCGCGGCATCCGGTCCGCTAGCTCGGCCAACTCGTGAAAATGCGTGGCGAAAATGGTACGGCACCGAATCGCCACGTGCAGCGCCTCCAGCACCGCCCAGGCGATCGCCAGCCCGTCCAAGGTCGCCGTGCCGCGCCCGATCTCGTCCACCACGACCAGGGACTGCGGGCCGGCCTGGTTGAGGATGGAAGCGGTTTCGGTCATCTCCACCATGAAGGTGGAGCGCCCGCGCGCGAGGTCGTCGGCGGCGCCGACCCGCGAAAACAACCGGTCCACCACGCCGATTCTGGCCGCCGACGTGGCAACCGGCAGCCCGGCCTGGGCCAGCACGACCAGAAGCGCGTTCTGCCGCAGAAACGTCGATTTCCCGGCCATGTTCGGGCCGGTGAGCAACAGCACGCGACGGTCCGGTGAGAGATCGCAGTCGTTGGGGACGAACCCCGCTTGACCCTTCAGCGCCCGCTCCACCACGGGATGCCGGCCAGCCTTCACCGCGAATGCCGCGTCGGCGGTGATGCGCGGGCGGCACCAATCGCCCGGCGCGGCGAGCGAGGCGGCCGACTGGGCGACGTCGAGGAGCGCGAGCGCCTCCGCCGCCGCGGCGACGCCATCGGCGTCCGCCATGACTCGCTGCGCGAGATAGGCGAAGATGGTCCGCTCCCGCGCGCCCGCCCGCTCCGCCGCCTCGCCGATCCGCCGGTCGAGATCGGCCAGTTCCGGCGTGGTGAACCGCGCGCCGCTGGCCATGCTCTGGCGCAGGGCCATCTCCGGGAAGCCGCGCAGCCGCTCCACGGCTTGCGCCGGGGCTTCGATCACGTAGCCGAGCTGGGCGTGGTGGCGGACTTTGAGGCTCGCCACGCCGTAGCGTTGCGCGTAGTCGAGCTGCAAGCGTCCCAAGACGCGGCGGGTGTCGTCGCGCAGCGCACGCTCGGCGTCCAGCTCGGCATCGAAGCCGGCGCGGACCAGGCCCTCCTCGACGCGTGCCGGGGCCGGATCGGCGAGGGCTTCGGCCAGCACGCGTACGAGCGCGTCGTCCACCGCCAGCGCCCCGCGCGCTCTGGCGAGCAGGTGAGGCGCGTCAGCATCGAGCAGGGCAGCGGCGGCGCGGGCGGCGGTGAGGCCGTCCCGGATGGCAGCCAGGTCGCGCGGCGTGCCGCGGCCAAGCGAAATCCGCCCAAGTGCGCGCGCCATGTCGGGAGCGCCGCGCAGCGCGGGGCGGAGCCGCTCCGCCGCCTCGGGGGTGGCGACCAGCCAGGACCAGGCATCCTGGCGCGCGGTGATGGCGTCGATGTCGGTGAGCGGGGCGGAGAGCCAGTCCGCGAGCAGGCGCGCGCCGGCGGCCGTCAGCGTGCGATCGGTGACGGCCAGCAGGCTGTGCGGTCCCCCGTCCCGCGCGCGCAGGATCTCCAGACTGGCGCGCGTCGCCGCGTCCATCGCGAGCGTGCCGGCGCCGCGCCGGCCGATGGGACGAGCCAGTCGAGGCAGGGCGCCCGATGCCGCGCGCACGTAGTCGAGCGCAAGGGCGGCGGCGACTGCTTCGCCATCGGTGAACGCGCCGAACGCGTCCAGGCTGGCCGCGCCGAACGCCTCGGCCACGCGCCGCCGCGCCGCGATCGGGGCGGACGGGGCAGGGGAGGGTGCGCGGCGAGGCGCGTGCTCGCCGAGCGGGACCGTCTCGGGCGCAAGGATCTCGGCGGGGTCGAGGCGGCCGAGCAAGGCGGCGAGTTCCGCCTCTGACACGTGGTCGGTCTCGAACAGTCCCGTGGAAACGTCCACCCAGGCGACGCCGAGCCCGGCGCGATCGGGGGCGAGTGCCGCCAGCAGGTTGGGACGGCGCGCCTCCAGCAGCGTGTCCTCGGTCAGCGTGCCGGGGGTGACCAGCCGCACCACCTCGCGCCGGATCGGCCCCTTGCCGGCGCGGGTCTTGGGATTTTCCATCTGCTCGGCGATGGCCACGCGGAAGCCGCGGCGGATCAGCCGGGCGAGGTAGGCGTCGGCGGCGTGGACCGGCACGCCGCACATCGGAATCGGCTCGCCGCCGTGCTCGCCACGGTGCGTGAGCGCGATGTCGAGCGCGGTCGCGGCGGTCTCGGCATCGGCGAAGAACAACTCGTAGAAGTCGCCCATGCGGAAAAACACGAGCGCGTCCGGATGCTCGTCCTTGATCGCGAACCATTGCGCCATCGCGGGCGAGGCGCCATCGGCGCTGGGCAGGCGGGAGTTTGAGGCCATCGAGATGTCCTGGAGGGCGGAGGGCCGCCCTTATACCAGCGTCTCTAGGTCGCGAACCGCCAAGGCGCCCTCTCCCTGGCCCCCTCCCGCAATGGGAGGAGGAGAAATAAAGCCCCCTCCCTTTGCGGGAGGGCGTTGGGGGAGGGGTCGCGCGACAGCGGGACGCAGCGCACCGGCGCGCATCCGTTCCCGCAGCAAAAGGGCAAAGATTGGCGGGTCGTCGCGCAAGTAGCGCCGCGCGAGCCGGGCGGGATCAGTGGACAGGCGGTGCAGCCACTCAAGCCCGGCGCGCTGCATCCAATCCGGTGCCCGCCGGGCGGCGCCTGTCAGAAAACCGAGTCCGGCGCCGATGCACAGCCCGGTGCCGAGGGCGCCGCCCTCGGCACGGATCGCGGCCGCGAGCAGCTCCTGGCGTGGGGAGCCGAGGGCGAGGAACACGAGCTGGGCGGGGTGGTCGAGGACGAAACGGACGGCACCCCGCATCGCGCCGGGGTCGCGCTCGAACCGCGGCGGAGGGTTGTGATGCGCGATTTCGGCGAGGCCGTAGCGGGCGCGCAGCGCGGGCACCTGTTCGGGCTGAAGGCCGATGATCGTGACCGGCGCGCGGCGTGACAGGTTTGCGAGCAGGCGTGCGGTGAGGTCGCTGCCGGTGACGACGGGCGGGGCTGGCAAGCCCAGGCCGCGCGCCGCCCTGGCGACGACGCGGGAATCGAGCAGCCTCAGCATGGCGGCCCGGTACACTGGGGCGAGCGCCGGATCGCGGCTCAGGCGGACGAAGTGATCGGCGTTCGGGGTGACGACATAGCCGAACGGCGCGCCATCCGGGCGGGACTCGATCCAGCGCGCCGCGCCCTCCAGGGTCAGGTTCGCGAAGTCGAGGCCGAGCAGGCGGAAGGGATGCGGCGCCCTCACAGCGCCAGCCTCAGGGTGAGCAGGCTCAGCGCGCGGGTGAAGCTTTGGGCGAACCCCGAGGCGGGGCCGCCGGTCCCGCGCGTGTCGGTGAAATCATAGCTGCCTGTCACGCGCACGCGCCGGTTGACCAGCCAAGTCGCGCCGATCCCGGCGCGCAGCGCGGTCTGCCCGCCGCCGCCAAGCAGCCCGGCGTGCTGGATCCCGGCCGACGCCTGCAACAGCAGGTCGCGCCGCCACTCGTAATCGATTGTCAGCGTGGCGCCGGTATAGGTGTAGGCGGCAACGCCCTCTTGCGCCGCATCCTCGATGCTGCGGGTAAGGCTCGTGGTCACGGTGGTCATTCCGCCAGGCGTGAAGATCGCGTCCGCTTCGGCGACCACGGCCCCATGCGGACGGTACAACCCGTCGTCGAAGCCCCGGTGCTCGTAACCGGCGAGCAGGCGATAGTGCCACAACCCATCGATCGCATCATCGATGCCGGCGAGCACGGCGACGGAGTGGGAGTTCAACGAGGCGGCGCCTTGCGGGGTTGCCACATAGAGCTGCTCGGCCCCGCGCAGCGCCAGAACCAGGTCGCGGCCTGGCGCCATCTCATAGCGGACCGTGAGGCCACCTTGGATGACGTCGCGATCCCGGTACGACTGCGAGGCCGGAACGCCCTGGATGGTCGCGCCGCCGAAGCGCCAGGCGGCGGCGTCCAGGCTGGGCTCCAGCGTCAGCCGCCCGAGCGTGCTCGCATAGCCAAGCCGAAGGTCGTCAACCTGGTAGGCAACGGGCCGGTCGGTCGGCAGCGCGTCGAGATCGCCAGGCGCCTGATGGAGCGACAGGTGCGCTGCCCCAAGCGTCAGGCGGTCGTCGCCCACCGTGAACGTCGCTCCGCCGCCCGCCGTCCAATCGGTTTGATCCTGGTTCGGCAGGCCGGGGTAGCGCGTGTTGTCAAGGCTGACATACAAGCCGTACGGGTCGCGCCGCGCCTCCGAGCTGACGAGCACGGACGGGCTTGTGCGGACCAGCCAGCTACCGCGCCCCGGCGCCCCGCCGAGCACGTTGCTGTCGTAACCGACGGATTGCTCGACCTGCGAATGGAACAGCGCGTCGCCGAGCCGGGCTCCCAGGCTGTCGAACTCCGGCCGCGCGCGGGTCTGGACGGTCACGCCAGGATCGGTTCCGTACCCGGGCACCGCGGGCGGGAAGACGTCGGGCAAGAGCTGGGCCTGGGCTGCGACGGTTGCGAATAGGGCGGAGGCGGCCAGGGCGGCGAGGGCGGGGGTCTTCCCCCAGGGGCTGCACGGGCGCGCTTTTGCGTCCATGCAACGATTAGGCTCTCGTTAGATTAAGGAAGCCCTAAGCCCGCGACGCGGCGCTCAGATCCGGATGAACCGCCAGTACCGTGGCGCCCGGCCGGCGCTCAGCGCCTTGGCCTCGTAGCGCGTGTACGGCCAGTCAGCGGGTCGGACGCCCAGCGGCGCGGCCGGCGCGAACCAATCCTGCCCATCCATGACCTCTGTGACCCAGGCCTGATAGACCGGGTGGTCCGTCGCGATCCGCCACTCTCCGCCAGGCCGCAGCGCGCGCGCCAGCAACGGGATCAGGGCGGGATGAACGAAGCGCCGCTTGGCGTGGCGCGCCTTGGGCCACGGGTCCGGGAACAGCAGGAACACACGGTCGAGGCTGGCCTCGGGCAGGGCGCGCAGCAACGCCCGCGCGTCGTCGGCCCAGAGCCGTAGATTGGCGGGAAGCGGCGCCGTGCTCTCCCCGCCCTCGGGCACCAAGCGCGCCAGCAGCGAGCACAGGCCGTTCGCGTAGACCTCGCAGGCGATCAGTCCCATCTCGGGATGCGCCGCGGCCTGGGCGAGCGCGTGCTCCCCGCTCCCCGCCCCTACCTCCAGCCAAACCGCTCGCATGCCCGGGCCGAACGCCGCCAGCGGCGCGGCGGCGTGCTCGGGCCGGAACGCGAGGCGCGGCAGCGTGAGGCAGAGCAGGTGTTGCTGGCGCGGGCGCAGCGCGTGGCCGCGCACCCGGCCGTACAGCCGGTCGGGCGGGGCCTTGACGCCTAGCGTCCGAATGCCGCCTTCAGCGCCGGCGCGAGGTCGGTCTTCTCCCACGTGAAGGTGCCCTTCGCCGGATCGGGCTCGCGACCGAAATGGCCGTAGGCCGCGGTCGGCGTGTAGATGGGCCGGTTGAGCTTCAGGTGCTCGCGGATGCCGCGCGGGGAGAGGTTCATCAACTCGCGCAGCACGCGCTCCAGCCGCGCCTCGTCCACGTCGTGCCCGCTGCCCTGCAAATCGACGTAGACCGACAGCGGATGCGACACGCCGATGGCGTAGCTGATCTGGAGGACGCAGCGCTCGGCCAGCCCGGCCGCGACCACGTTCTTGGCGAGATAGCGGCAGGCATAGGCGGCCGAGCGGTCAACCTTGGTCGGGTCTTTCCCGCTGAACGCCCCGCCGCCATGCGGCGCCGCGCCGCCATAGGTGTCGACGATGATCTTGCGCCCGGTCAGGCCGCAATCGCCGTCCGGCCCGCCGATGACGAACTTGCCGGTCGGGTTGACGTAGAACTCCCGGTCCGGCGGCATCCAGCCCGGCGGCAGCGTCGTCTCGACGATCGGGTGGAGCAGGCTCTTGACCTGCTCCTGGTCCAAGTCCCCCTCGTGCTGGGTGGAGACGACGACGCTGGTCGCCTCGACCGGCCGGCCGTCGATGTAGCGCAGCGTGACCTGGCTCTTGGCGTCGGGCAGCAGCCCGGCGACGGCCCGATCGCCGCGGCGGCGCAGCTCGCTGAGGCGGCGCAGGATCAGGTGCGCATAATAGAGCGGGGCCGGCATCAGCGCCTCGGTCTCGCGGCAGGCATAACCGAACATGATGCCCTGGTCGCCCGCGCCCTCGTCCTTGTTGCCGGCGGCATCGACGCCTTGGGCGATATCGGTCGACTGGCTGTGCAGCAGCATGTCCACCTTGGCGTGCCGCCAGGAGAAGCCCGGCTGGTCGTAGCCGATGTCCTTGATCGCCTGTCGGACGAGGTGCTCGAGCTGGTCGAGCGTGACGGAGTCCGGTCCCCGAGTCTCGCCGGCCAGCACCGCCTGATTGGTCGTGACCAGCGTCTCGCAGGCGACACGGGCATACGGGTCGGCGGCAAGGTACGCATCCAGGACGGTGTCGCTCAGCCGGTCGGCGACCTTATCTGGATGACCTTCCGAGACCGATTCCGATGTGAACAAGAACTCGCCGCTCGCGCGCATGCGTCCTCCTCTTGCAGCGGCGGATGCGGGCCGTCCGCCAAGTCGGGGGTGTGTGGCGGAATCGAAACCGAGGGTCAAGGCGACGCGGGCCTTCACCCGAGGCCAAGCACATCCCCCATGCCGTAGAGTCCCGGCGTCCGCCCCGCCGCCCACAGCGCGGCGCGCATGGCTCCAGCCGCGAAGCTGCGGCGGGCAAAGGCGCGATGGGTGAGCGCGATCTGCTCGTCGGCGGCGGCAAAGATCAACGTGTGCTCGCCAACGACCTGACCGCCCCGCAGCGAGGCGAAGCCTATGGTGCCTGGCCGGCGGGCTCCGGTCTGGCCATGTCGCCCGGCTTCCATCGCGCCCTCGAGCGCGATCCCCCGTCCCTTGGCGACCGCCCGGCCGATGCCGATCGCGGTGCCAGAGGGCGCGTCCACCTTCTGGCGGTGGTGCATTTCCACGATCTCGGCGTCGTAGGAATCGGCTGGAAGGGCGGCGGCCATGCGTTCGGCCAGGGCGAGCACCAGGGTCACACCGGCGGAGAAGTTGGCCGCGTACACGACCGGAATGCGCCGCGCGGCCTCGGCGACCGCCTCCTCGTCCGCCGCCGTCAAGCCCGAGGTGCCGAGAACCCAGCCCGTTTTCGCCTCCGCAAGCGCGCGCGCATGGGTTCGCGCTGCTTCAGCGTTGGTGAAGTCGATCACAACATCGGCAACGCGCGCCAGCGCGCCAATGTCATCCAGACACGGCACGGCCTCGGGGAACGGCGCGGAGGTTGGCCGCGCGATCCCGCCGGCCAGCGTGACACCCGCGACGCGGGCCTCCTCGATCAGGAGGCGGCCCATCCGGCCAGTGGCGCCGGCGATGCCGATGCGAGGCGTCAGCGTTGTCCGTCAGGAGCGGGGCGCGGAGACAGCCGGGGTGGCCACGCCGGTCTGCGCGTCGATGACATCCAGAAGTTGGGCGATCGAAAACGGTTTGAGGATGTAGGGGCGGGGGCCGCCCTTCACCTCCCGCATCTGGCTGGGATCGCCCGTCATCAGGACGACGGGCACGCCGAGCCGGTCGGCATCCAGCATAACCTGCCACATCGTTCCGCCGGGCAGGACGCAGTCCAGCAGAACAAGGTCGATCGAGTTGGTCAGCAAGTGCTCCACGGCCTCGGGCACCGTCGGGGCGCAGACCGCCTCGTAGGTGTCGCTCAGCGCGTCAGCGATCAGACCGGCGATCAACGCCTGGTCTTCCACTACAAGAATCCGCGGCTTCCGTCGCATGAACTCTATCATGTGCCTTTCCCGCTGGCGCCGGCACACGGCGGGGTGCCTCGGACGTGCCACGAGGGCGCCTACGGGATCATTGTAGCCAGTTCCGCCACGCGCGGGGAGTGCCCGATCCGGTGCCGACCGGTCACGAAGTCACCAGCTTCATCCGGCACCTCCGTTGACGCCAGATGGCGGCGCGGCCAAGTCATCGCGATGAAACAATCCTCCCAGCATCAAGCGGTCTTTGGCGACGGTCCCGAGGAAATCGAGGTCAAGCTCCGTCTTCCCGCCGAGGCGCGCCCACTGTTGGAGGGCCACCCGGCCCTGTGCCCGCCGCGCGCCGGCGCGCCCGAGACCCGCGAGGAAGAGACAATATACTTCGATACGAAGGATGGTCTTCTCGCCCAGGCCGGCGCCAATCTTCGCGTGCGCCGCAGCCCCGGCCGGGGTCTCGTCCAGACGTTGAAGCTCGCGCCAATCGCGCAAGGGGCGGCGGGACGGCGCGGCGAATGGGAGTGGCCGGTCGGTGCCGAGACGCCCGATCTCGGCCTGCTGGCCGCGACCCCCTGCGCTTCCTTGGTCGCGGCCTTGGACGATGCGCTGGCTCCGGTCTGCCGGACGGAGATCAGCCGCACCGTCTGGCGGGTCGACTGCGGCGACGGCACGGTGGTCGAGGCCGCGATCGATCAGGGTCGCATCGGCGCGGGCGAGCGCGATCTGCCCGTCAGCGAGCTGGAGCTGGAACTGAAGGACGGAGAGCCGGCGGCGCTCTACCACTTGGCGCTGGAGCTGACCCAGGCGGTGCCGCTCGCGATCGAGCCGGCGAGCAAGGCAGAGCGCGGGGCACAGCTCGCCGGCCGTCCTGGGCCGAAGGCGATCAAGGCGGAGGACTTGGCCCTACAGCCGGGCCAGCCGGCGGCGGAGGCGTTCGCCCGCATCATGGGCGCGGCCCTCGGGCACCTGCGCGTCAACCTTCCCGCAACGGCGCGCGGCGACCCGGAAGGGGTGCATCAGGTGCGCGTCGCGATTCGTCGGCTGCGTGCCGCCATCGCCCTGCTCAAGCCGCTGCTCGCCCCGGACCCAGCCAATCGGTACAACAAGGAGCTGCGCCGCTTCGGCCGCGTATTCGGCGCCGCCAGGGACTGGGACGTGTTCGCGACCGAGACGCTGCCGGCTGCGGCGGCGGACAACCCGGCCGAAGACTGGCCGCACAGGCTGGCGGAGGCGGGTCGGTCGGCGCACGTCCAGGCGCGCGAGGAAGCGATGCGGGCGTTGGTGGAGCCGCGCTTTGCCCGGTTGCTGCTTGAGCTCGGGGCGTGGGCCGAGGAGGGCGCGCGCGACCCCGCCACGCTCGGCGCGCCGGCGCTGACCCAATCCATCGAGGACGTCGTGCCAGACTTGCTCGACAGGCTGCTGCGTCGCGCGGCCAAGCAGGGCAAGGGCATCCGGCACGCCGATCCGCACGACCTGCACGGCCTGCGGAAGCGGCTCAAGACGCTTCGGTACGGGATCGAATTCACCGAGTCGCTGTATCGGCCCAAGAAAGTCCGGGCGGTGCTCCATTCGTGCAAGGAGCTGCAAGAGCTGCTCGGTTCGGTGAACGACGCGGCGGCGACACCGGACCTGGCCCGGCACTTGGCGGACGAAGAAAGGCCAGGGATAGCGTCGGCCCTCGCTGCCCTGACTGGCTGGGCCGAACAGCGCGGCACCGCGGCTCGCCAGCGTGTGCCCAAGGCTTGGCACGCGCTGCGCGACGCCGGTCCGTTCTGGGATTGATATTCCTTCGACACTTGATGCTCGCCGGCTCACCCCCCGCGTCGCGCGGTGTCCGCATCGTTCGCAAGATCAGCGAGCAGATCGAAGAATTCCTTTGACTGTCCTATGAACAGCCCATCTTTGACGAACGCTTCGACCGTCGCGGCCGCGCCCCCCTCTTGTACCGAACTCGGGCGGATGATCGACACGCTCGGCAACTTCCGGCTGAGGAAGGGACAAGGCTCCGGCATGATCAGGTTGGTCTGGAAGTCTTCCCCGCCGAACGGCGCGACGTTCAGGTTCGGGAAAACCAGTTGCGGGTTGTTCGGATCGGTGAGCGGCGCCAGCGGTTCGGACACCGCGTTGCCCGCCTTGTCGTGCCAAGTCTGGAAATGCGAGGTTTCAGTCGGGCCAATGCTGAGCAAGACGCGCAAGACCTCAGGGTTCGTCACTTTCTGAGCGAGGGTCGGATAGAGGCTGCTTCCGCCCTGCTCGATGAAGCAGAAATGGAACGCCGCCGTATTGGCGATCGCCTGGATGTGGCCCTGCGGCGCGAGGTCCGCATCCGTGGTCGGGATCGCTGGAAACTGCCCACCGCTTAGGCTTGGGACCGCCTGCGGAAACTGAAAGCCGGGATCGAGATCGGGATTTCGCGCGCGGCTGCGGTAGCGGGTGTACCAGCTCGTATCCACCGTCAACCGCATCAGGTTCGTGAGCCGCCCGATCTGATTGGCGCCCGTGGCACGGCTACTCGGCAAGGTACGGAACTGATCGAGGTTGACCGGATCGGCACCCTTCGAACTCCAGATAGGCGTTGAGGAAGGTCTCGTGGCTGATCTCGTCTTCCGTGTTGTCGTGAATGTACTGCGGCATGTCGGCATCGAGGTTCGACAGCGCGGCGATGTAGGGCGCGCTGCCTCCGGTCGGCAGACCCGGCAGCTCGTTGTCCTGCACGCCGCCAAGCTCCGCATATTGCAACCAGAGATCACTCTCGATTAGCTCGACCGCCGCGAGGAATCGCAGGATGGCGATGTCGCCCCGGCTCGGCCCGCCGGAGGCGTCGTCCTGGGCGCGGGCCAGACGCCCGCCGCCCAGAAGCCCAAGTCCGACACCCGCGCCGCTAGCCGCAAGCACGCTCTGCTTGATGAATGAACGCCGCGCTCTCATGCTGCTTCCTCCCTGGTGCCGAACTGACGCGCGATGCGGTGGGATTATTCCCGCCTCCTCCCGATTGCTGACGAAATCTTGACAAAGGCGGGGGCGAGGCCGAATAAATGCTCGCCTCGCGCGTCGTTTCCTGTGAACCGACGCGCTGGCGCGAGCGCCAGGCCTTTGTCCAGGTAGGGTCCGCCATGCGCAACGGTCACGCGGTTCCGGCCTCGTCCGCTCGTAGCGTGGAGCGGCTATGACGGGCCCGGTGGGACTGGTGGAGGCTTGCATCCCGGCGCTGCGCCGCTATGCCGCCACGCTGTTACGCGACCGTCAGGAGGTGGACGACCTGGTGCATGATTGCCTGGTCCGCGCGCTCGATCAAATCCATACGCGCCGCGCCGACGCGGACATGCGGCCGTGGCTGTTCGCCATCATGCACAACCTGTTCATTGACCGCGTCCGCCGGCGGAAGCTTCGCGGCACGGCACTGCCGGTCGAGGACTTGGATGACGCGGCACCGGCCCTGCGCCCCGAGCAGGAGTCGCACGTCTACGCCACGGACATCATCAGCGCGGTGAGACGGCTGCCGGAGGAGCAGCGCAGCGTGTTGCTGCTGGTCAGCGTCGAGGAGCTATCCTATGCCCAAACCGCCCAGGCGCTCGGCATCCCGATCGGCACGGTGATGTCGCGCCTGGCGCGTGCGCGGGAGCGGTTGCGGAAGATCATGGACGGCGAGGCACGGCCCGTGCTCGGGAGGGTCAAGTGACGGATCCGGAGCGGCCGATCGGCGAGGACGATCTGCACGCCTATATCGATCATCAGCTCGATCAAAGCCGACGCGCCGCTGTTGAACGATACTTGCAGGACCACCCGGATGACGCGCACCGGGTCGCGGCATTCCAGGCTCAGCGCGAGGCGCTGCGGGCCGCGTTCGCCGCGCCTGAAGCCAGTCCGCTCCCCTCGACCCTCGACCTCGCGCGCATCATCGGGGCTCGGTCGCGCCGCCGCCGGTCGCCTTGGCTCCTCGTTGCCTCGGTGGCGCTGATGCTCTGCGCCGGCGCGGGCGGCTGGTTCCTGCACGCGCCTCGGCCGCCGGATCGGACCGCGCTGGCGGTCAACCTGCTGAAGCAGGAAGCGTTGACCAGCCATCTCGTCTATGCCGGCGACCCACGGCATCCGGTCGAGATCGTCGCGGGCGAGCAGCCGCACCTGCGGCAATGGCTATCGAGCCGGCTTGACCGCGAGGTGGTGCCGGCGAACCTCTCGGCCCTCGGCTTCCGCCTTATGGGGGGACGCTTGCTCGCGACCGAGCATGGCGGTGCCGCCGCGCTGCTGATGTATGATGATGCGCACGGAAACCGCTTGTCGCTGCTCCTACGGCCCATGACGCGCGATTTGCACGCGCCGCGGTCCGACATGAGCCAGGGACCGTTGAAGGGCCGCGCCTGGATCGATCAAGGGCTTGGTTACGCTATCGTGGCGTCCCTGCCGGCTTCCGAGCTCGACCGCGTTGCCAACACCGTCCGGAGCGAGGCCGCCGGCTGAGCGCGGCCTATCGCCGTCAATGCGTGGGCGCGGCCGGAGTGGAGGTCTCAGAGTTCGGGGCATTCGCGGCGTCGGAGCGACCCTGGTCATACGCCTTCTGCTGCTCCCGGTGCGCGACGGTCTTGGCGTGATGATGGCCGACCGCGCACCCAGCAGCCGCGCCCAGGACGGCGTGATGAGCGAGATGGCCGGCGCCGGCGCCAAGAGCGGCGCCACTCAGCAGCCCGCCGCGGATGCCGGGGATGCGGCCACCGCTAACCCCATTCCGGCCAAGGCGGCTGCGGTCAGAACGATTTTCATGAACGAACCTTTCGTGGTGAGGAGTACGGAGTGCCAGTCGGACGTGGATCAATCCTTCCCGTGCGAGCCGGTGCTTCCCGAGTCTGCCGCCACGGCCTGCGGCTGACCCGCCTGCAAGGAGGACTGCACCGCTTCCGCCAGTGCGAGGTGCTGCTTCAGGATCGGCAGTGTCTCCTTGACGTAATGCACGATCGTATCATTCTGGGATGCGTGATTTTCGTGGTCGTAACGCTGCACGTCGTGCGTATGATCCTGGATCTGGTCCTTCAGAAATTCGCGATCGAACTCCTGTCCGCGAAGCGGCTCGAGGCGGGAAAGGGTTTTCTGCCCCTCTTGGCCGACGCCGTTTGGTAGCTCGGCGTTCAAGGCGCTCGCGGTGGCGGCGAGCTGGCTTTCGACTTGAACGTGGTCATCGACCATCAAGCGCGCGAACGCCTTGACCGTCGGCGCCTGCGCTTGCTTCTCGGCGACAAGGCATGTCTGGATTTCAGCCTGGTTGTCCTGGGCCGCGTAATCGAGGAACTGCTTGTCCTGCTGATTCAGCCCCGTTTGGCTGTTGGGGGATTTCGAGGCGGAAGCGGGACCGCTGGCATTCTGGGCATAAGCGGGAAAGGCCAGTGCAGCCGCAAACCCTATGGCGGCAAGGTGCGTGCGCATCACGGACTCCGTCGAACATCGTCCAGGTGAAGGCGCCCTCCCCGTCCGCGGTTTGCGTCAGCCCGCGCCTTCCCGCACCACCGGATTGCGCAGCGTGCCGATCCCAGTGATCTCCACCTCGCACACGTCGCCGTGCTTCATGTCGGCGGTCTCGCCCTCGGTGCCCATCCAGATCATGTCGCCCGGGTACAACGTCAGGTAGCGAGTCATCGCCACGAGATAATCAACCACGCCAAACACCATGTCGTTGGTGCGGAATTCGATCAGTTGCCTGCCATTGAGCCGGATTCTGGTCAGCAGGTCGTCAAGGCGCAGATCGGTCTCGATCCACGGCCCCATCGGCTTGAACGTGTCGGTGTTCTTGGCCCGCCACATCGTGCGGTCGGATTTCTGCCAGCTCCGCTCGCTGACATCGTTGCCGATCGTGTAGCCGAGCACGGCGGACAGCGCGTCCTCGCGCGTCAGGTGCTTGCAGACGCGGCCGATCACCACCACCAGCTCGCCCTCGGTACTGCACCTTCTCGGTCGCGTCCCCTGGGATGACAATGGGGGCGCCGGGGCCGATCAGCGCGTTGTTGGCGCGATAGCCGATGTCGGGCTGCGTCGGCAGGTTTGGCGCTTGGCCGATCTTCGCCGCGACCGCCTTCACGTGGCCGGCGTAGTTCATGCCGCAGGCATAGAAGGTGGGCGGAATGACCGGCGGCAGCAGCGTAGCCTTGGCGCGCTGAATGCGCGCGGCGGTCCGCTCCCAGGTGGCGAAGGGAGAGCCGCGGACCGGGATCAGCTCGTCGCCCTCGACGACGGCATAGGTCGCGGTTCCGTTCTGGTCGAAGCGGGCCCAGCGCATGGTCGGCTCCCCGGTCGGTTGCGCCGCGAGGCTAGTGCTGTTCCGCTCGGACTGGAACCCGCCGCCTGCCCTTTACCCCGGCCCCCTCCTCCATCATGCCCGTGCTTGTCACGGCATCCACGCCTTCAGGCGCCGCCACACAGGCGTGGATGGCCGGAACACGTCCGGCCATGATATGAGTGAGAGCACCGGGCTGTCAGGCCGTCGCCTCCTCCAGCGCGCCCAGCTCCTCGGCGGTCCGCGCGCGCATGATGAACTTCTGGATCTTTCCCGTGACGGTCATCGGAAACTCGTCCACGAAGCGTATGTGGCGGGGCACCTTGTAATGGGCGATCTGCTCCCGGCAGAACGCGAGCAGCTCCTCCTCGGTCAGGATCTCGCCCGGCCGCACCTTCACCCAGGCCGCGATCTCCTCGCCATAGCGGGCGTCGGGAATGCCAAACACTTGTATGTCCTGAATTTTTGGATGACGGTACAGGAACTCCTCGATCTCGCGCGGATAGACGTTCTCGCCGCCGCGTATGATCATATCCTTGATGCGCCCGACGATTTTCAAGTACCCGTCCTCGTCCATCACCGCGAGGTCGCCCGTGTGCATCCAGCGCGCCGCATCGATCACCTCGGCGGTGCGCGCCGGCTCTTCCCAGTAGCCGAGCATGGTCGAATAGCCTCGGGTACAGAGTTCGCCCGAGACGCCGCGCGGGACGATGCTCCCCATGGGATCGATGATCTTGATCTCGACATGCGGGAAGACCTTGCCCACCGTGCTGACCCGCCGCTCCAGCGGGTCATCCACGGTCGTCTGTGTGCTGACCGGGCTGGTCTCGGTCATGCCGTAGGCGATGGTGATCTCCGAAAGGTGCATCTGCGCCACGGCGCGGCGCATTACCTCGATCGGGCAGGGGGCGCCGGCCATGATGCCGGTGCGCAGACTGGAAAGATCGAAGCGTGCGAAGTCTGGATGGTCGAGCTCGGCGATGAACATGGTCGGCACGCCATGCAGCGCGGTGCATCGCTCCTCGGCCACGGTCCGCAACGTGGCGAGCGGATCGAACCCCTCGCCGGGGAACACCATCGCCGCGCCATGCGTGGTGCAGGCCAGCACACCCAGCACCATGCCGAAGCAGTGATACATCGGCACCGGGATGCACAACCGGTCCTGCTCGGTGAAGCGCATCGCCTCGCCGACGAAGAAGCCATTGTTCAGAATGTTGTGGTGGGTCAGCGTCGCGCCCTTGGGCGCGCCGGTCGTGCCAGATGTGAACTGAATGTTGATCGGATCGTCGAACTGAAGCGTCGGCGACAGCGCGGCCAGTTGCTCGCGCTCCGCACTTGAACCCATGCCGAGCACCGCGCCGAAGGCGAGCGCGCCGGGAGACGGGAGCCTCGGCGACCTGGATCACCGCGCGCAAATCCGGCAGCCGCTCGGCCCGCAGCCGCCCGGGCGCGGAGGCGCGCAGCTCCGGCGCCAGCGTGTTGAGCATGCCGACATAGTCGCTGCTTTTGAACGCCGTCGCCGTGACCAGCGCGCGACAGCCGGACTTGTTCAGCGCGTACTCCACTTCGGCCAGCCGGTAGGCCGGGTTGATGTTGACCAGGATCAGGCCGGCCTTGGCGGTGGCGAACTGGGTGATGATCCATTCCGCGTTGTTGGGCGACCAGATGCCGACGCGGTCGCCGCGCGTGAGGCCGAGCGCGAGCAGCCCGGCGGCGAAGGCGTCAACCCGTTCGCCCAGTTCGCGGTAGCTCCAGTGGAGCCCTTGCTGGCGCACGATCAGCCCCGGCCTGTCCCCCCAGCGCGCGACGGCGCGATCGAAATTCGCCCCGATCGTCTCCCCTAGCAGCGGGACGTCGGACGCGCCGTGCGCGTAGCTCAGCGGCCCATTGGCCATGGACGTTGTCTCCCAAAGCAGCCGACCCAGCCTACACCGGGGCGCAGCGGGAGTCAGCGTGGGGCCTGCCTACATCCGGACCAGCGCCGAGCCCCAGGTAAGTCCTCCGCCCAGCGCTTCCAGAAGCACCAAGTCGCCGTCGCGGATGCGCCCATCCGCACGGGCCTCGGCGAGCGCCAGCGGAACCGATGCGGCCGAGGTGTTGGCGTGGCGATCGACCGTGACCACCACGCGCTCGGACGGCAGGCCGAGGCGGCGGCCCATGGCATCGATGATGCGCATGTTGGCTTGGTGCGGCACCAGCCAATCGATGTCGCGCCGGGTGAGCGCGTTGGCGGCCAGCGCCTCGTCGACGGCCTCGGCGAGGCGGGCGACGGCGTGGCGGAACACCTCGCGCCCGTTCATGATCAGGTGGCCCGGACGGTCGGGGCGCCCCACCGAGCCATCGACATACAGGATGTCGCCCAGCTCGCCTTGCGCGTGCAGGTGCGTGGACAGGATGCCGCGATCGATGGTGCCGCGCCCCTCGCCGGCCCGCACGAACACCGCCCCGGCGCCATCGCCGAACAGCACGCAGGTGCCACGGTCCTGCCAGTTCATGATGCGCGAATAGACCTCGCTGCCGATCACGAGCACCCCACGCGCCTGCCCACAGCGGATCATGCCGTCGGCCAGCGACAACCCGTATATGAAGCCGGCGCAGGCGGCAGAGAGATCGAACCCGAAGCCGTTGCGCACACCCAGCGCCTGCTGCACGCGCAGCGCCGTCGCCGGGAAAGCCTGGTCGGGCGTGCTGGTGGCCAGGATGATCGCGTCCACCTCATCAGGATCGGAGCCAGCCTGCGCCAGCGCGGCACGCGCCGCCGCGGCGCCCATGAAGGCGCAGGTCTCCTCCGGCCCGGCAAGGTGGCGCTGGCGAATTCCGGTGCGCTCCGTGATCCAGGCGTCGCTGGTGTCCACCCGATCGGCAAGCTCGTGGTTGCTGACCACCCGCGCGGGAAGGTACCCGCCGACACCGGCGAGGATGGAGCGGAGGGGCATGTTCGGTCCTACGAAGCAGCGGCGAGGTGCGTGGCGGAGACGGCGACGAGTTGGGCGAGCCCGTCACGTATCTGGTCGTCGAAGCGGTGCGTGACCATATCCACCGCCACATCCACCGCATGAGCGAATGTCTCGGCGTCCGCCCCGCCATGCGACTTCACCACCACGCCGTTCAGCCCCAGCATCACCGCGCCGTTGTAGCGCTTGGGGTCCAGCCACTCGCGCAGCCGCACCAGGCCCGGGCGAATCAGCAAATAGGCGAGCTTGCCGGCCAGACTGGAGGTGAAGACCTGCCGCAGCAGATCGAAGATCAGGCGCAACGCGCCCTCTGCGGTCTTCAGTGCCACGTTGCCGGTGAAGCCGTCGGTGACGATGACATCGGTGGTGCCGGCGGCGATGTCGTGGCCTTCGACAAAGCCATAGAACTGGTTGGCGATCGGGCTCTGGCGCAGGATCTCGGCCGCCTCTCGCACCCGGTCATCGCCCTTTTGCTCCTCGCTGCCGACATTGAGCAGCCCGATCGTCGGCGCGGTCAGGCCGAGCACGGTGCGGGCGAACACGTCGCCCATCACCGCGAACTCCACCAGGTTGCGCGTGTCGCAGAGCACGTTGGCGCCCAGGTCCAGCATGACCATGTCGCCGCGCGCCGAGGGGCCGATCGCGGCCATCGCCGGGCGATCAATGCCGGGCAGCGTCTTGAGCACGATCTTGGCAAGCGCGAGCAGCGCCCCGGTATTGCCGGCGCTGACGACCCCCTCCGCCTCGCAGCCCGACACGGCGTCGATGGCGACGCGCATGGACGCGTGGCGCAGCCGCAGCGCGGCGGTCGGCTTCAGGTCGCTGCCGATCACGTCCGGCGCGTGGCGCAACGTACACGCGGCGGCCGCGCGCTTGCGGCGGGCCAGCAACGGGCCGACGCGCGATTCGTCGCCGACCAGCATGAAGCGCGCGTCAGGGTGGCGTATCGCGGCCAGCTCTAGCCCATCAATGACGGCGTTGGGCGCGTGATCGCCGCCCATAGCGTCCACCGCCAACGTGAAGGGTGGGGTTGCCAAGGGTCAGGCCCGAGCCGCATGCCAATCCGTCAGGCGCGGACAGCTCCTTTCAGGGGCTTGCCGGCCTCGACCACCTCGCGACCGCCATAGTGGCCGCAATGGCTGCACACGTGATGCGGCCGCTTCAGCTCGCCGCAATTGTCGCACTCCGCGTACGCCTCGGGCGACAGCGCATGGTGGCTGCGTCGCATGCCGCGCCGCGATGGCGAGGTCTTTCGCTTCGGTACGGCCATGGGAAAGCGCCCCTCTAATTCTGGTAACGCCCATCCGCCGCGGGCGGCCGCGCGAAGAGGCTGTCACGATATGGTAAACCTGCAAGGGGGCGCCCTCTAGCAGAGGGGCGCCGGAGCCGCAAGGCCATCCCACCGGCATGGCCCTAGTGCCGCTGGCGCAACGCGCCAAGCGCGGCGAATGGGCTTGGCGGCGGCACCTCGGCCTCGGGCAGGAGAGCGCCCGGCCGTCTTGGATAGGGGTCGAGAGCAAGGGCGAGCTGTTCGCTCGCCGCCTCGCCGAGGTCGATCGTCATGCCCTGGTAAGGGATCTCATCCTCCGCCTCAGGGTCGATGGCTTCCAATTCAGCGCCTTCGGGCACGAAGCGAACCGTGAACGGCTCGGTGATCTTGGCTTCGAACTCGTCCAGGGTCACGACACAAACCTGAATCACGCGCGCGCTCAGCCGGCCTTCGGCGTGGATCGCCTCGCCTTGTCCGCGGCGCAGCACGAAATCGCAGGACAGTGACAAAACGGCCGGAAGCCGCATCCGCGCGGCGAGCGCCCGGCATTCCTTGGCGCTCGCCTCAAGATGAAAGGCGAAGGGGGTGGTGCCGATCCGCTCGGTCACAAGCGGGCGCGACAGCTCGGGGGTCATGCGGATGCCGCCTCCTCGGCTGAGAGGAACGCCACCTCGCCCGCTTCGAGCCGGTCCAAGGTTTGTCCGGCCAAGTGGGCTCGCTGCGCGAGCGCAAGCCGGGCGAGGCGCTCAGCGTTCATGGACACGGGCGCTGCGGAGCGCCAGACGTTTCGGGTCAAGGCTGCGGCGAGCGCCGGCACCTCTCCCGCCTCCAGCGGCATGGCATAGGCCCGCGCCCGGCCATTGAACGCCTCCCACATCGTCCGGACCTTTTTGCCCACCGAGAGGTCGCCCACACCCATCTCCCGGAGGTTCACATCCATGTCGCTGAACATCGCATCGAACACCGCTTGCGCCAAATCGGGGCCGGGCGCCGCCGCGCGCCTCAGCCGGTCGATCACCAGGAACACGTACAAGCCCACCACATCGAACCGGCCATCGATCGTGTCGGGCACGCCGAGCTCGCGGAACAGGAACGGCGCCCGCGCCGCGGCGACGGCAGCGGTGTAAAGCTCGAAGCCAGCGCGCTCGTGCCGGCGGCGGCGTGGCGCGAGGAGGGACCGAAGTGTGCTCACTGCTATCCCGCGCTCGCCTCCCCGGTTTGATCCAGCGGGCGCCGCCTGAGCGGTTGACTTGACCACGCTGGCATGACTACCCCTTTGAGATAGCGTGCCGACCTGCCCGGTCAATAAACGCCGTCGAACCAGCTTGGCCAGGATCACCGTGCTGCCCCGCCTCTCCCCTTTGTCCCTCTCCGCACTGGCGCTGCTTGGCGCCGGCCTGCTCTCCGGCTGCTCCTTTCTCGCGCCGCCATCGCAGGCGCGCGGGGACCGGGTCGACTCCGAGCAGCTCAAGCAGCTTGTTCCCGGCGTCAGCTCGCAGACCGACGCGGCCGCCCTGCTCGGCTCGCCCACCGCGAAGGGCGCGTTCGACCAGAACACCTGGATCTATGTCAGCCAGCTGACCCACCCGGTGGTCGGGGGCACGCTCGCGGTCCGGAACCAGCACGTGGTGGAGCTGCGCTTCGACGACCGTGGCGTACTGCGCAACGTGACCACGCTTGGCCCGCGAGACGCGCTGCCCGTCACCACGGTCAGCCGCACCACGCCGGCGCCGGGCACGGAGGCGACGCTCTTGCAGCAACTGTTCGGCAATATCGGCCGGTTCAATCCTGGCGGTCTGGGCGGCGCCGGGGCCGCTCCCCCCAGCGGCGCTGGCCTCACCACGGGATCGCAGCTCCCGTAGGACGCTCAGTGGGCGGTCCAGCCGCCATCCACGACCAGGCTCTGGCCCGTCATGTACGCGGCGGCGTCCGAGGCGAGGAACACCGCCGCGCCCGCCATGTCGCGCGGCACGCCGAAACGGCCCATCGGGGTGTGATCGAGGAACGGCTTGGACAGCGTCTCGTGGTGCAGCAGGCCGGCGGTCAGGTCGGTGTCCACATAGCCCGGCGCCAGGCAGTTCACCCGCACGCCGCGCGCCGCCCAGTCGAGCGCGAGCGCCTTGCTCAGAAGCTCAGCCCCGCCCTTGGCGGCGCAGTACGGCACCGAGCGCACCAGCCCGACGTGCCCGGCGACCGAGGTGACGTTGACGATCGACCCGGCGCCTCGCTCGGCCATCGCCCCGCCAATATGCTTGCAGCACAGGAAGACGCCGCTCAGGTTCACGTCCAGGATGGCCTGCCAGTCGGACAGGCTGATCTTCTCGATCCCCCGCCAGATGGGGTTGATCCCGGCATTGTTCACCAGCACGTCGATGCGTCCGAACCGCGCCAGGGCGGCGTCGCGCAAGGCCAGCACATCCGCCTCGCGCGCGACGTCGGCCGAATGCGCCAGCGCCGTGCCGCCCGCCGCGCCAATCGCGCCGGCGACGTCCTCCAGCGTCGGAAGGGTGCGCCCGGCCAGCACGATCGAAGCGCCGCACGCCGCCAAGCCCTCGGCGATGGCCCGGCCGATCCCGCGCCCGGCGCCGGTCACGACGGCGATCTTGCCGGAGAGGTCGAACAGCGCGCTCACCAGTTCGCTCCTTCCTTGATGATGCGCCGCGCCAGGCTCCAGCGATGCACTTCGGAGGGGCCATCGTAGATGCGGAAGCCGCGCACCTCGCGGAAAATGCGCTCCACCAGGCTCTCGCCGGTCACGCCCTGGCCGCCCATGACCTGCACGCAGCGATCGGCGACCCGCCAGATCGCCTCGGAGCAGACCACCTTGGCCATCGAGGAACTCGGTGCCGCCGCGTTCCCCCTGGTCGAGCACCCAGGCGGTGTGCCAGATCGCGAGGCGGGCCACGCGGATGTCCATCTCGTTGTCGGCCAGCATGAAGCCGACACCCTCGTGCTCGGCCAGCTTGTGGCCGAACGCCTCGCGCCGGCGGGCGTAGTCGGTGGCGATCTCGTGCGCGCGCCGCGCCGCGCCGAGCCAGCGCATGCAATGCGTCAGCCGCGCCGGGGCGAGGCGCACCTGGGCGTAGCGGAACCCCTTGCCGGGCTCGCCCAGGATGTCCGCCGCCGGCACGCGAAGCCCGTGGAGGCGCACCACGCCATGGCCGCCGGCGAAGCCCTGGTCCAGGCTGTCCATTGCGCGCACCACCTCGATCCCCGGCGTGTCCATGTCGGCCAGGAACATGGTGGCGCGGCCGTCCTCGTCGGCGGCCATGATGATGGCGAAGCTGGCGCCCTGGGCGCCGGTGATGAACCACTTCTCCCCCTCGATCACCCAATGGTTGCCGTCGCGCACCGCCTTGGTGCGCAGCGCGCCGGGGTCCGAGCCGGCGCCGGGCGGGGGCTCGGTCATGCAGAAGCACGAGCGCAGCGCGGCGGCGGCCAACGGGCGCAGGAACCGCTCCTTTTGCTCCTGGGTCGCGACGTGCTCCAGCAGGTGCATGTTGCCCTCGTCGGGGGCGGAGATGTTCATCGCCAGCGGGCCGAGCAGGGAGAAGCCCGCCTCCTCAAAGACGATCGCCCGGCCGACATGGGACAGTCCGAGCCCGCCCCATTCGGGCGCGACATGCGGGGCGAGAAGGCCCGCCTCGGCCGCCAGCGCGTTCAGCTCGCGCCGCAGATCCTCGGTGGGGCCGTGGCGGGTCTGGCGCGCGTCGGACTCGCGGGGGATGATCCGCTCGCGGATGAAGGCGCGGGTGCGCTCCTGCAACTCCCGCAGCTCGGGGGGGATCGAGAAGTCCATCGCGCGTTCCTCTCAGAAGGCCCGCTGGCGGGCAATCTCGTGGGTGAACTCCAGGATGCCCGTGCCGATCCCGCTGAGCGGAGCGTAGCGCGCCTCGGTCGTGGCGCCGGTGCGCCAGCGGTGGCCGAGCTGGAGGAAAATCACGCCCAGCTTGTACATTCCCAGCACGCGATGGAACAGGAAGCGCGACATGTCGCGCCCGCTGAGCGCCGCATAGTCCGCGACCGCCTGGCGCCGCGTGAGAAACCCGGGCTCGCCGGAGGGCATCTGCGCCATGTCGTGCATGGCTGGCGGGTCGTCCGGCTCCACCCAGTAGGAGAGCAGGGTGGCGAAGTCGAACAGCGGGTCGCCGCGCGTGCCCTGGTCCCAATCGACCACCGCGACCGCCGACAGGTCGCGCCGATCGAGGATGACGTTGTCCAGCTTGAAGTCGTTATGCAGCAGCGCCGGCGGGCCGTCCGGGACGATATGGCTCTCGAGCCAGGCGCCGAGATCGGTGTGCAGGGTCTCGGTCCCGTCCTCCTTCGCCGCCTCGCCGCGCCGACGCCAGGCGGAGACGGGGCGGGTCAGGAAGCCCTGCGGCCGGCCGAGGTGGGCGAGGCCGATCGCCTTGGTGTCGACGGCGTGGATCGAGGCGAGCGTCTCCAGCAGCACCCGCGACAGCCGCGCGCCCACCTCGGGGCGTCCCTTCAGCTCAGGCGGCATGGTGGCGCGGATGACCAGGCCGGGCCGGTACTCCAGGATTTGGAATGGCGCCCCGATCAACGAGGGATCGGTGCACAGGAACAGGCTGCGCGGCGCCACCGGCAGCGCGTCGGCGAGGCGGCTCAGGATGCGGTGCTCGCGCCCCATGTCGTGGCTGCCGGCCGGCAGCTCGCCCATCGGCGGGCGGCGCAGGACGGCGGGCTTGCCATCGAGATGGATCAGGTAGTTGAGGTTGGCGAGCCCGCCCGCGAACTGGCGCGGCGGCGGGTCGCGATCGAGCGTCAGGCCGTGCGCGGCGAGATGGGCGCGGGCGCGGTCCCAGTCGAGCGAGACGCTGTCCTGGGGAGCGCGGACATCGGCCGGGGTCGCGTCAGGCATCCGGTTCGTCCTGTAGGTCGCCGATCCAGCGTATATCGACCGAGCCTGGCCGGCGAGAGATGGCCTCGAACAGGCGCCGATCCGCCGTCACGAAGGGCAGGCCGCTTTGCGCCGCGAGCGCGAGGCAGAACCCGTCGTAGATGGTCACTGACAAGCGCAGCGCCTCGAGCATGGCTCGTCGCATCAGCGGAGGCAGCGGCATCGCCCGGACCGGCGCGCCAGCGAGGATGTCCGCGCACTCATGTGCCTGGGCCTCGGTTATAAGCTGGCGCAGCCATTGCTTCCGGGCCGCGTTGGCCGCCTCGGCGAGCCGATGAGCGGGGGCTTGAAGTTCGTCGCACTGTGTCAAGAGGCGTGCCGCAGCCTCGGAATGTTCCTCGGAGAGAACCCATTTCGCCGCGACCGAGGCATCTACGACGGTGGCAGGGAGGCCGCTACGGCGCACGGTCCCGATCGCGGTCCTCCCGAATCAGCTCCGCGCTGTCGGCCAGGTTTCGTCCCTTCGTCGCTTCGACCATGCGCCGGGCACGCGCGAGGAACGCGTCCTTGCCGGACCGAAGCGCCGCTTCGAGGATCGCCCGATGCTCGGCCTCGGCGGATCAGTTGTGCCCCTTCGCCTGCTGCTTGAGCAACCGAATCAACTCCTCGTCGATGTCTCGCGCCAGCAGCGTCGCGATAGGCCGCTCCCGCAAATGCTACCAGAATGGTAGCGGCCTCTGGTCGGGAGTCGAGGACCGGTCAGCGTCGCGCGACGGGCACCGCGACCTCGTTGCGCCGCAGCGGCGGGAGTGTCCAGGGGGGTCATAGAACCACGCAACGGTCGTGCCATCCGGCCGAAACGCACTGCCCTGAAGCGCTCGCAGCCAAGCGTCCTGCTTCGTCGCGACCGCCTCCGGCGCTGTCGAACCGGAGAAGCGAAGCACGGCCATGGTCTCAGCCGGCACCGGGACCAGCCGCACTGTTGGGTCGAGCGGCTCCAGCAGCGTGTGCAGCACGTACGTCGCCGGCATGAAGAAGCGAATGACCCACTGCCCCGCGTCGCCACGGGCCTGCGCGACCGGCGCCGTCATCGCGATCATCGGCTTCTCCTGCGCGACCGGCGCCGTCATGGCGATCTCCGCGCGGGCGCGGTTGGCCCCGAAGATATAGTTCGCGAGGCGCCTGAACCCGGTGCCGCGTGCGTCCATCTCGCTGCCGGGCACCGCGGTCTCGGCCGCGATGCGGGGCCCGTACTGCCGAACCTCGACCGCGCCGATACGTTCGACGACCTGAAAGCGCGGCTCCTCAGCCCCGCGCACACCGACAACCGAGCAGGCCGCGAGCGAAGCCCCCGTCAGCAGCGCCGTGAGTTCTTGCAAGCATCGGCGGTCTCCTCTCGCCTATGCCACCTATGAGCGGTCAGCGGCTTCGGCATCCATGGTTCCCTAACGGGACAACCGCGCCATGCATCGTGTCAGTTCGTCGAGGTCAGAACAACGCCAACTGTGCCTCCTCCACGGCGGCGGCCACGCCCGGCACGCGGAAGCGCGTGCAGTCCAGCGTCTCGCGCGCCTCGTTCAGCCCCCATTGCCGCATGGCCCGGTCAAAGCGGTGCAGCAGCAGGTCGGCGTACGGGCCATGGCCGGTCTGGCGGTGATGGAAACGCGCGTCATACAGGGCGCCAGCGCGGGTCTGCCGGACCAGGCTGAGGACGTGGCGCGCGCGGTCCGGGAAATGGGTCGTGAGCCAGTCCTCGAACAACGGGCGCAGCTCGTGCGGCAGGCGCAGCAGCACGTAGCCGGCGTGACGGGCGCCGGCGCGCGCGGCCACCTCCAGGATGCGTTCCATCTCGGAATCGTTCACGCCGGGGATCATCGGCGCGGCCATCACGCCCGCGGGTACCCCGGCATGGGTCAGTGCCTCGATGGCGTGCACCCGGCGTGCCGGCGTCGCGGCGCGGGGCTCCATGCGCCGCGCCAGCGCCGGATCGAGCGTTGTGACCGACAAGAAGACTTGCACCAGCCGCCGTCGCGCCATGTCCGTCAGGATGTCGAGGTCGCGCAGCACGCCCGCCGACTTGGTCACGATGCTGACCGGATGGCTGAACCGGTCCAGCACCTCCAGCACCGCGCGCGTCAGCCTCAGCGTCCGCTCGATCGGCTGGTAGGGGTCGGTGTTGGAGCCGAGCGCCAGGGGGCGGGGAACGTAGCCCGGCTTGCGCAGCTCCTTCTCCAGCAGCTCCGCTACGCCGGGCTTGAAGACCAGCTTGGTCTCGAAGTCGAGGCCGGGCGAGAACCCGAGATAGGCGTGCGTCGGCCGGGCGTAGCAATAGATGCAGCCATGCTCGCACCCGCGATACGGGTTGACCGCGCGATCGAAGCCGATATCGGGCGAGTCGTTCCAACTGATGATCGAGCGCGAGGCGTCGCGGATCAGCGTCGTCGGCAGCGGCGGCAGGTCGGCGAAGTCCGCCAGCGTCCCCCAGCCATCGTCGAAGGGCTGCGTCCCCACCCGCTCGAAGCGGTGCGCCGGGTTCAGGGTCGCCCCGCGCCCCCGACGGTTCTGTGGCGGCATCATGGGAATCGGGTCACGCGCGGGTGCCGTTTGGCGGTTGGCAAGGGCACGGCTCTCGCGCATGCTGTCTGTTCCCTCTTCGTTCGAAGGACAGCCTTCGGCGATGTGCGGGTGCCTGTCAAGAACAAATCATGAAAACGTTGTGCTCTCGATCGTGATTGCCACCCTGAACGCCGCCGCCACCCTGCCGCGGACGCTCGCCGCGCTCGGCTCCGAGGCCGAGGTCGTGGTGAGCGACGGCGGAAGTGTGGACGGCACGCCGGAGATCGCGCGGGGCCTCGGCGCGCGGGTGATCGCGGCACCGCGCGGGCGCGGGACGCAGCTCGCCACTGGCATCGCCGCCGCGCGCGGCCCGTGGCTCTTGCTGCTGCACGCCGACACCCGACTCGGGCCGGGTTGGCGGGAGGTGGTGGCGGCGCATCAGCGGGACGGGGCGGGGCGGGCAGGCTATTTCCGCTTCGCCCTCGACAGCGCCGATCCGCGCGCGCGCCGGCTGGAGCGTGCCGTGGCCTGGCGCTGCCGCGCGCTCGCCCTTCCCTACGGCGACCAAGGGCTGTTGATCCACCGCGACCTGCTGGAGCGCGTTGGCGGGGTGCGGCCGGTTCCGCTCATGGAGGATGTGGACCTGGCCCGCCGCCTGGGACGCAACCGCTTGGCCGCGCTCGACGCCGAGGCTCTGACCTCGGCGGCGCGGTGGGAGCGCGACGGCTGGTATCGCCGGTCCGCCCGCAACCTTGCTTGCCTTGGCTTGTGGCGGCTCGGCGTTCCGCCGCGCTTGATCGCGCGTATTTATTATCGATGAAGGACGTTGCAATCGTCTTCGCGCGCGCCCCGCGCCTGGGCACGGTCAATCGCCGGCTGGCGCGCGACATCGGCGCGCGGGCGGCCCTGCGGTTCCACGCCGCGACGATGGGCCGCCTGGTTCGTGTCCTGGCGCGCGACCGGCGCTTCGCGACGGTGGTGGCGCTCACCCCCGACCGGGTGCGGCTGCGCCTGCCGGCCCGCGCCGGGCGCGTGCCGCAGGGGAGGGGGGATCTCGGGCGACGCATGGACCGCGCGTTCCGCCGCTTTCCCCGCGGGCGCGTCGCCCTGGTCGGCTGCGACATACCGGACCTTGGCCCCGGCGATCTCCGCGCCGCCTTCCGCGCGCTCGGGCGCGCGCAGGCGGTGTTCGGCCCGGCCGAGGACGGCGGGTACTGGCTGGTCGGCATGGCGCCGCGCCGCCCGGCCCATCCGTTCGCCGCCGTGCGCTGGTCCACGCCCCACGCCCTGGCCGACACGAGACGCAACTTCGCCGCCCACTCAAACCTGTTGCTGCGGACGCTGCGCGACGTCGATACCGCCGCCGATCTGCGGGAGATCGCCGACCGTCCCCCGCGCGGCTTTACGTCTTGACCGGCATCAGGTGCTCCTGCAAGCGCGGCATCAGCTCGACGAGGTTGCAGGGCCGGTGGCGGTTGTCGAGCTGGGAGAGAAGAATGCCGTCCCAGCCATCCTTGACCGCGCCGGTGCTGCCCGGCAGCGCGAACAGGTAGGTGCCGCCCGCCACCCCGCCCACGGCGCGGGACTGCATCGTGGACGTGCCGATCTTCTGGTAACTCAGCATCCGGAACAATTCGCCGAAGCCCTCGATGCGCTTATCCAGCACGCGATCGAACGCCTCCGGCGTGACGTCGCGGCCGGTGACGCCGGTGCCGCCCGTGGTGATGACGACATCGACCTCGGGATCGGCGATCCAGGCGCGCAGCCGCGCCTCGATCGCGCCGGCATCGTCCTTCTCGATTGTCCGTGCCACGAGGCGATGGCCAGCCTGGGTGATGCGCTCGGCCAACGCCTGCCCCGACGTGTCATTGGTTTCGGTGCGGGTGTCCGAGATCGTCAGGACCGCAACGTTCACTGGAAGGAACGGCCGCTGCTCATCGATGCGCGTCATGGGTTGCATTCTCCCTCGAGGGCGGTTTGGCCGGCCAAGCTTGCGTCTTTCCTAGGCGGCGAGCCGGCCCGCGCCTTGACTTTCGAACCTGCCGTCTAGATATGGCGCACGGGCGCGGAAAGCGATTGCCGCCCAGGCGTGCCGTGTATCCGCGCGGTGTTCCCTCCGTGGCGAGATCCGGCCCAATACACGACTGGGACACAGTTTGAACGACACGATCACCGCCTCGGCGGAACCGACCGAGCACGGGCCGGCCCCGTCGCCGCCCCCTTCAACGACCCCGCCGGTTGAACCCGTCGAGACGCGCGCGACCTTCGCCGATCTCGGCCTGTCCGAACCCGTGCTGCGCGCCGTCGCCGAGAAGGGCTACCTGCATCCGACTCCAATCCAGGAGCAGGCGATCCCCTATGTGCTGATGGGACGCGACGTGCTGGGCGCCGCGCAGACCGGCACCGGAAAGACCGCCGGCTTCACCCTGCCTCTGCTCGACATCCTGTCCGGCTCGCGCGCGCGGGCGCGCATGCCGCGCAGCCTGATCCTGGAGCCGACGCGCGAGCTTGCGCTGCAGGTTGCCGAGAATTTTATTCTCTACGGCAAGAATTTGAAGCTCACCCATGCGCTTCTGATCGGCGGCGAGAGCATGGCCGACCAGAAGGACGCGCTGATGCGCGGCGCCGACGTGCTGATCGCGACGCCGGGACGGCTGCTCGACATGTTCGAGCGCGGGCTGGTGCTGCTGACCGATGTCAAGTACCTGGTGATCGACGAGGCCGACCGGATGCTCGACATGGGGTTCATCCCCGATGTCGAGCGCATCGTCGGCCTGCTGCCGCGCAACCGTCAGACGCTGTTCTTCTCCGCAACCATGCTGCCGGAGATCAGGCGGCTGGCCGACGCGTTCCTGCAAAACCCGAAGGAGGTGTCGGTCTCGCGCCCGGCCTCCGTCGCCACCACCATTATCGAGCGGCTGGTCCTGGTGGCCGAGCACGACAAGCGCGAGGCGCTGCGCCGGCTGATCCGTACGGAGGAGGTGCAGAACGCGCTGATCTTCTGCAACCGCAAGCGCGACGTGGATGTCCTGCACCGCTCGCTGCTGCGCCATAAATTCAGCGCCGGCGCGCTGCACGGCGATCTCGCGCAGTCGATGCGCTTCGCCACGCTGGAGAAGTTCAAGGCGGGCGAGATCAGACTGCTGGTGTGCAGCGATGTCGCGGCGCGCGGCATCGACATCGGCGGGCTGTCGCACGTGTTCAACTTCGACGTTCCGCACCATGCGGAGGATTACGTCCACCGCATCGGCCGCACCGGGCGCGCGGGTCAGGAGGGGCACGCCTTCACCATCGCCACGCCGGACGACCGGTACGCGGTGCAGCAGATCGAGAAGCTGATCCGCCACCCGATTCCGCCGGTTCCCGTCGAGGGGCTCGACCCGGTGGATTGGGCCGAGGAAGAGGGGCGGGGTAGGCGCCGGCGCGGAGGCGCTGCCCGCGGCGCGACCAAGCGCGCGCCCGACCGGCGTCGGACAGCGACCAAGCCGGACGCGGAGGCAACGCCCAGGGCCGAGCGCAAACCGCACGAGCCGTCCCAACCCGCCCGCGCCCGGCGCCCGGCCGAGGACGCGACCGCCATCGCGGCACCGTCGCGGTCAGCGCCCCAGTCGCGGGAACGGCGCCGGGACGATGATCTCGGGCCCGCCGTGGTCGGCTTCGGCGACGAGGTTCCTGCGTTCATGCTGGTGCGGGCCCGGCCGACGCGCCCCGCGCGGCTGACTCAAGGGGAGAGTGAGCTATGAACGTGATGACCGCCCAACAGCCCAAAAGCCGCTTCGCGCCCTTCAAGTGGGACGACCCGCTGCGGCTGGACGGGCAACTGACCGAGGACGAGCGCGCGATCCGCGACGCCGCCCACGACTACTGCCAGGACAAGCTCATGCCGCGCGTGCTGGAGGCGAACCGGCACGAGAAGTTCGACCGCGCCATCATGAACGAAATGGGCGAGATGGGCTTTCTCGGCGCCACGCTGGAGGGCTACGGCTGCGCCGGGGTGAACTACGTCTCCTACGGGCTGATCGCGCGCGAGGTGGAGCGCGTCGATTCCGGCTACCGCTCGTGCTTCTCGGTGCAGTCCTCGCTGGTGATGTACCCGATCTGGGCCTTCGGCTCCGAGGAGCAAAAGGAGAAATACCTCCCCGGGCTGCGGAGCGGCGAGCTCGTTGGCTGCTTCGGCCTGACCGAGCCGGACGCCGGCTCCGACCCGGCCGCCATGCGCACGCGCGCCCGCGCGGTCGAGGGCGGGTTCCTGCTGAACGGTTCCAAGACCTGGATCACCAACTCCCCGCTCGCCAACGTGCTGGTGGTCTGGGCGAAGGACGACGCGGGCGACATCCGCGGCTTCCTGCTAGAGCGCGGCATGAGGGGGCTGGAGACGCCGAAGATCGAGGGCAAGTTCAGCCTGCGCGCCTCCGTCACCGGCATGATCATGATGTCGGACGTGTTCGTGCCCGCCGCCAACATCCTGCCGGGCGTGAAGGGGCTGCGCGGCCCGTTCTCCTGTCTCAACAACGCCCGTTATGGCATCGCCTGGGGCGCGCTGGGCGCGGCCGAGTTCTGCTGGATGGCGGCGCGCGACTACACGATGCAGCGGATGATGTTCGGCCGCCCACTGGCCGCGACGCAGCTTGTCCAGAGAAAGCTCGCCGACATGCAGACTGAGATCGCGCTTGGGCTGCAAGGCGTGCTGCGCCTGGGGCGGCTGATGGACGAGCACGACGCGGCGCCGGAAATGATCTCGATGCTGAAGCGCAACTCCTGCGGCAAGGCGCTGGAGGTCGCGCGCGTCGCACGCGACATGCACGGCGGCAACGGCATCGCCGACGAGTACCACGTCATCCGCCACGTCATGAACCTCGAGGCGGTCAACACCTACGAGGGCACGCACGACGTTCATGCCCTGATCCTGGGCCGTGCGCAGACCGGCCTCAACGCCTTCGGCAACGGCTGAGCCGGCGGCGCTCCGCGTCGCGCGGCTCGGCGCTGAGGGCGACGGCATCGGCGCGCTGGCCGACGGAACGCCAGCCTATGTGCCGCTGACTCTTCCGGGAGAGCTGGTGCGCGCGCGCCCTGTGGCACGGCGCGGCGGCGGCTGGGCGGCCGCGCTGGATGGCGTGCTGGAGCCAAGCGCCGAGCGCGTCGCGCCCGTCTGCCCGCATTTCGGCGCCTGCGGCGGCTGTGTCACGCAGCACATGAGCGACGCGGCCTGTATGGGCTGGAAGTCGAGAGAGATCGCAGCCGCGCTGCGCCGCGCGGGCTTCGCGGACCCTGAGCTGTCAGCACCGGTGCGCACCGCGCCGGGCTCGCGGCGCCGCATGGACCTGGCGATCCGGCGCACGGGACGCGGATGGTGCGTTGGGCTGCACCGCGTCCGCTCGGGCGAGATCGTGGATCTTGAAACCTGCGCGGTGCTGCGTCCGGCCCTGGTCGCGCTGATCGCGCCCTTGCGGGATCTCGGCCTCGAATGCGTGCGGCGTGAGGGTTCGGCGGTCGTGAACCTGCTGGACAACGGCCCCGACCTGCTGCTGCGCACCGATGCCCCGCTCACGCTACCCGACCGCCTGGCGCTGACAACTTTTGCGCGGGCGTACGGGGTGAGCCGCGTCAGTTGGGCGATGCGCAATGCGGCGCCCGAGCCGGTGTGCATCCTCGCCAAGCCGACGATCACCTTGTCCGGTGTCGCGGTCGCGCCGCCGCCCGGCGCCTTTCTGCAAGCCTCCGACGCCGCCGAGGCGGCAATCGTCGCGGCCGTGCTGAGCGGCCTTCCCGAGCCCATGCCGGTGCGGGCGCGAATCGTGGAGCTGTACGCCGGCTGCGGCACGCTCACCTTCGCGCTCGCCCAGCGCGCGCCCGTGCGGGCCTGGGAAGGCGATCCGGTCGCCCTGGGCGCCCTCACCGCCGCCATCCGTCAGGCAGGGCTCGCCGGACGAATCGAGGCGCGCCCGCGCGACCTCGCGCGACAACCGCTGCCCGCGGCGGACTTCGCCGGAAGCGCGGCGGTGGTGCTCGACCCGCCGCACGCTGGCGCGGCGGCGCAAGTGGCGGAGATCGCGGCCGCCCGTGTGCCACGCATCATATACGTGAGCTGCAACCCCGCCGCCTTGTCGCGCGATGCGCGCCCGCTCGCCGCGGCCGGGTACCGCGCGGCGGGGGTCACGCTCATCGACCAGTTCCTCTGGTCGGCGCGGATTGAGAGCGTCACGGTGTTCGTGGCGGGGGATTGACCGGCGCACCGGCCGAGGGCGTAATAGTTGCCCCTGTGAGGAGAGCCGACATGAAACTGGCACGCCTTGGCGCAATGGTGCTTGCGACGGGTCTTGCCCTGCCCCTCCTGGCGCAGGCGCAGGCGCCATCCGGAACGCAGAAGGGCAGCACCACGCCTCCGCCCCCGGCGGCGATGCAGAGAACCACCCCCTCGCCCTCACCGGCCGCTCGGCCCACGGCACCCGCCCCGGGTCCGTCCACTGCTCAGGGCAAGCTGGTCGACATCAACACCGCCTCCGCGTCCGAGTTGGACGCCCTTCCCGGCATCGGGAAGGCGCGCGCCGACGCGATCATCAAGAACCGGCCGTACAAGGGAAAGGATGATCTCGCCGCGCGGCACATCATCCCGCAGAACGTCTACAATGGCGTCAAGGATAAGATCATCGCGCGGCAGGGCTAGGCCGCCGAGACCAGAAGTCTCGCGAGGCTCGGCACGGTGGATAGAACTCCCTCTCCCCGCGGGCGGTGTAGAGGGAGGCGGCGGCTAGGACGGCTGCACCAACTCGATCTTGTAGCCGTCCGGGTCTTCGACGAAGGCGATGACCGTCGTGCCGAATTTCACCGGCCCCGCTTCCCGCGCGACCTTTCCCCCACCCTTGCGGACCTTTTCGCAGGTTGCCGCCACGTCCGGCACGCCGATCGCGAGGTGGCCAAAGGCGGTGCCCTGCTCGTAGTGGTCGGTGCCGTAGTTATAGGTCAGCTCGATCACCGAATTGGTCTCCTCGTCGCCGTAGCCGACGAAGGCGAGCGTGTACTTGCCGTCCGGGACGTCGCGGCGGCGCAGCTCCTTCATGCCGAGAAGCCTGGTGTAGAAGTCGACACTCCGTTGCAGGTCGCCAACGCGGATCATGGTGTGCAGAAAGCGGCTCATGCGGGATTCCTCAATCCATGTCGTTCGGGGTGATGCCCAGCAGGAACAGCCCGGCCGCGTCCGCGGCGGCTACCGTGGCGTCACGGTCGGCCAGCATGACGCCTTGCGCCTCGAAGGCAACCCCCCGCAGCCCGGCGCGGGCCGCCTCGCGTACGGTCGTAAGTCCAATCGTGGGCAGATCGGCCCGCCGCTCCTGCCCCGGCTTGACGAGCTTCACCAGCACGCCGCCCGGTCCGGCGCGCGCCAGCGGGGCGCAGCGCGCCAGCATCGCGTCGGTCCCCTCGACCGCCTCCACCGCCAGCACGAACCCAAGCTGGACGACGCAGCACTGGCCGACATCGACCGCGCCGAGCGCGCGCGCGACGGCCACGCCGCGCGCGATGTCGGCCATCGCTTGGTGGTCGGGCGCGGCGCGGGTGAGCAGGCCGGCGGGCGCGAGTGCCTGATCCAGCACCTCGTCCGCGCCGATGACGCGAAACCCTTCCTCTCCCAGCACGCGGATGAGCGCCGAGAGGAACCCGTCATCGCCAGCGAAGGCGGCCCGTCCGATCCGGGCGAGCAGGCGAGCGGCCTCGGCATCAGGGCGCAAGTCAAGGATCGAGGGACGGCGCACCGAGCCGATCAGCACTAGGTCGCGGCAGTTGTGGGCGCGCAGCGCGGCCAGGATGCGGCCGGCGGCACCGAAGCGTATGATCGTGTGCGGGTAGGGCGCCAGCATTCGCGCGTCAGCAAAGCCCTCCAGACCGACCACGAACACGGCCCGCCCGGCCGCCCGCGCCGCCTCGGCCACCTTGGCCGGCAGCTCGCCGGCGCCCGCGAGGATGCCGAGCGGGTCTCGCCCGGTACTCACATCCGATTCCCTGCTCGATGCACGAGGGCGCTGATAGCACGCGCCGGGAACGGCAACATGGCGGCATGTGCGATCACGACTGAGGGACAAGGGCGGTGGAATCGCGCCCGCCCCCTTTCAACCGCGCACCAAGTCTTATGTCAGGCACGATTTGTGCCGTATGACGAGGGTTTCACCGCTGAGGCACAGGTTTGTTAAGGCGGTGTGGCGCATTTGGCGCATCGCGGCGATGCGGACGCATTTGCGCCCGCTCGTCTCCCTAAGGAGTCACGAATGACCGAGACCATCCCATCAAGCGTACGCAGGCCGTCGCTGGCCCGGCGGATCGGTGTCGCCCTGCTGGCAAGCACCACCTTGGCCGGCCTGGCGGCCATACCAGTGCTGGCCGCGCCCGAGCCGACGGCGCAGGCAGTGCCCGTCGGGCCGGGCAACCCGCCCCCGCAAGGCCAGCCGCCCATCAACCAAGGCCCGATTATGCCGGAGCGCCTGCCGAGCTTCGTGAGCCTGGTCAAGCAGGTGAAGCCGGCGGTCGTGTCCGTCACCAACTACCTCAAGAATACCGCCTCGGTGGATGAGGACGCGCCGCAACTGCCGTTCCCCTTCAACCAGTTTCCCTTCGGCCAGCAAATGCCGCGTGGCCACGCGGCGGTGGAGGCGCGCGGTTCCGGCTTCATCGTCAACCCGGACGGGCTCATCATCACCAACAATCACGTCGTCAAGGACGCGCGCCGGGTCGAGGTGACGCTGGACTCCGGCGAGAAGCTTTCAGCCAAGGTGGTCGGCACCGATCCGCGCACGGACATCGCGGTGCTCAAGGTCGACTCGTCCAAGTCGCTGCCCTATCTCCAGCTCGGCGATTCCAAGGATGTGCAGCCCGGCCAGTGGGTCATTGCCGTCGGCAACCCGTTCGGCCTGTCGGAATCGGTGTCGGCCGGCATTGTCTCGGCAGTGGGACGCAGCATCGGCGCCGGGCCGTATGACCGGTTCATCCAGATCGACGCGCCGATCAACCAGGGCAACTCCGGAGGCCCGCTGATCACGCAGGACGGCAAGGTGGTCGGCATGAACACCGCCATCCTGTCGCCCTCGGGAGGCTCGATCGGCATCGGCTTCGCGATCCCCTCGGACATGATCCAACAGGTTGCTGGCGACCTGGAGAAGTCCGGCCACGTCACCCGTGGCTATCTGGGCGTCGAGGCCCAGCCGGTGTCGGAGGCGATGTCGAAGGCGCTGGGGCTGAGCACCCAAGGCGGCGCCTTGGTCGCGGCGGTTCAGCCCAACACGCCGGCGTCCAAGGCCGGGGTGCAGCCGGGCGACGTGATCCGCACCGTCAACGGCCAGTCGATCAAGGATCCGAGCGAGCTGGCGATGACCGTCGCTGGCATCAAGCCGGGTGACGACGCAAAGCTTGGTGTCGTCCGTGACGGGAAGGAGGAGAGCATCGAGGCCCGCGTGGCGGAGCTGCCAAGCGAGCAACAGGTCGCGCAGCAGGGCCAGTCGGGGTCGCAGCAGCGCGAGGGGCGGGTCGGCCTCGCTCTAGGCCCGGTCTCGCCCGATCTGGCAGGTCAGTTGGAGCTGCCGGATAACACCCAAGGCGCGGTGGTGACGCAAGTGAAGCCCGGGTCGCCCGCCGAACAGGCCGGAATCCAGGCGGGAGACGTCATCGTTGGCGTCGGCACCCATGCGGTCCACAATCCGAGGGAGGCGACGCGGGCGATCAACGATGCGTTGCACAATGCTTCGAACGCGCTGGCGCTCCGAATCATCCGCAACGGGCAGCCAGCGTTCGTCGCGGTGAACCTGAGCGACTCGGACAAGACTGGGAACGGCTAGCCAGTAGCAATCCCGCAAGCCCTCTCCCGCAAGGGAGGGGGCTTGCGGTACGACTCCCCCTCCCCTTGCGGGAGGGGGTCGGGGGGAGGGAACTCTTTTAGAACCGCGCCAAGGAGCAGGCGCCGCCCGCGGCACGGATCTTGTCGCAGAAGGCGCGGGCCTGGGTCTCGTCCGCGAAACCACCGGTGCGGACACGCCACCACGTCCGGCCGTTCGCTGTCGCCTCGTTGAAGCTCGGCGCGCGTCCCGCCAGCAGATGCGCGTTCCGATGCAAAAGAATGCGCCACTGGGCCTCGGCCTCCTGGCGGGTCGGCAGTGCGGCGAGCTGGACCTGCAAGCCGTTCGTGGCCGTGGCGGCGGGACGGGGCGCCGGCGCGGGCCTGGCGTCGGCGCGCGGGGCCGGCGGGGCGGCACTCGGCGCGGGCGTGGCGGCCTTCGCGGGCGCTGGTGCGGGAGCGGGAGCCGTGGCGGACGCGGGCGGTGGTGCCGGCTCAGCCGGCGCAGCCATCGGCGCCTTGAGGCCCTGCGGATCAGGCGCTTCGGGCGTGGGGGCAAGCTTGTCACCGCCCGCGTCGCTCAGCCGGCCTGACAGGATCGCGTCGTTGCTCACCTTCAGCCCTCCGGGATTGTCCGGCTTGACGCGCAGCGGCACGTCCGGCGCCGCGATGACTGGCACGCTGGCGTGATGTCCGCTCAGCGTGGACCAGGCACCCAGCACCACCAGGAGCGTGCCACCCAGCCCGGCCGCAATCAGCGCGAGGCGCTTCGTCGCCGGGTCCATCCCGCCGGGGCGGGGCACGCGCAATTTTGTCGAATGGCCTGCCAGTTCGTCGGACACGTCACCCTCTCTCGCGGGCAACGCCCGCGGTTTCAGCGCATTTCCTCGACGGGCGCCACGCCCATCACGGCGAGACCGGAACGAATCACCACAGCCGTCGCCGCCACCAGCGCGAGCCGGGCCAGGCTTTCCGCCCGCTGGCCAGCTTGCAGAAAGCGGAGTGTCGAATTGTCCTTGCCTCTATTCCATAGCATATGAAAGTCGGCCGCCAAGTCATAGAGAAAAAACGCTATTCGATGTGGTTCTCTTGCCAGGGCGGCGGCTTGCACAAGACGGGGCCATTGCGCAAGGCGCCGGATCACGGCCAGTTCCGGCTCCGCGCCCAGCCCGTCGAGCGCCACGGCGGCCAGGGCCGTGTCGGCGGTCGCCTCGGCGCCGAACATCTCCGCTGCTGCGCGCAGCACCGAGCGGCAGCGGGCATGGGCGTACTGGACGTAGAACACCGGGTTGTCGCGCGTCTGCGCCACCACCTGGTCGAGGTCGAACTCCATTTGCGCGTCGGCCTTGCGGGTCAGCATCGTGAAGCGCACGGCGTCGCGGCCGACCTCCTCGATCAGGTCGCGCAGCGTGACATAGGTGCCGGCGCGCTTGGACATGGGCACCGATTGGCCGCCGCGCACCACATGCACGATCTGGCAGAGCACGGCCTCCAGCGTCGCCTGCCCCTGTGAGACCGCCCGCACCGCCGCCTTCAGGCGCGGCACGTAGCCGCCATGGTCGGCCCCCAGCACGTCGATCAGCAGCCGGAAGCCACGCTCCAGCTTGTCCGCGTGGTAGGCGATGTCGTTGGCGAAGTAGGTGTTGGAGCCGTCCGACTTGCGCAGCGGACGATCGACATCGTCGCCGAACGTGGTGGAGCGGAACAGGGTTTGCGGCCGGGGCTCCCAGTCGTCCGGGGTCTTGCCCTTGGGCGGTTCCAGCACGCCCTCGTAGATCAGCCCCTCGGCCTCGAGCTGCGCAATGACGGCGTCCGCCACACCGTTCTCGACAAGCGCGCGCTCGGAGCTGAACACGTCCTGGTGAACCCCGAGCAGGGCGAGATCCTCGCGAATTTCACGCATCATCTCGGCCAGGGTGAAGTCTCGCACTATCGGCAGCCAAACCTCCAGCGCGGCGATGCCGCGCTCGGCGGTCGCCAGGGCAGGGCCGTGAATGGCGGCGAGCTCGGCGCCCACGGGAACCAGGTACTCGCCGCCATATTGCAGTCCGCCCGGGACTTCGGCCGCGAACTCCTGCTCGGTGAGCGTCGTGCCGATCGCCTGGAGGTAGCGCCAATAGGCCGCCCAGGCGAGCGCCGTGACCTGCGCGCCGGCGTCGTTGACGTAGAATTCCTTGGTGACGGCATAGCCCGCCTTGGCGAGCAGGTTGGCGAGCGCGTCGCCGACCACCGCCCCGCGGCAGTGGCCGACATGGACCGGGCCGGTCGGGTTGGTGGAGACATATTCCACGTTGACCGGACAGCCGCCGCCCATGGTGCTGTCGCCATACGCCTCGCCCGCGCTTAGGATCGCGGGCAGCACGGTCAGCAACGCGTCGCGGCTGATCCGCAGGTTGATGAAGCCCGGTCCGGCTACATCGGCCGAGACGACACCGCTCCCGGAACGCAGCCGCTCGGCCAGCGTCGCGGCCAGCTTCGGCGGCGGCATCCGGGCCGCCTTGCCAGCCACCAGCGCGGCGTTGGTGGCCATGTCGCCGTGCGCCGGCTCCCGCGCCGGTGTGACCTCGATGCGCGCGGCGACGTCATCGGGCAGGGTGGGAACGGTCGCGCGCACTGCGTCCAGCACGCGCGCGCGCATCTCGGCATAAAGGTCGGTCATCAGCGTCGGCTTCCTATCCCGAAACGGCGATGTCGGTCAGGCGTCGGTGCTCGTCCATCGCGAAGCGGTCGGTCATCCCCGCGACATAGTCGCAGACGACGCCCGCGGCGCGCGCCATCCCGCCCTCGCCCGCGCGGGCCCGCCACTCGTCGGGCAGCAGGGAGGGGTCGGTGTGCAGCAGGCGAAACAACGCCTCGGTCAGGCGGCGTGCCTTGGTGGTCATGCGGTTCACCCGCCAGTGGCGGTACATGCGCGCGTGCAGGAATCCCTTGATCGCCTCATTCGCTTCCGCCATCGGCGGGCTGAATCCGACCAGCCGCGTCTTGGCCCGGCGCACCGCTTGCGGGCTGTCGGGGGCGAGCCTGCCGATCCGGCGCCCGGTCTCCTCGATCACGTCAGAAACGAGCGCGTCGATCACGCGCCGGATCGTCTCGTGCCGCAGACGCCGCGGCGGCACATCGAGGCTGGCCCGCCGCGCCGCCGACAGCGCCGGGCCGACGACCGGCAGGTGCGCGATGTCCTCGGGGCCGAACAGGCCGGCGCGAATCCCGTCGTCGAGGTCGTGGCTGTGGTACGCGATGTCGTCGGCGAGCGCGGCAAGTTGCGCCTCCGCGCTCGCCTGCGTCGCCAATTCCAGGTTGTGGCGGGCGTTATAGTCCGCGATGTAGGGCGGCGGGCGGAGCAGCGGGCCGTTGTGCTTGACCAGCCCTTCCAGTGTCTCCCAGGTCAGGTTCAGCCCGTCGAAGGCGGCGTAGCGGCTCTCCAGCAGGGTCACGACGCGCAGGGATTGCGCGTTGTGGTCGAACCCGCCGAAGGGCTTCATGGCCGCGTTTAGCGCCTCTTCTCCGGCGTGACCGAAGGGCGGGTGGCCAAGATCATGGGCCAGCGCCAGGGTCTCGGTCAGATCCTCGTCGAGGCGAAGGGCGCGGGCGACGGAGCGGGCAATCTGCGCCACCTCGATCGAATGGGTCAGGCGGGTGCGGAAGAAATCGCCCTCGTGATTGACGAAGACCTGAGTCTTGTATTGCAGGCGCCGGAAGGCGGTGCTGTGGATGATGCGGTCGCGATCGCGCTGGAACGGGGAGCGCGTCGGGCTCTCCGGCTCCGGATGAAGCCGGCCGCGGCTGGCCTTGGCCTGGACGGCATAGGGCGCGACGCTCATGGCCGGGCTCTACACCGCGCGGGCCGCCGCTTCAATTCGCGTCCTCCGGCGCTTATGTTGCGGGCATGGACGCGAATCCCAACTTTGGCCTGACCGAGCGCGCCGCCAGGCGCATCGCCGAGATCACCGCCGCCGAGGGCCGGCCCGCCGCCATGCGCGTCGCCGTCCTGGCGGGCGGGTGCAGTGGCTTTCAGTACCGCTTCGAGCTGGACGAGGCGCGCCAGCCCGACGACGTGCTGATCGAGCAGGGCGGCGCCCAGGTGCTGGTCGATCCGGCGAGCCTCGACCTGCTGGCCGGCGCCGAGCTCGACTTCACCGACGAGCTGATGGGCAGCCACTTCGCCGTCCGCAACCCGAACGCGACATCGGCGTGCGGGTGCGGGACGAGTTTCTCGGTGGATTGAGAAGGGGGCGGAGGGAGGAACCTCTGAAACTCGCCACCTGGAACGTCAATTCGATCCGCCAGCGCGAGCGGCACGTCTGTCGTTGGCTGGAGAGGGCATCTCCCGACATCTTGCTATTGCAGGAGATCAAATGCGAGACGGCCGCCTTCCCGGCGCTCAATTTCGCCGGGCTCGGCTACACCGGAGAGGCGGTCGGGCAGAAGACCTATAACGGCGTCGCCGTGCTGGCGCGGGTGCCGTTCGCCGTGACCCAGCGTTCCCTGCCTGGCCTGCCTGACGGCGACGCGCAAGCCCGCTACGTCGAGATTACGGCGGATGGAATGACCATCGCCGGGATCTATCTGCCGAACGGCAACTCCGGCGGAGAGGCTGGATACGCCTACAAGCTGGCCTGGATGGACCGGCTAGCCGACCGCGCCGGAGCGTTCCTGTCGGAGGACACGCCGCTCGTGATCGCGGGTGACTTCAACGTCTGTCCAGAGGACAGGGACGCCGCGCCGGGCACCTTGTCGCCGGACGACGCCCTGGTCCGCCCCGAGACCCGCGTCCGTTTCCGCCGGCTGCTGTGGATGGGCCTCACCGACGCCGTGCGCGAGGTCCATCGGCACGCGCCGTCCTATACGTTCTGGGACTACCAGGGCGGCGCCTGGCAGCGCGACCGCGGGCTTCGGATCGACCACGTCCTGTTGTCGCCGACCCTGGCGGAGCGGCTGAGCGCCGCCGGGCCCGACCGCCACGAGCGGGGCGAGGCCCAGCCGTCCGACCATGTGCCCGTCGTGGTCGAGCTAGCGTAATCCGGCCCTTGGTTGACCCGGCCGCGGGCACACCGTAGCACCGGCGCGTGACCGTCAGGAACGCCGCAGGATGACCCTATCGCCCGCCGAGTTCGAAGCCGCGACCGAGCAGGCGCGTACGCTCGCCCTCGCGCTGCCCTATCTCCGCCGCTACGCGGGGGCCACGATGGTCGTGAAGTATGGCGGCCACGCGATGGACGAGCAGACGCTGGCGCGTCAGTTCGGCAAGGACATCGCGCTGCTGAAGCAGGTCGGCATCAATCCGGTGGTCGTCCATGGCGGCGGCCCGCAGATCAACACGATGCTGAAGCGCCTCGCCATCCAGTCCACCTTCATCGACGGCCTGCGCGTCACCGACGCCGCGATGGTCGAGGTGGTGGAGATGGTGCTGGCCGGCACGGTGAACAAACACGTCGCCGCGCTGATCGACCGGGCCGGCGCGATGGCGGTCGGCATTTGCGGCAAGGATGGCGGCCTGATCCGCGCCCGCAAGCTGGTGCGCACGAAGCGCGACCCGAACAGCCGCATCGAGGAGGTGCTTGACCTCGGCTTCGTGGGCGAGCCAGAGGCGGTGGACCCGCGCGTGATCCATGCCCTGACCGGCGCCGGCCTGATCCCGGTGATCGCCCCCGTGGGCATGGGCGCGGACGGGCAGACCTACAACATCAACGCCGACACCGTCGCCGGCGCGGTGGCGGGAGCCCTGAACGCAACCCGCCTGCTGATGCTGACCGACGTGCCCGGCGTGCTCGACGCGGAGGGACGCCTGATCCCCGATATGACGGTGGCCGACGTCGAGCGGGGGATCGCCGATGGCGTGATCACCGACGGCATGATCCCGAAGGTGGAGAACTGCGTGGACGCGGTGCGTCGGGGCGCGAAGGGCGCGGTGATCCTGAACGGGCGCATGCCCCACGCTTGCCTTCTGGAACTGTTCACCGAGGGCGGGATTGGGACGATCATCCGGCCTTAGCCTCGTTTCGAAGCTCTATGTCACTTCCTGGATTTCCAACTTCGCAGGAGCGTCGGAAGACAACTCAGTGAGTTGGGCCGTTGATGTGTATATAAGGATCGGAGCGTAACCCGAGCAGACCGCCGATTTGCGCCGCCAGCTGCCCGATCAACGATGCCATATCGCGCTGGACGGAGGCGAAGCGCCGCAGCCTCTCGATCCGGGCCTCGTCCATGTACAGCCCGCGCGCGATCTCGATTTGCAGGG
This sequence comes from uncultured Pseudomonadota bacterium, assembly GCA_963818725.1. Classification (GTDB taxonomy): domain Bacteria; phylum Pseudomonadota; class Alphaproteobacteria; order Acetobacterales; family Acetobacteraceae; genus DATFDN01. The sequence goes on along the minus strand of CAWFTU010000007.1, from coordinate 124,000 downwards.
CGTGAACGCCCTCGCGCGGGCGCCCGTAGTGGCGGGTGATGAACCCGCCGGCGTACGGGTCGTTCCGGCGCACAATATAGCCCAGATTGGTCAGCGTTTGCTCCACGGCGCGCGTGATGCCGGGGCCGCATGACGTTCCGTGCGCGTCCCCGAGCACGATGTCGCCGCCGCGTCCGCCGCCATTGGCGGGCATGGAGTGGCAGTCAAGCAGGAGGCACGCGCCGAAGCTCGCCCGTGTGCCCTCAATCAGCGCCGCGAGGGTGTCGTGAAAGGGCTGCCAGCATTCCTGCACGCGGCGCTCGGCCTCGGCGAAGCGCAGCCGGCCCCGGTAGATCACCTCCCCGGTCGCCACCACGCGCGCCATCGTGCCGAGCCCCGCGGAGACCCTGGCGCTGGTGGTATTCACCCAGGCCGGCAGCGCGTCCTCGAACATCGCCGGGTCCAGCTCCCAGGGCTCCCGGTTCGCGTCGCAATAGGCGCGCGGAAAGATGGCGGACAGGAGCGGGGCGCCATACCCTGGAGCGTCGGCGAACAGTTCGTCCACGAAACTGTCTTCGCTGCGCCGAAGGCTGAGCGGGTCGAGCCGCGCGGCGGCGACGAAGGCGGCCGGATATTGCCGGCCGGAATGGGCCGACACCAAGACCATGGGTGTGGTTTGCCGAAGCGGCCGCGCGACCGTCAGCGGGGGCGCAATAAAGAGGTGGTTCTCGGGGACAGCGATGTCCATGGCCTATTGAACGCGGAGGCCGCGCGCGTGTCACCACCCGATCTGCGTTTTCTCTCGAAATCGCAACTATTTGCGGCGCGCTAATTGTGGCGCAATCGAAGAATACGCGTTGACCGTCGCCGGAGTTGCGCGTTAGGCCAAGCTTGTGTCCGAAGCCGCCGAGTTCCCGCCCCTTTATCCGAGTCCGTGGCCGTTCGCTGATGGCCTTGGTGCTGGCGCCAGAGCCGCCGGTCGCGGGCTGGCTCCAGGCGCTTGATGCGCAGATCTCGCGCGCGCCGTCGTTCTTCGACGCCCGGCCGGTGATCGTGGACCTTGCCGCCCTGCCACGTGAGCAGCCCGACGTCGCCGGCCTGATTCAGGCGATGGCGGAGCGGGGCATCCGCATCATCGGAACCGAGGGCGCGCACCCAAGCTGGCACGACGTCGCCAAGTGGGGTGGGCCGATCCTCACGAATGGCAAGGGCCGCCCGGTCGAGGTGTCCGATCATCCCCCCCCTGCGGCGCCAGCCGAAGCCGCACCGCCACCCCCAGCGTCGGAGACGGCTTCCGCCGAGGCCTCGGCGGCCTCGTTGGTGATCGCCCACACGGTCCGCTCGGGCCAGTCGGTCATGCACGAGGCGGGGGACGTGACCATCATCGGCTCGGTCTCCTCGGGTGCCGAGATCCTCGCCGGCGGCTCGATCCACATCTACGGCGCGTTGCGCGGGCGCGCGATCGCCGGGCTCGGCGGGTCGCGGCAGGCGCGCATCTTCTGCAACCGGCTCCACGCCGAGCTGCTGGCGATCGAGGGTGTCTACAAGACCGCCGACGACATGGACCCGAAGCTGCACGGTCGGTCGATCCAGGCATGGCTCGACGGCGAGCACATGTCGATTGCCGCGATGGACTGACGAGCGGGAACAGGAGAAGGAAGAGCCAATGGCCGAGGTCGTGGTCGTGACATCCGGCAAGGGCGGTGTGGGCAAGACCACGTCCACGGCCGCGCTTGGCGCCGCGCTTGCGCAAGGGGGCGAGAATGTCGTCGTGGTCGATTTCGACGTCGGCCTGCGCAATCTCGATCTCATCATGGGCGCCGAGCGGCGCGTCGTGTTCGACCTCATCAACGTGGTGCAAGGCGACGCCAAGCTGCACCAGGCGCTGATCCGCGACAAGCGGCTGGAGAACCTGTCGCTGATGCCGGCCTCGCAGACCCGCGACAAGGACGCGCTGACCGAGGCGGGCGTGGCGCGGGTGATCGAGGAGCTGCGCGAGAAGTTCGACTGGATCATCTGCGACAGCCCCGCCGGGATCGAGCGCGGCGCCACTTTGGCCATGCGCCACGCCGATCGCGCGGTGGTGGTGACGAACCCCGAGGTCTCCTCGGTGCGCGACTCCGACCGCATGATCGGGCTGCTCGACTCCAAGACGGTGAAGGCGGAAAAGGGGCAGCGTCTGTCCAAGCACTTGCTGCTGACGCGCTACGACCCGGTTCGGGCGCAGCGCGGCGAGATGCTCAAGACCGAGGATGTCCTGGAGATCCTCTCGATCCCACTGCTCGGCATCATCCCCGAGAGCCAGGACGTGTTGCGCGCCTCCAATCTCGGCTCGCCGGTCACGATCAACAGCCCCGCCAGCGTCGCCGCCCGCGCCTACGCCGAGGCGGCCAAGCGCCTGCGCGGCGAGACGGTCGAAATCAGCATCCCGGCGGAGCGCCCGAGTTTCCTGGGCAAGCTGTTCGGCCGGAGGGCCGTCGCATGAGCCTGCTCGCGATGTTCCGCCGGCGCGATTCCGCGCCGGTCGCGCGCGACCGCCTGCAAGTGCTTCTGCAACACGAACGCTCGGCGGTTGGCAACAACGACCTGATCGCGCGCTTGCACGAGGAGATTCTAGCGGTGATCGCCAAGCATGTCGAAGTCGACCGCGACAAGGTGCAGATCAAGCTCGATCGCGGCAGCGTCGCCTCGACCCTGGAGATCGACGTGGAGGTGCCAAGTCCGGCGCTGCCGGCCAAGCGTTCGGAGCTGCCGACCGAGGCTGTGGGGGGCTAGAGCCAATACGGTTCACTTTAGTTGTTTGTGCCGCAGGGAGAACCAAGGCGAATTCTGCATTTTCAATTGGTTGGTATTCGGCCGATAGCTTAAGTGAACAGGATTTTGCCTTAAGTGAACCGTATTGGGGCTAGAGCGGAATTGCCAGGAGCGTATCGAACCGATTGCTGTCGCAGGCGACGATCCGTTCAGCGAACAGCAGCGACCCGGCTTCCTCGCGCACGTGGTCGAGATAGAGCCCGGTCGCGAACAGGTCCATGCGGCCGTCGCGCATGGTCCGCACGACGAGAAACGGGGTCTCCGCTTTAATCTCGTCAGCGTCGCCGCGAATTTGCGGCAGCCCGACAATGTGGCGGTAGGTGTGCCGCTCGAAGATATTGGCCTTGCGCAAGGCGCCCACACGGTCGCGCAGCATGGCCCGCGTGTCGGCATAGATCACGCCAGCCGCGTAGCCCAGCCGAAGATTCTCCGCCGTCGTGACCTTGTACAGGCAGCATTCGACGAAGAAATCCGGCCATTCCTCCAAGCGGTCGGCATCGATCGTCGCCGCGTAGGCGGCGTTCAGCTCGGCGAGCCGGAGCAGCGTTCCGCTCATAGCCGCATCGTCGCCCGCCACTGTTTCCAGAACCCGCGCACCGCCGTCTCGCTGGCCCGGCTCTCCTGGCTTTCCGCGCCGGCGCCGCCCATTTCCAGGATCGACACCTGATCGGCGGCGGCGGCCGCGCCGCGTTCCACGAAGCCGCCAATGCAGCCATCCTCCAGGGACACATAGCCCGCCGGCCCGGTCAGGTTGATCTGCCGCAGCCGCTGCGCCCGCATCTCCGGTGTGTCGTCGGCGTAGCCAAGACAGATCCAGTGCAGATCCGTCTCGCCGGTGCCGCGTGGCAAGAAATGCCGCAGCGCCAGGACATTGCGCGTGCGTTGCAGGACGAAGTTGGGAAAGACCGAAATGATCTGCTGCTGCACGCGGTCGCCGTGCTCATCGGTCCAGTCGAGCAGCCGGGGGTCGGCCAGCCGGAAGTCGTCGTTCACCGAGCGCAGCCCGTCATAGGTGGTGTCCACCGCCTCGGTTGGCGCGATCGTCTTCGAGACATGGCAGCCGCCCGCGTCGCTGACGAAGACGCCGCCGCCCTGGCTGAGGCGGGTGATCTTGAACGTGGCGAAGAACATGTGCAGCAGGCTGGCGTGGTAGGTGTCGCGCACGTTCTCGGCGTACAGCTTCCAATTGTTGGGCAGCACCTCGGTGAACCGCCCGATCACCTCTAGGGGCCGGCGGGTGATGAGGGAAAGGTAGCCCTGCACATCAGGGCCGACATAGTGCGCGAGGTCGGGCGTGTCGGGCGAGAGCGTGCCGAACACCAGCCCGCCGAGCGTGGCGACGCGCAGCTTGCGCGGGCCGTGCGCCTCCAGACGGAATCCGTCCGGCATCCCGCCCTTGCCGTTCACCCCGCGCTGGAACGCGACCGAGCGGAGCGTCCCGCACAGATCATAGCGCCAGGCGTGATAGACGCAGGTGAAGTCCTTGGCGCCCGAGCCTGCGTCGTCGAAGCAGATCAGCGCGCCGCGATGCGCGCACCGGTTCTCGAACGCCGCGATCGTGCCGTCCTGGGTGCGCGCGACCACCACCGGCATGGTGCCGACGAACGTGGTTCGCCAGTCGCCGGGCTGGGGAATGTCCCGCTCCAGGCAGAGGTAATTCCAGGTCGGCCCCTGGAACAGTCGCGCCTGCTCCTGCTCCGGTAGGTCGTGGTCCTGGTAGACCCAAAACGGGACGCGGGTCAGCCCCTCGGGCCAGGCGCGCTGTTCGGGAAAAGCTAGCGGAGCATCCATCGGCGTTCCTCGGGCCATCCGCCGTCGCTCTGACCTCTCCCCCAACCTCCTCCCGCAAGGGGAGCGGCACCCTCTTCTCCCCCTTCCCTTTTGGGAGGAGGCCGGGGAGGGGTGGAGCACGATCGCGAAGCCAATCAACGGCACTCTCGCGCCGGTCCGTCCGCCGTGCAAGGGTGCGCCCGGACCGATACCATTTCGCCCTGCGTGCCTTGACCGGCTGCATCGTGCGCGACCATTCTGCACCCGGCGCCAGGGCGGCGATGCGGGGAACAACGTGAGGGGGATGCAATGCCTCAGGTAAGCCTGACGGTGAACGGCAAGCAGCATTCGGTCGAGGTCGAGGGGCGCACCCTCCTGGTGGAGCTGCTGCGGGAGAAGCTGGGGCTGACCGGCACCCATGTCGGCTGCGACACCAGCCAGTGCGGCGCCTGCGTCGTGGACCTGAACGGCGGCAGCGTGAAGTCCTGCACCATGCTGGCGTTGCAGGCCGAGGGCGCCACCGTCACCACGATCGAGGGGCTGGCGAAGCCGGACGGCACCCTGCACCCGATGCAGGAAATGTTCCGCGAGCACCACGCCCTGCAATGCGGCTTCTGTACCCCGGGGATGGTCATGAGCGCCATCGACCTGGTGCAGAGCCATCCCGAGGGCCTGACCGAGCACCAGATCCGGGAGGGGCTGGAGGGCAATCTCTGCCGCTGCACCGGCTACCACAACATCGTCAAGGCGATCGCCGCGGCCTGGCCGCTGATGCACGGCAAGTCGATGCCGGCCGCCGCCGAATAACCAAGCGGGAACGGGAGGAACACACACCATGGGCCACGAGGGCATCGGCGCCTCCGTCCGCCGCAAGGAGGACCGGCGGTTCCTGAGCGGGCGGGGCACGTACACCGACGACATCAACCGTCCCGGACAGCTCTATGCCTATATCCGCCGCTCGGACCGGCCGCACGCGCGCATCGGACGCGTCGACACCGAAGCCGCGGCGCGGGCGCCGGGCGTGGTCGCGGTGTTCACGGGCGCCGACATGCAGGCGGAGAACATCGGCGGCCTGCCCTGCGGCTGGCAGATCCACAACAAGGACGGCACGCCGATGGCCGAGCCCCCGCACCCGGTGCTCGCGGTGGGCAAGGTGCGCCATGTCGGCGACCCGGTCGCCGTGGTGATCGCCGAGACCCGGCAGCAGGCGAAGGACGCGGCCGAGCAGATCGAGATCGACTACGCGGACCTTCCCGCGGTCGCCAGTCTGCGCGAGGCGGTGGCGGCCAGCGCGGCGCTGGTGCATGACGAGGTGCCGGGCAACATCTGCTACGACTGGCATCTGGGCGACAAGGCGCTGGTGGACCAGGCCTTCGCCAAGGCGGCGAAGGTGGTCAAGCTCGACCTCACCAACAACCGCCTGGTCCCCAACGCGATGGAGCCGCGCGCCGCGATCGGCGAGTTCGATGTGCCGAGCGGCGACTACACGCTCTACACCACCAGCCAGAACCCGCATGTCATCCGCCTGCTGATGGGCGCCTTCGTGCTGCACATCCCGGAGAACCACCTGCGCGTGGTCGCCCCGGACGTGGGCGGCGGGTTCGGCTCCAAGATCTATCACTACGCCGAGGAGGCGATCGTCACCTGGGCGGCGGGCAAGGTGCGCCGCCCGGTGAAATGGACCGCCGAGCGGACCGAGAGCTTCATGTCGGACGCGCACGGGCGCGACCACGTCACCACCGCCGAGATGGCGCTGGACGCGCAGGGCAACTTCCTCGCCCTGCGGGTGCACACATTGGCGAACATGGGCGCCTATCTCTCCACGTTCGCGACGAGCGTGCCGACCTATCTCTACGCGACGCTGCTCGCCGGCGTGTACAAGACCCCGGCGATCTACGCCGAGGTGAAGGCGGTGTTCACCAACACCGTCGCGGTGGACGCGTATCGCGGCGCCGGCCGGCCCGAGGCGACGTTCCTGCTGGAGCGGCTGGTGGACGTGATCGCCCACGACACCGGCCTCGACCGGGTGGAGCTGCGCCGGCGCAACTTCATCCCGTCAGACGCCTTCCCCTACCAGACGCCGGTGGCGCTGCAATACGACAGCGGCGACTACGCCAAGACGCTGGATGCGGCGATGCAGGCCGCCGACGTCGCGGGGTTCGAGGCGCGGCGCAAGGCTGCGGCGGCGCGCGGCAAGCTCCGCGGGCTCGGCTATTCCACCTATGTCGAGGCGTGCGGCATCGCGCCCTCCTCGGTGGTGGGCTCGCTCGGCGCGCGCGCGGGGCTCTACGAGTGCGCGAACATCCGCGTCCACCCCACGGGCAGCGTGACGGTGTTCACCGGATCGCACAGCCACGGCCAGGGGCACGAGACGACGTTTGCACAGCTTGTTCACGAGCAGCTGGGGGTGGCGTTCGATCAGGTTGAGATCGTGCACGGCGACACCGGGAAGATCCCGTTCGGCATGGGCACCTATGGCAGTCGCAGCCTCGCCGTCGGCGGCAGCGCCATGGTGAAGGCGATGGACAAGATCATCGCCAAGGGCCGCAAGATCGCCGCGCATATGCTGGAAGCATCGGTGGACGATGTCGAGTTCAAGGACGGCAAGTTCACCGTCAGCGGCACCGACCGCTCGAAGGCTTTCGCCGAGATTTCGCTCGCGGCCTATGTGCCGCACAACTACCCGATCGAGGAAGTCGAGCCGGGGCTGGAGGAGACCGCCTTCTACGACCCGAAGAACTTCACCTATCCGGGCGGCTGCCACGTCTGCGAGGTGGAGATTGACGCCGAGACCGGCGTGCCGGAGGTGGTGAACTTCGTCGCCGTTGACGATCTGGGCCGCGTCATCAACCCGATGATCGTGGAAGGCCAGGTGCAGGGCGGGGTCGCGCAAGGCATCGGCCAGGCGCTGCTGGAGAACGCGGTCTATGACGGGTCGGGCCAGCTCGTGACCGGGTCGTACATGGACTACACCATGCCGCGCGCCGATAACGTGCCGAACATCACCGTGGGGACCGAGACGACGCTTTGCACCCACAATCCCCTCGGCGTGAAGGGCTGCGGCGAGGTGGGGGCGATCGGCAGCCCGCCAGCGGTCATCAACGCGGTGGTGGACGCGCTGCGCGACTACGGGGTGCGCCACATCGACATGCCCGCCACGCCGCAGAAGATCTGGTCGATCCTTGAGGCCGGCCGGCCGCGCATGGCGGCCGAGTAGCCGGCTCCACACCGACGACGAAGGAACAGCACGATGTACGACTTCGGCTATCAGCGGGTGCGCAGCGTCGACGAGGCCGCGAGACTGCTCGCGGCGGACCCGGAGGCAAAGCTCCTCGCCGGGGGGCAGACCCTGATCCCGGTGTTGAAGCAGCGGCTCAACCGGCCCTCGGTCGTGATCGACCTCGCGCAGACTGGGCTCGCCGGGATCAAGGCCGACGGCACGACGGTGACGATCGGCGCGATGACGCCGCACGGGGCCGTGGCGGCCTCCCAGGAGGTGCGCCGGCTGATCCCCGCGCTGGCGGAGCTGGCCGGGATGATCGGCGACGAGCAGGTTCGTCATCGCGGCACGCTCGGCGGCAGCCTCGCCAACAATGATCCGGCGGCCGATTATCCGGCAGCGGTGCTGGCGCTGAACGGAACGGTCCGCACGCAACGCCGGGCGATCAAGGCGGACGACTTCTTCCTCGGCATGTTCACCACGGCCCTGGAGCCCGACGAGATCATCACCGCCGTCGAGTTTCCGGCGCCCGAGAAGGCGGCCTACGAGAAGTTCCGCAACCCGGCCTCGCGCTACGCCATGGTCGGCGTGTTCGTGGCCAAGACGCGCGACGGCGTGCGGGTCGTTGTGACAGGCGCCGGACAGAGCGGCGTGTTCCGCCACACCGCGATGGAGCAGGCGCTGGCCTCGAATCTGTCGCCCGACGCCATCGCCAACGTGACGACCCCGGCGGGCGAGATGAACGCCGACATCCACGGCAGCGCCGAGTACCGCGCGCACCTGGTCGGCGTGATGGCGAAGCGGGCCTTGGCGAAGCTGCGCTAGTCCGAGGTCCGGTGCTCGACCCGGACGATTGGGAGGCATTTCGCGCGCAGGCGCATCGGGCGCTGGACGACATTCTGGACTATACACGCGACATCCGGGACCGGCCCGTCTGGCAACCGGTCCCGGAGACGGCGCGCGACAGCCTGCGCACGGCTATGCCGCGCCGTCCCGAGGGGCTAAAGGCGGCCTGCGACGCGTTCCGCCGCGCCATCCTGCCCTCCGCCACGGGCAACGTTCACCCGCGCTTCATGGGCTGGGTGCATGGCGGCGGCAACCCGGCGGGCATTGTCGGGGAGATGCTGGCCGCCGGGCTGAACGCCAACCTGGGCGGGCGCGACCACGCGCCGATTCTGGTGGAACGGCAGGTGATCGGCTGGATGGCCGAGCTGTTCGGGCTGCCTGGGAGTGCTGGTGGCCTGCTCGTCACCGGCACGTCCGTCGCCAACCTGATCGCGGTCCTGGTCGCGCGCCGGCAAGCCGACACGACGGTCCGGCAACGCGGGGCAGGGGAATCGCGGCTGGTCGCCTACGCCTCGGCGGCGGCGCATGGCTGCGTCGCCCGCGCGATGGACATGGCGGGGCTGGGTACCGAGGCGCTGCGGCTGATCCCGACGGACGACGCCGGGCGGATGCGGGCGCCGGCCGTGGCCGAGGCGATCGGGCGCGACCGCGGCGCCGGCCTGCGCCCGTTCTTGATCGTCGGCACCGCGGGCAGCGTGAACATCGGCGCGACCGACCACCTGCCGGGCCTTGCCGCCCTGTGCCAGCGCGAGGGCCTATGGTTCCATATCGATGGCGCCTTCGGCGCCCTGGCCGCGCTGTCGCCCGCGCTGCGCCCGCTGCTCGCGGGAATCGATCAGGCCGACAGCATCGCCTTCGATTTCCACAAATGGGGCCAGGTGCCGTACGACGCCGGCTGCATCTTAGTGCGCGAGCGCGCCCATGCCGAGGACGCCTTTGCCGCGCCCGCCGCGTATCTGCAACGCGCGGCGCGCGGCCTCGCGGGCGGCGCGCCCTGGCCCTGCGATCTCGGTCCCGACCTCTCGCGCGGCTTCCGCGCGCTCAAAGTCTGGTTCACCTTCAAGACCTGGGGCGCCGACGCGATCGGCGCGAGCATCCTGCAAAGCTGCGAGGTCGCCCGCCATCTCGCCGCGCTGGTGGATGCGGCGCCAATGCTGGAGCGCATGGCGCCGGTGGCGCTCAATATTGTGTGCTTTCGGTATAAGTTTGCATCCGACATAGACCGCCAGAACGCCGAGCTGGTCGCCGATTTGCAGGAATCCGGCATGGCCGCGCCCTCCACGACCACGCTCAATGGCGGGCTCGCGATCCGCGCGGCAATCGTGAACCATCGGACGCGGCGCGAGGACGTGGAGGCTCTGGTCGCTGCGGTGCTCGACTTTGGCGCCCGGCGTGCCAGCGACCCCTCCCCCAACCCCGTCCCGCAAGGGGAGGGGGCTTTTGCCTTACGCTCCCCCTCCCCTTGCGGGAGGGGGCCGGGGGGAGGGGGCAGCCTCGAGGGAACACTCGCCCAAAAGTCAAAGGAACCGCCTTGATGAAACGCCGCGACATTCTCAAGGCCACGCTCGCCAGCACCGCCGTACTCGCCGCGCCCCGCCTCATCCACGCCGAGGGCCAGCGGGTGCTGAAGTTCATCCCTCAAGCCGACCTCGCCTCGCTGGACCCGATCTGGACCACGGCCGATGTCACGCGCAACCACGGCTTCATGGTCTTTGATACGCTTTACGGCATCGACAACGCCTACCAGCCGCACCCGCAGATGGCCGCCGGGCACACGGTCAGCGCCGACGGGCGGCAATGGGACATCACGCTGCGCGACGGGCTGAGGTTCCACGACAACACACCGGTTCTGGCGCGCGACTGCGTGGCGTCGCTCAACCGCTGGGGCAAGCGCGACGCGTTCGGGTCGGTGCTGATGGCGGCGACCGATGAGCTTTCGGCGCCATCCGACAAGATGATCCGGTTTCGACTGAAATCACAATTTCCGCTGCTGCCGGCCGCGCTCGCCACGATCACCAACATGGCCTGCATCATGCCGGAGCGGCTGGCCAAGACCGATCCGTTCCAGCAGGTGACGGAAATGGTTGGAAGCGGGCCGTTCCGATTCGTCGCCGCCGAGCGCGTCACCGGCTCGCGGGTGGTCTATGCGCGCTTTGCGGGCTACGTGCCGCGCCCGGACGGCCCGGCCGAGTCCACCGCCGGGCCGAAGCCGGTGAATTTCGACCGTGTGGAGTGGACGGTCTCGCCCGACCCCGCCACCAACGCCGCCGCGCTCAGCGCGGGAGAGTTCGACTGGTGGGAGAACCCAACCATCGACCTCGTGCCCTCGCTCAAGCAGAGCCAGGATCTCGTGACAGTGGTGAAGGATCACACCGGCGAGATCGGCTGTCTGCGCTTCAACGCGCTGTTCCCGCCTTTCGACAACCCGGCGATCCGTCGCGTCGTGCTCTCGGCGGTGAACCAGCGCGACTACATGGATACCGTGGCCGGCGCCGACCCCAGCCTGATCCTCAACAAGGTCGGCCTGTTCGTGCCGGGCAGCCCGATGGCGAGCACCGTCGGGATCGAGACGATGCGCGGCGCAGCCGATCCGGCCAAGCTGCGCCAGGCGCTGCAAGCCGCCGGCTACAAGGGCGAGCGCGTTGTGGTTCTCGCCGCCTCAAACTTCCCGACCATCAACGCCATCGCGCAGGTGGGCGGCGAGATGCTGAAACGGATTGGTTTCAACGTCGATTACCAGTCGCTGGACTGGGGCACCGTCGTGCAGCGCCGCGCCAGCCGCAATCCGGTGGACCAGGGCGGATGGAACATCTTCTTCACCTTCCTGGGCGGCATCGGCAACGTCACGCCGGCCTCGGACATCGCGCTGCGCGCGGACGGCAAGGGCTGGTTCGGCTGGTCGACCGATCCGCGCATAGAGGAGCTGCGGTTGGCCTGGTTCCGCGCACCGGACCTCGCCGCCCAGCGCAAGCTATGCGCAGACATGCAGGCGGAGTTCTTCCAGAACCCGTCCTACGCGCCGCTGGGGGTGTACTTCCAGCCGACAGCGTTTCGATCGACGCTGACGGGGGTGCCGGAAGGAATTCCGCAGTTCTACCGTGTGCGGCGGGTGTAGTACCAACCCGGCTTAGCAAAGAACCAGCCATGCATGCCCTGCCCGCCGACCTGATCCTGACCCGCTTCCGCACCGCCCTCGGTGCCCTCTACGGACCACGCCTGGAGCGGGTCGTGCTGTTCGGGTCGCGCGCGCGGGGCGAGGCCGGGCCGGATTCGGATTACGATATCGCGGTGTTTCTGAGCGCGCTGCCGGATCGCTGGGCCGAGCTGGACCGGCTGGCCGACCTGCGCGTGCGTTTCCTCGATGAGACTGGCGCATTTTTCGATGCCAGGCCCTATCCCTTGGCCGCCTGGCGCGAGGCCTCGCCCTTAATGCATGAAATCCGGCGCGACGGCCTGGAGCTGTGATGCCGCAAGCGGCACGCTTCTTGGAGAAGGCGCGGAAGCTGCTGGCGGAAGCCGACACCATGCTCAAGGTCGGGCTCAACGCCGCTGCGGGACGCACGGCCTATCTCGCAGCTTATCATGCCGCGCAGGCACTCCTCTTCGAGCGGCTCCAGACCGTCGCCAAGACCCACAGCGGGGTGCAATCAGAATTTCTGCGGCTGACGAAGGACGATTCCCGTGTCGATCCCGCGCTGCGGTCGTTCCTTTCGCGCGCCTACAATCTCAAGGCGGTCGCCGACTATGAAATCGGGCCTGATGCCGAGATTTCGCCGGAGCGCGCGGCCCAGGCGGTCGAGACGGGCAAACGTTTTGTCGCGCACATTGCCGCCCTCGCCTCCGCCTCTCAGCGGTAATTCGACAGAGCCGCCGATGCGTGTGCGCGTCAGGCCAACGCCACCGGCCGCACTGGCGAGCCAGTGGCGCCCTTGAACTTGATCGGCAGCAGGATCAGGCAGAAGGCGCGCACGCCGCCCGTCGCCAATGCCTCCAGGGCCAGGTTCTCGACCAAGTACACCCCCGCCTCGGCCAGCGCGTGCTGGTGGACGGGCATCGACAGGGTGGAGTCCGGGTTGGGCAGCACCTCGACCGCCATGTTGTCGCAGCCAATCGCCGCCACGCCGCGCTCGGTCAGCCAGCGCGCGGCGGGCACGTCGATGCCGGGCTCGCCCTTGAGGTAGCGCGCGTTATCAACCCCGAAGTACCGGCCCCAGCCGGTGCGGATCAGCACGATGTCGCCGGGCTCGATCACGATCGAGGCCGCGTCGGCGGCGCGGGCCAGATCCTCGGGAGCGACCACGCGGCCCGGCTCTAGGTGCGCGCGCCCGTCCAGCCCGGCGACATCCAGCAGCAGCCCGCGCGTGACCATGGCGGGCGCCTGCTCGATGCCGAGCTCGGCCAAGCCCCAATCGGTCACGGTCTCCTCGGCGGAAAGCCCGTTGTAGAGCCGGCTGCCGATGCTGAAATGGCCGAGCGCGTCCATGTGGGTGCCGACATGGGCGGTCATCTCGATCCGCTCCACGTTCGCCCCGGCGTCGTTGGACGCGCCCGCCCCGCGCCGGCGCTTGATGGAGTCGCGCCACGACGCCCAGAGCGACGTCAGGAAGGGTGTCTGGTTCGGCGCCATGAACGGGGCGGCCGGGCGCTGATCTCGTGGCTGAGGTCGAACAGGCGGCCCTCGGTGGCGAGGCGCAGCGCCGCCATCCGCTTCTCCGGGGTGACGAGGTTCGCCGCGCCGTTCCGGTCGGCTGGACCTCAGCGGGAATGGTCATGCACGCAGGCGCTCATGGCGCTCCCCGAGCGGCAGCTTCAGTGCGGCAGCGGCTCGCCGGGAACGGCGGTGCCGCCGAAGCTGATGATGAGGGCGCGGACCTCGATCAGCGCGTCGTCGATCCTCTCGGGGTCGGTGCCGCGGACCACGATCGCCACGCCGTTGCCGGAGGCGCGGTAGAACGGATAGCTGCCGATCTGCACCTCCGGATAGCGATCCTGGATCTCGGCGAGGCCCTCGGCCAGCAATCCCTCGCCGACCTGGATCACATGCACGGCGCGGGCCTCGATCGGCTGGCCGCGCTCCAGGCGCGGCGCCAGCCTCTCGAACATCGCCTGCATGACGCGCGGCACGCCGGCCAGGACGTGGACGTTGCCGATGGTGAAGCCGGGCGCCGTCGAGACCGGGTTGTCGATCAGCGCGGCCCCGCGCGGCAGGGTCGCCATGCGCTGGCGGGCCGCGTTGAACTCGCCGGGCGGATAGGCCTTTTCCAGCCGCCGCCACGCGTCCGGGTGCGGCTCCCAGGGGACGCCGAAGGCGGCCGCGATGCACTCGCTGGTGATATCGTCGTGCGTCGGCCCAATGCCGCCCGTCGTGAAGACGTGGTCATAGCGCGCGCGCACCTCGTTGACCGTGTCGATGATGATCTCGGCCACATCCTGGATCACGCGCGCCTCGCGCACCGGAATGCCAAGCTCGCTAAGGCGGCGGCCGAGATATTGCAGGTTCACATCCTGCGTGCGGCCCGACAGAACCTCGTTGCCGATCAGGATCACGCAGGCAGTGGGGTTGGCGGGCATCGGCATCCTCCGTCACAGGAATCCACGCAGGAGCGGGATCAGCGGCTTGTCCGCCGGCGGCATCGGGTATTCGGCCAGCTTCTCGGGGCGCACCCAGGTCAGGGTCTGACCCTCGCGCGGACGCGGTATGCCCGTCCAGCGCCGGCACAGGAAGAGCGGCATGAGGAGGTGGAACCGCCCGTACGGGTGCGAGGCGAAGGCGAACGGGGCCAAGCAGTCGGCGGAGATGTCGATCCCCAGCTCCTCCTTCAGCTCGCGGATCAGCGCCGCCTCGGGCGTCTCGCCGGGGTTGAGCTTGCCGCCGGGGAACTCCCACAGCCCGGCCATCCACTTGCCCTCGGGACGGCGCGCCAACAGAACCCGGCCGTCCCGGTCGATCAGCGCGCAAGCGGCGACAAGCATGAGCGGGGCGGCGTCGCTGGCCTGGTCCGGGGTTGGCGCCTTCGAAGGCTCGACGGGCGTGAACAGGTCATCGCGCGTGGCCTCGAACTGCCAGACCGCGTGCTCGCCGCCGCGCGAGAGAAAGGCTTCGGTGCCGATCCCGGTCTGGCGGAAGCCGACGCGGCGCAGCACGGTGGCGGAGGCGGGATTGTCGGTGGCGACATTCGCCGCCAGCTGGTCGAGGTCAAGATTGGCCAAGGCCCAGCGCGCGAACCGTCCGGCCGCCTCGCTGCCGACGCCGTGGCCCCAAAAGCGCCGCCCCACCCAGTAGCCGAGCCGGCCGGTGCGCGTGGCCGCGTCGATGCGCAGCCCGATGACGCCGACCAGCACCTCTTCAGCGCCCTCCTGACCCGTGATGGCGAGATGGATGGCCGTGCCCTCGGCCAGCTCGCGACGCGTTGCCGCGATCCATGCGTCGGCGAGGTCGCGCGGGTAGGGGAATGGCACCCCGGAGAGGGTGCGCGACACCTCCCAGTCGTTGACGAGCCGGTGCAGCGTCTCCGCGTCCTCTGGGTCGAGCGGGCGCAGGCTCAGCCGCTCGGTCAGGAGCGGGGCGAAGTCGGACTCCGTCTCCTCCCGCTTCGCCGCTGCCGGGCTGGCACGCCGGCGGGACTTCCTCTGCTGGTCCTGCGAAGCGGTCATCACCCTATCATGGTGCCTCGGATGCGGCCTGGATAGAAGGAGCCGCGTCCGCCCGCTCGGCGGCCAGCTCGCGCGCGAGGTCCGCCGCGCGCCAGAGATACCACGCGGCACAGGAGCGGTGCGGCGCCCAGGCTTGGCCGAGCGCGGCGAGCGCCCGCGGGCGGGGCTGCAACTCAAGTCCGTGCAGCGCGCGATAGCCCTCGCGCACGCCGAAATCGTCCACCGGCAGCACGTCAGGCCGTCCCAGTGTGAAGATAAGCAGCATCTCCACCGTCCAGCGGCCGACGCCGCGGATCTGTGTCAGGCGCTCGATCAGCGCGGCATCGGACAGGCGCTGGGCCGCGCGCCGGGTCGGGATGGTGCCGTCCAGGGCGCGGGCGCTGATCTCGCGCAGGCTGGCGACCTTGCTCGCTGAAAAGCCGCAGCCGCGCAGCACCGCCGCCTCGGTCGCGAGCACTTGCGCGGGCGCGGGGAAGGGCGTGTCCGGGAAGAGCGCGGTGAAGCGCGCCTGGATGGCGCGCGCGGCCCGGCCGTGGAGTTGCTGATGGGCGATGGCGCCCATCAGCGCCTCGGTACGGGCTCTGCTCGCGCGCGATCTCCAGGCGGGGTCTCCCGACCCGCGCGATCAACCCTCTCCAGACCGGATCGGCCGAGAGGTGACGTTGGGCTGCCGCCGACATGAGCCGTGTCTAGCCCACCCGGCTGGACACGCGCCAGTGGTGGGTGGCAGCGGCGATTCGAAGCGCGCCTCGAGAATTACCGGGCGACGCGCCGGCTGGTTTGCGAAGCTTTGGATCCGCGTCGGCGCGACCGTGCCTCAGGCGGCGGTCAGGGCGGGGGCGGGGGCAAGCGGCGGGGCCGGGACGGCCTCCATCGGCGCCGGCTCGCGGATCATATAGCCGCGGCCCCAGACGGTCCCGATCAGGTTGCCAGCGCCAGCCTGCGCAAGCTTCTTGCGCAGCTTGCAGACGAAGACATCGATGATCTTCATCTCTGGTTCATCCATCCCGCCATAAAGATGGTTCAGGAACGCCTCCTTGGTCAGGACCATCCCCTTGCGCAGCACCAGCAGCTCGAGGATCGCGTATTCCTTGCCCGTCAGGTGGACGGCGCTTCCGCTGACCGCGACCTCTCGGCTGTCGAGGTTCAGCTCCAGCGCGCCAACCCGCAGCACAGGCTGGCTGAAGCCTTTGCTGCGCCGGATCACCGCCTGCATCCGCGCCAGCAGCTCCGCCTTGTCGAACGGCTTGGTCATCACGTCGTCAGCCCCGGAGCTGAGCGCCTTCACCTTCGCCTCGGGCCGCGACAACCCCGTCAGCACGAGCACCGGCGTGTGGTTGCGTCCGACACGCATGCGGCGGACGACCTCGGCGCCATCCATGTCCTGCAACATGAGATCGAGGATGACGAGGTCGTACTCATAGTGGCGTAGCAACTCCAGCGCCTCCTCGCCCGTCTCGGCGAGATCGGCGATCGCACCGACGGCCTTCAGCGTGAGGGAGAGCCCACGCCCAACGGTCATGTCATCATCGACGAGCAGCACGCGCATCGCACACACCACTTTCAGCTTCGCAACGAATTCATACCACCATCGCGTGTCGTCGGCGACAGTTTTTTTACGTTTGTGTGCATAAAATCTGACTCTGATCGGGCTCGTGTTCACGCCGGGGGCGTCGCGCGCCGTTTTAGCGCGGTTATAAGACAAAGGCGTCTTAATGAGGCAGACATGTCTTGCAGGTCGCACGGAAGTCGCCGCATTTACAATTCGGCGGGTTCCCGCCTTCCGCTTGGAAGGCGCGGTCAGTGGCTTGTCGGGTCTTTCGGTCGAGGTGACCGGGCTCGGCGGCCAGGTTTCGGTGGGAGATCGCCTCGACCTGTTGGCGCGCAACGGCTTAAGCGTCCCGGCCGAGATCGTCGGCTTCACCCGTGGCGTGGCGCAGGCGATGACGTTCGGGCCGCTTGACGGGCTGGGACCGGGCAGCGTGGCCCCGGGCCTCCGTGCGGCTTGCCGAGCCAGCCCTGCCCGGCGCCCAAGGCGGCGCGACGCTCGCGGTGGCGGATGGTTGGCTCGGCAGGGTCGTCGATCCGCTCGGCCGCCCGCTTGACGGGCGAGGGCCGCTGCCCGTGGGAGTACCGCGCCCGGTACGCGCGCCCGCCCCAGCGGCGGCGATGCGCGCCCGCCTCGGACCGAGGCTCGATCTGGGTGTCCGGTCTCTGGATTGCTTCGCCGCCTGCCGCCAGGGCCAGCGCCTTGGCTTGTTCGCCGGGTCTGGCATCGGCAAGTCGACCCTGCTCGGCATGCTCGCCCGCCAAGCCGCCTGCGATGCCGCTGTGCTCGCGCTTGTGGGCGAGCGCGGGCGCGAGGTCCGGGAGTTCATGGAGGACGAGCTCAAGGAGGGACTCGCGCGGGCGGTCGTGGTGGTCGCCACTTCTGACACGCCACCCTTGATGCGGCGGGAGGCCGCGTACGCCGCCATGTCGGTCGCCGAGCACTTCCGCGACCAGGGCGCGTCCGTCCTGCTGCTGATGGACAGCGTCACCCGGTTCTGCCTCGCGCTGCGCGAGATTGGCCTGTCCGCCGGCGAGCCTCCCGCGACGCGCGGCTTCCCGCCCAGCGTCTTCGCTGAGCTGCCCCGGCTGCTGGAGCGCGCGGGACCGGGACTGGACGATGCCGCCAAGCCCGCGGGCTCCGTCACCGGCCTGTTCACGGTGCTGGTCGAGGGCGATGACCATAACGAGCCCGTCGCCGACGCCGTGCGCGGCATCCTGGATGGCCATGTCATCCTGGATCGGCGAATCGCCGAGGGCGGGCGTTACCCGGCGGTCGACGTGCTCCGCTCGCTGTCGCGCGCGGCGCACGGCGTCATGTCGGCCGAGGAGACTGCGCTGATCCGCCGCGCCCGCGCGATCCTGGCACTGCACGCCGACATGGCCGATCTCATTCGCCTGGGCGCTTACCGGGCGGACACTGACCCTGCGGTGGACGAAGCCGTGATCCTTGCGCCCCGAATAGAGGCTGTGTTGCGCCAGGATAGGGCAGAGGCGTCCACCGCGGCCGAGGCGTTCGCGCGGCTGGCCGAGGCGGTGAATTCCCATGCCGCGTGATCCGCTCGACGCCTTGATCCGGCTTCGCCGCCTGTCGCTCGAGGAAGCGACGCGTGACCTCGGCGCGCGACTGGCCGAGGAGGCCGACGCGGGCGCGGCGGCCGCGCGGATCGAGGCACTGATCGCAGCCGAGCAGGAGGCGGCGAGCCGCCTGGACGCCGACGACGCGGCCGTGGACGGGTTCGGGCGCTGGCTGCGGCGCGTCGCCCAGCAGCGCGCGGCCGCCGCGGCGGCGCGGAACCGGGCGGAGACCGAGACGGCACGGGCCCGCGCGGTGCTGGGCCTCGCGCGGGCGGCGCTCGCCTCTGCCGAGGCGGAGGCCGCGCGCCGCGCCGAGCAGGTGCGGGCCGAAGGCTTGCGCCGCGAGCAGGCCGCCATGGATGAATGGGCGCAGCATCGATGAGGGCTGGTCCGCGCTCCCGCGCTTATCGTCGCGATGGCGGCGTGTCCGCCGGTATGCTAGACGCCCCTGCAACAATCGGGAAAATACGGAGTCCAGCGTGCGCATCGCGATGATTGGCGGCGGCTATGTCGGCCTGGTCTCCGGAGCCTGCTTCGCCGAGTTCGGTTCGGATGTAACGATCGTCGAGGCCGACGCTGGCCGGCTGGCCGCGCTTCGTGCCGGCAAGATGCCCATTTATGAGCCGGGACTCGACCAAATCGTTGGCAGCAATGTCCGCGCTGAGAGGCTCCACTTCACGGACGACCTCGCGGCCGCGCTGGACAGTGCCGAGGCGGTGTTCATCGCGGTCGGCACCCCGACCCGGCGCGGGGACGGCCATGCCGATCTCAGCTATGTCTTCGCCGCCGCCGAGCAGGTCGCCCGCGCGTTGACCGGCCCGGCCGTGATCGTCACCAAGTCAACGGTTCCGGTCGGCACGGGGCGGCGCATCTCCGACATCGTGCGGCGGGTGCGTCCCGACCTCGATTTCGACGTCGCCTCCAATCCCGAGTTCCTCCGCGAGGGCTCGGCCATCGCCGACTTCATGCGCCCTGATCGCGTCGTGATCGGCGCCGAGAGCGAGCGCGCGCGCGAGGTGCTGCGCCGGCTGTATAGACCGCTCTACCTGATCGAGGCGCCGATTGTCTTCACCAGCATCGAGACGGCCGAGCTCACCAAGTACGCGGCCAACGCCTTCCTGGCGATGAAGGTCACGTTCATCAACGAGGTCGCCGACTTGTGCGAGAAGGTCGGCGCGGATGTCCACGACGTCGCCCGCGGGATCGGGCTCGATGGGCGGATCGGGCGGAAGTTCCTGCACCCTGGTCCGGGCTTCGGCGGGTCGTGCTTTCCCAAGGACACGCTGGCGCTGATGCGGATCGCGCAGGATTTCGGCGCGCCCGCGCGGCTGGTGGAAGCCGTTGTCGCCGTCAACGACGCGCGCAAGGCGGGCATGGCGACCAGGGTTATCGCGGCCTGTGGCGGTTCGGTTCGGGGCAAGACGATCGGGGTGCTCGGCCTCACGTTCAAGCCCGAGACCGACGACATGCGCGACGCGCCCTCGATTCCGATCCTGTGGCGCCTGGCCGAGGACGGCGCCGAGATCCGCGCCTTCGATCCCGAAGGCATGGCCCAGGCGAGGCCGCTCCTGCCGGCTTCGGTCGCCTATTGCCGCGACGCGCTGGATGCCGCTTCCGGCGCCCACGCGCTGGTGCTCATAACCGAATGGAACGAGTTTCGCGCCCTCGCCCCCGAGCGGCTGGCGGGCGCGATGCGCGGACGGGTCATCGTCGATCTGCGCAACGTCTATGATCCCGCCGCCATGCGGGAGGCGGGCTTCGACTATCACTGCGTGGGTAGGCCAGCGCGGTGAATGTCTGATATGACGGCCGGGCGTACGTGATAGCGGTTCCTTGTGTTCGACCTGATTGCCGTTTCACCCTCGATTGACGGCTCGGGACGACAATGGCGGCATGGACACCCCACGCCTGACCGTTTGCGTCTGCACCCATAACCGCCCGGCTTACCTCCGGGCCTGCCTTGAGGGTCTGCGCCAGCAGAGCGTCCGCCCGGAGCGGTTCGAAGTGCTGGTCGTGGACAGCGCTTCGGATTCCGAAGCGGCACGAGAAGTGGAACGGCTGGCGATGACAGGGCCGAATGTCCGCCACCTCCGGGTGGAGCGGCCGGGGGTCAGCTTGGCACGGAATGTCGGCGCCCGGTGCGCCCGCTCCGAGTGGATTGCCTATATCGATGACGATGCCATTCCGGAGCCCGGCTGGGTGCGCGCCATCCTGGACGCTATCGCGCAGCCGGGCGCGCCGGCGCTGATTGGCGGGCGCATCCTCCCGCTATGGGAGGCGCCACTGCCGCCGTGGTGGCCGACCAGCCTGCGCGGCGTGCTCTCGATCATCGAGCATGATTGGCCCGGCGAGTACCCGGACCAAGGACTTGCCGCGCGGATTGGAGCCCTATGCCGCCAACGTGGTGGTGAACGTGGCGGCGCTGCTGGAGGTTGGCGGATTTCGCGCCGCCGTGGGCCGCTATGGCAGCGCGCTGTTGTCGGATGAGGAAATTCAGCTCGCCTGGCGATTGCAGGACAGCGGGCGGTCGGCGCGATACGACCCGCGCATCGTGGTCCGCCATCAGATCGCGGCGGAGCGGCTCACTCCCGCGTGGCTGCTGCGCCGCCTCTACTGGCAGGGTGCCTCCGCCGTGGTGACGCGCCGCCTGCTGGGCGAGCAAGCCGCTGTCTGGCGCGCCCTCCCCAGGCGGCTCCTCGTGGCCGCCTTGTTCGCGCCTGCTGCGCTGGTTCCGCCGACAAGCCCGGCTCTGGTCGGCCTGCGCTGGCGTCGCGCCTACTCGGCTGGCTTTGTTCGCGCGGCGCTTGGCTGGCAGGCGGGGGTGGCGGCTGAGCGGCTTGCCCGCCGCGCCCCCACTCCGGGCTTGGCGCCGGGGAAGGCTCAGATCGCCATGTAACCGCCATCGACGTTGTAGCAGGCGCCGCTGACATAGGAGGCGCGGTCGGAGCAGAGCCAGGCCACCATTTCGGCGATTTCCTCCGGCTCGCCCATGCGGTGGAAGGGAACCATCGCCATGAGCTGCTCGCCGCGCCGGCGCATCGTATCCTCGGTCATGCGCGTGCGGATATAGCCGGGGCAAACGGCGTTCACCCGGATGTTGTCGGCCGCGTATTCCAGCGCGGCCGTCTTGGTCAGGCCCAGCACGCCATGCTTGGCCGCGACATAGGCCGAGGACGTCGGCAAGCCGATCAGGCCGGCGATCGAACCGGTGTTGACGATCGCGCCGCCGCCATGCGCCTGCATGTGCAGCAGCTCCTGCCTCATGCACAGCCACACGCCCTTCAAGTTGACGCCGATCATGCGATCGAAGGAAGCTTCGGCCCATTCGGCGGTCCGCTTGCCGGCCGCGTCCACCTGATAGCCGGCGATCCCGGCGTTGTTGAAGGCGCAGTCCAGCCGCCCAAAGGCCGAGACAGCGGCGTCGATCATGGCCTTGACCTGCGCCAACTCGGTCACGTCGCAGGTGAGCGGCACCGCCTGGCCGCCCGCGCGACTGACCAGCCCCGCCGTCTCGGCGGCCAGCTCCGCATAGAGATCGGCAACCGCGACGCGCGCGCCTTCCCGCGCGAAGATCAGCGCCGTCGCGCGACCAATGCCCCCGCCGGCACCGGTGATCAGCGCCGTCTTGCCCTCAAGCATTCCGCTCATCGTCGTCTCTCCCCATGCGGCCGCGCCCTCACGCCGCGGGCCGAAACCCCAGGATACGCTCGAACCGGTCGCGGTACTGCTCCCACACCTCGGGATTGACCAGGCGCGGCGGGCGCTTGCCGTCGAGCATGTCCAATATCTGCGTGGCGGCGAAGCGGCCCATGTTGCGACGGGATTCGTGCGTCACGCCCGCCGTGTGCGGACTCGCCAGCACGTTTTCGAAGCGCAGCAGAGGGTGGCCGGGATCGGGCGGCTCCTTCACCCACACATCCAGGCCCGCTCCGGCGAGGCGCTTGGCCGCGAGCGCCTCGGCGAGCGCCGCCTCGTCATGGATGCCGCCGCGCGCCGTGGTGATGAAATAGGCCGAGGGCTTCATCAGCGCGTACTCGCGCGCGCCGATCATGTTCAGCGTCTCGGCCGTGCGCGGGCAGTTGGTGGACACGAAGTCCGCCTCCTGGAGCAGCGCGTCGAGCGCGACTTTCTCCGCGCCGCGCGCGGCGATCTCCTCGGCGGAGAGATAGGGGTCGTAGGCCAGCACGCGCATCTGGAACAAGCCCCGGCACAGCTCGGCCACCCGGCTGCCGATATTGCCTAGGCCGACGATGCCGATTGTCATGCCGAGGATGTCGTGGCCCATGAACGCCACGCGGGGGATGTCGGGCCGCGCGCGCATGAAGCGGTCGGTCTCGCCGATGCGCTTGGACAGTGCCAGCATCAGCCCGAGCACGTGCTCCGCCACGCCCTCCTTGTTGCCCCCGGTCTGGTTGACCACCGCCACACCCGCCATGGTGCAGGCGGCCACGTCCACCGTGTCATAGCCCGCGCCGTTGGAGGAGATGAGGAGCAGGTTCGGCGCACGCGCGAGCAGCTCCGCCGTTCCGTGATAAGCCAGCGCCAGCTCGTCGCGCGTGGCGCCGATCTGATACGCGTGGGCCTGGGCCAAGACTGGATCGGCTTCGGCGGCGGGGCTGTCATTGGCCAGGCGGTCCACATGCAGGTCGGGCCGGCGGCCGAGGATTTCCAGGAAGACGGGATGGGCGACGGCGTTGACGTAGAAGACGCGCTTGGTGTTCGGGGTCATTCGGGAACTTTCGAACAAAGGAGCCGGGGCGGCACGCTACTCGTGTTCCTGCCTGTCCGCGACGGGACCGTCCTTGTTAGCCAGCAACGATTGCGAGCGGCCGTGCTTCTATCCATCTCGCCATCCCCACGAAAGCGGGCATCCAAGCCACGCGCATCCGGCTTGACGACGCTACGCCGGATTCCCGCGTTCGCCGGAATGACGGATGCAAGCGACTATCCAGCGCCGTTCTCCCCCGACCTGGCCCGGACTTGAGGGCGTCCGCCGGCGCGCGCACAATCGCGCAGCCGCTCAGGACGCATCGCATGGACGCGACCCGCATCGCCGCCGAGGACTATCTCGACGCGCTCGCCGCGCACGGGATCGACTACTTCTTCGCCAATCCCGGCACCGATTTCGCGCCCATCATCGAGGCGTTCTCGCGCGCCGCCCAGCGCAACCGCCCCGTGCCGCGCCCGCTGGTCGTGCCGCACGAGAATGCCGCGCTCTGCATGGCGCATGGCTACACGATGCTGACCGGCCGGCCGCAGGCGGTGATGACGCATGTGAATGTCGGCACGGCGAACGCCATCAACGCGCTGATCGATGCGAGCCGCGACCGCATTCCCATGCTGCTGACTTCCGGGCGCACGCCGATCACCGAGCATGGCCCGTCCGGCACGCGCGACGTGCACATCCACTGGGCGCAGGAGATGTTCGACCAAGCGGGGATGCTGCGCGAGTTCGTCAAGTGGGACTACGAGCTGCGCCGCCCCGACCAGATCGCCGATGTCGTCGCCCGCGCGATGGAAATCGCCACCGCCTCGCCCGCCGGCCCGGTCTATCTCAGCCTGCCGCGCGAGGTGCTGGGCGAGGGAGTCGGCCCCGCGAACGAGGCCGCGCGTCCGGCTCGCGCCCGCCCCGGACCGCCGCTGCCCGCGCCCGCTGATGTGGAACGCCTGGCCGATTGGATCGCCGGGGCGCGAATGCCGCTCGTCATCACCGGCACGCTCGGCCGCGACCCGCGCGAGAGCGCCGCGCTGGCGCGGCTCGCCGAGCGTTTCGCGCTGGCCGTCGTGCCGTTCAACACGCGGTATTTCGCGCTCTCCAGCGCGCACGGCATGTTCCAGGGCTCCGATCCCGGCCCGCTGCTCGCCGAGGCCGACCTCGTGCTGGTGTGGGAGTCCGACGTGCCCTGGATCGCGAGCAAGCAACAACCGGCGTCCGGCGCGCGCGTGGTGCAGATCGGCGAGGACCCGCTCTACGCACGCTACCCGATGCGCAGCTTTCCCTCCGACCTGACGATCCGCAGCGCGGCGCTGCCGCTGCTCGATGCCCTGGAACAGGCCCTGACGGTCCGCCGACCCGACACGGCGGCACGCCACGCCGCGCTGTCGCGGCGCTCCGACGCGCTGCGCGCCGCGTGGAACGCGCAGGCGGAGCGCGACGGGCGAGGGGACGCTTGCACGCTGGCCTGGCTCAACCATTGCCTGCGGGGCGTGGTCGATGAGGCGACGGTCGTGATCAGCGAGGTACTCGTTCCGGCAGGAGTATTGTCCGCTCCATGGACCGGGCAGCCTGTTCGGCCTTAGCGCGGCCGGCGGGCTCGGCTGGGGATTCGGCGCCGCGCTCGGCGCGAAGCTCGCCGCGCCGGGCCGCACCGTGGTGGCCGTCCTGGGCGACGGCGCCTACATGTTCGCCAACCCGACCGCCTGCCACTTCGTCAGCCAGGCGCAGCCCCTGCCGGTTTTGGTGGTGATTTACAACAACATGCTTTACGGCGCCGTGCGCAGCGCCACGCTCGGCATGTTCGCCGCTGGCGCGGCGGCGGAGGCGGACGGGCGGTACATGGCCGGGCTTGGCCCGTCGCCGGCCTATGAGAAGGTCGTGCAGGCCCATGACGGCCACGGCGAGCGCGTGGCCCACCCATCGGAGCTGCCGGGCGCGCTGACGCGCGCCGCCGCCGCCGTGCGCGAGGGCCGACAGGCGTTGGTGAATGTGATCTGCCCCGTTTGATAAGGTCGCGCGCAGGCCGCTGTGCAGGATTGCTGGGAGATCAAGCGCGCGATGCCTATTGAACGGCGCACGATCAGTCTACTGGGGGACGAGCTTCAGCAAGCCGTTGAGGCGTTTCGACGCGTGACGCCGGACGCGCTGCCCACGGGTGCGCTGCGCGCGGTCCGGGTTGAGGACGACGGCACCGGCGCTCCGGTGGTCACGGTCTTTGTTCAGACGCGCGGCGGCACCGATGAGCAATCCACCAGCACACGCTTGCGAGACGCGACCGTGCTTTCACTTCTGATAAGGTTCTGTCTGGAAAACAACATCCCTATCCCCAAGCGGGGCAAGAAGATGGTCGCGGTCGTGGGCGGGCTGCTCACGCTGATCGTTGATCTTACGGGCGAGGTGGTCCCGCAATGAGGAGCCTTCGGCGATGAGCTTCCAGCCTATCCGGTCCGACCCCGGCCTGTTGGCCGAGGTGAACCTGTCGTCCGATACGCAGACGCTGCCCACCGCGGGGATGAAGGCGGCGATGATGGATGCGCCGCTCGGCGACGAACAGGCCGGGTCCGATCCCACTGTCTGGTCGCTTTGCGACCGGGTCGCCGCGTTGCTGGGCAAGCAAGCGGCGATGTTCCTGCCCTCCGGCACCATGGCCAACCAGGTCGCCATCGCGACTCAGTGCCGGCCTGGCGACGAGGTTCTGGCGCATGAGGAGGCGCACATCATCACCAGCGAGGCGGGCGCCTGCCAGGCCATTGCGGGCGTGATGCCGCGCGGCTTGCCCGGCGAGCGCGGCCAGTTCGATGCCGGAACACTAGAGGAGGAGATCCGGCCCGCGAGCCGGTATGCGCCCCCGCAGCGTCTGGTCGCGGTGGAGCAGACCGCGAACCGCGGCGGCGGATCGTGCTGGCCGGTCGCGCGGCTGCGTGGGGTCGCGGACCTGGCGCACGCGCATGGCATGGCGACCCACATGGACGGCGCCCGCCTGCTGAACGCGGCCGTGGCCTTGAAAACGAGCGCGGCCGAGATCGCCGCCGGCTACGATACGGTGTGGCTCGACTTCACCAAGGGGCTGGGCGCGCCGCTCGGCGCGGTGCTGTGCGGCACCACTGCCTTCATCGGCGAGGCGTGGCGGTGGAAGCAGCGGCTCGGCGGCTCGCTCCGCCAAGCCGGCCTCTGTGCGGCGGCGTGCCTGTACGCGCTTGACCATCACGTCGAGCGGCTTGCCGATGACCACGCCAACGCCGGGACGCTCGCTCGCGGCCTCGCGCAAATCCCCGGCCTGACCGTGGAGACGCCGGAGACGAACCTGGTGTTCTTCGACACCGAGGGAACCGGAATGACGGCGGCCGAGCTGGCGGGCCGACTGCGCGGGCAAGGCGTGCTGATCTCCACGGCTGGCCGCTATCGCGGCCGTGCCTGCCTGCACCTGGACGTGACGGCTAGGCAGGTGGAGCACGCACTCGAGGTGGTGCGGGAGGCGGTTCTAGGGCGCGGCCGCGCCTGATCCCTCGCGCAACGGACGGGCTTACTCCGGCCGCGCGAACCGAGCGAAGGACCGGACGAGCACCTCATAGATCGGGCGCTTGAACGGCACCGCCAGCGCCGGCAGCTCCGCCAGCGCGACCCAGCGCCAGGCGTCGAACTCTGGATGCGGGTCGGCGTCCAGCCGGATGTCGGAATCGACGCCGGTGAAGCGCAGCGCGAACCATCGCTGCCGCTGGCCGCGCCAGTGCCCGCCCAGCGCGACACCGATCAGGTGATCGGGCAGGTCGTAGGTAAGCCAAGTGGGGTGCTCGCCGATGATCTCGGCGCGGTCGGTGCCGATCTCCTCGGCGAGCTCTCGCAGCACCGCCGCGCGCGGGTCTTCGTCGGCATCGATTCCACCCTGCGGCAACTGCCAGCCGCCGGGAACGCCTTCCGCGTTCGGAAGGTCGGCCCGCCGCGCGACAAAGACCAGGCCAGCGCGGTTGAACAGCACCACGCCGACATTCGGCCGGTACGACAAGACTTGCGTCATTTTGGGGTGCCCTCCTTGCGCGGAGCCTCGACCAGCGCGCTGACCGGCGCCAGTGTGACGCCCTGTGCCGCGAGCTGGCGCGTCCAGGCGGCGATGCGCTCCACCGTCACCGGGCGCACCGCTCCCGCCAGCCCGAGCGCGCTGCCCCGTTCGCGGGCCAGTCGTGACAGCTCGGCTAGCTGCGCATCGACGCTCGCAGCCGTGCCCGCGTCGTCCACCACCAAATCGATATGCCGGCTCCATACGCTGGGCAGGCTGGGTGCGTCCGGGCGCGGATCGACATAGAGCAGCCCGCGCCTGCCGATGGCCCGCAGGAACGGACCCATCAGGTCGGCATCCGCGGCGAACCGCTCGCCGCGCAGCCGCCCCAGCGCGCCGGTCACGCCGACATAGCCAGCCACCCGCGACAGCACCCAATCGAGCCGGCGCGCATTCTCCTCTGGCGCCAGCGAGGTCATCAACGCCCGGTCCCCGGGATTGTTCAGGGCAAAGCCGCGCGGCTCCATGGGGATCGACAGCAGGTCCTCGTGCCCCGTCGCGCGAATTGTGGTCAGAAGAGGGTCGAAGCCGGGTGCATAGGGAGAAACCGCCAGCGTGACACTGGCGGGCAACGTCTTGGCCGCCATTTCGCTTCCCGCATGGTCCAGCCCGATGCCGGCCAGGACCAAGCCCACACGCGGCTCCTGGACGCCCGGCGCGAAACCCGCAGCATACACCGCCATCGGCGCGCGCCCGTCGGCCGCAATGCGCGGGGGGAATCGAGGCGGTTCCCCCGCGACCCGCTCGAGCAGGGCGAGATCGGGTGCCGCGATCGGGCCGGGCGCATCCTTGCCCGGCCGTGCCGGTGCCTCGCTTGCCGCCGCGACCGGGCGGGGCGCCTGCACCTCAACCGGCGGCCCAAGAATTTGGAGGGTTGCCGCAAGGCTTCCCAGGCAGGCGAGGACGCCCGCCCAGAACAGACCGAGTCCGCGCCAGCCCCCGAGTCGAAGCGTCGCTGGCTTGACCACCATGCCCGCCAGGACGCGCGGTGGCGCGAGGCGACGGAGCGCTGTCGCGTCTCGCCTACTTCAACGCCGAGCGCCGCTGGTCCGCCATCCCTGCCACCACCGTCAACGCCTGCTGGAGCTGGAAGTCGGTCTGGTCCGGCTTGGCGGCGTCGAATTTTGGGAAGTTCGCCGGCGGCTTGTGGGGAATCCCGGCGGCGATCAACGGCAGGTCGGTCCGCGGTGGCGCCGCCTTCTCGCCAGTTCCGAACTCGTTTGCGATGGTGTTGTTGAGGTTGTCCTCGTGCGCGGGGCCGAAATGCTCCTCGGGCTCGGCGCTATCGGCCACCCGGATATCGGGCGTGATGCCGAGTCCCTGGATCGAGCGGCCGGACGGCGTGTAGTACCGCGCCGTGGTCAGACGCATGGCGCCGCCGCCGGGCAGCGGGATGACTGTTTGCACGGACCCTTTGCCGAAGCTTCGCGTGCCCAGCAGAACCGCCCGATGGTGGTCCTGAAGCGCGCCGGCGACGATCTCGCTCGACGAGGCCGAGCCGTTGTTGATGAGCACGACCATCGGCACGCCGTCCGCGACGTCGTCGCCCTTGGCATTCCAGCGCTGGTCCTCCGACGTATGGCGCGCCCGGGTGGAGACGATCTCGCCACGCTGGATGAAGTCGCCCGCCACCGCCACCGCTTGGTCGAGCAGCCCGCCGGGATCGTTGCGAAGATCAAGCACGATGCCATGCAGCCGCCCCCCGGCCTGCTGCTCGAGCTGCGCGACCGCCTTTCGGATGCCGGAATCGGCGTCCTCGGTGAATTGCGTCAGGCGCAGATAGCCGATGTTGTTCGGCTCCATCCGGCTCTTGACCACATGGATCTGAATGATCTCGCGGATCAGGGAGACCACGATCGGCTTGTCCACCCCGGCCCGCTTCAGGGTCAGCTCGATCTTGGTGTTCGGCGGGCCACGCATCTTGTCCACGGTATCGGACAGCGACAGCCCCTCCACCGTCTTGCCGTCGATCTGGGTGATGATGTCGCCCGCCTTGATCCCGGCGCGCGCCGCCGGCGTGTCGTCGATCGGGGCGATCACCTTCACCAGGTCGTCCTTGTCGGCCGAGACCTCCAGCCCCAGACCGCCGAACTGGCCGCGTGTCTGCACCTCCATGTCCCGGAACTGGCGCGCGGTCATGTAGGAGGAGTGCGGGTCCAGCCCGGTGAGCATGCCGTTCAAGGCGTTCTCGACCAGCGTCTTGTCGCCTACCTGATCGACATAGTCGGCGCGCACCCGCTCGAACACGTCGCCGAACAGGGTGAGCCACTTATAGGTCTCCGCCCGCTCCCCGCCCTGGGCGTACGCGGCGGAAATCGCGGGAGACCGGCCGAGGAGGCCCGCTGCCGGAACGACAGCGACCCCGGCCACGAATACGGAGCCGAGCAGAAGAGCGTGGCGCAGCCGAGTGAAACGAGCCATGCAATCATCCTTTTACGCGAGGCCAAAAAACAAGATCGCCGATCCAGTCGAGTACACGCGCCTAGTGTTTTCGAACACGACGGTCAAGTATCCGTGATTCATAGCCATGTCGTCCAGCCCCGAATTCTTACGGCTTGCATAATCGATTCGACAGCATGCAACGAGTCCCCGGCCCCACGCCTCGGCTCCCGGCGCGGCCGGGCCGCGGCGCGATTGCCCCGGCCCCACCCGGGGCGTAGGTTCGCATCGAAGACAGCAGCCGAGAGGGGGAACATGTCCGAGGCAGCCAGGCTGTATGGGCAGCTTGAGGAGCGCATCCTGGCGCGCGACCAAGTGGGCGCAAGCGAGACCTATTACCGCTTGCTCCGGGCTGGCCGGCCGCTGGCTGAGATCGTTGCCGAAGGCGTGCGCATCCACGCGCCCTATACGCATGTGCCCTATCACGAGCGGATAGATGACGGCTACCCCAATTTCGTCAATAACGACCACTGCCTGCTATCGGCGCGGGCGAGCATCAATTTGCAGCGTATCCTGCCCGGCGCCATGGCCGGCCTGCCGATGGCGCAGACCATCTGGTACATCCCGACCGAACTCGACATCTGGAACCAAAAGATCGGCAAGGCGCCAGGCCATTACACGCGCGGCTTCAGGGGCGGGATCGCGAACCCGCCCGCGCCCGTCGTGTACTGGCCCGACCAGGAGCCGGAGCGCCTCGAGGGGCCGCTGCGCGAGCGCCTGGGGCATTGGCTGACGCTGGTGCATCGCGGCCAGGTGCTCGACGCCTATCGCGTGTTCCTGGGCCTCATGGAAGAGCCGGCCCACCGGCGCGAAGTGCTCGCCGAACTCGTGTTCGCGGGGCTGATCGATGTGCAGGACCGCGCGTTCCTCAACCGCTCCTACACGACCGGGCACAAGGCGTACCGCGCCCGCTCCACCGTCGAGATCGGCGAGGCGATTGGTTGGGACAGGGCGCATCACGTGCTCTACGCGGGGGCGCTCGATATCGCGGTGGGGCCGCGCTGGTACTCGACTTACGAGATGGCGTGCAACGCGGTGAAGCTGTTCCTGGATGGCGAGGCGCTGCACGCCGTCCCGTATGCCGGGGCCAGCGCGCGCGAGACCGCGTTGCTGGCGAACACCGCGGCGCTCGATCAACAGGAGGCGCAGGAGCTGACGGACGCCATCATCCGCCAGCCGGAGCCCGCCTATCTCGAGGCGCTGTCGCGGCTGCTGCTGGCCGGAAAGGGGCCGCGCCGCATCCTGGACACGATCCAGACCGCGGCGGCGCAGGTGGTGATCGAGACACAGACCCCCACCAACTTCTCGCTACCGCAGCACTGCTACGAGTATTGCAGCACGCTTGGCTGGTTCTTCGACTATTTCGACCACAAGCAGCGGCTCAAGTTGCTTTATGTCGCCGCCTCGTTCCTCAACCGCGCGGCTTCTCATCAGAAGCACACGGGCGATCTGAATCCGGCGGCGATCAAGCCGCCTTCCGACGCCGGGCGGATGACGGCGCATCAGGTATTGGAGCGGGTGGAGGATGCCGTGACGGCGCTGGACGGACCCGCCAGCCTCGCGTGGACGCAAACCTATCTCGACAACCACGCCGACCGGACTCCGCTGATTCAGCGACTTGCGGTGGCGGCGACCCGGCTGGGCAATGATCCGCACAACCAGGAGATCGCCCAGTGCATGCTGGACGACTGGACGCGCAACCGGAGCCGGGACCGCGACCGGCTGCTGCTTGCCGCCGCCCAGCACACCGCGGTGCATCGCAAATATGGCGACGCGCTGGAAGCGAGCCGCCGGTTCGGCCAAGCAATGGATGTGCCTGGCCTTCATTAACCAGCCATGGCCTTTTCCAAGCCGTGATCGCAACTGCCGCCGTCCAAATCTGTTTCCGTTCAAACGTCGAGTCTGGTGCGGAGGCAGACCATGGCGGAGACGGTCTCGGACCACGTCGTCCAAATTCTGCTTGAATGGGGTGTCGACACCGTCTTCGGACTGCCCGGCGATGGCATCAACGGCTTGGTCGAGGCCTTCCGCAAGGCCAAGGACAAGATCCGCTACGTCCATGTGCGCCATGAGGAGACGGCGGCGCTCGCCGCCTGCGCCTACGCCAAGTTCTCCGGCCGGCTAGGCGTTTGCTTTTCCACCGCCGCGCCGGGGGCGGTGCATTTGCTGAACGGACTCTATGACGCCAAGATCGACGGCGCACCGGTGCTGGCGATCACCGGGATGACGTACCACGACCTGATCGGCACGCATTACTTGCAGGATATCAACCAGGACTATCTCTTTCAGGACGTTGCCGTCTACAACCAACGCCTGATGGGACCGGCGCATGTCGCGAACGTGCTGAACCTCGCTTGCCGGGCCGCCCTGTCGAACCGGGCCGTATCGCACGTCGCCTTTCCGATCGACATCCAAGCCATGCCGGCCAGTCAGGAGCGGCGCTTCAAGCGCAACGTGAAGGGCCATGTTGGCACCGCCTACCAGCCGCCGGTCCGCGTTCCCGAACGCGCTTTGATCGAGGACGCGGCGAAGGCGCTCGCCGGCTGCAAGAGCGTGGCGATCCTCGCCGGGGCCGGAGCGCGCGGTGCGGGGGCCGAGCTGGAGATGGTCGCCGAACGCCTGGGGGCGCCGATCATCAAGGCGCTGCTCGGCAAGGACTGCGTGGCCGACACCAGCCCCTACACGACGGGCGGCATCGGCGTGGTCGGCACCCGTCCTTCGGTCGAGGCGCTGCGCGATTGCGACGGGCTCCTGATCGTCGGCAGTTGTTTCCCTTATATCGAGTTCCTGCCCAAGCCCGGCCAGGCGCTCGGGGTGCAGATCGACGACAAACCCGAGCACATCGGCCTGCGCTATCCGGTCGAGTACGGCCTGGTCGGCGACGCGCGGGCCACGTTGCGCGAGCTGCTCGGCAAGCTGCCGCGCAACGAGGATCGCAGCTTCCTGGAGCGGGCGCAGGCGGCGACGCGCGATTGGTACGCGCTGATGGAGGAGCGCGGCACCTCGACGCACACGCCCATGGTCCCGCAAGCCGTGACCTGGCACCTGCCGGACGCGGCGGCGTCGGACGCCATCTTCTGCGGCGATTCCGGCACGGTCACGACCTGGCAGGCGCGGATGCGGCTGCGCGAGGGGCAGCGCTTCTCGTTCAGCGGGACGATGTGCTCGATGATGGCGGCGGTGCCCTATTCGATCGGCGCCGCCTGCGCGTTCCCCAACCGGCAGGTGGTCGCGTTCACCGGCGATGGCTCGTTCACCATGATGATGGGCGAGTTCGCGTCGCTGGTGCAGCACGGGCTGAACGTCAAGGTCGTCGTGATGAAGAACAACACGCTCGGCCTCATCAAGTGGGAGCAGATGCTCTATCTCGGCAATCCCGAGTACGGCGTCGATCTGCACCCGATCGACTTCGTCAAGGTGGCCGAGGCGTGCGGCGCGCGCGGCGTGCGGATCGACGATCCGACGCGCTGCAAGGAGCAGCTTAAGGCGGCGTTGGCGATGGATGGCCCCTTGCTGATCGAGTGCGTGGTCGATCCCCTTGAGCCGCCCTGGCCGCCGGTCATCACCAATGATGAGGCGAAGAAGCTGGCGGAAGCGATGGCGCGCGGCGAGCGCAATCGCGCCCCGATCGGTCTGACGATCGGCCGGCACGCGGTGCAGGAGTTCAGCTTCTCCGAAAGCCCGTTCGGCGTCGCCGGGCGCATTGTCGAGCGGCTGACCGGGCACAAATCCGAATCGGAGCACGAGTGATGACCGTCATCCAAAGGATCGCCGGACCGGGAGCCGGGGGCGAGGTGCGGCCACTGGCTCCGGACCGGCGCCGCCGGATGGAGGCGGCCGCCGATCTCGAGGCCGCGCTGAAGCGCCGCGTCGGCGGCGAGGTGCGCTTCGATCCGGGCAGCCGGGGCGCCTATTCGCGCGACCACTCGATCTACCGCGCCGTCCCGATCGGCGTCGTTGTGCCACGCAACATCGAGGACGTGATCGCTGCCGTCGAGGCATGCCACGCGCGCGGCGTACCAATCCTCGGCCGCGGCTGCGGATCGAGCCTCGCGGGCCAGACCTGCAATGTCGCGGTCGTCATCGACTTCTCGAAATACATGCACCGCATCCTGGCGCTGGACCCGGATGCGCGGCTCGCCCGCGTCGAGCCTGGCGTCATCAACGACAAGCTGCGCGTGGCGGCAAAGCAGCAGGGCCTGACCTTCGCGCCCGACCCGGCCACCCACGCGTGGTGCACGCTGGGCGGCAACATCGGCAACAATTCCTGCGGCGCGCACACGGTCATGGGCGGCAAGACCGTCGATAATGTCGAGGAATTGGAGATCCTGACCTATGACGGACTGCGAACGCAGGTCGGGGCGACGTCCGATGAGCAATACAACCTGATCCAGCAGGCAGGAGGACGCCGGGCCGAAATCTACAAGGGATTGCGCGACATCGCGGCACGGTACGGCGATGCGATACGCCGCCAATACCCCCAAATTCCGCGCCGCGTCTCCGGCTACAATCTCGACGATCTGCTGCCGGAGAAGGGCTTTCACGTCGCGCGCTCACTGGTCGGCTCGGAGAGCACCTGCGCCCTGACCCTGGCCGCCACGGTGCGCTTGATGCACTGGCCGAAGGCGCGCGCGCTGCTGGTGCTGGGCTACGAGGACGCACCCTCGGCCGCCGACGACGTGCCGGAAATCCGTCCCTTGGGACCGATCGCGATCGAGGGTTTCACGGAGCACCTGATCCGCAACGAGGCGCTGAAGGGCAAGGAACTGCCCGGCAAGAGATACCTGCCCGAGGGTGAGGCCTGGCTGCTCGTCGAGTTCGGCGGCGAGGATCAGAAGGAGGCGAACGACAAGACGGAGCGCGCCTATCAACGGCTGAAGCGCGCCGGCTCGCACGCGATCGGGATGCGCGTGGTCGAGAAGGAGGAGGAGCAATCCGCCCTTTGGGAGGTTCGCGAGGGCGGTGTCGGCGCGTCGCGCGTTCCCGGCGACGAGGAGGCGTGGCCGTCCTGGGAGGACGCGGCGGTGCCGCCGGAGAAGCTGGGCAACTATCTTCGCGACTTCGACAAGCTGACCAAGCGGTTCAACTACACGTACACGCTGTTCGGCCATTACGGCGACGGCTGCATCCACACGCGCATCACGTTCGGGCTGAAGACGGCCGAAGGCGTGGCCAAGTTCCGGCGCTACATGGAGGAAGCCTCGAATCTCGTTGTGTCGTACGGCGGCTCGCTGTCCGGCGAGCACGGCGATGGTCAGGCGAAGGGCGAGCTGCTGCCCAAGATGTACGGCCCCAACATCATCCAGGCGTTCCGCGAGTTCAAGACGCTCTGGGATCCAACCTGGCGGATGAACCCCGGCAAGGTCATCGATGCCCGCCCGCTCGACGCCGATCTGCGCCTCGGCGCGCACTACAGCCCGAAGCCCGCTGGGACGACGCATTTCCACTATCCGGACGACCTGTTCTCCTTCACGCACGCGACCGAGCGTTGCTTCGGCGTTGGCAAGTGCCGCACGCCGAGCGGCAGCGGGAACATCATGTGCCCGAGCTTCCAGGCCACGCGCGAGGAAATTCACTCCACGCGCGGCCGGGCGACCCTGTTGTTCGAAATGCTCCAGGGCGATCCGGTCAAGAAGGGGTGGCGCGATCCGGCGGTGGCCGAGGCGCTCGATCTCTGCCTGCAATGCAAGGGCTGCAAGCACGACTGCCCGGTGTCGGTCGACATGGCCACCTACAAGGCCGAGTTCCTGTCGCACTATTACAAGGGCCGGCTGCGGCCGCGCAGCGCCTATTCCATGGGGCTGATCTGGCGATGGGCGCGCTTCGTCCGGCTGGCGCCGGGGCTGGTGAACGAGGCGGTGCGCGCGCCGGTGCTGGGGGCGGCGCTGCGTGCGCTCGCCGGCATCACCACACGGCGCGACCCACCGCGTTTCGCGGCCGAGACCTTTCAGGACTGGTTCGCGCGGCGCCCCAATCCGCGCCAGGATGACGCCACGCGGCCGGCTGTGATCCTGTGGCCGGATACGTGGAACAATCACTTCACCACCGGCACGGCGAAGGCGGCCGTGGCGGTGCTGGAGGACGCGGGGTATCGCGTCACCGTGCCCGAGCAGCGCCTGTGCTGCGGGCGACCGCTGTACGATTATGGGATGCTCGACCAGGCCAAGCGGCTGCTGCACCAAGCGATCGACGTGCTTCGTCCGGCGGTGCGCGCGGGCATTCCCGTGGTCGGGCTGGAGCCGAGCTGCGTGTCGGTGTTCCGCGACGAGATGCTCGGCCTGCTGCCGCACGACGAGGACGCGCAGCGCCTCGCCCGGCAGACCAAGACGCTGGCCGAATTGCTGAGCCAAACGGAGAGGTGGGTGCCGCCTCGGCTGAAGCGCAAGGCGCTGGTGCATATGCACTGCCATCAGCGAACCGTGCTCAACCGGGAGGCGGAGGAAAAGGTCTTGCGCGGGATGGGGCTCGAATTGCTCGACAACGACGCCGGCTGCTGCGGCGTCGCCGGCGCGTTCGGATACGAGGCCAACCACTATGATGTCGCCATGCAGATCGGCGAGCAGGCGCTCCTGCCGAACGTGCGCAAGCTGCCCGAGGATGCGCTGCTGATCTCGGATGGCTTCAGTTGCCGTTTCCAGACCGAACATGGGGCAGGACGCTGGGCGATGCATCCGGCGGAGGTGATCCTGATGGCGCGGCAAATGGCGGGAAACGTTCCCGAGAAGGTGCCGGAGCGGCGCTATATGGACCCGCCCGCGACGCCTGCTCCACGGGCGACAGCCGCCGCCGCTGCTGGCGCAATTGCGGCTGGCGTGGCGCTGGCCGCCTGGCTCGTCACGCGCCCGCGCGCCTGAGTGGCAGTCGCGCTCCGCTGGACCATCGGCGATGTCAGCGCGCGCGGTTTCGCCGCGCTGCGCCTGTCGATCCTGGGCGCGCGGCAAGCCTTCGGCGCGGACGCGGGCCTTGCGGTTTGCGTCAACACCATCGACATCGCGACCGCGCGCGCGCGTACCGGCCCGGTGCCCGAGGAGGTCTCATGGCATCGCTGCGACGGGCGGATTCCCGGCTTTCTCCGCGACCATCTTGATCCCGGCCTGGCGGAGGGCGTGGCGTGGAAGTTCGCGCCCATGCGGCTGTTCCCCGGAGACTGGGAAATCGCCTTGGACAATGATTGCGTCCTCTGGGCGATGCCGGACTCGGTGCGCGCCTGGCTGGCGGGCGAAACCCAGGCGTGCCTGCTCGCGGAGGATGTGGCTCCCGCCTTCAGCCAGTTCGCCTCGTTGTGCGGCACCGCCCCGCGCAACAGCGGCATTCGCGGCCTGCCGCCGGGATTCGACCTTGAAGCGGCCCTCGCCGCCATGCTGCGCGCGCATCCTGTGCAGTTGGTCTCCGAACTCGACGAGCAGGGGCTTCAGGTGGCTGCCCTGTCGCAGTGCCGCCCGCCCGCGGTGGTGCCGGTTTCC
The DNA here is from genome assembly GCA_963818725.1 of uncultured Pseudomonadota bacterium. GTDB lineage: Bacteria > Pseudomonadota > Alphaproteobacteria > Acetobacterales > Acetobacteraceae > DATFDN01. Next base: position 86,918 of record CAWFTU010000007.1, on the reverse strand, counting down.
GACGTGTCCATCTGCTCGCCCTTTCCGCCGCACGCTCCAGACTTGGGACGGTGCGGGGCGCACTTCGTGGGGCTGAACGTTGGCCGTCCACGGCCTTACTGCGATGCGGCGACGCTGGCGCGCATCGCCGCGCATTGGGACGCGTTGCAGGCGCGGGTCGCACGACTGTGCGGGGCGGCCGATCTCACCCGCTCTACCGTAAAAGTGAGCGGCGGCCCTTAAGGAAATCCTCCCGGGTCATCACATCAGCGCGGCCGCTGAAGGCTCCGACAGATATGCCGCCGCCACCTCGCGCAGCTTGCGCGCCATCGCGGCGATGCCGTTGCCGCGATTGGTCGAGAGCGCCTCGATCAGCCCCAGATCCTTCAGGAATCCCGGATCGGTGGCGGCGATCTCCTCCGCCGTGCGTCCTGAGTAGACCCGGAGCAGCAGCGCGACGAGCCCCGAGACGATCGCCGCGTCCGAGGCGCCGGCGAAGAACAAGCGGCCGTCACGCCGCTCGGCCTCCATCCAGACCTTGCTTTGGCAGCCGGGAACCCGGTGGGCGTCGTCCATCCACGCTTCGGGAAACGGCGGCAGCTTGCGGCCGAGTTCGATGATGAACTGGTAGCGGTCCATCCAGTCGTCGAAGACCTCAAGCTCCTCGGCGATGGCGGCAATGGCCGCGGCGGCAGTGGGTTCTTCGGGCTGTACAAAGGGATCGAGCATGACCCGATGTGCGAACCGGCGCGGGAGGCGTCAAGCCTTAATGAATTTCTCCCGACTCGCGGATCGCCTCGCGCAGCTTGGCGGGCGAGAAATCGGGCGCGCGGCAGATATCCAGGATCACCTTCTCGCGCCGCGCGATCAGGTCGATCGCGTCCGGCAGCTTGCGCACCGCCTCGGCTGGGATCACCACCGCGCCATGACGGTCGGCGTGGATGACGTCGTCATGAACCACGTTCATGCCATGCACGTTCACGGGCTTGCCGAAATCCACCATGTGGACGTGCGCGTGGCTCGGCGAGACCATGCCGCCGATGATCTGGAACCCTTCGGCCCAGGCGTCGATGTCGCGATACGAGCCGTTGGTGACGCAGCCCAGGGCGCCGAGCGCCTTGTGGACGGTCGATTGGACCTCGCCCCAAAAGGCGCCGTACCCGGGCGTGTCGTCGAGGTCTTGCAGCACCGCGATCGTCGGCAGGTCGGTGGCGGCGACGTAGTCGTACCAGTCCAGCCGGTTGGCGACCGCGCCGCGCGGCGCCTCCTTCGAGCGGATCATGCCGACGCGAGCCAGCCCAACCATGGGCGGCAGCTTCGGCTCGATCGGCACCAGTGGCTGGGTGGTGAAGCCAATGGCCCGGCGCTCCGGGGTCACGATCTCCAGGCCATTGCAGATGGTGGGCGTGTCCCACTGCTCCAGCATGGCGAGGTCAGCCTGGGTGAACGGCCGCTCGGGCATTGTGTCCTCTCCCGCGAGTTTCTTGGGCCGAGTTTCACCCAAATCCGCGCAGCGTGGCAACCGCCGTCAATGGAATGGCAGCCTATCCAGAAGGGCTTTCGCAACATGCGCGGCACGCGCGAGCCTCGCCCGGAGCGCGAAGCTCATTTGCTCGACCCATCCCCCTCCAAAGGGCGCACCGCCCCACCGCGAAAGGTGTTGCCGGCCAGCTCGGTCGGCGTGGCGGTCACGTTGCGCACAAAGGCGGTGGAACGGCCCTCGTCATTGACGAATAGGTTGTCGCGGACCACAAGCTGATCCGTCGGCTGAGTGACGCCCTCCGCCCCGATCATGATGACGGTGGCCGGGTTCTGCGAACGCGGGCCTTTCTCCAGCCGGTTGCCGGCTATGATCGCGTTGCCGCCATTGGGTATATCGATCAGGTAGCTGGAGGTGCCGTCAGGCCCGTCCTCGATGTCGCAGCCGACGACCTTGGTGGACAGCGCGCGCGACTTGACGTGGTGGCCCTCGTGCGTTCCGAAAAAGCGGGACCGCTCGATGTCGAGCAGCTTGATCTGGTTGACGTAAATCCCGTGCGCGCAGCTTCCCTCGCAGACGCCGTTGCCGATGAACGTGCTGGCGATGATGCGGATTGTCGTGGCGGGATTGACGGCGGCGAGCAAGCCGTTCTGGTTGTTGATGAACCGCGTGTCCTCGGCGGTCAGGTCGCCGCCCTCGGCGCGGATGCCGGCGCCGTTGTGGTCGGGGACGCGGACCCGTTGCAGGGTGAGGTTGCGAACGATGACATTGTGGCCCTCGATGACCAGCAGCGCCTTGCCCTGGCAGGGCTTGTCGGTCAGCACCACGGTCCCGCCCACCCCCTCGATCGTCAGGTCGTTCCGCCGCACCACGGCGCAATCGAAGTACTGGCCGGGGTGGATGGCGACGGTGTCGCCGTCATGCGCCGCGGCGATGGCCTGGCTCGGCAAGGCGAAGGGCTGGCCCGGACCGGCATGGAGGGTCGCGGCGAGGGCGCCGGTGATGGGGCCAATGCAGAAGGCGACGAGCGTGATCCAGCAGCGCATTCGCGAAACCTCGGTGGTGGCAGGGCAAGTCGCGTAGCACCCGGCGCGCTCATTGAGTGTCCGGAACTCGTGCAGACCGTGTGAAATCTTTCTCGGAACGGATTCCGGCTCGGTGGAGGATGCGTTAGACTCGGGGTCATGACGCATATTGCCGGTCACGCCCGCGCCCAGACGCTGCTGCTTCCCGAATCGCTCGACGATTACGTCGGCCCCGAGAACCCGGTGCGGTTCATCGAAGCCTTCGTTGATGGATTGGATCTGACCGCAGCGGGCTTTATCCGCGTCTCCGCCCAGCGAACCGGGCGTCCTGGCTACGCGCCAACGGACCTTCTGAAACTCTACATCTACGGCTATCTGAACCGCGTTCGATCCAGTCGCCGGCTGGAAGCCGAGACCCATCGCAACATCGAAGTCATTTGGCTGCTGCGTCACCTGAAGCCGGACCACAAGACCATCGCCGATTTCCGCCGCGACAACCGCAAGGCCTTCCGTCCGGTCTTTCGCCAGTTCGTGCTGCTGTGCCGCCAGCTGGATCTGTTCGGCCGCGAACTGCTGGCCGTGGATGGCACCCGCATCAAGGCGGTCAACAACAAGGACCGCAACTTCACCCGTGCCTCGCTGACCAGGTTTATCGAATTGGCCGATGCCAAGCTCGACGACTATCTGCAAAGGCTCGACCAAAGCGATGCCGCCGAAAGCACAACAAGTGGCTCGCGGGTCGAGAACCTCGCTGAGAAGATCGCCGCCATCCGCACCCGGCGCACACGCTGCCAAGACATGCTGGCGCAGCTCGACCGCACCGGCGAGGACCAGATCTCGCTCACCGACCCCGACAGCCGGGCGAGGCTGGCCAAGGTTCCTGCGGCGAAGCCGCTGGAATAGCCAGACGAGGGGATGGCAGCGCACACCCATGTTGCCGTGGGCTACAACGTGCAAGTTGCCGTGGACACCAAGCACGAGCTGATCGTCGAGCAGCAGGTCAGCAACCAGGTCCTCGACATGGGCGAGGCTGGCCAAAGGTTCCGCCAAGCATAGCTTGGTGGAATGGCCAGACGAGGGCTGCTGACGCGGACCGCCGAAGCGGCGAAGGCAGTCCTGGGCGTCGAGGCAATCGACGCCGTGGCCGACAAGGGTTATTTCAAGATCGAGGACATCGAGGCCTGCGAGAAGGCTGGGATCGTGCCCTACGTGCCGCGTCCGCAGCGCGGGCCCTCGGTCAAGGCCGGCTTGTTCCGCAAGGATGAGTTCCGCTATGACGCAGACAGCGACAGCTATGTTTGCCCAGCGGGTCAGCGGCTGTATCCGTATTCATCGTCGCTGCTGCGTGGGCTGAAGAAGATCAACTACGTCAACAAGCTGGCGTGCGATGATTGCACAATCCGTTCGCAATGCACGGGTGGCAAGTTTCGCACGGTCTCTCGTCTGGAGAACGAAGCGGTGTTGGACCGGATGCGGGAGCGTCTGGCCAAGCGCCCTGGTATCCTCGACCGTCGGCGCGAGACCGTCGAACACCCGTTCGGCACGACCAAGCAATGGATGAACCAGGGCGCGTTGCTGATGCGTGGCCTGGAGAAGGTCCGCGCCGAGTTCAGCCTGACCGCGCTCGCCTACAATCTGAGGCGGGTGCTGAATATCGTCGGGTTCGCCGAGTTGATGGCCGTGGTAGCAGCCTGAAAGGCTGCTGCTGGCGGGTTTTCCCGGACTGGCTGGCATGATCGCCGACAGCCACGATGTGGAACCGGGGATTTCTTGGAATTTGCCGGTTTGGCTCACCAGGACCTCGGCGGGCACTTCTGACTGCCAATTTTGTCAGCATTACCGCTCCAGCGAGTTTTCGCACGGCCTGCGTGAATTGTGCGTCAGCGATGCGCCTCATGTTTGTCGCGGCCGCGCGACGAGGCTCAGCGGCAAAAGCCGTCGAGCTCTGTCCAATTTACCTTTCCGGATCCGTAGCGACAGAGCCCTGTGTGGATACAGGCGCGGAATTGGCGAATGCGTCCGGCCGGTCCCTCAGCGCCCGTAGCGCGGATACGGGATCGCCGTGGACCTCGGACGCCCGTTGGAAGGCTCGCACCGACGCCGCCATGCTCGCTTGCGCGTCGTACTGCCCCGTGCGGGGTTCCACAGCCCCAGCCTCCCCGGACGGAGGGTCTGAAGCGTCCAGGCGCTCAAGCGGCCGCACGGTGCTGTCGTCCCGGTCCGGCCTAGCATGGGGAACGAACGTCGCCGGAATGGAGAACCAGCCGGGGTGGCGGGCCTTGAACTCGGCGGCTTCGGGCGACTCCGGCTCGCCGTGTGGAACGAAGAGGAAAGGGATCTTCAGATCATCTGCCATGGGTCGCATGCCTGACGTTCAAAGCACTAACTAACATACTCTGAACGCGCCCGCAATGATTCAGATGCTGGCTGCGGCCCACCGTGCGAACCGATGCGCCCGGTACGGCCGCATGTCGATCGGTGGCGTCCTGCCGCTCACCAAGTCCGCGACCAGGCGCCCCGTCGTTGCCCCCGCCGCCAGCCCTATATGGCCGTGGCCGAAGGCATGGACGATGTCGGGGCAGGCCGAGGCCGGGCCAATGCAGGGCAGGCCGTCGGCGATCGACGGGCGGTGCCCCATCCAGAAGCTCACCCGCTCTGGGGGCAAGTCGCGCGGCAGGCCGGGGAGCAGGCGCAGCGCGAAGTCGCGCAGGATCTCCGCCCGGCGCCAGTTCGGGGCAGCCTCCAACCCGGCCAGCTCCACCTGCCCCGCAAGGCGCAGGCCGCCTGCCATGGCGGTGACGGACATCTTGCCATCGCTCGGCATCACCGGCAGGCGCGGCGCGGCCTCGGGTTGCGCGATGGTCGCGTGGTAGCCGCGCTCGCTCTCCAGGGGCACCCGATCGCCGGCGGCGGCGGCAAGGGCGCGGGAGCGGGCGCCGGCGGCGATCACCGCCTTGTCACAGGCGATCTCCCCGGTCTCGACGCGCACTGCGCGCAGCCGGCCGCCCTCGATGCGGAAGCCCATGGCGCGCGCGACGCGCCTCGTGGCGCCGAGCGACTCCGCGTGCCGCACCAGGGCCGCGACATACGCGCCGGGATCGCGGCAGTGCCCGCCTTCCTCGACCAGCACGCCAAAGCGGTAGCGGCGGTCGAGCGCCGGCTCGCGCTGGTGAAGGTCGTGTTCGTCCAGCTCGATCCAGCGCACGCCGGTGTCGGCGCGCACGCGCCAGGCCAGCGCCTCAGCCGCAAATGCCGCGCGCGAGGGGAAGGCATAGAGCAGGCCGCCGCGCACGATCAGCGCGCCGACACCAGCCGCGCGCGCCAGAAGCAGATGCCGCTCGGGCGCCGATTCAAGCAACGGGCGCAGCGCCCGCGCCGTGGCGGCGACCTTCGCCTCTGTGGCGCCAGCGGCGAGGAACCGCGTCAGCCAGGGGAGCATGCGCGGCAGGTAGCGCCAGCGTATCGTCAGCGGACCGAGCGGGTCGGCGACCCACCCCGGCACCTTGCGCCAGACGCCAGGCGCGGACATCGGCACGACGGAGCCGGGGGAGAGCCAGCATCCGTTGCCGAAGCTCGCCGCTTGCGCTCCGCCCGGCTCGCCGGGATCGAGGATGCTGACCCGGTGGCCGTCGCGCAGCAGCTCGATCGCGCTGGCGGCGCCGATGATGCCGGCGCCGATGACGGCCACATGCGCCATCAGCAACGGCGGTCAGCCGATCTTGCCGATTCCGCGCAGCTTGTTCTCCATCTCGCCCATGATCGTGCGCAGCGGGCGCGCGGTGGACAGGTCGGAAGTCCGCGGAAACGCCTCGGCGAACATTTCCACCGTGATCGGCTGGTCCGGGTCGAACTGCACCCCCTCGGTCTCGAAATACTGGATCCGGGTGAAGCCTCCGGCCTGGGCGAATATGATCTGGCCGGAAACGTTGCATTCCTCGCTGCACAGCCAGGCCACGGCGGGGGAGACCAGCTCGGGCTTCATGTAGGGCGCGACCGCCGGGTTCATCAGGCCCTCGGTCATGCGGGTCAGCGCGGCCGGGGAGATGACGTTGCTCAGGATGTTGTACTTCGCGCCCTCGAAGCGCAGGCAGTTCACCAGGCCGCACACCGCCGCCTTGGCCGCGCCGTAGTTGGCTTGGCCGAAATTGCCAAACAGGCCAGAGGTGGAGGTGGTCACGACCACGCGGCCGTAGTTTCCCGCGCGCAGCACCGGCCAGGCGGCGCGTGTGCAATAGACGGTGCCCATCAAATGCACCTGCACCACCGTCTCGAAATCCTGCACGTCCATGTTGTTGAACGCCTTGTCGCGCAGGATGCCGGCATTGTTCACCAGGATGTCGAGCCGGCCCCAGGTGTCGGTGGCCGTCTTGACGATCTGCTGCGCGCTCTCCCAGTCGCCGACCGAGTTGTAGTTGGCGACCGCCTCGCCCCCCTTGGACTTGATCTCCGCCACGACCTGGTCGGCGACCGAGCTCGCGCTGCCGTGCCCGTCAACCGACCCGCCGGGGTCGTTTACCACCACCCTAGCCCCGCGCTCGGCCAGCAGCAGCGCGTGGGTGCGCCCGAGGCCAGCGCCGGCTCCGGTGACGATGGCGACGCGATTGTCGAAGCGAATGGCCATGGGATCTCCTCTCGGTGAGCGGCTCGCCAGTCAGGGTTCGGGGGCCGCAGAATGCAGGAACGCCGCTACCGCGTCGAACGTCTCCTCGGTCTTCTCCACTTGAGGGATGTGCCCGCATCCTTCGACGATCTTCACCTGGCTGCCGCGAATGGAGCGTGCGAACGCCTCGGCGTAGGCCACGGGGACAAGCGCGTCCTCCCGGCCCCAGACGATCAGCGTGGGCACGGCGACGCGGAACAGACGCTTGGCCAAGCCGTGGTCGGCAAAGGGCCAGAAGAACTTGCTGGTGCAGCCGAGCGCCCAGACAAGGGCGGCACCCGCCTTGATCGCCAGCTCCGGATCGGCAGGCGGCGTGAACATCGCGCGCGCCCCGGCGCAGCCGGGATCGTGGAACAGCTTGGCCGGCAGCTCGTGCGGCAGGCTTCCAGTGAACGCCACCAAGTGGATGGGAGCGTCCTCGCGCCACAGCCCGATCGGGTCGAGCACAACCAGCTTGCCCGGAAGCTCAGGAAACGTCGCCGCGAGGTCAGCCGCCATCATCCCGCCGTACGACTGGCCGATGAGCACCGGCTTGCGCAAGCCGAGCGCGCGGCTCAGTTCCTCGTATATCAGCAGCAGGTCGAAAAAGCTGTCCACCTTGCCGATCGCGTCCTCCGCGCCCGGCGTGGTCCCTGGGTGCTCCGGCGCGTAGATCGTGTACTCCCGGCTCAGCCGCTCCAGGAACTGGTCCCAGAACAGCCCGCCAGCCGGGTGCAAGTAGAGGACCGGGTCGCCTTGGCCAGCCACGCGCACCCGCATCGTGATCTCGCCGCTCCAGACAGGAACCGAGACGTAACCCGCCTCGGCGCCCTGGATGGTGTCCCCCATGACGGCCTCCTGCATCACGCCGCCGTCTTGGCGGGCTGCGGCGGCGTGCCGGCGCTGAGTGCGGCCGGCCAGGACAGCTCCGGCCAGCCCTCCTCGGCCCAGGTACCGCGCAGGCGGGGCAGCACGTGGCGGGCGAACAGGCCGATGTTCTGCTTCGTCAGCGCCTCCGGCATGGTACCGAGCTGCAACATGACCAGGAGGTGGCCGATGTTGAACCGCCGCACGAAGGCTTCGATCTGCTGGGTGACCGTGTCGGGGCCGCCGACGATGGCGACCTGCGCCTCGGCCATTTCCGCGAAGCTGGCCTCGCCGATGCGTGCCGCGATGCCGAGGTCGCCAGGGTCGCGCATCATCGCCTCCACCCCGCCAATCTCGGTGTAACCGGGCATCATCAGCCCGCTGGGCGGGATGCTGCCCAGCCCGTTGCGGAAATGCGCCTCGACATGGCCGGCGTAGTCGCGCTCCGCCGCCGCGTCGCTCTCGCCCACGCACACCACTTGCAGGAACGCCAGGCGGTACGGGTTGCGGTCCCGCCCGAGCTTGTCAGCGGTCTGCCAGAAGCGGTCGAAGATGCGCTGCCCGGTGAGCTTGGGGCCGAACCAGCTTAGGTAAACATAGGTGTCCTCGCGCTCCAGGATGTCGGCCATTGTTCTGGGGCTGCCCACGCCCGGCACCCAGATCGGCGGCTTGGGCTGCTGGATCGGGCGGGGCCAGGGATTCACCTGCGGATACTTGAAGTGCTTGCCGTTCCACGCGAACGGCTCGCGCGCCGACCACGCCCTTTCCACCAGCGCGCGGGCCTCGAAGTATCGCTCCCGCGTCAGGATCGGCGGGATGCCGGCGTTCTGGTTGGCGTCGTAGCTGAGCCCGACCGGAAAACCGGCGATCAGCCTTCCGCCGCTCAGGCAGTCGATCACCGCGTACTCCTCGGCCACGCGCAGCGGCTCGCGCGACTTGCCGAGCGAGCGGCCGAGCACGCTGATCGCGACCGGCAGGCCCTCGAACTGGGTCATGGTCGCGAGCGTGGCGGCGATCAGGTTCGGGTTGGGCATCACGTCGTACGAGGACTGGCCGTGCTCGGTCAGAGCCACCCCGTCGAAACCCTCCCGCGACGCGTGCAGCATCTCCGAGACGAACGCCAGCAAGTCCTGTTGCATCAGTTTTGGGTCGACATACGTGAAGTAGGGCGTGGTGACGACGGAAGGGTGCCGCCGGTGAAAGTCCGGAGGCAGGTGGCGATACGGCGCTTGCTGGAAGTACGTGACCTTCATCGCTTCCTCCTCGCGGTCTGTTCACGCGACCGCGCCGCGCGCCGCGTGCAACAGGCCATGAATGTGACGCGGCGTGATCGGAACGCTGTCGATCCGCACGCCGAGCGGCGAAAGGGCATCCTCGATCGCCTGGGCGAGAGCGGGAGGCGCCGCCATGCGCCCGCCCTCTCCGCCGCCCTTGATTCCATACTCGGTGTACGGAGACGGGGTCTCGACATGCCCGACCTTCAGGTCCGCCGGCACTTCCATGACGGTCGGGATGTGGTAGTCGCCGAAGGAGCCGTTCAGCATCTGGCCGTTCGCGTCGTAGGCGAACTGCTCGTACATCGCCGTCCCGATGCCCTGCGCGGCGCCGCCACGGATATGGCCCTTCAGCGTCATCGGGTTGACGACGACGCCGCTGTCGTGGACGGCCGCGTAGTCGAGGATCGAGACCTTCGCGGTGTCGGGGTCCACCTCGACGACCACGGCATGGGCCATGTTCCCCATAATCGGATAGAAGATGCCAAGATGCTTGCGGTCGGGATCGGGCATCGTGGTGAGTGGGTGGTTATAGACGGCGGTCGCCTCGAGCCCGCTCTCGAAGCCCGGCTGGTCGGGGAGGTCGAGGCGGAAGTAGTGCGACATCAAGGCGATCTCGCCGATCGTCTTCTGCATCCCCGGCACGCCGCGCACGCCAACGGCGCCGTCGCGGAACTCAAGGTCGCCCTCGTCCGCCTCTAGCGCGTGCGCGGCGATCCGCTTAATCTTCTGCTTGAGCGTCCCCGCCGCGCTGACCGCCGCGCCCGAGACCATGACGCTGAAGCGGCTGCCGCCTGGGCCGGAGCTGTTGAATCCGCTGTCGGAGTTGGCGTAGCCGATGGTGATGTCCTTCGGGTCCACGGTGAACTGCTCGGTGAGAACCTGCGTCACCACCGTCTCGGGACTGTTGCCCCAGAACGGCGCGTTCAGCTTGGCGAAGATCTTGCCCGTGGGGTCCACCTTGACCGAGATGCTCTCGGGAGAGCTGGTCAGCGTGAAGCCCACCGCGTCCTTCGGATTCAGCGACCAGAACTCGGTGGAGGAGAAGACGCTTCGCTCCTGGCAGGTGACGACCCCGATCCCGACGTTGCGGCCTTGCGCGCGGGCCTCCTGCTGCCGGCGCCTCCAGCCGGCGTAGTCGATCAGTTCAAGCGCCTTGTCCAGGACAGCCGGGTAGTTGCCGCTGTCATAGACATTGCCGCTTGGGATCACGTACGGGAACTTGTCCGGCTGGATCAGGTTCTTGCGGCGGATCTCGACGGGGTCCATCCTCAGCTCCCTCGCCGCCGCGTCCATCAGCCGCTCGAGGCAGAAGTTCATCACCTCCGATCCGAAGCCGCGATAGGCGCCCTGCTGGCACTTGTTGGTCAGCACGGCGATGAGGTGCATCTCGACGCTGTTGATCCCGTACGGGCCGACGCATTGCGACAGCGCGTTGCCGTGCGTGCCGTAGCCGAATTGCAGATACGCGCCGTAGTCATCGATCACCTTGTAGCGCAAGGAGAGGGCCGTGCCGTCCCGCTTGCAGGCTAGCTCGGCGTCGTACACGCGGTCGCAGCCGTGCGCGTCCGCGTTCAGCATGTTGTCCAGCCGGTCCTCAAGGAACTTGACCGGGCGGCCGGCGGCGCGGGCCAGCGTGCAGGTGAGAGCAATGTTCTTGTGGTTGAATATCTTGGAGCCGAAGCTCCCCCCCGCGACAACAGGCACGATGTTGAGCTGCGTGGCCGGAACGTTGAGCGACGCGGCGCACAGCCAGCCGACATAGTTGCACATCGACGAATTGGCGTAGATGGTGAACTTGCCCGTGCCCGCGTCGTAGTCGGCGATCGAGCCCACGGTTTCCAGCGGCTGCGGCCCGGAGCGGTTCCAGCGCAGCCGCCGGCGCACCACGACATCGGCGGCCGCGAAGTCGTCCTCGACCGGCCCGAAGGTGAAGACTTGCTCGTGGACGACATTGGTCGGGCCGCGTTCCGGGTGCAGGACAGCGTCGCCCGATGAGGTCACGGCCCCTTCGGGGTCGACGACCACCGGAAGCTCTTCGTACTCGACCTCGATCAGGTCGAGCGCGTCCTCGGCGATGTAGCGATCCTCGGCGACGACGGCGGCCACCGCCTCGCCGACATGGCGCACCTTGTCCAGCGCGATGCAGCGCTGCACCACGGGCGGACTGGAGAAGGAAGCGGTCGGCCCTGTCACCTCCGCGACATCCTTGCCGGTCATGACCAAAACGACGCCGGGCAGGCGCTCGGCGCGGCTGACATCGATGGACTTGACGCGCGCGTGCGCGTACGGGCTGCGCAGGATGGCGGCGTGGGCCATGTTGGGCACCGCGATGTTGTCGATGTAGCGCCCCTTGCCGATCAGCAGGCGCGGATCTTCGACCCGCTTCATGCTGCGCCCGATCCAGCGCAGGTCGGCTCGCGGCTTCTCGCGCTGGCGGCTCGGCGGGATGTAATGGGTCTCGAGATGCGCGCTCACGCCACGGCCTCCTCGCGCTGGCCGCTCGCCGCGTCAGCCGATGGCGCCGCCGCAGTGCGCGCCGCCTTCATCTTGGCCGCGGCCGACAGGATCGAGTCCACGATGGTCTGGTATCCGGTGCAGCGGCACAGATTGTCGGAGACGGCCTCGCGGACCTCCTCGCGCGTCGGGTTCGGGTTCGCCTGGAGCAGCGCGTAGGCGGACATCAGCATCCCAGGCGTGCAGAAGCCGCATTGCAGCCCGTGCTCCTCCCAGAACGCGTGCTGCAAGGGATGCATGCGCTGCGCCGTGCCGAGGGCCTCGACGGTCATGATCTCCGCCCCGTCCACCTGGACGGCGAACATCAGGCAGGACCGCGTCACGCGATCATTGATGATGACATTGCAAGCTCCGCAGACGCCGTGCTCGCAGCCGACATGGGTGCCGGGCAGGTTCAGGGTGTGGCGGATAAAGTCGCTGAGCAGAAGGCGCGGCGGAACCGACGCCGTCCTCGTCTTGCCGTTCACCGTCACGGTGATGCTCACAGCGGTCATGGCGTGTTCTCCCGATACGAATGCGCGTTCAAGCGGCGCGTTCGCCGGCCTCGGCCAGCGCGCGCCGGATCAGCGTGCGGACCAGATCCCGGCGATAGGCGGCGGAGGCGTTGACATCCTCCTGCGGATTCAAGCTCGCGGCCGCCTGGTTCGCCGCCGCGCCGAAGCTCTCCGCGGTGGCGGGCCGCCCCGTGAGGGAACGCTCCGTGTCGTGGAGGCGCACCGCGCGCGGGCCGACGCCGCACACGGCGATTCTGGCCTCTGAGACCGAGCCGTCCGCAACGGCGAGGATCGCCGCGACGCCGACGACCGCGAAGTCGCCCTTGCGGACACTGACTTCCTGGAAACTCCAGCCTTGCCTCGCCGGCGCGACCGGAATCCGGAGCTCGGTCAGCAATTCGTCGGGCTGCGCCGCCGTTTCATAAACACCGAGAAAGAACGCCTCGGCATCGATCTGGCGCTCGCCGCGCGCGCTGCGCAACACCATCGCCGCGTTGGTGACGAGGGCGACCGCTGGCATTTCGGATGCCGGATCGGCATGGCACAGATTGCCGCAGAGAGTGCCCTGGTTGCGAACAGGGCCGTTGGCGAGGTGCTGATACGCGTTCGCCATGAGCGGACAAGCCGGGCGCACCACCGGCGACGCCCGCAGCGTGGCATGGCGCGCGAGGACGCCGATCACGAGCGTGTCTCCGTCGACGCGGTGATAGTCGAGCTCGGAGAGCCGGTTGATGTCCACCAGCACGGCGGGCCGCGCCATGCGAAAGTTCATCATGGGCACGAGGCTCTGGCCGCCCGCGAGCACCTTGGCCTCGGGAGCGTGGTCGGCGAGCGCCCGGAGGGCGGCGGTCACGCTATCGGGACGCGCGTAGTAAGGAAGCGGGCTTCATGCGGGAAAATCCCCGCCGTGCGAAGCGGTTCGCGTGCTCATTTCCGTCTCCCCCTGGTCATGGCGGACCATCATTCGATTGATTGGACGCCCGCCGGGTATTCTTGGAAGACGAGGTACAGGCATGGTCAAGTCCGCGCCGCCCGCGGGCAGTGTCTTGGACAACCAATTAGCGAGGGAGGAGGACACAATGCCGAAACAAGGCCGCGTCACCTTTGGTCGAATGGAGGAGGTGGTGTTCGGCGTGCCCGCCGCCGAAGCGGTCGCCGAGCAGGCGCGGCGGTTCGACGCGCACCGGGTTTTTCTGATGGTGAGCGGCACGCTCAACCGCGAGACCGGGGAGATCGAGCGTGTCCGCCGCGCGCTCGGCAACCGCTTCGCTGCCGTCTTCGATCAGATGCCCCCGCACACGCCACGGCGCGCGGTGATCGCGGCGGCGGAACAGGCGCGCGAGGCCGGTGCCGGCCTCATCGCGACGGTGGGCGGCGGTTCGGTGACGGATGGCGCCAAGGCGGTGCAGCTCTGCCTGGCCAACGATGTCCGCACGCCCGAGGCGCTGGACGCGCTGCGCGCCGTCGCTGGGCCGGACGGCACGCAAGGTCCGCCCCCGTGCAACGCCCCGCGTGTCCGCCAGGTCAGCGTGCCGACCACGCTCTCGGCCGGGGAGTTCAGCGCCATCGCCGGCGTCACCGACGAGCGCCGACATGTCAAGGAGCTGTTCCGGCACTCGGGTATCATTCCGCGCGCGGTGATTCTTGATCCGGCCATGACCGTCCACACGCCCGAGTGGCTGTTCCTGTCCACCGGCATCCGCGCGGTCGATCATTGCGTGGAGGGCATCTGCTCGAACGAGGCGAACCCGTTCGGGGACGCGCAGGCGCTACGGGGGCTGGCGTTGCTGGCGAGCGGCCTGCCGCGCGTGAAGGCCGATCCCGCCGACCTCGATGCACGGCTCGACTGTCAGATCGGCTCCTGGCTGTCGATGGGACCGCTCGCGGCCGGGGTGCCGATGGGGGCGAGCCACGGCATCGGCTACGTGCTCGGCGCCGTCTTCGACGTCCCGCACGGGCACACCTCCTGCATCATGCTTCCGGCGGTGATGCGCTGGAACAAGCGTGCGAACGGCGCGCGTCAAGCTCTGGTGGCGGCGGCGATGGACCATCCGGGGGAGGACGCCGGCGGGGTGCTGGACGCTCTCATCGGCGGCCTTGGAATGCCGCGCAGCCTGTCGGCGGTAAAGGTCGGGCCAGAGAACTTCGAGCGGATCGCCGAGCAGGCGATGCACACGCCCTGGGTGCCCCGCAATCCGCGTCCAATCGGCGGCCCGGCGCAGGTTCGCGAGATCCTAGAGCTGGCAGCGTGACCTCGTGCGGAGCATCGTAGGATAGTGACGATGCCCAACAGGACAGCACGCCCCGCGTACGCCAGTCAGGAATTCATCTCGGTTGCAATGAGCAGGCGAGCGCCTCTTGCCAAGAGGGAGGAACGACTTAGGCCCGTCCGCTTCGAGACGTCATCGATGCGAGCGAGCAGACCCTCATCCAAACTGACATTAACGCGCAACGCGCGTCCCGCCGTCTCTACGGGCACGAGGAGAATCCGGGGGTCGTGGTGGACCGTGCGGTCATAGTTGGGAAGAGCGTCCTCTTCGATCGAACGTGGCAGGGCCTCCCCCTCCTTCTCCATGTCCTCGACAGCGGTCGCGAGCGCATCCTTCGCTTGCCGCATCACATCGGAGAATTTTTCAGCGACCGAAGTTACGCCTGGAAGGTCCGGAAAGGTAATGGACCAATTGCTCTCGTCAGGGAGGCGGTCCGCGATCGCCAGATAATACTTGGTAGCCATGATATGCTCCTACTCAGCGCCGAGGTGGGAAGTCCCAGCCGGCTTGGGCGCAAATCGCGCGCCGTGTGCCGGGTGGGATGTCTCCCGAGTGGTTTGAGATAACGATACGGCGGCCGGCTCTTTTGAAGATGATATGCGCGCCCTTGCCTGGCCGCTCCGTCCATCCTTCACGCCGTAGTCGGTTCATCGCCTCGCGTGCTGTCACGCCTGACCTCGGCGTTGTGTAAATATATACAACACTCTGGACGATGCAAGGGGCTTTTATTAAGGGGTGCGGCGCTTCCGTTGCGTGATACTAAATTCGGCTGATTAGTTCGGCTGAACCTGGCTTGGCCACCTGAACGCGCTCAGTGCCTTGCCGCCGTCCCCAGCGTCTCCGAGAACAGCTCTTGCAGCGCCGCCCAGGAGCGCGCGTCGGCTTCCGCACTGTAGCGGATCGCGTCCGGCATGTTGCGCTTCGCCGCCTCGGGGTTGGTGAAGCTGTGCACCGTGTTACCGTAGAGGTGGATCTGCCAGTCGACCCCGGCCTCGCGCATCTCGGTCTCGAAGGCCGACCGCTGCTCGGGCGGGATCATCGGGTCGTCGGCCCCGATGCAGACCAGGACGCGAGCCTTGATGGCCTTGGCGTCGGTCTTGGGCGCGTTGGTGCCGAGCCCGCTGTGGAAGCCGACCACCGCCTTCAGCTCCGCCCCCGACCGGGCCAGCTCGAGCGACATGGTACCGCCGAAGCAGTACCCGATCGCGGCGACGCGCGCGCGGTCCACCTCGGAGCGGGCGGTCAGCGCCTGCAAGGCCGCCGCCGCGCGGGCGCGAGTGCGAGAGGGGTTGGCCATAAGCGGTTCGATCAAGCCGAGCGCCTGTTGCAAGTCATCGACGAGGCGGCCGTCGCCGTGCAGATCGCAGGCCAGCGCGGTATAGCCAAGGGAGGCAAGCCGCTCGGCGCGCGAGATCGCGTGCTCGCTCAGGCCGAAGGCTTCCGGGAAGACCAGCACGCCGGCGCGAGGCCCAGACGCGGACTCATCGGAGAATAGCTGGCTTTTCATCGTGAGGCCGTCGGCCTGATAGGTGAGGGTCTCGCGGTGCATGTCGGTCTCCTTTGGATGGCCGGTTCCAGTTGTGATTTGGTCAGTGTCCAGGTTACGCGGCTCCGCGCGCGGGAGGGCGATCGCGCCTCCCGGTCACGCACTCGATTCCGATCCGGTCCGCGAGCTTGACTTGCTCGAACGCCTCTTGGTAGAGGCGCCGCTCGGAATCCTCCTCCCAAGGCTGCGGCAATTGATGTTCGTGGAATATCCCGAACTTCATGTCGCGCCCTCCGCCTCGGCTGGCTCGAAAAAATCGGAGGACTGCTCCAGCAGCATGTCCCATACTGGTTCCAGTAGCCGCGCGCCCTTTGGAACTCCGTCCGCAGGCGCTCATTGCGCGCCACGTCAGCCATGCATTTCCTCCATCGGGCGGACGCTGTCATAGGCGATGCGGCGTGGCAATGCTCTCCAGTCCGGACGGAAGCCCGCAAGTCTTGCCGCGCAATTGAAAGGGGGCACAATCTATGGCTATGGCCATCACGGCATCTCGCTGCATTATGGGCTCGGCGCTCGCTCTCGTGCTGGCGGGGATCATTCCTCTCCACGCGTCCCGCGCCTCGACGCCGGCCCATGTCTCGGCGCCCGCCCACGCCAGCGGCAACGAAGCCGTTCTCGACGAAGTGTGGCGGACTGTGCGGGACCATTTCTATGATCCGCGCCTCGGGGGTCTCGACTGGGCGGCGGTGCGCGCGCGCTACGCGCCACAGGCGGCCGCCGCGGCATCGAACGAGGTGCTGGCCACGGTCATCAACGCCATGCTGGCGGAGCTGCACGCCTCGCACACCGAGCTCTACACGCCGGCTGAGCCGGCGTATTACCAGCTCGCCGATATCTTTTCGGGCGCGCTTCGCCATCGCGGGCTGGAGCGCGCCTTCCCTGGCGGCAAGATCACCTATCCCGGCATCGGCCTGTTCACGCGTACCGACGCGCGGGGACGTGTGTTCGTCACCGGTGTGATCGAGGACGCGCCGGCGCAGCGGGCCGGGCTGCTCGTGGGCGATGAGATCGTCGCCGTGGACGGCGGGCCGTTTCGTCCGGTGCTGTCGTTCAAGGACAAAATTGGCAGCCCAGTCGCGCTCTCGATCCGTCGTGACGCTGATGGTCCCGTGATGCAGGTCAACGTCACGCCCGCCGAGTTGCAGCCGCGTGAGATGTTCCTGCGCGGGCTGCGCGCCAGCGCGCGGCTGATTCCGGCGGGCAACGGGCTGCGGATCGGCTATGCGCACATGTGGTGCTACGCTGGTCGCGTGTACCAGGACGCATTGGAGGAACTCGTCAGCGAGGGAGCGCTCAAGGACGCCGATGCCTTGGTCATCGATCTGCGCGAGGGCTGGGGCGGCGCCGTGCCGGAGTACCTCGATCTGTTCAACGCCCGCGCGCCGACCATGCAAGTGCGTGACCGCAACGGGCATACCGAGCTTGAGAACGTGAAATGGCGCCGCCCGGCGGCGGTGCTGGTGAACGAGCGTTCGCGCAGCGGCAAGGAAGTGCTCGCGTACGGGTTCAGGAAGTACCGGCTCGGTGAGGTGATCGGCATCCGCACCGAAGGTGCGGTGTTGGCGGCGACAGCCTTCCTGATGAGCAACGGCGACCTGCTGCTGCTCGCGGTGGATGACGTGCGCGTGGATGGCGAACGGCTGGAGGGACGGGGCGTCGAACCGACGATCCCGGTTCCCTTCAATTCCAGCTACGCCGCGGGCCGCGATCCGCAACGCGATCGCGCGATCGAGGTGCTGTCATCGAGGGCCTCGCCTGGGTAAGGCGTTCGGTACCAGCCAGCGCCGCCCGCTGCCAAGGCGGTCCCACCGCCCAGAAGCGCCCAACGCGGTCGCGCGACGCTGCAACCGGACACCTCGCGAGCGCCTCGGCTTTCGCGCATTGACGACGTGTTCGGGCGCTCCGACACCGTGTTGCGCCCGAGTCAACGCGCAGCGGGTGCCACCCAAAACTGTCCATGTTGCCCGCCCGCCTTTCCGGCCTTAAAGCGAATGCGCCCGTCACAGGACCACCCGTATGGACCTCAAGGACCACATCCGGGGCATCCCGGATTTCCCCAAGCCTGGCATCTTCTTCTACGACATCTCCACCCTGCTGCGGGACGCCGATGCGTGGCAGGTGGCAATGGGGCGGATGGCGAAGGCAGTGCGGGCCTACCAGCCCGATCTGCTGGCGGGGGTGGAAAGCCGGGGTTTCCTGATCGCCGCGCCGCTCGCGCTCAAGCTCGGCTGCGGCTTCGTCATGCTGCGCAAGCGGGGCAAGCTGCCTGGCGAGACGGTCGGACTGGACTACGCGCTGGAATACGGCAGCGACCGGATCGAGGTGCAGGCCGACGCGGTCGAGCGGGGACAACGGGTGGTTGTCGTGGATGACCTGCTTGCCACCGGCGGCACCATGGCGGCCGGCATCGCGCTGCTGCGCAAAGTCGGCGCCGTGGTCCCGGCAACGGCGGCACTGATCGAGCTGACGTTCCTACGCGGACGGTCGCGGCTCGATGTGCCATGCGAGGCGCTGGTCTCCTACGATTCCTAGATTTGCGGCAGAACCACGGCTCCGGCCGGCGGGCTTCCGGAAAGGCCGCTGATGGAAACCCCGCTCGCGCTCTCCGTGACCTGGAACTGGCTTGCATCCGCGTGCAGCCGCAACGAGTCCACGCGCTGTCCGCCCCGGTAGAGCGAAAGCATGTCGTTTTGATAGCTGTAGCTGTCAGCGGTAACGCCGAGAAGATTGATCGTGTTGATCGGTCCACCGGCAAAGTCGACCAGACCGTGGAAGAGACCCGGCTTGTCGATGGTGATCCGGTCAAACCCATTGGAATTCACGGTCTGCCCCGCGCCTACCGAGCCCGTGAATATGATCCCGGCAAAGGGCTGCGCGGTGAAGCTGCCAGTGCCGATCACGTCGGCGTTGATGGTGGCCACCCCGTTCGCGATGCTGCTGTTTCCGGTGTTGGCGAAGCGCGCAGTGTCATTGGCCCCGTTCACAACCAGGCTTGGGTCGTGTCCGTCGACCACAAAAGAACCCCTGAGCACCGAGTGTGGGGCGATGTTCTCCGTGACCGTGGTGCTGGCCAGGGAGTTCGCGTGCTCCTGCAAATTCAGTGTCGCTCGACCGACGACATTGAACGTAACATCCTGCTCGACAAGGGCCGTGTGCGAGACCAAGGCTGAAAGATTCGCGTGGCCGGACAAATTCACCGTCGCTGCATAGGGCTGGGCGGAGCTTGTGTCAGCGGTGATGGTCAGTACGTCGCCGGCTAGGTTGCCGCCGTCCATAGAGGCGCCTCCGTTTTCCATGCTCAGCATGTCCCCAGGAGCCGGCACACCGGCGGGAGACCAATTGGCGGCGGTGTAAAGACTGTTGCCGCTGTTATCGCCAATCCAGGACCGGGCTGTCATTCGATTCCTCATGCGGGTGTGGATAGGCGCAACTTACAACTTTCTGAGGCATTACGCTTGGGTATAATTTTCCGTTCGCAATGTCTCACTCACGTTTGATGAAACTAGAACGAAACGGGTCCGTAATGCGCCTCGTGTATGTCCGGTAAGCGCCTTCAGCCTTGCAGACCCAGGGTGCCAACTCCCAGTTCAGGACCATGAACGCTCGTTTCGCGCTTATTGCTTGCTTGCTGATGGCACCGGTGCTCGCGCGCGCCGCCGAGCCATCCGCGCCGGTGACGCTGGGCGGGGCCTCTGGGCCGCGATCTGACGCGGTCCCGTCGGACGCGGCCGTGATCCGGCGGGTCCAGGATTACCTGAATAGCCTGCACACACTGAAGGCGCGTTTCCTCCAGGTCGCCCCCAATGGCGCCGTGACGCGCGGCACGGCGTGGCTGGAGCGGCCGGGGCGGATGCGCTTCGAGTACGATCCGCCCACGCCGTTTCTGCTGGTGGCCGGCCACGGCTTCGTTCTGTTCACCGACACCAAGCTCGGCCAGACAAGCAATATCCCGATTGGCCAGACCCCGCTTGGCATCTTGCTCGCCCCGCATATCGACCTGGCTGGCGGGGAATTGCGGGTCACCGGCATTCGCCGCCTGCCAGGCGAGCTTCAGCTCACCTTGATCCGCAGCGCCAGTCCGAGTGAAGGCAGCCTGACTCTGACCTTCGCCACCGATCCGCTGACCCTTCGCCAGTGGACGGTGACTGATGCCCAGCAGCAACGCACCACCGTCACGCTGACCGACCTGCGGACCGGCGGCAGCTTCGACCCGTCGCTGTTCGAGCCGAACGCGCCGTCCGTGAACCCGTCGCGCGGTGGCGGCGCAGGATAGATGACTGTAATGCTTGTGACGCGTTTTCGCCACAACTATCCTTGAACATGGCGCACTGATAGGGAAGCGACACAAACGTGAAGCCACTGATCGGCATCAGCTGCTGCACGAAGCAGTTCGGGGTGTTCGGGATGCCGAACCACGCCGCTTCCGACACGTATGTCCGTGCGACCGCCGCGGTGGTGCGCGGCGTCCCGGTGCTGATCCCCGCAAGCGGCAGCGCGGCCTGCGTCGAGACGCTGCTCGACCGGCTGGACGGGATCATCCTCACCGGCAGCCGCTCGAACGTGCAGCCCAGCCTGTACGGCGGCCCGCCGCACCCGGACGGGGTGCTCGAGGATCCGGCCCGCGACTCCGCCACCCTTCCGCTCATTCGCGCCGCGGTGGCGCGGGGGGTGCCGGTGCTGGCGATCTGCCGGGGCTTTCAGGAGTTGAACGTCGCGCTGGGGGGCAGCCTGCACCAGCGCATCCAAGACCTTCCGGGGTGGCTCGATCACTCGACGCCCCTGCAACCCTCCGCCAAGGTGCGGATCGGCAAGGCGCACCGCGTGCGCGTGGTTCCGGGAAGCTGGCTGCACAGGCTGGCCGGCGCCAGCGAGATCGCAGTCAATTCCCTGCACAATCAAGGCGTTGACCGCCTCGCGCCTGGGCTCGTGACGGAAGGCACCGCGCCCGATGGCCTGATCGAGGCGGTCCGGGTCGCCACCGCGCCTGGCTTCGCGGTCGGCGTGCAGTGGCATCCCGAGTACCGATTTCGAGACCGACGCGGTCTCCCGGCGCATCTTCGCCTCGTTTGGCGAGGCGGTGCGCCTGCGCCGCGGCTTGCACGAAGCCGCCTGACGCGGGGTTCAAGGCCGCCGCCATGCCCGCGCTCCGGGTCGCGACCTGGAACATCAACTCGCTGCGCCTGCGGCTGGGCCTGGTGCGCGAGCTGGTCGCCGTCCTGGACCCGGACGTGATCTGCCTGCAAGAGACGAAGGTGCCCGACGCGTTGTTTCCGGCCAAAGCGCCCGGCGAACTCGGCTACCCGTATGCCGCCTTTCGCGGGATGAAGGGCTATAACGGGGTCGCAATCCTCTCGCGCCGTCCGATCGAAATCCTGAAGGATGCGCCCGATTGGTGCGCCAGGGGTGACTGCCGGCACCTCGCGGTGCGCCTGGAGGCGGCGGGCGGCCCGATCGAGCTGCACAATTTCTATGTCCCGGCGGGGGGCGATGTGCCCGATCCCGCGCGGAACCCGAAATTCGCCCATAAGCTCGACTTCGTCGCCGAGGCGCGGGCCTGGTTCGCCGCCCGGCCCAGGCTGGAGCGCACGGTGTTGGTGGGCGACCTGAATATCGCTCCGTTGGAGCGGGATGTGTGGAGCCACCGCCAATTGCTCGATGTGGTCAGCCACACCCCGGTTGAGACCGAGGCCCTCCTTGCCTGGCAAGCCACGGGGTTCGTCGACGCGGTGCGCCACTTCGTGCCGGCCGGGGAGAAGTTGTTCACGTGGTGGTCGTATCGCAATCGCGACTGGCGCCGGTCCGACCGGGGGCGACGGCTGGATCACGCCTGGGTGACGTCCGACCTCGCTGGCGGACTGCGGGGTCACGCCGTGCTGCGCGATGCCCGCGACTGGGCGCGGGCGTCGGACCATGTTCCGGTGGCGGCCGATCTGGCGCTGTGACGGCTAAACGGGAAGCAGAACGACTTCGGAGTAGAGCTTGTCGATCGCCCCGGCGCCGAAGACCGGCGAACGATAGAACGCCGGCTGCCTCAAGGCCGGCCCGCGCGGGCGGTAATCGCCCAACAGGCGCACGTCCGATATCAGCAGAGGGGTTCTCTGCCGGCGCAGGATCGCGAGCTTGACTCGCTCGAGGTGACGAGCCAGGAGCGCCGGGGCGCTGCAATAGAGAAGATCCGAGTACGGCACCCGGCGGCTCTTCAGCAGCGGCAGCCGCAGCCTCGCAAGATACAGCATTCGCCGCTTGACCAGGATGTACGCTTGATCCGGTCCATCCTCCAGCAGCAATTGCAAGACGGGGTAGGGCGCGTGGTCATCGAAGATGCGCCGCTGCTCATCATCGAGCGCGCGCCGCACCATGTCCGGATCGAAGCTGATCCGGGGGCGCGGCGCGCGAAACGTGTCGGCGTGAATGAAGGGCGGGAGCACGATCCGGCATGTGTCGAGCTGCCGAAACCCCATCGCATCGTAGACGCGTCGGGCGGCTGGCGATGGCGTGAACGCCGTGTAGGTCACGCCCTGCTCACGCAGCGCCTGGGCAATGAGGGCCGAGCCCCAGCCGCGATGCTCAGGCCGCACGTACCAGGATGTCAGGTTGGACACGAGCCCTGCTTGATCCCCGATCTGGCGGCGTGCGTGAACCGCGCCGAGAAAGCCGACAATGTCGTCGCCGAATGTCAGCACCAACCCGAGATCCGGCTTTTGGGCGAGCCAGTGATACTCGAAAAGGCGTCTCCAACCTGCGAGCGTCGGCACCTGCGCCGGCGGGCTTCCGCTCGCGATGAACCCGTCGCGGAGGAACCGGCATAGCACGTCAATGTCGGCTGGCTCCGCCGGGCGAACCCGCAAACCCGGCGCCGGATCGCCTCGCTCGAGCTTCGCCGCACGTGCCCTCTCGGTTTCGGCTGCTACATTCGTCCGGGCACGGCGCGAGGGCGGCAAAGCTCTCGATCGTGGGCGCGTCGAACAGCGTGGACTCGGGGAGGCCAGATTTGATGCGCTCCTCAAAGGCCAGGAATAGGTTGATGATTGTCAGGGAATCACTGCCCATCTCGAGCAGGTTGTCGGCCCAGCCGACCGGAGCGATCCCAAGCGTCTTTTCGGCGATGGCCTGAAGCTCCCGCTCCAGCGCATCGCTCGCCATTAGAATCCTCACCCTTGTGGCCCTGAGGCGCAGTCTTGGAGGAAGCGGCCCGCAGCGCGGGATGGCTGGCGATGGCAGCGAGGCAGTCCGGGTTCTGCAGCGCCGCGCGGTTGCGGACGGGGCGGCCGTTGACCGCCTCGCGCGCCGCCGCCTCGGAGCGCTTGCCGCTGTGGGTGAGCGGAAGCGCCGCGACAGCGGCGATGACGGCTGGCACCAGCGCCGGCGAGCCGCGCTGGGCGAGTTGCACGCGGATGCGCTTCGCGAGCGCGCCGTCGAGTTCCGTTCCCTTGCGCAGCACCACGAGCAAGACCAGGCGAGTCCCGCCAGGCTCGGCCTCCGCCTGCTGCTCGACGGCCATGGCCTCCACGATCTCGTCGATGTGCTGAAGGATCGCGTAAATCTCCGCCGGGCCGACCCGGACGCCGCGGACGTTGATCACCCCGTCGGAGCGGCCATGCAGGACCCAGCCGCCCTGCGCCGTGGCCTCGACCCGGTCGCCGTGCGTCCAGAGGCCGGGGTTCTGGCTGAAATAGGCGTCGTGGAAGCGTCGGCCATCCGGATCGCCCCAGAAGCCCAGCGGGCGCGAGGGGAACGGGTTGGCGCAGACCAGCTCGCCCACCCGCGCGCCCGGCTCGCCGGGCAGGGCGCGCACATCCAGCCCCAGGCTGCGGCACTGCGCCTGGCCGCGATGGACGGGCAAGTTGGGGTTGCCCAGGACGAAGCAGCCAATGATGTCCGTCCCGCCCGAGATCGACTGCAGCGGCAGCGGCCCCACACGGTCTCTTACCCAATGGTACTGGCGCGGGTAGAGAATGGAGCCGGTGGACAGCACGCCGCGCAGCGCCGACAGGTCGAGGGCGCGGCCGGGCGCGAACCCCGCTCCCTCGCAGAACTGCAGGAAGGCCGCGCTGGTGCCGAACACCGTGACGGCCTCCTCGGCGACCAGCCGCCACAGCGTCTCCGGCCCCGCCACCGGGCCGTCGTAGAGCACCAGCTCGGCGCCGGACGCGAGCGCCGAGAGCTGCCAGTTCCACATCATCCAGCCGCACGAGGTCTGGAAGAACAGCCGCTCGCCCGCCCGCAGGTCGCCGTGCAGCCGGTGCTCCTTGAGGTGCTCGAGCAGGGTGCCGCCGGCGCCGTGCACGAGGCACTTCGGCGCGCCGGTGGTGCCGGAGGAGAACAGGATGAACAAGGGGTGGTTGAACGCGTGCCGCCGCCAGGCGAAATCCGGGCCGCCACCGCCGAGGCTGGCGAGGCGATGCACCGGGACGCGCAAGCCGTCCGGGATCCCGCTTATCGGCCAATCGACCCGTCACGGGTAGACGCCTTTGTGGGTCAGACGGGACGACGCAGCGACGGCACGGCAAAGCGCGTTGACCATGCCTCGCATGTTGCGGCGCCGGTTGGTGGTCCAGCAGAAGGCGCCGAGATAGTCGGGCAGATGCTTGGGGGAGAGCCGCTTGTGGGTGGCCTTGAGCGCGGTACTGAGATTGGCGACCAGGGTGTTGACGGTGAAGAACGGGGCGCTGCGCTCGCGCTCCGGACGCCCGCCGCCGGTGACGGTGGCGACATGCGTCCGCCCGGCTTCCCCGAAGGCGTTGAACGCCCGCAAGCCGTCCGTGTGCACAGTCGCGCCGGCGGCGATGTGGGCATCGCGGAACGCGGCCACCGCCTCGCTGGAGAAGGCGCTGACTGCGCGCATCGCGACATGGCCCATGCGCCCGTCCGCATGCCGCTCGCAGGCGACGATGACGCAGGTCTTGCCTTCGGTTCCGCCGCCTTGGTTCCTTTCACCTCCCAGATACACGTCATCCGCCTCCACTACCGGCGGCGCGGCATCGTCGTCGCTCGCGCCCTCGAGCGAATAGCGCTCCGTCCGCTCGGTCATGGCGTGGCGGAGCCGCTTGTGCAGATACCAGGCCGTCGCATAGCCCAGGCCCAACCTGCGGCCGAGCTCGACCGCCGAGATCGCCTGTTTGGTGCTGCTCATCAGGTGCATGGCGCGGAACCAAGTGGTCAAAGACAGCTTGGTGTCCGCCATCACGGTGCCCGCGGTGACCGACCAACGCCGGCCGCAGCGCGTGCAGCCGACACGGCGGCCGTAGACATAGCTCTTCAGATTGGCGCAGCGCGGGCAAGGCATTCCTTCGCGTTGGCGCGCCGCCACCAACGCCGCCAGACACTGACCCTCCGTCCCGTAGAGTTGTTCGAACTCAACGTCCGTCAGCCCCTTCATGATTGCCCGCATCATTCTGCTCCGAGACGCCGCGTTCAGAGCGACTTTGCGCTTCCCTGCTGCAAAGTACAAGAGCGGGTCGATTGGCCGATAAGCGGGATCGCGGGATCGGTCCCTCATCGAGCGCGGTCGCCGCGCGCCGCCAGGGAGCGACGCCGCCACTTCGGCCGGCTGCGCCGCCACCGGCCGCCCGGTCCCACGGCATGGCGCGCTGCCCAGGAGCACCGCCGGCGCGAGCGGCGCGAAGCGCGCCAGCGCCGCGAAGGCGCCAATGTCAGTCGCGCAACTGGAGAACGGCCCGCCGACCGCCGCCGCCGCGAGCGCGGCGTCACCACCTCGGCGTTGTTGCGCGCCACCGCGACGACGCGATCGCCCGGCCCGACGCCAGTCGGTGAGGGCCCGGGCGAGGCGGACGACCCGCGCGCGCAGCGCGCCGCGGCTGAGCCGCTCGCGCCCGCCGCCGTGGTGGCACGCCGTCACCGCGGGCGCCGCGGGGTCGCCGCCCAGCAGGCACTCGGCGTAGTTCAGGCGCAGGCCCGGGAAGAACGACGCCGCCTCGCAGTCCGCGCCGACGCACACCGGATCAGGATCGCCCTCGCGCGGGATGGCCGACCAGTCGAGAAATGCCCGCCAGAACGCGCGGAGCCCCGCGCCGCAAAACCGGTCGAGGGACCAATAATCGCCGAAGCGTCTGTTCGTGCGCGCCTCAAGGTAGCATGTAAATTCTCCACTGGTCGCTTCCCCCTTCGGAAAGCGTGGAATCGCGGATCTCGTGTGCTTCGGCGTCGAATTCGATCATGGGCAGGTTGTGCGGCGCGCAGAGCAGCTTGCATAGAGGGATGACGAAACCTTGATCGTTAGAATGCGCGGTGGACATCAGTCGCCCTGCTCCCTTTATGATGTCGGTCCACGTCGCGGGAATCTGTCCGGCGCGTCGGTCAGCTTTCTGCATGGCAGGGCTGAGCGCCCTCTGCTGAACCGGTCGGTTGACCAGCAAAGACTATGCCGCATGAGTGACTTATTGATCCGGCTTCGGGTAATCTTGAACTAGGCGGCGTAGCGGAAGGTCTTGTGCCCGAAGAAGCTGCGCACCCGATGGGGCAACTTCGAGAGCTTGCGCATGTGCCCGACAACGGCGCGCTTGAGCTGCGCCTTGCTGCGCGCCGGCCCCTTGCGGGTGACCGCCTGCTTCAGGTCACCGTTGACGCCCTCGTCTGGATTCAGCTCGGGGCTGTACCCGGGCAGGTGGAAGACCTCGATCTCCGCCTCGCGCCCGGCCAACCAGGCGCGGACCTTGGCAGAGCGGTGGACAGGCAGGCGGTCGAGGATAAGGAAGACCTTCTGGCCGGCATCCCGAACCAGACGGGCGAGGAAGCGGAGCAGGCTCGGCGCCTTGACCGCGCCGTCCAGCACCATCCAGCGGAGCTCGCCCTTGTTGGTCAGCGCCGAGATCAGGCCGAGCCCGGCACGCTTGTGGTTGACCCGCACCTCCGGCGTTCGGCCCCGGGGCGCGTCGCTGCGGCCGCGCACGTCATCGGAGCGGAGGCCGGTCTCGTCACCCCAGAACACCATGCCACTCTCTACCTTGGCCCGGGCGGAGCGGGCGAAGGTTCCATGGACGCAGTCCATGGAATGGCCGCGGAGGGCGCGATGGCCGGGTAGTCCCGCCGCAACCAGCGCCGCACCGCCGCCGGGTCCTGCTCGCAGGCCCGCCGCAGCGGCTTCTGGGCGGTGAAGCCCCAGCGCGCCAGGTCGGTGCCCATGGTCCGCACCGCCACCCGCACCCCCAAGCGCTGCCGGATCAGCTCCCGCACCGCCGCCCGGCTCCAGAGCGCAAAGGGAAGGTCCAGCTCGTCGGGCGTGTGGCGCCGGATCAGCTCGCGGACCTGCGCCTCCTGGTCGGCATCGAGGAACCGGCCATACCCCGGCTCGGGCCCGCGCGGGCCGGTCTGCGGCCCAGCCGCCCCGCGCTCGGCAAAGCGCTTGCAGATGTCGAACACCCCGGTCCGGGTCAGCCCGACCTGCGCCGCGATCGCGTCGTAGGTCAGGCCGGCCTGGCGCAGGCCGATGACCTGCCGCCGGCGTTCCTCTTGCGCCGCCGCCGGCAGCTTGCGCATGTCCACATGCTTCATGCCCCCAAACTGGGCTCACCCTACTCGGCTTCAAGATCACCCAGGCCGGATCAATAAGATGATCCACTATGTCTGGGTTGGTAGTCCGCTTCCGGACAAGCAGCGCGCCTACATCGAGTCGTGGAGGCGGACCAATCCATCCTACGAGGTGGTTTGCTGGAATGAGAGCAACATCGATTTCAGCGTACCCCTCATTCAGGAGGCGTATCGCCGGGGCCGGTGGGCAACCGTCGCCGACATCGCGCGGCTGACGGCGGTCCACCAACACGGCGGCATCTACCTGGACACCGATTTCGAGGTGTACAGGCCTCTCGATCGCCTCCTCGGCGATCGGTGCTTCTGCGCGTTCCAGCGTGAAGCTGATCCCACCGATTGGGTCTGCAACGGCGTGTTCGGCGCCGAACCCGCGCACTGGTTCGTGCGCGACGTGCTAACTCAGGCATTAAGTCTCAGACCAGGGCCGTTCGGCATCGAGCGGCCGACGCGGTATGGGCCGAAGCTGTTCACGAGCTTGCTGCGCCAGCGTGGATTGACCGCCTATTCGCCGAGGGGAGTTCGAATCGAGGACGTCTTCATCCATCCTGTCCCGGTCTTCTTCCCGTTTGGCTGGAAGGAGCAATTCACCCCCGAGTGCATCGCGCCAGACATCATCGCGGCGCACTTCTGGGAAAAGTCCTGGGAGAAAGATGTTCCTGCCTTCCTGCGCTTGGCCAAGACGGCCTGGACGTTCTGCAAGCCGCTCCGGGGCGTGCTCACTCAGTGACGATTGCGACGGCCCGCGTCCATCCGGCGGAGCCGCGATGCACTTTCACCGGAAAGCACACGACCTCGAACCCGTCCGCGGGCAGCATTTCGAGGTTGTGCAGCTTTTCAAGGTGCGAGTAGCCGATCTCGCGGCCCGCCCGGTGGCCCTCCCAGATCAGTCCGGCATCGCCGGTCTCGGCGACCTTGCGGCGGGTGTGGGAGAACGGGGCATCCCAGCTCCACCCGTCGGTTCCGACCAGGCGGATGCCGCGTTCCAATAGCCAGAGCGTGGCCGCCTTGCCCATGCCGCAGCCGCGATCGACATAGTCGTCCTCGCCATAGCGCGCTCCGGCGGCCGTGTTCACCAGCACGATCTCCAGCGGGCGGAGCGCATGTCCGATCCGGCGCAGCTCCGCTTCCACGTCGTTCGGGGTCGCCACGTAGCCATCCGGGAGATGGCGGAAATCCAGCTTCACCGCCGGCTGGAAGCACCACTCGAGCGGCACCTCGTCGATCCGCCACGACGGCTCGCCACCCGGCTTGAGCGCGTGGTTCATGCTCGAGAAATAGTGGTACGGCGCGTCCAGATGCGTGCCGTTGTGCGTGCTGATCGCGACCCGCTCGACCGCTGCGTACTCGCCTTGCGGAAGCTGGTCGATGCGCACCCCCATATACTCGGCCATCTGCGGGGCGGTCTGGTGATGTTCGAGATACTCGATCTGCGGCAGCATGTGCGGCGGGTCGCTGGCGATGCCAGCTTTCAGCGGCACGGAAATGTCGATCAGCCGGCGGGGCATGGCGGCCTCCCTATATCCTGCGCACCTCCAGCTTGCTGGGAGCGGCGCGCAGGCGCAATCCCGCCCGGAGCCCCCGCCGCAGCACCGCGAGCGCAAAGATCGCCGCGCCGGAGATCGCGACCCATTGCGCCGGGCGGATACCGAAACGCAGCGCCGCTTCGGCGGCGACGACGCGCGCCGCGTTGATCCCGGTCGCCAGGCTGTACCAGGCGAACTCCACGCCAGCGGCCAGCAGCGCCGCCGCCAGCGCAGCGGGGGCAGGATCCACAGCGTTCCCGCCCAGCGCGCCGGCAGCACGCGCCATAGCATCAGCCACAGGAACAGACCGGCGAAGATCACCGGCTCGCCAACATTGGCCTTCGATTGAATGAAATAGTGCAGCAAGCCAAGCACGGCGATGGCGTAGGCCAGCCGATGCAGCCGTTTCCATCTCTTGCCCATGCGTCGCGTCGCCGCGTCGGTGGACGTCGCGGCCAGGGCGATCAGTCCGAGCAGGGCAGTGAGGCCGATCGTCAGATAGAAGCGGTGGACGATCTCGGAGGCGACGGTCAACAGGCGCCCGTTCTGATCCACGACGTAAAGCGAGAGATGTGCCAGCCCATAGCAGCAGGCCGTGACACCCACGATGCGGCGGACCAGCGGGGCGCGTGCCCAATCGAACACCAGGCGTACCGGAGACAGCGCGAGCGAGATCAGCAGGAAGCGGATGGTCCAAAGCCCCGTGACGTGGATCGCTTCCGTGACCGGCTTGGCGCCGGCATCGCCCATTCCGAGGCGGTAGGCGAGGACCGCGCCTGGCGCGACGCATCCAGCCAGTACCGGCGATCTTCAGCCATGAGAGCCGCCCCTGCCGGTCCCGCCAGGGCACCGCCCGTCGCCGCCGAATGACTTGTGCTACCGCCATCACCTCTCCTCGCGCGCAATTCGGTCGCGCCATAGCTAGCAATCCGGGGCTTGCCCCAGGGTTGCGCGGCCGTGACACCTCCCGTCATTCGCCGTCGAGGGGGAGGAGTTACGGTGATCGACGTCCACGCGCGGTCATTGAGCACCCCCATCCAATCAGCCGGCCACGGCAGACGCCCGTGCTTGCTGCCTGACCCCTGAACTTGTTTCAATATCCGACTGGAGTGGCATGATGCTTGTTCAGCCAGCTCCTATTTATCTGTCTGGTTGTGAGACCTCCTTGGCAGCTTCAGCGATGAGGCGCGCCCTGGCGATGTCCTCGGGTCCTGCTCGGCCATGTGGCTTCGCATGGGCAAGTTTGCGACGAGCTTTGAGGCGTTCGGCGACGACCTGATCGGGGGTCTTGCCGTCGAGCACGCGTTGGCGGCGGGCGTTGTGGGCGGCATTGAAGCCGCGCAGCAGCTGCTCGAGGCCGCGGTGGGAGTGGAGGGTGATGCGCAGCACCTCGCTGCCGACCCGGCCGTTGAAGCGCTCCACCAGACCGTTGGTCGGCGGAGAATAGGGCTTGGTGTGGCGGTACTCGGCGCCAAGCGCGGCGCAGACCTTGGCGAAGGCTGCGGTGAAGCAGCTGCCGTTGTCGGTCAGCACGTGGGTAAGGCGGAAGGGAAAAGCGGCCGCGGCCTCCCGGAGGAAGGCGCTGGCGCTCTGGGTGGTCTCGTCATCCTTGACGGCGAGGTGGACGGAGCGCGAGCGCCGATCGACGGCGACGAAGAGGTAGCGCTTGCGCCGCTCGCCATCGGCGGTCTGGAGCTTCGGCAAGTGCTTGATGTCGATGTGGATGAAGCCGAGGTCGTACTCCTTGAACTGACCTTGGCCGCGCTTGGGCCGGTCCGAGGGCGGCGGTGGTCGTCGGCTGATCCCCGCGGCGCGGAGGATGCGCCAGACACTGTCGCGGTTGAGGTGCGGCAGGAAGTGGGTGACGACGAAGGTGAGGTCGTCGAGGGCGAAGTTGGTCGCCCGGCGCAGGGCGCAGACCACGGCACGCTCTTCTTCCGTGGCCTTCCACGGCAGCTTGTGCGGCCGCGCCGAATGGTCCAGGCAGTCCTCGGTGCCGCGCTTACGCCACTTGCGAACGGTCTCGGTGCTGACGCCATAGCGCTGGGCCAGCACGCCCGTAGGCTCCCCGGAGTGGGCGATCTCGGCGCGGGTCACCGGGGTCGTGCGGGCGTTCGGGTGGATCTGCAGCATGGCTCACCTCCCTCCAGGCGCCGAGGCCCGGAGGCGCTCGAAGCGGTAGCCGTAATCTATAATGTGCTCTAGCTTGAACTTAGTCTGACAGGCAGTGTTGGTTTTCGGAAGCGGGAGCCGAGGGCGGGGCGCGGTTCTCACCCCTGGGCTGGGACCGCGCCCCGCCCTCGGCGGGACGGAGACCAGGACATGACCCAAGCGCAGAAGATCATCCGGGCGAAAGTGGGCTTGCTGGAGCTGGCCAAGCAGCTCGGCAATGTCAGCCAGGCCTGCAAAATGATGGGCGGAGCTGCCCAAGGTTCCGCGCGCGCAGCGCGTGGAATGGCAGCGGAGGGTACTCACGCGACAGCTTTTATCGGTTCAAGGAGCTCTACGACAAAGGCGGCGAGCTCGCCTTGCAGGAGATCAGCCGCCGCAAGCCGGTCCTGAAGAACCGCACCGCCCCGGAGGTGGAGGCGGCGGTGGTGGAGATGGCCATCGAGCAGCCCGCCTGGGGCCAGGTGCGGGCCGCCAACGAGCTGGCCAAGCGCGGTCTGTCGATCTCCCCGGCCGGGGTGCGCTGCGTCTGGCAGCGCCACGATCTGACCACCATGCGCCACCGGCTGAAAGCGTTGGAGGCCAGGATGGCGCAGGAGCGGCTGATCCTGACCGAGGCCCAGGTCGCCGCGCTGGAGAAGGCCAAGGCGGAGAAGGAGGCGCACGGCGCGTTCGAGAGCGAGTGCCCGGGCTACTGCGGCGCGCAGGACACCTTCTATGTCGGCAACCTCAAGGGGGTGGGCCGGATCTGTCAGCAGCCCTTCAGCGATACCTATGCCAAGGTGGCGTTCGCCAAGCTGTACGATCGCAAGACCCCGATCACCGCCGCTGAGCTGGTGAATGACCGCGTGGTGCCCTTCTACGACGAGCACGAGGTCAAGCTGCAACGCGTGCTGACCGACCGCGGCACCGAATACTGCGGCAACCCCGAGCGGCACGAGTATGGGCTGTATCTCGCGGTGGAGGACGTCGACCACAGCCGGACCAAGACCAAGAGTCCGCAGACGAACGGGATTTGCGAGAGGTTCCACCGCACCGTGCTGGAGGAGTTCCACCGGATCGCCTTCCGCAAGAAGGTCTACCGCGGCATCGAGGACCTACAGGCCGATCTCGATGCCTGGGTCACCAGTTACAATGAGAACCGTCCGCATCAGGGCCGCTGGTGCTTCGGCAAGACCCCGATGCAGACCTTCCTTGACACCACCCCACTTGCCAGGGAGAAAATCATGGCCGCCTGACCACAGCAGACATGCTCATCGGCTCATGCAGCCAGCACCGTCCGTCAGATCAAGTCGTAGCTAATACATATAATGGCCCGACCGACCGGATCCCAACAATGTTCCGCGACCTGACAGTTATACCAGCCGCCCTAGACCTTGACGCACGCCCACGCGCGCGCGCCGACGGAGGCAATTCGGTCTGGGTCATTGATCAGGAAGTTCCAGGCCTCCTTACAGACCTCGACGATCTCCTGGTAGGAGTTCCAGACCAGCCGACAGAGCTTGTTGGGGCGCAGGTATTCCCAGACGTTCTCCATCGGGTTCAGCTCGGGCGCATAGGGGGGCAAGGCCACCAGGGTGACGTTGTCGAGCATACACAGCCGCTTGCCCTCTCTGGTGCCAGCCGCGCCATCACAGACCAGCACAGCGTGCGCGCCGGGGGCGACTTGCGTGCTGATCTCGGCCAGGTGCTGGTTCATGCCCTCGGTGTTGGCGGCGGGCATGATGACGGCGGCGCCGGTCCGGCGCGCGGGGCAGATCGCGCCATAGAGGTAGGCGGAGTCATGGCGGTTGTCCCGCACCATGGTCGGCCGCGAGCCAACCCGCGCCCAGACATAGGCGTGCCCACCCTTCTGCCCCACACGGGCTTCGTCCTGGAACCAGACCTCAATGGGCTTGCCCTTGGCTGCCTCCGGCAGGGCGCCCCAACTTCGGGACCCGAAGTTTGCTTGAACGCCGCCTGCGCCGCCAAATCCTACTTCGGATGCGCGGGGCGCGGTTGCAGTCGGGTCAGCTCCCGCCGGCGTAGCCACTTGCCGATGGTCCGCTCGTGCACCTTGACCGCAAAGCGCCGCCTCACCTGCTCGCGCAGATCCACACAGCGCCAGCGCACAATCCCGTCCGTCTCGGGGTCTGGCCCGCCAAGCACCAGCGCCTCCAATTCCGCCATTTGCGTCTCGCTCAACCGCGGCGCCGGGCCGGGCGCCACGCGTGAGGCGAGACCCGCCACGCCAGCGGCGTTGTAGCGATGCACCCAATCACACAAGGTCTGGCGGTCCATCCCGTTTTGCCGCGCCGCTTCGGTGCGGGATTTGCCGTCCAGGACCAGCGCCAGCGCCAGCAGACGGCGAACCACCCCGGCATCCTTGTGCCGGGGCCGCCACGTGCCGCAGTTCTTCGGCCGAGTGGCCCTGATTGGTGATCGCAATCGCCTGACCCATCCCACCCTCCATCGCGAATCGGCACCACGCGATGGAACCTGAAGTCAGCCCCGCTGCGAATCCCCCGAGAGTCGAAGCCCAGGGCGGTTGGTATTAGAGGGTCCGGGGCTTGCGCCAGGGTTGGGCAGCCCTGACACTCCCTTCCATCCGGCTAGTACCTCTGCACAGAGGTTTTGACCGGTTGCCCGTATCCTGGATTGAGCTCGGGTAAGGCGGAGCGGTCGAGCAGGACGGCGATGCTCCGCGGGACACCCGGCTGGCGAGAGATCAGTCCGGCCTTCTCGAGCGTGAGCACCATCTGATGGACGCTCGGCGGCGTGAGGCGGAAGAAGCGCATCATGTCCGCCTCCGCCGGGGGACGTCCGTTCACCAGGGTATAGGTGTAAATAACCCGAACTACGGATAAGGGGTGAGGGGATTCCCAAAGGATCAAGGGTTTGGCAGCATCGGTTTGCGACGACTGAGCCTCAAACCTGGTTCCGAAGGATGCCCTCAATGGCGGTGGATATCACAGCGCTCTACTGCTGTCTCGATGACTTCTGCAGGGTGTTCGAGGACTGGGAAGCGCACCGGCTGATCCCCTCGCCGATGACCCGGCAGCGCACCGGCAAGCTGTCTCGGTCCGAGATGCTGCTCATCGTGGTGCTGTTTCACCTCTCGCCGTTCAAGCACTTCAAGGCGTTCTACCTCTACGGGGTCGGCCATCAGCACCGCGCCTGCTTCGGCGACCTGCCGCACTACGACCGCTTCGTCAGCCTGGTGCCGCGGCTGTTCGTCCCCCTGATGGTGCTGCTGCACAGCCTCAGCGGCGAGCAGACCGGTGTTTACTTCGCCAACTCAACCCAGCTCGCCGTCTGTCACAATCGTCGGATTCACCGCCACAAGGTCTTCGACGGCCTGGCCGCGCGGGGCAAGACCAGCATGGGGTGGTTCTACGGGCTCAAGCTGCACTTCGTGATCAACCACAAGGGCCAGATCGTGGCGCTGAAGATCACCCCCGGCAACACCGCCGACAGCACCGTGCTGGATGAGATGACCAGGCACCTGGCGGGTAAGCTCTACGCCGACAAAGGCTATATTGGCCACGAACTGTTCAAGAAACTCTGGCAACGTGGCCTGCATCTCATCACCGGCATCCGGCGGAACATGAAGAACTACCTCATGCCCCTCGCTGACAAGATCATGCTGCGCAAGCGCTTCGTCATCGAGACCGTGCTCGATATCCTCAAATGCGAAATGGGGCTTGAGCATTCACGCCACCGGTCGGTCGTGAACGCCATGGTCCATGTCCTGTCCTGCCTCGTCGCTTACGCCTTCAGACCCGGCAAACCTTCCATCTCCCGCAGCGGCCAACAAATCGAAGCTTATCCGTAGTCGGGGTTAAATAAACGCGAGAAACTGACCCTGCCTGGCTGTGAAAGCCGGTCGTGGAGCATCGGCGGCCCGATTCATCGTTGTCCTCGACAGCCAAGGAGCAGCGATGAACATGCGCTATCGGGTCGACCTGAGCGAGGCGGAGCATACCCAACTTGCCGCGTTGCTGAACGGTGGCACCCAGGCGGTGCGCAAGATCAAGCGGGCGCAGATCCTGCTGGCGGCCGAGGCCGGTGTCAGTGACGAGGCGATCGCCAGCA
The DNA here is from genome assembly GCA_963818725.1 of uncultured Pseudomonadota bacterium. GTDB lineage: Bacteria > Pseudomonadota > Alphaproteobacteria > Acetobacterales > Acetobacteraceae > DATFDN01. The sequence goes on along the minus strand of CAWFTU010000007.1, from coordinate 51,514 downwards.
GTGTCTCGGTTGGCGTCTCGACGGTGTATCGCACCAAGCGGCGCTTTGTTGAGGGCAACCTCGAGCTGGCACTGAGCGAGGAGGCCCGCCCGGGGGCGTCTCGCAAGCTGTCCGGCAAGGAGACGGCGCTGCTGGTGGCCACCGCGTGCTCCACCCCGCCCGCAGGGCGCCAGCGCTGGACGCTGGAGCTGCTGGCTGGCGAGATGATCAAACTCACCGGCCACGCCGATCGCTCGCGTGAGACGGTGCGCCGACGCCTTGACGAAGACGATCTGAAGCCGTGGCGACGGAAGATGTGGTGCATCCCGAAGGTTGATGGCAGCTACGTTGCGCGCATGGAGGACGTGCTGGATCTGTATGCCGAACCGGCCGATCCGCAGCGTCCGGTGGTGTGCTTTGACGAAACGCCGACCCAGTTGATCGGCGAGGTGTGCCAGCCAATCCCGGCCAAGCCGGGTCAGCCGGAGCGGTATGACTATGAATACAAGCGTAACGGCACCGCCAATCTGTTCATGTTCCTCGATGCGCACAAGTCATGGCGGCATGTGAAGGTCACGGAGCGGCGAACGGCGCAGGATTTTGCCGCCTGCACGCGCGATTTGACCAATCTTCATTACCCGGACGCAGACCTGATCCGGGTCGTGCAGGACAATTTATCAACCCACACGGCCGGTGCCTTGTATGAAGCTTTCCCGGCACCCGAAGCGCACCGCATCCTCCAGCGCCTGGAATTCCATTACACACCCAAACATGCCAGTTGGCTGAACATGGCAGAGATTGAGATCAGTGTGCTGCACGGCCAGTGCCTGGATCGCCGCATCGCCGAGCGCGACGCTCTCAACGTTGAGATCGAAGCCTGGGAGCGCCAGCGCAATGCCTCAGGTGCGCGCATCCGTTGGAAGTTCACAACCGAAAAGGCGCGAGACAAGCTGGCCCACGCCTATCCGCAACCCACCAACACGTCATAATCTCTGTGACGAGGTACGTAGGGAGGAGAGCCATGATCGACTTCTATGCCATGGGCAGCCCGAACGTGGTGAAGATCTACATCGCGCTCGAGGAGCTGGGCCTGTCCTATCGCGTCCACCCGGTGGACGTGTTCGCCGGCGAGCAGTTCAAGCCTGAGTTCGTGGCCTTGAACCCGAACGCGAAGGTGCCGGTGATCGTCGATGCCGAGGGGCCGGGTGGGCGGCCTTACACGGTCTTCGAATCCGGCGCGATCCTGCTCTATCTGGCCGAGAAGACCGGCCGCTTGCTGCCGTCGGAGCGGGCAGCGAAGTACGATGCCATCCAGTGGCTGATGGTCCAGATGACCGGTGTCGGACCGATGTTCGGCCAATATGTCCACTTCATGCGCTTCGCGCCGGCGGGGAACGAGTACGCGCTGAGCCGCTACCGCACCCAGGCCCGCACGCTCTGCGAGGCGCTGGAGGCGCGGTTAGGAAAGGTGCCATATCTGGGCGGCGCCGAGTACACCATCGCCGACATCGCGACATTCCCTTGGGCGCGCAACATCGGCGCGCTGTTGGGCGGGACGGCGGCGGACTACCCGAGCCTGTTCGCCTGGATCGACAAGATCGCCGCGCGCCCCGCGGTCGGGCGGGCGCTGGCAGCGGCGGACGAGGTGCGCGCCAAGACCACGCAATTCGACAAGGCCGCGTCCGAGACGCTCGACCGGGTGTTCGGCCGGGGCCGGTTCGCCAAGGGCTGAGGCCGTCATGCGCATCTCCGTGGGGCTGCCGACTGAGGATTGGCGCGCTTGCGGCGCCGTCGCGCGTGAGGCCGAGGCCGACGGCGTGGACGCGATCGCCAGCAACGAGCTGCGCCACGACCCGTTCGCGCCGCTCGCTTTCGCCACGCTGGCGACCGAGCGGGTGCAGCTCGCGACCTCGGTCGCCATCGCCTTCCCGCGCAGCCCGATGATCGTCGCCAACCAGACCTGGGACTTGCACCGGCACTCGGGCGGGCGGTTCGTGATCGGGCTCGGCAGCCAGGTGCGCGCGCACAACGAACGACGGTTCAGCGTTCCCTGGGTCGCGCCGGCGGCGCGCATGGGCGAGTATATCGAGGCGCTGCGCGCGATCTTCCGGTGCTGGGAATTCGGCGAGAAGCTCGACTACCGGGGCAAGCATTATAGCTTCACGCTGATGACACCGGAGTTCACCCCGCCCTCGGTGGGGCTGCCCCTGCCGCCCGTCGCGCTCGCGGCTGTGGGTCCGCTCATGACCCGCACCGCGGCGCGGCTGGCCGACAGTGTCCGGCTGCACGGCTTCGCAACGCGCGCGTACCTGGAACAGGTGGTGCTACCGCTGATCGAGGCGGAACTGGCCGCGCAGGGCAAGCCGCGCGAGGCGTTCGAGATCGCCGGTGGCGGCTTTGTCGCCACTGGGCCGGACGAGGCTTCGGTGGGCCAGGCCGCCGAGACGATCCGCTACCGCATCGCCTTCTACGGCTCGACCCCGGCCTATCGCGGCGTGTTCGATCTCCACGGCCTGTCCGATCTCGGCATGCGGCTCAACCAGATGTCGCGGGAGGGGCGCTGGGGCGAGATGGCGGCGCAGATTTCGGACGAGGTGCTGGACCTGTTCACGGCGCGCGCGCCCTATGAGGGTATCGCGGAGGCGATCGGGCGGCGCTTCGGCGGGCTGACCGACACGATCGCGCTCGATTTCCTGCCCGGCGACGCCCCGGCGACACGCCGGCGGGTGATCGAGACCGTGCGGCGCGTTCCACACCGGTTCCAGGGCTTCCGCACGGAGCGGCGGGCAGCCGCTTGAGGCGTTGTGCTCGCACCCCTAATCAGGTGCGAACAAGGAGGCAGGCATGGCAACGCGCAGCGTGGCGACAGTCTTTGGCGGATCGGGGTTCATCGGCCGGTATGTGGTGCAGCGGCTTGCCCATAAGGGCTATGTGGTGCGGGTTGCCGTGCGCAATCCAGCGGGCGCCACGTTTCTCAAGGTGACGGGTGTCGTCGGGCAGATCGTGCCGCTGTACGCCTCTCTGACGAACGAGGCCACGGTGGCGCGAGCGGTCGAGGGCGCGGACCTGGTCGTGAACCTGGTGGGCATCCTGGCCGAGGGCCGGGGCAGGGACTTCCAATCCATTCATGCCGACGGCGCGGGGCGGGTGGCACGCCTGGCCGCCGCCGCTGGGGTGTTCCGGCTGGCGCATGTCTCCGCGATCGGCGCCGATCCGGCGAGCCCTGGGCGATATGGCACCTCCAAGGCGGCCGGAGAGCGGGCGGTGCTCCAGCACTTTCCGGGTGCCACCATCCTGCGCCCGTCGGTCGTGTTCGGCCCCGAGGACCAGTTCTTCAACCGCTTCGCCAGCATGGCGATGTTTTCCCCGGTCATGCCGGTGTTCTCCGGGGCGACGCGCTTCCAGCCGGTTTACGTCGGGGACGTGGCTGCCGCGGTCATCGCCGCGCTGGCGCGCGCCGAGGCGGCGGGCGTCGCCTATGAGCTGGGCGGGCCGCGCGTGATGTCGTTCCGAGAGGTGCTGCGCTTCGTGCTGGAGCAGACCGGGCGGCGCCGGCCGATGATTCCCGTCCCTCGTTTTCTGGCACGGCTGATGGCGGGCGTGATGGAGTGGCTGCCAGGCCAGCCGCTGACGCGTGACCAGTTGCGCATGCTGGATCGCGACAACGTGGTGACGCCTGGGACGCCCGGCCTGTTGGAGCTGGGGGTGACGCCAACCCCGATAGAGATGGTGGTCCCTGGCTACCTGCGCCGGTTCCGCCCTGGCGGAGGTCGTGACGTGATCCGCAACCGGGAGGCAAAAGCCGACAAATCGGACCTATCTTATCCGCTCAGCGCCGCAGTCTAGCTCGCGGAGCCGAGGTTTCCGAATAAATAGGGCAGGATATAGACCCTATTTTGCTATTTGCCTCTAGCCAAATCCGGTCAAGCACCCTAGAGTGTTCAACTCGGGGGATGAGAAGGAGTGCGCGGAATGACGGAGCGGATGCTGCGGTTCGTGAACGTGCCGCAACAGATGCCCGCCAAGCGCGAGGTCTCTGAGCGCCGGGCTGATTTCGACGAGATCTACCGTGACTTCGCGGATGCAGAGGCGGCAAGCCAGTCCAGCCGGTGCAGCCAGTGCGGGGTGCCGTTCTGCTCGGTTCACTGCCCGTTGCAGCAGAATATTCCCGACTGGCTCAAGCTGACCGCGGAGGGGCGGCTGGAGGAGGCCTATGAGGTCAATGCTGCGACCAACAACTTCCCCGAGATTTGTGGCCGTATCTGTCCTCAGGACCGGCTCTGCGAAGGCAATTGCGTCATTGAGAAGGGCTTTGAGAGCGTCACCATCGGCGCCGTCGAGCGCTACATCACCGACACCGCCTTCGAGCGCGGCTGGGTCCGGCCGATCCGGCCCCGTAGGGAGCTGGACCGCTCCATCGGGGTAATTGGCGCCGGCCCCGCCGGCCTGGCGGCGGCCGAGCAGATGCGCCGGCGCGGATATCAGGTCACGGTCTATGACCGCCACGACCGGGTCGGCGGACTGATGATCTACGGCATCCCCAATTTCAAGCTGGAGAAGCCGGTTGTGCTGCGCCGCCGCGCGTTGCTGGAAGACGGCGGCATCCGGTTCCAGCTCGGCTGCGCGGTGGGGCAAGACGTCACGTTAGGCGAGCTGCGCGCCCGCCATGACGCAGTGTTGATTGCCACCGGCGTCTACAAGGCGCGCGAGCTGGGTGGTCCCGGCGTCGGCCTGCCTGGGATCGTGCCGGCGCTGGACTATCTGATCGCGTCGAACCGGGAGAATTTGGGCGACGAGGTGCCCGACTTCACCTCCGGCTTGCTGAACGCGAGCGGCAAGGATGTGGTGGTGATCGGCGGCGGCGACACCGCGATGGATTGCGTGCGCACGGCCGTTCGCCAGGGCGCGAACAGCGTAAGGTGCCTGTATCGCCGCGACCGCGCCAACATGCCGGGCTCGATGCGCGAGGTGAAGAACGCCGAGGAGGAGGGCATCGAGTTCGTGTGGCTCTCAGCGCCGGAGGCGTTCCTCGGCGATGACGCGGTGAGCGGGGTGCGTGCCGTGCGGATGCATCTCGGCCTGCCGGACGCGACGGGGCGGCAGTCAGTGGAGCCGATCGAGGGCAGCCACTTCACGCTGAAAGCCGATCTCGTCATCAAGGCGCTCGGCTTCGATCCCGAGGATCTGCCAGGGATGTTTGGCGAACCGGCGCTGGAGGTCACGCGCTGGGGCACGCTGAAGATCAGCCACCGCACCTTCATGACCAGCCTACCGGGCGTGTTCGCCGCCGGCGACATCGTGCGCGGCGCGAGCCTGGTGGTCTGGGGATTCGCGACGGGCGCGACGCGGCGGAGGAGATGCACAAGTACCTCGAGCAGCGGGCGGCGCTGCCGGTGGCGGCTGAGTAATCGGCGTGGGCCGGTGTTTGCCTGATACTTTCAACGACATGCTCGCATTGGCTTTGAAAGCGCAGCGCGAAGGAGTGGCGACATGAGCGCACAGACCGAATCCGCCGCCCAGTTCCTCGCCTCCTGGGACGCCAATCGCGCGACGCTTAAGCATACCTACGACCCTGCGCAGGAGCACGATTCCTGTGGCGTCGGCTTCGTCGCGGCGCTGGACGGATCTGCGCGGCGGGAGGTTGTGCAGGCGGGCATCGACGCGCTCAAGGCGGTTTGGCATCGCGGCGCGGTGGACGCGGACGGCATGACCGGCGACGGCGCGGGCATTCATGTGGAGATCCCGCAGGATTTCTTCGCCGACGCCGTGCAGCGCGGCGGCGCCAAGCTGATGCCGGGGCCGATCGCGGTCGGCCAGGTGTTCCTGCCCAAGACCGACCTCGGCGCGCAGGAGCGGTGCCGCCAGATCGTCGAGACCGAAATCCTGAACTTCGGGTACCTGATCTATGGCTGGCGGCAGGTGCCGATCAATGTCCGGTGCATCGGCGAGAAGGCCAACGCGACGCGCCCCGAGATCGAGCAGATCATGCTCTGGAACCCGAACGGCACCAGTCAGGCGGAATTCGAGCGCGACCTGTACGTGATCCGCCGCCGGATTGAGAAGCAGGCGATCGCGGCGCAGATCCCCGAGCTCTACTTCTGCTCACTGTCCTCGCGCACGATCATTTACAAGGGGATGTTCCTCGCCGAACACCTGACCGAGTTCTATCCTGATCTGCTCGACCCACGCTTCATTTCGCGCTTCGCGATCTATCACCAGCGCTACTCGACCAACACCTTCCCGACGTGGCGGCTGGCGCAGCCATTCCGCACGCTTGCCCACAACGGCGAGATCAACACAGTCACCGGCAACATCAACTGGATGAAGAGCCACGAGACGCGGCTCGCCGCCGACGAGCTGGGGCCGTATCTCGAGGACATCAAGCCGGTGGTGCAGGCGGGCGGCTCCGACACCGCCACGCTGGACAACGTCTTCGAGCTGCTGGTGCGCGCCGGGCGCGACGCGCCGATGGCCAAGGCCCTGATGATCCCGGCCTCGATCGGCCAGGACGCCACCATGCCGCAGGCCCACAAGGATCTGTTCCTTTACTGCAATGCGGTAATGGGGCCATGGGACGGTCCGGCGGCGATCGCCGCCACCGACGGGCGGTGGGTGATCGCCGGTCTCGATCGCAACGGGCTGCGCCCGCTGCGCTACACCATCACCTCCGACGCGATGATCATCGTAGGGTCGGAGACCGGAATGGTGAAGCTGGACGCGGAGCGCGTGTCCGAGAAGGGCCGGGTCGGTCCCGGCCAGATCATCGGCGTCGACCTGGAAGCGGCGCGCTTCTACCGCGATGACGAGATAAAGGACATGCTTGCCAAGCGCCAGCCCTTTGGCGAGTGGGCGAAGCGGATCACCCAGCTCGACCATATCGTCAAGACCGATGCAGGCGAGCCGGTGCGGCTTGGCGGTGAGGAGCTGCGCCGCCGGCAGTTTGCCGTGGGGTACACGCTGGAAGAGCTGGAGACCATCCTGCATCCGATGGTGGAGAACGCGCAGGAAGCGGTCGGCAGCATGGGCGACGACACGCCCGTTGCCGTGCTGTCGGACCGCTATCGCGGCCTGCATCATTACTTCCGCCAGACCTTCAGCCAGGTCACGAACCCGCCGATCGACAGCCTGCGCGAGACGCGGGTGATGACGCTGAAGACTCGGCTTGGCAACCTGGGCAACGTGCTGGACGAGGACCAGTCGCAATGCGACCTGCTCCAGCTCGAGAGCCCCGTCCTGTCCACCGCCGAATTCGAGGCCATGCGCGACTTCATGGGCGCATCGGCTTGCGCGGTGGACTGCACGTTCCCGGCAGCGGACGGCGAGGCCGGGCTGCGCGCCGCGCTGGAGCGCATCCGCCGCGAGGCCGAGGAAGGGGTGCGCGCCGGTTGCACGCATGTGATTCTGAGCGATGAGGAACAGGGGCCGGAGCGGGCGCCGATCCCGATGATCCTTGCCACCGCCGGCGTCCATACGCATCTCGTGCGCCAAAGCCTGCGCACCTTCACCAGTCTGAACGTGCGTTGCTCCGAGTGCCTCGACGTGCACTACTTCGCGGTCTTGATCGGTGTCGGTGCGACCACAGTGAACGCCTATCTGGCGCAAGAGAGCATCGCCGATCGTCACCGACGCGGCCTGTTCGGCGCATGGACGCTGAAGGAGGTCTTGAACCGCTACAAGAAGGCGGTGGACAAGGGTCTGCTCAAGGTGATGTCCAAGATGGGCATCAGCGTGGTCTCGTCCTATCGCGGTGGCTACAATTTCGAGGCGATCGGGCTATCGCGCGCGCTGGTCGCGGAGTTCTTCCCCGGAATGCCGTCGCGCATCTCCGGCATCGGCCTGCCAGGCATCGCGCGCAAGGTGCTCGACCAGCACGCCGCGGCCTGGAGGGAGGACGTGGTTACATTGCCGGTGGGGGGCCTCTACAAGCTGCGCCGGCACGGCGGCGAGTCGCACGCCTTCGACCCGAGCCTCATTCACATGCTGCAATCGGCGGTCGCCTCCGACAACTATACCATGTACCGCCGCTACGCCGAGGCGGTGCGGCGGTTGCCGCCGCTCGCGTTGCGCGACCTGCTCGATTTCCGCATGAGCGCCTGCACGCCGATCTCGGTTGATGAGGTCGAGAGTATCACCGAGATCCGCAAGCGCCTGATCGCGCCCGGCATCTCGCTCGGCGCACTGTCGCCCGAGGCGCACGAGACGCTGTCGATCGCGATGAACCGCATCGGCGCGCGCTCGGATAGCGGCGAGGGCGGCGAGGATCCGGCGCGCTACAAGCCGCGCGCCAACGGCGACAACGCCAGCTCGGCCATCAAGCAGATCGCCTCCGGTCGCTTCGGCGTGACCGCGGAGTACCTCAACAACTGCCGCGAGATCGAGATTAAGATCGCGCAGGGGGCCAAGCCGGGGGAGGGCGGGCAGTTGCCGGGCCTGAAGGTCTCGGCGCTGATTGGCCGCCTGCGCCACTCGACGCCGGGCGTGATGCTGATCAGCCCGCCGCCGCATCACGACATCTACTCGATCGAGGATCTGGCGCAGCTCATCTACGACCTCAAGCAGATCAACCCGGAGGCGACGGTCTGCGTGAAGCTGGTCGCGCGCTCCGGCATCGGCACGATCGCGGCCGGCGTGGCCAAGGCGAAGGCCGACGCGATCCTGGTCTCTGGCCATTCAGGCGGCACAGGCGCCAGCCCGCAAAGCTCGATCAAGTACGCCGGCCTGCCCTGGGAAATGGGGCTGTCGGAGACGCATCAGGTGTTGATGCTGAACCGGCTGCGCCACCGTGTGCGGCTGCGCACCGATGGCGGGATCAAGACCGGCCGCGACGTGGTGATCGCGGCCATGCTGGGCGCCGAGGAGTTCGGCATCGGCACGGCGAGTTCTGATCGCCATGGGCTGCATTATGGTGCGCCAGTGCCATTCGAACACCTGTCCCGTCGGCGTCTGCACGCAGGACGAGAAGCTGCGTGCCAAGTTCGAGGGCACGCCGGAAAAGGTCATCAGCCTGTTCTCCTTCATCGCCGAGGATGTGCGCCAAATTCTTGCCCAGCTCGGCGTGCGCAGCCTGGCCGAGGTGATCGGGCGCACCGACCTGCTGCAACAGGTCAGCCGCGGCTCCGACATCCTGGACGACCTCGACCTCAATCCGCTGCTGGCGCAGGCTGATCCAGGGCCGTACGCGCGCTACTGCACGCTGGAAGGCCGCAACGAGGTGCCGGAGACGCTGGATGCCCAGATGATCGCCGACGCCGCCGCCCTGTTCGAGCGCGGCGAGAAGATGCAATTGCAGTACTCCATCCGGAACACGCAGCGCGCGATCGGCACGAAGATTTCGTCCAAGATCACCCGCCGCTTCGGCATGACCGGACTGCAGCCAGGGCACCTGACGGTGCGCCTGCGTGGCTCTGCCGGGCAGTCCTTGGGTGCGTTCGCGGTGCAGGGACTGAAGCTGGAGGTGCTGGGCGACGCCAATGACTATGTGGGCAAGGGACTGTCAGGGGCCACCATCGTCGTTCGCCCCGGGCCGTCGTCCAACCTGCGCAGCAACACGAACACCATCATCGGCAACACGGTGCTGTATGGCGCCACGGCCGGAGCGCTCTTTGCCGCCGGGCAGGCGGGCGAGCGGTTCGCGGTGCGCAACTCCGGCGCGACCGCCGTGGTTGAGGGGTGCGGCTCCAATGCATGCGAGTACATGACCGGCGGGACGGCCGTGATCCTTGGCCCAGTTGGTGACAATTTCGGTGCCGGTTTCACCGGCGGCATGGCCTTCGTTTACGATCCGGAGGGGCTGCTTGAGAAGCGGCTGAACCCCGACACGCTCACTTGGCAGCGCATCGCCCACCCGCACTGGGACCGGGTCGTGCGCGACCTTGTGGCCGCGCACGTCGCCGAGACAAACTCCAGCTACGCCGCCCGGCTGCTGCATGACTGGGACCGCACCGTGCCGCATATCTGGCAGATCGTGCCGCAGGAGTTCGTGAAATACCTGCCCGTGCCGCTGGCGACCGGGGAGACGGAGGCGCGGCGGGCCTGAGGAGGATGGCGCGATGCCCGCCGCGCCGCTCTCGCGCAGGTCCGCCGTCACGCGGCCTCGCGCGCTCCGGGATGGGTTCCTGCCCTCTGAGGCAGAAGCAGGATGCAGCCGAGGATGAACGCCGCGAGAACCCCCGAGGCTGAGAAGCGGCCCAGGGCGAGCCCGCCATTGGCGATCGGCTTGTCAAGAAAGTCGCCCACCGTGGCCCCAAGCGGCCGCGTGAGGATGAACGCTGCCCAGAACAGCAAGACGCGCGACACGCTCGTGTAGAAGTAGAGCCCCGCGACGACCGCCAGGGCGGCGCCGAACACGAGTGCTCCGCCTCGATATCCAAGGCCGCCCGTGTCGGCCAGGAAGTCGCCGAGCGCCGTGCCGAGGGTCTGGGAGAACATGATTGTCGCCCAGTAGAACACCTCGACCTTCGGCGATGTGACTGTCTCAACCGAGACGGAACCGAGCGACCAATACCAGAGCCCGAGCGTCGCCATGAGGAGGAGGAACAAGATCGACGATCCCCCAACATAGCCGATGCCCAGGGAGCGATCGAGAAAGTCGGCCAGCGTCGTCCCGGCCGTCGTGGTCGCGACGATCACAAACCAATATAGCAGCGGACGGAACCGCTTCGCCGAAATCTGGGTGCCTACGGCCACAACAAAGATCGCGGCGGAGATGGCGGTGCCGATCAAGTAGCCCAGGTTCAGCGTCATCGTCACCGCGTCCCCACCCGTTTCGCCCAGCGTGGTCGCGGCGATCTTGATGATCCAGAAGCCGAGTGTGACTTCAGGAACCTTGCTCAAGCTTATTTCGGAAGTTTTGTTCACGTCGCTGGATCTTTCAACAGTGAGGGAAGGCGTCTGGGCGCGAATGTCTCGGGCGTGCAGACCGCGACACGCACTTGCCCGCCTGATCGCAGTCGCTTTCCGCCCCAAGCGGTTCAGCCTGCCCGCAAGCCGGTGCGCTCGCGGACCCTGCTCCAGGCTAGCACTACAGTTGCATTTTTCGTTTCAGATGCGAGCGCTGGGCGGCGGCTTGGTGCGCCCGTCGCCAGACTGACCACGCGATGACGTGGGCGGGTCGGATGCGTCGCTGGGCCAGGCGCATCGCGAGGCGGCGGATTTCCTGGATCGACCAGCGGATGAGGGGGCGCGCGTACGCGGCAGCCGCGGCGGTGTTTTTGGGGGTGCCTGGTTGGCGCGCTGGCGCACCCGCGCGAGGATGGCGAAGGCCAGCATGACCAGGCTCATATGACGGTGCCAGCCATGCCAAGAGCGGGTCTCGTTGTGGTCGAGGCCGAGTGCGGTCTTCGCCGTCTCGAACGCGTCCTCAACGGACCAGCGGCTGCCTTCGACGGTGGCCAGGGTCTCGACGCCGGTGCCTTGCGGGCACCAGGTGCTGAAATAGGCGAGCGCGCCATCGGCAATGTTGCGCCGGATCAGCAGGCCGCGCGTCCAGGTGCCGCTGAGGGTCGGGTTGAACTCATCGGCCTCAAGGTCAGCCAACTCCAGGTAAACCCAGTCGTAGAGCCGTGCGCCTTTGGTGCCCTCGCCCGCGGACAAGCGCCGCCAACCCGAGGCATCGAGGCCGCGGGCGATCGCCTCAGCGGTGCCAGCCACCACTGGCAGGCGCCCCCAAGAGGCGAACTGGTCCGTGGCGTTGGCGCCGAGCACGTAGCCGCGGCCTTCCCGGCGCAGCAGCATCTCGATCTCGCCCACACCGTAGACAGTGTCGCCGACCACCCAGGAGAAGGGCACCTTGGCCGAGACCGCGCGCTTGATCATGTCGGCTGCGAGCCGCGGCTTGGTGGCGAACGACACGTCCTGTGGCACGTGGGCCGCAGCCCGGCGCGCCGGGTCGCGGGTCCAGTCGCGGGGCAGGTAGAGCGTACGGTCGATGAAGGCGTGGCCGTGGCGTGACGCGCAGGCCAAGAACACCCCGACCTGGCAGTTGGTGATCTTGCCCGCTGACCCCGTATACTGCGCGCCGCCCCGCATGACGCCTTGCCCTGCTTGAGAAAGCCGGTCTCGTCCACCACGAGCACGGCATCGGCGTCGGCCAGCGTCTCCAGCGCATACGCGCGCACGGTGTCGCGCAAGCTATCGGCCTCCCACCGGCCACGTCCCAGGATGGCCTGCTGCCGCCAGGGGCCGGGGTCTCCGGCCGCCTCGGCGCGCATCCAGCCCGTCTTGCGCCGCTCCGGCCCGAGCAACCCGTCCAGGAACAGGCCCGCCGAGGCCGCCACGCGCCCTTGCGTGAACAAGGGGCGCATCCGCCGCTTGGCCTCGCGCAACTCCGCTGCCCATAGCTCCAGCGTCGTCTCGATCGAGGCACCGCTCACTTTTGCCCTCCCGCCTATGCGGGAGAAGATGAGGGGTTCAACCCAGAATGCAACTGTAGTGCTAGTGGGCTGAGGCGTAAGTTTCTGAGCACTTTGGGCGTTCTGTGGGACATTCTTCATTGAGGGGCGAAAGACACGCAAGCGGAGGCACCTGCCATGGCCACCCCTCACGCGATCCCGATTGCTTTGTCTGGAACCGACCGTGATCTGCTTCAGGGCTGGATCCGCCGACGCAAGACAGGACAGGCGCTCGCCACCCGTGCGCGCATCGTCCTGGCCTGCGCCGAACCGGGCACGACCAATGGCGGCGTTGCTGAGCGGCTCGGCATTAACCGCGCGACGGTGGCGCTGTGGCGGCGTCGCTTTGCCGAGCGCGGGCTGGACGGTCTGCTCGACGAGCCCCGGCCTGGAGCCCCGCGCAAGATCACGGACCAACAAGTTGAACGGGCGGTCACCACGACCTTGGAAGCCAGCCCAACCAACGCCACGCACTGGAGCACCCGCTCGCTGGCCAGGGCGACGGGGCTGAGCCAGACGGCAGTCTGCCGCATTTGGCACGCCTTCGCACTGAAGCCGCATCGGGCCGAGACCTTCAAGCTGTCCACCGATCCGCTGTTCGTGGAGAAGGTCCGCGACATTGTCGGGCTGTATCTTTCGCCACCCGAGCGGGCGTTGGTGCTGTGTGTGGACGAGAAGCCGCAAATCCAGGCTGTCGAGCGAACCGCGCCGGTGCTGCCGATGCGCCCCGGCCAGCCCGAACGCGGGACGCACGACTATCTTCGCCACGGCACACTCGACCTGTTCGCCGCCCTCGACGCAAAGACCGGAAGGGTCATCGGGACCTGCCATCGTCGTCACCGTGCCACCGAGTTCCGCGCCTTCCTTGACGAGATCGACCGGAGCATTCCCTCCGACCTCGAGGTGCATCTGGTGCTCGACAACCTGCGCACCCACAAAACCGCGCTGGTCCGGGACTGGCTGGCCAAGCGGCCGCGCTATCATCTGCATTTCACGCCGACCAGCGCCTCTTGGATCAATCTCGTCGAGGGGTGGTTCGCCCTGCTTACCGTGCGCCAGATCCGGCGCGGAGTATTCCCTACAGTCGAGACCCTGGAGGCGGCGATCCGCCGCTACCTTGAGGCCACCAATGCGGAACCGCACCCGTTCGTCTGGACCAAGAGCGCCGACGACATCCTCGACAGCGTGCGACGCTTCTGCCAACACACCAACGACGTTCATGAGTGCCAGGAAACTTCCAACTCAGCCCACTAGGTTGGGATCACTTAGACGGTGGATTAGAAAATCCCAACCTTTCCACCGAAGGTGGAAGAGCCGGGGTGCTGGATCAGGGCTCGCCGGCCCTCGCGTGCGCGTCAGCCGGCAGATCCGCCGCGCCGCGTCCGAGCGCGCGCTGCATCGTGACCACATCGAGCCAGCGGCCGAATTTCAGGCCCACGGCCCGCATAGTGCCCACCATCTGAAAGCCAAGGCTGGCGTGCACGCCGATCGAGCCCGCGTTCTGGGAATCCCCGATCACCGCGAGCATCTGCCGGAACCCCTGGGCCGTGGCGTCCTCGATCAGTTGGCGGACCAGCGCCTTGCCGACGCCCTGGCCCCGCACATCGTCGCGCACATAGATACTGTCCTCGACGGTGAACCGGTAGGCCGAGCGGTCGCGAAACTGCGTGTAGTAGCCATAGCCCAGGATGCCCGAGGCGTCCGCCGCGACCCGCCAGGCCCAATCATGTTCCGCGACCTCGGCGAAACGCTTGGCCATCTCCTCCACGGAAGGGGGGATCTCCTCGAAGGTGCCGGTGCCGCGGAGGACGTGGTGGGCGTAGATGGATTGGATCTCAGGCACGTCGGCGGGCGTGGCCCGGCGGAGCTGCGTTTGGGAGGAGTACGGCTGGCTCACAGCGGCAAGCCCAGCATGGCGGCGGCGTCGCAGGCAAATGCCAGCAGCGCCCGGTCCCGTCCGGGGCCGGCGATCAGCGACAAGCCGACCGGCGCGCCGTTAACGGTGGCGACAGGCAGGGTGACTTCGGTTAGGCCGCAGAACCCGCTCAATCCGGCGACGCCGATTGTTGCCTGACGCACGGTGGACAGCTCCTCCGGCCCGGAGCCGGCGAGCGGCGCCGGGAATGGCGACGTGGGTGCGACCAGTGTCGCGCCGCCGGCCAGCAAGGGATGGACGCGCCCTTGTAGCATCCGGCGAAACGCGCGGGCCACCCCTGCCGCGGCCGGGTCGGTGGACTTGGCCGCTTCCAGCCGCCCGGCCAAGTCTGGTCCCATCCGCGGCTTGGTCCGCTCGACCCAGGAGCCCAGAGTCGCCCAGACTTCCTCAGCCTGTAGGATGCGAAAATGGTCATACACCGCGTCCACCCCCTCTGGGAGCAGGCGGAGACCAATGGCCCGGCCGCGCAGCCGCTCCAGCTTTTCAAGCGCGGGACGCAGCGCCTCGGCCACCGCGAACTGGGCGGTTATCCACGCCTCCTCCAGCCGCAGGAGCGGGCCAACGAGTTCCGTGCGCTCGCCCGCCAGGAGCACCGCGCCCACTTCCAGGAGTTGCGTGGCGCGGCGGGCGAACCAGCCGACGCTGTCGAGACTCGGGGCCAGCGGACAGATGCCAGCCATGCTGAGCGCGCCAAAGCTTGGGCGGATGGCGAACAGGCCGCAGTAGCTGGCCGGGACGCGCACCGACCCGGCGCTGTCCGTGCCCAGGGCGAAATCCACCAGCCCGGCCGCGACCGCGGCAGCGGAGCCGGCGTTGGCCCCCCCCGCCAGGCGGCCGGGCGCGCTCGGGTTGGAGGGCATGCCGTGCCAGGGATTGTTCCCGGTCAGCCCGTAGGCGAGTTCGGCCGTCTTTGTCTTGCCGGCCATGGCGGCGCCGGCCTGCAACAGGGCGGTGACAACGGGCGCGGTGGCGGGCGAGGGGCCATGGCTGCGCGCCCAATCAGGGTTGCCGCGCGTCGTGGACGTCCCTGCGACGTCGATCGCATCCTCGACGGCGAAGGTTAGGCCACTGAGCCGCCCGGTGCCGAGCGGAGAAAGCCTGGCCGGCGGGCCGGGTACGAAGGCACCGATATTGTCGTCATTGGCTAACATGGGGCGTAACGATCCTGCATCATCACGACGCTTACGCTCGAATATCTTTTCCGTGAGCGTCTCCTTGTGGCATACCCGTTTGCACGCCGTCTATTCCAGCCGCGCCGGACCCTTTTGGCAGGCCGGCACCGCCCTACAGAGCTGGCGAGATTGTCAGCGGGCGATGGAAGATCACGGCATTGATGGAGCCGTTCAGGGCCTATAAGGGCGCTGCGGCTCCCGAGCCTAGGCCGGTGCAGCCGGTCCGCCGCGGAGAGAGGAATACACGCTTGAAGCAGACCGAGGATCAGCTTCTGGGCCGCGTGGCCAACGAGGGCAGCCAGGTCGGAGGGCAGGGCAGCGGTAGCGACACGGTGTCAGGGCGCGATCCTGCCCGCGCGCGCCTGCACGCTGTGGTGATGGCCGCCCGCTACTACGGCATGGAGCTCGCGGCGGAGGATTACCGGAACGTTGAGCTGAGCGAGGCGCCATCGGCCGCGTCGCTCGCGGTGTGGGCGCAAAACGCCGGCATGTGGGCCCGCGCGGTGCGGCTGCGCTGGCGCCACTTGATGCGGCTGCGCGAGACAGGGCCGGTGGTCCTGTTGTTCAACGGCGGCGGCGCCGGCCTGCTGGTCGGCGCCAACAGCGAGCACAAGGTCGTGCTGATCCGCGACCCGCTCGCGCCCGAGGGTGATCCGCCTGTCCCCGTGGACGAGATGCGACTGGCCGAGGTCTGGTCGGGCGAGGCGCTGCTGATGCGCGTCAATCGCGGCTTCGTCGAGGCCGACCAGCCATTCTCGCTGGGCTGGCTGGCAAAGCTCGTGATTGGCGAGCGCAAGTCGCTGCGCGACATCGTCGTGGCCTCGTTCACCTTGAGCTGCCTCACGATCTTCCCACCCTTCCTGGTGATGACCGTCACCGATCGGGTATTGACGCACCAGAGCTACTCCACGCTAATCCTGCTGTCCGTCGTGCTGGGCGTGTTCGTCATTTATGAGACGATCCTGGGCTTCGCGCGGCGGCTGATCATCGTGACGATCGGCGCGCGCATCGACACACGGCTGAACCTGCACGTGTTCAACCGCCTGGTCCGGTTGTCGCTCGACTACTTCGAGCGTCACCCGGCGGGCGAGACCATGCACAAGGTCACGCAGGTCCATAAGGTGCGGGAGTTCCTGACCGGCAAGCTGCTGATGACGCTGCTGGACCTGATCACGCTGGGCGTCCTGCTGCCGTTCCTGTTCTATCTCAACGCGACCCTGGCCTGGATCGTGGTCGCGTGCGCCTGCTGCATCACGCTCATCATTCTGGCCTACCTCCGCCCGCTCCGCGTGGTGTACAAGCGCGTCGTCGATGCCGAGACCAACAAGCATTCGGCACTGGGCGAGACCATCTTCGGCGTGAAGACGGTGAAGGCACTGGCCTTGGAGCCGGCGCGCAAGTCGCTGTGGGACGAGCGCGTGGCCGAGGCGGGGCGGTGGCGCCTCGTCTTCGGCAAGCTGTCGAACTGGCCGCAGACGCTGGTGACGCCGTTCGAGCGCTTCATGTGGATCGGCACTATCATGCTCGGCGCCTACCTGGCCCTGTCCGACCAGACCGGCTACATGGTCGGCTCCTTGTTCGCCTTCATGATGCTCTCGCAGCGCGTTTCGCAGCCGCTGGTGGGGCTCGCTCGGCTGATCGAGGACTACGAGGAGGTCGGCGCCGCGATTGGCGAGGCGGCCTCGGTGCTGAACCGGCCGCTGGAGGCGGACGCGGCATCGGGCGGGCTGCGGCCGCGATTCTCCGGCGGGATCACGTTCGATGACGTGAGCTTCACCTATGGCGGCACCAAGACTCCGGCCTTGGACCGCGTCAGCTTCTCCGTGCCGCCCGGCACGATGCTGGGCATCGTCGGCCGCTCCGGCTCCGGCAAGTCCACCATCACGCGCCTGCTGCAAGGCATCAACCGGGACTACACGGGCTATGTGAAGATCGACGGCAGCGACCTGCGGGAGATCAACCTGCGCCACCTGCGCCAGAGTTTCGGCGTGGTGTTGCAGGAGAACTTCCTGTTCCGCGGGTCGATTCGCGAGAACATCATCGCCGGCCGGCCCGGCCTGACGCTGGACGATGTGGTGCGCGCGGCGCGGCTCGCGGGCGCCGAGGAGTTCATCGAGCGGATGCCCAACGGCTACGAGACCTATATCGAGGAGGGCTCGCCCAACTTGTCGGGTGGCCAGCGCCAGCGCCTGGCCATCGCGCGCGCGCTGATCACCGACCCCCGCCTGCTGATCCTGGACGAGGCGACCAGCGCGCTCGATCCGGAGAGCGAGGCGCTGGTCAACGCCAACCTGCTGCGCATCGCGCGCGGACGGACCATGGTCATCGTCTCGCACCGCCTGTCATCGTTGACCGAGTGCGACCAAACCCTGGTTCTGGACAAGGGAAAGGTGATGGACGTCGCTCCGCATCGCGTGCTTGTCGAACGGTGCTCAGTCTATCGCCAGCTCTGGGCGCAACAGAATCGCCACATGGAGCCGCAAGGACAGCGACACGCCGCCCTCGCGCCATCGCTCGCTCAGGGAGACTAAGATGCGCACCCGGACCAACCTTCCCGCCCTGCGCGATGACGACGAGGCACTTCCGGTGCTGCTCGAGTTCCAGTCGCCGTCGGTGGCCGTCCTGCGCGCGCCGGTTCCCGGCCTGGCGCGGCATGTCATCTGGATCATCAGCGCGATGTTCGTCTGCTTGGTGGCCGCCGCCGGCCTTATCAGCGTGGACCGGGTGGTGACGGCGCGCGGCCAGGTCGTGTCGCGCGCGCCCACGCTCGTCGTGCAGCCGCTCGATCCCTCGATCGTGCGCTCGATCAACGTGCGTGTGGGCGAGAAGGTGCACGCGGGGCAGATCCTCGCGCGCCTCGACCCCACGCTGGCGACCGCCGACCTGTCGGCCCTCGCGGCCCAGGTCGCCGCCTTGCAGGCGCAAGTCTCACGCCTCCAGGCCGAGGCCAACGACAAGCCGTTCACCTATACGGGGCTGGATCCGAACATGTCGTTGCAGGCCGCGATCGCGGCGCAAAAGAACGCGGAGTATGACTTCCGCCTGCGCAACTACGCGGAGAAGGTCAACAGCCTGATCGACCAGATCAAGCGGTCCAACAGTGACGCGGCCGGCTTCGGCCAGCGGCTGAACGTGGCCCACCACATCGAGCAGATGCGTCGCGAACTCCAGGAGAAGGCCGTCGGCAGCAAGCTCAACACCCTCACCGCGATGGACAACTCGGCCGAGATGGAGCGCAACCTCCAGAGCGCGGAGGAGCAGGCGAAGCAAGGCGCTCGCGATCTCGCGGCCCAGGTCGCCGAGCGCGACGGCTACGTGCAGTCCTGGCACGCCGACATCTCCCAGCAGCTTGCCGACGCCACGCAGAAGCTGTCGGACGCGCGCCAGCAGCTCACCAAGGCGCAGCTGCACCGGCAGCTTGTCGAGCTGCGCGCCGAGCATGACGCGACGGTGCTGACCGTGGCCAAAGTGTCTGTCGGCTCGGTGCTGCAACCGGGGGAGCAGCTTTTCACGCTGATGCAGAACGACGCCCCCTTGGAGGTCGAGGCGACCATCGACGGCAAGGATGACGGCTACGTACACGTGGGCGACCCGGTGGCGGTGAAGTTCGACACCTTCCCGTTCACCAAGTACGGCATGGCGCACGGCACGCTGCGCGTGGTCAGCGCGAACAGCTTCACCGCCCAGGACGAGCAGCGCAACGTCTCTGGAACCGTGCCAATCCCGACCAACACGGTCGAACCGTTCTACCGGTCCCGCGTCACCCTCGACCGGGTCGATCTGCACGGCGTCCTGGATGGGTTTGAGGTCGTGCCGGGAATGCCCGTGACCGCGGACATTAAGGTCGGCAAGCACACGATCCTCGGCTACATGCTCTCCCGCGTGCTGCCGGTGGCGCATGACGCGATGCGCGAGCCCTGAGGCGTGGTGAGTCTGCTCGATCGCCTGGGCGGCGCCGTCTCGCCGCGCCTGGCACTGCGCCGGGCGGCCCGCTACCGCGAGCGCGGCCGCGCTGGCGATGCGTTCCGCCTGCTCTCCCGTGCCGCCCGTGCCGGCGTCGCGGAGGCCGAGTTCCAGGTCGGGCGGTGCTACCTGGAAGGCGCCGGCGTGCCGGTCAGCCGTGTCGACGCCGTGCGCTGGCTGGAGAAGGCGGGACTGCACGGTTTCGTGGAGGCGCAAGCCCTGTTGGCGACGCTTCACCTTCATGGCGCGGTCGCGAAGCCGGGGCAGGGAGGGACGCGCAGCGTTTTCGCGAGCAACCAGGGCTCGGCCGATCCCGACCACGCGGAAGCGGCGCGCTGGGCGCGTATGGCCGCTGAGAAGGGCTCGGCCGAGGCCCGGGCGCTGCTTGGCTACCTGCTGACCTCGGGGCCGGAACCGCTGCGCAACCTCGACGAGGCGCGCGAGTGGTACCGGAAGTCGGCCGAGGCCGGCTCTCCGCAGGGCGCGCTCGGCTACGCCCTCGCGCTGGGCCAGGTGCAGGGCGACGAGGAGCACAATCGGACCATCGTGGGCTGGCTGAAGAAGGCCGCGGCGGCCGAGCTGCCCACCGCACTGTTCCTGCTGGGCGAGATCACCGACCGCGGCTTCTGCGTCGAGCCCGACCGGGCCGCCGCGACCGCGTTCTACCGCCGCGCCGCCGAGAGGGGGCACCGGTCGGGCCAGGCGCGGTACGGCTTGGCCCTGATGCAGGGGATCGGCGTTCCGGCGAACCCAACCGACGGCGAGAGCTGGCTGCGCAAGGCGGCGCTCGCGGGCGATCCGGAGGCGGCGGCGCTGGTCGGCGATCTCTACGCCAAGGGAGGGCCGCTCCCGCCCAACTACGCCGAGGCGGCGATGTGGTTCCGCCGCGCCAGCGAGGCCGGCCACAAGGGAGCGGCACGGGCGCTCGGGATGCTGTACCTGACCGGGGCCGGCGTGCCGCGCGACCAGCGCGAGGCCGCGCACTGGTTCCGCATCTCGGCCGAGGCCGGCGATGCCCGCGCGCGGGTCGACTTCGCCAACCTCGTGCGCCAGGGCGCCGGGGGCGCCGACGACGCGCTTCGCGCCCGCGAGTGGTTCGAGCAGGCGGCAGCCTCCGGCGACCTGGTCGCCGCCTTCAATCTCGGCGTCTGCCTCGCCGAGGGGGTGGGCATCGAGCGCGATGATCGCAAGGCGGCCGAGTGGCTGCGCCGCGCCGCCGATGGCGTGGTGAACGCGCAGTACCTGGTACGGGCGGATGCTGCTGGAGGGCCGCGGCATCGACGCCAGCCTCGAGGAGGGGCGCGCGTGGATCGGCCGTGCGGCCGCGCAGGGCATGGTCGAGGCTGAGGTGGCGCTCGCGGAACTCATGCTCAACGCGCGCGGCGGACCGAAGGACCATGCGGGCGCGCTGGCGCTGTTCGAGAAGGCGGCGGGGCGGGGCCATGTCGGCGCCATGTTCGCCTGCGGCGCCATGTGGGGCGGCGGCCACGAGGTGCCGATGGACCGCGCCGCAGCGCAGAAGTGGTTCCGCGCCGCGGCCGAGCGCGGCCATGGCTACGCGCAGATGATGCTGGGCCGGTACTTGGCGCGCGGCCTCGCCGGGGAGCGCGATCCGGAGCAGGCGCGGCAATGGCTGGAGCGCGCCGCTGGACAGGGCCTGGCCGAGGCCCGCGCCGACCTCGCCACGCTGCCGCCCCCGCCCGCTCCCGTGGAAGACCCGCCGGCGGACGCCGAGGCACAGGCGGCTGTACAGGCCGCCGGCCGCTAATGCGGGCCGCTTTCCGCTCCCTCTTTTGCAGGGAAGAGGGTTGGGGGGCAGTGGCCGGCGGGCGACAGGGTCAGCCCCAGAACACTCTGGACCGTGCGCGACACTGAGCGTCGCCTTGGCGCGGCGTCGTCCATGGAGGATTTCGTCGCCGGGCGTCTCAAGCGGGCGCGAGCGGCGTTCGAGACCAGCCGCGCGGCGAGGGAGCCGCTTGAGCGCGTGCGCTGGCTTGATCGCGCGCACCGTTTGTTGCCCGCCGATTCGACCCTGTGCCTGGCCCTCGCCGAAGCCTGCATTGGCCGCGACAATGCCCGCGCCGCGCTTTTGCTGCAAAGTCTCGCGAAGCACGACGTGCGCGAGGTCTGGCTCGCCCTGGCTGCGGCGCGGGTGGGCCTGGGCGACGCGGGCGGCGCAGCCGAGGCGCTGGCGTGCGCGCTGTCCCGCCACGCGTTCTCTCCCCAGCTCGCACCGTTTGCCGAGGCGCTGGCGCGCGCGGCCGGCGCTCCAGGCTGGTGCGCGCTGACCTCGGAGGGAGGGCTGCTCTGGGGACCGGCGGAGCTTGCGCCAACGCTCCGGATCGATGAAGGCCGGGAGCAGCCCGCGCCGCGGAGCCTTGCCAAACGCATGCGCGGCGCGGAGCGACTCGCGCTGGCTGATCGAGGGCGCGGGCTCCTCGGCAGCCCGATCCAGCCTTCCTACGTCAACCGGGTCGAAGGCTTTGTTGAGGCAGGGGAGGATGGCGGGTTGTCGGGCTGGGCCTGGAAGCCGAGCAACCCTGACGCCGATCCGGTGCTGACGGTGAATCCCGCGCTGGGCAGGGCCTTCACGATCGCCGCGACCGAAACCGACAGCGACTCGGGCGGCGGTCTGCTGGCCCGGCGTCGTCGCTTCACTGTGCCGAGGCAGGCGTTGGCGGGTCTGAACGGCCCGTTTCACGTTCGGGGCGACGGCCGGGAGCTACTGGGCAGTCCGCTTGATCCTGGTGCCGAGGGCCGCGCCGCCTATCACGCCGCTGGCTTGATCGCCTCGCTGCTGCCCGCCGATGGCCGGCCCTCGCGCCCGCGATTGTTCCGGGAGGTGCCACCAGCGCTCCCCGTGGGATGCGCGCCGTGGCGCAGGGCGGACGCCTCCGCGCGCGTCCCGGCCGGCATTGACGTGGTCATCCCGGTGCATGGCGGGGGCGCGGTGGCGCTTGCCTGCATCTCCAGCGTGCTCGCGAGCGTGGCGGAGCCGGTTCGCGTTGTCATCGTCGATGACGCGAGCCCGGACGGGGATACGGCCCGGGCGCTGGACGCGCTCGCGGCGGATGGACGGGTTGCGCTGATCCGTCATCCGGCGCCGCGCGGATTTCCCAGTGCGGCCAATGCCGGGCTGCGGGCGGCTGCCGTGGCGCGCCGTGACGTTGTGCTGCTGAACAGCGACACCCTGGTCGCGCCGGGATGGCTGGAGGCGCTGCGCGACGCCGCCCATAGCGCCCCCGACATCGGGACCGTCACCCCGCTCTCCAACAGCGGCAGCATCCTCAGCTATCCCGGCCCGGACGGCACGAACGCCATGCCCGACCTCGCGGCGACGCGCCGTCTGGCTACCTTGGCACGACGGGCCAATGCCGGACGCATGGTCGATATCCCGGTCGGGATCGGGTTTTGTCTCTACATCCGCAGTGACTGCCTGCGCGCGAGCGGGCGGCTGCGCACCGACCTGTTCGCGCAGGGCTATGGCGAGGAGAACGACTTCTGCCTGCGCGCGCGCCATCTCGGCTGGCGCCATGTCGCCGCGCCTGGCGTGTTCGTGGCGCATCTGGGCGGGCAGTCCTTTGGCGGCGCGGGTGCGGCGCTGCGGGCGCGAAACGGCGCGATCCTGAACCGGCTGCACCCCGGCTACGACGCCTTGGTGGCCGCGCATGTCGCCGCTGACCCCTTGGCGGAGCCGCGCCGGCGAATCGATGCGCTGCGCTGGCGGGAGGGTGGCCGGCCGGGCGCGGTTCTGTTCGTCACCCATGACCAGGGCGGCGGCGTGGAGCGCGCGGTCCAGGCGCGGGCGGCGCGCGTCCGCGCGGAGGGGCGGCGCGCGATCGTGCTGCGCCCGGCGCGGCGACCCGACGGACGCCTCGGCGCGCTGATCGAGGAGGCGGAGACGAGCGCGCCGACGCCAAACCTGATCTTCGCCCTTCCCGGCGATTGGCCCGCGCTGATTCGCCTGCTCCGGGCCGACCGGGTGGATCACGTGGAACTGCACCACCTTCTGGGCCACGCGCCGGACGTGCTGGAGCTGCCGGGCCGCTTGCGGGTGCCGTACGAGGCGCATGTCCACGACTACGCGTGGCTTTGCGCGCGGGTGCTGCTGCTCGGGGCTGGGCGCCGCCATTGCGAGGAGCCGGATGCGGATGGATGCGCGGCCTGCGTCGCCGACCTCGGCAGCTTGCTCGACGAGCCGATCACCCCAGCGGCGCTGCGCGCCCGCAGCGCGCGCGTGCTCGGGGCGGCGCGTCGGGTCGTGGCACCGTCGGCCGACACCGCTGCCCGCCTGGCGCGACACTTTCCCGGAATCCGGGCGGAGGTGGCGGCGCATGAGAATGACGCCGAGGCCGCTGCCGTGCCGTTGAGCGTGCGCCGGGCGCCGCCGTGCCGGGTCGCGGTCATCGGGGGCGTGGGCCTGGCCAAGGGCTACGACGTGCTGCTCGCCTGCGCGCGCGATTCCCGTGCCCGCGCGCTGCCGCTTTCGTTCGTCGTGGTCGGGCACACGATGGACGATGCGCGCCTGATCGAAGCGGGCGTCTTCGTCACCGGACCGTACCAGCCGGAAGAAGCCGAAGCGCTCATACGTGCCCAGGAGGCTTCGACCGCCTTCGTTCCCTCGGTCGTGCCCGAGACCTGGTGCTTCACGCTCACCGAGGCGTGGCGGGCGGGGCTGCGCGCTGCCGCCTTCGATCTCGGCGCGCAGGCCGAGCGCATCCGCGCGACCGGACGGGGTTTCCTGCTCCCGTTGGGTTCGTCCCCTGGGCAGATCAACCATGCCTTGCTCGCGGCGATGTCTCAGGGCGAACGCGGGCCTGAGACTCGGATCAGATTTGCATCTATTGCGTCCAAAAATTGAAATGGTTCGTGGAATGGGAGTGACACCAGCGGTGCGCGCGGGCCTGGATGCCGCGGAGCACGAGGCCTTTGGCACAAGTTCCACACTGCGTTTTTCCTCGCAGCGGAAATTCGCTTCGAGACACTACGTGCTTGCGGCTTGCGGTTTCTCGCGTCATGAAGGCCCGCATCGCAAGGAAAAACGAACAGGTTCGTAATGCCCCAATCAACGCAGGCTCCCGCCCGCTCGCCCGATGCCCGGCAGAGCCCGCGCGATCCTGCCCCTGCGCGCGTGACCGAGCTGAAGGTTTCCGGCCACCTGATGACCCTTGACCCCGGGCTGTTCTGCATTGTGCAGAGCGCCAGTGCCCCTGGCTCCGCGAGCGGTCTGCCCGGCGTGCGCCTGTCGCTCCCGCCCGGCGCGCTGGGCCGGCCCGAGGGCGTGCGCATCAGCACGTTCCGCGAGGATGGATGGCTGGGGGAACGCGACGGCGCGGCGCTGGTCCGGGTCGTGGACGGACCCGCGCAGGTGCTCGTCACGATCTATCAGGCACCCGAGGCCACGCCCGAACAGGCGCCGCGCCTTCAAGTGCTGCGCCTGAGCGGCGATGCCGCTGTGGCAGGCGCTGTGGTGCAGGGCGCCGGCAGCCGGCCGACGCCGGCCAACGCCGATCTGGTCGCGCATATCCAGCGCATGGGCGATGTCGGCGCCAAGTTCGGCGAGTGGATGGGCACGCGCGGCAGCCGACTCTGGATCGAGGGATTTGGTGTAGCGCCGCGCGAGGGCGTTGCCCCGTCCGATATCGAGTACCAGGCGGTTCTCGGGCGTGACTGGCTCTCGCCGTGGGTGGAGGGCGGCAAGTTCTGCGGCAGCCGCGGCATGGCGTTGCCGTTGCTTGGGCTGACGATCCGGCTGAAGGGGGAGGCGGCCAGCACGCACGGCCTGTCCTACGAGGCGACCTTCGTGGATGGGTCCGCGTCAGGCCCGATGCAGGCGGGCGAGCCCTGCCAGGCCGAGAGCCTGGCCGCCCTGGAGGCGTTCCGCATCGATCTGCACCCGAGGGAGGGCGACGCGCCGGCCCGGACCCAGGCGGGCCGGCACAGCGGCGAGACGGCCAGATCCGAGCGCGCCCCCGCGCCTGCCGCCTCTCCAGGGCGGAAGGGCGCGAGGCGGGGCTGAGCGCCTTCGTGCGGCTGCTGTTCGTCCATCAAAACTTTCCGGGCCAGTTCCTGCACATTGTCCGTCACCTGGCGGCAACAGGCCGGCACGAGATCGTCTTCGTGACGGAGCCCAATGAGAATCGGCTCGCTGGCGTGCGCAAGGTGCCGTACCGCCCGCCGGCGCCTGCCATGGCGGGGGCGGTGCATGAGGCGGCGCGCGACTTCGACACCGCGATGCGGCGCGCCGAGGCCGTCGCAGTCACGGCGCGGAGCTTGCGCCAGCTCGGCTTCACGCCGGACGCGATCATCGGCCATCACGGCTGGGGCGAGCTTCTGAGCCTACCGGATGTCTGGCTTGACGCCCCCATTCTCGGCTACCTGGAGTTCTTCTATCGGCTGCACGGCGCGGACGTGAACTTCGACCCGGAGTTCCCAATGGAGCCGGAGGCGTTCGCGCGGGTGCGGGCGAAGAACGTGGTGAACCTGCTGGCACTGGCGCTGGAGAAGCAGGGACAGAGCCCGACCGAGTGGCAGCGGTCGACCTACCCCGAGTGGGCGCAGCCGCAAATCACCCTGCTGCGCGAGGGCGCCGACCTTGATCTGTGCCGGCCCGATCCCCAATCGCGGCGCACCGCGCTGGAGGTGGGTGGGGTGCGCGTCACGCCCGACGACAAGCTCGTGACCTATGTCGCGCGCGACCTTGAGCCCTATCGCGGGTTCCATGTCGTCATGCGGGCGCTGCCTCGATTGCTGAAGGCACGCAAGGACATCAAGGTCGTGCTCGTCGGGGGGGATGGCGTCAGCTATGGCGCATTGCCACCGTGCGGTACGTGGCGGCAGCAGATGCTCGAGGAACTCGGCGACGCGCTCGATACGACGCGCGTGGTCCTGCCCGGCCGAATCGGATACGACGTCTATCGGCAGATGCTGCAACGCTCCGACGCGCATGTCTATCTGACCTACCCGTTCGTCGCGTCCTGGTCGCTGCGCGAGGCGCTGGCGATGGGCTGCGCTGTGATCGGCAGCGACACGATGCCGGTGCGGGAATTCGTCACCTCGGAAGAGACCGGGCTTCTGGTGCCGTTCCACGATCCGGCGGCGCTGGCCAAGGCGGTGCTCCGTGTGCTCGACGACCAGACGCTGGCACGGCGGCTGCGCGAGGGGGCGCGGCGCTTCGCAACGGACCGGCTGGATTTGCGGGAGACGATCGCGGGGTATGTCGCGCTGATCGGGCGGATGACCGGGGTTGCGCCTACCGAGGTCGCGTAAGGAACTCCCCGTCATGTCTGTCACGCGCAAACCTGGCGAGACGCTCCGGGCTTTGGTCAGCGGATCAGTTCGACCACCACGCCAGCCACGCTTGCAATCTCCGGCCACCGCCGCTCAGCAGTCGGCGCTGCCAACTTCTCGCGCGTGCCCAGCGCCAGGCAGTAACGGTCGCCCAGGGACAAATCCCGTTCCATCTTGATCGGACGCAACATCCGGCTTCATCGGAAAGCGCCGCATCGACCGGCGCCAGCCGGATCGGCAGCGAGGGCCACATGGTCTCGATATTCTTCCGAGCCGCACCGAGCCTGGCGTAGTGGCCGAAAACTATGGCCGAAAATTATCCCAAAAATCTGGACAAACAATTGGCTATGAGCTACATTGTAGCCCACAAGGAGACGCAGCCATGACTGCCAACACCGTTGTCCGCGCCCGCATCGACGAGGCCACCAAGAGCGAAGCCGCCGCCGTGCTGGAGGCCATGGGGCTTTCCCTGTCCGATGCATTTCGGCTGTTGCTCAGGCGCGTCGCCGCCGAGAAGGCGTTGCCCTTTGAGCCACTGGTGCCAAACGCCAAGACGATTGCTGCCATGAGGGAAGCCCGCGGCGGCGACCTGCCGCGGTTCAAAAGCGTGGATGCCCTGCTTCGGGATCTGAATGAGGGAGATTGAGCGCACCACCCAATTCAAGCGCGACTACCGGCGGGAGTGGAAAGGACGGCATCGCGCTAACCTTGAAACCATCCTGTCCACAGTGCTGGAACAGCTCATGGCCGACGCTCCCCTGCCGGAGCGGCACCGCGACCATGCGCTTTCCGGCGAATGGTCAGGCTATCGCGACTGCCACATCAGGCCCGACCTTGTGCTGATTTACGAAAAGCCCGACGCCTCCACCTTGCGGCTGATCCGCTTGGGTTCCCACAGCGAGCTTGGCCTATGATTTACGGCTACCGGATGCTGCAACGCTCCGACGCGCATGTCTATCTGACCTACCCGTTCGTCGCGTCCTGGTCGCTGCGCGAGGCGCTGGCGATGGGCTGCGCTGTGATCGGCAGCGACACGATGCCGGTGCGGGAGTTCGTCACCTCGGAAGAGACCGGGCTTCTGGTGCCGTTCCACGATCCGGCGGCGCTGGCCAAGGCGGTGCTCCGTGTGCTCGACGACCAGACGCTGGCACGGCGGCTGCGCGAGGGGGCGCGGCGCTTCGCAACGGACCGGCTGGATTTGCGGGAGACGATCGCGGGGTATGTCGCGCTGATCGGGCGGATGACCGGGGTTGCGCCTACCGAGGTCGCGTAAGGAACTCCCCGTCATGTCTGTCACGCGCAAACCTGGCGAGACGCTCCGGGCTTTGGTCAGCGGATCAGTTCGACCACCACGCCAGCCACGCTTGCAATCTCCGGCCACCGCCGCTCAGCAGTCGGCGCTGCCAACTTCTCGCGCGTGCCCAGCGCCAGGCAGTAACGGTCGCCCAGGGACAAATCCCGTTCCATCTTGATCGGACGCAACATCCGGCTTCATCGGAAAGCGCCGCATCGACCGGCGCCAGCCGGATCGGCAGCGAGGGCCACATGGTCTCGATATTCTTCCGAGCCGCACCGAGCCTGGCGTAGTGGCCGACTGTCAAGAATTACGGAACAAACCCAAGGCCCTGATAAAACCTCGCTTTCCTGTTCCTAAATTCTGTTCCATAATCAGCGCATGATTTACGGCTACGCCCGCGTTGTCTAATCGCGCCTCCCCGGTCAAGCTCTTTTTCATCTGCTTCGCTTGCCTTGAGCGGACGCTCTGCCGGTTCAGGGTTGTCTCCGCGGTCAGGGACTGTGCCGCTGCCGCACGATGGTTTCCGGTGGGGGAACCTCACAATGTCAGCGAACGCGGTCTCTTCGCCGCGGCGGGCATATCGTGATGGTCCTGACCACGTCCCGGCAGGGACGCCTCTTCCGCCAGGGCGGGCGGAACTGGTGATCTCGCTCCTATACCGTCACGCGGCCTTGGCCAGGGCGGGTTCCGCGCAGAACGCCTCGCCGCTGGACCACATCGCATGCAGGATGGCCGAGAGCTTGCGGGCCACGGCAACGACGGCCTTCTTGTGGCCGCTCCTCGCCTTCAGCATCAGCCCCCACCGCCTCAAGGCGCTGTCCGAGCGCGAGCGGGTCAGCACCTGGTTGGCGGCCTCGTAGAGGTAGGTGCGCAGCAATGGGTCGCCGCAGCGCGAGATGCGTCCTGAGACGTCGATCTCGCCGGACTGATAGCGGCTGGGTGTCAGCCCGAGCCAGGCGCCGACGGCGCGGGCGCCCTGGAACAGCGCGGGGTCTTCCACCGTGCCGACGTAAGTCAGCGCCGTGATCGCGCCGACGCCGGGCGCCGTCATCAACAGCCGACAGCGCTGGTCGCGCCGGGCGGCCGCAACGGCCGCCTTGTCGAGCACGACAACCCGATCCCGCACCGCGCGCCAAGCCTCGAGCAGGGGCAGCACGATCAAGCCCAGCCCCGGGCGCATCGGCGCGCGCTCGCGCACACTCGCCTCGAAGTGCCGGCCGCCACCGCCCGGCGGCAGCGCCAGGCCGAACGTCCTCAGGATGCCGCGGATCTGATTGGCGAGGTCCACCGCGGTGCGCACGAGCTGGCGGCGAGCGGTGACGAGGTTGCGGAGCAGCATGCCATCCCAGGACTTGACCCGGACCTGGCGAAAGAAGCCGGTGCGCAGCAGCTGCGCCAGGCCCTCGGCGTCGTTGGCGTCGGTCTTGTTGGGCCTGACCTGTAGCACCGCCTTGGCCTGACGCGCATCCATGCACACCACGGGCAGGCCGGCCTCGGCCAATGCGTGGCAGAGCCAGGTCGAGAGGAAGCCGGTCTCCAGGCCGATGCGCACCACCTCGGGCGCATGCTCGCGCACGACCGCGGTGAGTGCCTCGGGCTCGGTGGCGCACTTGCCGCGCCAGAGGCAGCGGCCCGCCTCGTCCATGACGTGGACACTGGTGGTGCGGAGCGAGACGTCGAACGCGACATACGAGCCCATGCTGCCCTCCTTGGTCGAGACCGGAGCCGATCTCAGCAGACGCGCGGGCGGAAGGGGAACGGATCAGGCACCCAGGCCGGCCGCGCGATTACGCCATGTCTCGACTGACGCCCAAGACCTCACCGGCCAGGTTGCCCAACTCACCGCCGCACAGTGTGTGCAGATCTTCCGCGAGAAGATCACCGCCACCCATGCCGACGCTGCCCTCCTTGGTCGAGACCGGAGCCGATCTCAGCAGACGCGCGGGCGGAAGGGGAACGGATCAGGCACCCAGGCCGGCCGCGCGATTACGCCATGTCTCGACTGACGCCCAAGACCTCACCGGCCAGGTTGCCCAACTCACCGCCGCACAGTGTGTGCAGATCTTCCGCGAGAAGATCACCGCCACCCATGCCGACCGGTCACAGCTCAAGAAGCTGCTTGCCGCCCTTGCTCCGGGGGATATCGTCATCACGCCCGCCGTTGACCGGCTCTCGCGCGACACAACGGACCTGCTGATCATCGCCCGCGACATCCAGAAAGCAGGGGCAGGCCTTCGTTCGCTCGCGGAGCCGGTGCTAGACACGACCGGCGACTTTGCCGAGCTGGTGCTTGCCATGCTTGACGTTGCCGCCAAGCTCGAACGCCGCCGCATCCTCGAACGCACGGCCAGCCGCGCCGATGCCAAGGCCAAGGGCGTGAAATTCAGGCGCAAGCCGAAGCTTACCCTTCACCAACAGCGCGAAGCGATCAAGGGACGCGACGTGGACGGCGAAACGCTGCGCTCCATAGCTCGCAGTTACAATGTCAGCCCGCAGACTATTTCAAGGCTATCCGCATGAGGAGGTTTGGGAAACTCAAGAGGGCTCGCGACATATACCTCCTTGTTGCGGCACTCTTTTTCGGCATAATGCCAACGAGAGTATTCCTAGCCATATCAAGCGACATCATTCAGGTTTCGGCTATAGTGCTGCCATTCACAATCGCATTCATGATCGTTATCGCGACAAGCGATGTTGGGTATGGCTTGCCTAGAGATGAGGGCATTGCTGAGAGGCTACGCCAGCGTCGTGAGTTGATAAGAACGCAACTCATAGAAACCATTGGACACAATCTCAGGCTAGTAATAATTACAGTTATATCAAAAGCTGTCTGTGCATGGTTTATTGATTATGGATATCTTGCCATCATGCTGACCCATCTTTCGGCCTTCACTGTAGGAGTGTTGACTGTCCTCTGCATTGACAGCTTTATAGGTCTAATCCCGATATTTATAGATCCGGCTGTCATTATCTTGAATCATGCCGCATAGCGCATGGACTTCTGGCGGAAGAAGCTGCGGACCCGGGCGGGCGACTTGGCCAGCCGACGCATGTGGCTGATGGCGGCCTGCTTGAGCTGCTGTTTGCTGCGCATTGGCGGCTTGCGGGTGACGTGCCGCTTGAGGTCGGCATTCAGCCCTTCATCCGGATTGAGTTCCGGACTGTGGGACGGCAGGTAGAAGACCTCGATCTGCGCCTTGTGCCGGGCGAGCCACTCACGCACCACCGCCGAACGGTGCACTGGCAGCCGGTCGAGGATCAGGAACACCTTGCGCCCGGCATCACGGATCAGGCGTTGCAGGAAGCCGATCAGCACCGGCGCCTTGATCGCGCCGTCCAGCACCTGCCAGCGCAACTCGCCTCGGTTGCTGACCGCCGAGATCAGGCCCCGCCCGATGCGGCGCTGGTTGGGCCGCACGACGGGTGTCTTGCCGGGGAGCGCGTAGGAACGACCGCGCACGTCCTCGGCGCGCAGCCCGGTCTCGTCGCCCCAGAAGATCACCCCACGCGCCCGCCGGGCCCGGGCGACAATCGCTGGATACTCCCGGCGCAGCCAATCGCGCACCGCTGCCGGTTGCTGCCCATGGGCCCGCCGCAGCGGCTTTTGCGCGGTGAAGCCCCAGCGTGCCAGGTGCGTGCCGGTGGTGCGCACCGCCAGGCGCACGCCATACTGGCGGCGGATGAGCGCACCCACCGCCCCCTCCGCAGCCATTCCATGGACTGCGTCCATGGAACCTTCGGCTGCTCCGCCCGGCTCCACAGCGCAAAGTCCAGGCCCAACTCGTCGGGCACACGGCGGCAGATCAGCCGCTGGATCTCCCTCTCCTGTGCCGTCGTCAGCAGCTTCTGCTCGTCTGGCTTGCGCCCGCGCTTGCCGCTGACCAGCCCCGTCTCGCCCTGGGCGTCAAAACGCTTGCAGATGTCGAACACGCCGGTTTGGCTGAGCCCGACCTGGGCGGCGATTGCCGCATAGTTCGCACCGCTCTGGCGCAGGCCGATCACCTGTCGCCGTCTTTCTTCCTGGGCCGCCGGAGCCAGCTTGCGCATGTCCACGTGCTTCATGTCCGAGGACGTGGTGGCCCTCAGCTTCTATCCAAGGTAATGGCAGCCGGATCTATAACTAACCCGAACTACGGATAAGGGGTGAGGGGATTCCCAAAGGATCAAGGGTTTGGCAGCATCGGTTTGCGACGACTGAGCCTCAAACCTGGTTCCGAAGGATCCCCTCAATGGCGGTGGATATCACAGCGCTCTACTGCTGTCTCGATGACTTCTGCAGGGTGTTCGAGGACTGGGAAGCGCACCGGCTGATCCCCTCGCCGATGACCCGGCAGCGCACCGGCAAGCTGTCTCGGTCCGAGATGCTGCTCATCGTGGTGCTGTTTCACCTCTCGCCGTTCAAGCACTTCAAGGCGTTCTACCTCTACGGGGTCGGCCATCAGCACCGCGCCTGCTTCGGCGACCTGCCGCACTACGACCGCTTCGTCAGCCTGGTGCCGCGGCTGTTCGTCCCCCTGATGGTGCTGCTGCACAGCCTCAGCGGCGAGCAGACCGGTGTTTACTTCGCCGACTCAACCCAGCTCGCCGTCTGTCACAATCGTCGGATTCACCGCCACAAGGTCTTCGACGGCCTGGCCGCGCGGGGCAAGACCAGCATGGGGTGGTTCTACGGGCTCAAGCTGCACTTCGTGATCAACCACAAGGGCCAGATCGTGGCGCTGAAGATCACCCCCGGCAACACCGCCGACAGCACCGTGCTGGATGAGATGACCAGGCACCTGGCGGGTAAGCTTTATGCCGACAAAGGCTATATTGGCCACGAACTGTTCAACAAACTCTGGCAACGTGGCCTGCATCTCATCACCGGCATCCGGCGGAACATGAAGAACTACCTCATGCCCCTCGCTGACAAGATCATGCTGCGCAAGCGCTTCGTCATCGAGACCGTGCTCGATATCCTCAAATGCGAAATGGGGCTTGAGCATTCACGCCACCGGTCGGTCGTGAACGCCATGGTCCATGTCCTGTCCTGCCTCGTCGCTTACGCCTTCAGACCCGGCAAACCTTCCATCTCCCGCAGCGGCCAACAAATCGAGGCTTATCCGTAGTCGGGGTTAACTATCTTACTATCGGCGCTGACATGGGGTCCACCGTGAAAAACCTTTCCCGATTACGCACTTCCCTCAGTCACGAAACGCCTGGTAGCAGGTCAGGGAATTTGTGGCATTTCATGAGGGTGTGGCAGTGGCTCGTAATGTCGTGCAGTTCCAGAACCCGCTTATCGGCCAATCGACCCGTCACGGGTAGACGCCTTTGCGGGTCAGACGGGATGACGCAGCGACGGCACGGCAAAGCGCGTTGACCATGCCTCGCATGTTGCGGCGCCGGTTGGTGGTCCAGCAGAAGGCGCCGAGATAGTCGGGCAGATGCTTGGGGGAGAGCCGCTTGTGGGTGGCCTTGAGCGCGGTACCTGAGATTGGCGACCAGGGTGTTGACGGTGAAGAACGGGGCGCTGCGCTCGCGCTCCGGACGCCCGCCGCCGGTGACGGTGGCGACATGCGTCCGCCCGGCTTCACCGAAGGCGTTGAACGCCCGCAAGCCGTCCGTGTGCACAGTCGCGCCGGCGGCGATGTGGGCATCGCGGAACGCGGCCACCGCCTCGCTGGAGAAGGCGCTGACCGCGCGCATCGCGACATGGCCCATGCGCCCGTCCGCATGCCGCTCGCAGGCGACGATGACGCAGGTCTTGCCTTCGGTTCCGCTGCCTTGGTTCCTTTCACCTCCCAGACACACGTCATCCGCCTCCACTACCGGCGGCGCGGCATCGTCGTCGCTCGCGCCCCCGAGCGAATAGCGCTCCGTCCGCTCGGTCATGGCGTGGCGGAGCCGCTTGTGCAGATACCAGGCCGTCTCATAGCCCAGGCCCAACCTGCGGCCGAGCTCGACCGCCGAGATCGCCTGTTTGGTGCTGCTCATCAGGTGCATGGCGCGGAACCAAGTGGTCAGAGGCAGCTTGGTGTCCGCCATCACGGTGCCCGCGGTGACCGACCAACGTCGGCCGCAGCGCGTGCAGCCGACACGGCGGCCGTAGACATAGCTCTTCAGATTGGCGCAGCGCGGGCAAGGCATTCCTTCGCGTTGGCGCGCCGCCACCAACGCCGCCAGACACTGACCCTCCGTCCCGTAGAGTCGTTCGAACTCAACGTCCGTCAGCCCCTTCATGATTGCCCGCATCATTCTGCTCCGAGACGCCGCGTTCAGAGCGACTTTGCGCTTCCCTGCTGCAAAGTACAAGAGCGGGTCGATTGGCCGATAAGCGGGGTTCCAGAAGGGTCTCAGCGAACCCGCGTTCGAACAGCAGTACGGCACCGAGGAGCAATGCCGGGCGATCGTCATCGCGTCACGCTGGCCGCGTGGCTTTGAGTGCCCGGTATGCGGCGGCAGGCAGTATAGTCTGGTGACGGCCCGCGATCTCTATCAGTGCACCAAGTGCCGCCGGCAGACCTCGCCGATTGCCGGGACGATCTTTGCATCAACCCATCTGCCGCTGCGGCTATGGTTTCGTGCGATCTATCGCCTGACCCAGACCAAGCAAGGCATCTCCAGCATCGAACTGGGGCGTCGCCTTGGGGTGACGCAGACCACCGCCTGGAAGGTCAAACACAAGCTGAAGCAGGTCATGCTTGAGCGTGATGCGACCAAGCGCCTGAGCGGCAGGATCGAGATCGACGGCGCCCATCTCGGCGGCGAGCGCTCCGGCGGAAAGCGCGGCCGCGGGGCGCCTGGCAAGACGCCGTTCGTCGCCGCTGTCGAGACGACCACCCAGGGAAAGCCGGTTCGCCTGAAGCTGCGCCGGGTCACCAGCTTCTGTGCAACCTCGATCACAGGGTTCGCCAAGCGCAGCCTCGATCCAGACTGCTCTGTCGTCAGCGACGGCCTTCAGTGTTTCGCCAGCGTCGCAGACGCCGGGTGCGCGCACCAAGTCGTCAAGACCGGGTCAGGACCAAAAGCGGCTCGGACGCCAGCCTTCAAATGGGCCAACACCGCGCTCGGCAACATCAAGGCCGCCATCACGGGCACCTACCGTGCCATCAACCGCAAGCATGTTCCGCGCTACCTCGCCGAATTCGAATACCGCTTCAACCGACGATACGATCTGGCCGCCATGATCCCGCGTCTCACATGGGCCGCCGTCCGAACCACCCCTATGCCCTACCAACTCCTGAAATTGGCTGAAGTTTATGTGTAATCAGGAAACCTTTTGGGAGATAAACGATTGTAGGTCAAAGCCATGCGACTTTCGGCGCGTGACAACAACGCGACGCCAGATGTGGCCGCGTGGTAACTGCTCAACCCACCCCTCCCTCCGCAAATCATTGATAAACAACGCTTTCTGGGCGAGGCGATTTTGGGCGTAACGGCAGTATCGAATCCGACGCATGTAACGGCCAAGGCTGCGATATTACGATATAAATAAGTATCTGGTATCGCCGCGGATTTTACTTCAACTGCCCAAATTTATCCCGTTTTCTGAGACTGCTGAAAATCATTCTATATCAACGCATTGCGCGAAGCGGGGTGGGTTGAGCAGTTGCGCCGCGTGTCACTATGAAAACGGATACCCGGGCACCCGCCACGAAGTTCATCGCTCATCGTGCCGCCACCTTCTCCGATTCGACGTGTCGACCGAGTCTAGTCCGGCTACAGGCGAACACAAAGCGAAGGTTTTCTGATGGTTATAGACTTCTTCTCGACTGCCGCCAGATTTCTTCGCTCCCTGCCGAGATGATTTCGATTAGGCCGATGAAGCCAACGATGTCTCTGCCGTTCAAGAGCTAATTTCGCAGCTTGAACATCTCTTGGACCGCAAGGAGATTCGGCGGCGTTATGATGCGGTGGCCAAAACCGGAGACCAGGCCTTCATGGTCGCTGAACAGGCCGGCCGTGCTCGGCCATTGGTGTAGGCGCGGTCAGGGCGCACAGGAAGCAGATAACGCCAGCGAAGTCCCTCTTGTCATGGCGGCGCAGCCGAATTTGCGTGACCTTCGCCGCGTCAGCCAAGTCCCTCCTCGCGGCCAGGAACCGACACGTCGTAGGCGTTGAGCATCACGGAAACGAGGCAGTAGGCGCCGATCAGAAAGACAAGCTCCGCGACGCCCTGATCGCCGAATGCCTGCACCGCTGCTCGATACGTCGCTTCGGGGAGCTGGGCGCCCCGGCAAAGGGATGAGGCCACGTCATAGGCGATCCCTTCCTCGGCGGTCAGGTCGCTCGGCCGCTCGCCGGCGACGATGGTGGCGATCTTGGCCGCCGACAGGCCCGCCCGCACCGCGACATGCTCGTGGGCATAAAGCTCATAGCGGGACCGGAACCGCGCGCCCGTGACCAGGATGGCGACCTCGTGGGCGGGCTTGGGCAGCGTGCTGTTCTCCGCCAGCGCCATCACATAGTCCCAGGACGGCTTTCCGAATTGCGGAAAGTGCAGCATGGGAATGAACGGGCCGACCAGCGCGCCGCCCTTGCGTTCGGAGACGAGCCCTTGCAGATGCGCCTTGATCCCCGCGCGGATACTGGCGTCGAGCGCGCGCTGGTCGTTGGACAAGCCGCTCGGCGGTATGGGCGCCAATCGCATTTGGACCTCCTGGGCAGAGCCGATGTCACCGCTGCCACAACGCACGCGCTTCGATTGGCGGGCGGAGCGAGGGTCAAACATTGGCGTGTGGCGCCGGCGTGAACCGCTCACGCGTTGGTCAGGCCGCCGTCGATCGTGATCGTCTGCCCCGTGATGTAGGCGCTGTCGCGGTCGCACAAGAAGCGGATGACGCCAGCCACGTCCTCCGGCTTGCCAAACCGGCGCAGCGGGATCTGCGCGCGCATCTGCTCGCCGCGGGTGGCGATCACCTCTTCGGTCATGCGGGTCTCGATCAGGCCCGGCGCGATGGCGTTCACCAGAATGTCGGGGGCGAAGCGGCGTGACAATGAGCGGGTCAGGCCGACGATGCCGCCCTTGGCCGCGCCGTAGGCGACGTGATCGGGGCTGCCGCGGCGGAAGGCGATCGAGCTGGTGAGCACGATGCGGGCGGGATCGCTCCGCTCGGCGCGGGCCGCGAAGGCGACCGCCATGTCGTAGGCGTTGGTGAGGTTGGCGGCGATGGCGCGGTCCCAGATGTCGTGCGAGTCCGCGTCGAGCGGGTCGCGCTCGAACAGGCCAGCGAGATGCACCAGCGCGTCGATGCTGGCGCCCATCTGGTCCAGCGCCTCGGCGCACGCGGCCGGCGTCGT
Source organism: uncultured Pseudomonadota bacterium (assembly GCA_963818725.1). GTDB lineage: Bacteria > Pseudomonadota > Alphaproteobacteria > Acetobacterales > Acetobacteraceae > DATFDN01. The sequence goes on along the minus strand of CAWFTU010000007.1, from coordinate 14,206 downwards.
GAGGTCGGAGCGCCAGGCGGCGAGCCGCGTCGAGCCGAGTTCCCGCGCCACCGCCGCGAGGCCGTCGGCATCGATGTCGATCAGCAGCACATGCGCGCCAGCGTCGAGGAACGCGCGTGCCGTCGCGCGTCCGATGCCGCCGGCACCGCCGGTGACGGCGATCCGCCGGCCCGTGAAGGCCGAGCCGATGGGCGCGGCCATCTCAGGCGGCCAGCGGCGCGTAGTCGCGCGTCGCCATGACCTGCATCCGGCGCATGTAGCGCGGCTCGTCGGCGAGGTAGTCGGCCACGGCGTTGTGGACCGTTCCAACATTGTCCCACATCAGCACGTCGCCCTCGGTCCAGTGGTGCGCGTACAGGTACTCGGCGCGCTCCTGGTGGCGAAACAGGAAATCGAGGATCTCGCCGCTTTCCTGCTTGTCCATGCCGTCGATGTGCATGGCGTACCCGGGATTGGCGTACAGCACCATGCGCCCGGTGATCGGATGGCGGCGGAAGATCGGCTGCGACACGGGCGGCTTCCTGTCGCGCTGCGCCTGGGTGAGCGGCGGGCGCGTGGAGCCGGGACGGGCACGCATCATGTCCCAGAACTTGCCGAAGTCGTGCGTGGCCGTGCGGCCCTCCAGCTTGTGCTTGAAACCGTCGGGCAGGTCGTCATACGCGGCGTGCATGTCGCGGAACTGAGTCTGCCCAAGCGACTTGCCGTTGCGCACCGGTACGCGCTGCGCGTGCAGGATGTTGGCGAGCGCGATGTCGCGCGAATAGGACATGTCGGTGTGCCAGCCCTGCCCGGCATCGGAGAGGCCCAGCGGGCGGCCCTCCGCGTCCCGCATGTTGGAGAGGATCATAACCTCCGGGTGTCCCGGCGCGTGGTGGGTGTTGGCGACGTTGATCTCCAGCTCGCCGAAGCGGCGCCCGAACGCCGCGAACTGCGCCACGTCGCAGGTCTGGTGGGGAAAGCACAGGACACCATGCGCGCCGAGCGCGCGCAGGATGGCGCGGAAGTCCGGATCGGAGAGGGGCTGGCTCAGGTCGATGTCCTCGGCGCGGGCTCCGAGAGAGTGCGAGTTGGGGGTGATCTGCATGGACCTTGCTCCCAAGACTGGAATGCCTCAACCGCCTCGCGCCCGCTGTCGGAGCTCGAACTTTTGGATCTTGCCCGTCGAGGTCTTGGGCAGCGGGCCGAACGTGACGTGGCGCGGGCATTTGTAGTGGGCCAAACTGGCGCGGCACCAGCCGATGATGTCCGCATCCGTCCCCGGTCCGGCGCCGGGCTTGAGCGTCACGAAGGCGTGCGGCGTCTCGCCCCATTTCGGGTCCGGGTGGGCGACCACGGCCGCCTCCATCACTGCCGGATGCTTGTAGAGCGCCTCCTCCACCTCCAGCGAGGAGATGTTCTCGCCTCCCGAGATGATGACGTCCTTGGCGCGATCCTTGATCTCCACGTACTGGTCCGGGTGCGTGACCGCGAGGTCGCCGGTGTGGAACCAGCCGCCCGCGAAGGCCTCCTCGGTGGCCATCGGGTTTTTCAGGTAGCCCATCATGACCGTGTTGCTGCGGATCATCAGCTCGCCCAGGGTCGCGCCGTCGGCGGGCACCGGCCGCATCGTGTCCGGGTCCAGCACCGCGGCGGCTTCGAGCAGCGGGTGGCCGACGCCCTGGCGGGCCATGAAGGCGGCCTTTTGCTCAAGCGGCATCGCGTCCAGGCCGGGCTGCCAGGCGCAGATCGCGGACGGGCCGTAGGTCTCCGTCAGGCCATAGAGGTGCGTGACCGCGAACCCCATTCGCTCCATGCCCGCGATCACCGCCGAGGGCGGGGCGGCGCCGCCGGTCGCGACCTGCACGGTGTGCGGAAAGGCGCGGCGGGCAGAGTCGGGGGCGTGGATCAGCATCCCGAGAACCACGGGCGCGCCGCACATGTGGGTCACGCCGTGCTCGGCAATAGAGGCGAAGATGGCGGCGGGCTCGACCCGGCGCAGGCATACATGGACGCCCCCCGCGAGCGTGACCGCCCAGGTGTACGTCCAGCCGTCGCAGTGAAACATCGGCAGCGTCCAGAGATAGACGCTGTGCGGCGAGAGCTGGAAGGCGAGCGCGTTGGCGCAGGCGTTGAGGTACGCGCCGCGATGGTGCAGCACCACGCCCTTGGGATTGCCCGTCGTGCCTGAGGTGTAGTTGAGGGTGATCGCCTGCCACTCGGCGTCGGGCAGGCGGACCGGGTGCGCGGGATCACCCGAGGCGATGAAGAACTCGTAGTCGGCGGCGCCGATCCGCTCTCCGCCGATCGCCAGAGGGTCGTCGATGTCGATGACCAGAGGCGGCCTGTCAAGCTGGGCCAGGGCGCGCGCCATGACCTCGCTGTGCTCGCGGTCGGTGAGCAGCACCTTCGCTTCGCCATGCTCCAGGATGAAGGCGACGGCGGCGGCGTCCAGGCGCGTGTTGATGGGGCAGAGCACCGCGCCCAGCATGGGCACGCCGTTATGCGCCTCCAGCATCTCCGGGACGTTGGGTGCCATGATCGCGACCGCGTCGCCCTTGCCCACGCCGGCGCGCGACAGCGCCGAGGCGAGGCGGCGGGAGCGTTCGAGGAAGGCGGCATAGGTGATACGCCGCTCGCCGTGAATGATCGCGGTCCGATCGGGATAGACCAGCGCCGCGCGGGCCAGGAACGACACCGGCGAGAGCGGGACATAGTTGGCATCGCGGCGATCGAGGCCGGTCTCGAAGATCGACATGAGCTTCCTTGCGGGGCGAGGGGCCTTCACCTAGCGTCGCCAGTGGAAACGGCGCACGGCACAAGAGAATGGATTTGCAGCTTCGGGACAAGACCGCGCTGGTGACGGGCGCCTCGATGGGCATTGGCCGGGCGATCGTGAAAGGGCTGGCGGCGGAGAGCGTGCGCGTCGCGGCCGTGGCGCGGCGGGCCGAGCTTCTGGAGAGTTTGCGGGCGGAGATCGAGGCCGACGGCGGGCCGGCGCCGGCGTTGCTCCACCAAGACATTCTGACCGAGGGCGCGGCGTCGCGGCTGCGCGACGCGGCGTTGGGGGCGCTCGGGGCCGTGGACATCCTGGTCAACTGCGCGGGCGGCAGCCGGCCGCTTCCCATCGACGCGCCGGAAGCGAAGTGGGAGGAGGCGATCACGCTGAACTTCACCCGCCACCGCCAGATCACGCACGCGCTGCTTCCCGGCATGATCGAGCGGCGCTGGGGCCGGATCATCAACATCACCGGAAAGAGCGAGCCGGAGGGGCTGAACGCCGCCTTCGCCGCGAAGGCGGCGATGCACGCCTGGGCCAAGGGCCTCTCGCGCGAGGTGGGCCAGTACGGCATCACCGTGAACTCGATCCCGCCGGGCCGGATCATGAGCGAGCAGATCCGCCGCAATTATCCCGAGGATACCGCAGGCACTTCGCCGAGACCGAGATTCCCCTGCGCTACTGGGGCGAGCCCGAGGATCTCGCTGTGCTCGCGGTGTTTCTCGCCTCGCCGCGCGCCCGCTACATCACCGGGGCGGTGATCCCGGTCGATGGCGGGCTGCGCCGGTACCAGTTCTGAGGAGGCCCGCCATGCCCCGCCAGATGGTCCTCGTCGGCTTCCTCCAGGCGCAGAACTGCACCACGCTGGCCAGTTCCTGGCGCCACCCCGAGAGCCGCACCGACTTCACCACCGCCGCCTATTTCCAGCGCATCGGCGCGATCATGGAGGCGGGGAAGTTCCAGCTCGCCTTCTTCGACGACCGGCTGGCCATGCCGGACATGCTGGGGGGCGACCATCGCCACACCGTCGAACACGGCATACGCTGCGTGAAGCTGGACCCGGTGGTCGTGCTGATGGCGATGGCCGCGGCCACGGAGCGCCTCGGCCTTGGCGCCACCTGCTCGAGCACCTACTACGAGCCGTTCCATGTCGCGCGTCTGTTCCAGACCGTGGACCTGATGACGAACGGGCGGGCGGCGTGGAACATCGTGACCTCGGTCAATGATGGCGAGGCGATGAACATGGGCTTGGCCGAGCACTTGGAGCACGATCTGCGCTACGACCGCGCCGACGAGTTCATGGAGGTCGTGCTCGGCCATTGGGATTCCTGGGAGGACGATGCGCTTGTCGTGGATAAGGCGCGTGGCCTGTTCGCCGACCCCGGCAAGGTGCATCGGCTGGACCACCACGGCCACTTCTTCCGCTCGCGCGGTCCCTTCACCGTGCCGCGCTCGCCGCAAGGTCATCCCGTCCTGATCCAGGCCGGCTCAAGCGGGCGCGGCAAGCGCTTCGCCGCGCGCTGGGCGGAGACTGTGTTCGTCGCCTACCCGAACCTCGCCGAGGGGAAGCGCCAATACGCGGCGATGAAGGCCGACATCGCCCGGCACGGCCGCGATCCCAACCTCGTGACGCTCAACACCATCGCCTACCCGGTTGTTGGCGCGACGCGGGCCGAGGCGGAGGACAAGATGGCGCTCGTCGAGTCGCTCTATCGCGAGGTGGACGGGCTGTCGCTGCTGTCGGAGGCGCTCAATTTTGACTTCGCCCGCAAGGGGCTGGACGAGCCTTTCACCAAGGACGAGCTGGCCGGCATGTCCGGGATGCAGGCGATGCGCGACCGCGTGATCCAGGCCTCCGGCACCTCCACCCCCACAGTGCGCGACTTCCTGGAGATCACGCGGCGCGGCCGCCCGCGCGACGCGATCGTGGGCGGTCCGACGGAAGTGGCGGACCGGCTGGAACAATGGTTCGTGGAGCGGGCCTGCGACGGCTTCGTGCTGGGCGGCACGCACATCCCCGGCACGTACGAGGATTTCGTAAATTTTGTCGTGCCTGAACTGCAACGGCGCAGGCTGTTTCACACAGAGTATGGCGGCACAACCCTGCGCGAGAATTTGGGGCTGCCGCGCCCCGCGCCAAGCGTGTGGGCGCGTTAGAGCAGAATTTGTTCGGCATTGAGACGGTCACGAGTGCCGCGAAGTGAATTGCACTACTCAATCGCTCGCAATCCTAATCCAACGGGCCACGGCCGGACTTTGGGAACTTTGTCCGGGCTTGCCGGTTGTGTTTGTAACCGGCCACAGATACAGCGATTAACGGAGAGAGTGTTTTGAAGCCGTCCTCATCGGCCAGACTTGCCGAGCTGGTGCTTGTCGCCCTTGGCCGCCTGCCCAGGCCGGGCTGGGACGACAGGCTCCTGCGCCGCCTCAACCGACCCGAATTGCGGGACGCCTATATGCTTTGGCAGCACCTGCGTGGCGGCACCGGGCTTCGGGAGTGGCTGCCCCGCCTGAACGCGTTCGAGCTCCAGACACTGTCAGGGGCACCCCACGCGTTCGTTCTGGTGGCAGAGGGCCGAGCCGATCGGCCGGCGTTGCGCTTCACCTACTTTGGCTCGGCCCTGGCGGCCCGCTTGGGGCGCTCGCTGGTTGGTGAGACGGTGGGGCCTGGAAACGACGCGAACGACGTATTCGGCGGCATGGCGGACGCTTACGCACGGTGCGCGAAGACCCGAGTTCCGCACTACGACTACGCTCGCTGCGGTTTCGGCGAAGGTGGCGAGCCATTGATTTTTGAGCGCCTGCTGCTTCCTGTTGCGAGTGACGCGGGCGCGGCGGCGACCCACGTCATCGGACTGGCGATGTTCTCCGGCCCGGTTTCCGCAGGAGCGTCCGATGCAGCGTGAACCGCCGTCCTTCGAGGATCCCGACCTCGCCCGCGCCGTCGAGGCGCTTCCGCCAGACGCACTGGACAGCCTTCCATTCGGCTGTGTCAGGCTCGACGTGAACGGTGTCGTGGACGTCTACAGCGCGACCGAGCGGCGTCTCTCGGGTTCCGGTGACCGGCCGCGGATCGGCCTGTTGTTTTTCCCTGAGGTGGCGCCTTGCATGAACAATGAGGCCTTCCGAGGCAGGATCGAGAGGGCTCTGAAGGCAGGTAATCTGGATCTGGAGTTCGGTTGGGTGGGCGATTTCGATGACGCCGAGCGGAGTCTGCGCGTGCGCGTCCAAGCGGCCGCAGGCGGCGGGTGCTGGATCTTCATGCAGCGCGACGGTGTGTGACCGCGTCGGCTCGCGGTCGCCAGCCGCCTCTAAGCCGGGTCGGGCATGATTTGTTGCTTTTACAGATGAATTTTTTGTTGTCTCCTGGTATGCGTATGACTGCCGCATGAATGCTGGCCGTTCAGGAGACAAGACGTCATGCAATCTCCAGCCCGTCCGTCCCGAGCCGGCGCGCTCGCTGGTCTGCTTGCCGCCGCGTTGCTCGCCGGTGGCAATACGGCCGAGGCCGGGATGATCGACTTCACGCTGCAAAACGTCACGTTTGATGACGGCGGCACCGCCAGCGGCGGCTTTGTCACGGAGTCCGCGACCGGGGCGGTGAAGTCCCTGGACATTGTGACAACCGCGGGAAGCCGGATTGGCGGAACGACCTACACTCAGATTACGGAGCAGCCGAGCTATTTCGCGGACACCCCTTTCTCCTTCTTTTCACAAAACGGGAACTATATCACGCTGGCGTTCCAGCACGCGCTGACCATGACTGGCGCGGACTCGATTATCATCGCGATCGGACGGTTCGGGATCGGCCAGTCCTATGAATGCACCAATTGCGGCACCTATCGCGTCGTCACGGGCGGCGACGCGTTCGGCGTCGCCCTCCAAGGTGCGGCCGGCAACTCCACCGGGGTTCCCGAGCCGATCAGCCTCGCGGTTCTCGGTAGCGGCCTGCTCGGGCTCGGGCTGGCGCGTCGCACGCGCTGACCCTCACCCCAACCCTCTCCCGCACGCGGGAGAGGGGGCGTGGTTGGCAAGGCCGGCGCGTACATTGTCCTTCTGGGAGAAGGGTCGGGGCGAGGACCGGCGCTTGCGCCTGGCCTGCGGGCTGCGCAGCATGCAGCATCAACCGGGAGGGTGCGATGGACGAGTTCGGCTTCGCTATCGAGCGGCGCTTCACCACGGGCGTGCCGGAGCCGGCGCCTCGCTTCACCGGCTTTTCGCCGTACAACTTCATCGGCGGGCACAACGATCCGGCGCTGATCCCGATCGACGGCCTGATCGAGGCGGCGGCGTCGGTGCTGCGGCGCGAGGGCGCCAATCTCGCGATGTACAATCTCGCGCACGGGCCGCAGGGCTACGCCGGGCTGCGCCAGTTCGTCGCCGCCAAGTCCGTCGCGCATCGCGGGATCGCCTGTGGCGCGGACGACGTGCTCATCACCTCGGGCTCGGGCCAGGGCATCGACCTGGTCAACGCCCTGCTGCTCGCGCCCGGCGACACGGTGCTGGTGGAGGAATTCTCCTACGCCGGTGCGATCAACAAGCTACGGAAGGCCGGAGTCGCGATCGTGGGAATGCCGCTCGATGAGGAGGGCATCCGGCTCGATGCCTTGGCGAACATCCTTGGCGATCTCCGGCGCAAGGGCGTGACGCCCAAATACATCTACACCATCCCGACAATTCAGAACCCGACCGGGTCGATCCTGCCGCTCGAACGGCGCAACGGCTTGCTGCGGCTCGCGCGCGAGCACGGCGTCGTGGTGTTCGAGGACGAGTGCTACGCCGACCTGCTCTGGGCCGGCGTGGAGGCGCCCCCAGCGCTTTACGCGCTCGATCCGGCGCATGTGGTCCATATCGGCTCGTTCTCGAAGAGTCTCGCCCCGGCGCTGCGCGTCGGCTACGCCATCGCGCAATGGCCGGTGCTGTCGCGCCTGATCGCGATGAAGACCGATGGCGGCACCGGAGCCTTGGACCAGATGGTGGTCGCTGAATACTTCACCCGCCACTTCGACGCGCATGTGCGGGAGCTGAGCGCCGGGCTGGCCGCGAAGCTGCAAACGATGCAGGAGGCGCTGGCGCGCGAGTTCGGCGCCGCGATCGAGACCTGGCGCCCGCGCGGCGGCATCTTTCTGTGGATGAGGCTGCCGGACGCGGTGGATGTGCGCAAACTGGTCAGGCCCGCCGCCGAGGCCGGTATCGCGTTCAATCCCGGTCCCGAATGGGCCTGCGACCCGGACCGCGCCTCCTCGCATCTGCGCCTCTGTTTCGCGCTGCCGAGCCACGATCAAATTCGTGCCGGCGTCGCGGCGCTGGCGCGCGTGTGCTGGGAGCAGACCGGCATTCCGGCGCAGAGCGGCAATGTGCGCCATGAAGGGAGGGGAGAGCACGCATGAGGGTCGGGTTCATCGGCGTCGGCAACATGGGCGGCCCCATGTGCCGCAACATCATCCGCAACACCAATCACCAGGTCACGGTCTTCGATCTGAACCCCGACGCCATGGCCGCCTGCACCGCCCTGGGCGCCGCCGCGGGCAAAGCGGTCGCCGCGGTCGCCGCGGAATCAGACGTCGTGTTCACGTCTCTCCCCATGCCGCGCCATGTCGAGGACGTCGCCCTAGGGACTGGTGGCATCGCCGAGAGCGCGCGGCCTGGCACCGTCCTGATCGATCTCTCGACCAGCGCGCCCGCCACGGCGAAGCGTGTGAATGCGGGCATGCAGGCAAGGAAGATCGAGATGCTGGAGGCGCCCGTCTCGGGCGGGGTGCCGCGCGCGACCGATGGAACCATCGTCATCGTGGTCGGCGGCGACCGCGCGGTTTTCGACGCGCAGCTGCCGCTGCTGAAATCCTTCAGCAAGGAGGTGATCCATGTCGGCGAGATCGGCATGGGCTCGGTCGCCAAGCTGTGCAACAACATGCTCGCCTTCTGCAACGCCGCCGCCGCGGCCGAGGCGATGATGCTCGGCTTGCTGGCTGGAATTGACTCCCGCAAGCTGTACGACGTGGTCTGCAACGCCTCCGGCAACTCCGACGCGTTCCGCGGCCTGGGCCAAAAGGCGTTCGCCCGCGACTTTATGCCCGGCTTCGCCCTCGACCTCGCGCACAAAGATCTGCGGCTGGCGCTGGAGATGGCCGACGAGGTGGGCCTGCCAGGGATGATCGCGCCCCAGGTGATGAACCTGATGCGCATGGCGCGCGCGCACGGGCTGGGCGGCGGGGACTCGAGTTCAGTGCTGCGGGTTTACGAGATGGCGATGGGGCGGGAGATCACGTGATTGCGGCAGCATCAGTTCTTCGCCCGCCGTCGGTAAGCGAATGTCCCTTCGTGAAAGGCACATGATGGGCAACGCTTGCTCATCGCCCGTGGCTGCCAACGACGGCGCTACGTTCCGGATCCGATGACCGCTTCCGACACAAGTCGGCCGCCCGCTTGCCGAGCAAGCAATCCCGAAAGCAGCTATTCGCCAGCGCGGGCCGGCGTGGCTTTGAGCCCATCCGGGTCGTTTTCAGCCAGCGGTTCTCCTCCGAAGCGGACATCGCTAGTTGGGAGGCCATGCGGCGTTTGGGGGTGCCGGTGCGGACGCCTGGGTGATAGGTGGGTAACATGCAAAGGTCATCTAGCGAGCTGCCCCAGACCTATTCGATAGCTCAGGAAATCGATTGGACGGCGCGTTGGGTCGAAGTCACCCTACGGCTCAGGGCTGTTCAACGCTTTCGAATGATGGTGAGTGAGAGCACGTTTTTGATGCCTGCGAGACCGGCGCGGTAGCGATCCTGGCTGAGCGTGTCCGTCTGGTTGGCCTTGAGGATGTTGAAGGCGAAGCTGCGCAGGCGAGCAAACACGCCTGGGTTGGTGCGGATGCGCGAGCGGTCTTCGCCCAAGGTGACGTCGCGGCTGTAATGCGAGGTGGTCTCGATCCTCCAGTGCGCGCGGATTGTCTCGGCGGCGCGGGTGGCGGTGACCGGCGTGTTTGAAACGTAGAAGGCCATCTCGGCGGAGTGGCGCAGCAGCCCGGTCTTGGCGTTGCGGGTGTGGACAGTGCGCTCGACACGGATGATGGCGGCCACGTGCGGATGCCAGTCGGTGTCGGCCGGCGTGTCGGCGGGATCGAAGACGGTGACGGTGCGACGTTCGTCGCGGTTGCGGCCCTTGTTATGGCTGTGGACAGACCCGAGTGGTGTTGTGGTGGCCGAAGCCGCCCGGATTTTCTGGTGCAGGGTCGGCTGGTTGTCCTTGACGCCGACGATCAGGGCGACGTTGGCTCCTGCTGCAACCTCGAAATGTTTTTTTGGCAATGCAGCGCGTCGAGTGTGACGATGGTGCCGCGAGCGATGCCGAGTTCGGCCAGCAGCATCTGTGCCGCCGGGATTTCGTTGGATTTCTCGGCGATGTCGATGTGGGCGGAGCTGGCAAAGGTTCCGACTGCGTAGCAGGTGGAAAGCCAGCGGAGGGGAGCACCAAGGCGGTGTCGGTGGCAAATGCGCTCAGCACCTGGGCAGAGGCACGATCGCGGAACTTATCAAAGCTGCCGCGCAGCGTCTTGCCATCCAGGGCAATGCTGCCCTGCCCAGGCGTGGCGCGCGCCGCCTGTAGCAGGGCGGCATGGTGGCGGAAGACCCCCTCCACCGTGGCCGGGTCGAGCCCTTGGAGAATGTAGCGGACGGCGGTGTGCGCGGGTGCGCGGCGCCAGTTCAGGCCGAAGGCCGCGTTCAGCCTGCGGCGATGGACGCCGATGAAGGTGACAATGCCACGATACGAGTTGCAGCCGGTCACGATGGCGAGGATGGCGAACAGCAGCACGTGGGGCAGCCCGTAGAGCTTCCCCTGCCCCCGGCGCGGATCAGGGACGTCCGCCAGCACGTCCAGCAACGGCGAAAACGCAGCCACGGCACCCTCCGACCCCGTTGCCGCCCCAAGGGTCAGACATTTGCCGGCTCGGGAATCCCCCTTGGATCAGCCGCCTCACTTCACCCCACATGTGTGGCAGGGCGGCCTCAGTGAAGGCAATGCGGCAGCGTTGAACAGCCCTGCCCTACGGCTAGAGCTGCCATTCTGGCTTATGACTGACAACACGACCATTCCCGTCGAGGTTAATGGTCATACGTTTACGGTCGCGATAAGCGGAGAGACGTTCGAACTTCATGGCGGAGCTGAGGTTAGCAACTCCAAGAGAGACGTCGTTTACCAAGGACCTCTAAAAAAATTACAAGCGCTTTCTGAAGAGATTCAGCATGCGTTGAACCAAAATCCTAAGATCAACATCCTTTGGCGCAAGTGCAAAACGGTCCTGCGTATCACGTCAAAATGCAATGAAGATGTTTTGAGCCGTTATTGCTCTATTGGGCCTAAAGGCGAGATCGAACGCCCGGCGGTGCAGCGGGCTATGGCATTTTACCTAGAGGAGCTCTGTCGCGCGCATATTCGTATCCACCCGGTGATGGCCGTCTTGCCGGCGGGATCGGGGCTTTGATCTAAAGGGCGCCTGTATGAGCGCCGCTAAGATCAGGGGCAGTCGGCGGGATGGAGATCATCACCGGGGTTGAACGGCGACGACGTTGGAGCTCGGAGGAGAAGCTTCGGATCGTGGCGGAGACCGAGGTATCCATCCGGGCAGGAGCACGGCGGTATGGCAGTGCGGTATGGCAGTCAGGCGGCCTGTGCGATGTTGCTGGGTTGCTTGCGCCAGTTCCAGGGCAGCAGCTCGTGCAGCCTGGAGGCGGGGTGATCGGCGATCCGGGCCAGGACATCGGCGAGCCAGGCGCGCGGGTCCACCCCGTTCAGCTTGGCGGTGACGATGAGCGAATACATGGCTGCGGCTCGCTCGCCGCCGCGATCACTCCCTGCGAACAGCCATGACTTTCGTCCGAGCGCAATCACTGGGTCATTCTGCCCATATCGGAGAAGAGGTAGGAGTTCACTACCACTGGCATGCGCTTTATGGGCGCCGCGTCCGCCGGTATTACGGCGAGAAGCGTGCTGGCACTGACGTGGTCGTCGTTGAAGGTAAGCCCGGCGTGGCAATTGCCGTCGCGGCGTGGATGCTGGATCGGGCCACCTGCGCGGGACTGGAGCTCGGCGAGCCTCAGGTATCGGTCCTGGCGCTGGTGGAACTGGATCGGCTGCTGAAAGCTCAGGGACTCAGGCGAGTGGTCTCGAATGACGCAGGCGTCGTCGAGGAGGCTCGCAATGAGAAACACGTTACAGCCGCTTACAGTCGTCAAGCCACCACTCCAGCTCATCATGACGCTGGGGTCGCACGAGTTGACGGGCGTAAGCGAGACCGAGCGCCGCGCCATGGTCGAGCGCCTTGCGCATTTGATCCTGCAGGCAGCCGGAGGGGAGATCAAGGAGATCAGCAATGACGAATGCTGATCTGCTGCCGCCGGCACTGTTGAAGCGCAAGGCCGTGGTTTACGTCCGCCAGTCCACTCCAGCCCAGGTTCAGCTCAATCGCGAGAGCCAGCGTCGCCAGTACGAGCTCGTCGAGGAGGCGCGACGGCGCGGCTTTCAGAACATCGAGGTCATCGATGACGATCTGGGCCGTTCAGCAAGCGGAACCGTGGCCAGACCTGGGTTCGAGAAGCTCGTCGCCTGGCTGTGCGCCGGCGAGGTCGGGGCTGTCCTGTGTTTCGACGCCTCCCGCCTCGCTCGCAACGGCCGGGACTGGCATCACCTACTGGAGCTTTGCGGCCTGGTCGAGGCCCGCGTGATCGATCTCGACGGCGTCTACAACCCCTGCCGCCCGAACGATCGGTTGCTGCTGGGCATGAAGGGCAGCATCAGCGAGTTCGAGCAGGGCATCTTGCGCACGCGCATGTACGAGGCCGCCCGCTCCAAGGCGCGGCGGGGCGAACTGCGCATCTCCGTGCCGATCGGCTACACGTGGCATCGCGAAATCGGCTTGGGGTTTGACCCGGATACGCGCGTTCAAGAGGCCGTTCGGCAAATCTTCAGCCGCTTTCGCCAGCTCGGGAGCGCTCGTCAGGTTCACTTGGCGCTCCGGCGGGAGCACGTGCATTTTCCGCGCCCGTCGGACGGGCGGAAGCTGGTCACGTTCGATTGGACGCCGATCAGATATCGCAACGTGATCTCGGTGCTGAAGAACCCCTTCTACGCCGGCGCCTACGCCTACGGCAAAAGTGAGCACCGAACAGCGATCGTCGACGGTCGGGCCCGCAAGACCTACGGCCACCATCGCCGTCTCGACGAGTGCGAGATCCTTCTGAAAGACCATCACGAGGGCTATATCGACTGGGCGGAGTACGAGCGCAATCAGAGGCAGCTCGCCACCAACGCCTATGGTCGGCCCGATGGAGCCAAGTCCGGTCGCGGCGGACGCTCCCTCTTGGTCGGGTTGATGACCTGCGGCCGATGCGGACGCCGTTTGAAGGTTGCCTATCGAGGGCGCTATCCTTACCCGGTCTACCAGTGCGCCGCCGAGACGGCGATTGGGACGCCACGGTGCATGTGCTTCGCCGGTCAGCGCGTCGATACGGCGTTTGCTCGCGAGCTCATCCGGGTCGTCCAGCCGATGGCGATCGAATCGGCGCTGGTGGCAGAACGGGTGCATATGGACGGCCGGCGCGAACAGCAACGCATTCTCGAACTGGAGCTGCAACAGGCCCGGTACGAGGCATCCTTGGCCGAACGGCGATACGCCGCCTGCGACCCGGATAACCGCTTGATCGCCGTCCAGCTTGAGAAGAGCTGGGAGGCCTCTCTGCGCCGCGTCGGCGAGTGCGAGGCCCGGTTGGAGGTGGCGAAGACGCCCACCCCGATGACGCCTATTCCCGACTTCACCAGCCTTGCTGAAGATCTCGATGCGGCCTGGTCGTCGCCGGCCGTCACCATGCGCACGCGTCAGCAACTGGTGCGAGCGCTCGTGAACGACATCACCGTCGACATCGATGAGGCAGGCCGCGAGGTCGTTCTGACGATCCACTGGAAAGGCGGTCGCCACTCCGAGTTGCGACTGCGCAAGCCGCAATCGGGTGAGCATGAGTGCGTCACCTCCGACGACGCGCTGGCCGTGATCGAGAGCATGGCCAGCCGTTGGTCCGACGAGAACATCGCCGCCACCTTAAACCGGATGGGGCTGCCGACTGGACAAGGCAAGACGTGGACGGCGCATCGGGTCAGCTCGATTCGGCGCGTCCGAGGCATCCACGCTTATAGATCCGCGGACAAAAACGGAGAGTGGCTCACGCTGACCGAAGCCGCAAAGGCGTGCGGCGTCACCGCCCACCGTATCCGTCGGCTGATCGAGGCCGGCGTGCTGCCGGCCGCGCAAGTCGTGCCGGGCGCGCCCTATCAGATCAAGGCCGCCGACCTCTGTGACGTGCGGGTCGTCAAGGCGATCGGGCGCAAAGGCCGCCCGTGTCAGCCGTCGCCAGAAAACCAAGTCCCAATGTTTCCAGAGACTTGAAGAAGAGGTGTACAATGAACGGACCATCG
>CAWFTU010000006.1:0-202771 GCA_963818725.1 uncultured Pseudomonadota bacterium | reverse complement strand
TCGCCTCGCCCGCGACGTAGCCGCCCTGGCAGCCGAACCCCTTGGCGAGCGTGCCCTCGATGATGTCGATGCGGTCCGCGACGCCATCGCGCTCGGCGACGCCCGCGCCGGTCGGGCCGTACATGCCGACCGCGTGGACCTCGTCGAGATAGGTCATCGCGCCGTGGCGGGCGGCGACGTCGCAGATCGCGCGGATCGGCGCGATGTCGGCGTCCATCGAATAGACGGATTCGAAGGCAACCAGCTTCGGGGCCTCTTCCGGTAGGGCGGCGAGCAACGCTTTGAGATGCGCGACGTCGTTGTGGTGGAAGATGCGGCACGCCGCCTTCGATCCCTTGATGCCGGCGATCATCGAGGCGTGGTTCTTCTCGTCGGAAAGCACCACCCAGCCGGGCATGGAGTTCAGGACCGTCGACAGCGCCGCCTGGTTGGAGACGAAGCCTGAGGTGAACAGCAGCGCCGCCTGCTTACCATGCAGCGCGGCCAGCTCGGCCTCCAGCGCGTCGTGGACGGGACTGGTGCCGCTGATGTTGCGCGTGCCGCCCGCGCCCGCGCCCATCTCCCGCGCCGCCGCGCAGGCCGCCTCGATCACCGCCGGGTGATTGCCCATGCCGAGATAGTCGTTAGAGGACCAGACCAGAACCTGGGCGCCGTCCGGCCGGCGATAGACCGGGAACGACGCGGCCTGCTTGCGCAGGGGGGTGAAGCGCCGGTAGCGGCCCTGGGCACGGATGTCGTCGAGCGCGCGGCGGCATAGATCCTGGAACAAGTGCATAGTCTGGTGTTTTAGCGCCAATGGCGAGGGTTTGCCATGTGATCATGTCACACCGGACTCACGATCGCGCGGCCAGGCCCACGCCGGTCAGCGTGACGGCGAGCGCGAGAAGTTGACGGGGGCCGAGCGGATCGCCGAGCAGTGCGGCCGAGGCGAGCACGCCGACAAGCGGCGAGAGCAGCACGCTGGTCGCAGCGATCGAGGCCGGGAGCAGCAGCAGGGCGCGAAACCAGGTCAGGTAGGCGATGGTCATCGGCATGATCCCGACATAGACGAAGCCAGCCCACGCAAGCGGCGTCGCCCGCGCCCAGTCGGGCTGCTCGAAGGCGGCGAGTATCAGAACAGGGATTGAGCCGAGCCCGATCTGCCAAGCGACGCCGGCAACCAGGGGCATTCGCAGGGGCCGGCGCTTGGCGATCACCGTGCCGAGGCCGAACAGCGCTGCGGCAAGGAACGCGCTGCCGATCCCAGGCCATTCAGTCCAGCCACCGCGCATCTGATCGGCCCCGACCAGGAGCGCGACACCCGCGAGCGCCAGCGCCATGCCGGCGGCGCGCCGCGGCGTCGGGCGCTCACCCAGGATCGGCCAAGCCAGCAGCCCCGCCCAGATCGGCAAGGTGTAGGTGATGACCACCGCCTCGCTCGCGCGCAGCCAGACCAGCGCGATCGTGGTGAAGACGGAGAAGCCGCCGTAGTTGAGGCTCGCGAACACGGCGAGCGGCCAGAGCTGGTCGCGCGGCGGGCGCAGCCGCTCCCCGCGCGTCCAGGCGAGCAGGAGGGCGAAGGCCAGCCCCAGCGCCGCCCCGATGGTGCGCGACGTGAAGGGCGGCAGCTCCGAGAGGATGAACTTCATCACCGGCCAGTTGAGCCCCCAGGCGCAGGCGGTGACGGCCAGCAGCGCGAGCCCTTCCATCCGCGCGCCGCGCAGGCTTCCTTGCCGGGCGGGTGCGGCCGGCTCGGCGGTGGAGGGCATGGGGGCTCCGTTCTGCTGGCGTCCCCGATATGCCATAGAGGACAGCGACGGGAAGAGCAGGGGAGGAGTGTCAGACATGCGGCTGTTCGATCTCACGGGGCGCGTCGCGATCGTCACCGGCGGCAATGGCGGCATCGGGCTTGGCATGGCGGAGGGGCTCGCGGAGGCGGGCGCCGCGCTGGTCCTGGCGGGCCGCGACGCGGAGAAGGCGCGAGGCGCCCAGGAACGCGTCGGGGCGCTGGGCGCGCGCTGCCGCTTCGTCGCCGCCGACGTGACCGAGCGCGCGGCCTGCGAGAGGCTGGTCGCGGAGACGCTATCCGCGTTCGGCCGGCTCGACATCCTGGTCAACAATGCCGGAACGTCGATCCGCAAGATGCCGCAGGACTACACCGAGGCGGAGTGGCGCCACGTCCTGGACACCAACCTGACCAGCGCCTTCTTCTGCGCCCAGGCCGCCTATCCGGCGATGCGCGAGGCGGGCGGGGGCAAGATCATCAACATCGGCTCGATGATGTCGATCTTCGGCGCCCCCTACGCGACGCCGTACGCGGCCAGCAAGGGCGGCGTCGTGCAGATGACCCGCGCGCTCGCCACCGCCTGGGCGAAGGACAACATCCAGGTGAACGCGGTGCTGCCCGGCTGGATCGACACCGACCTGACGCGCACCGCGCGCCGGCAAGTGGACGGGCTGCACGAGCGGGTCGAGGCGCGCACGCCGGCTGGGCGCTGGGGCCTGCCCGCCGACCTGGCGGGCATCGCGGTGTTCCTGTCGGGCGCGGGGTCGGATTTCGTGACCGGCACGGCGATCCCGGTGGATGGCGGGTTCTCGGTCACGACGTGACATCCCGCCTGCGCATTCACCCCCGTCTTGACTCGCGGGGCGTGCTCAGGCAGGCGGAGTGACCGAAACAAATCAACCAAGGAGACGGATCATGCGCGCACTCATCATGGCGGCTGCGTTCTCATTGGCGACGGTCACCGCCGTTTTCGCCGACGAAAGCGTCGCCGGACACTGGAAGACCGACCTGGGCGGCAATGTCACGATGGACATGAACGTCACGCCCGATGGCAAGTGGAACAGCGAGACGCACCAAGGCGACCAGATGGTTCGCCGGATGGCGGGCACCTACACGCAGAAGCAGCCCTCGGGAAACAAGCCCGGCGAGTTGGTCTTCAAGCCGACCAGCGCCTCGGGCGGCAACAGGCGGGCGGCGACGGAGAGGGACCACTACACGCTCGCCAACAACGGCGAGGAATTGCGGCTGACCTCCGGGGGGGACACGATGGTGTTCCAGAAGCAGGGGCAGTAATCGCCCCTTAGGGCTGCGTGGGCGGAGGGTGACCGCGGGTGAAGGCGATGATTTCGGCTGGATCGACACCGCCCTGAGCTGCGGCGGCGCCCGACGCCGTTCACGGGCACGGACGTAGTCGGGTAAGAACGCCATAACAGCGCATTGCTAGATCCGCGCCGTTGCGCCTTCTCCATCGTCGCTCAGCAATTCCTTAAGCGTCACCGGGCATTGAGCCGGCACGGGCTGCGGTTCCTGGTCGTCGATCCGCTCAGGCAAACGCCGCATTGCACGGACGTACAGTTCCGTGATGTCGATCCGCTGCCGCATGGATGGCGTGACGATGTCGGCGGCGTCGCCGCGGAATCCCCGTGCCTCCGCCTGCCAGCGCGGGACATCGCGAGAATGGGGCCAAACTTGCGCCTTGAGCATGTGGACGATCGCTTGCACCAGCAGGGACTTCACCTGGGCAAGCTGGCTGCGTCCCACGCTCTCGACCTCTTCCGCGACATTGTCCCAATCGATTTGATCGTTCACCCGCTCTCCCGCCGCCATGCGCCGCAGCAGCGCGGCTTGGCGTTCCGACCAGGTCAAGATGTCAGTGTCATAGTCGCTCATCCTCACCCCCCGTGCTCCTGGTCCCCCAGCAACGCCGATAGCGTCGGCTCGATCGCCGCCGCCAGGCGTGCCTGGGCCTGCGCGGTCGGGTGCAGCGGCGGCTGCGGCGGGGTGACCAGCGGGTCGAGGAACGCGCCCCGGTCCACCTGGCCGTCGTGGACGAACACGCCGGTTTCGTTGAGGAACGTGACGCCCGGCACGCGCGCGCCGCCGTAACGCGCGAGCAGGGCGCGGTTCACCTCCTCCGTCGTCCGCGAGGCCCAGGCGGAGCGCTCGGAGGGCAGCACGCCGAGCAGCAGAAGCTTGGTGCGCGGCAGGCGGCGGCGCAGCGCGGCGACGATCGCCTCGATGCCGGCGACGGTGTCGTCGGAGGACCAGTGCAGGCGTCCCAGGTTGTTGGCGCCGATCAGGATGACAGCCGCCTTGGGCGCGATCCCCTCGGCCTCGCCATTCTCGATGCGCCAGAGCAGGTTGGCCGTTGTGTCGCCCGAGAAACCAAGGTTCACCGCCTCGCGGTCGCCGTAGAAGCGCTGCCAGACGGGCGCGAAATCCGCCCAGGCGGGCGGGCCGTGGCGCTCCCAGTCCTGGGTGATGGAATCGCCGTACCACACCAGCCCGACCCGGCCCTCGCGCAACCGCCGCGCCTTCTCCCCGAAACGCTGCTTCCACCAGGGGAGGTCGAGGCGCGCGATCGGGGTGGCGGCCAGCACCGTGCGGGCGTGCCCGTGCGTTCGGGTATGCGCACGCGTCGCGAGGGCGCCGAAGGTCAGGCAGGCAACCAGAACACCGCTCAAGACCCGGTTCATGCGTGCTCCCGCGTTGTCGCGCCGCCGGTATAATGCGGCGAACAGGCGGGAGGGAACCATGCGCATCACCCAGATCGAGACAATGAGCTGCAACGCCGGGTGGCGGGACTTCTCATTCCTCAAGGTCAGCACCGACCAGGGTCTGGCCGGCTGGTCGGAGTTCATGGAGTCCTACGGCGCGCAGGGTCTGGGCGAGGTGATCCGCCGCCTCTCGGCTCGCCTCGTCGGAATGGACCCACGGCCGGTGGAGCGCCATACCGCGTTCCTCCATGGCGTGACGCGCGCCGCGCCGGGCGGGGTGAACCAGCAGGCGATCGGGGCGATCGAGAACGCGCTGGTCGATCTGAAGGCGAAGGCGCTGGGGATTCCGGTCTACGAGCTGCTGGGCGGCCCGATCCGCGACCGCTTGCGCCTCTATTGGTCGCATTGCGGCTCCTACCGCGCGCTCTATGGCGCGCAGTTCCGCGACTGGACCGGCTGCGCGCCGATCCAGTCCCTCGACGATGTCGCAGCGCAGGGCGCGGAGGTGGCGCGGCGCGGCTTCAAGGGTCTCAAGACCAACATCATGCGCCTGGGCGAGCATCCGGGCCTGCACATGCCAGGCTTCAACGCCCCGTTCGCGCCCGAGCGCGTGCCGGACCGCCGGCTGATCGCGGATCTCGTCGCGCAAATGGCGGCGTTCCGCCGGGGCGCGGGGCCGGATGTGGGGCTGCACCTCGACCTCAACTTCAACTTCCGCACCGAGGGCTATATCCGCATCGCGCAGGCGATGGAGGAATTCGACCTCGCCTGGCTGGAGATCGACAGCTACGACCCCGCCGCGCTCGCCACCATCCGCCGCGCCGCGCGCACCCGCGTCGCCTCGTGCGAGTCGCTGTTCGGCCGGAGCCAGTACAGGCCGTTCCTGGAGCAACAATCGGTCGATGTGGCGATCATCGACGTGCCGTGGAACGGCATCCTGGAGTTGGTGAAGATCGCCGCGATGGCCGAGACCTACGAGGTGAACGTCGCCCCGCACAACTTCAACGGCCATCTCGGCACGCTGATGAGCGCGCATTTCTGCGCCGCCATCCCGAACTTCCAGGTGATGGAGATCGACATCGACGACGTGCCGTGGAAGGACGCGCTGGTGACGCGCCCGCCGGTGATCGAAGCGGGCGCGCTGCTGATCCCGACCGGCGCCGGATGGGGCGCGGAGGTCAACGAGGACGTGGTGCGCGCGCACCCGCCCTCCGGGCGGTCGTGGTCGTGATCGTTTGACCCCACCCCAACCTTATGACCTCAAAAAATTCCGATTAGCGAACACAGGAGCAGAGAATGTCAACGAGGCTTGCCTTGGCGCTCGCTTTGCTAACGGCCATGATTGTTCCCGCTTGCGCCAGAGACTGGTGGGGCGTCAAGCTTCCCGATCAGCCGTCACAGTTTATTTTTGGATATGGTTCTCTTATCGATACGGTATCACGCAATTCCACTTCCAGCGTGCCAATCCCCGCTATTCCCGTGCGCGTGTCGGCCGCATTCGGTTATATCCGCACATGGAATGACCGGTCGCCGTCCGGGTTTACGGCGCTGGGCCTTCGCAAGCCAAATTCAGGCGAACAAGCCAGTACGATCAATGGTGTGCTCTACCCCGTCGCAGGGGATAATATGTCAAAATTCGACTTGCGCGAGGCAGGCTACGTACGTGTGGAGGTGCCCCGAGAGGACATCGAGGCTGTGTCCTGGCAACGCCTGCCGGAGTCGGGCAAGATTTGGGCGTATGTTCCAGTCAAACCGAACGGCGAGCCTGGTGTCGGACTGCCGACGGCGGATGCGGCTTTTCCGCTGCTGGAATCCTATATCGACGTCGTTGTCGAGGGCGGCCTGGAATACGGCGAGGATTTCGCCCGTGAGTTGATCGAAACGACCTCGGATTGGAGCAACTACTACCTGAACGATCGCGAACTGGCGCGGCGTCCGTGGGTGCATGACAAGACCGCTGCAACGGTTGATCGGTTGCTAGCGTCAACGCCGGTCACTGCCGCGAGACTCAAGTACCGTCTGTTCCCGGAACCGTACGCAGTTCGCTGGCCTTCGGAATCAGCTCAATAGGCCTGAGGCGGAGGTCGGAGCTTCCGGCTTCCTGCGCATTCCATGCCGGCCTGCGCGCCGCAGCAACATCGGCGCGCCTGTTCGGCGGCGAAGCCCAGCACGACGGAGCCGACCCCGACCGCGGCGAACAGGCTGCGAAGATCAACAGCCCAAATCCGCGAAATGATGACGGCGCTCCGAACCAGCGACAGGCCGAACCGCAGCACGTCGAAGAGACGTTTGGGCGAGGATGCCGCCAACGGCCAGGCAGACAAGACCTGTGAACACCAGCGTGAGGATGATTTTGGAACGAATGGAGAGCCGTCGCATGACCGATTGTCTGCAGGGGAGCGCGAAACGGGACTTGCGTGGCCGGCTTGGCAATAGACCGTGCGCGAAAATTACGTGCCGCAACGATAATAAGGGTAGTTTTGAGCGGCATGGTTCAGCCGCGGCCGGCGATCGGCGCCGCCCGGCAGATCGGCTCGCTCACGTAAGGCTTTCCCCTTCAGTCGGGCGAGGCCCGGAACACATGCACCGCCACCGGGCGGATCAGGGCTGTCACAGTCTGGCCAGGCACGGGCGGAGCGGACCAGCGGGGCAGGAGAACATCGAGCGCCAGCGGGCCGGCGCAGCGGACGCGCCAGCGCAGGCCCTCGGAGCGCATCTCAGAGACGACCGCCGGAACCGCGTTCAGATCCGAAGGCTGCCGATCAGCCGGCGACGCCAGCGCAATGTCTTCCGAGCGGATCGCCAAGCCGACCGGCGCGCCGGGCACCAGCCAGGCGGCGGGCGGGGCGGACACGCGAAGCGCCAGGCCGCCCGCCACCTCGACGACGGCGATCGGGCCGGCGATGACGCGGACCGTTCCCCTGAGCAGGTTGCGCACGCCAACCAGCTTGGCGGCGGCGAGGCTTGCCGGGCCGCCGAACACCTCCGCTGGCGTCCCCTGCTGCACGACGCGATGGCCGACCATCACCGCCACCCAGTCGGCCATTCCAGCCACATGGGGATCGTGCGTCACCGTGAGGCTCGGAATGTCGAGGCGGCGCAGAGTCTCCGCCAACTCGTCCAGCACCGCATCGCGGGTCGCGGCGTCGAGCGCCGAGCTGGGCTCGTCGAGCAGGAGCAGCTCCGGCGAGCGCGCCAGCGCGCGCGCCAGGGCGACGCGCTGCTGCTGGCCGCCGGAGAGGGCGTCGGGCCGGCGCTCGGCCAGCTCCTCCACGCCGAACCGCGCGAGCAGCGAGACCGCGCGCGCGCGCCTCGCGCGGCCACGCGGCAGCGCGTAGGCGACGTTCTGCCAAACGCGCAGGTGCGGGAACAGGCCGAAGCCCTGCGGCAGATAGCCGATCGGCCGGCGCTGCGGGGGCAGGCCCTCGAACGGAGAGCCCTCGGCGGGCAGCAGGCCGGCCAGAGCCCGCAACAGCGTGGTCTTGCCCTCGCCGCTCAGGCCGAGAAGGACGGTCAGGCCGCGCAGCTCGAACCGCGCCTCGATGGCGACTGGCCGGGGCACGCGGTAGTCGATCGCGAGGCGGGGCAGCGCGACGGGCGGCGCGGCCGGGACGGGCCGGGGGAGCGCGGAAGAGAGCACGGTGCGACCGCTCATCGCCCTGAACCGCCCGCGCGCCGGGCCGCGAGGCCGAGCCACACCGGCAAGGGCAGGGCGGCGAGGAAGAACACCCACAGCAGCGGATAGACCGCCGACAGCCCGGCGTCTTGCAGGTTCACCCACAGCTTCACCGGGATGCCCTGCGGGTAGTAGGCGATGATCAGCGCCGTGCCGAACTCGCCGAGCGCGCGCACCCAGGCCAGCGCGAGCGCGGCGGCGAGACCGACGCGCGCCAGCGGCAGCGTGACGGTCAGGAACACCTGCCACGGCTCCTTGCCCAGGGTGAGCGCGATGGCCTCCAGCTCGCGCGGGACGCCCTCGAACGCGCCCCGCGCGGTGAGGACGAAATAGGGCAGCGCGCCATAGACCTGCGCGAGCACGAAGGCGCCCGGCGTGTTGGTCAGGCTGACCCCGGCGCGCTGCAAGCTGCTCCCGACGGCGCTATAGGGGCCATAGAGCGAGGCCAGCAGGATGCCCAGCGCGAGCGGGGGGGTGAGAAGTGCGATCAGCACCAGCGCCTCGGCCGCCAGCTTGCCGGGGAAGTCATGGCGGGCCAGCCACCAGGCGAGCGGCGTGCCCAGTCCGGCGACGATCAGCATGGCAAGGCTTGTGTAGCCGAGCGAGGTGCCGACCGCCCCCACGTCGCCTTGCGCGAGCCCGAAGCCGCGCCAGTCGGTTACGAGAGCAAGGGTGAGGAACGGCGCGGCGAGCAGCGCGAGCGCGAGCGGGCCGAGCGCGAGCAGCGCGGCGGGCAGGCGCGCGGCGGGGCCAAGCGGCGCGGCGCGCGACGGGCTCACGCGGCCTGCAAGGGCCCGCCCTTCGGGGGGTCGTAGAAGGTGCGGCGCAGCATCTCCTGGCCTTGCGCGCCGGTCAGGAAATCGAGGAAGCGCCGGCCCAGCTCGGGCTCGGGCGCGTTGGCGGGCACCGTGGCGTAGAAGACCAGCGGCTGCGGCCGGACCACCTTTTGGGTGCCGTCAGGCTGTGGCAGGGTGATGGAGACGCGGGAGTACCAATCCGCCTCGAAGGCGGGGTCGCCGAGATTGATCTCGTTGGGCAGTTCAACGAAAGGCAGGTGGTGCGAGGCGACAGCGCTCTCGTAGCCGGAGCTCGCGTCGATCTGCCCGGCCTCCAGGCGGCTGAGCAGCGAGGGCTCGGCGAAGATCTGCTCGGGATTGACGAGCGGCCCGAGCACGGCCCGTTCCAGTCCGGGCACCTTGTAGTAGCGCTCCGCCAGGTCCATCGTGAAGATGATGTTCTGTCCCTGCGGGTCGGTGAGCGGATCGGTGCGCCCGAACCGAAGTCCCTGTGTTCGCAGGACTTCCCACCAGGCGCCCTGTCCCTTGGCGCCCTGTCCCTTGGCGGCCTGCGCGAGGGCGGGGGCGAAGCGGCTGCGCGGGGAGTAGGCGATCACCATGCGCGTGCTGGCGATGGGCACCGCGTCCCGGGCCAGCCCGGCCTGCTGAAGCACCCGGATCGGCCCCGGCGTGACCGAGACGAAGACGTCCGCCTGCATCTGCTTGGCCGCGAGCAGCCGGGCGAGGGCGTAGGCGCCTTGCCCGGTGCCCTGATACGACACGTGGTTCGCCTCGGCGAAGGCGGGGCCGAGAACGCGGTCCATGACCACGCCCATCGAGCCGGCATAGGCGACGCGCAGCACTGTCGCTGCCTGAGCCGGCAAGGCGAGGAAGGGCAGGCCGGCCAGGAGCGTGCGGCGTCGCATGGGGCACCCCGTTATGGTTGGCCGAACATATCCCCGGACACGGCTTAGGTCAAAGCGGCGCGCGCCCGCGCCTAACGGCGGTGCTTGGCGTAGGATCGCTCGACCCATCCCAGGGGCGGCCGAGCGCTCCATTGTGTGAGCGTATCCTAGATGGGCGGGGCCAGTGTGCCGCGCCGGTAGAGCGGGCACGCGGCGGGCCTGGCGAGCGGCGCGAGCAGGCTCGGGAGCACAATGAGACGCGGACGGCGGCCGGGTCGGGCGGTTCTCGGCCTGGCGTGGCTATCCGCCGTCAAGCAGGCTCGGTCTCGATGCCCGCATCGGCCAGTTCCTTGAACCCGCCGATGTTGAACACGGTTTCATACCCCATGTCCTTGAGCGTCTTGCCGGCGAGCGCGGCCCGGCCGCCCGAGCCGCAATAGAGCAGCACCGTCTTGTCCTGGCTGAATGCCGGATTGTGGTACTGGCTCTCCGGGTCGGCGCGGAACTCGAGCATGCCGCGCGAGACGTTCACCGCTCCCTTGACCTTCCCGCTCTGCTGCACCTCCGTCGGATCGCGAACATCCACCACCAGGGCGTCGCCCGACCGCAACTTTTCCCGAGCCTGGTCTGGCGGGAGCCTGGGCACGGCGGCATTGGCGGCGGCCACCAAATCCTTGACGCTTGTCGGCATGGATGCCCTCCTCCCATTCGTGAGGGGTGCAGCATACGCTGGTCAGCGACCGGGACGGAAGCCGACCACCAACGACGAGCGCGGCGCGAAGCCGGTGCCTAGCCGGGCACCGGCGCGTTCGGATGCAGCAATCCCTCGGCCCGCAGCTCCTCCCAGAGCGCCGGCGGGATCGGCGCGCGCATCAGCGCCGCGTTCTCCGCGAACTCCTCGGCCGAGCGTGGGCCGGGGATGACGGCCGCCACGACTGGATGGGCCAGAGGGAATTGCAGGGCCGCCGCCACTCGTTTACCCCATGCCGCTCGCAAACCTCGCCGATCCGGCGCGCGCGCTGGCGCACCTCCTCCGGAGCGGGGTCGTAGTTCCAGGTGTCGCGCCCGGCGAGGATGCCCGAGTTCAGCGGCCCCCCGACCACGATGGAGGTGCCGCGAAGCTGGCAGAGCGGCAACAGGTCATCGAGCGGCGCCTGTTCGAGCAGCGTGTAGCGCCCGGCGAGCAGGAACACGTCCCAGTCCGCCCACGCCATCACGTCCAACAGCACCTTGGTCTCGTTCACGCCGAGGCCGATGGCGCGGACGGCGCCCGAAGATTTCAGCCGCTCCAGCGCCTTGCGCCCGCTCTCGCGCAGGATCGTCATGTGCGCGGCGTTGGCGTCCCCGTGCTGGTACTCGCCGATGTCGTGGACGTAGAGGATGTCGATGCGCGCCAGGCCGAGGCGCTGCAAGCTGTCCTCGAACGAGCGCATGATGCCGTCATGGCTGTAATGGTACTGGACTTCGAACGGCATCTTGGTGAGCCAGCCATCCTCGCGCGGTCCGGTTGCCGTGCGCGGGCGGAGCAGGCGCCCGACCTTGGTGGAGAGCACCCACGCGTCCCGGCTTTCCTCGCGCAGCGCGTCGCCGACGCGCCGCTCGGAGAAGCCGAGGCCGTAGTACGGCGCCGTATCGAAATAGCGCACGCCCGCTGCCCAGGCGGCGCGCACGACCGCTTCGGCGGTGCTTTGGCTGATCGGCACCCGGTTTCCGCCCAGTGTCGCCGTGCCGAGGCCGAGCGTCGTGACCTCGATGCCGGTCTGGCCGATGCGCCGCTTCTCCCACTCCGCCATGCTTGCCCGCTCCCCCGCCATGCTCGCGTGGGGCGCGAGCATCCACGGCTCTGGCCGCTAGGGCAACCAGGGGCCGATCACCTGGTCCACATCGAAGGTGAGCGCGTCCAGGCCAATCGGATTTTCGCCATGCTCGGCCATGTCGTCCGCCACCAATGGACGCGCGCGGGCTGTCTCCCGGCCGATAATGCCGGGCAGTTCCCGTCGCAAGCTGGGGCTGGCTTCAAGAATGGTCTCGATGTCGGCCCGCGCCCTCCGAATGGTCCGTCTCCAGCCGTTGCGCGGACCCTCCGCCGGTGAGAGGCGCAGCTTCATTAGGTGCTCGATTACGGTGCGGACATGGCTAGCCAGAGCGCGGCGTTCCGAGGCACCCAAGCCTTCGATCTCCTCGGCCACGTTCTCCCAGTCCACGGGCGCGTTGCTGCGCTCCCGCGCCGCGGACCGGAGCGCCTGGGCCTGCTGGGCGGACCAGAGCGCGAAGTCGGCGTGATAGAGGTCGCCCATGAGGCGATCCTAACCTTGTCACTGCTGACGGCCAGGATCGCCTCGCAAAGGTTGAAGTCATTCAGGCGTTTCTCGCACCTTGGTTCCGCACTCAGTCCACGATCCCCAGCACCAAAGCGAGCATGCGATCCAACGTCTGCATCTCCGGCCGACCAAGCCGGCCGAGGCGCGGGCCGCAGCGGTCGCGGCGCACCGCCATGATCTTGTCAACCATGACCTGCGACGGTTCGCGCAGGCCGGTGCCTTGATCCGCCGGCACGGGCAAGCGAAAGAATGGCGCATCGCGCAAGGTGGTCGTGAGCAGGCAGACCAGCACGCTGTCGGTTTCGTCGAGCCAGTCCGACTGCACGACGAGGGCCGGTCTCGGTTTGCCGTAATCGCCCCGAAGAGCAACGGTCAGCAAATCGCCCCGCTTCATGCCTCTGGGATGTCCGCCTGCGCTTCGATCAGCGCCAGCGCCTCAGCCTCCTCCGGCGCGCCGCGCAACAGGGCTGCCTGCCGCCGCGCCTCGGCGCGAAACCCCGGCGCGCGCGGATCAGGCACCCAGAGGCGAAGCAGCTTGAGGCCGCGGGCACGCTGGCCGGCGCGATAGCGTTCAAACTTGTCCGCGCCGTCCTTGTTCGCCGGGCGAGGCATGGCGGACTCCAAAGGTAGTGCGCTACTCGTCTAGGCTGCCGGCCAGGACGGCGCAACCACGCCCTCTGGCCTTCCCCGCCGACGCGCCCTACGCTCACGCAATACGAGCTGGAGGGGAACCCATGAAGGTTGGCGAGGCGATCGCGGAGATCATGAAGCGGGAGGGGATCGAGATCCTCTGCGGCTATCCGGTCAACCACCTGATCGAGTTCGCGGCTCAGGCCGACATCAGGCCGGTGATGGTGCGCCAGGAGCGGATCGGGCTGCACATGGCCGATGCCATCACCCGCGTCACTTCGGGCCACAAGATCGGCGCGTTCTGCATGCAGCACGGGCCGGGAACCGAGAACGCCTATGGCGGCGTCGCCCAGGCGTTCAGCGAGTCCATTCCGCTGCTGGTGATCCCGCAAGGCTACCCCCGCCGCATCGCCGGGATCGATCCCAATTACAGCGCTGTGCGCGAGATGCGCGGCGTCGCCAAATCGGCCGAGTGGGCGATCATGCCCTCCGAAGTGCCCAACATGATGCGCCGCGCCTTCTCGCGCCTGAAGAACGGGCGGGGCGGTCCCTGCATCGTCGAGATCCCGACCGATATCTGGAACGAGGACATCGGCGACCTCGACTACAGCCCGGCCATCAAGGCCCGCTCGGCGCCCGATCCCCAGGACGTGCGCCGCGCCGCGCAGGCGATCCTCGCCGCCAAGCGCCCGGTGATCTACGCCGGGACGGGGGTGCATTGGGCCGAGGCGTGGCCGCAGCTCAAGCAATTCGCCGAGCTGCTGGGCGCGCCGGTGACGTCGAGCCTCGGCGGCAAGAGCGCGTTCCCGGAGAACCATCCGCTCTCGCTCGGCTCGGGCGGCAACGCGGTGCCGAAACCGGTGCATCACTTCATCGCCAACGCCGACCTGATCATCGGCATCGGCTGCTCGTTCACCGAGACGAATTTCGGCATCAGGTTCCCGAAAGGCAAGAAGATCGTCCAGAACACCAACGATCCCAACCACCTCGGCAAGGATCTGCCGATTGTCGCCGCCCTGCTGGGCGACGCGGGGCTCACGCTCGACGCGCTGCTGGGCGAGCTCGGCCAGAGCATCGAGGCGCCGCGCGACAGCTCCGCGGTCGTGCGCGAGATCACCGAGGTGCGCGAGGGCTGGATGGCGGAGTGGAAGCCGCTGCTCACCTCGAACGACGCGCCGCTCAGCCCGTACCGCGTCGTCTGGGAGCTGATGCACACGGTCGATCCGGCGAACACGATCATCACCCATGACGCGGGCAGCCCGCGCGACCGAGATCTCGCCATTCTGGGTATCCAGCGAGCCGCTGTCCTATATCGGTTGGGGCAAGACCACGCAGCTCGGCATGGGCCTTGGCCTCGCGATGGGCGCCAAGCTCGCCAGGCCGGACAAGCTCTGCATCAACGTGTGGGGCGACGCGGCGATCGGCTTCACCGGCATGGACTTCGAGACGGCGGTGCGCGAGCGCATCCCGATCCTGTCGGTCCTGCTCAACAACTTCTCGATGGCGATCGAGCTGAAGGTGATGCCGGTATCGACGCAGAAATACCGCTCGACCGACATCTCGGGCGACTACGCCGCGATGGCGCACGCCTTCGGCGGCTACGGCGAGCGCGTCACCGACCCGGCGCAGATCCAGGCGGCGATCAGGCGCGGCATCGAGCAGACCCAGGCGGGCAAGCCGGCGCTGCTCGAGTTCATCACGGGCAAGGAGGTTCGGGTTTCGAAGTTCTGAGGCAGGCGCGACAGACAGCGTCGTGGCTGGGCTTGACCCGGCCATCCATGCAGCCGCCCGGAAATGGCGTGGATGCCCGGGTCAAGCCCGGCACGACGAGAGCGAAGAAGCCAAGAAAACCGAGGGAAAGCGTTCCGACCCATGGCCAGCGTCAGCATCCGCAACGTCCGCAAGAGCTTCGGCCAGACCGAGATCCTGCACGGCGTGAGCGTGGAGATCGAGGACGGTTCCTTCGTCATCCTCGTAGGGCCGTCCGGGTGCGGCAAGTCCACCCTGCTGCGCATGATCGCCGGGCTCGAGAACATCACCGCCGGCGAGATCGCGATCGGTGGGCGCGTGGTGAACAACGTGGCCCCGAAGCAGCGCGACATCGCCATGGTATTCCAGAACTACGCGCTCTACCCGCACATGACGGTGCGCGACAACATGGCGTTCTCGCTGCTGCTCGCGAAGACCGCGCAGGCGCGGATCGACGCGCAGGTGGACCGGGCGGCGCGCATCCTTGGCCTCACCCCTTTCCTGAATCGCTACCCGCGCCAGCTCTCCGGCGGGCAGCGCCAGCGCGTGGCGATGGGCCGCGCCATCGTGCGCGATCCGCAGGTGTTCCTGTTCGACGAGCCGCTGTCCAATCTCGACGCCAAGCTGCGCGTGCAGATGCGCGCCGAGATCAAGGAGCTGCACCAGCGTCTCACGACCACGACCGTCTATGTCACGCACGACCAGATCGAGGCGATGACGATGGCCGACACGATCGTGGTGATGAACGCGGGCAACGTGGAGCAGATCGGCGCTCCGCTCGACCTCTATGATAATCCCCTCAACATCTTCGTCGCCGGCTTCATCGGCTCGCCCGCGATGAACTTCCTGAAGGGCCGGGTGGAGGGCGGGGCGTTCCAGGCCGAGGGCGGATTGGCCCTGCCGCTGCCAAGCGTCGCCGTCCCGGCCGAGGGCCGCCCCGCCGTGTACGGGGTTCGCCCGGAGCACTTCCAGCTTTCCGGCGAGGGCTGGCCGGCGCGGGTGAACGTGATCGAACCGACGGGATCGGAGACGCAGGTTCTGGCGGAGCTGGCGGGAACGCCGATCGTCTGCGCCTTCCGCGAGCGCATCGCCGCGCGCCCCGGCGAGACGATCCGGCTGACCGCCGACCCGAAGCTGGTTCACCTGTTCGACGCGGGAACCGGCGGCCGCCTGAGCCACTGAAATGGCTGCCCCTTTACGGCCGGCCGGCCGGCGCCGAAGATGACGCCAACTAGCCCGAACGGGATGTAAACAGAGGGGATATCCAGGATGACGAAGCTCACGCGGCGCGACTCTTTCACCCTCGGCGCGGCGGTGCTGGGAGGGACAACGCTGCCGGTACTCGGAGCCCGCGCCCAGCAAGCGCAGGCGCCCGCGGACATACCGGTCGCGAACGTCCCGCCGCCCAACTTCCAACCCGAGAAGGGCGCGCAGCTCCACGTCATCCGCCCCGCCAAGTTCATCGATCCGGACCAGGTCTACTGGGATCGCAACACCAAGAAGTACACCGAGCAGACCGGCGTTCCGGTGCGCGTGGACTACATCTCGTGGGAGGATCTGCGGCCGCAGACGGCGGTGATCGCCAACACCGGGGCGGGCGCGGACATCGTGGTCGGGTTCAGCGCCGACCCGTTCATCTACGCATCGAAGCTGGTCGGGATGTCCGACCTGTGCGATTACCTCGGCGCCAAGTACGGCGGCTGGTACGACCTGGCGCTGCTCTACGGGCAGAAATGGCGCACCAAGGACTGGATCGGCATGCCGGTCGGCGGCGGCAGCGGGCCGACCGTCTACCGAAAGTCCTGGGTGAAGGATGCGGGGTATGACAGCATCCCGAACGACCTCGAGGGTTTCCTGAAACTCTGCCAGGGGCTCAAGAAGATCGGCCATCCCTGCGGCTTCTCGCTGGGCCATGCGCTGGGCGATGCGAACGGGTTCGCGGCGTGGGCGCTATGGTCCCACGGCGGCGGCCTGGTCGACGACAATGGCAAGATCATGCTTGATTCCCAGCCGACCATCGACGCGCTGAAATATGTCACCGAGCTGTACAAGACCATGATCCCCGGCACGCTCGCCTGGAACGACTCCGGCAACAACAAGGCGTACGCGGCGGGCGACATCGCGCTCACGTTCAACGGCGTGTCGATCTACTACGTCATCAAGACCTCGCCAGACCCGAAGCTGCGGGCGATGGCCGACGACACCTATCATCAGCGCGTGCCGCAGGGTCTGGCGAAGCGGTCGCCGATGTCGGCGACGATCATGAACGCGATGCTGTTCAAGCATGCGAAATACCCGAACGCCGCGAAGGACTATCTGCGCTTCATGATGGAGGCCCCCCAATACGGGCCGTGGCTGTCCAACTGCATCGGCTATTGGTCGCAGCCGCTGAAGGCGTACGGCCACATGAAGTTCTGGACCGAAGACCCGAAGCTTCAGCCCTACGCGGCAGCGATGGACACGATCTACTACGACGGCTACGCGGGGCCGATCAATGCCGCCGCTTCCGCCGTGACCGCGAACTACACGGTCGTCGACATGTTCGCCGCCGTCGCCACAGGCAACATGTCGCCGCAGTCGGCGGCCAAGCAGGCGGCGCGCCAGGCGGAACGCTACTACAAAACGGCGTAGCGGCGCGGACGCGAGGGGAAGGGGATATGGACGCGACCGCTCCAAGCGCATCAGTCGGTTTCACGCCGCCTCGGGAGGGGCGGCTCGCGCGGCTGTTCGACTCCAAGGCGTTCCTGGTTGCCGCTTGCATGTTGCCGACGGTCGGCCTCTTGGGCGTGTTCCTGACCTATCCGCTGGGGCTCGGCATCTGGCTCTCGTTCACCGACACCACGATCGGCTCGCCCGGCCATTTCATCGGCCTCGACAACTTCATCTCGCTGGCTGACGATTCCGTGTTCTGGATGTCGGTGACGAACACGATCTTCTACACGACGACCGCGACCATCGGAAAGTTCGCGCTGGGCCTGTGGCTCGCGCTGCTGCTCAACAACCATTTCCCGTTCAAGGCGTTCATCCGCGCCATCATCCTGCTGCCCTGGATCGTGCCCACCGTGCTCTCGGCGATCGCCTGGTGGTGGATTTACGATCCGCAATTCTCCATTGTCTCCTACGTGCTGGTGAACGTGCTGCATGTGCGGAGCAGCTACATCGATTTCCTGGGCACGCCCTGGCACGCGCGCTGGTCGCTGGTGGTGGCCAATGTCTGGCGCGGCATCCCGTTCGTGGCGATCACGCTGCTGGCCGGGTTGCAGACCATCTCGCCCTCGCTCTACGAGGCGGCGCTGCTCGACGGCGCCACCCCCTGGCAGCAGTTCCGGCGCATCACCGTGCCGCTGCTGATGCCGATCCTGGCGGTCGTGCTGACGCTCTCGGTGCTGTTCACCTTCTCCGACTTCCAGCTCGTCTACGCGATCACCCGTGGCGGTCCGTTCAACACCACGCACCTGATGGCGACGCTGGCCTTCCAGCGCGCCATCCCCGGCTCGCAGCTCGGGGAGGGGGCGGCGATCGCGGTGGCCATGATCCCGTTCCTGATCGCCGCGACCTTGCTCAGCTTCTTCGGGCTGGGGCGGCGCAAGTGGATGCAGGGCGAGGCCAATGACTGACGCCGCCGCGACGGAACCCGCCGAGACCTTCGCCCGCAGCACCGACGCGCCGGAACGCCTGTCGTGGGACTCCGGCGCCCGGCGCATGGTGACGGTCTACCTGCCGCTCGCGCTGTTCATGATCGTGCTGCTGTTCCCGTTCTACTGGATGGCCATCACGGCGATAAAGCCCGACGACGAGATGTACGACTACTCGAAGTACAACCCGTTCTGGGTCCACTCGCCGACACTCGAGAACATCCGCAAGCTGCTGTTCGACACCCAGTACCCGCGCTGGCTGCTGATCACCATGGTGGTGGCGGTCTGCGCCACTATCCTGTCGATCGCGTGCAGCGTGCTCGCCGCCTACGCGATCGAGCGGCTGCGCTTCAAGGGGGCGCAGCATGTGGGGCTCGCGATCTATCTCGCCTACCTGGTGCCGCCCACCATCCTGTTCATCCCGCTCGCCACCCTGATCTTCCAGTTCGGCCTGTTCGACAGCCCGGTGGCGCTGATCCTGACCTATCCGACCTTCCTGGTGCCGTTCTGCACGTGGCTGCTGATCGGCTACTTCAAGTCGATCCCGTACGAGCTGGAAGAGTGCGCGCTGATCGACGGCGCCTCGCGCCTGCAAATCCTGCGCCGCATCACCCTGCCGCTGGCCGTGCCCGGCCTGATCTCGGCCGGCATCTTCGCCTTCACTCTGTCGTGGAACGAGTTCATCTACGCGCTGGCCTTCATCCAATCCACCGACAAGAAGACCGTGCCGGTGGCGATCCTGACCGAGCTTGTCACCGGCGACGTGTACCAGTGGGGCTCCTTGATGGCGGGCGCGCTGCTCGGCTCGATTCCCGTGGCGCTGTTCTATTCGTTGTTCGTTGAGTACCTACGTCTCCAGCCTGACAGGGGCGGTGAAGGAATAGGCGCATGAAGATCGAGCGCGTCGAAACGCTGCGTGCGGACGCCGGCTGGCGGATGTTCTCCTACCTCAAGGTCACGACCAGCGACGGCATCACCGGCTGGTCGGAGTTCAACGAGAGCTTCGGATCGGCGGGGCTCGCCGAGGTGATCGAGAAGCTGGCGCCTCTCCTGATCGGGTGCGATCCGCGCCGGTTCGAGCAGGTGACGCAGCACCTGCATGTGCTCACGCGCCAGTCGCGCGGCGGCATCAACCAGCAGGCCATCGCGGCGATCGAGAACGCGCTGCTCGACATCGCGGGCAAGGCGTACGGCGTGCCGGTCTGCGCGCTGTTCGGCGGTCCGCTGCGCGAGCGCATCCCGGTCTACTGGTCGCATTTCGGCACCTATCGCGTGCGCAACCACGCGCTGCTCGGCGTAAAGCAGCTCAAGACCTATGACGACCTGGCCCGGCACGCGGTTGAGGTGAAGGAACGGGGCTTTAAGGCGCTGAAGACCAACTTCGTGCCGCTTGCCAATGGCCAGCTCAACAGTTTCACCCCTGGCTTCGGCCGCACGCCAGGCTGGCCGGAGCTGAACTGGGACAACGCCCTGACGGCGGGCGTCACGCGCCAGCTCATGGCGATCCGCGAGGCGGTCGGTCCCGAGATGGGGTTGATGCTCGACATCAACTTCCACTTCAAGACCGAGGGGTTCCGCCGGCTGGCGCAGGCCGTCGCGCCGGCGAACCTGACCTGGCTCGAGATCGACACGCACGACGCCCCCTCGCTCGCGCTGATCCGCCGCGACGCGCCGTGCCCAATCTCCTCCTGCGAAACGCTGCACGGCCGGCGCGAGTTCAAGCCGTATTTCGAGACCTACGCGCAGGATGTCGCGATCATCGATGTGGTGTGGAACGGGCTGGTCGAGTCGCTGAAGATCGCCGCGATGGCCGACGTGTACGAGACCAACGTCGCGCCGCATAATTTCTATGGCCATCTGTGCAGCATGATATCGGCGCATTTCAGCGCCGCGGTGCCGAATTTCCGCATCATGGAGATCGACCTCGACAGCGCGCCCTGGCGCGACGACTTTTACGACCAGGCGCCGGTGATCGAGGCCGGCGAGCTGGTGCTGCCGACGCGGCCCGGCTGGGGCATCGAGGTGAACGAGAAGGCGGTGCGCGCGCGGCCGCCGAAAGGGTAGGTTCGTAGATCGTCATGGCCGGGCTCGACCCAGCCATCCAACGCTAGGTTCGTGCGGTACGAACGGCGCTCTGGATGCCCGGGTCAAGCGCGGGCATGACGGGTGTGCAGTAGGGGAGACCAGAGTGGCCAAGTTCAAGATCGCAACCCCGGCAGGGGCCAGCTTCACCGTCGCCGGCGGCGGCTACGACTATGAGTTGGAAGCCCTCCAGGGAATGGATGCCGAGATCGTCGAGGGTCCGGCCGACGAGGACGGCTTCGTCGGTTTCGCCCGCGACGCCGACGCGGTCTACGCCAAGGGGATGCGCTTCACCAAGAAGGTGATCGACGGGCTGGAGAAGTGCCGGCTGATCGCGCTCGCCTCGGTCGGCGTGGACAGCGTCGATGTCACCGCCGCCACTGCGCGCGGCATCCCGGTGACGAACTGCCCGCACACCTTCATCGAGGAAGTCGCCGAGCACGCCATGGCGCTGCTGCTCGCGGCGCATCGCCAGGTCATCGAGCAGGACCGCATGGTGCGCGAGGGCCGCTGGAGCGAGGGCCGGCCGGCGCTGCTGAAGGTCCCCCGCATCATGGGCCGCACGCTCGGCTTCATCGCCTTCGGCCACGTCGCGCGCGCCGTCGCCATGCGCGCCAAGCCGTTCGGTCTGCGCATGATGGCGTACGATCCGTTTATCGAGGAGTTGGTGATGGTGGAGCACGGGGTGATTCCCGCCAGCTTCGAGGAGGTGCTGCGCGAATCCGACTTCGTCTCCATGCACGCGCCCGCCACGCCCGAGGCGGAGGGGATGTTCACGGAGAAGCATTTCCGGATGATGAAGCCGACCGCGATCTTCATCAACACCGGCCGCGGCCCGACGGTGCAGGAAGCCGGGCTCATCAAGGCGCTGGAGGAGGGCTGGATCGCGCACGCCGCGCTCGATGTCCTGGAGCAGGAGCCGCCGGGGAACAACAACCCGCTGCTCAAGATGGACAACGTCACCCTCTCGCCCCACAACGCCTCGGCGTCGTCGCGCTTCGATCCGGCGCGCAAGCGTCACGCGGGGCGCGAGCTGGCCCTGGTGCTGTCGGGCCGCTGGCCAATGAGCTGCGTCAACCCGGCGGTGCTGATGCGCTCCGAGCTGCGCCGCTGGCAGCCGGTCTCCATGGAGCGCGGCCCGAATAGCTGACATGCCGCGCCTGTCCGGCATCCTGGAGACATCGCTCTATGTCGCCGACCTCGATCGCGCGCAGGCGTTCTATCAGCGCGTGTTCGGGTTCGAGCGGTTCGTCCATGACGACCGCATGGTGGCGTTCGGCGTGCGGGGCGGGCAGGTGCTGCTGTTGTTCCGGGAGGGCGCGACGAACGCGCCCGCGCCGACGCCCGGCGGCGTGATCCCGCCCCACCACGGGGCGGGGGCGCTGCATGTGTGCTTTGCCATCCCATTCGGTGAGCTGGCGACGTGGGAGGCGCACCTTGCAGGCGAGGGGGTGGCGGTCGAAAGCCGCGTGCGCTGGCCGCGTGGCGGCACCAGCCTCTATTTCCGCGATCCGGACGGGCATTCGGTGGAGATCGCGACGCCGGGGTTGTGGGCGAATGCGTGAGGCACACTCCCTCACCCTCTCGCAGAGGCTGTCACTCTTCCACATCTGTTAATAGGGATCTTCTATTTCCTCCGATATGTCGGAATCCGAGGCGCCGTATTCCACGTCGAAGTCGGTTTCGTGCGTTGGTGGCTGAAGGCACTTTCCAAACCTCGGATTGCGTATCCCAAGCTCAGCTGCTGCGCCGTCGCCAAACATTTCGGTATCAAAAAAAGATATCTGCTTCACTTCAAGAGCTCCGAAATGACTCCCCTGTAAGGCCGACCAAACTCTTTCCCGTTCATGCTGCCCATTGAATAGGTTCATACGACAGCTTTCGTAGAGCACCAACCAATCTGCGGAGGATACTAAATTGTTATCCAGGGGATCGGATGTTGCTGCTTCCGCAGTGAACACAAAAGAACGGTAGTATCTCCTTGCTAGAAAGGCAGCCAGAAGGCGGTTGCAGCTCGGTCCAGTTCGAGTTGCGGTCCTCAGAATTTCCTGGTCCAAGACAATTCCTAATGACTCGGCACCCCAGAGTGCCCACATCACTTCAAAATCGTGACCTAGCCTGACGCCATCCCAAATCGTCATATTTAAGGTTGTGGTTATGTCAGCTTCCGGAAAAACAGAACGGCACCTTTTTACCAGGTATAATAATAAAATGGCTGAATCGAATGTATTTGGGGATAGCATAGCACATCGCAGTAGGAGAGAGCAGAAGACGTGAGTATCTAGTCGGTCTTGAATAACTCGTTCAGGCTGGCTGGCAGGTAACCAGGTGGCGTCTGCGCGGGTGAAGCTGGAGCAGGCTGGCGAGGAGAGCCGTCAAAAGCGCCCGGAGGTGGGCGAGGATCTTGCGGATGTTGTGCCCGCAGCCGCAGAGGACGGCGAAGATGGCGTCGCCGAGCAGGCCCTTGAGGCCGCAGCGGGCGAGGCGGCCATCGGTCTTCATGTGGCCGATCTCGGGCTCAATCGCACTGCGGCGCTTGAGGAGCCTGGCCAGCCTCGGCGTGATGCCGCGCCGTGAGCCGCTGATGAGCACCCTGGTGCCCTGCACGCCGTGGCCGCGGTAGCCGCGGTCGACCACGGCGAGGCTGGGGCGGCAAGCCGTCAGGGTCTCGACCTGCTGGAGGGCCTCGCCGAGCGTGTGCCCGTCATAGGGGTTGCCGGGCATGGAGCGCATACCGACGACGAAGCCCTCGGCGAGGGTGGTGGCGACGCTGACCTTGGTGCCAAACTCGTAGCGCACCCGCGCCTTGCCCTTGGCGATGCAGTCGACCTCCGGCTCGTGCAGGGCGTAGATCTTGTTCCGGCTCTTGGGTGTCTGCCGCAGCAGGCGGGTGACGAGTGCCATGCGCGCCTCGATCCGCCTCCGGAGTTGCCCCTGGGGGACAGTGCCGAGCTTGCGGCCGGTGTCGCGCAGGACGCGTCCCGTGTAGCCCTTCAGCGTGCGCAGCGCCTTGCGCATGCGCCGGAACTGCCGGGCATGGGCGTGACGCCCGGCCTGGGCGGCCAGACGCGGGGCCTTGCGGTTGTAGTTTTGCCGCAGCCGGATCCCGACCTTCTGCGCCAGCGTCACCAAGGAGCGACGGGCCGTCTCGTAGAGCCGGCTGTCGGTCGGGTGAGCGATGGCTTTTTCCATGACGGTGGTGTCCACCACGATTTCGGAGAGGCTGCGCGGCTTCACGGCCCCCGAGGCCCGGCCTGCCTCGACCGTCTTGGTCAGCAGCCACTCCACGCCCTCTTCGCCGATCCGGCCGCGCCAGCGGCTGAGCGAGGAGGGGTGAAGGGGCAGCCGGTGCTGGAAGAACACCTCGCCGGTGAAGTGCTGGTAGTACGGGTTCTCCACCCAACGGGCGAGGACGGCCTCGTCGGAGAGGCCGTGGGCGTGCTGCAGGGTACATCAGGCCTGCGACCAGACGAGGGTGGAGGGCGGGCCGCCCCTCCGGGGAGGGGAAGAAGCCCGCCCAGTGTTCCTCGAACCAGGACCAGTCGATCAGCGCCGCCAGCCGGACCAACTCGTGCTGCCCATCGATCATGTCGACCAGGCGCGGCCGCCGCAGGTCATCCTGTTCGGCTGGGCGGGGACGGTGCTTCATGGTCGCGAGAATCGCAGGGTTTGCCGCCGAGGCCAACCAAACCGTGCAATTCCACAGCGTCCAATTCGGCGGATTGCTGAACCAGATCAATGCATTGGGAGTTGTTCAAGACCGACTAAGTGGAAACTCGGCCTGACGGCAGGCATGTTTTGCCTGCGAATCAGGAGCGAAGATGAAGAAGCGAGCCCGCCGGAACCACACACCGGCCTTCAAGGCGAAGGTGGCCCTTGCTGCCCTGAAAAACGATCGAACGATTGCACAGCTTGCTGAGCAGTTCGACGTGCATCCCAATCAAATCACCTCGTGGAAAGAGCAACTGCTTGCAGGGGCTGCCGACGTGTTTGAACGCGGTGGCAGCACCAAATCATCGGTCCCCGAGGTCGATATCAAGGCCCTGCACGCCAAGATCGGCGAGCTAGTCCTGGAGAACGATTTTTTAGAACGTGCGCTCGGCAAGGCGGGATTTCCGAGCGCAAAGCGATGATCGACCGTAACCACAGGCTTGCGTTGACGAAGCAGGCGGCGCTCCTCGGCATCTGCCGAGGCAGCGTCTACTACGAACCGGCGCCGGTGTCGGATGCAGACCTTGCGCTGATGCGGCGGCTGGATGAGCTGCACCTGGAGTTCCCTTTCGCAGGTTCGCGGATGTTGCGCGGCTTGCTGGCTGCCGAGGGGAGCAAGGTCGGCCGTCGTCATGTCACAACATTGATGCGGAGAATGGGGATCGAAGCGATCTATCGCAGGCCCAACACATCGAAGCCTGCGCCAGGTCATCGCATCTATCCGTATCTGCTGCGCGGATTGACGATCAATCGGCCGAACCACGTCTGGGCGACCGACATCAGCTACATCCCGATGGCGCGCGGCTTCGTCTATCTCACTGCCGTGATGGACTGGTTCACACGACGCATCCTGGCCTGGCGACTGTCGAACACGATGGAGGCTTCGTTCTGCATCGATGCTGTCGAGGAAGCCCTTGCAAAACACGGCTGCCCGCAAATCTTCAACACCGATCAGGGCAGCCAGTTCACCAGTACCGAATTCACCAGCGTGCTGATCAACAACGCCATCTCGATCAGCATGGACGGCAAGGGCGCATGGCGAGACAACGTTTTTGTCGAGCGCTTCTGGCGAACCATCAAGTACGAGGAAGTCTATCTGCGTGCCTATGATGGCGTCGAAGAAGCACGGCAATCAATCGGCCGCTACATCGCCTTCTACAACGCAAGGCGACCTCACGCAGCCCTTGACGGCCGCACCCCGGATCAAGCCTACTCTCACCCGCTGCCGCTCCGCACGGCAGCATAACCCCCGGCCGACGATCCACTTAACGACGCGGAAATTTTGTTCAAAGGACCGGGGCCACTTCAATTTTGTCTCGAAGAATCGGAGCTGGCTGTAGATGTGAAGATATCGTGGGCCAATCGACTTGGATCTGTGAACAAAGGTACATATAAGGGATTGGGTTAACGACGTGCAATATTCGCCGTCCATGTGACTTTCTAGCGGAACTGAAATGCGAGGTGCGGCAATCAGGGACTTTGATAGATGCCCAGTGCGACATACACGACGCGATCACATCTTCGGTTACTGACAGCGAGGTAAAGCAGGGAGGGAATTCTGCCGGGAAAAAACCTCTTCCACAAAGCAGTTCGCGAATAGTTTTCGTGAGGGGCATGAAGTGCGAGAGTTCTCGTATATGAACAATGTCTGATTGCAGAGGGTATCTGCTGTCTTGCCAACGAGAGTTCCAGTGTGAGGGCGCCTTACGCCGCCTCGCGGAAGATAATACTCGCGTTGGTCCCCCCGAACCCGAAGCTGTTCGACAGCGCCGCATTGATCCTGCGCTCCTGCGCGGTGTGGGCTACGCGGTCGATCGGGCTGTCGCGGCTCGGCTCGTCCAGGTTCAACGTCGGCGGGGCCACGTTGTCGCGGATGGCGAGGATCGAGAAAATCGATTCGATCGCGCCGGCCGCGCCCAGCAAGTGGCCCGTCGCCGATTTGGTGGACGACATCGCCACGCCGGGCGCGGCGTCGCCGAATAGCCGTTCCACCGCCTCCAATTCCAGGTCGTCGCCGAGCGGGGTGGAGGTGCCGTGCGCGTTCACGTACTGGATCTCATCGGGCGCTACCCTGCCATTGCGCAGCGCCGCGCGCATGGCCCGCAGCGCGCCTTCGTGCTGCTCGGCCGGGGCGGTGATGTGATGGGCATCGCCCGACATGCCGTAGCCGCCGACCTCGGCGTAGATCGTCGCGCCGCGCTTCTTGGCGTGCTCGTACTCCTCCACCACCACTACCCCCGCGCCCTCGCCCATCACGAAGCCGTCGCGGTCCTTGTCCCACGGACGGGAGGCGGCGCGGGGCCGGTCGTTGAAGCCGGTGGAGAGCGCGCGGGAGGCGCAGAACCCGGCGATGCCGATCTCGCAGACGGTCGCCTCGGCTCCGCCCGCCACCATCACGTCGGCATCGCCCAGCGCCACCAGCCGCGCCGCGTCGCCGATCGCGTGGACGCCGGTGGCGCAGGCGGTCACGGCGGAGTGGTTCGGCCCCTTGAAGCCATACTTGATCGAGACATGGCCAGAGGCGAGGTTGATGAGCGCCGAGGGGATGAAGAACGGCGACAGCCGGCGCGCGCGGCCCTGGGAGACCTGCACCGAGGCGTCGTAGATCGTCTGCAATCCGCCAATTCCGGAGCCGATCATGACGCCGGTGGCGCAGCGCGCGTCCTCGTCCTGCGGCATCCAGCCGGAGTCCTCGACCGCCTCGGTCGTGGCGACCAGTGCGAGATGGATGAAACGATCCATCTTCTTCTGGTCCTTCACGGGGATCCACTCGGAGAGGTCGAGCCGCCCCTCGTCCTTGCTGCCCTGGGGCACCTGGCCCGCCACCTTGCAGGGCAAATCCTTGGTGTCGAACGCCTGGATCGCGCCGATGCCCAATTCGCTGTTGATGAGGCGCCGCCAGACCGGCTCGACGCCCACCCCGAGCGGGCAGGCGATGCCCATGCCCGTCACTACCACACGCCGCATGGGGCTCGGTCCTCCGATCAGGCCGCCTTCTGCTTCTCGATGTAGTCGATCGCGTCCTTGACGGTGCTGATCTTCTCGGCCGCGTCCTCGGGGATCTCGACGCTGAAGGCCTCCTCGAAGGCCATCACCAGCTCCACCGTGTCGAGGCTGTCGGCGCCGAGGTCGTCGATGAAGGACGCCTCCGGCGTCACCTTCGACTCCTCGACACCTAGATGCTCGACGACGATCTTCTTGACCCTGTCGGCGATCTCGCTCATCGGCTCTGACACTC
Organism: uncultured Pseudomonadota bacterium; assembly: GCA_963818725.1. Lineage (GTDB taxonomy): Bacteria > Pseudomonadota > Alphaproteobacteria > Acetobacterales > Acetobacteraceae > DATFDN01. Next base: position 175,566 of record CAWFTU010000006.1, on the reverse strand, counting down.
CTAAACGACGGGAAGCTCTGGTCCGCGCGGTCTCACAGGACGAGGCCGCGCGCGCTTAGCATGGTTGTCCGTGACACGCCAGCGCACCACCCCCTTGGCGCGGTCACAGCATCGCCATCCCGCCATTGACGTGCAGCGTCGCGCCCGTGACCCAGCCCGCCTCGTCCGAGGCGAGATAGGCCACCGCACCGGCGATATCGGAAGGCTGACCCAGCCGCGCCAGGGGAATCGCGCCGGCGATGCGACTCCGTTGCTGTTCGGACAGCGCCTCGGTCATGGGCGTGACGACGAAGCCTGGGGCGACCGCGTTCACGGTGACGCCCCGCGGAGCGACCTCCTGGGCCAGAGCCTTCGTCAAGCCAACCAGCCCGGCCTTGGCGGCGGCGTAGTTGGCCTGGCCGGCGTTGCCGGTCGCGCCGACGATGCTGCCGATGTTGATGATGCGTCCGGCGCGGCGGCGCAGCATCCCGCGCAAGGCGGCGCGCGCGAGGCGGAAGGGTGCCGACAAGTCGACATCCAGCACCGCCTGCCAGTCCGCGTCGGCCATGCGCAGCGCCAGCATGTCGCGGGTCAGGCCGGCGTTGTTGACCAGGATGTGCAGCGGGCCGGCCGCCTGCTCGGCCGCGGCGACCAGCGCGTCGGCGGCTTCGGGATCGCGCAGGTCGGCGGGGCAGGGGTGGGCGCGTTCGCCCAACCGGCCGGCGAGCGCATCGAGCGCCTCGCGCCGCGTGCCGGAGAGCGCGACCGCCGCGCCCTGGGCGTGCAACGAGGCCGCGATCGCCTCGCCGATCCCGCCCGAGGCGCCGGTGACGAGGGCCGCCTTGCCGTCCAGACGGAACATGCCTCCCCTCCCTACAGGGTCTTCAGCGCCGCCTCGATCTCGGCCGGCGTGGCGGCGGAGAGGGCGGCGGCGTCGGGGGCGACGCGGCGGATCAGGCCGGAGAGCACCTTGCCGGCGCCGAGTTCGAGGAAGCTGTCCACGCCGAGCGCGGCCATCGCCTCCACGCTCTCGCGCCAGCGCACCGTCGCCGTCACCTGCCGGACCAGCAGGTCGCGGATCTCTGCCGGATCGGTCGCCTTGGCGGCGGAGACATTGGCGATCACCGGAACCGCTGGCGCGGCGGGCGGTGTCACCTCGAGCGCCTCCGCAACCGCATCCGCGGCCGGGGCCATCAGCGCGCAATGGAACGGCGCGGAGACTGGCAGCAGCATGGCCCGGCGCAGGCCGCGCGCCTTGGCGATCTCCACGGCCCGCTCCACCGCCGCGCGGTGCCCGGAGATGACCACCTGGCCGCCGCCATTGTCGTTGGCGGGCTCGATGACCTGACGCTCGTTGGTCTCGCTGTCCGGGACCGGGGCGGCCTCCTCGCAGATCGCCTGGGCCGCCTCCATCTCCACGCCGATCAGCGCCGCCATCGCGCCCTCGCCCGGCGCCACGGCGCGCTGCATGGCCTGGCCCCGCAACCGCAACAGCCGAGCGGCGCCGGCGATCGTGAAGGCGTCGGCTGCGGCGAGCGCGCTGTACTCGCCGAGCGAGTGCCCGGCGACCACCACCGCCTTCTCGCGCAGCCGGAACCCGCCCTCGGCCTCCATCACGCGCAGCACGGCAAGCGACATCGCCATCAGCGCGGGCTGGGCGTTCCCGGTCAGCGTCAGCTCCTCGCCCGGCCCCTCGAACATCAGCTTGGAGAGCTTCCGGCCGAGCGTGTCGTCGACCTCCTCGAACACCTCCCGCGCCGGGCCGAAGGCGGCGGCGATGTCACGGCCCATGCCGACCGATTGGCTGCCCTGGCCTGGGAAGACGAACGCGTGAACCGGCATGGGCGGGTGATGTCCTGTTGGGAGGGGGAGGTCTTGGCGGGCGAGGTAGCGGGGGGTCGCGGGACTGTCAAATGATCGTCCGGGCGGTTGCGTTTCCGGCCGATCCGTGCTTAACGCCCCGGCTTCCCTGCCGGGGGCGACGGCATCGTCCCCGGCTATGCCCGCTCTGGTGCGGGCCTCCAGCCGAAGGGAGACCAGGATGCCGCTTTATGAATGCGTGCTGATCGCACGCAACGATGTCACGCAGCAGCAGGTCGAGGCCATCGCCGACCAGATCGCCGGCCAGCTCGAGGCCGATGGCGGCGGCGTCCGCAAGCGCGAGTACCTGGGGGCTGCGGTCCCTGGCCTACCGCGTCAAGAAGAACCGCAAGGGGCACTACATCCTGCTTGGGCTCGAGGCAAAGCCGACCTTCATCACCGAGATGGAGCGGCAACTGCGCATCAACGAGGACGTGATCCGGTTCCAGACATTGCGGGTCGACGCGATCGACGAGGCGCCCTCGGCGATCCTGAGCCGGAAGTCCGACGAACGCGACCGCGGCTTCCGTGGCCCGCGCCCGGCTGGCCGCTTCGACAGCGGCCGCCGACGCAGCCCCTATGACGACCGGGAGGAGTTCCGCGCCCGGGACGAGTTCCGCGACGACCTGCGCGGCCCGATAGAGGAATAGAGCGATGTCCGAGAGCACCGAGATCAATCCGGCCGCGCGCCGCACCGCCGTCGGCGCGCGCCGGCCCTTTTATCGACGCCGCAAGTCCTGCCCGTTCTCCGGCCCCAACGCGCCGAAGATCGACTACAAGGACGTGCGGCTGCTGTCGCGTTTCCTGTCCGAGCGCGGCAAGATCGTGCCGAGCCGGATCACCGCCGTCTCCGCCAAGAGGCAGCGGGAGCTTGCGGTTGCGATCAAGCGCGCGCGGTTCCTCGCGCTGCTGCCCTACGTGGTCGTCTGAGGAGAGGCGGGCATGGCATCCGTCGAGCTGATCCTGCTGCAACGGGTCGAGCACCTGGGCCAGATGGGCGACATCGTGAAGGTCCGCCCCGGCTACGCGCGCAACTACCTGCTGCCGGAGAGGAAGGCCACCCGCGCCACCAAGGAGAACCGCGAGCAGTTCGAGGCGCAGCGCGCCCAGCTTGAGGCGCAGAACCTGAAGCGCCGCGAGGAGGCCGAGCGCATCGCCGAGCGCGTCGGCGGGCTGTCCGTGATCATCATCCGCCAGGCCGGCGACGCGGGCGGGCTGTACGGCTCGGTCTCGCCGCGCGACATCGCCCAGGCCGTCACCGATAGCGGGCTGTCGATCGGCCGCCAGCAGGTGGTCCTGCCGCATCCGATCAAGACGCTCGGACTCCACCATGTGCGCGTGGTGCTGCACCCGGAGGTGTCGATCGATGTGACGGTGAACGTGGCGCGCAGCCAGGAGGAGGCGGAGCGCCAGGCGCGCGGCCAGGCGGTGGGCGCGGAGGCCGAGGCGGAGGAGCCAGGGTTTGATATGGCGGCGCTGTTCGAGCAGCCAGAGGCGGGGCAGGTGGCGGGGTAGGGGAAGTTTTCGCCGGTCCCTGAGCGGATTCCCTAGATGTCTCCGCATCCTTGGCCTATGCTGTAGCCTATGCCAGGAGCTGAGACGATCTCAGGGCGTTACGTCAAGTTGTTCAGGAACGGGCGGAATCAAGCAATCCGCATTCCGCGCGAATTCGAGCTGCCGGGCGAGGATGCCGTCCTGCGCAAGGAAGGCGAAGGGCTCATCATCGAGCCGGCGCCGCTGTCATCCCCCCTGACTAAGCTCGCCACCTTGCGGCCGCTCGACGAGGATTTCCCGCCCATCGATGAGCTGCTGCATGAGCCCGTTGAGCTCTGAGGGGCGCTATCTGCTGGATACCAACATCGTCTCCGATCTTGTCCGCCGCCCGCAGGGTCGGATTGCCCAGCGGATTGCGGTTGTGGGAGAAGATCGTATCTGCACCAGCATCATCATCGTCGCGGCGGAGCTACGCTACGGCGCCACCAAGAAGGGCTCGGCGCGGCTTTTCCAGCAGCTTGAGGCGGTGCTCAGTGTGCTTGAGACCTTGCCATTTAAGCCACTGGCGGATGCTGCCTATGGGATCTTGCGCGCCGAGTTGGAGCGAGCGGGTCGGCTTATCGGTCCCAACGATCTGCTCATTGCCGCGCAAGTCCATGCGCTGGGTTACGCGCTCGTTACCGCCAATGAGAACGAATTTGGGCGCGTGCCAGGACTCCTGATCGAGAATTGGCTGCGCTGACAGCCAAGCTGCATCAAATCATGGCAAGTCCTAATCGCAAAAAGCAAAAGGTCGGCTGGGCCAAGCTCGACGCAACTTTCGCGGACGCTGCGAATGTTTGGGTTATCCACTATTCCTGCGAGAGCTTTTATGACCGGCCAAACGGCGCATCCCCGCGAATTACATCAATTGCTGTCCGAAAGCTGGATTCCGGGCAGACCCTCTCGTTCTCAATCCATCAGGTTGCCGAACAACAGAGCGTGCCATTCGACCAAATTGAAACGCACTATGATGCACTCGAACAGCAGATGCTTGACGCCTTTTATGGCCACCTCGGTGGCCATAGGGGCATGAAGTATCTGCATTGGAATATGCGGGACATCAACTACGGCTTTGCGGCGATTGAGCATCGTTATCGGGTTCTAGGAGGCACCCCTGTCCTCGTGGATGACGATAAGAAAATCGACCTCGCCCGGCTCCTGATCGACATACACGGTGTCGCCTACATTGGCCACCCGCGTCTCGAAACTCTCCTGTGGAAGAACTCAATCAAGCCACGTGATTTTCTGATACTAAATCCGGGTGATAGGTTCGGCTTAGAGTGGCGGCTGCGCGGAGCGGGCCTATGCCGCGGGCGGTTGAACGGGGGGATGATGGCACGGATTGCCGAGCACCTGAGTGTGGCGGAACTGGCGGCGCGGTTCCGCGCGGCGCAAACCGTGGCCGAGGCGCGGCACACCCAGGCGATTTGGCTGCTGGCGCAGGGCCGCACGGTGGTCGAGGTGGCCGGGGTGCTGGCGCTCACGCCGCGCTGGGTGGAGGCGGTGGCGGCGCGCTACAACGCACGCGGCCCGGCGGCGCTGGGCGATGGGCGGCGGCGGAACGGGCGAGCAGCGAGCGTGCTGACCGAGGCGGTGCTGGCCGCCCTGGCCGAGCGGCTGCGTGAGCCGCCCGAGGACGGCGGGCTATGGAGTGGCCCCAAGGTGGCGGCCTGGATGGCGCGGCACCTCAAGCTGGAGCGGGTGCATCCGCAGCGCGGCTGGGAGGCGCTGAAGCGGCTCGGCTGGTCGGTGCAGACGCCGCGCCCGCGCCATCCCCCTCGGTGTCAGAGAAGTTGCCGCCCGGATAGGATCTGGAACCTGGGGGCGCGGATAGCAGGCAGTGGCTCGATACGGACAGGCATACAAGGACAGGATAGTGGCGCGGCTATTGCCGCCGGAAAGCTCAGCGGCCGAGGTTGTCTCACGAGAGGTGGGCGTCAGCGTCGCGACACTGGAGCGCTGGCGGGCGGATGCGCTGGCCAATGGCGCCAGCGACCGGCGCGGCGGCGGCGGTCAACGCTGGACGGCGGTGGCCCGGCTGGAAGCGGTGATTGCCACGGCGGCGATGGATGAGGCCGCCCGCAGCGCCTGGTGCCGTGAGCACGGGCTGTATCCGGCCGAGCTGGATGGCTGGAAGCAGGATGCCGTCGCCGGCCTCGGCGAGCCGCGCGCGGCCAGTGCCGCGGAGGCCCGGGAGGACCGGCGGCGGGTGAAGGAGCTGGAGCGGGAACTGCGTCGCAAGGACAAGGCGCTGGCCGAAACGGCCGCCTTGCTTGTGCTGTCACAAAAACTGGCGGCGGTCTTTCACAAGGACGAGGACGCATGACCCGTCTGGAAGACCGCCAAACCCTGGCAGACCACATCGCGCAGGCCCGCGCGGACGGCGCCCGGCTGAGCCCGGCCTGTGCTCTGGCCGGCATCGATGCCCGCACCCTGCGGCGCTGGAAGGCCGGGGCCGGTCTGGCGCGGGGCGATCGCCGGCCGCACGCCGACCGCCCCGTCCCATCGCATGCGCTGAGCGAGGCCGAGCGGGCGAGGATCGTGGCGGTGTGCAATGAACCGCGCTTCGCCGAGGCGCCGCCGGCGCGGATCGTTCCGACGCTGGCGGACGAGGGCCTCTACATCGCCAGCGAGGCCAGCTTTCACCGCGTGCTGCGCGCGCACGGGCAGATCAACCGCCGCGGACGCGCCCGCCCGCCGCGAGCGTCGGAGCCGCCTCGCACTCACATCGCCAGTCGCCCTGGCGAGGTCTGGTGCTGGGGCGTGACGTTCCTGCCGTCGCAAGTCCAGGGACGCTGGTTCTATTTCTACCTGATCCTCGACCTCTACAGCCGCAAGGTCGTCGGCTTCGAAGTGCATGACACCGACACCGCCGCGCATGCGGCCCATCTGGCCAGGCGAACCGCGCTCGCCGAGGGCGCGCATGCCACCTCGATGCGCCCGGTTCTGCACGGCGACAACGGCGCCACCTTGAAGGCGACCACCGTGCTGGCCATGCTGCATTGGCTCGGCATCGAGCCATCCTACTCACGCCCGCGGGTCAGCGATGACAACGCCTTCGCTGAGGCGCTGTTTCGTACGGCGAAGTATCGGCCGGAATTCCCGCTCAAGGGACTGGTCGATCTGGATGCCGCCCGGCGATGGGCGGGGTGCTTCGTGCACTGGTACAACCATGAGCACCGGCACAGCGGCCTTCGCTACCTCACCCCGGCGCAGCGCCATGCCGGCCAGGATCGTGGCCTGCTGCGTGCCCGCCACGCGCTTTACCAGGCCGCGCGGGCCGGCAATCCACGGCGCTGGAGTGGGCGGACCCGCAACTGGACACCGGTTGGCGTCGTCACCCTCAATCCGGAGCGCGACAGCATCGTCCGGACGGCGACCTCACACATCCAGCTTTCCAGTTCGATCGGCGCGCCTGCTTTCCCGTCCCGACCTGCAGACGCCCAAGCCACGGAGCGCAACGGAGGAGATGGGAGGCGTGGAGCCACCCGCAGCCACGCACAGCGCGCCCTATCGCGCGCGCGCATGGCGAGGATGGCGAGCACCGGACCTTCTCCGCAGTGAGCACCGTGGCACACTCGTCACCAGTCGGAGGATAGGAAAGATCGTTACGAAAGGCAGGCGGCAACTACGTTGACACTCACCGATCCGCGGGCCGCTGATCCGGAGGCGCGGGCGGCCTTCGCAAACAGGTTGACGTTGCCGTTGCGCAAGCACGGGCGGCGCACCCGGAACAGCCGGTCGAGGTCTGGGCGGAGGACGAGCACCGCCTCGGCCTGAAGCCGATCCGCCGCCGGGTCTGGGCCAAGGCCGGCGCACGCCCAACGGCGCTGGGTCATCACCGGTTCCAGTGGCTGCACGTCGCGGCCTTCGTGCAGCCGAGCAGCGGCGAGACGGTCTGGTATCTCTGCACCCGCATCAACAAGCCGGCCTTCGAAACCCGGCTCGCCGCCTTCGCCCGCGAGAGCGGGGCGGGACGCCGACGCCACATCGTCCTCGTGCTGGACAACGCCGGCTGGCACGGCCCCAAGGGCTTGGCCGTGCCGGACGGGATCACGCTGGTGTTCCTGCCTCCCTACAGCCCGGAACTCCAACCCGCTGAGCGGCTCTGGCCGCTGCTCGACGAGGCGGTGGCCAACAAGCACTTCCCCACCCTGGCCGACCTCGATGCCGCCATCGCCGAACGCAGCACCCGCCTCGACCCAAGCATGATCCGTCCGCACACCAGCTTCCACTGGTGGCCAAAGCCGGTTCAGCCGAACTAATCAGCCGGATTTGGTATGACAGGGCCGCAAGAGGCAGAAGCGTTCGACAGGCGGAATTTTGTTGGCCTCCATCAGTCCACGCTGCGCAAAGTCGACGTCATCGCGAACGTCGCGGAACGTGCCCACCATCGGCATCTCGAGACCAACACGACATGGTGGGAGATGCGCGGCGGGCGCGTGCGGAGCGTGTTCGACTGGTTGGCCGAAAACAAGCCAATCGCCTTCGTCGCGAGCTTGGCAAGCATCGTCGGCCTAATGATCGCAATTTACACCCTACGGTGACGTCCGGCGAGCTGGGTAGAGGACCGCAATCGCTAATGACCGCTTTAGGATCGAGATAGATGATCGGGTCTCGAACCTAATGGGCTAGGAACGGCTACAGCACCCTCCGCCGCGCCAGGCTCTGCATCAACGCCCCCGCCCCGAATGTCCAAGCCTCGCACTCCCGCGTCAGCCGCATCCGGTTGACCAGCCGCCCGAGCTTCGGCGTGGCGATGGTGACGATATCGCCCCGCTTGTGCGTGAACCCCTGGCCGGGCGCGTCGCGGTCCTGGATGGGCGCGAACATCGTGCCGAGGAACAGCACCGCGCCGTCCGGGTAGGGGTGGTGCTCGTTCAGCATCTGCGCCACCAGATCGGCCGGGTCGCGGCTGATCTCGGTGAGCCGGGAGCTTCCCTCCAGGCGGAACCCGTCCTCGCCCTCGACCAACAGGCTGACCACCGCCCCGCGCACGTCGTCCAGGCCGAAGCCGGCGTCGAACAGGCGCAGGAACGGCCCCGCCGCGCAGGACGCGTTATTGTCCTTGGCGCGGCCGAGCAGCAGGGCGGAGCGTCCCTCGATGTCGCGCAGGTTGACGTCGTTGCCCAGCGTGGCGCCGACGATGCGGCCAGAGGCGGACACGGCCAGGACCACCTCGGGCTCCGGGTTGTTCCACGACGAGTCCGGGTGCAGCCCCGCGTCCATGCCGGTGCCGACCGCCGCCATCGGCTGGGCCTTGGTGAAGATCTCGGCGTCCGGCCCGATGCCCACCTCCAGGGTACTGGCTCCACGCGCCCTGGGCGAGCAGCACCTCCTTCAGCCGTGTGGCCTCGGACGAGCCGGGGCGCAGCTTGGCAAGGTCGTCGCCCACCAGGCGCCGCACCTCGTCGCGGATCGAGGCGGCGGCGGCGAGGTCGCCGCGCGCGCGCTCCTCGATCACCCGCTCGACCAGGCTGACCGCGAAGGTCACGCCGGCGGCCTTGATCGCCTGCAAGTCGATCGGGGCCAGCAGCCAGGGCTGGGCGGGATCGCGAGCCTCGGGCGGGGTGTTGGCGAGCGCCGCGTCCACGCCGCCCAGGCTGTCGCCCTTCGCGGCGCGCAGCGCGCCGGCCGGGTCGTCGGCCTCGCACAGGTCGCGGATGGTGGGGAAGCTGGCGGTGACGTCGATCAGATCGCCGCCGCGCACCGCGACCACCGAGGGGCCGGCCACGTCCGGCCGCCACGCCCGCCCGACCAGAGTGGCGGCATCCCCGTCCTCGGGCAGGGCCGGGCTCAGGGCTTGGCGGAACGTTGTCATGGGCGACCTCCCGTGGCTTTGGCCGACACCATATAGTGGCCTTGGCATACGAGGGACACCGCATGAAACGCCTGTTTGGCGGCGCGGCCGAAGCGACGGCCGAGAGCTTTCCAGTCTCGCACACCGAGGAGGAGTGGCGCCGCATCCTCTCGCCCGAGCAGTTCCGTGTGCTGCGCCAGCACGGCACCGAGCGCGCCGGCATCAGCCCGCTCAACCAGGAGAAGCGCAACGGCGTCTTCGTCTGCGCCGGGTGCGGGGAGAAGCTCTTTTCCTCAGACACCAAGTTCGAGAGCGGCACGGGCTGGCCGAGCTTCTATGCCCCGCTGCACGAGGGTGTCGCCACCAGCGAGGACCGCAGCTTCTTCATGACCCGCACCGAGGTGCATTGCAGCCGCTGCGGCGGACATCTCGGGCACGTCTTCGAGGACGGCCCGAAGCCCACCGGCTTGCGCTACTGCATGAACGGCGCGGCGATGCGTTTCGAGCCGGCCTGATCCGCACCTACCGGGCGGCCATCGCCGCCTTCAGATTGTCGTCGATCTTCGCCAGGAATGCCTGGGTATTGAGCCATGCCTGGTCGGAGCCGATCAGCACCGCCAGGTCCTTGGTCATGGACCCGGCCTCCACCGTCTCGACGCACACATGCTCAAGCGTTTCGGCGAAGCGCGTCACCTCCGGGGTGTCGTCGAACTGGCCGCGATAGGCGAGGCCGCGCGTCCACGCGAAAATCGAGGCGATCGGGTTGGTCGAGGTCTCCTGGCCCTTTTGGTGCTGGCGGTAGTGACGGGTGACGGTGCCGTGCGCCGCCTCGCTCTCCACTGTCTTGCCGTCCGGGCTCAGCAGCACCGAGGTCATCAAGCCGAGCGAGCCGAAGCCCTGCGCCACGATGTCGGATTCGACGTCGCCGTCGTAGTTCTTGCACGCCCAGATATAGCCGCCGGACCACTTCAACGCCTGCGCCACCATGTCGTCGATCAGCCGATGCTCGTAGGTCAGGCCGCGCTGCTCGTAGCGCGCCTTGAACTCGGCGTCGAAGATCTCCTGAAAGCGGTCCTTGAAGTAGCCGTCATAGACTTTGAGGATGGTGTTCTTGGTGGAGAGATAGACGGGGTAGCCGCGCTGGAGGCCGTAGTTGAAGCTGGCGCGGGCGAATCCGTCGATCGAGCCCTGGAGGTTGTGCATCCCCATCGCGACCCCGGCCCCCTTGAACTCGTGGACCGAGAGGATCTGGGCGCGCTCGTTCTCGTCGGCCGGCTCGTAGACCAGCCGGACCCGGCCGGGGCCGGGGACGCGCATCTCCGTCGCGCGATAGATGTCGCCGTAGGCGTGGCGGCCGATGACGATCGGCTTGGTCCAGTGCGGCACGAGCCGGGGCACGTTGCGGCAGATGATCGGCTCGCGGAAGATCGTGCCGTCGAGGATGTTGCGGATGGTGCCGTTCGGGCTGCGGTACATCCGCTTCAGGCCGAACTCCTTCACCCGCGCCTCGTCGGGGGTGATGGTGGCGCATTTCACGCCCACCCCGTGCTGCGCGATGGCGCGCGCGGCGTCCACCGTCACCTGGTCCTCGGTCGCGTCCCGGTGCTCGATCCCGAGGTCGAAATAGAGCAGATCGACGTCGAGGTAGGGCAGGATCAGCTTGTCCTTGATGAACCCCCAGATGATGCGGGTCATCTCGTCTCCGTCGAGTTCGACGACGGGGGTCTTCACCTTGATCTTGATCTTGCCCATTCAATCCTCGTGCAAGCGGGGCCTCGCGCCCCCGCCGGAGTACTCTCAGCCGTCGTTGCCGGGCTTGACCCGGCGATCCCACCCAACACTCAAGCGGCATGAACGTTGGGTTGGACGCGCGGGTCAAGCCCGCGCGTGACGATTAGGGCAAGGCCACGGCCGACAACACGGCGGCTACTTCTGCCGCGCCTTGCGCGCGGCGTAGCGCGCGTCGCGCAGCGCCTTGCGCGCCGCCTTCTCGGCCTCAGCCCGCGCCGCCTTCTCGGCATCGCGCGCGGCCTGTTCCCGCTCGCGCGCCTCCTGCTCGGCATGCCGAGCCGCCTCGGCCTCCGCCGCGCGGGCCGCCTCGGTCTCCCGCGCGGCCTTGCGCTCCGCGATGCGGGCCTCGCGGGCCTCGGCAATGGCCTTAAGCTCCGCCTGACGCCGCTGGACCTCCGGATCATCCGGCCCAGGCTTCGCCTTGAACCTCTCCAGCATGGCCCGCCGCGCCTCGGCGGCGGTGTTCAGGCGTTCGGTGAACTTGGCGTCCTTGTACACGCTCATCGTCGGTTGAATGCTCCTTGCAGGTGACTCAAGCGGGCAGTTCCCAGCCGAGCCAGGCGCACACGCCGCGTCCCATCACCCATTCCTTGTCCTCGGCGGCGAGGAACGGCAGCTCCTCGGTAAACAACGTGATCGTCTGGCGGTAGGTGCAGGGCAAGCGGGTGAGATCGGTGCCCCAGAACGTGCGGCGCGGTCCGAAGGCATCGAACACCTGGCGCAGATAGGGATGAATATCGCGATAGGGATAGGGCGCGGACGAGTAGCAAGGCAAGGCGGAGGCTTTCACGGCGACATTGGCGTGGCGGGCCAAGCCCAGCAGCGCCGGCAGGTCGGCGAAGGCTTCCGCGTCCTTGGCGCGGCGCAGCTCCATGTGGTCCAGCACCAATCGCACATCCGGGTGCCGCGCCGCCAGCCGGTCCAGCTCCGCGAGATGGCCGGGCGCGAAGATCATCACCGGCAGGCCATGGCGAGCGCACTCGGCCCAGAGCCACTCCGCGCTGTCGTCGGCGAGCCAGGTCATCTCCGGCCGGTAGACGAAGCGCAGGCCAAGCATCCCCGGCTGATCGCGCCAGCGCGCGAGGACCGCGCGACGGGCCGGATCGACGGTGAACCGGCCCATGACCGCGAAGCGGTCGGGATGGGCGCGGGCGGCGGCGAGGGCCAGGTCGTTGCGGTCGCCCTCCCACGAGGGGGGGACGATCACCACGCGATCAACGCCAGCCTGGTCCATCTCCCGGAGCAGGTCGGAAGCGGTGAACGGGACCGGCCGATGCGCGTTGCCAGGCCCGAAGGCGGGCCAGGGGCGTTCGGGGGTGTTGGCGCCCCAGATATGGACCTGGGCATCAACGATCAGCATGCGCCCCTCCGGTCAGAGGCCCTCGCGAATCACGTCGCGCGCGAAGTAGGTCAGGATGAGGTCGGCCCCGGCGCGCTTGAAGGCGCCCAGCGTCTCGCGCGCCACCTGCCGCTCGTCGATCGCGCCTGCCGCGCCGGCGAACTTGATCATCGCGTACTCGCCGCTGACCTGGTAGACGGCGATCGGCAACAGCGTGCGCTCGCGCAGCCGGGCCAGCACGTCGAGATAGGGCAGGCCGGGCTTGACCATGAGGATGTCCGTGCCCTCCGCCTCGTCCAGCAGGGATTCGCGCAGCGCCTCGCGCCCGTTCATCGGGTCCATTTGATAGGTCTTGCGGTCGCCCCTCAGATCGCAGCCCGCCGCCGCGCGGAACGGGCCATAGAAGGCGGAGGCGAATTTCGACGAGTAGGCCATGATCGGAACCTGTCCGTGCCCGCCGTCGTCGAGCGCCCGGCGGATCGCCGCCACCTGCCCGTCCATCATCGCCGAGGGCGCGATCATGTCCGCGCCGGCGTCGGCGGCGACCACCGCTTGGCGGGCGAGGTTCTCCAGGGTGATGTCATTGACCACCTGACCCTGGACGATGACGCCGCAATGGCCGTGGTCGGTGTACTCGCAGAAGCAGAGATCGGGGATCACCACCAGCTCGGGGGCAGCGTCCTTGGCGGCGCGCACCATCCGCGCCACCAGCCCATCGGCGCGGCAGGCGTCGCTTCCCGTCGCGTCCTTGCGGTGGGAGACGCCGAACGGCATCACGGCGCGCACGCCGTCCCGCGCCAGGCGCTCGATCGCGCGCGGCAGGTGCCGCTCCGGGATGCGCTGCACGCCCGGCATGCTCTCCACCGGCAGCGGGTTGTCGATGCCCTCCTCGACGAAGACCGGCTGGATCAGGTCGTGGGCGGTGAGGGTGGTCTCCCGGACCAGCTCGCGCAGCGCCGGCGTGCCGCGCAGCCGGCGCAGGCGGGTGTGGGGAAAGCGGCCGGCGGTCATGGTAGGGTCTCCTGGCATGGGAGGTGCCATAGGCTGGGGCAGCGGCGCTGCCAAGTGGTGTCCGCGCGGGCCGGCCTGCCTCGCGCTTCCGACCAAACGCTCCGACGGATGATATCCGCCAGCTGCCGGTGTCCGCAATTCCAGGCGAGGAAGGCCGATCCTCGCGCAATGGGCGTTCGGGAGCTACTTGAGGCTGGATCAGAGCCTGTTGAACATGTGCTTCGTTGCAATGATGGGGCTGCAAGGCTGGTGTTGGCACGGAAGCTTTCGTCGGTTTTGTCGTAGCGCATGGCGATGGCGCACAACTTCGTCAGCTTGACGAAATTAAGATTCCAGGGCGGCCAGAAAGCAGCTCGTGAACGGTTCCACCTCCGTTGGAGGCACGTCTTCATGCCGGCGACTTCGCGCTGGAAGCTGACCAGAAGGGCGACATAGGCACGAGCACATTTGCGAGCGGCGCTCGCCAGAGTCACGAAGTGGGGAGCAATGCCGCCGTCCCCATCCGGCGAAGCGGCCCAACGTTTACGCTCGGTCAAGAGAACATGAGGAGGGTCGTCCTATGAGGACAATTGCTATTGTCGCCGTTGTCTCTTGCCTCACGTTGGCAGGGCCCGCCCTTGCGCAGTCCAACCAGCCGGCAGGCTCACAAGGGCAGTCCCATACTGCCGCCGGAACCAACCCGTCAGCGCCTGGCCAAGCGGGGGCCTACAAGCCGGGCGAGGCCGGGTCCGCGAAATGGCGGAAGGATTCCGGCGTCCAGGGCACTGCCGCGGCACAGGGAGGCGCGGGCACGCAGCAAGCCGGATCGTCGAACGGTCAGGGCGCTGCCGGGTCTGGGGGTGCGAATCCGACCCAAGGCCGATAGATGCAGAGCAACGTTAGGGTTCTTGCCAACTCTCGCGTGGGCGGCAAATCTCTGGCGCTTGGACCGCGCCGAACAGATTTCCGGCCGGCACAACCCGGCCTGCGTCCGCTCCGCCGCCCGCGAGCTTTGGCCGCCTTGACGCGATCCTTGACGGCACTAACAATGGGTGCCGTGTTTCAGGGTTGCTCAGCCGGGAACTCAGATTTCGTCCAAAAGGGAGGATAGGATGGGATTCCGCAGCGGGTTGCTGACGAGCGCGTCTCGTTCCGCCATTATAACTTTTGGCGTCGTTGCCATGTGCCTTGCTGCGCCGCTAGCTGTCGCGCAGAACTCTCCGCAAAACTCTCAGGGCGCCGGATCCTCGTCCTCAAACTCCAGCGGCTCCTCTGCAAACTCCAGCGGCTCCTCTGCCTCCGGCTCCGGTGCTCCGGCCCCGAGCGATTACACGAATGCCGCCGACGACAAGGCGAACTGGTTGCTGCCGGCAAAAAGTTACAGTGGCAACCGGTATGTCACCTCCACGCAGATCACCCCGGAAAACGCCGCGAATCTGAAGACCGCGTGGACGTTCCAGATGAGCGACGACGGGCCGGTGGAGACCTCGCCAATCGTCTGGCAGGGCACGATGTACGTGACGTCCGCGCACGATCACGTCTACGCGCTGGACGCCGCGACCGGAAAGCAGAAATGGGAGTTCTCCTACAGCCCGCACGTCATTGCCTTTGCCGCTAACCGTGGCGTCGGGCTGATGGACGGCAACGTCTATATCGGCACGCTGGACGGACACCTGATCGCGCTGAATGCGGAGACCGGCAAGACGGTCTGGGACGTCGTCGGCGTGCATGACACCAAGAACTCGTTCTACACGATGGCGCCGGTGCCCTATCACAGCGCCAGCGGCCAGGACATGCTGCTGCTGGGCGTGTCCAACGGCGACTGGGGCGGGGTCGGCTACATTACTGCCTTCGATCCCAAGGACGGCCGCCGTATCTGGGAATGGGAGGCAGTTCCTGGCCCCGGCCAGCCGGGCAACAACTCCTGGAGCGGCGATTCCTGGAAGCGCGGCGGCGGGGCCGTGTGGGGCGGCGTGGCGATAGACCCGCAATCACAGACGCTGTACCTGGATCTCGGCAACCCGCAGCCCGATTTCCTCGGCACGGTGCGGCAAGGTGACAACCTCTATACCGATTCGATGGTGGCTCTCGACATATCCGGCCCATCGCCGAAGCTGAAGTGGTACTACCAATTCATCCCGCACGATACGCATGACTGGGATCCGGCGATGCCGCCGGTGCTGTTCCAGGGCAAGGTGGACGGCCAGCCGCGTGATCTCGTGGCGGCCGGCGACAAAGCCGGCAATTTCTGGGTGCTGGACCGCAACACCGGCAAGCTGGTCAATAGCACCACCGTCAGCTTTCAGCACAACCAGGACGTCCCGCCGTCGCTGACCGGCAATGTCGCCTGCCCCAACACCAATGGCGGTGTCGAGTACAATGGCGGCGCATACGATCCCGGCACCAACGCCTTCCTCGTGCCGAGCATCAACGAATGCGGATTCTGGAAGTCCACCCCGCAGGCGCTGTACATCTCCGGCCAGTTCTATCTCGGTGGTGTGTTCCCGACCTTTGTCGGGTCAAACACCGGCGACATGAACGCGGTCGGCATCGACACCGGGGTGTTCAACTGGCGGCATCACTTTGACCTGCCAGAAGCCGGCGGCGCGCTGGTCACGCAGACCGGCGTGGTGTTCACCGGCGAGTTGGGCGGCAATTTCGACGCCTACGACACGAAGACGGGCAAGGAGTTGTGGCACGCCGATACCGGCTCTTCCATCATCGCCCCGCCGATCTCCTACGAGCTGGGCGGCAAGGAGTACGTGGCAGTGGGATCGGGCCAGCCGGGCAACCAGAAGGTGCCGGAGCTGACGACGCAGGCGCATGGCGCCATGATCACCGCCTATACGGTTCAGTAAGGGCGCCGAATGTCGCGCTTGTTTGCCTCGCTGGCGGGGTCGGCCCGATCGATTAGGCTGGCCTCGCTCCTCGCCAGCGTGCCGCTGGCCTGTTCTGCCGCCTCCCTGGCTGCCCGGCCAGGCGCCGTGGCCCCAGTCGATGCGCACCAGGCCGCAGTGGCGGCGCTGGCCGATCTACAGGCCGCGATCGACGCAATCGTGGCGGCGGAGGACAGCTATTCCACGAACCCGGCCTTCTATCGCGCCGCCGCGCAGCGCGCGATAGAGGCGCTGGCCGGCACGCAGGACGGGGCGCCGGGCGGGGTCAGGCGGATCGAGGAGTTGCTCGCCACCGCCACGTCCCAGCCCTGGGTGGCGCCCTTGCGCAGCGCCGATGTGAACATGAGCGCGGCCGTGGGCCGGCTGCAATCGGCGAAGCGCGCGCGCGAGCTGACCGATTTTCAGATCGAGGCCTCGCAGGCCCTCATCAGCCTGGAGGTCGCTAAGGGCCGATCCACCGAGCTTGGCGTGTTCGGCGGATTGGAAGGTGCGCTTGCCACGACGGCGCTTGGCGTGCCCGCCAACGCCCGTCAGGTGGATGGCTGCGCTGCGCCGCTCAAGGCGCCGGCATGGGGAACCCGCGACGGCTATCTCGCTTTCGTCGCGCTTCCGGCCGGATCGGACGCGATGGAGCTGCCGCGGAACATGGCGGGGACGGACGTCAGCGTGCGGAACGGCGTCCTCCTGATGCACACCCCGGCCGCTGGGGCGGTGGCTAAGCTTTGCGGCGTCGCGGAGACGACGTCCGACCCAGGGGCCGGCTCGGCAAGCCCCGGGGGCGCGAGCCAAACATCCGGCGCCAGTTCCGCGGCGCCAAGCTCACCGCACCGTCCGCGGTCGGCGAATGCCCCATCGGCTTCGGCGCCGAACGCGGCCGCGTCCAGCACCCAACCCGCGTCGGAGCAAGCGCCGCGCCCAGCGCTTTACACCGAGGCGCAGGCGCAAGCCGGCAAGCAGGTGTACGAGAAGTTCTGTGTCGCGTGTCACGGCGCGAACCTGCACGGCACTGCCGCGCCGTCCGTGGCCGGAACCGATTTCCTGACCACGGCCAAGAACAATGACTGGACGCTGGAGGTGATCCGCTATCTCGTGTTCACCATGATGCCGCTGAACGCAAGCGGCCAGCTCACGCCGGAGCAATATGCCAATGTAATGGCCTTCCTTCTGGCATCGAACTGTTACCCCGCGGGCAGCACCCCGTTTCCCCAAACCGACGAGCCCTCCTTCGCAAAAGTCCCGCTTGGCCCGTCCCCCGAGCACCATCCGGGAGAAAACGCCCTCGGCGTGTGCCCGGTCTCGTGACGCGCGGGCCTCGCGGAGTGCCGGGCAGGGCGGCGCCCGGCCAGCGGGTCGCCCATCCACCGGAGCCCGCCCATGAACGACGAGAAGACCGCGCTCGGCCGCAAGATCCTCAGGATCAAGACGGAGAAAGGCCTGACCTGGGCCGAGATCGCGGCACGGCTCGATCATGCACCGGTGTTCGTCTGCGCCGCCTGCCTGGGGCAGATGTCGTTCACGCGCGAGACCGCCGAGAAGGCGGCCGCGCTGTTCGGCCTGGATGCTGCCGAGGCCGCGCTGCTCGCCGAGATTCCCTATCGCGGCTCGATCCCGACGGTGGTTCCCACCGATCCGCTGATCTACCGCTTCTACGAGCTGGTGATGGTCTACGGCACCACCTGGAAGGAACTGATCCAGGAGGAGTTCGGCGACGGGATCATGAGCGCGATCGACTTCGATATGACCCTGGAGCGCCAGCCCGATCAGAAGGGCGACCGGGTGAGGCTGACGATGAGTGGGAAGTTCTTGCCCTATAAGCGGTACCAGGAGCTGCATAGTTACAAGTGCTTTGGCTTGAACGTCCTCACTGGGGAACTTCGCGTCCGGGGCCGGTGCTTGGTGCAGAAATCAAGAGCGGGCGCAAAGAGACAATCCAATGCCCGGCTTCACCAAAAGCCACCCCAAACGCGAATTCGGCCGCGCCTTTCCTTCGAGCCGCTACGACGATCCTCGTGGCGGCCGACCTTCGGCACTGGAGCGTAACGTCCTACGCTACCGTGCCGTCGAGGCCACGCCCTATCTCTTCTACGACGAAGAGGCGCGGGACTTCATGCTAACCAATGTCTTGACCTGCTCGCCGAGCTTGCAGGAGGAGCACCAGTTCCACATCAAGCCGAGCGGTCTCGATTGACCCCTTCTACTCATTGCGTGGCGATGCATAAGTCAAACAGATATATTACCCAACAATCGTACGATGTCGGGGCGCTCAGCCAACAGGTCGTCCAGCGTGAAGGGGCACGCTTCCGGCAGCGGACGCAGGGCGACGGCATCATCGGCCCCGGCTCCCACCTAGTAAAGCGCATCGGCGTGGAGGTCGGCCAGGTCGATCCGCTGCCGCATGGACGGAGTGACGCTGCGGCGGGGGCCAGCGAGGAAGCCGGCTGTCTCCCTGCGCCAATGCGCCACGGCCGAGCTGTCGGGCCAAGCGTGCAGCTTGAGCAGATGCGCCAATCCCTGGACCAGCAGGCTCCAGCACGCCCGCAGCTCCGACTGACCCACGTCCCGCACCTCTTCGATCACGTTGGGCCAATCCACCGCGTCATTCACGCGCTTGCCCGCCGCCAGGGCGGCGCAGCAAGTCTGCCTGCCGTTCGGCCCAGACCAGGACATCGTGCTCGTACAACTCATCCGGCATGGCTTAGCGCCCGATCGTCAGCTCGGACCGCGTGGTCTTGTCCAAATTATCGTCGAACGGGGGGGATCTCCGCCTCGCGGGCGCCCACGAAGCTGGGGCGGCCCTGGACCAGGATATCAAAAGGGTACATCCGATGAAATTCCCTCGGAACAGCGGGAAGGCTAAGCATAATCAGGCTTTGATATGGAACCTGTCAGGCTGGGCGCCCCGTCTGACGCACGCCATGGCCCCTTACAATGAATTCCGCCGGGGCGGCGCTCAATCAAGGAGGCCGGGCTGCCGTCGGACTTCCTGGACAGGCTCCGGCTCGGGACGGCGCCGGTCCCGCGGGGCCGGCGCCTGGTCAGGCTTGCCGAGGCGCTCGGGACGTCCGTGTCCTACCTTGTTGGCCTGGATCCCAATGTCATGCCGCCCCGGGAACTGCTGGCTTGGTATTAGCCGCAGGGACCGCTCGTGCTGGCCGCAGCCTGCTGCGCCCGATCATGCACCGACGGCGGAAGACCCTGCGCCTTCTGGGCCTGGGTAACTGACGGCGGAAGGCCCTGCGTCTTCTGGGCTTGCCCTATGTTTTGGCCGAGCTGCTCCGAATTGGCCTGCTGCGCCCGATCGGACACGGACGGCGGAAGCCCTTGCGTCTTCTGGGCTTGGTTGGTGCACCCGTTGGCGCTAGGGGCTTGCTGCGCGTAGGCCGAGCCGGCACAACCGAGCGCCAAGCCTAGGCCGACGGTCGGCAATACCGCACTCAGCCGCGACATTTTCGCCATTGCTGAACTCATCTCTTTATCACTCCTCTATCAAGGCCGGCGTTCACTGGCCCTGTCATTTTAACATAGGCAATTTTAACAGGTCAGACGACACGAGCCGAACACGATCCCGTTACATCAAGTCCCCTAGATCCAATACGGTTCACTTAAGGCAAAATCCTGTTCACTTAAGCTATCGGCCGAATACCAACCAATTGAAAATGCAGCATTCGCCTTGGTTCTCCCTGCGGCACAAACAACTAAAGTGAACCGTATTGCCCCTAGATCAGGCATCGTGGCGCGTGCGTCCTCTGTGGGCAGCACGGGCCTCAGGCGACGACCGATGGGTTCTGGTCAGTAAGCTTTAGTATCAGTCCTTAACATCCTCACTTTCCTCTAAATCTTCTTGTGGGCTCCCGCCGTCGAGCTATCGCCCAATCGTCAGCTCAAACCGCGTGGTCTTCTCCAAGTCATCGTCGAACCAGGCGGTGATCGCGGCCTCGCGGGTGCCCACGAAGCTGGGGCGGCCATCGGCGTCGAGAACCATCGGCAGGTCATGGCCGGGGACCAGGAGCGTGTTGGGACGGCGGCGCCAGATCGTCCACATCCGCTCGATCGAGGCCGCCGTCACCGCCGGGTCGTAGGTCATGTCGGCAGCGCGGCTCAGCAGCTCGGCGCGGTTCTTGGCGGCGTCGCCGGTAAAGATCACGTCGCGCTCGGTCCCGTGCAGCACGAACATGAGGTGGCCCGGCGTGTGGCCCGGCGCGTCATGCGCCACCAGGCCGGGCAGCACCTCCTCGCCGTCGCGGACCAACCGCACGGACGGAGCGCCGCGCAGCTCGCGGATATAGAGCTCGGGGACCGGGGTCCGGCCCCAGGGCTCATTGATCGCCCAGTCAAGCTCCTCCGCGCCGATCCAAATCCGGGCCTTGTCGAACAGCACCCAGTTGATGGCGTGGTCATGGTGGGCATGGGTGAGCACGACATCCGTCACCTGCTCGGGCGCCAGCCCATGGCGGGCCAAGCCCGCGAGCAGCAGCGGGCGGTGGCTGAAGGTTCCGACATCGATCAGCGCGACGCCATCGGCGCCTCGCAGCAGCGCGATCGTGCTCCAGCCCAGCCCACCATGGCAGACCGACTTGCCCGGATAGCCCTGGACCAGGATGTCGAGCGCGTACACCTGACAAAGCCCCTTCAGGACAGCCTGGGAAGACTAAGCCGAATCAGGCTTTCTCGTATAGGTGTTCGCGGTAAGACCCTTTCAAGTCAGCTACCTCGTCTAGCGCACGCCATCGCCGTTTGAGATAACGATGCTGCCCAGGGTGGGGCACAACACGTTTGACTGGTTCGGTCGGCCGGACAGCGGTTCGGCTGGTTGCGTTCCTATTTCGGGCGGGCAGATAATGGGTCGCCGCACAACCTTAGGATTGAAGCATGCCTGGCATAGACGCCTACTTCGGATTCAAGGAGGCGGCCGAGAGCGCGATCGAGCGCGCACACGAGGCGGCCCTCGACATGCGCAGCGCCGAGTTACGGCAGGGCCTGGAGGATACCCTGTCGGCGCTTGCCGACGCTGAGCCGCTCGCTCCGGACCCCGCCATCGCGGCGCGGTTGCGAGGCGTGGCGGAGCGGGTCCGGCAAGCCCTGGGCGATCTTGACGAAGGGAGGCTCGCCGAACTGGGCGCCCTGGTGGAAAACGCACGCAAGGAACTTCTGTCGTAGGCCGGCCATTCCTTCTCGTGGCGCGGGCCGATGCGCCGCAGGCCGCCGGACGGACGAAGGGACGCTGATTATGGAAGCCGACGCCGCGCCCGGCCCGGTGCTCGAACGCATTGAGGCCCGCCTCGAACGGATGGACGTTCCGCCTGGGGCGGCGCTCAAGGAGGCCGGGCTGCCGTCCGACTTCCTGGACAAGCTCCGGCTCGGGAAGGTGCCGGTCCCACGGGGCCGGCGCCTGGTCAGGCTTGCCGAGGCGCTCGGGACGTCCGTGTCCTACCTTGTTGGCCTGGATCCCGATGTCATGCCGCCCCAAGAGCTGCTGGAGGAGGACCAGGGCTCATTCGGGCTGCTGGCGGGCGACGAGGAGGCGCTCCTGCGAGCCTATCGCAGGCTCGATGTGCCCTCGCGCGCCGCGGCGCTGCACGTCCTGCTCAAGATGGCCGGTCCGGAGCCCGAGCCGGAACCCAAGAAGGTGTCGCGCCGCCGGGGCTGAGCGAGGGCCGGGTCCGCCCATTGGAGCAGACAGCCTGCCAGGGCGCGAGCCAAGCTCGCCTTGGACACGGGGCAAGTTGATATTATGATCTCATTGGTTTTGCGTCGAGGCTTGACCCAAATCCACCCCAGCTCAGATCGAGGGTGAAACTCTTTCTATACCCCTGAGCGGTAATTATTACCCCTGTGATTACAAAATCCTCCGGATTTCTTTGCAACTCTCTTAAATGGCTTGTGCTGAATGAGGTGAAAATTTTTAATAATCCTTGGCTTTGGTCTGTGGGGTCTTTTTCTGAGTAAGCGATATTTAAACCCCGTCCGGTTTGAGAGGTGTGGTTTTGGAGGCAGGGTCCCTATCTCCAGGGGATGATGAAACTTAGCCTTGTTCGCTCCTGTCATGCTGCGCGTTGACCATGCCCGGTGGGGCCAGACGCCGGAGGACCTGCGTCGGCTCGCAACGAGCGCTGCCCATCAACGCACTCGCGAGCGCTTCTTGGCGCTTTACGAGATCACCGAAGAGAGTTGCGCCACGCAGGTTGCCGAACGCACTGGCCGCCACCCGCAGACCGTGATGGAGTGGCTGCACCTCTACAACGAGCGTGGCCCCGAGGCGCTGACCTACCGACGCACTGGCGGCCGTCCCCCCTTTGTCCCGCCATCGCCGCCGTACTCGGCGCAGAGCTCCGTGCGGCCCAGCAGGCTGCGGCCAGCCCATCCGTAGCCGGAGCTGATCCGCCGCCGCGCTGGACGCTCAAGCGCCTGGTCGGCTGCGTGCGGGCGCGGTTCGGCCGTCCCTGCTGCCGCGAGACCATCCGCGCTGCCCTGCACCGGCTGGACCTGTCGTGGAAGAAAGCCCGCAAGCTGCTCGGTCGCGCCGATCCCGAACGGCGCGCCGCCTTTCTCGACCGGCTACGGCCGGTGCTGGACAGCGCCCAGCGCGATCGGCACGTGCTGGTCCACCTCGACGAGGCGCACATCCACCAGGACGCCGATCTCGGCTACGGCTGGGGCGAGCGCGGCAAGCGCTTCCACGTGGCCTCCTGCTCGCCCGGCCTCGCCGCCAGGGTCTCGCTCTACGGCCTCTACCTCTACAACGAAGGCCAGGTGCGGCTATGGCCCTATGCACGGGCCAACGGCGAACACACGATCGATGTGCTGCACCGGCTCCGTGCCGAGTTCCCCGATGGCATGCTCGTCGTGATCTGGGACGGTGTGCCCTATCATGTGTTTCGGCGTGCAATTTTGACCCCCTGAGCCGGGGGATCGGCGTGCAATTTTGACCCCTGAATGTGTGGCTGCTGGGCTGCCTGCTTCAGTTCGAGGTGGGCGGTGGGGGATGCTGATTGTGGAGACGGTCGGCCGGATCAGACGCGAGCACTTCGTCAGGGGCAAGTCGATCAAGGAGATCGCGCGTGACCTGAAGGTGTCGCGCAACACGGTTCGCAAGGTGCTGCGGTCGGGCGGGACGTCGTTCTCGTATGAGCGGGAGGTTCAGCCGCGTCCCAAGATCGGGCATTGGAAGGCGGAGCTGGACAAGCTGCTGACGAAGAACGCCGAGAGCGGGACGCGCGAACGGCTGACGCTCGTTCGCCTCTTCGAGGAGTGGCGAGGGTTGGGCCACGACGGCGGCTACGCCGCAATTCGCCGCTATGCCCGGCTTTGGAGCGGGCAGCACGCCGGACAGACGGCCGAGGCGTATGTGCCGCTGTCGTTCGCGCCGGGTGAGGCCTACCAGTTCGACTGGAGCCACGAAGTCGTCCTGATGAGCGGCGTCACGGTGACGGTGACGGTCGCGCACATTCGCCTGTGCCACAGCCGCATGATGTTCGTTCGCGCCTACCCGCGCGAGACGCAGGAGATGGTGTTCGACGCCCACGAGCGGGCGTTTGCCTTCTTCAAGGGCGCCTGCACACGCGGCGTCTACGACAACATGAAGACAGCGGTGGAGGCGGTGTTTGTCGGCAAGGACCGGCAATACAATCGCCGCTTTCTGCAGATGTGCGCCCATCACCTGGTGGACCCGGTTGCCTGCACACCGGCCGCGGGCTGGGAGAAAGGCCAGGTGGAGAGCCAGGCCGGCTTGGTGCGCGAGCGCTTCCTCACGCCACGGCTGCGGGTGAACAGCCACGACGAACTGAATGGTTGGCTGTTGGACAAGTGCATCGCCTACGCCAAGGCGCATGCCCATCCGGAGCGCCCCGAGCAGACAGTGTGGGAGGTGTTCGAGGACGAGCGGCCAAAGCTGGTTCCCCACTGCGGTCGCTTCGACGGCTTCCACGCGCTGGCGGCCTCGGTGTCGAAGACCTGCCTGGTCCGCTTCGACAAAAACAAGTGCTCGGTCAGCGCCGGGGCGGTCGGCCGACCTGTCGAGATCCACGCCTATGCCGACCGGATCGTCATCCGTCAGGACGGACGCGCCGTAGGGGAACATCGCCGCCGCTATGGACGGGGCGAGACAATCTACGATCCTTGGCATTACGTGCCGGTGCTGGCCCGCAAGCCTGGCGCCCTGCGCAATGGCGCGCCGTTCAGGGACTGGATCCTGCCCGCGGCGATGGAGCGGGTGCGGCGTCGCCTTACCGGATCTGACGATGGTGACCGGCAGATGGTCGCCATTCTGGCAGCCGTGCTGACCGACGGGCTGCCGGCGGTCGAAGCGGCCCGCGCGCAGGCGATGGCCGAAGGCGTCCATTCCTCCGACGTGATCATCAACATCCTCACCCGGCAGCGCGATCCCGGACCGACCGCCGTCATCGCCACGCCGGATGCGCTGACCCTTCGGCATGTGCCCGCCGCCGATTGCGCCCGATACGATCAGCTCAGGAGCCGATGAGCATGGAGCGGACCGAAGTCCTCGACATGATGGGCACGCTGAAGCTCTTGTAATTACCCACCCCCCTTGCGGCGGGGCGGCATTGCTGATGCAGTTTGGGCATGCAGCGGGACGAGCTGGAGCGCCTGAGCAAGGCCGAGCTGATCGAGTTGGGGCTGCGGCTGCAGCGGCCGGAGAAGACCTCGCGCACCTCGTCCAAGCCGCCGTCCACAGACCGCAAAGCGCGTCGCGAGCAAGCCCGCCCCGGAGGTGCCAAGCCCGGACATGAAGGCCATAGTCGGGCGCTCAGCAGGGAGGTGGACCGCGTCGTCGATCACGCCCCGCAGCAATGCCCGTGCTGCCGCAGGGCGCTGTCGCCCGACCTGCCCAGCGAAGCGGTGAGCGTGCACGAGCGGATTGAGCTGCCGGAGATCAAGCCAATCGTCGAGCACCACCGACGCTTGGCGGTGCAGTGTCCCGGCTGTGGGGCGCGGGTCGTGGCAGCGCCGCCGCCCGCCGCGACAGGCACGCCGTTCGGCCCGCGCCTGCACACGCTGGCGACCTACCTCAAGACCTTTCAGAGCCTGTCCTACGAGCGGCTGCAGGCGACACTGGCCGACCTGTTCGGCCTGTCCATCAGCCAGGGCGGGCTGATGAACCTGCTGCGTCGCGCCCAGACTTGCTTCCAGGCCGGGCGAGGCTTGCCGAAGGTTCCATTCGGCGCAGCCGGATGGAATGGCAAGACGAGGGGCGAGCCCGCCGTCGCAGCCCTGCGGCAGGCCAAGGTGGTGGCCTCGGACGAGACAGGCGTCCGGATTGAGGGCAGCAACGCCTATCACTGGGTGTTCCGCTGCAAGGAGGCCGTGGTGCACCACGCCGCCCCGACCCGCGCCGCCGCGGTCGTGCACGCGATGATGGCTGGCCACCAGCCCGAAGTCTGGCTGTCGGACCGCGACTCGGCCCAGCAGGGCCATGGCCAAGTCCAGCAGACCTGCCTCGCGCACCTGGCTCGCGACGTCGCCTACGTGTTGGAAGTGAGCGACGACCCCGTGCCGTTTCGGCTCACGCTCTGGCTCGCCTCGGCCTTCGAGTTGGCGGACAGCATCTCACAACTGGCTGCCTCCACCCTGGTCGCCAAGCGCCGCGCGCTGGCGGGCAGACTGGTCGCGATCCTGGCAGCACCCACCACCTGCGACTTGGCCCGTGAACTTCAGAACAAGGTGCGCCGAGCGCGCGATCAGCTCCTAACCTTCGCCGACTGGCCCGGCTGCGCATTCCGCTGAAGTCGGCCGGTGATTCCGGCCTGATGTCGGCCACCTCTTCCGATTGAAGTCGGCCGGACGTTCCGATCGAAGTCGGCCGGGGTGGCTGCCCGTGGGCTGGGCTGATCTCTTCACTGCGATATCGGCTGGGTCAAGCCATGATGGCCTCCTGAGCCTTCTTTCGTCGGAGGGATTCGCCGCGCAGCTGGATGCGATGGGCGTTGTGGACGATGCGATCCAGGATGGCATCCCCGATCGTTGGATCTCCGATCAGATCGTGCCAGCGGTCCACGGGGATCTGGCTGGTGAGCAGCATGGCCCCGCGGCCGCAGCGATCCTCGACGATCTCCAGCAGATCGTGCCGCTGCTCCGCGCCGAGCGGCTCCAGCCCCCAGTCGTCCAGGATCAGCAGCTTCACCCCGCCGAGGGCCCGCATCAGCCTGGCGTAACGACCGTCGCCGCGCGCCAGCGCCAGATCGGCGAACAGGCGCGGGATGCGCTGGTAGAGGACGGAGTGGTTGTCGCGGCAGGCCTTGTGGCCGAGCGCACAGGCCAGCCACGACTTCCCGACCCCGGTCGGACCCTCGATGATCAGGTTCTGCTTGGCCTCGATCCAGCCGCCCGTGGCCAGCTTCTGAAACAGCGCGCGATCCAGGCCGCGCGGGGTGCGGTAGTCGACATCCTCGACCGCCGCCTGATGGCGCAGCCGGGCGTAGCGCAGCCGCGCCTTGAGCCGGCGGTCCTGGCGGTCGGTGAGCTCGCGGTCGAGCAGCAAGCCGAGCCACTCCGCATGATCGAGTTCGGCGCCGCGCGGCGTGGCGCTCAGCTCCTCGAAGGCGCGCGCCATGCCGGCGAGGCCGAGCTGGTGCAACTGGTCGAGCGTGGGATGGGTCAGCACTGGCGCTCTCCTCAATGGTAGTAGCCGGAACCGCGGATGTTCGGGTGCAGCAGCGGCAGCTCGCCCTCACGGGCCGACGTTGTGGGCGGCTGACGATCGAGGCCGTGCTGCAGGATCGACTGCACGCTGCCGTAGGAGCGGGCGCCGATCTCCAGCCCCCGCGCGCAGGCGGCCTCCACGCGCTCGCGGCCATAGCTGCGCACCAGGCGCAGGATGCCGAGACAGGCGCGGAATCCCTGCTCGGGATGCGGCCGGGTCTCCAGGATCAGCGCCGTCAATCGCGCGGTCGCCGCGCCGATCGCGGCTGCCTCCTGGCCGATGCGCGGGATCGTCCACTCGGCCTGCCGCCGGTGCGACCGCGGCATGTGCTCGGGCAGGGTGGCGTGCCGACCGCGCGCGCCACCGCGCAGATGCACCGCGACCCGCTCGCCCCTGTGGAACAGCTCGATGGTGCGCGCGGTGATGCGGGCCTCGACCTGCTCGCGCAGCAGCCGGTGCGGCACCGAGTAGTAGTGGCCGTCGATGTCGACGTGGTAGTCGAGCGCGACGCGCCGGATGCGCCACTCGGCATAGACGAACGGTTGCGTCGGCAACGATAATAGTGCCGGCTGGTCCAGTTGCTCGAACAACTGGCGGCGGCTGACGCCCAGCTTGCGCATCGGCCGAGCGTTGAGGTCGGTGACCAGTCCTGCGATCGCCGCATTGAGCTCGGCCAAGGAGAAGAAGCGCTGGTTGCGCAGCCGCGCCAGGATCCAGCGCTCGACCACCAGCACGCCGGCTTCAACCTTGGCCTTGTCGCGCGGTCGGCGCACCCGCGTCGGCAGGATCGCCGTGCCATAGTGCGCCGCCAGGTCGCGGTAGCTCGGGTTGATCCCGGGCTCATACCAGTTCGCCCGCAAAACGCCGGCCCGCAGGTTGTCCGGCACGATCTGTCGCGGCACGCCGCCCAGGAAGCTCAGCGCGCGGACGTGCGAACCGATCCAATCGGGCAGGCTTTGCGTCCACGTCGCCTCGGCGTAGGTGTAGTTCGATGCCCCGAGCACCGCGACGAACACCTGCGCCGCGCGCAGCTCGCCGGTGCTGGCGTCCACCACCATCGCCACCGTTTGCCCGGCGTAGTCGACGAACAGCCGCTCGCCGGCTGGGTGTGTCTGGCGCATCGTCGGCGATAGCCGGCTCTCCCAGCTCCGGTAGAGCTCGCACCAGCGGCTGTAGCCGTAGCCGCTGGAATGGAGGGTCCGGTATTCCTCCCACAGCAGCAGCAGCGTCACCCCCGGGCGGCGCAGCTCGTGGTGGACCGCCGTCCAGTCCGGCTCCGCCTTGTGCCGATGACCCGGCTGCGAGCCGCCAAGCGGGGCGAACAGCAGCGCCTCCAGCCCCTGGTCGATCACCGTCGCCGGCAACGGCCAGCTCAGCCCCGCCGCGGCAACCCGATCAAGGCACAGCCGCACCGTGCTGCGCGCCACGCCGACTGCGACCGCAATGGCGCGGTCGGAGAGGCCGCACTCGTACTTCAGTCGAAGGATTCTCACGCACACGTCGCATCGACACTCTCTCGGCCGGCATCGGTCTCCCTCTCGCCCTGACGAGAGGACAGACCGCTCACCTGCCCAGCGGTCGGGCAACGCCACCCCTCTCAGGGATGGCCGAGATCAGATCGGAATGGCCGACATCACCTCGGAATCAGTGGCCGACATGAGATCGGAATGCCTGGCCGACTTGCTCCGGAATACGCAGCCCGGCCAGGTCGAGGCCACCAACAACGCCTGTGAGCGCGACCTCCGGCCCTCGGTGATCCAGCGCAAGGTGACCAACGGCTATCGTGCCATGTGGGCCGCCGAGGGTGAGGCCGACATACGCAGCGTCGTCGATACCGCTCGCCTCAAACCGGGCACCAGCGTCTTCAACACCATCCTGCAGACCGTCACGGCCTGATCGCTACGCCCGAAACAGGGGTGGGTAATTACAAGCTCTTCGGCATGAGGGGCGCCTGTGACGAGGCCCTGGCCGCGGCGATCAAGCGCAAGCACGAACCGCAGCGCTTCGTCGGCGACCTGCTCAAGGCCGAGATATCCGAGAAGCAGGCACGCTCGATCAGGTGCCAGATGACTATCGCCAAGCTGCCGCTCGCCAAGGATCTCGACGACTTCGCCTTCAAGGGAACGCCGATCGACGAGAGCCTGGTGCGCGATCTCGCCGGCGGCAACTTCGTCGCGCAACAGCGTAACGTGGCCCTGGTCGGCGGAACCGGCACCGGCAAAACGCACTTGGCCATCGCGATCGCGCGAAGCTGCATCCGTGCCGGATCGCGCGGGCGCTTCTTCAACACCGTCGACCTGGTCAACCGCCTCGAGGCTGAGGGCCGCGCTGGACGTCAGGGACGCCTCGCCGACTTCCTGACCCGTCTCGACTTCGTGGTCCTCGACGAGCTCGGCTACCTGCCGTTCGCCCAAGTCGGCGGGCAACTGTTGTCCCACACCGTCAGTCGCCTTTACGAACGCACCTCGGTGATCGTCACCACGAACCTCGCCTTTGGTGAATGGCCGAGCGTGTTCGCGGGCGACGCCAAGATGACCACCGCGCCGCTGGATCGCCCAACCCATCACTGCGACATCGTCGAGACCGGCAACGACAGCTGGCGCTTCAAGAACCGCGCCTGAGCTTCACAAGCAACCGCCAGGGCTTGCACCGGTGGGTCCACGGGGGAGAGACCCCGCGCGCCGCTGCGTCAGCCTCTGCATGGGCACTCCGCAACGCGAGGGTCTCCCCTATGGACTACCGGCACAAGCAAACAACACGGGGTCACGATTGGACGCCGATCCGGGGTCAAAGTTCGGCTCTCCGCGGTTTCTGGTGCAGCAGTTGTCCGGATCAGGCCGCTTGCAGAACCCGAGCCCGCAGCAGGTCATGCTTGGCTCGCCCATACATTTGCCGCTTGATCAGCTTCAGCCTGGTGATCTGGCCTTCGGTCTGCCCGTTGCTCCACGGCATCTCAAGCGCAGCCCGAACCGCAGCTTCATCCTGCTTGAGCCCGCCGGCAAACGACCGCATCTCGCTTTCGGCCGCGTCGGCCAGCCAGCGGTCGAGTTCGTCGCTCTTCCGCTCGCGCACGATGGCCGCGAAGCTCAGGGCGAGATCACGTGCCAGCGCAAGAGGCGCCGAGGTGGCGAGCAACTGATTGAGATATTGCTGCTCCTCCGCCTGCAGCGTGGACGGGTCGGCGGTGAGCATCCGAGCCACGCGCCGTAGCGGCGGCACCGTGAAGCAGGAGTCAGCCCGGCCGGGGTGACCTGCAAGGCGCTGCCGGGTAGCCCATTCGGTGACGACGCGCAGCCCGCCCTGGAACCCGGCATCCCGCAGTTCGCGCCACAGCTGGGTTCCATTGCGGCACCCCTCGGCCCAGCGTCGCTCGAGCGTGGCGCGGTAAGGCTCCAACATGCTCCGGCGGGGGCGGAAGGGATCCGGCCCAGCGCCGCGCAGCCAACGCCGGGCCGTGTTGCCTCCGATGGCCAGCCTGCGCACGATCTCCTTGATCGGCATGCCCTCCCGCCGGAGGCGCATCACCTCGTCATAGATGTCGTGTTGCCTGCGCCACCGTTCCCAGTGTCGCCGTTCGGCACTCGTCATCGGCGGTGCCACGGTCGTGGTCGTCTCTGCGGTATCCAGCTGCGCGGCGGACCGCACCTCGCGCCTGCGGCGCCGGACAGCATCGAGCAGGGCGCTGCTGCAGTTCTCCAGCAGGTGCCAGCGGTCGCTGACCTGAACGGCGTCGGGCGCGCCCCGGCCTGCGGCGTCCGCATAGGTTCCGCCACGGTCGCGGCTGAGCACCTCGGCTCCGGGATGTGCCTTAAGCCAGGCGACGAGCGTGTCGGCGCGGCGGTCCGGCAGGAGGTCGACCACACGGTGGCGCTCGAGGTCAACGAGAATGGTGCCGTAGCGCCTGCCACGGCGCCACGCCCAGTCGTCTACCCCGAGTACCCGCGGAGCCTGGGCGGGGGTCTCCGGCGCTCCGCGGCGGAGCATGCCGAGCAGGGTGGTGGCGCCAACCGGCATCGTCAGGCGGCGCGCCAGGCGAGATCCGGCTTCGCCACCAAGCGCGAGACCGATATGGCGTTGGATCTCGGCCAGCCGTGCGGTCCGACGCGCTCGCGGTGCGGTCACTTCGGGAAGGCGCTCGGCAAAGATCCGGCGCTTGCATCCGCTGGTCGTGCAGCGGAACCGCCGCGCCTGGACGCGCAGGGCGACGATCTGTCCCTGCCAAGGCAGGTCGGCCAGGGTCCGCTGGTAATGGCTATGCACGCGCGCGGACGCCGCGCCACAGCGCGGGCAGACGGAGGTCAGCGACTTCGGGCGGGAGAGAATGACGACGCGGTCAAGCCCGGGAAGGACCTGCTCGACGAACAGGCCCTCCGGGATCATGGGCAGGAGATGGGAGAGCAACTCGGCACGGAATGAAGAGGGAAGCTGTCCTCCTCCATATGGGGTCACGCCACCTCAAGCGACCACCTGCACCAGAAACCGCGGAGAGCCAAAGTTCGACGCCGATTGACACTATCACCGGGCCAAGGCGGTATGGGCCGCCGCTGCCAGCCTGGGCATCACGCTCATGCCGCTGCCGGGCTACAGCCCGGACCTGATGCCGGTCGAGGCGCTGTGGCGCTGGCTGCGCGAGGACGTCACCTACCATCACTGCCACGCCACGGCCGACGACCTGACCCGGCGCGTCGCCCTGTTCGAGGCCAAGGTCAACCAAGACTTTTGCGTCGTCGCCGATCGCCTCTGGGTCAAGGACTGCCTCGATCCCGAGGAGGAGAAACTACGATTCTCAAACTAGACGCGGTTTAGGTACTGGTTGACCCCCTGACTGTGTCGACCTGGGCATTGCTCCCTAGAAATGGCCAGTCCATTTTCGGGGCATCATATAAAACTACCTTCCTATCTCTTTGACGTTCTACTTTGGTCAAATATGCGGTACACGACTTAGCGACATTTCGGCTTTTGTTAACAATTCTTATTTTAATGTAAATCCGCTCTCCTGTATTATCTACTCTACAATCCTCCCTACGCTCGTAGCTGCATTCTAAAGCAGGTTTATACAGCCAATTTCGGATTTTTTCGTGAAATATGGCAGTAAAAAGTGCTGTCGGTGCAGATATCAAGGCAGACACTACCCGGGTTGCATTACGAATCCGTCCCTCTGACCGCTCGCGCCGCGAGTAGAGCATAAGGCCGATGCAGATTCAGTGGCCTATCACATCGCCCGCGCGTGCCCTTCGTACATAAAGGTCATTGGCCGCGGCCCGCGGGCGTAGCCGGTCCGAAGATGATCGAGCCGGAAGCCCGCGTCCCTCACCAGGTCGTCCATCTTCCGGTTCAAGTGACAGCCCCCGGCGATGCGCCTCCAAGCGGGATCGAGTGTGTCCTGCCACCACCTGACGCCCGGCTCCGGCGCGCGGCCGTGCTCCACGAACAGCAGTTGCCCGCCCGGGCGGAGCACCCGGCGCGCTTCCCGCAAGACCTGAATGGGATCCGCAACGCTGCACAGACTCCAGGTGGTCAGGACAGTGTCGAACCCGCGGCTCTCAAAGGGCAACCGCTCCCCAGTTCCCTCGATGGCCTCGAAAGGGAAGCGCAGACCGGACCGTCGCTCACGAGCCATCGCGACCAGAGCGGGCGACGGATCGACGCCCACGACCTCGACCACCTCCGGGCCGTAGAAGGGCAGGTTGAGGGCGCTCCCGACGCCGACCTCCAGCACGCGCCCCGAGGCTGCCTGGCCGATCCGCTGCCGATACGGCACCAGTTCGCGGTTCTGCATCGCCAGCGCGAGCAGGCGCGGGACGACATAGCGGTCGTAGGCGCCCATGCCGATCACCCACCCCGCGCCGCGCCGGGCATCGGGGAGCCCTCCGGGCCGCGGAGGACGGGGCGGGTCGGCCGGTGATCGCCATGGCGGTGGTCCGCCCATTCCTGGAGGGCGTCGCGCATGGTGGGAATATCCTCCAGATCGAGCACATGCTCAACGGCGAACGGTCTTAATCTCGCCCCGCTCTGGCAAATGCCTTCATTTGCTCACATGCGCGTGCGAGCATGCTCGCGAGTGGCCTCGCTCACGAGCTGGAGCGCGCGAAGGGGGCGGTTGGATGATGGCGGGATCACATGTGGCGCTCGGGGTGGCCGCCTGGTTGGGCGTGGCGCCACATCTGGGTTACGCCGACGTCGCGCCGCTTCCTCTCGGGCTTGCCGTGGTTGGTTCCCTGCTGCCCGACATCGACCATCCGAAATCCTGGATGGGAAAGAGGCTGCGCCCCCTCTCCACGGTTTGGGCGAAGGTTCTTGGCCATCGCGGCATAACCCACTCGGTGTTTGCCGTCGCGATGTGCTGCTGGCTGCTTCTCCATCACGGTCTTCCCTCGGGGCTGGTCGCCCCGCTCGCGGTGGGGTACCTCTCGCACTTGGGGGCCGACCTCCTGACGCCTGGCGGCCTGCGGCTGGCTTGGCCCCTCAAGGGTGTCTGGTCTCTTCCACTCTGCCGGACCGGTTCGCCGTTCGAGCCGCTCGTGGTGGCCGTGGTGCTTGCCTTGGCCTGGTGCGGGGCAAGCGGGACGGCCAAGATGGAGGTCGGGTTGCGAGAGATGGGTCTCTGCCGCCTTGGCGTCACGGCCACTGCCGTGTGCCCGGCACCACACGCGCCAGCGAACTTCGCCCAAGTCTCGAATGCTACACACGGCCGGTGAGTGATAGCGTCCACGACGGAAATCCAAGCGAGGGCTCATCAAGGAGGTTATCGATGCAAACGTTCGGCTCCGATCGCATCCGAGACGAGACCCTTCTTGTCGCTCGGATCTTGCTGGTCGCGCTCTTCGTCGTGTTCGGCTGGAGCAAGCTCACCGGCTACTCCGGGACGGTCGGCTACATGGCGAAAAGCGGGTTGCCGCTGCCCTCGCTCGCGGCCCTGGTGGCCATCGCCGTCGAGGTGTTCGTCGCGCTCGCAGTCGCCCTCGGTGCCTGGACGCGTCCGCTCGCGGTCCTGCTTGCGGTCTACACGTTGGCCACCGCCTTCATCGGGCATTCGTTCTGGACGATGGACGGCGCGTCCAGATACGCTAACGCGATAAACTTCTATAAGAACGTGAGCATCGTCGGGGGCTTCCTGCTGCTCTATGTGACCGGCGCCGGCAGGTACTCCGTGGACGCGGCACTCGGCCGTTCCGCGCCAGTGGCGCGGCCGGTGGAAAGGGGGACATGATGCAACTCCACGGCATTCACCACCTGACCGCGGTCTCGGCGGACGCCCGCGGCAATCTCGGCTTCTACACACGCGTGCTCGGGATGCGGCTGGTCAAGAAGACCGTCAACCAGGACGACGTCCGCGCCTACCACCTGTTCTACGCGGACGGCGCCGCCAGCCCCGGCACCGACCTGACGTTCTTCGATTGGCCGATGGGTCGCGAGCGGCGCGGCACCCACGCCATCGTCCGCACCAGTCTGCGGGTCGCCGGGTCCGCGGCGCTCGACCACTGGGCCCAGCGCCTCAGCGACGCGGGCGTGCCGCGCGGGGAGGTCCGCCCGGTGGACGGCCGCCTCCAGCTCGAGTTCGAGGACCCCGAAGGCCAGCGCCTGGCGCTGGTCGACGACGGTGGCGCGGGTCCGTCCCATCCCTGGATGCGCAGCCCGGTGCCGGAGCAGTTCCAAGTTCGCGGCCTCGGGCCGATCGTCATCAGCGTCCCGGACCTCGCGCCCTCCGCCGCGTTCCTCACCGAGGTGATGGGCATGCGCCAGGGGCGGACCTATGCCGCCCCCGACGCTCCGGGCGTCGCCGTCCATGTGTTCGAGATGGACCACGGCGGTCCCTCGGCCGAGCTGCACATTCGGGTCGAGCCAGGCCTGCCGCAGGCATCCCAGGGGGCGGGCGGCGTGCACCACGTCGCGTTCCGGGCGCGCGACGAGGAATACGATTATTGGGTGGACCGGCTGCGCGAGCTGCGGATTCCTTCGAGCGGACCCGTCGACCGCTTCTACTTCCGCAGCCTTTACACGCGCGAGCCGAACGGCATCCTCTACGAGATCGCGACGGACGGCCCGGGCTTCACGGCGGACGAGCCGCTCGAGGCGCTCGGGGAGCGGCTGTCCCTGCCGCCGTTCCTGGAGCAGCGGCGGGCGGAAATCGAGCGTGGCCTGAAACCTCTCTGAACCGGGAGGGGTGCCGCGGACGCGCCCGTTCTGCTACTCCACGGTGACGGACTTGGCGAGGTTGCGCGGCTGGTCGACGTCGGTGCCCTTCAGCACCGCCACCTGATAGGCGAGCAGTTGCACCGGGATCGCGTAAAGGATCGGCGCGACGAACGGATCGACATCGGGCAGCACCACGGTCGCGGCGGCGATGCCGCGCAGCCTGGCCGCGCCGAGCGCGTCGCTGAACACAATCACTTGGCCGCCGCGCGCCGCCGCCTCTTGCAGGTTGGAGGCGGTCTTCTCGAAGAGCGGCCCCGACGGCGCGATCGCGACCACCGGCACGGCGGGATCGATCAGCGCGATCGGCCCGTGCTTCATCTCCCCCGCCGCGTAGCCTTCGGCGTGGATATAGCTGATCTCCTTCAGCTTCAGCGCGCCTTCCATCGCGATCGGGAAGCAATTGCCGCGGCCAAGGTAGAGGACATCGCGCGCCTTGGCCACGCGCGCGGCAATCTCCTGGATCGCCTCGCCATTCTCCAGCGCCTCGGCGGCCCGGCCCGGCACCTCTAGCAGCGCGGCGGTCATCGCCGCCTCCTCCTCCGCCGTGATGGCCCCGCGCGCCCGCCCCGCGGCGAGCGCCAGGCAGGCGAGCACCGCGAGCTGCGCGGTGAACGCCTTGGTGCTGGCAACCCCGATCTCCGGCCCGGCGATGGTCTCCAGCACCGCCTCGGATTCGCGCGCCATCGTGCTCTCGGGCACGTTGACCACGGAGAGCACGTGCTGGCCCTGCTCGCGCATGTAGCGCAGCGCCGCCAGCGTGTCGGCGGTCTCGCCGGACTGGCTGACCAGCAGGCCGAGCCCGCCACGCGGCATCGGCGGCGCGCGGTAGCGGAACTCACTGGCGACATCCCCATCGGCGGAAATGCGGGCAATCGTCTCGAACCACCAGCGCCCGACCAGCCCGGCATAGAACGCCGAGCCGCAGGCGCTGACGGTGGCGCGCGGAATCGCAGCCAGATCGAAGGGCAGGGGAGGGAGGCTGACGGCGCGGGTCGCGGGGTTGACCATGCGGTGCAGCGTGTCGCCGATCACCGCCGGGTGCTCGTGCAGCTCCTTTTCCATGAAGTGGCGGTAGTTGCCCTTGCCGATCGCGGCGCCGGTGAGCCGGGTCAGCTTCACCTCGCGCGCGGTCTCCTGGCCGCTGGCGTCGAAGAAGCGCGCGCCCTTGCGGTCCAACACCGTCCAGTCGCCGTCGCGCAGATAGGCGATGCGCCGGGTGAGCGGGGCGAGGGCGAGGGCATCGGAGCCGACGAACATCTCCTCGTCACCGAAACCCACGGCGAGCGGGGCGCCATTCTGCGCGCCAATGATCAGCTCGGGGTGTCCGGCGAAGATCATCGCCAGCGCGTAGGCGCCTTGCAGCCGCCTGAAGGCGGCGCCGGCCGCCTCGATCGGGGTCATGCCGCGCTTGAGGTGCAGGTCCACGAGCTGCGCCACCGTCTCGGTGTCGGTCTCCGTGGAGAACGCCTGGCCCTCGGCCTCCAGCTCGGCGCGCAGCTCGGCGTGGTTCTCGATGATGCCGTTATGCACCACGGAGACGCGGGCGGTGCCGTGCGGATGGGCGTTGCCCTCGGTCGGCGCGCCATGCGTCGCCCAGCGCGTGTGGCCGATGCCGATCGTGCCGGGAAGCGGGCTGCGCTCCAGCGCGGTGGCGAGGTTGCCCAGCTTGCCCTCGGCGCGGCGGCGCTCGATATGGCCATTGACCAGGGTGGCGACCCCGGCGCTGTCGTACCCGCGATACTCCAGCCGGCGTAGCCCGTCGATCACGAGCGGCGCCGCCGGGCGCGATCCGATCACACCGATGATGCCGCACATGGCTCTATCTCTCCTTCCGTTGATGCCGTGCCCGGAAGGCGGCGCCGCCGCCGGGCTTTTCGACCTGCTGGCCGCGCGCGATCGCCAGCGCGTCGGCGCCCACGTCCCTGGTAATGACGCTGCCGGCCCCGATGATCGCGCCGTCGCCCACCGAGACCGGGGCCACCAGGGCGGTGTCCGAGCCGATGAAGGCGTTGGCGCCGATGCGCGTCCGGTGCTTGGCGAAGCCGTCGTAGTTGCAGGTGATCGTGCCGGCGCCGATATTGCTGCCGGAGCCCACCTCCGTGTCACCCAGATAGGTGAGGTGGTTGGCCTTGGCCCCGGCGCCGAGCGCGGCCGCCTTCAGCTCCACGAAGTTGCCGACGTGCACGCCCCGGTCCAGGGCGGTGCCGGGGCGCAGGCGGGCGAACGGGCCGATGACGCAACCCTCGCCGACAACGCAGCCCTCCAGATGGCTGAACGGGCGGATCTCGGTGCCGCGCCCGATCCGCACGCCGGGGCCGAGCACCACGTTCGGGCCGATCGTGACATCGGCCGCGAGCTCGGTGTCGGCGCTGAGGAACACCGAGCCGGGATCGGTCATCGTCACCCCAGCCTCGAGCGCCGCCTCGCGCAGCCAGCCCTGCACCGTGGCCTCGGCGGCGGCGAGCTCGGCGCGCGAGTTGATGCCGGCGAGTTCCCTGGCTGGAGCCTCCACGGCGGCGACATGCGCGCCGTCCGCGCGGGCAAGCGCCACGATGTCGGTCAGATAGAACTCGCTTTGCGCGTTGTCGGAGCGCACCGCGCCCAGCCAGCGGCGCATCGCGGGGGCCGACGCGCACAGCGCGCCGCCATTGCACAGCGTGATGGCCCGGTGCTCCTCGGTGGCGTCGGCGTACTCGACAACGCGATCGACCAAGCCGTTCGCCTCCACGACCCGGCCATATCGGCCCGGGTCGGCCTGGCGGCTGGCGAGCAACGCGAGCGCCGCGTCGCCCCGCGCGCGGCGCTCGAGCAGCCGGCGCAACGTCGCCGGCCGGATCAGCGGGTTATCGGCGTACAGGATGGCGACCTCGCCCTCGCCAAACGCCGCTTCGGCTTGGCGGGCGGCGTGGGCGGTGCCGAGACGCTCGGCCTGAATCACGGTTGGATGCGGCGCCGCCACTTGGGACAGGGCCTCCATGCCCGGCCCGACCACCACCACGATCCGGTCGAACACCGCTTCGCAATTCGCCAGGAGATGGCCCAGCATCGGGCGCCCTGCGATCGGGTGCAGCGCCTTGGGCAGCGCGGACTTCATGCGGCTGCCGATCCCGGCGGCCAGGATAACGGCGGTGGCGGGCATCACGCTTCCTTGACTCTTCCTCTACCGGGTAGCGGGGGAGGCGGCCCCGTGTCAAAGCAAGAGCGTAACAGGCCGATCACTTTGCGTAATCGAACAGAAGCGCGGAGGCGAGGCGTGACGGAGCCAGAGGAGCCGACCCTGCTGCTGGACCTCGACGGCACGCTGATCGATTCCGCCCCCGATCTTGCGGCGGCGCTGAACCGGCTGATGGCGGCGCACGGACTGTCGCTGTTCACCAGCGCGGAGACGGCCTCCATGGTGGGCGACGGCGTCCAGCGCCTTGTCGAGCGCGCCTTCGCCGCGCGCGGGCGCGTGCCGGGCCAGGACGACGTCGCCAGCTTCATGAGCGACTATGCCCGCCACTGCGCGGTCGCCTCCCGTCCGTTTCCGGAGGTGGCGCGCACCCTGGGCCGGCTGCGCCAGACCGGCTGGCGGCTCGCGGTCTGCACCAACAAGATGGAGAGCGTGGCTCGGAACCTGCTCGCAGCGTTCGATCTGGCCGGCCTGTTCGATGCGGTGGGCGGGGGTGACAGCTTCCCGGTGCGCAAGCCCGATCCAGCCCACGTGCTGGCCACACTCAGCGCCAGCCGCGGCGCGCCGGAGCGCGCCGTCATGGCGGGCGACAATCGCAATGACGTGCTGGCCGCGCACGGCGCGGGGCTTCCTTGCGTTTTCGCGGGCTGGGGCTACGGGATGCCGGAGATGGCCGCCGAGGCTGACGCGGTGGCGGCGCGGTTCGCCGATCTGCCGGAGCTGGCGGGGCGGCTGCTGGGGCTCCGGCCCGGCGGACCCCCTCTCCCCGGCCCCCTCCCGCAAGGGGAGGGGAGGTGTTCAACAGCCCCCTCCCCGTGCGGGAGGGGGTTGGGGGAGGGGGCGAAGCACGGCCCCCGCCGCCCATAATCATGAAACCGGCATCGTCCGAGCCCATTGCTGCCACCTCTTGGGCACCCTTATAAGGGCTCGCAACGAACGGAGATCCGCCCATGACGAAGACCCGTTTCCTGGCCGCCGCGGCCGCGCTAGGCGTGCTCGGTGGCCTGGCCTACAGCCCGCCGGCGCGCGCGATTGGCTGCATCAGCGGCGGCGTGGCCGGCGCGGCGGCCGGTCACTTGGCCCATCACGGCGTGCTCGGCGCCATCGGCGGCTGCATCGCCGGGCACGAGGCCAATAAATATCAGAAGCGGTCGGCGGCGGCGCGGACCCAAGCCGCGGAGCCTTCCGCTAGCCAGTCGCAGGGGACCGGCTCGACCGGCATGTCGCAAGGGACCGACTCGAACGGCATGTCGAAAGAGTAACCCGAGCGAATGAGCCCCTCTCCTGGCGTTTCGACCAGAGGAGGGGCCGCATCGGGTCTTGGGGCAGACCGAAGCCTGCCTTTATACCCCGTCAGCCGCCTCCAGCATCGCGCGCGCCGCCTGGACACGGTCCTGGGCCAGCGCCTCGGTCTCGTTGTCGGTCTTGTCGGCCGCATCGTACGCGGCCTCGGCCTCAGCAAGCCGGCGCTCGGCGTCGGCGCGCACGATCTCGCCCACCGGCCGCGCGTCCGTGGCAAGCACCGTGCAGCGCTCCGGCGTGATCTCGGCGAAGCCGCCGGAGACGAACAGCCGGTCGGTGATCTGGTCGCCCTGGTAGAGCGCGATCACGCCGCCGCGCAGCATGACAATCATCGGCGTGTGGCCCTCCAGCACGCCGAGTTCGCCTTCGGAACCCGGAATTACCACCATGTCGACCGGGCGCGACATGAGCAGCTTCTCCGGGCTGACGATGTCGAGCGCGATCGGCATCAGGCGGTGGCCTTCAGCGTCTCGGCCTTCTTCACCGCCTCCTCGATCGTGCCCACCATGTAGAATGCCGCCTCGGGCAGGTGGTCGTACTCGCCGGCGCAGATCGCCTTGAAACTGCGCACCGTGTCGGCGATGGGCACGAACACGCCGGGGAAGCCGGTGAACACCTCCGCGACATGGAAGGGCTGGCTCAGGAAGCGCTGGATCTTGCGCGCCCGCGCCACAACCAGCTTGTCCTCTTCCGACAGCTCGTCCATGCCCAGGATGGCGATGATGTCCTGCAAGCTTTTGTAGGTCTGCAAGATGCGCTGGGTCTCGCGCGCGACCTGGTAGTGCTCCTCGCCGACGATGCGCGGGTCGAGCGAGCGCGAGGTGGAGTCCAGCGGATCGACCGCTGGGTAGATGCCGAGCTCGGCGATCTGGCGCGATAGCACGGTGGTCGCGTCCAGGTGCGCGAACGATGTCGCGGGCGCGGGGTCGGTCAGGTCGTCGGCGGGCACGTAGATCGCCTGCACCGAGGTGATCGAGCCCTTCTTGGTCGAGGTGATCCGCTCCTGCAACGCGCCCATGTCAGTGGCCAGGGTCGGCTGGTAGCCCACCGCCGACGGGATGCGGCCGAGCAGCGCCGAGACCTCGGCGCCCGCTTGGGTGAAGCGGAAGATGTTGTCGACGAAGAACAGCACGTCCTGGCCCTCCTCGTCGCGGAAATACTCGGCGACGGTCAGGCCGGAGAGGCCGACACGGGCGCGGGCGCCGGGCGGCTCGTTCATCTGTCCATACACGAGCGCCACCTTCGAGCCCTCGGTCGTGTTCTCGCCGAGCTTGATGACGCCGGCGTCGATCATCTCGTGATACAGGTCGTTGCCCTCGCGGGTGCGCTCGCCGACGCCCGCGAACACTGAGACACCGCCATGCGCCTTGGCGATGTTGTTGATCAGCTCCTGGATCAGCACCGTTTTGCCGACGCCCGCGCCGCCGAACAGGCCGATCTTGCCGCCCTTCAGGTAGGGCGCGAGCAGGTCAACGACCTTGATGCCCGTCACCAGGATCTCCGCCGAGGTCGGCCTGCTCCTCGAAGTTGGGGGCCTCGCGGTGGATCGGGTAGCGCAGACGGGTCATGATCGGCCCACGCTCGTCCACCGGCTCGCCGATCACGTTCATGATGCGCCCGAGCGTCTCCGGCCCGACGGGCATCTCGATCGGCGCGCCCGTGTCCGTGACCTCCTGGCCGCGCACCATGCCGTCGGTGCTGTCCATGGCGATGCAGCGGACGGTGCGCTCGCCCAGCTCCTGCGAGACCTCAAGAACCAACATCCGCCCGTTAATGGTGGTATGGAGAGCGTTCATGATGAACGGCAGGTCGCCTTCGAACTGCACGTCCACCACGGCGCCCAAAACCTGCGTGACACGGCCGACGATGTTGCTGGCGCCCTGGGCGGGGCGAGGGGCGACGGTGGCGGACATTATACACTCCTATTGAATTGGAAGGCGCGGATTTGCCTGGAATCTGCCGTTCCATCGTCATGGCCGGACTTGTTCCGGCCATCCCCGTCTTGCCTTCGGGATACGAAGGCGTGGATGCCCGTGACAAGCACGGGCATGACAGTAAGAAAGGCGACTCGCATCAAAGCGCCTCGGCGCCCGAGATGATCTCGATCAATTCCCTGGTGATGTTGGCCTGGCGGGCGCGGTTGTAGTTCAGCGTCAGTCGCTTGATCATGTCGCCGGCGTTGCGCGTCGCGTTGTCCATCGCCGTCATGCGCGCGCCATGCTCGCCCGCCGCGCTCTCCAGCATCGCCCGATAGATCTGGATCGCGAGGTTCTGCGGCAAGAGGCGGGCGAGGATCGTCTCCTCGTCCGGCTCGAATTCATAGACCGCGCCGCCCAGCGCGTCAGCGCCGGTCGCGCCTTCGGGTATCGGCGCCGGCACGAGCCGCTGCTCGGTCACGACCTGTGAGATCACGG
Source organism: uncultured Pseudomonadota bacterium (assembly GCA_963818725.1). Lineage (GTDB taxonomy): Bacteria > Pseudomonadota > Alphaproteobacteria > Acetobacterales > Acetobacteraceae > DATFDN01. The sequence goes on along the minus strand of CAWFTU010000006.1, from coordinate 133,633 downwards.
ACTGGAAGCGGTTGTAGATGATGGTGACGACATCCACCTCGCCCGCCGCCAGCATCGCGGTGACGCGCTGCGCGATCGCCTCGGCGTCGGAGAACTCGACGCGCTTCTTGCCCGCGTAGCTCACGTCGCCGCTGAAGCGGCTGGCCAGCTCGCGGCGCAGGTAATCGCGCCCCTTGCGGCCGACCGCGTAGATCTTGACCGTCTTGCCCTCCGCCTCCAGCCGGTAGGCGAGGGTGCGGGTCGCGCGGCCGATGCTGGCGTTGAAGGCCCCGGCCAGGCCGCGATCCGCCGTGACAGGGACCAGCAGATGCACCCGGTCGTTGCCCGTGCCCACCAGCAATTGCGGCGCCCCGGGGCTGTCCGCCACAGAGGCGGCGAGCGCGCCGAGCATCCGCTCCATTCGCTCGGCGAAGGGCCGCGCCGCCTCGGCCTGCGCCTGGGCGCGACGCAGCTTGGAGGCGGCGACCATCTTCATGGCCGAGGTGATCTTCTGCGTGGATTTCACGCTGTTGATGCGGTTACGGAGGTCTTTCAGACTGGGCATCGGTTTCCCTCACCCCGGCCCTCTCCCGAAGGGAGAGGGAGATATCGACTATATTGTACGCGCTGGCCTTGCCCACCACGCCCCCTCTCTCGCTTGCGGGAGAGGGCTGGGGTCAGGGATTTGCGTTCAAGCGAAGCTCGTCGCGAAGCGGTCGAGAAAGGCCGCCAGCTTCTTCTCGGTCTCCGGCTTCAGCTCGGCGTCGGTTCGGATCGCGTCCAGGATGCCGGGCTCGCGCGTCTTCAGCTCCGAGCGGAATTGCTGCTCGAAGGCGCCGATGCGGCCGGTGTCGATCTTGTCGAGATAGCCGCGCACGCCGGCGAAGATCACCGCCACCTGCTCCTCGACGGGCATCGGCTGGTATTGCGGCTGCTTGAGCAGCTCGGTCAGACGCGAGCCGCGCGCCAGCAGCGCCTGGGTCGAGGCGTCGAGGTCCGAGGCGAACTGCGCGAAGGCCGCCATCTCGCGGTACTGCGCGAGCTCAAGCTTGATGCGCCCGGCCACCTGCTTCATCGCCTTGATCTGCGCCGCCGAGCCGACGCGCGAGACGGACAGGCCCACGTTCACCGCCGGGCGGATGCCGCGGAAGAACAACTCGGTCTCCAGGAAGATCTGGCCATCGGTGATGGAGATGACGTTGGTCGGGATGTAGGCCGACACGTCGCCTGCCTGGGTTTCGATCACCGGCAGCGCCGTCAGGCTGCCCGCGCCGTTGGCGTCGCTCATCTTCGCCGCGCGCTCGAGCAGGCGCGAGTGCAGGTAGAACACGTCGCCCGGATAGGCCTCGCGCCCCGGCGGGCGGCGCAGTAGCAGCGACATTTGGCGATAGGCGACCGCCTGCTTCGAGAGGTCGTCGTAGATGATGACGGCGTGGCGGCCGTTGTCGCGGAAATACTCGCCCATCGCGCAGCCCGAGTAGGGAGCGAGGAACTGCATCGGCGCGGGATCGGAGGCGGTGGCGGCGACGACGATGGAATAGTCCATCGCCCCGTTTTCCTCCAGCGTGCGCACGAGCTGCGCCACGGTGGAGCGCTTCTGGCCGACGGCGACGTAGATGCAATAGAGCTTCTTCCGCTCGTCGTCGCCGGCGTTGATCCGCTTCTGGTTGATGATCGTGTCGATGATGACCGCCGTCTTGCCGGTCTGGCGGTCGCCGATGATCAACTCGCGCTGGCCGCGCCCGATCGGGATCAGCGCGTCGATCGCCTTGAGGCCGGTCTGCATCGGCTCATGCACCGACTTGCGCGGGATGATGCCGGGTGCCTTCACCTCGACCAGCCGGCGCTCGGCGGCGGCGATCGGACCCTTGCCGTCGATCGGGTTCCCGAGCGCGTCGACCACGCGCCCGAGCAGCGCGTCGCCCACCGGCACGTCGACGATCGCGCCGGTGCGCGCCACCGTGTCGCCTTCCCGGATCGCCCGGTCGTCGCCGAAGATCACCACGCCGACATTGTCGGTTTCGAGGTTGAGCGCCATGCCGCGCAGCCCGGCGCCGGGAAAGGAGACCATCTCGCCGGCCATCACGTTCTGGAGGCCGAAGATGCGGGCGATCCCGTCGCCCACGCTCAGCACCTGGCCCGTCTCGGCGACATTGGCCTCGGTGTCGAACGTGGCGATCTGCTGCTTCAGGATCTCCGAGATCTCGGCGGGGCGGATCTCCATATCAGGCGGCTCCCTTCATGGCGTACTGCAAGCGTTGCAGCCGGGATTTCAACGAAGAGTCGTAGAGCCGCGCGCCGACGCGCACGACAAGGCCGCCGAGCAGGTCGGGCTCGACCTGCTCGACGATGTTGACGTTGCCGTACCCGGCCTCGATCAGGCGGGCGCGCAATTGCTGGCGCTGCACGTTGTTGAGCGGGTGCGCCGAGGCGACATGGGCGGTCACGACGCCGCGCTTCTGGGCGACGAGGGCGGAGAACGCGGCGACGATCTGGCGCAGGCTGCCCAGGCGGCGATTGCTGGCGATCACGCCCACGAAGTCGCGCACCGGCTTGCCGAACCCCTCCCGCTCCAGCACGGCAAGGGCGGCGGCGCGGGCCTGATGCACGTCGATCAGCGGCGAGGCGAGCAGGCGCTGGAAATCGGCGCTTTCGTCGACCAGCCGCCCGAGCTGCTCCATCTCCCTCGACGACGGCATCGAGCGCGTGCGTGTCGGAGGCATAGGCGTAGAGCGCGGCGGCGTAGCGATCGGCGAGGCCGCCGCCCCTGGCAATCGTCGTCGCGCCGGAGTTTGTCGTGCCGCTGGAGGCCACGGAGGGTTCCCGACTGAGAGTGAGGCCGCACACGGGGCCGGCGCAGGAAAGCCGGCGCCGCGTCCAGCGCGCGGGCGTCTAGCATGGGAGTGACGGGGAGGCAACACGGGGTGGTCGTCGTGCAACGGTGATCGGGCGCGGCCACCTGCACACGTTGATTCTTTATCGACCCGTCCCCATTTTGCAGGCGTGCCAAATAAATCCGCCATGATGCCCTTCTCCTGGAGCCGCTGCGACTACGCCAAGGCGGTCGCATTCGCCGCCTCGCTGCTCGTGATCGCTCCCGCGTTGATGGCGCCGCCATTCTTGATCGCGGCCTTCCTGCCACCTCGCGGCTAGGAGAGGCATCGGCCCGCGCTCCCGCGGCCGCGGGAGCTGTTAGCGCCGCATGTTGTCGCCGGCGACATGAACGCGGTGCCATGGGAGGACGTGATCCGCCGCGCCGAGCGGGTCGGGCGGTTCCTGGACCCGCGCATCGGGCGCGGCTTGTTCATCACCTGGAACGCCAAGAGCTGGGTGCTGCGCTGGCCGCTCGACCAGATCCTGCCGGGCCAGGACTTCACGCTGATCTCGCTCGAGGTGCTGCCGCCCTTCGGGTCGGACCACCGGCCGTACCTCGCCGAGCTCTGCGCCAACCCGGCGGCCGCGCGGGACCAGTCGCCGTCGCATCTCCGGCCCGATGATCTGGAGGCAGCCCGCGCGGACGTGGCCAGCGGCCAGGACGCGGCCAGGAAGGAAGGATATAAGGGCCAGTCCGGACCGAAGGGCGCGCGCACGTCGCAATGACCGCCACAGATTCTCTGTCCCGGAGCGCCGAACAGGCGTTCGAACGTACGGGTCTGGTGCGCACTGAGGCGCGATCCCTCGTTGGTGATGGACAAGGCGAGCGGTGAGAGACCAACCGGTGTCACCCTGCCCGGTCAGGTAATCCGTCGGCAAGCGAGGAGCGTGCGTCAATGGGTTCGGGCGCGCTCGCCGGGGCGAGGCCGAGGCCGCGCTGCACCGCCGCAAGGGCCCTGGCCAAGGGTTGCCGCTCCGGCCAGGACGGTTTCAGCATCGCTTCCACAAAGGCAGGTTGATCTCGTGGGATGTCCTGATAGCAAGACGCGAGCCTCTTGTCGGCACAGTTCCACTGCCAGGCCAGGGGGAAATGGGCGATCAGCCCGACCGGCGCCGGGTGGGCGGGAGGGACCGCGCGGCCGCTGAGCGAGCGCATGAAGGCGCCAATCAGGTCATGCCCGCCCGCAAGTCGGATGTTGCAGAGCGGCGTGTAGCGCGGGTTCATCTCGATCACCCAGGCGGCGCCGGCCTCGTCCACCATGAAATCGAGGCCGATGAACCCGCTCAGTCCCAGGTGGCGCGTTAGGCGGGAGGCGCCGGCCACCAGCTCTGGGCGCTCAACCACCCGCACAATGAGTGCGGGACCGGTCAGGCCGCAACACGTGATGGCCTCTACAACCAGGGCGGCGAGCATCTCGCCATCTTGGCATACCATGGCGAGACTGCCGGGCCGGCCACGGATGTGACGCTGCGCGCTGACCACTGGCCGCCCGCTGCCCAGCCAATCACCAAGCTGGAACGGATCCCTGTTGACAATCAAACGCTTCAACGCAACTGACAACGGTGATGTTCGACGCAGCGCATAAAAGGCGAGTTCGGCCGCTCGCCGATCCTCGGCGATCTGGACGCTGCTGCCGCCCCACGCACCATCAACCTTCAAGACCCAGGGAGGACCGACCCGCGCCATCCAGTCACGCAGGTCCGCGACGGTATCGAGGCGAGCGCCCGACGCTGTTGGCAGCCCGGCCTGGGCCGCCACCTCCAGGAACAGCGCGCGCGACAGGCTCACGTTGTAACTCTCCGGCGCGCCGAGCGAGCGGGCGATCAGTGCGCGCTCCTCAGGCGAGCCGGTCCGATACAGGCGTTGCAAGTGCGCGACGGCGCGATCATCGCCGGGCACGATGAAAACGGGCCGCGCGTGCGCGATGGCGCGCGCCAGCGTCCGCAGGGGGTGCAAGCCGGTTTGGTCCAACACGGCGCTGACCGGAGCCGCGCGAACCGGATGCCCTGGCGGGCAAAGCACCGACACGCGGCATCCCGCCTCTTGCAAGAGGTGGGCAAAGCGTGCGAGCGACGACCACCAGCATGTTGTGACGACAAGGATGGACGGTGAGAGCGTGGCGCCGTCGTCGGGCCGTGTCATCGGCACTCCATCAGCTTCGAACGACAGCTCAACTTCATCGGCCTAAAGATTGAAGCATAAGGAATTTTGGTGCAAAGATCATGAGCGATACAGCAATTATTGGGGCTGGCCCGTATGGTCTGTCAATCGCTGCCCATCTGCGCCACGCGGGCCGGCGCTTCCGGATTTTCGGCAGTCCCATGCAGACCTGGCGGGAGCGGATGCCCCGTGGCATGCGGCTCAAATCGGAGGGGTTCGCCTCCAGTCTCTACGATCCGCGAGGAGATTTCCCGCTGTCCCGCTTCTGCCAGGATCGAGGCATTCCCTATGCCCCGATTGGAGTGCCAGTGGACCTGCACACGTTTTGCGAATACGGGATAGAGTTCCAGCGGCGCCACGTGCCGATGCTCGAACCGACGCGCGTAGGGTGGGTTGGCCACGGCCCCCGCGGCTTTGAGGTGCGGCTCGCAACCGGCGAGACCGCCCTGTTCCGCCAAGTGGTCTGCGCCGTCGGGATCGAGCACTATGCCCATATCCCGCCCGCCCTGGCGGCCTTGCCGGCGTCGCACGTGTCGCACTCCTCGACCCACGCGGACCCTGCGCGGTTCGCGGGCAAGGCGGTGGCTGTCGTCGGCGGAGGTTCCTCGGCAACCGACTATGCCGCGTTGCTGGCGGAGGCCGGCGCCATAACGCATCTGATCGCCAGGCGGCCGGGGATCGGCTTCCACGAGCCGCCGCGAGCCCGCACCCTGCGCGCGCAGATGCGCCATCCGATGACGCCGATCGGACCGAGCTGGCGCTCGCTGTTTTGCACGCGGATGCCCCTGATATTCCACGCGATGCCCGAGGCGTTTCGGCTGGCGGTCGTACGGCGGCACTTGGGGCCGGCCTCGTGCTGGTTCGTGCGGGATTCGATCGAACGGCTGGTCACTGTCCACACCGGAACGCATGTTGCATCGGCAACCATTCGCGGCGGCAAGGCCGTCCTCGCGATCGAGGGGAGCGACGGGCCGGCGACGCTGGAGGTGGATCATGTCGTGGCCGCGACCGGCTACCGACCGGACCTTCGGCGCCTGGACTTTCTCGACTCAGAGCTGCGATCGCGCATCCGAACGGTAGAGAATACGCCGGTATTGTCGCGGAGCTTCGAATCCTCGGTCCCTGGCCTGCGCTTCGTCGGGCTGACCGCGGCGAACGCCTTCGGGCCACTGCTGCGATTCGCTTGCGGGGCGGAGTTCACCAGCCAGCGGCTGGTGAAGTATCTCGCCTGAGCGCATCGCGGGCCGCGGCTGCGCGCTCTTGCCCGAGTTGAAGACTGGCCTTCATGTTCCAGCTCCTTGCTCTCTTCGCCAGGAGCCCGCCATGCCCGACCCCACCGGCCCCCTGAAGGGCCTCCGGTCGATTGCCTTGTCAATCGGCTTGCAAAAGGGACCCCCGATCGGCGTTCAAAAGGGACCCCGTTGAGAGCGGCTTGTGCCGGTAGCCCATAGGGGGACCCGCGCGCCGCGGAGTGCCCACGGGAGGCTGCGCAGCGGCGCGCGGGGGTGCCTGTGGACCCACCGGTGCAAGCCGCGGCGGGATGGGGAATCAGGCCCTGTTCTTGAACCGCCAGCTTTCGTTGCCGGTCTCGACGATGTCGCAGTGGTGGGTCAGTCGATCGAGCAGCGCGGTGGTCATCTTGGCGTCGCCCGCGAACACGCTCGGCCATTCGCCAAACGCCAAGTTGGTTGTCACGATCACAGAGGTTTGCTCGTAGGGACGACTGATCAGATGGAACAGCAGCTGGCCGCCGGAGTGGGCGAACGGCAGGTAGCCGAGTTCGTCGAGCACGACGAAGTCCTTGCGGCAAAGATACTCGGCCAGGCGGCCCTGGCGTCCGGATCGCCCCTCGGCCTCGAGCCTGTTGACCAAATCGACGACGTTGAAGAACCGGCCACGCGCACCGTCGCGGATACAGGCCCGGGCGAGCGCGATGGCGAGATGGGTTTTGCCGGTGCCGGTTCCGCCGACCAGCACGACGTTGCGCTGATTGGCGAGAAAGTTGCCGCTGGCGAGGTCGCGGACAAGGGTCTCGTTGATCGGCGTGTTGTCGAAGCGGAAGCCGTCGACATCCTTGGCCAGCGGCAGCTTGGCGATGGTGATCTGGTATCGGATCGATCTGGTGTGCTTCTCGGTGACCTCCGCGGTCAGCAGATCGCCGACGACGCGCTGCGGCTCGTGCTGGCGCTTCACCGCCGTGGAGATGATCTCGTCAAACGCAGCCCTCATGCCGTAGAGCTTCAGTTCGGACATCGTCGCCAGGATCTCGGCACGTTCCATCAAAGGCACTCCTGAGGCTGTCATAGCGGGCGCAATCGGCAGCAGGCGCGTGCCGCAGCTTCAGCGCGTTCGGGGTGATGATCGTGACCGGTGCCAACTCCGGCTCGCGGCGGCGGGCCAGGATGTTGAGAACGACATCGGCGGAGTGGACGCCCTCGCGCAGCGCCGCCAAACAGGCCGCCTCCACCGCTGGGAGCCCGTCGCTCAGCACCGCGGCGAGGATGGCGACCATCTGCCGGTCGCCGTCAGCGGACCCGGCGAGCTTGCGGCGGATCCGCATCGTGCGCGTCGAACACCATCTCCTGCGTCTCGCGCGGATGGGCCCGCACAAACAGCATCCGGCTGTGGCATAGCCGGACGTGGGCCACCCTCACCGTCACGGTCGTGCCATTGGTCAGCACGATCTCATGGCTCCAGTCGAACTGATACGCCTCGCCGGGCGCAAAGCTCAGCGGAACAAAGGTGTCCACCGATGTCGTCGCGCGGTCACGCTGCCAGCCTCGCGCATAGCGACGCACCGCGTCGTAGCCGCCCTCGTAGCCGAGCCCGCGCAGCTCCTCGAATATGCGGGTCAGCGTCAGCCGCTCGCGGTTCGGCTTCGCCTCATTCACCGCAAGCAGGCGATCGAGCTCGTCCTGACACGGCCCAATCCGCCGCATCGGCTGGTGGTCGCGCCGGTAGCGGCATTCGGTCGCCTCCGATCGCAGCACCTTCCGCACGACCTTCCGCGAGACCCGCAGCTCGCGGCAGATCGCCTTGATCGCCTTGCCTTGAACGAAATACGCCCGGCGGATCTTCGCGACCGTCTCCACGACCAACGTCCCAAACCCGGCCCCCGATCATCCCGGAAGCCACCGTGAACCCCACCGCCAGAGAGGTCCCGTTTGGACGCCGATCACCCCTCAAACAGGGTCCTTCTTCCACGCCGATCTACAATTGCCGCTTGCCGCCGCCGCTTCTGGGCGAGCACACCGAGGAGGGCGCTCTCGGACCGCCTCGGCCTGTCGGCGGCGGAGATCGCCGGGTTGCGCGAGAAGGGCGTGATCTGAGGGCGTTTACAAAGTGTTCACCATTGGACCGGTAAGCTCCGGCGCGTGTCCAGGACACGACTGGAGAGAATCATGCGCCTGAGCCTGCCGCTCGCCGCCTTCGCGCTGCTCGCCCTTCCGGCGGTGGCGCAGACCACGCCGCCCGCCCCGGCCAGCGCCGCGCCATCCGCGCCGGCCCAGGCTCCGGCCGCCAGCACGACAGCGCCAGAGGCCGCCCCGCGCCACGGCCACGCGCGGCACGGCTATCTGACGCTCGACAAGCGGTTTCAGATGGCGAACACCACGCATGACGGGCACCTCACGCTCGACCAGGCGCGCTCGGCTGACGTGATGCACACGGTTGCCGAAAATTTCGAGGCGATCGACAAGGGTCACAAGGGCTACGTGACCGAGGACGACATCCGCGCCTGGTACAAGGCCCGCCGCGCGGCCCGCCACCACGCGGCCGAGGAAGCCTCAAAGAGCTGAGCGGACGCCGCTGCGTCAGGGCTCGCCGAACGTGGCGATCCGGTCGACGCGGCAGACGAACAGCACGCGCTTCTCGTCGATCGACGGATCGCGCAACGCGTATGGCCCCGGCTTGCCGGTGTATCTGGTCCAGATGCGGTCGAGCTGGGCGGAGACCTCCTCTCCGCCCGGCTCCCATTCCCGCTTCTCCCGCTCGACGGTGCATTTGATCTGCACCCAGTGATACGGGTTGTCCGGGTTCACGATCAGGACGGTGAGCCTCGGGTGCTTGCGGATCCATTCGCATTTCGGCCGGTGCGAGGCGGTGTTGACGAGCACCTTGCCGTCCTGGTGGTCGAACCACATCGGCGTCATGCTGACCCGGCCGTCCGGCCCGATCAGCCCGAGCGTGACCGTGATCGGCCGGTCGAGCAGCGCGCGGTAGATCGGGTCCAGGTCATCGATGCCGCGGATCTGGCGGCGCTCGCCCACGTTGAACTGCCCCGGCTGCACCCCATGGACGACGCTGCGGAAATTGGCAACCGTGATACCTTCCGGCATGGCGCTCTCCTGTTCTCGCGCTGCTTCACGGGCGGCGCCGCGCAGCCTAACAGGACGCTCCGCCTTCGCCCAAATGTCATCCGAGCACCGCCAAACGCACGGGGGCCGGCACGGTTATCGCAGCCGGAGCTAACGGGAGGGCCTGATGGCCGGAGATCTCAAGGGCGAGTACCGAGGAAAGCTTGACGATGCGGGCGCCGGCCGACCGCGTCTTCGACTTCATCGCGGATGTCAGGAACCTGCCGAAATACCTGCCCACGACGAAGGACGCGCACACCGAGGGCGGGGATCGCGTGCGCGTTCAGGGCGAGGCAAAAGGCCACAGTTACAATTCGGACGGCTACCTGCGGGCCGATCGCGCGGCCAAGCGGCTCGAATGGGGCGCGGACGAGGGTTACTGCTCGGGCTGGATGCAGGTGCATGGCAGCGGTGAGGAGACGACCGCCACCGTCCACGTCTCGTTCCGGGGACACCCGCCGGGCTCCGGCGAGCATGGCGGACCGAAGCCCGAGGATGTGCGGGAGGGGTTGCGCAAGGGGCTCGAGTCGATCCGCAACCAGGTCGAGGGGGGCGGGGGCAAGGAGGAATCACGCGCGGCCACCTAGCCCCAATACGGTTCACTTAAGGCAAAATCCTGTTCACTTAAGCTATCGGCCGAATACCAACCAATTGAAAATGCAGCATTCGCCTTGGTTCTCCCTGCGGCACAAACAACTAAAGTGAACCGTATTGCATCTAGACCATCATGTCCGCCGAGGCTGCCACAAACTTGAGGTGGCCCGCCTCGAAGTGTCGAGTAAGGCGCTTGCAACGCAACGGGGGTTGCTCGGGGACCGAGCCTGTCCCCAGACACTGGAGGCGGACCGTGAGGGAGAATACGCTGTTTCTGGGGTTGGACGTCCACAAGAAGACGATTTCGGTGGCGATCGTGGAGGCGACGGCAGGAGCGGAGGTTTGGTTCTACGGAACCATCGAGAACAGGCCGGACGCGATCCGGGCGCTTTGTAAGAAGCTCTCCAAGGAAGGGCGACGCCTTCATGCCTGCTACGAGGCCGGTCCATGCGGATACAATGTGCAGCGGCATCTGGCCAGGCTCGGTCATCGCTGCGACGTCGTGGCACCGTCGCTGATCCCGCGCAAAGCGGGCGACAAGGTGAAGACGGACCGGCGCGACGCCATGATGCTGGCGCAGACGCTGCGGGCCGGACAGCTGACAGAAGTCTGGGTGCCGGACCAGGCGCATGAAGCGATGCGCGATCTGGTGCGGCTGCGCTCGCAGGCGACGCGCGACCTGCGAAAGACGCGCCAGCATCTGCTGAGCTTCCTGCTGCGCCACGAACGAATCTCGCCATTCGGGCACTGGACAAGGGCGCATCGCCGCTGGCTGGGCGAGTTGAAGTTCACGCATCCGGCTCAGCATCTTGCCTTGGAGGAGATGCTGCATCGGATCGAACGCGCGGAGGAGCTGTGCGAGCGATTGAAGCGGGCCATCGGCGAGCTGGTGCCGCAGTGGTCGCTGGCTCCCGTCGTGCAGGCGCTACAGGCCTTGCGCGGCGTCTCGCTGATCACGGCCGCCGTGCTGGTTGCCGAGATCGGCAGCTTCGAACGGTTCGCCAGCCCGCGTCAGTTGATGGCTTATCTCGGTTTGAGCCCATCGGAACATTCGAGCGGCGCCACTGTCAGGCGTGGCGCGATCACCAAGACCGGCAACGGGCTTGCCCGCACCAGCTTGGTCGAGGCCGCCTGGACATACCGCTTTCCGGCGCGGATCACACAAATCATCCGTGACCGGCTGAAGGGCCTGCCGGAGCCGATCCGTGCCGTGGCCTGGAAGGCGCAGGTCCGCTTGTCGGCGCGCTATCGCGCACTCATCGCGCGCGGCAAGTCGGCGCCCACGGCGATTGTCGCGGTCGCACGCGAGCTGGTCGGGTTCATCTGGGCGATTGCGCGGATGGTCGAACCGAAGTTCGCCTAGTGCAGACGCGAACGATGGTGCAACGGGTAACCGGAGAGGAGAACGGAAGCCGCAGATTTCGGCGCTCAGTGCGGGCGGCAGGCTGGGGAGGTTGGGGAACCCTCGATCCGGGTTGGAGCAGGCCTCGGCTGACGCACGTTCGCTAGACAGAGGAAGCCCCACGACGAACCTTGGTCATGCGGCATTGACCCGCGGATAAGAGCCAGATCAACCGTCGTCCATGCTGCCTGCCGTCCACATCGAGCGCCGAACAGCACAGGTATAGCCTGCAGATGCGGGAGTTTTTAACACGCCATTGTCTTGACACGACGGACATAAGAGCCCGCATTTCTCACACTGAGTAGGTGCATCGGGGCTCCGAATTCGGCGAAAGTTCTTCTGCCACAAAGCCTTGGCGCTGAGCGGAGGAGTTCCCCGATGCCGACAGAGTGTGGCCCGAGCCTGTTCGAGTTTGCACGCGTGGAAGGCCGCGCGGTGGTCGCCTCGTTCGACGGGGGGCGGCTCACCTCGGATGCCGGAGCGCTGCTGCTGGGGGCTACTGACCGGGTGATCGGGCTGACCCGGCGGCTGGCTGCCTGCTTCACCGATGCGCGCAATCCCGCCTTGGTGGAGCATGGGGTTGAAACGCTGGTGATGCAGCGAGTGGTCGGCATTGCGCTCGGCTATGAGGACCTGATCGATCACGACGAGCTGCGCCATGACCCGGTGCTGGCCACGCTGGCCGGCAAGATGGCTGCCCGGCGCCGCGACTGCGCGCCGCTGGCGGGCAAGGTCGGGTCCCAACGCGCTCGCGCGTTGGGCGCCCGTCACGCTGAACCGGCTGGAACTGAGCCGCCCGGCGCCGACGCGCCACACCCGGCTTGCCGCCGATCCGGCCGCGATCGAGGCACTGTTCGTCGATCTCTTCCTCGACGCCCACCGCACCGCGCCTGAGCAGATCATCCTCGATCTCGATGCCACTGACGATCCGCTGCACGGCCAGCAAGAAGGCCGGTTCTTCCATGGCTATTACGACTGTTGCTGCTATCTGCCGCTCTATGTGTTCTGCGGCCGGCACCTGCTGGCAGCGAAGCTGCGGCGCTCGAACATCGACGCCAGCGCCGGCGCGGTCGAGGAGGTGGCGCGCATTGTTGGCCTGATTCGTGCCCGCTGGCCGAAGGTCCGCATCCTGCTGCGCGCCGACAGCGGCTTTGCCCGCGAGGCGCTGATGGCCTGGTGCGAGAACAACCGTGTCGATTACCTGTTCGGGCTGGCGCGCAACGCCCGCCTTGGTGCCGCGACAGAGGCGGAACTCCAAGAGGCGCGCAGCGAAGCCGAGGCAACTGGCAAGCCAGCCCGGCGCTTCCGTGATTTCACCTGGCGGACGCTGCGGAGTTGGAGCCGCGCGCGGCGGGTGATCGGCAAGGCCGAATGGACCGCCGGCGCGGCCAACCCGCGCCTTGTCGTCACCGCGCTCGGCGCGGACGAGGCGAACGCGCCGCATCTCTACGAGGCGATCTACTGCGCGCGCGGCGAGATGGAGAACCGCATCAAGGAATGCCCGCTCGACCTGTTCGCCGACCGCACCGCCGCGGCCACCCTGCGGGCCAACCAGGTGCGGCTGTGGTTCGCCTCCGCCGCCTACGTGCTGCTCTGCGCCTTGCGCCGCATCGGCCTGGCACACACAAGGTTTGCCAGCGCGACCTGCGGCACGATCCGGCTCCGGCTGCTCGAAATCGGCGCCCTGGTCCGAACCAGCGTCCGCCGCATCAGCGTCGCCATGGCCTCGGGCTGTCCGGCACAGCACGAGTTCACCCAGGCATACGAGAAACTGCGAGAGGCCGCTGCCTGAGCCGCACGAACCAGACACCGCAAGACACATCGCCGACCGGCGCGTCACCGCCAAACTAGCGGCGGGGGACTGCCCTGTCCGCAATCAGCCCAGATCGCCTACAAATCCCGTCAATCACAGCGGATCAGCCCCGATACGCCCTCAAAGCGCGCGGGGCTGACCTTCCGGTGAGAAATGCGGGCTAGTGCCAATACTGTTCACTTGGCGAAATCCTGTTCAGTTAAGGCGAGCGGCGAATGCCAACCCGCTGAACATGCAGCGTTTGGGTTTGTTCTGATATATACACAACTCACTTGAGTGAACAGCATTGGGGCTAGTGCCCCCAGAGGCGAGCGCCCAAGCCCTCGCGCCCCTGCCGGTCGAGGCGCTGCGGCTGCCGCCCGAGATGGCGGCGGCTTTGCGCCGGCTGGGGCTGGAGCGCATCGGCGATCTTGCCGCCGCGCCGCGCGGCCCGCTCGCCCGCCGCTTCGGCCCCGCCTTGCTCAGGCGGCTGGATCAGGCGCTGGGCCGCGTGCCGGAGTCCCTCACACCAGTCCTGCCGCCCGAGACCGTCCAGCACCGGCTGGTCCGAGGAGGGCGTCGAGGAGGGGCACGCCGCCGAGCTGAACCTCAACCTCGCCGACCGGCGGCTGCGGCTGACGCTGGAGCTGGCCCGCGCGCTGATCGGCTTTTCCCGCCACCTGTCGCAGCACCCCGGCGGCTTCGTGCTGACCCGCGATCGTCTCGACGAGCTGATGCCCATCGAGCCAGCCGCCATGCAAGGCCGGCAGGTCATACCAAATCCGGCTGATTAGTTCGGCTGAACCGGCTTTGGCCACCAGTGGAAGCTGGTGTGCGGACGGATCATGCTTGGGTCGAGGCGGGTGCTGCGTTCGGCGATGGCGGCATCGAGGTCGGCCAGGGTGGGGAAGTGCTTGTTGGCCACCGCCTCGTCGAGCAGCGGCCAGAGCCGCTCAGCGGGTTGGAGTTCCGGGCTGTAGGGAGGCAGGAACACCAGCGTGATCCCGTCCGGCACGGCCAAGCCCTTGGGGCCGTGCCAGCCGGCGTTGTCCAGCACGAGGACGATGTGGCGTCGGCGTCCCGCCCCGCTCTCGCGGGCGAAGGCGGCGAGCCGGGTTTCGAAGGCCGGCTTGTTGATGCGGGTGCAGAGATACCAGACCGTCTCGCCGCTGCTCGGCTGCACGAAGGCCGCGACGTGCAGCCACTGGAACCGGTGATGACCCAGCGCCGTTGGGCGTGCGCCGGCCTTGGCCCAGACCCGGCGGCGGATCGGCTTCAGGCCGAGGCGGTGCTCGTCCTCCGCCCAGACCTCGACCGGCTGTTCCGGGTGCGCCGCCCGTGCTTGCGCAACGGCAACGTCAACCTGTTTGCGAAGGCCGCCCGCGCCTCCGGATCAGCGGCCCGCGGATGGCGCGGGCGCGGCGTCTGCACCGACCAGCCGAGCCGCTTCAGCGCCTCCCAGCCGCGCTGCGGATGCACCCGCTCCAGCTTGAGGTGCCGCGCCATCCAGGCCGCCACCTTGGGGCCACTCCATAGCCCGCCGTCCTCGGGCGGCTCACGCAGCCGCTCGGCCAGGGCGGCCAGCACCGCCTCGGTCAGCACGCTCGCTGCTCGCCCGTTCCGCCGCCGCCCATCGCCCAGCGCCGCCGGGCCGCGTGCGTTGTAGCGCGCCGCCACCGCCTCCACCCAGCGCGGCGTGAGCGCCAGCACCCCGGCCACCTCGACCACCGTGCGGCCCTGCGCCAGCAGCCAAATCGCCTGGGTGTGCCGCGCCTCGGTCACGGTTTGCGCCGCGCGGAACCGCGCCGCCAGTTCCGCCACACTCAGGTGCTCGGCAATCCGTGCCATCATCCCCCCGTTCAACCGCCCGCGGCATAGGCCCGCTCCGCGCAGCCGCCACTCTAAGCCGAACCTATCACCCGGGTTTAGTATGATCGAGTGGGACAAGGACGACATCGACACCCTGGGCTGGATGAAGGTCGACGTGCTGGGGCTCGGGATGCTGGGCTGCCTGCGCCGCGCCTTCGTGCTGCTGGAGGAGCACCGGGGCGAGCGCCTGGACATGGCCTCAATCCCGGCCGAGGACCCGGCGACCTTCGCCATGATCCAGCGCGCCGACACGCTTGGCGTGTTACAGATTGAGAGCCGGGCGCAGATGGCGATGCTGCCGCGCATGTGGCCCGCGCGGTTCTACGACCTGGTGATCGAGGTCGCGATCGTGCGCCCCGGCCCGATCCAGGGCGACATGGTCCACCCCTACCTGCGCCGGCGGGAGGGCAGGGAGCCCGTCTCCTACCCCAAGCCGGAGCTGGAGCGCGTGCTCGGCAAGACGCTCGGCGTGCCGCTGTTCCAGGAACAGGCGATGCAGGTCGCCATCGCCTGCGCGGGCTTCACGCCCGGCGAGGCGGACCAGCTTCGCCGGGCGATGGCGACCTTCAAGTTCAGCGGCGGGGTCTCGCACTTTCGGGACAAGCTGATCGCGGGGATGGAGGCGAACGGGTACGCTCGCGCGTTCGCGGAGAAGACGTTCTCCCAGATCGAGGGCTTCGGCAGCCACGGCTTTCCCGAGAGCCACGCCGCCTCCTTCGCGCTGCTCGCCTATGCCTCGTCGTGGCTGAAGTGCCACCATCCCGACGTGTTCTGCTACGCGCTGCTGAACAGCCAGCTGATGCGCTTCTACGCTCCCGCGCAGATCGTGCGCGACGCGCGCGAGCACGGGATCGAGGTGCGCCCGGTCTCGGTCAACCACAGCCGCTGGAACTGCACGCTGGAGGCGACGGGTGGCGCTATCAAGCGGTGCGGCTCGGCCTGCGCGTGGTCAAGGGCCTGGCGAACGCGCATGGCGCGGCGATCGTCGCGCGGCGCGGTGCGACGTCCTATGCCTCCATCGAGGAGCTGTGGCGTCGTGCCGGCGTGCCCGCGCCGGCGCTGGAGCGCCTGGCCGAGGCGGACGCGTTCGCGTCCCTGGGCCAGGAGCGCCGCCAGGCGCTGTGGGCGGTGCGCGGCCTTCCCGAGGCACTGCCACTCTTCGCCGTTACCGAGGAAACGCGGCCGAAGCTGGTCGAGCCGCCGGTCGCGCTGGCGCCGATGACCGAGGGCGGTGCGGTGGTGGCGGACTACCGCGCCACGGGGCTGAGCCTGCGGCGCCATCCGGTTTCGTTCCTGCGCTCGGGCCTGCGGGCGCGCGGCATGATTACCTGCGCCGAGCTGGCCCGCATGCGAGACGGGCGCCGCGCCAGCGTAGCCGAGCTGGTGCTGGTGCGCCAAAGGCCCGGCTCGGCCAGGGGGTGACGTTCCTCACCATCGAGGACGAGACCGGGGTCGCCAACCTGATCGTCTGGCCCAGCATGTTCGGGCGCCAGCGCCGGGTGATCCTGGCCGCCGGCATGCTCGCCTGCCATGGCCGCGTGCAGCGCGAGGGAGAGGTCATCCTCGTCGTGACCTACCAGCTGGAGGATCTGTCGGGGCTCTTGCGCGGGATTGGGCAACGTGCGCCTTCCGTCCCATATAGCCATGGCGATCAGCCAACGTATCTTGGGGGATCGGATGCGCGCGAGGCCGTCGCGATCGGGTCGCCGCGGACATCTACGTCCCAGATCTGTGCCTGGGCTCGGGGATCAAGGTGCCCACGCGGGATTTCCGGTAGGAGCCAACCTGAGCAGCAAACGGCAGGTTGCGACATGGCGTACAAGCGCGCGCGGGAAGGCAGTCCCCCTCCATCCCGCCTGACCCGATGCCGGCCGAAACCGTCGCATTCGGGACGTGGATAGGTCAAACGATTTCAGAAATAACGCAGAGGGTGAGGGTATGGGTGGCTACGGCAGCGGGCGACCGGCAACCCATCCGACCATTGAGGGAACGGCAAGCCTGGTGCTGGACGTGAACCGGCTAATGGCGCCGGTCCCGCGGGCGCTGTGCCGGCAGGGCATGGCGGGCATCCCGGCGCAGCGGACGATCACACTGGCCCCGTTCGCCTGGCGCTGGACGCGGGCGGGCGAAGCCGAGCCGTGGGCCGAGCTGCACATCGACCTCACGCTCGGCTTGGATTGGGGCGAGGCGGTGCTGAGCTACGACATCGACCATCTCACCTATCCCACCGGTCCCCCAGCGCGAAACAGTGCGCCTGGTCACGACGCCTTGCCGGTTCGGAGGCGTCCGCTGGTGGTGGATCTGTCCGGCAAGTGGGCGCCGCTGCGCCAAGCTCTACCTGCCCAATGGCGGCCGACGGTTCCTGAGCCGGGGTGCCTACCAGCTCGGGTATGCTTCGCAACGCGGCACCTGGATGGATCGCGCGCACGGCCGCGCCCGCCGGCTGCATCGCAGGCTGGGCAGCGACTATCAGGCTTGCCGCGGTCCAATCCTGAACAGGCCGAAGCGGATGCGCTGGCGCACCTATGACCGGATCACGACCGCGCTGATCGAGACAGAGGCGCAACTCGATCACGGCTTCATTGCGGGGGCAAAGCGGATACTGGCGAGGATGGAGCGGCGGCGGAGGTAGCCTGACCCGTCCCGGACCGTCTCCGGCCATCTCGGCACGAAGTGTAGGCTAAGGTGTAGGCTGGCCAAAGCGGCGGGAGAGAAAAGACAGAATCTTCAATTACTTGCTGCTAACCCATGGCGGAGAGGGTGGGATTCGAACCCACGGTACCCCAAAGGGGTACAACGGTTTTCGAGACCGCCCCGATCGACCGCTCCGGCACCTCTCCAAGGCGGGCGGGTTATAGGCAGAACCCTGGCTACTCGCAACCGCGCGTGTTGACGAAGGCGCGAGACGGGAACCACCCCTCGAATGCAGGCGTCCCATATCCGGAACCAACGCCGAGAGGAATGACATGGCCATGAAACATGTTGCGGTGCCGTGCCTCGTTGTGGCCGTCACGGCCGGGCTTGCTGCGCTGCCCGGAACTCAGTCTCGGGCCGAGGACTGGTCCGGACGCACCGAGCGCGGCAGGGCATCCTTTTACTCCGACAAGTTCGACGGCCACAAAATGGCCGACGGCCAGCGCTACAACCCGCGTTCCGACGCCGCTGCCAGCAAAACCCTGCCGCTCGGCACCACCGCGAAGGTGGTCAATACGCAAACCGGCAAATCGGCCACCGTGACGGTGGAAGATCGGGGTCCATATGCGCGAGGGCGGGTCATGGACGTAAGCCCAAAGGTCGCCGACGCACTGGATATGAAGAAGACCGGGGTCGCGCCGGTGGAGGTGAAGCCGATCGCCATCCCAGGGCCGAATGGCAAGGTGAAGCTGGGAACCGGAGCGGCGGAAACGCCTCCCAGTGAGGTAGCCGAGGCGGTGCGCGCCACGAAGGATTTGTCGGACCGGCGCTGAGGCTCAGCCCTCCTTTGGGGCGGTGCGCGTGATCGCCGGGTGCGCCGCGATCACAGAGAACCACTCAGCGAGGCGCGGATGCGCCTCGCACCAGGGTTCCGCGCCAAAGCGGAAATCGAGATAGCCCAAGGCGCAGGCCAGGGTGATAGTGCCGATATCGAGGACGCCCTCCGGCGGGTCGGCATCGAGTTGGGCGAGCGAGCGGTCCACAGCGGCCTTCTGCCGCGCCATCCAGGCTTGACGCGCCGCCTCCACGGGCTTCGCCATCTCGCCGCGCCGTCCGATCGCCGCATCCAAAATACCGTCGCCCGTGGCCTGCTGCTTCAGGGACCGCCAGCGGGTCGGGCCGGCGGGCGGGAACAGCGCGGCGGCCTCCCCTATGCTATCGAGGAACTCGCAGATCACCGGGCTGTCGAACAGCGCCAAGCCGTCATCGGTCAGAAGACAGGGCACCTTGGACAACGGATTGGCCCGCAGCAGGTCCGGCGGCGATTCGTGGGGGTTGGCGCGGATCGTCTTGATTCGCCCGTCGATGCCGCGCGCGATGCCGCAGGCCATCACCTTGCGCACGAAGGGGCTGGTCGGCGAGTAGAACAGCCGCACGGCGACCCTCCTCAGAATGCGTCCTTCTGGGCGCGGATGCGGGCGAAGCTCGGCGCGTCCGGCGCGCGCAGGAACGGGTTGGCCGCCATCTCGTCGCCGAGCCGGGACGGCACCGTGGGCTGGTTCGCCTCCCGCTGGCGCCGCACCTCCTCGGCGCGCGCCCGCAACGCCGCGTTGTCGGGTTCCACCGTCAGCGCGAAGCGCGCGTTGCTCGCGGTGTACTCGTGGCCGCAGCAGACCAGCGTGTCGGGTGGCAGCGCGGCGAGCTTGCGCAGCGAGGCGAACATTTCCTCGGCCGTGCCCTCGATCAGCCGCCCGCAGCCCAGGCTGAACAGCGTGTCGCCCGAGAGCAGCACGCCGCCATCGGGGAAAAGGAAGTTGATCTGCCCCCTGGTGTGGCCAGGCGTGTCGATCACCCGTCCCTCGGCCCCGCCGAGGCGGACCGTGTCGCCCTCCCGAACCGCTTGGTCCAGCCGGGGCAGCCGGCGGGCGTCGGCCGCCGCGCCCACCACCGGGCAGTTGAACCGGGCCCGCACCGCGTCGGTGCCGGCCACGTGGTCGGCGTGGTGGTGGGTCAGCAGGATCGTGTCGAGCCGCCCGCCCGCGCGCTCGATCGCGGCGATGATCGGACCGGGATCGGCGGGATCGACGATGGCGACCGCGCCCGAGGCCGCGTCGCGCAGCATCCAGGCATAGTTGTCGCTGAGGATCGGAACGGGTTCGGCTGTGACGGGCATGGCTGACCCTAGCACCCGCCTCGTACCCCCGCCAGCCGCCCTGGTGCTATAGTTGGTCATGGCAGCCGATGCGCACTTGGCGGCGGACTTCTACGGCACGGCCCGAGGGGCGGTGACGGCGCGGCTGCTGCGGTCCCGCCTCGCGGCGATGTGGCCCGATCTGGAGGGACGGAGGGTGCTGGGCCTGGGCTACGCGCAGCCATACCTGCGCCTCTGGCGCGAACAGGGCGCGCGCTGCGTCGCGCTGACGCCGGCGCAGATGGGGGCGGCCCGCTGGCCCGCCGGGGCGCCGGGGCTCAGCTGCACCGCCGAGGAGGACGCGCTGCCGTTCCCCGACCTCGTATTCGATCATATCCTCCTGGTTCATGGGCTGGAGGCGGCCGAGAACGCCCGGAGGCTGGTGCGCGAGTTGTGGCGGGTGCTGAAGGACGACGGCAGGCTGCTGATCATCGCCCCCAATCGCACCGGCCTCTGGGCTTATCTCGAATTCGACGCCGTTCGGCCATGGCGAGCCCTACTCGCACGGCCAGGTCGGCCGCCTGCTCGCCAATACGATGTTCCGGGTCGAGCGGCGGGACGCGGCGCTCTACCTGCCGCCCACCAAGCGGCGCGTGGTGCTGCGGAGCGGTCCGCTGCTCGAGAAGACCGGGCGGCGCGTCGCGCCGGCGCTCGCCGGGGTCATCATCACCGAAGCGGTGAAGGACGTGTACGCCGGCCTGCCGGTGCGGCCCGCCCCGCGCCGGCGCTTGGTGCTGGCCGACGCACGCGCGGGGTAGGGTGGTCACGTCTCGGTCAGAGCCATGCAAGGAGAAACGAGAAGGCAGAACGGCCAGCCTACGGACTTCCAGCCCTTCCCCGCAGCCGGCTATTCGGGTCGGACGAACCGCTTGGCGCCAGGCTGTTCGCGAAACGTGGCACGATGGCTGCGTTAGGGAGCTGGCTGATGAGATCCTGGGTGAGCGCCCTGGCATCGCGCTGGTCGTGCACAACGTGGGGCGTGATCAGCACGAGCAGCTCGGTGCGGTTGCGCATGTTGTTCTGCGTGCCCGCGAGCAAGCCGAGAAGCGGCACGTTCTTGAGGAACGGAATGCCCTGGTTGCCGCGGCTCACGTTGTCGGTGATCAGCCCGGCAAGTCCCACCGTCTGCCCATCCTGAACCACGACCCGCGACTGCACAAACCGATCCGAGAAGGTGGGCGAGCTGACTCCTGGATAGGCTGGCGCAGAGGTATTGATGGCGCTCACCTCCTGGGCGACGTCGAGCGTGACCAGCCCTCCACTGTTCACGCGGGGGGTGACGTTCAGGATCACGCCGGTTGGCCGATAGTTGACCGAGTTGACGATCGGCGCGCCGCTGACCAGCGTGCTCTGCGACGACTGCGTCAGGTAGGGGACCAGATCGCCCACCTGCAGCGCGGCCGGCTGGTTGTCGAGCACCATCACCTCGGGTGAGGACAGCACGCGGACGGTGGTGACTTGCTGCAAGGCCGAGATCGCAGTCTGTGCGGTCTTTGCCGCCGATCCGAGCACGAAACCCGGAAAACTTCCCGCTACCGCACCATTCGCCGCATTGCTGAGTGTCTGGTTGAGGTCGCCCTCCTTGAAGAAGAATTGCGTGCCGTATTGCAGCGTGTCGTTCAGCGTCACCTCGGCGATCACCGCGTCGATTCGCACCTGCAAGGGCAGGATGTCGATCTTGCGGATCATGGCCTCGACCGTGTTCTCCTCTTTCGCCGTGGCATAGACCAGCACGGAGTTGTTCTGCGGGTCCGGGATGATGCGCATGGTATCGGCGGCCGGGCCGCCGCCCTGCCCGCCGCCAAGGCCGCCGAGCAGCGGATTGCTGGACGGCGCGCTCGGCGCGGGAGCGCCGCCGGCCGCAGCGGGTGCCGCGCCCTGGCTGAGCAAGGTGAGACCGCCCCCGCCTCCCAGCGTGCCGCCGCCTATCCCCGATCCGCCAAAGCCGCCCCCGCCGAAGCCGCCCCCGCCATAGCCGCCACCCCCGAAACCGCCCCCGCCATAGCCGCCCCCGCCAAAGCCACCGCCCCCGAAACCGCCTCCGCCAAAGCCTCGTCCGCCGCCGGCCTGCGACCCCCCTGTTAACGGATTGGGCGGCGCGCTGGAGGACGGCTGCGCAGTGACGTCATTCGGCGTGAACGCCCGTTGCAGCAGGTAGGCAGTGTCGTCGGCGTGGCTGTTCTGGAGGTAATAGACGTGCCAGCTTCGCAGCGTGGCCTGTTGCTGGGCTTCGATCAGCCGAAACACGCGCTGCGCGGCCGTGATGTAGCGGGGTTCGCTCGCCACAACCAGGACCGCGCCGGCGTGCTCGAGCGGCAGGACGCGCACCAGGTCGGCAAGCCCGGTCAGCCCGCCGCCCGTGTGGCCGCGGAACGCGTCCTGCAACGTCGTGGCGAAATCCTTGGCGTTGGCGCCCTGCGGGACTGGCAGAAGAGCGTAAGACTGCCCGGCCAGCATGTCCACATCAAAGCTGCGGACCAGCCCGACCACGGCGTTGCGCGCCTCCGGGTCACCCGCAACCAGGATCGCGTTCTGTCCCGGGTCGGCCACGATCTTGGCGCTCGGTCCGATCACCGGTTGCAGCGTCTTGGCCAGGTCTCCCGCCGAGACATAGCGCAACGGCACGATGACGCTGCCGGGCATCGCGTCGCTGCTGGCGACACCCGGCAGGTTCGCGGCCGCGGCGGCGGGGAGCACGCGGTAGAGGTCGCCCGACCGGACCAGGGCGGCACCGTTCTGGGCCAGCAGCGATTGCAGGACGGAGAGGAGCTGCGGGGCCGAGAGCGGGCGCGCCGAGTGGAACGTCGCCGTGCCCTTCACGGCGGGGTCGATCGTGTAGTTGAGCTTGAGAATGGTCCCCAGGATCTGGGCGGCGATCTCGCGGATGTCGGAGTCCGCGAAGTCAAGCGAGGCTTCGCCATGCAGCGCCGCGCCGGATGTCAAATCGGTCCGGCCGGTGCCGGTGGCGGTCCCAGGCAGGCCCGACCCGCGGCCAAGGCTGACTTCCGCGGGCGGCGGGCTGGTGGGCGCGCCGAGATTGCCGTTCACGCGCTGCTGCCGGGCCGCTCTGCTCCCGAGTGAGGCGGAGAGCGGCGGACTGTAAGGCACGGACGCGGGTTCCACGCAGCCAGCCAGTGCGGCGGCCATCAGCACCGGAAAAAAGATTTTGTGAGTCATGCTGCCGCCGCATCGCCGCCGGAATACGCTGGTGTGCTCAGCGCGCCTGTCACGCTGGCGTGCATAGGGCGGCGCGTACCCAAGGTCGCTACGAAGCAATGCGCCACAACATCACGAATCGCCTAACTGATGCCGCTATTGCTACTCGAAATCGAGAACCCGCGTCCACAGCCATACGTATTCCGTAGCTAAACCGCGTCTAGTTTGAGATCGTAGTTTCTCCTCCTCGGGATCGAGGCAGTCCTTGACCCAGAGGCGATCGGCGACGACGCAAGAGTCTTGGTTGACCTTGGCCTCGAACAGGGCGACGCGCCGGGTCAGGTCGTCGGCCGTGGCGTGGCAGTGATGGTAGGTGACGTCCTCGCGCAGCCAGCGCCACAGCGCCTCGACCGGCATCAGGTCCGGGCTGTAGCCCGGCAGCGGCATGAGCGTGATGCCCAGGCTGGCAGCGGCGGCCCATACCGCCTTGGCCCGGTGACAGGGCACACCGTCCCAGATCACGACGAGCATGCCATCGGGGAACTCGGCACGGAGCCGGTGCAGCACATCGATCGTGTGTTCGCCGTTGGCCCGTGCATAGGGCCATAGCCGCACCTGGCCTTCGTTGTAGAGGTAGAGGCCGTAGAGCGAGACCCTGGCGGCGAGGCCGGGCGAGCAGGAGGCCACGTGGAAGCGCTTGCCGCGCTCGCCCCAGCCGTAGCCGAGATCGGCGTCCTGGTGGATGTGCGCCTCGTCGAGGTGGACCAGCACGTGCCGATCGCGCTGGGCGCTGTCCAGCACCGGCCGTAGCCGGTCGAGAAAGGCGGCGCGCCGTTCGGGATCGGCGCGACCGAGCAGCTTGCGGGCTTTCTTCCACGACAGGTCCAGCCGGTGCAGGGCAGCGCGGATGGTCTCGCGGCAGCAGGGACGGCCGAACCGCGCCCGCACGCAGCCGACCAGGCGCTTGAGCGTCCAGCGCGGCGGCGGATCAGCTCCGGCTACGGATGGGCTGGCCGCAGCCTGCTGGGCCGCACGGAGCTCTGCGCCGAGTACGGCGGCGATGGCGGGACAAAGGGGGGACGGCCGCCAGTGCGTCGGTAGGTCAGCGCCTCGGGGCCACGCTCGTTGTAGAGGTGCAGCCACTCCATCACGGTCTGCGGGTGGCGGCCAGTGCGTTCGGCAACCTGCGTGGCGCAACTCTCTTCGGTGATCTCGTAAAGCGCCAAGAAGCGCTCGCGAGTGCGTTGATGGGCAGCGCTCGTTGCGAGCCGACGCAGGTCCTCCGGCGTCTGGCCCCACCGGGCATGGTCAACGCGCAGCATGACAGGAGCGAACAAGGCTAAGTTTCATCATCCCCTGGAGATAGGGACCCTGCCTCCGAAACCACACCTCTCAAACCGGACGGGGTTTAAGTCGTAGCGGAACCAATGGATTCCGCGGCTCGTGAAGCGGCCGAAATGTTACGCAATCTCATCAGAAATTTTTTTGTCCACGCGTTCCAATCGCGCTTCTCGCCCGTATCGGAAAAGGGCGCGGGGGCGCCCCGGCTCGCCTGCACATGTGGGCCGGGCGAATCGCATCGTTTTAACGTGAGGCCATGATGCTCGACACTGAAACGGATCAAGGCTCGGTCACGCCGGGCGGACTCGACCGCCGGCAGGCCCTGAAGCGGCTGGGCGCCGGCGTTGCCGGGGCCGCCGCGCTGGGCGGCTTGGGGGCAGGCGGGCTGGCACTGTCCAGCCAGCCGGCCTTGGCGGCTTCGGGGCTGACCGATGTGCAGATCCTCAACTTCGCCCTGAACCTCGAGTACCTGGAGGCCGAGTACTACCTCCGCGCCGTCAGCGGCCGGGGGCTGGACCCGAGCCTCACCACCGGTGTGGGCACCCAGGGCGCCGTGACCGGCGGCTCGCTGGTGCCGTTCTCAAGCACGCAGGGCGCCTTCACCGCGATCCGCATCGCCATAGACGAGCTGTCGCATGTCGAGTTCCTGCGGGGCGCCCTGGGTGCCGCCGCGGTTGCCGAGCCGACGATTGACCTACAGACCAGCTTCACCACCCTCGCCGTCACCGCCGGTCTGGTTCCGGCGGGACAAACCTTCAACCCGTTCGCGAGCGAGCTCGACTTCCTGATCGGCGCCTACATCTTCGAGGACGTCGGCGTCACCGCCTATGCTGGCGCGGCGGCGGCGATCAGCAGCCCGACGAACCTCTCCTATGCGGCCAGCATCCTCGCCATCGAAGCCTACCATGCGGGCGCCATCCGCCTGGCGCTGGCCCAGCAGGGCCAGGGCACCACGACCGACGCGATCTCCGCGCTGCGGGCAAAGCTCTCCGGGGTGGGGGACAACGGCACCAACGCCTTTGGCAACCCGTTCAACATCTCGAACGGGGACGCTAGCGCGCTGGCCTTCCGCCGCACCCCGGCGCAGGTGCTGTCCATCGTCTATGGCGGCGGCACGTCAAGTGGCCTGTTCTTCCCGAACGGAATCAACGTGGGAAGCTGACGGTCGCGATCCGGGTCAGGGGGCGACGTTCCAGGTCATGACCTGATACAGCCTGCCGCCCGGCGCCGGGCCAAGGCGGATGATCGCTTCCCGCCCGGCCCGCGCCGGCCCGAGACTGGCCACGACGCTCACGTGAATAACGCTCTCGTCCGGTTCGGCGCGGCCGGGCGCCGGAATCGCGCCATACACATCTTCTACCGCCCGCTGGACGATTGGATCAGCCGCGGCGAGATTGACGTTTCCGTCATGATAGATGGTGAGGTAGGGCGCGACCTTGCCAAGGATGGCCGGGGTCACGCCCAGCACGTCCTCCAGCTCGCGCACGCTCTCGAACGGCGCGTTGGGCGGTTCGTACTCGCGCCCGGCCTGCCGGTACGCCGCCGCCATGGACGGGGCCTGGCCCGGTCGCGCGCGCCACGCGACGATCGCCACCGCGATGCCGTCGGCCGCCGCCCGATCCAGGCCCGTCTCGCGGAGCAGCGCCGACAGCAGGTCGAGCGGCGCGGTGTTGAGGTTGACCTTGCCCGCCTCGCTGCGGACGCGGATGTCCAGGCTCACCTGGCGGTTGGCGCTCCGATGCACGAGCCCGTCCGCCGCCCAGTGCGCGGCGGACTTGTCGAGCACATGAAAAATTGCCTCGTGCACGCCGCCATCGGCCACCGCGCCGAGCTCGGCCCCGGTCCGCAGATTGGCGGCGAGCCGCGTCTCCTGCCGCGCCGCCGCCACCAT
This sequence comes from uncultured Pseudomonadota bacterium, assembly GCA_963818725.1. Classification (GTDB taxonomy): domain Bacteria; phylum Pseudomonadota; class Alphaproteobacteria; order Acetobacterales; family Acetobacteraceae; genus DATFDN01. The sequence continues at coordinate 107,394 of CAWFTU010000006.1, read as the reverse complement.
GTGCGAGACAATCAGCGCGACCAGTACCAGTGTCCAGAGCACGATCAGCAGCGCGAAGCCGCGCTCTCTCCGCTCGGCCACTCCGGTCACTTCGGCGCTTCGGCTTGCTGTTTCGCGATCATGTCCTGCACCTCGGCCAGAGAGGGGATGCCGGGCTGCGCGGGAGCGGGCGCGCGGACTGGGCGGACTGGTTTTCCCACGGAAGACGGGGCGGGCGGGGCGGCCGGCGGCTGCTCCGCCGCGCTCGCGAACGCCGGGTGCAGCGTCATGGCGCCAGCCGGGCCGGACAGCACGACCTCTCCGGCCGAGATGGACGCCACCGAATAGGAGCCAATCCGGTCTCCCGTCCGGACCACGGTTGGCTTCTGGCCGGGCCGGGCAAAGATCGCTTCGCTGCCGGCTTCGCTGACCAGCACGCCCGCTAGCCGGGGCATTTCCGCGGTGGGCTTGGCCGGCTCGGCGCTGGGCGCGGCGGGTCGCCGCGTCGGGCTGAACAGCGGCCGGGCCAGTATCGTCGCGACCCAGGCGCCGGTGTTCTCGGCCGGAGCGCGCTGGTTCGGCTGGAGCGGTTCGGCAACCCGTGCCACGGCCGGTTCGTCCATGTCCGTGCCGGACGGGCCTGGAACCGCCTCAAGATACAGGATGCCACCGAGCACCAGCGCGAGACACAGCAGCAGTCCGGGCAGCACCCGGCTCATGGCGTGGCTCGCGCGGGACCGGCGGGGGCGCCGGCGCGGAACGCATAGACGATGAACTTGGCGTCCAAGTCGAGCGTCTTCGGCCGGACCAACAGCAGGTGGCGCTGCAGATCCAGCTCATCGACCAGCATGCGCGGCTTGGCGGCCTGCACGCTCTGCAACAGGTGGATCACGTTCGCCATCTCCGCCTGCGCCGCGACCCGCAAGCCGATGCGCCGCAACTGGCCGAGCTGCGTGGCCGGCAGCATCTCCACGCTGGATAGCGGGGCGCCGGCCTGGCTTGCCATCTCCTGCACCCGTTCCTGCAACGTCGCCGCCGCCACCGCATCTGTCTCGCCGGGCAGCAAGGCGTCCGGGTTGGCCTTGGTCGTGGGCAGGGCCGCCACCTGGTGTTCGAGCTGAGGGAGGCTGGCCGCGAGAGTGGCCATGCGCCGCGCCAGCACCAGCCGCTGGTCCAGCCGTTCCGCGCGCCCGGAGTACCAGGCCAGGGCCGGGCCAACGATCCCGAACCAGGCCACGAGCAGGGCAAGGCCGGTCAGGCCGAGCGCCAGCACGCGCCCGCGCGGGCCAGTTGGCAGGTCGAGTGTCATGGCAATATGCTTACCATGGCAAGCTTATCAGCGGTCCGGGGTCATGCGAAGCGGAGCGGCAACAATGTCCGGCCAGTGCCGGCGGTCTCCCTCCTGAAATTCAATTTGGATGCGGACCAGAGCCGGGAGGGATTTCCCTTCCCACGTGCCCACCCAGCTTCCGCCATTGCCACTCGGCCGCCAATAGGCGAAACGCACCTGCTTGACCCCGTCCAGAAGCGCCTCGACGCGCGGGGGCGGAGGCGGGCCGATCCTCCTGGCGTGCAGGTGCGGGATCCAGCGCAGCGAAAACCGATGCGCGGGGTCCACCATCAGCAGCATGTCGGCGCTCCCGCCATCGGCGGTCAGAGGCAGCACGGCGGTGAACGCGAACTGGGCTTGCGTGCCCGCGACCTGGGCGGGGTCGGCGCGGGTGCCTGGATCCATTTGGGCGATCATTTGGCGCAGCGCCCGGTCCACAGCGTCGAGGTCGCCGCGCTGGTTGATCAGGCGCTCCTGCATCCCCCAGGCGGTCAGGCCGAACCGCACGCCCTGCGACAAGCCCACCATCAGGAAGCCAAGCACGACCAGGGCGACCAGGATCTCCAGCAGCGTGAAGCCTGCGGTGCGTTCCGCTGTCATGGGGCCGACGCGGCGGCTGGCGCCACCCGTTCCGTGGTCAGTCGAACGCTGCGCGCCTGCCGGCCGTCGCGCCAGGACACCGACGCCGTGACGACATACAGGGCCGGGCGCGCGCCCCCCGGTGCGGCCGGCGACGGCCCGGAACTCGGAGGGGTCGCGGCGGCGAGTTGCGCGATGCGTACCGCCCAATGGTACCCGCCGCCGTCATCGCCCTGCTGCTCGCCCGCGACCAGCACGGTGTTGGCGTCGATCGCGGCGAGATGCGAACGGGCCCGCGACACGGCCTCTTCGGTGCGGCCGGCGATCGCCACTGAGCGCAGGTCGCTGGCCGCGACCGAGAACAGCTCGCCCAAGGCCAAGGCGGCGATGATGAAGGCGACCAGCACCTCGAAAAGGGTAAAGCCTCGCTCCCTGGAGCGGATCGGCCGCATGTCGCAGTCTCGTCTTGCTCCCGCCGTCACGCCACCTTATCAGGCGCGACACCCCTTGCCGAGGATTTGTGGCCGGGAGCGGGGTGCGCGGCGGTCAAGGCGATGAGTACGTTGCGGGACTTGCTGAACTGGTGGGTGGCGCAGTTGCGCGACCTCGTGCCGGCGCGCTGGCGTGCCGCGCCGTCCGGTCCGGCCAACGCGCTCGTCTTCGCGCTGCATCCGGAGCCGGGCAGCGCGGATGCCTTGATCGTCGTGAGCGAGCGGCGGAACCGGCGCGAAGCCGAGCGGCTCCGGTTCAGCCTCGCCGAGTCCGGCCTCGCTCCAGCCGAGCCCATGTTGCGGCAACGCCGGCGTGATCTGCCCGTGGTGCTGCGTCCCCCCGCGTCATGGCTGCTGGAGCGCGAGGTGACGCTGCCGCTCGCGGCAGCCGACGAACTGGGCCGCGTGCTGGCATATGAGATGGACCGGTTCACGCCGTTCCAGTCCGACGAGGTGTACTGGAGCTTTGAGGTACGGTCGCGCGATACACGCGACAGCCTCGTGCGGCTGCGCTTGTCGGTGGTGCCGCGCGCCCTGTTGGTGGGCCTGACCACGCCGCTGGAGCGGGCAGGGGCGCCGCCGTCCGCGCTCGAGTTCGCCGGAGCCGGCGGCGCGGTGCGGACCTTGCGGATCGAGCGTCCGCCGACGCGCCAGCAGCGGCGGTGGCGGCGTGTGGTGCTGCTCGAAGCCTTGGCCTGCGGGGTGCTGGCGCTCGCGGCGGTGGCGCAGCCGCTGGTCCGCCAAGCTATCGCGCTTGATGCGGTGGATGCCCGGATCGCCGCCTTGCAGCCGCGCGTCGCCAAGGTGGAGGCATTGCGACGGCGCCTGGTCAGTGCCCACAACGGCGCCGACACGATCACGCGCGAGGAGGCGCGGATCGGCGATCCGCTGCGCATTCTCGCCAGCCTGACCGAGCTCCTGCCCGACGACACCTACCTCACTAGCTTCGGCCTGCACGATCGCACGCTGACCCTGGAGGGACAGTCGGCGTCGGCGGCGAAGCTGATCGGCGGGCTGTCCAGCGATCCGCTGATCCAGGAGCCCGCCTTCACGGCGCCGGTCACACGCACCAGGAACGGGGCCGACCTGTTCGCGCTGCGGGCCAAGATCGCTCCGTGAGCACAATGAGCGGTTGCGCTTGACCTGAGTCCGTTCGACTTGGCACTGATGATTTATGCCGCCTCGACACCTCGGACCGCTCCTTGGATTGCTGCTTTGCCTGCCGGTCTCGACGGTCCTGGCCCAGGGGCCGGCGGTTGCGCCGGCTCCTGACACACCCCGCGTGGTGGCACCGCGGCAGCCGGTGCGCCAGGCGCAGCCCGCCAAGCACGGCGCCAACCCGGCGAAGGCCGGGGCGGTCAAGGCAGCGCACGCCACCAAACCGCCTCCGCTCGCCAAGCCCCTGGAGGGCAGCGATCACGCCCCCGCCGAGTCGGCCGCGAAGCCCCCCACCAAGCTGGCGAACGACCCAGCCAAAGGCAGCGTGACCGGGCGGCCGTTGCCGCGTTTCGCGACGTTGCGCGCCGACGAGGTGAACTTCCGCGCCGGTCCCGGCCGCCGCTACCCCATCGAATGGCTATACAAGCGGCGCGGATTGCCCGTGGAGATCGAACGGGAGTTCGAGGTCTGGCGGCTCGTGGCCGCCCCCGATGGCGCCAAGGGCTGGGTACATGAGGCGACGCTGATGGGCCGCCGTGATTTCCTGGTCACCGGAGCCGAGCGCGTGCTGCATGAACGGCCGCAGGAAACAGCGCGCGCCGTCGCCATCCTCAAACCCGGCGTGGTCGGCCGCATCCGGGCCTGTGACGCGGGCTCGGAATGGTGCCGCGTGCAGGTCGGCACGTACCACGGATGGCTGCAGCGCAGCGACTTTTGGGGCGTGCTGCCGAACGAGGTCGTCGCGCCGAGCTAGCCGACGGGCGGCCCCTCCCGAAGGGGAGGGGCGTGACCCGGTCAGCTTGTGACGTCAAGGCCGGTGGGGTCCGTGCTCGCGCTCCCAGTCGCGCTGGGCGAGCTCCCGCTGATGCCGCTCCCACGCTTCGTGCTCGCGCCCCTCGTCCCAGTGCTCGTGGTGGGCCTCGGCCCGGCGTCTCTCCTCTTCATTGTATCGGCGCCATTTCTCGTCCTCCGCCTTCTCGTTCCACCAGGGCTGGGCGAGAGCCGCGGCAACCGGCAGCGGTGCCGCGAGCAAGGAGAGCAACAGGCTACGGCGATTGATCATGACGATCTCCTTTCAGCTCAGGGTTAGCGTCAATACGGTTCACTTAAGGCAAAATCCTGTTCACTTAAGCTATCGGCCGAATACCAGCCAATTGAAAATGCAGCATTCGCCTTGGTTCTCCCTGCGGCACAAACAACTAAAGTGAACCGTATTGGGGTTAGCGTGGGAGCGCCTTGCGTTAGCAACGAGGCGCGTTTGTGGTTGCCGTATGGCAGTACCGTTTGGGAGCCGGCGCGCTTGCCGGAAGTGGCCTCTCCCGCCTATGAGAGAGCTGGTGATCAAATTTTGGGACAGGGTGGAGGCGTGCCGTCGCGCGAGGCGCAGCGTGGCGGCACTGATCGCGCTCGTCCCTATAGCATTCGTGCCTGGCAGCCAACTGGTTGCGCAGCCATCCAGCGTGGTGACGGCCAACGACCCGGGAATGCCGGTCTCGGTCGCCAAAGCCGAGCGGCGCGACGTTCCGGTTTATCTTGCCGGGCTCGGCACGGTTCAGTCCAACAACGTGGTTCAGGTCCGGGCTCAGGTTGATGGCACGCTGATCGGAGTGCCGGTCCAGGAAGGCCAGGAGCTGAAGGCAGGGGAGGTTCTCGCCCGGATCGATCCGCGCCCCTATCAGGCAGCGCTCGATCAGGCGATGGCGAAACAGCAACAGGATCAAGCGCAGCTTGCCAATGCCCAGCGCGACCTAGGGCGGACCAGCAGTCTTGCGCGCCAGGAGTTCGCCTCCCGCCAGCAGCTCGATCAAAATCAGGCGGCAGTTGCCCAGTTCACGGCGGCGGTGGCGGCCGATGCCGCGGCCGTCGAGGCGGCGCGCATCAATCTCGGCTTCACCACGATCACGGCGCCGTTCGACGGGCGGGTGGGCCTGCGGCAGATCGACCCTGGGAACCTGGTGCGGGCGGGCGAGACCACGCCGATCATGACCATCAGCCAGATCCATCCGATCGCCATGCTGTTCACGCTTCCCCAGGAAGACTTGCCCCGCCTCGCCGCCGCCATGGCCGAGCGGCGGCTGCCCGTAGCGGCGCTGCCGGAGGGCTCCGACGTGCCGCTCGACCAGGGCGCGCTCCTGACCGTCGACAATGCGGTTGACCCGAACACCGGCACCATCCGGGCGAAGGCGGTGTTCCCGAACGCGGCGAGCCAGCTCTGGCCGGGCCAGTTCGTGCGCGCGCGGCTGCTGCTGGACACGGTGCGCGGTGCGCTGACGATCCCCTCCGAAGCCGTGCAGCACGGGCCGAGCGGGCTGTTCGTGTACGTGGTGCGCCCGAACGGCACGGCGGCACGCGAGCCGGTCACACTGCGCTCCGACGACGGGCGGATGGCGGTGGTCGCCAGCGGATTGCAGCAGGGCACAGTCGTGGTCACGTCGGGGCAGTCGCGCTTGGACGACGGGACACCGGTGACGGTGGTTCAGGGCAGGGACGCGGCATGAATCTCTCCAGCGCGTTCATTGGGCGGCCGATTGGCACGTCGCTCATCATGGCCGCGCTGGTCCTGATTGGGCTCGCGGCTTATCCGTTCCTGCCGGTGGCGCCGCTGCCGCAGATCGATTTCCCGACCATCCTCGTCAACGCCAAGTTCCCCGGCGCCAGCCCCGAGACGATGGCGAGCACGGTCGCCCAGCCGCTAGAGCGCCAGTTCGCGCAGATTCCTGGCATCGCGCAGATGACCTCGGTCAGCGTGCTGGGCCAGACGCAGATCGTAGTGCAGTTCGACCTGAACCGGAACATCGACGCTGCTGCCGGCGACATCCAGGCGCAGATCAACGCCGCCAGCGGGCAACTGCCCAAGAACCTGCCCGCGGCGCCGAACTACTGGAAGGTGAACCCCTCCGACAGTCCGATCCTCATCCTCTCGGTGCAGTCCGACGCCGTGCCGCTGATCGAGGCGGACGACTACGCCGACAACATCCTGAGCCAGCAGATCTCGCAGATCAGCGGCGTCTCCCAGGTCTATATCGGGGGTGAGCAGAAGCGCGCGATTCGCGTGCAGGTCGATCCGGCCAAGCTCGCCGCCATGGGCCTGACCCTGGAGGATGTGCGCCCCGCCCTGGTCAACGCCTCCGTCGATTCGCCGAAGGGCACGATCGACACCGAGCGCCGCGGCTACACGATCTACGACAATGACCAGCTCACCCGCGCGGCCGAGTACAACGACACCATCCTGGCCTGGCGCAACGGCGCGCCGATCCGGGTGCACGACATCGGCCAGGCGGTGGACGGGCCGGAGAACGCGACCCTCGCCGGGTGGCAGAACGGCAAGCCCGGCATCATCCTGCTCGTGTTCAAGCAGCCGGGCGCCAACGTCATCGACACGGTGGAGCGCATCAAGCGCGCGCTGCCCCGGCTGGAGGCGGCGATCCCGCCCGCGGTTCACGTCAACGTCGTGATGGACCGCACGCTGACGATCCGCGCCTCGGTCGCGGAGGTGCAGTTCACCCTGATGCTCGCCGTCGCCCTCGTGGTGATGGTGATCTTTCTGTTCCTGCGCAGCTTGTGGGCCACCATCATCCCGGGCATCACCGTGCCGGTGGCGCTGATCTGCACCTTCGCCGCCATGTACGTGCTCGGCTTCAGCCTCGACAACCTCTCGCTGATGGCGCTGACGATCTCGGTGGGGTTCGTGGTGGACGACGCCATCGTCATGCTGGAGAACGTCCACCGTCACGTCGAGGAGGGCATGAAGCCGCTGGAAGCGGCGCTCAAGGGCTCGGGCGAGATCGGGTTCACCATCGTCTCGATCAGCCTGTCCCTGGTCGCGGTGTTCATCCCGCTGCTGCTGATGGGCGGCATCATCGGACGTCTGTTCCGGGAGTTCGCGTTAACCGTCAGCATCGCCGTGCTGCTCTCGGCCTTCGTCTCGCTGACGCTGACGCCGATGATGTGCGCGCGCTTCCTCCGCCACGACGACGCCGGGCACGGCCGCGCCTGGCGCGTCGTCGAGGCGGGCTTCACGCTAATGGTGGGGTTCTACCGCCGCACGCTCGACCTCGCGCTGCGCCACAGCCTCCTGACGCTGCTCACGTTCCTTGCCACCCTGGCGGTCACGGTCCTGCTCTATGTCGCGATCCCCAAGGGCTTCTTCCCCTCGCAGGACAACGGCGTCGTGATCGGCATCAGCGAGGGGGCCGAGGACGTCTCGTTCAAGGAGATGTCACGCATCCAGTCCGAGATCGGCGCGGTCATCTCCGCCGACCCCGACGTGTCGGGCTACAACGCTACGGTGGGCTCGGGCATCGGCGGCCAGACGGTGAACAACGGCCGCATCTTCATCGCGCTCAAGCCGTTCGAGGAGCGCACCGGCGGCACCGCGCAGGACTTCATCAACCGCATCCGGCCCAAGCTCGACGGGATCAAGGGCGGGAAGCTCTTCTTGCAGCCCTCGCAAGACATCCGCGTGGGCGGGCGCCTGTCCAAGACGCAGTACCAGTACACGCTCCAGGACGCCGACCTCGATGAGCTGTTCCATTGGGCGCCGCGCGTGCTGGACCGGCTGCGCGACCTGCCGATGCTGCGCGACGTGACCACCGACCAGCAGATGGCGGGGCTGACTACCACGCTGCGCATCGACCGCGACCAAGCCGCGCGGCTCGGCGTGACGCCGCAGGCGATCGACGACACGCTCTACGACGCCTTCGGCCAGCGCCAGGTCACGCAGTACTTCACGCAGATCAACTCCTATCACGTGATCCTGGAGGTGTTGTCCGGTCTCGCGAGCGACGTGGGAACGCTAAGCCAGCTCTACGTGCGCTCCGCGAGCGGCGCGACCGTCCCGCTCTCGGCGCTCGCCAAATGGACGACGGCTCCGGTGCAGCCCTTGTCGATCAGCCATCAGAGCCAGTTTCCGGCGGTAACGATCTCGTTCAACCTCGCCAAGGGCGCGGCGCTCGGCCAGGCCGTGGACGCGATCAAGGCCGCGATGGCCGAGATGCGCACGCCCGCCACGCTGCAGGGCACGTTCCAGGGGACCGCGCAGGCTTTCCAAAGCGCGCTCGCTGGCCAACCCTATCTGATCGCGGCGGCGCTGATCACGGTGTATGTGATCCTGGGCGTGCTGTACGAGAGCTACATCCTGCCGCTCACCATCCTGAGCACGCTTCCCTCCGCGGGCGTCGGCGCGTTGTTGATGCTGATGGCGGGGGGCTACGACCTGTCGGTGATCGCTCTAATCGGCATCATCCTGCTGATCGGCATCGTCAAGAAGAACGGCATCATGATGGTGGACTTCGCCATCACCGCCGAGCGCCGCGACGGGCTATCGCCGCTGGCGGCGATTCGCGAGGCCTGCCTGTTGCGTTTTCGTCCGATCCTGATGACCACGGTGGCGGCGATGCTGTCGGGCCTGCCACTGATGCTCGGGCATGGCGCGGGCTCGGAGCTGCGCCGGCCGCTCGGCTTCGCGATGGTTGGCGGCTTGGCGCTGTCGCAGATCCTGACGCTGTACACGACGCCGGTGATCTACCTCTATTTTGATCGGTTCCAGCATTGGCTGGCCCCGCGCCGCGCCCTTGCCGTGCCGACGCTCGCGGCGAAGATGGGCGCGGCGGCGGAGTGATTACCGCAGCGCGGCCTCAAGCTCCGCCTTGCTCATGCGGGACCGGCCCTTGATGCCGCGCCGGGCCGCTTCAGCGTAGAGCGCCGCGCGGGTGGCGCTTTGACTCTTGCCCGCGCGCTCCTTGCGCTTGGTGGCGCGCAGGTGCTTGCGGTTCATTTCGTCGGACTGGCGGTTGGAGGCGCCCGCCTCCGATAGCGCGATGGCGATCGCCTGCTTCGGGTTCTTGACCGTGCCGCCCTGTCCACTGTCAAGCTCACCGTGTTTGAACTCGTGCATCACCCGTCGAATGGTGGCACGCTGCTTGGGACTTTCATGCCTGGCCATGGGCTGCCTCCTGATCGCGGGAACCTTGTGGACTTGTCATCATTAAGTAAGTGACCATCCGTAGTTGGACATACGTCAAAACAAAAACGCCGATGCCGTATCTTTGGCACGCCATCCCGCAACGTCTCTACCGCTTTCGCGTTAGCTTGGCATACCGGACGAGGGCTGCCGGTGCCGCGTTGGCGTGCGGCCGGAGCCGATGCCCGTTCGGTTTTGAACACGAGGACGAGAGGCGCGTGGCATGGCTAATACGGTCAGCGATTTCTTCTGGGAGCGCTTGCACGAGTGGGGCGTTCGCAGAATCTTCGGCTACCCAGGCGACGGCATTAACGGCTTGGTTGGGGCGCTCGATCGGAACCGGGAGAAGTTCGAGTACGTCCAGGTCCGCCACGAGGAAATGGCCGCCTTCATGGCCTCTGCGCACGCGAAGTTCACCGGCGAGGTTGGGGTGTGCATGGCGACCTCTGGCCCCGGCGCAATCCACCTGCTGAACGGGCTCTATGACGCCCGGCTCGATCACCAGCCCGTGCTGGCGATCGTCGGCCAGCAGGACCGCAAGGCGCTCGGCGGGCATTATCAGCAGGAAGTCGATCTCGAGGTGCTGTTCAAGGATGTCGCGGGCGCCTTTGTCCAGCAAGCGAGCGCGCCCGCCCAGGTGCGCCACCTGATCGACCGCGCCATGCGGATCGCCAAGTCCGACCGCAAGGTGACGGCCATCATCATCCCGAAGGATCTTCAGGAGATGAAGGCGGTGGAGCAGCCGCCGCACGCGCATGGCACCGTCCACTCCGGCATCGGCGCCCCTGACCTGCACCCGCTGCCGACGGAGCGGGAGCTGCGGCACGCGGCCGAGGTGCTCAACAGCGGCAAGAAGGTCGCGATGCTGGTGGGCGCCGGCGCTCTGCACTGCACGGACGAAATCATCGAGGTGGCCGAGAAACTGGGCGCCGGAGTGGCGAAGGCGCTGCTCGGCAAGGCGGCCGTGCCTGACGACCTGCCCTTCGTAACCGGCTCCATCGGCCTGCTCGGCACCAAGCCGAGCTACGATTTGATGATGGGCTGTGACACGCTACTGATGGTCGGCTCTGGCTTCCCCTATTCCGAGTTCCTGCCGCAGGAGGGCAACGCCCGCGGCGTGCAGATCGACATCTCGGCCGGGATGCTCAGCCTGCGCTATCCGATGGAGGTGCCACTGCTGGGCGAGGCGAAGGAGACGCTGCGCGCGCTGCTACCGCTGCTCCAACACAAGCAGGACCGCTCCTGGCGCCAGAAGATCGAGAAGGACGTGAGCGAGTGGTGGGGCATGCTCAAGAACCGCGCCATGCACTCGGCCGACCCGATCAACCCGCAGCGCGTGTTCTGGGAGTTCTCACCAAAGGTTCCGGAGCGGGCGATCCTGACCAGCGATTCCGGTTCGGCGGCCAACTGGTACGCGCGCGACATCAAGATGCGGCGCGGCATGATGGGCTCGCTGTCTGGCGGGCTCGCCAGCATGGGCGCGGGTGTGCCGTACGCGATTGCCGCCAAGTTCGCCTATCCCGACCGGCCAGTGATCGGGCTGGTGGGCGACGGCGCCATGCAGATGAACGGCATGAACGAGATGATCACGGTTGCCAAGTACTGGAAACAGTGGAGCAACCCGCACTTCATCATCATGGTGCTCAACAACCGCGACCTCAACCAGGTGACGTGGGAGATGCGGGCGCAGGACGGCGACCCGAAGTTCGAGGCGTCGCAGCAAATCCCGGACGTGTCGTACGCGCGCTACGCCGACCTGCTCGGGCTCAAGGGCATTTTCTGCGACGACCCCGAGAAGGTCGCGCGCTCGTGGGACGAGGCGCTGGCCGCCGACCGGCCGGTGGTCCTCGAATTCTATACCGATCCGAACGTGCCGCCGCTGCCGCCGCATATCACGCTGAAGCAGGCCAAAGCGTTTGCAATGTCGCTGCCGCAAGACCCGGAGTTGGGCGCCGTCATCAAGGACACGGCGAAGGAGGTGCTCTCGTCTCTCCTTCCCAGTCGCTCCTGAGTGGCCATGACTCGGTCGGAGGCACCCATCGGGAGCGTGCGGGCGCGCGCCTACACGATCCCGACCGACGAGCCGGAGCAGGACGGCACGCTGGACTGGGACAGCACAACCCTGATTGTCGCTAGCGTCGAGGCCGGCGGCTATGAGGGCGTTGGCTATACGTACGCCGGAAAGGGCAATGCCGGGCTGATTAGCGGCAAGCTTGCCAAGGCGCTGAAAGGCCAGGACGCCTTCGACATCCCCGGCTGCGTCGCGACCATGGAGCGCGAGGTGCGCAACATGGGCCGGCGCGGCCTCGCCGGGACCGCGATCTCGGCGGTCGACGTGGCGCTGTGGGATCTCAAGGCGAAGCTGCTTGATCTGCCGCTGGTGCGTCTGCTCGGCGCGGCGCGGCCGCACGTGCCGATCTACGGCAGCGGGGGCTTCACCAACTACACGGACGCGCGCCTGGCCGCGCAGCTTGGCGGCTGGGTGGCGGAGGACGGCTGCCGGTGGGTGAAGATGAAGGTCGGCCGCGACCCGCGGCGCGACCGGCAGCGGGCGAAGGCGGCGCGCGCGGCGATCGGCGACGCGGGGCTATTCGTGGACGGCAACGGCGCCTTCGCGGTGAAACGGGCGCTCGCCTTCGCCGACCACGTGTTGCAGTACGACGTGCGCTGGTTCGAGGAGCCGGTCTCGTCCGACGACCTCGAAGGGTTGCGCCTGCTCCGTGAGCGCATCCCGGCGCCGATGGAGGTCGCGGCGGGTGAATACATCTACGTTCCGATCGACGCCTTGAGAATGCTGGCGACGGGGTGCGTGGACGTTTTGCAGGCTGATGCCACGCGCTGCGGCGGCGTCAGCGGCTTCCTCGCCGCGGGGCAGATGGCGGCGGCGCACCAAATCGACCTCTCCGGGCATTGCGCGCCATCGGTGCATCTGCACGCTGCTTGCGCGGTGCCGCGGCTGCGGCACCTGGAGTGGTTCCACGACCATGTGCGGATCGAACACATGCTCTTTGAGGGAGCCCCGACACCAAGGCAGGGGGTCATCACTCCGGATCTGTCTCGGCCGGGCCTCGGAATCGCGCTGAAGCGCGCCGACGCTGAACGCTACGCGGACGATTAGGGCGAAAGGGAAGATTATGGCTGGCACCACGGGAGAGGGCGCCGGGCTGGCGGCGCTCGCGGCCATCTCGGCCGGGGTTCTGGGCGTGCTAGGCGCACGCGCGATGCCGAACGCCCTCGCGCCGCGCTCCGTCCCCCAACCCCCTCCCGCAAGACTTGCCCTCATGCCGTCCCTTGGACGGACCCGCGGGAAAGGGGGCTTTCTGAGCAGACTTCCTCTCCCCATGCGGGAGGGGGCTGGGGGGAGGGGGCAGCGCGCCATTGCCGCGAACACGGCACGGCGCCTCAACAACAGCTCGGCCCTGCTCGCGCTCTCGGTGTTCGCCGACAGCTCAATCGAGCACTACCGGGGGATGTTTCATAACAAGGGGATGTTCGTTCCGCTCGCGGTCTCCGCCGCGTCGCTGGCGAGCAGCCTGCACGGCACCAGGGACGAGAGCGGCGAGGCGCACACGCTTCGCCACATCACCGCCGTGGCCGCGGCCGCCACGGGGCTGATCGGCGGCGGCTTCCACCTCTACAACGTGACCAAGCGCGAAGGCGGGCTTTCCTGGCTCAACCTGTTCTACGGCGCCCCGCTGGGCGCGCCCTACGCGCTGATCCTGGCCGGACTCATAGGAACGGCCGCCGAGCACGTACGCGATTCCGGACATCGCGAGCCGCGCGTGCTGGGCCTGCCCGCTGGCCCGGCCCTGGCCGCGATCACCTCGGGTGGCATCCTGGGCACGGTGGCCGAGGCGGCCCTGCTGCACTTCCGGGGCGCGTTCCAGGATCCGTTCATGTACCTGCCGGTCACGATCCCGCCAGTGGCGGCTGGGCTGATCGCGAAGGCGGGGCTGGAGACGCCGCCGCGCTGGCGGCGCCTGACCCGCGCCTGGTTCCGGCTGACCGCCGTGCTCGGCTTCCTGGGCGCCGGGTTCCACACGATCGGTGTCGCGCGCAACATGGGCGGCTGGCGCAACTGGAGCCAGAACGTGCTGAACGGCCCCCCCATTCCGGCCCCGCCAAGCTTCACCGGCCTCGCGCTCGCCGGCCTTGCCGCGCTTGATCTGTTGGAGGAGGGAAAGTGAACGAGATGCGGCGATTCCCCGGCTACAGCACGCTCGCCAAGCGCGACACGCCATCGTGGAACGATGCCACACGCAAGGCGGTCGAAAAGCGCGTGTATCATCCCCCGCCGCGCCAGTTCTTCAGCGAAGACGAGTTCGCGATCTTGCAAGCGGTGTGTGACCGTATCCTTCCGCAACCAGGACCGCCGGAGGAGAAGGTGCCACTTGCCAGCTTCGTCGACCACAAGATGGCGGAGAACCAGAGCGATGGATACCGGAAGGCGGACGAGCCCACCATGCAGGAGATGTGGAGACGCGGCTTGCACGCGATCGACGCCGAGGCGCGGCTCCGTTTTCAGGCGCCGTTCACCGAGCTGCCGGGCGGGCGCCAAGACGACCTGCTTCGCATCGTGCAGAAAGGCGAGGTGCGCGCGCCGGAATGGGCCGGGTTTCCGGTGACGTCATTCTTCCAGAGCCGCGTGCAGCACGATATCGTTACCTACTACTATGGAAATCCACGCGGCTGGGACGAGATGGGGTTCGGCGGCCCGGCTTCCCCGCGCGGCTACGTGCGCATGGGTTTCAATCGCCGCGATCCGTGGGATGCAATCGAGGAGAAGCCGAAAGGGCGTGCTCATGCCTGAAGTTGTCGTCGACACGCCGCGTGGCAAGAACGGCCACGCCCCCGACGTGCTCCGCCGCGGCGCCTGGGTACCGATGAAGGAATACCCGGAGAACGAAGAGGTCGATTTCGCGATAATCGGCACCGGTGCGGGCGGGGCCACGCTCGCGGCGAAGCTTGCCGAATACGGATTTTCCGTGGTGGCGTTCGACGCTGGCGCGTGGTACCGCCCACTCGAGGAGTTCGCCTCGGACGAGCTGGAGCAGACCAAGCTCTACTGGCTGGACAACCGCATTGTCGCCGGCGAGCATCCGGTGGAACTTGGCCACAACAACAGTGGCAAGGCGATCGGTGGCAGCATGGTCCATTTCATGATGGTCTCGCTGCGTTTCCGCCCCGAATGGTTCAAGTCGCGCAGCAATCTTGGCTACGGCGCCGACTGGCCGGTCGATTGGCGGGAGATGTGGCGCTATTACGACGAGGTCGAGGATGCGCTGAAGATCTCCGGTCCCGTTACCTATCCCTGGGGACCGCACCGCCGCCGCTATCCGTACCGCCCGCACGAGGTGAACGCCGCGGGACTAGTGCTCGCGCGCGGCTGCGAGGCGCTGGGCATCAAGTGGACGCCGACACCGCTCTCCACCGTCTCCGCTCCGCGCGGCTGGGCCCCGCCCTGCGTCTATCGCGGGTTCTGCGGTATCGGCTGCTCGACCAACGCCAAGCAGAGCGCGCTGAATGTCTGGATCCCGCGCGCACTCGCCGCGGGCGCCGAGATACGCGACCTGGCGATGGTCGGGCGGATCGAGGTGGACAATCAGGGGCGCGTGACGGGTGTGCGCTACCATCGCGAGGGTGCGTGGCGGTTCCAGAAGGCGCGGAACGTTGTCGTCGCGGGCTACGCGATCGAGACGCCGCGCCTGCTGCTCAACTCCGCCTGTCCGCAATTTCCCGATGGACTCGCCAATTGCAACGGGCTGGTCGGCAAGTATTTCATGGTGCAGTCGAACGATGCCGTCTGGGGTGACATGGAGGAGGAGATTCGCTGGTACAAGGGTCCGCCCTCGATGGCCTGCACCGAGCACTGGAACTACCATGACGAGGGCAAGGATTTCTTCGGCGGCTACGCCTATATGAGCCAGGGGCCGCTGGCGATCGAGTGGGCCCGGAGCGTCTCGGCCGGGCGCGGGCTGTGGGGCGAAGAATTGCGCGTCGCGATGACAAACTACATCCATCAGGCTGGTCTCAAGATCGTGGGCGAGGTGCTGCCGCGCGAGGAGAACCGGGTGACGCTCGCCGAGGAGAGGGACCAGTACGGCCTGCCTGTGGCCAAGGTCACGTTCTCCTATTGCGAGAACGATCAGAAGCTGCGCCAGCACGCGATCCGCGAGATGCGCAAGGCCATGGAGGCGGCCAGGGCCAAGGACATCTGGGATTCGGAAAGCACCGCCCATCTCGGCGGCACCGCAAGGATGGGGGACGATCCAAACACCAGCGTGGTGAACCCCGACGGGCGTACGTGGGACATCCCGAACTTGTGGGTGTGCGATGGATCGCTGATGCCGACGGTCGGCGGCGTCAATCCGTCGCTGACCATCCAAGCGATGGCGGTGCGCATCGCTGACCGCATCAAGGCGCTGGCATCTCGCGGGGAGTTGGGGCGGTGATCCACCTACATCGTCATGCGCGCGCCCGGACGTGATCCGGGGTTGACCCGCGCACCCGACCCAGCGTCCGCATGGCGCGGATCTTGCGGTGGATCGCCGGGTCAAGCCCGGCGATGACGATTGAAAGTGGTCTCGGAGGTGGGCATGTCCTGACCGGGATCAGGGCAGCGAGATCGACCCCGCCTCCGGTCCCTTGCGGCCTTGCACGACCTGCACGCGCACCACCTGACCTTCGCGCAGATCGCTCATCCCGCTCCGGTTCAGCGCCGAGATATGAACGAACACGTCTTTCCCGCCGCTCTCGGGGGTGATAAAGCCGAAGCCCTTCTGCGCGTTGAACCATTTCACGGTTCCGGTGATCTCCTCGCCGGTCGGAACCGCCTGATAATTCGACTCGCGCGCGGCATATCCGCCGCCGCCATAGCCGCCCCCGAAGCCGCCGGAGCGGGGCGCGCGTGGGGCCTGTGCCGGCGCGGGGCCGACCTCGCCCACATGCGTGATCTCCTGAACCTGCCGCCCCTTCTGGCCCTGGCCCACTCGGACGCGAAGTTGCGTGCCAGGCACGGGAGGCGCCGAGCCCATGCGCTCAATGGCGCTGGCGTGCAGGAACGCGTCACCCGTTCCATCGCCGAGCTCCACAAAACCAAAGCCCTTATCGGCGTTGAACCACTTCACGACCGCTTCAACCTCCGGACCCGACCCCATCATGGGGGAGGGCCGGAACGCCGGCCGTGGCGGGGAAGGGGGCGGAGCCCACCCCATATCGCGGGGACCAGCATCGTCGTCGAACCCGCGGCGCCGCCTGTTGTCCCTACGCCACCCGTCTCTTTTGTCCACGTCCGCCAACCTTCGCCGTGTCGTCATCGCCAATTTAGCACCCCCTTGGCGCATCGGCCTAGAGGGGGGTCACGCGCGCTTCGCCAATCGTTGGACCCGCTTCTCCAGGTCGTCGACGTCTTGATCGGGCGCCGGGGCGGCTAGCAGCCTCTCGCCAAGCGAGCTTGGGGGAAACCGCGCGATCACCCGCGCGCCTATCACGCCCGCGGCGATCAGCAAGGGCAACAGCAGCCTTCGGTCGATCGCAAGCAGAATGGCGGTTGCGATCGCCGCTCCCATGCCCAGCGCGGCGGGAGTTGGGGGCGACCAAGCAACAGACCGCGGGTGGCGCGGCAGCTCGGTCGAGGGAATTACCTGGATTCGAGAAGCAAGGCGCGAGGCGGACGGCGTCCAGGCAGGGCCCGATGCCGATTGGGGTGCCGGAGCAAGTTTCGGTTGCGGCGTCACGAGCGGCCTCGCGGCGGAGGCGCGCGTCACGGCCTGGCGCGGTTTCGGCGCCGCGATTGGTAGTTTCGGTGGCTCCGTGTCGATCGGCCGCTCCTCGAGCGGAGTCGGCGCCGGCGTCACGGACTGCCCCTCATCCTGCGCGAACTCGCGGTGGTGATCTTCCTGGATCTCCCCGGCGAGCGTACGGGTGTCCTCGCCCAGCAGGGGAAGCGGGTGGCCTTCCTCGCGCACACTTTCCTTGCGGCGCATGAAGGGATCGGGTCGGGTGCTGCGCTGATCCACATATTGCGCGAAGACCTCCTGCTGCGCCGGATCGCCGAACACGAGATCGAGATGCCGTGCCATCTCTATCATCTCCGTGCCCGGCACGCCCGCCTCGATCGCAGTGTGGGCCAGCGCGATCATGCCCGCCCGGTTGCCGCCGGAGTCATGGATCAGCAGCGGCTTGGGAGCGTGCCTCAAAGCCTCTCCCACCCTGTCCAGGTCGGCCTTGTCAACGCTTTCAGAGGAGACAGGCACGTGGATGTAGTCTAGGCCGCGTGCGCGCACATGCGTTGCCTCGACGGCGGGGGGCATAGGTCGGCCACTCGTCTCGTCGCGCGTGCGCAGGTCGATGATGGCGCGCACACCCTCCTTGCCCAGCGTGTCGATCTCCCGCTCGCCGGGCGGCCTGCGCCCCACTTTGACGTGCTGGCTGAGTTCGATCCTGCCCCACACGATCACCTCCGTCTTTCCGCCCCCAAAGGCGCGCGCCGCTAGCCGGTTGCCATACGCCTGCAACGTGACGAGCGGCAGTCAGTCCGAACTCACGTTCAGGCGACACGTCAGGGATGCGCGGCCGGCGCGATGCGCCAGATCGCGTTGCCCGCGTCGTCGCTCATCAGCAGGGCTCCGTCGTGGGCGACCGCAACCGCGACCGGGCGGCCCAAGACGGATTGGTTGCTGACGACGAAGCCGGTGACGAAATCCTCATACGCGTCCTTGCCGGGGTGGATGCGCACGAGCTTGTAGCCGGTGCGCAGCGCACGGTTCCAGGAGCCGTGCAGGGCCACAAAGATGTCGCCCTGGTACTCGGCGCCGAATGCGGCCGGCCCGCGCCCTTCGTAGAATGTCATCCCAAGCGGGGCGGAATGCGGCTGGATCAGCACATCCGGCACCAGGACGCGGGAGGCAAGCTCGGGGCGGGCTCCGTGGTGGTTCGGGTCTGGGTGATCGCCGATAAAGAACCAGGGCCAGCCATAAAAGCCGCCCGGCTCCAGGTGGGTGACGTAGTCGGGTGGCAGATTGTTGCCCAGCCCGTCACGCTCGTTGACCGCGCACCAGGGCGTGCCGGACCCCGGCGCGATCGCGATGCTGGCGCAGTTGCGCAAGCCGCTGGCGAACGCCTCCCGGCCCTTGCCGTCCGGATCGAACGCGATCACCTGAGCGCGCCACGCTTCCGGTTCGCCTCCCTCGGCGTCGTTGGTGGCGGAGCCGACCGCGACGTACATGCGCCGCCCGTCAGGGCTGAAAGCGACATCGCGGGTCCAGTGCCCGCCCGTGCTCGGCGCGATCTCGGGTACGATGACCTGCGCCGGGCCATCCGGGCGCGACGCGCCAGGATGCCAGGGGAAGCGGATCACGCGGTTGAGTTCGGCGACATAAACAAAGCGCGGCGCCGGGCCGGGTGGCCAGAACGCGATCCCGAAGGGCTGGTCGAGGCCGTCGGCGAACACGGTGTTTTCGCTCGGCTGGGACGCTCCATCGGGCGCGCGCAACAGACGGACGCGGCCGGCATCGCCCTCGGCGACGAAGATCTCCCCGCTCGGCGCCACGCGGATCATGCGCGGCCGGTTGAGCTCGCCAGCGAACCGCTCCACGGCGAAGCCGGGCGGCGCGTGCAGGCTCGCGCCGCTTGGGCGCGGGATGGTTCGGGGAGGGTTGCCGGCCGACGCCGTGGCATGCGGCGCCGGCATATCGGCCGCCGTTAGGCTTCGCCACAGGCCGGGCTGGTTGCTCCGCCAGTCGCCATAGGCGGCCGGGCCGGTGAGCATGTCCTGGGCCTGGACGGCATGGCCCATTTCGGTGGCGACCAGCGTTGCGAATAAAGCGGCAGCGAGGCGGGTTGACACAGGCAGTTTCCCTCTAAGTTGGCAGGGCGGCCACATGGGGACAGGAACTCCATGTGGAGCAGGAAAATCGAGCGCATTATCGTTGACAGAAACGTGAGAATTTTCGTTTCCTCTGACGACGAGGTGCGGGACCAACTCGCGGTGTGATCCGGGTCGCAAGGCTTCGCCAGCAATCGTGCGACGCTGCCCGGCGTACGATTTGTTGGACTTCAAGGGTACCGGGAACCAGTGTGCTAGGAGTATGACGCCAATGTCTCATGCAGTCGGTCCCTATTCCGTGGAGGAGCGCGCGGTGCATGGCGAAACGCGATGGGTCGCGATCCGCGCCCGCGGCGCGGAGTGGTCCTGGCTTACGCCCGAGGAGGCCCTGGCCATTGGTCGCTCCTGGGTGGAGAGGTACGGCAGCTCGGCCGAGGCGCCGCGCTTGATCGCCGCCGAGTAGTCAGCCCGCCAGATCGCCCCAGCTCGCCACGCGCGCAATGCGGAGCGCGATGACGGGCAGGGGGTTCAAGTCCATGGCGGCGTATTGCGGGTACCGCGCGCGCAAAAGGGCCTGGGCGTAGTCGTGCTCAGGCCCTTCGGCCAGGATGTCGGCGCGACATTGCAGCATGACCCAGCCAAGCCGCCGCCAGTCCTCGTCCCAGCGATCGACCACCAGCGCGGCGCGCGGATTTTCCGCGAGGTTGCGCATACGCTTGAGCGGGCGGCCGCGGCGCTTGGGCTTTTCGTCGATCGTAATGTAAAGATCCGCCGCGCCAAGGGCGTAGCAGACCGGCACGACATGCGGGGTTCCCAGCCGGTCCGCAGTGGCGAGGTGGCCGAGACGGCGGGCGAGGAGGAAGCTGCGTTCAGGGTCCGACAACATGTCAGGTCACGGGCCCGATACGTTCAAGCGACGGGACTGGCTCAAGAACCCGTAGAAGCTTCCCTCGACCGCTTCCAGCGTTAAATCGCCGAAAGCCTGGAGGCGACGGGCGGTGCCCCGGAAGGCGCCGGAACGGAACCCGCTGCGAGCATTTCCGGCGGGCCATGAATCTGGTGCGCGCGCTTCTTGAACGCGTTCACCATCCGCCTCACGGCCTCGTTGAACACCACGCCAATTGCCGATTGGAGCACGCGGCTGCGAAACTCGAAATCGACGAAGAACGCCACCTCGGTCCCCTCGATGTGGGGACTGAATTCCCATTGGTTGTTCAGATACCGAAAGGGGCCGTGTTCATACTTCACCGTGATCTTGCGGGGACGGTCCAGGCTCACGCGACTGGTGAAACTTTCGCGAAAGGGGCCGAAGCCGATCGTGAGGTCGGCGACGACCTCGCTCTCCGTCCGGCTGCGCACCCGCGCGGCAACGCACCAGGGCAGGAACTCGGGATAGCGGCCGACATCAGCCACCAAGTCGAAAAGGTGTTCCGGCGAGTAGGGAACAAGCTGGCGCTCGGCGTGTGTCGGCATCGGTCAGCGTCCGATCCCATGGGCGCGCGCGGCGCGCAGCGCGGCGAAGTCGGCGTCGGCGTGATAGGAGCTGCGGGTCAGCGGACTCGCCGAAACCAGGAGAAAACCCTTGGCGCGAGCCAGCGCGGCGTACTCGGCGAACTCGTCGGGCGTGACAAAGCGATCGACTGCGGCGTGCTTGATCGTGGGCTGCAAGTACTGGCCCAGGGTGAGGAAATCAACGTCGGCAATCCTAAGATCGTCCAAGACTTGCAGGATTTCGCCGCGCTGCTCGCCAAGGCCGACCATCAGCCCGGACTTGGTGAAGATTGTCGGATCAAGCGCCTTCACCTGGTCCAGCAGCCGCAAGGACTGAAAGTAGCGCGCGCCTGGCCGGATGGTGGGATAGAGACGCGGCACGGTTTCCAGGTTGTGGTTGAACACGTCAGGCCGCGCCTCCGCGACCACCTCGACGCCGCCCGGCTTGCGCAGGAAGTCCGGGGTCAGCACCTCGACCGTCGTCTCGGGCGCAGCCTTCCGAATGGCGGCGATCACGCGCGCGAAGTGCCGGGCGCCGCCGTCGGGCAAGTCGTCGCGATCGACCGAGGTGATGACGACATGACGCAGCCCGAGCTTGGCCACCGCGTCGGCCACGCGCGCCGGTTCGTCATGGTCGAGCGCCGCCGGCTGGCCGGTGGCGACGTTGCAGAACGCGCAGGCACGGGTGCAGACATCGCCCATGATCATCATCGTGGCGTGGCGCTGGCTCCAGCACTCGCCGATGTTGGGGCAGGCCGCCTCCTCGCAGACCGTGACCAAGCGGTTCTCGCGCATGAGCTGCCTGGTCTCGTGGTACACCGGGTGCGTCGGCGCCTTGACCCGTATCCAGGCGGGCTTGCGCTGGATCGGATTGTCCGGCCGATGCGCCTTTTCGGGGTGACGCAGGCTCTGCGCCCCGCCCGCGCAATGATCGATCAGGATACGGGTCGACATACCCGCCACAAGTGGCGGGGCGGGGGTGGAGCGTCAAGCGGCGCTTGGTTGACGCTGGCACGTCAAGGCGCGAGCCTGCCTGCCAGGGAGGGAGCCCCCCATGCGTCCGTTCGAGGGAATTCGTGTCATCGACGTCACGCATGTGCTCGCCGGGTCCTTCGCAGCCTATCAACTCGGCGTGCTGGGGACGGATGTCATCAAGGTGGAGCACTCGGACGACCCCGACCAGAGCCGATCGAGCGGCACCGACGCCGCGCTGAACCGGCGCAAGATGGGCACCGGGTTCCTTACCCAGGCATCGGCTTCGGCGTCCCGCTCGCCGCTTTCACCTTCGCCCATGGCGGCCCGCGCATCGACACGGCCCCGCCGGCGCTGGGCGAGCACACCGACCCGGGTACTGGCCGGGATCGGCTTCGCACCGACGGACATCGCGCGGCTGCGCGCAGCGAGGGTCATCTGAAACCGGAGGGTGTCATGCAACAGCTCGGCCGCCTTGGCGTCTGGTACGCGATCGATCGGCTGGACGCCGTGCAGCTCAGCGAGTTCGTGGGAACGATCGAGCGGCTTGGCTTCGACGCGATCTGGTACCCGGAGGCGCTCGGCTACGAGTCGCTCTCCGTCGCCGGCTTCATGCTGGCCAACACCACCAGGA
The DNA here is from genome assembly GCA_963818725.1 of uncultured Pseudomonadota bacterium. Classification (GTDB taxonomy): domain Bacteria; phylum Pseudomonadota; class Alphaproteobacteria; order Acetobacterales; family Acetobacteraceae; genus DATFDN01. The sequence continues at coordinate 84,972 of CAWFTU010000006.1, read as the reverse complement.
TCAAAGTCGGCAGCTCGATCGCCAGCATCTACGCGCGCGACGCCTTCACCGCCCGGCGCGGACTGCTATCCCTGAACGGGTTGTATAATGGACGCTTCATCCTCGGCCTCGGCGTCAGCCATCCACCGATGGTCGAGAGGCTGCGCGGGCACGAGTACCAGAAGCCGGTCCCGGCGATGCGCGCCTACTTGGAGGCGCTGACGCGGAACGAGACAGGCGCGGAGAACTGGCCGGTCGCGATCGCCGCCCTTGGACCGCTGATGCTGCGCCTGGCGGCGGAGCGCACGCGGGGCGCGCTGCCCTACAACACGACCCCGGCGCACACGGAGCAGGCCCGCAAGGCGCTCGGCCCGAAATCGATGGCTGGTCGCCGAGCAGAAAGTGACGCTGGAAACGGACCCGGACAAGGCGCGCGCCCTCGGCCGGGCGGAGCTGTCGCGCTACATGCAACTCGACAATTACCGCAACAGCTGGCTGCGACTCGGTTTCACCGAACAGGACTTGGCAGGCGGCGGCAGCGACCGGTTCATCGACGCGATGGTGCTGTGGGGCGATGCCGAGCGGGTCAAGCAAGGGTTGCGCGCGCACCTGGACGCGGGCGCCAATCAGGTTTGCATTCAGCCAGTCCACGCCGAGGGGGACTTCGCGGCGCGGGACCGGATGCTGGCGGCGCTGGCAAGCACATAGGGGAGGGACATGCTCACCATGAACAGCTCTGAACTGCGCCGCCGGACGCTGCTCGCGGGCGCGGCGGGCGTGCTGGCCGCGCCACGGATCGGCCGGGCGCAGCAGAACACGATCAAGGTCGGGATGCAGTCGATCATCTCTGGCGCTATCGCCCTGCTCGGCACGTCCAGCCGCAACGCCGCGCAGATGGCGATCGAGCAGGTCAATGCCGCCGGCGGGCTGGCTGGGCGCAAGATCGAGCTGGTGGTGCGCGACTCCAAGGGCCAGCCGCAGGAAGCGGCGCGCATCGCGCGCGAGCTGGTCAACAGCGACGGGTGCGAGATCCTGCTCGACGCGGAGGCGTCCTCCGGCGCCTTCGCGGTCCAGGAGGTGGTGCGCGACCTCGGCGTGCTGTGCGTCCACACGGCGAGCGAGACCTCGTCCCTGACCGCCGACCCCAAGATCCGTGTCGCGACCGCCTTCCGCTGCGCGCGGCAGGGCGTGCAGGACGCCATCGTGGGCGGCGGCTACACGGCCAAGCAGGCGACCGCACGCAAGATGACCCGTTTCGCCACCTGCTCCCCCGACTATGCCTATGGGCGCGACACGACGAAGCAGTACCTGGATTTCATCAAGCACTTCAAGCCGGACATCCAGGTGATCGCCGAGGTCTGGCCGAAGCTGGGTCAGCCCGATTTCACCGACGCGATCACTCGGCTGATCCAGGCCAAGCCGCAGGCGATGTTCAGCCTGCTGTACGCAGGCGATCTCTCGTCCTTCGTGAACCAGGCCAATGTCTACGCGCTGTTCAGCCAGATGGCGATGTTCAACCCCAACATGGGCGACTATCCGGTGCTGAACGCGATCAAGGCGATGCCGCAGGGCAGCTACTCGGGGGTGCGCTACCTGGAGACGTTCCCCAACACGCCACAGAACAAGGAATGGGGCGAGGCGTACCGCAAGCGGTTCAACGAGTACCCCACCAACTGGTCGTGGCAGATGGCAACCGCCGTCGCCTTCCTGGATGCGGCCGCCAAGAAGGCGGGCGCCGCCGATGGCAAGAAGATGGCGCAGGCGCTTCCGGGCCTCACGATCGACTCGCCGTTCGGCGTGAACGGGAAGATCACCATGCGCGACGACCACAGCATCGCCGACTACGCGATCGGCTGGGGCAACACCGTCGCCAAGCCGCCCTACATCGTCGATATCCAGGCCGGCGACTGGGGACAAATCACCGAGTTGGAGAACGAGTGGAAGAAGCAGAACGGATATCTCTAGCGGCGCACGGCTGGCTGTTGGCATGGACCTGAACGCGCTCGCCGGATGCGTTACCAGCTCCGGCTGCCTGGTCACGCAGACCACCAGCGGCCTGATCGTGGGTCTGCTGCTGTTCCTGGTGGCGGCCGGGCTCACCTTGATCTTCGGCGTGCTCAAGGTGGTCAACTTTGCCCACGGCACGTTCTACATGCTGGGCGCCTATCTGGCGCTCAGCACCTATCAGGCGAGCGGCAGCTATCTCGCTGCGGTGGCGGCCGGGTGCGTCGGGATGGGGCTGTTCGGCATCCTGTTCGAGCGGCTTCTCATCAGCCGCGCCTACGGCACCAACGTGTTGATGCAGTTGCTGATCTGCTACGCCGTGGTGCTGATCTTCGATGACGTGGTGAAACTGGTCTGGGGCGCGGATTTCCAGTCGATGGGGATGCCGCCCGCTTTCCAGGTGCCGCCCTACTTCATTGCCGGCGGGATCGTGCCGCCGTTCTATTTGGTGCTGATCGGGGTGGCGCTTGCCGTCGCGTTGCTTCTCGGCTTGGCGCTCGCCGCGACCCGCGCGGGAAAGATCGTCCGTGCGGCGGCGGTCAATCCCGAGATGGTGTCAGTGCTGGGCATCAACACGACGCTCCTCTACGCGCTGGTGTTCGCGGTCGGCGGCGGGCTCGCGGGTCTTGCGGGCGCGCTGGCAGCGCCGGTGCGCTCGCTCACGCCAGGGATGGGGTTCTCGGTGCTGATCGAGAGCTTCATCGTTACCGTCATCGGCGGCATGGGATCGATCGCGGGCTCGCTGATCGCGGCGATTCTGCTCGGCATGATCCGCAGCTTCGGCACGATCGGCTTTCCCCTTTTCACCGACGAGCTGATTTTCGGCTTCATGATCCTGATTCTCATAACCCGGCCCACGGGGTTGTTCGGCCGCGAGGTGGTGTGATGGTTTCACATGCCGAGCGCAGCGCCGCCGCTCGGGAAACAGCGCTCGCGCTCGGCGTGCTGGCCGTGCTGTGGGTCATCCCCCTCGTGCTGCCCAGCGCGTCGTTCACCGACCTCGTGATCCGGCTTTCGGCAATGGGGCTGTTCGCGACCTCGCTCAACCTGCTGGTCGGAACGACGGGGCTGGTGTCCTTCGGGCACGGCATGTTCTACGGCTTCGGCGCCTACAGCTTCGCCTTGTTGATGCAGGACACGAGGCTGCCCCTCTGGGCCGCAGTGCTCCTGTCGCTGGCATTCGCGGCCGTGCTGGCGCTCGCGGTCGGCGCGATCTGCATCCGGCTGCGCACCATCTATTTCGCCTTTGTCACCTTGGCGGTGCAAATGCTGCTGCACAGCATCATCCTGTCCTGGGTCTCGCTGACCGGCGGCGACCAGGGTTTGCGCGGCGGCATCCCGCGCCGATACATCCTGGGTATCGATCTCGCCAATCAACGCAATCTGTATTGGGCGAGCCTGGTGGTGCTGATCGCGGGATTGCTGCTGATGCGGCATGTCGTCGCCTCGCCGTTCGGCACCAGCCTGCGCATGGTGCGCGACAACGAGACCCGGGCCGCGTTTCTCGGCATCACCGTCTGGCGGGCGAAGCTCACCGTGTTCGTCATCGCCGGGGTGTTCGCGGCTCTGGGCGGCATGGTGACGAGCCTGTTCGTCTCCGGCGCCTACCCGGAACTCGCCGATTGGCCGCTCTCGGGTCAGGCGATCTTCGCCATCATGCTGGGCGGCATCGGCGCGTTCCTCGGCCCGGTGGTGGGCGCGTTGATCCTGCTCGCGCTCAATGACGTGGTAACGCGGGCGACGGAGTATCTACGGCCTGGCGCTCGGCCTCATTATCCTCGTCTTCGCCCTTGGCTTCCGGAGCGGCGTGGTGGAGTCCGTACTCGGACAGGCGCGGCGCCGCTGGCCGCGCGTGACTCGCGTCAAGCGGCGCTGAGATGCTGCGCGTGGAAGGTCTCACGAAGCGCTTTGGCGGCGTCGCAGCGATCGATGACGTGACACTCTCCTTCCCGACCGAATCGCTCACCGCCGTCATCGGCCCGAACGGCGCTGGCAAGAGCACCTTCTTCAACCTGATCTCGGGCGGGCTAGTGCCCGACGCGGGACGGGTGCTCCTGGACGATACGGACATCACCGGCCTCGGCCGCGCCGCCATCGTCAAGCGCGGCATTGGCCGGGCTTTCCAGGTGGCGAGCATCTTTCCCACGATGACGGTGGCCGAGAACCTGATGGCCGCGGTTGCCGCGCATCGCGGCCAATGGGGTCAGCTCGGCCGCCGCTTCCCCCCGCCGGGCGCAAGGCCGCGCGCGCTGGAGGTCGCGGACCTGCTCGGCCTCGCGGATAAGGCGGAGGTCGAAGCCGCCAATCTCTCGCATGGCGATCAGAAGCTGCTCGACATCGCGCTGGCCCTGGCGCTGGAGCCCACTGTCCTGTTGCTCGACGAGCCCACCGCCGGCATGGGGCCGGAGGAGCGGTGGCAGATGATCGAGAGGGTACAGGCGCTCTGGGAGCGCCAGAGGCTCACCCTGGTTTTCATCGAGCACGACATGGACATCGTGTTCCGCGTCGCCGGGTCGATCGCCGTGCTGTGCTACGGCAAGGTGCTGGCGGAAGGCACGCCGGAGGAGATTCGCACGAACCCGGCGGTGATTGCCGCCTATCTCGGCACGCCAGAGGACGAGCTGGCATGAACGCCGGTCCCATTCTGCGCGTGGACGGCATCGACGTGTTCTACGGTGCCAGCCAGATCCTGTTCGGTGTTGGCCTGGAGCTGTTTCAGGGTCAGACAATGGCGTTGCTCGGCCGCAACGGCGCGGGCAAGAGCACCACGATGAAGGCGATCGCCGGCGTGCTCGCCCCGCGCGCGGGAAGCATCATCTTCCGAGGCACCCAGGTCGCCGGTCGCAAGCCGCACGTCATCGCCCGGCTCGGCCTTGCCTACGTGCCGGAGGACCGGCAGGTCTTTCCCGACCACAGCGTCCAGGACAACCTGGTGATCGCCGCCAAGCGCGGGCCGGAAGGCCAGGACGACTGGCCGCTGGCGCGGGTTTGGGAAACATTCCCGCTGCTCGCCCCGCTGCGCAACCGCCTCGCCGGGCGCCTCTCGGGCGGCGAGCAGCAGATGCTGGCGATCGCCCGCTCGCTGGTGGGCAACCCGCTGGTCCTGGTGCTGGACGAGCCGAGCGAGGGACTGGCGCCCATCGTCGTGCAGCGCATCGGTGTCCTGCTGCGCGAGCTGCGCGCCACCGGGACAACGATCCTGATCGCCGAGCAGAACATGCATTTCTGCCTGGGCGTGGCGAGCGACGCGGTGGTGATCGACAAGGGCCAGATCGTCTATCGCGACGACATCGCCGGGCTGCGCGCCAACGAGGCGGTGCGCCGACGCTATCTGGCGGTGGGGGAGGTGGGGCGGCAGTCGGGCTGAACCGCCCCTCCCCTTGCGGGACGAGTTGGGGGAGGGGTAACGCACATCTGACCAAACCTGACGGGGAGAGTGGCGATGGACACCACGGTGCCGGAGGCGGCCGAGGCGCGGATGCTGATTGGCGGTGAGTGGGTCGCTGCCGAGACCGGCGAGACCCTCGGTGTCGAGAACCCCGCCAATCGCCAGGTCTTCGCCCGTGTCCCTCGTTGCGCCGCCGCCGACGTCGATCGCGCCGTTGCCGCCGCCGAAGCGGCCTTCCCGGCCTGGAGCCGGGTGGTGCCGCGCGAGCGCGGAAAGCTGCTGGCGCGAATCGCCGAGGCGGTCGAGGCCGAGGTTGAGGCGCTGGCCCGCACCATCGCGCGCGAGACCGGCAACGCGCTGCGCACCCAGGCGCGGGGCGAGGCGCGCATGACCACGGACGTATTCCGCTATTTTGGCGGCCTGGGCGGCGAGCTGAAGGGTGAAACCCTCCCCCTCGGCGAGCATGTGCTGAGCTACACGCGCCGCGAGCCGCTGGGCGTGGTCGGCGCGATCATTCCCTGGAACGCGCCGGTGATGCTGGGTGCGCTGAAGATCGCCCCCGCCCTGCTGGCCGGCAACACCATGGTTCTGAAAACGGCCGAGGACGCGCCGCTCGGCGTGCTGATGATGGCCCGGATCTGCCAGGAGCACCTGCCGCCAGGTGTGCTCAACGTGCTGACCGGGCTCGGCGAGGAGTGTGGCGCTCCGTTGGCGCGGCACCCAAAGGTGCGCAAGATGTCCTTCACCGGCTCGACCGAGGTGGGCAAGAGCGTGATGCGCGCCGCCGCCGACCGGATCGCCCCGGTCTCGCTGGAACTCGGCGGCAAGAGCCCCTCGATCGTCTATCCGGATGTCGGCACCGAGGACTGGGTGGTCGACGGCATCATCGGCGCGATGCGCTTCACCCGGCAGAGCCAATCCTGCACCGCCGGCTCGCGGCTGTTCCTCCACAAGCGCCACTTCGACGCCTTCCTGGCGGCGCTGGAGGCCAAGACCAGCAAACTGAAGCTGGGCGATCCGCTGGACGAGGCCACGGACATCGGCACCATCATCAACGACAAGCAGTTCCGCAAGGTCTGCGGCTACGTTGAGGACGGATTGCAGCGCCAGGACGCCCGCGTGGTCTTTGGCGGCCTGCCGCCCAAGGAAGGGCCCCTGGCGCAGGGCTATTTCGCCCTCCCGACCGTGTTCGCCGGCGCCTCCAACGATTGGCGGCTGGCGCGCGAGGAGATTTCGGCCCCGTCCTGGTGGCGATCCCGTGGGAGGACGAGGCAGAGGCGATCCGCATGGCCAATGACAGCCATTACGGCCTCGCCGCCTATATCTGGACGCACGACATCACGACCGGGCTGCGCGCCGCGCACGCCATCGAATCCGGCTGGGTGCAGGTGAACCAGGGGCTGGGCCAGGTGCCCGGCCACTCCTATGGCGGCTACAAGCAGAGCGGCATCGGGCGGGAGTTCTCGCTGGAAGGAATGCTGGAGAGCTTCACGCAGCGCAAGAACGTCACAGTCAGCCTGATGGCGCCGGCCCGGGCTTAGCCGCCAAGGCGGCGGCCACCGCCTCCCGCAGCGCCGGCAGCACCTCCGCCCCGAACCAGGGGTTGCGGCGCTCCCACGCGGTAGTCCGCCATGACGGATGCGGCAGGGGGAAGGCGGTGGGCAGGTAGTCACGGAACCGCCGCACGCGCTCCCCCCACGCCACCCGCTCCGAGCGCATCGCGCTGGGCGTAGCCGCCGACCAGCAGCGTGAGCCGGATCGCGGGCATGGCGGCGATCAGGCGCGCGCGCCAGAGCTGGGCGCATCCAGGCCGCGGCGGCGCGTCGCCGCCGTTCGGCAAGCGGCCGGGATAGCAGAATCCCATTGGCACGATGGCGAGCGCGGACTCGTCGTAGAAGGCGGTCCGGTCCATCTCCAGCCAACGCCGCAGCCGCTCGCCCGAGGCGTCGTTCCAGGGAACACCGGTCTCATGCACCTTGGTCCCCGGCGCTTGCCCGGCGATCAGCACCCGCGCGGTGGCCGAGACGCGGAACACCGGCCGGGGGCCGAAGGGGAGATTCATGCAGGCGTGGCAGGCGCGCGCGGCGGCGGCAATGGCATCCAGGTCGGTCAAGCCTGACCCCTCCCCCAACCCCCTCCCGCAGGGGGGAGGGGCCTTTTTCTCCCGTCCCCTGCGGGAGGGGGCGCTTCAGCGAACGAACCCCCGCCGGCGCAGCTCATCGAACACTTGTTCCGCCAGCACCTCCGGCGTGCCCTCCAATGTGCGCAGCCGGATCTCGGGGTCGAGCGGCTGCTCGTAGGGGGCATCGACCCCGGTGAAGTTGCGGATCACCCCGGCGTCGGCCTTCTTGTAAAGGCCCTTGGGATCGCGGCGACGGCACTCGTCCACCGGGGTGTCCACGTAGATCTCCAGGAACTCGCCCTCGCCCACCGCGTCGCGGGCCAGCATCCGCTCGGCGCGATAGGGCGAGATGAACGAGACCAGCACGATCAGCCCCGCCTCGACGAACAGCTTTGAGACCTCGGCCACGCGGCGGATGTTCTCCACCCGGTCGGCCTCGCTGAAGCCGAGATCGCGGTTGAGCCCGTGGCGGACATTGTCGCCGTCAAGGGTCATGGTGTGCCGCCCCTGCGCGAGCAGGCGCTTCTCGACCAGGTTCGCGATCGTCGACTTGCCCGCCCCCGACAGGCCGGTGAACCACAGCACCACCGGTCGCTGGGACTTCAGGGCCGCCCGCGCCGCCTGATCAACATCCAGATGGTGCCAGTAGATCGGGCTGCGGGCCGAGGTGACCTCCGTCACCATGCCGGCGCCCACCGTGTTGCGGGTCAGCCGGTCCACCAGGATGAAGCCGCCCAGCTCGCGGCTGGCCACGTACGGCTCGCAGGCGACGGGGTGGGAGAGCGAGATGCTGACCCGGCCGATCTCGTTTAGGTGCAGCTCGCGCGCCGGCTCGTCAGCCAGCGTCTCGATATCGACGCGGCTGGTGATCTCCGTCACGGTGGCGACCACGGCGCGCGTGCCGAGCATGAGCAGATAGGCGCGGCCGCGGAACAGCGGCGTCTCGTCCATCCAGACGATGCTGGCGGTGATCTGCTCCGCCTGCTCGGGCGACGGAGCGACGGCGAGCACGTCGCCGCGCGAGGCGTCGATCTCGCGGTCGAGCACCAGCGTGACCGCCTGGCCCGGCGCCGCCTGATCGAGATCGCCATCGGCGGTCACGATCCGAGCGACCCGCGCCTCGATGCGTGAGAGCGCGTTCCGCACCACGGTGCCTGGGCGCAGCACGCCCCCGGCGAGCGTGCCGGCGTAGCCGCGGAACGATTGATCCGGACGGACCACCCATTGCACGGGAAGCCGCGCCGGCCCGGATGCGGCCCCCGCGCCGTCCGCCTGCTCCAGCGCCTCAAGGAGGGTTGGGCCGCGATACCAGCCGATCCGTGCGCTGGGCGCCACGACATTATCGCCGTCGCGGGCGCAGACCGGAATCGCGCGCACCTCCTGGCCGCCCAGGCTCTCGCGCAGCGCCTCGAACTCGGCCACGATCCGGTCGAACACGGTCTGGTCGAAGCCGACCAGGTCCATCTTGTTCACGGCCAGCACGATATGGCGGACGCCGAGCAGTCCCGCAATCGCCGCGTGGCGGCGGGTCTGCGCCAGCAATCCCTTGCGCGCGTCCACAAGCAGGATCGCGAGATCGGCGAGCGAGGCGCCGGTCGCCATGTTGCGCGTGTATTGCTGATGCCCCGGCGCGTCGGCCAGGATGAAACGCCGGCGCGGTGTTTCGAAGTAGCGGTACGCCACGTCGATCGTCACGCCCTGTTCACGCTCCGCCGACAGCCCATCGACGAGCAGCGCGTAGTCAAGGCCGCTCTCCACCGTGCCGAAGCGCCGGGAGTCGCGCTCCAGCACCGACAGCACGTCATCAGGCACGGCGCCGCATTCAAAGAGCAGCCGCCCGATCAGCGTGGACTTGCCGTCATCGACGCTGCCGCAGGCGAGCACGCGCAGGATCGAATTGGGCATCAGAAATATCCCTCGCGCTTCTTCTTTTCCATTGAGGAGTCCTGGTCGAAATCGATGAGACGGCCCGCGCGCTCCGAGACGCGGGTCTCGCGCATCTCCGCGACGATCTCCGCGACCGTCGCCGCCTCGGATTCCACGGCGGCGCTGAGCGGATAGCAGCCGAGGGAGCGGAAGTGGACTAGGCGAAGCGTCGGCCGCTCTCCAGCGCGCAGGCGCATCCGCTCGTCATCGACGACAATGAGGGAGCCGCCACGCTCCACGGTCGGGCGGGGCTTGGCGAAATAGAGCGGTACTACGTCGAGCCCCTCGTGCAGGATGTAGGTCCAGACGTCGAGCTCAGTCCAATTCGAGAGCGGAAAAACGCGCAGCGTCTCGCCCGGCGCCAACTGTCCATTGTAGAGACGCCAGAATTCCGGGCGCTGCAATTTCGGCTCCCAACTGTGGCCAGGGCCGCGCACCGAGAAAATGCGTTCCTTCGCGCGCGAACGCTCCTCGTCGCGCCGCGCGCCCCCGATCGCACAATCATAGCGCCCGGCGTCCAGCGCCTGTTTCAGCGCCTCGGTCTTCATCACCCGGTTGTAGGTGATGCTGTCGTGGTCGAAAGGGTTGACGTCCTGGCGAAGTCCCTCAGGATTGGTATGGACGCGCATCTCCAGCCCGAGCCGCGCGGCGGTCGCGTCGCGGAACGCGATCATGTCGCGGAACTTCCAGGTGGTGTCGATGTGCAACAGGGGGAAGGGAGGGCGTGCTGGATAGAAGGCCTTAAGCGCTAGGTGGAGCAGGACTGACGAATCCTTTCCGATCGAGTAGAGCATCACTGGACGCTCGGTTTGGGACGCGGCTTCCCGCAGGATGTGGATGCTTTCGGCTTCCAGCGCGTCGAGATGCGCGGGGCGTGACGGACGGGGCATTGACTGTTCCGCTTTGGACCGCCGGGCATTACTGGAACCGAATTCTTGTTGCAACGCTGATGATGCAGCTGCCCATGCCCGGCGCCGTTGGCAACGGCGCGAAAAACGCCGATATAGGGACATCATGGCAAGCACGGACCACGAAATCCCGGCGAATCTGCGCCCGGACCCGAGCGACTACTCCTTCGACCTCGAGCGTGCCTTGAAGGCGGTGGTGGGGCTCAAGTGCTATGTTCCCGCCGATGCGTCCACGGCCGGCACGCTGGGCATGGAACGGACTGGCAGCGGCGTGGTGATCCGCGACAGCGGGCTGATAGTCACGATCGGCTATCTCATCATGGAAGCCGAGACGATCTGGATCACTACCGCGACCGGCCACGCCGTGCCGGGCCATGCCCTCGCTGTCGATCAGGAGAGCGGCTTTGGCCTGGTCCAGGCGCTGGGCCGCCTCGACCTGCCCGCGCTGGAGCTGGGCGATGCCGACGCGATTCGGGTGGGCGACCACGCGATCTTCGCCGCCTCCGGGGGTAGTCACTACGCGATGGAGGCCCGCGTCGTCGGCCGCCAGGAGTTCGCGGGCTATTGGGAATACGTGCTGGACGAGGCGCTGTTCACCGCGCCCGCGCACCCGTTCTGGGGCGGCTGCGGCCTGATCGGCCGGGACGGCAAGCTGCTCGGTACCGGTTCGCTCGTTCTCCAGCAAGGCGACGGAAAGGGCCGTCGGCATGACATGAACATGGTGGTGCCGGTCAGCCTGCTGGCGCCGATTCTGGACGACCTGCTCACCTATGGACGCGTGAACCGGCCGGCCCGGCCGTGGCTCGGCATGTACGCGACCGAATCCGATGACGAGTTGGTGGTTAGCGACTTGGCCGATAACGGGCCGGCCGAGGAAGCCGGGGTGCAACCGGGCGATCGCATCCTCTCGGTGGACGGGGAGGAGGTCTCCGACCTCGCGTCCCTTTGGCGGCGCGTTTGGGCGTGCGGCAGCGCCGGGGCGGAGGTGCGCTTCCGGCTGATGCGCGACAGCCGGGTTATCAATGTCACCGTCCGCTCGGCGGACCGGGCGAAGTTCCTCAAATCCCCGAAACTGCACTGATGCTGAAGGCCGCGATCATCCCCGTGACGCCGTTCCAGCAGAACTGCGCCATTCTGTGGGACGAGGCGAGCCGGCGCGGGCTGGTGGTCGATCCGGGTGGCGAGGCCGACCGCATTCTGGCGGCGATCGACCAGCTCGGCGTCTCGGTGGAGCGCATCCTGCTCACGCACGGTCATCTCGATCATGCCGGAGGCGCGGCCGAGCTACAGGCGCTGCTCCGCGCGCGCACCGGCGATCCAGCCTCGGTGTCCATTGAGGGGCCGGACCGCCGCGATGCTTTTCTTCTCGACGAGATCGAGGCGCAGGCGCGCGCCTATGGGCTAGAGGGATTGCGCGGCGTCACGCCCGATCGCTGGCTGGCTGAGGGCGAGACGGTACGGCTCGGCGCGCACGCGTTCGAGGTGCTGCACTGCCCCGGCCACACACCCGGCCATATCGTGTTCGTTAACCGGGCCTCCGGCTTCGCGATCCTGGGCGACGTGCTGTTCCAGGGTTCGATCGGGCGCACCGACTTCCCTTATGGCGACCACGCAGCGCTCATCCGCTCGATCCGCGAGAAGGTGCTGCCGCTCGGCGACGCCGTCGTGTTCTTGTGCGGGCACGGCCCAGGATCGACGATCGGCGCGGAACGGCGGGACAATCCCTTCCTGCGGGGTGCTTGACGGCGCCCGGACAGCATGGCGGATCAACACTGGAGGGCCAACCGATGAAGTCGATGTGGTTCCACCTGATGCCGTACACCGAGCTGCCGGACGACTTCAAGCAGAAGCACCCCTCGGTGTGGGTGGACATCCACTCCTCGCTGTTCGACCCGAGGCGCGCGCACCACATGTACAACGACTTCATGGACGAGCTGGAGTACGCCGCCGACTGCGGGTTCGACGCGATCTGCGTCAACGAGCACCATTCCAACGGCTACGGCCTGATGCCGTCGCCCAACCTGATCGCCTCGACCCTCGCGCGGCGCACCGTGGACACCACGATCTGCGTGATGGGCAATTCCATCGCGCTCTACAATCCGCCGACGCGCGTGGCCGAGGAGTTCGCGATGCTCGACGTGATCTCCGGCGGGCGGCTGATCGCAGGCTTCCCGGTCGGCACGCCGATGGACGATTGCTACGCCTACGGGCAGAACCCAAGCCTGTTGCGCCCGCGCTACTACGAAGCACACGACCTGATTCTTCGGGCCTGGACCGAGCGGGACACCTTCGCCTTCAACGGCCGCTTCAACCAGCAGCGCTACGTCAACATCTGGCCGCGCCCGATCCAGCGCCCGCACCCGCCGATCTGGATACCCGGCGGCGGCTCGGTCGAGACCTGGCAGTGGTGCGCGGAGAAGGACTACGTCTACTCATACTTGTCCTACTACGGTCACAAGGCGGGGAAGGCGACCATGGACGGGTTCTGGGCGGAGATGGACCGGCTCCGCAAGGATCGCAACCCGTACCGCGCCGGCTTCGCCCAGACGATCGCCGTGGCTGAAAGCCGCCAGCAGGCGATCGACCTCTACAGCGAGGCCGCCGAGTATTTCTTCGGCCGCTGCCTGCACATCGACCCGCGCTTCGCGCTGCCGCCCGGCTACACCACCGAGGCGACGATCCGCTCCGGCCTGCAAAGCCAGGTAGGGCGCGCCTCACTGGCAACGATCCAGCGTCCGCAGAGCATGGAGGAGCTGGTCGCAGCCGGCTACATCGTCATCGGGTCGCCTGGGGAGGTCGTCGAGCAGTTGCATGAACTGGCGCACAACCTCAACGTGGGCCACCTGATGCTGCTGCTACAGTTCGGCAACATGAACAAGGAGCTGACCAAGTACAATACACGCATGTATGCCGAGCATGTGAAGCCGAAGACGGACGCCATCTTCTCTGAATGGGAGGACCATTGGTGGCCGAAGCCAATGCCACGCGAGGATCGGGCGGAGCTGTCGGCCTTCTCACCGCGATTGGCTGCGGAGTAGGGGGACGTATCTCAGGGGCGGCGCGCGATGGTCAACCAGATGATTGGCACCGGCGCGCAGCTCCATCCCAGGCGGCGCCGCGTGTCTTGTTGAACGCGGCGTGAACGCTCGCTAGCTCGACCGGCCTGGCGATCAGATCGTCGAAGCCGGACGCGATGGCGCGCTGGCGGTCCTCCGCACGGCAGCGCCCCGAAACAGCGATCAGGGGCAGCCCCTGTAGGCCTGGATCGGCACGGCAGGCCCGAGCAAAGCCATGCCCGTGCATCGGACCAGGGAGAGCGGGTCGCTGAATACTATATGAGGCGGCTCGGCGCGGGCGCGCACCACGCCTGCTTCGGCTTCATGGGCCACAATGACGTGAAAGCCTTCCAATTGCAGAAGCTCTCCCCGGGTCTCGGCAACGTGCGGATCGTCCTCGTCCAGGAGTATGCGTGGCGGCATGGCACCGGCTGTCGCGGAGCTGAGCTGCCCCTGTGTGAGGCTCATCAAAATCCCTCTTGTCATTAGTCACGCGATCCCGGCCACGCTGGCCAACGCCAATTTGGCTCGAAACCGTTCTGATAAGCTCCTCCAGGCTCGCCGCCAACGCTTCGCTCACGCTTGAGTGAAACTTTGGGCAACGACCCTACCGCGACAGTTCGTGATCGGCCCGGTTCTCATCCCGCTTCAAGCTCGTGTCATTTGTCCTTGCGAGCGACCACTTTGCAACACAGCTTTCGGGCTAGTCGCCATTAACGCGCAAGGAGTGCTAATCGTGCCGCAAGAATTCAACGACTTGCTAATCTCTTTCCTCCCTAAGATGCGCGTGTGGGCTCTTGCCTTGACCCGTAACCGAGCTGCCGCCGACGACCTTACCCAGGATGTCGCTGCCAAGGCTCTGCTTGCCCAAGACTGCTTCATGCCGGGAACCAACTTTTCCGCTTGGGTTCACCGAATCATGATCAACCACTTCATCAGCAGCGTCCGCAACAAGCGGGAATTCACCGACATGGACAGCATGCCGGAACTCCCGGTCGCGGCCGCGCACGAGGACCGGACGGCCCTGCGGGAGTTGTCCTGGGCTGTCACCCGCCTCCCCCCGGACCAGCGCGAGGCGCTCTTCATGATCGCGGTGCAGGAAATCCCGTATGAGACCGCCGCTGAGCGTACCGGATGCGCGATCGGAACTCTCAAGAGCCGTGTGCATCGCGCCCGGCTACAACTGCGCGCCTACATGATGGGTGAGGGACACCACCTCAATCAACCGGCGACACAACAGATGAAGGCGGCGGCGTAGAAGCTTCAGAGTCACTCCCTCTCCCCGCAGGCAGGGGAGAGGGAACTAATCAGGCTGCCCGTAGTACAGCGTCACGACGTGGGTAGCCTGAGCGAAGAACAGCCATCGTTCGACATAGACCCCGACCAGCACGCACAGCGCAGCCAAGGGAAGTACCATCCGGCCGGCAGTCCCGGCGAGGGCGGCACCGGCCGTGAGCAGCACCGCAGGGACCGCGAAACCCAGCACCAAGGCGATTCGCCGCAGTTTGGCTGCGTGCTTGCGGGCGACGCGGAATCCCATCTCGCGCAGCAGGTAGTTTTCCTCGGTGTGCGGGGCCTCCAGCATGCGCACGGCGCCGAGCCACCCCAGTCCCGTCGCGCTCTCGATTGTGCTGGCCACGTGACCCCGATCGATGGAGCGCCAATAGGCGATCTTGCCCACTGCCGCGGCGACGCATCCAAGCGCGGCGAGGCTGGCGGAAAGGCGCGCGGGGCCAGGTTGCCAGAATACCGCGTAGGCGCTGAGGCAGGCGGCGCCGCTGAAGGCGGCCAGCAGCAGGTAATTCGGCAGGACGAGGCCATTGTGCCATTGCCGCACAGGTCGCAGGCAGCGATAGATCATGGCCGTACACACAACGGTGGCGCAGCCTGCGATCGCGCCAAGCAGTCCAAAGGCGCGGGTTAGTGGCGCGAACGGCCCCGCTTGCAGCCAGGCGGCGGCAAAGCCCGCGGCCGGCAGATAGGTGAGCAGCGCGGCAACACCTTCGCGCGACAACCATGAGCTGCGCCACTGCGAGATTGCCCGCCACACCCGCTCCGGCCGTCCAAGGTGCCGTGTCGAGGCGAGCAGGCCGGCGGTTGCAAGCGCCATCGCGATCCCGGCCCCCACGGGCCCGAACCAGCGCCCGTCCGGCAATGACGCGGCGGCGTCCAGCACGCCCAGCCAGAACAGCATGCCGTAGCCCGCACCCGAAACCGTCGTGAAGAAGACGACCGACAGCGCCGGCTTCATCGGCTCAGCACGCGATCGATCCAGCGGAGCAGCCCACGATCGGGCGCGGGATCCTCGTCCGCGGGGGCGACGGGCGCGGCCTGCCGCCGTCGGGGCGGCAGATACTTGTTGACCGGCTTGGTGCCCATCTCGGGCATCAGGTCATAGCCGCCCCGGTCAGCGACCAAGCGGGACACGGCGCTGTCGGGATCGCCGAGATCGCCGAAATGCCGGGCACGGGCCGGGCACGTCGCAACACAGGCCGGCACGCGCGCCGACTCGGGAAGGGTCGCATTGTAGATGCGATCGATGCAGAGCGTGCACTTCTTCATGACGCCCTGATCCTCGTCGAGTTCGCGCGCGCCGTACGGGCACGCCCAGGCGCAGAGCTGGCAGCCGATGCAGATCTCCTCGTTGACCAGCACGATGCCGTCCTCGGCGCGCTTGTAGCTCGCCCCGGTCGGACAGACGCTCACGCAGGGCGGGTCCTCGCAGTGCAGGCAAGAGCGCGGGAAATGGACGGTGCGGCTGTCCTGTCCCGTTCCCGCCTCGTAGGTGTGGACACGGTTCAGCCACACGCCCCGGGGTTTCTTTTGATAGGGATCGAAGTCGGTCAGCGGGCCTGGATGGCCGGAGGTGTTCCACTCCTTGCAGTTCACTGCGCAGGCGTGGCAGCCAACGCAGGTGTCAAGGTCAATGACCAAACCAAGCTTCTTCTGGCCGGGTTGCGGAATGCGCGTCATCTCACCTTACCTGGCGCCTGTCAGCGCGTCGTAGCGCAGGATGCGAGGGCGCCCGCGAAGCCCGGCCGGGCGGTGTAGCGCCGGGGGTCGCGGCTCGGTCTGGTCGACTCCCACCGCTTTCTCAATGCGCACGCGCAGATCGTACCACGCCGCCTGCCCGGTGACGGGGTCGGCATTGGCCTGCCGCGCGCCCTCTTGATCGGGCAGGAACTCCGAGATCACATGGTTCAGCAGGAAGCCCTGCCCCGCCTCCGGCGCGTCGGGGGCGAGATTCCAGGCGCCGGCACGCTTGCCGATCGCATTCCAAGTCCAAACAGTGTCAGGGTTCACCCCCTCCATAAGCTTGAGCTGCGCCCTCACGCGGCCGGATCGGCTAATGACCCATACCCATTCACCGTCGGCCAGCCCAAGCGCCTCGCCCGTGCGGCGGTTCATGAACAGAAGGTTGCGGCTGTGGATCTGGCGCAGCCACGCGTTCTGCGAGTGCCAGGAGTGGTACATCGCGGGCGGGCGCTGCGTAATGGCGTGCAGCGGATAGGCTGCCTGCTCGATCACGTCCTGCTCCATCGGCGGATACCAGATGGGCAGCGGGTCGAAGTAGCGCCGGATGCGCGCGCGCATCCGGTCGGGTGGCTGGACCGGGCCATGCCCCTCAGCGGCGAGCCGAAACTTCTGCAACGGCTCGCTATAGAGTTGCAGCACGATCTGCGCCGTGGAGTCCGTGAAGCCCATGCGCTTGGCGTGATCGAGATAGGCGGCGTTGGCATGCTTGTAGTAGTGCTGCTCGGGCGGCAGGTGGTACGACCAGAAGCAGCCATTCGCGACATACGCATCAAGCTGGCGCGGATTGGGTCCGCCAATGCCCGCCTCGTCACCGCCCGGCCCGCGAAAGCCGGCAAGCGGACCGATCCCTGGCTGGCGCTGATGGTTCACAATGTAATCGGCGTAGTCGCGGTACGTCGCGCTGCCGTCCTCGTTGACGAAGCCCGGCAGCTCCAGGCGCGCGCCAAGGTCGATCAGCACGTCCTGAAACGGCCGCACGTCGCGGTCGGGAATCAGAACCGGTTGCCGTATCGCGTCCGCCGGGCCTTCGGCGCTGCCGATCGGCCGATCCAGCAGGGAAATGGCGTCCCATCGCTCGAGATAGGTCGTGTCGGGCAGGACGAGATCGGCATGCGCGACCATCTCGGAAGCGAAGGCGTCCGAATAGATCACGCGTGGAATGCGGTACTCTCCCGTCGCCGCGTCCCTGTCGGTCAGCATCCGCGCCGCCTCGCCGGGATTCATTGCGGAGTTCCAGGCCATGTTGGCCATGTACAAGAACATGACCTCGATCTTGTACGGATCGCCGGCGTGCGCGTTGGCGATCAGCGTGTGCATCATGCCGTGCGCGGCCAGCGGCGCGTCCCAGGAGAACGCCTTGTCGATGCGGGCCGGGGTGCCGTCGTCCTCGACCAGCAAATCCTCGGGTCCGCGCGGATTGCCAAGCGCCATGCCCGACAGCATGGCGAGCTGCTTCGCGCCCTTGCCCACCGGCGGCGGACCGGGCGGGATCGGGCGCGGGTAGGGGGATTTGTAGCGCCACGATCCGGGCGTATCGACCGCGCCGAGCAGCATCTGCAACAGGTGGATGGCGCGGCACGTGTGGAAGCCGTTGGAGTGCGCCGATATGCCGCGCATCGCGTGCATCGATATCGGGCGGCCCAGCATCGTCCCGTGCCGTCGCCCGTGCGTGTCAGTCCACGGCTGATCCAGCGTGATCGCGTGGTCGAAGGCGGCCTCGGCGAGCTCGCGCGCGATGCGCCGGATGGTCGCGGCCGGCACGCCGCACTGCTCGGCGACCGCCTCGGGCGCGTAGCGGCCGTCCATCGCGCGTTCGGCAAGCAGGTGGAAGACCGGCAGCGCCCGCCGCCCGTCCGCGAGCCGTGCCTCGCCCACGATGCGCGGCTGCATTCCCGCCGTGCCGGCGTCGATCGCGGCGTTCAGCGCGCGGTCCCAGGCGAGCGGACGGCCCTCGCCATCGCGCGCGAACAGCCCGTGATCCGGCGCGCCGGGTTGCTGAATCACCAGCCAGGCCGCGTTGGTGTAGCGGGCGAGGAAGTCGAGGTCGATGCGATCGGCGCTCAGCAGCGCGTGGATCAGCGCTATCACGAACAGCCCGTCCGTGCCCGGCCGGATGCCGATCCACTCATCCGCGACCGCCGAGTAGCCGGCCTTGACCGGGTTGACCGAGACGAACTTGGCCCCGCGCTGCTTGAGCTTCGCCAGACCCAGCTTGATCGGGTTGGAGTTGTGGTCCTCCGCGACCCCGAACATCAATAGGTACTGCGTGCGGTCCCAGTCCGGCTCGCCGAACTCCCAGAAGCTGCCGCCCAGGGTATAGAGGCCGGCGGTCGCCATGTTCACCGAGCAGAAGCCCCCGTGCGCGGCGAAGTTGGGCGTGCCGAACTGCTTGGCCCACCAGCCGGTGAAGCTCTGGCTCTGGTCGCGTCCGGTGAAGAAGGCGAGGCGCTTGGGGTCGGTCGCGCGCACCTGGCCGAGCCAATCAGCGGCAATGCCGAGCGCCTCGTCCCATTCGATCTCGCGGAACGAGCCCGCCCCGCGCGGGCCGGTGCGCAGCAAAGGCTTTGTGAGCCTGGCCGGCGAGTACTGGTTCATGATGCCGGCGGACCCCTTGCCGCACAGCACGCCGTGGTTCACCGGGTGGTCGGGGTTGCCTTCGATGTAGCGGATGCGGCCGTCCTTGAGGTGGACCCGGATGCCGCAGCGGCCGGCGCACATGTAGCAGGTGGTGGTCTTCACCGCGTTCCCGAGCGGCGGGGAGGTGTCGATCCGCTCTTCGGGCGAGGTAAAGCCTTTTGTCCGCCCCGGCGGCGCGCTTGCCATTCCATCTCCTCTAGACGGGGTTTAGAGGAGGTTTTCGCGCGAACCGGCCGCCGCCGGCAAGGGCTTGTTGGGGCTAGCGCAAGGCGGGGGACTGGCTGCCCGATGGCATTGAACTCACTCGATCAACGCTTGAACGCCATCTCCTCCAGGCGGGTCTGGACCGTCCGCCCGCTCTCCCAGGAGTTAGCGCCAGGAATCAGGGTCGGCATGGGAATATCCGACCGCTCCTGCCGCCTACGCCGCCAGGACACGCCTATCCTGCGGTCGCGCGCCTCAAGCATCGCCTCGTTGACCTGGCCGTCTTGCGTAAATCCCATCATGAGTTGCGGGATGCCGTACGGGAAATCATCGCGATCGACCTGCCAGGTGTGGAAGGTCTTGCCGTAGGTCGACACCAGATCCTCGAAGTAGGCGTGCTCCGCCATCTCCGGGATGCCCGGCGCGATCAGCTCGCCGGATTTCACCTCGTAATGATGACTGTGCCAAAGCCGCTTCTCTTCGTCCGGCAGGCGCCGGAACCGGTCCTCGCTGATGATGTACTCGATGCCGATCAGGCGCGCGCCGGGCTGGTTGGAATTGTAGATCACGCACTGGTGCATGTCGTGCGCGAGATGGGTGCAGAAATGGTGCGCCTCGACCTGCCGCCCCATGTCGTCGGCGTAGAAGTGGAAGCCGTTCAGGAACGTGCTCATCGCGTCCAGCGGGTACTTGCGCTGCATCACCGAGGCCGCCAGGTCGAGCGTGCGGTGCTTCAGGCTGTGGCCGTGGCCGACACTGGCCTGAGCCGCCGCCTTGCGCCCGACCACGGCGCCGACCGAGGCCGCGATGCCGGCGATCACGCCCCAGCCGAACGATCCGGTCAGCCGCTGCTCATGCGATCGCGCCATACTGTCGCTCCCTTGCCGCCCGCGCCCGCTTGGCGCCGGGCAGTGTCTCCGGCATCGGAAAGAGGAAGACCAGCAGGGCCAGCGCGGCGATGCCGGCCAGGGTCAGGAAGGCGAGGGCGTAGCCCCCGCCGGTGATGATGAAGCCGGCCAGCGTGGTGCTGAACGCCGCGCCGATTCCCTGCACCATGGTCGCCGCGCCGAGGGTGGTGTTGTAGCGTCCCGTGCCGCGCGTGAGATCAGCGATTACCAACGGGAACAGCGCTCCGAAGATGACCGCGCCAACGCCGTCCAGGATCTGGATCGACACGACGAGATAGGGATCCTTGACCAGGCTGAACAGCACGCCCCGGATGGGCAGGGCGGCAAAGCCGGCGAGGAGGATGGGCTTGCGGCCCCAGCAGTCGGCGCGATGGCCGACAAGGATCGACATTGGCACCATCACCGCCTGCGCGGTGACGATCAGGGCCGACATGAAGATCGTGCCCTCGCCCGTCTCGTGCAGCGCGAGCTTCTGGCCGACAATCGGCAGCATCGCGGCGTTGGCGAGCTGCCAGAGCGTGACCGCGCACACGAAGATCAGCAGCGGCCGACAGGTGAGAAGGGTCTTGAAGCCGGACGGCTTGACGCCCGCCTCGGTATGGTCCTCGCTGTCCAGGCCCCGCGCGACATCATTGTTGATGCGGCTTGGATCGATCCGCAACGCGGAGGCGACCGCCAGCACGCCGAACGCGCTGACGACCCAGAAGACGGCGGCGGTGGCCATGAAATAGCCGAGGACGCCCGCGATCATCGCGGCCACGACGTTGCCGGCGTGATTGAATCCCTGCATCCGCCCCATGCGGTGCGTAAAGCGCCGGCGCCCGACCAGCCCGAGCGCGATCGCGGCGGTCGCCGGCGGAAAGATCGCCGCTGACGCACCGAGCAGGACTTGCGCGCCGGCGACGACGGCGAAGCTCGGCATGGCCGTGACGACGAACGCCGCAGCCGAGATCACCAAGGCCGCAGCCATGATCGCCAGCCGCTTCCACCGCGTCGCATCGATCAGCGCCCCAGCCGGGGTCTGCGCGACCAGCGTGGCGATCCCGGAAATGGTCATCACGACGCCGATGTCGGCGGCGTTCCAATGTTGCGAGGTGATAAGAAAGATCGCGAGGAACGGCCCCAAGCCGGACTGCACGTCGGCGAGAAAGAAATTCAGCCAGTCGAGCGCGCGCAGCGACCGCGTCAGCGCCGGACGCGTCGCGTCCGTCTGGACGCTCAAAACCAGTTCGCCTTGTCCACGACGTTGCGCAGCGCGTCGCCCCGCGCGAAGGCGCGGCAATTGTCGCGAATGATCGCGTATCGCCGCTCGTCCAGCTCTGGACCATAGCCCGCCGTGTGCGGCGTGATGAGCACGCCCGGCATGGTCCAGAGCTTGTGATCCGCGGGCAGGGGCTCGGTCTCGAACACGTCGAGACCCGCCCCGGCGATCTCGCCGGCCTCCAGCGCCGCGACCAAATCGTCAAGACGCGTTGTCTTGCCTCGCCCGATATTAATGAAGAAGGCGCTGCGCTTCATGCGGGCGAAGCGCGCGCGGTGCATGAAGCCCTCGGTCGCCGGCGTGTGCGGAACAGTCAGGATCACGAAGTCGGCGCGGGGCAGAAGATCGTCGAGCGCCTCGGGCGGGTGCAGCTCGGCCACGCCGGGCGGCGAGACGGACCGGCGCGTGTCGGTGGCGATCACGCGCATCCCAAAGGCGCTGGCGAGACGCGCCACCTCCGCGCCGATCCCGCCGACGCCGACGATCAGCGCCGTCGCGCCCGGCAGGTGGACGACGCCGGCATCCAGCGGCTTTGGCGTCCATTCGCGGCGCAGTTGCTGGGGAATGTAGGTTTGGAAGTCGCGCGCGAAGGCGAGCACGAAGGCCATGATGTGCGCGCCGATGTGATCATTGTAGATCTCGCGCATGTTGGTCACGACCAGCGGGTGCGCGATCAGCTCCTTGTAATAATAGCCTGCGGGCGGCGCGGCTTGCGGTGATTGCAGCCAGCGCAGGCGGTGCGCGCGGGCCAGCAGGTCGGGTGGCAGCACGCCATAGGCGGCCTCGGCGTCGCCGATCGCCGCCTCGGCCGCATCCCTGGTCTCCGCCACGACGATCCGGGCCTCGCCCACGTCGGCGCCCAAGCGCCGCGCCCAAGCGCGCGTGGTATCGGTCTGCGGCGGCAACATGAGAAAGGTGAACGGCATGGCACCTCCCTACACCGATTGTTAGGCTTCGCAGGATTAGGGTCACGTCCGGGATTGTTCAACGGAAGCGGCAAAAATGCGCCGACGCGACGTGCTTGCGGCCTTCATATCGGCGTCAGTCATGGCCAGGGCTCCTATCGCGCGCGCCGAGCGGGAGGTGACCATCATCGTTCCCGACCTGCCGGGCGGCGCGGCCGGGACGGAAATGCGCATCCTTCAGCCGTACCTGGAGCAGTCGCTCGCTCAGCCGGTCATCCTCGACTTCCGCCCCGGCGCGGGCGGGATTGTCGGGCTGATGGCGGGGCGCGGGCGGCGGCTGACGGGGCGACGCTCACGCTGCTGACTCCCGCCGTGACGCTCGCGCCCTGGCTCAGCCGGCGGATGGACTGCACGCCGGCCGACTTCGCCCCGCTTGGGCGCATCAGCTTCACCCCGGTCGTCCTCGCCGTGCGCGCGGACACGCCTTACGCGACCATCGCCGACCTTCTGGACCGCCGAGCGGGGCATGAGGAGCTGGCGGTCCCGGCGCCGTCCGACTGGGATCCATCACAGGTGGGGCAGGCCCTCTTTGTTGCCCGCGCGGGGCTCAGCGTCCATGCCGTCGCTGGACTGAACACACCGGCGGAACGCATACAGGCATTGTTGGCGGGTGATGTCGATCTCGCGTTCGCGCCGCTCGATCACGTGCTCAGCCAAAGCATCGCCGGCCGCGTGCGCGTGCTTGGCGTATCCAGCGCGGCGCGCGTTCCGCAACTGCCGGCGGTGCCCAGCCTGCGCGAAGCCGGCCTCGATGTCGTCGCGGGTGCCTGGCGCGCGCTGGCGCTGCCGGCGGGAAGTGCTCGCCCGGTGCTCGATCGGCTCAGCGACGCGCTCAGGACCGTCATGGAAGGCCCGCCGCTTCGCGCCGAGTTGACCGGGACGGGCCTCACGCCATCCTGGCTCGGCCCGGATGAGGCGGCGCGGGCGCTGCTCGCCGAGTACCGCGAGGCGGGCACGCTGTTCGCGTCCCTGGGCCTGAGCGTGCGCAAGGAGGTCTTGGGGATGGGCGGGAGCTAACAGGCTGTCGCCCAGGCCGCGATCTGCTCTGGCGTGTAGTCCCGGGCGGCGATGCGCCGCACCGACGCGGCGAACACCTCAAGCGTGGCGTCGAGATCATCAGGCACGTAGGGGCGAATGCGGACGGGCTCGGAGGGCGTCACATCAGCCGCTCCTCCGCGCCGATCAGGTGCAACGGCGGCTCTCCCAGCAAGGCGCGGCGGCAATTGGCGAGCGCGCTGCGCAGCGCGGCGTCGCGCGGCCCGCCCTGCGCCGAGTTGTGCGGTGAGCCGATCACGTTCGGCAGATCCAGGAACGGATGATCCATGCGGAACTGGCCATGCCGGACGGGCTCGACCCACCACGCATCTATGCAAGCGGCGAAGCGCGGACGCGCGCGCAGATGCTCGTAGAGCGCCTGCTCCACGATAATCTCGCCGCGCGCGAGGTTCACCAGGATCGCGTCTTCCTTCATGCCGGCGAGCTGGGCGGCGCCGATCAGGTTCATAGTGGCGTGGGTCAGCGGCGCGCAGATCACCAGCACGTCGGAGGCGGCCAGCAATCGATCCAGCCGGTCGGGCGTGCCGATCCAGTCCACCGCATCGTCGGCTTGGCCGCGCCGGTTGATCGCGTGAACCCGCATTCCGATCCCGCGCGCGAGACGCGCCGTCGCCTGGCCAATCCCGCCGTAACCGAAGATGCCGCACACGCCACCCGCCAGCATCCGGTTCGCCGTGAACTGGTTGAACGCGCCGCGCGCGAGTTGGGCGTGCTCCACCAGCAGACGCTTCGAGGCTGCCAGCGCCATCGCCAGCCCATGCTCGGCCATCGGCGCGGCATAGGCCCCAGCATTGGTCGCGATCGGCACATCCGGGAGCTGGGAGAGCGGGATGTAGTCCACGCCGGCGGTCATGAACTGCACCAGACGCAGATTGCCGAGCAGCCCGGCCTCTTCGGGGCGCAGCTCCCGCGCGGTGTTGCGTGCCAGCAGCACGGTGGCGGCGCGCAGGGCTGACTGCCGCGCCGGAGGGTCGAGATCGGCGAGGTAGGCGGTATGAGCGTCACCCGCCGCGTCGGCGACCAAGGCGCGCTGGCTCGGCTCCAGGGGAAAACCAATCACGAGCAGCGGTGTGTTCATGCTTTGTCTCTTGTCTATGTGATCAGAGAAGCTCTCGGCGCGGCAGGGTCAAGACATTCGGCTTGAGGCACTCGCGCTCTGCTCGGTACTGTTTCCCCGCCGTAACCCAAGGAGTGATTATGGACGACCAAGCGCCAGCGCCCGATGTCTTGCTCGACCTCGACCGGCGCCATCTGGTGCACCCGCTGCATCATCGAAGCGAGCAGGTGCCGGGGCGGATCTTCGTCGAAGGGCATGGGGCGATGCTGCGCACCGCAGATGGGCGCGAGTACATCGATGGCCTGTCGTCGCTGTGGAACGTCAACGCCGGACACGGACGGGTGGAGCTGGCGCAGGCGGCAGCGCGTCAGATGGAGCGGCTGGCCTACGCTTCGGCCTATTCCGGCTTCTCCAATGAGCCGGCGATCCGGCTCGCCGAGCGGCTTGTGGGCATCGCCTACCCGAGCTCGGCCTCCGTCTATTTCACAACGGGCGGCGCGGAGGCGAACGAGCGCGTTCAAGACCGCGCGCTATTTCTGGAAGCGCATGGGCAAGCCGGGGAAGGTGAAGATCATCTCCCGCCAGTTCGGCTACCACGGCGTGACCATGGCGGCGATGAGCGCCACCAGCCTGCCCGGCTATCACAAGATGTTCGGTCCCTTGGTGCCGGAGTTCCTGCAAGTAGCCCCGCCCTATCCGTATCGCTGGCCGGGCAACGGCGACGCGGGAATTGGCGCGGCCGCGGCGGTGGAGCAAGCCATCGAGGCGAACGGCGCCGAGACCGTCGCCGCGGTGATCGCCGAGCCGGTGATCGGCGCGGGCGGGGTGATCGTTCCGCCCGATACCTACTTCCCGCGCCTGCGCGAGATTTGCGACCGCCACGACGTGCTGCTGATCGCCGACGAGGTCATCACCGGCTTCGGGCGCACCGGGCGCTGGTTCGCGCTCGGCCGGTGGAGCATCGAGCCGGATATCGTGAGCTTCGCCAAGGGCGTGACCAGCCGCTACCTGCCGCTGGGCGGCATAATCCTGTCGCGCAAGGTACATCGCACGCTGGAGGACGCGCCGATGGACGAGCGCTACATGCACGCGGCGACCTATTCCGGTCATCCCACCTGCTGCGCTGTGGGACTTGCCAATATCGAGGTGATCGAGCGCGAGGGCTTGGTCGAGCGGGCCGCAGTGATGGGGCGGCGCCTGCTGGACGGGTTGGAGACGCTGCGCGCGCTGCCCTCCGTGGGCGACGTGCGCGGGCTCGGGATGCTGGCCGGCGTCGAGCTGGTCGAGGACAAGGCGAGCCGCACGCCGGCCATTGGGCTCGGCGGCAAGGTCGTGGCCGAGGCGATGCGGCGCGGCCTGATCCTGCGCTCCCGCGGCGGCACGCCTGGATACAATGGCGGCCCGCCGAGCGGGGATTTGCTCTGCCTCGCGCCGCCATTGATGACGCCGGAGGCGATGCTCGACAGGATCGTGGAAATCGTCGGGGACTCGATCGCGGCAGTCGCGCGGTAACGACGGGGCCGCGATTCCCCCTCTCCCGCTTGCGGGAGGGAGTTGGGGTAAGGTGCTTCCCGCCCAGTGAGTTCCCCCTTCATCCCGACCCTCTCCCCCCGCAAGCGAAAAGAGAGGGAATATGACGATAGGGGAACCACCATGCAGGCCGCCGAAGCCATCATTGAGATCCTCCGGCGCGAGGGCGTCTCCGCGTTCTTCTGCTATCCCATCCCGATGACGTGAAGCGGGCAGCGGCTCTGGGGCTGAATGCGTCTAGGCGACGCGCCGATCCTGACAATCGTGCTAAACAACGCCACCATGGCGATCGAGACCGTGCACATGAGGCTGTCGCATGAGCGGCACCGCGCGCGCGATATCGGCGGCAACTACGCGGTCCTGGCCGGTGACCTGGGCGGCTGGAGCGAGCGGGTCGAGAGCCCAGCGGAAATTGGCGAGGCGATCCTGCGGGCGCGACGGTGGATCGAGGAGGGGCAGGCCTGCCTGCTGGAATTCATTACCAGCGCGGAGACCGCGTTCTCGCACCGCTACGGGGCGGAGGATGCGTGACGCGCATCCCTCGCCCCGCACCGGGCGGCGGCATTTCTATGAATGGACACCGATGGTGACGCCGCCATTGCCGTAGAGCGGCGACGGCTGGCTCATCGCGGCTTTGCCATCATAGGTGACCTGGTCGACATACAGGTTGCGGTCCTGGCCGGGGCCGCCATAGGCGTCGTTGATGAAATCAACCTCCACGTTGTGCGCCCCGGCGCCCCAAGTGCCGGAGAAGGTGAAGTTCTGCGTCTGACCGGCGCTGTTCGACGCGGTGACAGACTGCGCGTTGCCAAGCTGCGTGCCGTCCATCTTCACGATGAACTGCGCGTCGCCCTGGTAGGCGTCCTCCGACAGCGCCAGCGTGAGCTGGTCGGCCGAAACCGTGGCGGCCGGGATCGGGCTGGTAGCGGTGCCGTAAGTCGGTCCCCAAGTGTCGCTGGGGCTCGACTTGCTCCACCAAATATTCTGGTTGTTTTCCTGCCAGATCAGGCCCTTTTCATAGGCGAGTTCGATTGCGTTCCCCGATTGCCCATCTGGCGTGCCGTTCACAGACACTTGGCCGTTCGAAGCAATCGACCAAACGTTGCCGCTGGTGTCAGTGATCGAAGCGCCACTCGCCGCTTGTGCTGCGGTGACGACCGTGTTGTCAGACGATGCAGGCGCATTCGAAACCGAAGGGGGCGGAGGCGCCGATAGGGGCGCAAAGCCGCCACTTGTGAAGCCGGTTAGGTTTCCGCTTGCGTCCACGGTCGGTGTGTAGGCGGACGCCGTGGTGCCGGAGTTGGTCCAGTCCGGATTGGTGATCCCGTTTACGTAGGGTTTGAATCATACGCACGGACGTAGTCCACCTTCAGCGCGTCGTTGATCGTGGACGGCGGTGTGCCATTCCAGCTTCCCGGTGCGCTCGCCAACTCATCCAGGATCAGGTACATCGCCTTGTTCCAGTCCGACGGAGTCGCGAACTGGTACTCAACCTTGCCGTCCAGGTAGAACGTCGTGGTCTGCGGCTCCCAATCGACCGCGAAGACGTGCATCCCCTTGGACGTGTCTGGGGCGTTGTAGTCCCACATTAGCGGCGTGTTGTTGTTCGGCCCCGAGTGCGCGCCCCAGTTGATATAGTTTGGGTTCTGCCCCTCGATCTCCGGCATATCGATTTCGGGGGCCAGGAGCCGTCCTGCGGGATCGCCCAGAAGGAGGAGCTTGTGCCGGTCACGGCCGGCGTCTGCATCCGGACTTCGAAATAGCCGTACGTCTGCGAGAAGACGTTCTTGGTATTGATCTGGCTGGACAGGAAGGGCTGGTTGTTTACTAAGTTCCCGGGCACGTCGCTGGGCGTGTTTTTGATGCCCATGCTCAGGATGCCGTTGTTCACGCTGTAGACGTTACTAACCAGGCCACCAAATAGGTAGCATTCTGCGGGGTGCTGTGCGACAGTCCGGGCATGGCGCTCCGTCGTGACTTCCGCAAGCTTGACCCGGCTACCCAGGCAGAGCTGCGCCGCGTGGCCGTTGCCATGGTGGAGGGGGGCAAAACTCGCATTGAGGCCGCGGCGGCCGTCGGCGTGAACCGTCGCTTTGTCGGGGAATGGGTCGAGGCGGTGCGGCAATCCGGGGAGGCTGCCTTGGATGGTGGGCGGCGCGGTCGCCGGCCGGGCGAGCAGAAGGCGCTCTCGCCTCCACAGGAGCAGAGGATCCGGGGCCTGATCGCGGACCGCTGCCCGGATCAGCTGAAGCTGCCGTTCGCGCTGTGGACCCGTGAGGCGGTCGGCGCGCTGATTGAGCGCGAGACCGGGGTGCGGCTGTCGGCCTCGGCCCTCGGGCGCGCCCTGCGGGCCTGGGGCTTCACCGCGCAGCGCCCGGCACGACGGGCCCTCGAGCGCCGCGAGCCAGCGGTCCGCGCCTGGCTGCGACAAGAGTATCCGGCGATTGCCGAGCGGGCCAAGGCAGAGGGCGCCGAGATCCACTGGGCGGACGAGACCGGTTTGTCCAACCAGGCCAACTACGGCCGGAGTTTCGCCCCAAAAGGCAAGACGCCCGTCCTGCTACGGCCGGCTGCACGGGTCACGCAGTCGATGATCTCCAGCCTGACCAACCGCGGCACATTGCGATTCATGGTCTATGACGGCGCGCTCACCGCCACGACCTTCCTGATCTTCCTGCGGCGTCTGGTGCAGGGCGCCGGGCGCAAGCTGTTCGTCATCGCCGATAATCTGCGGGTCCACCGCGCCAGACGGGTCACCGCCTGGGTGAAGGCCAACGCTGAGCGGCTCGAACTGTTCTATCTCCCGCCCTACGCGCCGGAGCACAATCCCGACGAGTTTCTCAACAACGACGTCAAGCAAGCCATGGCGCGGCGCCAGGTGCCCAGGGACAAGGCCGCGCTGAAGGCTGGCCTGACCTCCTACATGCGCAGCCTGCAGCGCCGCCCCGCCAAGGTCCGCGCCTTCTTCCAGGCCTCCTCCGTCCGCTACGCAGCATAGGCCAAGAGAGCTACCTATTTGGTGGCCGGGTTAGTAGCATCCGCCGGCATGCCCGGCGCGTTCGGGTTCACCTCGAACGAACTCATGGAGCTGTCGCTGAAGCCATTCGGCGCGTAGTCGAATGAGTATTCCCAGGGGTTGCCGGAACCAGCAGTCCCGGCGTCAAGGGAGTTAAACTCGTCATCGAACGTCAACTTCGCCATGATCTAACCTCGCTTCGGGCCGCGCTGCGCAGTCCGTTACGAAAGTGATCTCATATCGTTGTGAATCCGAGCAATGTAATACCGTGTAAAAACGACTGATTATGGGCGTGACATATTAAGCATAATGATGTTTGATTCAGCGCTAGGAAGAGGCGAGCTTAGCGAAAACTTTTGCGCCATCCTTAGTAGCCATTGCTGCGATAGGCTGTACAACGGCCGAGGCGCTTCGGAGCCATACCGTGGCGCTCGGCCTTCCATTCCCCACGCGAGTGGAACTCCCAGCATGGAGTGTTTGGAGGCAGAGTGCGCACTCTGTTCCGTTTAGCCCCAATACGGTTCACTTAAGGCAAAATCCGGTTCACTTAAGCTATCGGCCGAATACCAACCAATTGAAAATGCAGCATTCGCCTTGGTTCTCCCTGCGGCACAAACAACTAAAGTGAACCGTATTGCGTTTAGCCCGGAGTAGTCGCGCTCTGACTGAACGGAGCAAACGCGCGCGGAAGAGCAACTTTTGCTCTGTTCCGTCGCCCCGATGCTAGCTGACGTGAATGGTGACGCCGCCGTTGCCGTACAGCGCGTCGGTAGCGGTCATCGCGGCATGGCCGTCATAGGTCACTTGGTTCACATACAGGTTGCGATCCTGGCCGGGCCCGGCGTAGGCGTCGTTGATGAAGTCGATCTCCACGCAGTGCGCGCCCGCGCCCCAGGTGCCGGAAAAGGTGAAGTTCTGCGTCTGACCGGCGCTGTGCGAGGCGGTAACGGACTGCGCGGCGCCGAGCTGGGTGTCGTCCATCTTCACGATGAACTGCGCATTGCCCTGGTAGGCGTCTTCCGACAGCGCCAGCACGAGCTGATCGGGTGAGACGGTCGGCGAAGTCGATGCGGGAATCGGGCTGGTGGACGTGCCGTAGGTCGGACCCCAGGTGCCGCTCGGGCTGGACTTGCTCCACCACATGTCGGCTGAGTTTTCCTGCCAGATCAGCCCCTTCTCGTAGGCCAGCTCGATGACGTTGGCGGACTGCCCGTCGGGCGTGCCATTGACCGAGACTTCACCATTGCTGGCGATCGACCAGACATTGCCGCTGGCATCCGTGATGGAGGCGCCTTTCGCCGCCTGGGCCGCGGTGATGACGGTGTTGTCGGGCGATTGGGGCGGCTTGGCAGGCGGAGAGGTCGGCGCACTGCCATTGCTGAAGCCCGTGAGATTCCCACTGGCGTTCACAACTGGTGTATAAGTCGTGGCCGTGGTGCCGTGATTGGTCCAGTCCGGGTTGGTCAGCCCGTTGACGTACGGATTGGAGTTGTAGGCCCACACATAGTCCACCTTCAGCGCGGTGTTGATGGTGGAGGGCGGCGTTCCATTCCAGCTTCCAGACGCGCTCGCGATAGTATCCAGCAACAGATACATCGGCGTGTTCCAGTCAGACGGAGTCGCCTCCTGGTACTCCACTTTCCCGTTCAGATAGAACGTTATCGTGTTCGGCTCCCAATCCACGGCGAACACATTCATGCCCGCCGACGTGTTGGGAGCGTTGTAGTCCCAAAGAAGGGGTGTCGTGTTGTTCGGACCGGAATGCATTCCCCAGTTGATGTAGCTGGGCCACTCCCCTTCGATCTCGGGCATGTCGATTTCCGGGGCCAGGAACCGTGCTGCGGAAGGGCCCAGAACGCGACGCTGGTTCCGGTCACTGCCTCCGTCTGCATCCGGACTTCGAAGTAGCCGTAAGTCTGGGAGAACTCGTTCTTGGTGTTGATCTCGCTGGCGAGGAACGGCTTGTTGCTGACCAGGCTCTCTGGCACGTCGCTGGGCGTGTTCTTGATGCCCATGCTCAGGATGCCGTTGCTGACGGAATACGTGTACGCGTCCGCCGGCATCCCGGAAGTGTTCGGATTCATCTCGAACGAACTCATGGTGTTGTCTGAGAATCCGTTCGGAGCGTAGTCCCAGGAGTACTCCCATGGCTTGCCGGAACCGGCGGTCCCGGCGTCAAGGGAGCTGAACTCGCCATCGAAAGTCAACTTCGCCATGATCGCACCTCGCTTCGATCCGCACTCGCGGATCGTTGCGATAGTGTTTTCACATGGTCGTGAGATCCAGCAAGGTAATACACCGTGAAAACATCACGCCGTCTAATTAACCGTCGCGATAGACGATTTATTAGGGAAGGAATGCTTGAATACGCAGCTCAGCTCGCGTGCCGATCAGCGCGTAGGCTTACTATGGCGCGGCCGGGACCTTGCTGAACGCTCGCGACAGGCTGTAGCGGCAGCTACAGGCCCTCACGCACGGCGATGAACGATTTCGTTATTCCTGCGGATTTTTCTTGATTATCCGACCGTCGGAAAATAAATGAGCCATCATCGCGCGAGTCAGTAAGCTCGCGTACTCGACGGTCGCCATGCCAGCGTCGATATTGGCCGCGCGCTTGGTCCAGGCGAGCGACCGATGGAGTGCCAGCCACAGTTTCACAGGCTCAGCGAGCCAGTGGAAGAACGGGACTCCGAAATGGGGTTCCCACGGGAACCAGAAGTTCGGACTTTGATGGAAATAGGCAGGCGCCACACGAGAGGCCTCACGCGCGAACGCGGATTTCCTCTTCCAGTCGCCGACATGCTCTATCACGGAATTCGAGTGACAGATATCAAAGCTGTCATCGTCGAATGCAAGGGCGCAGCCGTCGCCAATGCGAGTTGAGAAAATGTCGCGTTTCCGGACGGGGAGGATGTCCGGCTCGAGGTTCAAGAGAACGACTTGCGCCCTGTTTTCCTGAAGGAACTCCGCCGGAAATATGTTCCAGTAGGACTCGAGCCCTCCAACGTCCAAGATCGAAACTTCTCCCTTCTTCCTGTAGATCTGCGTGATCATGTCCCGGAGCGGTCCACACCGACGCTGGCGAAATCTTGCCCCAAGCAACGGTGCCAAATCTTTATAGTTGCTAATGAGCTGAGCCACTGCCATGCAACACCCCCAGCTGTTTCCAATTGCAGCATTTCGATGCCCAGACGCCATCCCTGGCGGACCCGAGGACACGGCCTAGGGCCTGTTGAGAATTAGGGTTTCGCTACGGGGTCAGGCGTGATTCAAGCTCTGGATGGAGCAACTCGTTTTGACCGACGCGCAATGGGCGAAGATGGAGCCGCACTGCCTGGGCAAGCCGACGGACCCCGGGCGCAGCGGGAAAGACAATCGGCTGTTTGTCGAAGCGGTTCTATGGATCGTGCGGACCGGCAGTCCGTGGCGTGATCTGCCGCCCGTCTTCGGCAAGTGGAACACGGTCTTCAAACGATACCGAGACTGGGTCAAAGCCGATGTTTTCGTTCGGCTGTTCGAGGCATGCTCGGATGAGCCGGACCTCGAATACGCCATCGTCGATGCCACGATCGTCAAGGTCCACCGCCACGGACAAGGCGCAAAAGGGGGACTCAGAGCCAGGCCATCGGCCGCTCCAAGGGTGGCATGACCACCAAAATCGTCGCCCTGACCGATGCGCTGGGCAACCTGGTGCGTTTCGTCCTTCTGCCAGGCCAGCGCTTCGACACGGTGGGCGTTCCGCCGCTCATCGAGGGCGTCACATTCGGCGCGCTGATTGCGGACAAAGCCTTCGACAGCAACGCCCTTATTGCCGAGCTCGATGCGCGCGGGGCCAAGGTGGTGATCTCCCAGCATC
Source organism: uncultured Pseudomonadota bacterium (assembly GCA_963818725.1). Lineage (GTDB taxonomy): Bacteria > Pseudomonadota > Alphaproteobacteria > Acetobacterales > Acetobacteraceae > DATFDN01. The sequence goes on along the minus strand of CAWFTU010000006.1, from coordinate 52,063 downwards.
CGCGCCGGGCGCAGCCGCTTGCGATCGACAAGGAGATGTATAAATGGCGCCACCTGATCGAGAACTTCTTCTGCAAGCTGAAAGAGTTCAAGCGGATCGCCATGCGCGCCGACAAAACCGATCAGAGCTTTGCGGCCAACCTCCATCTCGCCGCCGCCGTCATCCATTCGCGATGATTCTCAACAGGCCCTAGTTTGCCAACGCGCGTCTCCCACGACACCCGGACGTCTGAGGCTTGCTATAACAGATAGGCTTCGTGTATACCTTCTGGATAGGCGACGTGAAGTCTATAGATTTGCTCTGGGTACACAGAGGATATTTAGGAAAACGATCCGCAATCCGGATCAGTCGTGCGGATTGTATCTGCGCGGATCCAGGATGCTCCGGAGCCGGGCGGCAAGTGCATCAACCGCGAACGGCTTCGTAATCAGCTCCATGCCGGGCCGCAAAAAGCCGCGTGCGAGAGTTGCGTTCTCGGCGTAGCCGGTCATGAACAAGACCCGCAGCTCCGGGCGGCGCTCGCGTGCCTGATCGGCTCGCTGCCGGCCGTTGATGCCGGGCAGGCCGACATCGGTGATGAGCAAATCGATCAGCTCATCCGACTGCAGGATGCGCAAGCCCGAGGGACCGTCCGCCGCCTCGATCGCGCGATGGCCCAGGTGCTCGAGAACATCGAGCACCAGGGCGCGCACCACGGGCTCGTCCTCTACCACCAGCACCGTTCGGCTCCGCGCGGCGGGCGGGGCGTCTGTTTCCCCCGCCGCACCGCCCTCGTGTGCTTCGGAGCCGCGAAGCCGGGGCAGGTAGAGCTTGACCGTCGTGCCGCGGCCCGGCTCGCTGTAAATCTTACAAAACCCTTCCTGATTACACATAAACCTCAGCCAATTTCAGGAGTCGGTAGGGCATAGGGGTGGTTCGGACGGCGGCCCATGTGAGACGCGGGATCATGGCGGCCAGATCGTATCGTCGGTTGAAGCGGTATTCGAATTCGGCGAGGTAGCGCGGAACATGCTTGCGGTTGATGGCACGGTAGGTGCCCGTGATGGCGGCCTTGATGTTGCCGAGCGCGGTGTTGGCCCATTTGAAGGCTGGCGTCCGAGCCGCTTTTGGTCCTGACCCGGTCTTGACGACTTGGTGCGCGCACCCGGCGTCTGCGACGCTGGCGAAACACTGAAGGCCATCGCTGACGACAGAGCAGTCTGGATCGAGGCTGCGCTTGGCGAACCCTGCGATCGAGGTTGCACAGAAGCTGGTGACCCGGCGCAGCTTCAGGCGAACCGGCTTTCCCTGGGTGGTCGTCTCGACAGCGGCGACGAACGGCGTCTTGCCAGGCGCCCCGCGGCCGCGCTTTCCGCCGGAGCGCTCGCCGCCGAGATGGGCGCCGTCGATCTCGATCCTGCCGCTCAGGCGCTTGGTCGCATCACGCTCAAGCATGACCTGCTTCAGCTTGTGTTTGACCTTCCAGGCGGTGGTCTGCGTCACCCCAAGGCGACGCCCCAGTTCGATGCTGGAGATGCCTTGCTTGGTCTGGGTCAGGCGATAGATCGCACGAAACCATAGCCGCAGCGGCAGATGGGTTGATGCAAAGATCGTCCCGGCAATCGGCGAGGTCTGCCGGCGGCACTTGGTGCACTGATAGAGATCGCGGGTCGTCACCAGACTATACTGCCTGCCGCCGCATACCGGGCACTCAAAGCCACGCGGCCAGCGTGACGCGATGACGATCGCCCGGCATTGCTCCTCGGTGCCGTACTGCTGTTCGAACGCGGGTTCGCTGAGACCCTTCTGGAACTGCACGACATTACGAGCCACTGCCACACCCTCATGAAATGCCACAAATTCCCTGACCTGCTACCAGGCGTTTCGTGACTGAGGGAAGTGCGTAATCAGGAAACCCTTTGGATTGCCCGGCGAAGCCGTAAAGCATCGACAGACCCAACCCAGTCCCTGCGCCGAGTGGCTTGGTGGTGAAGAACGGCTCGAATGCCCGGCCGATCACCTCTCGCGTCATGCCGACTCCGGTGTCGGTCACGCAGATGCAGACATAGTGCCCTGGCTTGATGTCACGCTGATGCGCCGCATAGGCGTGATCGAGATACACGTTGCAGGTCTCGATGGTGAGCGTGCCGCCATCGGGCATCGCGTCGCGCGCGTTCAGCGCCAGGTTGAGCAACCCGCTTTCTAATTGGTGAGGGTCGCAGAGCGTCAGCCACAGGCCGTCCCCAGTGACGATCTCAAGCCCGATCGCCTCGCCGAGCGTGCGGCGCAGCATTTCCTGCATCGATGTCACCAGCCGATTGGCGTCCACTGGCTTGGGATCAAGCGGCTGGCGTCGGGCGAAGGCGAGCAGGCGGTGGGTCAGGGTGGCGGCACGCTGGGCCGAGGCAGCCGCTCCGTTTATGTAACGATCCAGATTGTCCAAGCGACCTTGCGCGAGCCTCATCCTCATCAGCTCCAAATTGCCGCTGATGCCGGTAAGCAGGTTGTTGAAGTCATGCGCGATGCCGCCCGTGAGCTGGCCGATCGCCTCCATGTTTTGGGCCTGCCGAAGCGCGTCCTCCGCTTGGCGCAGCGCCTCGGCTTGCTCCTTCTCCGAAGTGATGTCGCGGGCGACCCAATAGTGCAGGCCGTCGCGCGGCACCGCGTTCCAGGAAAACCAGCGGTGCTCGCCACCTTTCGCACGCAGTCGGTTTTCAAAGCGCTGCACTATGCCGCCCGCGGCCAAACGCTCGACTTCCATGCGGGTTCGCGCGCGGTCATCCGGATGCGTCAGCCAATCCGACGTGCGCCCGACCAGCTCCCGTTCTGACCAACCGAGCAACGCGGCCCATGCCGAACCGGCTCGCAGCCAACGCCCGTCCGCGTCGGTGATCAGAAAGGGATCCTGCGACAAATTCCAGATGTCGTCGCGCTCGCGCGTACGCTCGGCGACTTGCGCCTCCAGTTGCCCGGTCAGGTCGCGCAGGGCGGCCTCACGGCGTTTCTCGACGGTGATGTCGCGTAGCTCGAGGATCGTGCCGACCGTCCGCGACGAGTCGTCGCGGATCGGGCTCGCGGTGTACGCCACCGGATAGAAATGTCCGTCCTTGTGAACAAACACCTCCTCGCCCTGCATGTGGCTGTTCTGCGGGAACGCGCGATCGATCGCGCACTCGGAGCGCGGATAGGGGCTGCCGTCGGGCCGTGTGTGGTGGATAACGTCGTGCAGCGGGCACTCCTGGGTCTCGGCGAGCGCGTACCCGGTCAGCTTCTCGGCCGCAGCGTTCATGTACGAGCAGTGATGGCGCTCATCGACGAGGAAGATCGCGACAGTGGCGTTGTCGAGCACGGCGTAAAGGCGGCGCTGGGCTTCGCGGCGCGCTCGCTCCGTGGCCCGACTCTCGGTCACGTCTTCAACCAGGTGAACGATCGCAATAAGTGTAGATCGGCGTGGAAGAAGGACCCTGTTTGAGGGGTGATCGGCGTCCAAACGGGACCCCTCTGGCGGTGGGGTTCACGGTGGCTTCCGGGATGATCGGGGGCCGGGTTTGGGACGTTGGTCGTGGAGACGGTCGCGAAGATCCGCCGGGCGTATTTCGTTCAAGGCAAGGCGATCAAGGCGATCTGCCGCGAGCTGCGGGTCTCGCGGAAGGTCGTGCGGAAGGTGCTGCGATCGGAGGCGACCGAATGCCGCTACCGGCGCGACCACCAGCCGATGCGGCGGATTGGGCCGTGTCAGGACGAGCTCGATCGCCTGCTTGCGGTGAATGAGGCGAAGCCGAACCGCGAGCGGCTGACGCTGACCCGCATATTCGAGGAGCTGCGCGGGCTCGGCTACGAGGGCGGCTACGACGCGGTGCGTCGCTATGCGCGAGGCTGGCAGCGTGACCGCGCGACGACATCGGTGGACACCTTTGTTCCGCTGAGCTTTGCGCCCGGCGAGGCGTATCAGTTCGACTGGAGCCATGAGATCGTGCTGACCAATGGCACGACCGTGACGGTGAGGGTGGCCCACGTCCGGCTATGCCACAGCCGGATGCTGTTTGTGCGGGCCCATCCGCGCGAGACGCAGGAGATGGTGTTCGACGCGCACGATGCGGATCCGCCGCAAGCTCGCCGGGTCCGCTGACGGCGACCGGCAGATGGTCGCCATCCTCGCCGCGGTGCTGAGCGACGGGCTCCCAGCGGTGGAGGCGGCCTGTTTGGCGGCGCTGCGCGAGGGCGTCCACTCCGCCGATGTCGTTCTCAACATCCTGGCCCGCCGCCGCGAGCCGGAGTTGGCACCGGTCACGATCATCACCCCGAACGCGCTGAAGCTGCGGCACGCGCCTGCTGCCGATTGCGCCCGCTATGACAGCCTCAGGAGTGCCTTTGATGGAACGTGCCGAGATCCTGGCGACGATGTCCGAACTGAAGCTCTACGGCATGAGGGCTGCGTTTGACGAGATCATCTCCACGGCGGTGAAGCGCCAGCACGAGCCGCAGCGCGTCGTCGGCGATCTGCTGACCGCGGAGGTCACCGAGAAGCACGCCAGATCGATCCGATACCAGATCACCATCGCCAAGCTGCCGCTGGCCAAGGATGTCGACGGCTTCCGCTTCGACAACACGCCGATCAACGAGACCCTTGTCCGCGACCTCGCCAGCGGCAACTTTCTCGCCAATCAGCGCAACGTCGTGCTGGTCGGCGGAACCGGCACCGGCAAAACCCATCTCGCCATCGCGCTCGCCCGGGCCTGTATCCGCGACGGTGCGCGTGGCCGGTTCTTCAACGTCGTCGATTTGGTCAACAGGCTCGAGGCCGAGGGGCGATCCGGACGCCAGGGCCGCCTGGCCGAGTATCTTTGCCGCAAGGACTTCGTCGTGCTCGACGAACTCGGCTACCTGCCGTTCGCCCACTCCGGCGGCCAGCTGCTGTTCCATCTGATCAGTCGTTGAGCTGCCCCCGATTTCCCTGGACACCGATTTGTCCGACCGGAGGCAGATATGGTGAAGTCCAGCATGAACAGGATCATACGAAATGATGTGGCTGATGGGCCTGTGGGCAACGAGGGCGGGCGGAGCCCGTCCGCGCTGTCCACAGGCCACAACGGCGCGGAGGCGGGGTGTGCTCCGAGTGGACCGCTGGCGCCGGGCCAACGCTGGAGCGTGAGCCGCAAGCGCGAGGTGGTGCTTCGCCTGCTGCGGGGTGAGGCCGCCGAGGATCTCTCGCGCGAGCTCGGCGTGCCGCTCTACAAGCTCGAGCGCTGGCGGCAGAAGGCCGAAGCCGCGCTGGGTGGCGCATTGAAGGAACGCGAAACGGAGGCGGCGAGTGGTGAGCTCGCCACGGCCATGCAGCGGATCGGCGAACTGAGCATGGAGAACGAGCTGCTGCGCTCTCGCATCGAGCGCCCTGGCCCTTTGGCCCGCGGGAGGTCGCGGTGATGGCGGCGGTGATTTCCCCGGCCACCGGCCGCCGCTACGGCATCGCCCAGGTCTGCCGCATCTGGGACGTGCCGCGGTCATCCTTCTATGCTGACCGACGCCGGGCCGATACAACGACGACGCCAGTTTCGGTGCGGCGCCGTGGACCAAAGCCCGTGGTGTCGGACGACACCTTGCTGGTGGCGATCCGCGCCGATCTCGCCCGGTCGCCCTGGCACGGCGAGGGCCATCGCAAGGTGTGGGCCAGGCTGCGGGTGATGGACGGCATCCGGGTCGCGCGCAAACGGGTGCTGCGGCTGATGCGCGAGAACGCCCTGCTGTCGCCGCATCGCGCCCGCATCCGCGACGACACGCCGCACGATCGTCACATCATCACCGAGGCGCCGAACCTGATGTGGGCGACGGATGCGACCCAGATCATCACCGTCCAGGATGGCAAGGTCTGGCTGTTCGGCGTCGTCGAGCACTGGAACGCCGAAGCGCTTGGCTGGCACGTCGCCAAGCGCGGCGATCGCTACTCCGCCGCGCAGGCCGTCGGCATGGCGGTCCGCAATGTCTTCGGCCACGTCAGCCCCAGCGCCGCTCGCGGCGTGGCGCTGCGACACGACCACGGCAGCGCGTTCCTCGCCGAACATTTCCATAACCAGATCCGCTTCTGGGGCATGACCCCCAGCTATGCGTTCGTCGGCGAGCCTGAGACGAATGGCGTCGTCGAGCGCTTCTTCCGCACCCTCAAGGAGCAGATCGTGCATGGCCGAATCTACCAGACCATCGACGAGGTCCGTGATGCGGTCCGCGACTTCGTCGCCCGCTACAATGCCGAGTGGCTGATCGAGAAGAACGGCCTGCGCAGTCCCAGCGATGCCAGAGCAGCGTGGTACCAGGCCGTCATGAAGACCGCCGCTTAACAGCAACCTTGTGTCCAGGAAACCGGGCGCGGTACAATCTGATCAGTCGTCTCTACGAGCAAACCTCTGTGATCGTGACAACCAACTTGGCGTTTGGCGAATGGCCGAGCGTGTTCGCGGGCGACGCCAAGATGACCACCGCGCTGCTCGATCGACTGACCCACCACTGCGACATCGTCGAGACCGGCAACGAAAGCTGGCGGTTCAAGAACAGGGCCTGATCTCGACTTTGGCCATTCAGGCGGCATGGCAGAGGGCGTGGGCGATGCCTTCACGGAGTCCTGGACGGAGTTTTGCTGCCTTGGCCGAATGCCGTGAGATGATCAAACCCTGTTCGGCCCAGATTTGGCGCCGCACGGCGGCGAGGGCGTCGACGAATGTCGGCTGCTGCTTGTGATACCAAGCGGTCCTCCACGCGCGTGAGCGTGCCTGTTGGCCGAGACGGGCGGCGAGCAAAGTGACGATGGAGAACATGCCGAGCAGGCAGGGCGTGGTGCGCGCGACAGCCTTGTCCGACCATTGCCGCTGGGTCTCAAGGCCGAGGTGATCGCGCACTTCTCGGAATGTGACCTCGAGTTGCCAGCGTTGGACGAACCAGCGGACGATCTGGAGCGGGTCACGGGCGGGATCGGTGCAGAGCAGGGCCTGCGGGTCGAAGCGACGCTGGGGATCGCGCAGCAGCACCCAGCGGATCGGCACGACCGGCATACCGCTGTGACGCCAGACGGCAGTGGCGGAGTGGATCTCCACGACGCGCTCGCCCTCGCCATACCAGCCCGGCACCGTGACGCGTTGCCAGGGCGTGGTTGCCTCGGTGAGCACGGCGGCGAGTGTGGGCAGGCGCTTACCCTTGGTCCGGGGACGCCCAACCGTGCCAGGCGGGCGCGGCGGTGCTGGCTCGTAGAGGGCCGCATCCAACCGGAGGCGGGTGATGCAGATCAAGCCCCGGCGGGCCAGCGCCGCCAGGAAGTCGAGGGCGGAGAAACCGTTGTCGCTGACCAGCACGATCTCGCGCCCAGGTAGCCATCGACGGGCCTGCAAGCCGAGTTGCCGGCCCCAGTCCGTCAGCTTCTTGTGCCGCCGCCCGTGCTTTTGCGCGTATCGCTCGGAGGGCGCCAGGGCGGTCAGGAACGGCAAGGCCCAGACGCGCCCGCCCAAGGGATGGGGACCAGCAGCATGAGGGAGAGCCAGCGCAGGCCGCTCGCTTTGACGAAATGGCCATGGCTGGATCGGACCGGGTCACGGTAGATGCCCTTGGCCGCAATGCGCTTGCCGCGGCGGCGCTCGATCGTGTCGTCAAGCCCTTCGCTGGTATTCCAGCCGCTGCGCGGCCGGAACCTTGACCAGCTCCGCCCAACACCACCGTCCCGGTCGGGGCGAAGACGCTGATCAGCAAGCCCAGCAGCAAGCGGGCACCGTCGCGAGGGCTCCAGGCAGCACGGTTGAGCACCCGGTGGTAGTTGGTGAAATGCCGCTCCCGCGTGAGCCCGGCGATGCGCAGCAGGCTCGTCACCGTGCGCTGGCCGGGAGCCAGAATGGCGCCGAGCAGCAACACTTCGGCGTGGCGCCAAGTCCGCTGCTGCAGGAACACCGGCGCAAAGGATAGCGTGACCGCGGCGAAGCGGGAGGGTAAATCCAGCATGGCGGCGTCTCTTGGCGGGGACCCGCAAGCTTACCCGCTCACCCGCTCCGCCACCCCCCGCTCTCATGGGCGCCATCCGGACCAGCCTCAAACGGCCAAAGTCGAGCTGATTCCCCATCCCGCCGCGGCTTGCACCGGTGGGTCCACAGGCACCCCCGCGCGCCGCTGCGTCAGCCTCCCGTGGGCACTCCGCGGCGCGCGGGTCCCCCTATGGGCTACCGGCACAAGCCGCTCTCAACGGGGTCCCTTTTGAACGCCGATCGGGGGTCCCTTTTGCAAGCCGATTGACATTCGCGGCGCAGTTTGACGCGCTCCTCGGTTCGCTCGACCAGCGCCGCAGCTTTCGTCACTACCTGAGTGGACTGCTCGCCCCGCGCGATCGCAACAAGACTCTCACGGCTCTTGCCGGAGCGGAACCGGTGGCGCAGGCGCAGAGCCCCGAGGTGCAGCGCCTACAGGTACTTTCTCTCGGAGGCCGACTGGAGCGCAGCGGCGCTCAACGCGCGGCGCCTTGCGCTGCTGCAGGGCGATGCAGCCACTGCGGCCCATCAAGGCGGCGTGCTCGTGCTCGATGATACCGGCGATAAGAAGGACGGCACGGCGACCGAGCACGTCGGCCGACAATATCTCGGTTCGGTCGGCAAGATCGACAATGGCATCGTCGCCGTCACCACCCTCTGGGCGGACGGGCGGGTGCACTATCCATTGCACCTTGCCCCCTACACGCCGGCGTCCCGGTTCTCCGGTGGCCCAAACGATCCGCGCTTTCGCACCAAGCCGCAGATCGCCGTCGCGCTCATTGAGCAGGCGCGTGCGGCCGGCATTCCCTTCCGCGCCGTCGTCGCTGATTGCTTCTATGGGGACAACATTGAGTTCGAGGGGCGGCTCACGCAGCGCAAGATCCCCTATGTCCTGGCCCATCGCAGCACCGGGGGGCATGGGTGGGCACGGGCCGAGGAGGCCCATTCTTTTGCGGAGGCGGTCAGGGATCTGCGCCGCGCTGCATGGAAGCGGGTCAAACGGCGCTTCCATGACGGACACCGCGAGAGCTGGTGGGTGGCGGAGCTGAAGTTTCTGCACTTCGGCCCGCGCCAGGCCCTTCGCGCCCTCTGCGTCACCAGCGACTGGCGTCGCCTGCCATCGCAGACGACGTGGTATCTGTCCTCAAACCTCAAGGGTGCCTCGCTCGAGGCGATCATCCAGCTCTATGCGTGGCGCAACTGGACCGAGCAGGGCTACACGTGCGTGAAGGGCGCGCTCGGGTGGGCGGACTTCCAGGTCCGCGGCGACACCGCCATCCGCCGGCACTGGGCGCTGGTATGCGCGGCATTCAGCTTCTGCTGGTGGCAGGCCGCGCGCGAGGGACACTTGGCCGCGCCGCGCCCCGCTGGCGGGCGATTGACGCCTGCGAGAGCCGGCCGTGCCGGAACGGGGAAAAAATCTCCGTCCAAAGCAATCTCTCTCCTGGCCGCAGGCGCTGCGAGCGGTGCAAGCCTGGCTGGCACCTTTCCGCTGGCTCACGCGCCGCTGGACTGCCTGGGCGCAAGCACCGCCACCGCCTGCGCTCGCAACGCTGCTTGAGGCCGTCGGATCAGGGGAGCCGATCAACCTCTATCTCCCGAATTAACAAACTACCGTTAGCATGTAAGCAGGTGCCCCAGTGCAGACTAGATCGGCTTCCACCCGACGGACGACGCTGTCGAACATGCTCCTTGCGCTCGCGGCGGCGACGATCTGCAAACGCTTCGCGCAGCGCGGCCCGGCGGGGCTGGTCAGCGGCAAGAGGGGGCGCCGGCCGGACGAGCAGCGGCTGCTCGATGCCGGGCAGGAAGCTGCGATCCGGCACCGGATCTGCGGCCATACTCCGAACGAATTGGGTCTCTCTTTTGCCCTCTGGAGCCGGGCGAGGCTTGCAAAGATCCTATGCGGGTGGGCGGCGGCCGGTCTTTTGGCTGAGGTTGCTGTCCTTTCAGTCAGGAGACGCCCGATGCCGAGCACCGAACGACCTGTCACCACGACCGCCGTCCACGAGCAGGGTGCCACGTTGTTTGCCGCCCTGGAACTCAGCCTGTCGCGCTGGGTCGTGGTCGCTAGCGCACCGGGCGAGAGCAAGGTGAGCAAGCACACGCTGCCGGCCTGTGATGGTCCGGCGCTGCTGGCCCTGCTTGAGGCGCTGCGAAGACAGGCGGAGCGGCGCTGCCGCTGTTCTGTTGCAGTGGTTACGATCCAGGAGGCCGGGCGCGACGGGTTCTGGCTGCACCGCCTGCTGGAGGCGCACGGGGTGCGCAGCCAGGTGGTCGACCCGGCCTCGATCGCGGTGAGCCGGCGCAACCGCCGGGCCAAGACCGACCGGATCGATGCCGAGGGCCTGCTGCGCACGCTGATGGCGTTCGCGCGCGGCGAGCGCCAGGTCTGCGCGATGGTGCGCCCGCCGACCCCGGAGGCCGAGGACGCCCGGCGGCTGACGCGCGAGCGCGAGGCGCTGCTGGCCGAGCGCATCCGGCACACCAACCGGATCAAAGGATTGCTGGCGACCCAGGGCGTGTTCGGCTTCGAGCCGACCTGGCAGGCACGGCGAGCCCGCCTGGAGGCGCTGCGCACCGCAGAGGGTCAGGCGCTGCCGCCGCGGCTGAAGGCCGAGGTCTTGCGTCAGATCGAGCGCCTCGAACTGATCCTGCGGCAGATCGCGGAGGTGGAGGCGGCACGCGATGCGGTGCTGGCGGCTGAGCGCCAGACGGCGGCGGCCGGCGAGGCACACTCCAGCGGTGTGGTGGACGCCCAGCAGGCGGCGCTGCCCGCCGACGAGGGCGCCGGGGCTCGCCTGCTGCGGCTGAGGGGGGTCGGCCCGGAGACCGCGTCGGTGCTGCGCCTGGAGGCGTTCCATCGCACGTTCGCCAACCGCCGCGAGGTGGCGGCGTATGCCGGCCTGACCCCGACACCGTGGCAGAGCGGTGGGCTCGACACCGAGCAGGGCATCTCGAAATCCGGCAACGCCCGGCTGCGTCGGACCATGGTGCAGCTGGCCTGGTTCTGGCTGCGCAACCAGCCGCAGAGCGCGCTGAGCGCCTGGTATCGCGAGCGGGTGCGTGACGGACGCGGCCGGATCAAGCGCATCGCCATCGTGGCATTGGCGCGGAAGCTATTGATCGCGCTCTGGCGATTCGTCACCCAGGGCGTGGTGCCGAGCGGCGCCGAGCTGAAGTCGGCGAAGGCGGCCTGACGCACCCGCCGAGACACACACCAATCCGCGGCTCAGCGCTCGACTGAGCTGCCGGATCCGGGGTGGATGGTGACCGACTGGAACCGTGGCTGAAACATGCCGTGCCCCAAAGAAGGGTCCCATCCCTCCGAGCCCCGCACCCGCAAGCATGCGGGATTGTGGTCCGGACCGCGCACGGTCCGACCGGATGTGAGACACCCAGCGCGGCGCGCGCACCTTCGAGGCAGGAAAATGCAGCGACGCCAGTGGTTGGCAGAGCGGCTTGCCGCTATCCTCTCGGAGGCGATCGCAAGAGGTCGGTATCACCTAGGCGCCGTGATCCCGCATGTGAGACGGACCCGCGCCGCATTCAGGCATCGTCGAATGTCGCAGCCCGTTCTTTGGGCCAGCACGTGGGGCAGTTTCTGTCTTCGACCTGCGGCGCTGCGGTCGCCACCAGCTCTGGGAGGAGATCGTGGAAGCCATCGTCGAACGCTGTGCCGGTCTCGACATCCATCAGGCCAGCGTGGTCGCCTGTGCGTTGATCGGGGCCGCCGGCTGCAAGCCGCGCCGGGAGATCCGTACCTTCTCAACCATGACCCGGGACTTGCAAGAGCTGCGGGACTGGCTCCGGGAGTTGGGCGTCACGCAGGTCGGGATGGAGAGCACTGGCGTCTATTGGAAGCCGGTGCATGCGATCCTGGAAGGCCAGTTCGCGCTGATCGTCGGCAACGCTCGCCACATCCGCAACGTGCCCGGACGCAAGACCGATGTGCAGGATGCGGCGTGGATCGCCGACCTGCTCCGCCATGGGCTGATCCGGCCAAGCTTCGTGCCGCCGCCGCCGATCGGCGCGTTGCGGGATCTGGTTCGGCTACGTCGTTCGGTGTCCGAGGCGCTGACGACGGAGCGCAACCGGACCCTGAAGCTGCTGGAAACCGCCAACATCAAGCTCGCCAGCGTGGCCACGGAGGTGTTCGGCGTCTCCGGGCTGGCGATGCTCCAGGCGCTGGTGGAGAACACGGCCACCCCGGCGGAGATGGCGGCTCTGGCGAAAGGCAAGCTGCGCCGCAAGCTGGCGCCCCTGGCCCTGGCGCTGGAGGGGCGGCTCACCGACCACCACCGGTTTGTTCTGGCCTTCCATCTGCGTCGGATGGCCGCGATCGAGGCGGACCTGTAGCAGCTGGACGCGCGAATTGAGGCGGCGGCCGAACCGTTCCGGGCGCAGCGCCAGCTGCTCCAGCAGATCCCCGGGGTTGACGCGCTGATCGCGGTGACGCTCATCGCAGAATGCGGCATCGACATGACGGTGTTCGGCTCCGCGCCGCGGCTGGCCGCCTGGGCCGGCGTGTGTCCCGGCAACCACGAGAGTGCCGGCAGACAGAAGAACGCCGCCGCCAGAAAGGGCAACGTCCATCTCAGGACGGCCCTCGTCACCGCGGCCGTCTGCGGCACCCGGCGGAAGGGCAGCTACTACAAGGACAAGTATCATCGCCTGCGGGCGCGGCGCGGCCGGATGCGGGCCCTCCTGGCGATTGCCCACAAGATCCTGATCGCAGCCTTCCACCTGCTGGCGAAAGGCGTGCCGTTCCGGGAACTCGGCGAGGCCTTCCTCGACCAGCAGGCGCGCCAGCGAACCACCCGCAACCTGGTCCGCCGGCTCACCAGCCTCGGCTATGAGGTGCTCCTCCGGCCGGCGGTCGGCGCGTGACCACCGGTTTCCGTAATGCTTGGCCTCCATCGGGTTATTTTCGGGGCAGGTGACGCGGCGGCTCGTGCCGCATGACAAGAGACGGGCTCGAACCGCGGATCCACCTCTTCGTCGAGGCTGATCACGCACGCTCGAAAGACATCACCCCATGTGAGATTCCGTCAGCGCAGCCGATGGAAAGCAAGCGGAGGGACTGCTCGCCTCCGGCCAGATCACCATGCGCAAGGTTGAGGGTTGGCGGACCCTTCCCGAGAGGCTCATTCCTCAAGGCATCGACTTGGCAGCTTGACCCGACAATCCTCAGCGCTTTGGAGACGTCACCAAACCTAAACCGCGTCTAGTTTGAGAATCGTAGTTTCTCCTCCTCGGGATCGAGGCAGTCCTTGACCCAGAGGCGATCGGCGACGACGCAAGAGGCTTGGTTGACCTTGGCCTCGAACAGGGCGACGCGCCGGGTCAGGTCGTCGGCCGTGGCGTGGCAGTGATGGTAGGTGACGTCCTCGCGCAGCCAGCGCCACAGCGCCTCGACCGGCATCAGGTCCGGGCTGTAGCCCGGCAGCGGCATGAGCGTGATGCCCAGGCTGGCAGCGGCGGCCCATACCGCCTTGGCCCGGTGACAGGGCACACCGTCCCAGATCACGACGAGCATGCCATCGGGGAACTCGGCACGGAGCCGGTGCAGCACATCGATCGTGTGTTCGCCGTTGGCCCGTGCATAGGGCCATAGCCGCACCTGGCCTTCGTTGTAGAGGTAGAGGCCGTAGAGCGAGACCCTGGCGGCGAGGCCGGGCGAGCAGGAGGCCACGTGGAAGCGCTTGCCGCGCTCGCCCCAGCCGTAGCCGAGATCGGCGTCCTGGTGGATGTGCGCCTCGTCGAGGTGGACCAGCACGTGCCGATCGCGCTGGGCGCTGTCCAGCACCGGCCGTAGCCGGTCGAGAAAGGCGGCGCGCCGTTCGGGATCGGCGCGACCGAGCAGCTTGCGGGCTTTCTTCCACGACAGGTCCAGCCGGTGCAGGGCAGCGCGGATGGTCTCGCGGCAGCAGGGACGGCCGAACCGCGCCCGCACGCAGCCGACCAGGCGCTTGAGCGTCCAGCGCGGCGGATCAGCTCCGGCTACGGATGGGCTGGCCGCAGCCTGCTGGGCCGCACGGACCTCTGCGCCGAGTACGGCGGCGATGGCGGGACAAAGGGGGGACGGCCGCCAGTGCGTCGGTAGGTCAGCGCCTCGGGGCCACGCTCGTTGTAGAGGTGCAGCCACTCCATCACGGTCTGCGGGTGGCGGCCAGTGCGTTCGGCAACCTGCGTGGCGCAACTCTCTTCGGTGATCTCGTAAAGCGCCAAGAAGCGCTCGCGAGTGCGTTGATGGGCAGCGCTCGTTGCGAGCCGACGCAGGTCCTCCGGCGTCTGGCCCCACCGGGCATGGTCAACGCGCAGCATGACAGGAGCGAACAAGGCTAAGTTTCATCATCCCCTGGAGATAGGGACCCTGCCTCCGAAACTACACCTCTCAAACCGGACGGGGTTTAATTTCCACACAATTCGCGACGGCACCGCTGACCGCACCAGCCACTCCAGAAATCAGTGGACAAATTCCGGAAGCATGAGACGCTGAGCGCCCCGGCTTTGCCAAGCCATCATTCACGGGCGCCGCTTGGTTCTCCACTACCGCAAGCGCGGCAAGGTCTGGCACTGCCGCGGCACGGTTCGGATTGGACGTCAGGCATTCGAGATCGCCGAGTTCTCCACCGGTTGCCCGACCAGGGCCGAAGCCGAGGCGGTCGGCGCGGCAGAGGAAGCCCGGATCATACCGAAGCCGTTAGCGTTTGAGCGAGGGCAGCCAGGCGTATCCGGTGACCGCCCTGATGAACGCCGGGTCTGCCTGGACGCGGTTCCAGGCTGCGCAGCAGGCATCGACGATGGCGTCGTAGTTTTTGAACACCTGCAAGGCGAAGAAGCGCCGCCGCATTTCATGCCAGAGCGCCTCTGCCGGGTTCAACTCCGGCGAGTAGGGTGGCAAGGGCACGAGCGTGATGGTGGCGGGCACGACCAGGCCGGGTTCGGAGTGCCAGCCCGCCCCGTCGAGCACGAGGGCGGCGTGCGCGCCGGGGGCGACGTGCTGGCTGATCTCGGCCAGGTGCTGGTTCGTCGCCCACAGACTGACGCGCGGCAGCACAAGGGCGGCGCCAGTGCCCCGCTCGGGGCAGACAGCACCGAACAGATAAGCGGAGCTGAACCGCAGGTCGCGTCGACGCACGGCACGCTGGCCGCGCAGACCCCAGACCCGGGTCAGCGTGCCCTTCTGGCCGACACGCATCTCATCCTGGAACCACAGCTCGATGCGCGCGGCCGCGGGATGCGCGGCGGCGAGCGTGGCGAGCATTGCCGGCAAATCCTTTTTTGAACGCCGCCTGGGCGGCGGCATCGGCCCGAGGGTGGCGGGGCCGCGGCACCAACCAGGAGCAGCCGATCGCGTGCAGCAGGCGCTGCATCCCCGAGCGGCTGTAGCGGACACCAAACGCGCGCTCGGCCACCCCGCAGATATCGGCCACCCGGAACGCGACGATGCCGTCGCGCTCGAGTTCGGCGCCGGCCTCCACCGTGGCGCGCAGCTGCGCTTGCTGCTCGGCCGACAGCTTCGCGGGCGGCCCGCTGCTCCACCGGTCCACCAGACCAGCGACCCCGTCCTGGTTGTAGCGCGTGATCCAGATGCGCAGCACGTTGCGGCTCATGCCGAACTGTCGGGCCGCACCGGTCCGGTCGAGCCCGTCCAGCAGCGCCGCGATCGCCAGCATGCGGATGCCCACACGGGGCCGGGTCTCTGCCCGCACCATCTTTCGCAGCGCCTCCGCGCTGTGCCGATCCGATATCGCCAGCCCCAGCACCACCGCCCCTCCTCCGACCACCAAGGAGAGCAAATCAGATCGTCACCGCGACAAGCAAGCCCGATGACCCAAAGGGCACTGGCTTCGGTATCAGACGCGAGTTCCTGGAGACCGGCACAGTGTCTCCCGCCCCACAACGCGCAGTCAGCATCGGCGAGTGCGTCGCCCTGTACAAGGCGCGTCCTGGCGGCGTGCATCCATTCGATGCCGAGCGCCTCAACGAGCTTGACGCGCACATGGGAGCGGTGCCGCTGAGCGGTGCGCGGGAGGCTTGGGGCAGGTGGGCGCGCGAACGCGGACGCGGACTCGCCGCCTCCACGATCGCCCGTTGGCGGGCGACGCTCCAGGCCGCGCTGCGGCACGGCGCCACCGAGATGGGCGTCACCGCTCCGACCCTGCCCTCCGTGCGCAACGCCGCGGCCGAGCGCATCGCCTATCTCGGCACGCAGCGGGAGAAGCGGCTCCTGGCCGCCTACTCGCCGTGGGCCAAGCCCGTCATGGTCGTGCTGTGCGAGACCGGGCTGCGGACCCAGGAGGCGCTCCGGCTCGATTGGCGGTGCGTGGACTGGCAGCGCAACGTCCTGATCGTCGAGCACACCGGGACGCCGGGCGGGCCGAGGACCAAGACCGGCAGGTCGCGGCGGGTCGGCATGCGGCCGGCGGTCCGCGATGCCCTGCACGCGATCTGGCAGGAGCGGGGGCGCCCGGAGGACGGGCCGGTGTTTCTGAGCAAGCGGGGCAAGCCCTACGCCGACAGGCGGCAACCCGCTCACCAAGGCGCACCGCACCGCCTGCCGCAAGGCCGGGATCGAGGGGTTCCGCGTCCACGACTGGCGGCACCACTTCGCGGTGTGGTTCCTCAAGCGCGGCGGCAACCTGCGCGCGCTCTGCCAGAGCGCCGGCTGGTCGAGCATCCGCATGGTGCAACGCTACGCCGCCTTCGAGCAGTCCGACCTCGACGACCTCATGCGGCGCACCGCCGGGCCGCGCGAACGGCCGCGTCCTTGCCCAGGTTTTGCCCAGAAACGCCCGCCACAGAGGGTCAAACGGGTCCGCCGGCGGAAGGAGCCGGTCAGAGAGGCAGTTGATATGCCTTGGAAACTGAAGCGGGGAGAGGAACTGGGCTCGAACTCTCTCTGGGCCAAGGCCCGCATCTCATGCCGATATCGGAGGCCGCGCACTGGGTGCGGGTGGCGCGGTGACACCACAGCCCATATGCTCTCCCGTCTCGACGGAGGGATAGAGCGATGAGCGACGCCAAGCTGGCACCGAACCTGCCGGGCTGGATGCAGGACCATGCCAGGCGCTATCTCTCCAGCGGTGGCACGGACGGGCACATGTTCACGGTCACACCGCCGGGCTATTCCGAGATGACCGTGCCCTCGCTGCTGCTCACGACCACAGGGCGGCGGTCCGGGGAGAAGTTCGTCTTTCCGCTGTTCTACGATAAGGCCGGCGACAGCTGCTTCGTGGTCGCCTCGAAAGGCGGCGCTCAGCAGCATCCGGGTTGGTATCGCAATCTCCTGGCCAACCCGGAGGCAGAGGTGCAGGTGGGCACGGCTCGCATCAAGACGCGGGCCAGGACTGCAACAGGCGAGGAGCGCGCGCGGTTGTGGCAGGAAGCACTTAGGTTCTGGCCGCCCTACGGCGACTACCAGAGCAAGACAGAGCGCGAGATACCGGTGGTAGTCCTCGATCCCATGAACTGACGGGGCGCGGCATGCCTGGAACTTCCATCGCATGAGCGTCCCGGCAGCCGGTTTGGTCATCAATCCACGCAATCGCCGCGAGGTCGTGGCGGCCGCTCTCGGCGGGGGGCTGGCCCTCTCCGGATACGCTCGGCCGGCGGCGGCCGCCTCCGGCGTGCGCACCCTGATTTCGGCGGATCAGCTCCGCCCCGCCTACGACTACGCGATCATCGGGGCAGGCTCCGCCGGCTGCGTGCTGGCGCATCGCCTCGCCCGGGCTGGGCGCCGGGTGCTTCTGATCGAAGCCGGCGGTCCCGCCGACCTCCCCGCCATCGCCGATCCGCCCGACTGGCCCCAGCTTCAGGGCGGTTCGGTCGACTGGCGATACCGCACGGTTCCGCAGCCGGGGCTGGGCGGCCGCGTCGTTCCCTATCCCAGGGGAAAGGTCGTCGGCGGCTCCAGCGCGATCAACGCCCTCGCCTACCAGCGTGGGCATCCGGCGGCCTATGACCGCTGGCCCGCGGGATGGCAGTACGCCGACCTGCTGCCCTGTTTCAAGCGCGCGGAGACGTTTTCTGGCGGGGCCAGCCAATGGCGGGGCGGCGATGGCCCGCTGCACGTGCTCTCGCTTGCCGACGTGACGGATCGCACGCCTGTCGCATCGGCCTTCATCGAGGCCTCCCGCGAACTCGGGTTTCCGATGACGCCCGATCTGGGCGGAGCGATCCCCACGGGAGTCGGGTGGAACCAGCTCAGCATCAGGGGACACCGTCGGGATGACGCGGCGACGGCCTATCTCGGGCGTCTCGATGGCGCCGCCGTTGATCTGCTGCCCGGCACGCAAGTACTGGGCTTGGTGATCGAGCGCGGCCGGTGCACCGGGCTGCGGCTGCCGGGTCGCCTCGTGCGGCCAGAGATAGAGATCCTGCTCTGCGCGGGCGCGATCGATTCGCCGCGTCTCCTGATGCTGTCGGGGATCGGACCGGGCGAGCAACTCAGAGCGCTTGGCATTCCGGTCGCCCAAGACCTTCCGGAGGTGGGCCGCCATCTCGAGGATCATCTGCTGCTCGCTGGGGTGGCCTATGCGGCGCGGCGCGAGGTGGCGCGCTCGCATTACAATCACGCCGACGCGGTGCTCTATGTCCCGCGCAGTGATCCGGACGACAGCCCGGAAATCCTCGTCATGTGCCTGTCGCTGCCGTTCGTCTTGCCGGGCGTAGGTCCGCTGGAGTCGCCAGCCTACGTCCTAGCTCCATGCCTGATGCGCCCCCGCAGCCGTGGCAGCGTCAGCCTTGTCTCGGATGACCCCCTGGCGCCGGCCCTGATCGATCCGAACTATCTTTCGGCGGCTACCGATCGCGATATCCTTGCAAAAGGCGTCGAGCTTGCGCGCGCGATCGGGAACGCTCCCGCTTTCGCCGAATGGCGCAAGACGGAGGTCTATCCCGGCGCCGACTGGTCGAGCCGCGCCGATCGGCATCATTTCATTGCGCGGGCCGCAAATTCATTCCATCACCCGGTGGGAACATGCCGCATCGGCGCCGTGGTAGACGAGGGCCTTCGCGTGAACGGCGTGGCGCGGTTGCGCGTCATAGACGCTTCGGTGCTGCCGGGAATTCCGCAAGCGATGATCAACGCCGCCGTCATCGCGGTGGCCGAGACAGCGAGCGATCTGCTGCTCTCAGGACAACAGTAGCGGAACGTGCTCAGCTTGTTCGTTTCAGGCTAGTTGCAACGGAAGCCGACAAAAGGCCAAAGGGTAAAACGAAAAACACGAGCATTCGTACCCACGTCCTTGAGGCTGCCCTCTCGGAGCGGTTCGCTTATTCGCGTGCCTGGTATGACACGCGCGTGGCGATGATCGTCGAAATCGAGACCGACAAGGGTCTAATCGGCTGGGGAGAGAGCTACGGACCTGCCTGGATGATGTCCGCCGCCGTACTCCATGTCGGCCAGCCGCGCTGCAACGTCCGCCGCGGCAGGGGCATGTTGCCGATCCGGCCATCCCGGGGTAGCCCTTCAGCCTGTCGCCCCCGGTGCCCGGCCCCGCCACCCCGGCGGCGGCCACCCTGCGCAGGGACGGGAGGACGCATGATGGACGACAACGCGCTGTTCGGCACGATCCGCGAGCGGCTGTTCACCGCCGTGATCGGGGACGTGATGGACCGGCACGGACTGACGCGGCAGTTCCTGCCCCCGGAGATCCGGGCCCTCGACCCGGACAGCGTGCTCGCCGGGCGCGCCATGCCGGTGCTGGAGGCGGATTGCTGCGGCGACGTGATCGGCCACAGCGGCGCGACCAACCCGTTCGGCCTGATGCTGCGCGCGCTCCACGACCTGGGGCCGGGGGAGGTCTACGTCACCGCCGGCGCCTCGCCGCGCTACGCGCTCTGGGGCGGGCTGATGAGCACGCGCGGGGGCGGGGGCTGATGAGCACGCGCGCGCAGTCCCTTGGGGCGCACGGCGCGGTGATGGACGGCTTCCACCGCGACACGCGGGAGATTCCGCAAGCTGGGCTTTCCCGTGTTCTCGCACGGCGCCTACGCCCAGGACCAGCGGCTGCGCGGGCGGGTGATCGACTTCCGCTGCACGGTGCAGTTCCGCAACGGCGTGCGCGTGGCCCCCGGCGACGTGATCGTCGGCGACATCGACGGCGTGCTGGTTGTCAATCGGCGTCGAACTTTGACCCCGGATCGGCGTCCAATCGTGACCCCGTGTTGTTTGCTTGTGCCGGTAGTCCATAGGGGAGACCCTCGCGTTGCGGAGTGCCCATGCAGAGGCTGACGCAGCGACGCGCGGGGTCTCTCCCCCGTGGACTGCGTATTCCGGAGCAAGTCGGCCAGGCATTCCGATCTCATGTCGGCCACTGATTCCGAGGTGATGTCGGCCATTCCGATCTGATCTCGGCCATCCCTGAGAGGGGTGGCGTTGCCCGACCGCTGGGCAGGTGAGCGGTCTGTCCTCTCGTCAGGGCGAGAGGGAGACCGATGCCGGCCGAGAGAGTGTCGATGCGACGTGTGCGTGAGATTCCTTCGACTGAAGTACGAGTGCGGCCTCTCCGACCGCGCCATTGCGGTCGCAGTCGGCGTGGCGCGCAGCACGGTGCGGCTGTGCCTTGATCGGGTTGCCGCGGCGGGGCTGAGCTGGCCGTTGCCGGCGACGGTGATCGACCAGGGGCTGGAGGCGCTGCTGTTCGCCCCGCTTGGCGGCTCGCAGCCGGGTCATCGGCACAAGGCGGAGCCGGACTGGACGGCGGTCCACCACGAGCTGCGCCGCCCGGGGGTGACGCTGCTGCTGCTGTGGGAGGAATACCGGACCCTCCATTCCAGCGGCTACGGCTACAGCCGCTGGTGCGAGCTCTACCGGAGCTGGGAGAGCCGGCTATCGCCGACGATGCGCCAGACACACCCAGCCGGCGAGCGGCTGTTCGTCGACTACGCCGGGCAAACGGTGGCGATGGTGGTGGACGCCAGCACCGGCGAGCTGCGCGCGGCGCAGGTGTTCGTCGCGGTGCTCGGGGCATCGAACTACACCTACGCCGAGGCGACGTGGACGCAAAGCCTGCCCGATTGGATCGGTTCGCACGTCCGCGCGCTGAGCTTCCTGGGCGGCGTGCCGCGACAGATCGTGCCGGACAACCTGCGGGCCGGCGTTTTGCGGGCGAACTGGTATGAGCCCGGGATCAACCCGAGCTACCGCGACCTGGCGGCGCACTATGGCACGGCGATCCTGCCGACGCGGGTGCGCCGACCGCGCGACAAGGCCAAGGTTGAAGCCGGCGTGCTGGTGGTCGAGCGCTGGATCCTGGCGCGGCTGCGCAACCAGCGCTTCTTCTCCTTGGCCGAGCTCAATGCGGCGATCGCAGGACTGGTCACCGACCTCAACGCTCGGCCGATGCGCAAGCTGGGCGTCAGCCGCCGCCAGTTGTTCGAGCAACTGGACCAGCCGGCACTATTATCGTTGCCGACGCAACCGTTCGTCTATGCCGAGTGGCGCATCCGGCGCGTCGCGCTCGACTACCACGTCGACATCGACGGCCACTACTACTCGGTGCCGCACCGGCTGCTGCGCGAGCAGGTCGAGGCCCGCATCACCGCGCGCACCATCGAGCTGTTCCACAGGGGCGAGCGGGTCGCGGTGCATCTGCGCGGTGGCGCGCGCGGTCGGCACGCCACCCTGCCCGAGCACATGCCGCGGTCGCACCGGCGGCAGGCCGAGTGGACGATCCCGCGCATCGGCCAGGAGGCAGCCGCGATCGGCGCGGCGACCGCGCGATTGACGGCGCTGATCCTGGAGACCCGGCCGCATCCCGAGCAGGGATTCCGCGCCTGTCTCGGCATCCTGCGCCTGGTGCGCAGCTATGGCCGCGAGCGCGTGGAGGCCGCCTGCGCGCGGGGGCTGGAGATCGGCGCCCGCTCCTACGGCAGCGTGCAGTCGATCCTGCAGCACGGCCTCGATCGTCAGCCGCCCACAACGTCGGCCCGTGAGGGCGAGCTGCCGCTGCTGCACCCGAACATCCGCGGTTCCGGCTACTACCATTGAGGAGAGCGCCAGTGCTGACCCATCCCACGCTCGACCAGTTGCACCAGCTCGGCCTCGCCGGCATGGCGCGCGCCTTCGAGGAGCTGAGCGCCACGCCGCGCGGCGCCGAACTCGATCATGCGGAGTGGCTCGGCTTGCTGCTCGACCGCGAGCTCACCGACCGCCAGGACCGCCGGCTCAAGGCGCGGCTGCGCTACGCCCGGCTGCGCCATCAGGCGGCGGTCGAGGATGTCGACTACCGCACCCCGCGCGGCCTGGATCGCGCGCTGTTTCAGAAGCTGGCCACGGGCGGCTGGATCGAGGCCAAGCAGAACCTGATCATCGAGGGTCCGACCGGGGTCGGGAAGTCGTGGCTGGCCTGTGCGCTCGGCCACAAGGCCTGCCGCGACAACCACTCCGTCCTCTACCAGCGCATCCCGCGCCTGTTCGCCGATCTGGCGCTGGCGCGCGGCGACGGTCGTTACGCCAGGCTGATGCGGGCCCTCGGCGGGGTGAAGCTGCTGATCCTGGACGACTGGGGGCTGGAGCCGCTCGGCGCGGAGCAGCGGCACGATCTGCTGGAGATCGTCGAGGATCGCTGCGGCCGCGGGGCCATGCTGCTCACCAGCCAGATCCCCGTGGACCGCTGGCACGATCTGATCGGAGATCCAACGATCGGGGATGCCATCCTGGATCGCATCGTCCACAACGCCCATCGCATCCAGCTGCGCGGCGAATCCCTCCGACGAAAGAAGGCTCAGGAGGCCATCATGGCTTGACCCAGCCGATATCGCAGTGAAGAGATCAGCCCAGCCCACGGGCAGCCACCCCGGCCGACTTCGATCGGAACGTCCGGCCGACTTCAATCGGAAGAGGTGGCCGACATCAGGCCGGAATCACCGGCCGACTTCAGCGGAATGCGCAGTGGACCCACCGGTGCAAGCCCTGGCGGTTGCTTGTGAAGCTCAGGCGCGGTTCTTGAAGCGCCAGCTGTCGTTGCCGGTCTCGACGATGTCGCAGTGATGGGTTGGGCGATCCAGCGGCGCGGTGGTCATCTTGGCGTCGCCCGCGAACACGCTCGGCCATTCACCAAAGGCGAGGTTCGTGGTGACGATCACCGAGGTGCGTTCGTAAAGGCGACTGACGGTGTGGAACAACAGTTGCCCGCCGACTTGGGCGAACGGCAGGTAGCCGAGCTCGTCGAGGACCACGAAGTCGAGACGGGTCAGGAAGTCGGCGAGGCGTCCCTGACGTCCAGCGCGGCCCTCAGCCTCGAGGCGGTTGACCAGGTCGACGGTGTTGAAGAAGCGCCCGCGCGATCCGGCACGGATGCAGCTTCGCGCGATCGCGATGGCCAAGTGCGTTTTGCCGGAACCGGTTCCGCCGACCAGGGCCACGTTACGCTGTTGCGCGACGAAGTTGCCGCCGGCGAGATCGCGCACCAGGCTCTCGTCGATCGGCGTTCCCTTGAAGGCGAAGTCGTCGAGATCCTTGGCGAGCGGCAGCTTGGCGATAGTCATCTGGCACCTGATCGAGCGTGCCTGCTTCTCGGATATCTCGGCCTTGAGCGGGTCGCCGACGAAGCGCTGCGGTTCGTGCTTGCGCTTGATCGCCGCGGCCAGGGCCTCGTCACAGGCGCCCCTCATGCCGAAGAGCTTCAGCGTGCCCATCATGTCGAGGACTTCGGTCCGCTCCATGCTCATCGGCTCCTGAGCTGATCGTATCGGGCGCAATCGGCGGCGGGCACATGCCGAAGGGTCAGCGCATCCGGCGTGGCGATGACGGCGGTCGGTCCGGGATCGCGCTGCCGGGTGAGGATGTTGATGATCACGTCGGAGGAATGGACGCCTTCGGCCATCGCCTGCGCGCGGGCCGCTTCGACCGCCGGCAGCCCGTCGGTCAGCACGGCTGCCAGAATGGCGACCATCTGCCGGTCACCATCGTCAGATCCGGTAAGGCGACGCCGCACCCGCTCCATCGCCGCGGGCAGGATCCAGTCCCTGAACGGCGCGCCATTGCGCAGGGCGCCAGGCTTGCGGGCCAGCACCGGCACGTAATGCCAAGGATCGTAGATTGTCTCGCCCCGTCCATAGCGGCGGCGATGTTCCCCTACGGCGCGTCCGTCCTGACGGATGACGATCCGGTCGGCATAGGCGTGGATCTCGACAGGTCGGCCGACCGCCCCGGCGCTGACCGAGCACTTGTTTTTGTCGAAGCGGACCAGGCAGGTCTTCGACACCGAGGCCGCCAGCGCGTGGAAGCCGTCGAAGCGACCGCAGTGGGGAACCAGCTTTGGCCGCTCGTCCTCGAACACCTCCCACACTGTCTGCTCGGGGCGCTCCGGATGGGCATGCGCCTTGGCGTAGGCGATGCACTTGTCCAACAGCCAACCATTCAGTTCGTCGTGGCTGTTCACCCGCAGCCGTGGCGTGCAGCCGTGGCGTGAGGAAGCGCTCGCGCACCAAGCCGGCCTGGCTCTCCACCTGGCCCTTCTCCCAGCCCGCGGCCGGTGTGCAGGCAACCGGGTCCACCAGGTGATGGGCGCACATCTGCAGAAAGCGGCGATTGTATTGCCGGTCCTTGCCGACAAACACCGCCTCCACCGCTGTCTTCATGTTGTCGTAGACGCCGCGTGTGCAGGCGCCCTTGAAGAAGGCAAACGCCCGCTCGTGGGCGTCGAACACCATCTCCTGCGTCTCGCGCGGGCAGGCGCGAACGAACATCATGCGGCTGTGGCACAGGCGAATGTGCGCGACCGTCACCGTCACCGTGACGCCGCTCATCAGGACGACTTCGTGGCTCCAGTCGAACTGGTAGGCCTCACCCGGCGCGAACGACAGCGGCACATACGCCTCGGCCGTCTGTCCGGCGTGCTGCCCGCTCCAAAGCCGGGCATAGCGGCGAATTGCGGCGTAGCCGCCGTCGTGGCCCAACCCTCGCCACTCCTCGAAGAGGCGAACGAGCGTCAGCCGTTCGCGCGTCCCGCTCTCGGCGTTCTTCGTCAGCAGCTTGTCCAGCTCCGCCTTCCAATGCCCGATCTTGGGACGCGGCTGAACCTCCCGCTCATACGAGAACGACGTCCCGCCCGACCGCAGCACCTTGCGAACCGTGTTGCGCGACACCTTCAGGTCACGCGCGATCTCCTTGATCGACTTGCCCCTGACGAAATGCTCGCGTCTGATCCGGCCGACCGTCTCCACAATCAGCATCCCCCACCGCCCACCTCGAACTGAAGCAGGCAGCCCAGCAGCCACACATTCAGGGGTCAAAATTGCACGCCGATCCCCCGGCTCAGGGGGTCAAAATTGCACGCCGAAACACAAAGTTGACAACGCCCCACGCCAACCCACGCGAAGCCGTCCACCCGGGCGGCCCGTGCAACAACGTGGTTCCACGGGCTGCCATGGCCCGACCCGGCCCGCCAAGCTGACAAGGCCCGATCACGGCCAGCCCGCCCCCTGACCCGGTCCACGGTCAGCCAGTGGGGAAATCGTAGAGCCTGGCCGGATTGTCCACCAGAACCCGATGCCGCGCCGCCTCGTCGGGCACCCAGACGGCCAGCAGATCGAACAGAACGGCGTCATCGGGCTTCTTGTTCTGCGGCTCGGTTGGGTGCGGCCAGTCGCTGCCCCACACCACACGCTCCAGCGCGGCCCGGGCGAAGTCCTGCGCCACCGCCAGCCGATCGGCGTACTCGGGCGGCCCCGACTTGCTGTCCGCGTACGCGCCGGACAGTTTCACCCAAGTGTTGCCCTTGTCGACAAGCCGGCGGATGAGCTGGTGGCTCGGGCTGGACACAGCCGGCACATGCGCCAAGTGATCGAACACCAGCCGGCCCGGCACCCGCAAGAAGACGCCTTGGGCCGCCACGATCTGGTCGGCCGGCGCATTGATCTGGCAATTCCAGCCCATCGGCTCGATTCGCCTCGCCAGTGGTTCAACCATGTCGAGGGTTGTCGCGCCCGGCGGCGCGAGGTTGAAGCGGATGCCGCGCACCCCTGCGTCGTGCATCTGCCGCAGCTCCTGGTCTGTGACCGAAGTGTTCACCACGCCCACCATGCGGGCGCGGTCGCGGCCGCCGAGCTGCGGCAGCAAGGCGAGGTAGGGACCGTTGTTCGTGCCATAGGTGGAGGGCAGGATCAGCACGCAGCGCGTCGTGCCGATGCGGCGCTGCAACGCCTTGTAGTCCGCCACCGACGCCGGCGGCGGCTTCAGCTTGGCATAGGGTGCAACGGGGAAGCTCGCGTCGTAAATGTGGAAGTGGCAGTCGGTCGCATTCGCCGGCGCCCGCGTCTTGGGTGGCTCCGTCCCGCTCGACCAGCGAACCTCCGTTTGCTGCTGGGCATCCGCGTGCGACCAGCACACGGTGCCGGCAGCCGCGGCGGCAAGCGCGCCGCGCAACAGGTCTCGCCGGTCCGGCTTTTTGCTGTTCCTGTTCATGGTTCCTCCCGCATTCGCGCCGTGGCGCCATTGTGAGTTCTGGCGAGCCGGGCCCCGGCGAGGCGTCTTTCGTAGCTGAGAACTTTCCTCGTCTGGCGCACTTGAGGAGCCACGCACGCGAGACTGCTGTCCGGCTTCGCGGGTTAGCTTCCCACAGAAGGACGGCCACGGCCACCTCTCGGGCTGGCGGGGCCGGAAGCTGGCGGTTGTCGGCTGTAAAGGTGCGCCACAGCTGCCAAGTCAGAGGCGCTCTGTGCCTCATCGACCAGCGCCTTGACCGAGCTCGGCGCCCAGGCCCCGCCACCGCCGGGCGGGCTGATCCGGGCGTCCGCGGCGAGGTGGCGCGCCACCTGCGCCAGCGTGGGCGGGCGGTAGTCCTGGGCCGCGACGCCCTGCTCGGCGGCCTCGCGGCGGTGGACGCGCAGGTAGCGCGCCACCGCCTCCAGGGCGCGCGCCGTCTCGGGCCGGCGGCGCGGCCGCGTATCGCCCGCCCGCGCGGGGGCGAGCAGGCCGGGCTCCGCCAGCCCGTCCGCGACCAGCAGCCGCACCGCGCGCACCAGGCGGTCGTGGGTGAAGCGCCGCCGCCCGGGCGGCAGGACCTGGTTCGCCGCCACCACAACTTACTCCCAGGACTGGGCGGGGCGCAGCCGGCGGACGGTGGGCAGCCACGCATCGAGGCCCACCAGCAGGCCGGCCAGCTGCGTCCGCCTCCGCCTCGCCCGCCCGCAGGCCGGGTTGCCCAGGGGTTTGCCCCGGCCTGCGGGCCACGGCCAGGCCGGCCCGGATGCGCTCGGCGATCAGGTTGCGCTCGAACTCGGCGATCGCCCCGATCACCTGGACCACCAGCCGCCCGCTCGGGCTCGCGGTGTCGACCGGGTCCGACAGCGAGCGCAGGTGCGCGCCCGCCTGGCGCAGGCGGTCAAGCACGGCCAGCAGGTGGGCGAGCGAGCGGGCGAGCCGGTCCAGGCGCACCACGACCAGCACGTCGCCCGGCCGCAGTCGGCCCAGGAGGTGGGCCAGCTCGGGCAAGCGCGGTGGGCGCCGAGCCGCCGGCGCGCGGCGCCGATGAAGGGATTGACCCCGATCCGCTCGGCCGCCCTGACCGCGGCGTCACGCAGGCCGCGCGCGGCGGCGGGGTTGTCCCGGGCGATCCAGGCCACCGCTTCGCGCAGATCCGCCCGTGCCGCGGCCGCGAAGACCGCCGGACGACGGCTCAAGGCGCGGGGCGCTCTTCCATCTTGGCGATGACAGTGTCCAGCTCCGCCGCGACCTCATCAGCGCCAGTGAAGCCCGCCGCCTCGCCCTTGGCCTCCACGCGGCCCAGCATGGCAAGGAATCCCTGCCGCTGCTGCTCGGCCTCCTGGAGCAGGGCAGGGCGGCGCGGGCGACGTCGCTGACATTGCCCTAGCGCCCCGTGTGCACGCACTCCTCGGCGAAGCGCTCCAGCTCGGGGGTGAGGTTCACGTTCGGCACAGTGCGGCCCTCCACGATGCCAAAGCCCGACATAGGGCGCCGGATCGTTTGGGCGTCGCGTCTATTTGCGTCAACAAGCCTACTGGGACTATGGCGGGCCTGAATGTTGGAAGCCGTCGCGATGCCTGACCGCACCACGCTATCACGCCTTGGCAGGCTCGTGGCAGACGATGTCGCCGCGGGCCAACCGGGACCGAACTCGGAGGCCGCCTCGCGCTTCCTGGAGGCGCAGCCCGAGGCCGCGCTCGATCTGCTCAACATGCTCCTGGCCGAGGCGGGCAAGAAGCGGCGGAACGAGGCGCTGGTCACGGCCTACGGCCACATGCTCGGCCAGGCCCTCGAGTACGCGCGCTACGCCGTCGAGGGCGGGTTCGCGCAGGCGACGGAGCTGGTGGAGATCCTGCGCCAGCGCCTGCTCGCGGCTGGCAAGGACGGGCGGATCGAGCCAGCCCTGCTCCTGATGGTCCTGCGCGAGTTCGCCAGCGCCAAGCTCGACCCCGGGCCCGAACTCAGGGCGCTGATGGAGCGCCTCGCGCAAGAGATGGCCGCACCGGGCGTGCCAGGTCCCGAAAGCATTGAGGTTCTTGACACCTACCTCAAGGAGCTCGCCCGCGAGGCCGACGGCGACCCGTTCGCGCTCCACGCGGAGGTGCGCGAGATGGCTGATGCCTTCCCCGAGGATCAGCGCGCGGCGTTTGGCGCCTGGCTCCTCCAAGCGCGCGAGGCGGCGGCGCGCGAGGCCGCCCTCGGCTGGCTGCTGGACGCGGCCGCTTCGGTGCGCAACTCGGCCGCCGCTGGGATCAAGCACGCAGCGGCCCGCGGAGGCGTGTCGGGCTTGACGCTCCGGCGCCTGATCGCGCTCCGCAACTGGCTGCCCG
Source organism: uncultured Pseudomonadota bacterium (assembly GCA_963818725.1). Lineage (GTDB taxonomy): Bacteria > Pseudomonadota > Alphaproteobacteria > Acetobacterales > Acetobacteraceae > DATFDN01. The sequence continues at coordinate 23,318 of CAWFTU010000006.1, read as the reverse complement.
AGGCCGACCGCGTGTCGCTGGACCGGACGATTCAGGCGTGCCGCCGGCAGGGAATAAAGATCAGCCCCTGGCCCCAGCCGCAGGTGCGCGAGGTGCTCGTCTCCGGGATCGACGGGGCCGGCGCCCAGAGCATGTTCGTCCTCGCCCGCGAGGGGCGGCGACACGCCCTCGGCTGCCTGCTGGTCAAGCATGGCGTCGGGGTGCGCGACGCCTGGGCCCGTCATACCAAATCCGGCTGATTAGTTCGGCTGAACCGGCTTTGGCCACCAGTGGAAGCTGGTGTGCGGACGGATCATGCTTGGGTCGAGGCGGGTGCTGCGTTCGGCGATGGCGGCATCGAGGTCGGCCAGGGTGGGGAAGTGCTTGTTGGCCACCGCCTCGTCGAGCAGCGGCCAGAGCCGCTCAGCGGGTTGGAGTTCCGGGCTGTAGGGAGGCAGGAACACCAGCGTGATCCCGTCCGGCACGGCCAAGCCCTTGGGGCCGTGCCAGCCGGCGTTGTCCAGCACGAGGACGATGTGGCGTCGGCGTCCCGCCCCGCTCTCGCGGGCGAAGGCGGCGAGCCGGGTTTCGAAGGCCGGCTTGTTGATGCGGGTGCAGAGATACCAGACCGTCTCGCCGCTGCTCGGCTGCACGAAGGCCGCGACGTGCAGCCACTGGAACCGGTGATGACCCAGCGCCGTTGGGCGTGCGCCGGCCTTGGCCCAGACCCGGCGGCGGATCGGCTTCAGGCCGAGGCGGTGCTCGTCCTCCGCCCAGACCTCGACCGGCTGTTTCGGGTGCGCCGCCCGTGCTTGCGCAACGGCAACGTCAACCTGTTTGCGAAGGCCGCCCGCGCCTCCGGATCAGCGGCCCGCGGATGGCGCGGGCGCGGCGTCTGCACCGACCAGCCGAGCCGCTTCAGCGCCTCCCAGCCGCGCTGCGGATGCACCCGCTCCAGCTTGAGGTGCCGCGCCATCCAGGCCGCCACCTTGGGGCCACTCCATAGCCCGCCGTCCTCGGGCGGCTCACGCAGCCGCTCGGCCAGGGCGGCCAGCACCGCCTCGGTCAGCACGCTCGCTGCTCGCCCGTTCCGCCGCCGCCCATCGCCCAGCGCCGCCGGGCCGCGTGCGTTGTAGCGCGCCGCCACCGCCTCCACCCAGCGCGGCGTGAGCGCCAGCACCCCGGCCACCTCGACCACCGTGCGGCCCTGCGCCAGCAGCCAAATCGCCTGGGTGTGCCGCGCCTCGGTCACGGTTTGCGCCGCGCGGAACCGCGCCGCCAGTTCCGCCACACTCAGGTGCTCGGCAATCCGTGCCATCATCCCCCCGTTCAACCGCCCGCGGCATAGGCCCGCTCCGCGCAGCCGCCACTCTAAGCCGAACCTATCACCCGGGTTTAGTATCACGGGCTGACGCGGGCCGAGCTGGACGCGTTCCTGGGGCAGGTGCAGGAAATCGAGCTGTATCCAACCAGCCTTGACTACGTCCGGATCGCGGCCGCGCACGCGCTGGCCGTCAACCTGGGCTCGGGCGTCATGCCGCCCTTTGCCATGCTCGATGTGATGGAGACCGCAGGCCTGCACGGGATCCAGCCCGAGGCGCTCTACGCGGACGCCGTGCTGAACCTGCTCGAGGCCGAGGCCGGTCCTGCCCTGTCGCAGCCGAAGGTGATCGCCGACGTGCTGGCCAGCAGCCGCGGCCTGCCAGACGAACTCGGGTTCCTGGACTCCTGGTTCGAGGCGGACACCGAGGTCGAGCGGCTGCTCGGGGGCGGCAAGCTGTCCCGCGCGAAGCGGGCCGTCCTGGTGCGGGACAAGTTGCTGCCGGGGCGCGCCGCAAAATGGGTGGACCGGCTCGCCTGGACCGCGCTGACGCTGCGCCACAGCGAGGAGGACGAGCCGTGGGCGGCGTTCTACGTCTCCGCGCGCGAACTTGGGGCGGGGCGGCCGATAGCCGAGATACCGCTGATGACGCACGTGGCCACGCTCACCGCGGAGGCCCACGCGGCGAAACAGGCCCACTGACCGTGAGGCCGTGCGCTTGGCCACGCATGTTCTGTCAGGTTTCGCGCCAACTCCGTCAGTTTGTCGCCCTTTAGCTCGGGCCAGTGCCAGAGAGTTGTCCACGTGCGACCTGTTGGCGTGAGTGCTGAAAAAACCGGTTGCGCCCCGTGCGCGGCTGGCTGAAATGCCCGGGCTGCGGCGGCGGCAAAGGGAGGAGATGAACATGGACATGTCGGGCGATCGGATCATCCCCGCGCCACGGGACGTGGTTTGGCGTGCGCTGAATGATCCAGCCGTGTTGAAGGCGGCCATCCCCGGCTGCCAGGAGCTGGAGATGACCGGCGAACACGCGATGCGTGCGGTCGCGGCGGTCAAGGTGGGGCCGGTGCAGACGCGCTTCGCGGGCAAGGTCAGCCTGCACGACGTTGACGCGCCCAATGCGTATCGGATCGAAGGCGAGGGACAGGGTGGGGCCGCGGGTTTCGCGAAAGGAGGCGCGGCCGTTCGCCTCGCCGACGCCGACGGGGGAACCAGGCTGTCATATGACGTGAAGGCCCAGGTCGGCGGCAAGCTTGCGCAGTTGGGCGGCCGCATGGTCGACGCCACCGCGAAGCAGATGGCCGATGCCTTCTTCTCTCGTTTTGCGACGGAGATGGAGCGTCGGCAATCGAGCGTGGGAGCCAGCGACAAGGCCGCCCCTTCAAGCGAAGAGCCGAACCCGCCCGCGTCCATCGACGTGGGCGCTCTGCTGCCTGCCTCATGGCTCGCGGGGGTCGCCGTCGGGCTGCTCGGCCTTGTTGGCGGGCTGTGGCTGTTGCGTCGCAGGCGTACACCCTCGCAGCGGGCCGTTGCGGTTCAGGCCGTGACGGGCGAGCCAATCGTCATCGATGCGGCACTGCTCGATGACTTGAAGCTGCTACAGCAGCTCAAGCGCTCTCTGGCCGGACAAAAGTCTTGAACGTTGGCAAACACTCGGCAAAACGCAGGACCCATTCGCGGAGGTTCTCGTGGGTGACGACGATCCTGCACGCAGGCAGGATCAGCTCGCCCTCGCCTAGCCCCAATACTGTTCAGATAAACGGGTAGGCGGCATATGCTGCTGGCTGGGATTGTCCGGGGGGCGGCAGCGATGGCCGGTGCTCCTGCCGGCCTGCCGGCCGGCGTTCGTCTCAGCGACCGCATCAGCCTCGGCGTGATTGCCAAGGCGTTCCCGCCCGAACGGGTACGGCAGATCCTGGCCGAGACCGGCACGGCGAGCGAGCGGGAGCGCGACCTGCCGGCGCAGGTGATGGTCTACTACGCGATCGCCCTGGCGCTCTACATGGGCTCCAGCACGCGGGAGGTGTTGCGCTGCCTGCTGGAGGGTCTGCGCTGGCTCTGGGGCACTGAGGCGGTCAAGGTGGCAGGCCGGAGCGGCATCTCACAGGCTCGCACCCGGCTGGGCGAGGCGCCGCTGCAGAGGCTTTATGAGCAGGTGGTGCAGCCGATCGCGGCGCGCGCCACCAAGGGGGCGTGGTATCGGGCGTGGCGGCTGGTCAGCCTGGACGGGTCCTGCCTGGATGTGGCCGACACTGAGGAGAACCGCGCCAGCTTCGGGTGTCCGGGTGCGAGCCGCGGCGAGAGCGCGTTCCCGCAGCTCCGTTTTGTGGCCCTGGTGGAGAACGGCACGCACGTGCTGTTCGGCGCCCGCCTCGGCCGGTGCGCGGATGGCGAGACGACGCTGGCCCACGACGTGCTGAGGGGACTGCGGCCCGGCATGCTGTGCCTGGCCGACCGACAATTTTTTGGACACGCGCTCTGGCAGGCCGCGGCGGCCACCGGCGCCGACCTGCTCTGGCGGGTGAAGCACAATCTGCGGCTGCCGCGCACAAGCGTGCTGGCCGACGGGTCCTACCTGACGACGATCTATTCCAGCGACAAGAACCGGCGACACGGCAGCAACGGCATCCGGGTGCGCGTGGTCGAGTATCGACTGGAGGGCGTCGCCGAGGCTGAGCCGCTGTATCGGCTGGTGACCACGATCCTGGATCCGGCGCAGGCGCCCGCCGCGGCCCTGGCCGCCCTCTACCATGAGCGCTGGGAAATCGAAGGCGCCTTGGACGAGTTGAAGACGCACCTGCGCGGCGCGGGGGTCGTGCTGCGCAGCAAAACCCCGGCGTTGGCGCGCCAAGAGTTCTGGGGCTTGCTGCTGGCCCACTTCGCGGTGCGCGGGCTGATGCACGAGGCGGCGCTGCAGGCCGCGGAAGACCCCGACCGGCTCTCCTTCTCGCATGCCGTGCGCGTGGTCCGGCGCAAGCTGCCGCTGTTCGCCGCGCTTCCCCCCTCGGGCCAGGCGGGCTCTGCATAAGGCGGTGCTGAACGAGATCCTGGAGGAGCGCGTGGCAAGCAGCCGAGGCAGGCAGGTGCCGCGTGGGGTCAAGCGCAAGATGAGCAACTATCAGTTACGACCGCGCAGCCCACAGCCGGTAACGCGGATCGACTACGTCAAGGCCATTCGCATCATAAAGTGAACAGTATTGCGCCTAGCCCCAATACGGTTCACTTAAGGCAAAATCCTGTTCACTTAAGCTATCGGCCGAATACCAACCAATTGAAAATGCAGCATTCGCCTTGGTTCTCCCTGCGGCACAAACAACTAAAGTGAACAGTATTGGCACTAGCCCGCATTTCTCACCGGAAGGTCAGCCCCGCGCGCTTTGAGGGCGTATCGGGGCTGATCCGCTGTGATTGACGGGATTTGTAGGCGATCTGGGCTGATTGCGGACAGGGCAGTCCCCCGCCGCTAGTTTGGCGGTGACGCGCCGGTCGGCGATGTGTCTTGCGGTGTCTGGTTCGTGCGGCTCAGGCAGCGGCCTCTCGCAGTTTCTCGTATGCCTGGGTGAACTCGTGCTGTGCCGGACAGCCCGAGGCCATGGCGACGCTGATGCGGCGGACGCTGGTTCGGACCAGGGCGCCGATTTCGAGCAGCCGGAGCCGGATCGTGCCGCAGGTCGCGCTGGCAAACCTTGTGTGTGCCAGGCCGATGCGGCGCAAGGCGCAGAGCAGCACGTAGGCGGCGGAGGCGAACCACAGCCGCACCTGGTTGGCCCGCAGGGTGGCCGCGGCGGTGCGGTCGGCGAACAGGTCGAGCGGGCATTCCTTGATGCGGTTCTCCATCTCGCCGCGCGCGCAGTAGATCGCCTCGTAGAGATGCGGCGCGTTCGCCTCGTCCGCGCCGAGCGCGGTGACGACAAGGCGCGGGTTGGCCGCGCCGGCGGTCCATTCGGCCTTGCCGATCACCCGCCGCGCGCGGCTCCAACTCCGCAGCGTCCGCCAGGTGAAATCACGGAAGCGCCGGGCTGGCTTGCCAGTTGCCTCGGCTTCGCTGCGCGCCTCTTGGAGTTCCGCCTCTGTCGCGGCACCAAGGCGGGCGTTGCGCGCCAGCCCGAACAGGTAATCGACACGGTTGTTCTCGCACCAGGCCATCAGCGCCTCGCGGGCAAAGCCGCTGTCGGCGCGCAGCAGGATGCGGACCTTCGGCCAGCGGGCACGAATCAGGCCAACAATGCGCGCCACCTCCTCGACCGCGCCGGCGCTGGCGTCGATGTTCGAGCGCCGCAGCTTCGCTGGTAATACCGGCAAAACCCCGGGCAGCGCCCTGACCTGCGGCGTTGGCTGGGTGCGCTGACGGGATGGCCTCCTGAAGCGAGTCCGAAATGCCACAGGCCGCCGAAGAATGCGGAGCGGATCGATTTTCCGGATTCGCACTGGTGCGGTTTTCCGATTCGACATCGGTGTGTCACCGCCGTCCGACCTCGATTCCCTGACGCCTGGCCAACTGAAGGACCTGGTCCTGTAGTTGCTGGCCGAGGTCGGCGCATTGCAGCAGACCGTTGCCGCCTTACGCGAGGAGAACGCCCGGCTGAAGGGCCTGAAAGGCCGGCCCGTCATCAAGCCCAGTGGCATCCCGCTTATCGGCCAATCGACCCGTCACGGGTAGACGCCTTTGTGGGTCAGACGGGACGACGCAGCGACGGCACGGCAAAGCGCGTTGACCATGCCTCGCATGTTGCGGCGCCGGTTGGTGGTCCAGCAGAAGGCGCCGAGATAGTCGGGCAGATGCTTGGGGGAGAGCCGCTTGTGGGTGGCCTTGAGCGCGGTACTGAGATTGGCGACCAGGGTGTTGACGGTGAAGAACGGGGCGCTGCGCTCGCGCTCCGGACGCCCGCCGCCGGTGACGGTGGCGACATGCGTCCGCCCGGCTTCACCGAAGGCGTTGAACGCCCGCAAGCCGTCCGTGTGCACAGTCGCGCCGGCGGCGATGTGGGCATCGCGGAACGCGGCCACCGCCTCGCTGGAGAAGGCGCTGACCGCGCGCATCGCGACATGGCCCATGCGCCCGTCCGCATGCCGCTCGCAGGCGACGATGACGCAGGTCTTGCCTTCGGTTCCGCTGCCTTGGTTCCTTTCACCTCCCAGACACACGTCATCCGCCTCCACTACCGGCGGCGCGGCATCGTCGTCGCTCGCGCCCCCGAGCGAATAGCGCTCCGTCCGCTCGGTCATGGCGTGGCGGAGCCGCTTGTGCAGATACCAGGCCGTCTCATAGCCCAGGCCCAGCCTGCGGCCGAGCTCGACCGCCGAGATCGCCTGTTTGGTGCTGCTCATCAGGTGCATGGCGCGGAACCAAGTGGTCAGAGACAGCTTGGTGTCCGCCATCACGGTGCCCGCGGTGACCGACCAACGTCGGCCGCAGCGCGTGCAGCCGACACGGCGGCCGTAGACATAGCTCTTCAGATTGGCGCAGCGCGGGCAAGGCATTCCTTCGCGTTGGCGCGCCGCCACCAACGCCGCCAGACACTGATCCTCCGTCCCGTAGAGTCGTTCGAACTCAACGTCCGTCAGCCCCTTCATGATTGCCCGCACCGTTCTGCTCCGAGACGCCGCGTTCAGAGCGACTTTGCGCTTCCCTGCTGCAAAGTACAAGAGCGGGTCGATTGGCCGATAAGCGGGCAGTGGCATGGAACAGGCCACGGCGCCGTCAGGGACGAAATCCCCCCGCGACAAGCCCCGCCGCGGCAAGGTCAGATCCCGCGTCAGCGTCGAAGACCGTGTGCTGAGCATCGCCGCACCGGCGGGGTCGCGCTTCAAGGGCTACGAAACCTACCTGGTGCAGGATGTGATCCTGGCGGTGCAGGCGATCCGCTACCGGCGCGAGCGCTGGGTCACGCCGGACGGCCAGACCCTCATCGCACCGCTGCCGGGGGGCGTCGCCGGACATTTCGGTCCCGAACTCCGTCGCTTGGTGCTGATGCTGTATCATCAGGGCCAGTCCACCCTGCCGCGCCTGGTTGCGCTGTTGCGCTCGATCGGTGTGGCAATCTCCGAACGGCAGGTGCAGCGGCTGCTGACCGAACGCCCCGATCCCTTCCTCGCCGAGAGCCGGGACGTGCTGCGCGCCGGACTTGCCAGCGCCTCCTGGATATCCGCCGACGACACCGGCGTGCGCCATAAGGTCGCCAACGCCTTCTGCACGCAGATTGGCGATGGCCGCTTCACCTTCTTTGCCACGCGCGGATCAAAAAGCCGGCTGAACTTCCTCGACCTGCTGCGCGCCGGGCATGCTGGCTTCGTGCTGAATGAGACAGCGTTCAGCTACATGCGCAACCATGCGCTGCCCGGGCCGTTGATCGCCCGGTTGGCGGCTCAGCCGGACACGGCGTTCGCCGATCAGGCAAGCTGGTCGGCGCATCTCGACCGGCTTGGCTTCACCGCCCTGACCACCTCGCCCAATCCGGTGCTGCTCGCCACCGAAGGCGCGATCTGGGGCAGCGTCGCGGCGCACGGCTTCCTGCGCGGCACTGTGGTGCTGAGCGATGACGCCGGTCAGTTCGCCGTCGGCGATCACGCGCTCTGCTGGGTCCATGCCGAGCGACTGGTGCACAAGCTCGACACCTTCACCGACACCCAACATGCGGCGCAGCAGCGCATGCGCGCGCTGATCTGGGACCATTACGCCGACCTCAGAGCCTATCGCGCCAATCCCGCAGCACGCCGCCGGCGGACGCTGCGGGCGCGGTTCGATCGCATCTTCCACCGCCGCACCGGCTTCGCCACGCTGGATCGGCTGCTGGCGCGGCTGCGGGCCAACAAGCCGGAACTGCTGAAGGTGCTGGATCGGCCCGAGGTGCCACTGCACACCAATGGCTCCGAGAACGACATCCGCTGCCAGGTCACGCGCCGCAAGGTCAGCGCCGGGACACGCAGCCATCGGGGCCGCGACTGCCGCGATGCATTCCTTGGCTTGGCCAAGACATGTGCCAAACAGGGCATTGCATTCTGGGATTATCTTGGCAGCCGGTTGAACGTGCCGGGCGGCGCCGCCATTCCGCCCCTGCCGGACCTGATCCGCTGTCGTGGACAGCCAGCCTGACGCTGATCCCCGCCCAGGGTTTTGCCGGTATTACCTTCGCTGCCAGCAGGTGCCGGCCGCAGAACACATAGAGCGGCAGATAGCAGCAACAGTCGTAATAGCCATGGAAGAACCGGCCTTCTTGCTGGCCGTGCAGCGGATCGTCAGTGGCATCGAGATCGAGGATGATCTGCTCGGGCGCGGTGCGGTGGGCGTCGAGGAAGAGATCGACGAACAGTGCCTCGATCGCGGCCGGATCGGCGGCAAGCCGGGTGTGGCGCGTCGGCGCCGGGCGGCTCAGTTCCAGCCGGTTCAGCGTGACGGGCGCCCAACGCGCGAGCGCGTTGGGACCCGACCTTGCCCGCCAGCGGCGCGCAGTCGCGGCGCCGGGCAGCCATCTTGCCGGCCAGCGTGGCCAGCACCGGGTCATGGCGCAGCTCGTCGTGATCGATCAGGTCCTCATAGCCGAGCGCAATGCCGACCACTCGCTGCATCACCAGCGTTTCAACCCCATGCTCCACCAAGGCGGGATTGCGCGCATCGGTGAAGCAGGCAGCCAGCCGCCGGGTCAGCCCGATCACCCGGTCAGTAGCCCCCAGCAGCAGCGCTCCGGCATCCGAGGTGAGCCGCCCCCCGTCGAACGAGGCGACCACCGCGCGGCCTTCCACGCGTGCAAACTCGAACAGGCTCGGGCCACACTCTGTCGGCATCGGGGAACTCCTCCGCTCAGCGCCAAGGCTTTGTGGCAGAAGAACTTTCGCCGATTCGGAGCCCCGATGCACCCACTCCGGTGAGAAATGCGGGTTAATTGTTCCGAGAGGGCCGCGCGACAGTGGACGACGCCACCTTCCCCACAAATCGTACAATCTCGGCGGTCGTCTCCTCGCCCGCTTCCAAATGGGGAGCATGGCGGGCCGCCAGCATGACGGTGCGCACGTCCGCGGGGGCCAGCCGCTCGGCCAGGCGCGCATGCGCCACGGTGCCGTATGGATCGTCCCTCCCCTGGAGGATCAGCATCGGCACCTGGATGCGCGCAAGCTCGGCTGAGAGATCGAACACAGCCGGGAAGCCAGGGTCCAGCCAAGCGCCCGCCCAGCCCAGAAAGGCCGCGTCCACGTCGTCGTGGTGGCGAGCCAGGCGGGCGCGCAGGCCGGCATCGGTACTCGCTCCGTATCGCCGCGATGCTGGAAATGCAGATATCCTCAACGAAAAAGTGCGGCGCGATCAGGACCAGGCCCCGTACGCGCGGGTCGGCCACGCACCCTGCGTGGATGGCGGCGATGGAGGCACCGTCCGAGTGGCCGATCAGCACCGCGCGCGCGATCCCGGCCGCGTCCAGCACGCCGGGAAGCACGTCCAGCGCCTCGCGCCGCATGTAGTCCAGCGGACGCGGCAAGGTGATGCTATCCGAACGGCCATAGCCGAAGCGCGAATAGGCCAGCACGCCGCATCCCGTCGCCTCGGCAAGCCGGGTCGGGAAGTCGCGCCAGAGGCCGACCGAGCCGAGACCCTCATGCAGCAGCACGAGTGTCGGCGCGGTCTCGGGGCGCGCTCCCCACCAAGCCGCCTCCAGTTGGCCCGCTGGCAGCGCGACGCGGTTCATGAGGGGTCGCGCAACCTGTAGCGCTGGACCTTGCCGGTGGCCGTCTTGGGCAAGCTCTCGACGACCTCCACCCAGCGCGGATACTTCCAGACGCCGATTTTCGCCTGGACGTGCGCCTTTAGCGCCTCGGCCAGAGTCTCGCTGGCATCGACGGGATGGTCGGGGCGCAGCACGACGAACGCCTTGGGCTTGGTCAGGCCGTCCGCGTCGGCGTGCCCGACCACCGCGGCCTCCTGCACGGCTGGATGGGCGATCAACGCCTCCTCCACCTCGAATGGCGAGACCCAGATGCCGCCGACCTTCATCATGTCGTCGCCACGGCCGCAGTAGCGGTAGTACCCGTCCGCCAGCGTGTATGTGTCGCCGGTGTGCGTCCACTCGCCCCGAAAGGTCCGGCGCGTCTTGTCGCGCTGGTTCCAGTAGCCCTCGGCGGCGCTGGGGCCGCGCACGATCAGCTCCCCCATCTCGCCCTCCGCCACCTCGGCCCCTGCCGCGTCCACGATCCGCACGTCGTACCCGGGAACGGGCTGGCCCGACGTGCCGTAGCGCACGGCGCCGGGCCGGTTCGAGAGGAAGATGTGCAGCATCTCCGTGCTGCCGAGCCCGTCCAGGATCTCCGTCCCCACCGTCGCCTCCCAGCGCCGGCCGATGTGCTCGGGCAGCGCCTCGCCTGCGGAGACGCAGCGGCGAAGCCGCGCCGAGCCGGCGCCGCGCCCCAGTTCGGGATGCGCCAGCAGGGCGGCGTACAAGGTCGGCACGCCGCCAAAGATTGTCGGTTGGAACCGCCGCATGGTCGCGAGCACCGAGTCCGGAGTCGGCCGATCCGGGAGCAGGACGGCCGCCGCGCCCACTGACATGGGAAAGGTCATGGCGTTCCCGAGGCCATACGCGAAGAACAGCTTGGCGGCCGAGAACACAAGATCCTCGGCTTGGATGCGGAGCACCTGCGCGCCATAGGTCTCGGCGGTCGCGCGCAGGCTGCCATGGACGTGCCGCACCCCCTTGGGCAGCCCTGTCGAGCCCGAGGAGTAGAACCAGAACTCCGGGCTCATCCTCGGACGCGAGCTCGGGCGGCATGTCCACCCTGCCGCCGGCAAGCAGGGCGGGAAACGCGATCTCTCCCTCGCGCACCGAGGGGGCGGAGCCGTCAACCGCCGCGACGGCGACATGCCGCAAGTGCGGCAGGACGCGCAGCGTCGGGCGCAGCGCGTCCAGCAGCGGAGCCGAGACCACCAGCGCCTCGGCGCGGCTGTCCGCCAGCACGTAGCCCGTCTGCTCGGGGGTGAGCAGGGTGTTGACCGGGACCGGCACGGCGCCGGCGCGCATCGCGCCCCAGAAGGCGATCGGGAAGTCGACGGTGTCGAGCATGACGAGCGCCACGCGGCGCTCCGGCCCCACGCCGCGTGCGCGCAACGCCGTGGCGAAGCGGCTGGTCGCGGCGCGCAATCCGCCGTATGTCAGGCGCCGGCTTGGATCGACGAAGGCCAGCGCGCTGCCGTGACCGGCTTCCGTGTGCCGGTCAATGAACCAGCCGATCGCGTTCCCGTTCGACGTTTCCATCCCGCGCCCTCCTGGCCCGGTTGTCGCCGGGCCGGAGCGTGCGATCAAGCGTCGGGAGCCTCCGCCGGTTCGGGCGCGGCCTGCGGCTCGGGGACTTGCGTGGGCGTCTCGACCACCTGGGCCAGGGCTTGGCGCGCATAGCGCAGCGCGACGGAGGTTTTCTCGTCGGGCTCCAGCCCGAGCAGCAGGACCGACCGGCCCGTCACCTCGTACTCGTCGCCGCTCCGCACTTCCAGCCTGCCCTGACCTTCGGGAACATTGGTATCGATCAGCCGCCGCCACCGCGACCCGCCCACCACCTCCGGAACCCGGAAGCGCACCACGTCATGATGCGCGTTCAGCACCAGCAGCGCCGTGGCGTCCATCGACGGACGCTTGATGCCGCTCGCCTGCGCGCGTCCGTCCAGCAACATGCCGAAGCATCGCGCGTTCGGGTCGCTCCATTGCTCATCGCCCATGTCGGTCGCCGCGGGCGTTACCCAGCGCACGTCGCGCACGTCCAGATCGGCATTGTGCTCGCCGCTGAGAAAGCGGTTGCGGCGCAGGATCGGAAACGCATTGCGCACCGCGATCAGCTTGCGCACGAAGTCGATCAGCAGTCGGTTGTACCCGTCGATCTCCCAGTTGACCCAACTGATCTCGTCATCTTGGCAGTAAGCGTTGTTGTTGCCCTGCTGGGTGCGTCCGAACTCGTCGCCGGCCAGCAGCATCGGCGTGCCTTGCGACAGCAGCAAGGTGGCGAGCAGGTTGCGCTTTTGGCGATCACGCAGGTCGAGGATGTCGGGATCGTCGGTCGGTCCCTCCGTCCCGTGGTTCCATGAGTAGTTGTTGTTCGTGCCGTCGTTGTTGTCCTCGCCGTTCGCCTCGTTGTGCTTCTCGTCGTAGGAGACGAGATCTTGCAGCGTGAAGCCGTCGTGGGCGGTGATGAAGTTCACGCTCGCCCACGGCTTCCGGCCGCGATGGTTGAACGCGTCCGCCGACGCGGCGAGGCGGGTGGCGAGGTCGGGCAGCTTGCCCTCGTCGCCCTTCCAGAAGGCGCGAACGGTGTCGCGGAACTTGTCGTTCCACTCGGCCCAGCCCGGCGGAAAGCCGCCAACCTGATAGCCTCCCGGACCAATGTCCCAGGGCTCGGCGATCAGCTTGACCTGGGACAGCACCGGGTCTTGCAGGCAGGAGACCAGGAAGCCGTTGCCCTGGTCGAATCCCCCCGCCTCGCGGCCAAGAATGGTGCCAAGGTCGAACCGGAAACCATCGACGCGCATCTCCGTGACCCAGTAGCGCAGCGAGTCCGTGACCATCTGCAAGGCGCGCGGGTGGTCGAGGTTGAGGGTGTTCCCGGTCCCCGTGTCGTTGATGTAGTAGCGCGGATTGTCGGGCAGCAAGCGATAGTAGGTCACGTTGTCGAGGCCGCGAAACGACAGGGTCGGCCCGCGCTCGTTGCCCTCCGCCGTGTGGTTGTACACGACGTCCAGGATCACCTCGAGCCCGGCGTCGTGCAGGCGCGCCACCATCTCCTTGAACTCGGAGAAGACAAAGGCCGGGACAGCGGCGTAGCGCGGATCGGGCGCGAAGAAGCCGATCGAGTTGTAGCCCCAATAGTTGGTCAGCCCCTTGTCGAGCAGGTAGCTGTCGTTGACGAAGGTGTGGATGGGCAGCAGCTCGACCGAGGTGACGCCGAGCGAGCGGATGTAGTCGACCACGTCCTTTTGCCCGAGGCCGGCGTAGGTGCCGCGCAAATTGGGCGGGACCGCCGGGTGCAGCTTCGTGTAGCCCCGTACGTGCAGCTCGTAGAGGATGGTGCGCTCCCAGCGCACCTCCGGCCGGCGCTCGCGCCCCCAGGTGAAGGCGGGATCGATCACCCGGCACTTCGGAACATAGGGGGCGCTGTCGCGCTCGTCGAAGGTCAGGTCGTCGCCCTCGGCGCCGATCGTGTAGCCGAAGCAGGCGTGGTCCCAGCGCAGCTCACCCACATGCGCCTTCGCATAGGGGTCGAGCAGAAGCTTGTTCGGATTGAAGCGATGACCGGCCTGCGGCTCGTACGGGCCATGGACTCGATAGGCGTAGATCGTGCCCGGCCGGGCGTCCGGCAGGTAGCCGTGAAAGATCTCGCTCGTGTACTCAGGCAGCTCGATCCGCTCCAACTCGGTCGTGCCCGCGTCATCGAACAGGCACAGCTCGACCTTGGTGGCGTGAGCGGAGAACAGGGCGAAATTGACGCCCAGCCCGTCCCAGGTCGCGCCGAGCGGAAAAGGCGTGCCCTCGCGAAGGCGAGACTTCAGGATTGCCGGCCGCATAAGACTGGTACTCCGATCAGGACGGGTGGACCTGAAATGCAGTACGAAGGCGTAAGGTTCCCGTGATCGTGCGCGTGGCCGCGTCAGCGCAGGATCTGATAGTGAATCCGGAGCGTGATCGGGACCGACGCGGCCGCGTCCGCGGGCAGGGAGGGCAGGCGGGCGCCGCGGAACACCCCCAGCGCGGCCATGTCAAGCCACTGAGAGCCAGAGGGCTCCGCCAGCGTCACGCGCTCGACCTGTCCGTTGCGCAGCACCACGAGATCAAGGACCACGTCGCCCTGCTCGCCATTCTGCCCGGCCTGCGGCGGATAGTAGCTGTGCCGGTCCCACCAGGCAGCGAAGCGGTTGTACCAGTCCGGCCCCACCTCCTTTTTGTCGGTGCGACCAAATACCCTGGTATTCACCGCGCCGACGATCCCTTGGCCGAGCGAGACATCGATGCCGCGACCGGCGCGGCGCTCCGGGGGTGAGCGCGGCACCGGGGTTCCCAGCGAGAACGCCGTGGGGGCGGGAAAGGCCAGGCGCGGCGCAAGCGGCGGGGCAGTTGGGTTGGGAGGTTCAGGCATCTCGAAGCGAGGCAGCGCGGGTTCGGCCGGGGCGGGGAGGGGCAGCGACATCTCGGGCGCTGTGCTCAGCGGCGGGGCCGAGGGCGCGGCCGGCACTGGCGGCGCCGCCGCTGGGGGCGCGGCCGGCATTGGCGGCGGCGGCACCGGGGGGGTGGCCGGCAATGGAGGTGACGGTGTCGAGGGCCTGGCCGGCACCGGAGCTGGAGGTGGCGCGGGCGCGGCCTCCGGCGGCGTCTCGGATCGTTCCCGCGGCTCCGGGGCGGCGGCGCTGGGCTTGGCGGCTCCGCCCGTGTCGGGCACGACCTCGAAGGCAGGTGGCGGCAGCCACTCGGGCGCCTGCATGCGGTGACGGGCCAGCAAAATCGCCAAGGCGAGCAGGAGGGCGTGAACCAGGACCGAGACGGCGAGGGAGGGGGCAAGGCGACGGCGACGCTTGATCGCCGCTCCCCCAAACCCTTGCCGCGCGGGGACGGAGGTTCCCGCCGTCATCGCCTACTCGGCGGCAACGGCCTCCGGCGCACCGAGCTCGGCGATGCGCGGAGCCACCTCGCGGGCGAAGAGCTTGATGTTCTCGACCGTGTCTCTGTGATCGAGCAGGCCCCCCTGGCCGAAGAACAGCAGGTGCCCGACACCGCCCATGCGAATGTTGAAGTCCCGGATTTGCGCGAACACGTCGTCGGGGGTGCCCGCGAACACGGTGTCGTTCGCCATCAAATCCTGGACACTCGCTTGCATGGCGTCAATCGGCCGGCCATGCCGGTCGGCGATGATGCTCTTTGGGCGCTTGCCCGCCTTCATCACTGACACGTTCGCGGCAAGCGAGTTGTAACCGGGCGGGTTGATGAACGGCTCGGCGACGATCGGTGAGGTGCGCACATAGCCGGCGATCAGGTCGGCGCGGCGCAGCCCTTCCTCCCGCGTAGCGCCGACGCCCACGACGGCGGCATAGGCGAGCCGGTCGGGGCCGGCCGCCCAACCGAGTTCGCGCGCGCGCTGGCGATAGGCGTCGAACATCTGCTTGGCGATGCCGCCCGAGAGAAGCGTGCCGACCACATGCCCGCGTTCGGCCGCTGCCCGTCCCGTCTCCGCGCTCAGGCCCGTCATCCAGATCGGCGGCGTCGGCTGCTGAATGGGCCGGGGCCAGATGTTGACATTGCGATAATGGAAGAATTCTCCTTCCCAGGAGAACGGCCCGTCGGTGGTGGAGAGCGCCTTGAGGATGAGGTCGTGCGCCTCCCAGTAACGGCGCATGAGGCGGGCCGGGTTGGAGTTGGCGGGCGCGATCTCGTAGGGCGCTCCCTTCACCAGGCCAAGCTCGGTCCGCCCGCCCGACAGCACGTCGAGCCAGGCCGCCTCCTCGGCCACGCGCACCGGGTCCGGGCGGTTGGCGATCGGGTTGCCGAGCGAGAGAAGGCGGGCGCGCTTGGTCTCGCGCGCGATGATCGCGAGCGCCATCGGCACCGAGACCGTCATGCAGGTCGCCGTGCTGTGGTGCTCGTTGACCATGATGTCGAGCCCCTCCTCGTCGCAGAGGGCGAACTCGTCAAGGTAGCGGTTGAGCAGGCCGTGCGCGACCTGGGGATCGACGACGCCATTCGGCAGCACCACGCGCATGCTGCCGCGCGCCAGCCCCTCGCCCCAGGCCGGGTGATATGCCATCTCGGAGAAATACCAGGTTCGCATGTGCGGGTCTCTCCGCGTCAGGACCGGTTCGCGAAGCCGTCGATCAGCGCGGCGGCGGGCGCGGGCTGCTCCCAATGCGGATAGTGCCCCGCCTGGGGGATAACCTCCAGCCGCGCGCCGGGAATGGCGGCCCGCCATCCCTCGCCATAGACCGGGGTCACGATCCGATCCTCCGCGCCCCAAATGAGCAGGGTCGGGATGTCGATCCGATGCAGCCAGCGGCGCAGCCGCGGATTGTGCATATACGGCTTCCATCCGAACACCAGCAGGGATTCCCGCCCGCGTGCGACCGCGGCGAGTTCCTCGTCGGATCGCCGCGCGAAATCGATCTCACCGCGGCTAGGATCGGCCCAGGAACAGGCGGAAAGAGTTTCCTGATCGACCGCGTGCATGTCGAGGATGTCGCGATCGAGCACGCCGCCGCGCTTGATGCCGAGCGGCGCAAGGAGCACCAGGCTCTCGAACCGGCGCGTGTCGCGCACCGCCATCTCCGCCGCGATCCATCCGCCGAACCCGGCGCCGACCAGCGTGGCGTCCTCCAGGTCGAGGGCGCGCGCGAGGTCGAGGTATAGATAGGCGAGGTCGTCGATGCCGCCGATCCAGTCCGGCAGCGGATCGCGGCCCCAGCCGGGATGGGTGGGCAAGATCACGCGAAACTTTCGCGCGATCGGGTCGAGCCAATCACGGCTCGGTGCGACGCCCTCGCCGGCCTCCAGGAACAGGAGAGGGCGGCCGGTGCCATGTTCCTCGATAATCAGGTCCACGCCGGCGACGGTGAGTGATCGCCTCGTCAGGGCAGCCACTCCCAACGACTTCCGTCCTGCGCGGGCTTGACCCGCGCATCCAACGCCAGGCAGTGCCGGCTGGATGCGGCCGTGGATGGCCGGGTCAATCCCGGCCATGACGATTTCACAACAAGCGGTGCGGGGCGGAATGGGAAGCGTGTCACTCCACCTCCGCAGCCAGTCGCGCCAGATGGTAGGCCGTGTCGCCGAACGTGTGCTCGATCACCATGCAGCGCCGGAAGTAGTGGCCGACCGCGTACTCCTCCGTCATGCCGATGCCGCCGTGCAACTGGATCGATTGCTGCGAGACGAAGCGCGCCGCCTGGCCGTAGCCCACCTTGGCCATCGACAGGCTGCGCGCCCGCTCGGCCGCGTCCTGCTCCTCCACGCTCATCGTGGCGAGCATCGCCATGCTGCGGCCCTGTTCCATCGACATCAGCATCTCGGCGAGCCGGTGCTGCACCACCTGGTTCTGGCCGATCGGCTTGCCGAACTGCTCGCGGGTGCGCGCATAGTCCAGCGTCATGGCGTGCATCGTCTCCATCGCACCGACCGCCTCGGCGCCCATCGCGGCGATGCCGGTCTGCACCACGCGTTCGACGATGGGAAAGCCCTTGCCGACCTGGCCCAGCACATCCGCCTCAGTCACCGACACGTTGTTCAGCGCCAGCTCGGCCGCGCGGGTCTCGTCGCGCAGGGTGTAGCCGCGCCGGGCCAGCCCCGGGGCATGGGCGTCCACCAGGAACAGCGTGATGCCCTCGGCTTCGTCCTGCGCGCCTCCGGTCCGGGCGCTGACCACGATCTTGTCGGCGGCGTCGCCGTGCGCCACCACGCTCTTGGGCCCGTCCAGCACCCAGCCCTTGCCGTCGCGCTTGGCCGTGGTCGCGACGTCGCTCAGGTCGTAGCGCGCCTGCCGCTCGCCATGCGCGAAGGCGAGCCTCACACGGCCCTCGGCGATGGCGGGCAGGATCTCGCCCTGCTGGCTGGCGCTGCCGGCGAGCCGGACCGCGGTGCCGCCCAGGATCACCGTGGCGAGATAGGGCTCCAGCGCCAGCGCCCGGCCCATCGCCTCCATCACCAGCATCATCTCCACGGGGCCGCCGCCGAAGCCGCCATGCTGCTCGGCGAAGGGCAGGCCCAGAAGGCCAAGCTCGGCGTAGCGGCTCCAGAGATCGGCGCTCCAGCCCGCTGGCTCCTTTAGGTAGCCCTTGCGGCTTTCGAACGCGTAGTGATCGGCCATCAGGCGATCGACGCTGTCCTTGAGCAGCCGCTGCTCGTCGGTGAGTTCGAAATCCATCAGAGCCTCAGCACCGCCTTGGTCAGGATGTTCTTCTGGATCTCGTTGGTGCCGCCATAGATCGATGCCGCGCGCAGGAACAGGTAGCTGCCGGTGGACTGCTCCAGCCCCTCGGCCAGCGCGTCGGGCTCGTTCGCAAAGGCGGCCAGCTCCTGCGACCAGACCGGCATGGCGAGCGGCCCGCCGACATCCATCGCGAGTTCAGTGGTGGCCTGCAACAGCTCCGTGCCCTTCACCTTCAGCACCGATGAGAGCGGATCGGGCCGGCCGTCGCGTTGCTTGGAATGAGCCGAGACCACGCGGTACTGCGTGATCTGCAACGCCTTCATGTCCACTTCGATCTGCGCCACGCGGCGGCGGAGATCGTCATCCTGGATGAGCGGCCTGCCGTTTGCCTTCACCTGCCGCGCCATCTCCTTGGCGGCGGCGATGCGCTCGCGCGACTTGCCAAGGCGCGCGATGCCAGTGCGCTCGTTGCCGAGCAGGAACTTGGCCACGTCCCAGCCCCGGTTCTCCTCGTGCACGCGCAGCGAGACCGGCACTCTCACCGCGTCGAAGAACACCTCGTTCAGGTGGTGCTCGCCATCGATCGAGACGATCGGGCGGACGGTGATGCCCGGTGTCTTCATGTCCACCAGCAGGAAGGAGATGCCCTCCTGCCGCTTCGCCGCGTTCGGGTTGGTGCGGACCAGGACGAAGCACCAGTCCGCGTTGTGCGCCGTCGAGGTCCAGATCTTGGAGCCGTTGACGACGTAGTGGTCGCCCTCGCGCCGGGCGGCGGTCTTGAGCGCGGCGAGGTCGGAGCCGGCGCCCGGCTCGCTGAAGCCCTGGCACCACCAGTCGTCGAGGTTCCTGGCCCGGTCCAGAAACCGGCTCTTCTGCTCCTCGGTGCCGAACTGGATCAGGACGGGGCCAAGCATGGTGATGTTGAAGGACAGAAGCTCGGGCGCCGGGGCGGCCTGGTTCTCCTCGATGAAGATCATCCGCTGCACGGGCGACCAGCCGGTGCCGCCATGCTCCACCGGCCAGTTCGGCGCCGCCCAGCCCTTGCGGTTCAGGATGCGCTGCCAGGCGACCGTGTCCTGCTTGCGCGGCGGATAGCCGAGCCGCATTCGCTCGCGGATGTCGGCGGGCAGGTTGTCGCGGATGAAGGCGCGCACCTCGTCGCGGAACGCGATCTCCTCGGGCGTGAACCGGAGGTCCATCGGTTTCCCCTTTGCCGTTTCGTATGCTGGCCGGGATGTTGGCAGTCCGGGAGGGCGGGGGCAATATGAGGAAGAAACTGCACCGTCAGCGGCCCAGGTGGGTGCTGAACCGGCCACCTTGAGCGCTGAGCCATTATCGCCCAGTATGGTGCCGTCAGCAGCTTTGTATAAGATGAAACTGTGATGGGGCCCGGCTCCCTTGACCGTGTCGTAGTGCGCAACTTCCGTCTCAGTCGCGCCGTCGATGGTTCCCTCACCCTAAGGTTTAGTTGGAAGGAGTCGTCAATGCCCACCTGGACGCCCGATCCGACCTTCTACCCGTCGCCGCGCATGGCGGCACGCGCTCCCGCGGAGAAGCTCGCCTACGTCGCGAGCTTCGACCCTGAGCGCAAGTGCAAGGACGTGATGGCGGTGGTCGATCTCGACCCGGCATCGTCGAGCTACGCCCAGATCGTCGGCCAAGTCGAGATGTCGGCAGCAGGGGACGAACTGCACCATTTCGGCTGGAACGCGTGCAGCTCGTGCCTGTGCCCGAACGCGCCGCACCCCCATGTCGAGCGGCGCTACCTGATCGTGCCGGGCCTGCGCTCCTCGCGCATCCACGTCATCGACACCAAGCCGGACCCCCGCAGCCCCAAGGTGGTGAAGGTCATCGAGCCCGAAGCGCTTGCCGACCGCACCGGCTACACCCGCCCCCATACCGTGCATTGCGGACCAGAAGGGGTGTACGTGAGCGCCCTCGGCAATGCGGAAGGAAAGGGACCGGGCGGCGTCTTCCTTATGGACCACGAAACCTTCGAGGTGCGCGGTCGCTGGGAGATGGACCGCGGCCCACAGGAGTTCGCCTACGACATGTGGTGGCATCTCGGTTACGACACAATCGTGACCAGCGAATGGGGCACGCCGGACATGTTCGAGAACGGGCTCGTGCCCGAACTCCTGCTGGGCAGCAAATATGGCCGCAGGCTCCATTTCTGGGACATGCACAGGCGCCGGCACCTCCAGGAGATCGACTTCGGCTCGCAACACCAGCTCGTCTTCGAACTCAGGCCCGCGCACGATCCGACCAAGGCCTATGGCTTCGTGAACTGCGTCCTCAGCCTTGAGGACCTGTCCTCCTCGATCTGGACCTGGTAC
Organism: uncultured Pseudomonadota bacterium; assembly: GCA_963818725.1. GTDB lineage: Bacteria > Pseudomonadota > Alphaproteobacteria > Acetobacterales > Acetobacteraceae > DATFDN01. Next base: position 2,813 of record CAWFTU010000006.1, on the reverse strand, counting down.
CGCGACGGAGACAAATGGGCGGTGCGAAAGGTCATCAGCATCCCGGCGGAGCCCGCCGAGCCCGATCAGCTTCCGCCCATGCTCAAGGGCTTCAAGGCGTGCCCGCCGCTGGTGACGGACATCGATCTCTCGGTCGACGACAAGCACCTGTACGTGTCGTGCTGGGGAACCGGGGACTTTCACCAGTACGACGTCACCGATCCGTTCAATCCGAAGCTCACTGGCAAGGTGCGGATTGGCGGCATCGTCTCGCGGGCGCCGCATCCCAAGGGCAACGGGCCTCTCCTGGGCGGGCCGCAGATGGTCGAGGCCAGCCGCGACGGGCGGCGGATGTACTTCACGAACTCGCTTTACGGCACCATCGACCCGCAATTCTATCCGGAGGGGATGAAGGGCTGGATGGTGAAGGTCAACGCCAGGCCCGAGGGCGGGATCGAGTTCGATCCGGACTTCTTCCTCGACTGGCCGGCGGGCCACTTGCCGCACCAGATTTGCCTTCAGGGCGGCGACGCCTCGTCGGAACTTGGTCCTGCTATCCCTGACCTGGGGCGGCGTCCCGCCGGCTGATCGGATGAGCGGTTCCTGGCCCTGGCTCGTGCTCGCCGGGCTCGGCGCGTATCACGGGTTCAACCCGGCGATGGGCTGGCTGTTCGCGGTCGCCCTCGGCCTACATCGCCGGAGCCGGGCGGTGGTCTTGTGGTCGCTACTCCCAATCGCACTCGGTCATACACTGGCAATCGCGATCGTGGTGGCGGTGGTGCTGACGGCGGGCATTGTCATCCATCCGACGCAGCTCCGCGCGGTGGCCGGCGCCGCGCTGCTCGGCTGGGCGGTCTATCGCCTCCTCTATGGCGCCCGCCATCGCGTGCGGATCGGGATGCAGACGGGTGCCGCGGGACTGGTGGTGTGGTCTTTCCTGATGGCCGGGGCACATGGGGCGGGCCTGATGGCGCTCCCGGCGCTGATCCCGCTTTGCTTCGCGGATGGTCCGGCGCACGGGATCGCTGCCCCTGGCGCACCATTGGTCTTATTGGCGGCCGTGGGCCTGCATACGGCGGCGATGCTGGCCGTGACCGGCGTGATCGCAATCACGGTTTATGAGTGGATTGGCGTCAGCTTCCTGCGGCGGGGCTGGATCAATCTCGATCTGGTCTGGACCGCCGCTCTCTTCGCCACCGGTTTTCTGCTTCTCGTGCTGTGAGCGATCGGAGGAGCGCCCTCAGAACAGGCCATGCAGGAACCACGAGAGATCGCGGATGGCGGGATCAAACGCCATCGCCGCTACGATAAAGCCGGAAGCGGCGGCCATGTTGGTCCTCCATCGCCCAGCTTCCGCCCGCAGCACTGGCCGCGTAGCCTCCATCCAGGTCTCTCACCAACCGCGGGCGGTACACAGGTCACCGCTGCTCACAGCTGCAGCACTGCCTTGCTGAGTATGTTCTTCTGGATCTCATTTGTCCCGCCATAGATCGAGGCCGCGCGTAGGAACAAGTAATCGCGTGCGGCGCCCTCCGCGCTGACCGCCAGCTCGTCGGGCTCGTTCGCGAGCGCGGCCAGTTCCCGTGCCCAGATCGGCATCGCCAGCGGGCCGGCGGCGTCCATCGCCAGCTCGGTGGTGGCTTGCAGCAACTCCGTGTCGCGCACCTTCAGCACCGAGGAGAGCGGATCGGGCCGTCCGTTCTGCTCGCGCGCGGCGGCCGAGACCATGGGGTACTGCATGATCTCCACTGACTGCATGTCCACCGCCAACTGCGCCGCGCGGGCGCGGAAGGCACCATCCACGGCGCCGGCGCGGCACGCGATCCGCCTCGCGGCGGCGGCGCGCTCCTTGCTTCGGCCAAGCTGCGCGATGCCGACCCGCTCGTTGCCGAGCAGGAACTTGGCAACGTCCCAGCCCCGGTTCTCCTCATGCACGCGCAAGGAGACCGGCACCTTCACCTCGTCGAAGAACACCTCGTTCAGGTGGTGCTCGCCGTCGATCGAGACGATCGAGCGGACGGTGATGCCCGGTGTCTTCATGTCCGCCAGCAGGAAGGAGATGCCCTCCTGCCGCTTCGCCGAATTCGAATTCGTTCGCACGAGCAAAAAGCACCAATCGGCCTCGTGCGCGGTCGAGGTCCAAATCTTGGAGCCGTTGACGACGTAGTGGTCCCCCTCGCGCCGGGCGGCGGTCTTTGAGCGCTGCGAGGTCGGAGCCGGCGCCCGGCTCGCTTGAAATCCCTGGCACCACCAGTCGTCGAGGTTCGCGGCACGCGCCAGGAACCGGCGCCTCTGCTCCTCCGTGCCGAACTGGATCAGCACCGGGCCGAGCATGGTGATGGTGAAGGGCGACAGGTCGGGGGCGGGGGCGAGCGCGTTCTCGTCGAGGAAGATCATGCGCTGCACTGCGCTCCAGCCCGGCCCGCCGTACCCGCTGGGCCAGGGATAGGTCGCCCAGCCCTTGCGGTTGAGTATGCGCTGCCAAGCGACGATACCTCCTTGCGGGCCGAGTGGCCCAGCCGCAACCGTTCCCGGATGTCGGCGGGCAGGTGGTCGCGGATGAAGGCGCGCACCTCCGCGCGGAACGCGATCTCCTCGGGCGTGAAGCGCAGGTCCATGGTGTCCCCCCTGAGCGCTTTTTGGTGCCGGCAGTCTCGCAGCCGGGCCGGTGGCCGGCAACCGAGGAGTCGGCTGATAGCAAGCCGGGGAGATGACCGCCCACCCCGGTTGCGTTGCCGGCGGAAGGCCGCTCAATGCCATGACGCGACCAAAAGGGGAGAGCGCCGTGAGACTGCTTTGCGTCCATCCGGGGCCGCTGATGTACACGCGCGTCT
>CAWFTU010000005.1:0-354514 GCA_963818725.1 uncultured Pseudomonadota bacterium | reverse complement strand
TCGCAGCCGGCACGGCGAAGCGCGTCGAGTTGCAGCTCGGGCGACTGGTCGGTGGTGCTGACCCTGGCATACCCGACCCGCATCCTGCGCCTTTGTTCTCGAAACCCGTCTGATGGGTAGCGTTTCGGAACAGAGCAATCAAGAACAGTTGTGAGAAGGAAAAGTGCCTGGATGCGCGGCTCCGGGCAGCACGCGCCGGGGATCGTCAGAAACGCTGGTTAGCCCGAAGTTTTCATTGACCCTGCCCTGATCCGCTAGAGTTTCCTTCTGTTTTCTGGGTTACTGGCGGGCTGGATGTGTCCATACACGGGGCTTGCGTCGGCGCGACCTGGCGTGATTTGGTTCGGCCATGTTCATCGACATCGTGCCGAATGGTCGATCTGCGCCGGCAGTGCTGTTGCGCGAAAGCTATCGCGAGGGTCGCACGGTCAAGAAACGCACCTTGGCCAATCTGGGCCAATTGCCAGCCTTGGTGATTGATGGACTGCGGGTGCTCCTGCAGGGCGGCACGGCGATCGCACGACCGGGCGAGGTATTCGAGATCCAGCGCGCCTTGCCGCATGGCCATGTCGCCGCTGTGCTCGGCACGATGCGCAAGCTCGATCTGCCGCGGCTGCTCAGCCGCACGCCGTCGCGCGAGCGCGATCTGGCGCTGGCCATGATTGCCAGCCGGATCATCGCCCCTGGCTCCAAACTGGCGACCCTGCGGAGGCTGTTGCCGGAGACGGCGAGTTCCAGTCTGGGCCGGGTCCTCGACCTCGGTGCCATCGAGGAACGCGAGATCTATGCGGCGCTGGATTGGCTCGGCGGGGAGCAGATGCGCATCGAGCGGAGCCTGGCACGGCGCCACCTGAAAGACGGCACGCTGGTGCTCTACGATGTGAGCTCGTCGTATCTGGAAGGCCGGCACTGTGCGCTTGCCCAGCACGGCTATAGCCGGGATCGTCGGCCCGATCGGCTGCAGATCGTCTACGGCCTGCTGTGCGACCGCGACGGCTGCCCGATCGCTATCGAGGTGTTCGCAGGCGATACCGGCGATCCCACCACCTTGTCCGCACAGGTCGAGAAGCTGAAGCGCCGGTTCGGGCTCAGGCACTTGGTGCTGGTCGGCGACCGCGGCATGATTACCGCCGCGCGCATCCGTGATGACCTCAAGCCGGCTGGCCTCGATTGGATCACCACCCTGCGCGCGCCGCAGATCCAGGCGCTGGCCGAGAGCGGACCCCTGCAGTTGTCGCTGTTTGACCAACGCGACTTGGCCGAGATCACTGCCCCTGACTATCCGGGCGAGCGGCTGATCGTGTGCCGCAATCCGGATCTCGCGCGCGAGCGGGCGCGCAAGCGCGCGGAGCTGTTGGCCGCCACCGAGCGCGATCTGTCGCGGATCGCCGCCCAGGTGCGGCGGCGGCACGCGCCCTTGCGCGGCCAAGCCGCCATCGGGCTTGCGGTCGGTGCGGTGATCGATCATCACAAAATGGGCAAGCACTTCGCGCTGACCATCACCGCCGACAGCTTCACGTATCACCGCCAGCCCGAGAGCATCGACCGCGAGGCGCGGCTCGACGGCCTCTATGTCATCCGCACCAGCCTGCCGGCAGCGTCGATGGGTGCCGCGGATACTGTCCGGGCCTACAAGGACCTGGCCCGGGTGGAGCGGGCATTTCGCTCACTGAAATCGGTCGATCTGCGGATCCGTCCCATCCATCACTGGATCGAGCCGCGGGTCCGGGCGCACGTGTTCCTGTGCATGCTCGCCTACTACGTCGAGTGGCATCTGCGCGCGGCCTGGGCACCGATCCTGTTTCATGAGCACGACCGGGACGCTGCCCAACAGGAGCGCGCCTCGCCAGTCGCTGCGGCCGACATCTCCGAGGCCGCCAAGCGCAAGCGCGGCCGCCGGCGCAGCGATGACGGCCTGCCGGTCACCAGCTTCGGCGACTTGCTGGCCCACCTCGCCACCCTGACGCTTAACGTGGTCGCGCCACCCGAGGCACCGAATGCCTCATTCGTGCTCGCCGCCAAACCCACGCCGCTCCAGAGCAAGGCCTTCGAACTGATCGGCGCACCCTTGCCGCGTGTCCAGTAACCAGCCAGGGTCATTACGAAAATCCCCAGACTACAGCACAGGTTCTTCCACCCGACAGTGCAAACTTCGGGTTAGCGAGAACAGCCAACCACCGCTCGGATGCTCGGAATCCCGCTGGCACGGATTGTGAGCACAAGCCTCCGTTGGCGAGCGCGACCCGATGATGGCGAGCAGGTTGGCAGACAATGTGAGCAGACCCGCAGCTCCATTGTCACCTAATCCGAGCAGAAATTTGCTCCGTTTGCGAGCATGAGCGCCGATGATTGCAAGCGCCTACACCTAGCGGTGCGATACTTAACCCCAACTACGGATAAGCCTCGATGTGTACCGCGCCCGGTTTCCTGGACACAAGGTTGCTGTTAAGCGGCGGTCTTCATGATGGCCTGGTACCACGCTGCTCTGGCATCGCTGGGACTGCGCAGGCCGTTCTTCTCGATCAGCCACTCGGCATTGTAGCGGGCGACGAAGTCGCGGACCGCATCACGGGCCTCGTCGATGGTCTGGTAGATTCGGCCATGCACGATCTGCTCCTTGAGGGTGCGGAAGAAGCGCTCGACGACGCCATTCGTCTCAGGCTCGCCGACGAACGCATAGCTGGGGGTCATGCCCCAGAAGCGGATCTGGTTATGGAAATGTTCGGCGAGGAACGCGCTGCCGTGGTCGTGTCGCAGCGCCACGCCGCGAGCGGCGCTGGGGCTGACGTGGCCGAAGACATTGCGGACCGCCATGCCGACGGCCTGCGCGGCGGAGTAGCGATCGCCGCGCTTGGCGACGTGCCAGCCAAGCGCTTCGGCGTTCCAGTGCTCGACGACGCCGAACAGCCAGACCTTGCCATCCTGGACGGTGATGATCTGGGTCGCATCCGTCGCCCACATCAGGTTCGGCGCCTCGGTGATGATGTGATGATCGTGCGGCGTGTCGTCGCGGATGCGGGCGCGATGCGGCGACAGCAGGGCGTTCTCGCGCATCAGCCGCAGCACCCGTTTGCGCGCGACCCGGATGCCGTCCATCACCCGCAGCCTGGCCCACACCTTGCGATGGCCCTCGCCGTGCCAGGGCGACCGGGCGAGATCGGCGCGGATCGCCACCAGCAAGGTGTCGTCCGACACCACGGGCTTTGGTCCACGGCGCCGCACCGAAACTGGCGTCGTCGTTGTATCGGCCCGGCGTCGGTCAGCATAGAAGGATGACCGCGGCACGTCCCAGATGCGGCAGACCTGGGCGATGCCGTAGCGGCGGCCGGTGGCCGGGGAAATCACCGCCGCCATCACCGCGACCTCCCGCGGGCCAAAGGGCCAGGGCGCTCGATGCGAGAGCGCAGCAGCTCGTTCTCCATGCTCAGTTCGCCGATCCGCTGCATGGCCGTGGCGAGCTCACCACTCGCCGCCTCCGTTTCGCGTTCCTTCAATGCGCCACCCAGCGCGGCTTCGGCCTTCTGCCGCCAGCGCTCGAGCTTGTAGAGCGGCACGCCGAGCTCGCGCGAGAGATCCTCGGCGGCCTCACCCCGCAGCAGGCGAAGCACCACCTCGCGCTTGCGGCTCACGCTCCAGCGTTGGCCCGGCGCCAGCGGTCCACTCGGAGCACACCCCGCCTCCGCGCCGTTGTGGCCTGTGGACAGCGCGGACGGGCTCCGCCCGCCCTCGTTGCCCACAGGCCCATCAGCCACATCATTTCGTATGATCCTGTTCATGCTGGACTTCACCATATCTGCCTCCGGTCGGACAAATCGGTGTCCAGGGAAATCGGGGGCAGCTCAGATAAGCCTCGATGTGTTGGCGTGTCAGCGAAATGGAGGGTTTGCCGGGTCTGAAGGAGTAGGCGACGAGGCAGGAGAGGACATGGACCATGGCGTTGATGACGGACCGGTGGCGGGAATGCTCGAGCCCCATTTCGGATTTCAGGGTATCGAGGACGGTCTCGATGACGAAGCGCTTGCGCAGCATGATCTTGTCGGCCATGGGCATGAGGTAGTTCTTCATGTTCCGCCGGATGCTGGTGATGAGGTGCAGGCCGCGCTGCCAGAGTTTGTTGAACAGTTCGTGGCCAATATAGCCTTTGTCGGCATACAGCTTGCCCGCCAGGTGCTTGGTCATCTCGTCCAGCACGGTGCTGTCGGCGGTGTTGCCGGGGGTGATCTTCAGCGCCATGACCTGGCCTTTGTGGTTGATGACGAAGTGCAGCTTGAGCCCGTGGAACCACCCTCATCTGGCCATTCCAACGGCTACGCCGCTGGAACCTTTGGCCAGCTTCGCCCATGCTGGTCTTGCCGCGTGCGGCCAGGCCGTCGAAGACCTTGTGGCGGTGGATGCGGCGATTGTGGCAGACGGCCAGCTTGGTCGAGTCGGCGAAGTAGATGCCGGTCGGCTCGCCGCTGAGGCTGTGCAGCAGCACCATCAGGGGGGCGAACAGCCGCGGCATCAGGCTGACGAAGCGATCATAATGCGGCAGATCGCCAAAGCAGGCGCGATACTGCTGGCCGATCCCATAGCGGTAGAACGCCTTGAAGTGCTTGAACGCCGAGAGGTGAAACAGCACCACGATGAGCAGCGTCTCGGACCGCGACAGCTTGCCGGTGCGCTGCCGTGTCTGCTCCGACGGGATCAGCCGGTGCGCTTCCCAATCTCCGAACACGTTGCAGAAGTCATCGAGACAGCAATACAGCGCCGTGATATCAATGGCCATTGAGGGGGTCCTCTGGAACCTGGTTTGACGCTCCGTCTTCGCAAGCCGATGCTGTCAAATCCCTGATTCTTTGGGAATCCCCTCAACCCTTATCCGTAGTTCGGGTTACTTATTGATCCGGCTCGGGTAGTGTTGAAATTGCCGCATGGGTGTTCCAGTTTGGCGGGATGGACCATGTGGACATGCGCAAGCTGCCGGCGGCGGCGCAAGAGGAGCGTCGGCGGCAGGTGGTGGGACTGCGCGAGAGCGGCCTGACCTACGAGGCGATCGCAGCCCAGACGGGCCTGACCCGGACGGGGGTGTTCAACATCTGCCGGCGCTTCGCGGCGGCTGGGATGGCGGGCTTGCGAAGCGGACCGCGCGGCCCGGAGCCGGGAACCGGGCGGTTTCTCGCGGCGCGGCAGGAGGCAGGGGTTCGTGATCTGATCTGCCGGCGCACGCCGGACGAACTTGGCCTGCCCTTCGCGCTGTGGAGCCGTGCGGCGGTGCGGGTCCTGATCGAGCAGCGCTGCGGGGTGCGGCTGGCGGTGCGCACCATGGGGACTTACCTGGCGCGTTGGGGCTTCCCGGCGCAGAAGCCGCTGCGGCGCGCCTATGAGCAGTGCCCGGCTGCGGTGCGGCGCTGGCTGCGGCGGGACTACCCGGCCATTGTGGCCCGGGCCAAGCGGGAGAAGGGCAGGATCTTCTGGGGTGACGAGACCGGCTTGCGCGCCGATGATGTGCGCGGCCGCAGCTTCGCCCCACGCGGGCAGACCCCGGTGGTCCGCCCCAATCACCGGCGCGCGGGCGTGGGCCTGATCTCGGCCGTGACCAACAAGGGCGAATTGCGCTGGATGGTGCTGGACGGCGCGATCAAGGCACCGACGCTGATCCGCTTCCTCGAGCGCCTGATCCGGGACGCCGGGGCCAAGGTGTTCCTGATCCTCGACAACCTGCCGGTCCACCGTGCCCGCGCGGTGCGGGCATGGCTGGCCGGGCGCACCGCACAGATCGCGGTCTTCCACCTGCCCTCCTACAGTCCCGAGTTGAACCCCGACGAGTGCCTCAACGCCGACCTGGAGCAGGCTGTCACCCGCAAGCCGCCCGCCCGCGGCAAGCAGCAGCTCAAGCGCACCATCATCAGCCACATGCGCAAGCTCGCGAAGCTGCCCGAGCGCGTGCGGAGCTACTTCGGGCATCGGCCCGCCCGGTATGCCGCCTGATCCAAGACCACCCAAGCCGGATCAACAACCCGAACTATCGACGAGGTCTACGTGGTGGCCGGGCACAAGGGCCAGCCCGCGGCCGTGGCCAAAGGGGGCGGCTCGGGCGCCGGCGCAAGCTGGCGGGTGCGCCGGGGCGCGGCACGCTGGCGAAGGACAAGCCCGGCCTGATCGAGCGTGGTGGACAGGTCGTGCTGCGCATGCTGGCCAACGTGCGGCAGAGCACGATCGAGCCGGTCATCACGGCCGCGGTCACCAGAGGCAGCCTGGTCCACACGGACGAATACAACGTCTACAGGCGCCTGCCCGCGTGGGGCTACCGGCACAAGACGGTCTGCCACGGGCGCGGCGAGTATGCGCGCGACGAGGACGGCGACGGCTTCTGCGAGGTGCACGTCAACACCATGGAAGTGCGCCGTTGTGGCGCAGGTAAGGGAGAATGAACAATGGCGTAACAGCTACGGCGTTCATCGGGACGCTGGGTCCCGTGCGCACCCGGCTCACCTCGGCCCAGAGATGGGCTGTAACTCCGAAAGGAGCGGGGGACCATCGCCTGCCGGGAGAAGGCCCAAGGGGACGAAGCCGTCGTGATCCCGGAGGGTCAGCGCAAGACGTGAAGGGTGAGAGCTACACTGCCCGAACTCCAGCCATGGACTCTGGTGTTGAGACAGCCGCAACGATGGCTGAGGCGGCTGGCCGCGACACGGCCGATGGACACACCGGCCCAGGGGATACCCCCCGTGCCCCGACCCGGCAATCGCGGTCCGCTCCCGGTAAGGGAGAGAAATGGCGAACGGAGCACCCGACCCACGTCGCATCTCCGATCTGTGCAACTACGGGATCGCCTGTGGCTGGCCCTCTCCGGTGTCCAGCATGGCGACAGAGCCGTCGTCGTAGCCAAACGCTGGGGGTAACGCCCCGGACAGCCGCCAAGGCGGATGGGCATGGATACAAGCGTGTGGGCGACCGCCGCGAAGGTCCCGCTGCCCAGGCGAAGGGCGGCAGCATCCTGCGGGGGCAGGCGTCCAGAAGGTGGGTGTGCTGATGCTGCCCGACACCTTCGAGCGACGCATGAACTCGATCCCCGGCCTGTCACGGCAGGGAAAGCGGGTGAACGGTCTGTTCCGACTTCTCGAATGCCCCGAGCTTTGGCGACGGGCCTACGAGGCGATCGCCCGCAATGACGGCGCGCTCACGCCAGGGAGCACTCAGAACACTCTCGATGGGTTTTCCCTCGAACGGGTCACGTCCGTCATCAAGGCGCTCAAGGACGGATCATACCTCCCGGCCCCAGTCAGACGGGTTCATATCCCGAAACCCAACGGCACGACACGCCCGTTGGGCATCCCCACGGCGGACGACAAGCTCATCCAGTCCGCCGTGAAGCTCCTGCTGGAGCGCGTGTACGAGCCGATCTTCTCGGATCACTCGCACGGGTTCCGGCGCGGTCGCTCGTGCCACACGGCTCTGGAACAAATCCGGCGCCTCTGGAACGGCACGAAATGGATCGTGAAGGTCGATGTCGTCGGTTTCTTCGACAACCTCGACCACAGTGTCCTGCTGCGCCTCCTTGCCAAGCGCATCGACGACAAGAGACTGCTCGGCCTCGTGAAGACGATGCTGGAAGCAGGGGTCATGGAGGACTGGGTGTTCAAGCCCAGCTTCAGCGGAACGCCGCAAGGCGGGGTTGCTTCCCCCTTACTCGCCAATGTGTACCTCCACGAACTCGATGAGTTCATGGCCGGGACCAAGGCGGACTTCGACAGGGGAAAGGGACGACGCCGCACGACGGAATACCGGAGCCTCAAAGGCATCATCGGCCGGAAGCGAACCCGCTTGGCGACGCTCAAGGCCCTTGGAGCCACGAGGGACGACCCGGAGGTGAAAGCGCTGCACGAGGAGCTTGACGGCCTCGAAGACAGGCTGCTCGCGCTACCATCGGCCGACCCGATGGACCCCGACTACCGGCGGCTCTCCTACTGTCGCTACGCCGACGACTTCCTCATCGGTGTCATCGGCAGCAAGGACGACGCGCGGCAGGCGATGGAGAAGGCCGCGACCTTCCTCAAGGCCTCGCTCGCGCTGGACACCTCGCCGGAGAAGTCGGGCGTCCACAAGGCCACCGACGGGAGCACGTTCCTCGGACACCGGGTCTACACGTTCAACAACCCGAAGGTGCATGTCTACCGGAGGGAAGGCGAACGCCCGGTCCGGCGGCGCACGGCGACGGATGTGATCCAACTCCGCGCGCCCCGCGACAAGCTCGTCAAGTTTGTCGAGCGGTGCCGATGGGGCAACCTGAACGCCGATTGGGCCGAGGCTCGTCCAGAGCTCACGCACCACTCGGATGTGGCGATCATCACCGCCTACAACGCGCAGATGCGCGGCCTGGCCAACTACTATCGGATGGCGAACCAATGGAGGACGGACCTCTCGCAGACCCATCGCCTGTTCTGGTTCAGCCTGATGAAGACGCTGGCGAACAAGCACCGCCGCACGCTGAGAACGACAGTGGGACGCCTCAAGAGGTCGAATGGGGAACTGGTCCTGAACTCCACCGCCGAAGGCGGAAGGACAACACCGGTCACGGTGTTCAAGCCACGGCATGTGCAGGATCACAAACCGGTCCTGACTACCGAAATGGACCACCACCCCAACATCATGTGGACCACGGGACGGTCGGACATCATGGACCGACTTGCTGCCCGTGAGTGCGCTCGATGCGGGGCGACGGATGTGCCTCTCGAAGTCCACCACGTCCGCAAGCTTGCCGACATGAAGGCCAGCCTTCTCTGGGAACGCGTGAAGGCGGCGCGGACGCGGAAACGCATCCCGCTCTGCATCCCGTGTCACCGAGGGGTCCATCGGGAAATGGCTCAGAGGGGAGCAAGGGTGTGGAGAGCCGGATGAGGGGACGACTTTCACGTCCGGTTCGGTGGGGGGAGGAGGGCTGTCCTTCCGAGGCGGCACCCCTCCTACCCAATGGGTTCTGGTCCTTGTTGCGCTCCTGGCTGCGCCCGCATCGCGGCCTCTCGCAAGACAAGCTGCCGGACGACCTCGGCTTCTTCCCGTTCGTGCACAACGCGCGCCGGCGCGGCAAAGCCCTGCTCGGCGCACTCATCTCAGCCCTGGTTGCGAACCCGGAAGCCAATAAGAGCCTATGCGCAACCACGGCCAGCCCAGCGGCAATGGGGAGGATTGTGCACCACAGCTCTCGGTTTGTTTACGGGGTAGGATGGTGTTGCCCACAAGCCTCTCTTCCTCAGCTCTCGTAGCAGCAATCCCCCTTAGGGTATTGACTTCCATACGCTTGATGTTCTGAGCATCTGATGGTCGACAGGTTAGGTGCGCCCATGGAATTGCCGACTTCCGCCGTCTCATTCTCTTCTTCGCGAGCTGCACCACTTTCCTCCCGAAATGTTCGCCTCCTCGGCGTTCGGGTCGATGATATCCCCCGCGATGCGATCGTGGACCGGATCTGCGATGATGCCGCCCACGACAGGCGGCTGCTTATTCTCAATGTGAACGTTCACATGCTGATGTTGGCACGGCAGCATCCGTGGCTGAGGCGCTTTCTCGATGAGGCGGACGTCGTCTTCTGTGACGGGGCTGGCGTGCAGCTCGCCAGCTTTCTGCTAACGGGGATTCGCCCCCACCGGTGCACGCCACCCGAGTGGGCCGGAACGGCGGCCCGGCGCCTCGCCGAGGGAGGCAGATCCATCTACTGGCTCGGCGGCCAGCTGGAGGTAGTCGAGCAGGCGGCCCGCAACTTTGAAGCAGCCTATGCGGCCCGCACGGTTGGATGGCAGCATGGTTTTTTTGACCACCGTCCGGGATCAGCTGACAACCAGAGAATTGTCGAGCAAATCAATCGCGCGGCGCCGGACCTGCTGTTTGTCACCATGGGCATGCCGCTGCAGGAGCGCTGGCTGTATGATCATTGGCCACTGCTCAACGTCAGGGTCGCGATCACGGCCGGTGCGCTTGTCGACCATGCGGCGGGCTGCGTGCGTCGCCCGCCGCAATGGGTGGCGAACCTCGGACTGGAATGGGCCGTGCGGCTAGCCATAGAACCCCGGCGTCTCTGGCGGCGCTACCTGCTGGAGTTGCCGGTGTTCAGCGCCGTGCTGCTTCGAGAGATGGCCCTGCGGCGCGAAACCGCCCCGGTGGTGCCGCTCTCCGAGGCGACATCGCCACCCAGCACAGAGCTTCGATAAGGAATAGGCCGTGGCTTTCGCCGACAACGGACTTACGGCGACGATCGACAACGTTCCTGCCGACGGGGGACTCCAGGAGGCGTTCCGCATCCTGCGGCGCCATTGGACGCTGATTGCTACCGTCGCGCTGTCCATGACCGCGGGCGCGCTCGTCGCGGCGCTGATACTGCCGCGTGTCTATACCGCGACCGGCATCGTGGCAGTTCGGGCCGCCGCACCCGATCCGTTCCCGTTGGCGGCGGCAAGCGCCCAAGACCGGCTGGGAAGCGCCCAGGTGGCAACGGAAATGGTCGCGTTGAAGTCCCGTGACCTTGCTCGCCAGGCCGTCTCGGCCCTGGACATCGGCGCAACCCACTCTCCGTCCCTGCTTGCGTCGGCGTGCGGCCTCTTGGGGCACTGGTCTTTCTGTTCCGCCGCGCGAGGTCTGCCGACGATGGCGGCGCGAGTTCGACGGGTTCCTCGCGAGCCTGGAGGTCGCGCCCACCGAACAGAGTGGGGACCGCTCCTTGGCGCTCTCGGTCAGCTACAAATCCAAGGATCCGCAACTCGCGGCCCAGGTTGTCAACACACTCATCGATCTGCGAGAGAAGCAGGAGATCGCGTCTCAGTCCGGCGAGTATGACCGGACAGCGGTGTGGCTTGACCAACGAGCCAAGGAGTTGCGCGACCGCTGGACCGCCGCCGAGCAAGCGGTCGCGCAGTTTCGCGAAAAGAACGGGCTAACCGAAACGCTTGCTGGCGACCGCATGGCGCCGCTTGTCGGTCAGCAGGTGGCCAGCGCGGCCACCGAATACGCCAAGATTCAGGCTGACCTCGCGGGCGCCGAGGCGCGGCAGACCGCGCTTCGCCAGGCGCTCGCGGCCGGGGACAAGCGGGCGCTCATACGCTTACCCGATCAGCCGATCCTGGTCTCGCTTTCCAGGTCGCTTGACGAGCTCTACATCCACCGCATGATGCTGGCAGAGTCCTATCGCCCCGGCATGCTAAGGGCGTTGAACGCGGCGATCGCGGCCACCGAACGCAAGCTTGACCAGGAGAGCCAGCACGCGTTGGCCGAGATCAACACGCAGGTGGCCGTCAAGCGCGCGGAGGTCCGGCAAATCGAGCGCAACCTCACCGACCTTAAGTCCCAGTCATCGGCCCTGGGCGGCCCGCTGGCGCGACTCCAAACGCTTCAACACGAGGCGGCGACCGCAAGCACCGTCTATGCCAGCTTTCTCGCCCGCGCTAACGAGATGTCGAAACGCACCCCGATCCTGGCGCCGACCACCGAGATGGTGTCCAGGGCCGATGTTCCGGAGCACCCGTCCTTTCCGCGCCTGAGCCACTTTCTCGCCGCGGGCACGGTGCTCGGGCTTGTTGGCGGGGCCGGGGCCAGCTGGGCGCGCGAGAAGCTTGGAGGAGGATACTCGGAGATCAGCCGCGTCACGGAGCAGCTCTCGCTGCCGCTGATCAGCATTATTCCTTTCGTCGGTGGCGGGCGGCGGCTCAATGTGCCTTTGCGCCGCTACGTAAGCGAACGTCCCTTCTCCGCCGCGGCCGAGGCCGTCCGCTCGCTCGCCGCGGCGATTGCCCTGGCAAATAGAAGCCCGGATGCCCCGTCCGCCGTAGTAATTACATCGGCCGTGGGACAGGAGGGCAAGAGCACGCTCTGCTATTGGCTGGCCGAGGCGGCGGCACGCGAGGGGCAGTCCGTGCTGCTCATTGATGGCGACTACCGCAAGTCGGTCGGCCCAAATCGGCCCGAAGCCGCCGGGTTCACGGACGTGCTCGCTGGGCGCGCGCCGCTTCACAGCGTCATCATCCGAGACGGCGTCAGCACGATGGACTACATGCCCTCGGGGCAGCCGCGGTCGAGCGCGTTCATCCGGGCCGAACTAGACCATTTGCGTGCCCTGATTGCGGAGGTGAAGCGGCACTATGCCCTGGTGATCATCGACGCGCCGCCGCTGCTCGGGATGGCTGAGGGTCTCGTGTTTGCCAGCGTCGCCGACCAGAGCGTCTTCGTCTGCCGCTGGCAGCAGACCAGCCGGGCCGCCGCGGTCTTCTGCCTGGGCCGGCTGCGCGCGGCCGGCGCGCACATGACTGGCGTCGTGCTCTCGATGGTGGATATGGACCGTGTTCCTCTCTACAGCGACGAATATAACCGCCGCAGCATGCGCATGCTGAAGCAATACTACCTGGATTGATCCGATACCCGACTGTATTTCGGCGTGCAAGTTTGGCTCTGGCGCAGAGTTGGTGCAGTGATCTGGGCGTTGTCAGGTTGGCGTGCCGTCGTCGGCATGGCAGCCTGCTCGGTATGACGACCTCGCCCCCTCCTTATCGCGGCTTCCGCTTTCCGGCTGAGATCATCGAGCACGCGGTTTGGCTGTATCATTGCTTCAGCCGGCATTGCCGTAATTACCCACCCCTGTTTCGGGCGTAGCGATCAGGCCGTGACGGTCTGCAGGATGGTGTTGAAGACGCTGGTGCCCGGTTTGAGGCGAGCGGTATCGACGACGCTGCGTATGTCGGCCTCACCCTCGGCGGCCCACATGGCACGATAGCCGTTGGTCACCTTGCGCTGGATCACCGAGGGCCGGAGGTCGCGCTCACAGGCGTTGTTGGTGGCCTCGACCTGGCCGGGCCAGTCGGCGAAGGTTAGGAGCTGATCGCGCGCTCGGCGCACCTTGTTCTGAAGTTCACGGGCCAAGTCGCAGGTGGTGGGTGCTGCCAGGATCGCGACCAGCCTGCCCGCCAGCGCGCGGCGCTTGGCGACCAGGGTGGAGGCAGCCAGTTGTGAGATGCTGTCCGCCAACTCGAAGGCCGAGGCGAGCCAGAGCGTGAGCCGAAACGGCACGGGGTCGTCGCTCACTTCCAACACGTAGGCGACGTCGCGAGCCAGGTGCGCGAGGCAGGTCTGCTGGACTTGGCCATGGCCCTGCTGGGCCGAGTCGCGGTCCGACAGCCAGACTTCGGGCTGGTGGCCAGCCATCATCGCGTGCACGACCGCGGCGGCGCGGGTCGGGGCGGCGTGGTGCACCACGGCCTCCTTGCAGCGGAACACCCAGTGATAGGCGTTGCTGCCCTCAATCCGGACGCCTGTCTCGTCCGAGGCCACCACCTTGGCCTGCCGCAGGGCTGCGACGGCGGGCTCGCCCCTCGTCTTGCCATTCCATCCGGCTGCGCCGAATGGAACCTTCGGCAAGCCTCGCCCGGCCTGGAAGCAAGTCTGGGCGCGACGCAGCAGGTTCATCAGCCCGCCCTGGCTGATGGACAGGCCGAACAGGTCGGCCAGTGTCGCCTGCAGCCGCTCGTAGGACAGGCTCTGAAAGGTCTTGAGGTAGGTCGCCAGCGTGTGCAGGCGCGGGCCGAACGGCGTGCCTGTCGCGGCGGGCGGCGGCGCTGCCACGACCCGCGCCCCACAGCCGGGACACTGCACCGCCAAGCGTCGGTGGTGCTCGACGATTGGCTTGATCTCCGGCAGCTCAATCCGCTCGTGCACGCTCACCGCTTCGCTGGGCAGGTCGGGCGACAGCGCCCTGCGGCAGCACGGGCATTGCTGCGGGGCGTGATCGACGACGCGGTCCACCTCCCTGCTGAGCGCCCGACTATGGCCTTCATGTCCGGGCTTGGCACCTCCGGGGCGGGCTTGCTCGCGACGCGCTTTGCGGTCTGTGGACGGCGGCTTGGACGAGGTGCGCGAGGTCTTCTCCGGCCGCTGCAGCCGCAGCCCCAACTCGATCAGCTCGGCCTTGCTCAGGCGCTCCAGCTCGTCCCGCTGCATGCCCAAACTGCATCAGCAATGCCGCCCCGCCGCAAGGGGGGTGGGTAATTACGACTAAACGTCCCGTTTTCCATCACCCCGGACGCTAGTTCCAGTATGATCCCGCCTAGCTCCTCCGGTTCCACTGCAAGCAAATCGGTGGGGTTAGGAAAGACTGTCAGAAATGTTTGCGTCACGCCCGGAGCCTCGCAATCGTGGTTTCGCTGACGTTGTAGCTCTTGGAAAGCTCCTTGAGCGTCGCGCCGTTCTCGCGGCGGCTCCGGGCCTCCGCCTGCTGCTGCGGGGTGAGGGCAGGGGGGCGTCCCATATGCTGCCCTCGCGCCTTCGCCCGGCTCCTGCCTTCCGCCGTGCGGGTGCGTATCAAATCGCGCTCCATGTCCGCCAGCCCGCCCAGCACGGCAATCATCATGCGCCCGGTGCTGGTCGCGGTATCGGCCCACGGCTCGGCCAGCGACTTGAACTGCCCGCCCGCGTCCACAATGCGCTTGACGATGGCGAACAGGTCAAACGTGCTGCGGGCGAGGCGGTCAATGCGCGTCACCGTCACCACGTCGCCGGGGGCGACGGCTTTCAGGAGCTTTTGCAGTTCGCGCCGGTCGGCCTGCGCTCCGCTCGCCTGCTCGCGGTATATCTTGCCGCCGCACCCTGCGGCCTTGAGCTGGTCGAGCTGCGCCGCGAGCGTCTGGCCGGTTGTGCTGACATGGCGTAATCGCACGGCCGGCCTGGGTGCCTGATCCGTTCCCCTTCCGCCCGCGCGTCTGCTGAGATCGGCTCCGGTCTCGACCAAGGAGGGCAGCATGGGCTCGTATGTCGCGTTCGACGTCTCGCTCCGCACCACCAGTGTCCACGTCATGGACGAGGCGGGCCGCTGCCTCTGGCGCGGCAAGTGCGCCACCGAGCCCGAGGCACTCACCGCGGTCGTGCGCGAGCATGCGCCCGAGGTGGTGCGCATCGGCCTGGAGACCGGCTTCCTCTCGACCTGGCTCTGCCACGCATTGGCCGAGGCCGGCCTGCCCGTGGTGTGCATGGATGCGCGTCAGGCCAAGGCGGTGCTACAGGTCAGGCCCAACAAGACCGACGCCAACGACGCCGAGGGCCTGGCGCAGCTGCTGCGCACCGGCTTCTTTCGCCAGGTCCGGGTCAAGTCCTGGGATGGCATGCTGCTCCGCAACCTCGTCACCGCTCGCCGCCAGCTCGTGCGCACCGCGGTGGACCTCGCCAATCAGATCCGCGGCATCCTGAGGACGTTCGGCCTGGCGCTGCCGCCGGGCGGTGGCGGCCGGCACTTCGAGGCGAGTGTGCGCGAGCGCGCGCCGATGCGCCCGGGGCTGGGCTTGATCGTGCTGCCCCTGCTCGAGGCTTGGCGCGCGGTGCGGGATGGGGTTGTCGTGCTCGACAAGGCGGCCGTTGCGGCCGCCCGGCGCGACCAGCGCTGTCGGCTGTTGATGACGGCGCCCGGCGTCGGCGCGATCACGGCGCTGACTTACGTCGGCACGGTGGAAGACCCCGCGCTGTTCCAGGGCGCCCGCGCCGTCGGCGCCTGGCTCGGGCTGACACCCAGCCGCTATCAGTCCGGCGAGATCGACGTCTCAGGACGCATCTCGCGCTGCGGCGACCCGTTGCTGCGCACCTACCTCTACGAGGCCGCCAACCAGGTGCTGACCCGCTCGCGCTCGGACAGCGCCTTGAGGCGGTGGGGGCTGATGCTGAAGGCGAGGAGCGGCCACAAGAAGGCCGTCGTTGCCGTGGCCCGCAAGCTCTCGGCCATCCTGCATGCGATGTGGTCCAGCGGCGAGGCGTTCTGCGCGGAACCCGCCCTGGCCAAGGCCGCGTGACGGTATAGGAGCGAGATCACCAGTTCCGCCCGCCCTGGCGGAAGAGGCGTCCCTGCCGGGACGTGGTCAGGACCATCACGATATGCCCGCCGCGGCGAAGAGACCGCGTTCGCTGACATTGTGAGGTTCCCCCACCGGAAACCATCGTGCGGCAGCGGCACAGTCCCTGACCGCGGAGACAACCCTGAACCGGCAGAGCGTCCGCTCAAGGCAAGCGAAGCAGATGAAAAAGAGCTTGACCGGGGAGGCGCGATTAGACAACGCGGGCGTAGCCGTAAATCATTGTCTCACCGTCACCGCCGCGCCGGTGGTCGCCTCAACCTCATCGACAAACAGACGCATGGCCTCGCGCTCGATGTCGTCGGCTGGCTCCGGCAAAACGAGCTTGGCGGGCCAGCCTCCGGCCTGCTCCACCTGCGCGGCCAGCGCCGCGCCATAGCGGGTGATGCAGGCGGCAATGGCCTCATCCCGGTCGGCGCTGTCCGTCATGCTAATTCCTCCTGAAATGCGGTTAAGTTTCGGTGCTATCTTTCGCAAGTAATACCGGCAAAACCCTGGGCGGGGATCAGCGTCAGGCTGGCTGTCCACGACAGCGGATCAGGTCCGGCAGGGGCGGAATGGCGGCGCCGCCCGGCACGTTCAACCGGCTGCCAAGATAATCCCAGAATGCAATGCCCTGTTTGGCACATGTCTTGGCCAAGCCAAGGAATGCATCGCGGCAGTCGCGGCCCCGATGGCTGCGTGTCCCGGCGCTGACCTTGCGGCGCGTGACCTGGCAGCGGATGTCGTTCTCGGAGCCATTGGTGTGCAGTGGCACCTCGGGCCGATCCAGCACCTTCAGCAGTTCCGGCTTGTTGGCCCGCAGCCGCGCCAGCAGCCGATCCAGCGTGGCGAAGCCGGTGCGGCGGTGGAAGATGCGATCGAACCGCGCCCGCAGCGTCCGCCGGCGGCGTGCTGCGGGATTGGCGCGATAGGCTCTGAGGTCGGCGTAATGGTCCCAGATCAGCGCGCGCATGCGCTGCTGCGCCGCATGTTGGGTGTCGGTGAAGGTGTCGAGCTTGTGCACCAGTCGCTCGGCATGGACCCAGCAGAGCGCGTGATCGCCGACGGCGAACTGACCGGCGTCATCGCTCAGCACCACAGTGCCGCGCAGGAAGCCGTGCGCCGCGACGCTGCCCCAGATCGCGCCTTCGGTGGCGAGCAGCACCGGATTGGGCGAGGTGGTCAGGGCGGTGAAGCCAAGCCGGTCGAGATGCGCCGACCAGCTTGCCTGATCGGCGAACGCCGTGTCCGGCTGAGCCGCCAACCGGGCGATCAACGGCCCGGGCAGCGCATGGTTGCGCATGTAGCTGAACGCTGTCTCATTCAGCACGAAGCCAGCATGCCCGGCGCGCAGCAGGTCGAGGAAGTTCAGCCGGCTTTTTGATCCGCGCGTGGCAAAGAAGGTGAAGCGGCCATCGCCAATCTGCGTGCAGAAGGCGTTGGCGACCTTATGGCGCACGCCGGTGTCGTCGGCGGATATCCAGGAGGCGCTGGCAAGTCCGGCGCGCAGCACGTCCCGGCTCTCGGCGAGGAAGGGATCGGGGCGTTCGGTCAGCAGCCGCTGCACCTGCCGTTCGGAGATTGCCACACCGATCGAGCGCAACAGCGCAACCAGGCGCGGCAGGGTGGACTGGCCCTGATGATACAGCATCAGCACCAAGCGACGGAGTTCGGGACCGAAATGTCCGGCGACGCCCCCCGGCAGCGGTGCGATGAGGGTCTGGCCGTCCGGCGTGACCCAGCGCTCGCGCCGGTAGCGGATCGCCTGCACCGCCAGGATCACATCCTGCACCAGGTAGGTTTCGTAGCCCTTGAAGCGCGACCCCGCCGGTGCGGCGATGCTCAGCACACGGTCTTCGACGCTGACGCGGGATCTGACCTTGCCGCGGCGGGGCTTGTCGCGGGGGGATTTCGTCCCTGACGGCGCCGTGGCCTGTTCCATGCCACTGGGCTTGATGACGGGCCGGCCTTTCAGGCCCTTCAGCCGGGCGTTCTCCTCGCGTAAGGCGGCAACGGTCTGCTGCAATGCGCCGACCTCGGCCAGCAACTGCAGGACCAGGTCCTTCAGTTGGCCAGGCGTCAGGGAATCGAGGTCGGACGGCGGTGACACACCGATGTCGAATTGGAAAACCGCACCAGTGCGAATCCGGAAAATCGATCCGCTCCGCATTCTTCGGCGGCCTGTGGCATTTCGGACTCGCTTCAGGAGGCCATCCCGTCAGCGCACCCAGCCAACGCCGCAGGTCAGGGCGCTGCCCGGGGTTTTGCCGGTATTACTTTCGCAAGTCGTAAGCCATTGAAAGCATTGGGTCAAGCCAAACCAACGAAAGTCTTGCAGACCGTGCGAAAACTCGCTGGAGCGGTAATGCTGACAAAATTGGCAGTCAGAAGTGCCCGCCGAGGTCCTGGTGAGCCAAACCGGCAAATTCCAAGAAATCCCCGGTTCCACATCGTGGCTGTCGGCGATCATGCCAGCCAGTCCGGGAAAACCCGCCAGCAGCAGCCTTTCAGGCTGCTACCACGGCCATCAACTCGGCGAACCCGACGATATTCAGCACCCGCCTCAGATTGTAGGCGAGCGCGGTCAGGCTGAACCCGGCGCGGACCTTCTCCAGGCCACGCATCAGCAACGCGCCCTGGTTCATCCATTGCTTGGTCGTGCCGAACGGGTGTTCGACGGTCTCGCGCCGACGGTCGAGGATACCAGGGCGCTTGGCCAGACGCTCCCGCATCCGGTCCAACACCGCTTCGTTCTCCAGACGAGAGACCGTGCGAAACTTGCCACCCGTGCATTGCGAACGGATTGTGCAATCATCGCACGCCAGCTTGTTGACGTAGTTGATCTTCTTCAGCCCACGCAGCAGCGACGATGAATACGGATACAGCCGCTGACCCGCTGGGCAAACATAGCTGTCGCTGTCTGCGTCATAGCGGAACTCATCCTTGCGGAACAAGCCGGCCTTGACCGAGGGCCCGCGCTGCGGACGCGGCACGTAGGGCACGATCCCAGCCTTCTCGCAGGCCTCGATGTCCTCGATCTTGAAATAGCCCTTGTCGGCCACGGCGTCGATTGCCTCGACGCCCAGGACTGCCTTCGCCGCTTCGGCGGTCCGCGTCAGCAGCCCTCGTCTGGCCATTCCACCAAGCTATGCTTGGCGGAACCTTTGGCCAGCCTCGCCCATGTCGAGGACCTGGTTGCTGACCTGCTGCTCGACGATCAGCTCGTGCTTGGTGTCCACGGCAACTTGCACGTTGTAGCCCACGGCAACATGGGTGTGCGCTGCCATCCCCTCGTCTGGCTATTCCAGCGGCTTCGCCGCAGGAACCTTGGCCAGCCTCGCCCGGCTGTCGGGGTCGGTGAGCGAGATCTGGTCCTCGCCGGTGCGGTCGAGCTGCGCCAGCATGTCTTGGCAGCGTGTGCGCCGGGTGCGGATGGCGGCGATCTTCTCAGCTAGGTTCTCGACCCGCGAGCCACTTGTTGTGCTTTCGGCGGCATCGCTTTGGTCGAGCCTTTGCAGATAGTCGTCGAGCTTATAGATCCGGCTGTCATTATCTTGAATCATGCCGCATAGCGCATGGACTTCTGGCGGAAGAAGCTGCGGACCCGGGCGGGCGACTTGGCCAGCCGACGCATGTGGCGGATGGCGGCCTGCTTGAGCTGCTGTTTGCTGCGCATTGGCGGCTTGCGGGTGACGTGCCGCTTGAGGTCGGCATTCAGCCCTTCATCCGGATTGAGTTCCGGACTGTGGGACGGCAGGTAGGAGACCTCGATCTGCGCCTTGTGCCGGGCGAGCCACTCACGCACCACCGCCGAACGGTGCACTGGCAGCCGGTCGAGGATCAGGAACACCTTGCGCCCGGCATCACGGATCAGGCGTTGCAGGAAGCCGATCAGCACCGGCGCCTTGATCGCGCCGTCCAGCACCTGCCAGCGCAACTCGCCTCGGTTGCTGACCGCCGAGATCAGGCCCCGCCCGATGCGGCGCTGGTGGGGCCGCACGACGGGTGTCTTGCCGGGGAGCGCGTAGGAACGACCGCGCACGTCCTCGGCGCGCAGCCCGGTCTCGTCGCCCCAGAAGATCACCCCACGCGCCCGCCGGGCCCGGGCGACAATCGCTGGATACTCCCGGCGCAGCCAATCGCGCACCGCTGCCGGTTGCTGCCCATGGGCCCGCCGCAGCGGCTTTTGCGCGGTGAAGCCCCAGCGTGCCAGGTGCGTGCCGGTGGTGCGCACCGCCAGGCGCACGCCATACTGGCGGCGGATGAGCGCACCCACCGCCCCCTCCGCAGCCATTCCATGGACTGCGTCCATGGAACCTTCGGCTGCTCCGCCCGGCTCCACAGCGCAAAGTCCAGGCCCAACTCGTCGGGCACACGGCGGCAGATCAGCCGCTGGATCTCCCTCTCCTGTGCCGTCGTCAGCAGCTTCTGCTCGTCTGGCTTGCGCCCGCGCTTGCCGCTGACCAGCCCCGTCTCGCCCTGGGCGTCAAAACGCTTGCAGATGTCGAACACGCCGGTTTGGCTGAGCCCGACCTGGGCGGCGATTGCCGCATAGTTCGCACCGCTCTGGCGCAGGCCGATCACCTGTCGCCGTCTTTCTTCCTGGGCCGCCGGAGCCAGCTTGCGCATGTCCACGTGCTTCATGTCCGAGGACGTGGTGGCCCTCAGCTTCTATCCAAGGTAATGGCAGCCGGATCTATAACATCGGCCAATTCGATAAACCTGGTCAGCGAGGCACGGGTGAAGTTGCGGTCCTTGTTGTTGACCGCCTTGATGCGGGTGCCATCCACGGCCAGCAGTTCGCGGCCGAACAGATCCAGCTGGCGGCACAGCAGCACGAACTGGCGAAAGACCGGACGGAAGGCCTTGCGGTTGTCGCGGCGGAAATCGGCGATGGTCTTGTGGTCCGGCTTCAGGTGACGCAGCAGCCAAATGACTTCGATGTTGCGATGGGTCTCGGCTTCCAGACGGCGACTGGATCGAACGCGGTTCAGATAGCCGTAGATGTAGAGTTTCAGAAGGTCCGTTGGCGCGTAGCCAGGACGCCCGGTTCGCTGGGCGGAGACGCGGATAAAGCCCGCTGCGGTCAGATCCAATCCATCAACGAAGGCTTCGATGAACCGCACCGGGTTCTCGGGGCCGACGTAATCGTCGAGCGATTCGGGAAGCAGCAGCGTCTGGGATCGGTCGTGACCGGCAATATGCGTCATGACCCCGAGTTTAACGCATCCTCCACCGAGCCGGAATCCGTTCCGAGAAAGATTTCGCACGGTCTGCAAGCAGACCGTGCGAAAACTCGCTGGGGCGGCAATGCTGGTGAAATCGGCAGTCGGAGGTGCACGCCGAGGCCCCGGTGAGCCGAACGGGCGATTTCAAGAAATCCCCGGTTCCACATCGTGGCTGCCGGCGATCCTGCCAGCCGGTCCGGGGAAACCCCGCCAGCAGCAGCCTTTCAGGCCGCCACCGCGGCCATCAGCTGCGCGAAGCCGACGATGTTGAGCACCCGCCGGAGATTGTAGGCGAGCGCGGTCAGACTGAACTCGGCGCGGACCTTCTCCAGGCCACGCATCAGGAACGCGCCCTGGTTCATCCATTGCTTGATCGTGCCGAACGGATGCTCGACCGTCTCGCGACGGCGGTCGAGAACGCCTGGACGGTTCGCCAACCGGGCCTGCATCCGGTCCAGGACCGCTTCGTTCTCCAGACGAGAGGCCGTGCGAAACTTGCCCGCCGTGCACTGCGAACGGATTGTGCAATCGTCGCACGCCAGCTTGTTGGCGTAGTTGATCTTCTTCAGCCCACGCAGGAGAGACGATGAATACGGATGAAGGCGTTGACCCGCTGGGCAAACATAGCTGTCGCTGTCTGCGTCGTAGCGGAACTCATCCTTGCGGAACAGGCCGGCCTTGACCGAGGGACCGCGCTGCGGACGCGGCACGTAGGGCACAATCCCGGCGTTCTCGCAGGCCTCAATGTCCTCAATCTTGAAGTAACCCTTGTCGGCCACGGCCTCGATTGTCTCGACACCGAGAACCTCCTTCGCCGGCGCCGCGGTCTGCGTCAGCAGCCCCATGTCGAGGACCTGGTTGCTGACCTGCTGCTCGACGATCAGCTTGTGCTTGGCATCCACCGCAACCTGGACGTTGTAGCCCACCGCGACATGCGTGTGCGCCGCCATCCCCTCGTCTGGCTATTCCAGCGGCTTCGCCGCAGGAACCTTGGCCAGCCTCGCCCGGCTGTCGGGATCGGTCAGCGAGATCTGGTCCTCGCCGGTGCGATCCAACTGCGCCAACATGTCCTGGCACCGCGTACGACGGGAGCGGATGGCGGCGATCTTCTCGGCCAGGTTGTCGACCCGCGAGCCACTTGTTGTGGTCTCGGCGGCATCGCTCTGGTCAAGACGCTGGAGGTAATCGTCGAGCTTGGCATCGGCCAATTCGATAAACCTGGTCAGCGAGGCGCGGGTGAAGTTGCGGTCCTTGTTGTTGACCGCCTTGATGCGGGTGCCATCCACCGCCAGCAGTTCCCGGCCGAACAGATCCAGCTGACGGCACAGCAGCACGAACTGCCGAAAGACCGGGCGGAAGGCCTTGCGGTTGTCGCGGCGGAAATCGGCGATGGTCTTGTGGTCCGGCTTCAGGTGACGCAGCAGCCAAATGACTTCGATGTTGCGATGGGTCTCGGCTTCCAGACGGCGACTGGATCGGACGCGGTTCAGATAACCGTAGATGTAGAGCTTCAACAGATCGGCGGGCGCATAGCCCGGCCGGCCGGTTCGCTGGGCGGAGACGCGGATAAAGCCCGCTGCGGTCAGATCCAATCCATCAACGAAGGCTTCAATGAACCGGACGGGGTTCTCGGGGCCGACGTAATCATCGAGCGATTCTGGAAGCAGCAGCGTCTGGGATCGGTCGTGACCGGCGATGTGCGTCATGACCCCGAGTCTAACGCATCTTGCGTCGAGCCGGAATCCGTTGCGGCACAGATTTCACACGGTCTGCAAGAATTTTGCACCGAGTTGATGGCGCGTTTCACCAGTGGAGGGAGGTTCCACCCAGGGAGTTGTCGATTTGCTCTGGTAGCTGGCGAGCGGTCTGGGCGGGTGACCGGCCGGACCGAAGCCTCGTGACAAAGGCCGCCTTGGGCGGCTGAGCAATCCAACGGGCCGTAACGTGAGTGAAGCCTGAGCAGGCCTCGAAAGTAGAGGTGCGGATGCCGACCCGCCTGCAAAACGGGGAAGGCCGCGCGAGCGGGGAAGCAATCGACACATGCACCCGTCTCAATCCGCCGGGGTAGTGGGCACGGCACGTCGGAACGGTGAGGCGGGCAACGGGGGAGACCCATTCGGTCGGAGGTCGCGGCTTCAGCGTCGCTCATGGCGGCGGACCGGGCGGGAGTCGGACAGGGGCATAGTACCGCTGAACCCGGGTAATTCCGGCGGAGGGAAGGCTCCTGACTTCTGGTGCGCTTTCGAAGGTGGAGAGGAGGGGTGATTGGCCACGCGCCTCGAAACACCCGACAAGATCAGGACCCTTCAGAGGAAGCTTTATTGTAAGGCGAAGGCGGAGCCTGGAATCCGCTTCTACCTGCTCTATGACAAGATCTGTCGCGACGACATTCTGGCCCACGCCTATCGGCTCGCCCGCGCCAATGCGGGCGCACCCGGCGTGGACGGAGTGACCTTCGAACAGATCGAGGCAGAGGGTGTGGACGCATGGCTGGCGAGCCTGCGTGAGGAACTCGCCTTGAAGACGTATCGGCCTGCGCCGGTGCGGCGGGTGATGATCCCGAAGCCAGGGGGCGGTGAACGGCCTCTGGGCATCCCGACGATACGGGATCGGGTGGTCCAGACCGCCGCCAAGCTCGTGCTGGAACCGATCTTCGAGGCGGATTTCGACGATGGAGCCTATGGTTACCGGCCTGGTCGCAGTGCGACCGACGCGATCAAGGAAGTGCACCGGCTGATCTGCCGGGGCTACACCGATGTCGTTGACGCCGACTTGTCGAAATACTTTGACACGATTCCGCATGCGGACCTCCTGAAATCGGTGGCCCGCAAAATCTCCGACCGGCACATACTATGGCTGATCAAGCTATGGTTGAAGGCGCCGATCGAGGAGCGGGATGCCGACGGGAAACGGCGCATGAGTGGTGGCAGCACCAGCACGCGCGGCACGCCGCAGGGCGGCGTCGCGAGTCCGTTGCTCGCCAACATCTACATGAACCGCTTCCTCAAGCATTGGCGACGCAGCGGTCGCAGCGAAGCGTTTCACGCGCACATCATCAACTATGCCGATGATTTCGTCATCCTCAGCCAACGACACGCGGTGGAGGCCCTGGCATGGACAAAGGCGGTGATGGCGAGGCTCGGGCTGACGCTCAACGAGGTGAAGACCTCGGTGAAGGACGCACGAACGGGACGCTTCGACTTTCTGGGATACGCGTTCGGTCCGCATTGCTACCAGAGAAACGGGAAGAGGTACCTGGGCGCAAGTCCATCGGAGAGAAGTGTCAAGCGTGTGAAGACGAAGATCAACGATGTTCTGGTGCCCAGCAACGTGCAGCCGTGGTCAGATGTTTGCCAGCAACTGAACAGTTTGCTGCGCGGCTGGTCGGCCTACTTCTGCTATGGAACGCGCAACCGGGCATACAGGGCGATTGATCACCACGTCTGTGGACGCGTCCGACATTTCCTCAGTCGGCGGCATAAGGTGCCCAGCCGCGGAACCGAGCAATTCCCCAGTGACTTGATCTTCGGGAGGCTTGGAGTTCTGGCGCTGGATTACCGCCGTGGGCCTTACAATCAAACCAGTCGGAAAGCCGGATGCGGGAAATCGTGCGCCGCGAAAACGGCGAGTCGAATCCTCGTTCCAGACGAGGGAAGCCGGGAGAGGTGCTTCCGGGTCAACCGTCTTACCCGATGGCGAAAGCCTATGGGGACCAGAGCATGACGGTGAAGCGGGGGTTCGGGCGAACACGCCAGACCCAACGCCCTGCAAGGCCCGCGCGATATGGTCAAGGATGGATTGCTTGAACCCCAGTCACCAGCGATGGAAACGCACATCCCGCGCCACGGCATGTAAGGGCGCGGTCGGCAGGATAGGGCGGTTTCGCTTTCGCCGCCCAAAACTCCCCCTGCCGAGCGACGGCCAACGAGGCCGTTCAAGGGGACGAACAGGGGACCTACGTCGCGCTGTCACGTTCGACTCGCACGGACACGGGATCGCCTACGGGCCGCGAGGCCTATGGTGACGGAGCGGTCGTAGTAGTCCGCGGGCGGGAAAGCCGTCCACATGGCGAAGGACCGCAGGTGCCTCGATGGTCAAAGCTGGGAGGTAGCCGCAATGGCAACAGCCGAAACAGTGATGGCCGTCTACTCTGACCGTGGCAAGCGAGGACTGCCACTTGAAGGTGTCTACCGGCAACTCTACAGCCGGGACCTCTACTTGCGCGCCTATGGGCGTATCCAGGGCTGTTCAACGCTCTTTTCTTTGGGGTTTGGGGCCGGGTGAGGCTGCAATGCCACATGCCGATGCAAACCGCCCTGTGATGGCTGCGTAGGGGTTCCTGCGACGCGGACCCTCTGCCTCCCTGGCTGGCAACCGTCACAGCCGTACACGAGGTTGCCATGGCGCCGTTCGCCCCTTTTGTCAGCTTGCTGGCCGACATCGAAGACCCAAGGCGGGCCGAGGGCAAGCTGTATCGACTGCCGCACGTCGTGGTGTTCGCCATCCTGGCGATCGTCGCTGGCGCCAACTCCTACCGAACGGTCCACAGCTTCATCGATGTTCACCTGGCCCAGTTGCGCGATGCGTTCGGCGTGACGTGGCGCAAAGCCCCCGCCTACACGACGATCCGTGGTGTCCTGCAGCAACTCGACCCGCTCTCGGTCGAGGCGGTGTTTCGCCGCCATGCCGCGGCCTTGAACGATGCCGCCACGGCCGGGGACCACCGCCATGTGGCCATTGACGGCAAGACCTTGCGCCGCAGCTTCGACAACTTCCTCGACCGCCGTGCCGCGCACCTGCTGAGCGCCTTCGCCTCCGATACGGCTCTGGTGCTGGCGCACCTCGACTGTGACGACAAGTCCAATGAGATCCCGACCGTGCAGACCCTGATCGGCGCTCTTGGGCTGAGCGGTGCCGTGGTCACGGTCGACGCCATGCACTGTCAAAAAAATCCTTCGCGCAGGCCGCTGCAGGCGGCGTTCACCTGATGGCCCAGGTCAAAGCCAATCAGCCCGCCCTGCATCACATCATTGCCGACTTGTGCGAGACCGCCGTGCCGCTCGATAGCACCCGCACGGTCGACAAGAAGCGCCGTTCCCGTGACGAGGCCCGCCAAGTCGAGGTGTTCGCGCCGGGCGATCGCCTCGCCAAAACCGAGTGGGCTGGCCACCTCCGCGCGGTGATCCGCGTCCATCGCGACGTTCTCACCCGCTCCGCCGCGACCGGATTGTGGCGCGCCACCAGCGAGACCGCCTTGTTCGTCAGCGACATCGTCCTGCCGGCCGCCGTCTGCGCCAAGGCCATCCGCGACCACTGGAATATTGAGAACCGCTCCCACTACGTCCGCGACACCAGCTTCGCCGAAGACGCCAGCCGCATCCGTTGCAACCCGGGCATCTTCGCCCGCCTGCGCTCGTTCGCCACCAACATCTTGCGCTTCAATGGCATCCACAACATCTCAGACGGGCGGCACCGCATTGCCTTCGGCGGCATCGACGCAATCCTCAGCATGCGCGTCATGAATTGAGCGTTGAACAGCCCTGTGGGCGTATCCACCGCAACGACGGGGCTATGACCCCAGGCATCACGGCCGAAACCGTGGACGACATGTCGCTGGAGAAGATCGACAGCGTCATCGACGCGCTGCGTCGTGAGGCGTATCGATGGACCCCGGTGAGACGAACGCATATCCCGAAGAAACACGGGAAAAGGCGCGCGCTCGGTCTGCCCACGTGGTCGGACAAGCTCGTGCAGGAAGCTCTCCGCCTCCTGCTCGATGCCTACTACGAGCCACGGTTCAGCAGCCATTCCCACGGCTTCCGCCGCGGGCGTGGCTGTCATACGGCGCTGCGAGAGATCACCCAGAGGTGGCGGGGCGTGAAGTGGTTCATCGAAGGCGACATCAAGGGATGCTACGACAACATCGACCACGAAGTCCTGTTGGAGACGCTTTCCGAGAACGTCCGAGACAACCGACTGCTGCGCCTCGTGTCCAACATGCTCAAGGCTGGATACATGGAGGACTGGCGCTATGGCGACACCCTGAGCGGCGCACCGCAAGGGGGCGTGGCCAGCCCGCTGCTTTCCAACGTCTACCTCGACAAGTTGGACCGATACGTAGAGGAAATCCTGCTCCCGATCTACAATCGGGGCGACCGGCGCAGGAATGACCCCGAATACAAGACTATCATCAACGCCGCCCAGCGGGCTGGGGATCGGGGTGATCACGAGGAGGCGGCACGCCTGCGCAAGCAGGCACAAGCCATGCCTTCGCGCGACCCGAACGACCCCGGCTTCCGGCGGCTCTGGTATGTCCGGTATGCGGATGATTGGCTGCTCGGGTTCAGCGGACCCCGGCACGAAGCCGAGGAGATCAAGCGTCGCATCGGCCGGTTCCTCCGCGAAACGTTGCGGCTGGAGCTGTCCGAGGCGAAGACGCTGATCACCCACGCCCGCGACAAGGCGGCGCGATTCCTCGGCTACGAAGTCGTGGCACTCCACGCCGATGGGAAGCATGACCGACGCGGTCAGCGCAGCATCAACGGTTTGGTCCGCCTGAAAGTCCCAGACGACGTGATCGTGGAGCGATGCCGCCGCTACACGCGGGATGGAAAGGCCGCACACCGGCCCGAACGGCTGCACGATGATGACTTCAGCATCGTCAGCCAATACGGGACGGAGTATCGCGGCTTCGTCCAATACTACCTGCTGGCTTTCAATGCCCACCGCCTGCGGAGGGTGCATCGCGTGATGCGCATCTCACTCCTCGGCACTCTTGCCAACAAGCACAAGACGAGGATCGCCTCGATCTATCGTCAACTGCGAACGAAGGTGGAGGACCGAGGACGCCCCCAGACGGCCTTGGTCGTCACACGGGAGCGGGGCAAGGGCAGGGAGCCACTCGTGGCCATGTTCGGCGGCATCTCGTTGGCATGGAAGAAGGACGCGATCTTGAGCGACCGCCCGCCAGCAGTCTACGGCAGCGTTCGCAGCGAGATCGTCCAACGCCTCCTCGCGCAGAAATGCGAGCACTGCGGCTCCGAGGAAGGGCCCTTCGAGGTCCATCACGTCCGCCGTCTCGCCGATCTGGATCGGCCGGGACGCAGGGAGCGACCGTTGTGGGTCAAGCGGATGGCCTCGCGCCGCCGCAAGACCCTGGTCGTCTGCGACCGGTGCCATCAGGACATCCATCGAGATCGCTCTGGGTGGCGTGAGAGGACAAGGCACTGGAAAGCCGGATGAGACCGAAAAACTCATGTCCGGTTTGGAGAGAGGGCGCCGGAAAGTGCCTGACGGCAACTCGCCGACGCCCTACTCTACCGCACGTCCGGTTTGATGAGCGGGGATGGGAGACGGACCGCTCATGCGGCGCCCCGCCCATCCTCGACTCTACAAAACTATGACCCCTGTTTTGCAGGGACTTGGAACGGATCACACGCCCGTGAATTTGGAGGGCCGACCTCACGGTCCCATCTTGAGCGGCAGTGATGCCGAAGGCCGAGCTCGCCTCGTGAGGAGTCAGTGATGATCTACAGGCGAAGCGTAGCTGCGTGGCTCTTGAATGCTGTCGGCATGACGGCTGTCTCATGGCCGGCGCTCGCGGCGGTGCTGCGCGATGCGCGTGCCATTGCCAAGGAAGCCTACCTTTACGCCTTCGCCACGATGGAGAACTACCAAACTTGGTATAAACAGGCTGTTGATACGAAATCACCAGAATACGTCGGCGGATTTGGCGTTTATCGTCACTACTCGGAACCTTTCACCCCGGCCAACCACGATGTGGTCACGCCGAATAATGATACGCCATATTCCTGGGCATGGCTGGACTTGCGGGCGGAACCCTATGTGCTCACCGTGCCGGCGGTTCCGAAGGACCGCTATTACGTGGTCCAATGGATCGATCTCTTCACGCAGAACTTCGCCTATGTCGGAGTGCGGTCGACCGGCTTCGGCGCGGGTAGCTACCTGATTGCAGGACCGAAGTGGCACGGCAGCAAGCCTCCCGGCATTCGAGAGGTCTTCGAGGCTGAAACAGAAATCGTCGGCACGTTGACACGCACCGCCCTGAACGGGCCCGAGGATGTGCCGAACGTGCGCGCGATCCAGGCCCAATACAGGCTGTAGCCGCTGAGTGCCTTCCTGGGCAAGCCGGCGCCGCCCCCCGCGCCGCCGATCACGTTTCCGCCCTACGACCCCGCACGGGCGCAAGGGCACGATTTCATCACGTATCTCAACTTTCTCCTGCAGTTTGCCGAACCTCCGCACCCCAGTGAAATAGCCATCCGCAAACGGTTCGAGGCGATCGGCATCGGACCCGGCTGGCCGTGGGACCCGGCCAAGGTCGACCCCGCCCTGTTGGCGGCAATCGACGCCGGCATTGCCGACGCGAAGGAGGCGCTCAAGGCGAAACTCGCCGTCACCATGAGCTCGAACGGCCTGTTTGGTCCGCGTTCGCTGCTCAAGACCGACTATCTGAGGCGCGACGTTGCCGTAGCGAAAGGCCTCTATGGCAATGATCTCGAAGAGGCGTGGTATGGTGGCTATGACGGCGCGGGAGCCAAGCCGGCGATCATACACTTCGCCGCCGGCAGGCTGCCACCGGCCAAATTCTTCCTGATTACGCACTTCCCTCAGTCACGAAACGCCTGGTAGCAGGTCAGGGAATTTGTGGCATTTCATGAGGGTGTGGCAGTGGCTCGTAATGT
Source organism: uncultured Pseudomonadota bacterium (assembly GCA_963818725.1). Classification (GTDB taxonomy): domain Bacteria; phylum Pseudomonadota; class Alphaproteobacteria; order Acetobacterales; family Acetobacteraceae; genus DATFDN01. Next base: position 324,748 of record CAWFTU010000005.1, on the reverse strand, counting down.
CGTGCAGTTCCAGAAGGGTCTCAGCGAACCCGCGTTCGAACAGCAGTACGGCACCGAGGAGCAATGCCGGGCGATCGTCATCGCGTCACGCTGGCCGCGTGGCTTTGAGTGCCCGGTATGCGGCGGCAGGCAGTATAGTCTGGTGACGGCCCGCGATCTCTATCAGTGCACCAAGTGCCGCCGGCAGACCTCGCCGATTGCCGGGACGATCTTTGCATCAACCCATCTGCCGCTGCGGCTATGGTTTCGTGCGATCTATCGCCTGACCCAGACCAAGCAAGGCATCTCCAGCATCGAACTGGGGCGTCGCCTTGGGGTGACGCAGACCACCGCCTGGAAGGTCAAACACAAGCTGAAGCAGGTCATGCTTGAGCGTGATGCGACCAAGCGCCTGAGCGGCAGGATCGAGATCGACGACGCCCATCTCGGCGGCGAGCGCTCCGGCGGAAAGCGCGGCCGCGGGGCGCCTGGCAAGACGCCGTTCGTCGCCGCTGTCGAGACGACCACCCAGGGAAAGCCGGTTCGCCTGAAGCTGCGCCGGGTCACCAGCTTCTGTGCAACCTCGATCGCAGGGTTCGCCAAGCGCAGCCTCGATCCAGACTGCTCTGTCGTCAGCGATGGCCTTCAGTGTTTCGCCAGCGTCGCAGACGCCGGGTGCGCGCACCAAGTCGTCAAGACCGGGTCAGGACCAAAAGCGGCTCGGACGCCAGCCTTCAAATGGGCCAACACCGCGCTCGGCAACATCAAGGCCGCCATCACGGGCACCTACCGTGCCATCAACCGCAAGCATGTTCCGCGCTACCTCGCCGAATTCGAATACCGCTTCAACCGACGATACGATCTGGCCGCCATGATCCCGCGTCTCACATGGGCCGCCGTCCGAACCACCCCTATGCCCTACCGACTCCTGAAATTGGCTGAGGTTTATGTGTAATCAGGAATTCTTTTGGTCGCTCACCCTCTACACACTGCCCGACCGCTTCCTCTACGCGAACGAGATCAACCGCTATTCGCTAGGTGACAGGTCCAAGGACCTGCACTACGGCGCGGACGGTTCGTTGACGCTTTACGTGAGCCACGCCCCGCCCGCTGCCGGGATGCGAACCAACTGGCTGCCGGCACCGAGGGTCGCTATGCCGTCGTCGCTCGCGTCTATGGCCCCAGCCCGGCGGCCATGAACGGGCAGTGGAAGTTGCCGCCGCTCGTTGCGGCACAGGGGGCAACCGAAACATCACATTGAAGGCTGGGCGGCCTTCTGCGATCCTCGCTGCGCAATCTGAAAAGGATTTTCGTGTGCGCTGGCAGTCAGGTGCTGTGTGCGTGCTCGGGGCAGCCCTCCTGCTCCCGCACGCCGCAAGGTCGCAGCAGGTCGATGCTCCGGGTGGGTCTGCCTCCACGCCCGCCGTGGCCGGCGACGTCAATGCCGCGAACAATCCCCTGACGCCCAAGATAACGGTCAATCTGCAAGACTACTTTCTCCCGTCGCTCAATCGGCTGGGCAACCGCCAGGCCAATCAGGGGCTGCTGCGGGGGCTGGTTCCTTCCGACGCGTTCGGCGTCCCACAACTCGTCCGTTTTACCCTGCCGCTCGTCACAACCCCGGCTTTTCCGAATGGAAGCAACACCGGCCTTGGCGATCTGACCCTTTTCGATCTGGTGGTCATTCCAACCAAATCGGTCGTGTTCGGGGTAGGGCCGCTCCTGGTCGCGCCCACGGCCACGAGCCGGGACACCGGTGCCGGGAAATGGCAAGGCGGTGGCGCGGCCGTTGCGGTCGCGCCACAATCCTGGGGGCTGCTCGCCGGGCTCGTCACCTACCAGCACTCTTTCGCCGGGGATAATTCCCGCCCGATCGCGCAGATCGTCACCGCTCAACCCATCGTCACCTACAATCTGCCAAGGGGCTTCTATCTGCGCTCGACCGGCGTCATGACATTCGACCTTGGCAACCACACAACGGCCGTTCCGGTCGGCTTCGGGGCTGGCAAGGTCTGGTCGTTTGGTAACGGCAACACGGTTAACGCCTTCGTCGAGCCGCAGTATTCCGTCATTCACAGCGGAGCCGGTGTCCCCGTATGGCAAATCTTTGCCGGGATCAACTTTCAGTTCGCGCTGTAAGTCCTAGATGGGCTAGCAACCTTGAAAATCGAAATCGGAGACCGCCTTGAAAATCAGGACATCCCTCATCGCCGCGGCAATAATTTTTGGATCGATGAGTGGTGCCCTCGCGCAAGCAGCGGGCAACGCGGTTCCGGTCACGGCAGATAACTTCCCGCGCGCCGAGAGCGATCTCTATTTCGGCAATATTGTTAATGACGGGGGGCTCGGGAAATTTGTCCATCGCCGGGAGCCGGCCGCCGTCAACAACCAGACCATCATCCGGCTCAACCGCGACACGCTCTATTCCGCAGCGGTGTTTGATCTTGATGCAGGGCCGGTCACGATCACCTTGCCAGATGCCGGCACGCGTTTCATGTCGATGCAGGTGATCGATGAGGACGAATACACGCCGGAGGTCGATTACGGTGCGGGCATCCACGTCCTTTCCAAGGACAAAATCGGCACGCGCTATGTACTGATTGGTGTAAGGACGCTGGTCGATCCGACCGATCCGAAAGACGTGCAGGCGGTCCATGCTCTGCAGGACGCAATGAAAATCGAACAACCCGGCGGCCCGGGGAAGTTCGAGGTGCCGCATTGGGATCAGACGAGCCAGAAAAAGGTCCGCGCAGCACTGCTCGCGTTGGCATCCACGCTGCCAGATACGAAACACATGTTTGGCACGAAGGATACGGTCGATCCCGTGCGCCACCTCATCGGCGCAGCGTCGGCGTGGGGTGGGAATCCAGAAAAGGACGCGCTCTACCTGAACCAAGTGCCCGCGAAAAATGACGGTAAGACCATCTATAGGCTCACCGTCAAAGACGTGCCGGTCGACGGCTTCTGGTCCGTGAGCGTCTACAACAGCAAGGGCTATTTCGAGCCGAACCGGCTCAACGCCTACGCGCTCAACAACATCACCGCCAAGCCGAATGGGAACGGGTCGATCACCATCCAGTTCGGCGGTTGTGACGGAAAGGTTGCCAACTGCCTTCCGACGACGCCGGGCTGGAACTACCTCGTGCGACTCTATCGTCCCCGTTCCGAAATCTTGAATGGCGCGTGGACTTTTCCACAAGCCGAGGCTGCCAACTGAGCCCGACACCGAGCAGGTGTGAATCCGGCAAAGCGGTTCCTGAGCGAGCTTGCACCGGGTCCATCGAACTCGGTGCAAAATTCTTGCAGACCGTGCGAAAACTCGCTGGGGCGGCAATGCTGGTGAAATCGGCAGTCGGAGGTGCACGCCGAGGTCCCGGTGAGCCGAACGGGCGATTTCAAGAAATCCCCGGTTCCACATCGTGGCTGCCGGCGATCCTGCCAGCCGGTCCGGGGAAACCCCGCCAGCAGCAGCCTTTCAGGCCGCCACCGCGGCCATCAGCTGCGCGAAGCCGACGATGTTGAGCACCCGCCGGAGATTGTAGGCGAGCGCGGTCAGACTGAACTCGGCGCGGACCTTCTCCAGGCCACGCATCAGGAACGCGCCCTGGTTCATCCATTGCTTGATCGTGCCGAACGGATGCTCGACCGTCTCGCGACGGCGGTCGAGAACGCCTGGACGGTTCGCCAACCGGGCCTGCATCCGGTCCAGGACCGCTTCGTTCTCCAGACGAGAGGCCGTGCGAAACTTGCCCGCCGTGCACTGCGAACGGATTGTGCAATCGTCGCACGCCAGCTTGTTGGCGTAGTTGATCTTCTTCAGCCCACGCAGGAGAGACGATGAATACGGATGAAGGCGTTGACCCGCTGGGCAAACATAGCTGTCGCTGTCTGCGTCGTAGCGGAACTCATCCTTGCGGAACAGGCCGGCCTTGACCGAGGGACCGCGCTGCGGACGCGGCACGTAGGGCACAATCCCGGCGTTCTCGCAGGCCTCAATGTCCTCAATCTTGAAGTAACCCTTGTCGGCCACGGCCTCGATTGTCTCGACACCGAGAACCTCCTTCGCCGGCGCCGCGGTCTGCGTCAGCAGCCCCATGTCGAGGACCTGGTTGCTGACCTGCTGCTCGACGATCAGCTTGTGCTTGGCATCCACCGCAACCTGGACGTTGTAGCCCACCGCGACATGCGTGTGCGCCGCCATCCCCTCGTCTGGCTATTCCAGCGGCTTCGCCGCAGGAACCTTGGCCAGCCTCGCCCGGCTGTCGGGATCGGTCAGCGAGATCTGGTCCTCGCCGGTGCGATCCAACTGCGCCAACATGTCCTGGCACCGCGTACGACGGGAGCGGATGGCGGCGATCTTCTCGGCCAGGTTGTCGACCCGCGAGCCACTTGTTGTGGTCTCGGCGGCATCGCTCTGGTCAAGACGCTGGAGGTAATCGTCGAGCTTGGCATCGGCCAATTCGATAAACCTGGTCAGCGAGGCGCGGGTGAAGTTGCGGTCCTTGTTGTTGACCGCCTTGATGCGGGTGCCATCCACCGCCAGCAGTTCCCGGCCGAACAGATCCAGCTGACGGCACAGCAGCACGAACTGCCGAAAGACCGGGCGGAAGGCCTTGCGGTTGTCGCGGCGGAAATCGGCGATGGTCTTGTGGTCCGGCTTCAGGTGACGCAGCAGCCAAATGACTTCGATGTTGCGATGGGTCTCGGCTTCCAGACGGCGACTGGATCGGACGCGGTTCAGATAACCGTAGATGTAGAGCTTCAACAGATCGGCGGGCGCATAGCCCGGCCGGCCGGTTCGCTGGGCGGAGACGCGGATAAAGCCCGCTGCGGTCAGATCCAATCCATCAACGAAGGCTTCAATGAACCGGACGGGGTTCTCGGGGCCGACGTAATCATCGAGCGATTCTGGAAGCAGCAGCGTCTGGGATCGGTCGTGACCGGCGATGTGCGTCATGACCCCGAGTTTAACGCATCTTGCGTCGAGCCGGAATCCGTTGCGGCACAGATTTCACACGGTCTGCTTGATTTCTACATCTTGTGGTTGGCGCTCACGGGCGCGGTGTAATTACCCACCCCTGTTTCGGGCGTAGCGATCAGGCCGTGACGGTCTGCAGGATGGTGTTGAAGACGCTGGTGCCCGGTTTGAGGCGAGCGGTATCGACGACGCTGCGTATGTCGGCCTCACCCTCGGCGGCCCACATGGCACGATAGCCGTTGGTCACCTTGCGCTGGATCACCGAGGGCCGGAGGTCGCGCTCACAGGCGTTGTTGGTGGCCTCGACCTGGCCGGGCCAGTCGGCGAAGGTTAGGAGCTGATCGCGCGCTCGGCGCACCTTGTTCTGAAGTTCACGGGCCAAGTCGCAGGTGGTGGGTGCTGCCAGGATCGCGACCAGCCTGCCCGCCAGCGCGCGGCGCTTGGCGACCAGGGTGGAGGCAGCCAGTTGTGAGATGCTGTCCGCCAACTCGAAGGCCGAGGCGAGCCAGAGCGTGAGCCGAAACGGCACGGGGTCGTCGCTCACTTCCAACACGTAGGCGACGTCGCGAGCCAGGTGCGCGAGGCAGGTCTGCTGGACTTGGCCATGGCCCTGCTGGGCCGAGTCGCGGTCCGACAGCCAGACTTCGGGCTGGTGGCCAGCCATCATCGCGTGCACGACCGCGGCGGCGCGGGTCGGGGCGGCGTGGTGCACCACGGCCTCCTTGCAGCGGAACACCCAGTGATAGGCGTTGCTGCCCTCAATCCGGACGCCTGTCTCGTCCGAGGCCACCACCTTGGCCTGCCGCAGGGCTGCGACGGCGGGCTCGCCCCTCGTCTTGCCATTCCATCCGGCTGCGCCGAATGGAACCTTCGGCAAGCCTCGCCCGGCCTGGAAGCAAGTCTGGGCGCGACGCAGCAGGTTCATCAGCCCGCCCTGGCTGATGGACAGGCCGAACAGGTCGGCCAGTGTCGCCTGCAGCCGCTCGTAGGACAGGCTCTGAAAGGTCTTGAGGTAGGTCGCCAGCGTGTGCAGGCGCGGGCCGAACGGCGTGCCTGTCGCGGCGGGCGGCGGCGCTGCCACGACCCGCGCCCCACAGCCGGGACACTGCACCGCCAAGCGTCGGTGGTGCTCGACGATTGGCTTGATCTCCGGCAGCTCAATCCGCTCGTGCACGCTCACCGCTTCGCTGGGCAGGTCGGGCGACAGCGCCCTGCGGCAGCACGGGCATTGCTGCGGGGCGTGATCGACGACGCGGTCCACCTCCCTGCTGAGCGCCCGACTATGGCCTTCATGTCCGGGCTTGGCACCTCCGGGGCGGGCTTGCTCGCGACGCGCTTTGCGGTCTGTGGACGGCGGCTTGGACGAGGTGCGCGAGGTCTTCTCCGGCCGCTGCAGCCGCAGCCCCAACTCGATCAGCTCGGCCTTGCTCAGGCGCTCCAGCTCGTCCCGCTGCATGCCCAAACTGCATCAGCAATGCCGCCCCGCCGCAAGGGGGGTGGGTAATTACGGCGCGGTAGACTTTCCGCTGCATAACGCCCATTGGACTAAACCTTTATCGTTGCTTCTGCGCTGTTCCGACAAGGTAAGCACCTGCGACCTGCTCGGCGGGAGCGAGCCGCACCGCGGCGTGCCCACCTTCAGATTGCTCTCCTGACGGCTCGCATACGGGACCATGGGATGCGCCCTCGCGCGCACCCATCCCGCACAGGAGCTGTCCATGACGCCACTTCGCCAGCGCATGATCGAGGACATGCACGTCCGCAACCTCGCGCCGCACACGCGACGCGCCTACGTCCAGCAGATCTCGCAGTTCGCCCGCCACTTCGGCCGCTCGCCCGAGCTGCTGGGGCCAGCCGACATCCGGGCCTATCAGGTCCACCTGGTCCAGGACCGGCAGCTGGCGGCCAGCTCGACCCTGGTCGCGGTCGCCGCCCTGCGCTTCCTCTACAAGGTCACCCTCAAGCGCGGCTGGAGCATCGACGAGGTCGTGCCCACCTGCCGCAAGCCGCAGCGCCTGCCCGTCGTGCTGAGCCGCGACGAGGTCAGCCGGTTCCTCGCTGCCGTCGCACTGCGCAAGCACCGGGTGATCCTGACCGTCTGCTACGCGGCGGGCCTGCGCATCTCCGAAGCCGTCCGCCTGACGGCTGCTGCGATCGACAGCCAGCGCATGGTCATCCGCATCGACGCGGGCAAGGGGCGCAAGGACCGCTACGTCATGCTCTCGCCCAAGCTGCTCGACCTGCTGCGGGACCACTGGCGCGCGACCCGGCCCGGGGAGTGGCTGTTCCCGGGCGACCTGCCCGGCCGGCCGATCTCGACGGAGGCCGTCGCACGCGCCTGCCGGGCAGCGCGCGACCGCGCCGAGATCGCCAAGCCGGTCACGCCGCACACCCTGCGCCACGCCTTCGCCGTCCACCTGCTCGAAGCCGGTGCTGACCTGCGCACCATCCAGCTCCTGCTTGGCCACCGCAGCCTGAGCACGACGGCGCGCTACCTGCGCCTGGCGACCAACACGGTGTGCGCCACCGCCAGCCCGCTTGAGGCCTTGCAGGCGACCTGTCGCATCATAGCCGAGCCCGTTCCCGCTCCCGCCTGAGCCGGCGCGACGCGCCCCGTGCTGGAGGTGGCGGACATCTTCCGCCGCCACGGCCCGGCATACCGGCAGGCCCACGCCGATCACCTCGGCCGCACCGAGCGCCGCGTCATGGCGGCGATCGAGGCGTGCCGCACGCCGGCCCTGGGCGGCCATGTCGAGCGCTGCGCCGAGTGCGGCTTCTCGCGCCCCGCCTACAACTCCTGCCGCGACCGACACTGCCCGAAGTGCCAGGGCCTGGCACGCGCCGAGTGGCTTGAGGCGCGCCAGGCCGAGCTGCTGCCGGTGCCCTACTTCCACGTCGTGTTCACCGTGCCCGCGCCGGTCGCGGAACTCGCCTTCCACAACAAGGCGGCGGTCTACGGCATGCTGTTCCAGGCCGCGGCAGAGGCGCTGCGCGAGGTTGCCGGCGACCGCCGCTATCTCGGCGCCGAGATCGGCGCCATCGCGGTGCTGCACACCTGGGGGCAGGCGCTGCACCACCACCCGCACCTGCACTGCATCGTCCCCGGCGGTGGCATCGCGCCAGACCAGACCCGCTGGGTCGCGTGCCCGCCCGGCTTCTTCCTGCCCGTGCGCGTGCTCTCCCGCCGCTTCCGCGACCTGTTCGTGCGCGCGCTGCGCAGCGCCTCCGCCGCGGGCGCGCTGCGCTTCCCCGGCGCGCTCGCCAGCCTGGCTGAGCGCGCCGCCTTCGGTGCCCAGCTCGATCAGCTGGGCCAGATCGACTGGGTCGTCCACGCCAAGCCGCCGTTCGCCGGGCCCGAGCAGGTGCTCGGCTACCTCGGCCGCTACACCCATCGCGTCGCCCTCGCCAACAGCCGCCTGGTCGGCCTCAATGACGGCCAGGTCCGCTTCACCTGGAGGGACTACCGCCAGGGCGGCACGACCAAGGTGATGACGCTGGCGGCCGACGAGTTCATCCGCCGCTTCCTCCAACACACGTTGCCTGACGGCTTTCACCACATCCGCCACATCGGCTTTCTCGCCAACCGCCATCGCGCCCGCAAGCTGGCCCTCTGCCGTGCCCTGCTCGCCGCGCCGCCGCTGGAGCCGCGTCCACCGCGCCGCTGGCAGGAGCGCCTGCGCGAGCTCAGCGGCCAGGACGTCGAGGTCTGCCCCTGCTGCGGCGGCCGGATGCTGACCTATGGCACGATCCGGCCGCAACCGCCGCCGCGACCAGCCATGTGGTGCGACAGCTCATGATGCCGCGTCAGTCGATCCCGATCCGCTCCGTCGCGTCCTGTCACGCCGACCTCGGTGGAGGTCAGCGCGTCCCGCAAGGTGTCTCGTCGCTCGCGAACATGGGCACGCAGGCCCCTGACCTGTGCCACGATGCCACGCCACTGGTTGGCAGCGCACCGGAGCACGCCATCGCGCCCGCCATCGCGCCTATACGAGCGCGACGACTGGCGGCAGTTCGTGCGTGCTCATCGGCTGGTCGGCACCAGGAATCCCCATAGCCGTCCGGAGGCTGACGGTTCAGTCCAACACGTTTTTGGCTTACCGGCGCGGTTCCCACCCGCCAGCGTCCACGGCAACGCTTGTGCGCCGCGCCGCCAAACCAAAAACGCTCTTCGTTATGCCAAGAGATTCACAGTATACGCGAAGTCCCCGCGCGCGCCGGGAAGGAGAGGCGCGTGCGGGGCGCGCCTGACTTGGCTCCGGAGCCCGAAATCGCCCCGTGGATACTTGCCCACCCCCCTGGTTACTTGGCGCTGTCCGCCACAAGATGTTGATTGGCCCGCAGGGCGTGGCTCCCTCTTCCTCTGGGGGGGGGGGAGGGATCGCGCGGCGGTGTGGAAGGGTGAGGAGCGGCGGTCGTTACTGCGTAACCCGCCCGAAATATGCCGCCCACGCCGGGGTGTCCGGCGCCTGCGTGGCGACCACCGCGCCGTCCGCCACGCGCTGATCGCGACCGCGGCTCCCGTCACAGGGGCGCAAAGTTGTGGACGGGGAGATGCGAGTACGTCAGGCTTGCCAACCGCGGCAGGCCCGCCGCGCAAGCCCTTGGAGTCGCGCAGACCCAGACATAGCAAACCCGCCCAGGGGGCGGGTCCGCATACCGGCAGGGCCGGGAAAGATTGGCGATCTGACAACCCCAATCTGACCCCGTCCGCCTCGATTTGCAAGAACATTCTTGCCACGGGCGAGCCTTGCCACGTGCCGACCGCCTCCGGGCCGAACCGGACGGAGACGATGAGGGACGAGACACTTGGACCCTCGGTCGGGATTCCTCCCGGCCGACAACCGGCGGGGCGCGCGCTGGCGCCGCTGACCGGACGGCGCAAGACCACCGCGCCCATGCTCGCCGCGCAGGCGGCCCGCCCCGCCTCGTGGGAGCCTGTGCGGCGCGGCGCCGCGCTCAGCGCCTGCAAGCGCGCCGCCCCCGCCCTCGGCCTGCCGCGCCGGGTGTTGGACCTGCTCGACTACCTGGTGGGCCGCACCGTGGAAGCCGGCTCGACGGCAACCGCCCGATCGCCTGGCCCTCGAACGCCACCCTGCAGGACGCGCTCGGGCTCGGGCGCACCCAGGTCAAGACCCTGGTCCGCGCCGCCCTGGAGTGCGGCCTCATCGAGATGGCCGACAGCCCGAACGGGAAGCGCCACGGCCGACGCGAGCAGAGGCGCGTGGTCGAGGCGTACGGTTTCGACCTCTCGCCGCTGGCCGCCCGGCACGCCGAGTTCCTGGCGATCGCCGCGGCGCACGCGGAGCGGCGCCGGGAGGGGCGGCGGCTGCGCGCCCGGGTCACATCGCTGCGCAACCAGATCCTCTCGCTCACCGACGCCGCCCAGGAACTGGAGCGGGCGGGCGGAGGGGCGGACTGGCCGGCCTTGGCGTCCCAGGCGCGCCGGCTCGCAGGCCGGCGGGGGGACGGCCACGATCCCGGCCAGCTCGCGCCCATTGTCGTGCGACTTCGAAGCCCTGCACGCCGAGGTGCAGGCCGCATTGACGCAGGCTAAGCCCAATACGGTTCACTTTAGTTGTTTGTGCCGCAGGGAGAACCAAGGCGAATGCTGCATTTTCAATTGGTTGGTATTCGGCCGATAGCTTAAGTGAACAGGATTTTGCCTTAAGTGAACCGTATTGAGGCTAAGCCTGTGGAAACTGACCCCAAGGGGGCGGAAAACCGGCCCCACCATACACCTACAAGCCCACCTCTACTTGCTGAAGCAACAGCAGCAGCGGAGGGGCCTGACCGGCCCCTGGCTCAGGAGGAGAGGCGCAACCCCCTCCCCTGCCCCACGAAGGCAGTGGCGCGGCCGGAGGCACCCACAGCCCCGGCCCCGGGCACGTGCGAGGGGCGGCAGAGCCCCTCCGCTGCCCTTCCACACGCTGCCGCGGGTGGAACCTTTGGCAGCTCCGCCCTGCGGGGGTTCGTCGTGACGCCAGACTTTATCCTGCGGATCGCGCCCGCCTTCCGGGGCTGGATGCGCGGCGCAAGGCCGGGCTGGGGCGAGCTGATCGAGGCCGCCTGGCTGGTCCGCTCGGACCTCGGCGTCTCGCAGCACGCCTGGGGGCAGGCTTGTGTCGTCCTCGGCCGCATGGAGGCGGTCACGGTGCTGGCGGTGATCGCCTCCCGCCACGCGGCGGGCCAGGTGCGCTCGCCCGGGGGGCTGCTGCGCCGGATGGTGGAGCTGCACCAAGAGGGCCGGCTCCGGCTCGACCGCAGCCTGTTCGGGTTGGCGGACGGGCTCGGGGACAGGCGGCACTGAATAGAGCGGAGCAGCGGTGATCGCAACGGAGAAATAGGGTGTTGGAGCGTCGAAGTGTGGTACTGTCAGAGTGTAATTGATGGGTGGGACGCGATGCGGGTGTGGGCGACGATCTCGCAGAAGGGCGGGGCGGGGAAGACAACTCTGGCGGTTCACCTCGCGGCGGAGGGGGCTGCGCGGGGATTGAAGACACTGTTGGTGGACCTGGATCCGCAGGGCAACGCCGACAAGTGGGGCGAGCGCCGGGGGGAGCTGCCTCCGGACGTGGCCGCCGAAAGTCCGGCGTCGCTTGGCAAGGTGCTGGCGGCGGCCCGGGAGCAGGGGTACGAGTTGGTGATCCTCGACACCGCCCCCCACGCCAACCAAACGGCTTTGCAGGCGGCCAAGGCCAGCAGCTTTATCCTGGTGCCCTGTCGGCCGAGCCAGTTCGACCTGGAGGCCATCGCCACGACACTGGACTTGTGCGACCTCGCCAAGCGCCCGGCGTCTGTCGTGCTGAATGCGGCGCCGGTTCGCTCCCGAGTGGTGGAAGAGGCGGCGGAGGCGGTGAGGGGGCGAGGCGGGACATTGTGCCCCGTGATTGTTCGGGAGCGGGTCGCCTTCCGCCACTGTATCCCGAGCGGCAACACGGCCGGGGAGTACGAGCCCGGGGGCGCGGCGGCGCAGGAGATCGGGCGACTGTACGACTTTGTGTCAGAGCGTCAGGTCCCCCAACACTTTGACCTCTGACACACTCACGCTTTTACACATTGACGGAGTGACACGTTGGCACGCGCCGCATTTTCCATTCCCGCAAGGCACCCGACGCCGTCCGAGCCGCGGGAGGCTTCCCCGTCCGGGGCGAAACCGGATTACCGGGCCGGGCGGACGCAGTTCGGGGGTTGGGTGCCGCACGAGGCCAAGCGGCAGATCGACATTTGGGCGGCGCAGCACGGCAAGACGCGCCAGTGGGTCCTAGAGGAGGCGCTGAACATGTTCTTCGAAAGCGAGGGGCTGTCCCGGTTGGCGCGGATGGGAGAGGGATAGCATCCCAGCACTTCTACACTCTAGAGCGTGAGAACGTTAGAGCGTAGCAACTGGCCGATATCATAGAGTATGCGTCTCGCCGTAGCCCGCCGACGTCGGCCCGAATGTCGGCGAGCCGCGCCTCAATTCGGCAGCCACGGGCCAAGGATTTGGTTCTCGCCATAGGACAGGGCAGACAGGCCGTTTGCGGGCTCGCCATAGTCGGCGAGGGACTGTGCGACGCGGCCCCGTGCGCGCGCGGTCTCGCGGGCGATGATGCCGGGCAGCTCCCGGCGCAGGCTCGGGCTGGCGGCGAGCACGTCGCCGATGTCGTCGCGCACCCGCCGGATCGTCGCGCGCCAGCCGTTGCGCGGCTCCCGGGCCTTGGACGCCTCCAGCTTCATCAGGTGCTCGATGACGGTTCCGACGTGGCTCGCCAGCCTTAGCCGCTCGGCCTTCCCCACGTCGTCAAGCTCCTCGGCGATGTTGGCGAGGTCGGCCTCGGCGATCCGGCCGGCGCGCAGCAGGGCGGCCTGGGCGGCGGCCCAGGCGACAAGATCCACGTCGTAATCGGGGCTGGTGGTCGTGGTGGTGCTCATGCTGCCCTACCGTTCAGATGCTGCGCCGGCTGGGCCCTGGCGTTCGCCTCCCTGACGGCCCGGAAGACAATCGACTTGCCCACGCCCAGGGTTGCCGCCGCCTCGCCCAGGCTCTTGCCGCCGGCCACCATGCGCGCGGCCTCGCGGGCCTGGTGCGGCGTGAGGCTGTGCGGGCGGCCAAGCGCCTTGCCCCGCGCCTTCGCGGCCCTCAGCCCGGCGTTGACGCGCTCGCGGATCAGCTCGCGCTCGAACTCGGCGATCTGGGCCATGACGCCAAAGACGAGCTTGCCGGCCGGGGTCTTGAGGTCAACGCCCAAGGTGGTGATGACGACGCGCACGCCGGCCTCGTCCAGCCGCTTCGCGGCCTGCAGCGCGTCGAGGGTGTTGCGGCCGAGGCGGTCCACCTTCCAGACCATCAGCGTGTCGCCCTCGCCGAGCCGGTCAACCAGGCTGGCGAACAGGGGCCGATCCCTGGCCGCGCCGGACACCGTCTCGACGACGACACGCTCGGCCGGGACGCCGGCCGCGAGCAGCGCGTCGACCTGCGAGGCGGGGTTCTGGTCCTCGGTGCTGACCTTGGCGTAGCCCCAAACCTCGGCCATCCATGCGCCTCCGTTTCGGCACGGGGATGCGGCACAGTAGGGGCCTAGAGTTTCCGTGTGCAAACGGCTCGTGCCGCAACCTGTAGTCTGCGGAACAAAGCGTGGTCGCGATCCTGTGATTGGCGATGCGTTCAAGGGTGCTTCGCTAGCCTTGGACGCCATCACCGGTGATCGACACCAGCGAGCGCACCCGTTGACCGCCTCCGACCCAACTCGGACATTCAGGCCGGACTGAAGCTGGCCGAGGTGGGGAGAGTGATCACTCCGCCAAACAGCAGATCGAAGTAGGGCGGGTCTGCCGACCGGGATGGAGAGAACGCCTGGCATCACTTTTCAACTTCGGTGCAATCCCCAATGCTTGGTGGGAAGTCAGGCCCAATGCGGGCGAGCGATTGTTCGAAAGGCAATGGATGCCCATCCTAGATTTTAAAGAGCTCTCAACGTCGCGCACTAGTTCACCAGCTGGTGAGGATTTACAAGGTCTCGTTCGCGAGTTAGGCAAACGACTGGATCTTAGCCCCAATTGGGCCGGTCGCGGGGCCGATCAGGGGCGTGATTTGTTCTTCACAGAACGTCGGAAAGGCGTCCTTGGCTCTAAGGACTTGCGCTGGCTTGTCAGTTGTAAGGACTTCGCCAAGTCAGGCAGGTCCGTTTCGGAAGACGACGTCGGGTCAGCGTTAGATAAAGTTACCCAGCGTAACGCTAATGGCTTCCTACTTGTCACCACTACGACTGCTAGCACCGGGCTGAGGCCATGCTGGACGGCATTCATGCCAAGGGTGAGGTAGAAACAAAGGCTCTGTTGCAGCTTTGAGCTGCCTGCCTGAGCAGGTACAAACCTCGGCATGGCAAAGCGGCGTCGCATAGTCCGGGTCCGGCAGGGGCAGTCCTTCAAGGGCCGGCAGTTCACCGCCGCGGTGATCCTCTGGGCCGTCCGCTGGTCCCTCATGTTCCCAATCAGCTACCGCGACCTCGCGCTCATGCTCGCCGACCGCGGCGTGGAGGTGGACCACACGACCATCTTCCGCTGGGTTCAGGCCTACGCGCCGGAACTGGAGAAGCGGATCCGGCCCTACCTGCGCCCGAGCAACGGGTCTTGGAGAGTGGACGGGTCTTGGAGAGTGGATGAGACCTACGTTCGTGTGAAGGGGCGCTGGATGTATCTCTATCGCGCGGTGGACAGCCGGGGCCAAACGATCGACTTCCTGCTCGCAGCGAAGCGGGACGCGGCGGCCGCGAAGCGCTTCTTCCGCAAGGCCCTGAGCCAGCCGCACACGGTGAACCCGCGCACGATCACGGTGGACAAGAACCCCGCCTACCCCTGTGCAGTGACGGAGATGAAGGCAGATGGCGAGCTGTGGCGCTTCTCGCGGCTGCGCCAGGTCAAGTATCTCAATAACATCGTGGAACAAGATCACCGTCGATTGCGACGGCTGATGCGACCAGGGCTGGGCTTCGGTAGCTTCTGGACGGCGCAGCGAACGCTGGCGGGATACGAGGTGATGGCGATGGTCAGGAAGGGGCAGGTTCGGGGCATCGGTGGACGGGACATGCAGGCTCAAGCCGCCTTCATCGCAGATCTGTTCCAGATCGCTGCCTGACTCGCCGGGCGTCATGGTGACGCGCGACTTGTGCCGAACTTTGCAACGGAACCGCGGCCGGCATCCGTGACGGCGGCAAGGCCCCCCTCTTCCGGTCTGCCGCCGGTCGCACCGGCACCCTGACCGACAAGCCGATGAACCGGGTCGATGCCTGGCGCATGATCCAGCGACGCGCGGCGGACCTTGGCACGCGGGTCAAAATCGGCTGCCATACGTTTCGTGCAACGGGTATCACCGCCTATCTCGAAGCCGGTGGCACACTGGAGAACGCTCAGGCCATGGCCGCTCACGAAAGTCCGCGGACAACAAAGCTCTATGACCGCACCGGCGATGAAATCACGCTGGACGAAGTGGAACGGATCTCGATCTGATTTGTCCGTGGATTGAACCTGCACGAGAAAATCGATGCCAATCGCCGTAGCCCAAGGGTGCGTTTTCGAGGTCTGCAGTCTTGCTAGGCAGAGCGTCATTCTTCTATTCGGTCATGTCAGTTTTAATGCTTTGCATGGCGCCTCATTGCCCTGGACGCATCTACTACCAGACAATGGGGGGTGGCTACCTGCCGATACGGTAGATCCAATTCATGGAGCCGTCCGTCAGTTGACGAATGGTAACCTGCTGATGAGCCTACATGACGGGAGTGGACCGACAACCATCGGCGTCAATGACGATGCTCTGAAGGCCCACATGACGCAGGGATACCAGGTCGCGCGTGACCACGGTTTACATTGTCTAATCACAAACGGATGCCCCCCGATCGAAGAGGTGCACGCGAAGCCTACCAGTAGCGTCCTAGATGCTCGTAGAGCAGTGCGGCGCCCATATCCGAGATCCGCCTTACCCGCTGTCCGGCTCACTGGTTTGCGCGCTCGACGCGAATGGCAATCGAACCCGGACGATCGAAGATCGAGATGTCGCCCGTCACCTTGCCCAGAACGACGATGCCCGGCTGAGGGACGCGGCCGCTGCTGTAATAGATAACAAAGTGGTCGGGACCCCAAAGCCCAAGCGTTCCTGGTGCGAAATCTCGCTGCCGGGCGATCTCCGGCAACGGTGATGGCAGGTTGCCCGTCTTTTCCTGACGCAGGTGATCGCGCATGTCGATCGTGATCGGCAGCATCTGGATCAGCGAACGCGCTGCGGCGTTGTCGGCCAGCTCGGCCGTGACATTTCCCCAGTTTGATGAAATTCGAATGCGTTCCTGAACCATGGCATGATCCATCGACAAAAATGCCAGGGCAGCGGCGGCGATTTGAAAGAGTTGCATGGACAGCTGCCCCTCCTGATGTGTGATCGTCGCCGTCATCGACCGAGCGTCTATAGCGACCAGCCGCCATCGACCACGATTGCAGATCCGGTCACGAAGCCGCCGAGGTCGGAACACATCCACAGCACGGCCTCCGCAATCTCTTCCGGTTTTCCCAGGCGGCCGACCGGCTCCAGGTCGATCGCCTTCCGGATGTCGCCTCCCGTGAAGCGGTCCATCATCGGCGTTGCAATATTGCCGGGCAGGATCGCGTTCACGCGGATGTTCGACCTTGCGTAGTCGAGCGCGGCCGATTTGGTCATGCCGATGATCGCATGCTTCGAGGCAGCATAGGCGCTACCGCCTGGCACGCCGCGGATGCCGGCGCCCGACGAGGTATTCACCACCACGCCGCCGCCCTGGCGCACCATCTGCGCGATCTCGTGCTTCATGCAGACGAAGGTGCCGCGCAGGTTGATATTGAGGATGCGATCCCACTCCTGTAGCTCGATTTCGTGAAGCGGCGTCGCCTTGTTCTCGACGCCGGCGTTGTTGAATGCGCAGTCGATGCGGCCGAAGGTTTCGACTGCCTGTGCGACTGCAGCCTGGACTTCTTCCGGATTCGACACGTCACAAGTGATCGCCAGCACTTCGGCACCTGTCGCCTTCACGTGCTCAGAGGTGGCCGGCCAAATTCGGACAGGTCGATAAGTGGAAACCGTGCCTGAAAGCGGCGAGTATGCCGCGGATCAGGAGCGACGATGACGGGACGTACACGCCGGACCCATGCCCCGGGCTTCAAGGCCAAGGTGGCGCTGGCCGCTATCAAGGGCGAGAAGACGCTGGCCGAGTTGGCACAGCAATACGATGTGCACCCCAACCAGATCACCGCCTGGAAGGGTCAGTTGGTTGATGCGGCTGCCGGGGTATTTGGCGGGAGCGGAACCGCGGCGGAGGCGACACCGGCGGTCGATCTGAAGGTGCTGCACGCCAAGATCGGCGAGCTGACCCTGGAGAACGATTTTTTGGCCGGTGCGCTCGGCAAAGCCGGCCTGCTGAGCGCAAAGCGATGATCGATCGGCGCCATGAACTGCCGCTGGCGCGGCAGGCGGCGTTGCTGCGGCTCAGCCGGAGCAACCTCTACTATGAACCTCGGCCCGTGCCGGCGGCGGAGCTTGCGATCATGCGCCGGATCGACGCACTGCATCTCGATTACCCGTTCGCAGGTAGCCGGATGCTGCGTGATCTGCTGCGCGGCGAGGGCGTTGTCATCGGCCGTGACCTGGTGCGGACGATGATGCGGCGGATGTGCATCGAGGCGCTGTATCGCCGGCCGAACACCTCGAAGGCCGCGCCGGGACACAAGATTTACCCATACCTGCTGCGGGGTCTGACGATCGAGCGGCCCAACCAGGTTTGGTGCATGGATATCACGTACATCCCGATGGCGCGTGGCTTCGTCTATCTGGCGGCGGTGGTGGACTGGTACAGCCGTCGGGTTCTGGCGTGGCGGCTATCGATCAGCATGGAGGAGGATTTCTGCCTGGCGGCGGTTGAAGAAGCGCTTGCCAAGCACGGCCGGCCGGACATTTTCAACACTGACCAAGGCAGCCAGTTCACCGGGACTGCTTTCACCGGCCTGCTGCTGGCGAACAAGATCGCCATCAGCATGGACGGCCGCGGCGCCTGGCGGGACAACGTGTTTGTCGAGCGGCTCTGGCGGTCGGTAAAATACGAGGAGGTCTATCTGCGGGCTTATAACAGTGTCACCGAGGCGCGCGCATCGATTGGCCGATATCTCGACTTTTACAATCGCAAACGGCCCCATTCGAGCCTTGACGCCCGGACACCGGACCACGCCTACTTCACCCACCTGCAGCAACGAGCGGCAGCATGACTTTCGCCGCCGTTGTCGGGTCGTCGCTCCGGTCGGGCTACGCCCTCCCTGCGCGACGACCCGACAACGGCATATTGCGGAACCAATCGGCAGGGGATCCACTTATCGAAGGCGAAACGCTGTCTCGACAAAGCCGACCACCTCTCTCTGCGGTCTCCTGCAGCGCCGCCTCGCTCCGGTCCGTGACCACCACGCGCGCCCCTCCGGCCGCGAAGGCGACAGCGGTCGCGCGGCCGATGCCGCTGGCGGCTCCGGTGATGAATGCAGTCTTGTCTTCAAAGCGTTTTGAACTGGCCATTGTGGTAATCTCCTGTGGAAAGCTGGTTTTGATGGGCTGACTAGCTGAGATTGCCGCGGAAAGATTCGGTCCGCTTGTCGAACGGGATTAGGTTCACGCGATCATGGAGATCGACGTGGCCGGCGCCCGGCACCAGGAACCGCTCCTTGGGCTCGGCCGCGCGTTTATGGGCGTTCTGGCTGCCTGATCCTGATGCTGCAGGCGGATCGCTCACATTGGCGAAAGTAGGATCGAGCATCGCCAGTGCGACAAGCGGCGGCATCATAAGAAGGCGCGTCATGCGGAGGCTCCAAGTGGTGGCGCTGCGCGGTGAGCCTGTGCCAGCAGGCATTGGGCGATCACGGCAGCGCCAAGCACGACGAGCGCGCTGGCAAGGAACATGGCGTTGAATCCCGCACTACCGGCGACGAAACCCAGAACCGGACCCGACACCCCGAGCGCAAGATCAAGGCAGGCAGTATAGGCGCCCATAGCGACGCCGCGGCTTTCATCTGGTGCCCGGCGCACCGCCTCTACGCCCAGCGCCGGGAACACGAGCGAGTAGCCGAAGCCCGTGGAGGCAGCGCCGATCGCCGCCACCCAGGGGGCAGAAGCGAGCCACATGGCTGCGAGCCCCACGGTCTCGACCATCACGAACAGCAGCGCGACGCGTGCGCCACCGATGCGGTCGGGCAAATGCCCGAAGGCCACGCGGGCAACGATGAGCGCCACGGCGTAAGACGAAAAGGGCAGCCAGACGGGCGTCCAATGATGGACGGCGAAGAGAAGTGAGCCGAACGCGGCGATTGCGCCGAAACCGACGCTGCTCAGGGCCGCGCCAAGGCCCGGCACCCAGATCCGGCTCAGGACAGACAGGATGCTGGGGCCACGTTTGTGCGCGGGGGCTGCGCCATGCAGCGGCACGATCAGGAACAGCGTGAGAAGCGGCGCGAGGGCCGTAGCGGTCGCAACCAGGCTGAAGCCGCCCGCTCCGTAGAGCGCGGTTCCCAAAGGTGCGCCGGCCGCAAAGGCCGCGAACATCGCCGTCCCCATCCAGGCGATGACTTTGCCGGCATTCTGCGGGCCGACACGGACCAGCCCCCATGTGGTGGCACCCGTGATGATAAAACTCTCCGCGCCGCCCAGCACAGCACGCCCCGCCAGCAGGATCGTAACGGACGCGCCCGGCAGGTGCAGAAAGAGCAGCGACAACAGATAAGGCTCTTATCGGCTTCCGGGGTGGTGAAGTCGGGACCGGGCCGTTGGGCTGAGGAGGTTTGGTGCGCGAGCAGGGGCGGGAGTAGCTGACCAGCTCGCGCGAGGAGCCCTTGCCACCATGGCTGCACCCGACCTGGTCAACCTCTCCGGCCTGATGGACGACGCCAAGTGCTTCGCCTTCGTGCGCCAACACCGCTGGCCCGAGGGCGTGCGTTGTCCTGGCTGTGACAGTGATGCGGTGAGCCGAGACGGGTACGACGACACCCAGCCCTGCCGGCAGCGCTACCGCTGCAAGGCCTGCGCTGGGCGCTTCGACGACCTCACCGGGACCGTGCTGGCCGGCCATCACCAGCCGCTGCGGGTGTGGGTGCTGTGCCTTTGCTTCATGGGGCTGAACCTCTCGACGCGGCAGGTCGCGCTGGAGCTGGGCCTGAGCCAGTCTGACGTGCAGGCCATGACCGAGCAGTTGCGCCACGGTCTCGTCGCCAAGGCGCCAGTGGCGAAGCTTGAGGGCGAGGTGGAGATCGACGAGGTCTACGTGGTGGCCGGGCACAAGGGCCAACCGGCCGAGGTGGCCAAAAGGGGCGGCTGGGACGGTGCCGCAGGCTGGCGGGTGCGCCGGGGCGCGGCACGCTGGCGAAGGACAAGCCGCCCATCCTCGGCCTGATCCAGCGCGGCGGCCAGGTCGTGCTGCGCATGCTGGCCAACGTGCGGCAGACCACGATCCAGCCGATCATCACGCAGACCGTCGCCCAAGGCAGCCTGGTCCACACCGACGAGTACAACGTCTACACGCGCCTGCCCGCCTGGGGCTACCGGCACAAGACGGTCTGCCACGGGCGCGGCGAGTATGCGCGCGACGAGGACGGCGACGGCTTCTGCGAGGTGCACGTCAACACCATGGAAGTGCGCCGTTGTGGCGCAGGTAAGGGAGAATGAACAATGGCGTAACAGCTACGGCGTTCATCGGGACGCTGGGTCCCGTGCGCACCCGGCTCACCTCGGCCCAGAGATGGGCTGTAACTCCGAAAGGAGCGGGGGACCATCGCCTGCCGGGAGAAGGCCCAAGGGGACGAAGCCGTCGTGATCCCGGAGGGTCAGCGCAAGACGTGAAGGGTGAGAGCTACACTGCCCGAACTCCAGCCATGGACTCTGGTGTTGAGACAGCCGCAACGATGGCTGAGGCGGCTGGCCGCGACACGGCCGATGGACACACCGGCCCAGGGGATACCCCCCGTGCCCCGACCCGGCAATCGCGGTCCGCTCCCGGTAAGGGAGAGAAATGGCGAACGGAGCACCCGACCCACGTCGCATCTCCGATCTGTGCAACTACGGGATCGCCTGTGGCTGGCCCTCTCCGGTGTCCAGCATGGCGACAGAGCCGTCGTCGTAGCCAAACGCTGGGGGTAACGCCCCGGACAGCCGCCAAGGCGGATGGGCATGGATACAAGCGTGTGGGCGACCGCCGCGAAGGTCCCGCTGCCCAGGCGAAGGGCGGCAGCATCCTGCGGGGGCAGGCGTCCAGAAGGTGGGTGTGCTGATGCTGCCCGACACCTTCGAGCGACGCATGAACTCGATCCCCGGCCTACAGAGGGGAGCAAGGGTGTGGAGAGCCGGATGAGGGGACGACTTTCACGTCCGGTTCGATGGGGGGAGGAGGGCTGTCCTTCCGAGGCGGCACCCCTCCTACCCAATGGGTTCTGGTCCCTGCTGCGCTCGTGGCTGCGGCCGCACCGGGGCATCTCGCAGGACAAGCTGCCGGACTATCTCGGCTTCTTTCAGTTCGTGCACAACACGCGCCGACGCGGCAGAGCTCTGCTCGGCGCGCTCGTCGCAGCCCTGGTTACATGAGCCAGTTCACCACCCTGGAATCCCACAAGAGCCTCGAGAGTTTTGGTGGCCGCGCGGGTAATTTCCTCGGCGAGGGCCATTTTCTGAGCCTCCGCGCGGCCCGCATACATTTTTACAATCACATGCGGCATGGCATTCTCCCACATTAGGGCTGGATCATCACCTTGATGGACTCGCGGCGGTCCATCGCGCGGTAGCCCTCGGGAACACCATTGAGATCGACTGTGCGGTCAAAAACCCGACCGGGCTCAATGCGGCCCTCGAGGACATCCGGAAGAAGTTCCTCGATGTAGGCGCGCACAGGAGCGGGGCCGCCACCGACAATTATGTTCTTGTAGAAGAGGGGCTGTGCGGCCGGGACGGTTTCATAGTGCGGAACGCCAACACGGCCGATCGCACTACCGGCGCGAGCAATGCCCACCGCGGTGTGCATGGCTTGGTCGGTGCCGACGCATTCCAGGACGGCGTGAACGCCCAGACCGCCGGTGAGATCGCGGACCCGCGCGATGGCTTCTTCCCCGCGCTCGCTCACGATGTCGGTTGCGCCGAACGCACGCCCCAGCTCGATGCGGTCGGGGTGACGACCCATAAGGATGATCTGTTCCGCGCCGAGGCGCTTGGCTGCGATCACGCCGCAAAGTCCAACCGCCCCGTCGCCAATAACCGCTGCTGCTTTGCCTGGTGCTACACGCGCCACAACAGCCGCATGGTGCCCGGTGCCCATCACATCCGAAAGCGTCAGGAGCGACGGCATAAGCGCGCTATCGCCGCTCACCGGCAGAACAAATAATGTGCCCTCGGCCTGCGGAATCCGCACCGCTTCCGCCTGTGCACCATCCATGCCGCGGCTGCCGAAAAAACCGCCGCGCAGGCAAGCGGTATGCAGATGCTCGTGACAGAAGACGCAAGTGCCGTCGGAGAACGCGAACGGCATGACGACGAGATTGCCCTTCTTCAATGTTCGAACCGCAGAGCCAATCTCTTCAACAACTCCAATCGCCTCATGCCCCATGGGCTGCGCCCCGTCCTCGGGCCGCCTCAGGTGATAAGGCCAAAGATCGCTTCCACAGATACAGGCACGCGTGACCCGCACGATGGCGTCAGTCGGTTCTTTGATCTGGGAGTCCGGGACGTTTTCAACGCGAACGTCGCCGGCTCCATACACGATGGTTGCGCGCATTTTGAAACGCTCCCTTAAAGAAATGAGTTAAGTCCACTGAGTTTCTCAGCGGCGGTATTGCTCGTCCGATACATGCTCCATCCAGTCCACAGGGGAACCGTTGAGCTTCTCCTGCACGGCGATGTGGCTCATGGCCGTCGTGGGTGTGGCGCCATGCCAGTGCTTCTCGCTAGGCGCGAACCAAACCACATCACCGGGCCGGATTTCCTCGATCGGACCTCCCTCGCGCTGGACCCACCCGAGGCCGGTTGTCACGATCAGGGTTTGCCCGAGCGGATGCGTGTGCCAGGCCGTGCGTGCTCCCGGCTCAAACGTAACCAATGCCCCGGCAACACGTGCCGGCTCGGGCGGGCTGAACAGCGGGTCGATGCGCACGGTTCCTGTGAAATAGTCCGCAGGCCCCTTGCCCGAAGGCTGCGAACCGCTCCGTCTGATCTCCATCCTCGTTCTCCTCGATGCCTGGACGTTGAGCCAACGCGTGGTGGCGCGTTTTGCTGTGTCTAATGTAGCACCTGGATTATGGCAAATTAGGGGGTATTATGCGCATGGAGTCATTGGGAAGACTTATAAATGGCCGGCGAAAACTTCAACGATTTGGCCGCTTTTGTCGCCGTTGCAGAAGAGCGGAGCTTTACCCGCGCCGCGGCGAAACTCGGCGTGTCACAGTCAGCGCTGAGCCAAACTGTCCGCGGCCTTGAAGCAAGGCTGGGCATTCGGCTGTTGAGCCGGACCACCCGCAATGTCGCGCCGACCGAGGCGGGCGAACGCCTGCTCCGGACCGTTGCTCCTCGCTTCATAGAAATCAATGCCGAGCTGGCTGCCCTCGGCGAGTTGCGAGACAAGCCCGCCGGCACCTCACGAATCCCCTCATTCTGACCTGTCCCGGGTCTGGCCGCGATTCGCGCGGGTTTTGTAGTCCCGCCGACGGGTTGTTCGTTGGGTGGATGGTATGGGCAAACGGGGTCGGATGGGCACGCGCCGAGAGGATGTTCGCGCCTTCATTGGCGATCTGTGTGGCGCGGACCTGCGCGCCAAGCGGGTCGGCTCGCTGGCGGATGCGACGCTCGGGCTGATGCACGCGGCCTCGCTGGCGGTGGCGACGATCGGTCAGGCGCTGGCGCAGGCGCGGGGCCTGACGACCAAGCACGCGATCAAGCAGGTGGATCGGCTGCTGAGCAACGACGGCATCGATGTTTGGGACAGTTTCGCGCACTGGGTGCCGCACCAGATCGGCGGGCGTCGCGACATCCTGGTGGCTATGGACTGGACCGATTTCGACCACGACGACCAGGCCACGCTGGTGCTCAGCCTGGTCACCGGTCACGGCCGTGCCGCGCCGCTGCTGTGGATTACCGAAGGACGAACTCACCAGCCAGCGCAACGACTTCGAGGACGCGTGCCTGCGGCGCCTGGCAGAACTCGTGCCGGCGGGGTGCCGGGTGACCATCCTGGCGGACCGAGGCTTCGGCGATCAGAAGTTGTTCGCCTTCCTGCCCACGCTGGGTTTTGGCTACGTGATCCGCTTTCGCGGCAACATCCACGTCACCGACGCGGACGGGCAGACCAGGCCCGCCGCGGAATGGGTGGGAAAGTCCGGTCGCGCCCGCAAGTTGCGCGATGCGCACGTGACCGCGAAAGGCCAAATTGTCGGCGCGGTGGTCTGCGTTCATGCCCGGGACATGAAGGAGCCCGGGTGCCTTGCGACCAGCGAGCGCGACGCGACAGCGGCGACGCTGATCAACCATTATGCCAGGCGCTGGACGATCGAGCCGCAGTTCCGCGACACCAAGGACCTGCGGCTCGGCATGGGACTGTCTGCCACGCGCGTCGGCGAGCCGATGCGCCGCGATCGTCTGCTGCTGATCAGCGCGTTCGCCACCGCGCCGCTGACGCTGCTCGGCGCCGTCGGCGAAAGCCTCGGCATGGACCGCTTGTTGAAGTCGGACACCAGCAAGACGCGGACCCATTCGCTGTTCCGGCAGGGCTGCATGCTCTACGAACTGATCCCGAACATGCCTGAGCACCGCCTGCTGCCGCTCATGGAGAAATTCGCAAAGGCCCTGTCAAACGCCGGCCAGTTCACCACACTCCTTTTTTATATGAAATGAGGGGATGGGTGAGCGCCGGCACCGTCCGTATCACATCGACAGAGAATGCCGCCGAAGCCGTCCTTTGGCCGGCTCTCAAGGCACTGTTGCCGGACTACCCGGACATCAAGGTGGAGATCGTCATCGATTATGGCCTGACCGATATCGTGGCGGAGCAGGTCGATGCCGGTGTGCGACCAGGCGAGACCGTGGCTAGAGGGATGATTGCCGTTCCAATCGGGCCGGACATGCGCATGGCAGTTGTTGGATCACCTGCGTATTTTGCGAAACACCCTCCGCCACGGACGCCCCACGACCTCACCGCCCACCACTGCATCAATCTTCGGCTGCCGGCTCACCGTGGCATCTATGCCTGGGAATTCGAGAGGAACGGACGCGAACTCAGGGTCAGGGTGGAGGGACAACTCGTGTTCAACACCGCCGGTCTCATGCTGAATGCGGCTATGGCCGGCTTCGGCCTGGCATATTTCACTGAGCAGCAGGTGCAGAGGCACCTCGACAGCGGCGAGCTCGTTCGGGTGCTGGCAAACTGGTGTCCGCCCTTTTCAGGCTATCACCTCTACTACCCGAGCCGACGTCAGCCCTCAGCGGCGTTCGCCGTTTTGGTGGAAGCGTTGCGGTATCGCGCCCCGCCAAAGTCAGTCAGTCCTGGAAAGACGAGATAGGGATTTTCGCACCTGATTTATGCGACGAAAAAGACAAGAGATTTCAATCCACCGAATTTGGCCCAGAATTCTTGATTTATGACAAAAATGACTCGCGTGGCATGGCGGCGAGCGCGGTGCGGGAGACTGTGCTGGTGCGGGAGACTGTGCTAATGAGGCGTAATGCGCACCCCACAACCAAGTGGAGAGCCCCAAGCAATGTCACTCAACGTGCTACTTATCGGAAGGTTGAACATAGTTCTAGGCGCTCGCAATCACCAGCGGCCGTGCTCGCAATCGGCGCCGATTTCTGCTCGCGTTTCCTGCCAGCGACGATCCCTGTCGTGCTCACGCTATTTGCCACTGCGCTCGCCATCATGATGCCGGGCGTTGGCCGCGCATATGCCGTGTCTGGTTCACGATATACGCAAAGTGGTCGAGGTACTGCTCGTTAGCGTCCGCGTGGTGCTGCGCTTCCCGCGCACGGGAGAACTCCAAATGAGAACCACGATCCTCACAGTATTCGCGATGCTTCTCGCCCTTGCCGCTGCTCAGGCCCAGCAGACCCAGAAGGAAAAATCCACCGACACGCAAGTCGCAACGCCGATAGGGGGCACCGTTGATGCGGCATTGGCGGGAAGCGCCAGGGCGAGCAAGCTGATCGGTAGCAGGGTCTACAACGGTGATGCTTCGATTGGTCAGATTGAAGACTTACTGGTTGACCTTGACCATTCAACCATCGCAGCGGTGGTCCTATCGGTGGGGGGCTTCATTGGTCTTGGCGACAAACTCGTTGCCGTGCCGGTGAATCAGATCAAGGTCGGCCGCGAGGCGAGGTTCACAACGGACCTGACAAAGGGCCAGCTTGCCAGCGCGCCAGCCTTCGATTTCGGCAAGCTAAAGTAGTGTAACCTCAGCGTGTTCGAGGCGACGTCCTCCCCCGCCGCACGGTTGGTTGGGACATCTCGCAAGCGGACGATTTCCGCGATGGAGGTGCGCCCTGGACGAGCAGAGGGCGGCCGCGGCGCGACCGCACGAGTCACCGGAGAAGCCGCTCTCAAGCGACCCGGCCGGACACCGGCGAGGCGCTGATCGAGCTCGACCTGCTGCACGAGAAGATCGCGATCCTGGAGCGCCAGCGTCCTTTGGGCCTGGCGGCTGGCCCGATCGGACATTTATCGCCATCGCGCCCCGCCAGACCACCCCGGGCGCACCGCCGCGGGCCGGTCGGGAGCAAATCAGAGGAGGCAACAGGTCGGTGCTCGGGTGCATTTCAGGCCAGGCGATGCGTACGTTCACCCGGGTGTCGTCACAGGCGCTGAAACGGGAGGCAGGCGCGTGATTTTTCCGAAGCAGCCGCAGTCCGCCGCCGCCGTCGCGGCGCACTATGACGAACTCGACGGCTTCTACCGCGAGGTCTGGGGCGAGCATGTGCATCACGGCTATTGGGTGACCGGACGCGAAAGTGCCGGGGAAGCCGTCGAGGCGCTGGTCGATCTTCTCGCCGAGCGGCTGCAGCTCGCGCCGGGTCAGCTTGCTTGCGATATCGGCTGCGGCTACGGGGCGACTGCGCAGCGCCTCGCCGAGCGCCACGGCCTGAACGTCACGGGGGTGACGGTTTCGGCGGCACAGGCCGCACGCGCCCGAGCGCGCGTGGTGGGGCGGGGAAGCCTCTGCATCCTACAGCGGGACTGGCTTGCCAACAGCTTCGCTGCGGAATGCTTCGACCGCGCCTATGCGGTCGAGAGCTCCGAGCACATGTCCGACAAACAGCAGTTCTTTGATGAAGCGTTCCGTACTTTGAAGCTTGGCGGCCTGCTTGCCGTCTGTGCCTGGCTTGCCCGCACTGATCCGCGCCCGTGGCAAGTTCGTCACCTGCTCGAGCCGATCTGCCGCGAGGGGCGCCTGCCGAGCATGGGCGACGAGGCGGACTACCGCGCTCGCCAAGCAGGCAGGGTTCCGCCTGGTCGGCGTCGAGGATCTCAGTGACCGCGTGCGGCGGACTTGGTGGATCTGCGCGCGGCGCGCATTGGGCAAGCTCGCCACCCACCTGCGCTATCTCCGCTTCCTGTTGGACCGGAGGGCGACGAACCGCATCTTCGCGGTCACCGTAGCACGCATGATGGTGGCTTACCAGCCCGTTGACGAAGTCGGCTTGGCTTGATTCGCTGGCTGTCTGACGGGGGCGGCTGGTGACGTATGGCGCTGGGACGGCAGCAGGCACGACAGACGGAGATGCTGGTGACGTGGGCGGAGCTGCCACGGTCGCCGGGGCACGCCTTCTACGACACGCTGCAATCGGTTCTGCTCGCGGCCGACTTCGACGGGTTCGTGGAAAGGAACTGCGCACCGCTCTACGCGACGCGATGTGGTCGGCCGTCGCTGCCGCCGGGGCGCTACTTCCGCATGCTGCTGGTGGGCTACTTCGAGGGGATCGACAGCGAGCGCGGGTTGGAGTGGCGCTGTGCCGACAGCCTATCGCTGCGGGAGTTTCTGCGCCTCTCTCTCTGAGCGCGAGCCGGTGCCCGACCATTCCTGGCTGAGCCGCACCCGCTCGCGCTTGCCGCTCGAGTTGCACGACCAGGTCTTCACCTGGGTACTGGGGCGCCTGGCCGAGCATGGTCTGATCCGGGGCGAGCGGGTCGGCGTCGATGCCTCGACGATGGAGGCCAACGCGGCGCTGCGCACGATCGTGCGCCGCGCGGACGGCGAGGGCTATCGCGACATGCTCAAGCGCATGGCCGCCGAGAGCGGCATCGAGACCCCGACGGCCGAAGACCTGATCCGGCTTGACCGCACGCGCAAGGGCAAGAAGCTGTCGAATGCGGAGTGGCAGAGTCCAACCGACCCGGATGCGCGGATCGCCAAGCTGAAGGACGGCCGCACGCATCGGGCCTACAAGCCCGAGCATGCGGTGGACCTCGACACCGGCGCGGTGATCGCGGCGGAGATGCACGAAGCCGACCAGGGCGATACCACGACCCTGCCGGACACGCTGGCGAGTGCGGCCGAGCACCTGGCCGCGGTGGCGGCGGCACCCACGCCCGAGGCTCCGGCCGAGATGATCGCGGACAAAGGATACCACTCCCGCGCGGGCCTGAGGGCGCTCGAGGACGGACCGTGGAAGAGCCGCATCGCCGAGCCCCGGCGCGATGGCTTCCTGCGCTGGCACGGCGATTATGCCGCCCGGCGGGCCGTCTACAACAACCGCAGCCGCCTGCTGTCCGAGGTCGCCCGACAGGCGTTCAGGCTCCGCGCCGAACTGGTCGAGCGCGGCTTCGCGCTGATCCTCGATCGGGGCGGCATGCGAAGGGCCTGGCTCCGCGGCCGCGAGAACCTGCACAAGCGCTATCTGATCCACGTCGCCGGATACAATCTGGGGCTGATCATGCGCCTGCTGACCGGGGCCGGGACGCCTCGGGAGTTCCTGGCGCGGGCTTCGGTCTGGCTCGGCGCGATCCTGGTCCCCGATGGCGCGCTGATCGCCATCCTGTTCGTCGCCGCAGAAGGTCAGATCGCCGCCATCGCCGTCAGCCTCCAAGCCGACCCGCTCGCCTGAAAACCGACTTCTTCAACGCGCTGTTACCGGACGCGCTCGATACGCTACTGCCTCCTCGTTTTCCGTAAGCAGATTCCATGAACGGCGGGTGCGTGGCACCGGTGCAACGACACCCTACGCTGCTTCAATCATGCTGTTACGCGGTGTATAACTCGTTGCAGATAAGTTCAGAGTCAGAGTTTGAGCCAGAAAGCTGGTGATCCAGCGCTATTATGTCTCGTCAGCCATGGTGGTACGACTTGCAGGATTACGTGATATCTAGAGATAGCTCTTAAAATTTGGCGTCTGGATTACCATATCGTAGTTTGTCGGTCGCCTTTGAAAGGGGAACCGGCTCCATTCAACCAGGCGCAGCCCGTTCGGGGGCGCCGCACCCACCTGCCGCTCCAAGGAGGGGCATATTATGACCGTATTCGACCTTTCCCCCTTGTTCCGTACCGCCATCGGCTTTGACCGCGTTGCGAGCATGCTGAACGCCGCCGCGGCGTCGGGTGACGCCTCCTACCCGCCCTATGACATCGAGAAAATTGGGGACGACACCTATCGACTGACGATGGCTGTTGCCGGATTCAGCCCCCAGGACCTGGAGATCACGTTGCAGGACGGAGCCCTGACCATCAGGGGCAAGGCTGCTCGCGAGGCCAACAACAGCCAGGTGCTCTACCGCGGCATTGCGGGCCGCTTGTTCGAGCGCCGCTTCGTGCTCGCCGACCACATAGTCGTCGAAGGCGTCAACCTTGAGAATGGCCTGCTGCACGTTGGCCTGAAGCGAGTCGTTCCCGACGCGTTGAAGCTGCGCCACATCGAGATCGGCGGAGCCGCGCAGTCAAAGCAGGTCGCGACCGAGGCTGCCGCGCCCGAGGCCCTGGCTGCCTGACCACGTCTATTGTCGCCGACCGAACGAGAAGGGCCGCCCCGGCGGCTCTTCGCCTTGTGGAACGCGGCCGATTTCCTCTAGCCAAGAGCGCCGCTGACGCGCCTCTGCTGCGAGCAACAATCCCCAATTGTTACCATCAATTGCTGTTCGACGAGCGGGGTTCTGTTGCAAGCGTCCGACGCGGGACACTGCGTTCAGGGTCAGCACTTCACGGCTGACGATCGATCAGCAACCCTAGCCGTTCTACCGTTCAGATGTTATCGTGTGCGTCTTTCCTGGCGAAGCACTGGGCGTGCTCAAATCCGCCAAGTCGATATGAAGTTACTGCGGGCTTGGGCGCCCTCCGGCAGCGAACTGAGGTCCGATCCAACGGACTGAGGGGTTGTAGCGGCTGAGAGGATGGTGGCGTCGCGAATGTGGTGGGAAAGCGGGGCGGCCTAATCTCCGGCTTGTTCAACGGGCCGTATCCGGCGTGCGCAGGCCGGCGGAGATCACGTCACGGACGACGGCACACCTCTGGCGACCCTCCTATCGTTCTTAATGTTACGATTCCCTTGCTGGGGTCGGTAATCGCGCTTCCTTCGAGGGTGACTGGCCGTCACGTGGCTGTGGACGTAGGAAAGTCGAGGCGACCGGGGCTGCCTTTTTCTCCGCCTTCGGTTTCTTGGCCTCGCGACCTCGTCGGTTTCGACCCTTGGCCATGGCCATTCTCCTCGTATTCAGCTTCGTCGTCTGTCTCGGCTCGACGCTTACGGCGCACTGCTATCGCGCTTGTCCATGTGCGCTTGCGCCGGGCGGAAATCTTCTCGGGACCAGCCCTCAGCTTTGGAGCGGCCCTAATTTCGGTCCCTGCAGCTCAGCGACGGCGTCGTAAATCCTTCCCCAGTCCCGATAGCAGTCGCCATCGCCTGAGGCTTGACAATCGTTCATCTCCTGCATGGCGCGACCGGCCGCGCCGTTACCGTGCTGCGCGATGAGCCGCTCGGCAGTGCGGTAAGGATTGTCGGGTCGGTATTGCATCTTGCTGGGCATCACACCGGGCTTTCCTCGTGGCGTGATCGATGCTGATGATTCCCGGCCGGGAGCCTTGCTCGCGGGAACCATCACCATCAATCGATCTAGTAGGATGGCCTTGACGATCTCCGAGGCCGTGCGGGGATAGGCTTCGTTACAGTATGCCCAAGCAATCCAGGCCGTCTCGCTCGTTAGCGGCAACACAATCAAGGCATTAAACCTACTTCCTCGCGGCTGTCACGCCCGCTGGGAAGCTCTGAAGTGTAGACTACGGCCAGCGCCTTTCTAAATTTTCGGCCCTGTCCTTTTACTACTTCTAAATTGCCCCCTGAAGCACAACATATGGTTATCAATCCTAGTACTTTAAGGGGAGGGCTCATCAGAAGCTGCGCGAGGAGACCGAACAAGCCGGAACGCCAGCAGGCTACGACCTCACCCATCCCCTCATTTCATATAAAAAAGGAGTGTGGTGAACTGGCCGGCGTTTGACAGGGCCTTTGCGAATTTCTCCATGAGCGGCAGCAGGCGGTGCTCAGGCATGTTCGGGATCAGTTCGTAGAGCATGCAGCCCTGCCGGAACAGCGAATGGGTCCGCGTCTTGCTGGTGTCCGACTTCAACAAGCGGTCCATGCCGAGGCTTTCGCCGACGGCGCCGAGCAGCGTCAGCGGCGCGGTGGCGAACGCGCTGATCAGCAGCAGACGATCGCGGCGCATCGGCTCGCCGACGCGCGTGGCAGACAGTCCCATGCCGAGCCGCAGGTCCTTGGTGTCGCGGAACTGCGGCTCGATCGTCCAGCGCCTGGCATAATGGTTGATCAGCGTCGCCGCTGTCGCGTCGCGCTCGCTGGTCGCAAGGCACCCGGGCTCCTTCATGTCCCGGGCATGAACGCAGACCACCGCGCCGACAATTTGGCCTTTCGCGGTCACGTGCGCATCGCGCAACTTGCGGGCGCGACCGGACTTTCCCACCCATTCCGCGGCGGGCCTGGTCTGCCCGTCCGCGTCGGTGACGTGGATGTTGCCGCGAAAGCGGATCACGTAGCCAAAACCCAGCGTGGGCAGGAAGGCGAACAACTTCTGATCGCCGAAGCCTCGGTCCGCCAGGAT
Source organism: uncultured Pseudomonadota bacterium (assembly GCA_963818725.1). Lineage (GTDB taxonomy): Bacteria > Pseudomonadota > Alphaproteobacteria > Acetobacterales > Acetobacteraceae > DATFDN01. Next base: position 292,699 of record CAWFTU010000005.1, on the reverse strand, counting down.
GGTCACCCGGCACCCCGCCGGCACGAGTTCTGCCAGGCGCCGCAGGCACGCGTCCTCGAAGTCGTTGCGCTGGCTGGTGAGTTCGTCCTTCCAGACGGTAATCCACAGCAGCGGCGCGGCACGGCCGTGACCGGTGACCAGGCTGAGCACCAGCGTGGCCTGGTCGTCGTGGTCGAAATCGGTCCAGTCCATAGCCACCAGGATGTCGCGACGCCCGCCGATCTGGTGCGGCACCCAGTGCGCGAAACTGTCCCAAACATCGATGCCGTCGTTGCTCAGCAGCCGATCCACCTGCTTGATCGCGTGCTTGGTCGTCAGGCCCCGCGCCTGCGCCAGCGCCTGACCGATCGTCGCCACCGCCAGCGAGGCCGCGTGCATCAGCCCGAGCGTCGCATCCGCCAGCGAGCCGACCCGCTTGGCGCGCAGGTCCGCGCCACACAGATCGCCAATGAAGGCGCGAACATCCTCTCGGCGCGTGCCCATCCGACCCCGTTTGCCCATACCATCCACCCAACGAACAACCCGTCGGCGGGACTACAAAACCCGCGCGAATCGCGGCCAGACCCGGGACAGGTCAGAATGAGGGGATTCGTGAGGGCTACGACGACTTCTACAAGTCCTATGTTTTGTTCGTCGACCTAGTGCAAAAGAAAATCATGGGGGGCGCCAGGTTCTCAGCCAAGAAGCCTGCGTGACAGAGCTTTAGAACGCGCCGCTAGATGTCTCTAACGCGCAGTTGAGGGCACGACCTTTCCCCGAAGGTGCTCCACCGGCGCGGCTTTGGCGATTGCAACGGCTATGGAGTCTAGGCAGAGGCCGATTGCATGCCCGCGGTTTCTGGTGGCGACGATGACGGAAAGCCTCAAGCCTCATTCTTCAGGTGGAATCACCAGCATGTCCGACCGCCCCCGTCTAGCGTAAGCGACACCAAGGTCGATGCTGTTCCATTACGGTCATATGCTCCGGAAAATCCGGAGTCTTGAGTTCTGGTGCGCCGGTCGGCGTATTGCATGGACCCGGAGTTCAGGCGCACTCGCCCCAACCCCATCCGGGATCAGGCGATGCGCACAGAGATCGGGCGTCCCAGCTCCAGCATGCGGTTGAGCGCGTGGACGGCGACGTCCACCTCGGTCGCCCGGCGCTCGTCCCTGCGCGAGCGCACCCTCCGCCGACATTCCACGTGCTGCGCACGCGGAACCTTGGTCGGCTCCGCCCGTCCCCGATCACCTGTTTCCAGCGCGCGATGGCCGCCTCGGCGCGGGCGCGCGCGTTGTGGCCCGATCGCTTCTGCCACCCTCCGCAGCCATTCCACGCGCTGTCGCGCGCGGAACCTTCGGCTGCTCCGCCCATGCGGCCGTGCTCGGCGATGCACTGGAGGTGGCGGTCGCGCCGCGTGGGCGCGCTCTCGGCCGTCGCGCTCGGCACCGCCGTGGACCGCGGTGGCACGACCACGGCCGCGTCCGGATGACGCGCGGCGACATCGGTGTAAACGCTCTCCTGGTCGTACGCACCGTCGGCGGTGAACGCGGCCACCGCGCCCGCGACCTGGTCGAGCAAGGGGCCGACCTGGGAAGCGTCGTCCACCTCGCGGTCGGTGAGGGCCGCGGCGACGATCTGGCCCGTCTCGGCATCGAGGCCGATGTGCAGCTTCCGCCACGACCGCCGTGCGTGGGTGCCGTGCTTCTCAATCAGCCACTCGCCCGCGCCGCACAGCTTGAGCCCGGTGCTGTCCACCAGCAGGTGCATCGGCTCACCGTTGCCAGCAGCGCCGGCGCTGGACCGTGTCGGCCGCGGCACCTCCAGCGTCGCCGCACGCCGGCTCAAGGTGGAGTGGTCCGGCACGCGCAGCGCCAGCCCGAGCGGGCCGATGACGGAGCCGACCAGGCCCTCGGCCTGGCGCAGCGCCAGGCGGAACACCGCACGCAGGGTCAGCGCCGTCAGGATCGCCAGGGGCGAGTAGCAGGGCGGAGCAGCCGAAGGTTCCACGCGCAGAGCGCGTGGAAGGGCTGCGGAGGGTGACCGCCTGGCGTGGTGCGCGGCGCCGCCCGCCAGCCCGCGATCGCCTCGGCCGTGAACCAGACGGTGAGGCTGCCGCGCTGACGCAGGCTGGCGTCGTAGTCGCGCCAGTTGACGACCTTGCGCTTCTGCCTGGGGATGTGATGGCGGCGGTCGTGGTTCAGCTTGAAGGGCAAGGGGGGCGTCCAGGGTCAGGTCAGAGACCGCCTCCTACGCCAGACCTGTTCCACGCGCCACCGGGCTGATCCGTGCAACAGCCCGTCACGTGGGCAGGATTGAAGCCGTAGTGCATGTTGATGTGTCCGTTGCACGGACGATTGCTGTTCTTGCCCGGGCACCCGATGTCGAAATCTTGATATAGGCTAACATTCCACGGTTTTAATTCGATTGTAACCTGACCATTTTTATACTCATGCCCAGGAGCAGCATAGAGGGCATCCCAATTCGTGTTGAGTTTTTCCGTGTCGTTTGGCTGGTCGCTCATTTGCATGCTCCCTGCTAGAGCCTCGATTTTTGGTAGCCGCTCTGGTTTCCCCGGATCTGTGGGAAGCCTACACTCTCGTACCGCTCCGGACAATCGGCTCGCCAAATCTGGGCTGATCTCGTTCAAGGAAAGCGAGCACTACCGAATTCTGACCGATAGGGATGATCGGCCCTTTCAGATTTGGGAGGATTTCGTTCAATATTCTGAGCCCTATGGGGTTGGGATACCAGCCTCCGTCGCGAAGGCGATCATGGAGGAGCGGGATAAGCGGAGGCTCATCAGCGACTTCATGACGACGGTGCCGGCGCTGGCAGAGCATGGCGAGATCGGGCGAGGACGGGGAAAGGGGGAAGATAGAGGTTCGCCCCGAACCTCTATCCGTGGCGAGACCTCCTCCTACCTCGTCGCCCGAAACCGGAATCGCGACGCTCGCCAGCACCGGCCATCGATCTTGGCGCAATCGAGACTGACGACGCGCGGGAAGAAGGTGGTCACGACAGCCGTGCGCCCTTGGGCGGCCGACCCCAAGCAGCGCGCTCGTTCGCTTCATACTCCCCAGGCTCGCCATAGGGGCCAGCCGTCAAATCCGGTGCATTGGGCGGAAGCTGCGCGCCGTTCGCGACCGCTTGGAGGATCAGGCGAGTGGCCGCAGCGTATCGCGCCCTGGCCTCTGCCACCTGGCGCTCCAGCTCGGCGATCTCCGCCTCCAGCTCCCTACGCCGCTCAGCAGCCGCCTCGGCATGGTCGTGGTGCGCTGTCATCGCTGGCCGTCCAGCACCCGCCGGTGCTGCGCGCGGGCAGCAGCGTATTCATAGTCGCGGGCCGCCTGGTCGAGAATCGCGCGCTCCAGCGCGTCAACGTCGCGAGAGGTGGCGTTCGGCGGCAGCTTCGGCAGCTTCGGCCGGGCTGGGCGCGGCACCTGCCGGTCGAGCTGCGCCTCCAGCTCGGCCTTGGCGCCCTCAGACATCTTTGACCTTTCGGGTCGCCCACGGCGCCTCCGCGCGAAGCTTGCCGCCGTTACGGCCAGCGGCGGCGCGGACGTGGCGGCCGAGCGACTGCTTGACCCGTTCAGCATCATCAACCGGCGCCGTCTTCCGCTCCGGCGGCGGCTTCGGCAATCCGACAGCCGGGCGACCACCACCAGTATCCAACCGGCCTTGCCTTGCACCGGCCGCAGCGCTGAGCCGGCATTGACCACCTGCTCTCACTCACCGCCATCCGGAAGCATTGAACCGGGCATTCAGATAGTCGAGTATTTCGTCGACGCATGCCGTGGCACGCCGACGCCCGCGGACCGATGAACCGGCCGAGAGCACCGTCGGGACCCCGCGCCGCTCGCGCGGACGGCTCAGGTCGAGATCATCTTTTTCTCGATGCCGACACCGGCGGCGAGCGCACGCTCGTATTCGAGCGGGACGGTCGCCGAATCCTGCAGCGCAATGCCCGTCGAATCAAACAACGTGACCTCCTCTGCCGACTGCCGACCCTGCTTCCGGCCGGTCACGATCTCACCGATCTCGCCGGCGATGTGCGCCTCGGTGATCAGCCTCTGCGAGAGCGGAACATTGATCTCGCCGTCGGTGCGGCACTGGCGGATGTCATCGACGAACACGCGCGCGCGCTGGACGATCCGCGGATCGAGCTCCTGGTCGCCCCTCTTGTCGGCGCCAAGCGCGGCGATGTGGGTGCCAGGTGCGATCCATTCGTCCCTGACGATCGGCGTGCGCGCCGGCGTCACCGTCACGACCACGTCGGCGCCGCGTACCACTGCTTCTAAATCCGTCGATCCCTTGATCGTGAAGCCGGTATAGTGCGAATGCTGTGTCGCGACGAACGCCTCCACGGTTTCGCGCGAGCGGCTCCACACGCGCACGTCCTGCCACTTGAAGATCTCGTTGCAGGTTGCGAGCGTACCTTCCGCCATATGGCCCGCACCGACGATCGCCAACGTCTTCAATTCCGGCCGTGCCATCCACTTCGCGGAAACCGCGGCGGCGGCGCCGGTGCGCATCACCGTATGGTAGCTGCCGTCACAGATGGCGAGCGGAAATCCCGTCTCAGGATGGGTATAGATTAGGATCGAGAAGACAGTCGGCAGATCGAAGCGCTCGCGGTTACGCTCCCGGATCGAGACCCATTTGCACGCGGCGGCCTCGGGCTCCTCGATATAGGACGGCATCGCCTCCCATTCGCCAGGATAGCGGTCGAGCACGATATGGCCCTTCGGATCCATGTAGCAGCGGCCAAGTCCGTGCATGCGGTACGCCTGCTCGACGCAGCCAACATACTCCACCGGCGTGACCAGCCCCATCATGTCGGTGCGGCTCAGGATCAACGTCTTTCGGTTGCGCCAGCTTTCCACTTGCCAGTTTCCCCTGCGCATGGCCGAGCGCGATAACCGCCGGGCCGTCTCGATACCATCGATCCGCACGGTTGCCGAGGTCAACCGCTTTGGGCCGACATTTCCCAGATGACCATCCACCTTTACGGTCTTTTGTGAACGATAGGCATCGTTTGCCCTCCTGGCAATGTCCTGGACGATCTCAGCACTGCCGGGAGCGTTGCAGCGGTGCGGTGCCCTCCAGCGCGGCCAAGCTTCAGGCCCGAACACCCTCCTTCGGGCGCACTTGTTCTCCTGCAACTTGATGCGGCGGCCATGGTGTCGATGCTCAGCATCATGCCGGCGGCAACGGACGGAGCGCCGCAATGGTGGACAGGATTGTCTCGAACAGACCGCGAGGCACCATGACCTCAGCCATCTGGAAGGTGGTGGATCGGCCGTGGCGAACGATCTTGGCGCCGATCTTCACCAGCCGCTCGCGCAGCGTGGTCATCGACCACTGTGCGATCTCCGCCGGCAGTGCCAGGGTGCGCAGGAAGTTGGCGAGGTTGTAGGCCAATGCATGCAATTGCAGCCGCACGGCGTTGGCCTTGAAGCTATGGCAGGATAGCCGGGTCCAGGTGACGGCATTCTTGCCTTCCTTGATCCACTGCTCCGCGGTGCCGCGATGGTTGTAGAACATCACCACCCGCTCGGCCGGGCGCGTCATGTTGGTCACAATGAATCCGACCCGGGGATACAGTTCACCGGGATGCCACTCGACCTTGGCCACAACACGGCGAGGCTTGTTCCACGACCCGGCTTGGTGGCGGAAGCTGGCGTAATAGCGGCGCACCTCATGCGGCGGGCGGCCCACCGGACGCTTCAGCAACCAGGCGATGCGCTCCTGCAGGACCGAGTTGGCCGGCAACCGGATCGTGTGTTTGTAGCCCTCGGCCTCCAGCAATTCGTAGACCTCTGGGTTGGCGAAGGCAGCGTCACCCCGGAAGTGGCGGCGCTTCATCTTGTGCCGGTAACGCGCGATCACCGGTTCGAGCACATCCTTCCAGCCATCGGCGCCATGGACGTTCCCCGGCCGCAGGGCACAGCGCTCCAGATCACCGAACTGGTTGAATACGAACAGCGGGTGATAGCGGCAATCTGGTGCGCTTCATTCTGCTGCCCGGCCAGCGCCACGACAGCGTCGGCGTGCAGCCGCTGATCGAGGACATCGCCTTCGGCGCCCTGCTCGGCGACAAGGCTTTCGACACCGACTGGCTCAGGGCGGACCTTGACGAGCGTGGTGCCGCCGCGGTGATCCCGCCCAAGGCCAACCGCAAGGCCACCATCAGCTTCGACCGTGACATGTACCGCTGGCGCCACCTGATCGAGAACACCTTCGCCAAGCTGAAGGAGTTCCGGGCCGTCGCCACCCGCTATGACAAGACCGACATCAGCTACGCCGCCACCATCCATCTCGCGGCCGCGATCATCGCTTCACGCTGAACGTCAACAGACCCTAGTTGCCCAAGGTCATCGAGGGCGTCACATTCAGCAATGGCGTCGAGGTGACCGACACGCCAAAGCAGACCGCCGCCTGATCACGCCGTCACCCAGTTTCCGGCATAGCCCCGCGGCGGCGGTGCAAGGTTGAAGCCGCGCAAAATCGGGTTGCGTATCACAGGCGTATCAGTCTGCATGGCGGCACTGCTCATCGTGCGGCCCAGTTCATGCCGCGCCGGACGATCGTGCTCATTTCCGGCCGCTCGAATTCGTGCGCCTTGTGCCCCAGCGAGCAGTAGAAGACCCGACCCCTGCCGTGCCGCCGCTTCCAGACGACAGGAATGACGTGGCCTTCGATCCATGGGCAATGTTCACCCGTAAACCTGGTGGTCGCCAGCACCTCATTGTTGGGATCAACATGCATATAGTACTGCTCCGAAGTGTAGGCAAAATCGGAGATTCCGCGCATGATCGGGTCGTCCGGCCGGGTAACGTTGACCGTGTAGCCAACGACATTCCCGGGGTGGGCTACCCACTGCCCACCGACCATGAAGTGGTATTTGACCTCCTGGCGGAAGCTGTCACCCATTCCACCGTGGAAGCCGGCCAGCCCGACGCCGGACTGGACCGCGGCGCTCAGATTATCAATCTCCTCGCGCTCAATCGTGGACATCGTGAGGACTGGAACCACCAAGCTGAGATTTTTTAGATTGGGATCAGTAAAAGCCTGCGTCGTGTTGTCGATTCTGACCTCGAACCCGTCCTCGCGCAGCATGCGCTCGACGACAGCCGCGCATGGCTGCGGCTCATGACCGGCCCACCCACCCCAGACGACTAACGCTTGCTTCACTCTCATGCTCCTTCGCCGAGCACCACCGAGGGCGACCGGACCGACAGCTTCCCAGAAGTTCGCCCGGGCCACCAATCCCGCCTCGCTCCGAGGCGCTGAAGTGTGTCCCCGGACAGATCAGCCAGTACGCGCGAGCGATGGTGGCCGGATCTCGGGACTCCCGCAAGAGCAGGCAGCCGCTCCGGTATCCTCAGGACGAAAACCGCCGGACCCGTTCTGCGTTTCCTGTTCGCGTCCGAACGAATCGGGCCGTACGGCACGCCAGCTCCGACGCAAGGGAGCGGAGGCCGGGAGGGAGGAGCGCCCATATGTCACCTTCTTCGAGCCAGACGCTACCCGGTCACGCGGTGAGTGATTTCGAGCGCCGGACCATGCGGAAGGTCATGTGGCGACTCATACCGATCTTGATCGTGTCCTACTTCTCTGCGTTCGTGGACCGCACGAATGTCAGCTTTGCCGGGCTGACGATGAACAAGGATTTAGGATTTTCCAGCACGGTGTACGGGCTAGGCGCCGGAATGTTCTTCTGGGGATACTGCCTGTTTGAGATTCCGAGCAACCTCGTGCTCGCAAGAGTAGGAGCCCGGCTCTGGATCGCCCGCATCCTCATTACTTGGGGGGTCATCTCCGGCCTTACTGCGTTCGTGTGGGGTCCATTCTCGTTTTATGCGGTTCGATTTCTTCTCGGGATTGCCGAGTTGGGTTTCTATCCAGGCATCATTCTTTATCTGACCTGGTGGTTCCCGAAGCGCTACCGCGCCCGCGCGATCGGGTTATTTATGACAGCAATCGGCGGATCGGCTATTGTCGGGTCGATCGTGTCAGGCGCATTGCTGCAGCTTGATGGGTTGTGGGATATCCACGGTTGGCAGTGGCTGTTCTTGATCGAGGCGCTGCCGTCGATCGTCCTTGGCTTCGTCGTCTATTTCGCGTTGACGGATACACCGGCGCAGGCACACTGGCTCCGTCCGGAGCAGCAGACCTGGCTTATCCGGCGACTTGAGGCCGAGCGACGCCAGCAGGATTCGATCCGCCGGTTTGAGCTGGGCGAGGCGCTGCGTAGCCCCCGAATGTGGTTGTTTACGCTGATCTTCTTTGGACAGAACTTCACAGGGTACGGACTGGGCCTTTTTCTGCCGGAGATCATCACTCGTCTCGGTGTTGGGCTACATCTGATCGGCTGGGTGACTGCCATCCCGTCGGCTTTCGGTCTGGTCACGATGCTGCTTTCCGCTCGCTATTCTGATCGAAGCGGCAATCGCGTGCTGACGCTTGGGACCGCCTGCCTGGTGTCTTTCGGGGGCCTTGCCTCGTGTGCGCTAACCGGAGACCCATGGGTGCTTATGGGGCTGATTGTTTTCGCATCTATGGGCCAATATTCGATCGGCAACAATTTCTGGCCGCTGCCTACGGCAATGTTGTCCGGTACTGCCGCGGCAGGAGCAATCGCTCTTATCAATTCGCTTGGCAATCTGGGCGGGTTCTTCGGCCCGTACGTGATGGGGGTCATCCGCAATTCCACGGGCAGCTTCAGCCTGGGCTTGCTGGCCCTGTCCTGCGGTGCCTTGGTATCAACCATTCTGGTCTTCGCGCTTGGGCACGATCGCCGCCTAGAGCATGTGCCAGGGGAGATGGCTAGCCACGCCGATTAATTGTTCGGTTGTGTGATATGAGACCGTCCAGAACATGGGGGGTCTTACGCTGCTGGGCGGAACGGCCGGCGGGCCCACGGCTCCGCGGCGGCATGGTCCTCGGCGAGCGTGCCGTTCGCAACGGCGGTGCGGACCTTCAGCATGCGATGTGCGCCCCGCGGCGACCATCGCATCTGCTGGTTGGCGCCCATCCGGCGGTGTAGCAGCCACTGCACCGTGCTCTCCGTGGTCGCCGTCGAGATCGGCTCGCCGCGGCGCGGCGCCGTCGCGTAGTCGATGATCAGGTCGGGGTCCCGCCATAGGACGGATCTCGACTTTGCTCATTTCACCGGGCCGCGAGGTCTGGGATTCGGGTCAGGCGCGGATCCAGAACGCCGGCTCGGCGGCGATGAAGGCGAGCGCGTCGTGGAGGGCGAGGACGGCGCCGAACGGCCCGGCCGGCCCCCAGGCGCCGCGACGCCACCACAGCACCTCGAAGCGCCCGGCGGCGGACGGCATCGGCTTGAGCCGGGCGACGGGCGCCCCGGTGCGCGCTGAGGTCAGGGTGTAGCCGCCGCGGACCCGGCGCGCCCGCACGCCACCGCGCGGCCAGGGGTGGGCCTCGACCCGCTCCAGCACGGGGTTGCTCGCCGCCGCCACCGCGATCCCCTCCGGCCGTGACCTGTTGAGACCTGAGGCTTCAGCATAGCCCAGCAGGCCCGCCATGGCCCGCCCCGACCTCCACCTGCCGCCCGGCCTCCTCGACTGGCTCGCGCCGTACCTGGCCGCCTTCTCGCGACGGACCCGCCCGACGGCGGCAGCGCTCGCCGTGGGCGCGCTGCTGGCGGTCGGGCCGCGCACGGTCGCGAACTGCCTTCGTGCGCTCGGTCTGGCCGAGTACGCCGGCTTCGCCGCGTTCCACCGCGTGCTCAACCGCAACGCCTGGTCCGGCCTGGCGCTCGCCCGCACCCTGCTGCGCGCGGTCGTGGCGACCCTCGGGCACCGTCAGGTTAGCGGCTTGCCGGGGCAGACCGGGCCCGGTAGCCGGGCCGGATGACAGCGCCTGCCTGCCCCAGCTACGCCGGCCACCGGTTCCCCGCCGAGGTCATCAGCCATGCCGTCTGGCTCTATTTCCGGTTCCCACTCAGCTTGCGCCATGTCGACGAGATCCTCGCCGCCCGCGGCGTCGAGGTCAGCCACGAGACCGTGCGGCAGTGGGGTCTCAAGTTCGGCCAGGCGTTCGCCAACCAGATCCGCCGCAGACTGCCCCGTGCTGGCGACAAATGGCACCTCGATGAGGTCGTGGTGAAGATCTCGGGCGTGAAGCATTGGCTCTGGCGCGCGGTGGACCAGGACGGGATGGTGCTCGACATCCTGGTGTAGCGCCGGCGCGACAAGCGGGCCGCCAAGCGTCTCTTGCGCAAGCTGCTGACGAGGCAGGCGCGCCCGCCGCGTGTCATGGTCACCGACCTGATAGGGTTGCAATCCAACGCCGTTTCACCTTCGAGGTGAGACAGCCGATCCAGTGGCGGCGCATTCAGCCGCGGGCGTAGCTGCCAGCAGCAAGGTTCGCTCGCTTCTTTCGCGGACAGGATGACGGGCGGCTGGTTGGTTGTTCCCTTCGCGCGCCTGCGCGCGAAGGGAGGCGGCGCATGCGATCCGAAGCCAAGGACACCGGTTCGGCGACAGGCGGCAGTGCTGACCCGTTGGTCGCCGTTGTAGGCGAGCGCATACCATGTCGAGACGCCAAGCGCCGGGTCTGGCAAGCCCTCGATCTGCTGCAAACGTGCCGTTCCAGGCCGCAAACAGTGGCCGCTACCCTGAAACCAGACCTATCGCGGGACCGCCGCCGGGTGCTTTGAAGCTGGTGGCGGCCTACGCCCGCGTCTCATCGGACAAGCAAGAGAAGGAGCAAACCATCGACAGCCAGGTCGATGCCCTGCGCCGCGCTGCCGAGGCGCGCGGCTGGCACTTGCTGCCCGATCTGATCTGCATCGACGACGGCCGCAGCGGCGCGACGCTGGCTCGCCCCGGCCTCGACCGGTTGCGTGACCTCATCGCGGAAGGCACCTGTGCCGCCGTGCTGGTCTGCTCCCCCGATCGCCTGGCGCGCAACTATGCCTACCAGGTGCTGGTAATCGACGAGTTCAGGCGCGCCGGCTGCGAGGCGGTGTTCCTCAACCACGCGTTCGGCGACAGCCCGGAGCAGCAGATGCTGCTGCAGATGCAGGGCGTGTTCGCCGAGTATGAACGCGCCCTCATCACGGAGCGGACACGGAGGGGGCGTTTGTTCTGGGCTCGCCAAGGGCGGGTCAACTGGGGCGGCACGCCAACCTACGGCTATCGCCTGTTCCGTGAGACCGAAACGGGACCGCAGCGGCTTGCCGTCGAGGAACGCGAGGCGGCGGTGGTGCGCCAGCTGTATCGCTGGCTGGTCGAGGAGCAGCTGAGCTCCTACGCGATCCAGAAGCGGCTGATCGAGCGCGGCGTCCCGACGCGCAAGGGGGGTGGGCGTGGCTGGTCGCAGAGCACGATCATCCGCATCCTATCCAGCACGACCTACAAAGGCGAAGCCTGGTATAACCGGCACTGCCCGGTGGACAGGACCCATCCCCGCGTGGCGGCGGGCCTGATGAGCCCAGGGTTGGGTAGCCGCACCAGTCACGCGCTGCGCCCGGCGCAGGAGTGGATCCCCGTCCCGGTGCCGGCGATCATCGATGTGGACACCTGGCGCCTGGCTCAGGAGCAGTTGGCGCACAACCGGCGACGCGCGAGACGGAACAACACTCGGCACGAATACCTGCTGAGTGCGCTGCTGGTCTGCAGCCGGTGTGGCCGCCGGATGATTGGTGCCACCGACGGTCTTGGTCAGCGTCGCTACATCTGATCGGCCCGCTACCCGCGTCACGCCCGTGGTGCTTGCGACGGTCACAGCGTCACGGCAGCGCACGTCGAGGCCCAGGTTTGGCAGTGGACCGCCAAGCTGCTGTCCGAGCCAGACTTGCTGCGGGCGCGCTTCGAGGAGAGCCGCGGCGATCCCGCTGTCGATGGTGCCGGTGAGCGCGAGGGGGCGCGCATTGAGCGGCAGCTCAGGGCATCGGATCGCGAGACAGAACGCTTGATCGACGCCTACCAGGCAGCAGCGATCACGCTCACGGAGCTGCAGGAGCGCCGGCGACGGATCGAGGACCATGGCCGCCACCTTCGAGCCCGGCTCGACGAGGTCCATCGGCAGCGCTCGGAACGTGAGCAGGAACTCCGGCTGTTGCAGGGGCTGGAGGCGTTCTGTGCCGGCATTCGCGACGCGCTCATCGACCCGCACTTCGAGACCAAGCAGAGCGTCCTCCGCCCGGTCATCGATCAGGTCGTTGTCGAGGAGAGCAGGTTGGTCATCCGCCACGTCGTCCCAACGACCCCGCTTGGATTGCAACCACACTCGCGACAAGCTCGCCAGCTACGGGGCCGCGAAGAAGGAGATCATGCCCGGCGTCGAGCACCGGCAGCACAAGGGCCTCGACAACCGGGCCGAGAACTCCCATCAGCCAACCCGACGACGAGAGCGGCAGATGAAGACCTCATGTCCGTTCCTGCCCTGAAGGGGTGACCCGTCTCGTCATGTGTCATTGATCGAGGGTCGCGCCGGAAGGTCTGGCGTGGAGCCTCAGGCACAGGAGACGGGTCATGGAGCAGCCCACACGATTTGTTGGTATGGACGTGCACAAGGATACGATCGTCGTCGCGGTCACCGCCGCAGGAGACGTCGGGAAGGCCATGCCATATGGCACGTTCCCCAACACCGCCGCGGCGCTGGAGAAGCTCGTCAAGCGTCTGCGGCAGGCCGGCGGATCCTTGAAGTTCTGTTACGAAGCGGGTCCCTGCGGCTACGGTGTTCACCGCACCCTCACCAAGCTAGGCGAAGACAGCATGGTGGTCGCGCCCTCGATGATCCCGCGTAAAAGTGGCGAGCGGCAGAAGAACGACAAGCGTGATGCCGCTAGTCTGGCGGTATTGCACCGGGGTGGGTTGTTGACTGCGGTTTGGGTGCCGGATGCGGCCCACGAAGCGATGCGCGGTCTGATCCGCGCCCGTTTGGCGGCCGTGCGGGCGGTGCGAGCCGCGCGCCAGCAGTTGAGTGCGTTTCTGCTGCGCCACGAGCGGATCTACCCTGCCGGCCGGACGGCTTGGGCGAAGGCGCATCGGGGGTGGCTGGCTAACCAGCGCTTTGCTCAACTGGCGCAGCAGATCGTGCTGGAAGAAAGTATCGAGGCGGTGCGCTTGGCGGAGCAGCGGCGGGATCGTGTTGACGGATATCTGCGCGCGCAGATCCCGACCTGGTCGCTGTTCCGCCTGGTGCGAAACCTGTGTGCGTTGCGTGGCCTGGACACGATCGCCGGTGCTGGCCTGGCCGCGGCGATTGGCGACCCGTCGCGCTTTGCGTCAGCGCCCGACTTCAAGGCCTATATCGGCTTGGTGCCGTCCGAACACTCGTCCGGCCCGAAGCGCCGCCTTGGCGCCGTCACCAAGGCCGGCGACGTTCACGCCCGCACCCTGCTGGCCGAGGCCGCCCACAGCTACCGCTTCCCAGCCCGCATCGCCCGTCACAAGCTGACAGCCGTGGACGCCGTGCCGGAAGCGGTGCGCGTGATTGCCTGGAAGGCGCAGACCCGGTTGTGCCAGCGCTACCGTCACATGATGGCGAAGGGCAAGCCGGAGCAGGTCGCGGTCACCGCGATTGCGCGTGAGTTGGCCGGATTCGTCTGGGCCATTGCCTGCATCGTGCCGGATCCTCCTGCAACGAGCTCAGCAGTAACGACTGTGTCCGAAGACGTTTGTCCAACCGGGTCACACCCAGGGCTGTTCAACGCTGCCGCATTGCCTTTACTGAGGCCGCCCTGCCACACATGCGGGGTGAAGTGAGGCGGCTGATCCAAGGGGGATTCCCGAGCCGGCAAATGTCTGACCCTTGGGGCGGCAACGGGGTCGGAGGGTGCCGTGGCTGCGTTTTCGCCGTTGCTGGACGTGCTGGCGGACGTCCCTGATCCGCGCCGGGCGCAGGGGAAGCTCTACGGGCTGCCCCACGTGCTGCTGTTCGCCATCCTCGCCATCGTGACCGGCTGCAACTCGTATCGTGGCATTGTCACCTTCATCGGCGTCCATCGCCGCAGGCTGAACGCGGCCTTCGGCCTGAACTGGCGCCGCGCACCCGCGCACACCGCCGTCCGCTACATTCTCCAAGGGCTCGACCCGGCCACGGTGGAGGGGGTCTTCCGCCACCATGCCGCCCTGCTGCAGGCGGCGCGCGCCACGCCTGGGCAGGGCAGCATTGCCCTGGATGGCAAGACGCTGCGCGGCAGCTTTGATAAGTTCCGCGATCGTGCCTCTGCCCAGGTGCTGAGCGCATTTGCCACCGACACCGCCTTGGTGCTCCCCTCCGCTGGCTTTCCACCTGCTACGCAGTCGGAACCTTTGCCAGCTCCGCCCACATCGACATCGCCGAGAAATCCAACGAAATCCCGGCGGCACAGATGCTGCTGGCCGAACTCGGCATCGCTCGCGGCACCATCGTCACACTCGACGCGCTGCATTGCCAAAAAAACATTTCGAGGTTGCAGCAGGAGCCAACGTCGCCCTGATCGTCGGCGTCAAGGACAACCAGCCGACCCTGCACCAGAAAATCCGGGCGGCTTCGGCCACCACAACACCACTCGGGTCTGTCCACAGCCATAACAAGGGCCGCAACCGCGACGAACGTCGCACCGTCACCGTCTTCGATCCCGCCGACACGCTGGCCGACACCGACTGGCATCCGCACGTGGCCGCCATCATCCGTGTCGAGCGCACTGTCCACACCCGCAACGCCAAGACCGGGCTGCTGCGCCACTCCGCCGAGATGGCCTTCTACGTTTCAAACACGCCGGTCACCGCCACCCGCGCCGCCGAGGCAATCCGCGCGCACTGGAGGATCGAGACCACCTCGCATTACAGCCGCGACGTCACCTTGGGCGAAGACCGCTCGCGCATCCGCACCAACCCAGGCGTGTTTGCTCGCCTGCGCAGCTTCGCCTTCAACATCCTCAAGGCCAACCAGACGGACACGCTCAGCCAGGATCGCTACCGCGCCGGTCTCGCAGGCATCAAAAACGTGCTCTCACTCACCATCATTCGAAAGCGTTGAACAGCCCTGGGGTCACACCGCTCCCGCAAGCCGCGTCGCCAGCCGCTGAAAGGCACGGCGCGCCACGCGGGAGCTTCTGGACAGGCCAGTGCCGCATCGGCCGAAGAAAGCCTGGCGGGATGATCGCGCATCATTCCACCTGCTGACCAAACAGTCGAATCACCATCCGGCATGCACGGCGGAGGGCGGGACCGGTCAGGGCAATCCTCGATGAACCGCTCGGAATGCGACTTCCGCATGAAGACAGAGGCAGGCCCGCGACGCACCATGGTCTTGCGGTAACCAACCCGCGTATCACAGCATGATCAACCGTCGTTCAGTTCCCGCCCTCCACCGCGCATGCCTGCATCAAAGCCAGCAACCGAGACAAAAGGCCCGGTGGTGTTTCGCGCCCGCAGCCCTTGAAAACGGACATGACAGCGGTTCAAGTCGGCCCGGCACGCCCAGCGCTTCCTCTCCGCCCACGACCAGGTCAACAATCTCTTCCACCTCCGCCGCCACTGCCTCCCCGCCACCCAGTATCGAGCCGCCCGGAGCCGAGCCTTCCAGACCTGGACCGACGTGACCGGCGTTGCCCGCGTGGGGTGAGGCTCAGTGCGCCCGATCCGGATCGCGGGCCTCATCGCGCCCACAGCCGATCAAGTTGACGACGCCCGTTAAGCCCCAATACTGTTCACTTTATGATGCGAATGGCCTTGACGAACTCGATCCGAGTGACCGGCTGTGGGCTGCGTGGTCGCAGCGGGTAGTTGCTCATCTTGCGCTTGACCCCACGCGGCACCTGCCTGCCTCGGCTGCTTGCCACGCGCTCCTCCAGGATCTCGTTCAGCACCGCCTTATGCAGAGCCCGCCTGGCCCGAGGGGGGAAGCGCGGCGAACAGCGGCAGCTTGCGCCGGACCACGCGCACGGCATGCGAGAAGGAGAGCCGGTCCGGGTCTTCCGCGGCCTGCAGCGCCGCTTCGTGCATCAGCCCGCGCACCGCGAAGTGGGCCAGCAGCAAGCCCCAGAACTCTTGGCGCGCCAACGCCGGGGTTTTGCTGCGCAGCACGACCCCCGCGCCGCGCAGGTGCGTCTTCAACTCGTCCAAGGCGCCTTCGATTTCCCAGCGCTCATGGTAGAGGGCGGCCAGGGCTGCAGCGGGCGCCTGCGCCGGATCCAGGATCGTGGTCACCAGCCGATACAGCGGCTCAGCCTCGGCGACGCCCTCCAGTCGATACTCGACCACGCGCACCCGGATGCCGTTGCTGCCGTGTCGCCGGTTCTTGTCGCTGGAATAGATCGTCGTCAGGTAGGACCCGTCGGCCAGCACGCTTGTGCGCGGCAGCCGCAGATTGTGCTTCACCCGCCAGAGCAGGTCGGCGCCGGTGGCCGCCGCGGCCTGCCAGAGCGCGTGTCCAAAAAATTGTCGGTCGGCCAGGCACAACATGCCGGGCCGCAGCGCCGCCAGCACGGCGTGGGCCAGCGTCGTCTCGCCATCGGCGAACCGGCCGAGGCGGGCGCCGAACAGCACGTGCGTGCCGTTCTCCACCAAGGCCACGAAGCGCAGTTGCGGGAAGGCGCTCTCGCCGCGGCTCGCGCCCGGACAGCCGAAGGCCAGGCAGTTCGCCTCGGTATCGGCCACATCCAGGCAGGACCCGTCCAGGCTGACCAGGCGCCAGTCCCGATACCACGCCCCCTTGGTGGCGGGCGTCGCGATCGGCCGCACCCTCTGCTCATAGAGCCTGTGCAGCGGCGCCTCGCCCAGGCGCGTGCGGGCCTGCGAGAGATGCCGCTCCGCCCCGCCACCCTGACCGCCTCGGTGCCCCAGAGCCAGCGCAGACCCTCCAGCAGGCAGCGCAACACCTCCCGCGTGCTGGAGCCCATGTAGAGCGCCAGGGCGATCGCGTAGTAGACCATGACCTGCGCCGGCAAGTCGCGCTCGCGCTCGCTCGCCGTGCCGGTCTCGGCCAGGATCTGCCGCACCCGTTCGGGCGGGAACGCCGCGGCGATCACGCCGAGGCTGATGTGGTCGCTGAGACGAACGCCGGCCGGCAGGCCGGCAGGAGCACCGGCCATCGCTGCCGCCCCCGACAATCCCAGCCAGCAGCATACGCCGCCTGCCCGTCTATCTGAACAGTATTGGGCCTAGGTCGGAATCTGGCGAAATGCTAAACCGCGTCCAATTTGAGAGCCGTAGTTCGCTGGTCACTGAGCGGTGACGGTCCCATATAGGAGTTTCCTATTCGGAGGCGTCAACAACTGTAGTTTCCAGGCGACGTTTCTTGTTCGTGGCGCAGGCCGGAGCCACGTAACCGGAACGATGGTGGCGGACTTGGGTGACTTACGCGGCTTTGGCGGCGGGTGGCGCTGACGGTGCGCTTGTGCGTGGCGCAGTGGCGCTGATTTTTCCCCAGATCGCCGCGGTGAAGGCCGGCAGCCCGACCTCGCGCAAAATCCGGGCGATGCCTGCCTGGACCAGTCCGGCGGTGCGGGTGCCAGGAGCGCGCCAAGGGGCGGGCTCGGCCAGGCTGGCTAGGCGCGCCGGGTCGGTGAAGGCCAGCATCTGGTTGATCGCGTAACCGGCTGCCAGCACGGCCACCCAGCGCATCAGCACCTGGCGGGACTGCCGCCACGCATCCTTCAGGCCAAAGCCGTGCTTGAGGTTCCTGAACAGTGATTCCACCCCCTCCGCAGCCATTCCACGCGCTCTCGCGCGTGGAACCTTGGGCTGCTCCGCCCACCGTTTCGCGTATCCGCTGATCACTGCCAGCGCGGACAATGCCGGGTCGGTGCAGACCAGCAGCCGCTGCACGCGCGGTTTGTCGGGCCGGTCAGGGCGCTCCAGTTCCACCCACACTGCCCGCACCACCCGCCCGTGCAGGAACCGTGCGGCGACCAGGCAGGTGCGATAGCGCACGACCGCCAGCTTGCCGTAGAGGATCTGCGCGCTGCGCTGCTCCGGCAACGCCGCGACGCGGGCCGAGCTCAGCCGCGCGCCATACTTGCGCGGCCGTCCCCGTTGGCGTTTGCGCGGCGACTTCGGCACATCAAAGAGGGCGAGGTCGCGGCGCACGCAGCCGATCACGGTGTGGCCGGCGGCCAGGGCGCGGCGGATCAACCAGGCGCGCATGAACCAGGCATCCAGCAGCAGCCGCACGCGGCCGAGCCGCTGGCCAAGTGTGTTTCGGCGTGCAATTTTGACCCCCTGAGCCGGGGGATCGGCGTGCAATTTTGACCCCTGAATGTGTGGCTGCTGGGCTGCCTGCTTCAGTTCGAGGTGGGCGGTGGGGGATGCTGATTGTGGAGACGGTCGGCCGGATCAGACGCGAGCACTTCGTCAGGGGCAAGTCGATCAAGGAGATCGCGCGTGACCTGAAGGTGTCGCGCAACACGGTTCGCAAGGTGCTGCGGTCGGGCGAGACGTCGTTCTCGTATGAGCGGGAGGTTCAGCCGCGTCCCAAGATCGGGCATTGGAAGGCGGAGCTGGACAAGCTGCTGACGAAGAACGCCGAGAGCGGGACGCGCGAACGGCTGACGCTCGTTCGCCTCTTCGAGGAGTGGCGAGGGTTGGGCCACGACGGCGGCTACGCCGCAATTCGCCGCTATGCCCGGCTTTGGAGCGGGCAGCACGCCGGACAGACGGCCGAGGCGTATGTGCCGCTGTCGTTCGCGCCGGGTGAGGCCTACCAGTTCGACTGGAGCCACGAAGTCGTCCTGATGAGCGGCGTCACGGTGACGGTGACGGTCGCGCACATTCGCCTGTGCCACAGCCGCATGATGTTCGTTCGCGCCTGCCCGCGCGAGACGCAGGAGATGGTGTTCGACGCCCACGAGCGGGCGTTTGCCTTCTTCAAGGGCGCCTGCACACGCGGCGTCTACGACAACATGAAGACAGCGGTGGAGGCGGTGTTTGTCGGCAAGGACCGGCAATACAATCGCCGCTTTCTGCAGATGTGCGCCCATCACCTGGTGGACCCGGTTGCCTGCACACCGGCCGCGGGCTGGGAGAAGGGCCAGGTGGAGAGCCAGGCCGGCTTGGTGCGCGAGCGCTTCCTCACGCCACGGCTGCGGGTGAACAGCCACGACGAACTGAATGGTTGGCTGTTGGACAAGTGCATCGCCTACGCCAAGGCGCATGCCCATCCGGAGCGCCCCGAGCAGACAGTGTGGGAGGTGTTCGAGGACGAGCGGCCAAAGCTGGTTCCCCACTGCGGTCGCCTCGACGGCTTCCACGCGCTGGCGGCCTCGGTGTCGAAGACCTGCCTGGTCCGCTTCGACAAAAACAAGTGCTCGGTCAGCGCCGGGGCGGTCGGCCGACCTGTCGAGATCCACGCCTATGCCGACCGGATCGTCATCCGTCAGGACGGACGCGCCGTAGGGGAACATCGCCGCCGCTATGGACGGGGCGAGACAATCTACGATCCTTGGCATTACGTGCCGGTGCTGGCCCGCAAGCCTGGCGCCCTGCGCAATGGCGCGCCGTTCAGGGACTGGATCCTGCCCGCGGCGATGGAGCGGGTGCGGCGTCGCCTTACCGGATCTGACGATGGTGACCGGCAGATGGTCGCCATTCTGGCAGCCGTGCTGACCGACGGGCTGCCGGCGGTCGAAGCGGCCCGCGCGCAGGCGATGGCCGAAGGCGTCCATTCCTCCGACGTGATCATCAACATCCTCACCCGGCAGCGCGATCCCGGACCGACCGCCGTCATCGCCACGCCGGATGCGCTGACCCTTCGGCATGTGCCCGCCGCCGATTGCGCCCGATACGATCAGCTCAGGAGCCGATGAGCATGGAGCGGACCGAAGTCCTCGACATGATGGGCACGCTGAAGCTCTTCGGCATGAGGGGCGCCTGTGACGAGGCCCTGGCCGCGGCGATCAAGCGCAAGCACGAACCGCAGCGCTTCGTCGGCGACCTGCTCAAGGCCGAGATATCCGAGAAGCAGGCACGCTCGATCAGGTGCCAGATGACCATCGCCAAGCTGCCGCTCGCCAAGGATCTCGACGACTTCGCCTTCAAGGGAACGCCGATCGACGAGAGCCTGGTGCGCGATCTCGCCGGCGGCAACTTCGTCGCGCAACAGCGTAACGCGGCCCTGGTCGGCGGAACCGGTTCCGGCAAAACGCACTTGGCCATCGCGATCGCGCGAAGCTGCATCCGTGCCGGATCGCGCGGGCGCTTCTTCGTAAGCGATGCGTCGGGGCCCTTGGGGCCGGCCGTCACTCCTCGTCTTCGTCCTCGGGCGGGTATTGTGGGGGGGCTTTGCCTGCAGCCTTGAGCAGCTTCGGGTAGCGCGTCTTCGGAGCCTTCTCCCCCAGCCCGATCACCTCGACTTGGAAGCGCCAGTCGTCGCCGTAGTCGAAGAGGAACTGCATCTTGGCGCCCACGGCGGGGAACGCCTGCGCCACTTTGGTCCGCTTGACGCTGCCGGACTTGCTGCCGGCCTCCAGGTCGGCGAAGAGTTCGTAGCGCACGGGCGAGTCGAAGACGTGGTGGTCCAGCTTGCTGAAGAAGCCGAAGGCGTGATCCAGGTCGAAGTCGAAGGCCTGCACGATGGCGGCGGCCAGGTCGTAGAGCGACTTCTCGCTCGGGATCTCGATCTCGCGGTAGACCCTGGGGCGAAGCCGGACGCGGAAGATGTGGGTGCTCGTGCGCGACATGCGGCTATCCTCCATGACCCCTGCCCCGCGCAGCCCGACGCTCAGCCGCTCCCCTGGGCGGCCCAGTGCCAGGGCATGAGCTCGTCGATGCGCGCCTGCGGCCAGCCACCGACGAGCCGGGTCAGCAACTCGCAGAGGTAGGCCTGCGGGTCGACGCCGTTCAGCTTGCAGGTCTCCACGAGCGAGGCGACGTGGGCCCAGTTTGACCCGCCTTCATCGCTTCCGGCGAAGAGCGCGTTCTTTCGACTCAGTTTCACCGGTCGGATCGCGCGCTCGACCGTGTTCGTGTCCGGCTCGATCCGGCCGTCGTCGAGAAAGCGCACGAGCCCGTCCCAGTGGTTCAGCGCGTAGCGGATCGCGCCCGCGGTCGGGCCGCGGCCCGGCAGCTTGGCCAGCTGCTGCTCGAACCAGGCGCGCAGCTCCAGCACCAGCGGCCGGCTCCGCTCCCGGCGCGCCGCCAGCCGTTGCGCCGGCGCCTGGCCGCGGACCTCGGCCTCGATCCGATAGAGCGCTGCGATTCGCTCAAGCGCCGCTGTGGCGATCGGGGCCGTGCCGGTCTTGGCCAGGTCGTAAAAGCCACGACGCACATGCGCCCAGCAGAAGACCAGCGTCACGGCGCCGCTGCCCTGTTTGTCGCGCGCGGGCTCGGCCAGCTTCTTATAGGTCGTGTAGCCGTCGCACTGCAGAATGCCACGGAAGCCGCCGAGCAGCGTGTCGGCGTGCTGCTGCCCTCGGCCCGGCGCGTAGCTGTAAACCACCGCCGGCGGGTCCGTCCCAGACCAGGGCCGGTCGTCGCGTGCGAGCGCCCACAAGTAGCCGGTCTTGGTGCGGCCCCGCCCGGGGTCGAGCACCGGCAAGGTGGTCTCGTCGGCGAACACCCGCGCCGAGCCGAGCACGATCGCGCGCAGCCTGCTGACCACGGGCGCGATCTCGGCGGCGGCATAACCCACCCAGGAGGCCAAGGTGGAGCGCCCCAACTCCACCCCTTGCCGGGCCATGATCTGCGCCTGGCGATACAGCGGCAGGTGGTCGGCGTAGCGCGCCACCAGCACGTGCGCGACCAGCGCCTCGGTGGGCAGCCCGCCCTCGATCAGTCGCGGCGGAGCAGGCGCCTGCACCACTGTACCTGCGCAAGTCCGGCACGCCAGCTTGGGGCGCTTGGTCACGATGACGCGGAACTGCGCCGGGATCACGTCGAGCCGCTCCGCGGTGTCGTGGCCGATGACCGCCATCACGCCGCGGCAGCACGGGCAGGCGCTGTCCTCGGGGGCCAGCGTCACCTCGACCCTGGGCAGGTGCGCAGGCAGCGCGCCGCGGCTGGCCCGGCGCTTGGCCGCGCGCCGCGCGCGCAGGCCCGGGTCGCGCTTCTCTCCCTCGGCCTCGCCCGTGGCGATCGCGGTCTCGAGATCCTCCAGGCCGAGCTGCAGCTGCGCGTCGGGCAGGCGCTCGGAGCGGGCGCCGAACTGCAGGCGCTTGAGGCGGAGCAGCAGGTGGCGCAGGCGGTCGTTCTGCTCGGCGAGCGCGTCGCGCTCGGCGGCCACGCTGTCCCGCTCCGTCCAGGCCGCGCGCAGCAACGCCTGCAGCGCGCCGACATCCTCGGGCAGAGCAGGCATCGGCTCGGGAGCGGCGCGCGTCACAGCACGAATCCTACGCCGGCACGGTCGGGGTGGGAATCCTGCGCACCGCCTGCACCCGCGTCCAGTCGAGCCCGTCGAACAGGGCGGCGAACTCCACCGCCGACAGCCGCACGACGCCGTCCGCGATCGCCGGCCAGCGAAACCCACCCTGCTGCAGCTGCTTCCAGACCAGGACCAGGCCACTCGCATCCCAGACCAAGATTTTCACCCTGTCGGCCCGCTTGCAGCGGAACACCACGACCACACCCGAGAACGGGTCCTCGCCCAGCACCGCGGATGCCAACGCCGCCAGCCCGTGCGCCCCCTTGCGGAAGTCCACGGGCCGGGTCGCCAGCAGCACGCGCGCGCCGGCCGGGATGGTGATCACGCCGCCGTCGCCGAGGCGCGGATCGCACGCAGCACCGCCGCGAGCAGCGTCATGTCCGTGCCGGCCCTGAGGCGCACGACGGCGCCGGCCAGCGCGATCTCGAGCGCAGGGGCAGACGCCATCGCTGCCACGGGGTCTGCCGACCCTGCCGCCTCGGTCACGGCCAGGATCGGCACGAACTCCGGCACCGACGCGTCCTCCAGGGCCACCTCCGACTGCGGCACCCGCTCGGCACAGCCCGCCTCACGCCGCCACGCGAACACCTGCTGCGGGTGCACCTGCCAGCGCCGCGCCACGGCCGAGACCACCGCGCCCGGCGCCGTCGCCTCGGCCACGACCCGCGCCTTGTCCGCAGCCGACCAGCGCCGTCGCTCAGGCCTCGTCCGGACCTCCGCCCGGCGATGCTTCCCCCTCGTCTCGTGGTTGCCGTCAAACATGATGTCTGCCCGAAGCTGCCAGCCTCAGGCACACCCACCATACTCACCCTCACCCGGGAAGAAGGGCCGCAGAGCGCCGCTTACGCTTCTTCAACACCGTCGACCTGGTCAACCGCCTCGAGGCTGAGGGCCGCGCTGGACGTCAGGGACGCCTCGCCGACTTCCTGACCCGTCTCGACTTCGTGGTCCTCGACGAGCTCGGCTACCTGCCGTTCGCCCAAGTCGGCGGGCAACTGTTGTTCCACACCGTCAGTCGCCTTTACGAACGCACCTCGGTGATCGTCACCACGAACCTCGCCTTTGGTGAATGGCCGAGCGTGTTCGCGGGCGACGCCAAGATGACCACCGCGCCGCTGGATCGCCCAACCCATCACTGCGACGTCGTCGAGACCGGCAACGACAGCTGGCGCTTCAAGAACCGCGCCTGAGCTTCACAAGCAACCGCCAGGGCTTGCACCGGTGGGTCCACGGGGGACCCCCCGCGCGCCGCTGCGCCAGCCTCTGCATGGGCACTCCGCAACGCGAGGGTCTCCCCTATGGACTATCGGCACAAGCAAACAACACGGGGTCACGATTGGACGCCGATCCGGGGTCAAAGTTCGGCTCTCCGCGGTTTCTGGTGCAGGTGGTCGCTTGAGGTGGCGTGACCCCATATGGAGGAGGACAGCTTCCTTCTTCATTCCGTGCCGAGTTGCTCTCCCATCTCCTGCCCATGATCCCGGAGGGCCTGTTCGTCGAGCAGGTCCTTCCCGGGCTTGACCGCGTCGTCATTCTCTCCCGCCCGAAGTCGCTGACCTCCGTCTGCCCGCGCTGTGGCGCGGCGTCCGCGCGCGTGCATAGCCATTACCAGCGGACCCTGGCCGACCTGCCTTGGCAGGGACAGATCGTCGCCCTGCGCGTCCAGGCGCGGCGGTTCCGCTGCACGACCAGCGGATGCAAGCGCCGGATCTTTGCCGAGCGCCTTCCCGAAGTGACCGCACCGCGAGCGCGTCGGACCGCACGGCTGGCCGAGATCCAACGCCATATCGGTCTCGCGCTTGGTGGCGAAGCCGGATCTCGCCTGGCGCGCCGCCTGACGATGCCGGTTGGCGCCACCACCCTGCTCGGCATGCTCCGCCGCGGAGCGCCGGAGACCCCCGCCCAGGCTCCGCGGGTACTCGGGGTAGACGACTGGGCGTGGCGCCGTGGCAGGCGCTACGGCACCATTCTCGTTGACCTCGAGCGCCACCGTGTGGTCGACCTCCTGCCGGACCGCCGCGCCGACACGCTCGTCGCCTGGCTTAAGGCACATCCCGGAGCCGAGGTGCTCAGCCGCGACCGTGGCGGAACCTATGCGGACGCCGCAGGCCGGGGCGCGCCCGACGCCGTTCAGGTCAGCGACCGCTGGCACCTGCTGGAGAACTGCAGCAGCGCCCTGCTCGATGCTGTCCGGCGCCGCAGGCGCGAGGTGCGGTCCGCCGCGCAGCTGGATACCGCAGAGACGACCACGACCGTGGCACCGCCGATGACGAGTGCCGAACGGCGACACTGGGAACGGTGGCGCAGGCAACACGACATCTATGACGAGGTGATGCGCCTCCGGCGGGAGGGCATGCCGATCAAGGAGATCGTGCGCAGGCTGGCCATCGGAGGCAACACGGCCCGGCGTTGGCTGCGCGGCGCTGGGCCGGATCCCTTCCGCCCCCGCCGGAGCATGTTGGAGCCTTACCGCGCCACGCTCGAGCGACGCTGGGCCGAGGGGTGCCGCAATGGAACCCAGCTGTGGCGCGAACTGCGGGATGCCGGGTTCCAGGGCGGGCTGCGCGTCGTCACCGAATGGGCTACCCGGCAGCGCCTTGCAGGTCACCCCGGCCGGGCTGACTCCTGCTTCACGGTGCCGCCGCTACGGCGCGTGGCTCGGATGCTCACCGCCGACCCGTCCACGCTGCAGGCGGAGGAGCAGCAATATCTCAATCAGTTGCTCGCCACCTCGGCGCCTCTTGCGCTGGCACGTGATCTCGCCCTGAGCTTCGCGGCCATCGTGCGCGAGCGGAAGAGCGACGAACTCGACCGCTGGCTGGCCGACGCGGCCGAAAGCGAGATGCGGTCGTTTGCCGGCGGGCTCAAGCAGGATGAAGCTGCGGTTCGGGCTGCGCTTGAGATGCCGTGGAGCAACGGGCAGACCGAAGGCCAGATCACCAGGCTGAAGCTGATCAAGCGGCAAATGTATGGGCGAGCCAAGCATGACCTGCTGCGGGCTCGGGTTCTGCAAGCGGCCTGATCCGGACAACTGCTGCACCAGAAACCGCGGAGAGCCAAAGTTCGACGCCGATTGACATCAGTCGGTGGCATTTGCTACATGATACCGCTCATCCGCGCGCTCCCAAGATGTCCGTGCTGCCTCCAGAAACACACCCAGCTCGCAACGAGAAATGACACAGTAAGATTAAGAGCGCGTTGAAGAAGTCGGGCTGCAGGCGAGCGGGTCTGCTCGGAAGCTGACGATAAGGACGGCAATCTGGTCCCTGGTGGCGACGAGCAGGATGACGATCCGCACGCCATCGGGGATCGGGAGCGCACCGCGCCAGACCGAAACCCGCGCCAGGAACTCCCGAGGCGTCCCGGCGCCGGTCAGCAGGCGCATGATCAGGCCCAGATTGTATCAGGCGACGTGGATCAGGCAGGGGCCGTCCACATATGCACTACGGCCCCGTATCTGGTCCTCTAGGGGGCTGCATCACTCCGACGCTTACAGGCGGGGCGGGCAGGCCATTCTCCGAGCCAACCGGCAACCAGACCCATTTCCCGTCCTCATCCTGCGCATAATAGCCCAAGAGCTTTAGGTTAGAACCATTGTCTGCCCGCACCTTCGGTCCCGGCTGCCGCTGGACCACACCCGGCGCATCAGTCTGGAGCGCTGGAGGTTGGGGCGCTGTCCGGAAGGAGGGGGGTTCAGGCACCGGCCCAGGGCGCGGAGCCGTCACTGTACCCTCGATTTCCCTGTGGTTCTCATACGGCCAGGATCTCGCGCCCAGGGCCAGACGGGGTGGCTGCTGGGCTGAGGGCGCATGCCGCTGTGACCAGGCGTTCCGCTCAGACACGGGGGCTCGGGGCCGGGCCAAGCCTGTTTCCGCCGGTGACCGGGGTAGTGCGAGGGGCAGGGCAATCTTCGGTTCGGATTTTGGGTCCAGTGTCGGTGGTGGCGACGATAGAGGCGCTGTGTCGGCCGAAGGCTCTGGGGTCGGAGGTGACACAGGTGAGGCCGGCGCGGGCACCGATTCCGGGAAAAGCCCCGAAAGGGACTGAGTTGAAGCGGCAGGTACGGGGGGCGCCGGCTGATCGGGTGGAGGTGGAACAGGTTTCGATGAGATCGGCGGAGACAAAACAGTGGGCTCGGTGGTAGTCTCGGCCAAGGTGTCTCGGAACCGATCTTCAAAGTCAATTAGCGCCTGTAGGCTCTCGCCATCAGCATTGGATGAATACTTCCTGGTGTCATCCAAGGCTTCAATCACAGCCGATGTGTTGTGCTGCGCCAACGCCGCCTGCGCCTTCGCCAAATCAGCCTTGATAGCGAGACCGGCTTCTGAGGAAGATTCAGCGCGGGCGACAGCAGTCAAACCAACCAACAAGACGACCGACAACCTCAGCAGATTCATCAATTCACCCGAACACCACTGATCCAACTATACTCCTGATTGCCCGGAAGCGCCACCGACCACTCCAGAGCCAAAGGTAAATTAAACCGCGTCTAGTTTGAGATCGTAGTTTCTCCTCCTCGGGATCGAGGCAGTCCTTGACCCAGAGGCGATCGGCGACGACGCAAAAGTCTTGGTTGACCTTGGCCTCGAACCCGAGTTAAACAGTGCGCGAACGCAACCTGCTGGAACTAAACGCTGAATCGGGAAATTGCCCTCAATGTGGTGCCACGCCTCTCTTCGGCTTGGAAGGCCCTTTGGCTACAAGGCCTTGGCGGAGCCAATTCGGCGGACATCGAGGGCGTGGCACCACAGAACGCATATTTTCTCGATTTCCTGAGCGATACCAATGAGTAGCGTTCTCGCACTGTTTAACTGAAGTCGAACAGGGCGACGCGCCGGGTCAGGTCGTCGGCCGTGGCGTGGCAGTGATGGTAGGTGACGTCCTCGCGCAGCCAGCGCCACAGCGCCTCGACCGGCATCAGGTCCGGGCTGTAGCCCGGCAGCGGCATGAGCGTGATGCCCAGGCTGGCAGCGGCGGCCCATACCGCCTTGGCCCGGTGACAGGGCACACCGCCCAGATCACGACGAGCATGCCATCGGGAAACTCGGCACGGAGCCGGTGCAGCACATCGATCGTGTGTTCGCCGTTGGCCCGTGCATAGGGCCATAGCCGCACCTGGCCTTCGTTGTAGAGGTAGAGGCCGTAGAGCGAGACCCTGGCGGCGAGGCCGGGCGAGCAGGAGGCCACGTGGAAGCGCTTGCCGCGCTCGCCCCAGCCGTAGCCGAGATCGGCGTCCTGGTGGATGTGCGCCTCGTCGAGGTGGACCAGCACGTGCCGATCGCGCTGGGCGCTGTCCAGCACCGGCCGTAGCCGGTCGAGAAAGGCGGCGCGCCGTTCGGGATCGGCGCGACCGAGCAGCTTGCGGGCTTTCTTCCACGACAGGTCCAGCCGGTGCAGGGCAGCGCGGATGGTCTCGCGGCAGCAGAGACGGCCGAACCGCGCCCGCACGCAGCCGACCAGGCGCTTGAGCGTCCAGCGCGGCGGCGGATCAGCTCCGGCTACGGATGGGCTGGCCGCAGCCTGCTGGGCCGCACGGAGCTCTGCGCCGAGTACGGCGGCGATGGCGGGACAAAGGGGGGACGGCCGCCAGTGCGTCGGTAGGTCAGCGCCTCGGGGCCACGCTCGTTGTAGAGGTGCAGCCACTCCATCACGGTCTGCGGGTGGCGGCCAGTGCGTTCGGCAACCTGCGTGGCGCAACTCTCTTCGGTGATCTCGTAAAGCGCCAAGAAGCGCTCGCGAGTGCGTTGATGGGCAGCGCTCGTTGCGAGCCGACGCAGGTCCTCCGGCGTCTGGCCCCACCGGGCATGGTCAACGCGCAGCATGACAGGAGCGAACAAGGCTAAGTTTCATCATCCCCTGGAGATAGGGACCCTGCCTCCGAAACCACACCTCTCAAACCGGACGGGGTTTAGCTTCCCTGATGCCAGGGTTGCGCCCGGGCGGTGGCGTAGGAGGGTTCGGGCGCGACATTCCTGCGCGAGATGATCGGCTTCGCCGCGCAGCACCCGGATGGCTTGAGGCCGACGCGCCGTGCGTTGCCAATCTTGGACTGGACACGACCTGAACCGCCCCGGGTTTGCCGGAGGCTCCAACTCCTCACCATCTATCAGTTTCAGATCGAGGGGTCGCGCAGCGGTCCGAGGGAAGGGATCTCCATCGCTCTGCTTGGCCTCGGGCAGGGCAAGCCTTGCCAGAGGCGGGACCAGTCCTTCTGTCCGGCATGGTTTGTCCTGCCTGAACGCCGTCCAGCGGCGGCGTGAGCGCGATCGCCGGAAACTGATAGATGGTCAGGCTCCAACTCCTAAGAAGGTGGAGCCATGACAAGTCCGACGACGAACAAGTTCTCTCCGGAGGTCCGCGACCGGGCGGTACGGATGGTGTTGGAGCACGAAAGCGAGCATGCATCGCGCTGGGCAGCGATGGTCTCGATTGCGGGGAAGGTTGGCTGTTCGCCACATACGTTGCGCGAATGGGTGCAGAGGGCGGACCGCGACAGCGGCCGTTCGCCGGGCATGCCATCGGATGTGGCGGCGAAGCTGAAGGCGCTGGAACGCGAGAACCGCGAGTTGCGTCAAGCCAATGAGATCCTGCGCAAGGCATCCGCGTATTTTGCCCAGGCGGAGCTCGACCGCCGGTTCAAGCCATGATCGCGTTCATTGACGATCACCGCGCTGCCCATGGGGTCGAGCCGATCTGCAAGGTCCTGCCGATCGCCCCGTCGACCTATTACGATCATATGGCGAAGCGGGCGAACCCCGAGCAGCAGTCGGAGCGCGCCAAGCGAGACACTGCCCTCCAGGCCGATATTCAGCGCGTGTTTGCCGAGAATTTCGCGGTCTACGGTGCATGCAAGGTCTGGCGGCAGTTGCGACGGGAAGGCCGCGAGGTCGCCCGCTGCACGGTGGAGCGGCTGATGCGAAGCATGGGTGGCTGGTCCGAAAATTCGAACGGGTGGTCCCGTAGCGGAGCGAGGCGAGGTCATGGCGGTCAAGCCGTGGTCATCTTGGGCCGGACCATGACCTCGTAGCCCAGCGCGTCGAGGCGGCGGACCAGGCGCTTGGCGGTGCGACACTTGTCGACGCGGTCGAGGTAGTCGGCGCCGAGGTCGGCGAAGGCGGCTGAGCGCTGCAACATGTGGTAGACCGCCACCAGGATCTTGTGCGCGACGGCCACGGCGGCCTTCTTCGCGCCCATGCGCGCCCTTAGCCGATGGAACTTGTCGCGCAGGTAGCTGCCCTGGGTCCGCGCACCACACACCGCGGCGGTGACCAGCGTGGCCTTGAGATACGGGTTGCCCTTGCGGGTGCCGCGCCGCCTCTGCTTGCCCGCGCTCTCGTGGTTGGCCGGGCAGAGCCCGGCCCAGGCGGCCAGGCGCTGGGCGGTGCCGAAGGCGGCCATGTCCACCCCGATCTCGGCGATGATGCTCGCCGCCGTCAGCGCGTCCACGCCGGGGATGGTCACCAGCAAGGCCTGCTGGGCGGCGAAGGGGCGCATGGCAGCCGCGATCGCGGCCTCGACCTCGGCGAGATCGCGTCCGATCTCCTCCAGGCGCCGGATGTGCATCCGAAGCCGCAAGCGCTGGTGCTCGGCGAGCGATCCGTCGAGGGCGCGGGCGAGCCGGTCGATCTTGCGCCGCAGCCGCCGCTTGGCGAGGTCGGCCATCTCGGCGGGCGCGGCACGACCCTCGGCCAGCGCCCGCAGCATCAGCATGCCGGAGACCCCGAACACGCTGCTCATCACCCCCGCGAGCTTGATCCCGGCGCTCTCGAGCAGCTTGAGGGTGCGGTTGCGTTCCGTTGCCAGACTGCCGACCAGCGCCTTGCGGTGGCGCACCAGCTCGCGCAACACCCTGACCTCTGGCGGCGGCACGAAGCTGGCGCGCACCAGCCCGTGCCGGACCAGCTCGGCGATCCACTCCGCGTCCTTCACGTCCGTCTTGCGCCCGGGCACGGTGCGCATGTGCGCGGCGTTGCCGACGATGAGGCTGAGGGCGCCCTCCAAGGCCGCGTGCACCGGCTGCCAGTAGACGCCGGTCGCTTCCATGCCGACGTGGGTGACGCCCCTCTCAAGCAGCCGGGCGCGCAAGGCCGCGAGGTCCTGGCGCGTGGTGCCGAAGCTGCGCACCTCCTTCGCCGGCCGGCGCCCTGCCGCGCCGAGGATGACGCAGGCCACCACCGAGCCCTGGTGCCCGTCGAGCCCGGCGGCGCGTTGGATGATCGCTTCCATGGCCACCTCCCGAGGTGGCGGGCGCGGCGCCGCGGGACGGAAAACAGAGGCTGGCCCACGTGCTGACCGGGCGAACCGGCCGCGACCTTCGGTGGTCCCTGAACACGGCGCGGACCGATCTCTTATGCGGGGTCGGGTGCCACCCACCCACTATCGGCCTCCACGCGTCCGCCAGCCTCAGTGTTAGCCAGAACCGCCCGTCATCGCAGCCCCATTTTCATCCCGAGGCGGTGCGCGGCACGCGCTGGGCATCTCTTATCGGCTTCCGGGGTGTTGGTCTGGGTCATACCACGAGGGCTGCGATGAGGGTGCCGAGCAGGGCTTTGCCCCGACGACGCGCGTTGTGCACGAACTGGAAGAAGCCGAGGTGGTCCGGCAGCTTCTTCTGCGAGACGCCCCGGTGCGGGCGCAGCCACGAGCGCAGCAGGGACCAGAACCCATTGGGTAGGAGGGGTGCCGCCTCGGAAGGACAGCCCTCCTCCCCCCATCGAACCGGACGTGAAAGTCGTCCCCTCATCCGGCTCTCCACACCCTTGCTCCCCTCTGTAGGCCGGGGATCGAGTTCATGCGTCGCTCGAAGGTGTCGGGCAGCATCAGCACACCCACCTTCTGGACGCCTGCCCCCGCAGGATGCTGCCGCCCTTCGCCTGGGCAGCGGGACCTTCGCGGCGGTCGCCCACACGCTTGTATCCATGCCCATCCGCCTTGGCGGCTGTCCGGGGCGTTACCCCCAGCGTTTGGCTACGACGACGGCTCTGTCGCCATGCTGGACACCGGAGAGGGCCAGCCACAGGCGATCCCGTAGTTGCACAGATCGGAGATGCGACGTGGGTCGGGTGCTCCGTTCGCCATTTCTCTCCCTTACCGGGAGCGGACCGCGATTGCCGGGTCGGGGCACGGGGGGTATCCCCTGGGCCGGTGTGTCCATCGGCCGTGTCGCGGCCAGCCGCCTCAGCCATCGTTGCGGCTGTCTCAACACCAGAGTCCATGGCTGGAGTTCGGGCAGTGTAGCTCTCACCCTTCACGTCTTGCGCTGACCCTCCGGGATCACGACGGCTTCGTCCCCTTGGGCCTTCTCCCGGCAGGCGATGGTCCCCCGCTCCTTTCGGAGTTACAGCCCATCTCTGGGCCGAGGTGAGCCGGGTGCGCACGGGACCCAGCGTCCCGATGAACGCCGTAGCTGTTACGCCATTGTTCATTCTCCCTTACCTGCGCCACAACGGCGCACTTCCATGGTGTTGACGTGGACCTCGCAAAAGCCGTCGCCGCCCTCGTCGCGCGCATACTCGCCGGGTGCGTGGCAGACGGTCTTGTGCCGGTAGCCCCAGGCGGGCAGGCGCGTGTGGGCGTTGTATTCGTCGGTGTGGACGAGGCTGCCTTGGGCGACGGTGCCCGTGATGGCCGGCTCGATCGTGCTCTGCCGCACGTTGGCCAGCATGCGCAGCACGACCTGACCACCGCGCTCGATTAGACCGAGGATCGGCGGCTTGTCCTTCGCCAACGTGCCGCGCCCCGGCGCACCCGCCAGCCTGCGACGTCGTCCCGGTCGCCCCTTTTTGCCACTTCCGCCGGTTGGCCCTTGTGCCCGGCCACCACGTAGACCTCGTCGATCTCGACTTCGCCCGCCAGCTTCATCTCCGGGGTCTTGGTCACCAGACCGTGGCGCAGCTGCTCCGCCATGGCCTGCACGTCGGGCGGGCTCAGCCCAGCTCCTGGGCGATCTGCCGGTTGGAGAGATTGAGCCCCATGAAGTAGAGACACAGCACCCACACGCACAGCGGCTGGTGGTGACCGGCCAGCACCGTGCCGGTGAGATCGTCAAACCGTCCCGCACATGCCTTGCAGCGGTAGCGCTGCCGACAGGGCTGCGTGTCGTCACACCCGTCGCGGATCACCGCGGCGCTGCCGCACCCGGGGCAACGCACGCCCTCCGGCCAGCGGTGTTGGCGAAGGCGAAGCATTTGGTGTCGTCCATCAAGCCCGAAAGGTTGACCAGGCCGGGTGCAGCCATGACGGGAGCTCCTCGCGCGAGCAGGTCAGCTAGGCCTGCCATCGCCCTCGCGCCAGACGCCCTCAGCCCCGCTCCCCGGTCCCGACCTCACCACCCCGGAAGCCGATAAGAGATGCCCAGCGCGTGCCGCGCACCGCCTCGGGATGAAAATGGGGCTGCGATGACGGGCGGTTCTGGCTAACACTGAGGCTGGCGGACGCGTGGAGGCCGATAGTGGGTGGGTGGCACCCGACCCCGCATAAGAGATCGGTCCGCGCCGTGTTCAGGGACCACCGAAGGTCGCGGCCGGTTCGCCCGGTCAGCACGTGGGCCAGCCTCTGTTTTCCGTCCCGCGGCGCCGCGCCCGCCACCTCGGGAGGTGGCCATGGAAGCGATCATCCAACGCGCCGCCGGGCTCGACGGGCACCAGGGCTCGGTGGTGGCCTGCGTCATCCTCGGCGCGGCAGGGCGCCGGCCGGCGAAGGAGGTGCGCAGCTTCGGCACCACGCGCCAGGACCTCGCGGCCTTGCGCGCCCGGCTGCTTGAGAGGGGCGTCACCCACGTCGGCATGGAAGCGACCGGCGTCTACTGGCAGCCGGTGCACGCGGCCTTGGAGGGCGCCCTCAGCCTCATCGTCGGCAACGCCGCGCACATGCGCACCGTGCCCGGGCGCAAGACGGACGTGAAGGACGCGGAGTGGATCGCCGAGCTGGTCCGGCACGGGCTGGTGCGCGCCAGCTTCGTGCCGCCGCCAGAGGTCAGGGTGTTGCGCGAGCTGGTGCGCCACCGCAAGGCGCTGGTCGGCAGTCTGGCAACGGAACGCAACCGCACCCTCAAGCTGCTCGAGAGCGCCGGGATCAAGCTCGCGGGGGTGATGAGCAGCGTGTTCGGGGTCTCCGGCATGCTGATGCTGCGGGCGCTGGCCGAGGGTCGTGCCGCGCCCGCCGAGATGGCCGACCTCGCCAAGCGGCGGCTGCGGCGCAAGATCGACCGGCTCGCCCGCGCCCTCGACGGATCGCTCGCCGAGCACCAGCGCTTGCGGCTTCGGATGCACATCCGGCGCCTGGAGGAGATCGGACGCGATCTCGCCGAGGTCGAGGCCGCGATCGCGGCTGCCATGCGCCCCTTCGCCGCCCAGCAGGCCTTGCTGGTGACCATCCCCGGCGTGGACGCGCTGACGGCGGCGAGCATCATCGCCGAGATCGGGGTGGACATGGCCGCCTTCGGCACCGCCCAGCGCCTGGCCGCCTGGGCCGGGCTCTGCCCGGCCAACCACGAGAGCGCGGGCAAGCAGAGGCGGCGCGGCACCCGCAAGGGCAACCCGTATCTCAAGGCCACGCTGGTCACCGCCGCGGTGTGTGGTGCGCGGACCCAGGGCAGCTACCTGCGCGACAAGTTCCATCGGCTAAGGGCGCGCATGGGCGCGAAGAAGGCCGCCGTGGCCGTCGCGCACAAGATCCTGGTGGCGGTCTACCACATGTTGCAGCGCTCAGCCGCCTTCGCCGACCTCGGCGCCGACTACCTCGACCGCGTCGACAAGTGTCGCACCGCCAAGCGCCTGGTCCGCCGCCTCGACGCGCTGGGCTACGAGGTCATGGTCCGGCCCAAGATGACCACGGCTTGACCGCCATGACCTCGCCTCGCTCCGCTACGGGACCACCCGTTCGAATTTTCGGACCAGCCCTCCTGGAAGTCGCCCATCGAGACCCCGCGCAGGTAGAGGATGGGCAACAGCGCATCCAAGCTGCGGGTCCGCCGCGCCCAACGCGGCAGCAGGGCCGAGGTGAAGCGGAGGCGCTCGCCCCCGCGCCCCGCGTCGGCCCCACGGTCGCGGATCTTCACCCGCCGCACCGGAACCGCACCGATCTCGGTCTGCACCAGGCGCTCCGGTCCGTGCCCGTGCCGCACAACCCGCTCGCGCCCGTCCGCCAGCCGCACATCCTTCATCGCCGCCAGGAACGCCTCGGCTTCGGCCTCGACGGCTTGGGCCAGAAGCCGCCGCGCGCCGCGCCTCAGAACCGCGGTCAGCGGGTCCTCGATCGCCTCGGCCTGACGCAGGGGAACAACGGGCTATCGCTTGTCGTGGCGTATCGCTCCTCCGGGAGGTTCAGGCAGGCTCTCACCCGCCTCGATACGCCGCCTCGCTCACGCCGCCATCACCCATTTCCGCGCATAGCTCTCCCGGCGCTGAGCCGCATGCTGGAGTTCGGACATCCGAACTCCGTCCGCATCGTCTGAACCCAGAACGGGGCTGGGATCATTGCATCCCCCACCGATCCCTGCAACACGGTCAAGCCAAGTTCAGTTTCCACCGCCTTCGGAGATGTTCACCTTGCCTAACCAAGCTGCTCCTGTGCCGCACTCCAAATTTGGACGTTTTACAATCCGCAGATGCCGTGTCTTCGCCGCGAAGGCGACTCAGGAGCGGCTGCGATGGTTCCCTCGGGTATGGCGACCATTTCGCTTTCTGAGTGCCCGCCATGGGCCTTTCACAGACCCGGCTATCAAGGCACTCTTTATTCGTCCCTCTAACAATCTTCTTTGGCGCATGCCGAGACCGGATCAGGTGAATGACCCCATTTCGGCCATGCGTTACTGCGTCATCCTTCTTTGCCACAATCCACAAGTTTGGGCTCGATTTCCTCGAGCGTTGTCTGAGGGGAATGGCGGTGAGTTTGCGCAATGGGTGATGACGTCGGGCGGCCTTTCGCCTCGTTTCCGGAAAGCAGTTAACAGTGCGTTCGAATCCTTGCCAAGCGAAACGATTCGCCGCATTTTCTCCCTTCGGCACGATTTGCGTGATCATTTTCCCCTTGGTTTAACGCCTCATGAACTTCCTGCACTACTCCAATGGCTCATTGAGCACGGTAGACGCGAACACCGCCTGACATTACCGGAGATTTGGTGGTTTGCGCTTGAGTGCTGGGAAGACCCCGCGCGCGATCTTGTACACACCTTTCTCCTAACGCCCGATTGGCAGCGCGCCGTCCCTGACGGCCTAACGATATTTGGCAGGCACGAGCTCGCGCGTTGGCTCTCCCAGAGGTACGGTGTCAGGGCACTTTGGGCCGATCCGTCTGCCTGGCCCCTGACACTGCCACCTGCGCAGCAGATCCGGCTTGCCTACCATAATCATGAGAACTGGCGGCACCGTCACCCGGCGGCCTTCTCCACCCTCGAGCACGCCCGAGCGCTCGTGTTATGGCTGGCGACAGCTGAATCAGGGCTGCCCGACGATGCCCGCTCATGGTGCGCCAACCTCAACTTCAAGGCTATCACGCATGACTTGCAACGCAGCGGCGTGAATCTGCTAGGCCACTTCAGCTATGTATCCGGCCTGCGGCGGTCTGCAGAGATGGTCGCCGCTTCCATTGCTAATGTGGGACGGCAGCTTTCGCTGCGCGATGTGTGGGTGCATCCCGAGGACCGGGCCGGACCCGAACGCGCTCATCGGGGGCTCGAGGTGTTCGATACCACTATCATCCACGTTGAGCCGGAGCCGCTATTCAAGGTGGCATACGCGCGCAGCGGTCTAGCCGAGCGTGGGCGACGTACTTACCGTATCGGCTACTGGTATTGGGAGCTCGAAACCGTTCCCCGGGCATGGGAACAGGTGGCCGGTTTGGTGGATGAACTCTGGACGGCGACGGACTTCGTTGCCGATGCGCTGCGGCCGCTCGGTGTCCCGGTCTACACGATGCCACCCGGCGTCTTACTGCCGACGTTCAGCGCGCGTCCGCGCAGCGCCTTCGGGTTGCCAGACGACAAGCTCATCTTCATGTTCGTCTTTCACATGGCGAGCGGGCTGGAACGCAAGAATCCGCTGGGATTGATCGAGGCTTTCGACCGCGCATTTGGCCCTGATAGCTCGGTTCTGTTGGTTATCAAGGCATCAGGTGGCGACCGCCACCCGGCCCAGTTCGCGGCCCTGTCCGACGCAGCTGTCAGCCGCAATGTCATATTAATTAACCGCACGATGACGGACGACCAAACGCTGGCACTCATTTATTTGTGCGACTGCTATGTGTCTCTGCACCGTAGCGAGGGGTATGGTCTGGCGATGGCCGAGGCAATGCTGCTTGGCAAGCCGGTCATTGCCACAGGATATTCTGGCAACCTTGCCTTCATGCATGCTGCCAACAGCTGCCTGGTCGACTACCGGCTGGTTCGACTTGAACGGGATGCAGGCCAGTACCACGCTGGCACCCGCTGGGCGGAGCCATCGGTCGATCATGCGGCCGACCTGATGCGGAGTGTCAGGGACAATCCGGCATGGCGGACGGAACTGGGCTCTAGGGCCCAGGCCGATGTTCGCGAGCGGTTGTCGATCGAGCTGGCCGGTAGGCGAATGGCGGAGCGTCTCGCCCAGATCGAGCGCGCCTCTCCTGAACTGTCACGTCAGGATGCTCCGCCGCGTTAAACGGGGCGCCTAGGCCGCCGGTCTCGGGTGACCTATTCCGCCGTCCGAACCCGGTGCTCCCAATCGGCCAGGACCTCAACGAGAGTCTCGCGCCAGGGCACCTTTGGCGCCCAACCCAAAAGGCCGCGGGCGCGCTCCGCATTGCCGCACGCCCGCGGAATTTCCACCCGGCGCAATCGCGCATCCTCGACCCTGATCTCCACCGCAATGCCGCTAAGGGCGAGCAGATCGGCCAGGATGTCTCCTATGCGACGGGGGACGCCCGAGGCGATGTTCAGAATCATCCCTGAGGCCAGGTCCGCGCCGCAGCGTAGGGCAGCGATGTAAGCGGCACACACATCGCGGACGTCGAGAAAATCCCGGAACGAGTTGAGCGCACCGACTACTATACGCGGTTCTTGAAGTCCGATTTTGATGCGTGCGACCTGCCGAGCAAAGGCAGCGACGACAAAGTCATCGGACTGGCCTGGGCCGGTGTGGTTGAATGGCCGGGCACGGATGGCGCGCAGGCCCTCCTCGGCGAGCGCACCAACGGCCAGATCTGCCGCTGCCTTGGTCACAGCATAGGTGTTCAGTGGCGCGAGCAGGGCCGCTTCGTCTAAGGCTGGGGACGCACCAAATGATCTGCCGTAGATGTCGGCGCTCGAGACGAAGAGGAACAAGCACTCGGGACAGTGCTCCATGATCGCTTGGGCAAGGCAAAGCGTCCCATGCAGATTAACGCGCCACGCGCGGGTGGGCGCGCGTCGCGCCAGTGCTATTGCCGAGATGCCGGCGAGATGGACGCAAGCGGTGGGGCGGACCTCCTCGACAAGCGCGGCAACCGCGCCGGGCTCCGTCACATCGAGCGCGCGCAGTCTAGGGCCGCCCGCGCGTGCTGTGGCGATCAGCGTGCACTCTGGGAAGGTCGTCTGCAGCATCGGCAGAAGATGGCGCCCGACGAAGCCAGCCGCGCCCGTAACCAGAATCGGTCCTTGGTTTATCATCCCGGGCATCATCGTCTCAGGCGATACCGAGAACGTGGGCGCCCGCAAGCGATAGTGGCAAAGATATGATCGGACTGCACGCCTTTGACGTCTAGACGAGGAGGGCCGCATCTGTCTACCTCCCCGGATCGCCACTCTAATGGCGCCGCACTAACGGAAGAACGCATGCCAACGGCCCTCATTACCGGTATCACTGGACAGGACGGAGCGTATCTCGCCCAGTTCCTTCTCGGGCGGGACTATGAGGTCGTCGGCATGATGCGCCGTTCAGCCTCTGCCGACGTCGTTGGCGAACGCCTGCGCTGGCTCGGTATTCTCGGACGCGTACGCCTAATCGAAGGCAATCTCATCGATCTCTCCAGCATCATCCGTGTGATTGAGTCCTGCCAACCGGACGAAGTCTATAATCTCGGTGCGCAAAGCTTCGTCGCCGCTTCCTGGCAGCAGCCGCTGCTCACTGGCAGTGTCACCGGCCTTGGCGCTGTTAATGTGATGGAAGCGGTACGTATCGTCCGGCCGCAGGCGCGCGTTTACCAAGCGTCGTCGTCCGAGATGTTCGGCTGTGCACCGTCGCCTCAGAGCGAGGCCACCCCATTCTACCCGCGTAGCCCGTACGCAGTGGCGAAACTGTACGCGCACTGGATGACCGTGAACTATCGCGAGAGCTTTGGAATGCACGCGTCCTGCGGCATCCTGTTCAATCACGAAAGTCCGTTGCGCGGCATCGAATTCGTCACCCGCAAGGTGACGGACGGGGTTGCACGCGTAAAGCTGGGCTTGGCGCGCGAACTGCCACTCGGCAATCTCGACGCCAGCCGGGACTGGGGCCACGCCCGCGACTATGTGCGGGCAATGTGGCTGATGCTGCAGCAGGACGAGCCAGGTGATTTTGTGGTGGCGACCGGCCGCGCCGTCAGCGTCCGCGAGATGGTGCAAATGGCATTCGGCTGCGTGGGGCTAGCCGCGGACGAATTCGTCACCCTGCGCGACGATCTGCTCCGTCCGGCCGAGGTGAACTTCCTCCAGGGCGACGCGAGTCGGGCGCGGCAGGGCCTAGGCTGGTCGCCGACAATAAGCCTCGAGGACATGCTGGCGGAGATGGTAGAGGCCGACCTGGCGCGCCACCGCGCCCGTGCGCGCTGATTCTGCGAAACAGTGGGTATGAACGCGCGTGCCCGCATGAGACAGGGCTCTGGCGGAAGCTGATGGCGTTGCTCCCGGCCGTGGACCGCTGCTTTCCATCGATGAAACGGAGCCGCATCACCCCGGACCGGCGGGCAGGAAGCTGAGATGTCCCGTGAAGCATCAGGCTAGCAGTCGGTCCACCACCACCTCCCAGCTCAGTTTTAGCTCCCGATAGCGCTGGTACGCTGCGCGCCCCTGGCGGCGCGCCAGTTCCCGGTCTTCCCACAGCCGGTCCATCGCCTCTGCCAGCGCCTCCGGGCTCGGCGGCCGGACAAATCCGGTCTGGCCATCTTCGACGAGCTCCGCCACGGCGCCAGAATCGGTGCATGTGACCAACGGCTTCTGCGACAGCATCGCTTCCAGCGCCACCGCGCCGTCGTCCTCGCCCAGTGGCGGGAAGACAACCGCCAGGCAGGCGCCGAACACCGCCCGTTGTTGCTCCTCGGCAACATAGAGCCAGCGAATGCGGCTATCCGCCCAGTCCTGGTCGGCACAGCCCACCTCCGCCTGCATCATGGCTCGATTGGGAGGTGGCCCGAGAATATGCAGCCGCAGCGGATGACGCGTGCGGCGCACGGCTTCGATCACCAGCGAGGAGCGCAGCGGACCTCCGGCAAGGCCCGGTAACAGAAAGAAGTCGCCGCCCTCCTGGTGCCTGTAAAGCTCGGCGGAGGGTGGCGGGGCCCGCAGAGGAAGCGCTTCCAGGCCGCAATCGCGACCCAGCCGGTCGGCGGCGCTGTGCGATGGGACGAACACGGCACGTGCCTGCGCGACTAGACGGGCATCGGCTGATCTTATGACCTGTCGCACCTCCTCGCCTCCCGGCCTCCCATGCAGGCTGCCGTAGGGCGAGTCCCACAGATCATAGGCGGCGCGATGCCTGCGCAGCAACCAGATCACCTTCGCGGAGTGCGGGATCAGGTAAGCCGGGAAGGTCAGACCGATAAGCCGGTCGATGCGCGTGCCCATACTCTCGTCTAGATCGAGCAGACGGCAGGCCAGCATCTGCTCGGGGATTCGCTCCGGCGGGTAGTCCTTGAACGGAACGGGGATGATCTCCGCCTCATGTCCACCGCGGCGCAGCGCTTGCGCCAGCTCGTTGGCCTGTGCCGTCACGGGGTCCCAAACAAAAGGAACCTGGACAGTCGCGATGCCGACGCGCATCACCCGGCGCAGCCGCCGGATGAGCGGCAGCGCGGGTTACGGGGCATCCTCCCATGGCAACTCCCCAGCCAGTCGGCCCAGCGCCGCCGGTGATGCGCCAGCGCATTTCGTTCTGTCGGCAGCACCGCGGCCAGGCGCTCTATCGGCTCGAGCTGCCGTAGCCGCAGTTCGTTCGTGTCGCACACGCCGCACAGCCAGCCGCGTCGGGCACGCACCGTCACAACCTCCGCCTCCACGACCTGCGCCCCGGCGAATGTAGCGGCATGGACGAGGAGCAGGGCGCCCTGTGCAGCCCGCAAGTCGGTAGGATGCGGGCGGAGATCGAGCGCCGTGCCGCTTGCGGCGTTAGGCGCCGTGCGCAGAGCCTCACGCTCCGTATCCAGCATGATCACACCTATCGCACAATCGCCTTTATCGCACCCGCTTTTGTCCCGGTGGGGCAGGCCGATTCGTTCGAGGCGTGGCTGCGGGGAGGCAGCCGGTGTGCATGGGCCCGGTCACCCTCAACCTGAGGTTAGTGTTAAGGCCATCCGCGACGCTGCTCTCGGAGTCGGTCAAGCGGAGCCACGTGCAGTTTGCGACTGCGCCAGCCAGAGCGGTCGAGGCAGCTACTGGAGCGGTATCTTGCATCACATGCCCTCGGCGCTTTTAACATGGCTGGCGCAGAGTGTGGCGATGCGCTCCGCGATCGGACGCGTCAGCAGCGACATCGTGTCGGCGCCGGCCAGTTCCAATAGGTGTCGTGTGGCCGTCCTAGCCATATCGATCGCAGCGCGCCGGCCGTGTTGCACCGGCGCCTCTTGCGCGATCTCCAGCAACGCTTCGGCGTAGCGCTCCGTGCCGTGTAGCGCCAACAGCCGCTCCCGCCCGCGCTGGCCGGCGGCATCGAAGGGAGCGCGATCGTGTGCGAAAGCCGTGAGGTGAGCCTGGATGTCCTCCACCTCGCGTGCGGGGTCGACGTGAAACACCGTGTCCTCCGGCAGGGCTGCATACCATCCGACACGGCTGACGAGAGTGGGCAACGCGTTCGCCCAGATGTGCAACTGGCTGGAGGATGCCTCCCCCATTGTCGGGTAGCGTAGGTTCAGCGCCAGGTCGGCACGCGCCAGCGCCAACTCCAGCACCGCCCGCTCGACAAAACCGTGGCGCACGACCTGTGCCGCCAATCCGAGTTCATTCACCAGCACGTCGAAGGCCCTGGCATCCTCCATCATCCCGTAGACGTCAAGCACAAAAAGATGCCGAACCTCCGATCGCGCCAGCGCGCGCAGGATGCCCTGCAGTCGTCGGTTACTGCCTATGAAGCCGAACACCAGCAGCCGCCAGGGCGGCCGCCCCGATTGTCGGGATGCACGAGGCGGCGGCACGCGCTGTAGGTCGAAGGACAGCGGCACGTGGTAGACAGGAAGCCGTGTTGTCTGTGCGAGCGCGCGGCTCTCCGCCTCGTTGTGAGTGACAACGCCGATCGCGCCCTCGGCCGCTTCCAGCGTGAGCGGATAGCGGGACCCCAGCACATCGGTCGGCACCGTGCCTGCAATTAACTGCGCCGCCTCCGCCTCCGCCGCCGGCCCGTACCAGCGCCGCATTGCTTCCAGGTAGAGTAGTGCGGTCTCAGGAGCATGCACACCGTAGTGAGCGAAGAAATGCTGCAGGTTGGTGTCGTGCAGGATGACGATACCCGGCGCCCGCCGCGCTGCCTGGTGGATTGCCGCGTGGAAGGGCGCGTTGTTGCCGAGATTGTAGAACGTGGCATCGGCCTGGTTCAGCTCCTGGAATGGGATCGCGTGCGGGGAGAAGCGGTGAACAATGACGCCTGGCACAGGCGCCCAGCTCTCTTGCGCGGTCCATACCCTCACCTCGGCCAGCACCGCCA
The DNA here is from genome assembly GCA_963818725.1 of uncultured Pseudomonadota bacterium. Classification (GTDB taxonomy): domain Bacteria; phylum Pseudomonadota; class Alphaproteobacteria; order Acetobacterales; family Acetobacteraceae; genus DATFDN01. The sequence goes on along the minus strand of CAWFTU010000005.1, from coordinate 250,556 downwards.
AGGCCGGCAGCATCGCCGCGCTATGATTGGCGATCTCTGTTGGTAGCGGCGGCAGCGGCGTGAACACGTCGAGCCTCAGCCGAGCAGGCATCGCAGCACGTCCCCCCAGCAGATACCCATCTCGACGTAGCGATCCCGCCCGCCGCGACCGAGCCGGGCCGCGAGCACCCGATCCTCCCAGAGCCGGTCCAGGGCCTCGGCCAACGCCTCCGGCGTTGGCGGGCAGACAAGGCCGGTACGCCCGTCCTGCACGAATTCCAGCGGGCCACCGGAATCGGTACAGGTGACCACGGCCTTGTGCGCCAGCATCGCTTCCAGGGTCACGTAGCCGTAGTCCTCGTCGATCGGGGGAAAAATGACGGCGCGGCACCTGCTGTAGAGGTCGAGCTTACTCTCCTCCGACACGCCGCCCAGCCAACTCACGCGACCCTCGATGCCGGCGTCGGCCGCGCGGCGGCGAAGTTGCGCGCCATATTCCGGCGTGTCGGCCGCACCGAGGAAGGCGACGCGCACCGGATGGTGCGTGCGCACAAGCGCGTCGATTGCCAAGGACTGGCGCTTTAGGGCATTGATCCGGCTAGGAAAGAGCATGTAGTCACCGTACTCGCCCGCGCGGATGCGCTGCGCTCCCGGGGGCGGGTGGTACAGCGGCACCGAGGCGACATCGCAATGCGCCAGGAGCCGGCCGCTGACGTTGCCGGAGAGCGTGTAGATCGCCCTCGCCTCGGACAGCGTCGCCAAGTCGGCGTTGCGGATCGCCGATCGCACATGCGCCCCGTCCGGCGCCGCCGTCAGATCCCCGAGGTGAGTGCCCCATAGGTCGTAGGCGCCGCGATGCTGATGCAGCAGCCACACCACCTTGTTCGAATGCGGGATCATGTAGGTCGGAAACTTCAGGCTGATCAGTCGGTCGATGGGGCCGGTCCGGCTCTCCGTGAGGTCCATCAGCCGGCAGGCAAGCATATGGTCGAGGATGCGGCGGGCCGGATACCATTTGAACGGCACAGTGACGATCTCCGCCTCGTGCCCGGCTGCAAGCAGCTCGGCGCGCAAACTCTCGGCCAGCAGCTCCGCGCCGCCGCGCACGAAGGGCACCTGAACACTGGCGATCGCGACCCGCACCGAATTAGGCTTTGCGCGCCACCAGGGCGTAGTCCTGAGGGCCATGAAAGAGTTGGTCAAGCTGCCGCGCGAGCACCTCGTCGCGCGCTTGAAAGCGCGCTGTCATCGGGAACAATTCCCGGATTTCCACCTCCACGAAGCCGCGCGCCTCCGCCATCATCGCGGTCATCTCGCCCGGCATTGGGTTGCGATGCGTCGGATCAAGGTAGAACAGGCGGCTACCCACTAGCACGTTCGCGGGGTTTGGCGTCTCGAACAGAATCACGCCGCCAGGCTTGAGAGTACGTCGGCTCTCGTCCAGCAGTGCCACGAACGCCTTGAACGGCAGGTGCTCAATGATGTGGAAGCCGGTGATGGCGCCTACTGAATTGTCCGGGAGCTCCCGCAAATACGCAATGGCATCGTTCTGCACGCAGGCGAGCCCGAGATCCTGGCACAGCTTCACCATGCTACGGTTCAGGTCCACGCCGGTCGCATGCAATCCCTGGTCGCGCAGCAGCTCGAGCCACTCGCCGCGACCGGCACCGAGGTCCACAATCGGCCGCTCGAGGCTCCCCGCACCGGCCTCGTGCAACAGCGGCAGATGGATGCGTTGGCGCTCCCGGATGTCCGAGCGGCTGCCGCGGAAACGATCCTCAAAGGCGACGTAGAGCGGGTCAAGCCGGTGATCGTCCTCCTCTTCGAATCGCGCCCGTTCCTCGCGCGTAAATGGCCGGTCCAGGCGCTTGCGTACGTCGGCCATAATCAACCCGAGCCGGCGGCTCTGATCCAGCAAGTCGACGCGGTTGCGCTGGGCTGTCTCGTCGGCCTGCATGGCGCGCCGGATAGCATCTCGCAACAGGGCAGCGAACCGCGCGGCAAAAGCAGGCGGCCCATCTTCCGGCCAGCCGTGTTCGGCCCGCAGCTCATGCAGAACAGCGGCAACTGCGACCATGTGGGGCGTCTGCTTCTCCAGCAATTGCGTACGCCGTAGCTGCTCGTCCACGCGTTCAGCGAGGGCGAGCAGCGGCTCCGCCCAGGTCTCGACCGGCGGCGCAGCCAATCGCGACTCGACGTGTTCAAAGCGGGACTCCGCAGAGGCGGAGATGTTGGCGAGATCCAGCTGCAACCGCCCTATCCGTTGCTGTATGGCCTCGATAGAACCTTGCACCACAGCAACACTGCTCAATAGCTCGTCTTGCATCTGCCGATCGGCATGCACCGTCTGCTCCAATTGTTGTATTTGGCGTGCCAGCCGCGGCATTCGAGCCACAATGACTAGAATCCGGAGTAGGCGCCCAATGCCAGGAAGGCGGTAGCAACGCGTGAGGGCATATCGTGTGAATAGTCCGGAGATGGCCACCCCAGCTGCGCGGCCTGCCGGGCTATAGCGAAGGTCGCCCAGTATATCGATCTTGGTTCGCTCGCCACTGACCAGCTGGGCGACATAGTGGGCCCGCTCTTCGGCATTAGGCGGGCGGCGCAAAAGCGCAGCGAAGGCGTTTTCTACGAAATCGGCTCCTTGTGGTGTCAGCAAAGACCGGAGATCCGACGCAGAGGGCGCCGGTGAGACGCTTGTCGGCGCGTCTGCTGATCCGACCGGAAGGTCGCGTGACATGACAATACGCGCTTGCTCGCGCATCTCGACCGCAATCTCCTCCGTGCTCAGGCTATCGTGCCGCGCGATGCTGTTCCGCGCCCCTTGTTTCGAGATACTCACGTTACGGTGGCGCCATCGCCGCTTGCCGCGGGCACCAACCGCGCCTTCAATGAGCTACCGTCAACAAGCGCCTCCACTACGCGCATTCTTCCTCCGCAGATGATCTCTGCCCACTCTCGCATAAGAAAACTCTGCTCGTTAGCGCCGCGCTCCAGCTCTTGTAGGTATGATAGGTCCACCGCACCCGCATGGACGTGGCCCACTGGTTCGCAGAACAGGCCTATAAAGCCGTTTGGGCGTAGTTTGGCGGCAAGGCGCTCCAAGGTGCGCGCAGGGTCGGGAAAGTGGTGTAAGGTAGCGAACGTAACGATTGCGTCAAAGTAGCCGTTCACGTATGGAAGGTCATCTGCGTCGGCGCATAGTTGATGCACGCGGCGGCCCGATCGCTCCAGCTCCATCCGGTCTTGCACCAGGCAGCCTATTTGCAGGCCCAGAAGATCCACGTCGGCATTGTGCAACTCACCCTCGATCTCTGCTACCGCCGGATAGGCGTTGCCGCCAATCTCCAGCACTCGAGGCGATCGCACGCCTAGGTTTGTCAGCCATTTTCGCATGATGTCCAGACTGCGCACGTGATCGGCGCCGTAATCCAGTCGCATTTCTGGATCGAACTGCCACCCGGCAGGTACCTTCCGGCCAATGCACGGGTCGCAGCGTGACGCGGATGTCAAGGGCGTCCGCCTCCATCCAGCTCACGCCTTCCTCGACCATGATCAGGCGCAACCGGTAGCGCCCCTCGTTGCGTGGCGCTTCGATCTGCATAGGAAAGGTCAGTTCCCGCCCGGGCGCGATGTCAAGCGGCAGCGGGGTGCGGACGTCGGGTGCATCGTCGAGAGGCCGGCCGTCCGCGTGCAACCATCGCACCGCAAGCACGAAGTTCCCCGGTGGTGTATGGCGCAGCCTTATAGTGCCTGAGTTTCGGAATCGCACGTTGGCGGTGAAGCTATGCCCTGGCGGGATTACGCGGGGAACGTATTCGCGTATCCACCGCACGCGTGGTCGTGTGTCAGGGGTCGTGGCCGGACCTTCGGTGAGTTGGGGTTTTAGTTCAGTCGCGACGCTCCAGCCCGAGGTGCGAACGCGATCTAGGAACTGCGCGGCTTCTGCTTGCACGAGCGCGTTCCCAAAGTGCGGCTGAGCTGCGATCAGGCGGCGCACCTGTAGCACGCGTATTGCGTCCGCCGGGAGATGAAATGCTTCGAGGAGGTCACCTGCCGTGTCCTCTGAGCCGTACGCGATCTTAGGCGGCGGTACGACGTGCTCGAACATCACTGGAACTCGTCCCAGCACGGGATAGATCGCGCCACAATTTGGGCACTCAACAAAGTCAGCAGATACCGAAACCCTCGTGGCATGACAACGGAGACACGCCAGACCGGGAAAGGCAGAATGCGGCAGCACGCTCTGACAGACCTGTTCTAGGGAAGAAGCGTTCCACATTACTCGTGACATACGAACAAAGGTTGGGTGACCCTGACAGTTAACCTACCCATCCATCCAAGAGCAATCCCACTCCACTTTAATCCTACGCCCGCCTCAACGGCTCAGGCACCGGCTTGCCCGGTGGCAGATCCTTATAGGCGGCGGCGTACTCGGCTACTCTGCCGGAGAGTGCTCGGGTTCTGGGACCGGTTCGGGGAGCTATGCGCGGAAGCGGAAATAGGTGATGGCGGCGTGAGCGAGGCAGCGTATCGAGGCGGGCGACGAGCCTGCCCGAACCTCCCGGAGGAGCGATACGCCATGACCAGCGATAGCACCGTTGTTTCCCTGCGTCAGCCTGAAGAGACCGAGGACCCGCTGACGGCGGTTCTGCGCAAGGGCGCCCGGCAGCTGTTGCGTAAGCTGTCGTTCCGGCGCGTGGCGGTGCGCCCGCAGCATCCGCAAAGCCAGCCGGAGGCGCAAGCGGTTTTCAGCGTGGGTTTGCCAGCCTCATGACCGCCGCCCTGCCGCCGGGGGCGACGGGCCAGCCGGCGGGGGCCTGGTTCATGGATGAGGCCCGTGTTGGCCAGCAGGGCACGCTGACCCGGGTCTGGGCCAGGCGGTAATCGCGTCCGCGAGCCCGCGCGACCGACGCTACACGTGTTCCGCGACAATCAAAAGGTTTGTTCAGCGACAATCAGCGACACACCAATCAGTGGAATCCTCTTCCTTTGAGTGGGCGCTTGTCAAACCCGAAGCCGCCGCAGGCGGTGGCCTGAAAGGCCAGGTTTTATACGAAATCCGCGTGATCGGTGCCTGTGAACTGGAGTAGGCTGACGGCTCTGGCGAGGGGGCAAAGCCGTGGCGCACATTGTCGAGCACCTGCCTGTGGGGGAACTGGAGCGGCTCTATCGGGCAGCCCGAGACGCGACCGCGGCGCGGCACATCCAGGCGATCTGGCTATTGGCCCAGGGGCGGACGGTGCTGGACGTCGCCAGCGTGCTGGCGTTCGTGCCGCGCTGGGTGGAGGAGTTGGCCGCACGCTACAACGCGCACGGCCCTGACGCCTTGGGCGACCAGCGACGGCGCAACGGACGCGCAGCCAGCGTGCTGACGCCTGCGCTGCTGGCCGCACTGTCCGAGCGCCTGAGGGCACCCCCCGAGGACGGCGGGCGCTGGACCGGCCCCAAGGTCGCGGTCTGGATGGCGCGCCACCTCGGGGTGGAGCGGGTGCACCCGCAGCGCGGCTGGGAGGCGCTGAAGCGGGTCCGGTGGTCGATCCAGGCACCGCGCCCGCGGCACCCGCGCGCAGCCACGCCCGAGCAGCAAGCCGAGTTCAGGGGGGGCTCGAGGCGGCGGTCGCACGGGCCAAGGCCGCGCACCCCGACCGGCCGGTCGAGGTCTGGGCCGAGGACGAGCACCGCCTCGGCCTGAAGCCGGTCCGCCGCCGTGTGTGGGCCCCAGTCGGCGCGCGGCCCATCGCCCTCGGCCACCACCGCTACAAGTGGCTGCACGTCACGGCCTTCGTGCAGCCGACCAGCGGCGAGGCAGTCTGGTTCCTGTCCACCGGCCTGAGCAAGCGGCTGTTCGAGGCCCTGCTCGCCGCCTTCGCGCGCGAGACCGGGGCTGGGCGCGCGCGCCACATCCTACTGGTGCTGGACAACGCCGGCTGGCACGGCCCCAAGGGCCTGGCCGTCCCCGACGGCATCACGCTGGTGTTCCTGCCGCCGTACTCACCCGAGCTCCAGCCCGCCGAGCAACTCTGGCCGCTGGTGGACGAGCCGGTCATCAACCGGCACTTCGCAACCCTCGATGACCTCGACGCCGCCGGCGCCGAGCGCCGCCGCCGCCTCGACCCGGCCGCCATACGCCCGCACACCAGCTTCCATTGGTGGCCCAAGCCGGTTCAGCCGAGCTGATCAGACGGAGTTGGTATGAGAGGGTCCGCTCAAAGAAGGACGATTGAAGAGAGGTGCAACTCTCGGTAGAGCGCCGCTTCTGCTGCGGTGTCAGCCTGATTGTCGCGCAAGTCAGGTTTTGATTGTCGCGCTACACTACACGTGGGCTTGGCTGTTCGGGGCAGTCTGCCCGGCGCGGCAAACCGGGGCCGCGGTGATCATGCCGGCGGTGAACGTCGACGCCATGAACGAGCACTTGGCCGAGATCAGCCGATGCGTCTCGCTGGGGGCCATCGCTGTGCTGGTGCTGGACGGCGCCGGCTGGCACAGCTCGCCGCGGCTCGAGGCGCCAGACAACGTCGCGCTCCCACCCTTGCCCTCGTATTCCCCTGAACTTGTATGGGGCTTCCTCTGTCAAGCGTTCAGCATGGGCGCTCCTTCCGTATTTGCCCGGCCGGGCTTGACGTTTTTGTGAATGCATGTGCGACGATCTGAGGGGAGCTCGCACCCTGGGCGCAAAGCAGCGCGCCACGAACTTGTATTCGGTCGGACCCTGCAGGTCCGGACCATGATGCAGCCATGCGCATCGGCGGCGAAGCTCCGGGGCGGCGGGCCCATTCTGAACCGCGGCTCGAGGGCCATGTTCAGGGTCGGGTCACCGCCACCTCGGATCGTCATCTGCGGCCCCGTCATCGCGACACAGGTGGGCCGCAGAGAGCTTTGTTCACGCCTCTCGTCTCCGGGTCGGCGGCCATCATGTCGCTGGGCGCAGGACGATGCCGTCCGAGACCTCGCCAGTCGTCGCCAGGCGCCACAAGGCGCTCAGCAGCTTCCTCGCGAGCGCTACGATCATGGTCTTGCGCGTGGCCCCGCGGGCGTCGGCGGTGCGCGTCCGATATCACTACGCCAGGTCACTCGCCTCTTGGAACCGCAGGAAGCGCCAGGCTCGAAGGCCGAGGCGAGCCAGAGCTTGAGCCGAAACGGCACGCGATCCTCGCTCGCCTCGAGTGCATAGGCGACGTCGCGGGCCAGATGCGCGAGACAGGTCTGCTGAACCTGGCCGTGGCCCTGCTGCGCCGAGTAGCGGTCCGACAGCCAGACCCGGGGCCGGTGGCCATCCATCATCGCGCGCACGACCGAGGCGGCCCGCGTCGGGGCGGCGTGGTGCACCACGGCCTCCTCGCAGCGGACACCCAGTGATAGGCGTTGCTGCCCTCGATCCTGGCCCCGGTCTCGTGCGAGGCCACCACCTTGGCCCGGCGCAGGGCCGCGACGGCGCGCTCGCGCCCAGTCTGGAAGCAGTTCTGGGCGCGGCGCAGCAGGTTCATCAGCCACCCTGGCTGATGCGCAGACCAAACAGGTCGGCCAGTGTGGCTTGCAGCCGCTCGTAGGACAGGCTCTGAAAGCTCTTGAGGTAGGTCGCCAACGCGTGCAGGCGCGGGCCAAACGGCGTGCCTGTCGCGGCAGGCGGCGATGCCACGACCCGCGCCCCGCAGCCGGGACACCGCACCGCCAAGCGCCGGTGGTGCTCGACCAGCGGCTTGGTCTCCGGCAGCTCGATCCGCTCGTGCACGCTCACCTCTTCGCTCGGCAGGTCGGGCGAGAGCGCGACGCGGCAACACGGGCACTGCTGCGGGGCGTGGTCGACGCGGCCCACCTCCGCGCTGGGCGTCCGGCTGCGGCCCCCATGCCCGGGCTTGGCACCTCCGGGGCGGGCCTGCTCGCGGCGCTCCTTGCGGTCTGTCGCGGGCGGCTTGGACGAGGTGCGGGAGGTCTTCTCCGGCCGCTGCAGCCGCAGCACCAACTCGATCAGCTCGGCCTTGCTCAGGCGTTCCAGCTCGTCCCGCTGCATGCCAGAACTGGATCAGCGATGCCGCCCCGCCGCAAGGGGGTGGGTAATTACTTCTCGTCAGACAGCCCGCAAATCAACCCACGCCGATTTCGTCAACGGACTGTCAGGCGTCCGAAGGCTGCTTCAGTGCACGAAGGTTGAAATCACTCTCCAGCGCAGAAAGCGCGACGTGGGTCGCCACGCCGAGCTGCCGCTATCCCATCGCAGAAGGGATGCTGCACCTTCATAATGGCCACGCGCATGCTCAGCCGCCACGCACGCGTCGCACAAGGCGGGCCAGCGGCAACACGGCACGCACGGCGCGGGGCCCGTCCTCCCACCGCAGATGCCGCACCAGCCGGTCCAGCGATGCCACCCGGCGTGCCAGCGCATCGCGCTCTACGGCCAGCGCCCTCGCCTGCACCGCAGCCGGTTCCAGCTCTCGCAACCGCGCTTCGTGCGCGTCGCGCACGCCGCGCAGCCAATCGCGTTCAGACAGCAGCGCGTCACGTTCCGCGCTAACGGCGGCCAGCGCCGCCGTGGCAGCTGCCGCCTGCTCGCGGGCGGCTTGCGCTTCCGCCGTGACGGCGGCGCGCGACAAGCGCAGGAACTCCTGTGCGGCATGCATATCAGCCAGATGCGAACGTAGATCCAACACTGTGCCTCGTGCAGCGGCAAGGGCGGTGCGCAGTCCATCCCGCTCGGCCAACAGCGCTGCCTCTCCCATTCCATAGGTGCTCGCATGGTCGGTCACTGGGCTCACAATTCCCCCTTCGTGCCACGAAACAGCCCGACACGCGCGAAATGCGGATGCGGCATAAACTCGGTGTGCGCGAACCCAAGCACGCTCAGCATATCCAGCACGCAGCGCGGATTGGGACCCCACCAGTTGGTCGGATCGCCCTGCAGCTCAGTGCCGGGATAGAACACCATCGCCGGGCGATCGAGCTCGAGCGCATCCAGATGCGTGCCGACCACCAGCTGCTTCGTCGCAATCTCACTCAGGTTCTGCATCGCCAAGAATGGATGGCGCAGATGGTAGAACACGCCCAGGAACACCACGACGTCGAACCGTCCGACCGTCGCCACGGTCAGCTCGGGCACGTCCATGACTGCGTCCTCCACGTCGAGCCGGAGCGTCGCGCGGGCGAAGTCGAAGGTCTCCTTTTTCCCCCACCCCTCACCTACCCAGCAGTAATGGTCGGTCGCGAGCACGCGACCGGCGCCGCGCTTCTTGGCCTCGAAACTGTAGCCGCCATCCCACGCGCCAATGTCAAGCACGGAATCGCCCGGCTGCATGTCACGGAAGATGAAGTCGGATTCCTCCATCAGGATGTGATGCGGCCGATGACCTTGCGCGATCACGCCGTCGCCGAAATCGATCGAGTGGAACCAGTTTCGTCGTGCCACCTCGGCAGCGAGGTCAAACGGCGGCGGTGGCGTGGCCGAACGCCCGTTATCCTGCGTCACGTCTGCGTCATCCGTTTGGCGGCAAGCGTGGCGAGTTTAGGCGGGAGCTCCGCAGGGGTAGCGGGAATGAGGACGGGAGCCTGCGCTTCGCGCACGTTCCGCCATGCAGATGAGAGCATGCAAAGTCGTGGAGTAATCACGCCGCCGCCGCCGTCGCTTTGTGGTCATCACTGGCGAGCAGGAAGCCGGGGTAGCGGAAGGCGTCCTCGAGCGTGCCGTTCAGCGCCACCGTGCGCACGTTGAGGAAGGGCCGCATGCTCGCCCGGCTCCAGCGCATCTGCCGCACCTTGTTCATACGTTGGCGATGATATTGCTGACTGCACTCTCCGCGAATGCGATGAAGATCGGACTGCCGCGCCGCCTGCGGGCGGTGTAGTGGACGAGCGCACCCTGGTTGCGCTCGAGGTAGCTGAGCAGGTCCGTGATGTGCCGTCGCACTCTGTTCGCGCCGGCCACATCGCGCACATGCCCGCGCCTCATCCAGCGGTGTGGGCCGGCGAGCCTGCGCCGGCACCCGGCCAGCGGCCGTGCCACAAGCACCACTTCGCACGCTCCAGGCCGCGAACCGCCTCAATGGCGAACTGAGTGTCGGCCGTGCCCGCGCCGAGGCCACGGGCGGCTCGTAGCGTGTGCTCGAAGCGCACGGCGACGCGCGCCCAATCGAGCACGACCGTAGGATCCGGCAAGGCCGCGCCTTGTAGCTGCCCCAGCCCGGCACCACTGTCGCACAGCACGGTCGCAGGCGTATCCGCGCTCACGCCCGCCGCGGCGAGCGCCTGCCGGAATGCCTCGGCCGCATTCGCCTGACCGGTGCGCGCGAACACGAAGCGGTGCTGGGCGCCATGGACGTCGGCCACATTGCCTGCGACCACCTCGAAGTGGCGCCCTTCCGACCAGTGCCGGTTGGGCACATAGCCTGCATCCAGGCCAATCACGACCAAGCCTGGCGCCTGCGCCGCGGGCTGCTGCGCTGCGGCGGAGAGATGTCCCCGCACGATCTCCGTGCCGGCGCATAGCGTCCGATTGCGGACGGTGCCGGCGTCCCGCGCCCCACTGATCGGCAGTAACTCGGAGAGGAAGTCGTGACCTTACCGAGGGGCGCCAGTGCGGCATACCGGGCCGTTACGTAGGCCAGCTCAGGTGCGACCGCATTCTTGCCCAGATCGAGGGCGGCGACGCCCTTCGCCTCGCCCGGACCCTGGCAGAGGCAGGCAAGCAAGCGCCGGATGCGTACCGGCACGTCGCCCAACAGGGAGCGGAACCGCGCCTGGTAACGACCCTTGCTGGTCCGAACGCGTCCACAGGCCATGCACCAACGACCGCACTCGCGCAAGGTGACCACCTGTAGGGCCGACGTGAGCCGCTTTGCTTCGTCAAGCCGCAGCCCGAATTCAGCCATATTGGCCGCCTCGCCGTGTTCGGTACGGGCAAGTTCGGTCTCGCTCATCACGCCCAGTCGCAGCTCCGCCGTCAGCTTCACCCGCCACACCCATTTCGGCACCAGCTCGCCCTCGCTCCAGAAATCTAGAACCTACCCGAGCAGCAACCAACCCACCACGATCTTCTTATGTCCCCATCACCTGAACCAGACGGGGTCAGGGTTACTGCGCAACAGGGCCGTGCGCTTCAAGTCAGCCCGCCAGGCGCAGCGCTTGCTCTCCGCCCACGTCCAGATCCACAGCCACTTCCAGCTCCGCCATCACCAGTTCCACCGCTGAACATCATGTTACCGCGACGCAGCATTCAGTGCTTGGCGTGAGGCGACAGGAGTTGCGGATCCGTTGCGGACTTGCGGCACCGCACTGACCAGGTGCAAACCGCAGCATGGCGAGACGGCGGCGCGCGGCGCGGGTACGGCAGGATCGGTCCCTCAAGGGACGACAGTTCACCGCCGAGGCGATCCTGGGGGCGGTCCGGTAGTACCCTGATGTTCTCGATCAGCTAGCGTGATCTGGAGCTGATGCCCGCCGACCGTGGTGTCGAGGTCGCGCACACCACGTCTTCCGCTGTTGGGGTGGACGGGTGCGCCGGGAGACCGGCAGGAGGTAAGAGGTGCGAGTCCTCTACGGTGAAGGCGTAGCGAGCCACACCGGCCCCGAGTTCATGCGGCGCGACCCGCGAGGGTCGTGGTGAAGCGTTGACAGGGGAGTGCGTAGGCCAGCCATGGAGCGGCGAAAACCAACTTCGGGGTGCCGATGTCCTCCGTCCTGCAAAAGGCAACACGGCGCGCGTCGTTAACGCGAGACGCTCGCCGACCCCGCGTCGTCGTAGAACCTGGCATGCGCAGACACCTTCTGCACGGGAACCGGGAGATCTCCACGCTGTCCGGGTGGGACGTCACGCGGACCGCGTCGGGAAGGCCGGAGGCCGTAGCCGACGATGAACGGCGTGGAGAAGCCGGACTTGCCCATAGTAGCGGGGAAGCTGGCGAACGGAGCGGCGCAAGCTGCCGAGGAGCGAGTGGAGCGAAGGGGCGGGACCAAGGAGAATGCGGACCCGCAAACCATGGCCCGGACACAGGGCCGGGAAGCCGTGTCACGTGCGCAGGCCCGCATACGAGGAGCCGCAACCAGGAATCGGAAGGAGCCGCTTACAGCGCTCCTCCACCACATCAACCTCGATGTCCTCCGGGCGGGCTTCCTCAGCTTGAAGAAGGCCGCTGCGCCAGGAATTGATGGCCTGACGTGGGCGCGGTACGCGGAGGGACTGGAGGCGAACCTCCGGGACCTCCATGCCCGCGTGCATCGAGGAGCGTATCGAGCGCTGGCCTCCCGCCGACGGTACATTCCGAAGACGGACGGCCGGCAACGTCCGCTCGGCATTGCCGCACTGGAAGACAAGATCGTCCAGGCGGCTGTGGTGGCGCTTTTGACGCCGATCTGCGAGGCGGAGTTCCTGGGGTTCAGCTATGGGTTCCGGCCCGGGCGCGGATAGCACGATGCGCTGGACGCGCTTGCGTATGGGCTGGGGAAGCGGCGGATCAACTGGGTCCGCGACGCCGACATCCGGTCGTTCTTCGATCACGCATCTTGCTGCCCTTCTCAAGAACCCAGCTCTGTGTCGAATGCGAGCCGAATTCAGCTCGCCCGCTCGGAGCTTCTGCAGCCGGTCGAGGGTGCCGCGCGCATCAGGGAACAGGTAAAGACCCGTGTGTTCGTCACGTGCGATCGCGATGGTGCCGTTGTGGAGGTGGTCGTAGATCCAGTGCGCGCTGACCCCGAGCTGGGCCGCCAGTTGCGGGATGGTGAGACGCCCGGGCAGCCGGCGCGGATGCGACTGGCTCCGCTTCAGCAGGATGCCGTGCCGCAGGCGGATGATCCGCACCGTGCTCGGCAGCACCCGATCGCGCATCGGCGAGCGGTGTCCGTCCGCGGTCAGCTTGGCGGCGATCGCCTCATCGCTGTGACCCGCACGGGCGAGCTCGAGGACGCGCGCCTCCAGCTCCGCGTGCCGCGCCAGCGCGGCGAGCGAGCCGACCGCCGCGGGGATGTCGAGCACGCTGGCGTCGCCGCCACGCCAGACGATGCGCACGTGGATGTTGTCCGGCGCGCTGCGGTGGATCACCACCTCGTCGATCAGGCAGCGCAGCAGGGCCTTCTTGCGCGCCGCGGTCAGGGCCGAGCCGTGCCATAGCTCGGGCAGGCGCCGACCGGCGTCGGTGAACGCCGCCCGAAGCGGTATCATGTAGCAGCTGCCACCAACCGGATTGGCCTTGTACGCCAGGGCTGATGTCGGCAAGATGGCGGCCATGGCGCAGCACTTCCTCCTCACCGCCGCGGCTCGCTCGCTCAGCATCGTCCAGGTGATGAGCCTGCCCGGTCAGGAGATCGAGACCCTGTTCATGCGTCTGCGATGGCCCGAGACGGGCGGCGAGCCCGTTTGCCCGCGGTGCGAATGCGCACGCTGCTATGATTGCCGCCGGGCGGGTGGCCAGGCGCGCTGGCGCTGCTCGGCGTGTCGCCACGACTTCTCGATCACCTCGGGCACTCTGTTCGCCTGGCACAAGCTGCCGCTGCGCCTCTACCTACTGGCGACCGTCCTGGTCTGCGACGAGGTGAAGGGCAAGAGCATGCTCGCGCTCGTCCGCGATCTTGGGGTGCAATACAAGTCGGCGTTCGTGCTGGCGCACAAGCTGCGCGAGGCGATGGCGTCCAGCCCGAAGGGGCTGCGGCTTGGGGGCGAGGGCCGCGTCGCCGAGGTCGACGGCGCCTTCTTCGGCGGCCATGTGCGGCCGGAGAACCGGGTGGCCGACCGGGTGGACCGGCGCCTGGCCGAGAGCCGCTCGGGCAAACGGCAGGTCGTGGTGGCCCTGCGCGAGCGCGGTGGCCGCACCCTGCCGTGGGTGGCGGCGTCCGAGGAGGCGGTGGTCGCGCGCGTGCGCCAGCGGCTTGCCCCGGGCACCGTGCTGCACGCTGACGAGAGCCCGGCCTGGAACCCGTTGCACGCCCGCTTCGAGATGCGCCGGATCAACCATCAGCAGGGCCACAGCCTGGACGGTGCCTGCACCAACGGCGCGGAGGCCTTCTTCTCCCGCCTGCGCCGCGGCGAGATCGGCCACCACCACCACATCGCCGGGCCCTATCTCCTCCGCTACGCTCAGCAACGGCGAGCAGGCGCACGGCGTCGTCAAGCTGGCGATGCGGCTGGCTCCCTCGGTCGACTTCTGCGGCTACTGGCAACGTTCGCGGGCAGCGTGACGTCGCCACCCGACACCCGCCAGCGGACGGCGGTGCCGTCCACCACCCGCTCGACCAGGTCCGCTCCCTGCCGGGTCAGCGCGTTCCGCACCAGCTTGCGGAGCAGATCGAGCGTGCGGGCATCGCCGCCGTCGAGGCCGCGCCGCGCCATCACCTCGATGGCGATGTCGCGCACCGCCAGGGGCGACGGCGCCACCCTCAGGATGTCCAGCACCAGGCGCGGCAGCCCGCCCGGCCAGAACCACTCATTGCGCCCGCGCACGGCCTTCGGCGCGATCGCCGCCACCTCCATCTCCGGCGCGAACAGCCGCAGTACGGCATCGACGTGCATCAGGTCGGCGCGGTGTTGCGCCACCTGCCTCTCCAAGGCCGCGATCTGACCAGACAGGGTCGCGTGCTTGTCGCGCAACGCGTGGATGACCGGGGATGCAGCCATGGTCCACTCCCTTCCAAAATCCGCAGAAAGGGTCACGGCAACCCGGCCGCGTCACAAGACATCAGCCGGTGGCGTTTGCTACATGATACCGGCCCGAAGCGCGTCATCGATTGGGGCGGGGGCCTTGCCAACCTCCGCACGCGCCGTGGCCAGCGCCGCCTCAGCCTGCCGCAGGTCGCGCAGCGCCTCCTCCCAGCGGCGTTCCAACTCAGCCGCGACCAGGCGGTTGTCCGGGTCGACCTGGTCGAACTGGCGCTCGGCCAGTGCCGCGCGGTAGCGCAGCCGCTCGACCTGCTGCGCCTGGGCACGCAGCATCGCATTACACGCAGCATCGCATTATCAGCCTCGCGCCGCGTCGCCACGGCCCGCGCGTAGGCGTCGAGCTCGGCTGGCGCGAGCGCCTCGAAGAACGCGCCGACCGCCTCCGCATCGATTGGGCCGGCGAGGATATACTGACACACGGGCGTGCCGTGCCGCTGGCGCAGGTAGTTGCAGAGGTAGCGCGTGCCGCTCTTGTATTGCACGACCATCTTGTGGCCGCAGGCGCCGCAGTAGACGATGCCGTGCAGCAGCGCCTCGCCGTCGCGTGGGACGCCGCGCGTCTTGTTGCGGTCATACTCGGCGTGGTTGTCGCACAGCATGGCCTGGATCTTCTCGAACGTCTCCCAGCTGACGTAGGCGGGATACTTGTCCCTTACGACGATCCTCCACTGCTCGCGTGGGAGCCGCTTCGGCTTGGGCGTCGCCGCGGCATCGCGGATTAAGCGCGTGCGACCGTAGACGAATGCCCCGGCGTACGCGGGGTTCTTGAGCACGCTCAGGACCGCCGCGATAATCGGTGGGCGCCAGACAATGCCACCGAGGCGGCCGCGACGCGGCAGCGCCAGGCCGCTCTCGTTGAGGCTGCGCAACACCTTGTTTGCCGATCGGCACCGCAGAAAGGTCGCAAAGATCAGCTCGAGGCGGGCCTGCACCTCGCGGTCGGGCTCCTTGACCACAATGCCTGCCGCGTCGCGGACCAAGCCGACCGGCAGCACGAGCCCGAGCTCGCCGCGCTCGGCCTTGTTCAGCAGGCCCGCGGTCAGGCGGGCGCGGATGGTGTGCATCTCCACTTCGGAGATCGTGCCCTTCGAGACGGCGACATACTGCCCAGGAACAGCCCTTTGACGTCCTGATCCAGTACCGTCAACATCCACGTGCGGGCGAACGCATGACCGTAGTGCGTCGGTTGCGACATGGCGGCAGCGTTCACTTTGTCATCGAGCAACCCGACGGCACGCGCGCGCTACTGCCGGCGTGGATGACCGAGCCCTGGGCGGCGCGACTTGCCATAGTTGAGACACCCCGCCTGGCGCTCGAGTCGCTGCGGGTGCTGCGCAGCACGATCGATGATGCGCTCCTAACCTTGTCGCCTTCGACCGCGACGAGGGAGGATTGCGATGATCGATCGGCACGCCAGCCGCCGACAACTCGATCTGCTCGTGCACATGGCCAATGCGCTCGAGCCGAGCCGAATGCCTCCGCCAACTCGGGCGGAAGTGACGGCCCTGCTAAAACTGCTGATCTCAGAGCACATCGCCGTCGCCCCGGCCCTGCCGATCGAGGCCGCCGATGACTAAGATTACCGCAGAGCATCTGGCGCGCGACGCTTATGTCTACGTGCGACAATCCACGGCAGATCAGCTGCTCAACAACCCTGAGAGCCGACGCCGACAATATGCCTTGGTGGAACGAGCCCGCTCGCTCGGCTGGGAGAACGTCATTGTCGTCGATGATGATCTTGGCCGTTCCGGCAGTGGTCAACTCCGCCCGGGCTTTGAGCGTCTGCTTGCGGCAATCTGCGCCGGCACTGCCGGCGCGGTATTGGCGATCGAGGCCTCGCGGCTGGCGCGCAACGGCCGCGACTGGCATACGCTGCTGGAATTCTGCGCCTTCGTGAATACCCTGATCATTGACGAGGACGGGGTCCATGACCCCCGACTGGTCAACGATCGGCTGCTGTTGGGCTTGAAGGGAGCATTCAGCGAGCTCGAACTGTCGGTTTTCCGGCAGCGCTCGCAGGAGGCACTGCGCCTGAAGGCAGCGCGCGGCGAGCTGCACACGACGGTCGCGATCGGCTACCGACGCGGCGCTGACGGTCGCCTTGAACAGGACCCTGACCGGCGGATCCGTGAGACGCTGTCGATGGTGTTCCGCAAGTTCGGCGAGATCGGCAGCGTGCGCCAGCTCGTCATGTCGCTACGGCAGGAGGGGATTGACCTGCCGGTTGCCGTGTATGGTCTCCAAGGGCGAACCGTCCAGTGGCGCCCGCCGCACTATCATACGGTCCACCGGTTGCTGACCAATCCGACCTATGCCGGGACCTATGTCTTTGGGCGTACCGTCTCCCGAGTTCGGTTCGAGGGCGGACACAAGGTCGTCACTCATGGCGTCGTGCGCCGGCGCGAGGAGTGGCAGGTGCTGATACGCGGCCACCATGATGGCTATATCACGTGGGAGGAGTATGATCGGAACCAGAAGGTTATTGCAGGCAATGCGAACATGAAAGGGGCGATGGTGCCAGGCTCGGTGCGCCAGGGTAACGCGCTGCTCGTTGGATTGCTCCGATGCGGACATTGCGGACGCAAGCTCAAGGTCCTGCACAACGAGCGCCGCAGTGCACGCTATGTCTGCAGTCCCGAGGTCGACTATGCTACCGACAGAAAGTGCATATCGTTCAGCAATATGCGTGTTGACGCCGCTGTGTCGGCGGAAGTGCTGCGCATGATCTCACCGTTGGCAATTGAGGCAGCGCTTCAGGTGATCGCTGATCGCGAGCAGGCTGGCATGGAACGGCTGCGGGTGGGCGAACTCGCACTGGAACAAGCGCGCTATGAGGTGATGCACGCGCGCCTGCAATACGATGCGGTGGATCCCTGTAATCGACTGGTCGCCGGTGAGCTCGAACGGCGATGGAATGAACGCCTCGCGGCGGTGGCACGCCTCGAGGAACAGATCGAGAGCCTGCGCAACGAACAGCCGGGCGCGCTTCGCGACGATGAGCGCGCGGCACTGCTGGCGCTCGCTGAGGACTTGCCTCAGTTGTGGAACCATCCCGGCACCTCCAGTGAAATCCGCAAGCGGATTTTGCGGGCTGTCTTTACAGAAATCGTGGTCACGATCGAGGCCGATCGGCTGTGCTTGGTACTGCATTGGCAAGGCGGAGATCACACGCGGCTTGAAGTGGTAAAAACTCCTCGTGGCCAAAACCGCTGGAAGGCGGCGGTGGAGACCGTGCAGCTCGTCTGCGAACTGGCTCGCGTGCTGCCGGACCACAGCATCGCTCCCGTTCTCAACCGGCTCGGAATACGCTCGGCCAAAAGGCATAGCTGGACGGAGCTGCGCGTCCGCAACTTCCGCGGCGCACATCAGATTGCGGTCTATCGCGAGGGCGAACGCGCGCAACGACATGAGCTCATCCTGCATGAAGCCGCGAGTTGTCTTGGCGTCAGCAAAATGACCGTTATTCGCTTGATTCGGGATGGGTTACTGCGTGCCAGACAGATCTGTGCTGGGGCGCCCTATGTGATCCGCGAAGAAGATCTTGATCGGCCAGGGGTACGCCGCGCAATCGGGAATGGCCGCGCTGTATCACCCGACGCGCGACAAGAAAGCCTGTCTTTTCAATGAGATAACGAGGTAGTGCATCATGTCACCACCCTGTTGAGCCCGAGCAGCAGCCGGTCGTTGTAGAGCGCTGGGTCGTAGGAGCCCGCAACAGGATGCCCCAATTCGGGAGGCAGATGGTCGGCCCGAGTGGGTG
This sequence comes from uncultured Pseudomonadota bacterium, assembly GCA_963818725.1. GTDB lineage: Bacteria > Pseudomonadota > Alphaproteobacteria > Acetobacterales > Acetobacteraceae > DATFDN01. Next base: position 232,182 of record CAWFTU010000005.1, on the reverse strand, counting down.
ATTGTTACCGATCCAACCCACCCGCTCTATGGACGGCGCTTTGCCCTAGTGTCCGCGGCACGCAGCCAGGCAGTGGTTGTCTACCGTGATGATATATTGCTGAAGATCCCTGTGGCAGCGACCAACCTTCAGGGTGCTTCTGCGCCGATGCCAGTGAGCAAGCTCTCGGTGGATGGCATCCGGGACTTGCTCCACCACGCCGGGCAATTGGGGCAGTTCTGGAGAGAGCCCAAGGCTGGCGATGGCGTCCGGCAGACCTCCAAGTCGGGCAGGGCAAGCCCAGACGGCTCGCCGGGAGGTATGTCATGACGTCGGATCTCGTGACCGCCAGTCATCTGTGCCGCAAGGCGATCGTCTACATTCGCCAGTCCACACCGCACCAGGTGATGACCAACCAGGAGAGCCTGCGCCTGCAATATGCGTTGCGTCAGCGCGCCAGCGATCTCGGATGGACGGAGGCCAGCATTGAGGTGGTCGATACGGATCTCGGTTTGAGCGGAGCGAGCGCGACCCACCGGGAGGGCTTCAAGGACATCATCGCCCGCGTCACGTTGGGCGAAGTCGGGATCATCTTGTCGTACGAGGTCACCCGGCTGGCGCGCAACTGCTCGGACTGGTATCCGCTGCTGGACCTCTGCGGCTTTCGGAAGTGCCTCATCGCCGATCGCGATGGCGTGTACGATCCGGGGTCCGCCAACGGGCGGCTTTTGCTCGGGTTGAAGGGCACGATCTCCGAGGTGGAGTTGCACACCCTGCGTGGTCGCCTGACCGCGGGCTTGCTGGCCAAGGCGCAGCGTGGCGAGCTGGTCATGATGCTGCCTGCGGGCCTGCAACGCGACACCAACGGCCTCGTGACAAAGCATCCCGATCAGGAGGTTCAGGAGCGGCTGTCGCTGGTGTTCACCAGCTTTTTGGAGCTGGGCTCGGTGAGCAAGGTGATCCGGTCGTTTCGGGAGCATGCAATCACCATCCCGCGTCGCGACCGGTTTGGGGAGGTGGTCTGGCGCACCCCGACGGCCAGCATGCTCCTTGGGGTTTTGAAGAACCCGGCCTATGCCGGCGCCTTCGTCTATGGCCGCGCCCGCTCCTGTGGGACCACCTATGCCAATGGCAAGCTGAAGACGACGCGCTGTGCGATGGCAGAGTGGAAGGTCGTGGTGAAGGAACGCTATCCTGCCTATCTCGCGTGGGAGAGCTTTGAACGGGTCCAGGCGATGCTGCACGACAACTATGCGGAATATCGACGCAATCAGACGCGTGGTGCGCCCCGCGAGGGCGCGGCGATCCTGCAGGGCATCATCTGGTGCGGGCGATGCGGTCACAAGATGGCCGTGCAATACAGTGGCGGCACACGCTACGTCTGCAACTTCCTGCGGGTCAGTCAGGGCGAGCCACTCTGCCAGCATCTGCGCGCGGACCTGATTGACGCCCGCGTGGTGGCCGCCTTCTTGGCGGCGGTCGGGCCCGTGGAACTGGAGATTCTGGCGCCAGACCCTCAACGCTCGGCGGCAGACCGAGGAAACGCTCGACCGGGCCGAGGGGCAGCAGGTCGAGCGATTGCGCTACCAGGCCCTCCTGGCCGAGCGACAATACATGCGGGTCGACCCGGACAACCGCCTGATTGCCGCCGAGTTGGAACGGCGCTGGGAGAGCGCCGCGCGTGACCTGAAGCAAGCGGAAGAGGCTCTGGCCCAACGCCGTGCGGCCAAGGCCGAGCCGGCGGTCCTGAGCCCCGCGGAGCGGGACGAATTTCTGGCGCTTGCCCCGCAACTCCCCGATCTGTGGCGGCGTCCTGATATCAGCACGGCAGACAAGAAGCGGCTCCTGCGGTCGTTGATCGCCAAAGTGGTGCTGCAGCGCGTGGCGCGTGACCGGATTGCGATCCGCATCGTTTGGCGGGGTGGCGAGGTATCAGAGCTTGCCGTCGAGCCAAGAGTGCATGCCCTGTACGCTCTCAGCCGCGGGGCCGAGATGGAGGCCCGCATCCTCGAATTGGCGCGTCAGGGCCTCGATGATGCGGCTATTGCCGACATCCTGACCCGGGAAGGACATCACTCGCCCCGGTGCAGCCACGTCCCAGCTTCCACGGTTCAGGATGTCCGCCAGCGGCATCGTGTGTTCCAGAACAGCGTGGCGGCGCGCGCCCGCCACATCCAGGGTTGGTTGACGATCGCCGATGCGGCAGAACGCCTGCAGGTATCCAGATCTTGGTTCAAGCGCCGTGTCCACAGCGGCGTCATCAGCATCAAGCGGGACCCGCGCGACAAGCGTTACCTGTTTCCCAATACGCCCGAGAGCATCGCTGCCCTGGAAGAACTCAAGTCAGGCGCGAGAGACCCCCTCGTCATCGACCCGCGAGCGAACCAGTGAGAGCATCAAGGTGATGAACCCCAGGCGCCGTCCGGGTCGATCACCAACGCACCGGCGAGCGCGCACAGATCGATCAGGTGATGCCAGTCGCGCCCGTTGCGCGCCAAACGCGAGGCCTCGATGCAGTAAACCGCGCCCACATTGCCGGAGCAGACCATGGCGACCAGCCGCTCGAACCCGGGGCGATGGGTGCTCCCTGACCCGGACCGTCCAAGGTCGTCGTCAATCACGGTCACCGCAATGAAGCCGGCTTTCTGCGCTGCTCCCGCGAGATCATATTGGCGGCGCTGGCTTTCCAGGTTGCCCATCACCTGCGACATGGTCGACTGGCGGACATAGACAACGGCAGAGCGGCCGAGATGGTCAGACGTGATCTTGGCGCTCATCGCTGTCCCCCTTTGTCATCGTCGCCTCGACCCCGAGAGCAGCCAGCAGGAGATCGGCTAACGCGCCCAGCAATCCTTCCGGGTTGCCGGTGATCACTGGGCCCGGCCGCACCGGGCGCTCCAGTTCGAGAGCAAACTGCGCCTGATTGTGGGATCGACTCCTTGGCACGCGCCCCCTCCTTGTCTGAAGGTTCGGAGGGTGGAGCCGGGCTCTGAGTCTCACCGAGCAAGGCGAGAACGGCAGCTAATTCAGTAAGGTCTTCCAGGCTGATCTGGGGCGCGCCGAGCGTCATGCCTGCGCAATAAGCTTGATCGAACATCCAGTTGGGCAACTCCCGGCTGAAGCCAGGTCGCTCGGTCGTGTAGATGCACGTCAGCTCTTTGCCCCGCCGATGCGGCGAGACTTGCAACGTCCGCCCCGATAAAGGATGCCAACGATAGGCAATTGTCGCGTGACGCAAACTGTATGTGGAATGTCGTGTGCTTGCCCGATCTGCTGAAGCTGGTGTGGCATGACGGCATCGGCCTGTGCATGCTGACCAAGCGGCTGGAGCGCGGTCATTTTATCTGGCCGATGACGAGCACGGGCTCGATCGCGCTGTCGGCTGGGCAGTTGTCGACGCTGCTGGAAGGCTGCGAGTGGCGGGCGAGTGCGCGCAACCTGAGGCCGGAGTTGGCCGGCTGATCTGAACCTGCCGTGCTCACGCTGGAGTCATTGGCTGCGACGCGACGGCGTGCGTCATCATCATCGCGTTGTGCAGATCGACCTCGCGGCCTTGCCTGACGATCCGGCTGTCCTGCAGCGGATGCTGCAGGAGATTGTGCCTGAACTGCAAGCCGAGAACGAGAAGCTACAGCAAACCGCATGCAGGTTGGGACATCCGTTCCCATATAGGGGCGGAGGAATTGATGCCTGGAGCTTATTCGACAGACTTGCGAGAACGCGTGCTGGTAGCGGTTGACGCCGGTGAGTTACCCGACGCCGTAGCAGAGCGGTTCATGGTTGGCCGCTCCTCGGTCTATCGCTGGGTGGCTGCCGCCCGCGACGAAGGCCGCCGTGCGCCCAAGCCGATGCATGGCGGGCCGCAGCCGATCATCCGCGACGCAGTCGCGGCGGCGTTGCGCCGCCTGCTGGAGGCGAACAACCACCTGACGCTGGTTGAATGCCGTGACCAATTGGCGGCCGAGACTGGCGTGCGGGTGGATCCCTGGACCATTGGCCGGGCGCTTCGGCGGCTGGACTGGACGTGAAAGAAACGCAGCATCCAACCCGCTGAGCAGGATCGTGCGGATGTCGCGCAGGCGCGTGCGAACTGGCAGAGCGACCCCGCTGGGGTCGGTGGGATTGCGCCGGAGCGGCTGGTGTTTCTCGATGAAAGCGCCGTGCTCACCACCATGGCCCGCCGCTATGGCCGCAGCCCGCGCGGGCAGCGGGCGTATGCCAAGGTCCCGTTTGGCAACTGGAAGCGGTTGAGCGTGCTCAGCGCCCTCGGCATCGAGGGCTTCCTCGCCACGATGAGCATCAAGGCCGCCACCGACGGCGCCACCTTTGCCGCCTATCTTGAGCAGGTGCTGCTGCCGGTGTTGCGCCAGCGCAAGCCTGATGCAGTGCTGGTGATGGATAATCTGCGCCCCCACAAGACCCCTGAGGTGCAGGCGGTGCTCGATCGGTCAGGCTTTCCCTATCGCTATCTGCCCGCCTATAGCCCGGACCTGAGCCCGATCGAACCCGGTTGGGCCAAGGTGAAATCCTATCTGCGGCGGATCGCCGCGCGCACCGTCGAGACACTGCAACAGGCGCTCGCTCCCGCTCTTGACAGCATCACCACTCAGGACGCCGCAGGGTTCTTCCGCCACTGCGGCTATGCCTGTCCCAACTAGCCTGCGGTTTGCTGTATGGCTGCTGATCCAGCGGCTGCTGCGCCACCGTTATGGTCCGCGTTCGGAGAAGCTCGACCTCGATCAACTGCAGCTTGTCCTTGAGGACGTGGAGCAATCCGCCGCCGAAAGCGAGGCGGCCAAAGATGCAGCGGAGCCGCCGGAGAGACGGCCGCGCGCAGAGGTTGCCAACCGCAATCGCGGTGTGTTGCCGGCACACCTGCCGCGCTACGAGGTCGTCATCGACATTGGCGACAAGCAATGCCCTTGCTGCGGTAGTGCGCTGCATATGATCGGTGAAGACCGCACGGAGCAGCTCGACCTGGTTCCTGCCCAACTGCGCGTGAAGGTGGTGTGCCGGCCACGCTATGGATGCCGCGCCTGCGAGGGCGCTGTGGTGCAAGCCCCCGCGCCGGAGCGGCCGATCGATGGCGGCATGGCGACGGAAGCGCTGGTGGCGCACATCGTGGTCAGCAAGTTCTGCGACGCATTGCCGCTCTACCGGCAGGCACAAATGCTCAAGCGGCAGGGTATCACATTGGACCGTTCGACGCTGAGCGTCTGGGTGGGACGCGCGTGCTGGTGGCTGACGCCGCTGTATGAGCTGGTGCTCGGTTCGGTGCTGTCGTCGGACAAGGTGTTCGCCGATGAGACGACGCTGCCGGTGCTCGAACCCGGCAGGGGAAAGACCAAGACCGGCCGGCTGTGGTGCTACGCGGTCGACGATCGACCCTGGGCCGGATCCACGCATCCGGCAGCAGCGTACGTCTACTCCGAGGACCGCAGGGGCGAGCATCCGGCCACGCACCTGGCGACATTCAGAGGCACACTGCAGGTGGATGGCTATGCCGGGTTCAGCGGCCTGGTCGAGGCGCGCGAGGATGCCTCGATCAAGCTGGCATTCTGTTGGGCGCACACCATCCGAACGCAATCCACCTTTGGGGATGGGTGGCCCGTTCCGTGGGGGTTGTCCGCGCAGCGGGATGACATGCTGGATCTCCACCGTATCGTCATGGACAATAATGCGGTCGACCACCAGTTTGAGGATCGCCTGCTGTTCACTGACGCTGGCTGTCTGCAACCGGGCGGCAACGCGCTCACTGAAGGCGATGAGATTGGTCATGGTCTCCCGGGCCCGTAACTGCTGTTCGCGCAGGCGATAGTGCCGCTCGTATTGCTGTTCGGCTGCCAATCGCTGGTCGGCGAGCGCCCGGCGATGACTGGACAGCTCCTCCAGGCTGATGACCTCGGCCTGATAGGCTTCCAGCAGTCGCCGGTCCGCCCGGTTCACCCGCTCGATGCGGGCCCGCAGTTGATCGCCGAGGCTGTCCTGCCGGTGATCGGTGCCTCCGCTCGTGAGGCGCTCGAACTGCGCCAGGATTTGGGCGGGGTCTCTGAGGAGGTCAACCACGTGGGTCCAGACTGCGTGCTCCAGCGCGTCGGCTTCGATGCGCCCGCGCGGGCATCTCGTCTCACGGCCTGTTGTCAGCGGGTCAGTGCCTGCACAACGGTAGTACCGCCTGCCAGGACGCCCGTCATGACCTGGAAAATAGCAGCCGTGAATCCCTAAGCCACAGCTGCCACACTTGAGCAGACACCGCAGCAGATAATCATGCTTCTTGTTCCGGCGGAATGCCATCGCCGCATTGCGCGCGAGCGCGTCATGCACACAATCCCAGGTCTGCCGGTCAACCAGCGGTGGGGCCGGAATGGCAATCCACTGCTCCGCTGGCCGGGGACGCCGGCAGCTGCGCTCGCTGCTCCGGCGCGACCGACGGCGCGGCTGCTTGGGGACGGTATACTCGAAGCGATTGGCGTAGGCTGTACCTATATAGACAGGGTCGGTCAGAATGTGGTGCACCACGGATGATGCCCATTGCTGGCGGCCCGATCGGGTCACCCAGCATCCGGCGTTCAGCCGCTTGAGGCATTGCCGAATGGTCAGGCCCTCATCGAGCACCCAGGCATAGAGTTGGCGGACCATGTTGGCCTCCGCCTCGTCGACGACAAGCCGGGCGGGCATGCCATCACGAGCACCCTCGTGGCGATAGCCGTAGGGAACCTTGGCACTGATGATATGGCCATCGCGCGCCTTCTGCAGCTTGCCGCGACGGAACCGCTCAGCCAAAACGGCCCGCTCATACTCGGCGATGGCACCTTGAATCTGCAGCAGCAGTTGGTCGTTCGGGTCATCCGAGATGGGGTGGTGCAGGAATGCAACCTCGCAGTCAGCGCGGCGAAACTCCTCCATCAATAGCACCTGATAGGCGTACTTGCGGGCGAGGCGGTCAGGGCTGGAGACGGCCACGATGTCGAGATCCGAATCGCGGACGGCATCGCGCAGCGCATCCAGTGCCGGGCGATCCAGCCGCGAGCCGCTGTAACCGTCATCGCGGAAGACATGCCTCTCGGCCAGGGTATGACCTTGAGAGCACACCCAGTCTCGCAGGGCCGCGATCTGGCTCTCAATGGTTTGCTGTCTCTCCTGACGCTCGGTGGAAACGCGGGCATAGATCGCGACGCGCATGATTCATCTTCCTGATTGGGAGACATGGGCTGTGTCGGCCCGCCGTGGCGGGTCATCTGGGATGGGCCGCGGCGGCTGGGAGGATCGATCACCGATCAGGCGGCGATAGACCTGGTCGAGCCGCTCCGGACCATCACGGGTACGGACGGCGACGGAGTGGATGATCCAGCTTGGTGCAGCGGCAGGCGAACCATGAGGCATGAGGCAGTTCCTGTGATGAACTGCCTCACCAAACCGCCATGCCCTGATCTCAGCTGGCCAGCCGCCTCCGCCGCCGCAATGCCGCTGGAGCGGCGAAGGGAAGGGAGAGAACGAAACGCAAATCGTCGATTGTGTTCGGATGGTCCACACCCGGAGACCGTTCTATGAGTTCTATACCTCCACCCAGTCGCCGCTAGCGGCTGACGTGCTGGCACGCATCGCCAAGCTCTATGAGATCGAGGCCGACATCCGCGGCCAGCCGCCCGATGTGCGCCGGGGCGTTCGTCAGCTGCGAAGTCGGCCACTGGTCGAGGACCTGCACCTTTGGCTGCAGGACCACGTGCCGCGCGTGCCGAGCTGGTCCGACCTGGCGAAAGCCATGCGATATGCGCTGCGCCACTGGGACGGGCTGATCCTGTATCTCGACGACGGACGTCTGGAGATGGATACCAACGTCGTCGAGCGTGCTATCAGACCAGTGACCATTACGAGAAAGAATTCGTTATTCGCTGGCTCCGACGCCGGAGCCCGCCGTTGGGCGGAGGCAGCCAAGGTTCCATCGGCCATGGCCGATGGAAAGCTGCCGGAGGGGATCGCCAATACATTGATCCAGAGCTGCAAGCTCAACGGCGTCGAGCCGCTCGCCTATCTCACCGACGTCCTGCAGCGGATCATCTCCGGGCGAACCAAGAACCACGAGCTGCACGCACTGCTGCCATGGAATTGGCTTCCGCCAACCATGCTCGCTGCCGCATAGCGCCGCTACCGCAGCTTACCTCGCCGCCTCGTCGTCCGGTCAATCGGCCAAAGCCGTGGTGCCGCCGCGCCGGTTACCCAAGACCGGGCTGCTGCGCCACTCCGCCGAGATGGCCTTCTACGTTTCAAACACGCCGGTCACCGCCACCCGCGCCGCCGAGGCAATCCGCGCGCACTGGAGGATCGAGACCACCTCGCATTACAGCCGCGACGTCACCTTGGGCGAAGACCGCTCGCGCATCCGCACCAACCCAGGCGTGTTTGCTCGCCTGCGCAGCTTCGCCTTCAACATCCTCAAGGCCAACCAGACGGACACGCTCAGCCAGGATCGCTACCGCGCCGGTCTCGCAGGCATCAAAAACGTGCTCTCACTCACCATCATTCGAAAGCGTTGAACAGCCCTAACCGCAGCCGGGATCAGGCAGATGGCGCGGCGTACAATATAGCGCCTTACGCGACTACGACAGAACCACTGTGCTCATTCGCTCCAAGGCGAGCACGGATGGTATCCCAATCGTTTTTATAAGGTTCGAGTGTCTCAACGGCCTCGTGATAGCGAGCGCGCGACCAGCCTTCCGGGCCAGCCTCAAAATATGTCGCAATCACGCTCGACGGGACAAGGAAGACATCCGGCAGTTCTGCGAATTCCTTAAGGTCAACTAGGGTCTGTCATCCCTTGAATACCTTCATTCTTCCGGCCACCGTCCTGTCATTTTGGAACGGAAGTGAACAATGCAGGTGCTGAGCGACGCGCAATGGAACGTGCTGCGGCCGCTGATCGACGCGGTTCGCCCGCACGGGAAGACGTCACACCACGATCTGCGGCGGACGATCGAGGCCATCCTCTGGCGGCACCAGAACGGCGCCAAGTGGCGCGGCATCCCCGCCGAGCTGGGACCATGGTGGGGTGCGGCGCAGACCTTCATCCGATGGGCAAGGAAGGGCGTCTGGGAACGGCTGCTGGAACGGGTGCAGCAGTCCGGGATCAGCCTCGGCATGGTGTTTCTGGACGGCACGAACATCCGGGCGCACCAGAAGGCGGCGGGTGCGGCCAAAAAGAATGCGATGCGGCCCAGGGCGAGAGCCGGGAGGCGCTGGGGCGGTCTCGCGGCGGCTATGGCACCAAGGCGTGTGTGATCGCCGATGGGACTGGACGGGCGATTGCCTTCGCCCTCGCCCCGGGCCAGGCGCACGAACTGCCACTGGCTCCCGGTCTGCTCGGCTGCCTGTCCGACGTCCCAGGTTGGGTGGTCGGCGATCGCGGTCTCGCCTCGCAGGCGTTCCGCGCCCTGGTCTGGGACAGCGGCGCGCGCCCCGCGATCCCGTCCAAGCGCAATGAAGAGCCGATCGCTTGCCCGCCATGGATTTACCAGAACCGCAACCTCGTCGAGCGTCTGTGGGGACGGCTGAAGGAGTGGCGCGCTGTCGCAACCCGCTACGAAAAGACCGCTCGCTCCTTCATGGGCGTGCTCTGCATGGCAGCAACAATGGACTGGATCAAAGTCCCCAAGAGCTAACGGACCCTAGTGCGAAAAAAAGATTGGGGATGTTCAGACGAGCAGATTTCCAGCCGATGTCCCACTCATAATGATGCGGTTTTTTGTCCTCTCCCCGCCCCCTTGTCCTCATAGCGCTAGTAGTCGTCTTAACTTGCAATGACACAAGCGTTGACCCATCAACGCTGCTCACGAGGATATCAACGCTCGAAACATTGCCAAATGTAGGTGCACACTGAAAATTCATCGCATTTAAGCGCGAAGCTACGTAGTAAACACCGGCAGCTCCAATCAACGACGAATGTGGCATATTCCCCTCGGCGAGAATGATCGTCCGCCATGGCGAGTAACAGTCGGCCTACCGATGTTCAAGTCCTTCACGGCCATTCCATGTTCCATTAGTCAAGACTTCCGGATTTTCCATAACTTATGAACGTAATTCTCCCGTATCAACTCGCCAAGCCCGTGTGCAGGGAGCACTGCAGTCACCTGTCCGCAGCAAGTCGATCGTGGCCAGGTTCGCCACCGCGCATCCGTGCTCTGATGGCGGTCTACTACCGCAGTCGCCGGGAAGTCTCATGGCGACCTTGATCATCACTCAGAAATTTCCCGGCGACAGAGATATTCAGATCCCGCAGCCGCAAACCATCCTCAGAGTCCATTGCGGATCGGAGCAGCAACATTCGAGGCGTGGCAGAAGGATAATGGCGGCGTCTACCGTTAAGGTCGATCAATAACCGTCGACGTCAATTACCGCTTGGGCAAAGGCCTGCGGGGCTTCCTGAGGCAGATTATGACCGATGCCGCCCCCGATGATTCGGTGTGCGTATTTGCCGGAGAACTTATTGCGATAAGCATCGCCGTCCGCGTGTGGTGCACCATTGGCATCGCCTTCGAGGGTGATCGTGGGCACGGTGATGACCGGGCCTTCGGCCAGCCGCTTCTCCAGGTCGTTGTATTTCGGCTCGCCTTCAGCCAGGCCGAGCCGCCAGCGGTAATTGTGGATCACGATGGCGACGTAGTCCGGATTGTTGAACGACGCTGCGGTGCGATCGAACGTGGCGTCATCGAAGTCCCATTTCGGCGAAGCGGTCTGCCAAATGAGCTTCGCGAAGTCATGCCGGTATTTGTCGTAGCCGCGCACGCCACGGTCTGTGGCAAAATAATATTGGTACCACCACGCGTACTCAGCTCTCGGTGGCAACGGCATCTTGTTGGCCTCCGGGCTGCCGATCAGATAACCACTGACGGAGACGAGGGCTTTGCAGCGCTCCGGCCAGACTGCCGCGACGATGTCGGCTGTCCGCGCGCCCCAGTCATAACCCGCGAGGATCGCCTTCTGGATTTTCAGAGCATTCATCAGGTCGATAGCATCGACGGCGACCGCGCCCTGCTGGCCATTACGGAACGTTCCACTCGAAAGGAACCGTGTCGTGCCGCAGCCACGCACATACGGGGCGATCACCCGATAGCCCTCCGATGCCAGCAAAGACGCGACATCGACGTAGCTGTGAATGTCGTAGGGCCACCCGTGCAGAAGAATGACCACAGGACCGTCAGTGGGGCCAGCTTCAGCATATCCGACGTTGAGCACGCCGGCATCGACCTGCTTCAGTGCGGCGAACGAGGTGTTCGTCCCCGGCTTGATCGGGGGCAGCTGCGTCGGTCTTGTCGCGCCGGCTTGCGCGTTCGCGGACCCAATCATGCCAAGCCGGGCGGCCGTGATGGTCGCCGCCGCAGCACTGAGAAGGCGGCGCCGATGATGGTTGATGTTTTCGGACATTGCGGCCGGCCGCATCGGTGAGTCTCCCTGGTTCGATGGTTGGTCGAGAAGTGTCAGTGCAGCGATAATGCGCCGGAGCCGACTTTCCACAAAGCTGTCTCTACATCCTCCCCCTGCATTCCGTATTTCAAGACTTTCGGGCACTTCCATTGACCGAACGCCATCAACGGGTTACAAGGCCCGTAAGATATGCCCGAAACAGAACCGCAAAACTGCCGTCTCGGCTATGCCCGCGTTGTCTAATCGCGCCTCCCCGGTCAAGCTCTTTTTCATCTGCTTCGCTTGCCTTGAGCGGACGCTCTGCCGGTTCAGGGTTGTCTCCGCGGTCAGGGACTGTGCCGCTGCCGCACGATGGTTTCCGGTGGGGGAACCTCACAATGTCAGCGAACGCGGTCTCTTCGCCGCGGCGGGCATATCGTGATGGTCCTGACCACGTCCCGGCAGGGACGCCTCTTCCGCCAGGGCGGGCGGAACTGGTGATCTCGCTCCTATACCGTCACGCGGCCTTGGCCAGGGCGGGTTCCGCGCAGAACGCCTCGCCGCTGGACCACATCGCATGCAGGATGGCCGAGAGCTTGCGGGCCACGGCAACGACGGCCTTCTTGTGGCCGCTCCTCGCCTTCAGCATCAGCCCCCACCGCCTCAAGGCGCTGTCCGAGCGCGAGCGGGTCAGCACCTGGTTGGCGGCCTCGTAGAGGTAGGTGCGCAGCAACGGGTCGCCGCAGCGCGAGATGCGTCCTGAGACGTCGATCTCGCCGGACTGATAGCGGCTGGGTGTCAGCCCGAGCCAGGCGCCGACGGCGCGGGCGCCCTGGAACAGCGCGGGGTCTTCCACCGTGCCGACGTAAGTCAGCGCCGTGATCGCGCCGACGCCGGGCGCCGTCATCAACAGCCGACAGCGCTGGTCGCGCCGGGCGGCCGCAACGGCCGCCTTGTCGAGCACGACAACCCCATCCCGCACCGCGCGCCAAGCCTCGAGCAGGGGCAGCACGATCAAGCCCAGCCCCGGGCGCATCGGCGCGCGCTCGCGCACACTCGCCTCGAAGTGCCGGCCGCCACCGCCCGGCGGCAGCGCCAGGCCGAACGTCCTCAGGATGCCGCGGATCTGATTGGCGAGGTCCACCGCGGTGCGCACGAGCTGGCGGCGAGCGGTGACGAGGTTGCGGAGCAGCATGCCATCCCAGGACTTGACCCGGACCTGGCGAAAGAAGCCGGTGCGCAGCAGCTGCGCCAGGCCCTCGGCGTCGTTGGCGTCGGTCTTGTTGGGCCTGACCTGTAGCACCGCCTTGGCCTGACGCGCATCCATGCACACCACGGGCAGGCCGGCCTCGGCCAATGCGTGGCAGAGCCAGGTCGAGAGGAAGCCGGTCTCCAGGCCGATGCGCACCACCTCGGGCGCATGCTCGCGCACGACCGCGGTGAGTGCCTCGGGCTCGGTGGCGCACTTGCCGCGCCAGAGGCAGCGGCCCGCCTCGTCCATGACGTGGACACTGGTGGTGCGGAGCGAGACGTCGAACGCGACATACGAGCCCATGCTGCCCTCCTTGGTCGAGACCGGAGCCGATCTCAGCAGACGCGCGGGCGGAAGGGGAACGGATCAGGCACCCAGGCCGGCCGTGCGATTACGCCACGTCAGCACCTACGGGCAGACGCTCGACGCGCAGCTTGAGCAGCTCCGCGCGGCGGGATGCACGACGATCTACCGGGAGAAGGCGACGGGCGCGCGGGCTGACCGGCGCGAACTGTTGAAGCTGTTGAAGGCTATCGGCCCCGGCGACGTGGTGACGGTCACGCGCATCGACCGGCTGGCGCGCTCGACCTTCGACCTGTTCGCCATCGTCAAGCAGATCGTGGACGCTAAGGCGCAATTCCGGTCGCTGGCGGAGCCGTGGGCCGACACCGGCACCAGCACCGGGCGGCTGATGATCGCCGTGCTTGGCGGGCTGGCGGATGTGGAACGCGATCTGATCCGCACCCGCACCGTCGAAGGGCGCAGCCGGGCGAAGGCGCGGGGCCAGCACATGGGCCGACCGCCGAAACTCACGCCGCAGCAGCAGAGGGAAGCACGGCGGCGGCGGGCCGAAGGGGCCACGCTCAAGGAACTGGCGAAAAGCTACAACGTCGGGCGAGCGACGATTTCACGACTGGCGAGATGAGCGACGAGCCGGACGACAAGGAGCGGAAGCGTCAAAATGGACTGGTATCATGTCGCCAAAGATTTTGCCGGACCAACCGCGACCGCGATTGCATCAATTGCAGCAGGCATCATCACATGGACTTTTTTATCGCATCAGGTAGAGGTTGCGAGGCAGCAGGCGGATATCGCACGCCAGCAGGCACAGACGGCGCTCGATCAACTCCGCCACAATCTTTTTGACCGGCGATACGCTATCTATAATAGCGCTCGGGACCTCATCCGCATGATGCTGAACCGGCATCACGAGATGGATTTCACAGCGTTCGAGCTTGCACCTTACAATGTCGCTATTATTGATCCGGCTTGGGTAGTGTTGGAATTGCCGCGTGGTTGATCCAGTTTGGTAGGATGGATCATGTGGACATGCGCAAGCTGCCGGCGGCAGCCCAAGAGGAGCGTCGGCGGCAGGTGGTGGGACTACGCGAGAGCGGCCTGACCTACGAGGCGATCGCGGCGCAGACGGGTCTGACCCGGACGGGGGTGTTCAACATCTGCCGGCGCTTCGCGGCGGCGGGGATGGCGGGCTTGCGCAGCGGACCGCGCGGTCCGGAGCCGGGGAGCGGGCGGTTCCTGAATGCGCGGCAGGAAGCGGAGATTCGTGAACTGATCTGCCGGCACCCGCCGGACCAGCTTGGCCTGCCGTTCGCGCTGTGGAGCCGTGCGGCGGTGCGCGCCCTGATCGAGCAGCGCTGTGGGGTGCGGCTCGCGGTGCGCACCATGGGAAGCTACCTGGCGCGCTGGGGGTTCACAGCGCAGAAGCCGCTGCGGCGGGCCTATGAGCAGCGTGCAGCCGAAGTGCGCCGCTGGCTGCGGCGGGACTACCCGGCGATCGTGGCTCGGGCCAAGCGAGAGAAGGGCACGATCTTCTGGGGCGACGAGACCGGCTTGCGCGCCGATGACGTGCGCGGCCGCAGCTACGCCCCACGCGGACGAACCCCGGTGGTCCGCCCCAATCACCGGCGGGCGGGCGTAGGCCTGATCTCGGCGGTAACCAACAAGGGCGAGCTGCGCTGGATGGTGCTCGACGGCGCGATCAAGGCACCGACGCTGATCCGCTTTCTCGACCGCCTGATCCGCGATGCCGGCGGCAAGGTGTTCCTGATCTTGGACAACCTGCCCGTCCACCGTGCCCGTGCCGTGCGGGAGTGGCTGGCCGGGCGCACCGCGCAAATCGAGGTGTTCCATCTGCCCTCCTACAGCCCCGAGTTGAACCCTGACGAGTGCCTCCATGCCGACCTCAAGCAGGCCGTCACCCGTAAGCCGCCCGCCCGCAGCAAGCAGCAGCTCAAGTGCACCGTCATCAGCCACATGCGCAAGCTCTCGAAGCTGCCCGAACGCGTGCGGAGCTACTTCGGGCACCAGCCTGTCCGTTATGCTGCCTGATTCAAGATCACCCAAGCCGGATCAATAAGGAAGCGCGCTTCTTCTTTCCCGCCTCGTTGTGCGATTGGCTGCAATCGATATGGGAAACCGACCTCACGGAATTTCTCTCGGCGCGGCTCAATCCGGGATCCCCGGAATTTCTCGCGGTGATGCGAAAGCTGCTCAAGCATTTCGAGGAAATGCCCGACCGCTTCGCCGCTGAACTGAAATTCTCACAGCTTACGGGGTGACGGTGCCGACTTTGCATAAAGCGACTTCCCGCACACTTGGCGCGCGGCGTGAAGCTGGGACGAAGCTGACCCCCTACCAGCAGCGCGAGGCGATTAAGCGACGCGAGAGCGGCGAGCCGATCCGCGATATCGCCCGCAGCTACAACGTCCACAACAGCACAATCTTGAGGCTGGCCGCCTAAGCTAGCTGCAAGGCCGTATTTGATAGGGCACAACCACATGGGAAGACCGCACAGAAAGACAGCTAGAACCAACATGCTACGTAAATTCCTGCTTCTCGGTGTGGTCCCTGCAGCCACGGTCGGATCAGAAGCACCTTGGGCAGGTGAATGCCGCGACCTGATTAACATGGACAAACTCCCGCCGCGAAGTGATGAAGAATGCGCACAATACGATGCCGGGATGAAACGCCACAAAAAAAGAACAGGCGGCCAAGCACGCCGCCGACATGGCCGTGATTGATGCCTACTTTCGCCGCAATCCAACTGCTCCGCGTCCCGACCCGTGCAAACCCCTTGAGGGTTCCGCATCCTCTACACCGTGGATGTTGGGTGAGTGCCGCCGCGACGTAGAAGCAATGACGCACATCGACGCCTATTTTAAAGCCCACCCAAAAGCACCGCGCCCGGAAAGCTGTTCTCTACCCTTGCGTTCCGGGTTCATCGCGGAATGCCAGGTGGAGACTGAAGCTGCCAATACGCGGGCAGACCATGCGAAAGAGACTGCAAGGCAAACAGCCGACGATACCGCCAAGGGATACAAGACGACACGCTTTGTGGATTTTCTGCTCGACTACAACTCACTGCCAGACAACTCCAAAGTGCCAATCACTGAATACTATGAAAAAGCCGGAGCGTGTGGTGAAGTGGCCCCGGTCCTTTGAACAAAATTTCCGCGTCGTTAAGTGGATCGTCGGCCGGGGGTTATGCTGCCGTGCGGAGCGGCAGCGGGTGAGAGTAGGCTTGATCCGGGGTGCGGCCGTCAAGGGCTGCGTGAGGTCGCCTTGCGTTGTAGAAGGCGATGTAGCGGCCGATTGATTGCCGTGCTTCTTCGACGCCATCATAGGCACGCAGATAGACTTCCTCGGTACTTGATGGTTCGCCAGAAGCGCTCGACAAAAACGTTGTCTCGCCATGCGCCCTTGCCGTCCATGCTGATCGAGATGGCGTTGTTGATCAGCACGCTGGTGAATTCGGTACTGGTGAACTGGCTGCCCTGATCGGTGTTGAAGATTTGCGGGCAGCCGTGTTTTGCAAGGGCTTCCTCGACAGCATCGATGCAGAACGAAGCCTCCATCGTGTTCGACAGTCGCCAGGCCAGGATGCGTCGTGTGAACCAGTCCATCACGGCAGTGAGATAGACGAAGCCGCGCGCCATCGGGATGTAGCTGATGTCGGTCGCCCAGACGTGGTTCGGCCGATTGATCGTCAATCCGCGCAGCAGATACGGATAGATGCGATGACCTGGCGCAGGCTTCGATGTGTTGGGCCTGCGATAGATCGCTTCGATCCCCATTCTCCGCATCAATGTTGTGACATGACGACGGCCGACCTTGCTCCCCTCGGCAGCCAGCAAGCCGCGCAACGTCCGCGAACCTGCGAAAGGGAACTCCAGGTGCAGCTCATCCAGCCGCCGCATCAGCGCAAGGTCTGCATCCGACACCGGCGCCGGTTCGTAGTAGACGCTGCCTCGGCAGATGCCGAGGAGCGCCGCCTGCTTCGTCAACGCAAGCCTGTGGTTACGGTCGATCATCGCTTTGCGCTCGGAAATCCCGCCTTGCCGAGCGCACGTTCTAAAAAATCGTTCTCCAGGACTAGCTCGCCGATCTTGGCGTGCAGGGCCTTGATATCGACCTCGGGGACCGATGATTTGGTGCTGCCACCGCGTTCAAACACGTCGGCAGCCCCTGCAAGCAGTTGCTCTTTCCACGAGGTGATTTGATTGGGATGCACGTCGAACTGCTCAGCAAGCTGTGCAATCGTTCGATCGTTTTTCAGGGCAGCAAGGGCCACCTTCGCCTTGAAGGCCGGTGTGTGGTTCCGGCGGGCTCGCTTCTTCATCTTCGCTCCTGATCCGCAGGCAAAACATGCCTGCCGTCAGGCCGAGTTTCCACTTAACGCCCTGTTCAAAATTCCTGAGCCACCTCTACATTCGCCGCTGGCAGCCGGCGACAGCGCGCTTTGCAAGGACCGGCTGCTCGACTTGACGGGTAGCCTCAACGAGTATGAGTTCGACCTGCCAAGCTGGATGCGTGGTCCGTCGAAATGGACGAGCTGAAGACTGCGGCTTACGGCTGCCGCCTGCCGCAACCGGAGGGTCCGGTAAAAGAGCTGATTCCGCTCAATGACGAAGGAGAATGCTGTGCCGTTCATTCCCTTGGCAGCGTGCGCGGCGGTTGGCTGACACCTGTACCTGAAAACTCTCGCTGTTGCCTTACTGGTCAGCTTGCATGCCAATGGCGCGGCATTCGCCCAGAGCTTCGACTGCCGGAAAGCTGCCGATGTGGTGGACAGCACGATCTGTGGGAATCCTGACCTGGCCAGCCTTGACACCCGGCTTGGGACCACATGGCAGAACTTTCGGGCTGCCCACCCGGAGTTGGTCCAGCAAGCCGCAGCGGAGGGCCGCGCGTGGTACCTGAAGCGTAAGCAATGCCCGCTTATCGGCCAATCGACCCGTCACGGGTAGACGCCTTTGTGGGTCAGACGGGACGACGCAGCGACGGCACGGCAAAGCGCGTTGACCATGCCTCGCATGTTGCGGCGCCGGTTGGTGGTCCAGCAGAAGGCGCCGAGATAGTCGGGCAGATGCTTGGGGGAGAGCCGCTTGTGGGTGGCCTTGAGCGCGGTACTGAGATTGGCGACCAGGGTGTTGACGGTGAAGAACGGGGCGCTGCGCTCGCGCTCCGGACGCCCGCCGCCGGTGACGGTGGCGACATGCGTCCGCCCGGCTTCACCGAAGGCGTTGAACGCCCGCAAGCCGTCCGTGTGCACAGTCGCGCCGGCGGCGATGTGGGCATCGCGGAACGCGGCCACCGCCTCGCTGGAGAAGGCGCTGACCGCGCGCATCGCGACATGGCCCATGCGCCCGTCCGCATGCCGCTCGCAGGCGACGATGACGCAGGTCTTGCCTTCGGTTCCGCTGCCTTGGTTCCTTTCACCTCCCAGACACACGTCATCCGCCTCCACCACCGGCGGCGCGGCATCGTCGTCGCTCGCGCCCCCGAGCGAATAGCGCTCCGTCCGCTCGGTCATGGCGTGGCGGAGCCGCTTGTGCAGATACCAGGCCGTCTCATAGCCCAGGCCCAGCCTGCGGCCGAGCTCGACCGCCGAGATCGCCTGTTTGGTGCTGCTCATCAGGTGCATGGCGCGGAACCAAGTGGTCAGAGACAGCTTGGTGTCCGCCATCACGGTGCCCGCGGTGACCGACCAACGTCGGCCGCAGCGCGTGCAGCCGACACGGCGGCCGTAGACATAGCTCTTCAGATTGGCGCAGCGCGGGCAAGGCATTCCTTCGCGTTGGCGCGCCGCCACCAACGCCGCCAGACACTGACCCTCCGTCCCGTAGAGTCGTTCGAACTCAACGTCCGTCAGCCCCTTCATGATTGCCCGCACCGTTCTGCTCCGAGACGCCGCGTTCAGAGCGACTTTGCGCTTCCCTGCTGCAAAGTACAAGAGCGGGTCGATTGGCCGATAAGCGGGTAAGCAATGCGTCCAGGCATCCGACGTGGTCGGCTGTATCTGTGATGCGGAAATCGCGCGCATCCGGCAACTGGGCGGGACCGTGCTGCCGTCCACGTCTCCGGCTTCAGAGGCACAATAGCTCTTTCGGCACCGGGGACTGCCTCGGCTGCCGTATCTCCTGCGATGGGAGATACCGCCCAGACTAACCAGCCGTCGACCAACGGGACCGGGAAGGTCGAGACAGCAAACGTGGCAGTTCTCTGCCCCTCACTGCAGGACCTCATCGACGTGTACCGGCTGATCAGCAACAACGCGGTGGGTACTGCGCTCTCCTACGCCCACGATAAGAATTGCCAGAACGTCGCAGGGGGCGTGCATCTGGATCTGCTTGAGCGTGGACCGGTGATCTCTCGGGTTCTCCTTACACACTTCGCTGGCCTGCTCTCTGCTTCTACGGACGCATACTTTATGCGGACTGCCGACCTGAAGAAATAGGCTATGAATTCAACCATCGCGAGGGGCTTCGTTGAGGACGGAGGGAAGGCGCGCGGCCCGATCCGGCCACGCCCGATCTCGACCAGACCGCGATCGAGCAGGCCTTGGACGGTCGGCGGGATCTTCGGCTCGCCCCTGTGCGGACCAGAGTGCCAGGTGCGCAGGAAGATGCCGTCCGCGAGGCTCGGGTCCTGGCCGAAGTGGCGGCAGAACTCGCGCCGGATCAGCTCGCGCTTGCGAGGTGTGAAGGAGGAGGGCATGACCAGCTATGGGCTCCGGGGCTCCTTTCACAAGTCGCCACCCGGCACCACCGGTGCCCTGGCTGGCGGCCGCTTCATCAGCACGAAGTCCGCCCGCCCCAGGTGCTCGACCAGGTGCTGCGCGGTGATCCGGACCATCGCGTCGTCGGCATGGTGGGCGCGCCGGCGGCCGTCATAGCTCAGCGCGTAGGAGAGGGTCGCGGCGATCTCGTCGGGTGTGGCGGGGCGGAGCGGCGGCGGGTCGCGGCGATCTCGTCGGGTGTGGCGGGGCGGAGCGGCGGCGGGTCGCGGCGGCCATGGGCGCGACGATAGCAGCACTGTGAACGGTTCTGTCAGCCCTCGCGCCACGGGAGGCTCGGGTAGCCGGCCACGGCGGCCGTGGGTAGGCTCTGAGCCGGATCGAGATGGCCCGGAGCCTACTACAATGGAATGCGTCGATTGCGGCTCCGTGGCCACCTCGGAGCGGCGAGACCGCACGGCGCAGGGTTACCGGCGCTTTCGTTGCCGCGACTGTGGTCGGCAGTTCAACGAGCGCAGCGGCGGCCTGCTGAACCGGACCCAGTATCCCTCCGACGTCATCGCCCTGGTCGTGCTCTGGCGCCTGCGCTACCGCCTCACGCTCCAGGACCTCAGCGAGATGTTCCTGCAGCGCGGCATCGTCTTCAGCCACGAGGCGGTCCGTGAGTGGGAGGCGAAGCTCACCCCGATCCTGACCGCCGAGTTGCGACAGCGCCGACGCGGCAAGGGCGGAGCCGGGCGGCGCTCCTGGTTCGTGGATGAGACGTATCTGAAAGTCCGCGGCCGCTGGTGCTACCTGTATCGTGCGATCGACCGCAATGGCGACCTGGTCGACACCATGCTGTCCGAGCACCGGGACATGGCGGCCGCGAAGGCCTTCTTCCGTTCCGCCAAGTCGGCCACCGGCCTGGTCCCTGACCGCGTCACCACGGACGGACACGGCTCCTATCCGCGCGCGATCCGTTCGACACTGGGCCGACACGTCGAGCACCGGACCAGCGCCTACAAAAACAACAGGCTGGAGCAGGATCACCGCGGCGTGAAAGGCCGGATCCGATGTATGCGGGGCTTCAAGGCGTTCGGGGCCGCCGCGCGGTTCTGTCGAGGGTATGACGAGCTCCGCGCCCTTCTCCGCCCCCGCACCCGCCACAACCAGCACGTTCCCGCCAACCGCCGCCGACTGCTCCATCTCCGTCGTGCAACCGCCGTGCTCACCATCCTGCAGGCCGCATAGGCCGACCGCGCCGTCCACATCGCGTCGTCACGTCTGGCGCGAAAGCTGAAAGAACCCTTGAGCCGGCGTGCGGCGACGCTGGAGGTGCCGCGGCCGAGCCGCGCCGGCGGGGCCGGCGAGAGTGAGCCCCTACACCTGCTGGTGGACAGCACGGGGCTCAAGCTGTGCGGCGCGGGCGAGTGGCTGACCGAGAAGCACGGCACCCATGCACGCCGGTCGTGGCGCAAGTTGCACCTCGGCCTCGATGCCGAGACGGGCCAGATCGTCGCCTCGGCGCTCACCGACCGCGACGTGGACGACGCCTCTCAGGTCGGCCCCTTGCTCGATCAAGTCGCGGGCGCGGTGGCCTCGTTCACCGCTGACGGCGCGTACGACCAAGGCAGCACCTACGATGAGGTCGCCCAGCGCCATCCTGACGCGGCCGTGGTTGTGCCGCCACGCGCGACGGCGGTGCCGAGCGCGACGGCCGAGAGCGCGCCGACGCAGCGCGACCGCCACCTCCAGTGCGTTGCCGAGCACGGTCGCATGGGGTGGCAGAAGCGATCCGGTTATAACGCGCGCGCCCGCGCCGAGGCGGCCATCGCGCGCTGGAAACAGGTGATCGGGGACGGGCGGAGCCGACCAAGGTTCCGCGTGCGCAGCACGTGGAATGTCGGCGGAGGGTGCGCTCGCGCAGGGACGAGCGCCGGGCGACCGAGGTAAAGGTCGCCGTCCACGCGCTCAACCGCATGCTGGAGCTGGGACGCCCGATCTCTGTGCGCATCGCCTGATCCCGGATGGGGTTGGGGCGAGTGCGCCTGAACTCCGGGTCCATGCAACACGCCGGCAGGCGTCATCACGGCTTTCGCCCCGTCAACGACAAACACAGGCCCATCGCAGCGGCGGCCTGATCACCTCCAAAAACTCTGCATGCTCTCCTCCCGGAGTCAGCGCAGGCCGTCCTTGCCCTCGATCTGATCGACCCTCAGCCCGCCGATGCGGGGAAGGGGGCGGCCGGAATCCGTTACGACGACCGCGACCAAGATCTCGTCGCGGCGGGGCGCGTCGGCGGCGCGGACCTCCATTGCATCGAAATGGCTACGGACGAAAGCGGCGTCCTTGTGCCCGAGCGGCACGTCAATTGCTGCGCCCATTCCGCCGCGCTTTTTGGCGCTGGGGATCAACGCGGCGCCCTTTTCGACGGCGGCGCGGAGCGGGCTGCCGAGCTTGGGGTGCAGGACCGCGGCGGCATGCTCCAGCTCGCCGTCCTCGCCGACGATGGCGGCCTTGCCGTAGCTGTGCGCGGCGCCCGGCGCGATCCCGAGTGCGGCGACGGCGCGGCGGCCAAGCATTCCGCCAAGCTCCTCGCCGACAGCGACGAGATCAGAGAGGTCCTCGGCGTAGCGTCCCGCATGCGGATTGGCGATGACGGCAAGCGCCGCCGCCTTGCGGGTCGGGGACGCGATGGGGCGGCCGGCCTCGCTGTGGGTTTCCTCGACGATGGTGAGGAGTTTGCGGATTTCCATGACGCCTACCGAAGGGCTTTGAGAAGGGACAGGAGTTGCGCCTGCTGCGGCGCCGACAGCGGGGCGAGAGTTGCTTCGGTGATGCGGCGTGCCCGCGGGATCGCGCGCTCGGCTAGTTCCCGACCGGAGCCGGTGAGCGAGACGATCAGCAGCCGTGCATCGTCGGGATCGGGACTGGTGGCGGTCAACCCGCGGCGGGTGAGGCGATCGATGACGCCCTTGATCGTCGGCGCATCCATTGCGGTGAGACGGCCAAGGCGGCTCTGCGAGCAGGGCCCGTGCTCGTACAGCTTCACCAACGCGGAGAACTGTGTCGGCGTGAGGTCGTCGCTCATCAACTCGGTGAAGATGGCGACATGGCGCTGCGTGACCTGGCGCAGGATGAAGCCGACATTTTCCTCAAGGACGTAGCCGAGTGCTGCTTCCCCTTTCAGCTCGACTCTCAATGCACCACCTCCGGCACCCGCTCGGCGGGCGGAGTGTTGCGGCTGCGGCCGCAGCGGACGATGCCGTCGATCACCACCATGCCGATCCCCGGCAGATCGCCGAGGCTGATGCTATCGAGCAGGTCCGTTCCGGCCGAGTGCTGGGCGCGATCCATCAGCACGAAATCCGCTGTCCGGCCGGGCTCGATGATACCGCAATCAAGCTCGCGCAGGCGCGCCGTGTTGCCGGTCGCGCAGGCGATCACCTGCTCGGGCGGCGTACTGCCGAGCGAGGAGAGCAGCGCGATCATCCGCAGGATGCCGAGCGGCTGCACGCCCGATCCCGCCGGGCCGTCGGTACCCAGGATCACGCGCTCCAGCTGGCCCAGTTCCTTGGCGAAGCGCAGCGCGGTCAGGCCGGCAAGCTCATTGCCATTGTGAACGATTTCGATGCCGCGGTGGCAGCGTTCGCATAGGCAGCGGATTCGCAGCGCGGGGAGCGCCGTGTGCCCGCCGTTGATGTGGCCGATGATGTCGGCATCCGCCGCGAGCACAGTGTCCGCGTCGATATAGCCCGAGCCCGGCACGCTCGGGCCGCCGGTGTGGATCGTGCTGCGGATGCCGTATTTGCGCGCCCAAGCCACCATTCGGCCGGCTTCCTCGCCCGCCTTCACCGTGCCGAGGCCGACTTCGCCCAGAAGCTTCACGCCGCTCCGGGCAAGTTCGGCGAAGTCCTGCTCCTCCATGCCCTGCTCGAGCACGGGCGCGCCTGCCAGCACCTTCACGCCGGCCGGACGGAAATTGTCGTAGGCGCGCTGGGCGGCGATCGCGAGCGCCTTGACACCGATCACGTCGCGCGGGCGGCCGGGCGTGTGGACCTCGCCGGCCGATATCATCGTCGTCACCCCGCCATTGAGGCAGCTCTCGATCCAGTTTAGCTGGCTCTGTCGCGGTGTCCAGTCGCCGAGCACGGGATGCACATGGCTGTCGATCAGCCCCGGCGCGAGCGCGCAGCCCTTGGCGTCTATCTCAACGCGCGCCTCACCGGTGTCGCAGTCGCCCTGCTTGCCCACCGCAACGATGCGGCCGCCTTCGGCAACCACGGTGTTGGCGTCGAGGATCGGCGCCTCCAGCCTGCCCGAGAGCAGCAGGCCGATATTGCCGATGACGAGTTTGCCGGCCTGGCGTTCGGGTCCGGCGGCAAGGGCCATGGCGTCACCTCTCGGCGGTGGAGCGCCGCATCACGCGGGCGGCTGCGAGCACAGCGTCGATAATGCCCTGATAACCCGTGCAGCGGCAGAGGTTGGAGGAGAGCGCGTCGATCAGCGCCTCGTCGGAGGCATCGGGATCGCGCTCCAGGATGGCGGCGGCGAGCATGAGGAACCCGGGCGTGCAGAAGCCGCATTGCAGCCCGTGATGGGCCATGAAGGCGGATTGAAGGGGGTGCATGTTGGACCCCTCTCTCTGAACCCCTCCTCCAGGGGGAGAGGGCAATCCTAGATCCTCGATCGTACGGATCGCGCAGCCCTCCGCCTGGACCGCGAATATCAGGCAGGCACGCACCGGCTCTCCGTCCACGATGACGGTGCAGGCGCCGCAGACGCCATGCTCGCACCCGATATGCGTTCCGGTAAGGCCGCAGTTCTTGCGGATCGCGTCAGCCAGCGTGCGGCGCGGCTCGACGTCGATTGCGTAGCAGTCACCGTTAACGGCGAGCTCAATCTTCATCGGACACCCGCCGCCCGCAAGGCTGAATGGATGCGGCGCGGGGTGGCGGGCATCTCGTTGACCTCTGCGCCGAGCGGCGCGAGCGCGTCGTTGATGGCGTTCAACACGGCAGCCGGCGCACCGATCGTGCCGCCCTCCCCGAGCCCTTTCGCGCCGGTGAGCGTCGCATCGGTGATGGTTTCGAGATGATGGATCTCGATGCGCGGGATCTCGCGCGCCGTCGGCGGCAAGTAGTCGGCGAGCGTCGTGGTCAGAATGTCGCCGGTGTCGCTGTAGACGATCTCCTCATAAAGCGCATTCGCGATCCCCTGCGCCACGCCGCCCCGGATCTGCCCCTCGGCGATCATCGGGTTGATAAGCCGTCCGGCATCCTCGGTAACGATGAACCGCTCGACCGCGACCGCGCAGGTCTCGATGTCGACCTCCACGATCGCCAGATGGCAGGCATTGGAGAAGGTGCCGCCGGGATCGTAGGTCGCGGACTCGCGCAGGCCGGGGGACAGGCCGGGGAATCGGTGCGCCTGGTGATACGCCGCGCGCGCGATCTGGCCGATGGACAGGGCACGGTCGGTGCCGGCGATGCGCGCGGCGCCGTCCGCCAGTTCGATATCGCCCGGTGCGGCTTCGAGCAGCGTGCTGGCCATCGCGACCAGTTTCTCGCGCAGCTTCTCCGCCGCAAGTTGCACCGCTCCGCCGGAGATCACCAGGGAGCGGCTGGCGAACGTGCCGAAGCCGTAGGGCGTGCGGTCGGTATCGCCATGCACCACGCGTACACGTTCCGGCACGGTGCCGAGCCGGTCGGCAATGATCTGCGCGAGCGTCGTCGCGAGGCCCTGGCCATGCGGGGAGGCGCCGATCCGCGCCTCGACGGCGCCGGAGGGGTCGATCGACAGTTCCACCTGTTCCCAGCCGGGCGTCACCTCCATCCCGCGCGCGGCGAAGGCGGAGGAGCCATAGCCGGTGCGCTCGCAGAAGCTGGCGAGGCCGAGGCCGAGATAGCGCCCCTGCGCCCGCAGCGCCGCCTGGCGCTGCTGGAACACCGGGATGTCGGCGGCTTCCAGCGCCGCCTCCAGCGTCTCGCGATAGGTGCCGGCGTCATAGACGAGGCCAGTGGGGCTCATGGCGGGAAAGGACGCGATCAGGTTGCGCCGCCGGATCTCCCAAGGCGCCAGCCCGAGCGCACGCGCGGCCTTGTCCATCAGCCGCTCCATCGCGAGCGTGATCGCCGGCCGGGCGACTCCCCGATAAGGCGCGCTCGCGCAGGTGTTCGTCACCACCCCGCGCGCGCGGCAGCGATAGGCGACGAGCGCATAGGGGCCGGGGAGCTCGGCGAGGGACATGAGCGGCTCGACCGCGGCTGTGTTCGGATAGGGCGCGTAGGCGCCCACATTCGCGAGCACGTCCGCGTCGAGCGAGGTCAGCCGCCCGTCAGGATCGAAACCGCCCTCCAGCGCGATCCGCATGTCGCGGCTGTGAAAGCTCGCCATGAGGTTCTCGCGCCGGTCCTCGATCCAGGCCAGCGAGGACCGCAGATGCCGCGCCAGCCACACGAGCACCACATATTCCGGCGCGAGCGACATCTTCTGCCCGAAGCCACCGCCAACGTCCGGCGCGATCACGCGCAGCTCCGCCTCAGGCATCCCGATCAGGTCGGCAATCGCGGTCCGCATCATGTGCGGCGTCTGGCTGGTGCAGGTGAGCGTGACGCGGCCCGTCGCCGCGTCAAACGCGACGTGCGCCGCGCGCGGCTCAATGGGGGTGGCGCTCTGGCGGCGTGAATGGATCGTGCAGGCGATTCGGTGGGGCGCTTCGTCGGGCACCGCGCCACTGTCGAACCGGGCGTCCACGACGATGTTGCCGGGCGCGTTCGGATGGATTTCGGGTACGCCGGGCGCGAGCGCCGCCTCGGCGTCGGTGACTGCTGGGAATGGCTGAATCTCGAGTTCGACTTGTTCGGCCAAATCCTCCGCGCGTTCCTCACTTTCAGCCACGACGACCGCCACCAGATCGCCGGCATAGCGCACAACGTTGTCAGCAAGAACCGGCTGGGCGATCGGCACATAGCCGAACTTGTTCAGCATCGGGCGCAGCGGCGCGACGTCGCGCAAATCCGCAGTGGTGAACACCTGCGCGCCTTCCGGCCCGGAGATCTGCCGAATTTTGCCGGACGCAACCGGGCTGCGCACGAAGCGGATATAATGCCGCGCTGGCAAATCGGCGGTGAACCGTCCCTGGCCGCGCACCAGCGCCGGGTCCTCCAGCCGTCGGATGGCGCGGCCGACCCAGTGTGCGCCCGGCTCATGGGTCATGCGAGCGCGTCCTGTAGTGCACGGCGTACCATCGCACGCATGAGGTCCCGCCGTAGCGCCGCGCAGACCTGCACATCCTCCATCGGCGCGATCGCAGCCGCCGCCGCATCGGCGGCTTGGCCGAGCACTGCGGCGCCCGGCTCGGCGCCGTCGAGAGCCGCTTCAGCTTCCGCGATCCGGCGCGGCACAGGTTCCACGCCGCCGATACCCACTCGCGGCGCGACGATCCGGCCGCCTTCAATCCTGAGCGAAACCAGCGCCATCGCCATCCCGTAGTCACCCGCGCGGCGGCTGACCTCGCGGAAGCCGAGGCGCGTGCCGGCCGGCGGCAGTTCGAGCCGCGCCTCGACCAACATCTCGTCCCCGGCCAGGGCGGTCGCCATGATGCCTTGAAACCATCCGCCCGCAGCGATGGTCCGAACGCCGCCGCTTCGGCGCACGACTCCCTCTCCCCCGAGGGTAACGAACACGACCGGCCACTCCGCAGCGGGATCGGCGTGCGCCAGGCTACCGCAGAAAGTGCCCCGGGCGCGGATCGGCAGGTGAGCGATGTGGGCAGACACTTTAGCAAGCAACGGTCCGATTGGGGGCGGCAGCGCGCCTCGCGTGAACGCGGCGTGGCGGACGGTCGCCGGGATCCAGAGCGCGTCGCCCTCGATGCGCAGAGCGCCGAAATCCGTCACGCGGTTGATGTCGATCAGGTGCGACGGCTGCGCCAGTCGGAACGCCATCAGAGGCACGAGGCTCTGTCCGCCGGCCAGCACCCGTCCGCCTTCCGGCGCGAACCGCCCGAGCAGGTCCACCGCCTGCGCGACGCTCTGGGGGCGGTGATACATAAAGGGCGCCGGCTTCATGCCGCGTTGGACCTCAGCCTCCGTCGATTTGTATGCTAATGACAACCCGATGCCGGTGTCAAAGCGAACGGAGGCTCCGATGACGCGCGACGATCGCATCCGCTGCGATGCCTGTCCCGTGCTCTGCTACATCAAGGAGGGCATGACCGGTGCCTGCGACCGCTATGCGAACCAGGGCGGCCGCCTTCTGCGCGTCGATCCGGTGGTGGTGCTCGACCGCGGCGTTGCCGAGCGGGTGCCGTTCCTGGAGCGCAGCCCGGAGTGGGACGGCGACATTGTCGGCGGCCCGCCCTTCGTCACCGCCATCGGCGCGGGCACCACCTATCCCGACTACAAGCCGGCGCCGTTCATCGTCTCCTCCACGGTGGACGGCGTCGATGTGGTGACAGTCGTCACCGAAGGGATATTCAGTTACTGCGGCGTGAAGGTGAAGATCGACACCGACCGCTTCATCGGCCCGGAGCGCAGCTTGGTGCGCGCCGAAGGCGAGCCCATCGGGCATGTGACCACCGGCGAGTACGGCTCGCAGATGCTGTCGCTTGGCGGCGTGCATCACCTGACCGGCAGCGGCAAAAAAACTGGACGGGCGACCTGCGAGGCGCTGCTCGCGCTGTCGAACGGGAAAACAGTGGAGCTTGCGGTGGATGACGGCGCGCAGCTGGAGATCTCCGCCGGCGCCGCGCCGGTGATCAACGGCGTGCGCGAGGAACGCATGCGCGTGGGTTGCGGCTCCGCCACGATCGGCATGTTCGCCCGGCAATGGCACAGGCTGGTGGACGAGGTGGTGGTTGTCGACGACCACATCACCGGCGTCTTGTCGGAGCACCAGGCCGGCAAGCTTCTCGGCATCCCCGAGACTGGCATCAGGATGTCGGGACGGCGCTCCACGCCGGGGCGTTATTTCGAGGTCGCCAACCCCGGCACCGGTTGGGGCGGCACCGACATATTCGATCCGCTGTCGATCCTGCAACCGTTCGACCCCAGGAAGGCGCGGCCGGGATTGCGGCTGCTGATGGTGAGCACGACTGGCGAGCACGCCGCGTATTTCGAGCTGGACGCCGCGCTGCGCCCAGTGGAGCAGCAGATGCCGCTCGCGCTGATGGCCTCGGTCGAGCGGATCAAGGAGAACTGCGAGCCTGCCCTGGCGAGCGTGCTGTTCATGGGGGGCGCCGGCGGATCTCTAAGGGCCGGCGTGACGGAGAACCCGGTGCGACTGACGCGTTCGGTGAAGCAGGCATTGACGCGGGTCACCTGCGGCGGCGCGCCAGTCTATGTATGGCCGGGTGGCGGCATCACGTTCATGGTCGATATCACGCTGATGCCGGCCGACGCCTTCGGCGCGGTGCCGACGCCCGCCCTGGTGGCACCCATCGAGTTCACGATGCGGGCGTCAGACTACGGCGCGCTTGGCGGCCATGTGGCCCAGGTGCGTCCGGTCGAGACGGTGCTAGCTGAAGCGCGTCAACGGCTGCTGGCCCGGCAGCCGGGCACGCCCTGGCCGCTCATGCCGCCCGGATGACGCGGCTGACGGCCCGGCTGCTGCCCGACGGGCAGCGTCTGCATCTGCAGGACGGCCCGATTGACCTGATCGTGCAAGCATGGGGGCCGCCCGAGGCCGTCGCCCTGGCCTATCGCGCCGCACGGCACCGCGCTGCGTTTATTCTCGACGAGCTTTGCACCGAGCTGAAGCTGCTGCGCCGGCCGGCACTACCGCGGGATGCCCCGCTCCATGGTCCCGTCGCACGACGCATGCAGCGCGCCGTCGCACCCTACGCCAGCGCCATGTTCATAACGCCGATGGCCGCCGTGGCGGGGGCGGTGGCGGAAGAGGTGCTGGGGGCAATGTGCGCGGCGGTCCCGCTCGCGCGCGCCTATGTCAACAATGGCGGCGACATCGCCCTGCACCTCGTGCCCGACGAGGCGCTCAGCGCCGGGCTTGTCGATCGGCCGGACCGGCCCAGTCTGTTCGGGCGCGCAATCCTGCGAGCCGAGGATAATGTGCGTGGCATTGCCACCAGCGGATGGCGGGGCCGCAGCCATTCGCTCGGGATCGCGGATGCCGTCACCGTGCTGGCCGAGACCGCCGCGGCCGCGGATGCCGCCGCAACGGTCGTCGCCAACGCGGTCGACCTTCCCGGTCATCATGCGGTGCATCGCGTGCCGTGCGCGGTGATTGATCCCGACAGCGACCTGGGCGAGATTCCAGTGACACGCGATGTCGGCCTGCTCGCCGAAGCCGAAATCCGTCTTGCCCTGTCGCGCGGGCTGACCCGTGCCCAGCAATTGGCCGCACAGAATCTAATTCATACCGCTGCATTGCATCTGCAAGGAATAACGATCTTAACCATTGATAGCACGGAGCCGCTGCCGTGGACGCTTTCCAGGGCGAACTGTGCAGTGCCTTGACGTAGCCCGTCATCCCTCGGCCGCCATGCCGCCAATCGCCAGAAGCTTCGCGTCGCGCTTCTCGCTCACCAGAGGCGTTCATGGCGCTGCGGACCATCTCGCCAGCGTCGTTTTACTGGCGTTCCGGGCCACCAAAACCAGAGGTGTCCGGTGCCCGGTCCCATGCCGAGGCGCGCGGCCAAGTGTTGCCGGATCGGGCCGCCCGTGTAGGATCGCACGACCTGCCACGACCGCGTCCCGGCCTCATTCCTGGAGCATTCCGCATGACGATTGCACGACGCACGGTCCTGAAGATCGCCGGCATGGCGCTCGCGGCGCCGGTCGTGCTGCGCCACGCCGCGCTTGGCGCCGACCCGATCAAGGTCGTCGGCATCCACGACGCATCGGGTGGGCTCGACATCTACGGCAAGCCGATGATCGCCTGCCTCGACTTCGCGGTGGATGAGGTCAACGCCGCCGGCGGGCTGCTCGGGCGCCCGGTGCAACTGACGAACTACGACCCGCAATCGAACATCCAGCTCTACACCCAGTTTGCCACGGAGGCCGCGACCAAGGACCGCGCCGCCGTGGTGCATGGCGGCATCACCTCGGCCTCGCGCGAGGCGATCCGCCCCATCCTGCACCGCTATCAGACGCTCTATTTCTACAACACGCAGTACCAGGGCGGGGTCTGCGACCGCAACTGCTTCTGCACCGGCTCGACCCCGGCGCAGAACGTGCAAAAGCTTGTGCCGCACGTCATGCAGAAATGGGGCAAGAAACTCTATATCGTGGCTGCCGACTACAATTACGGCCAGATCACCAGTAAGTGGATCACGAAATACTGCAGGGATGGCGGCGGCAGCATCGCGGCGGCCGACTTCTTCCCGCTCAGCGTCACCGATTTCGGGCCGGCCATCCAGAAGATCCAGGAGGCCAAGCCGGACGTCGTGATCTCGGCCCTGGTCGGTGGCGCGCATATCTCCTTCTATCGGCAGTGGGCGGCGGCGGGGATGAAGAGCCGTATCCCGATGGCCTCGACCACGTTTGGGGGAGGCAATGAGAGCCTTGTGCTCTCGCCCGAGGAAGGCAACGGCATCGTCTGCGCTTTCAGCTACTTCCAGGAAGTGGACACGCCCACCAACAAGGCCTTCTTACAGAAGTTCCACGCCAAGCTCGGCGCGGGCGCGCCCTATCTCGGCGGCGAGCTAGCGATGCGCACCTATGTCGGCTTCAATCTCTGGGCCGAGGGCGTGCGCAAGGCGCAGTCCATCGACCGGCTGAAAGTGATCCAGGCGCTGGAAAGCGGCGTGGAGAACGACGGCCCGCCCGGCAAGACAGTGGTCGACGGCAAGACCAACCACGTCACCCTGAACGTGTTCCTTGCCAAGTGCGCCGATCACGGCTTTGAGGTGCTGCAAAGCTTCCCACAGCAACCGCCCTCCGATACCGCCTCGGTCTGCGATCTCGCGAAGGATCCGAACTCCAACAAGCAATATGTCATCGACGTGCGGATTTAGGGGGCCGGCTTGGGTCTCGCGATCACGGTCGCGTTGCAAGTGTTAACCGGCGTCGCCACGCTGTTCATCATCAGTCTCGGCCTCGCCGTGGTGTTTGGCATGATGCGCGTGATCAATCTCGCGCATGGCGAGTTCCTGATGCTTGGCGCCTATAGCGTCATCCTCTCGGTGCAGGCCGGGGTGAATATGTGGGTCGCGATGCTGCTTGTCGCTCCGCTGATCGTGGGCGCGGTCGGATTGATCGTTGAACGCTTGGTCATCCGCCGGCTCTATGGACGTATGCTGGACACCATGCTCGCGACCTGGGGCCTGTCGCTCGCTCTCATGGGGGCGGCGACCATGATCCTCGGCAACTCCGTCTCCGGCTTCTCGGCGCCGCTCGGCAGCGTCGCCATCGCCGGCTATCGCACCTCGGGCTACTCCTTCTTCCTGATCGCAATGGCCGCCCTGCTGCTCGCTGCGACCTGGGGCGTGCTGCGCCTGACTCCGGCCGGGCTGATCGCGCGCGGCACCATGCAGAATCCGGAGATGGCCGCCTCGCTCGGCGTCTCGCCCGATCGCGTCTATGCGATCACCTTCGCGCTCGGCGCGGCGCTCTCGGGGCTTGCCGGCGCGCTAATCGCCCCGGTCTCCGGCGTGGTGCCAACGATGGGTGCTGCCTACATCGCCAAAGCGTTCATCACCGTGATCACCGGCGGTGCCGCCATGCTGGCGGGCACCGCCACCGCTTCCGGGCTGCTCGGCAGCGTTTCGACGCTTGGGACCTTCTTCACCACGCCCGTGCTGGGGGAGGTACTGATGTTGGGAGTCGCCATTGTGCTGCTCCGGCTGCTGCCGCAAGGCATCACCGGTCGGTTTTTTCGGCGCGCGCTGTGAATCGACGGCGCCTTTGGCTGGAAATCGGCACGGCGTTGGTGCTCGCCGCTCTCGGCATCTGGCTGCTGCCGCGCGCCCTGGAGCTGTTCGCGCTGATCAACGCGACCGTCTATATCTCAATGAGCCTGCTGGCGCTCAGCTTGGCGCTGATCTGGGGATTCGGCGGCATTCTCTGCTTCGGCCAGACCGCGTTCTTCGGCCTCGGCGGCTACGCCTACGCGGTCGCCGCACTCAACGTGCCCGATACGACCTGGGCCATTCCCGTCGCCTTGCTCGTGCCAACCGCGGCGGCGGCGGCGCTCGGTTACGTCATGTTCTTCGGGCGGATCAGCGACGTGTACATGGGCGTCATCACGCTGACGGTGACGCTGATCCTGTTCAACTTCGTCAACTCCACCGCGGGTGACCAATGGCGCGTTGGCGCCGCCCCGCTGGGTGGTTTCAACGGCATCCCGTCCACGCCGCCGCTCAATATCCCCGGTGACCCCGGAGCCCAGCTTGCACCGGAGCAGATCTTCGCGGTCGCGACCGGTTGCCTGGCCGGCTGCTACGTGCTCTGCCGGCTGGTGCTGGCCAGCCACTTCGGCCGCGTCGTGGTGGCAATCCGCGAGAACGAGCGCCGGGCCGAGCTGCTCGGCTACGACGTCCGGCTCTACAAGCTCGGCGTGTTCGCGCTCGGCGGCGGCATGGCGGGGCTTGCCGGGCTCCTGTTTGCCAACTGCGTCTTCGTCAGCCCGACCATGTTCTCGCTGTTCTATTCCGGGCAGGTGATCATCTGGGTGATGGTGGGCGGTCTCGGCACCCTGATCGGCCCCATCGTCGGTGCGATCCTGCTACAGGCGCTCGCGACCTGGGCCGGTACGCTGCGCGGCGTGAACCCCAGCTTGATCCTGGGCGTGATCCTGATGCTCGCCGTGCTCGCGATCCCACGCGGCATCCTTCCGACCGCCACGGCGGCACTCGCTCGACTGCGCAGCGTGCGTGCCGAGGTCACGTGACCGCGCTGCTCGCGACCGACGCGCTCATTATGCGCTTCGGCGGTGTTCTCGCTGTGGACCATGTCAGCCTGGAGATCGCGGAGGGCGAGCTGCGTTGCCTGATCGGACCCAACGGCGCCGGCAAGAGCACGCTCTTTAAGTGCCTGACCGGCCAGCTCAAGCCGACTGCCGGTCGCATCCTCTGGCGTGGCCGCAATATCACCGGGTTGGACACGCACCGGATCGCCCGCCTCGGCATCGGCATCAAGACGCAGGTTCCCTCGCTGTTTGACGGCCTGACCGTGCTGGAGGGTGTCGTGCTGGCGCTTCGCCGGCTGCACAACGAACCCGAAGCGCAGCGCCGCGCCCGCGCCGCCCTCGCCCGGCTGGGCATCGAGGCGCTCGCCTCCCGCCGGGTTGGGCTGCTGGCGCACGGCCAGCGGCAACTGGTCGAGCTGGCGATGGTGGTGGCGCCCGAGCCCGAGATGATCATTCTCGACGAGCCGACCGCCGGCATGAGCGTCGAGGAGACGGACCGCACCGCGGGGCTCATCCGCGACCTCAATCAGCACCATACAATCGTTGTGGTGGAGCACGACATGCAGTTCATCCGCGCCATCGCGCGGACCGTTACCGTGCTGCACCAAGGCCGCGTGCTGGTGGAGGACAGCGTCGATCGCGTGCTGGCCGACGAGCGGGTGCAGGACGTCTATCTCGGTAGGCCGGTTGCGGCGGGCGTGGCGCCATGATGGAAGTGGCTAATCTCGTCGCCGGATACGGCCGGATCGGCGTTTTGAACGGACTCTCGCTCGCCGTCAAGGACGGCGCCTGCGTCGGCGTGCTCGGCCATAACGGCATGGGCAAGACGACGCTGCTCAAGGCGGTAATGGGCCTGCTGCCCGCTTCATCCGGCACGATCCGCTGGGATGGGCGACCGATCGAGCGCTGGCCGGCCAGCGCCCGCGCCCGCGCGGGGCTCGGCTATGTGCCGCAGGGCAGGCAGATCTTTCCCGGCCTCTCGGTGCGGGAGAACCTGCTCTTCGCGATCGCCGCCCGCCCTGGGACGCCGCGCGCAGCTCTCGATGAGGTTCTCGCCGACTTCCCCGAACTCACGCGTCTACTCGACCGACCAGGCGGTGCGCTCTCGGGCGGCGAGCAGCAATTGCTGGCGCTCGCTCGCGCGCTCTGCGGCCGGCCCCGCCTGTTGCTGCTCGACGAGCCGACCGAGGGCATCCAGCCCTCGATCGTGCAGGCGATGATTGCCCGCATCGGCACGCTTCGCCGCCGCGACCGGCTTGCCGTGCTGCTGGTTGAGCAGAACCTGGACTTTATTCAGGGTCTGGCCGATCGTGCGCTGCTCATTCAGCGCGGGCGCATCATCCGCGAGGTCTCCCGCGACGCCCTGACTGATTCCGCGCTGGTGCGGGAGTTCATCGGCACTGGCGCGTAAGCGCGAGCAAGGGGACCGTCGGGACCGCCCAGAGATCTGGGGGATCATGCCGCTTTGGCAAAGGCCAGGTCGGCATTGGAGATCCGGTCAAATCGATGCCCAAACCCAGCACCGAGCGTTCCGTTGTATGTCAATCGGCGTCGAACTTTGGCTCTCCGCGGTTTCTGGTGCAGGTGGTCGCTTGAGGTGGCGTGACCCCATATGGAGGAGGACAGCTTCCCTCTTCATTCCGTGCCGAGTTGCTCTCCCATCTCCTGCCCATGATCCCGGAGGGCCTGTTCGTCGAGCAGGTCCTTCCCGGGCTTGACCGCGTCGTCATTCTCTCCCGCCCGAAGTCGCTGACCTCCGTCTGCCCGCGCTGTGGCGCGGCGTCCGCGCGCGTGCATAGCCATTACCAGCGGACCCTGGCCGACCTGCCTTGGCAGGGACAGATCGTCGCCCTGCGCGTCCAGGCGCGGCGGTTCCGCTGCACGACCAGCGGATGCAAGCGCCGGATCTTTGCCGAGCGCCTTCCCGAAGTGACCGCACCGCGAGCGCGTCGGACCGCACGGCTGGCCGAGATCCAACGCCATATCGGTCTCGCGCTTGGTGGCGAAGCCGGATCTCGCCTGGCGCGCCGCCTGACGATGCCGGTTGGCGCCACCACCCTGCTCGGCATGCTCCGCCGCGGAGCGCCGGAGACCCCCGCCCAGGCTCCGCGGGTACTCGGGGTAGACGACTGGGCGTGGCGCCGTGGCAGGCGCTACGGCACCATTCTCGTTGACCTCGAGCGCCACCGTGTGGTCGACCTCCTGCCGGACCGCCGCGCCGACACGCTCGTCGCCTGGCTTAAGGCACATCCCGGAGCCGAGGTGCTCAGCCGCGACCGTGGCGGAACCTATGCGGACGCCGCAGGCCGGGGCGCGCCCGACGCCGTTCAGGTCAGCGACCGCTGGCACCTGCTGGAGAACTGCAGCAGCGCCCTGCTCGATGCTGTCCGGCGCCGCAGGCGCGAGGTGCGGTCCGCCGCGCAGCTGGATACCGCAGAGACGACCACGACCGTGGCACCGCCGATGACGAGTGCCGAACGGCGACACTGGGAACGGTGGCGCAGGCAACACGACATCTATGACGAGGTGATGCGCCTCCGGCGGGAGGGCATGCCGATCAAGGAGATCGTGCGCAGGCTGGCCATCGGAGGCAACACGGCCCGGCGTTGGCTGCGCGGCGCTGGGCCGGATCCCTTCCGCCCCCGCCGGAGCATGTTGGAGCCTTACCGCGCCACGCTCGAGCGACGCTGGGCCGAGGGGTGCCGCAATGGAACCCAGCTGTGGCGCGAACTGCGGGATGCCGGGTTCCAGGGCGGGCTGCGCGTCGTCACCGAATGGGCTACCCGGCAGCGCCTTGCAGGTCACCCCGGCCGGGCTGACTCCTGCTTCACGGTGCCGCCGCTACGGCGCGTGGCTCGGATGCTCACCGCCGACCCGTCCACGCTGCAGGCGGAGGAGCAGCAATATCTCAATCAGTTGCTCGCCACCTCGGCGCCTCTTGCGCTGGCACGTGATCTCGCCCTGAGCTTCGCGGCCATCGTGCGCGAGCGGAAGAGCGACGAACTCGACCGCTGGCTGGCCGACGCGGCCGAAAGCGAGATGCGGTCGTTTGCCGGCGGGCTCAAGCAGGATGAAGCTGCGGTTCGGGCTGCGCTTGAGATGCCGTGGAGCAACGGGCAGACCGAAGGCCAGATCACCAGGCTGAAGCTGATCAAGCGGCAAATGTATGGGCGAGCCAAGCATGACCTGCTGCGGGCTCGGGTTCTGCAAGCGGCCTGATCCGGACAACTGCTGCACCAGAAACCGCGGAGAGCCGAACTTTGACCCCGGATCGGCGTCCAATCGTGACCCCGTGTTGTTTGCTTGTGCCGGTAGTCCATAGGGGAGACCCTCGCGTTGCGGGGTGCCCATGCAGAGGCTGACGCAGCGGCGCGCGGGGGGTCCCCCGTGGACCCACCGGTGCAAGCCCTGGCGGTTGCTTGTGAAGCTCAGGCGCGGTTCTTGAAGCGCCAGCTGTCGTTGCCGGTCTCGACGACGTCGCAGTGATGGGTTGGGCGATCCAGCGGCGCGGTGGTCATCTTGGCGTCGCCCGCGAACACGCTCGGCCATTCACCAAAGGCGAGGCTCGTGGTGACGATCACCGAGGTGCGTTCGTAAAGGCGACTGACGGTGTGGAACAACAGTTGCCCGCCGACTTGGGCGAACGGCAGGTAGCCGAGCTCGTCGAGGACCACGAAGTCGAGACGGGTCAGGAAGTCGGCGAGGCGTCCCTGACGTCCAGCGCGGCCCTCAGCCTCGAGGCGGTTGACCAGGTCGACGGTGTTGAAGAAGCGCCCGCGCGATCCGGCACGGATGCAGCTTCGCGCGATCGCGATGGCCAAGTGCGTTTTGCCGGAACCGGTTCCGCCGACCAGGGCCACGTTACGCTGTTGCGCGACGAAGTTGCCGCCGGCGAGATCGCGCACCAGGCTCTCGTCGACCGGCGTTCCCTTGAAGGCGAAGTCGTCGAGATCCTTGGCGAGCGGCAGCTTGGCGATAGTCATCTGGCACCTGATCGAGCGTGCCTGCTTCTCGGACATCTCGGCCTTGAGCAGGTCGCCGACGAAGCGCTGCGGTTCGTGCTTGCGCTTGATCGCCGCGGCCAGGGCCTCGTCACAGGCGCCCCTCATGCCGAAGAGCTTCAGCGTGCCCATCATGTCGAGGACTTCGGTCCGCTCCATGCTCATCGGCTCCTGAGCTGATCGTATCGGGCGCAATCGGCGGCGGGCACATGCCGAAGGGTCAGCGCATCCGGCGTGGCGATGACGGCGGTCGGTCCGGGATCGCGCTGCCGGGTGAGGATGTTGATGATCACGTCGGAGGAATGGACGCCTTCGGCCATCGCCTGCGCGCGGGCCGCTTCGACCGCCGGCAGCCCGTCGGTCAGCACGGCTGCCAGAATGGCGACCATCTGCCGGTCACCATCGTCAGATCCGGCGAGGCGACGCCGCACCCGCTCCATCGCCGCGGGCAGGATCCAGTCCCTGAACGGCGCGCCATTGCGCAGGGCGCCAGGCTTGCGGGCCAGCACCGGCACGTAATGCCAAGGATCGTAGATTGTCTCGCCCCGTCCATAGCGGCGGCGATGTTCCCCTACGGCGCGTCCGTCCTGACGGATGACGATCCGGTCGGCATAGGCGTGGATCTCGACAGGTCGGCCGACCGCCCCGGCGCTGACCGAGCACTTGTTTTTGTCGAAGCGGACCAGGCAGGTCTTCGACACCGAGGCCGCCAGCGCGTGGAAGCCGTCGAAGCGACCGCAGTGGGGAACCAGCTTTGGCCGCTCGTCCTCGAACACCTCCCACACTGTCTGCTCGGGGCGCTCCGGATGGGCATGCGCCTTGGCGTAGGCGATGCACTTGTCCAACAGCCAACCATTCAGTTCGTCGTAGCTGTTCACCCGCAGCCGTGGCGTGAGGAAGCGCTCGCGCACCAAGCCGGCCTGGCTCTCCACCTGGCCCTTCTCCCAGCCCGCGGCCGGTGTGCAGGCAACCGGGTCCACCAGGTGATGGGCGCACATCTGCAGAAAGCGGCGATTGTATTGCCGGTCCTTGCCGACAAACACCGCCTCCACCGCTGTCTTCATGTTGTCGTAGACGCCGCGTGTGCAGGCGCCCTTGAAGAAGGCAAACGCCCGCTCGTGGGCGTCGAACACCATCTCCTGCGTCTCGCGCGGGTAGGCGCGAACGAACATCATGCGGCTGTGGCACAGGCGAATGTGCGCGACCGTCACCGTCACCGTGACGCCGCTCATCAGGACGACTTCGTGGCTCCAGTCGAACTGGTAGGCCTCACCCGGCGCGAACGACAGCGGCACATACGCCTCGGCCGTCTGTCCGGCGTGCTGCCCGCTCCAAAGCCGGGCATAGCGGCGAAGGCTCTTGTGGGATTCCAGGGTGGTGAACTGGCTCATGTAACCAGGGCTGCGACGAGCGCGCCGAGCAGAGCTCTGCCGCGTCGGCGCGTGTTGTGCACGAACTGAAAGAAGCCGAGATAGTCCGGCAGCTTGTCCTGCGAGATGCCCCGGTGCGGCCGCAGCCACGAGCGCAGCAGGGACCAGAACCCATTGGGTAGGAGGGGTGCCGCCTCGGAAGGACAGCCCTCCTCCCCCCACCGAACCGGACGTGAAAGTCGTCCCCTCATCCGGCTCTCCACACCCTTGCTCCCCTCTGTAGGCCGGGGATCGAGTTCATGCGTCGCTCGAAGGTGTCGGGCAGCATCAGCACACCCACCTTCTGGACGCCTGCCCCCGCAGGATGCTGCCGCCCTTCGCCTGGGCAGCGGGACCTTCGCGGCGGTCGCCCACACGCTTGTATCCATGCCCATCCGCCTTGGCGGCTGTCCGGGGCGTTACCCCCAGCGTTTGGCTACGACGACGGCTCTGTCGCCATGCTGGACACCGGAGAGGGCCAGCCACAGGCGATCCCGTAGTTGCACAGATCGGAGATGCGACGTGGGTCGGGTGCTCCGTTCGCCATTTCTCTCCCTTACCGGGAGCGGACCGCGATTGCCGGGTCGGGGCACGGGGGGTATCCCCTGGGCCGGTGTGTCCATCGGCCGTGTCGCGGCCAGCCGCCTCAGCCATCGTTGCGGCTGTCTCAACACCAGAGTCCATGGCTGGAGTTCGGGCAGTGTAGCTCTCACCCTTCACGTCTTGCGCTGACCCTCCGGGATCACGACGGCTTCGTCCCCTTGGGCCTTCTCCCGGCAGGCGATGGTCCCCCGCTCCTTTCGGAGTTACAGCCCATCTCTGGGCCGAGGTGAGCCGGGTGCGCACGGGACCCAGCGTCCCGATGAACGCCGTAGCTGTTACGCCATTGTTCATTCTCCCTTACCTGCGCCACAACGGCGCACTTCCATGGTGTTGACGTGCACCTCGCAAAAGCCGTCGCCGCCCTCGTCGCGCGCATACTCGCCGCGTGCGTGGCAGACGGTCTTGTGCCGGTAGCCCCAGGCGGGCAGGCGCGTGTGGGCGTTGTACTCGTCCGTGTGGACCAGGCTGCCTTGGGCGACGGTCTGCGTGATGATCGGCTGGATCGTGGTCTGCCGCACGTTGGCCAGCATGCGGAGCACGACCTGGCCGCCGCGCTGGATCAGGCCGAGGATGGGCGGCTTGTCCTTCGCCAGCGTGCCGCGCCCCGGCGCACCCGCCAGCCTGCGGCACCGTCCCAGCCGCCCCTTTTGGCCACCTCGGCCGGTTGGCCCTTGTGCCCGGCCACCACGTAGACCTCGTCGATCTCCACCTCGCCCTCAAGCTTCGCCACTGGCGCCTTGGCGACGAGACCGTGGCGCAACTGCTCGGTCATGGCCTGCACGTCAGACTGGCTCAGGCCCAGCTCCAGCGCGACCTGCCGCGTCGAGAGGTTCAGCCCCATGAAGCAAAGGCACAGCACCCACACCCGCAGCGGCTGGTGATGGCCGGCCAGCACGGTCCCGGTGAGGTCGTCGAAGCGCCCAGCGCAGGCCTTGCAGCGGTAGCGCTGCCGGCAGGGCTGGGTGTCGTCGTACCCGTCTCGGCTCACCGCATCACTGTCACAGCCAGGACAACGCACGCCCTCGGGCCAGCGGTGTTGGCGCACGAAGGCGAAGCACTTGGCGTCGTCCATCAGGCCGGAGAGGTTGACCAGGTCGGGTGCAGCCATGGTGGCAAGGGCTCCTCGCGCGAGCTGGTCAGCTACTCCCGCCCCTGCTCGCGCACCAGACCTCCTCAGCCCAACGGCCCGGTCCCGACTTCACCACCCCGGAAGCCGATAAGAGCCACAGGGCATTGCATTCTGGGATTATCTTGGCAGCCGGTTGAACGTGCCGGGCGGCGCCGTCATTCCGCCCCTGCCGGACCTGATCCGCTGTCGTGGACAGCCAGCCTGACGCTGATCCCGGCCCAGGGTTTTGCCGGTATTACAACTCAACGTACTAGGACATTGAAAGTCCTGCGAATTGCGCGCCCGCTCCTTGGCGCGGAGGGACAGGGCACTGTAGCGCGGCATCAGAGTCAGGGCGGCGCCGCCGACCACGACGGCGCCGAGCCCCACAAGCGCCGCCCGCCCCTGCCCTGGCGCTCCGGGCTAGCCGCCGCCGCCGCCCTGGGCGCCCCCGCCGTTGGCGTGGGTCCACCCCCTGGGCGTGGGCCGGGCCGCTCGGGACCAGCGCCGCGCCGCCGAGGCCGAGCAGCCGGGCGAGGGCGCGATCATCATGGTCTTCATGGCTGTCCTCCGTGTGGGCCGCCGCGAGCGCGCGGCGGGGCTGCACGTGTCGGGCTGGGCCGCCTCAGCGGTTGACGACCCAGGAGCTGGAGCCGGGCGGGGCGCCCTGGGCCAGGGCGGTGCCGACGCCAGCGGCCGCGAGGCCGAGCAGCAGGGCGAGGGCGAGCATGGTCGTCTTCATGGCAATCCTCCTTCGTGGCCCGCGCCGCCGGCCAACACGGTGCGGCGAATCGAGGATCACCTCGACGCGGCCCATCGCCGCCGCCCGCGCCAGCACCTCGCGCGCGAACGGCGCCATCACCGCGTCGCCGTCAATGCGCGGGTTCGCCAGCACGCGCACGATCCACTGGTAGCGCATGTTGATGCGCTCGGCCGCCCGGGGCAACGCCGCGGCCAGTTCCATCAGGTTGGCGCTGCGCACGTCCAGCATCGTCGCTGCCAGCAGCGCTAGCGCCCCGCGCTGCGTCTTGCGCTGCCCCGGCAGGCGCCGCCGCCGCTCCTCACCGATGCTGCCCGCCAACAGTTTGATCCCGCTCATGCGAGCCGCCCGCCCCATCAGCAACAGGCACTCGCACCACGCCCGACCCAGACTACTCACATCGGCGAAACTGATAGGTGGCCAGGGGATCCGCCCTTGTCTGCAAACACGGTTATTGTCCCGCCTTGGTCCGCAGATAGGCGATCACCGCGTCCAGATCGGCTTCCGGCAGCACCGCCTGATCGAAGCCGGGCATGTGCTGCTCGGGCCAGGTGCGGACCGATTTCGGGTCGCGGATCAGAGCGCGCAGCCCGGGTTCGGTGAAATACCGGGTCGGGCTCATCGGCCGGCCAAGGTCTGGCCCCATCGTTGCTGCGCCGCCGCCGTCCAGGCGGTGACAGACGAGGCAGAATGTAGCGAACACCTCCTGTCCGCGCCGTGCG
This sequence comes from uncultured Pseudomonadota bacterium, assembly GCA_963818725.1. Taxonomy (GTDB): domain Bacteria; phylum Pseudomonadota; class Alphaproteobacteria; order Acetobacterales; family Acetobacteraceae; genus DATFDN01. Next base: position 190,064 of record CAWFTU010000005.1, on the reverse strand, counting down.
GGCGCATCCGCCGGCACGGAAGCATCAAGCCGCAGCTGCGGCCAGCGATGAGCGGGGGATTTAACGCCCTCCAACGCGGCGATCGCATACGGCCATTGTTCCGGCACCACGCCGGAGCGTTCCGGATTTTGCCAAACGATGTAGAAGGGGCCGGCGGTCATGTCCTTGCCAGGCAGAATCGGCCACGGATGATCCGGCGGCTCGATCGCCAGCCAGGGCACCGCGCCCCCTTGCGTCGCGCGCCGCAGCAACGGCATCGGCAGCTGTGCCGCAAAGCCATCGGTGGCGCGGACCTCCAGCGTGTCGAACCGCCCGTCTGACGGCAGCAGCGCCAGCAGCGGCACGGCCCGGTAGGTCATGGGCCGCTTATAGGCATCCTTGTCCTCCATGGTGATGGTCTGCGCATCCGGTCGGGCCAGCAACTCAGCAGCGGTCAGGCGGCCTGTCCGGTCGCCGAAGCGCACGGTCAGCACCGGCTCCGCTGCGAAAGCCGAGCTCAGCCAAGCGAGCAGCACAGCAAGCACGACAAGACGGCACATGGATTCCTCCCTGCGGAATGTGGCTCAGCTGTACCGCGCCGCCCAGATCTCTGTGCGTCTGATTGCGTGAGCCTCCCCCCTGGGCACGGAGGGTCCGATAAGGAACCTACGTGATCGCGGTAGGGGCGCCCAGGTACCTGGGCGTCCCTACCGCGATCAGCTACCGCGTCGGCACCCGGGATAGAAAACCTTTCGCGGCTCAATGGCTGGCCTGTGTGCTCCCCTGCCGACGCTTCACCGCCTCCCTCGCGAGAGGCGGCGCACGGCTCGGGGCCGATGCGGATCGCTACGCCTTCATCGCAGTGGACTTTCACCACCTACTCCTCGCTGGTCTTCCCGGCGCACAGCGTACGACCTTGAACGAATTGTGCGGTGAGGCCTGCAACAACGTGGCGTTCAGTGTCTCATACGAAATCCGCGTGATCGGTGCCTGTGAACTGGAGTAGGCTGACGGCTCTGGCGAGGGGGCAAAGCCGTGGCGCACATTGTCGAGCACCTGCCTGTGGGGGAACTGGAGCGGCTCTATCGGGCAGCCCGAGACGCGACCGCGGCGCGGCACATCCAGGCGATCTGGCTATTGGCCCAGGGGCGGACGGTGCTGGACGTCGCCAGCGTGCTGGCGTTCGTGCCGCGCTGGGTGGAGGAGTTGGCCGCACGCTACAACGCGCACGGCCCTGACGCCTTGGGCGACCAGCGACGGCGCAACGGACGCGCAGCCAGCGTGCTGACGCCTGCGCTGCTGGCCGCACTGTCCGAGCGCCTGAGGGCACCCCCCGAGGACGGCGGGCGCTGGACCGGCCCCAAGGTCGCGGTCTGGATGGCGCGCCACCTCGGGGTGGAGCGGGTGCACCCGCAGCGCGGCTGGGAGGCGCTGAAGCGGGTCCGGTGGTCGATCCAGGCACCGCGCCCGCGGCACCCGCGCGCAGCCACGCCCGAGCAGCAAGCCGAGTTCAGGGGGGGCTCGAGGCGGCGGTCGCACGGGCCAAGGCCGCGCACCCCGACCGGCCGGTCGAGGTCTGGGCCGAGGACGAGCACCGCCTCGGCCTGAAGCCGGTCCGCCGCCGTGTGTGGGCCCCAGTCGGCGCGCGGCCCATCGCCCTCGGCCACCACCGCTACAAGTGGCTGCACGTCACGGCCTTCGTGCAGCCGACCAGCGGCGAGGCAGTCTGGTTCCTGTCCACCGGCCTGAGCAAGCGGCTGTTCGAGGCCCTGCTCGCCGCCTTCGCGCGCGAGACCGGGGCTGGGCGCGCGCGCCACATCCTACTGGTGCTGGACAACGCCGGCTGGCACGGCCCCAAGGGCCTGGCCGTCCCCGACGGCATCACGCTGGTGTTCCTGCCGCCGTACTCACCCGAGCTCCAGCCCGCCGAGCGACTCTGGCCGCTGGTGGACGAGCCGGTCATCAACCGGCACTTCGCAACCCTCGATGACCTCGACGCCGCCGGCGCCGAGCGCCGCCGCCGCCTCGACCCGGCCGCCATACGCCCGCACACCAGCTTCCATTGGTGGCCCAAGCCGGTTCAGCCGAGATGATCAGACGGAGTTGGTATCAGCCGCTCGGCGAACATCGCGTCGGTCTCGCCGGCCAGTACGCCGCCCAACAGCGCGACGTGATGGAACGAGGCGGCGGCGATCACCTCCGATGCGGGAATGGCGATCTGACGCAGGCCGAGATCGGTGAGGGTCGCGATCGAGGTCGCGTAGACGACGGCGCCGATCCTGGCCCAGGTGAGCGCGCTCATGCACATCGGGCACGGCTCCGCGGTGGTGTAGAGCACGCAGTCGCCCCATCCCTGGTTGCCGTGGCGGGCGACGTAGTCGTTCATCGTCACGATCTCGCCATGGTAGGTGGGATCGGAGCGGCTGTCGTTGGCGCCGCGTGCTAGCAGCTCGTCGAAAGGAGGACGAACGATCACCGCGCCGAACGGATAGAACGCCGTTCGACCCACCGCCATCGCGGCGCGCATTGCGCGCTCGTGAAATTCGATCGGTATCGCCGCGAGATCGAAAGCCGCGGCGCGCGCCATCCGCGCCCACGACAGGCCGCCGCCGATGACGACGGACGACAGCGCAAGGAAATTTCTCCGCCTGCCGATCATCATCGCTCCTCGCCCGCCGCGTCTCGAGCCAACGTTCCCAGATCCGCGAAATCGTTGCGCCGATGATGCGCCGTTCAGGCCGGCGCCGCAACCGAGATCGCATGCTCGACGACACGGACCGCGTGTCGTCGGTGCAGGTGGACATCGCCGCCGAATGCCAGGATCAGGTACAAGTGGGATCGTAGCCACGCAGCGGGAGCCGAGGATGAGCATGGTCTTCTCTCTCGCCCACCTGACGGTGCTGGACCTGCCGCCGCCGGAGGTCGTGCGGGTCGCGGCCCGCACCGGATACCGCACAGCTTCACGTGCGCCTCGATCCGCCGCGCCGTCCAGTGAAAGACCGGGCGCACCGCGAGCCCGGTCTGTTTCATGCGCCGGAAGCACGCCTGATGATCCAGCCGCCTTTGTAGCCGAGCGCGATGTCCTCGGCGGTGAGCGTGTCGTCAGCGTGTTGCATGGATTGCTTTGGGCAATTCCAATGAGTTAGCGCAGACCAAAGGCAAGACTTGGGCCTAAATTGGCACGAATCGTTGCGGTCCAATCAATTTTCGGGTGCTAATTGCGAACTCTTATCATCTAGGTCGTATCTACATCCAAAGTAACTGACTGAATTCGCTTCTCAATTCCATGGGGCTCAGTCGGGGGTCCATGCAACACGCTGACGCGACCCCTTCTATGGCGTGACCCTAACACCGTCGCGAACGGGCCGCTGATCTTCCCGCCGCAGCAGGGGCACGTCGCCCCCTGCCCTGCTTGGAACGGACGCGCGCGACGAGGCTCAGCACCGGCGGGATCAGTTGCGCGGCGCCCGGCCTTGGCGCCCTTCTCTCACCCTTCGTTGATGGTGAGGAGCAGAGCCCCTGCACCGCTGCGAAAACCCGCTTATCGGCCAATCGACCCGCTCTTGTACTTTGCAGCAGGGAAGCGCAAAGTCGCTCTGAACGCGGCGTCTCGGAGCAGAATGATGCGGGCAATCATGAAGGGGCTGACGGACGTTGAGTTCGAACGACTCTACGGGACGGAGGGTCAGTGTCTGGCGGCGTTGGTGGCGGCGCGCCAACGTGAAGGAATGCCTTGCCCGCGCTGCGCCAATCTGAAGAGCTATGTCTACGGCCGCCGTGTCGGCTGCACGCGCTGCGGCCGACGTTGGTCGGTCACCGCGGGCACCGTGATGGCGGACACCAAGCTGTCTCTGACCACTTGGTTCCGCGCCATGCACCTGATGAGCAGCACCAAACAGGCGATCTCGGCGGTCGAGCTCGGCCGCAGGCTGGGCCTGGGCTATGAGACGGCCTGGTATCTGCACAAGCGGCTCCGCCACGCCATGACCGAGCGGACGGAGCGCTATTCGCTCGGGGGCGCGAGCGACGACGATGCCGCGCCGCCGGTAGTGGAGGCGGATGACGTGTGTCTGGGAGGTGAAAGGAACCAAGGCAGCGGAACCGAAGGCAAGACCTGCGTCATCGTCGCCTGCGAGCGGCATGCGGACGGGCGCATGGGCCATGTCGCGATGCGCGCGGTCAGCGCCTTCTCCAGCGAGGCGGTGGCCGCGTTCCGCGATGCCCACATCGCCGCCGGCGCGACTGTGCACACGGACGGCTTGCGGGCGTTCAACGCCTTCGGTGAAGCCGGGCGGACGCATGTCGCCACCGTCACCGGCGGCGGGCGTCCGGAGCGCGAGCGCAGCGCCCCGTTCTTCACCGTCAACACCCTGGTCGCCAATCTCAGTACCCGCGCTCAAGGCCACCCACAAGCGGCTCTCCCCCAAGCATCTGCCCGACTATCTCGGCGCCTTCTGCTGGACCACCAACCGGCGCCGCAACATGCGAGGCATGGTCAACGCGCTTTGCCGTGCCGTCGCTGCGTCGTCCCGTCTGACCCACAAAGGCGTCTACCCGTGACGGGTCGATTGGCCGATAAGCGGGCTGCGAAAAGGCTCTGACGAGTTCGTTCCGGTGTGGGGCGCCACGAGCCGGCACAGGGGGTAGACCAGCCGCAGGTCGGCCCCAAGGCGCTGGTTTACCAGTCGAAGCTGCCCTGGGGGCAGCGCGTCGACCCAGGCCGCCATGGCCCTGTAGTCGGGGTTCTCCTTCACGGGCGTCGGGGGAGCCTCTCCCACGTACCGGTAGATCGCCGCATAGGTGCAGGTGAAGTTCACGGTCTTCTTGGCGGAAACGGCCGACACAAGACTTCGGGCCCGCAAAGCGTGAAAGAACACCCGGTCGCAGATGCTGCTGACCTCGCGGGGCATCAGCATCCAGACGGGCAGCACCCCGAAGGCGGGCGGCAAAAAGAAGAAGCAGTTCGTGTCGACGTGCACGGCCGGCAACTCGTCGGCGACGTCGATCACCGTCTCGTCGGGGCGACGGAGCGTGCGGGACGTGACGACAAAGCCGCACCTGTCAAGGCCGGCCTCTCCAGCCCGCGCGAGGCAGTGCTCAAGGTGGTCTGGTTCGAGCCAGCAGTCCGCGTCGAGGAGGCCGATCCCGTCATACCCCTCGGCGACTGCCATCAGGCTGCCGAAGCCGCGCGGCGTGTTGCCGTAGTCCCCGTGCGCGCGGTCCAGGCGCAGGTGGCGGACAGCTACGTGGTCGAGCCAGTCCTGGGGGAAGCCGTCCGCGACGAGGATGTGGTCAGCGCGCACGGTTTGTCGCCTCACCGACGCCACGCAGCGCTCAAGGCAGGCCCGCGCCTCCTTGTGGTAGGGTGTCACGAAGGCATATCGCGGATGCTGTTTCGGCACCGGGGTGCTCCCTCCTGAGGTCGGCACTGCCCATCAGGGCAACGCAGCAAATTCGCCAAGTTTGCCGGACGGGTTCAACGGGACGTGGGGTGGGAGCCCTCGGGGGACGCTTGTGGCGGCAGGCAGGCGAAGCGCAGCCGGAGGGTGGCGCCTAGCCGGATTCTGCAGCGTCACGGCGCTTCTGCTGTGCCCACCCGAACCGCCGCTTTCCGCCTCGATACGAACCGCGGTCACGTCAGGAGGAACCTCATATTCCTGAACGACATCACATGGAACAGTTGTCATAGCCGCCTCTCGTTCAGTCACGACGCGCCGAGCGGACGAGCGTCGATCGCGACGCTTTCCAAGCTACACGCCCGTGAGCTCCGCCGAAAGGCACACGCAGCGCCAGGCCGCTCCCGGCGCGCTATCGCGAGAGGGACAGGGCTCGTGTCGGTTCCGGCTGACCGGCGCGGTCGCCGCGCCCGCTGAGCAGGCGGTCGAAATAGGCGATGGTGCGGGCAAGGCCGTCGTCCAGGCTGGTGGCGGGGCGCCAGTCGAGCAGGCGCTTCGCGAGGGCGATGTCCGGGCAGCGCTGCAGCGGGTCGTCCTCCGGCAGCGGGTGGTAGACAAGCCGGGAACGAGAGTTGGTGAGCGCGACGACCCGCTCCGCCAGCGCGCGCACCGGGGTCTCCTGCGGATTTCCCAGGTTGATCGGGCCGGTGACCGCCTCAGGGGTGGCCATGGTGCGCACCACGCCCTCGATCAGGTCGTCGACGTAGCAGAAGGCGCGGGTCTGGCTGCCGTCGCCGTAGACGGTGATGTCCTGGTTGCGCAGCGCCTGCATGATGAAGTTGGAGACCACCCGCCCGTCATCGGGGTGCATGCGCGGGCCGTAGGTGTTGAAGATGCGCACCACCTTGATCGGCATCCGGTGCTGGCGGCGATAGTCGAAGAACAGCGTCTCGGCGCAACGCTTGCCCTCGTCGTAGCAGGCGCGCGGGCCCAGCGGGTTGACGTTGCCGCGGTAGGTTTCCGGCTGGGGGTGCAGCGCCGGGTCGCCGTACACCTCCGAGGTGGAGGCCTGCAGCACGCGCGCCTTGGTGCGCTTGGCCAGGCCCAGCATGTTGATCGCCCCCATCACCGAGGTCTTCGTGGTTTGCACAGGGTCGAACTGGTAGTGCACCGGCGAGGCCGGGCAGGCCAGGTTGTAGATCTCGTCCACCTCCACGTAGAGCGGGAAGGTCACATCGTGGCGCATCAGCTCGAAGCGGGGGTGGGGGAGCAGCGCTTGGACGTTCTCCCGCCGCCCCGTGAAGTAGTTGTCGACGCACAGCACGTCGTGCCCGCGCGCCACCAAGGCCTCGCACAAGTGCGAGCCCAGAAACCCAGTGCCGCCCGTCACCAGGACACGCTTGCGCGTCAGCGCGTCGCCGCTCAAGGCATCCGTCTCTCTCGGCATTCAAGAACCTCGATCTTGGAAAGGTAGTACCCCAGCCGCGCGCGGTTGGCGTCGTCATCCGTGGCGGGTGTCCACGAAGATCCGGGCGAGCACCGTGTCCAAATACAGCTCTCCGTCCATCATCTCACCGTCCTCATCGCGTGCTAGCGGCAGCGGCAAACCCGTGGCGACGGTCAGCAACAGCCCCTCGCAGGTTGAACACAAGTACATCTGGCGCGCGTCAATCTCGGCGAGGGCGGTGAGGGAGCGGCGGGTGCGGATGTCCATGGCGCAACACCAGGGAATGTGTTGCCTACGCAAAATGGTGCGACATTGCCGGCTTGCAATGTCAAACTGCGGTACTGAACTTCCCCATGACGATTGTGCTTCCCCGATGCGACGATAGATCGTGAAACACTGTGCGCGATGTTTGTTGGTGTAAGGATAGCTCACTCGGCCGCGCGGCCTTCATTCCCCTTGGGCACGTTGCTCGTTTTCCGCAACGTGCCTTTGGCATAGGAACGGGCAGGTATCGTCCCGCTCATCGAACACGGTCCCGTCGTGATAGACATTGTAGAGGCGCACCTCCACGTCTGCTGCCCGCCCGCAGCCCTCGACCGAACACGCCGCCATGGGTCTGTCTCCACGCTCTACGCCAAGCATATAGGAGGCGGCGCTGAGGGCGAGCAGGCCGGCCAGGGCGCCACCGGCGCCCCTGTCAAATTACGGAAGTTGTCGTCAAACGGTCGTCTCTACCTCAACGAGGAAACAGCCCGAAGATAACCCCCCTCTCGACCCCGCACCCCCAACTTTGCGACAGTCCCCCCTGCGGAGACTGCGGTTCAGCACGCCAGCGCTCCCGACAATCGCCAGACGTTGCGAATGGCGCCAAGCTGGAGTCCTCGCAACATGCAAGGAGCTCGCATAAGGTGGCGCTGCCCCCGTGGTCCATCGGAGCCGAGCCGGCGGCGGCCGCTCTGATGATCAGGCTGGTCAACCGCTCGGCTGTTGGCGGTTGCGTCGATCCCGACGCCACTCCGGTGGCCAGTAGTCCCAGCGGGGCGGAGGGCTGGCGGTGGTGGCTGAGCAGACGGGACAACCAGGGCCCGAAGGCAAGGAAGCGTCCGAAGGCGTTGCCGCCTTGGGCGAAGAGCTTGACGCGCTTCTTCTCGGTGTCGGACAGAGGATCGCCGTACGTCGGCGGCAGCACAATTTGACCCAGGGGCAGCTGGCGCAGCGTGCGGGCTGCAGCCCTAACACGGTGATCGCCGTCGAAAGCGGCAAGCGGAACGTGACGGTCCGAAACCTGGCGCTGCTTTCTTCGGCACTGGGTGTGCCCTTTGCAGAGCTCTTTGTAGAGAACAGCGAGCACGGCGATCGAGGGTCATCTGGGGCCTTGGCGAAGCTGTCCGTCGAGCTTCAGGCTGCAAAGAGCATCATCGAGACGATGCAGAGCATGATCGCCGAATGCGAGAGCCCGTCGTCTCAATCAAGACCGAGTAGACAGCCGTCGTGAACCTCGGCGTGCCGTGTGCCTTCGCAAATCAGCCGCAGTCTCGCCCGGCTTGTCCCGGAGTGAGATGAGCCCGTCGTGTTGGATCATCTCGGATTCAGGGTGAACTCTACCAGCGCACGCGTCGGCCGCGCATGCGAACCTGTGCCGGGGCGCCTGGTACCGAGGGCCAGCCTCGGCCAGCGAGGGCTGGGTCGTGATCAGGTGAACTCTGCCAGCAGGTGCTTGGCCCCTCTGGGGTGAACTCTGGCAGCGCTATCGGGCTTGGCTCCGGTCCTTGTGGCCTCCGGCTGCAATCCTTGGCCTCCGCTCGCAGGGACGCGGCCATAGTTGAGCTACGTCGAGTTGCGTGACCACAACTTATGACGTAATTAGGGAGCGGTCCGGCCCCGATTCCCCTATTTATGGGAGCTGTAGATCAGCTCCCGTATGAGGAGCAGTAGCTGCCGCCCTGGTGAACTCTGGCAGAAATCCGACGGCTGAATGGGTGAACTCTACCAGCACGCCTTCCAGTATTTTAAGACGAAGGCGCTTCCCTTTGATTCTACAGGATTTCAGCCAGCGATCAACAATGGGGCCCGCTGCGGCACGGGCGGTGGAGACGGCCGCAATAGCAGTCCTGTTGGGGTCGCTTGTACGTCGGCGGCTCTGTAGACGCTCAGGGCCAGCTGTAGGTTCTCATTGAACAGCGGCTTGAAGTTACGCATTGCCGAGACGCCGCCGCCAAACTGCCCTTTCAGGGCTGTTCAGCTGATCTCCCGCTCGCCCTCGAGCGCGCGAAGGCGGTAGGCGAGCCACATGTAGAGATCTAAGGCCATGGAACTGTTGCGGATCGCCATGACCGACGACTTGTCGACGGAAACCGGATACGCCTGGAGCTGCTGGTAGAAGACCTCCGAGAGCCTCACGTGCTCCACATACCGCCGCGCGGTGGCCCCCTGCCCCACCTCACAGTATTCGATGTAAGCGGTGCTCTGACGCCCTTCTTTATTGATCCGGCTTGGGTAGTGTTGGAATTGCCGCGTGGTTGATCCAGTTTGGTAGGATGGATCATGTGGACATGCGCAAGCTGCCGGCGGCAGCCCAAGAGGAGCGTCGGCGGCAGGTGGTGGGACTACGCGAGAGCGGCCTGACCTACGAGGCGATCGCGGCGCAGACGGGTCTGACCCGGACGGGGGTGTTCAACATCTGCCGGCGCTTCGCGGCGGCGGGGATGGCGGGCTTGCGCAGCGGACCGCGCGGTCCGGAGCCGGGGAGCGGGCGGTTCCTGAATGCGCGGCAGGAAGCGGAGATTCGTGAACTGATCTGCCGGCACCCGCCGGACCAGCTTGGCCTGCCGTTCGCGCTGTGGAGCCGTGCGGCGGTGCGCGCCCTGATCGAGCAGCGCTGTGGGGTGCGGCTCGCGGTGCGCACCATGGGAAGCTACCTGGCGCGCTGGGGGTTCACAGCGCAGAAGCCGCTGCGGCGGGCCTATGAGCAGCGTGCAGCCGAAGTGCGCCGCTGGCTGCGGCGGGACTACCCGGCGATCGTGGCTCGGGCCAAGCGAGAGAAGGGCACGATCTTCTGGGGCGACGAGACCGGCTTGCGCGCCGATGACGTGCGCGGCCGCAGCTACGCCCCACGCGGACGAACCCCGGTGGTCCGCCCCAATCACCGGCGGGCGGGCGTAGGCCTGATCTCGGCGGTAACCAACAAGGGCGAGCTGCGCTGGATGGTGCTCGACGGCGCGATCAAGGCACCGACGCTGATCCGCTTTCTCGACCGCCTGATCCGCGATGCCGGCGGCAAGGTGTTCCTGATCTTGGACAACCTGCCCGTCCACCGTGCCCGTGCCGTGCGGGAGTGGCTGGCCGGGCGCACCGCGCAAATCGAGGTGTTCCATCTGCCCTCCTACAGCCCCGAGTTGAACCCTGACGAGTGCCTCCATGCCGACCTCAAGCAGGCCGTCACCCGTAAGCCGCCCGCCCGCAGCAAGCAGCAGCTCAAGTGCACCGTCATCAGCCACATGCGCAAGCTCTCGAAGCTGCCCGAACGCGTGCGGAGCTACTTCGGGCACCAGCCTGTCCGTTATGCTGCCTGATTCAAGATCACCCAAGCCGGATCAATAACGGCAGCAATCGAGGTGCTTGTTTTGCCTGGAGCAGAGGGGAGCTTTGGGCGATTGTTATGTTTGACGGTTTTGGGCGATTGTTATGTTTGACGGTAATGATGATGCGAAGTGTGCTGATCGGCGGGTTGCGGTGCCGGTCGGATCTGTCCGTCGTCGCCGTTGGTCGGCGGCGGAGAAGGCGGCGGTCATCAGGGAAACGTTGGAGCCTGGCGCGCGTATCTCGGACGTGGCCCGACGTTGGCAGGTGGATCCGCAGCGGGTCTACCGGTGGCGGCACAGCGAAGGTGTGACGCATCGCAGTCCGATGAGAAGGCCCCGCCCGGCCGCGCCCGCCTTTGTCCCGATCGTCACCGATGCCATGCCCGCGGGCGAGGCGGCACCGACGGCGTTGGCCACCCCGGTGATCGAGATCAGCCTGGCGGGTGCTGTGGTGCGTGTGGCGTCTGGCCTGGACGATGCCCAGTTGACCACAGTGCTGCGAGCGGTTCGCGCCTCGGTGCTGCGCGCATGATCACCATTCCGGCGAGCGCCCGCATCCTGCTGGCGACACGTCCGGTTGATTTTCGCAAAGGTGCCCACGGCCTGGCTGCCTTGGCGCAAGAGGCGCTGGCCGAGGATCCATTCTCCGGCGCGGTCATTGTCTACCGCAGCAAAGGAGGCGACCGGCTCAAGATCCTGGTCTGGGACCACAGCGGTCTGGTGCTGGTCTGGAAGCAGTTGCAGCAGGGATCGTTCCGCTGGCCACCGATCAAGGACGGGGTCCTGACACTCTCACCCGTGGCCTTCGCTGCGTTATTTGATGGCCTCGACTGGACGCGTGTGCAGACAACAAAGGCGATTCACAAACCCAGTGTTGCCGCTTAAGATTCGTGGCAATGGATTCGCCCAGCACCGATATCCCCAAGTTGCCTGACGATATCGCAGCCTTGCACGCGCTGGTGCTGGCCACGCTGTCTGAACGCGATGCGGCGGTGACCGAGCGCGACCTCTTACTGGCGCAGAATGACCGGCTGCGCCATCTGCTGTTGAAGCTGACCCGGATGCAGTTCGGCGCAAAGTCCGAGCGCCTGCCGGAGGAGCAACTGCAGCTTGGCCTGGAAGCGCTCGAGCAGGCGATCGCGCAAGGCGAGGCTGAGGCAGAGAAGCAGGATCCTGACCTGCGCAAGGACAATGCGACCAGGCGGCGCGCCAGCCGTGGTGCGCTGCCGGCGCATCTGCCGCGCATCGAAGTGACGCTGACGCCGGAGGATGCCGCCTGCCCCTGCTGCCGCGCCCCGATGACAGTGATCGGGGAGGACAGCTCCGAGCGGCTGGATGTCATCCCCGCGCAGTTCCGGGCGATCGTGACCAAGCGTCCGAAACTGGCCTGCCCAGGCACTGCCCGCTTATCGGCCAATCGACCCGTCACGGGTAGACGCCTTTGTGGGTCAGACGGGACGACGCAGCGACGGCACGGCAAAGCGCGTTGACCATGCCTCGCATGTTGCGGCGCCGGTTGGTGGTCCAGCAGAAGGCGCCGAGATAGTCGGGCAGATGCTTGGGGGAGAGCCGCTTGTGGGTGGCCTTGAGCGCGGTACTGAGATTGGCGACCAGGGTGTTGACGGTGAAGAACGGGGCGCTGCGCTCGCGCTCCGGACGCCCGCCGCCGGTGACGGTGGCGACATGCGTCCGCCCGGCTTCACCGAAGGCGTTGAACGCCCGCAAGCCGTCCGTGTGCACAGTCGCGCCGGCGGCGATGTGGGCATCGCGGAACGCGGCCACCGCCTCGCTGGAGAAGGCGCTGACCGCGCGCATCGCGACATGGCCCATGCGCCCGTCCGCATGCCGCTCGCAGGCGACGATGACGCAGGTCTTGCCTTCGGTTCCGCTGCCTTGGTTCCTTTCACCTCCCAGATACACGTCATCCGCCTCCACTACCGGCGGCGCGGCATCGTCGTCGCTCGCGCCCCCGAGCGAATAGCGCTCCGTCCGCTCGGTCATGGCGTGGCGGAGCCGCTTGTGCAGATACCAGGCCGTCTCATAGCCCAGGCCCAGCCTGCGGCCGAGCTCGACCGCCGAGATCGCCTGTTTGGTGCTGCTCATCAGGTGCATGGCGCGGAACCAAGTGGTCAGAGACAGCTTGGTGTCCGCCATCACGGTGCCCGCGGTGACCGACCAACGTCGGCCGCAGCGCGTGCAGCCGACACGGCGGCCGTAGACATAGCTCTTCAGATTGGCGCAGCGCGGGCAAGGCATTCCTTCGCGTTGGCGCGCCGCCACCAACGCCGCCAGACACTGACCCTCCGTCCCGTAGAGTTGTTCGAACTCAACGTCCGTCAGCCCCTTCATGATTGCCCGCACCGTTCTGCTCCGAGACGCCGCGTTCAGAGCGACTTTGCGCTTCCCTGCTGCAAAGTACAAGAGCGGGTCGATTGGCCGATAAGCGGGCAGGCACTGTGGTGCAGGAACCGGCGCCAGCCCGACTGATCGAAGGTGGGCTGCCGACCGAGGCGTTGGTCGCGCATGTGCTGGTGGCCCGCTATGCCGATCATCTGCCGCTGTATCGCCAGGCGCAGATGATGGGGCGGCAGGGCGTTCTTATCGACCGCGCCACGCTGTCGTTTTGGATGGGATACGCGGCGGCCGAGGTGGCGCCTGTGGTATCTCGGCTGCGTGAGATGCTGCTGGCTTCGACACGGATTTTTGCCGATGAGACGGTCGTGCCGGTGCTCGACCCGGGCCGTGGCCGGACCAAGCAGGGATACTTCTGGGCGCTTGGGCGCGATGACCGGCCATGGGCCGGGACGCTGCCGCCCGCGATGGTCCACAGCTACGCGCCGGGCCGCGGACATATCCACGCCACGACGCTGCTGGGCAATTACTGCGGCATTCTGCAGTGCGACGGCTATGGAGCCTACAAGAGGCTGGGCGGGTCGAAATCCACCAATTCCCCGGTGATACTGGCGTTTTGCTGGAGTCACGTGCGGCGGGGTTTGTATGATCTGGCCAAGGCGAAGGCACCGATCGCGATCGAAGCCCTGCAACGCATTGGCGCGCTCTACGCGATTGAGGCGCGCGTTCGCGGCAAGACCGCGGCCGAGCGACTGGCCGTGCGTCAGGCGGAGAGCAAGCCGTTGGTCGGCGCACTGCGGATCTGGTTCGACGCCCAGATCGCCAAACTGCCTGCCCGTGGCCCGACGGCCGAGGCGATCCGTTACGCGTTGAACCATTGGGACGGATTGGGGCGGTTCCTCGAAGACGGGCGGATCGAGATCGACAGCAACAGTATCGAGCGCGCGATGCGGCCGGTCTCGTTATCAAGGAAGAATAGTTTGTTCGCGGGCAGTGACGAAGGTGGAGAAAACTGGGCGTGTCTGGCATCTTTGATCGAGACCTGCAAACTCAATGGCGTCAATCCGCAGGCTTACTTCACTGACCTGCTGACACGCTTGGTGACCGGCTGGCCGCAGAACCGCATCGATGAACTGATGCCGTGGCACTGGGCACCCAAACAACCACCCTGAAATCATCTCCAGAAACCAAAGGTGGCAGAGCACCGCTTACTATTCGATAGCGTCGACGATGTTGACGTTCGCGATCGCTCCGCGCCGTTGCTGCCCGTTCGTCTTGAGGTGAAAGGTGAACCGGCAGGTGGCTAGCCTCTCGATCTGCTCGCATACGAGCTCCATGACCTTCCCGCCATGGGAAAGGCCCATGCGCTTGAGGCTTGCCTTGAGACTGGGTCCCATCACGACCTCTCGAGACCCTCGTTCGAGGGCCTCTGTCTGCCAATCGATCAGGATGAGGCGGGCGTAGGAGCCGAACGGCAATCTGACTCGCGCCTCACGTCCGTCGGCCTGGACACGCGTCCCGGGCTCCACCAAAAGCGTGACGTAGTCCGTCTCGATGCGCCAATTCGCATCCTCAATGCGAGGCCTTTTGTGCGGCATCCCCGCGTGGCACCATCCTGAGTAGACGTGGCTCCGGACCGCTTTCTCCGGCGACGTCTCGTCGCTCATGTGGTTGGCCGCGGCTTCAATGATCCGAACGCCGCGGCGTCCGGTAAGGATATCGATGGGCGCGTTCCTTCCCGGCTCGCGCGCGATTATGCGAGCCACCTCTCGGGCCCCCTGTCGGCCGCGGCGCTCTATCAGGTCGTGGACGGTGCCGCTTACGGAGAAGAGATCCGGTTCCATCGCTGTCACTCAGAGCGTCCGCACTCTGCCGACATGCTCGGTGCCTTGTCATGGTGAACTCTGCCAGCGAAAGGCAATAGTTAATTTTCTTTTTATCTCATAGAATAGCTTCGCGCGCGCAGAGTTCTCGGGACAACTCGCGCAACTCCCTGATTTGGCGCGAGAACGTCGCGCAGGGGCGCTTGCATAGTTCACCGTCGGCGCGTGCAGAGTTCACCATAACCGCGTGGAAAGTTCACCCCTGCTCGCACACTTCACCCTCCCTCTCTGGCCCCTTCTCGCCGCTCGCGCCGACGCGACTCGGGCCCAACACCAAAGGCCTGAGCTACGCGATCGGCGGCTTTCTGTGGCTGACGAACATCATGTTCAATCCCTCCTTCAGCAGCTCCTGCACCGTGGTGTCGTTCTCCGCAGCCAGCATTCGCAGCTGCCGTGCGCACTCTGCTGAGAAGAAGCCGGCGATCTGCCGCTTGTCCTGACGGTCCTGTCGCCCGCGGGGCGCCGCTCTGACGGCGGTCTGCCGGCTCTCTTCCGGTGCCGGCGGCGGCGCGTCCGTCGCTGCCGCTGCCTCTGGAAGCCCCTTCCCGACCGCTCCAAAAAGGCTCGGCCGCTTCTGCCGGTTGCCCTGACCCTGCGTCGTCTCGACCAAGTCTACGACCCTCCCACCCTGCGACTACGCGACAACCTGACGGATAGACCCGTCGACCATAGCCCACAGCCACTCAAACAGCGCTTCGATCTCGGCAGCCGCCTGGCTGGATGTGCGGTGCTCGGTAACCCCTTCGCCTGGGATCATGGCGTCGCCGTAGGCAACGCGATGGCCGAGCGCCACCGGGGCGAGCTGCAGCCCCAGCCGCTCGAGCTCCTGACGCGCCTCGCTTTCCCGCGTGCCATGCGCGCCCACGGCGTTCAAAACGATGGCGAACGGCTTCCTCGCCAGCCGGGCGATGTCGGCGGATGCCAGGATCGCCTCCAGATCGGCGATCGCCGGGCGGCATGGGATCAGGACGAAAGAAGCCGCTCGGGCGGCGTCGACGGCCATCGCGTCCGCATGCGGCGCAGTGAGCCGTGTTGCACGGACCCGAAGTGCGGGCGCACCCGCCCCAACCCCATTCGGGATCAGGCGATGCGGACGGAGATCGGGCGTCCGAACGCCAGCATGCGGTTGAGCGCGTGGATGGCGACCTCCACCTCGGTCGCACGGCGCTCGTCCTTGCGCGAGCGCAGCCCGTCGCCGATCACCTGCTTGTATCTCGCGACGGCCGCCTCGGCGCGAGCGCGCGAGTTGTAGCCCGAGGCTTTCTGCCACCCTCCGCAGCCATTCCACGCGCTGCGCGCGCGGAACCTCACATGGGGTTTTGTCTGTCAAGCGTACATGATCGGCCTCCAGACGGTGGGGGATCCGCGGTTCGAGCCCCTCTCTCGTCATGCGGCACCAGCCGCCGCATCACCTCACATCCGGTCGGACCGTGCGCGGTCCGGACCACAATCCCGCATGCTTGCGGGTGCAGGGCTCGGAGGGACGGGACCCTTCTTCGGGGCACGGCATGTTTCAGCCGCGGTTCCGCTCGGTCACCATCCACCCCGGATCCGGCGGCTCAGCCAGCGGCCGATCCGCGGATTGGGTTGCGCCTCGGCCGGTGCGTCAGGCGGCCTTCGCTGGTTTCAGTTCGGCGCCGCTCGGCACCAGGCCCTGGGTGACGAATCGCCAGAGCGCGACCAATAGCTTCCGCGCCAGCGCCACGATGGCGATGCGCTTGATCCGACCCCGCCCCTCGCGCACCCGCTCGCGATACCAGGCGCTCAGCGCGCTCTGCGGCTGGTTGCGCAGCCAGAACCAGGCGAGCTGCACCATGGTCCGGCGCAGCCGGGCGTTGCCGGATTTCGAGATGCCCTGCTCGGTGTCGAGCCCCCCGCTCTGCCACGGTGTCGGGGTCAGACCGGCATACGCCGCCACCTCGCGGCGGTTGCCGAAGGTGCGATGGAACGCCTCCAGGCGCAGCACGGACGCGGTCTCCGGGCCGACCCCCCTCAGCCGCAGCAGGCGAGCCCCGGCGCCCTCGCCGGCGGGAAGCATCACCGGCTTGGGGTCCGTCTCGGCGGCCGCCGGGCGGCGTCGTGCACGAGCGCTGCCTCGTTGCGCTCGAGGTAGCCGAGCAGGTCAGCCACGTGCTGGCGTACTTTGTCCACGCCGACGACGTCGCGCACGGGCCTGCGCCGCATCCAGCGGCACAGGGCGGCAAGCCTGCGCCGGCACCCGGGCCAGCGCCCGTGCCACAGGCGCCACTTCGCCCGTTCCAGGCCGCGCACCGCCGCGTCCGCGAGGTGCGCGTGGGTTGCACCCTTGCCGAGACCACGGGCGGCCTGCAGGGCGTGCTCGAAGCGCACGGCGGCGTGCCACCAGTCGAGCACGACCGTGGCGCCGGGCAGCACCTTGCGCTGCAGCCGCCACAGACCCGCGTCGCCGTCGCACAGCACGGTCGCGGGCGTGTTCGTATCCACGCCCGCCGCGGCGAGCGCCGCCCGGAGCGCCTCGGTCGTGGCGGCCGGGCCCGTGCGCGTGAAGGCGAAGCGGTGCTGGGCGGAGCAGCTCAAGGTTCCGCGCGCGTAGCGGGCGGAATAGCTGCGGAGGGACCATCGGCACGGATCACCTTGCCCGCGATCACCTCGAAGTGGCGCCCTTCGGCCCTGTGCCGGCTGCGCACGTAGCCGCCATCGAGGCCGACCACGACGGGGCCGCCGCCGGCCGCCGCCTGCACGGCGGGCCGGTCCGCGGTCTCGGCGGTGCTCGCCTGTACGATCTCCGCGCCGACCCGCAGCGTCCGGTTGCGCACCGTGCTGGCGTGCTGCGCCCCGCTGACCGGCAACAGCTCGGACAGCAGCGCCGCGACCTTGCCGAACGGCGCCATGGCCGCATACCGGGCCGTGACGTAGGCCAGCTCGGGGGCCAGCGCGTCCTTGCCGAGGTCGAGCACGGTGCAGCTCTTCACCCCAGCTGCACCCTGGCAGGAGCAGGCGAGCCGACGTCGCACACGCACCGGCACGTCGCCGAACAGGGAGCGGAACGTCGCCCCGTAGTGACCCTTGCTGGCCAGCACGCGCCCGCAGGCCTCGCACGCGCGACGGCGTGCGCCCAGGGCGGCGACCTGCGCCGGCACGAGCTGGGCCTGCAGCGCCGCCATGAGCCGCTTGGCCTCGTCCAGCCGCAGCCCGAGCTCGGCCACGCTGGCCTGCTGGTCACGCTCGATGCGGGCGAGCTCGGTCTCGGTGATCACGCCGGACTCGGGTTCCGCGACCAGCTTCACCTGCCACACCAGCTTCGCCACCGGCCGCCCCTCACCCCGTGAGCCCGCACCCTAGCCTGATCTCAGCAGCCCCCCACCAGTCTGCATGCTCCCTACCGCGATCAGCTAGCCAGGCGAAGGGGCGCTGAGCAGCATCGCGCTGTCCCCAATCCGGACCTGGAGTTGATAGCTCGACCAGTTTCTGGCGTAGTCGGCGGGCGCCGGGATAGAAGCCGACGTCAAGTACTGGTCGCTGACCGCCGCTGGCGTTGGCCGACCGACTGGCAGGCCGACGCCCACGCCTGAGCCGATCCCGCTACAGCAGCCGATGAGCCCGAAGCCCCCGATGCTAAAGCCGATCGAGGGAGGCGGGTTGTACAGGACGTGTGGCCCGCTAA
Organism: uncultured Pseudomonadota bacterium; assembly: GCA_963818725.1. Lineage (GTDB taxonomy): Bacteria > Pseudomonadota > Alphaproteobacteria > Acetobacterales > Acetobacteraceae > DATFDN01. The sequence goes on along the minus strand of CAWFTU010000005.1, from coordinate 171,783 downwards.
CCAGCACAACGCCCGTTGTTCGATACTGGCTTCCGTCAGACCCGATCAGCTCAGCGTCCGACATCGGCCTGATGTTGCTGACCAGCACTCGGACCGCCCCGGCCGAAGGCTCGTAGCGCGCTTGCACGCCGTTCGCCGGCGGCACGCCGCTGCCGGCGCAGGCGGCGAGGGCCAACGCCACACCTGGGATCAACCACCACCTCATACGCGATCTCCCTGTCTGCACTGTGCCCCGAGCGGCCAGAGACCCGCTACCGCGGGCAAATCGCGGCGCAGTCCGAACGCTGCACGCCGCGTCAGGTTGCGGCTGTAACGGACTCGGCATTGGTGCATAAATCTCGCCGAGAGCGAACGATATCAGTGGCTTGATCAGGGCGCGTGTAAGAGGGGCAAAACCCGGGGCGATCAGGCTGGCTGGCCACGACTTCGAACGAGGTCCGGCAGCTGTGGGACGGCGGGCTGGCCCGGAATGCGGAGCCTGGCGCCGAGATAGTCCCAGAAGCTGAGGCCGAGCTTGCCGCAGGTCTTGAGCAAGCCGAGGAAGGCGTCCCGGCAGTCGCGCCCGGCGTCGCTGCGCGTGCCGGCGCTGATCTTGCGCCGGGTGACCTGGGCGCGGATGTCCCGTTCCGAGCCGTTGGTGTGCAGGGGGATCTCGGGGCGCTTGAGGACGCGCAGGAGTTCTTCTTTGTTGGCACGCAACCGCTTGAGCAGCTGATCCAGGGTGGCGAAGCCGGTGTGGCGACGAAAGATCCGGTCAAAGCGGGCGCGCAGTTCGTTGCGGCGGCGCCGGCTGGGCTCGGCCCGGTAAGCCTTGAGCTCGGCGTAGAACCACCAGATCAGCGCGCGCAGGTGGGCCTGCGCCGCCCGGTGCTGATCGGTGAAGGCCTCCAGTTTGTGCACGAGGCGCTCGGCATGCACCCAGCACAGGGCATGCAGGCCGAAGGCGAACTGGCCGGCATCGTCGCTAACAATCACCGTCTCGCGCAGCAGGCCATGGGCCTGCACGCTGCCCCAGAGCGCGCCCTCGGTGGCAAGCCGCACCGGGTCCGGCGTGACCGTCGCGGCCGTGAGGCCGAGCCGCTCGAGGTGCGCCTGCCAGGCGGTTTGGTCCGGGAAGTGGCGCTCCGGCTGGGCCGCCAACAGAGCGACGACGGCTCCCGCCAGGGCGCGCTCCCGCATGTGGGCCAGCGCCGCGCCATTGACCACGTAGTCCGTGTGGCCCGCGCGGAGCAGTTCGAGGAAGTTCAGCCGGCTCTTGCTGGCCGTGGTGCCGAACCAGGCGAAGTGGTCATTGCCGATCTGCGTGCAGGTGCCATTCATCGCCTTGTGGCGGGCGCCGGTGTCATCGACCGTGGCCCAGCCGGCGCTCGCCAGTCCGGCGCGCAGCACGTCGCGGGCCTCACCGAGAAAGCCCCGCTGGCGATCGATCAACAGGCGCATGACCTGGCGCTTGGAAATCGCCAGGCCGATGTCGCGCAGCTGCGCCACCAGACGCGGCACGGTGACCTGGCCCTGGTGGTATTGCGCCAGCACGAAACGGCACAGTTCCGCCCTCCGGCAGCTATTCCACCGGCTTCGCCGGCAGAACCTTGGCTGCCTTCGCCCAAAGTGTCCCGCCACTTCGTCTGGCAGCGACGCCACGACCAGCTGGCCCTCCGACGTCAGCCAGCGCTCGCGGCGGTAGCGGATGCACCGGGCGCGCAGCACCAGGTCCTGGACAAGAAAGTCCTCGTAGCCCCGGAATCGCGAGCCAGCCGGCACCGCCGCCTGCAGGATCTGATCCCCGACGGTCACACGCGGCGTCACCTTGCCGCGGCCGGGGCGGTGATGGGCATTCCCGGTTGACTTCGCCTCGCTGGCCTTCTCCATCCCGCTCGGTTTCAGTTGCGGGCGGCCCTTCAGCCCCTTGAGCCGGGCGATCTCCTGGCGCTGCGCCGCAACCGTCCGCTCCAGCTCCGCCACTTTGCCCAGCAGCTGGATCACCAGAGCTTTCAGCTCGGCCGGGCAGAGCCCATCAAGATCGGGCGGCACCATCCCCGTAGAGAATCAGACCCAGTCGCCGCGGCAAAGCAAAAACTGCACCCCCGCCCCGGGTTTTGCCCCTCTTACGGGCGCGCGGTAATATCGGCAAAACCCTGGGCCGGGATCAGCGTCAGGCTGGCTGTCCACGACAGCGGATCAGGTCCGGCAGGGGCGGAATGGCGGCGCCGCCCGGCACGTTCAACCGGCTGCCAAGATAATCCCAGAATGCAATGCCCTGTTTGGCACATGTCTTGGCCAAGCCAAGGAATGCATCGCGGCAGTCGCGGCCCCGATGGCTGCGTGTCCCGGCGCTGACCTTGCGGCGCGTGACCTGGCAGCGGATGTCGTTCTCGGAGCCATTGGTGTGCAGTGGCACCTCGGGCCGATCCAGCACCTTCAGCAGTTCCGGCTTGTTGGCCCGCAGCCGCGCCAGCAGCCGATCCAGCGTGGCGAAGCCGGTGCGGCGGTGGAAGATGCGATCGAACCGCGCCCGCAGCGTCCGCCGGCGGCGTGCTGCGGGATTGGCGCGATAGGCTCTGAGGTCGGCGTAATGGTCCCAGATCAGCGCGCGCATGCGCTGCTGCGCCGCATGTTGGGTGTCGGTGAAGGTGTCGAGCTTGTGCACCAGTCGCTCGGCATGGACCCAGCAGAGCGCGTGATCGCCGACGGCGAACTGACCGGCGTCATCGCTCAGCACCACAGTGCCGCGCAGGAAGCCGTGCGCCGCGACGCTGCCCCAGATCGCGCCTTCGGTGGCGAGCAGCACCGGATTGGGCGAGGTGGTCAGGGCGGTGAAGCCAAGCCGGTCGAGATGCGCCGACCAGCTTGCCTGATCGGCGAACGCCGTGTCCGGCTGAGCCGCCAACCGGGCGATCAACGGCCCGGGCAGCGCATGGTTGCGCATGTAGCTGAACGCTGTCTCATTCAGCACGAAGCCAGCATGCCCGGCGCGCAGCAGGTCGAGGAAGTTCAGCCGGCTTTTTGATCCGCGCGTGGCAAAGAAGGTGAAGCGGCCATCGCCAATCTGCGTGCAGAAGGCGTTGGCGACCTTATGGCGCACGCCGGTGTCGTCGGCGGATATCCAGGAGGCGCTGGCAAGTCCGGCGCGCAGCACGTCCCGGCTCTCGGCGAGGAAGGGATCGGGGCGTTCGGTCAGCAGCCGCTGCACCTGCCGTTCGGAGATTGCCACACCGATCGAGCGCAACAGCGCAACCAGGCGCGGCAGGGTGGACTGGCCCTGATGATACAGCATCAGCACCAAGCGACGGAGTTCGGGACCGAAATGTCCGGCGACGCCCCCCGGCAGCGGTGCGATGAGGGTCTGGCCGTCCGGCGTGACCCAGCGCTCGCGCCGGTAGCGGATCGCCTGCACCGCCAGGATCACATCCTGCACCAGGTAGGTTTCGTAGCCCTTGAAGCGCGACCCCGCCGGTGCGGCGATGCTCAGCACACGGTCTTCGACGCTGACGCGGGATCTGACCTTGCCGCGGCGGGGCTTGTCGCGGGGGGATTTCGTCCCTGACGGCGCCGTGGCCTGTTCCATGCCACTGGGCTTGATGACGGGCCGGCCTTTCAGGCCCTTCAGCCGGGCGTTCTCCTCGCGTAAGGCGGCAACGGTCTGCTGCAATGCGCCGACCTCGGCCAGCAACTGCAGGACCAGGTCCTTCAGTTGGCCAGGCGTCAGGGAATCGAGGTCGGACGGCGGTGACACACCGATGTCGAATCGGAAAACCGCACCAGTGCGAATCCGGAAAATCGATCCGCTCCGCATTCTTCGGCGGCCTGTGGCATTTCGGACTCGCTTCAGGAGGCCATCCCGTCAGCGCACCCAGCCAACGCCGCAGGTCAGGGCGCTGCCCGGGGTTTTGCCGGTATTACAGACCAAAGACGAGACTTGGGCCTAAATTGGCACGAATCGTTGCGGTCCAATCAATTTCCTGATTACACATAAACCTCAGCCAATTTCAGGAGTCGGTAGGGCATAGGGGTGGTTCGGACGGCGGCCCATGTGAGACGCGGGATCATGGCGGCCAGATCGTATCGTCGGTTGAAGCGGTATTCGAATTCGGCGAGGTAGCGCGGAACATGCTTGCGGTTGATGGCACGGTAGGTGCCCGTGATGGCGGCCTTGATGTTGCCGAGCGCGGTGTTGGCCCATTTGAAGGCTGGCGTCCGAGCCGCTTTTGGTCCTGACCCGGTCTTGACGACTTGGTGCGCGCACCCGGCGTCTGCGACGCTGGCGAAACACTGAAGGCCATCGCTGACGACAGAGCAGTCTGGATCGAGGCTGCGCTTGGCGAACCCTGCGATCGAGGTTGCACAGAAGCTGGTGACCCGGCGCAGCTTCAGGCGAACCGGCTTTCCCTGGGTGGTCGTCTCGACAGCGGCGACGAACGGCGTCTTGCCAGGCGCCCCGCGGCCGCGCTTTCCGCCGGAGCGCTCGCCGCCGAGATGGGCGTCGTCGATCTCGATCCTGCCGCTCAGGCGCTTGGTCGCATCACGCTCAAGCATGACCTGCTTCAGCTTGTGTTTGACCTTCCAGGCGGTGGTCTGCGTCACCCCAAGGCGACGCCCCAGTTCGATGCTGGAGATGCCTTGCTTGGTCTGGGTCAGGCGATAGATCGCACGAAACCATAGCCGCAGCGGCAGATGGGTTGATGCAAAGATCGTCCCGGCAATCGGCGAGGTCTGCCGGCGGCACTTGGTGCACTGATAGAGATCGCGGGCCGTCACCAGACTATACTGCCTGCCGCCGCATACCGGGCACTCAAAGCCACGCGGCCAGCGTGACGCGATGACGATCGCCCGGCATTGCTCCTCGGTGCCGTACTGCTGTTCGAACGCGGGTTCGCTGAGACCCTTCTGGAACTGCACGACATTACGAGCCACTGCCACACCCTCATGAAATGCCACAAATTCCCTGACCTGCTACCAGGCGTTTCGTGACTGAGGGAAGTGCGTAATCAGGAACAACTAAAGTGAACCGTATTGGTGCTAATTGAGAGCTTTTATCATCTAGGTCGTATCTACATCCAAAGTAACTGACTGAATTCGCTTCTCAATTCCATGGGGCTCAGTCGGGGGTCCATGCAACACGCTGCCCTCCGGCATAGATGTGCCATGATGCGGGTCGCGAGAGCCGCAGACAGGGAAGCCATCCACGATGAACATTGGCATGATTGGTCTGGATACCGCCAAGTCCGCCTTCCAAGTTCACGCTGTCGATGAGACGGGGCGGATGGCGATCAGACGCAAACTACAGCGGAATGAGCTGATCCCATTCTTCAAAAAGCTGGAGGGCTGCACGGTTGTCATGGAAGCCTGCGGCGCGGCTCACCACTGGGCGGAGGCAGCAAGGTTCCGCCCGCGAAGCGGGTGGAAGACTGCCGGAGGGCCGCCTGCTGGCCGGTCTTGGACACGAGGTGAAGCTTGTCGCGCCCGAAGCCGTCAAACCCTTTCTCAAGAAGGGCAAGAAAAACGACGCCGCCAACGCGGCCGCCATTTGCGCGGCTGCCTCTCGTCCCGAAACAAGGTTCATCCCCGCCAAAAGTTTGGCGCAGCAAGGTGTCCTGACGTTACATTCGGTTCGGTTGCTGCTGGTCAAGCAGCAAACCATGCTGGCCAATGCTCTTCGTGGTCTGGTCACCGAATTTGGCCTGACCGCGGCCAAAGGCATCGGCAGGCTTCCCGAGCTCATGGCGCTCGTCGACACAGATGAGGCGATCCCAGACAGCGCCCGGCAAGCGGCGAAGGAATTACACAACCAGTGCGACCGATTGGCCGACAGCATTGAAGCGATCGAAGCTCAGATCGTGGCTCACGCGCGAGGCGATGAACGCGCCCGCCGGTTGGCCACGATTCCCGGCATTGGTCCGATCACCGCGTCGCTGATCGTGGCCAGCGTCGCCGACTTCAGCGCGTTCAAGAGCGCCCGAGATTTTGCTGCCTGGCTTGGCCTGGTGCCGCGACAGCATTCCACTGGCGGAAAAGCCCGCCTCGGCCGGATTACCAAGACGGGCAACCGGGAGATCCGCCGATTGCTGGTTCTCGGGGCCACATCGATGGTTTACCGCTCGGCAGGTTGGAACAGCGCAGCTGGGGCATGGACTCGAGGGCTCCTGCAACGCCGGCCGGTCCGGTTGGTCACCGTGGCGCTGGCGAACAAGATGGCGCGCATCGCGTGGGCGAAGCTGGCCAAGATCCTATGCGGGTGGGCGGCGACCGGTCCTTAGGCTGAGGTTGCTGTCCTCTCAGTCAGGAGACGCCCGATGCCGAGCACCGAACGGCCTTTCACGACGACCGCCGTCCACGAGCCGGATGCCACGCTGTTCGCCGCCCTGGAACTCAGCCTCTCGCGCTGGATCGTGGTTGCCAGCGCACCGGGCGAGAGCAAGGTGAGCAAGCACACGCTGCCGGCCTGTGACGGTCCGGCGCTGCTGGCTCTGCTTGATGGTTTGAGAGGGCGGGCGGAGCGGCGCTCCAGCCGTGCCGTTACGGTGGTCACGATCCAGGAGGCCGGTCGCGACGGGTTCTGGCTGCACCGCTTGCTCGAGGCGCATGGGGTGCGGAGCCAGGTGGTCGACCCGGCCTCGATCGCGGTGAGCCGGCGCCATCGCCGGGCCAAGACGGACCGGATCGACGCCGAGGGCCTGCTGCGCACGCTGATGGCGTTCGTGCGCGGTGAGCGCCAGGTTTGCTCGATGGTGCGCCCGCCGACGCGCGAGGCCGAGGACGCCCGGCGACTGACGCGCGAGCGCGAGGCACTCATGGCTGAGCGCATCGTAAGCGATGCGTCGGGGCCCTTGGGGCCGGCCGTCATACGAAATCCGCGTGATCTGTGCCTGTGAACTGGAGTAGGCTGACGGCTCTGGCGAGGGGGCAAAGCCGTGGCGCACATTGTCGAGCACCTGCCTGTGGGGGAACTGGAGCGGCTCTATCGGGCAGCCCGAGACGCGACCGCGGCGCGGCACATCCAGGCGATCTGGCTATTGGCCCAGGGGCGGACGGTGCTGGACGTCGCCAGCGTGCTGGCGTTCGTGCCGCGCTGGGTGGAGGAGTTGGCCGCACGCTACAACGCGCACGGCCCTGACGCCTTGGGCGACCAGCGACGGCGCAACGGACGCGCAGCCAGCGTGCTGACGCCTGCGCTGCTGGCCGCACTGTCCGAGCGCCTGAGGGCACCCCCCGAGGACGGCGGGCGCTGGACCGGCCCCAAGGTCGCGGTCTGGATGGCGCGCCACCTCGGGGTGGAGCGGGTGCACCCGCAGCGCGGCTGGGAGGCGCTGAAGCGGGTCCGGTGGTCGATCCAGGCACCGCGCCCGCGGCACCCGCGCGCAGCCACGCCCGAGCAGCAAGCCGAGTTCAGGGGGGGCTCGAGGCGGCGGTCGCACGGGCCAAGGCCGCGCACCCCGACCGGCCGGTCGAGGTCTGGGCCGAGGACGAGCACCGCCTCGGCCTGAAGCCGGTCCGCCGCCGTGTGTGGGCCCCAGTCGGCGCGCGGCCCATCGCCCTCGGCCACCACCGCTACAAGTGGCTGCACGTCACGGCCTTCGTGCAGCCGACCAGCGGCGAGGCAGTCTGGTTCCTGTCCACCGGCCTGAGCAAGCGGCTGTTCGAGGCCCTGCTCGCCGCCTTCGCGCGCGAGACCGGGGCTGGGCGCGCGCGCCACATCCTACTGGTGCTGGACAACGCCGGCTGGCACGGCCCCAAGGGCCTGGCCGTCCCCGACGGCATCACGCTGGTGTTCCTGCCGCCGTACTCACCCGAGCTCCAGCCCGCCGAGCGACTCTGGCCGCTGGTGGACGAGCCGGTCATCAACCGGCACTTCGCAACCCTCGATGACCTCGACGCCGCCGGCGCCGAGCGCCGCCGCCGCCTCGACCCGGCCGCCATACGCCCGCACACCAGCTTCCATTGGTGGCCCAAGCCGGTTCAGCCGAGCTGATCAGACGGAGTTGGTATCACTCCTCGTCTTCGTCCTCGGGCGGGTATTGTGGGGGGGCTTTGCCTGCAGCCTTGAGCAGCTTCGGGTAGCGCGTCTTCGGAGCCTTCTCCCCCAGCCCGATCACCTCGACTTGGAAGCGCCAGTCGTCGCCGTAGTCGAAGAGGAACTGCATCTTGGCGCCCACGGCGGGGAACGCCTGCGCCACTTTGGTCCGCTTGACGCTGCCGGACTTGCTGCCGGCCTCCAGGTCGGCGAAGAGTTCGTAGCGCACGGGCGAGTCGAAGACGTGGTGGTCCAGCTTGCTGAAGAAGCCGAAGGCGTGATCCAGGTCGAAGTCGAAGGCCTGCACGATGGCGGCGGCCAGGTCGTAGAGCGACTTCTCGCTCGGGATCTCGATCTCGCGGTAGACCCTGGGGCGAAGCCGGACGCGGAAGATGTGGGTGCTCGTGCGCGACATGCGGCTATCCTCCATGACCCCTGCCCCGCGCAGCCCGACGCTCAGCCGCTCCCCTGGGCGGCCCAGTGCCAGGGCATGAGCTCGTCGATGCGCGCCTGCGGCCAGCCACCGACGAGCCGGGTCAGCAACTCGCAGAGGTAGGCCTGCGGGTCGACGCCGTTCAGCTTGCAGGTCTCCACGAGCGAGGCGACGTGGGCCCAGTTTGACCCGCCTTCATCGCTTCCGGCGAAGAGCGCGTTCTTTCGACTCAGTTTCACCGGTCGGATCGCGCGCTCGACCGTGTTCGTGTCCGGCTCGATCCGGCCGTCGTCGAGAAAGCGCACGAGCCCGTCCCAGTGGTTCAGCGCGTAGCGGATCGCGCCCGCGGTCGGGCCGCGGCCCGGCAGCTTGGCCAGCTGCTGCTCGAACCAGGCGCGCAGCTCCAGCACCAGCGGCCGGCTCCGCTCCCGGCGCGCCGCCAGCCGTTGCGCCGGCGCCTGGCCGCGGACCTCGGCCTCGATCCGATAGAGCGCTGCGATTCGCTCAAGCGCCGCTGTGGCGATCGGGGCCGTGCCGGTCTTGGCCAGGTCGTAAAAGCCACGACGCACATGCGCCCAGCAGAAGACCAGCGTCACGGCGCCGCTGCCCTGTTTGTCGCGCGCGGGCTCGGCCAGCTTCTTATAGGTCGTGTAGCCGTCGCACTGCAGAATGCCACGGAAGCCGCCGAGCAGCGTGTCGGCGTGCTGCTGCCCTCGGCCCGGCGCGTAGCTGTAAACCACCGCCGGCGGGTCCGTCCCAGACCAGGGCCGGTCGTCGCGTGCGAGCGCCCACAAGTAGCCGGTCTTGGTGCGGCCCCGCCCGGGGTCGAGCACCGGCAAGGTGGTCTCGTCGGCGAACACCCGCGCCGAGCCGAGCACGATCGCGCGCAGCCTGCTGACCACGGGCGCGATCTCGGCGGCGGCATAACCCACCCAGGAGGCCAAGGTGGAGCGCCCCAACTCCACCCCTTGCCGGGCCATGATCTGCGCCTGGCGATACAGCGGCAGGTGGTCGGCGTAGCGCGCCACCAGCACGTGCGCGACCAGCGCCTCGGTGGGCAGCCCGCCCTCGATCAGTCGCGGCGGAGCAGGCGCCTGCACCACTGTACCTGCGCAAGTCCGGCACGCCAGCTTGGGGCGCTTGGTCACGATGACGCGGAACTGCGCCGGGATCACGTCGAGCCGCTCCGCGGTGTCGTGGCCGATGACCGCCATCACGCCGCGGCAGCACGGGCAGGCGCTGTCCTCGGGGGCCAGCGTCACCTCGACCCTGGGCAGGTGCGCAGGCAGCGCGCCGCGGCTGGCCCGGCGCTTGGCCGCGCGCCGCGCGCGCAGGCCCGGGTCGCGCTTCTCTCCCTCGGCCTCGCCCGTGGCGATCGCGGTCTCGAGATCCTCCAGGCCGAGCTGCAGCTGCGCGTCGGGCAGGCGCTCGGAGCGGGCGCCGAACTGCAGGCGCTTGAGGCGGAGCAGCAGGTGGCGCAGGCGGTCGTTCTGCTCGGCGAGCGCGTCGCGCTCGGCGGCCACGCTGTCCCGCTCCGTCCAGGCCGCGCGCAGCAACGCCTGCAGCGCGCCGACATCCTCGGGCAGAGCAGGCATCGGCTCGGGAGCGGCGCGCGTCACAGCACGAATCCTACGCCGGCACGGTCGGGGTGGGAATCCTGCGCACCGCCTGCACCCGCGTCCAGTCGAGCCCGTCGAACAGGGCGGCGAACTCCACCGCCGACAGCCGCACGACGCCGTCCGCGATCGCCGGCCAGCGAAACCCACCCTGCTGCAGCTGCTTCCAGACCAGGACCAGGCCACTCGCATCCCAGACCAAGATTTTCACCCTGTCGGCCCGCTTGCAGCGGAACACCACGACCACACCCGAGAACGGGTCCTCGCCCAGCACCGCGGATGCCAACGCCGCCAGCCCGTGCGCCCCCTTGCGGAAGTCCACGGGCCGGGTCGCCAGCAGCACGCGCGCGCCGGCCGGGATGGTGATCACGCCGCCGTCGCCGAGGCGCGGATCGCACGCAGCACCGCCGCGAGCAGCGTCATGTCCGTGCCGGCCCTGAGGCGCACGACGGCGCCGGCCAGCGCGATCTCGAGCGCAGGGGCAGACGCCATCGCTGCCACGGGGTCTGCCGACCCTGCCGCCTCGGTCACGGCCAGGATCGGCACGAACTCCGGCACCGACGCGTCCTCCAGGGCCACCTCCGACTGCGGCACCCGCTCGGCACAGCCCGCCTCACGCCGCCACGCGAACACCTGCTGCGGGTGCACCTGCCAGCGCCGCGCCACGGCCGAGACCACCGCGCCCGGCGCCGTCGCCTCGGCCACGACCCGCGCCTTGTCCGCAGCCGACCAGCGCCGTCGCTCAGGCCTCGTCCGGACCTCGGCCCGGCGATGCTTCCCCCTCGTCTCGTGGTTGCCGTCAAACATGATGTCTGCCCGAAGCTGCCAGCCTCAGGCACACCCACCATACTCACCCTCACCCGGGAAGAAGGGCCGCAGAGCGCCGCTTACAGCGCATCCGGCACACCAACCGGATCAAAGCGCTGCTGGCCACTCAGGGCGAGACCTGCCAAAGGTTCTGTCCGGCGTAGCCGGATGGAATGGCAGGGCGAGGGGTGTTCGGCTTCGAGCCGACCTGGCAGGCGCGGCGCGCCCGCTTGGAAGAACTGCGCACGCCGGAGGGGCAAAGGCTGCCGGCGCAGCTGACCGCCGAGCTCCTGCGGCAAATCGCGCGCCTGGAATTGGCCATGCAGCAGATCGTACGTGTCGAGGCCGAGCGGGATGCGGCATTGGCGGCCGAATGCCAGGTCGAGGACAAGGCCGGGGCTGAGGATGCTTGCCCGGCGGGGCACACCACGACAAGCTCGGCGTTGCCAGCCCAAGAGGGCGCGGGCGCCCGTCTGCTGCGGCTCAAAGGCGTCGGTCGCGAGACCGCTTCGGTGCTGCGGTTTGAGGCATTCCATCGCGGTTTCGACAACCGTCGCGAGGTGGCCGCCTATGCCGGCCTGACGCCCACACCTTGGAAGAGCGGCGGGATCGACACTGAGCAAGGCATTTCGAAATCAGGCAACGCCCGGCTGCGCCGGACCATGGTGCAACTGGCTTAGTTCTGGCTGCGCAATCAGCCGGGAAGTGCCCTGAGCCTTTGGTATCGCGAGCGGGTCGGCGATAAGCGTGGCCGGATCAAGCGCATCGCCATCGTGGCGCTCGCGAGGAAGCTGCTGATAGCGCTCTGGAGGTTTGTGACGCAAGGCGTGATCCCCGAAGGCGCCGAGCTGAAGGCCGCCAAGGCCGCCTGAGCGGCCGCCGATGCACATCACCATCGGCGGATCGGCGTTGCGCTGATCCGCTCGATCCGGGGTGGGTGGTGACCGACCGGAACCGTGGCTGCAAGACGCCGTCCCGCCAAGAAGGGTCCCATTCCTCCGAGCCCCGCACCCGCAAGCATGCGGGATTGTGGTCCGGACCGCGCACGGTCCGACCGGATGTGAGACACCCAGCGCGGCGCGCGCACCTTCGAGGCAGGAAAATGCAGCGACGCCAGTGGTTGGCAGAGCGGCTTGCCGCTATCCTCTCGGAGGCGATCGCAAGAGATCGGTATCACCTAGGCGCCGTCGACGACGAATTGGAGACTGATCATGCGCGCTTGACAGAGATACCCTCATGTGAGGTTCTGCGTGCGCAGCACGTGGAATGTCGGCGGAGGGTGCGCTCGCACAAGGACGAGTGCCGGGCGACCGAGGTGGAGGTCGCCGTCCATGCGCTCAATCGTATGCTGGAGCTGGGACGCCCGATCTCTGTGCGCATCGCCTGACCCCGAACGGGGCTGGGGCGAGTACGCCTGCACTCCAAGTCCGTGCAACACGCCGGCCCACCTTGGTGTCGATCGCCAGCATCGCGGCAAGCCGCTCGAGTATCTCAGCCGCTGGCTGGCGAAGTCGCTCAGTGCTGCCATCGTGGGCGCTTCATCGAACAAGTCGCGCGCGGTGGGTGTGACCCGCGTCACATCTTGCCGGAGTGCCTGATTCTACATTCAGGTCGATCTCTGCAATTGGCAAACCCCCCGACTGCCCGGCCTCCCGGCCGGGCTTCTTTCGTGCGCGACGGGTCAGTTCTTGTTTTGTTCCAAAGTGCGGGTATCGTCTCCCCATGCCCGCCGACGATCCGCAGCAGCTCCGCAAGTAGCCGGAAAAGTTCGGCCCTGCCGTAAATGGCCGTTCCGCACAGATTCGCGGTCACTGGGCCTATTGGTAGCAACCTACTGTGACCTGGCTCACAGAATCGCCGACAAAGTTGATGCACCTTTCCAATAGCCACAGACGCCGTGCCGCGCTGGTGAGCCACCGAACAGGAGAAGCCGGATGAGGGCATATAGGTCCATCCAGAGTGCGCGATTGCACCGCAAGCGTGCCGGCAACGTCGCAGCTAGTGCCCGAATCACCGGCGAGCCCACTATGATACCGACACAGAAGGTCAGCGGCATCAACGCTCCCCTGCATCGTCCAAAGCGGGCAGCTATGCTCGCAGTCGTTATGATGATTTCACTTCCGTTATGCGCAACGGCGGTCAACGCCGACCCGCTCATAAGGAACGGTATTGCCTCTTACTTTAATCCAGCCGATCAGATGAATCATGCGATTGTCGCGACGACGGACGGACGCGTACAAGAAGTTTTTTACTCCAACACGACGGTCTTTGGGACAGACGTCCTCGCCACCTTTAGCCCTGGAACGCTCGCTGGTATTGGCGCCTGTTATGGCAACGGCGCGAACCACGTTATCGTCCTACAGACTGATGGCGAAGTCACGGAACTTTATTGGGTAGGTGGCCAAGGAGTGCAATCGGCCTCGCTGGGCACGTTCAGTGAGCCCGATGCAATCGGAAGCTGCTTCTTCGACAATGATTCAGTCGCGCACGTACCCATTGTCTTCGGCCCTCAAGGAGCTCAAGGGGACGAGCCTATCGCAGCACAAATCGAATACAGCCCTGATATAGGCGTACATTCTTACGAAATTGGCGGCATTGACACTAAGGCAAATGTCCGCGGGATCACGGCGTGGATGGCAAATTCGGGCGTTATGTATGTTCATAATCCCGTCATTGTAGTCACAGACGACAACTCCATACTCTTTTCGGAAATGATCTTCGGCGGGAATACAGCGAATACGTTCAAACCACTGAGCGGGGAACCGGTTCCGGCTATTCCCACCTACTCAGGATCAACTCCCGTTGGCGTCGCAGGAATTCAGGTCAGCCAAGAAGTCAAGGAGTGCGATGAAGTTTTCTTCGTGGCAACGAACGCTACTGGGGGCAATTGGAATGTCTTCGGTGAGTCCAGCGTCACGAACGGCGACGGTCTCGCTCCTTGCGAGGGATTGGTGGGTGTTTTCGATATTGACGATAACTCCACCGCCATTAGTGCTTTCGCGACTGACAATCCTGCGCAAATGCACCTGGTAATGACGACAAGGTCGAATCGTGTTTATCAGTTGCTAGCGACATCCTCTGGCGGGTGGTATCGCCTAGACCTTGGGTCCTTCTGACAACTCGCTTGAGAATCCCTGGCCTGATTGAGCGGGGGCGACGTGAGGTCCTAGCCCGGAAAATGCACCAGGGTTGGCGGGTGTGGTACAAACCACTGATTTGACGTAGGATTGGGTGTCGAGACCAAGGCCCATCCAATCCCGGAAGCACCATGCCCGCCAGCGACGAAGCGGCCGCCATTCTGCCCGGCCTGTCACCGATCTGCGGACGGAGGATTGAGGCGCGCTGCGACGGCGCGCTGATGTCCTCGGACGGCGGCCCCCTGGTGCTGCGGGAGGTCGAGTCCCGGCTGGGGATCGCCCAGCGCCTTGCCGCCTGCATCGATGACCCGCGCGCGCCGGCGCGGATCGTGCACGGCCTAGACGAGATTATCCGCTTCCGCGTGCTGATGACCGCCGCCGGCTACGAGGACGGCAACGACGCCGACAGCCTGCGCACCGATCCGCTGTTCAAGTTGGCGATGGACCGGCTGCCGGAACACGGCGACCTATGCTCGCAATCCACTGTGTCGCACACCGAGAACCTGCCGGACAGGCACGCCTTGCTGCGCATGGTGTAGCGCGACAATCAAAATCGGCCGCGCAGCGCTGGGTCCCAATCGCGGTTCGGCCGCCGACATGATAAAGGAAGTCATTGGCCTCATAGACTTTCGTCATGCCCAGAAACGGCAGGAGTTCGGCATAGAAGGCACGCGCCTTCCCATTATAGATCCGGCTGTCATTATCTTGAATCATGCCGCATAGCGCATGGACTTCTGGCGGAGGAAGCTGCGGACCCGGGCGGGCGACTTGGCCAGCCGACGCATGTGGCTGATGGCGGCCTGCTTGAGCTGCTGTTTGCTGCGCATTGGCGGCTTGCGGGTGACGTGCCGCTTGAGGTCGGCATTCAGCCCTTCATCCGGATTGAGTTCCGGACTGTGGGACGGCAGGTAGGAGACCTCGATCTGCGCCTTGTGCCGGGCGAGCCACTCACGCACCACCGCCGAACGGTGCACTGGCAGCCGGTCGAGGATCAGGAACACCTTGCGCCCGGCATCACGGATCAGGCGTTGCAGGAAGCCGATCAGCACCGGCGCCTTGATCGCGCCGTCCAGCACCTGCCAGCGCAACTCGCCTCGGTTGCTGACCGCCGAGATCAGGCCCCGCCCGATGCGGCGCTGGTGGGGCCGCACGACGGGTGTCTTGCCGGGGAGCGCGTAGGAACGACCGCGCACGTCCTCGGCGCGCAGCCCGGTCTCGTCGCCCCAGAAGATCACCCCACGCGCCCGCCGGGCCCGGGCGACAATCGCTGGATACTCCCGGCGCAGCCAATCGCGCACCGCTGCCGGTTGCTGCCCATGGGCCCGCCGCAGCGGCTTTTGCGCGGTGAAGCCCCAGCGTGCCAGGTGCGTGCCGGTGGTGCGCACCGCCAGGCGCACGCCATACTGGCGGCGGATGAGCGCACCCACCGCCCCCTCCGCAGCCATTCCATGGACTGCGTCCATGGAACCTTCGGCTGCTCCGCCCGGCTCCACAGCGCAAAGTCCAGGCCCAACTCGTCGGGCACACGGCGGCAGATCAGCCGCTGGATCTCCCTCTCCTGTGCCGTCGTCAGCAGCTTCTGCTCGTCTGGCTTGCGCCCGCGCTTGCCGCTGACCAGCCCCGTCTCGCCCTGGGCGTCAAAACGCTTGCAGATGTCGAACACGCCGGTTTGGCTGAGCCCGACCTGGGCGGCGATTGCCGCATAGTTCGCACCGCTCTGGCGCAGGCCGATCACCTGTCGCCGTCTTTCTTCCTGGGCCGCCGGAGCCAGCTTGCGCATGTCCACGTGCTTCATGTCCGAGGACGTGGTGGCCCTCAGCTTCTATCCAAGGTAATGGCAGCCGGATCTATAACTGCCGGTGAGGATCACGTGCGCCATGCCGTTGACTTCGATCACGACTGCCCTGCCTTTCCTCCTGCGAAATCAGGCTTCGAAGAAGGCGATGGTCCGAATTTCAATACTCTGACGCGGCTTCGTGTCCGTCGGCGCGGTCGGGTCGTGGAAGGCGGAGTGAAAGGACAGCCGGGCGCGACCGTCGCGAACGGTGTCATGGCACGTTATCAGCAGCACCTCGTCCGGCGTCATGTCCGAGAAAAACACCCAGCGATGCCGCGGGTTGTGGCGCACGGAGGCGATCTCGCCCAGACGGTCCTTGTAGACGAGGTCAGTCATGATCAGGCCGTCCTCGGCAAAGCTGGTCGCCTCGCACAGCGCCAGCGGCGTGTCGACCACGGTATGACCGATCGGGCGCCACACGTTGATGAACGCATAGCGATGCTTGAGCAGCGTCTCGGCTTCGTCGGGCACAAGATCGCGGATACGCTGGGGCGCGGACTTCTCCGGGTAGTCTTTGTGAACGTGCATCACCGGCTCGCGCGGCTGATTGGGACCGCGCAACGTGTGGTCAAACACCGCAACGCGACTGGCCCGGTCGCGCCGTGCACGATGGCCGCGCATTCGTCATAATAGGCACCGGGGCGTTGTCAGGTTGGCGGGCCGTCGTCGGCGTGGCAGCCTGCCCGGTATGCGGCAAGCTGCACTACCTCTGGCGCGCGGTCGATCAGGATGGGCACGTGCTCGACATCCTGGTGCAGAGCCGACGCAGCGCCAAGCCGCCAGGCGCTTTTTTCGTAAGCTGCTGAAGGGTCTGCAGTATGTTCCCCGGGTGATCGTGACGGACAAGCTCAAGAGCTACGCTGCCGCCAAACGGGATCTCCTGCCCGGCGTCGAGCATCGACAGAGCCGCTACCTCAACGACCGAGCCGAGGTGTCGCATCAGCCGACACGACGACGGGAGCGGCAAATGCAGCGGTTCAAGTCAGCCCGTCAGGCCCAGCGTTTCCTCTCCAGCCACAGCCGGATCCACAACCACTTCCAGCTTCGCCGCCACCGCCTCTCTGCCGCCGAACACCGCCAAGCTCGCGACAGCGCCCTCCGCACATGGCGAGACGTGGCCGGAGTTCCACTGGCAGCATGACGCCAAGCGTTCGTAGAGCCGACTGCTGCCTGTTCACCGCCAAGTTGACAACGCCATCGTCGCCGTTTAGCCCCGGTGATGATCTCCATCCCGCCGACTGCCCCTGATCTTAGCGGCGCTCATACAGGCGCCCTTTAGATCAAAGGCCCGATCCCGCCGGCAAGACGGCCATCACCGGGTGGATACGCAGGACGCGGAACACGCGCCACAGATCATTGGCAAGCACCGCGTGTAAACAGGGCAGGGAGGAGCCCCCGGCCACCAGCTTGACAGTGCCGGCGCGAGACCTGGCGGAACCAGCCCCTTGACACCGGGCCTTTGTTCCAGATATTCCAGTTAAGAGGAGGCCGAGGACAGGCCATGCCTATGGAACTGATGGCGCGCTACAGCCTCGCCGACGACGATCGGCCGAACATTGCTCGCGGTGCCACCATGCTAAATCGGCGTGGACCCGACGATCGAGTCGAAGTGTTCATCGTCCACTCGGACGGGACGCGCGAAACGGTCGCGATTCCGGCCACAGCCGTCAAGCTCATCGGCGATCTGCTGGAGAAGGTGTCTCTTTGCAGAGAGGTGGCCCTGCTGACGGACGACGTGGAAATTTCGCCCGAGGATGCGGCCGCGATTCTCGGGATTTCGCGACCGCTGGTCCGCCGGCGGATGGATGCGGGCGTGCTGCCGTTCCGCCGTGTTGGCACGCACCGACGCCTCAGGCTGGCCGAGGTACTCGATCTGAAACGGCGGGAAGCACCAATCCAAGCGGCGCTCGACGAGCTGCGGGCCGATACGGAAGACCTGATGGCGCATGGCCTCTGAGGACGGCCCACAAGCTCCACCGGTCGTCCTCTACGATGCGAACCTCCTGTATCCCTTCCATCTGCGGAACCTGCTCGTTCAGCTCGGGGTGAACCGGCTTGTCGCGCCGCGCTGGACGGACGCGATCCATGACGAGTGGATCGGCACCCTGGTTGCCGCTGGACGAGCCTCCCGCGCCCGCCTCGAGCGCACACGAGACATCATGAAGCGCATTCTGCCGGAGGCAGACGTACGAGGGTACGAACACCGGGTTTCGGCGCTGGTGCTGCCCGATGACCATGATCGCCACGTTCTCGCGGCGGCTCTCGAAGCCGGGGCGAGGACGATCCTGACATTCAACACCAAGGACTTTCCCGCTGACACCCTGGCACCGTTCGGAATGGTGGCGCGCGACCCGGATGCTTTCCTCTGCGAACTCGATGCGAAGGATCCGGAGGCCATGGCCGAGGTCGTCGAGGCCGCCCGTCTGAATCTGAGCCGGACGGCACCAACCGAGGAAGCCTTCCTTGATGCCCTCGCACGGCAGCGGCTGGTTCACCTGGCCGGGCGGCTTCGGCGGGCGAGGCGGACCTGAGTCTCGTCTGACGCGACTTTGGCCGCTTCGGTCACAATCACGGTGCGTGCGGCGATATCGAACCTGGCCAGAGCCTCGGAGAGGCCGGCACTCGGCGAGCGATGCCGAGCCGTTCCGCGACCCGATCGTTAGAAAGCCGATGCCGCGGATGTCGCGCGCGAGCCGATAGGGTGTCAATCGGCGTCGAACTTTGACCCCGGATCGGCGTCCAATCGTGACCCCGTGTTGTTTGCTTGTGCCGGTAGTCCATAGGGGAGACCCTCGCGTTGCGGAGTGCCCATGCAGAGGCTGACGCAGCGGCGCGCGGGGGGTCCCCCGTGGACCCACCGGTGCAAGCCCTGGCGGTTGCTTGTGAAGCTCAGGCGCGGTTCTTGAAGCGCCAGCTGTCGTTGCCGGTCTCGACGAGGTCGCAGTGATGGGTTGGGCGATCCAGCGGCGCGGTGGTCATCTTGGCGTCGCCCGCGAACACGCTCGGCCATTCACCAAAGGCGAGGCTCGTGGTGACGATCACCGAGGTGCGTTCGTAAAGGCGACTGACGGTGTGGAACATCGGCGTTCCCTTGAAGGCGAAGTCGTCGAGATCCTTGGCGAGCGGCAGCTTGGCGATGGTCATCTGGCACCTGATCGAGCGTGCCTGCTTCTCGGACATCTCGGCCTTGAGCAGGTCGCCGACGAAGCGCTGCGGTTCGTGCTTGCGCTTGATCGCCGCGGCCAGGGCCTCGTCACAGGCGCCCCTCATGCCGAAGAGCTTCAGCGTGCCCATCATGTCGAGGACTTCGGTCCGCTCCATGCTCATCGGCTCCTGAGCTGATCGTATCGGGCGCAATCGGCGGCGGGCACATGCCGAAGGGTCAGCGCATCCGGCGTGGCGATGACGGCGGTCGGTCCGGGATCGCGCTGCCGGGTGAGGATGTTGATGATCACGTCGGAGGAATGGACGCCTTCGGCCATCGCCTGCGCGCGGGCCGCTTCGACCGCCGGCAGCCCGTCGGTCAGCACGGCTGCCAGAATGGCGACCATCTGCCGGTCACCATCGTCAGATCCGGTAAGGCGACGCCGCACCCGCTCCATCGCCGCGGGCAGGATCCAGTCCCTGAACGGCGCGCCATTGCGCAGGGCGCCAGGCTTGCGGGCCAGCACCGGCACGTAATGCCAAGGATCGTAGATTGTCTCGCCCCGTCCATAGCGGCGGCGATGTTCCCCTACGGCGCGTCCGTCCTGACGGATGACGATCCGGTCGGCATAGGCGTGGATCTCGACAGGTCGGCCGACCGCCCCGGCGCTGACCGAGCACTTGTTTTTGTCGAAGCGGACCAGGCAGGTCTTCGACACCGAGGCCGCCAGCGCGTGGAAGCCGTCGAGGCGACCGCAGTGGGGAACCAGCTTTGGCCGCTCGTCCTCGAACACCTCCCACACTGTCTGCTCGGGGCGCTCCGGATGGGCATGCGCCTTGGCGTAGGCGATGCACTTGTCCAACAGCCAACCATTCAGTTCGTCGTAGCTGTTCACCCGCAGCCGTGGCGTGAGGAAGCGCTCGCGCACCAAGCCGGCCTGGCTCTCCACCTGGCCCTTCTCCCAGCCCGCGGCCGGTGTGCAGGCAACCGGGTCCACCAGGTGATGGGCGCACATCTGCAGAAAGCGGCGATTGTATTGCCGGTCCTTGCCGACAAACACCGCCTCCACCGCTGTCTTCATGTTGTCGTAGACGCCGCGTGTGCAGGCGCCCTTGAAGAAGGCAAACGCCCGCTCGTGGGCGTCGAACACCATCTCCTGCGTCTCGCGCGGGCAGGCGCGAACGAACATCATGCGGCTGTGGCACAGGCGAATGTGCGCGACCGTCACCGTCACCGTGACGCCGCTCATCAGGACGACTTCGTGGCTCCAGTCGAACTGGTAGGCCTCACCCGGCGCGAACGACAGCGGCACATACGCCTCGGCCGTCTGTCCGGCGTGCTGCCCGCTCCAAAGCCGGGCATAGCGGCGAATTGCGGCGTAGCCGCCGTCGTGGCCCAACCCTCGCCACTCCTCGAAGAGGCGAACGAGCGTCAGCCGTTCGCGCGTCCCGCTCTCGGCGTTCTTCGTCAGCAGCTTGTCCAGCTCCGCCTTCCAATGCCCGATCTTGGGACGCGGCTGAACCTCCCGCTCATACGAGAACGACGTCCCGCCCGACCGCAGCACCTTGCGAACCGTGTTGCGCGACACCTTCAGGTCACGCGCGATCTCCTTGATCGACTTGCCCCTGACGAAGTGCTCGCGTCTGATCCGGCCGACCGTCTCCACAATCAGCATCCCCCACCGCCCACCTCGAACTGAAGCAGGCAGCCCAGCAGCCACACATTCAGGGGTCAAAATTGGGCTCTCCGCGGTTTCTGGTGCAGGTGGTCGCTTGAGGTGGCGTGACCCCATATGGAGGAGGACAGCTTCCTTCTTCATTCCGTGCCGAGTTGCTCTCCCATCTCCTGCCCATGATCCCGGAGGGCCTGTTCGTCGAGCAGGTCCTTCCCGGGCTTGACCGCGTCGTCATTCTCTCCCGCCCGAAGTCGCTGACCTCCGTCTGCCCGCGCTGTGGCGCGGCGTCCGCGCGCGTGCATAGCCATTACCAGCGGACCCTGGCCGACCTGCCTTGGCAGGGACAGATCGTCGCCCTGCGCGTCCAGGCGCGGCGGTTCCGCTGCACGACCAGCGGATGCAAGCGCCGGATCTTTGCCGAGCGCCTTCCCGAAGTGACCGCACCGCGAGCGCGTCGGACCGCACGGCTGGCCGAGATCCAACGCCATATCGGTCTCGCGCTTGGTGGCGAAGCCGGATCTCGCCTGGCGCGCCGCCTGACGATGCCGGTTGGCGCCACCACCCTGCTCGGCATGCTCCGCCGCGGAGCGCCGGAGACCCCCGCCCAGGCTCCGCGGGTACTCGGGGTAGACGACTGGGCGTGGCGCCGTGGCAGGCGCTACGGCACCATTCTCGTTGACCTCGAGCGCCACCGTGTGGTCGACCTCCTGCCGGACCGCCGCGCCGACACGCTCGTCGCCTGGCTTAAGGCACATCCCGGAGCCGAGGTGCTCAGCCGCGACCGTGGCGGAACCTATGCGGACGCCGCAGGCCGGGGCGCGCCCGACGCCGTTCAGGTCAGCGACCGCTGGCACCTGCTGGAGAACTGCAGCAGCGCCCTGCTCGATGCTGTCCGGCGCCGCAGGCGCGAGGTGCGGTCCGCCGCGCAGCTGGATACCGCAGAGACGACCACGACCGTGGCACCGCCGATGACGAGTGCCGAACGGCGACACTGGGAACGGTGGCGCAGGCAACACGACATCTATGACGAGGTGATGCGCCTCCGGCGGGAGGGCATGCCGATCAAGGAGATCGTGCGCAGGCTGGCCATCGGAGGCAACACGGCCCGGCGTTGGCTGCGCGGCGCTGGGCCGGATCCCTTCCGCCCCCGCCGGAGCATGTTGGAGCCTTACCGCGCCACGCTCGAGCGACGCTGGGCCGAGGGGTGCCGCAATGGAACCCAGCTGTGGCGCGAACTGCGGGATGCCGGGTTCCAGGGCGGGCTGCGCGTCGTCACCGAATGGGCTACCCGGCAGCGCCTTGCAGGTCACCCCGGCCGGGCTGACTCCTGCTTCACGGTGCCGCCGCTACGGCGCGTGGCTCGGATGCTCACCGCCGACCCGTCCACGCTGCAGGCGGAGGAGCAGCAATATCTCAATCAGTTGCTCGCCACCTCGGCGCCTCTTGCGCTGGCACGTGATCTCGCCCTGAGCTTCGCGGCCATCGTGCGCGAGCGGAAGAGCGACGAACTCGACCGCTGGCTGGCCGACGCGGCCGAAAGCGAGATGCGATCGTTTGCCGGCGGGCTCAAGCAGGATGAAGCTGCGGTTCGGGCTGCGCTTGAGATGCCGTGGAGCAACGGGCAGACCGAAGGCCAGATCACCAGGCTGAAGCTGATCAAGCGGCAAATGTATGGGCGAGCCAAGCATGACCTGCTGCGGGCTCGGGTTCTGCAAGCGGCCTGATCCGGACAACTGCTGCACCAGAAACCGCGGAGAGCCAAAATTGCACGCCGATCCCCCGGCTCAGGGGGTCAAAATTGCACGCCGAAACACACCCAAGCTGCGCGCTGAGCCATGGCATCAGCTAACCCCGGACATGGCGGCGGTACGCCTCGTGCCAGTCGCGCGCGATGGCCCGCTGCGCCAAGTCAAGCGGCATCCGAGATCGCCTCATCCTTCTTTGTGCGGGCGTCCGCACTAGGTTGACGGTCTGTCCGCTCGCCCTGCGCCGTCTCCAGCTCCCGCACCAGCTCGCCGATGCGGATTGAGGCGAAGGTTGCAGACGGCGCAGCGTAGAAGCATCCTCGCCGCGCCGGGAGGTAGGCCTGCCATAATCGGATTGACACCCCGAGAAGAATGCGGGCTGCCAGAGGGAGAATGCGGGCTGCGCCTCCCGGCACCCCAAGCGCGCTGAGCATCACATCATTGTGGTCTCAGAATGCGAGAATCTCCCCGCTTATCGGCCAATCGACCCGCTCTTGTACTTTGCAGCAGGGAAGCGCAAAGTCGCTCTGAACGCGGCGTCTCGGAGCAGAACGGTGCGGGCAATCATGAAGGGGCTGACGGACGTTGAGTTCGAACGACTCTACGGGACGGAGGATCAGTGTCTGGCGGCGTTGGTGGCGGCGCGCCAACGTGAAGGAATGCCTTGCCCGCGCTGCGCCAATCTGAAGAGCTATGTCTACGGCCGCCGTGTCGGCTGCACGCGCTGCGGCCGACGTTGGTCGGTCACCGCGGGCACCGTGATGGCGGACACCAAGCTGTCTCTGACCACTTGGTTCCGCGCCATGCACCTGATGAGCAGCACCAAACAGGCGATCTCGGCGGTCGAGCTCGGCCGCAGGCTGGGCCTGGGCTATGAGACGGCCTGGTATCTGCACAAGCGGCTCCGCCACGCCATGACCGAGCGGACGGAGCGCTATTCGCTCGGGGGCGCGAGCGACGACGATGCCGCGCCGCCGGTAGTGGAGGCGGATGACGTGTATCTGGGAGGTGAAAGGAACCAAGGCAGCGGAACCGAAGGCAAGACCTGCGTCATCGTCGCCTGCGAGCGGCATGCGGACGGGCGCATGGGCCATGTCGCGATGCGCGCGGTCAGCGCCTTCTCCAGCGAGGCGGTGGCCGCGTTCCGCGATGCCCACATCGCCGCCGGCGCGACTGTGCACACGGACGGCTTGCGGGCGTTCAACGCCTTCGGTGAAGCCGGGCGGACGCATGTCGCCACCGTCACCGGCGGCGGGCGTCCGGAGCGCGAGCGCAGCGCCCCGTTCTTCACCGTCAACACCCTGGTCGCCAATCTCAGTACCGCGCTCAAGGCCACCCACAAGCGGCTCTCCCCCAAGCATCTGCCCGACTATCTCGGCGCCTTCTGCTGGACCACCAACCGGCGCCGCAACATGCGAGGCATGGTCAACGCGCTTTGCCGTGCCGTCGCTGCGTCGTCCCGTCTGACCCACAAAGGCGTCTACCCGTGACGGGTCGATTGGCCGATAAGCGGGGAGAATCTCTGCTGCCGCACGATTAGAGAATCCGATTAGCCCCGGATTGGCTCAGGCACCGTCTCTGGGTCCACTACGCTTTTTCCAACCGCCGTTTATCGGCGTAGCCAAGAATG
The DNA here is from genome assembly GCA_963818725.1 of uncultured Pseudomonadota bacterium. GTDB lineage: Bacteria > Pseudomonadota > Alphaproteobacteria > Acetobacterales > Acetobacteraceae > DATFDN01. Next base: position 147,750 of record CAWFTU010000005.1, on the reverse strand, counting down.
GCGAGTCGCCCGTAGAAGGAGTCACCGCCGCCATCGCGGGTCGGATCGTGAATGGCGGCGGCAACCGCAACCTCGGAGGGAAAATGACCGATCCCGAGGGGTGGGCGCTTCTGTTGCGGGCCATTGAGCTCGGCATCGAGATCCTTCGCTGGCTCTCGAAGTCGGGCTCCTAACCCGCTCAAAAGTGCTTCCGGCCCGGCGCCCTTCTGGTTTAGCCCACAAATAGGCTATTACCAAAAATCATGGTAGCACGAAACGTAGGGCTCAGTGTCTTACGTGTGGTGGAGCTGCGCTGCCAGCGAGTCCCGCCAGCGTGCTCACCGCGACTTCCCTTTCTTCCTCGCCGCCTTCGCAGGCGCGGCTGACAGGTAGCCGTGATCGGTGAGCCATAACCGCAAGATGCGCTCGATCAGCGACGACACAGATCTGTCATCGTCTGCCGCTGCCCGCTTCAGGGCCTCTCTTATCTCGGGCTTCAGTCGCATGCTGAATGGAAGGGGCGGCGGGACTGGCACGGCTTGCTACATCGTAGTTGATTTGTAGCGCGATTGTAGCGCAATGTTGAGGCTTCGCAAGCACGAAGCGGCCGGGCGGGGTGCTACGAACGCCCCGCCCGGCCTGACCCACTCCACGGAGAGATCCCCGATGGAACAGGCTACCCGGAGAGCATCAGGATCTCTGGGGGTGCTCACGCCGCGACGGCCTGGTCGACACGCCTTCCGTTGTCGTTGGCCAGCCCCGGATGCCAACGTTCGAACAGAGGGCGAAGCGTTCCGTCCAGGGCGCGAGTGCGCGTCTACAGTAGGAGGTGGGCGCCGCGTTTGGTCCATTGCATCTGCTGACGCTTGGCAAAGCGCTTGCTGATGACGGCGTTCACCGTGGACTCGGCCAGGCACGAGGAGATGCGCTCGCCGGAACGAAACCGCTCGCCATAGTTGATCAGGCTGTCGCCATTGCTGGCGATGTAGACGGCAAACTCGTGCGTGGCACGCGCGAACTTGCCCAGGTTCGGGTAGTCCGTATCCAGCCCGTCGACGTCATCCTCGAGGAACGCGATCTCCTCGCCGGTGCGGTGCTGATTGCCATGCCAAAGCAGCCACTTGATCCGCTCCAATGATTCCAGCAGGCGGGCGCCCTCGGCCGCGTCATAATGTGCAACGCCCCGGGCATACTGGCCCAGCACGGTCAGGCGCATCGTGATGTGGAACCAGTCCAGCACGTGCTCGGCTTCCGGGGTCACCAGCTCCGTCAGGGAACGCACTTCCTCGCCGCCATCCGTAAGGAAGGTGACGTCCTGGTTGGCCTGCAGGCCTTGGCTCTTCAGAAGCTCGAATAGACGGCGCTTCGGCTTTCGGTCGTAGCCGTGCACCAGCCCGAGATACCGGGGCGCTCTGTCCTCGGGCATTGAGCAGCCGACGATCAGCTCGAAGTTGCTCTTGCGCTCGTCCCAGTTGCGGACGTAGCCGCCATCAAGCGCGGCCACGATGCGGCCCTCCGGGATCGGCAGCGCCTGCCATTCGGCCTGGCAGCCATCGATGAAGCAAGGCCGTTCGTCGCCCAGCTCGGCTTCCGCGCGCTGCCCTCGGCGAGCGATAATCCGAGGCCCTCCGGCCGCTCCAGTGTCTTCTCGAAGGCGGTGATCTCATCGATCACGCCGGGGCTGCCGTCCGCATCGGTGATCTGAAGTAGAATCCTGACGCGCATTGCCCCTTGTGCTGATTGGATGATGAGCTTTCCACAAGGCCGGAGTGGAAAGCTCACCGCTGGCTGGGGCTCCGGATCTTGCTCATTCGGGCTCAGAACAGGGCACCAGCCGCAATCGGTTTGCACTTCGAAGGCAAGAGAGCAAGCTGTGCCATGACCGCCATCACGCGTACCGCCACGGCGATTGCCGCGATCCTCGTCCGCGAGGGCGTCGACTATGTCCAGAGCAAGGCCGTGTTCAGGGCGGCGCGGCAGCGGGCCGGCCTGCATGCTTCGCCTGAGCGCCGTGGCGGCGTGGACCGGCTGACGGTCGAGGAAGAGCTGCGCTTCCTTGATCAGGCCTACGCTCAAGGCGGACGTACCGGACTGATGCTGCAAACCTTGCTGGAGACCGGAGCGCGCGCCTCCGAGCTGGTGCAGCTCAGGGTCGAGGATGTCAGCTTGGCCGAGCGCGTGGTCACTATCCGACACGGCAAGGGCGACAAGCGCCGCGAGGTGCCGATCCGGCGTGACCTGGCCCAGCTGCTCCGGTTGCACATCGGCCCGCGGCGAGCGGGGCCGCTGTTCGCCAGCCGCCAGCAGGGCTCCGGCCCGACGCCACATGTGCTGACGCGCCAGCGCGTCGGTCAGCTCGTTCGCGCCGTCGCCGTTGCCGCCGGAATCAGCAAGCGCGTCTACCCGCATCTGCTGCGCCACACCGTGGCGACCCGCTTGCTCGCGCTCGGCATGGACATCACCGACCTGCAGCGCTTCCTCGGGCATCAGAGCATCACCACCACCCGGATCTATGCCGAGACGACCGCCGCCACGCTCAAGCGCCGGTTCGACCAGCTGACCGACCCGGCCGCCCACGACCTGGTCACCAGCATCCGGCAGCAGCGCGGGGACGAAGCCGCCCTGATCGCCGCCGACCTGCTGGCGGGGCGCCGGGCCGAGCAGGTCAATATTGCTGGTGCATGAGGTCGAGGTGCTCGCCTTTCCGCAGTCGCGCGTTGACCATGCGGCGCGAGAACGGACGACCCTGGGCGCGCTCGCGCGCCTTGCTGCGCTCGACGGCATCTTCCAGCTGCCAGCGGGTTTCCTCATCGTCCAGTAGATCGGTTCGGCGCTCCAGGACGACCTGGCCACTGATCTCGGCCATGGCGCCCAGGTCCTCCATCGCGGCCATCGACAGCGTGTCGCCCAAGCCAGCAAGGTAGGCTTCCGGACCGCCGCAATCCTCGGGCGGGCAAGCGCCGGCGCCGCCGATGCAGACCGGATAAGCCTTGCCGCTCTCCGGCTCCATCCGGTTCTCGATGCGGACCTCGTGGCGCCAGGGAATGTTCAGATCGTATTCGTAGGCGAACCGGGTGCCCTGGCGCAGCTGCAGCGCCGCAAGCGTCACCTCAGGCGAGGACGCGGAGAGGTCCGATGAGCCATAGCGCGCGGCACGAAGGCAGAACTGATAGGGATGGATGCTCTCCCGTCCCATCGCGACCTGGATGACGCCGTGCAGCTCACGCAAGGTGCAGGTGCTCGGCACCAGCACCCGCCGCCACACCATTGGGCTGATCCCGAGCAGCCAAACCTTGATTTGCAGAACCGGTTCAGCGTCGGCTCCGGCGGAGGCCGCGTCAGGTCCGGATACACTTCGCTTCGGGGATCGCGTCACCCGCTCAGCTTATCGCTGATCGCCCCCACCGTCGCGGGCACCCCACAGTTCCTGATGCTCTCCAAGTCCGTGCAACACGCCGTCCAGGGCCTCATCGAGGCCGTCTGCTACGCGCCGTGACGGCGGCCTCCGCCCAAAGCGCCGCGCCGGGACCGAGCAACGTCGAGCCTCACGGACCGGTGAAATGGGCAAAGTCGAGTCCCGTCCTGTGGCGTCACCCAACCCGGCTTCATAGGCCGGCCAGTTCGTGACCTTGTGGGTTTGTCTCGGGATGTGGTGGCGTCGGTCTTGGTTCAGCTTGAAGGGCACGCTGGGCTTTCCGGGATCAGAGTAGGGGACGTTCCCCTACGCCGCCCGGCGCTCCAACACCAACAATCGGTTCGTGCACCACGCTGATCGCCGGGTTTGCTTGCAATCGGCGCCGATTGCTACTCGCGCTTTCTGCCTCTGTGCTCGCCATCATCGCGGCGTGCTCGCGATCGAAAGGGCACGCTCCGTTCCGCATTTCGGGCACTGGCCGCCGTGGCAGGCGCGGCAGAACGGCCGCCCGCAATTGACACACGGCGCCAGGCCCGCCGGCACCACCAGATGCAACTGATCGTCGCATACCAGGCGGGGCTGCTCCATCCCGAACGTGGCCTCGCACACCGGCGGCTCCAGCCGACGCGCCACTGGGTTCCAGTCGAGCGAGATCATCCGGTCTGCCTTGCGCCGGCGGATCTGCACTGTGAAACGATGCGCCGGCATCATCAGTTCCAGCGTCTGCACCCACTCGACCGTTACCCGCGTGGCGTACTGCCGCTCCAGGTCGTCCAGCTTGGCGCGATACTCACGCCGGATCGCCTCGGCCCGCTGCTCCTCGCGCGTGCGTTTCGGGTCACCTTCGGGCAGCGCGATCGAGCGGCGCATGGCCTCGTGATACAGGTCGTTGTGATATGTGTACAAACGATCCTGGTCACGGCCCAGGCGGCGCTGCATGCCTTTGACGAACGGGTTCAGCGCCGCCTGCAGCCGTGGCGGCAGAGCCCGTTTCACCAGGGCTTCCAGCCGGGCGTGATCCCACAGCGGCGGCAGGGCGGCCTGCGGCGCGGATGGCTGCTCGCCCTCGCCTTCATCGAACCGCACGCGGTCCAGCGTCGACCCAAGCGCCATGACCGCGGCATCCGGCAGCGAACCGGTCGCCAGGTTCACGCCCAGGCGGACAATCAAATCCCGTTTATCATCAGAAACGGCCGAGGCACGGAAGTCCATCACCAGATAGCGCGTCCAGGCGGCGGCCACATCCTGCAACCGGAACGTCGCATTATCCAGCACCAGCTCATGCGCCAGCGCCCGGTCGGGATCGCCTGGCGCCTTGGTATCGGTGGGAACCACCCGGCGCATCCAGCGCCCCTGCGGACCCAGCAGGCGGGCGAACCGGTCGAGCCAGTCGCCCTCGATGCCGACACGCTGTGCCCCCGGCGGCAGGGTCGAGCCGAACCCCAGCCGCACCAGTTCGCCGATGCCCATGGCCTGCTGCACCGACGGCGGCGCCAGAACTTCCAGCCCTTCCGGCTCGATTGGCTCGACCAGCGCATCCTCGTGACGCAGCAGGGCGGCGACGAAGCACTGCATTCGGCCCGGTTCGGCGGTCTCAGGCAGCATCAAGCTCGTTCCCGAACAGCGCCTCGTCAAGATGCTTAATGCCCTCGTAATCCTGCCGCGCCGACAGCAGCTGCGCTTCCAGCTTGCCGAACGCCTCGGCGCGGCCCTGTTCGGTGGCCTGCAGCCAGGCGTCCAGCACCAGGGTGGAGAAATCCTGCTGCTCGTCGATTTCGCCCAGGATTGCGCCGACTTCGCCGACGACCAGTTCGAACATGTTGATCTTCTCGTCCAGGATACGCAGCACCGAATCCTCTATGGTGCCGGCAGTAACCAGATTGAAGACGAACACCTCGCGCGCCTGGCCAATGCGATCGATGCGGCCGATGCGCTGCTCGATCACCATGGGGTTCCAGGGGATATCGAAGTTGATCAGCGTGTTGCAGAATTGCAGGTTGCGTCCCTCACCGCCGGATTCGGTGCAAAGCATGATGGGCGTGCTGTCGCGGAACGCCTCCACCGCCGCGTCCTTCTGCGGCCCGGTCATGTCGCCGGAGAAGGTCGCAAACGACAACCTCCGCTGGCGCAACACCTTGGCCAGGTGGTGCAGCGTGTCGCGCTGATGCACGAACACCAGCTTCTTCTCGGTCGGGTTCTGCGCCAGCAGCCGCACCAGCGCCGCTTCCTTCGCGCCGGTGCTCAGCGCCCGCGTCCGCTCCAGCAGATCCGTCCAGCGCTTGTCGCCCCTATGCCGATCGGCGAAGCGGGCGATCGCGGCGGAAGCGGCGGCGGGGGACGATCCGGCGGCGGCCAGCAGATGCTGCAGCGACAGCCGGTGCGCGCCGTCTCCGCCGGACGCCGTCTCCCGCACCAGCGCGGTCAGGTCTGTGTAGCAACGAGCCTCCGCCTCGTCCGGGGCGGCGCGCAGGGTGGAAGCGTGGCGGCGGGGCAGTTTCAGCGCCACCACCGCGCGGGTGTTGCGCACCATCACGCCGCGCATCAGGTCGCGCAGCTTCTCGCGGTTCACCGGCTCCCGCGGCTTGCCAGGCACCATGTAGGCCTGGCGGAATTCCTTCTGCGTCTTGAAGATGCCGGGCTGCAGCAGGGTCAACAGATGATACAGCTCCAGCAGGCTGTTCTGCAGCGGAGTCGCTGACAGGAGCAGCAGGAAGCGTTTCTGCAATCGGTTCACCAATTGGTAGCTGGCGGAGGACTGATCGCGCAGATGATGCGCCTCGTCCACCGCCACCACGTCGTAATGTAGGCCGGATAGGATCTCGGCATGCTCTCTGCGGCGCGCCGCGGCAATCGAGGCGATGACGCGCGGCTGCGCCCAGAAGGCGGCGGGGTCGCTGCGCAGTAGCGGGTCGTGCGTGGTGGCGCAGTCGATGCCGAACTTCCCCGCCATCTCGTCCCGCCACTGGCCGACCAGGGAGGCCGGCGTCAGGATCAGGACGCGCTCGGCCATGCCGCGCAGGAGGTATTCCTTCAGCACCATTCCCGCCTCGATGGTCTTGCCAAGGCCCACCTCGTCGGCGAGCAGGACGCGGCCGCGGTACTGCTTGAGGACCTTGCGGACGGTTTCGATTTGATACCAATGCGTCTCCACATCGTGGAGCGCCGGCAGGCAGAGCAGTTCGTCGAAGCCTTCGAACAGGCTCAGGCGGACGAGTTCGCTGCGCAGTTGGAATGCCGCCGGGTCAGGTCGGGCCTCTCTCGTTGCAATCGCATCGATATTGCCGAGCTCGAACGCCATGTCGAAATGTGCCTCGAGCTTCGGTAAATCGGCCACCACCGGCAGCGCGGGAACAACCGGAGCGGGACGCGGCGGCTTCGCCGCTGCGCGGGGGGACGATGGCTTTCCCCCGGCGCGGGCGAGGAGCGTTGGCTTCGTTTCGGCAATCACCGGCGGCGGCGCTTGCACCGGCCGCTTCAGCATGTCCGCCAGCAGGGCCTTTCGGCGGATCTCGTCCAGGTTGTCGATCAGCCAGTCCCGCATGGCGGCATCGCCGACAAAAGCGGCGATGGCGGCGCGGTCGGTGTCCAGCTTGTTATCTCGCAGCACGGCCATGGCCTTGGCGTATTGCCTCTGCTGGCCGAACGCGAGGGCGGCCAGCAGCTCCGCGTCCTTGGACGGCACCCACCGCTTGCGGAAGCGCTTTAGCGTGCGGTGCGCGCGTTCCGGGTCGTTGTTGGCCAGCGCGGTCAGTGTCGCCAGCAGCAGCAGGTCCGGATCGCCCGGGCAGGCGCTTAGGGCCTGCTCGGCGATCAGCCGGCAGCGTTGCGACCGTCCGGCCAGTGCGGTCCTTATGGCGCGTTCCCAGTGGTCCCGGTCGCGCCTCTCAATCGGCGGGAGCGGCGGCGGCTCGGTGCCGGCGAACAGGTCGTCCGCGGCGGGAGAACGCCGATCCCGGCTGCGCACGGCATCAGCGCCACGACGGTTTGTTGGCTGGTCGTCCATAGGGAATCGTCCCCCAGATTCGGCAGCCTGCCAATATCGGATGAAGATCGCTGCCCAATGGATACGGGGTTCTGTCAGCCCTCGCGCTAAGCAGGGGCGCGCCAGCAATTTTATTTCAGAAATTAGCCCCAATCCGTAGCAGAATGGCTGCTTGAGCGTCACAGACATTACGTCGGTTGCTGAGGGGCGGCCGTTTGGCGCGAATCTGACAAATCCCCTGGCCTGGCTGCTCTTCTCGGTGATGACGATCTGCTCGGGCATGAGAGGGCGGCCGAGGTTCTCTGAATGTTCTGCTCGGGCCGACTATCCCAGCCGCAGCCGGCTGAGGGCAATCCCTCTTTCACGCGCTGCCCGACGTGCCGGCTGGTGAGGTCGCGGCGAGCGTGCGGGCGCCTGTGGTCGCCCGGCTGTCCTGGCGGGGATAGGATTGCGGCATGTCCGCTGGTTCCGCTCGTGAGGTCCACCCGTCCGAGGCGCTCGCCGGCCTGGTGGAGCGGGTCACGTTCCACAACGCCGAGACCGGCTTCTGCGTGCTGCGGGTCAAGGCACGCGGGCAGCGCGACCTCGCGACCGTGGTCGGCCACGCCGCCTCGATCAGCGCCGGCGAGTGGGTGCAGGTGAGCGGGACCTGGGTCAACGACCGCACCCACGGCCTCCAGTTCAAGGCCGCGTTCCTCAAGGCGACCCCGCCCACCACCCTGGAGGGGATCGAGAAATACCTCGGCTCGGGGCTCATTCGCGGCATCGGCCCGATCTACGCCAGGCAGCTGGTGCGGGCGTTCGGGGAGGCGGTGTTCGAGCTGATCGAGCAGGAGCCGGCCCGCTTGCGCGAGGTCACCGGCATCGGCCCCAAGCGCGCCGCGCGCATCGTCGCCGGCTGGGCCGAGCAGAAGGTGATCCGCGAGATCATGCTGTTCCTGCACGCCCATGGGGTCGGCACCTCGCGGGCGGTGCGCATCTATAAGACCTATGGCCAGGACGCGGTGCGGGTGATCAGCGAGAACCCCTACCGGCTGGCGCGCGACATCCGCGGCATCGGCTTCCTCACTGCCGACAAGGTCGCGGAGCGGCTCGGCATCGCGAGGACGGCGATGGTCCGGGTGCGCCCCGGCGTCTCCTTTGCGCTCGCCGAGGCCATGGACGAGGGCCACTGCGGACTGCCAGTGGACGAGCTGACCAGCCTGACGGAGAAGCTGATCGCGGTCCCGCCGGCGCTGATCGAGGAGGCCCGGGCGCTGGAGCTCGAGACCGGTGAGGTGGTGGCCGACACCGTTGAGGGGCGGCGCTGCGTGTTCCTGGCCGGGCTCTACCGCGCCGAGCAGAGCATCGCCGAGCGGCTGCGCGCCCTCGCCGGCGGGCCCCTGCCCTGGCCGGCGATCGACGCCGACAAGGCGATCCCCTGGGTGGAGGGCAGGACCGGCCTGAGCCTGGCCGAGAGCCAACGGACGGCCTTGCGCCTGGCGCTGTGCTCCAAGGTGCTGGTCATCACCGGCGGCCCGGCGTGGGCAAGACCACGCTGGTGAGCGCGATCCTGACCGTGCTCCGGGCCAAGGGGGTCGCGGTGGCTCTGTGTGCGCCAACTGGGCGCGCGGCCAAGCGGCTGTCGGAGAGCACCGGGCTGGAGGCGCGCACCATCCATCGCCTCCTCGAGGTGGACCCGAGCACGGGCGGCTTCCGGCGCGGCGTTGGGCACCCGCTCGACTGTGACCTGCTGGTGCTGGACGAGACCAGCACGGTCGATGTGCCGCTGATGCGCGCGCTGCTGCGGGCGCTGCCGGACCGGGCGGCGCTGCTGATCGTGGGTGACGTGGACCAGCTGCCAAGCGTCGGCCCAGGTCAGGTGCTGGCGGACGTCATCGGTTCGGGCGCGGTCCCGGTGGTGCGGCTGAGCGAGGTGTTCCGCCAGGCGGCGCAGAGCCGCATCATCACGACCGCGCACCGGGTCAACCGCGGCCAGATGCCCGACCTCACCGCCCAAGAAGGATCGGACTTCTTCTTCGTCGCGGCGGACGATCCCGAGGCAGGCGTGCGCAAGCTGCTCTCGGTGGTGCGCGAGCGCATCCCCGCCCGGTTCGGGCTGGACCCGGTGCGCGACGTGCAGGTGCTCTCCCCGATGAACCGCGGCGGGCTCGGCGCGCGGGCGCTGAACCTGGAGCTGCAGCGGGCGCTCAACCCGCCCGGCGAGCACCGGGTGGAGCGGTTCGGCTGGAGCTTCGGTCCGGGCGACAAGGTAATGCAGGTGGCCAACGACTATGAGCGCGAGGTGTTCAACGGCGACCTCGGCGTGATCAGTCGGGTGGACACCGAAGAGGGCGAGCTCAGCGTTAGCTTCGACGGCCGGGAGGTCGGCTACGGCTTCGGCGAGCTGGACGAGCTGGCGCTGGCCTACGCGACCACGATCCACAAGGCGCAGGGCTCGGAGTATCCGGCGGTGGTGATCCCGCTCACCACCCAGCATTATGCCATGCTGGCGCGCAACCTGCTCTACACCGGCCTGACCCGGGGCAAGCGGCTGGTGGTGCTCCTCGGCCAGCGCCGGGCGCTGGCCATCGCGGTCAGGAACGAGGGCGGACGGCGGCGCTGGTCCAGGTTACGGGAGTGGCTTGCCGGCGGTCCGCCAGCGGGCATGGCGGCCCCGATCAGCGAGCGCGCGGTCCGATCCACATCTGTCGCCTACCCTGCCGGGTAGCCGGTCGTTGGTTCAGCAAACCTCATCAGCTCTCAACGGACAGTTGTGGCCTGCATAGCCCTCGCCTACTCACTTTCGCCCCTCATCATCAGCCCGACACTTCATTTCGGTTCAGGGCGCCCCAACGCTGCCAAGCTGGAGGCGCCCCGCGCGCGCTCGACCAGCGCCTTGACCGAGCTCGGCGCCCACGCGCCACCGCTGGGCGGCCGCAGTCCGGCGTCCTCAACCAAGTGGCGCGCCACCTGCACCAGCGTCGGCGGGCGGTAGTCCCGGGGCGTGACGCCCCGCTCCGCGGCCTCGCGCCGGTGGCCGCGCAGGTAGCGGGCCACCGCCTCCGCGGCCCGCACGGAGGCGCGCTCGGGCCCCCTCCCCCGCCCTTGCCCGGGCGCCAGCAGCCCCGCCTCGACAAGCCCCTCCGCAGCGAGCAGCCGGGTGGCGCGCACGAGGCGGTCGCGCGTGAAGGGCGGCCGGCCCGCCGGCAGGGCCGCGTTCACCGCCGCTGCCACCCGTTCCCACGAGGCGCCGGGCCGCAGCCGGCGCACCACCGGCAGCCAGGCGTCGAGGCCCGCGGCCAGCGCCTCCAGCCGGGCCCGGCGCTGGCCCGCGACGAGGCGGCGCACCGCCTCGGGCTCCCGCGCCCGCAGCGTGGAGTTGCCGAGCCGCTTGCCGCGGGCGCGCGCCACGGCGAGGCCCGCCTTGGTGCGCTCGGCGATCAGGCTGCGCTCGAACTCGGCGATGGCGCCGATCACCTGCAGCACGAGCCGCCCCGTGGGGCTGCCGGTGTCGATCGGGTCGGAGAGCGAGCGGAACTGCGCGCCGGCGGCCTGCACGCGCTCGAGCACCGCGAGCAGGTGGGCGAGCGAGCGGGCGAGGCGGTCGATGCGCACCACCACGACGACGTCCCCCGGGCGGAGCCGCGCGAGGAGGTGGGCGAGCGCGGGGCGGCCGCGGTCGGCGCCGCTGGCGCGCTCCTCAACCAGGGTGGTGCAGCCCGCCTCGCGCAGGGCGCGGCGCTGCGGCTCGAGGTCCTGCCCCTCCGTCGAGACGCGGGCGTAGCCGATCAGCGCCGCGGCTCTGCTGTTGTCAGGCCGGGACGGGAAAGCAGGCGACACAACCGAACTGGAAAGCTGCCTTGGCGGGGAACACGGTATTGGATCGACTTCGCGCGCTGCGACATTTCTAACGGGGAGAAAAAGTGTCTTTTCAAACGGGGACGGACACGGCTGTGTAGCAGCAATATAGAGATGGCACCCCTCTGCAAAGTAGAGATGACACTCCCCCGGGTTTTGGGGTCCCGGGAGAGGCGTCATGGCGGTGCTGTCGATGAGCAAGCAGGAGTTCAGCCGGCTCGACGTGTTGTTGCGGGTTCAGTCGGGCCGGCTGCGGGTCGCTGATGCCTGTGCACTGCTTGGTCGGCATCGGCGTCAGGTGTTTCGCCTGCTGCGTGACCTCAAGCAGGACGGCCCGCCGAGCCTGCTGTCGAAGCGCCGTGGCAAACCCAGCAATCACCGGCTGCCGGCCGAGGTTCGCGTGCTCGCCCTGTCGATCGTGCGCGAGCGCTATGCCGATTTTGGTCCCACCTTCGCGGCGGAGAAGCTGGCGGAGCTGCACGGGTGCACGGTCTCGCGCGAGACGCTGCGCGGCTGGATGATCGCCGACGGGCTGTGGGTCGATCGCCGGCACCGCCTCGCCTCGCCGCATCAGCCGCGCCGGCGGCGGGATTGTGTGGGTGAGCTGGTGCAGATCGATGGGTCGGAACATGCGTGGTTCGAGGCCCGCGGCGAGACCTGCACGTTGCTGGCGTTCATCGACGATGCCACGAGCCGGCTGATGCAGTTGCGGTTCGTGGCCTCGGAATCGGCGTTCGATTACCTCCGCACGACGCGGGCTTACCTGGAAGAACACGGCAAGCCGGTGGCGTTCTACAGCGACAAACACAGCATCTTCCGGGTGAACGCCAAGGACGCGGCGGGAGGCGACGGGATCACGCAGTTCGGCCGCGTGCTGGCGGAGCTGAACATCGACATCATCTGTGCCAACAGCCCGCAGGCGAAGGGCCGGATCGAGCGTGCGTTCGGCACGTTGCAGGACCGGCTGGTGAAGGAGCTGCGCCTGGCGGGGATCGCGACGATCGCGGCGGCGAATGCCTGGCTGCCTGGCTTCATCGCCAGCCACAACGCCCGCTTTGCCAGGCTGCCGCAGAACGCCAAGGACTTGCACCGCCCGCTTACGGAGGCGGACAACCTCGACGAGATCATCGCCTGGCGCGAAGCGCGGACGGTCACGACCAATCTGACGCTGCACTACGACCGGATGATGCTGGTGCTGGAGCCGACTGTTTTCGCGCGCGGCTTGGCTCGCAAGAAGGTCGATGTGGTGAACTACCCGGATGGCCGGTTCGCGGTTCAGTTTGACGGAGTATCGGTGCCGTTCCGGGTCTTCGACAAGATCCAGACGGTGACGTCCGGAGCGATCGTCGAGAATAAACGCCTGGGTGCGGCGCTGGCGTTGGTGAAAGAGCATCAGGCAACCTATGCGCCGAATCGGCGCCGCTTCGACCCGGCACGGCAAAGGCCGCCAAACAATCTGGAGGCACCGGGGATGCCGACGAAGAGCCGGCCGCGGCGCGATGGGAATGCCGTCCCGCCCACCTGAGCCGTCACCGACGCACGGCGGACCCATTGTGCTGGGGTGAGGGCCTCAAGGGCCGCGCTGACGCGCGCCGGCACGCCGGCTGCGGCCCGTGACCCCCTCACCCGCACCCCCGCGTTTGGTTGAGATGCCGCTTCGCAAAGGTGTGTCCGCAGCCCCGGGGGGTGTCATCTCTACTTTGCGCGCCGGGTGACATTTCTACCTTGCGCCGACAAGTGTCCCCTCGCCTGGTCAGTTAAGCCGTGCAGGTGATCGCGTCACACTTCCGTAGGCTGTAAAAGCATCCTCAACGTCGGAACCAGGATCGGATCATGCGCTCACCGCCGAGACGTTCGCGGCTCGAGGCTGTTGGCGTGCTGTGCGTTACGGGCGCCGCACTCTCTTTGCCGGAGCGCGTCTTGGCAGGCTCGGCCCGGGACTACCTGAACGCGCCGATCGACAGCTGGCTTGCCTTCTACAACACAGGTTATGCCGCCTCAGTCACACCGGAGGACGCACTGGATATAACGGCGCGCATCCGCACCAACGTGGTTTCGCAATCCGTGGTCCTGACGCGGACCATGGATTACTGGGGTCGCACAGGCGGTCTGTCGATTGTGGTGCCGTACCTCTACGTGGAATCGAGTTCCGGCTCCAACCGCACCGCGGTCCATGGTGTGTCCGATATCAGTTTCCTCTGGCAAATAAACATTTTCGGCGGGCCTGCCCTGACCCGCGAGGCATTCGCGAGCTTCGTGCCACAGACCTTTGCGAGCTTCCACCTGCTCGTGGGAACACCACTTGGGGAGTATGAACCCCGCCGTGCGCTCAATCCCTCGGCAAACCGATGGACCATCCGTCCGACCGTCAATTTCAGCTACACGCCGGATCGCGGCTGGACTTGGCTCGAAACTTACGTGTCCGCTGCGGTTTTTACTTCGAACAACGCGTTCCAGGCTGGCGGCGCGAGCCGCCTGACGCAGCGTCCACTGTTCATCGTGGAAGGCCATGCGAGTCGAAACGTCACCCCGCGCATCTGGCTGTCGGCGGATGCCTATTACAATGTCGAAGGAGAAACGAAAATCGACGAGGTGCCTCAAGGCAACGCCGCCGACACACTGCGACTGGACGCCGGCATGGGGGCGCGGCTCTGGCCTGGCGGCGACATGGTGCTGAATGCCGAGTTTGTGGTCACCAAACCCGCAAGCGAGCCAAACGCCTGGGCCGTCGGGCTCACCCTTCGACAGTTCTGGTAAGGTGCCGGGCGCCTGCTGATCAGGACGGCCGGGCGAAGGTGATATTATCGTCGATGACCGCGTTCGGACCGATCGGCACCTGACGTGGGTTCGGCAGGTTCAAGCTGCGGAAGGTTATCTTGTCGCGCCAGACCTTGCGCAGGAAGTCCTCGAACACCTGGATGGTGAGCTGCTCGCCGGGACAGCGGCGGTAACCGAAGCCGAACGGCGCAAACCCCGCGTAGTCGCAGACCGGCAGCGGCTTGCCGTCGACCACGCCGAACACCGTGCCGAACGCGCTGTTGGCCATGGCTGCGTTACGGCCGTCGTTGACCTTCATCCTCGTGAGGTCGAACGGGCATTTGGCGAAGCCGATCTGCTTGCTTTTCGCCTCATCCACCTGAGCGCTGGTCGGCACATCACGGTAACGGCCCGGGTCGAACTGCTGCGGATTGGTCCAGTGCAGGGGATCGAAGCTGGTTGAGGTGTGCGGCGACATTATGTAGCCGCTTCGCTCGTAGGGCAACCCGAACCGAACAGAGGGCGATACGCTGTCGCCGTAGTTGTCGCTCGAACCCGCCTGCCTGGTGTCCATGATCGAGGAGAGGCTCCCGCCATTCGGCGAGATCGTGCGGAACAGCTCCATGACGAACATCTCGAGCGGCGTGTAGGGCGCGCCGTTCGCGGCATCCGGATTCCCCGACATCGTCTTCTCGAACGCGGCACGAACGTCGGGATCACCGCCATCCTGGCTGAGGCGCGACATGATGCCGAAGATCGTGTTGCCCCATTGACTGAGCGCGACGAAGTTGTGGAAGCACTCGAAGACGACGTCCTTTTTGCTGAAATGCGCCGTCGCCCGCGTTCTTGAGCCAGTACCAGGCGATCGTCCTCTCCGGGTTCGCGATACGCGCGCTGGTGATATCGTCCAGCCGCTCGTTGATCCAGGTCTTGAGGAAATCCAACAGCGCGCGCACCGTCATGTAATTGTCGTACACGATCGGCTGCGTCGGGTCGCGGAAGGCTAGGACGGTGTTGAAGCTCTCGCCGATGGTGCGGACCTGCGGCGGAATCGCCTCGTCCCTCACCCCGAGGTGCAGGTCCCAGTAGATGTCCCAGTAGTAGTCGAGATAGTGCCGCATGAAGGGCTTGCCAGCGAATTTCGGGTCGAGTAGTCCGTCGAAGAAGGCGACCACCTTGGGGCCGTACATCGTGCGGTACAGGTCGGGCGTGACCGCGGACATGTAGATCCGCTTGCGAAGGTTGTTGTCGCCACGCTTGTCCAGGCCCTGGAGGAACACGGTCACACCCTCCTCCGGCGTTGGCCTTTAGTCCTGGTAGATCAACCCCCAGAGATCGTGAGGCAGGGCGTTCTCCTTGCTGAGCGTCACGTCGATCATTGGCAACGCGGGACGCTCGCCCTCATAGATACTGGTTAGGAAGAACGGGACGACGGCGCTCTCCACGTAGACCCGGTCGAAATGCGCCGGGATCGAGGCACGGAACCGGTCCAATGCCGCAACAAGATCCGGTGATACGGGACTGGCCGCCGTGCTATCAGCAGCAGAAGCGGCGCCGGAGAGAAGGCCCGCCGCGCTCGCAGCGGCACCCGCCAGAACCATCCGTCGTTCCATTTGGAGCTCCTCTGCACACGAAAACTACCAGCTTACGCCCGCCTGACAGCAGCAAGTCAGCGGCCGGGCGAGGTGTGGGCACACCGCCGCCCAGCCTAACCCACTCCAACGGGAGGGACCCGATGGAACCGACATTCCCCAGATAGATCTTGGGTCCGCTGAGCTGCTGGCGACGATAGCGGCAAACCAAGACTCCCGGCAACGAATTTGCTGACCGAGGTAGCGTCCGTCAAGGTGGTGGAAAATTCGGGTGGGGCTGAGGTGGCCATAGCCGTTGCAATCGCCAAAGCCGCGCCGATGGAGCACCTTTGGGGAAAGGTTGCGCCCTCAACTGCGCGTTAGAGATATCTAGCGGCGCGTTCTAAAGCTCTGTCACGAAGGCTTCGCGGCTGAGAACCTGGCGCCCCCCATGATTTTCTTTTGCACTAGGGCCTGTTGGGAATCATCGCGAATGGATGACGGCGGCGGCGAGATGGAGGTTGGCCGCAAAGCTCTGATCGGTTTTGTCGGCGCGCATGGCGATCCGCTTGAACTCTTTCAGCTTGCAGAAGAAGTTCTCGATCAGGTGGCGCCATTTATACATCTCCTTGTCGATCGCAAGCGGCTGCGCCCGGCGCGGATGCTGGGAGATCACCACCTTGGCCCCGCGCGCATCGAGCTCGGCAATAAGGGCGTTGCTGTCGAAGGCTTTGTCCGCAATCAGCGCGCCGAATGTGACGCCCTCGATGAGCGGCGGAACGCCCACCGTGTCGAAGCGCTGGCCTGGCAGAAGGACGAAACGCACCAGGTTGCCCAGCGCATCGGTCAGGGCGACGATTTTGGTGGTCATGCCACCCTTGGAGCGGCCGATGGCCTGGCTCTGAGTCCCCCTTTTGCGCCTTGTCCGTGGCGGTGGACCTTGACGATCGTGGCATCGACGATGGCGTATTCGAGGTCCGGCTCATCCGAGCATGCCTCGAACAGCCGAACGAAAACATCGGCTTTGACCCAGTCTCGGTATCGTTTGAAGACCGTGTTCCACTTGCCGAAGACGGGCGGCAGATCACGCCACGGACTGCCGGTCCGCACGATCCATAGAACCGCTTCGACAAACAGCCGATTGTCTTTCCCGCCGCGCCCGGGGTCCGTCGGCTTGCCCAGGCAGTGCGGCTCCATCTTCGCCCATTGCGCGTCGGTCAAAACGAGTCGCTCCATCCAGAGCTTGAATCACGCCTGACCCCGTAGCGAAATCCTAATTCTCAACAGGCCCTAGATCGACGAACAGAACATAGGACTTGTAGAAGTCGTCGTAGCCTGCTGGCGTTCAGCGTGTTCCTCGACACCCTTCGGACGCGGTTCCACCCACTGGGGATATGACCACCTTGGATCATGCCGCAACAGAAGGGATCTGCTGCTGAAGGACGCGTCGCCGGTTCCGGATAGCGCAGCGGCGCGGGTCACCCGCGCCGCTGCCATGAACCCTTGGCCGGGCCTCAGGTCGAGGACCCAGTAAGCGTAAAGGACTGGCTGGCCGAAGAGGGTGTGGTGCTCTGAGTGAGGCTGCTGCTCACGGGTGTGAAAGGCAGTGGGAGGGTATTAGCGGGGCACCGTTGGCAGGGATGCGCGAATGCGCTGCCAGAAACCGGGTGCGTCATCGGCGGCCTGGGCGGCCTCGTTGATCAGGGAGCGCCGCCGAAGTTCGTCGAACGGCAGCGTCGTGTCCACCCGGCCCGAGTGGTAGAGGTAGCTGTCGATCAAGCCGTTGAAGAGCTGGCGGATGTCGAATCGGCCTTTCCGTCCGGCGGCGTTGGCGTAGCGGATGATGTTGAGCGTGCAGCTGTTGCTCAGCAGGTTGTAGAATTCCGGATGATCAGCGAGCTCGTTGATCCGCCTCAGGTAGATCATGAAGAGCCGCCGCGCATCTTGGGCCGACGTGTTGAGGTGATAGAGATACACCCGCTCTCCTCGGTAGTTGGTACGCACGCGGACGATGTCACGCTCATCGCCGACGAGATAGATCAGCTCATACTGCTTGAAGAGGGATGCGAGGGGATCGAAGCCCTCGCCCACCTCCGGCCGCGTCTCGATGGAGATGCTCAGCGGCGGCGCATCGTCGAAGTCGAAGCTCAGGAACGTGTGGCCGACCAGGCGGCCGAGCAGGCCCTCGCTCCAATAGGACACGTAGAAGTCGAGGCCGGTTAGGTGCGACAGCCGCACCTCGCGCTCCTCGTAGCGCACCGTGAAGTCGTCGGGGCTGCGCCAATCGAAGTCGCGCACACCAGTGAGGCGGACCAGGTCGCCGTCAATGAATGCCCGCGGCATCACCGCGACCTGCGGCTGCCAGGGACGATCGTTCGAGGGCTGGATGGTGATCCACCATACGACCACACCCAGAAAAAGTACAGTCAAGGCGACCTGTGCGCGCCGCCGATGCGACAACCAGAAGACCCATGTCGCGAACCCCGCAAAACCAAGCGCCAGCGCCAGACGCAGCTCGGGCCACGGCAGATTTGAATAGAAGATGGCGAAGCTCGCCCATGCGGTAAGCACCAGCCAAACCAGAAATCTCAATACCGCGCCCAGCCAGCGGAGCGGCCTGAGCAGAAGTCTGCGATGCGAACTCACTGCCTCCTCCCGCTGGTCCCAGCCCAAGAATGCTCACCGGGACGGCTTCGCTCGCGCCGGCCGCGATCAAGATCAACGTCCTCTTGCATTGCCGGTCAGTGCGCGAGCTCCCTGGTATTGGCACGCCCTCCCCGTCCTCTACGCGCCGCGCGGGACCGCTCCCTTCTCCGCCCGCGGCGATGCCGGCAGGGTTGCCCGGCGTTCCTCGAGGAAGGCCCGGGCACGCGCCTCGCCTTCGGCGATCAGACAGTTGATGTTGTTGGCACTCCGGTCGAGCTTGCTCTCGAAGTCCAGCGTCCTCTGGAACTCCCCCGACATCTCGATGCACGGGATGTGGTAGGACTTGTCGGGATCCGTGTGGAACGACTTGGGGATGCGGATCGGTGCCTTGACATAGAACCGCTCCAGGAACTCAGGCCGGATTGCGTCCAGCAAGACTAGGTCGTTGAGCATCTCGAGGTGACGTAGCTGCTGGAACAGCGAAATGTTCCCCTCGAGCTGGTTGCGACGGTCCAGGATCTCGTCGGGCCGCACCGGCGCCGCATCCCAGGTGGTGGGATTGATCTTGATCAGCCAGATCTCCTCCGGCAGATTCTCGTCGCCGACGCTGTCCGCCCGGACCAGTTCGCTGACCGGCGGATTGTCGGAGAACAGCCCGTCCCAATAGACATCCTCCCCGATCGGGACCGCGGGAAAGATGTTGGGCACCGCGCAGGACGCGAGGATGTGCTCCATCCGGATCGGCTCGCGGACCGAGATGAACTTCGCCAGCTTGCCCGTGGTGACGTTGGCGGCGCCCAGGATCAGGATCGGGCGCTTCGCGCGCGGTCCCCAGGACGCGATCTCGTCGAAGTCGATGTGCGACCGCAGCAGCGCCGGGAAGCTCCTGAACACCTCGCGTTGACCCACCGTCGCGAGGTCCGCCATCACCTGCATCAAAGGCGAGGACGGGCTGAAGGCAAAGGTCGGGAGCAAGCCGCTGTTGCTCATCCGCAGCGAGCTCACGACGAACTGGTTGAGGCTCTGCTCGGCCCAGCGCTGCGCTGTATTGTCCACCCAGAAGCGCATGAGCCGTCCCCACGCAGGGTCCTCATCCTTCTCGATGGCATACCAGATCAGCGCCCCGCAGATCGCCCCGCCGGAGGTGCCGCTGATGCTCACGACCTCGAATTCCTCGCGGGTCACTGCCTCGCAGAGCGCCTTCAGCGCGCCGGCCGTGAACGCGGTCTGGCTACCCCCGCCTTGACAAGCGATCGCGATCTTGGTCCGGGCCATCCCCCACTCCATTCACGCCGTGTTCCGCGACCCCGATCGCGCACGGGTCGACCGATCTTCCCGGATACTCGGCGTCGTTACGTCCAGGGTCCGCCTTCGACCCTGGGCCACAAGCGTATGCTTGGCAACCTCATGTAGCGGACACACCACTTGGGGTCGGAATCAGACTTCCGCGCGGGTAGAGTCGAGGATGGGCGCGGCGCCGCATGAGCGGTCCGTCTCCCATCCCCGCTCATCAAACCGGACGTGCGGTAGAGTAGGGCGTCGGCGAGTTGCCGGTCCGGCACTTTTCCGGCGCCCTCTCCCCAAACCGGACGTGACCCTTTCAGTGTCATCCGGCTTTCCAGTGCTCCTTGACGGTCGGGTTGCTTTCGGCTGTTGCCATTTCGGCTACCTCTGCATCCGTCCGTCGAACACTTGCGGCCCTTCGCCATGTGGACGGCTTTCCCGCCCTCGGACTACTACGACCGCTCCGTCGCCATAGGCCTCGCGGCCCGTAGGCGATCCCGTGTCCGTGCGAGTCGAACGTGATAGCGCGACGTAGGTCCCCTGTTCGTCCCCTTGAACGGCCTCGTTGGCCGTCGCTCGGCAGGGGGAGTTTTGGGCGGCGAAAGCGAAACCGCCCTATCCTGCCGACCGCGCCCTTACATGCCGTGGCGCGGGATGTGCGTTTCCATCGCTGGTGACTGGGGTTCAAGCAATCCATCCTTGACCATATCGCGCGGGCCTTGCGGGGCATTGGGTCTGGCACGTTCGCCCGAACCCCCGCTTCACCGTCATGCTCTTGTCCCCATAGGCTTTCGCCATCGGGTGAGACGGTTGACCCGGAAGCACCTCTCCCGGCTTCCCTCGTCTGGAACGAGGATTCGACTCGCCGTTTTCGCGGCGCACGATTTCCCGCATCCGGCTTTCCGACTGGTTTGATTGTAAGGCCCACGGCGGTAATCCAGCGCCAGAACTCCAAGCCTCCCGAAGATCAAGTCACTGGGGAATTGGTGGGCCGCTTTCGTACAGCCGATCCCGCAAATTTTTTCCGCGGAATGCCAGGGTGCCGCTTTTTGCATGGCTACCGGGATCCACCCGCCGGGACGCACCCTCACCAGCGCTGGCCAGGAGGAGCGATGACAGGCGGGAAAGCCGCTGCCCAGACGCACCGGTGTCCCGGTGTCCGTCCACGCGCAGAAACGGTCCGGGCCAAAGCTCATCCGGGCCTGTGGGTTTACATATTCCCGCAAGCTCATGCTCGCCCGGATCGCAGCGAGGAGCCCTCCGCGGCAAACAGTTTAACGCACGCTGGCGGTGAGCTGTGGGTATATTTCTCCCTTGGAAGTGCAAGCGCAGGCAGGTAGGGTTGTTTAAGTTGGAGAGACGAATTTCCAGCTATCCAGCTCGAGCGGGGCGGACTGATGGATTGTTCCCTTTCATAATAGAGCGGTGAACCACCACCTCCGTACAGCCAGGAGCCATGCTTTTTTCGGCGTGGTTCAGAATCTGCCGGATACCGTTGGCGAAGTCGGCAGTCGGTGTGACGGTGGCGGAGTTGGATGGATTTCCTGTCCGGAGGGAGGCCACCTGCCATGTCGCTCCGCCCACAGCAGTCAATCCCCCCCGTGCCCGACGACACCGCCCGCATCGCCCGGGCCGCCTTCCGGCGCGGCAACCCGTATGTGCTCCTGCGTGACCAGCTCGGCGCCGTGTTCGACGACGCTGGCTTCGCCGATCTCTACCCCGCCCTCGGGCAGCCCGCTTACGCTCCGTGGCGCCTCGCGCTGGTCACGCTCATGCAGTTCCGCGAAGGGCTGAGCGACCGACAGGCGGCCGAGGCGGTGCGCAGCCGGATCGACTGGAAATACCTGCTCGCCCCCGACCTGACCGACGCCGGTTTCGACCACAGCATGCTGTGCGAGTTCCGCGACCGCCTGCTCCGGCACAAGGCCAGCGAGCGCCTGCTCGAGCGCGTGTTGGGCGCGGCCCGCGACGGTGGCTTGCTCAAGGCACGAGGGCGCCAGCGCACGGACAGCACGCACGTGCTCGCAGCTATCCGCACGCTGAACCGTCTCGAGCTGGTGGGCGAGACGCTGCGGGCCGCGCTGAACGCCATCGCCGTGGTCGCACCCGACTGGCTGCGCAGCATCGCCCCTCTGGACTGGCACGAGCGCTACGACCGCCGGGTCGAGGACATGCGCCTGCCCGAGAGCGGACCCAAGCGGGAGGCCTACTTCGTCCAGGCCGGGGCGGACGGCTTCCTGCTGCTCGACGCGCTGGACGGGGCCGGCGCGCCGCCGGACGCGGCCGCGCTGCCCGCCGTTGCCGTGCTGCGCCGCGTGTGGGCGGAGGCCGGGAAGGTTCCGCCGGCGCAGCCGGTGGAAGCCGGCCGGAGGGGCGCCACTTCGAGCGGGCGCAGGGCGGTCCGGATGGGTCAGCGCCGCAAGGCGTCCAGCCGCGGGTGCTACAGGCCCGCGGTCCGGGCGACCGCGTCGAGTCGCCCTATGACATCGACGCGCGGTTCCGGACCAAGAGAGAGGTGACCTGGGTTGGCTACATGGCCCACTTCACCGAAACCTGCGACAAGGGCGCGCCGCACTTGGTGGTTCACACCGACACCACGCCGGCCAACGTGCACGAGGCGATGCGAACTGAGCCGATCCACGCTGCGCTCGTCGCCAAGAACCTGGCACCGGCCGAGCACCTCGTCGACGCCGCCTATGTCAGTGCCGGGCACCTGGTGGGCGCCCGCGAGCGCTACGGCATCGACCTGGTCGGCCCGCCGCGGCGCGATGTCAGCTGGCAACGGCAGAGCGAGGACGCGTTCGGCGTCAGCGACTTCGTCGTGGACTGGGAGCGTCGGCGCGTGCGCTGCCCGGAAGGCAAGGAGAGCACGCACTGGGGCGAGTATGTGGCCAAGGGACGCGGCCCCTGCGTCAAGGTCGGCTTTCGCCGGAGCGACTGCGCAGCCTGCCCGTCCCAGGCGCGATGCACGCGCACGCAAGGACATGGCCGCAGGCTGACCCTGCATCCGCGCCCTGAGCACGAAGCGCTCGCGCTGGCTCGGGCGCGCGAGCAGAGCGAGGAAGGACGGCAACTCTATGCCCAGCGCCAGGGCATCGAGGGCACGTTCTCACAAGGCGTGCGCGCCTTTGGCTTGCGTCGGGCGCGCTACCGCGGTCTGGCCAAGACCGGCCTGCAGAGCGTGGCCACGGCTGCGGCGCTCAACCTCGACCGGCTCGGGGCCTGGCTCACGAAACGCCCGCTGGCTCCCACGCGCATCTCACGCTTTGCCGCACTCGCAGCCTGACCGCCGACTTCGCCAACGGTATCGTGCCGTTTTCGGGTTACACGGCGCGCGGAAACCGCCGGCCCGTGAGGGCCGGATTTTCAATTCGAAGGTTGTCCAGTGCGGGAGGCGGTCAGCCTCCCCAGCTCACGCTTGCTTGGGCTGAAGTGGCCCGAGGCCCAGCAGCGTAAGCCAGTGCGGATGGCCTTGGCCGGTCATCAACTCGCATGGGCTTTTGCCGTTGCGCTCGGCACGGCGGCCGCGCATGAAGCGCCGATGGTTCAGGAAGAACTGCAGCAAGTCCAGGTATGAACCGCCCACGTGGCGGCGCAGCGTGAAGTAGGTACGCAGCCGCGAGTTGAGGTTCTCCACCAGCGAGCTGCTGCGCGGGGTCCGCGCCATGGCCTGGCTCACCGCGTCGGAGACGGCGTGGAACTTGCTGCCGAGCTTTGCTCGAAGCCGGTTCCACCCCGGCCAATAGGCGGTCGAGGTGCTCGGCAAGCGATGCAGCACGCACGCTTCGCGCACGAGGGGCGCAGATATGTCGTGAGCCCGGGCGATGGCGGCCAGCTTCTCATCAAGCGCGCCGGCGAAAGCGAGCAAGGCGTCGCGCTGGTTCTGCAGCGCGACGCGCACCGGGCGAATGCGTCGGGCGTCCTCGGGCTCACGGCGTTGCAGTTCCGCGACGACGAAGTCGAACAGCATTTGCCGTGTGACCAGGGTCGGTCCGGCCAGCGCCAGAACATCATGGCTCGGCCATTGGGTGAGCAGTCGGATGTCGCGTGCCAGACAACCGGCCCGGGCCTCGGTCTGCCGCGCAAGTTCCAACTGGATGACAAGCTCGCACTCCGGGCCAGGCTGGCCGGTGCGGTCGATCCTGGCCTCCAGCTTCTTGCGCCGTGACGTGGCGCCCTTGGCGAGGCGCGACAGCGTGTTGGCCAGGCCTTCACACTGGTGCTGGATGTGAAACACATCGCCATGGCAGGGCGTATCGTCCCAAGCGGCCTTCGGTCCGGCACGCAAGCCTTGTCCGGCGTCGGCGATCGTATAATCGGGCTGCAGCCCTTGCCCGGTGGCGTCGCGTAGATGCACACCCCACGTGTCGGCGTCGCGATGCTCGGCGCCCGCCAGGAGACAGCAGTGGGTCGATGTCGCATCGACCCCGGTCAGCACCGGCATTGCGCCCTGGAAAAGTTCATCGTGCAGGCCGACGCAAATGCCTGACAGGTCCTGGCCGCGGTTGATGACGCCCGCCTGTTGGGTGGCCCGTTCAAGCACATGATGAACGGCACCGATGCTGACGGAGACGCCCAACAGGTCACGCAGGAATTCCACGACGCCGCGATACGAGCTGCGGCAGACCAGCGTTGGCCCGACGACCACCTGGCGCAACCATGTCTTGGTGACCGTCAACTCGAACAACACCTCATCGTCCGCAGCGGCAGACAGGAAAGCGTCACCCAACGCCGTGCGTGCCCTGTCGGTTCCCGCTTATCGGCCAATCGACCCGCTCTTGTACTTTGCAGCAGGGAAGCGCAAAATCGCTCTGAACGCGGCGTCTCGGAGCAGAACGGTGCGGGCAATCATGAAGGGGCTGACGGACGTTGAGTTCGAACGACTCTACGGGACGGAGGGTCAGTGTCTGGCGGCGTTGGTGGCGGCGCGCCAACGCGAAGGAATGCCTTGCCCGCGCTGCGCCAATCTGAAGAGCTATGTCTACGGCCGCCGTGTCGGCTGCACGCGCTGCGGCCGACGTTGGTCGGTCACCGCGGGCACCGTGATGGCGGACACCAAGCTGTCTCTGACCACTTGGTTCCGCGCCATGCACCTGATGAGCAGCACCAAACAGGCGATCTCGGCGGTCGAGCTCGGCCGCAGGCTGGGCCTGGGCTATGAGACGGCCTGGTATCTGCACAAGCGGCTCCGCCACGCCATGACCGAGCGGACGGAGCGCTATTCGCTCGGGGGCGCGAGCGACGACGATGCCGCGCCGCCGGTAGTGGAGGCGGATGACGTGTGTCTGGGAGGTGAAAGGAACCAAGGCAGCGGAACCGAAGGCAAGACCTGCGTCATCGTCGCCTGCGAGCGGCATGCGGACGGGCGCATGGGCCATGTCGCGATGCGCGCGGTCAGCGCCTTCTCCAGCGAGGCGGTGGCCGCGTTCCGCGATGCCCACATCGCCGCCGGCGCGACTGTGCACACGGACGGCTTGCGGGCGTTCAACGCCTTCGGTGAAGCCGGGCGGACGCATGTCGCCACCGTCACCGGCGGCGGGCGTCCGGAGCGCGAGCGCAGCGCCCCGTTCTTCACCGTCAACACCCTGGTCGCCAATCTCAGTACCGCGCTCAAGGCCACCCACAAGCGGCTCTCCCCCAAGCATCTGCCCGACTATCTCGGCGCCTTCTGCTGGACCACCAACCGGCGCCGCAACATGCGAGGCATGGTCAACGCGCTTTGCCGTGCCGTCGCTGCGTCGTCCCGTCTGACCCACAAAGGCGTCTACCCGTGACGGGTCGATTGGCCGATAAGCGGGCTGTCGGTTTGCTGGTAGATGAACTTGCGGCTGACCCCGTGCCGAACCGACAGATCGCTGATCGTTGCCGATCGCGCCAACGCCTCAATGGCCAGGTCCCTGCGGTCACTCTCCGCCAGCAGCGCCGCCGCGCCAACGCATCGATCCATTTTGCACCAACCAACCTGAAAAAATCAGGCTGCCATCATCCGCCCCGGCAGCGTCAACTCGGCTGCGCGTGTGACCCGGATTTGAACCACGCCGGCGAGCAGCTGCGCCGCGCTGCCACTGTGGCGCCCGAGCCGGCGGCCGTGACGCCAGCGCCGGCGATCACCCTCAGCTTGGACTCCACTTACATCCGCAGCTGCCACGCGGGCGAGCGGCGCTTGGAGGTGCGTGTCGGCAACGCTGAGGCGCCCGAGGGCGGCCGGCAGGTGTTCGGCGCTGTCGCGAATGCGGGCACCGACATTGCGGCGCTGATCCGGCGCACCCTCGACACTCTGGGCCGGACCAGCGACACCGCGCTGACCGCGTTCACCGACGGCTGCTCGGGCCTGCGCACCATCCTGGCCGCCGCCGGTGTCGCGAGCCCGCCCAGTCTTGACTGGTTCCATCTTTCCACGCGCCTGCAGCACGCCAAACAAGTGGCGGAAGGCTTACCCGCCGAGGAGCCGGATCAGCCGCAGGCGAAGGCAGAGATCGTCACCGAGGTCGAGCGCCTGCGCTGGCGAGCCTGGAACGGCAAGGCCAAGGACGCCCGGATCACCCTCAAGCGCCTGCGCACGCTCCTGCCCGCCCTCGAGCGCGAACCCGTCCGCAAGCTGAAGCGAGCCCTGCGGGCGGTCGACCGGTATCTGCGCAGCCAGAGCGCTTGGCTGGTCAACTATGCCGAGCGATGGCGCGCCGGCCTGCGGGTGGGCACGTCGCTCACGGAAGGCACGGCCAACTTCCTGGTCAACCGGCGCATGGCGAAGTCACAGCAGATGCGTTGGTCCCGGCGCGGGGCCGACCTGCTGCTCCAGGTCCGCTGCGCGGTCTGCAACGGCGCACTCGGCACCGGCTTCGGGCAGCGCTTCCAAGCCGCTAAAGATCCACATCCGCCAGCGGCCATCGCGGCATGACCCCCAATCTCGCGACAGTCCCGCCGGACACGAACACGGTCGAGCGCGCGATCCGGCCGGTGAAACTGAGTCGAAAGAACGCGCTCTTCGCCGGAAGCGACGAGGGCGGGTCAAACTGGGCCCACGTCGCCTCGCTTGTGGAGACCTGCAAGCTGAACGGCGTCGACCCGCAGGCCTATCTCTGCGAGTTGCTGACCCGGCTCGTCGGTGGCTGGCCGCAGGCGCGCATCGACGAGCTGATGCCCTGGCGCTGGGCCGCCCAGGGGAGCGGCTGAGCGTCGGGCCGCGCGGGGCGGGGCTCATGGAGGACGGCCGCATGTCGCGCACGAGCACCCACGTCTTCCGCGTCCGGCTTCGCCCCAGGGTCTACCGCGAGATCGAGATCCCGAGCGAGAAGTCGCTCCACGACCTGGCCGCCGCCATCGTGCAGGCCTTCGACTTCGACCTCGATCACGCCTTCGGCTTCTTCAGCAAGCTGGGCCACCACGTCTTCGACTCGCCCGTGCGCTACGAACTCTTCGCCGACCTGGAGGCCGGCAGCGAGTCCGGCAGCGTCAAGCGGACCAAAGTGGCGCAGGCGTTCCCCGCCGTGGGCGCCAAGATGCAGTTCCTCTTCGACTACGGCGACGACTGGCGCTTCCAAGTCGAGGTGATCGGGCTGGGGGAGAGGGCTCCGAAGACGCGCTACCCGAGGCTGCTCAGGGCCGCCGGCAAAGCCCCCCCACAATACCCGCCCGAGGACGAAGACGAGGAGTGACGGCCGACCCCAAGGGCCTCGGCGCATCGCTTACTCTGAAGCAGAAGATCGGCACCCCGTCGCGACCAGCGCATCTGTTGGTGCTTGTTCATCCGGCGGTTCACCAGGAAATTGGCGGTTCCTTCGGTGATCGCGGTGCCGACCCGCAATCCATCGCGGTGTCGCTCAGCGTAATTGACCAGCCAGTCGCTCTGGCCGGTGAGATAGCCATCCAGCACGTGCAACGCGGTCCACAGCTTTCCCGACGGCGCGATGGACTTCCGCTGACCTTGTTCGTCCTGGAAATGATGCATCGCCGCACGAATGCGATCGATGCTGATCTGGGCATCCTTCGCTTTGCCATGCCAGAGCCGCCAGTGCAGTCGTTCGACCGCCTCGATGATCACTGCCTTCGCCGCCACCTGCGCCGGATCATCCGCCGACAGGCCGCTGGTGATCTGCTTCAGGTGCTGCAGCCGCATGGCGATGTGGAACCAGTCGAGGGTCGGCAACGACATTGCCAACCCGCACCTCCAGATGCCGCTCGCCCTCCTCACAGCTGCGGATGAAGGTTGAATCCAAAGTGACCGCAATCGCCGGTGCCGCGGTCCCCGGCTTGGCGATGCTCTCATCTCGAAGTCCCTCACCGATTTTCAGGGTGCGACAGCGCAACGTCTCCGCGTCGTTGCCAGCACCCACCGGAAACATCTGCGCCAGCACGTCAGCGGCCACCCGGTAAGTCATCAGGGCAGAAAGATGCGCCCGGATCTGATCCAATTCCGGTGCCGACCGGCAATGCGATGGCCAGCCATGGCCAGCTTCGCTTCCGCCACATTCAGCACAGCGAAATCGGGGAAGCCGCACCGTAACCTGGCCGAAAAGCGTTGCAACCAGATGCTCCCGGTAATCCTTCACTCGACAAGCCAGGCCACAGCTTCGGCACTCGGGCCGCCGAACGGCATGCCCGCTGGCTTGCGCAGCAACGATCTCTCGTTGGAGACCCGCCAGCAACAGCTTCCCTTCGGCCAGGGTCAAACCGAGATTGGCGATATCGCCGAGATCATCGGGCCGGTTGATCGTCACGACGTCGGCGCACTGGTTCTCACCGTCAGCCCCGATTTTCACCAGCCTCGAAATCCAAGCCACGCGTCCACCCCCAAGTCAGAGATCGGACGCGAAAATACCGCTTCGGCGCCCTATACACCCCACGGTCTGGTAGGTTCTATGAGCCGACGCGGCAATCCATATGATAACGCCAAGGCCGAAAGCTTCATGAAGACGCTGAAGGTCGAGGCCGTATACTTGGCCGCATACGAGACGTTCGAGGACGTCACCGCCGATCTTCCGCGGTTCATCGACGAGGTCTACAACGCCAAACGACTCCATTCTGCACTCGGCTATCTCAGCCCGGCGCAGTTCGAGGATCAACACGCCCCGCAGACGGTCAAATCAGCAGCTTGATTCTGTCCATCCCCAGGGGCGCACTCCAGGGCGCACTCCATCAGGAGGTCAAAATTGCACGCCGAAACACAAGCAGCGAGGCCCGCAGCGTCAAGCGGACCACGGTGGCTCAGGCGTTCCCCGCCATCGGCACCGTGAACCGTACCGGGTTTGCCGGAGGTTGTTTGGTTTGAGTCACGCCGCCATGGCGTGCTCGTCAGTTTGCGCATAGTAGCACGCTTCGGCCTCGGCGGGCGGGATATTTCCGATCGGTTCGAGCAGGCGACGATTGTTGAACCAGTCGACCCATTCGAGTGTGGCGAATTCGACCGCCTCGGCACTGCGTCAAGGGCCACGGCGGTGGATTATCTCGACCTTGAACAGACCATTGATGGTTTCAGCAAGCGCGTTGTCGTAGCTGTCACCGACACTGCCGACGGAAGGTTCGATGCCAGCTTCAAGCAGGCGGTCGGTGTAGCGGATCGAGACGTATTGGGCGGATTCAAATGGTTGTCGCAACGCCTTGACGGAGGGGGTTGCGATGAGGACTCGGAAGCGGCGCTCCGATCGGGCATTGCGAGGCGTGTTGCGGTCGCCCGGCCGGCCAGGGGTGGCGCGGCGTGAGGACCGGCGGCGGTTCTGGGCGGCGATCGCGGCGGGTCTGTCGAGCGAGGACGCGGCGGTTGGCGCCGGGGTGTCGCCGGCGGTGGGGGCACGCTGGTTCCGGGAGGCGGGCGGGATGCCACCAGCGACACTTGCGCCATCGTCGGAGCCGCTGTCTGGACGGTATCTGTCGTTCGCGGAACGCGAGGAGATGGCGCTGTGGCGGGTGCAGGGCCATGGGGTGCGCGAGATCGCCCGGCGGCTGGGGCGGGCGGCGTCGACGATCTCGCGGGAGCTGCGGCGCAACGCGGCCACGCGCGGCGGCGGTCTGGCGTATCGGGCCACCACCGCGCAGTGGCATGCCGAGCGGGCCGCCCGCCGCCCGAAGCCGGCGAAACTGGCGACCAACGCGGCGCTGCGGAGCTATGTGCAGGACCGGCTGGCCGGCGTCGTGGCCGCCCCGAGCGGGGCCGCGGTCCGCGGACCGGTCGTGCCCTGGAAGGGCCGCCGGCACGGGCGCCGGCAGAACCGGCGGTGGGCCAGGGCGTGGAGCCCGGAGCAGATCGCCCGGCGGCTGCGGCTCGACTTCCCTGGCGATGAGACGATGCGCATCAGCCACGAGGCCATCTACCAGGCGCTCTACGTACAGGGCCGGGGCGCGCTGCGGCGCGAGCTGACCGCCTGCCTGCGGACCGGGCGGGCGCTGCGCGTGCCGCGGGCGCGCAGCCGCGGACGGGGGAAGTCCCATGTCGCCCCCGAGGTCATGATCAGCCGACGCCCGGCGGAGGCGGCCGACCGGGCGGTGCCGGGCCACTGGGAGGGGGATCTCATCCTGGGGCTGGGCAGCTCGGCGATCGGCACCCTGGTGGAGCGGACGACGCGGTTCACGATGTTGCTCCACCTGCCCCGCATGCCGGGCCATGGCGAGAGGGCCCGCGAGAAGAACGGACCCGCGCTCGCCGGCCATGGCGCCGAGGCGGTGCGCGACGCCATCGCGCGCACGATCACGACCCTGCCGGAGCAGCTGCGACGGTCGCTGACCTGGGATCAAGGGGCGGAGATGAGTGAGCACGCACAGCTGCGGATCGACACGGGTGTGCAGGACCTCCCAAAGGGCACCGACCTGGGCGCGCACAGCGCGGAGGACCTCGCGGCCGCGGCCGCGACACTCAACGCCCGGCCGCGCAAGACCCTTGGCTGGAGAACACCCGCCGAGGCCTTTGACGAGGCGCTACGATCGGCTCAGGTGTGAAAATCGGCATCCGATCCTTCGGACAGTGTCAGATCAACGTGCGATGACGGCCCTCGCCAGTTTGGCGCGGCCAGGCGCGCTGCCCTCAAGCCCCGCGCCTGCGGCGCACCGCTGCGCGGCTCCGGGGCTTGACCGCAGCGCGCAGCCGGGCAGAGGGCACGGGTGCCGTTGGACGCCAGCATCCGCCGTTGCGACGACCCCTTGAACCCGGGTTGCACGCCGCGATCGCTGTGATGCACCAAGCCGCTCTGCCAGACTGGGCGGCGGTCACACAACGCCTGCTCGAGCGCATCCAACACAAAGTCCGCTCGCGCTGACCGCGATACTCGCCAGCCGACAATGCGCCGGGCAAAGGCATCGATGACGAAGGCGACATAGACGAAGCCCTGCCAAGTGGCGACGTAGGTAGTCGGTCTTGAATAACTCGTTCAGGCTGGCTGGCAGGTAACCAGGTGGCGTCTGCGCGCGGGTGAAGCTGGAGCAGGCTGGCGAGGAGAGCCGTCAAAAGCGCCCGGAGGTGGGCGAGGATCTTGCGGATGTTGTGCCCGCAGCCGCAGAGGACGGCGAAGATGGCGTCGCCGAGCAGGCCCTTGAGGCCGCAGCGGGCGAGGCGGCCATCGGTCTTCATGTGGCCGATCTCGGGCTCAATCGCACTGCGGCGCTTGAGGAGCCTGGCCAGCCTCGGCGTGATGCCGCGCCGTGAGCCGCTGATGAGCACCCTGGTGCCCTGCACGCCGTGGCCGCGGTAGCCGCGGTCGACCACGGCGAGGCTGGGGCGGCAAGCCGTCAGGGTCTCGACCTGCTGGAGGGCCTCGCCGAGCGTGTGCCCGTCATAGGGGTTGCCGGGCATGGAGCGCATACCGACGACGAAGCCCTCGGCGAGGGTGGTGGCGACGCTGACCTTGGTGCCAAACTCGTAGCGCACCCGCGCCTTGCCCTTGGCGATGCAGTCGACCTCCGGCTCGTGCAGGGCGTAGATCTTGTTCCGGCTCTTGGGTGTCTGCCGCAGCAGGCGGGTGACGAGTGCCATGCGCGCCTCGATCCGCCTCCGGAGTTGCCCCTGGGGGACAGTGCCGAGCTTGCGGCCGGTGTCGCGCAGGACGCGTCCCGTGTAGCCCTTCAGCGTGCGCAGCGCCTTGCGCATGCGCCGGAACTGCCGGGCATGGGCGTGACGCCCGGCCTGGGCGGCCAGACGCGGGGCCTTGCGGTTGTAGTTTTGCCGCAGCCGGATCCCGACCTTCTGCGCCAGCGTCACCAAGGAGCGACGGGCCGTCTCGTAGAGCCGGCTGTCGGTCGGGTGAGCGATGGCTTTTTCCATGACGGTGGTGTCCACCACGATTTCGGAGAGGCTGCGCGGCTTCACGGCCCCCGAGGCCCGGCCTGCCTCGACCGTCTTGGTCAGCAGCCACTCCACGCCCTCTTCGCCGATCCGGCCGCGCCAGCGGCTGAGCGAGGAGGGGTGAAGGGGCAGCCGGTGCTGGAAGAACACCTCGCCGGTGAAGTGCTGGTAGTACGGGTTCTCCACCCAACGGGCGAGGACGGCCTCGTCGGAGAGGCCGTGGGCGTGCTGCAGGGTACATCAGGCCTGCGACCAGACGAGGGTGGAGGGCGGGCCGCCCCTCCGGGGAGGGGAAGAAGCCCGCCCAGTGTTCCTCGAACCAGGACCAGTCGATCAGCGCCGCCAGCCGGACCAACTCGTGCTGCCCATCGATCATGTCGACCAGGCGCGGCCGCCGCAGGTCATCCTGTTCGGCTGGGCGGGGACGGTGCTTCATGGTCGCGAGAATCGCAGGGTTTGCCGCCGAGGCCAACCAAACCGTGCAATTCCACAGCGTCCAATTCGGCGGATTGCTGAACCAGATCAATGCATTGGGAGTTGTTCAAGACCGACTAGGTAAAGTCCGACACCCACAAGGCATTGGGCGCCGGCGCCCGGAATTGCCGATTCACCCGGTCGAGGGGGCACGGCACCGATTTGTCGCTGTGCGTCGTCTTCACCGCCTTGCCGCGCACCGCCCCCGCCAAGCCCATTCGCTTCATCAGCCGCGCCACCTGGCAGCGCGGTGCCGCGATGGCCTCGCGCTGAAGCTGCCGCCAGACCTTGCGAACCCCGTAGACTTGGAAGTTCGCCTCCCAAACGCGCCTGATGTCAGCCCGCAAGGCCACATCGCGGCTTGCCCGGGCGGACAGCTTGCTCGGATCGGCGCGTTTTGCCGCATGCGCATGGTAGGTGCTCGGGGCGATCGGCAGAACCCGGCAGATCGGCTCGACCCCGTGGACAACGCGATGATCGTCGATGAACGCGATCATGGCTTGGGCCGGCGGTCGAGCTCCGCCATCGCAAAATACGCCGACGCCTTGCGCAGGATCTCATTGGCCTGGCGGAGTTCGCGCACCTCGCGTTCCAAGGCCTTGATGCGCTCCCGTTCCTCACTGCTCGGTCCAGCCCGCAGACCCTGGTCGCGCTCCGCCTGCCGCACCCAGCCACGCAGTGTCTCTGGCGTGCAGCCAATCTTGCCCGCAATCGAGCCGATCGCCGCCCACTGCGAGGCGTGATCCGCCCCATGCTCCAACACCATCCGGACCGCACGCGAACGCACCTCAGCCGAATACCGGTTCGCCGACTTTGACTTCTCCATGGGTCCAACCTCTCAAGGTTTAGAGCCTCCGGCAAACCCGGCGCGGTTCACCGGAATGCAGTTCCTCTTCGACTACGGCGATGACTGGCGCTTCCAGGTCGAGGTGATCGGGCTGGAGGAGAAGGTTCCGAGAGCGCGGTATCCAAAGGTGCTCAAGGCGGTGGGTAAAGCCCCACCGCAATACCCGCCCGAGGACGAAACCGAGGAGTGACGGGTCAATCGCAAGGCCATTGAGCATCGCCTTCCACGCATCGACGAGCTCATGAGCTGGCACTGGGCTCCAGTGAAAATACCTGATCGTCAAGCCACCTGACGAAGGGTAACTGCTCAACCCACCCCTCCCTCCGCAAATCATTGATAAACAACGCTTTCTGGGCGAGGCGATTTTGGGCGTAACGGCAGTATCGAATCCGACGCATGTAACGGCCAAGGCTGCGATATTACGATATAAATAAGTATCTGGTATCGCCGCGGATTTTACTTCAACTGCCCAAATTTATCCCGTTTTCTGAGACTGCTGAAAATCATTCTATATCAACGCATTGCGCGAAGCGGGGTGGGTTGAGCAGTTGCGACGAAGGGCCATAGAAGCCCGCTTACGCTCGAACAGCTCCTGCGCGGCTTCAACGCCGCCTACAATGCCCGGCGTCAGCGCGTGCTTGATGGCAAGACTCCCGATCAGGTCGTCGCCGAACGCCTCAACGCCAAACCCAAACTCGCCAACGCCAAGCCCCATGGTCATGCAGGTCCATGCGACACCACCAAGGCGCGCCTCATCGCTCAAGCCGCCAAGGAGGTCTCGCAACCGGACAAAAATTAACGAGTGCGCACCCAATCCCTACCGGCACGCCCCTTGAGGAGCCTGTATGGGCTTTAAAATGGGTTTCGGTTCAGGACAGCAGGGCCGCCGGATGCAACGCCTCGATTTCGTAGCGGATGAAGTCACCGGTGTTGAAGGTGAGGATCTTCCGCACCCTATGCACATTCATGGCGGCAACCAACCTGGCGTCATGCACCTTGCTGCCCAGGACGCCATGCTGGGCCACCAGGCGCTTCCATTCGCCGTATGTAGCCGGGGATTCGGGCAGCAGGGTCAACGCCCGCTCGATGTTGCCGACTTCGCTGAGCGTGAGGGCGACAGAGAAGCCCAATCCGTTGTTGGCCAGGGGCCGGGTGGCGACGTTCCAGAACTCGGCAATGTTCTGAAGCGTGAAATACACCGGCTCGCCGGTGGTCAGCAGGCGGGCGACGCTTTCGACGGCGACGGCGTGATTGGGATGATCAGGCTGCGTCCGGCGCAGCAGGACATTGGTATCAACGAGGACGCTCATCCCCGCGCGTCATAGATGCGTTCGCGGCTGATAGCTTCGTCTGAAAGCGGCGGAGTGCGCGGCAGGCCCTTGACCGATTCCCGCCATGCGCTCGCGCGTTGGGCAGGCGAGAGAGCCGCCTGGCCGTGACCAGGGACTTGCTCCTCCAGCAGGCGGCGCACGTATTGCGCCAGGGACACGCCCTGCTCAGCGGCAAGGACGGCCAGGCCAGCCTCGATTTCGGGGCGAAGGTCGATAGTCACGGTCATAGGAGCGCCTGAGTTAGCGGAAGCCATCGTCTCAATATTGCTACAACATTCCGCCCCCGTTGTCCATCATCGCGGCGGAGGCGGAAGAAGCCGCGCCGTTCTGCACGGTGCGGCTTCCATTACTTGTGCGGCCATCGGTATCCCTGCCTGTTCCACCCGGTGATTCTACCAGCCGGTTTTATTCGCGCATCAGCAAATTACCCTTTGCAAATATCCTAGCGGGGATAGCGGGCGCAGCCCGCGTAAAGGGGGCGGCAATGAGCCCCCTTGTGGCGCGAGGCGAAAGCCACGCGTTGCGGGATAACCGGACGCGGCGCAGCCGCGTCCGCCTATGCTGTCTTGACTTTCCTCCCAAGGTTCACTTGGCCCCGCTGCACTGTCCGTGTCGGGTGCGTGCGGCGGGGCCATCTTGCTTCCTTTCCCGCTTTAGCCGGCGCTATCCTCGTATTTGAACGAGACCTTCACCTTGACGCGATACAGTTCGACCTTGCCGTCCTTGAGCTGAATGTCTTGCTCGGTTACCTCGGCCACGCGCAGGTCACGCAAGGATTCGCTGGCCCGCTCGACTGCGGCGGCGGCGGCCTTTTCCCAAGAGTTGGTGCTGGTTCCCACGAGTTCGATGACTTTGTAGACGCTCTCTGCCATGACTTCCTCCCGTTCGTTTGTGGGTGGGCAGCGCTGACGGCCCCTCACAATGCGGCCATGCCCCGTGCTCGCCGAATTCGTTGCGAGGACATGAGCCGAGGCTAAGGCAGCTTGCGGTGCGAGTCACGCCGGGTCAGGGTAACGCAGGGGCGGGTAGGCGTGTTGCACGGACCCGAAGTGCGGGCGCACCCGCCCCAACCGGCGTGTTGCATGGACCCGGAGTTCAGGCGCACTCGCCCCAACCCCATCCGGGATCAGGCGATGCGCACAGAGATCGGGCGTCGGCGTGTTGCACGGACTTGGAGTGCAGGCGTACTCGCCCCAACCCCATCCGGGATCAGGCGATGCGCACAGAGATCGGGCGTCGGCGTGTTGCACGGACTTGGAGTGCAGGCGTACTCGCCCCAGCCCCGTTCGGGTTCAGGCGATGCGCACAGAGATCGGGCGTCCCAGCTCCAGCATACGATTGAGCGCGTGGACGGCGACCTCCACCTCGGTCGCCCGGCGCTCGTCCTTGTGCGAGCGCACCCTCCGCCGACATTCCACGTGCTGCGCACGCGGAACCTCGTATGGGGGTTCTTTTGTCAAGTGGTGATTGCAATCTCCTGGCGTAATCGGAACCGTGGTTCGAGCCCGTCATCCTTACGCGGCAGCTCTGTCCGCATCACCTCGTATCCGGTCGGACCTCGAACGGTCCGGACCACAATCCCTCATGCTTGGGGCCAGGGCTCGGAGGAATGGGACCCTTCTTGGGAGCGCGGCCTGTTTCAGCCCAGGTTCCGGTCGGTCACCATTCACCCCGGATCCGGCAGACCTACGTCGTGCATCGGCCTGCGGATTGGGTCGTGTGGGTTCGATGTCTGCGTCAGCCCGCCTTGGCTGGCTTCAGCACGGCGCCTGTCGGAACCAGACCCTGGGTGACGAACCTCCAAAGCGCGACGAGCAGCTTGCGTGCGAGCGCCGTGATGGCGATGCGCTTGATGCGGCCGCGGCCATCACGGACCCGGTCGCGATACCAGGTGCTCAGGGCACTGTCCGGCTGGTTGCGCAGCCACAGCCACGCCAATTGCCCCATCGTCTTGCGCACGCGCGCGTTGCCGGCCTTCGAGATGCCTTGCTCATGGTCGACGCCGCCGCTCTGCCACGGACTGGGAGCCAGCCCGGCGTATGACGCGACCTCCCGGCGATTGTGGAAGTCGCGAAAGAACGCCTCCCCAGCCAGCACCGAGGCGGTCTCGGGGCCGACCCCTTTCAGCCGCAGCAATCGCGCGCCGGGCCCCTCGTTGCAGGGCACCGTCGCGGTTGGTGTGCTCTCCTTTCCAGATGCCTCCGTGGCTGCGACGCCCAGGGCCGGATCACCGGCACGCTCGGCCGCAAAGGCGGCGTCACGCTCGGCCTCAACCGCAGCAAGTTGCTGCATGACGAGTTCGAGCCGGTCCACCTGGCGCAGAATCTCGGCCGCAAGCTGGGGCGGCAAGGACGCACCCTCCGGCGTGCGCACCTGCGCCAACCGCGCCCGCCGCTCCCGCAAGGTCGGCTCGAAGCCGAACACGCCTTGCGTGGCGAGCAGCCCCTTGATCCGGTTCGCGTGTCGGATGCGCTCGGCCAGCAACGCCTCGCGCTCGCGGCCGAGCCGGCGCGCGTCCTCCGCCGTGCGCGTCGGTGGCCGCACCATCGAGCAGACCTGCCGCTCGCCGCGCGCCCACGCCATCAGCGTGCGCAGCATCGCCTCGGCGTCGATCCGGTCCGTCTTGGCCCGGCGGCTACGTCGGTTCACCGCGATCGAGGACGGATCGACCACGTGGCTCTGCCTCCCGTGCGCTTCCAGCAGGCGATGAACCCAGAACCCGTCGCGGCCGGCCTCCTGCATCACAACGATCGTAATCGGCCGACGCCGCCGCTGCTCGGCGCGCTCCTGCAAACGTCTCAGCAACGCAAGCAGGCCCGGACCATCGCAGGCCGCAACACCGTGCCTGCTTGCTTTGCCCTCGCCAGGCGCGCTGGCCACGACGACCCAGCTCGACAGGCTGAGTTCCAGCACCACGAACAGCGTGGCATCCATGTCGATCGGCGTGGCATCATCGGAACGGGCGGCGGCCCGAGGCAGATGTTCAATGGACGGCATTGAGCGTCTCCAAGGTAAGGTGGCAACGACCTCAGCCTAAAACCGGCCGCTGCCTACCCCCATAGGATCTTGGTCGGCTCCGCCCGTCCCCGATCACCTGTTTCCAGCGCGCGACCGCCGCCTCGGCGCGGGCGCGCGCGTTGTAGCCCGATCGCGTCTGCCACCCCATGCGGCCGTGCTCGGCGATGCACTGGAGGTGGCGGTCGCGCTGCGTCGGCGCGCTCTCAGCCGTCTCGCTCGGCACCGCCGTGGAACGTGGCGGCACAACGACGGCCGCGTCAGGATGGCGCTGGGCGACACCAGCGTAAACGCTTTCCTGGTCGTACGCACCGTCGGCGGTGAACGCGGCCACCGCGCCCGCGACCTGGTCGAGCAAGGGGCAGCGTGTTGCATGGATCGCTTTGGGCAATTCCAATGAGTTAGCGCAGACCAAAGACGAGACTTGGGCCTAAATTGGCACGAATCGTTGCGGTCCAATCAGTTTTCGGGTGCTAATTGCAATACGGTTCACTTAAGGCAAAATCCTGTTCACTTAGGCTATCGGCCGAATACCAACCAATTGAAAATGCAGCATTCGCCTTGGTTCTCCCTGCGGCACAAACAACTAAAGTGAACCGTATTGGTGCTAATTGCGAACTCTTATCATCTAGGTCGTATCTACATCCAAAGTAACTGACTGAATTCGCTTCTCAATTCCATGGGGCTCAGTCGGGGGTCCATGCAACACGCTGCGGCATGCTCTCGTCGTGCTTCGGGCCGGAAAACTGGCTCTGATCCGGAATGGTGAGCATTGAATACCAGTAGACCGCCGGATAGTACTGCGCCGCCGCCGCCGCGTTCGGCGCCGGCACGGCGGTCAGATTGACGATCTTCCCCGGTTTCGCCACGACCCTCGGCGAGTCGATGAGCCCGTAGCCGCGCACCCAGACATCGTAGTTCGCCTGGGGCAGGTCCGGAACGACGTAGCGTCCTTGGTCGTCGGTGACGACGATCTTGGCGAGCGGCGTTGGCAGCCCGGTGGTTTCGGCAATCACCCAGACGCCCGCCTCCGGCCCGGTCGCGGTCCTGACCACACCACCGAGGTCATTGTCGCCGACGCGGACCGCCGGGTCGGTTTTCTGCTGCGCGCTAAGCGGCATCGGAGCGAGACCGACAACCAGGGCAACACCAATGATCGTGACAACCGGGAACAACAGACTTCCAGTCCTCATCGCTCGATCCCTCCCACTTGCGAGGTTCTTGCTTCCGGGGCCCGCGAGAACATGCCGCAGTGTGTGCCGCTACAGCGTCGGGCGCAGCCGCGCGGTATTGGATGCGATAGCGTACACGCTGCCAACAGCGCCGCAGAGATCGCGTAGGTCATGGCTTGAGTAAACGGGATTAATCAGTACGGCACCGCCGCCGTGCTCGCGGCGCCGGCGGCCCGCCACCGGACGTGGCGGCCCCGATGGGCCGGGCGCGCGGTGTCCGAGCCCCACCCGTCGTCCACCCTGCCGGCTAGCCGGCCGTTGGGTCGGCGAACCGCATCGGTTCAGGCAGGACTTGGCGACACCCGCCCCCTCTCGACCAGCCCGGCGCGGCGCGCCGCCTGGAGCAGGTGGGCGACGGTGGAGGTGGACCAGTGCGTGCCGCCCCGCGGCGGGTGGCAGCGCAGGGCGGCGAGGCGGTCGCCGATCTCGCGCAGGGTCGCGTTCGGGCTCTCGCCCACGATGGCCGCCACGGCCCGGAGCACGCCCTCGCGCTCGCGGTCGGCCACCGTGCGCCGCCGCCCACGCCCCTCCAGCGCGGCGCCGCCCGGCACCAGCCCGTCGCGGGCCAGGGCGCGAACCGCGCGCACCAGCCGCGCCTTGGTCCAGCGCCCCTCCCCCGCCGCGGCCCCGCCCTGGGCCGCGCGGGCGTTCACCGCCCGGACCACCTCGTCCCAGGTGCGGCCCTCCTCCGCGCGGAGGCGGACCACCACGGGCAGCCAGGCGTCCGCCCCGGCCAGCGCGCGGGCGCGGTGGGCGTCCTCCCGGGCGTGCCGCAGGCGGCGCAGCGCGTCCGGGTCGCGCGCGCGCAGGGCGGGGTTGCCGCCCCGCCGCCCCTCCCGGGCGGCCCGGGCCAGGCCGCTCCTCACCCGCTCGCGGATCAGGGCGCGCTCGAACTCGGCCACCGCGCCCAGCATCTGCAGCATGAACCGGCCCTGCGGCGTGGCGGTGTCAATCGGGTCACCGAGGACGCGCAGGAACGCCCCGCGCGCCTCGAGGGTGCGCACCACCTCCAGCAGGTGCTCGAGGGAGCGGGCCAGGCGGTCGAGCTTGACCACGACGAGCGTGTCGCCCCGGGCGAGGCCGCGCCGGAGCAGGGCGGCCAGCGCCGGGCGCTGGCGGTCGGCGCCGGAGGCGCGCTCCTCCACCACCTCGGCGCAGCCCGCGGCCCCCAGCTCGTCCACCTGCCGCCCGGTGCGCTGATCCTCGGTGCTCACCCGCGCGTAGCCAACCATCCGTCCCACAGGGCGTCCGACCTCGGCTGCCTTGGGGCGACTTTACAATCGTAGTGGCTGCCTTGAAACACCAATTTGAGGGCGGTTCCAATGCCCGGAACGGCGCCGGCGGCCGGCCGGTTGGGGGCGGTTCAAGGGGCGGAGGGGCGGGCCTCGCGCGGGCGGGGGCGCCGGCCCCCCTTCGCCTTCCCTAAGCGCGGACGCGGTGTTTTCGGCCTTAAATCTCGGGAACGTGCGCCGCGCGCGCCGCCCCACAGCCCGCCCCGGACAGGCCCAGACCGGGCGCGCCTGGCAGGAGCCAGAAATAAAAGGGTTATTTTACTCTAAGCCTGAGTTAAGGTAAGTTGGTGTGTAACTCTCTGAGCAGCTTGGGGATTGTGCGCCCGCTCGGGAGGCGGGCTCCGCCCCGGCTGCCGCCGTACGGCCCGCCGGCTCGCGAAGGCGAAGAGACCCGGTGAGGGGTATGGCGCATGCCACGTTGTTGCAGGGATCCGGCGGGTGGCGCCCAGCGTCCGATCGAGATAGCAGAACGGCCCTTTGTCTGACCCCCGGTGCCCCCTTGCCGTTCAAGCTGAACCAGGCCCGCTGCCATCACATCCCTGAGCAGAAGCGCAGGGTCACGAACTGGCGGGAATACGACGAGAGCCTGCGCCGGCGCGGCAGCTTGACGGTGTGGTTCTCCGACGAGGCGATCGAGGCGTGGGAGGCGTCGCCGCGCACGGGCCGGGGCGGACAGCCCGAGTATTCCGACCTGGCGATCCTGACGGCGCTGACGCTCAAGGCCGTGTTCCGCCTCGCCTACCGGCAGACCGAAGGGCTGATCGGCTCGGTCATCGGCCTGCTCGGGCTCGAGCTTGCCGTGCCCGACCACTCCACCTTGTGCCGCCGAGCCGAGACGCTGGAGGTGCCGCGGCCGAAGCCGCGCGGCGCCGGTGCGGGCGACGGTGCCGACGCCGGCGACGGTGCGGATGGGGGCGCCGAGCCCTTGCACCTGCTGGTGGACAGCACGGGGCTGAAGCTGATCGGCGCGGGCGAGTGGCTGGCCGAGAAGCACGGCGCGAAGCGGCGCCGGTCCTGGCGCAAGATGCACCTGGGCGTGGACGCCGACACGGGGCGGATCGTGGCCGCCACGCTGACCGACCGCGACGAGGACGACGCCGCCCAGATCGGCCCCTTGCTTGACCAAGTCGCGGAGCCGGTCGCCGCCATCACGGCGGACGGCGCCTACGACCAAGAAAGCGTTTACGCCGACGTGGCCGCGCGCCATCCGGACGCGGAGGTCGTCGTGCCCCCGCGCTCGACGGCGGTGCCCGGCACCACGGCCGAGACCGCGCCCACGCGGCGGGACCGCCACCTCCGGCTCATCGCCGAGCAGGGCCGCATGGGCGGAGCAGCCGAAGGTTCCGCGCGCGCAGCGCGTGGAATGGCTGCGGAGGGTGGCAAAAAGCGTCGGGGTACAACGCCCGCGCCCGGGCCGAGGCAGCCATCTCTCGGTACAAACGCGTGATCGGGGACGGCCTGCACTCGCGCACCGACCGGCGTCGCGCGACCGAGGTCAACGTCGGCGTCCACGCGCTCAACCGCATGTTGGATTTGGGACGCCCGAACTACGTCCGCATCGCCTGACCCCGGAACGGGGTAGGGG
Organism: uncultured Pseudomonadota bacterium; assembly: GCA_963818725.1. GTDB lineage: Bacteria > Pseudomonadota > Alphaproteobacteria > Acetobacterales > Acetobacteraceae > DATFDN01. Next base: position 106,232 of record CAWFTU010000005.1, on the reverse strand, counting down.
CCGGTGCGCCCGCTGCCCCGACCCATGCAACACAGTGCGCCGGGTGACATCTCTACCTTGCGCCGACAGGCCGGGGGCAAAGTTGACCTTGAAAGTTTCGAAGCACGGTGATGCCAAGGCTCTGGCCCTTCGCGACCACATACTCCCGATCGTGCGCAGGCAGGAAATCCTTGAGGATCTCGACCGCAAGGACGGTTCGCTCCGGCTCCTCGTGCTCGAGCAGAGGCCTTGGCGTTTTGTGCACTGGACACCGTTCAACGCGCTAGTGCCGACAGAGGCCGCCTCCCCTGGGTACCGCCACGCCCTCGCGCGTCAGCACACGCGGCCGGACCTGCCGTATGGGCTGGATGTTTGGCATGACGGCGCGAACGTGCTGCGGCTTCTCTGGGCAGACGCGGGAGCGTTTGAAGTCGTCAATTTTGTTCGTGGCGCTTGGGAAGACGCAACCCTGACGCTGTAGAGGCCTATGACCGGACGCCGTGCTGCTACCGGTTCAGAATGCGGGCCACCAGGCCACGCCGCTTGGTTCGCGCCAGCCGGGCCCGCGCCGTCTTCAGATCCTGCTGGTCCCGCTCGGCGGCGACCACCTGGTCGCGAAGCCGCAGCACCTCTTCGCATGCCCTGTGGGCTTCTTGTTCCGCGGTTTCCGCCCGGGCCTCGACTCTCCCGAGTTGGTTGCGCAACTCCTCAACCTGCGTTTTCAGGCTCTGAAGTTCTCCGGAGTGCTCAGGTCCAGGCATTGCCCGCTCCAACTCGTCATCGCTTGCAGCCAAGATGACACTGTGTGTCTACTCCACTTTCCACTCAGCTTCCGATTCCAAGTTAGCCGCTGGGCTAGGCATCCTGCATTGTAGCGTTATGGGATTGCCAGAAGCATTGTCTCCCTTTTCCCTCCGTCAGGCCTTTTTGTGAATCACCCCCTTGCCCGGCACGTTATTTGGCGACAGCGCCGGGTGCTCCGCCCGGCGTGCCGGGGGGTGGAATGACGGGCATCGTGCCCCGCTCGGTCGGGGTCTTCTGCATCCCCGGATCCACGGCGGGTGGGCGTAACGTCCCATTGGTCTGTGCCAAGCTCGAGCCGAGGGGCTGGTTGGCATTCCTGCCACGCGACCGGTCGGGAGCGATCACTTCCGGCGGCACCGGCGTGACCGAGGGGCCAGGCGGCGCCCCGGGCACAGTTCCTGGTGCCGTGGGCGGCTCGCCTGGCACGGGCGCAGCCTGTGCGGCGCCGACAAGCGCGGCGAGACAGGCGATGGCCATAAGTACGCGCGTCATACGGGTGTGCTCCTGATGTTGAAGCGAAAAGACTGAGGCTCAACGGCCTCCAACGGGCGCGGTTTGCCTTTTGACAGGTTGACCGGAAGCGAGATCGCGGCAGTGGCAGGAGGAGATCGCTCCGTGGCACGATGGCTCGGCTCACCACATGCGTTCCGCGAGGTCCGTGCCTCGGGACCCGATCTCGTTGAATGCCCGCCGGGCGGCCGCCTCGTCCACCCAGTCGGTCTCGTCCACGACCTCCGCGATCGCGGAGAGATCGTCCGCGGCAATCCCGTCGCGCTTGCCGCCGTGGCAGTTGTACAGGCGGTTGTTCCGCCTTTCGACGATGGCGAAACGGTCCCCGCGCGCGATCAGCAGGTGAGTGCCCTTCTCCTCGATGATGGTTGCGTTCATGTCCTCTTCCTCTTCAAGCATTTGCTCTCGACCACCGCGCCGACACCACCGTCGCGATCTTGTCGAACGCGGAGGGGTAACGCCTCGCACGCCATGCAGATCCACCCGCGCTTATCAGGGTCGAGGGTGACGGTTCCAGTCACTGAAGGTCCGGTTTCCACCATCTCCGGCGGGCCGGGCCGGACATTGGCTTACCGTCGCGCTCGGCCCAAAGCGGACCTTCTCGCGCACGCACAGATGTTGCATGGACCCGCCCAGTGGCGCGTGGAGCCGGTCTAGCGTAGGAGACCTTCCTCTGATCTGACCCTGGATGCCCACCTTGCCCTTCAAGCTGAACCACGACCGCCGCCATCATATCCCCAGGCAGAAGCGCAAGGTCGTCAACTGGCGCGACTACGACGCCAGCCTGCGCCGGCGCGGCAGCCTCACCGTCTGGTTCACGGCCGAGGCGATCGCGGGCTGGCGGGCTGAGCCGCGCACCACGGCTGGCGGCCAGCCCTGCTACTCGCCCCTGGCGATCCTGACGGCGCTCACCCTGCGTGCCGTGTTCCGCTTGGCTCTGCGTCAGGCCGAGGGCCTGATCGGCTCCGTCATCGGCCTGCTCGGCCTCGCGCTGCGCGTCCCGGACCACTCCACCTTGAGCCGGCGCGCGGCGACGCTGGAGGTGCCGCGGCCGACACGGCCGAGCGGCGCCGGCGCTGCTGGCAACGGTGAGCCGATGCACCTGCTGGTGGACAGCACCGGGCTCAAGCTGTGCGGCGCGGGCGAGTGGCTGATCGAGAAGCACGGCACCCACGCACGGCGGTCGTGGCGGAAGCTGCACATCGGCCTCGATGCCGAGACGGGCCAGATCGTCGCCGCGGCCCTCACCGACCGCGAGGTGGACGACGCTTCCCAGGTCGGCCCCTTGCTCGACCAGGTCGCGGGCGCGGTGGCCGCGTTCACCGCCGACGGTGCGTACGACCAAGGCAGCACCTACGATGAGGTTGCCCAGCGCCACCCGGACGCGGCTGTGGTCGTGCCACCGCGGTCCACGGCGGTGCCGAGCGCGACGGCCGAGAGCGCGCCGACGCAGCGCGACCGCCATCTCCAGTGCATCGCCGAGCACGGCCGCATGGGCGGAGCAGCCGAAGGTTCCGCGCGCGACAGCGCGTGGAATGGCTGCGGAGGGTGGCAGAAGCGATCGGGCCACAACGCGCGCGCCCGCGCCGAGGCGGCCATCGCGCGCTGGAAACAGGTGATCGGGGACGGGCGGAGCCGACCAAGGTTCCGCGTGCGCAGCACGTGGAATGTCGGCGGAGGGTGCGCTCGCGCAGGGACGAGCGCCGGGCGACCGAGGTGGACGTCGGCGTCCACGCGCTCAACCGCATGCTGGAGCTGGGACGCCCGATCTCTGTGCGCATCGCCTGATCCCGGATGGGGTTGGGGCGAGTGCGCCTGAACTCCGGGTCCATGCAACACGCCGCCTTCTGCACGATGGCAAGATTGCTGGACGCGCGGTCATCACACCGAACGACTGATTGACACCGCTTCTTCTGTCCCGAATGTCTGTGCGCCAGGTATTCGGCTGCCGGGGCCAGGCCAAGCTATGGGGTAACGTGCAGCCGCCATTTGAACAGATTGTAATTACTTTCGCGGCTCTTTCCATAACGGCCGTTCGGCAGCTGGGGATCGGGCTACCCGCGTCGTAAAACCTCCATTGGACGTGCGCGATCCAACCAAACTCTGTCTCAGAGAGGGGGTGCAACTGCACCCATGTGCAACTTTGCGGAATCGGACAAGACATCGATCACATTGTTGGCCTTTCCGCCGCGGGTTGCCACAGCCGCCATTCGACGTGCTGTCAAATCCTTGATCCTTTGGGAATCCCCTCAACTCCTATCCGTAGTTCGGGTTAACTATGGGCCTCAGCAGTCGTAGCGGCCAATTCGCTTGACGGCGAATTGCCGGTGCGATCAAAGCGGGACCGGAATGGCACGGATGATCAAGACAGACGACGGATGGGTGAACCTCGACCATATCGTGACGGTTGAAGCCGGGGGCGGCAAACTGCTGTTCAAGGACGCTCAACAGTGCGTCTTGGCAGTAGTCTCCGATCAATTTCTCGATCCAGACGAAGTGCTTGCCCTTATCATCCCAGCCACTCCGGCCCTTGCGGCCTCCGCAGTAACCGTCAGGACCAGCGACGACAACGGCCGCCCGACGGAAGAGGATATGCTGGTTGACCGCGTCTGGGTCGTCGGCTGGCGGCTCAGGGGGAGGGCACTACCCCGACCCCATCGTCGCGCCCACCCCGTTCAGCAGCAGCACCGCCATATTCGTGGCGATGCCCGATGGGCGGGTATGGGACACCACCTGCGAAGACCTCTGCATGAGCTTCGAGGAAGCCAAGGCTTGCCTGCTCCAGAGCGCCCAGCAGCAGTGGGATCGAGCGCGCGCCAATCCGGAGGCGGATAACGGCGAACAGCCAGACACTATCGACGCCATGGCCGAAGAGATGGCATGAGCGCAAGGCTCAAGCTCGCCGGCTTCAGCCAGTTTTCGCCATCGGAACAGCATTCCGCTTGCATCGGCACCAGGACCGGCACTTCACTTGGGGACATGCCCCGCAAACCACCCGTCCCGACGATCCCCGAAAAGCCGACCGGCCGAACCAAGCCGGAGCGGTCTCACATGGTTCCCAAGCACGAGCCGGGCCCTGGTTTCGAGCAGTTGGATTCTATGGGGTGCGTTTGCGGCCAGCTCGGAACAGGATCAGGCAACCAAGCACCAGGCCAAGGCTAGGCAGCGCCGCGGTTCACGCAGGCCCTGAGCCGCCTCGTCAAACTGGCGAATTTTCAGTCGCCCGATTTGGGGAGCCCGATTTGGGGAGAATGCAGGCGGCGATGACAGGCAGCTCGCCCAGGCGGGTGGTGTAGCCGGGCGAGCGGCGCGCCGCCCGCGTCTCCCAGCGGCGTTCGACGCCGGCGGCCGCCGGGAACAGCGTGTCTCTATAGCTACTGGATGGATGCTCCCCAGAAGCTACTGGATGGATGCTCCCCAGAAGCGCCGATTGAAGATTCCCCAGCCGGCGTGAGAACCCGCCTCCGAGAGGGAGGCGGGCGCCGCCGCCCGATGATGCCGCTTGGCATCGTGGGGATCGTCGGTGGTCAACCTTGGGGAGCTTATCATGATCCTGGACCTCGCCCGACAGGGCCTGGGCGTCTCGGCCATTGCCCGCCGCACCGGCCACGACCGCAAGACCGTCCGCAAATACATCGCCCGCGGGCTGGAGCCGCCGGCCTACAAGCCGCGCGCTCCGGCTCCCTCAGTGATCAGGCCGTTCGCGGCCTATCTGCGCGAGCGGGTCGAGCGCTTCCCCGACCTGACCGACCGGCGGCTTTGGCGCGAGGTCCGTGAGCTCGGCTTCCCGGGCGGCATTCCACTGGCTGTGCCAGTGGAACCTTGACCGGCTCCGCCCGCGACCGCTCGACGGAATACGCCCGCGGCATCGGCCTGGGCGCGCCCGAGGCCGCGCAGGTCGCAGACCGGCGGCACGTGCTCGTCAACATGCGCGAAGCGCTCGAGCGATGGCTGGCCGGGGCGCACGCGCGGCTGCGGTGCACACCGTCCGGACCCGGCGCGCTTGCCGACCCGATGCCGCCCGGGCGGCGGATCCAGCCCTTCACGCGTACCCGGGCCGAGACGGCCGCGCGCATCTACGACGCGGTCAGGCGGCGTCACGCCGCGGGTGAGAAGCTGCAAGCGCTCGCCCGGGCGATGGACCTTGCGGTCGGGACGGTGCGCAAATACGCCTACGCCGAGAGCTTCCCCGTGCCCGAGCGGCGACCGCTCAGGCCCAGCATCCTGGACCCTTATCTCGCCCATCTGCAGGCGCGGCTCGCTGAGGGGTGCGAGAATGCAACGCTGCTGTAGCGCGGGCTGCGGGCCGGCGGCTTCCCGGGCACGGCCAAGCAGGTCCACCGCTGGCTCGCGCAGCACCGGACGGCGCCGGCTCCCTCCATGCCGCATAAGTGGCGAGCCAAGTTCGTCACCACCACGCCCGCACCCAGTGGCAGCCCACCTCCGTTGCCCTCGCCAAGGCGGCTGTCCTGGTTGCTCGTCCAGTCCTTGGCGGCCTTGTCTGCGTCCGATGCGGCCGCGGTCGCACGGGTCGAGCGGGACCGCGAAGCCGCGAGTGTCGCCGCGCTGGGCCGCCGCCTCGCCGCCCTCGTGCGCGGGTGTGGGGTGCGCGGCAACGCCGACCCCGAGGCGGCGCTCGCTGCGCTGGAGGCCTGGCTTGCCGAGGCGCGCACGTCCGGGGTGCGGGCCATGGAGACCTTCGCGGCCGGGCTGGAGCAGGACGGCGCAGCCATCCGGGCCGCGCTCACCACGCCTTAGAGCAGCGGCCAAGCCGAGGGCCAGATCACTCGGCTCAAGATGCTCAAGCGGCAGACATACGGCCGCGCCCACTTCGACTTGATACGTCAGCGCGTTCTGCTCGCGGCATGATCCACGCAAAGTGCGGGAGAGCCATTCCCAAGGGGGAAGCCCACTTCCCAAACTAGACGCGGTTTAGCTGAGCTTCATGCGCCATCAGGAAGCGTTATCCCATCTGGCTGTCACTAGACCATAGCCTCGGGAGCGTTTTCAGCACCCTCTTCTAGTTCTGATATCGCTCGCCTTTCTGCTTTCTGCAGCGTCTTGATCACTCGGCCAATTTCTTGGTGAAGTTTCCGGAGCGCGTCGAGCTTATCCCTATGATCCGTGAGGGCAGCGGGTTTGATGCTCCTGAGAGGTTCAAGCAATTTAGTGCCTGTGGCGATGAAACGCACGATCGGCCGCAACTCTTTCGGCACCTCCGCATCCATGATCCGTGCTTGTCGCTGCCGCTGCTGGATTTCACGAGCAGTAAGGTGTGCCCCAGCCTTAATTTCTTTCCAGGTCTTGCGCTGCTCCTCGGGCTCCATTCGGGCGATAGCAAGAAGGTGGGATTTCGGAATGTCGAACGCTCGACATTCCTGCTTAATGTCCTCCGGCAAGTCACACAGCTGTAAGAGTTCAGTGACTGTACCGCGGGACTTGGGAAAAATTTTGTCTGCGAGATTCTTGTCGGTGTAGCCGTGCTCTGTCTTCATTCGCGCCAGAGCCTCCGCTTGGTCGAGCGGATGCAGCTCTTCGCGCTGGAGGTTTTCAATCAGCGCGATTTCATCAGGTTCACCAGTCTCAGTGACGATAATAGGTATCGTCTTCCGCTCGAGCGTCCTGAATGCCAGAAGGCGTCGCTGGCCGCCACACAAGATGTAGCGTTGCTCATCTTCTGGATGACGCTTAACGATGATCGGGTGCAGTAGCCCTACTGCCGTAATACTTTCCGCGAGTTCTCCGATTCTCGCTTGGTCGATGGTCTTACGCGGCTGATGCGGGTTGTCGTCAATGCAATCAACCTCGACCTCGTGATAGGGATTTTCACCGTATTGCTTGCTGCGTGCCATAATTGAGGAGCTCCTCTCCGAGGGGACGGTACAGATCGACAGCCTGCTGTTCCGGACGGATGTCCGCTGACGGCGTCTGCTCATCCGCCTCTGTGTTGAAGATAGTGCTTCGCCTTATGGGCTCGAACACCCGCACCCCAATGCTCTCGGCAAAGGCTTGCACCTTGGCCAAGTTCTTTCGGTCGTTCACGTAGCCAGAGGTGAAGCGTGTCGGCAGTATGCCGAGCACCTTGAGAGACGTGTTGAGCCGCACCCGCACGTTTCTCACGGCATCGAGCAGCCGCATGACACCATTCGATGCGAACCGATCCGTCGACATTGGATTGATAATGCCAGAGGATGCAACGAGCGCATTGATCGTGAGCACATTGAGCCACGGGGGACAGTCGACGAGGATGTAGTCATAGCGGTCAGCCACCTCTGCGAACCTTTCGCGAAGAATGGCTGCGCGGTTGATGAGAGTGTTGTTTTGCAAATCTGCCTCAACGTCGGACAAGAGATCACTTGCAGGAATGAGCGCGGGATTGCTGCGCAAAATAAGCCTTGAGAGTGGCGTATCGCTGGTGTACGAGGAGTAGATCGTCTGCTTGTGATCCTCTAAGTCGTCGGTGTCGTAATTAAAAAATTCCGATAGGTTCGCCTGCGCGTCGTTGTCGATCATGAGCACGCGTTGGCCCTGACCTGCCAGCCAGAATGAAGTGCATAGGCAACTGGTGGTCTTGGCGACGCCGCCCTTGCGATTGGCAAACGCTACAACGGTCGCCATCTGCGGCCTCGCTGGTGGTGTTCAACGGGTTAAGAAAATAGGATTCGCTGCGTCGATGTCGCGTGATCGACGTCGACGACTGGATGCTCGCGGTTGAACCGGCGCAAAGATTAAAGTAACCGACCAGGCACGTCCAGTCGCGAACGAACCTGCACGCACGCGAGTGTTCGCGAGCGGTCGTGGACTGACGCGCCCCAGCAAACGTTCGGCTGATAGGCTATGTCGAACGTTCGACGTTGAGGTTCCAGCGGTGCTTGGGCCCGGGTTCGCGGTCGCTAGGCACATTTGGTCGAGAGCATTCGAAATTGTGGGGGTGATCACGCTGCTGCTGGGAGCGCCTGGTCATCATTGGCGGGCCGGAAGCCGGGGTAGCGATGACGGAAGGCGTCCTCGAGCGTGTCGTTCAGCACGGCTGTGCGCACGTCGAGGAAGGGCTGCACCGTGGCCCGGCTCCAGCGCATCTGCTGCCTCTTGTTCAGGCGCTTGGCCACGATCGAGATGGCCTGGTCGCAAATGACAAATTCTGTCTGAGCCGCTTTGGGCGGCTGCGGCTGAGTTGGTGGCGCCTGCCGTTGCGCGCCCGTCAGGCCGGTCCCGCAGTGTGTCCCCTGCCACAGGGTTTGCCTGTGGCGGGAGGCAATCATGCGGGACTGGCGGGTGCGCCGGACATTACAGCCCCGTTCGGCCGGGCAGCGACACGGGGACCGAACCTATCAGCAGCTCTTGGCCTGGGCACGGCCGTCAGACGCCCACGTCGCGGCCCCAGCCGGCCCCGAGCCGCCAAGACAGGAGGTCAATCATGAGGATCGCTCTCTATGCACGCGTGCCGACGCAGCGCCAGGCGCAGGCCGACGGCGTCACTCAGCAGCTGGACCGTTTGCAGGCGCATGCTCTGGCGCAGGGCTGGACGGTGGCGGCGGCGGACATCTTCCGCGATGACGGCTACAGCGGCGCCAGTCTCAAGCGGCCCGGCCTGGAGCGGCTGCGCGATCGCGCGTCGCTGCGCGCCCTCGACCAGGTGCTGATCACGGCGCCGGACCGGCTGGCGCGGCACCACGTGCACCAAGTGCTGTTGCTGGAGGCGATCGCGGCAACGGGCTGCCAAGTCGAGTTCCTCGACCGACCGATGAGCCAGGATCCCCATGACCAGCTCCGGCTGTAGATCCGCGGCGCCGTGGCGGAACACGAGCGCAGCCTGATCGCCGAGCGCATGCGTCGGGGACGTCTGCGCAAGCTGCAGGCCGGCCTGCCGCTGCCCTGGACGAGGCCCCGCCCTATACTTTGTGGAACAAGCCGGTGGCTGTTCACTCCTCTCCGTCCCCCACGAGCGTATTCACGTAACTCGTGAGCGAGTCCAGGTCTCTATAGTACCGGAGCTGTTCACTGGTGGTCTGCGCTGGGATGGGGGACAGGTTGGTCTCTGCCCGCCTCGTGTTGACCAAGCGCGCTAGGCGGAGCACCGGGGCAAGGTGCTGGTAGCCCTGGCCGTGACCGCGTGTGACACGCCTTAGCTGAGTTGCGAACAGTGTCGTGGTCTGCTGGATTGGATCGGGCCTCCAGGAGGCCTATGACGTCTAGAGCCATGGGCCACTCCTTAACACTATTCTCAATATATGAGGTGTCTTGCGTTTTGGCGACTCACCCTTTTTCAGAGGTCAGTTTTCTGATTCGCGCCTTTTTCCGTGGCAGAAAATTTTTCACGACCCTGAGATCACGAGAATGTTATAGAATGATCTTGGTTCTTTCTGCGTCATGCGTCATTTTTTTGTTGTTAGTTGACGATCACGGACGAGGCATTGGTTCATGAGCGAGAACACCGGAATTATGTAGCAGCCTCACCTCACGGGAGTGAGAGGGGCGCCCCCATAAAAGCCGCTGCCAAACAGCAAATATAGCAACAAGACCACCACAAGCAGCGCGATCAGTCCGCCGCCATAATGTCGCCCGCCATAGTAGCCACGGTTGTAGCCGTAGTAACCCCCGCCCCCGCCGAAGATGAGCAGGAGGATTAGGATTATCAGAATGAGGGACATGGACCGTTCCTTCAGGGCACCGGCTAAACCTGGCTATCACTAAATCCAAAACGCAACAAGCCTCTCGTAGACCCGTCTCAAGGTGTCGAGAAGCCCTGGACCGTGCAATCCATCTTCCCGCCTTAACCCCGGCCCGCTAGCCTTTCGCGCATGGAAGTCGAGGCGTTCATCCGGCGCTGGGAGGCGAGCACGCGCAACGAGGCCGCCGCGGCCAAGCCTCACTTCCTCGACCTCTGCGCGGTGCTGGATGTTCCAACTCCGACCGATGACCCGGACGGTTCCACCTACGCCTTCGAGAAGAAGGTCGCCAAGGCGAACGGCCGCAAGGGCTGGGCGGACGTGTGGCGCCGCGGCTGCTTCGGCTGGGAGTACAAGTCCAAGGGCCGCGATCTCGACGCCGCCCACGACCAGCTCCTTCGCTACGCGGGGGCGCTCGGCAACCCGCCGCTGCTCATCACGTCCGATATGGCCCGGATCGTGGTGCGGACGAACTTCACAAACGCTGTTACGCCTACGGACGAGTTCGGCTTCGACGACCTGCGCGACGCCGGCCGTCGGGACCGTCTGAGGGATTGCTGGATCGCGCCGGACCGCTGGCGTCCAGGCACAACACGACAAGCCCTCACGGAGCGCGCCGCGGCCGACTTCGCGGAGCTTGCCAAACGGCTGCGCGAGCGTGGACACCCGGCCGAGGTGGTGGCGCACTTCGTCAACCGGTTGGTGTTCTGTCTGTTCGCCAACGACGTTCGGCTCCTGCCCCCGGTATGCTCGACGAGCTGCTGGCGGGCTGTTGCACGGATCAGCCCGGTGGCGCGTGGAACAGGTCTGGCGTAGGAGGCGCGCCCTGATCTGACCCTGGACGCCCACCTTGCCCTTCAAGCTGAACCACGACCGCCGCCACCACATCCCCAGGCAGAAGCGCAAGGTCGTCAACTGGCGCGACTACGACGCCAGCCTGCGCCGGCGCGGCAGCCTCACCGTCTGGTTCACGGCCGAGGCGATCGCGGGCTGGCGGGCTGAGCCGCGCACCACGGCTGGCGGCCAGCCCTGCTACTCGCCCCTGGCGATCCTGACGGCGCTCACCCTGCGTGCCGTGTTCCGCTTGGCTCTGCGTCAGGCCGAGGGCCTGATCGGCTCCGTCATCGGCCTGCTCGGCCTCGCGCTGCGCGTCCCGGACCACTCCACCTTGAGCCGCAGGGCAGCGACGCTGGAGGTGCCGCGGCCGACACGGCCGAGCGGCGCCGGCGCTGCTGGCAACGGTGAGCCGATGCACCTGCTGGTGGACAGCACCGGGCTCAAGCTGTGCGGCGCGGGCGAGTGGCTGATCGAGAAGCACGGCACCCACGCACGGCGGTCGTGGCGGAAGCTGCACATCGGCCTCGATGCCGAGACGGGCCAGATCGTCGCCGCGGCCCTCACCGACCGCGAGGTGGACGACGCTTCCCAGGTCGGCCCCTTGCTCGACCAGGTCGCGGGCGCGGTGGCCGCGTTCACCGCCGACGGTGCGTACGACCACGGCAGCACCTACGATGAGGTCGCCCAGCGCCATCCTGACGCGGCCGTGGTCGTGCCACCGCGGTCCACGGCGGTGCCGAGCGAGACGGCCGCGAGCGCGCCGACGCAGCGCGACCGCCATCTCCAGTGCATCGCCGAGCACGGCCGCATGGGCGGAGCAGCCGAAGGTTCCGCGCGCGACAGCGCGTGGAATGGCTGCGGAGGGTGGCAGAAGCGATCGGGCCACAACGCGCGCGCCCGCGCCGAGGCGGCCATCGCGCGCTGGAAACAGGTGATCGGGGACGGGCGGAGCCGACCAAGGTTCCGCGTGCGCAGCACGTGGAATGTCGGCGGAGGGTGCGCTCGCGCAGGGACGAGCGCCGGGCGACCGAGGTGGACGTCGGCGTCTATGCGCTCAACCGCATGCTGGAGCTGGGACGCCCGATCTCTGTGCGCATCGCCTGACCCCGAGCGGGGTTGGGGCAAGTGCGCCCGCACTTCCGGTCCATGCAACATGCCGTCTGGCGCCCAACGATCCAGCGAGACCAGCCCGAGTCGGCAAGCTTTGGACTCCACTCACGCCCGGAGTTATCCCCAGCGTTGCTATTGGACTCTACTCACGCCAAGACTTGGATTCTACTCACGCGAATCGCAGTTGTCCCCTGGACCACACTCACAAACTCCAAATAGCAATCCGAATATCCTCAAATAGCTACCGTGAGTGGAGTCCAACTTGACTAAGTAACCTGACCCCGCACTGAATGTCTGCTATGGGACAGATGCACCAGCTTATTCTGACGCACGGTGTAGAGGCGGCGCGGACACAGGCGCTGAACAAGGCCGAACGGCAGGCAGTGGACGCCGCCTATGAGGTACTAAGCGACGAGGTTGGACGTATTGGCATCGCGCATGCAGGCTTCGCTATGGCCGCGCTGCCGCACAAGAAGACCAGTGAGACCATCTGGGAGAAGGATGGCGGCACGATCAAGCTGCTAGTGGAGAGCGGTCTTGATACGGAGCGGCAGCCGGTCGGTATCCCCTACGGCTCCATCGCCCGCATGATCCTACTATATCTGCAGACTCAGGCAGTGAAGACCCGTTCGCGCGAGGTCGAACTAGGTGCCAGCATGAATGCCTGGTTAAGCGCAATGAACATCCCGATCGGAGGAAAAACCTATCAAATTGTACGCGAGCAGAGCCGTCGTATCAGCCGCTGCCGGCTTACCTTTTTCCGCCGCACGGATAGGGCCGAGCTGGTAACGAACGGCGCCTTCGTGCGGGATGCCATTCTGCCTTTGGACCCTGCTCACGCCCAAATGCCACTCTGGCAGGAGCGGGTCAGGCTCGACGAGGGCTTCTACCAGTCGCTTATCGAGCATCCCTTGCCCCTTCGCGAGGCAGCAGTGCGCCAGATCTCCAGTCGGAGTATGGCGATTGACCTCTACATTTGGCTGGCCTACCGGCTGCATGCTCTCCCACAACCGGTGCCTGTAAGCTGGCACGCCCTACGCCGACAATTCGGGGAAAGCTATCGTGAGCTGCGATTTTTCCGGCGTGACGTCCTGCCCAACCTAGGGCTAGCGCTGGCAGTTTACCCGGAAGCACGAGTGAATGTGGACGATAGGGATGGGCTTATCCTCTATCCCTCTCCGGCTCCGGTCGCCGAGCGCAAAGCATTTCGCCTTTAGATTGGACTCTACTCACGCCTGTAGTTTCCAGGCGACGTTTCTTGTTCGTGGCGCAGGCCGGAGCCACGTAACCGGAACGATGGTGGCGGACTTGGGTGACTTACGCGGCTTTGGCGGCGGGTGGCGCTGACGGTGCGCTTGTGCGTGGCGCAGTGGCGCTGATTTTTCCCCAGATCGCCGCGGTGAAGGCCGGCAGCCCGACCTCGCGCAAAATCCGGGCGATGCCTGCCTGGACCAGTCCGGCGGTGCGGGTGCCAGGAGCGCGCCAAGGGGCGGGCTCGGCCAGGCTGGCTAGGCGCGCCGGGTCGGTGAAGGCCAGCATCTGGTTGATCGCGCAACCGGCTGCCAGCACGGTCACCCAGCGCATCAGCACCTGGCGGGACTGCCGCCACGCATCCTTCAGGCCAAAGCCGTGCTTGAGGTTCCTGAACAGTGATTCCACCCCCTCCGCAGCCATTCCACGCGCTCTCGCGCGTGGAACCTTGGGCTGCTCCGCCCACCGTTTCGCGTATCCGCTGATCACTGCCAGCGCGGACAGTGCCGGGTCGGTGCAGACCAGCAGCCGCTGCACGCGCGGTTTGTCGGGCCGGTCAGGGCGCTCCAGTTCCACCCACACTGCCCGCACCACCCGCCCGTGCAGGAACCGTGCGGCGACCAGGCAGGTGCGATAGCGCACGACCGCCAGCTTGCCGTAGAGGATCTGCGCGCTGCGCTGCTCCGGCAACGCCGCGACGCGGGCCGAGCTCAGCCGCGCGCCATACTTGCGCGGCCGTCCCCGTTGGCGTTTGCGCGGCGACTTCGGCACATCAAAGAGGGCGAGGTCGCGGCGCACGCAGCCGATCACGGTGTGGCCGGCGGCCAGGGCGCGGCGGATCAACCAGGCGCGCATGAACCAGGCATCCAGCAGCAGCCGCACGCGGCCGAGCCGCTGGCCAAGCAGGCGCAGCAGCAAGCCCGCGCTCCTCAGCTTGCCGCGGTTGCTGCCGCGGCGGACCAGGCGCAGCAGCAGCGGCACGGCGCCAACGGCGAAGTCGTTCCGCTCGATCACCGCCGCCAGGCACAGCCAGCCCTGGCCACGCAGGAACTTCGGCCGGTTCGGCTTGGCATTGTGGTTGTGATGCGTCAATGAGCCCAGAGCCTTGGTGGAGATGCGCTCAACCACGCTGTCATCGATCACGGCATGCCAGACCGCCGGGCTGAACATCCTCGTCAGCACCTCGAGCAACGAGGCCCAGACCCGCAGCCAGGACCAACGCCCCCGCTCGAGAAACCAACAATACGTGCTCCAGCCACGCGAGAGACCGGCAGCCAGGATGGCGTCGGTGACATGGCCGCCTTTGGTGGCGGCGGCACCCAGCAGGAGGTCGAGGAAGGTGGTGCGCGCCCGCGCCGGCACGGCCGCGGTGAGGCGCGCGATGACGCTGGCCAGGATGGGAGGAACGGTGGGACAGGACACGACGCCAACGGCTCACGGTGAAGGGTCTTGACCCTCAACCGCTGGCCTCGCGAAAGTTCGCCATGGCCGGCGATCCCGCCATCCTCAAGCGCATCCGCGCCTGCCCGTTCGCCCGCGGTGGGCGCGTGTTGGTGCGCTTCCGCGCCAACGGCCACAGCCTGTTCGCCCGTCGCTCCGGCGAGCCGTTGGCACGCCTGCGGCTGACCGGCAACGGCGACAGGGTCGTGCTGCTCTACCCCTCACACCGCGGCGGCTGGGGAGCGCTCGGCGACTTCGGAGCAAGCGCCATGCCGCTCGACGACGCGCTCAATGCCTCAGCGACAATCCATACTTCCTGGAACTGCGCCAGACCTACGGTTGAGCCGCCTCAGCCTATCGAGACGCAGAGCGAAGGCCGTTCCCTGGAAACTACAGGTACTCACGCTTCAGCTTTTTAATTCATCGCCCGTGAAGAACGCTGCTCAGTTCGCATATGCATCGCAGAGGCGTCCCAGCGGCGCTGCGAGGCAGAGCGCAGCGCTGCCGCTCTGGACAAGGCGCTCGCACGCGTGGTGTATCAGCGTTGCCTCGGTAAGGACTGTGATCGCCTCCGGCTGCGTGTTGAAGTCGCCGATCAGGTGCGTGAAACGGAACAGTTTGCCGGCTCCACTGCGTTTCACCAGATCACGCTTCCTGTTCCCCGAGGTCGCCGAGCTGTGCCTTGACACGGCGCATCTCCTCGTCGATGCGTGCCCGCTCGCGCCGAAGGCGATCCAGACGGGCCTGTAACGCCACACGGCTGTCCTGCTCCTGCACCCGCATCCGCCGCCACTCGATCAGCTCGGCACGCTTTAGCTCAGGCCGGATCAGCCCATCGCGCTCCGCTTCCCGCAGTGTCGGTAAGTCAAAGGTTGATAACAGATAGATCGTAGAGTAGGAGCCAGGCAGCCGCTCCACCGGCACGGCCCCGCCCATCGCCCAGCGAGCTGCTTCACGTAGCTGGTAGGCTGTGCGCGCCGAGAAGGGCAGTTCGGCCTCTACAGCTGTGGTGTACTCCCCGTGCGGCAGAGTCTCCTTGGCACGGATCAGGAGCCGTCCAATCTCAAGGAACGCCCCTTGTGCCCGGGTCCACAGTCGCGCAATCTCCGCAACAAAATCCTCAGCGCGCTGCGGTTCTGTTCTTGCTGTCTGCAGCGCTTGGATTCGTGCGTCACCCTCGACCAGAACAGGCGCGGGAGGCGCGTCGAGCTTAAGCCGCCGCGACACGCGTCTTCCCCTTTTTTGTCCTCGCGCCCCCAGATCTTGCTCTTCACAAAGCTCCAGACCGCTCGCATCTCATCAGCCCCAGGATGACCGGGCAGGTCGACAAGGCCAAGTCCCTTGGCCCCTGCGCGGGCGTAATCGGTGCGGTCGGCAATCTCTATCGGGCATAGTTCGCCGGCGTCGAGCAGGTAGGATTTTACTACATTGATGTTGACGCGGGGCTTGACAAAGTTCAGCACAGCAACAGCCGGCCTGCCTTCTTCGCGCAAGTGCATTAGAAAAGGCGCTACCAATTCCGCGTCGTCGAAGGTAGCGCGGGTTGGCACCACGACTAGATCGGCAGCGGCCAGCAGCAAACCGAAGGCTGCCGGCTGTGTCTCGATTGAGGGCGGCGTGTCCACGAGGAGCGCGTCGTGCCCCTCGAGTTCACCGTCATCAAGCAGCGCATCAGCGTCACTCCAGGCCACCTTGAAGTGCGCGATAGAAGGCAGGTTTTTCGCTCGACGACGCGACCAAATCGTTAGGGTGGCCTGGGGGTCGAGGTCGGCAGTCACCGTTCCTATCCCACCGTGTACCGCAGCCACGGCAAGATTGCGGCAGATAGTGGACTTACCCGAGCCTCCCTTGGGAGAGGCGAAGATGATGCGTCGCATGCCGTTCTCAACGACAGTAGCAGCGACGTTTAGCCGTAACAGCGATGACCCTGCAATAGTGATGGTACTGGTGAAGCATTAATCCCCCAAATCACTGACCGGTTAAACCTTTGGCGCTTCGGGTCGGCGTGACTCCTCCCGCGCCAGACGCGTGCTTCGCCCTCGTCCAGCAGCGCCATGCGGCAGTGGCCGAAGTCGATCTGCACCTGCCGTCATGGCGGCGTCTCGACGCGCACCGTGGCCCGCGCCTCCGCCTCCAGCTCGCGCCGCAGCCGCGCCACCTCGCGCTCGGCCGTGCGCAGGTCCACCCGCACGCCCAGCTCGGCCTCCAGTTCCCGGCGCACCATATCGGCGTGGCCCCGGTGGCGGCGGAACCGCTCGGCCAGCCACGCCCCGTGCCCGGCCAGCTTGCGCGGCCGCCCCAACAGTCTCGGGCGGAGCGACGCTCACCTGGTTCTCCATCCTGCCTCTCCCTCGCCACGCGCGAGTGGCTGGGTTCCGAATGTCGTTACCGGACGGGGTTTGCGTATCGCCTGACACCAGCGGAAGTCCGATCCGTCGCGCCACATGCAAAGCAGGATCACCGCGAGCTTGCGGGCCACTGCGGTACGGGCATGTGCCATGCCGCGCCGCCTTGTAGAGCGCCGTGCGAGCCAGTTCGTCACCGCACCGGCTGATGCGGCCCTGCACTTCGATCTCCCCGGACTAATAGTGAGAGAGTGCCAGGCCAAGACGGGCGCCAACGTCGCGAGACCTTCGGAAGCGGTGCGGCCAGGTTCTATAAGGCTACACGGGATTCGCGCCACGCCGATGCTCGCCGGATCGCCGGGGTGGCTGGAAAGCGACCTCTGATCCCATCGGGGGAGGACGTCTGGCAGGCGATCGAGGCGGCGGGAAGGAGGCCCCTGGCGGCCTATGTGGACACCCGCCCAGAGGGGAAACCCACGGGAGACGTGAACCCCTCTACGCCCGCCTGGGGCAGGCGGGCTCGCCTGTCACGGAACAGCACCAGCGGCATCGCCCACCCTATCATCCAGACATTCAGGATCAGGAACCTCCCGCTCGGGGAAACCTTCCTGATCTCGAAGGCCCAGCTCCTCTATCGCTCCATCCTGTCCGGCATTTTCCATCGGCTCAGTCTGAGGTGGCTTGACCAGCATATCGAGCGCACGCCGCGCGCGCCGGATGGCCTCATCGGCCAGCGCCATGGCCTGCGTCAGGTCGGCGTAGTCGAAGGCTCGGCGCTCGAGCGGGGAGAGCGGGCGCTCCGGAAGCGGGAGGGGAGGGGGCGCGCCCTCCATGCGCAGGCGCAGGCCCTCGAGCAGGGCGGCGAGGTGCCAGGGGTCGACGGCCTGGCCGTCGGCCTCCGCCTGGCGGCGGACCGCCTCGAGGCGGGCCCGGTGGAGGAGGGCCGGGCAGAGCGGGTGGGCGGCGAGGGCCTGGTCGAGGCGGGCGAGCGCGGCGGCGGCGCGCGCGAGGGCAGAGGCGAGGGCGGGGTCGGCGGGGGTTGGCGGCCGCGAGGGTAGGTCGAACAGGCGCGTCTCCGTAGCGAGGCTTGGGGTGCTGTCTAGCCCGAGCAAAACCAACCTGTTAAGCACTAATTTACCCTAAACTAGGCTTAGGGTAAATTAGCCCTTGTATTCTTGGGCTCGCCTGGGAGAGGGCCAGGCCGGCCCGGCCCAGGCGGGCATCGGCCTGCGCTTGTCAGCCTGCGCTCATTGGTGGGACACGGCGGGTTTCCGCGGGTTTTGCGGCGCCCAATTGTGCGACAGGGCGGCCGGCGCTGCGCGCAATGGTGAGAAATCGGCGGTCAATGCTGAGACACGAGGATTAGGACCGATAAGCGGGCGTTACCGGGCCCAGAAGGGGAGGGCGCCGGGCCCGTCGCCCGCTGCCTTTCACCCTCTCCGCGCGCCTCTAAACGACCGGTTGACGGGGACTTGCTGAAGGTGAAAACAATACAGAACCGAGCGTTATGCCCGACCGGCCACGCCCACCGAGAAGTCCTGGCGATCACCGCCGCTTGATGGGCGTGGAGCCTCGCACGGTTCAGGTTGCTGCGACTCGGAATGGGCAGGGTAGTAAGGCAGCGCAGCGTCGCACCCAGAGGACCCATGCCGACCAAAGCCTCGCCCAAGAAAGCCGCAGCAAAGCCCAACGCGGGCAAGGCGAACGCGCTGCAGCAGCCGCTGCAGCCCTCACAGGAACTGGCTGGGGTCGTTGGTGCGGCTCCGCTTCCGCGCGGCGAGGTCGTCAGCAAGGTTTGGGAGTACATTCGCTCCCACAATCTTCAGAACCCGGAGAACCGGCGCGAAATCCTGGCCGACGACAAGCTCGGAAAGGTGTTCGGCAAGGACAAGGTGACCATGTTCGAGATGAACAAGTACCTGGCTCAGCATCTGAAATGAGTCTCGCGCAAGGGCTCCATGGCAGGGCTCTTGTCGGGTTCCGGGGTGACGACCCTGGGAGAGTGGTGGGCGGGCGGGACGGGTGCGACGGTGGGCGGATTCAGGGAAAGTGATCCGACCTGCATGAAGAGCACCTGTAAAAGTCTGGACTGGGCCTGACGGACAATGTCTGGCTTGGTTCGGATGCGCCCGGCAGCAAGGGCGGATGCTGGCGTCAACGGCACCAATGCTCTTTGCCCGGCGGCACGCTGTAGATCGGCACAAACGCTATCTCGACCATGGCCCGCGCTCGCGGTGTGGCCATATTGACGGTACCCCTACCGCTTCCCGCTTCGTCGCAGTCTACCCATATCGAGACCAGCGGCAGGGCTGCCATCATGCCGACCAGGGTGAGGCAGCCGCTGCCACGATCTCCCGACCGCCGCTCTGGTCCGCCAATGGAGCAGCCCTTAGCCTGACCACCTCATGAACGTCATCCGCGCGCGCACCTCCCCGCCCGATCTCTGGAACCTCTACGCAGGCCTGCCGGCTGGGCCCAAGACGATTTTACGCCTGAAGAGCCTGGTGTTCCTGCCAACCGGCAAAACGGCGTTCCTCGAGTGCCTGACGCGCGCCGGGCTGCGCGCGCCGGACGGCAAAGCCTGGTCGTCCCGCTCGCTCAACGCCGTGCTCGATGAGCTTTTCCGCCAAGGGCTGCTGAGCGAGGACCTGACCTGCGCACCGGCACTCCTGCATCCGGTGGCGGTCGATGCCGTGCAGGCGGCCGAAGGCGAGCAGCTGGTAGAGGCAGTCCGCCGCTGCTTTCCCGCGCGTCGCAACAGCCCTTACTACTCCTACGCTCCGCAACTCGATGCTGAGGCGCTATGCCGCCTGATCAGGCTGGCGGTCTACGCGAACGATGAGACCGGCTTCACCGCGCATTGCGAACTCCACGACAAGGAGTGCGCGCCACGCCGGGCCGCGCATCTGCTGGAGCTGCTCTTCGCGGGGATGCCGCTCGCGCCCGCGTGGCTCACGAGTCGGCACCCGCCGATCCAACTCGCCCTCTTCGATGCCAAGCTCTCCGCCTTCCTCGAGACCGGCGTGCCCGGCCCCGACCTGCCGGCGCTCATCGCCCATTACCGGGCGCAGCAGGGCAAGGAGGGCTTCACCGCGGTCACGCGCGCGCTGCTGCGCTACGACCTGCTCGCCGGCAAGCTGGGCGACCTCCGGCGCGGGCTGGCCGAAATCGAGGACGCCACCGACACCGGGTGGCTGATGCTGGCGGGGGCGCTCGCCTTCCTAAAGGGCCACAACGAGGCGGCTCTCCAGCACTACCGCGACGCCCTGAAGCTGCACCGCAAGCGGGTCGGCAAGCGCAAGCTGTTCCTGGAGGGCGTGCACGGGTTGCTCTTCCTGATGGCCCTGCTGCGCGCGAGCGATGCCGGGCTGCAGAGCGAGATGCAGGCCGGACTCGATGCTGCCCTGTCCGCCCCGTCCCAGTATGCCGGCGGGTTCCTGGCGCTGCAGGCGCTGCTCTGGCTGGCCCAGGGTCTCGAGGCCAAGGCACGCGAGCTGCTCCTACAGCTGTGCGCGGCGATGCCAGCCGAGCCGCTCTCCGCTGCCTGCGTCGCACTCGCGGAATACGCGCTGGACGCGGACCTCACGCGCCAGCACCGTGCCGACCTCGCCGACCGCTTCGAGCGGCTCAAGGGTAAGCTGCCGCTGCTCGCGCGCATCTTCGCGGAGATCCTGGCCGAGGTGGCGGAGGCGCCCGCTCCCTACGAAGCCTACCTCATGGAGACCGGCCGAGATCTGGGCATAGTGTTCACGCGGCTCATCACGGTGCGCCAGCCCTGGGAGCGCGCCCTGGAGAGCCTGGACGCGTTCCTGGCGACCGGGACGCCGAAGCCGGTTTCGGGGCAGCCGGCGAGGAAGGCCAAGCGCCTGGCCTGGTTCGTCAACCCCGAGACGCGGGAGGTTGAGGTCGCCGAGCAGTCGGCCAAGGGCAAGGACGGCTGGAGCGATGGACGCGCCGTCGCGATGAAACGGCTCCATGAGCGCGACCCCAGGCTCGACTACCTGACGGAACAGGACCGCACGGCGCTGCGCTCCATCCGCAAGGAGACAAGGGGCTGGTACGGCGAGGAGAGCTACTCCTTCGACACGGCACGCACGCTCCCGGCCCTGGTCGGGCACCCGGCCGTGTTCGACGCCCGCCACCGGGCGCAGCCGCTTGAGCTCGTGCGCTATCCGCTGGAGTTGGTCGTCACCGAGCAGCGCGGCGGCTACCGCGTCGCGCTCTCGCACACGGCGAGCGAGCCGGCCGTGTTCATCGAGGCCGAGACCCCGACGCGCTATCGCGTGATCGAGTTCCCGCAGCGGATGTTGGCGGTGCAGGAGATCCTGGGCCGCCATGGCCTGACCGTGCCGAAGGGCGCGCGCGACCGGGTGGTTGCCCTGGTGCAGCGAAGCAACCCGACGCTGCCGATTCGTGCCGAGATCGAGGCAGTCGCCCTGGCGGTGCTGGACGGAGCCTCCGCGCCGGTGGTCCAGCTGGTGCCGTGCGGAGAGGGGTTGAAGGTCAGCTTGGTCGTGCGGCCGTTCGGCGCCGAGGGGCCGGCCTACGTTGCGGGGCTGGGCGGACGGTCGGTGCTGGCGAATATCGGAGGTGAGCAGACTCGGGCCAACCGGGACCTGCAGCGCGAGCTGACCGAACGGAGCGCCCTGGTCGAGGCCTGCCCGACGCTGCGTGACCGCGGCGGGGCAAACGCCCACGAGGTGACCATTGAGGACCTGGAAGGCTGCCTTGATCTGCTTTTGGAGCTGCAGGCCTACGGCGGCCCGGTCTCGGTCGAGTGGCCGGAAGGGCGAAAGCTGCAGGTCAACCAGGTCGCGCCGGACAAGCTGACGCTCCGGGTTGGCCAGGATCGGGACTGGTTCAGCGTGGACGGCACGGTCGCCATTGATGAGGACCGGGTGCTGGACATGCGCTTTCTGCTCGAGCGCCTCGAGCGCGCCCAGGGGCGGTTCGTGCCGCTGGACGATGGCCGCTTTGTCGCGCTGACCCGCCAGCTGCAGGCCCAGCTGCAGCGGCTCGCGGCGGTGTCGGAACCAGCCCGGGCTGGCCGCCGTGTGCATGCGCTCGGCGCGCCCGCGCTCGATGCCTTGCTGGAGGACGCAGGCGAGGTCGAGGCGGACGCGGCCTGGACGCGGCATGTCGCGCGAATCCGGGCTGCCGAGGGCTGGACGCCGAGGCTGCCCCCGACCTTGCAGGCAGAGCTCCGCGACTACCAGTTCGAAGGTTTCGTCTGGCTCTCGCGCCTGGCCCGCTGGGGCGCGGGGGCCTGCCTGGCCGACGACATGGGTCTGGGCAAGACGGTGCAGGCGATTGCGGTGATGCTGGACCGCGCCGAGGAGGGGCCCTGCCTCGTGGTGGCGCCCACCTCGGTGTGCCCGAACTGGGAGGCGGAGATCGCGCGCTTCGCGCCGACGCTGGCCGCTCACCGCCTCTCCATGGCAAGCGACCGTGCCGCCCTCGTCACCGGGCTCGGCCCGCGCGACGTGCTGGTGTGCAGCTATGGCCTGTTGCATCAGGAAGCCGAACTGCTGGGCGGCCGGTCCTGGCAGATGGCGGTGCTGGACGAGGCGCAGGCGATCAAGAACGCGGAGACCAAGCGGGCACAGGCGAGCCTCGCGCTGCAGGCCGGGTTCCGCCTGGCGCTCACCGGCACGCCGATGGAGAACGACCTCGACGAGCTCTGGAGCCTGTTCAGCTTCGTCAACCCCGGCCTGCTCGGCTCGCGCGAGGGTTTCCAGAAGCGCTTCGCCGGGCCGATCGAGCGGGACCGCGACGCCACCGCCCGGCAGGCGCTGCGGGCGCTGGTGCGGCCCTTCCTGCTGCGCCGGACCAAGGCCGCGGTGCTGAGCGAGCTGCCACCGCGGACCGAGCAGACCCTGCCGGTCGAGATGGGCGAGGCGGAGCGCGCCTTCTACGAGGCGCTGCGCCAGCGGGCGCTGGAGAGCATCGCCGCGCTGGACATCACCGCTAAGGGGACGCGCAAGATCCACATCCTGGCCGAGATCACCCGGCTGCGGCGGGCGTGCTGCAACCCGGCCCTGATCGACCCCGCCGCGGGGGTGCCGAGCGGCAAGCTGGACGCCTTTCTCGAGCTGGTCGAAGAGCTGGTCCGCAACCGGCACAAGGCCCTGGTCTTCAGCCAGTTCGTCGGCCACCTCGACCTCGTGCGGGCGGCGCTGGACAGGCGCGGCATCCGCTACGAGTACCTCGACGGCGGCACGCCGGCCGCCGAGCGCGAGCGCCGGGTCGCGGCCTTCCAGGCGGGCGGGGCGGAGCTGTTCCTGATCAGCTTGCGCGCGGGCGGCACCGGGCTGAACCTGACCGCGGCGGACTACGTGGTCCACCTCGACCCGTGGTGGAACCCGGCCGTGGAAGACCAAGCCTCGGATCGGGCGCACCGGATCGGCCAGGAGCGGCCGGTGACGATCTACCGCCTAATCATGCAGGACAGCATCGAGGGGCGGATCGTGCGCCTGCACCGCGACAAGCGCGACCTGGCGTCTGATCTCCTGGAGGGCGCGGAGGCGAGCGCTCGCCTGAGCGAGGAGGAGTTGCTCGATCTGATTCGCGGTTAAGAGCGCGTTGAAGAAGTCGGGCTGCAGGCGAGCGGGTCTGCTCGGAAGCTGACGATAAGGACGGCAATCTGGTCCCTGGTGGCGACGAGCAGGATGACGATCCG
The DNA here is from genome assembly GCA_963818725.1 of uncultured Pseudomonadota bacterium. Taxonomy (GTDB): domain Bacteria; phylum Pseudomonadota; class Alphaproteobacteria; order Acetobacterales; family Acetobacteraceae; genus DATFDN01. The sequence goes on along the minus strand of CAWFTU010000005.1, from coordinate 82,608 downwards.
CACGCCATCGGGGATCGGGAGCGCACCGCGCCAGACCGAAACCCGCGCCAGGAACTCCCGAGGCGTCCCGGCGCCGGTCAGCAGGCGCATGATCAGGCCCAGATTGTATCAGGCGACGTGGATCAGGCAGGGGCCGTCCACATATGCACTACGGCCCCGTATCTGGTCCTCTAGGGGGCTGCATCACTCCGACGCTTACAGGCGGGGCGGGCAGGCCATTCTCCGAGCCAACCGGCAACCAGACCCATTTCCCGTCCTCATCCTGCGCATAATAGCCCAAGAGCTTTAGGTTAGAACCATTGTCTGCCCGCACCTTCGGTCCCGGCTGCCGCTGGACCACACCCGGCGCATCAGTCTGGAGCGCTGGAGGTTGGGGCGCTGTCCGGAAGGAAGGGGGGTTCAGGCACCGGCCCAGGGCGCGGAGCCGTCACTGTACCCTCGATTTCCCTGTGGTTCTCATACGGCCAGGATCTCGCGCCCAGGGCCAGACGGGGTGGCTGCTGGGCTGAGGGCGCATGCCGCTGTGACCAGGCGTTCCGCTCAGACACGGGGGCTCGGGGCCGGGCCAAGCCTGTTTCCGCCGGTGACCGGGGTAGTGCGAGGGGCAGGGGGGGCAGGGCAATCTTCGGTTCGGATTTTGGGTCCAGTGTCGGTGGTGGCGACGATAGAGGCGCTGTGTCGGCCGAAGGCTCTGGGGTCGGAGGTGACACAGGTGAGGCCGGCGCGGGCACCGATTCCGGGAAAAGCCCCGAAAGGGACTGAGTTGAAGCGGCAGGTACGGGGGGCGCCGGCTGATCGGGTGGAGGTGGAACAGGTTTCGATGAGATCGGCGGAGACAAAACAGTGGGCTCGGTGGTAGTCTCGGCCAAGGTGTCTCGGAACCGATCTTCAAAGTCAATTAGCGCCTGTAGGCTCTCGCCATCAGCATTGGATGAATACTTCCTGGTGTCATCCAAGGCTTCAATCACAGCCGATGTGTTGTGCTGCGCCAACGCCGCCTGCGCCTTCGCCAAATCAGCCTTGATAGCGAGACCGGCTTCTGAGGAAGATTCAGCGCGGGCGACAGCAGTCAAACCAACCAACAAGACGACCGACAACCTCAGCAAATTCATCAATTCACCCGAACACCACTGATCCAACTATACTCCTGATTGCCCGGAAGCGCCACCGACCACTCCAGAGCCAAAGGTAAATTAGCTTCCCTGATGCCAGGGTTGCGCCCGGGCGGTGGCGTAGGAGGGTTCGCAGGGCTGTTCAACGCTGCCGTATTGCCTTCACTGAGGCCGCCCTGCCACACATGCGGGGTGAAGTGAGGCGGCTGATCCAAGGGGGATTCCCGAGCCAGCAAATGTCTGACCCTTGGTGCGGCAACGGTGGCTTTGCTATCGAATCCTGGCCCAGAGTGCTGGCGAATTTTGGCCCAGCATCCGTCCCTCAAACCTAGGGTCGTCCCGGATATGCCGGGGGGCTTGGTGTGGACTGGAAAGCCAAGGTGGAATTGTTTGAGCAGCTGCGGCGCGAGTATGAGTTCGGGATCGGCACGGTGGTCGGTGTGGCCGCCAAGTTCGGCGTTCACCGTCGGATGGTGCGGCAGGCGATCGCGGGTGCGGTGCCTCCGGCCCATCGCTATCCCGATCGGGCGAAGCCCAAACTGGAGGCTGTCGTGGGGTTCATTGACGCCGTGCTGGACGAGGATCGGCGTGCTCCTCGTAAGCAGCGGCATACGGCAAGGCGCATTCACCGGCGGATCGTGCGGGAGTTTCCGGACGCCGTGGTGGCTGAGTTGACGGTGCGCAACCATGTCCGGGCACGCCGCCGCGCGCTGGGCCTGATCCGGCGCGAGACATTCGTGCCGCAGAGTTATGGCTGGGGCCAGGAGGCTCAGGTCGACTGGTATGAGGCGTCGGTCGATCTAGCCGGCGAGCGGACCAGGGTGCAGGTATTCGCGATGCGCTCGATGGCCAGCGGGGCGGCATTCCACCGCGCCTATCTGCACGCCACGCAGCAGGCGTTCCTGGAGGCCCACGAGCACGCCTTCGACTACTTCGGCGGTGTGTTCAGGCTGCTACGCTACGACAACCTGGCGAGTGCGGTTCGCAAGATCTTGCAGGGCTACCGGCGAGAGGAGACGGCCCGGTTCATCGCGTTTCGCTCGCACTGGCGGTTTGCCGCGGAGTTCTGCACGCCCGGCGAAGGCCACGAGAAAGGCGGCGTTGAGGGGGAGGTTGGCTACTTCCGGCGCAACCATCTGGTCCCGGTGCCAAGCGTGGCGAATATCGACGCGTTGAACGCCGTGCTGCTGGCAGGGTGCCGTGCCGACGAGGCGCGGGTGCTGCACGGTCACGTGGAGCCGGTCGGCGCGGCCATGGCAGCGGAGCGCGACCACCTGCTGCCACGCGCGACAGAACGGTTCGATCTGGCTGACGTCACGTTTCCCCTGGTCGATAAACAGGGGTGCGTCACGGTCAAGACCAACCTGTATTCGGTCCCGGTTAAGGCCGGTATCCGGGTGGAGGCCCGTGTTCACCCGCTGCACGTCGAGGTCTGGCATGACGGCCGCCGCGTCGCGCGTCATGAGCGATGCCACAGCCGGCGCCAGCAGGTGCTCGATCTCGAGCATTACCTGGACGTGCTCGGCCACAAGCCCGGCGCATTGGCCGGTTCGAAACCGCTGGAGCAGTGGCGGCAGGCCGGTCGCTGGCCCGCTGGTTATGATGAACTGTGGGACCGGCTGCGCGCCCGGCACGGCCGGCAGAACGGCACCCGCGCCATGGTGGCGGTGATGCTGCTGGGCCGCGAATTCGGCCACGATGCTCTGCGTGCGGCAGTCGCGTCCGCGGTGTCGTTGGGAGCGTGCGACGTGGCCGCGGTGCGCTACCTGCTGACCGAGGCACGCCTGCAAAAGGCGCGGGTGTTGCCGATCGATGTCGGCGTGCTCGCCCGCTACGACCGACCGATGCCGGCGACGGCCGACTACGACACGCTGCTCTGCGCGGTGGCGGCGTGATGGCCGAACTGCAGGACCAGGCGATCGCGCAGCATTGCAAGGCACTGCGCATGCCGACGATCGGCATGCAGTTCGCCCGCATGGCCGACGCGGCACTCCGAGAGGGACAGTCGCACCTGGGCTACCTCGAAGCCTTGCTGTCCGCCGAGATGGAGGAGCGGGAGAGCCGCGCGGTCGCCCGCCTGCTGCACGAGGCGCGGCTGCCGCGGATGAAGACGTTGGATGAGTTCGAGTTCGACCGCTCCGGGGTGTCGGCCGCCCGCCTGCGGGATCTGGCAACCGGCGACTATGTGGCGAAGGTCGAGCCGGTTCTGCTGGTTGGTGAAGCGGGCACGGGCAAGACGCATCTGGCGACGGGCTTGTGTGTTGCCGCTTGCCGACAGCGGCGCCGGGTTCGGTTCGCGACCGCCACGGCGCTGATCAACGAACTGGCCGAGGCGGCCCATGCCAACCAGCTGAGCCGCGCCCTGGGCCGCTGGGAACGCCTCGACCTGATCTGCATCGACGAGCTGGGCTACGTGCCGTTGGCCGAGACCGCCTGCGAGCTGCTGTTCCAGGTCATCGCCGACCGGGCCGAGAAAGCGGCGGTGATCGTGACCACCAATCTGCCGTTCTCCGAATGGTCGCAGGTCATCCCCAATCCGCGGCTGTGCAAGGCACTGATCGACCGTCTGACGGACCGCGCGCACATCATCACGACGGGCGTAGACTCCTATCGGTTCCGCCGGACGACAGCCGCACGCAAGGTGGCCAAACCCATGAAGTGTACTAGCTGACATTTGATCGGACAGCTGGCCTGTATGGTGTCGGATGGATCATGTCTGACCGACGTCAGGCGGCGTTGAGCATTTTTTCCCTGGCGAGCGGGAGGGTGTCAAGGAAGGTCTGCATCGGGGTCTTGCCGTAGCACCAGCGGCCCTGATGAGGGCGTTGCTCATTATAGCTGCTGACCCAGACATCGAGATCGGCCTGTAGCTGCTCGATGCTGCTGTAGATGCGCTTGCGGAAGGCGACCTGATAGAACTCGTGCAGCACCGTTTTGTGGAAGCGCTCGCAGATCCCGCTGGTTTGCGGACTCTTTGCCTTGGTCCGGCTGTGGTCGATGTCCTCGATCGCCAGGTAGAGCTCGTATTCGTGGGCCTGCGAGGTGCCGCAATACTCGGTGCCGCGATCGGTCAGCACGCGGGACAGCTTGACCCCGTGCTCGTCGAAGAACGGCACCACGCGGTCGTTCAGCAGGTCGGCGGCGGTGATCGGGGTCTTGCGGTCGTAGAGCTTGGCGAACGCCACCTTGGAGTGGGTGTCGATGCAGGTCTGCTGATAGATCCGCCCGACCCCCTTGAGCGTGCCGACATAGAAGATGTCCTGGGCCAGGCAGTAGCCCGGACACTCGCTCTCGAACTCGCCATGCGCCTCGTTGTCCTGCCGGGCCCGCTCCAAGGCGGCGACCTGGGCTTCGGTCAGCACCAGGCCGTCCTGTGCGCTCTTGGCCTCGAGTGCCTTGAGCCGCTTCTTCATGGTCTCCAGGTCGTGGCGCTGCCAGACACAGCGCACCCCGGCCGGGGAGATCGTCAGGCCGCGCTTCTTCAGCTCATTGGCCACCCGGACTTGGCCAAAGGCCGGCTGCTCGACGGCCAGCCCGACGACCGCCTGCTCGATGGCCGGCTCCACCCGATTGCGCAGGATTGGCTTGCGCCGGGTCATCTCCGCCAGCGCGATCTCGCCGCCCTTTTCGTAGAGCTCCTGAAAGCGGTAAAAGCTGTCGCGCGAGTATCCCATGATCTTGCAGGCCTGCGACACATTGCCGAGCTGTTTGGCCAGCTCCAGCAGGCCTATCTTGGCCCGGATTACCTTGCGTTCGTTGGTCATGGTCGGCTCCTCGGTTCTGGGCGACCGGAGCGAGACATTCCTGTCCTCCGGTCCCGGGTTGCCCGCACCAAACAAACCAGATTGTCAGATTAAATCCTAGCTAGTACACTTCATGGCCTATATCGGCTTGGTGCCGTCCGAACACTCGTCCGGCCCGAAGCGCCGCCTTGGCGCCGTCACCAAGGCCGGCGACGTTCACGCCCGCACCCTGCTGGTCGAGGCCGCCCACAGCTACCGCTTCCCAGCCCGCATCGCCCGTCACAAGCTGACAGCCGTGGACGCCGTGCCGGAAGCGGTGCGCGTGATTGCCTGGAAGGCGCAGACCCGGTTGTGCCAGCGCTACCGTCACACCCGAGTTAAACAGTGCGCGAACGCAACCTGCTGGAACTAAACGCTGAATCGGGAAATTGCCCTCAATGTGGTGCCACGCCTCTCTTCGGCTTGGAAGGCCCTTTGGCTACAAGGCCTTGGCGGAGCCAATTCGGCGGACATCGAGGGCGTGGCACCACAGAACGCATATTTTCTCGATTTCCTGAGCGATACCAATGAGTAGCGTTCTCGCACTGTTTAACTGAAGTCACATGATGGCGAAGGGCAAGCCGAAGCAGGTCGCGGTCACCGCGATTGCGCGTGAGTTGGCCGGATTCGTCTGGGCCGTTGCCTGCATCGTGCCGGATCCTCCTGCAACGAGCTCAACAATGACGACTGTGTCCGAAGGCGTTTGTCCAACCGGGTCGCACCGCTCCCGCAAGCCGCGTCGCCAGCCGCTGAAAGGCACGGCGCGCCACGCGGGAGCTTCTGGACAGGCCAGTGCCGCATCGGCCGAAGAAAGCCTGGCGGGATGATCGCGCATCATTCCACCTGCTGACCAAACAGTCGAATCACCATCCGGCATGCACGGCGGAGGGCGGGACCGGTCAGGGCAATCCTCGATGAACCGCTCGGAATGCGACTTCCGCATGAAGACAGAGGCAGGCCCGCGACGCACCATGGTCTTGCGGTAACCAACCCGCGTATCACAGCATGATCAACCGTCGCTCAGTTCCCGCCCTCCACCGCGCATGCCTGCATCAAAGCCAGCAACCGAGACAAAAGGCCCGGTGGTGTTTCGCGCCCGCAGCCCTTGAAAACGGACATGACAGCGGTTCAAGTCGGCCCGGCACGCCCAGCGCTTCCTCTCCGCCCACGACCAGGTCAACAATCTCTTCCACCTCCGCCGCCACTGCCTCCCCGCCACCCAGTATCGAGCCGCCCGGAGCCGAGCCTTCCAGACCTGGGCCGAAGTGACCGGCGTTGCCCGCGTGGCGTGAGCCTGAGTGCGCCCGACCCGCGCCGCGGGCCTTATCGCGCCCACAGTCCAACAAATTGACGGTGCCCACTTTTCTAGCCCGGCAAATGCGTTGGTAGATTCTCTTACCAATTTAGTTATTTCCCCTTCCGCTCTGTGGCGCATTGACCCGCACATGAACAGTCTGTCATCCTCACGCAACCCACTGCATCAGGGAAGGTATCTCATGCGCATACGCGTCCGCCTCGCAGTGCTGCCCCTGCTTCTTGCCAGTCCTGGCTCCTCCACGAATGCACAGACTGCAGAGGGCGACCCCCCACCACTTTTTCATCCTGGATGAAGGAGTGCTTTGACACGAGCGTTCGCTCGCTCCTCATCTGGCTCGTCTGTTACATAGTTAGACCCGAGTTAAACAGTGCGCAAACGCAACCTGCTGGAACTAAACGCTGAATCGGGAAATTGCCCTCAATGTGGTGCCACGCCTCTCTTCGGCTTGGAAGGCCCTTTGGCTATAAGGCCTTGGCGGAGCCAATTCGGCGGACATCGAGGGCGTGGCACCACAGAACGCATATTTTCTCGATTTCCTGAGCGATACCAATGAGTAGCGTTCTCGCACTGTTTAACTGAAGCTAGACGGTCGCTTACCGCCTGATGCATCAGGAGTAGTAACCCACACTTCTCGGCCACAAATTTCTTCGTAATCACTCACTATGTCCATCTCATACGCCTAGTGACATCGCTATTCCAACCACGAATATGACTTTATTTCCTCCCATTTTAGAAGGTATAGTGCCAATGCTGGAAAGCTACACTCCTCACTGCTTCCGTCCGCCATCCAGCACCGTGAAAGGATGGGTTTTCGCCTCTAGTTTTCCGACCGAAGCAGGGTAGCCGGGCAGCGCCCCGCGAGCGCGGAGCAGGCGGTCGGGAGGTCACCGTTCATGGCGGCCCTTCCCGCTCCCGCCGCTCCCGCTCCGCCGCCTGCCGATCCAGCCGGTGGAGCACCTTCCGGGGAAGAAACGGCCCAGCCGGCATCGCAGCCAGCAGCGAACCAGGGTGATAGGGTTTCGCCTACCAAGACATGCCACGGTGCGGCCCCCATCTCCCCTCCCCGCGTTCGTTTACTGGCCATGGATAAGGCGTTCGGCGGACAACGCCGCGCGTTACCCTCCGAACTTGGACAACGCTGCGCGTTTCCCACATGCCCACCGCCACCGCATCATCGAGAAAGAGATTCACTCATTGTCCTGGGTTGGGCGCCTCGATCCACAGCGGTGCCAAACACGCGCGGCGTCCGCTCTGGACGGAAACCTGGTCGCCCTTGCACCGCGTCAGCACTTGTTGCGGATCGTTCCACGTCGCGAGGCTCAGCCCCGTTGCGGCGGCGTCCGGCCCGTCGCGAAACATGGTCTGCAATCCGGCCTCGGTCTGATGCATCGAGGCGAACGCCTTCGCCCGGCCCCAGAAATACCCGGCTGCGACGCCTGTGGCGCCGAACAGGAGAGCGACCCCGAACAGGGCACCGGCCGCGAGCATGACGTTGCGGCGCCAGTGCTCGCGGATGATCCCGAAGGCGCGGCGATCTGCGCCATTGGCCGCGGCCGCTTCCAGCCGCCGGAGCGTCTCGTCCGAGACGGGCTGCTGCGCCCGGCGGATCGCCTCAGCGAGCATCGCGCCGGCGTCGACATGCATGCGGTGCTGAGCGCCGATGTGCGTGGCCAGCGCCTCAAGCACATGGCGCATCGGATCATCTATCAGCCCGGCTATCGTGATCGAGCGGCGCAGCCTTTCTTGCGCGGCCCGGACTTCCTCGCCCACCTCAGCGGGGGGCGAGGGCGGAGCCTCAGACGGTGTCACAACAACCAGCTCGCGATTGGCGAGAACTCGGCCTCCATGCGGTTAAGCCAAGCCCTCACATAGGAGCGATTGAACATGCCGAGCGGCTCGACGGCGCGCCCCTCTGGCGAGAGGGCGTCGCGGGCCTGGGCGAACGTGACGCGGCGCTCCTCGATCTGCTTCGCGGCGCCCAGCAGCCTGGGCATCCATATCCGCACCCCGCCGCGCGCGAGCACCGCTTTGTAGGCGGAATCCGCCATTGTGCGGGCGAAGGCCTGCTCTCGGGTGAGGGACGGGTCGGATATCCGCCCTTCGTTCGGGATGATCGCCGTGGCGGCGGGCTGAAAGCCGGCGGCCTCAAGGTTCGCCAGTGGTGAAAGGTCGTCCAGGCGGGGACCGAGCGGGTAAAGAGCGACGGGCTCGACACCCTCGCCTTGTATGGCGGCGACGATGTCCGGCGCGGCTTCGACCAAGCGCCCCAGCGTCGTGTCGCCGCCCGCAAAATCGACGCACGCGGTCGCCTTGCGCTTGATGGCGTGCTCGATAAACCGCTGCAGCCAGGCTAGGACAGCCGAGGGCTCGTAGCTCTTCGGCTCGTGTACGTTCGAGAAGTACTTGCCGAGCCCCTGGGTCTGCGGGTCAATCGACGCGAAGTAGGTCTCCTTGCTGTTGTCGGCGGCTCGCTCGGCGATCCACCGCATCAGGGTTGTCTTCCCGGTGTTTCCCGCGCCGAGCGTCAGGATGAGCTTCGGGCGGCCACTCAGGTCTAGGGCGGCGCCTGCGACCACCTCTGCGGTCCGCCTGGCCACCGGCCTCCCGACCGGGAACTCCTCGATCCCGCCGACTTCCGGCTCATCGCCGAACAGCGGGACCACCTCCGCGGACTTGCGGCTCATCGCTTACCCTCCTGGATTGGTCTGAACTCGAAGTCGTCTGGCAGGGGTGTGTCTCCGGCCGGCTCGTCATCCTGGGCATGGGCCGGATCGGGTGGCGGCCCAGCCCTCGGCTCGGGGGCGGGAGGGGTGGGCGGCGTGCCCGTGCGCTGGCGCTTGCGCTCCGTGCTCGACGCGACCCGCAACCACGTTGACCGGACGGCGGCGGGTGTCGGTGGAAGGCCGTCCGTGCCCATTAGGCCGCCGTTAGCGAAGTACTTGGCCAATCCGGTCCAGGACGGCGGCTCCTCGGCGAAGGCAGCGGCGAGCGCGTCATAGCGGGCCGCCATCCATTGATAGATCGCGGACTTGCGGCCCTTCCCACGCCCAGGGGCCTTGCGCATGGCGTCGAGCGCCCCGGCCAGGTCCAGGTTCTTCTTGGCTGCCATTCGGGACGGCTAACCTTCCCCACGGATTCCTGTCAACCTAAATTTGTGTTCTACCTGTGCGTTCTAATCTATCTGTTCGTTCGGTCTTTATGGACTATTTGTCCAAAGTGAGCCATGGAGGGAGAGGAGGGACAATCGCACCGAAAGGTGCTCAGGCCGGAAAAGGAGCCGAGATGTCAGACCCCATCGCCGCGAAGCTGGACAGGCCGCTGGAGCGCCAGGACGCGACTGCCGCCGGCATGGTGGTCCTGGCCGAGGTGATGGAGGGGGTCCGCGACAAGGTGGACGGACATTGTCAACTTGATCGGCGGTGGGCGCGGTGAGGCCCGCGATCCGGACCGGACGCACTGACGCTCACGCCACGGAGAGTGTCCAGAGATCGCTGGAGAGATCACCCCTCCGTCTGGCGATGGGCGAGGCGGAACACGGGCCCTGAGCGTCAGCGCCGTCAGGATCGCCAGGGCGGAACACTCGGTCTGCTCTGGTTCGCTTCACCGAACACGGCGCGGAGGATCGGCACGGCGGAGTTGGCGGCGGGCCGGCGTAGAAGGCGAGGTGGGTGGTGAGCCCGACCAGTTCCCCCCGGGTCACGCCGTTGGCCAGGGCGCGGCGGGCGTGGCCGGGCGGTTCGGTGTGGCGGTAGCCGGCGACGGGCGCCGCCACGGCGACCAGGCCGCGGTCGCGCTTGGACAGGCCGGAGCGCTCCCCCACCTCGCCGAACAGCGCGCGGTCGGTGAGACCGGCCAGCGCGGGTGCGACGTCGCCCCAGGCGCGCCGCGCCACGCTTTGCCGCTCCGTCACCAAACGAGCGTTGGACGGCCCGGTGGTTGATCTCGCGCCGGGCACGACATCCGCCATTGCGCGCCACACATGGGCTAACAGAAATTTTAGCCGCCCCGAAAATTTTTTCCGGCGGAAAAAGCCGAGATTCGGGAAACTGCCCTCGCAGACGGACCGAGTTCGCCGAGCCGCCGGCACTATAGGGGGTTAGGGAGTGAAGGGATGAGGAGTAAGGGCCGCCGCGCGGCTTGTCCTGAGTCCTAAACGACAGCCCCCGGCCGCGCCCCTCGCGCCGGGCGGGGCGCCCGGGTCCGCCGGCGTGTGCGACGCGGCCGTCCCCGCGGCCGAGACCGAGCCCAGCGGCGCTGGCACCCCGCCCGGCGGCGCTCGACCTCGGCGTGGCCGGGACCGGAAGTCCAGGGGACGCGGCCCGGAGAGTTGGTTGGAGCGTCGCGGCGACGCCGGCGGGCGCGACGGCCGCGACCTGGGCGGCACCGTCGGCGCATGGGCGCGGGGGCGGAGGCCGGCGTTCTCCAGCGTGGCCAGCGGCGAGAGGTTGGCGAGGCGCGGGCCGAGGAGATCGACCGCGACCGGCGACACGCCGGCCTCCCCCATGATGGGGGCCAGGTCCGGCGACTCCGCGGCCAGCCGGCCGAGCGTCGTGTCGCCGCCGCCGAAGTCGACCGCGGCGCTGGCCCTCTTGTCCAGCGCGAACGCGATGAAGTCTTCGAGCCACCGCGCCGTCTTCGCCGGGTCGAAGCTGGGCGGCTCGTGCACGCCCTCGAAATAGTCTCTCAGCTCGCGGTTCTCCGGGTCCACTGTTCTCTTTGGGTGGGCGCGTGACCTTCCTACCGTGTACGGGCGGGGAAAAAGGCCCAAAGACAATTGGGCCCACAAGGTGTGCTGGCCGGGAAGGACCCTGGACGATGGCGCCGGAAGAGGCTCTGTCGGCGTCCGCACCACCTGGTCCACATCGAGCGAGATCACGAGACAGGCTATGCGCAGGCGGTAATTTCCTTGCCCATGCTTCATGGCTGCCCTTGGCACGAACGCTGACAGAACCGGCCGAGCGTCGCCCACGAACACGCAGCGGCCGAGCCGCCGAGCGCATAGCCCGCACAGGTCCTGCTTTATCCGCACGGCCGTGGTCACGTCCGCGGTGCCGTCGCGCCTCAAGCGCGTGATCGACGTTGGGCTGCACTCGGGAACAAACTCGCGCCAGCTCGGCCGAGAACAGGGCGAGGCTCGTGGTGACGATCACCGAGGTGCGTTCGTAAAGGCGACTGACGGTGTGGAACAACAGTTGCCCGCCGACTTGGGCGAACGGCAGGTAGCCGAGCTCGTCGAGGACCACGAAGTCGAGACGGGTCAGGAAGTCGGCGAGGCGTCCCTGACGTCCAGCGCGGCCCTCAGCCTCGAGGCGGTTGACCAGGTCGACGGTGTTGAAGAAGCGCCCGCGCGATCCGGCACGGATGCAGCTTCGCGCGATCGCGATGGCCAAGTGCGTTTTGCCGGAACCGGTTCCGCCGACCAGGGCCGCGTTACGCTGTTGCGCGACGAAGTTGCCGCCGGCGAGATCGCGCACCAGGCTCTCGTCGATCGGCGTTCCCTTGAAGGCGAAGTCGTCGAGATCCTTGGCGAGCGGCAGCTTGGCGATAGTCATCTGGCACCTGATCGAGCGTGCCTGCTTCTCGGACATCTCGGCCTTGAGCAGGTCGCCGACGAAGCGCTGCGGTTCGTGCTTGCGCTTGATCGCCGCGGCCAGGGCCTCGTCACAGGCGCCCCTCATGCCGAAGAGCTTCAGCGTGCCCATCATGTCGAGGACTTCGGTCCGCTCCATGCTCATCGGCTCCTGAGCTGATCGTATCGGGCGCAATCGGCGGCGGGCACATGCCGAAGGGTCAGCGCATCCGGCGTGGCGATGACGGCGGTCGGTCCGGGATCGCGCTGCCGGGTGAGGATGTTGATGATCACGTCGGAGGAATGGACGCCTTCGGCCATCGCCTGCGCGCGGGCCGCTTCGACCGCCGGCAGCCCGTCGGTCAGCACGGCTGCCAGAATGGCGACCATCTGCCGGTCACCATCGTCAGATCCGGTAAGGCGACGCCGCACCCGCTCCATCGCCGCGGGCAGGATCCAGTCCCTGAACGGCGCGCCATTGCGCAGGGCGCCAGGCTTGCGGGCCAGCACCGGCACGTAATGCCAAGGATCGTAGATTGTCTCGCCCCGTCCATAGCGGCGGCGATGTTCCCCTACGGCGCGTCCGTCCTGACGGATGACGATCCGGTCGGCATAGGCGTGGATCTCGACAGGTCGGCCGACCGCCCCGGCGCTGACCGAGCACTTGTTTTTGTCGAAGCGGACCAGGCAGGTCTTCGACACCGAGGCCGCCAGCGCGTGGAAGCCGTCGAAGCGACCGCAGTGGGGAACCAGCTTTGGCCGCTCGTCCTCGAACACCTCCCACACTGTCTGCTCGGGGCGCTCCGGATGGGCATGCGCCTTGGCGTAGGCGATGCACTTGTCCAACAGCCAACCATTCAGTTCGTCGTAGCTGTTCACCCGCAGCCGTGGCGTGAGGAAGCGCTCGCGCACCAAGCCGGCCTGGCTCTCCACCTGGCCCTTCTCCCAGCCCGCGGCCGGTGTGCAGGCAACCGGGTCCACCAGGTGATGGGCGCACATCTGCAGAAAGCGGCGATTGTATTGCCGGTCCTTGCCGACAAACACCGCCTCCACCGCTGTCTTCATGTTGTCGTAGACGCCGCGTGTGCAGGCGCCCTTGAAGAAGGCAAACGCCCGCTCGTGGGCGTCGAACACCATCTCCTGCGTCTCGCGCGGGCAGGCGCGAACGAACATCATGCGGCTGTGGCACAGGCGAATGTGCGCGACCGTCACCGTCACCGTGACGCCGCTCATCAGGACGACTTCGTGGCTCCAGTCGAACTGGTAGGCCTCACCCGGCGCGAACGACAGCGGCACATACGCCTCGGCCGTCTGTCCGGCGTGCTGCCCGCTCCAAAGCCGGGCATAGCGGCGAATTGCGGCGTAGCCGCCGTCGTGGCCCAACCCTCGCCACTCCTCGAAGAGGCGAACGAGCGTCAGCCGTTCGCGCGTCCCGCTCTCGGCGTTCTTCGTCAGCAGCTTGTCCAGCTCCGCCTTCCAATGCCCGATCTTGGGACGCGGCTGAACCTCCCGCTCATACGAGAACGACGTCTCGCCCGACCGCAGCACCTTGCGAACCGTGTTGCGCGACACCTTCAGGTCACGCGCGATCTCCTTGATCGACTTGCCCCTGACGAAATGCTCGCGTCTGATCCGGCCGACCGTCTCCACAATCAGCATCCCCCACCGCCCACCTCGAACTGAAGCAGGCAGCCCAGCAGCCACACATTCAGGGGTCAAAATTGCACGCCGATCCCCCGGCTCAGGGGGTCAAAATTGCACGCCGAAACACAGCCAGCCCGCGATCGCCTCGGCCGTGAACCAGACGGTGAGGCTGCCGCGCCGGCGCAGGCTGGCGTCGTAGTCGCGCCAGTTGACGACCTTGCGCTTCTGCCTGGGGATGTGGTGGCGGCGGTCGTGGTTCAGCTTGAAGGGCAAGGGGGGCGTCCAGGGTCAGGTCAGGGACCGCCTCCTACGCCAGACCTGTTCCAGGCGCCACCGGGCGGGTCCATGCAACAACCCGCGACGCGCGCACCGCCGTGCTGAACGACACGCTCGAGCCGGCTTTTCGCCGCCGTCATCCCGGCTTCCGGCCCACCAACGTCGACTGGAAACCGACGGCAGTCGCGGCCTGATCACCTCCAAGAACTCCGCATGGTCCCACGTCGAAGTGGCCTGGAATTCGGACCGCCCCTCTTCTCCCCCTCTCCACACCCTGTTTCTCCTGATCGTGAACACGCCTTGAAAGCGTTACGTCGAGATCGGCGAGGGCACACACGCCATCATGATGGAGAAGAACCACGCCAGCTCTTCTATGTGGTCTGACCTCAAGCCGCCTCCGCTTCAATCGTCGGCGGGCGCGGCTTGAATACAACCAGCACCGCCTCGTTCGGCGTCCGCTTGGCTCCTTTCACGCCCTTCATTCCCGTCGCCTGCAGCGCTTTCGATGCTGGCGATGAGTGATCGTTGATGAGAAACATCTGATAGTCCGGAAGGCGATCCACTTCGGCGATCTCTTTGAGGTCGAATTTGAAGCGCCTCAGATTGCGCTGCATCGTTCCGCATTTTTTTGCCAGCTTCAGAAGCGATATGCGCCACTCGGCCTGGTGGCCAACATGCTTGCGCGCGATCTCGTACAGGCGTCGCTCAAGACCGTCCGTGAGATCAAAATAGGCCGGGTTGATCGCGAGAACGCGGCGATCCTTTACAAGGGCGCGGAACGTCCAATCGTTCAGCATGATCTCAAGGCCTTGCATCACACGATTTCCGGCCAGGTTCTCTCGCGTGAGGATCCGGAAACTGTCGATCCAGCCGAAGCCCCGTGTTTCGCGCTCACCGCCCGACTGAATGTCGGTCGTGATTGTCGTCGATCGGAGACGGAAGAGAGCGTCATAAATCTCCTGATAGCCGTTCTTGCCCGTGTGCCGGCGCGTCACGCGCAGCATGTCGTAAGCCGCGATCCGTACGGTGCGGGACACTTCCTCGTCGCGTTCGATCTTGGAATTGATGAGACTGGACAGGTAAATGAGCACGTCTTTGTCCCAGATCGTCGCGATGCCGCGCTCGCCGGGCGAGATGCGGATCGAGACGTTCCCATCCTGATAGACAATCGGCGTGAGCAGCGGCCGCTTCTGGAGGGCAAAAAACGGAAATTCCATCGTCGCCCGGTCGTCGCGGAGCGGAGCTGCGATCAGGCTCTCGACGAACATGTCGATCTGATCGCCGGTCAGCGCCACATCCGTCCCAGCCGGTTGCCTTGCCATCGCCGGCTCCACCCCTCCTTCTCGCAATAATATGCCGGAGTTCCATGGGTCCGAGGAAGGCCGCACCCGTTCCCGATTCCCCGAGGATCGACCTTCAAGGCTTCCCGCTTCCCCGAGGCGCCGAAGTTACGTTCCTGATCCCCCGTGCCGGTTCCAACCGCAGTCGAGCGGCCCGACCACGATCCCAGGCTGTAGGGGCAGAATTGCGCGTCTTCGCTCAACAGGAGTCGGGGAATCGGGAACGCGACCCACCGCGTCCACGCCCGAGAGACTTGAGGATCGGGAACGCACTCTCGGGAATGGAGAGACGTGGTAACAGGAACGCCAACACACGGGGCTTCAGGAACGGACGCTCGGGGGAAGGCGAACGCCGACTCGAAGCAGAAGTCTTGAAGATTCAAGCGTTTCGCGAAGTGTAACCTCTTAACTCTCAAGAATCTAACTTCTTAACGGCCGAAGCCGGACGGCTTGTGGATAACCTTATCCCATCCCGTTCACACCAACACCATCCGATGCTGGTAATCGACGTCCCAGCCCCTCCTCTCCCCAGTCTTGTGGGCTTCCGCTGGGTCTCCCACCCTCCATGACTCGGGATGACGTCCGGGGGTGAGCCTCCCCCCTGGGTACGGAGGGTCCGATAAGGAACCTACGCACCCCAGGAGGACGGGATGGCACAAAAGCGGACGCGGCGGCGGTTCACGGCGGAGTTCAAGGCCCAGGCGGTCAGGCGCGTGCTCGAGGGCGGCAAGGGCCTGACGGAGGTCGCGACCGAGCTGGGCGTGAGCACGGGCCAGCTGAGCACGTGGCGCACCGAGCACCTCGCGGCAGGCTCGGCCGAGGCCTTGGCCGCGCACAAGGCCGAGGCGGCCGAGATGCAGCGGCTCAAGCGCGAGAACAAGCGGCTCGAGGAGGAGAACCTGATCCTGAAGAAGGCGGCGGCTTTTTCGCCAAGGGGATCGCGTGACGAAGTTCGCCTTCGTGTCGGCCGAGCGGGGCAACCACGCCGTGGCCACGCTGTGCCGCGTCGTCGGCGCCAGCGTGAGCGGCTTCTACGCCTGGCTGTGCGCGATCTCCGCCGCCCAGCACCGCGCCGAGGCCGAAGCCGAGCTGCGCGGCCACATCGGCCGGATCTTCGCCGCCCGCAGGCGGGTCTACGGCTCGCCGCGCGTCCACGCCGAGCTGCGTCGGGAGGGGCTGCGGCACGCGCGGCGGCGCGTGGCGCGGCTGATGCGCGACATGGGCGGAGGTGGCTGAAGATCCTATGCGGGTGGGCGGCGGCCAGGTCGTAGGCTGAGGTCGTTGCCATCTCATCCTGGAGACGCCCGATGCCAATCATCGAACATCCTGCCCGGTCCGCCGCCCGTCCTGATCCTGCCATGCCGATCGACACGGACGCCACGCTGTTCGCTGCACTGGAACTCAGTCTGTCGAGTTGGGTCGTGGTGGCCAGTGCGCCCGGTCAGGACAAGGCGAGCAAGCATGGCTTGGCTGCTTGCGACGGGGCGGGTTTGGTGGCGCTGCTGCGACGGTTGCAGGGACGGGCCGAGCAACGCTGCGGCCGGTCGGTGGCGGTTGTCGTCATGCAGGAGGCCGGCCGCGATGGGTTCTGGGTCCATCGCCTGCTTGAAGCGCACGCGATCAAGAGCTTTGTGGTCGATCCGTCCTCGATCGCGGTGAACCGCCGCAGCCGCCGGGCCAAGACGGACCGCATCGATGCCGAGGCGATGCTGCGCACGTTGATGGCGTGGTCGCGCGGCGAACGGCAGGTATGCGCCATGGTGCGGCCGCCGACGCGCGAGGCGGAGGACGCGCGCCGGCTGGGCCGCGAGCGGGAAGCCTTGCTGGCCGAGCGCATCCGGCACGCCAACCGGATTAAGGGCCTGCTCGCCACACAAGGCGTGTTCGGCTTCGAGCCCACCTTGCGGAACCGGCGAAAGCGGCTGGCTGAGCTGAGGACGCCGGAGGGGGCACCCCTGCCACCCCGGCTTGCCGCTGAGATCGGGCGCCAAGTGGACCGTCTAGAACTGGCGATGCAGCAACTCGTAGCCGTAGAAGAGGCGCGCGATGCGGCGTTTGCGGCCGAGCGCGTCGCCGATCCCGCCAGCAACGTAGCAGCACACGCGGCAGCGAACGGTGAAGCGGCCAGCGTCAAAGCGGCACCTTTACCCGAGCAGGCAGGAGCTGGTGCGCGACTGTTGCGGTTGAAAGGGATCGGCCCCGAGACTGCCTCGGGTACTGGCGGGCGAGGCGTTCTTCCGCGACTTCCGCAACCGGCGCGAGGTCGCGTCCTACCCCGGGCTGGCGCCGAGCCCGTGGCAGAGCGGCGGCATCGACCACGAGCAGGGCATCTCCAAGGCCGGCAACAGCCGTGTGCGCAAGGCCATGGGGCAACTCGCCTGGCTGTGGCTGCGCAACCAGCCCGATAGCGCCTTGAGCGCCTGGTATCGCGATCGCGTCCGTGACGGAAAGGGTCGTGTCAAGCGCATCGCCATCACGGCGCCCGCACGCAAGCTGCTGGTCGCACTCTGGAAATTCGTCACCCAAGGGCTGGTGCCGAGTGGCGCTGTGCTGAAGCCTGCCAAGGCGGCCTGACACCGCTGACGTGCAACCCAATCCGCAGGCCGATGCCCGACGCCGACCTGCCGGACCCGAAGTGAGTGGTGACCGACTGGAACCTGGGCTGGGATATGCCGCGCTCCCAAGAAGGGTCCCACTCCTCCGAGCCCTTGCCCGCAAGCATGCGGGATTGTAGTCCGGGCCGTCCGAGCCCGACCGGATACGAGGTGATGCGGCCAGAGCTGGCGCATGCTGAACAACGGGCTCGAACCACGGATCCAATCACGTCAGGAGATCAGAAATGACCGCTTGACAGAAGAACCCCCATACGAGGTTCCAGCGGCGCAGCCGCTGGAATGGCCAGATGAGGGTGGTTCTACGGCCTCAAGCTGCACTTCGTGATCAACCACAAAGGCCAGATCATGGCGCTGAAGATCACCCCCGGCAACACCGCCGACAGCACCGTGCTGGATGAGATAACCCGCCACCTGGCCGGCAAGCTCTACGCCGACAAGGGCTACATCGGCCACGAACTGTTCAAGAAACTCTGGCAACGTGGCCTGCACCTCATCACCAGCATCCGGCGTAACATGAGGAACTATCTGATGCCGCTGGCCGACAAGATCATGCTACGCAAACGCTTCGTCATCGAGACCGTCCTCGATACCCTGAAATCCGAAATGGGGCTTGGGCATTCACGCCACAGGTCGGTTATCAACGCCATGGTCCATGTCCTGTCCTGCCTCGTTGCCTACGCTTTCAGACCCGGCAAGCCCTCCATTTCACTGGTGGCACAAAAAATCACGGCTTATCCCAATACGGTTCACTTTAGTTGTTTGTGCCGCAGGGAGAACCAAGGCGAATGCTGCATTTTCAATTGGTTGGTATTCGGCCGATAGCTTAAGTGAACAGGATTTTGCCTTAAGTGAACCGTATTGCGGCTTATCCATAGCTGGGGTCCGTTATGCATCTCTTCCGAGGCGAGCCGGACAGCCGCAGGTCTATCGCGCCCTCGCGCAAGCTGTGGGCCGCCTTGCGGGCGTTGGACGACTTGAACCTGCCCCGCTTTGACGGACACCTCTGATACCAAATCCGTATGATTAGTTCGGCTGAACCGGCTTGGGCCACCAGTGGAATCTGGTGTGTGGGCGAATGGTGTCGGCATCGAGGCGGGTGCAGCGTTCGGCGAGGGTGGCGTCGAGATCGGCCAGGGTAGGGAAGTGCTTGTTGGCCACTGCCTCGTCGAGCAGCGGCCAGAGGCGCTCGGCGGGCTGGAGTTCCGGGCTGTAAGGCGGCAGGAACACCAGGCTGATCCCCTCTGGCACGGCCAAGCCCTTGGGGCCGTGCCAGCCGGCGTTGTCCAGCACGAGGACGATGTGGCGCTGGCGCCCCGCCCCGCTTTCGCGGGCGAAGGCGGCGAGCAAGAGTTCGAAGCCCGGCTTGTTGATGCGGGTGCAGAGATACCAGACCGTCTCGCCGCTGCTCGGCTGCACGAAGGCCGCGACGTGCAGCCACTGGAAGCGGTGATGACCCAGTGCGATCGGTCGCTCACCCCTGGGCGCCCACGCCCGGCGGCGGATCGGTTTCAGGCCGAGGCGGTGCTCGTCCTGCGCCCAGACCTCGACCGGCTGCTCGGGGCGCGCCGCGCGTGCTTGCGCAACGGCAACGTCAACCTGTTTGCGAAAGCCGCCCGCGCCTCCGGATCAGCGGCCCGCGGATGGCGCGGGCGCGGCGTCTGCACCGACCAGCCGAGCCGCTTCAACGCCTCCCAGCCGCGCTGCGGATGCACCCGCGCCAGCTTCAGGTGTCGTGCCATCCACGCCGCCACCTTGGGACCGCTCCACAGCCCGCCATCCTCGGGCGGCTCGCGCAGCCGCCCGGCCAGCACCGCCTCGGTCAGCACGCTGGGGGCCCGCCCGTTCCGCCGCCGCCCATCGCCGAGTGCCGCCGGGCCATGGGCGTTGTAGCGCGCCGCCAATGCCTCCACCCAGCGCGGCGTGAGCGCCAGAACCCCGGCCACCTCGACCACCGCGCGGCCCTGCGCCAGCAGCCAGATCGCCTGGGTGTGTCGCGCCTCGGCCACGGTTTGCGCCGCGCGAAACCGCGCGCCCAGTTCCGCCACGCTCAGGTGCTCGACAATCCGCGCCACCGGCCATTCCCCGCAGTCAACGCCCCAGCATAGGCCCGCCACATCGGGCCGCTAGCCTAAGCCGAACCGATCATCCGGATTTGGTATGATAGGCTGAAGGGCCTGGAGGTGATGATGACGGAAGGTGGCCGGAAGCGCCGGAGTTTTCCGGAGGCGTTCAAGCTCGAAGCGGTGCGAGCCGTGCGGGGTGGACGCACAGTGGCCCAGGTGGCGGCCGAGCTTGGGCTACCTGACCGCCTGGTGCGCGGCTATGTCGAGGCGGTGGTGATCGCCTGCGGGACGGCGATCATTGCCCGCCACACCCGCTTCTACGAACGCGAGGATGTCCGGCTGGAGCCGCTGCACTACCTGCCGCTGCTCGAGCGCAAGATCGGCGCGCTCGACCAAGCGGCTCCGCTCGCCGGTTGGGCGCTGCCGGAGGTGTTCCTCGAACTCCGGCGCCTGCTGGACGCCCGGCTGGGCAAGGCGGGCCGGCGGGAGTGGGTACAGGTGCTGCGGCCGGTGGAGGTGTTCCGCGCCGAGGAGGTGCAGGCCGGGGTGGCGGAGGCCATCCGGCTGGGCGCCATCGGCTTTGATGCCGTCAAGCACCTGGTGCTGCGCCGGATCGAGCGCCGGCCGCCGCGGCTGGACCTGGAGGTCTATCCCTACCTGCCCCGCGCCCGGGTGGCGAGCACCTCGGCGGAGGCCTACACGGCGCTGCTCGGGGCGGACCGGCCATGAGTGACGCGCCCGGGCTGCTGCTGACCCACCATCTGAAGGCGCTGAAGCTGCCGGCCTTTGTCCGCGAGCACGACAAGGTGGCCCGGCAGTGCGCGGCCGAGGGCGTGGACCACGTCCGCTATCTCCTGCGCCTGGCCGAGCTGGAACTGATCGAGCGCGAGCGGCGGATGGTCGAGCGCCGCATCCGCGAGGCGCGCTTCCCCGCGGTCAAAAGCTTGGACAGCTTCGATTTCCTCGCCATCCCCTCGCTCAACAAGGCCCTGGTGCTCGACCTCGCCCGCGGCGGCTACATCGCCCGCCGGGAGAACGTGATCGCGCTGGGCAACAGTGGCACCGGCAAGTCCGACTTCTCCACGCCGTTCATCGTCGGCTACGGCCTCCGGCCTTCCCGACGCGGTCCGCGTGACGTCCCACCCGGACAGCGTGGAGATCTCCCGGTTCCCGTGCAGAAGGTGTCTGCGCATGCCAGGTTCTACGACGACGCGGGGTCGGCGAGCGTCTCGCGTTAACGACGCGCGCCGTGTTGCCTTTTGCAGGACGGAGGACATCGGCACCCCGAAGTTGGTTTTCGCCGCTCCATGGCTGGCCTACGCACTCCCCTGTCAACGCTTCGCCACGACCCTCGCGGGTCGCGCCGCATGAACTCGGGGCCGGTGTGGCTCGCTACGCCTTCACCGTAGAGGACTCGCACCTCTTACCTCCTGCCGGTCTCCCGGCGCACCCGTCCATTCCATCATGACCGCACTCGTTCCGGAAGCCAGATCAGGTCAAACCCCTTGCGCTCCAGGGGCCGTCCACACGTGCACCACAGCCACTCCCAGGGGGGAGGACCACCCTCAACTTGACGGTATCCTCTTGACCGCCGTCGATCGCCTTGCATTGTAGGATGGCTTGTTCGCCAGTTCTCCGCCGCGAAGGCCAGGGTCACACCGAAGCTCGGTTGCCGCGGAAGTGCAACAAATGTGAGGAAGATCATGGATGAGTTTTCGGAGCCCATTGAGTTAAGCGATCCCGAACTCGCCATGGTTGCTCTCGCCGTGGTCGCTAGTGCTGCCGATTGGGGGCACTCCCATCACTAATGGACCTATCTGAAAGGTGCGGTCGTCGCCATGGGCGTTACCCGGCCACGGGAATCAGCAGCAGCAAGAAGCGCAACTAAAGTCGGTCTGTTCCGGCCTGAATCGCTCGACGCGCGGCAGATGGTCTGGCTTGGACGGCCGGCGGTGTCGTTCGGGTTTCCGGTGGCGCTGACGAGCGTTGCTTCGGTTCTGATGGCGATCGCGACCACTGCGCTTGTCGCCCTTGGTAACTATGCCCAAAGGATTGAGCTGCACGGCGTGGTCCTGCCCGCCGCAGGGTTGATCGAGGTGTCTTCTCCGGCTGCCGGCTGGATTGAGTCCGCGCATGTGCACGACGGACAGGTCGTGGCAAGCGGAGAGACGCTCTATGTCGTCAACACCGATACCTCGACCAGGAACGGCAACACCCAGCAGCAGATCCTGCAGGCGCTGGCCGTCCAACGTTCGGTGCTCGTTAATCAGATCGCCCGCAGGGTCAAGCTACGCAATGAACAGAACGCCGAACTTCGGCGCAGGATAGAGAATCTACAGGCGCAAGTAGCGCAAATGGATACCGAGATCGCGATGAAGA
Organism: uncultured Pseudomonadota bacterium; assembly: GCA_963818725.1. Lineage (GTDB taxonomy): Bacteria > Pseudomonadota > Alphaproteobacteria > Acetobacterales > Acetobacteraceae > DATFDN01. The sequence goes on along the minus strand of CAWFTU010000005.1, from coordinate 60,510 downwards.
CCGAGTTCGTCCGCACAATCACTCAAAACTACGCGGATGTAAGCCGCTATATGAAACGTGGAATCAGCACCTTGAACGAGAAACTGGCTCAGCAGCAGACCTGGATGCGCGCCAAGGACGAACTCGAGGAGCTTAAGGGTAGCTCGCTTCGGTTGCGGGCGCTGTTGAGCGATACCCAATATCAAGTGACGATGAACAATCTTCAGGCCGATAGCGAGATTGGTACCATGCGCTCGAAGATTTCTGAGCTGGACCAGCAGGTCGCCAACAGTGAGACGCGCCACTCGGTCGAGATCCGTGCGCCCGGCGCCGGACGCGTGACCGCGATCGCCAGCTACCCCGGTCAGATGGTTGCAACTGGCGCACGCATGGTGACAATCATCCCCTCCGACAATAAAATGCGGGCGGAGCTTCTCGCGCCCAGCACGTCGATCGGTTTCATCCGTCCTGGCGAGCGGGTGCTGCTACGCTACAGCGCCTTCCCTTACCAGAAATTCGGCGAGTACCAGGGCACGGTCAGGGAGGTTTCGCAGGCAGCTCTCGGACCAGAAGAACTCAGATCGCTTGTTCCCGCCATGCCGCCGTCCGGCCAGTCTAATACATTTTATAGGGTGATCGTCACGCCGGATCGCCAGGACGTGATAGTCTATAACCAGTCCAAGCCCTTGCAGGCCAGCATGCAGGTTGACGCCTCCGTGCTGCTGGACGAGCGACCAATCTATCAGTGGATACTTGAACCTCTCTACGATCTTCGTGGATTTTGAGGGAAATCGGACGGTATGGGCGTCGCCGGAGATTTGCTCAGCGGAGCGATCCTTAGAAGACGAACAACTCCTGTCGTGCTGCAGACCGAAGCGGCCGAATGCGGCATGGCATGTCTTGCCATGATCGCTGGCCATTATGGGCACCGGATCGATCTGCCGGCCCTGCGCCAGCACTATAGTCTATCGCTCAAGGGAATGACCCTGCATGATATAGCGCGGGTTGCCGCGCAGTTGCGCCTTTCCACCCGTGCGCTGCGGCTGGACATGGTGCACCTAAAGCAGCTGCGCCTGCCTTGCATTCTCCACTGGGAGCACAGTCACTTCGTGGTGCTGACGCGCGTCGGCGCGCGCTCGGTGACCATTCACGACCCCGCATTCGGGCGTCGACAAGTCGCGGTTGAGCAGGTGTCTCAGCAGTTTACCGGAATTGCGTTGGAGGCTTGGGCAACCAAAGGGTTCGAGCGCAAGACGGAGCGCGCGCGCATCCGCGCCTTCGATATCTTGCGGCGGACCGAGGGTTTCGGCGCCGCCGCAGCCCAGATCTTGGTGATGTCCCTGGCCCTTGAGGCCATCGTCATCGCCATTCCACTTGCTTTTCAGCTCGTGCTTGACGATGTGATCGTCACTGACGATCGCCGCCTGCTTATGCTAATCGTCTTTGGCCTTGGCCTGCTTCTTGGGTTTCGCGCGCTCGTGGATTTTGTTCGTTCCTGGTGCGTCATCGCTGCTGGCGCCAATCTAACCTTGCAGTGGAAAATGAGCCTATTCAGGCACCTGCTGCGACTGCCACTGAGCTTCTTCGAGAGACGCAGTGTGGGCGATTTAGCGTCTCGCTTTACCTCGCTCGACGAAATCCAGAAGACGCTGACAACGGGGCCGATCTCCGGGCTGATAGACGGCCTAATATCGGTCGCGCTTGTCGGAGTGATGTGGCTTTACGATCCGTGGCTCGCCATGCTCGCCATGGGCGTGATGGTCATTTACGCACTCGTTCGCAGCGTGGCTTACCGACTCTATCGCGAAGCCAACATGGACGCGATCGTTTCCGGCGCGCGGGAAAACACGCACTTTATCGAAACGTTACGCGGCATGCCGAGTGTCAAGGCGCTGGTCATTGGCGAGCGCAGACAGGCAAGCTGGAATAATTATCTGGTGGACGAAGTCAGCGCCGGCCTGCGCGTGCAAAAGCTGGACCTCGTCTTCAAGACAGCGAATACATTGTTGTTCGGTCTGGACCGCATCCTGATCATCTTTTTTGGGGCTCGCGCCGTTTTGGCCGGCTCGATGACCGTTGGAATGCTCGTGGCCTTTCTAGCCTACAAGGATCAGTTCTCACAGCGCGTCGCTACGCTCCTGGACACGGTCGTAAGGATCGGCATGCTCACCATGCACGGCGAGCGGGTCGCGGACATCGCGTTGGCCGAACCGGAGGAGACGCTCGGCGCAAGCCCGGCCTTCGTCATGCCCCACAGCGCCCGGCCGCCCCAGGTCAGGCCCGCCCTCAGCGCCAGGGGAATCAGCTTTAGATACGGCGATAACGAGCCACACATACTAGAGAATCTTGACTTTGATGTGGCTCCCGGAGAGTGCGTTGCGATCGCGGGCCCCTCCGGGGCCGGTAAGACAACGCTGTTGAAAATCCTGGCCGGCCTCCTGCGGCCGACCAGCGGCACCGTTTACCTGGACGATGTGCCGGTGCAGGCGATTGGGCTGGAGTACTACCGCTCGCAGGTCGGATGCGTCCTGCAGAATGACAGCCTGTTCGCGGGCTCAATCGCCGACAATATCGCCGCGTTCAGCCCGAATCTCAATCCCGGGCGGATCCAGGATGTCGCGAAGCTGGCCGGCATCCACAACGAGATTCTGCGTATGCCGATGGGCTATGAAACCCTTGTCGGCGACATGGGGAGTTCGCTGTCGGGTGGTCAGATACAGCGAGTGGTGCTGGCCAGGGCACTCTATCGGGGGCCGCAAATCCTGTTTTTGGACGAGGCAACGAGCCACCTGGATGAGCAGAATGAAAGCGCGATTAACTCGGCTATTCGCCTGCTGACCATCACCCGTATCATTGTTGCGCACCGCCGGTCCACGATCGAGATGGCCGACCGAGTTGTGCCTGTACGCCCTAAAGGACTGTATCACATGGATCAGGGGACGGGCGCATTGGTGCATGAATAGGAGACAGAGCCCTCGTCATTGCCTGTATCAGGTGATTAGCACTACCTGGGCACTTTGGAAGCATGCCGCGAAAACCGCCGATGGCAGTGTGGGCAACGATGCGGAACCGCAGGCGGAGCGAACAGCTTGGTGATGATGGCGCGGCGGATCTCAGGCAGCGACGGCTGTGGCGGCGGTCCGTTGTGGCCCAGCTTTTTTCCCCCGACCCGCCGCCTTCAGGCGCCGGTGTTGCAGATAGGCAAAGGCGATGCAGGTCATCAGCGCGTGCCGATGCAAGCCAGTCCAGGACCGCCCTTCGAAGTCGCCGAGCCCAAGTTCCTGCTTGAGCTGCTGGTGCCCCTGCTCGCAGGACCAGCGCGCCTTGACGGTGGCGGCCAGCCGCCGCGGCGAGGTCCGCTTCGGCAGGTTGCTGAGGTAGTGCTTCGTCTCGCCGCTGTCGCGCCATTCACCGATCAGCCAGACCTCCTCGCTCGGCAGGCGGGTGTGTTCGGCGTTGAGCCGTCCGTCCGCCACGCGCACCCGCACGGCGGCGAAGCGGGCACTGAGCGGGCCCTTGGTGCCGTCGCGCCAGGTGATGCGATGCCAGCGCTGCGTCTCCAGCATCTCGGCCGCCGAGCGCGGTGGTCGGTCGGGCACCGGGTGTTTGGCCGCCCGCCCGGTCGGCGTCCGCGCCGGACGCGGCCTGACCGTGGTCGGATAGACAAGCTGGGTGCAGGCGATGCCGACCGCCCAAGCCAGGCCGCGCGCGTTGAGCCCATGGCGGAAGACGGGGCTGCTGCCGAAACCGGCATCGGCCAGCACACAGGAAAAGTGCAGACCGGCCGCACACACCCGGTCGATCTCGGCCAACGCGATCTCGGGCTTGGTCCGCGCCGAGCGCGCCGCCTCCGGCACGCCTGCCGCTTCGCAGCGGCACGGATCGTCTGTCCAGGCAGGCGGCAGGAACAGCCGCAGCCCGACCGGCAGCGGCACCGCGCCGCGCGCCAGCGTCAGGGAGACCAGCACCTGGCAGTTCGCCACCTTGCCCAACGCGCCGCAGTATTGCCGCGCCACCCCGACCGAGAGCGCGCCCTTCTTGGGAAGGCCCGTGTCGTCGACCACCAGCACGGCGCCCTCGCCGCCGACCTCTCGGTCGACCTGCTCGGCCAGCACGCGCCACAGCGGCGCGTCATCCCAGGCCGGGCTGCTGATGAAGTGGTGCAACTGGTCGTGCCCGGACAATCCGAGCCGCTCGGCCATCGGTTGGATGCTCTTGCGCCCGCCTGACCCCAGCAGCCCGCGCACATACAGCGGCGCCATGGTGCGCCGCGTGCGGCGGCCGGTCACGGCGAGGAAGGGTTCAAGCCAGCGGTCGAGGTCAGCGTCGATATCGCGCGGCAGGCCAAAGGCGGTTCCCAATTGCATGCCTGAAAGATGGGACCGCGCACTCAGACCTAAAGTGCCAAGGTAGTGTTAGGAGAGCATCAGAATCTGTGGGGTGATCAGGCCGCAGCAATTATCGGTGAGCTGCCCCCGATTTCCCTGGACACCGATTTGTCCGACCGGAGGCAGATATGGTGAAGTCCAGCATGAACAGGATCATACGAAATGATGTGGCTGATGGGCCTGTGGGCAACGAGGGCGGGCGGAGCCCGTCCGCGCTGTCCACAGGCCACAACGGCGCGGAGGCGGGGTGTGCTCCGAGTGGACCGCTGGCGCCGGGCCAACGCTGGAGCGTGAGCCGCAAGCGCGAGGTGGTGCTTCGCCTGCTGCGGGGTGAGGCCGCCGAGGATCTCTCGCGCGAGCTCGGCGTGCCGCTCTACAAGCTCGAGCGCTGGCGGCAGAAGGCCGAAGCCGCGCTGGGTGGCGCATTGAAGGAACGCGAAACGGAGGCGGCGAGTGGTGAGCTCGCCACGGCCATGCAGCGGATCGGCGAACTGAGCATGGAGAACGAGCTGCTGCGCTCTCGCATCGAGCGCCCTGGCCCTTTGGCCCGCGGGAGGTCGCGGTGATGGCGGCGGTGATTTCCCCGGCCACCGGCCGCCGCTACGGCATCGCCCAGGTCTGCCGCATCTGGGACGTGCCGCGGTCATCCTTCTATGCTGACCGACGCCGGGCCGATACAACGACGACGCCAGTTTCGGTGCGGCGCCGTGGACCAAAGCCCGTGGTGTCGGACGACACCTTGCTGGTGGCGATCCGCGCCGATCTCGCCCGGTCGCCCTGGCACGGCGAGGGCCATCGCAAGGTGTGGGCCAGGCTGCGGGTGATGGACGGCATCCGGGTCGCGCGCAAACGGGTGCTGCGGCTGATGCGCGAGAACGCCCTGCTGTCGCCGCATCGCGCCCGCATCCGCGACGACACGCCGCACGATCGTCACATCATCACCGAGGCGCCGAACCTGATGTGGGCGACGGATGCGACCCAGATCATCACCGTCCAGGATGGCAAGGTCTGGCTGTTCGGCGTCGTCGAGCACTGGAACGCCGAAGCGCTTGGCTGGCACGTCGCCAAGCGCGGCGATCGCTACTCCGCCGCGCAGGCCGTCGGCATGGCGGTCCGCAATGTCTTCGGCCACGTCAGCCCCAGCGCCGCTCGCGGCGTGGCGCTGCGACACGACCACGGCAGCGCGTTCCTCGCCGAACATTTCCATAACCAGATCCGCTTCTGGGGCATGACCCCCAGCTATGCGTTCGTCGGCGAGCCTGAGACGAATGGCGTCGTCGAGCGCTTCTTCCGCACCCTCAAGGAGCAGATCGTGCATGGCCGAATCTACCAGACCATCGACGAGGCCCGTGATGCGGTCCGCGACTTCGTCGCCCGCTACAATGCCGAGTGGCTGATCGAGAAGAACGGCCTGCGCAGTCCCAGCGATGCCAGAGCAGCGTGGTACCAGGCCATCATGAAGACCGCCGCTTAACAGCAACCTTGTGTCCAGGAAACCGGGCGCGGTACAGCTGGTACGGCAATGCCGAAATTCTGTGCATGGCGACTGCCATCAATGGCGAACTGCTCGCCTTGTCGGGCCCGCGCAATCCCTATCCTGGCAAGCTCGGCGTCGTCGACGAAGGCGCGCTGGCCGACCTGCTCTTGGTGAATGGCAATCCGCTGCAAGACATTCGGCTGGTCGCTGATCCTGGCGAGAGCTTCGTGATCATCATGAAGGACGGGCAGATCTTCAAGAATGCCCTGTAATCGAGGCGCCGGGGCAGGCTGAGGGTTCGGCGGAAGGGTGGAGGTTCGACCGAACTGCCCATTACAGTGGGAATTTGGAGTCCTTGGGGCGCTGATTTCGCCTGAGAACGCCGTGCCGACAGCCGGCAGAACTGCTCAGAACAGTTATTTCGGGCAGTCCCGCCCGGTGTAGGTTCGAACCATGCCGCCGCGACCGCGCACCGATACGATCCGCTTCCTGACACGTGATGAGCTCGGGAGGCTGCTCGCCGCCACGCGGGAGAGCGTGCGCGACCGGGCCTTGTTCCTGCTCGCCTACCGCCATGGTGCCAATCGGCTCGGAATGTTGGCTCTCCCGCACTTTTGGTGCAGGAGCAGCGAGGCGGTGAAATCGGCATGCAATGCCGATTTGAACACTTCGGCTACCTGGACCAGCAGCCTCTCGTGGCTGAGGAGGTAGAGGGCGGAGGCGTCAATGGAGAGCCCGGCCAAATTCGACACAGTGTCGAATTTGGAGGCTTCGGCGACCTGCATATACCGCTCAGCCGTCTTTCTACCTGGTGAAAAGACGGGGCGGAAAGGTAGTAGAGCGCCGTCGCCTCAATCGAGAGAGGGCCGAAATCCCCAAGCGTTGGGGATTTGAACGCGTCCGCATTCCGTCGTCACGCCACCACCTCTTCACCACAAATCCGCAGCCCCTCGGCGCGCCTATGCCGAATTGGCGCCGACCCCGCGCTCGTCTCCGCTGGCGAATCGGGATCGCGTGCTGCTAGTCTAGGCTTCTTCCTCCCTTCGACTGGCGTCGGCACGGTAACGCGACGACGCCCCCTTTCTTGCCGCGCATCGCCCGTTCCTCCGCTCGAGCCGGTCGAACAACGCGTTGGCTCAGTTTTCCGCAAGGGTGGTCGCGGTCTGGGGGGGCATCAACGCTCACCCGCCAGTCGAACGAATCGGATTTCCTTCTTGCGCACGTCGTAGGCCACGTCGTGGGGCCGTCACCACGGGAACAAGCAGACCATCCGCCACCAAACCTCGCACCGCTCGGAAGAAAGCCACGCGATAGGCACTGTTTACTTCATATCCGCCAGGCGCCGGTTCCGAGTAAAACCTGCCGGTGATCCACAGCACCTAGTGGTCTGGGTTAGAAGTTTCTTATCAGGTCATAGCAGCGGAAGTTCTCTGGCAGAAGCGCCTGATGTTGTCGAGGAGGTGCCGTCGCGGATGTGGTGGAAATAGGGGTGGCGTAATCTCCGAGTGGATCAACGACTCGTAACCGGCGTTGGCGCGCCGGGGGAGATTACGCCATGCAGAAGAATAGCACGTCGGCGGAAGCGGCGCCGCTGTTTGCTGGGGAGGCCTGGTTCGACCCGATCGAGGCCGCGCTGCGGGAGCGGGTCCGGCTTTTTCTGGAGGAGATGATCGAGCAGGAGGCGACCGCTGCCCTGGGACGCGGTCGCTACCAGCGAGGCGCCGCGGCGGGTTACCGGAATGGCACCCGCTCGCGGCGGCTGCTGGGCTCGTTCGGCCCGATCGAGGTCGCGGTGCCCCGGGCTCGGCTGTTGGCTTCGGATGGGACGAGCCGGGAATGGCAGAGTGCAGTGCTGCCCCGCTATGCGCGGATGACCCGACAGGTCGAGGCGCTGATTGCGTCGGCCCACCTCGCTGGCACCAACACGCGGCGGGTGAAGCGGGCGCTCGGGGCGCTGTTCAAGGGCGCCATCGGCAAGGACGTGGTCAGCCGCGTGTGGCGCAAGGTGAAGACCGATTGGGAGGCCTGGACGCGGCGCGACTTGGTGGCGGAGGACATCGTCCGGCTGGTCCTCGATGGCAGCGTGGTGCGCGTGCGGCTGGACCGCAAGGCCATCAACATCTCGCTCCTGGTTGTGCTCGGCGTTCGGCGCGATGGGCAGAAGGTCCTCCTGGCCGTGCGCAACATGGGGGGCGAGAGCGAAGCCGCTTGGCGCAATGTACTTGACGATCTCATCGCGCGTGGTTTGCGGAACCCCGAATTCCTGATCATCGATGGGGCCGCCGGACTGGAGAAGGCGCTCGCTGCGCTGTGGCCTGAGGTGCCGACCCAGCGCTGTACGGTGCACAAGCACCGCAATCTCCTGGCGCACGCGCCGGACGCGCTGCGTGAGGAGATTTCCGCCGACTACAACGACATGATCTACGCCAGGACGGCAAAGGAGATCGAAACGCGCCGCAAGTCGTTCATTCGCAAATGGCGGCTGAAATGCCGCGCGGTGGCCGACAGCTTGGAAGAAGCGGGCGAGCGGTTGTTCACCTTCACCCGGTTGCCCGAGAGCCAATGGAAGTCGGCCCGAACCACGAATGCCATCGAGCGCCTGCACGAGGAATTCAAGCGCCGCATCAAGACACAGACCGTGCTGCCCTCAGCGGAGACCGCGGCGATGTTGTTTTGGGCACTGCTTGCTTCAGGACAGATTACCATGCGCAAGGTCGACGGCTGGCAGACGCTTCCCGAAAAGCTCGCTCCTCAATGCATTGACTCGGCAGCCTAACCTGATATCTCGTTGCATCGGAGACGCGCCACACCCAATTTCCACACAACTCGCGACAGCACCACCGCGCCGGTCTCGCAGGCATCAAAAACGTGCTCTCACTCACCATCATTCGAAAGCGTTGAACAGCCCTGTCTGGGTAGCACGGCAAGGAATTTTTAACTCAAACCACTAGATCAAATATGTCTCACGGTCTCCTCTTACTAGACCTATCCAAAAACCTCGCACGAGGGAAGGAATCCTGTTTCTACGCGATCCGGCTTTGGGTGCAGCCTCAGATTTGCACGCCCCTGGATGTGAAGTTGACGTAAGCGGGCAAAGAGGACACGGTCAGGCGCGGAGTTGGCGGACGTGGGGCTCCAGGCCCCTCTTCGTCACTCCGCATACCCACCTGACTGACACAGGAGAAATGCATGGAAATCATGATCGAGCTGAGCGCAGAGGAGCTCAAGGCAGTCTCTGGCGGCGCCGGATCGGCGTCGTTTACCCTCACCAACACGGCGTCCGGGACGACCGCGACCGTGTCTAGCACCCTCACCCAGCGCACCACGGCTTCTTCGGCCAGCCAGTCCGGGACGTTCACCTCGTCCTCGACCTAAGGCCCGGCCGACGGGGTTCATGGCAGCGGCGCGGGTCACCCCGCGCCGCCGCGCTATCAGGAACGGGACTGTCCAGAGATTGGGCTCTTCCGCACTTTGCGTGGAATCATGCGGCGAGCAGCATTCGTCGGCGCAGCAGATCGAGACTGGCGCGGCCATAGGTCTGGCGTTTGAGCAGCTTGAGCTTGTTGATTTGCCCCTCAGCCTGTCCGCTGCTCCAGGGCATGGTGAGCGCAGCTCGAATGGCCGCACCGTCCTGCTCCAGACCAGCCGCGAACGTCCTGACCGCATCTACGTCGGACGATACGGCGTCGGCAAGCCATTCGCTATGGGCCGCAAGCTGAGCATGGCGAACGTGTGTCTGGCCGACGCCACTCTTGCGCACCAACTCGACGAAGCGCTGCACCAATGCAATGACACCGCCCGCCTGCTGATCCAGCTCAAGCCGGGCAAGTGTTGCCCGCTCGGCCGCACTGATTTCGTCCCGCGGACGCACGATCAGCCAAGCGAGTTGTCGGGACGATGGCAATGCCGGTGCTGCGTTAGCCGTGTCCTCGGCCGGCTTCTCCCCCGCTTCGTCCTGCGAGCACTGCGGCGGCGTCGTTGTCATGACCGTGCCTCTGGTTTGCAACCAACGGCGCACTTGCCGAGGACCGCCAGGGTACCCAAACGTGCGCAGCTCACGCCACAGTTCCAGGGCATTTTTGCACCCCTCTGCGTGGCGTGCTTCCAGTCGGGCAAGATAGGGATTGAGTATGCTGGGGCGGAGTTTCTCCGCTGCGCGCTCTGGGAAGCTTTCCGCATAGGCGTATCGCCGCACCGTCCCACGTGCCAACCCCATGGCGCGACCGATGGCCAACAGGGCCTCGCCATTGTTGAAGCGTCGCCGGACCTCCTCATACAGCGCGAGCCGTCGCGCGCGGCGACCAAGTGCTGCAGCCATTTCAGAGCGGGCTCGCGGAAAGATCCGCCTGCGGCGCGGTACATGCTCATCGGATGCAGCAACACCAGGCAGCTTCCGCAGCCGCGCGTGCACGCCAGCGAGCCAGCGCTCGACCATTTGCCGAACGTTGCCAAGCAGGTGCCAACGGTCGACGACCTGCTTGGCTCGCGGTGCGCCCAATGCGATACCACGGGCATATTCGGTTGATCGGTCGCGCACGACAACTTTGATCCCATGGTGGCGCTGCAGCCAATCCGTCAGCACCGTAGAGGTGCGGTCCGGCAGGAGGTCGATAACGCGCCGCCGTTGCAGGTCAACGAGGATCGTGCCGTAGGTCCGGCCTTTGCGCATGGCCCAATCATCGACCCCCAAGATGCGAGGGGCCGCCGTGGTTGGGAGCGGCAGGCGACGTATCAGGCGCAACACCGTAGCGCCGCTTGCTGGCATCCCAAGATGCTGCAACAACCGCGCGCCGGCTTCGCCGCCGAGGAATACCCCGACCTTGCCCTGAGCCGCGGCGAGACGGTGGGTACGGCGCGCATGGGGCGCAAGGAGATGCGGGAGGCGCTCGGCGAACGTTCGGCGGGCGCAATCCGTGCTGTGGCAATAGAACCGCCGCAGTCGCAGTTCGAGGCAGACTTGTTGTCCCGCAGACGGCAAATCCGCCGGCCGCCGAGAGTAGTAGCTATGCACGGCGTCGCTGCTATGGCCGCAATCCGGGCAACGGCTACTGGCGAACTTTCTGTCTGCTGCGACACTCAGATGAGCCGGATCAAGAGAGGTCACCTCCTCAATACGGCACCCAGGGAGAGGATAGAATTCATTCATTTTTCCTCTAAGATGGTGGCCGCTGCCGCCACTGCAATCGCTCGTCCGCTTAGACCCAATACGGTTCACTTAAGGCAAAATCCTGTTCACTTAGGCTATCGGCCGAATACCAACCAATTGAAAATGCAGCATTCGCCTTGGTTCTCCCTGCGGCACAAACAACTAAAGTGAACCGTATTGCGCTTAGACCTGATTCCACGCAAAGTGCGGAAGAGCTAGAGATTGGGGGCTACGCCGCCTTGGCCGATGGCAGGTTTGGGTTGGGAACCGTTTCAAAGAGCTGGCCGAATGCCGAGCCGAGTGCGCCGTTGTAGATGGCACAGCGGACCTGGAGCAGCAGGTCGGCCCCGCGTCGAGACCAGCGCATCTGCTGCGACTTGGCCATGCGCCGGTTGACCAGGAAGTTGGCCGTGCCTTCCGTGATCGAGGTCCCGACCCGCGAGCCGGCCCGATACCGCTCGGCGTAGTTCACCAGCCAAGCGCTCTGGCCGGCGTTGTCAACTTAACGGTAGACTGGCAGCAATTAGCGCTGCGACCACTTTGCGTGGTTTTGTCAGCTCTCGCGCCACATCGGGCGTAACGAGCAATTCCGATGATCAATAGAGGTCAGAATGTAACATATTCAGACTCGTTTGCCAGCCTAGCGAGCAATAATATTGCGCCAAAAAGCAATTGGCGCGAGAGCTGACAGAACCGCTTCACCGCCAAGGAGTGCGCCAACTACTTCAAAAACTCAGGCTACGGTTCCGCCTAAAGCCATCCCGCTCTAACAGCCCGGCATAGGCGCAGTCGGCCGGCGGCGGAGCTCCCGCACGGCATTCGTCTCTCCCGTGGGCGCGGATGAGAGCAAAGGCGGGAAAGAGAAACTCTGGCGGGTTGACAGGGCGGAGAGGGCTCCGCCCGCCCGCCGCAAAGGAGTTTCTCATGGCCAGCCTCGATCAGTGCCTCGCTGTCCTCAAAGCGCGCGGGGTCGACGAAGTCCGTTATTACCTGAGCGGCGGCGGAGATTTGGGCGCGACCGAACTTGAATCCGTCATCTATCGCGACGGCAGCGCCGGCCCCCTGCCGGATGTCTCGCTCGCATTCACGGACGTGGGTGGCGTGGTGGCTCTCGACGAGCGCCTCGACGACGTCGTTTACGAGATTCCCGACGGCGACTGGATCAACAACGAAGGGGGACACGGCCGGATCACCTTGCGGCCGCAAGAAGCCGACCCCCAAGAGCGGGTCGAATGCGACGTGGCCTATGGCGATGACGACGAAGAGCGCGACTTCGACGACGACGACGACTTCGAAAGCACGGAATTCGACGGCGCCGAGGACGAGAGCACGGGCGGCACGATCACGATCGACGACGCCAGCCTTCAAACACCAGACCAGGGAGAAACGCCATGACCAGCATTTGCCTGCACACCCAGATCGCCGAACGCTGCAAGCACCTGGCCGGCCTCGGCAAGCTGCCGCCGCCCGCCTTGCAAGCGCCAGCCCTGCGCGCAATCGCCTTGCTGGCGCTCGTGACCGAACGCCCCATCCGCCACTCCCTCATGCCGGCGAGCACCCGGACGGCGCTCGCAATCCCGGGCTACACCGGGAGCGACAGCCTGGCCGATGACTTTCTTGCCAAACTCGTCGACGACATCGCCGCCCCGGCTTCGGGCTCGTCCCGGACCTTCTCGCCAAGCGGCTGGGTCCAGGCGCACGGGCTTGAAGATCTTATCCTTTGCTCGGCCGCGGCCACGGCCGACGACGCAGGACGACACGCCCTTCTCGCTTACGCCGGGCACGCCGCGCAGCGCCTCGTTGAATTGTCGGGCAAGCTCCGCGATCGCCACATGCGGGATCTTCTCGCGCGCGACGCGCCGGAGGCCGGAGGCGGCTGGAACTGGGCCACCACCGATTCCAAGACGCTCGCCTGGCTGCTCGCGCACGAGCATGACGGCGATCCATCACGCCAGGAGCGGGTCAAGCGGCGGCTGCAGGCGCTCCGCCTCTATAGCAGCCTGCGAGACAGCCTTCGCACTCCGGCCATCACCCGCGTGATCGACAGCGGCGCGGAACTCGTGCCGGCGCTTTCCGAGCAGCTTCTGCTGACCCGCGGCGAACTCAAGGCGCTGCGCAAGGCGGCGCCCGCTGATGGGCTATGGAACTGGAGCCGCCGGATGGAGAGGTGGCTCAGGAATTTTGAACAGGGCGTTAAGTGGAAACTCGGCCTGACGGCAGGCATGTTTTGCCTGCGGATCAGGAGCGAAGATGAAGAAGCGAGCCCGCCGGAACCACACACCGGCCTTCAAGGCGAAGGTGGCCCTTGCTGCCCTGAAAAACGATCGAACGATTGCACAGCTTGCTGAGCAGTTCGACGTGCATCCCAATCAAATCACCTCGTGGAAAGAGCAACTGCTTGCAGGGGCTGCCGACGTGTTTGAACGCGGTGGCAGCACCAAATCATCGGTCCCCGAGGTCGATATCAAGGCCCTGCACGCCAAGATCGGCGAGCTAGTCCTGGAGAACGATTTTTTAGAACGTGCGCTCGGCAAGGCGGGATTTCCGAGCGCAAAGCGATGATCGACCGTAACCACAGGCTTGCGTTGACGAAGCAGGCGGCGCTCCTCGGCATCTGCCGAGGCAGCGTCTACTACGAACCGGCGCCGGTGTCGGATGCAGACCTTGCGCTGATGCGGCGGCTGGATGAGCTGCACCTGGAGTTCCCTTTCGCAGGTTCGCGGACGTTGCGCGGCTTGCTGGCTGCCGAGGGGAGCAAGGTCGGCCGTCGTCATGTCACAACATTGATGCGGAGAATGGGGATCGAAGCGATCTATCGCAGGCCCAACACATCGAAGCCTGCGCCAGGTCATCGCATCTATCCGTATCTGCTGCGCGGATTGACGATCAATCGGCCGAACCACGTCTGGGCGACCGACATCAGCTACATCCCGATGGCGCGCGGCTTCGTCTATCTCACTGCCGTGATGGACTGGTTCACACGACGCATCCTGGCCTGGCGACTGTCGAACACGATGGAGGCTTCGTTCTGCATCGATGCTGTCGAGGAAGCCCTTGCAAAACACGGCTGCCCGCAAATCTTCAACACCGATCAGGGCAGCCAGTTCACCAGTACCGAATTCACCAGCGTGCTGATCAACAACGCCATCTCGATCAGCATGGACGGCAAGGGCGCATGGCGAGACAACGTTTTTGTCGAGCGCTTCTGGCGAACCATCAAGTACGAGGAAGTCTATCTGCGTGCCTATGATGGCGTCGAAGAAGCACGGCAATCAATCGGCCGCTACATCGCCTTCTACAACGCAAGGCGACCTCACGCAGCCCTTGACGGCCGCACCCCGGATCAAGCCTACTCTCACCCGCTGCCGCTCCGCACGGCAGCATAACCCCCGGCCGACGATCCACTTAACGACGCGGAAATTTTGTTCAAAGGACCGGGGCCACTTCATTGTCGAGCGCTTCTGGCGAACCATCAAGTACCGAGGAAGTCTATCTACGTGCCTATGATGGCGTCGAAGAAGCACGGCAATCAATCGGCCGCTACATCGCATTCTACAACGCAAGGCGACCTCACGCAGCCCTTGACGGCCGCACCCCGGATCAAGCCTACTCTCACCCGCTGCCGCTCCGCACGGCAGCATAACCCCCGGCCGACGATCCACTTATAGATCCGGCTGCCATTATCTTGGATAGAAGCTGAGGGCCACCACGTCCTCGGACATGAAGCACGTGGACATGCGCAAGCTGGCTCCGGCGGCCCAGGAAGAAAGACGGCGACAGGTGATCGGCCTGCGCCAGAGCGGTGCGAACTATGCGGCAATCGCCGCCCAGGTCGGGCTCAGCCAAACCGGCGTGTTCGACATCTGCAAGCGTTTTGACGCCCAGGGCGAGACGGGGCTGGTCAGCGGCAAGCGCGGGCGCAAGCCAGACGAGCAGAAGCTGCTGACGACGGCACAGGAGAGGGAGATCCAGCGGCTGATCTGCCGCCGTGTGCCCGACGAGTTGGGCCTGGACTTTGCGCTGTGGAGCCGGGCGGAGCAGCCGAAGGTTCCATGGACGCAGTCCATGGAATGGCTGCGGAGGGGGCGGTGGGTGCGCTCATCCGCCGCCAGTATGGCGTGCGCCTGGCGGTGCGCACCACCGGCACGCACCTGGCACGCTGGGGCTTCACCGCGCAAAAGCCGCTGCGGCGGGCCCATGGGCAGCAACCGGCAGCGGTGCGCGATTGGCTGCGCCGGGAGTATCCAGCGATTGTCGCCCGGGCCCGGCGGGCGCGTGGGGTGATCTTCTGGGGCGACGAGACCGGGCTGCGCGCCGAGGACGTGCGCGGTCGTTCCTACGCGCTCCCCGGCAAGACACCCGTCGTGCGGCCCCACCAGCGCCGCATCGGGCGGGGCCTGATCTCGGCGGTCAGCAACCGAGGCGAGTTGCGCTGGCAGGTGCTGGACGGCGCGATCAAGGCGCCGGTGCTGATCGGCTTCCTGCAACGCCTGATCCGTGATGCCGGGCGCAAGGTGTTCCTGATCCTCGACCGGCTGCCAGTGCACCGTTCGGCGGTGGTGCGTGAGTGGCTCGCCCGGCACAAGGCGCAGATCGAGGTCTCCTACCTGCCGTCCCACAGTCCGGAACTCAATCCGGATGAAGGGCTGAATGCCGACCTCAAGCGGCACGTCACCCGCAAGCCGCCAATGCGCAGCAAACAGCAGCTCAAGCAGGCCGCCATCAGCCACATGCGTCGGCTGGCCAAGTCGCCCGCCCGGGTCCGCAGCTTCCTCCGCCAGAAGTCCATGCGCTATGCGGCATGATTCAAGATAATGACAGCCGGATCTATAACGACGCGGAAATTTTGTTCAAAGGACCGGGGCCACTTCACTCGCCCAGCGCTCCAGCACCAACCAACAATCCGATCCATGCACCACGCTGGGGGAAGTGCGACCGAAAGATTCTTCGTGCACCAACGCGGTGCGCTACCCCTCCTCTCTTGAGCCCCCCTGTATAAAGGCGAGCAACCGGCGGGCACTTTCCTCCTGCTCCTCCCCTGGGCTTATCTCTCGGCCTTGCGCGCTAGTGCCCTTCGTGTCGGCTTGGAGCCTCTCCATCAACGCGCGGTTCGCCTCTGCCACGGACATTGGCCAATGGAACTCTTTCGTCCCGGCCTGAACTCTGCCAGCCGAGAGGACATCGTCAAGCACCTCAGATGCGGCAAAGCTGATAGCCTCGCGCATCTTTCCGTCTGGAACGAGCCGTATGAAAAGCTCGCTCATCTCGCGGCACAGATGCGGCTTCTGGCACTCTTGCGGGAGCGCCTGGAGGAGGGCGATGGAGTAGGCTAGCGCCTCGTGAACCAGAGGCTCGCGTGTCATTGGAGCCCTATACCATGTGTCGATCAGCGCGAAGTCAGCAAGGGCGATCGCCATCTCCTTCTCGCCAATAGCCTCAGCGAGTCTCTGGAGATGTCGGGTCTTCTCACGTCGCTCGTCGAGCTTATCAAGCGCGGCCTCGTCGAGCTGGGAGTCTAGCTTTGCTTCCAGGATTCCCTGGCGCTCCTCGCTTAAGCTCCTCTCAGCGAGGCGGCAGGCTTCAGCGACGCTCTGCGCCGGCAGGCTTGCGTACGTCATGGTCAGGGTTCCTCCGTCGTGTGGAAGGCGTTGTCGGTCATGGTCAACCTCGCCCGCTGGCGCTCAGCGCGGCCCTTCCGCCGCGCCTCCGCGTCGTACTTGTTGTGGCACCTCTGGCGAAGCGAGCGAAAATCATCCCACGTGCAATTGGACGGGTTGTGGTCAAGATGCGCCGTTGTCAGACGGCCTGGCTCGCCCGGGCTGACGGTCACGGGAGGAGAAAATGCGCCTGCCTACCTGGTCATGGCGTGGCCTCGTCAGAACCGCGCGACAGGCATCCGCGGCAGCCGAACGCATAAGCCGCAGCCGGCGAGGTCTGGCAAGCTGTCGCCCGAGCTGATCGGCAAGGCGGTCAACGAGACCGAGAAGCAGGTCAACAGCCTCATGCTGGCGTTTGTCGGCGCGGTTGCGTTCTGTGTGCTCTCGTTGTTGACGCCCGACAGCGGTGAGTGTCAACGTAGTTGCCGCCTGCCTTTCGTAACGATCTTTCCTATCCTCCGACTGGTGACGAGTGTGCCACGGTGCTCACTGCGGAGAAGGTCCGGTGCTCGCCATCCTCGCCATGCGCGCGCGCGATAGGGCGCGCTGTGCGTGGCTGCGGGTGGCTCCACGCCTCCCATCTCCTCCGTTGCGCTCCGTGGCTTGGGCGTCTGCAGGTCGGGACGGGAAAGCAGGCGCGCCGATCGAACTGGAAAGCTGGATGTGTGAGGTCGCCGTCCGGACGATGCTGTCGCGCTCCGGATTGAGGGTGACGACGCCAACCGGTGTCCAGTTGCGGGTCCGCCCACTCCAGCGCCGTGGATTGCCGGCCCGCGCGGCCTGGTAAAGCGCGTGGCGGGCACGCAGCAGGCCACGATCCTGGCCGGCATGGCGCTGCGCCGGGGTGAGGTAGCGAAGGCCGCTGTGCCGGTGCTCATGGTTGTACCAGTGCACGAAGCACCCCGCCCATCGCCGGGCGGCATCCAGATCGACCAGTCCCTTGAGCGGGAATTCCGGCCGATACTTCGCCGTACGAAACAGCGCCTCAGCGAAGGCGTTGTCATCGCTGACCCGCGGGCGTGAGTAGGATGGCTCGATGCCGAGCCAATGCAGCATGGCCAGCACGGTGGTCGCCTTCAAGGTGGCGCCGTTGTCGCCGTGCAGAACCGGGCGCATCGAGGTGGCATGCGCGCCCTCGGCGAGCGCGGTTCGCCTGGCCAGATGGGCCGCATGCGCGGCGGTGTCGGTGTCATGCACTTCGAAGCCGACGACCTTGCGGCTGTAGAGGTCGAGGATCAGGTAGAAATAGAACCAGCGTCCCTGGACTTGCGACGGCAGGAACGTCACGTCCCAGCACCAGACCTCGCCAGGGCGACTGGCGATGTGAGTGCGAGGCGGCTCCGACGCTCGCGGCGGGCGGGCGCGTCCGCGGCGGTTGATCTGCCCGTGCGCGCGCAGCACGCGGTGAAAGCTGGCCTCGCTGGCGATGTGGAGGCCCTCGTCCGCCAGCATCGGAACGATCCGCGCCGGCGGCGTCTCGGCGAAGCGCGGTTCATTGCACACCGCCACGATCCTCGCCCGCTCGGCCTCGCTCAGCGCATGCGATGGGACGGGGCGGTCGGCGTGCGGCCGGCGATCGCCCCGCGCCAGACCGGCCCCGGCCTTCCAGCGCCGCAGGGTGCGGGCATCGATGCCGGCCAGAGCACAGGCCGGGCTCAGCCGGGCGCCGTCCGCGCGGGCCTGCGCGATGTGGTCTGCCAGGGTTTGGCGGTCTTCCAGACGGGTCATGCGTCCTCGTCCTTGTGAAAGACCGCCGCCAGTTTTTGTGACAGCACAAGCAAGGCGGCCGTTTCGGCCAGCGCCTTGTCCTTGCGACGCAGTTCCCGCTCCAGCTCCTTCACCCGCCGCCGGTCCTCCCGGGCCTCCGCGGCACTGGCCGCGCGCGGCTCGCCGAGGCCGGCGACGGCATCCTGCTTCCAGCCATCCAGCTCGGCCGGATACAGCCCGTGCTCACGGCACCAGGCGCTGCGGGCGGCCTCATCCATCGCCGCCGTGGCAATCACCGCTTCCAGCCGGGCCACCGCCGTCCAGCGTTGACCGCCGCCGCCGCGCCGGTCGCTGGCGCCATTGGCCAGCGCATCCGCCCGCCAGCGCTCCAGTGTCGCGACGCTGACGCCCACCTCTCGTGAGACAACCTCGGCCGCTGAGCTTTCCGGCGGCAATAGCCGCGCCACTATCCTGTCCTTGTATGCCTGTCCGTATCGAGCCACTGCCTGCTATCCGCGCCCCCAGGTTCCAGATCCTATCCGGGCGGCAACTTCTCTGACACCGAGGGCTGTCTGGACCTGCGCGATGAGGTTGCACGCCGCTTCGACGTGACGGTGCATGAGAGCACTATTGGCAAGTGGTTGCGCCAGCTCGATCTGACCCGCCTGCAACCGCGCCCATTCCATCCAAAGAAGGATGCCGGGGCGGAAGTGGCATTTAAAAAAACTTCGCCCACCTGGTGTTCGCCCACCTGGTGAAGGCCGCGCTACCGGCCTCCGCCACCGGCAAGCCGATCGAGGTATGGTTCCAGGACGAGGCGCGCGTCGGCCAGAAGGGGACACATGCTTACGTCTGGGCCCCGGTCGGCTCGCGCCCGCCGATGGTGCGCGACAACCGCCATGACTCCGCCTATCTGTTTGGCGCGATCTGTCCGAACCGCGCCGTCGGGGTCGCCGTCATCATGCCGAGCGTCAATGCCGAGGCGATGGCCGATCACCTGACGGAGATCAGCACCCAAGTCGCGCACGGCGCCCATGCCGTGCTGGTCTGCGACAGCGCGGGGTGGCATCAGACCGGCCGCCGCCTCAGTGTGCCAGAAAACGTCACACTCCTACCCTTGCCGCCGTATTCCCCTGAACTGAACCCGATGGAGAATGTCTGGGAATACCTACGAGCCAATCGGCTGTGTGCCGTGGTGTGGGACAGCTACGAGGCCATTGTCGAGGCTTGCAGGACGGCCTGGAACTTCCTCATCAACGATCCTGAACGCATCCGCTCAATCGGCACCAGGGAGTGGGCATGTGTCAGCCTTTAGGCGGGTTGTTGGGGTGGACGGCCTGTACCGCGCCCGGTTTCCTGGACACAAGGTTGCTGTTAAGCGGCGGTCTTCATGATGGCCTGGTACCACGCTGCTCTGGCATCGCTGGGACTGCGCAGGCCGTTCTTCTCGATCAGCCACTCGGCATTGTAGCGGGCGACGAAGTCGCGGACCGCATCACGGGCCTCGTCGATGGTCTGGTAGATTCGGCCATGCACGATCTGCTCCTTGAGGGTGCGGAAGAAGCGCTCGACGACGCCATTCGTCTCAGGCTCGCCGACGAACGCATAGCTGGGGGTCATGCCCCAGAAGCGGATCTGGTTATGGAAATGTTCGGCGAGGAACGCGCTGCCGTGGTCGTGTCGCAGCGCCACGCCGCGAGCGGCGCTGGGGCTGACGTGGCCGAAGACATTGCGGACCGCCATGCCGACGGCCTGCGCGGCGGAGTAGCGATCGCCGCGCTTGGCGACGTGCCAGCCAAGCGCTTCGGCGTTCCAGTGCTCGACGACGCCGAACAGCCAGACCTTGCCATCCTGGACGGTGATGATCTGGGTCGCATCCGTCGCCCACATCAGGTTCGGCGCCTCGGTGATGATGTGACGATCGTGCGGCGTGTCGTCGCGGATGCGGGCGCGATGCGGCGACAGCAGGGCGTTCTCGCGCATCAGCCGCAGCACCCGTTTGCGCGCGACCCGGATGCCGTCCATCACCCGCAGCCTGGCCCACACCTTGCGATGGCCCTCGCCGTGCCAGGGCGACCGGGCGAGATCGGCGCGGATCGCCACCAGCAAGGTGTCGTCCGACACCACGGGCTTTGGTCCACGGCGCCGCACCGAAACTGGCGTCGTCATTGTATCGGCCCGGCGTCGGTCAGCATAGAAGGATGACCGCGGCACGTCCCAGATGCGGCAGACCTGGGCGATGCCGTAGCGGCGGCCGGTGGCCGGGGAAATCACCGCCGCCATCACCGCGACCTCCCGCGGGCCAAAGGGCCAGGGCGCTCGATGCGAGAGCGCAGCAGCTCGTTCTCCATGCTCAGTTCGCCGATCCGCTGCATGGCCGTGGCGAGCTCACCACTCGCCGCCTCCGTTTCGCGTTCCTTCAATGCGCCACCCAGCGCGGCTTCGGCCTTCTGCCGCCAGCGCTCGAGCTTGTAGAGCGGCACGCCGAGCTCGCGCGAGAGATCCTCGGCGGCCTCACCCCGCAGCAGGCGAAGCACCACCTCGCGCTTGCGGCTCACGCTCCAGCGTTGGCCCGGCGCCAGCGGTCCACTCGGAGCACACCCCGCCTCCGCGCCGTTGTGGCCTGTGGACAGCGCGGACGGGCTCCGCCCGCCCTCGTTGCCCACAGGCCCATCAGCCACATCATTTCGTATGATCCTGTTCATGCTGGACTTCACCATATCTGCCTCCGGTCGGACAAATCGGTGTCCAGGGAAATCGGGGGCAGCTCATGGGGTGGACGGCCCTACGGCATCTCGTGCCAAGGCTGGGTTGTCACATTCCAACGAAGGACCGTCCACATGAAGTTTAAGCGCATCGCAATTGACACGTCCAAGCACGTCTTCACGCTGCATGGCGTTGACGAGCAAGACCGCCCCCTGCTGCGGCTTGATCTCAAGCGCGGCCAGGTCGAAGCGTTCTTCGGCAAGCTCGAGGCCACCGAAGTGGTATTGGAGGCATGCGGTGGTTCGCATCACTGGGGCCGGCTGCTGGCCAGGCTGGGGCACCGAGTGCGGCTGATCCCGCCGCAATACGTCAAGCCGTTCGGCAAGCGGGCCAAGAACGACCGCGCCGATGCCGAGGCGATCAGCGAGGCGGCCTCACGCCCCACCATGCCCTCGGTGGCGGTCAAGACCGCCGAGCAACAGGCGGGGACGATCATCCTCAAGCACCGCGAGATGCTGGTGGCGCAGCGCACCCAGGCGATCAACGCGCTGCGCGGGCATGCGGCGGAACTCGGCGTGGTGGCGGCCAAGGGCGCCGCCCAGGTCCAGGCACTGCTGGACAAGTTGGCGGCCACCGAAGCGATTCCAGCGGTGGCACGGGCGATGTTTGCACAGATGGGCGTGCAATTCGCAGCTCATGCAGACCGTGCGAAAACCAACTTGGGTGGTCCTGCTGCCGAAATCGGCGGTCGGCGGGATACGCCGAGATTCTGGCGGGCCGAACCGGCGATTCTCAGGGCGACCCTGGTGCCATGCCGTGGCTGCCGGCGATCAGGCCAGTTCGCCTGGCGAACTCCCGCCGGCGGGTTTCTTTCAAGCCGCCACCGCGGCCATCAACTCGGCGAACCCGACGATGTTGAGCACCCGCCGCAGGTTGTAGGCCAGCGCCGCCAGCTGAACTCGGCCCGAACCTTCTCCCGGCCGCGCATCAGGAACGCCCCCTGGTTCATCCATTGCTTGATGCTGCCGAACGGGTGTTCCGCCGTCTCGCGGCGAAGGTCGAGGATGCCGGGGCGCTTCGCCAAACGGGCCGCCATGCGGTCCAACACCGCCTCGTTCTCCAGGGTATCCACCCGGTGATGGCCGTCTTGCCGGCGGGATCGGGGCTTTGATCTAAAGGGCGCCTGTATGAGCGCCGCTAAGATCAGGGGCAGTCGGCGGGATGGAGATCATCACCGGGGTTGAACGGCGACGACGTTGGAGCTCGGAGGAGAAGCTTCGGATCGTGGCGGAGACCGAGCAGGCTGGTTCAGGTATCGCCGAGGTTGCGCGCCGATATGAGATCAGCCGTGGCCTGCTGTGGAACTGGCGGAGTCAGGTGCGCCGCGGGGTGCTCAGGCAAGAACCGCCCTCGGTATTCTTGCCGGTGCAGATGATCAGCGAACCGGCACGTGCCGACGGGAGGAAGCACGCGCCGGTGGCGACTGGTCCGGATCCTGCGGTATCCAGAGGCAAGATCGAGATCACGCTGCCCGACGGCACGTCGATCAAGATTGGACATGATGTCGGCCTGGTGGCGCTGCGCCGTGTGATGACGGTGCTGCGCGGATGATTGTCCCGCCGTCGGGTGTTCGTGTCTGGCTGGCGACCGGCGCGACCGACATGCGCCGTGGGATGAATGGCCTGGCATTGCAGGTTCAGCAGGCGCTACAGCGCGATCCGCATGCCGGTGATCTCTACGTCTTCCGCGGAAAACGCGGCGCTCTGCTGAAGATTCTTTGGCATGACGGGCTCGGGATGTCACTCTACGCCAAGAGATTGGAGCGCGGCAGGTTTATCTGGCCCTCACCGTCAGATGGTGTCGTTCCCATCACCGCCGCGCAGCTCGGTTACATGCTGGAAGGGATCGACTGGAGACACCCACAACGGACCTGGCGGCCGGAGATGGCTGGCTGACGGGATAATTGGCAGCCATCTGCTGCAATTTCCTGGTGCATGACAACGGGCGATTATGATTCCATCGCACTTGCGATGGGTGCTCCCGACATGATCTCCGACGGCATCGACGCACTGCGCGCTGAACTCGCAGCCGAGCGGGCGGCACGCCAGGAGGCGGAGGCCCGCGCTTCAAGTGCCGAGGCGATGGTGACCCATCTGAAGTTGGTGATCGCCAAGCTCAGGCACGACCGCTATGGCGCCTCCTCCGAACGTGGCCGCAAGCTGCTCGATCAGCTGGAACTGGAGCTTGAGGAGCTGGAGGCCAACGCCGCCGAGGACGCGGTCGCCACTGGTGGCACTACGGACAAGGTCGCCGTCGTCAGCAGCTTCACCCGCCGCAAACCGGTGCGCGGCGCTCTGCCGGCGCATCTGCCACGCGAGCGTGTTGTCGTCCCCGGTCCGACCGAATGCCCCTGCTGTGGTGGGACCCTGTCCAAGCTGGGCGAAACGGTCACCGAGACCTTGGAGAGCATTCCGCGCCAGTGGAAGGTGATCCAGACGGTGCGTGAGAAGTTCGCCTGTCGTGCCTGCGAGACGATCACGCAGCCACCCGCCCCGTTCCATCCGATCGCACGGGGCCGCGCGGGTCCGAACCTGCTGGCGATGATTCTGGACGCCAAGTTCGGCAATCACCAGCCGCTCAACCGGCAGAGCGAGGTCTATGCTCGCGAGGGGATCGAGCTCGACGTCTCCACCTTGGCCGACTGGGTCGGCGCCTGCACGGCCAGCTTGGCGCCGCTCATCTCGCTGATCCGCGCGCACGTGATGGCGGCCGAGCGCATCCACGGCGATGACACGACGGTGCCGGTGTTGGCGAAGGGCAAGACCATCACCGGCCGACTATGGACCTATGTGCGCGACGACCGACCGTTCGCCGGACCCGCGCCTCCGGCGGCGGTGTTCTACTACTCGCGCGACCGCACGGCGGAGCATCCGAACAAACACTTGGCCGGGTATGCCGGCGTGCTACAGGCCGACGCCTATGCCGGGTTCAATGACCTCTGCCATCTCGGACGCAAGCCGGGCCCGATCACCGAGGCAGGGTGTTGGGCGGAGCTGGCCAAGGTTCCACTCGCGAAGCGAGTGGAATGCCAGCGGAGGGGCATGGCCGTCGCAAACTCTTCGATTTGGCCAACCTCGCGAAGGCGCCACTGGCCGTTGAGGCGCTGCGGCGGATCGATGCCATCTTCGATGTCGAGCGCGCGATCAACAGTCTGCCGGCCGCGCGGCGCCGCGCCGTGCGCCAGCGGCATGTGAAGCCCCTGGTCACCGCACTCGAGACTTGGATGCGTGCCGTCCGCGGCAAGATGTCACGCCACGCCGAAGTCGCGAAAGCACTCGACTATATGCTCCGGCGCTGGGAGACGTTCAGCCGCTTCCTCGAGGATGGTCGGATCGATCTGACGAACAACGCCGCAGAACGCGCCCTGCGCGGTATCGCGATGGTCCGTTCATTGTACACCTCTTCTTCAAGTCTCTGGAAACATTGGGACTTGGTTTTCTGGCGACGGCTGACACGGGCGGCCTTTGCGCCCGATCGCCTTGACGACCCGCACGTCACAGAGGTCGGCGGCCTTGATCTGATAGGGCGCGCCCGGCACGACTTGCGCGGCCGGCAGCACGCCGGCCTCGATCAGCCGACGGATACGGTGGGCGGTGACGCCGCACGCCTTTGCGGCTTCGGTCAGCGTGAGCCACTCTCCGTTTTTGTCCGCGGATCTATAAGCGTGGATGCCTCGGACGCGCCGAATCGAGCTGACCCGATGCGCCGTCCACGTCTTGCCTTGTCCAGTCGGCAGCCCCATCCGGTTTAAGGTGGCGGCGATGTTCTCGTCGGACCAACGGCTGGCCATGCTCTCGATCACGGCCAGCGCGTCGTCGGAGGTGACGCACTCATGCTCACCCGATTGCGGCTTGCGCAGTCGCAACTCGGAGTGGCGACCGCCTTTCCAGTGGATCGTCAGAACGACCTCGCGGCCTGCCTCATCGATGTCGACGGTGATGTCGTTCACGAGCGCTCGCACCAGTTGCTGACGCGTGCGCATGGTGACGGCCGGCGACGACCAGGCCGCATCGAGATCTTCAGCAAGGCTGGTGAAGTCGGGAATAGGCGTCATCGGGGTGGGCGTCTTCGCCACCTCCAACCGGGCCTCGCACTCGCCGACGCGGCGCAGAGAGGCCTCCCAGCTCTTCTCAAGCTGGACGGCGATCAAGCGGTTATCCGGGTCGCAGGCGGCGTATCGCCGTTCGGCCAAGGATGCCTCGTACCGGGCCTGTTGCAGCTCCAGTTCGAGAATGCGTTGCTGTTCGCGCCGGCCGTCCATATGCACCCGTTCTGCCACCAGCGCCGATTCGATCGCCATCGGCTGGACGACCCGGATGAGCTCGCGAGCAAACGCCGTATCGACGCGCTGACCGGCGAAGCACATGCACCGTGGCGTCCCAATCGCCGTCTCGGCGGCGCACTGGTAGACCGGGTAAGGATAGCGCCCTCGATAGGCAACCTTCAAACGGCGTCCGCATCGGCCGCAGGTCATCAACCCGACCAAGAGGGAGCGTCCGCCGCGACCGGACTTGGCTCCATCGGGCCGACCATAGGCGTTGGTGGCGAGCTGCCTCTGATTGCGCTCGTACTCCGCCCAGTCGATATAGCCCTCGTGATGGTCTTTCAGAAGGATCTCGCACTCGTCGAGACGGCGATGGTGGCCGTAGGTCTTGCGGGCCCGACCGTCGACGATCGCTGTTCGGTGCTCACTTTTGCCGTAGGCGTAGGCGCCGGCGTAGAAGGGGTTCTTCAGCACCGAGATCACGTTGCGATATCTGATCGGCGTCCAATCGAACGTGACCAGCTTCCGCCCGTCCGACGGGCGCGGAAAATGCACGTGCTCCCGCCGGAGCGCCAAGTGAACCTGACGAGCGCTCCCGAGCTGGCGAAAGCGGCTGAAGATCTGCCGAACGGCCTCTTGAACGCGCGTATCCGGGTCAAACCCCAAGCCGATTTCGCGATGCCACGTGTAGCCGATCGGCACGGAGATGCGCAGTTCGCCCCGCCGCGCCTTGGAGCGGGCGGCCTCGTACATGCGCGTGCGCAAGATGCCCTGCTCGAACTCGCTGATGCTGCCCTTCATGCCCAGCAGCAACCGATCGTTCGGGCGGCAGGGGTTGTAGACGCCGTCGAGATCGATCACGCGGGCCTCGACCAGGCCGCAAAGCTCCAGTAGGTGATGCCAGTCCCGGCCGTTGCGAGCGAGGCGGGAGGCGTCGAAACACAGGACAGCCCCGACCTCGCCGGCGCACAGCCAGGCGACGAGCTTCTCGAACCCAGGTCTGGCCACGGTTCCGCTTGCTGAACGGCCCAGATCGTCATCGATGACCTCGATGTTCTGAAAGCCGCGCCGTCGCGCCTCCTCGACGAGCTCGTACTGGCGACGCTGGCTCTCGCGATTGAGCTGAACCTGGGCTGGAGTGGACTGGCGGACGTAAACCACGGCCTTGCGCTTCAACAGTGCCGGCGGCAGCAGATCAGCATTCGTCATTGCTGATCTCCTTGATCTCCCCTCCGGCTGCCTGCAGGATCAAATGCGCAAGGCGCTCGACCATGGCGCGGCGCTCGGTCTCGCTTACGCCCGTCAACTCGTGCGACCCCAGCGTCATGATGAGCTGGAGTGGTGGCTTGACGACTGTAAGCGGCTGTAACGTGTTTCTCATTGCGAGCCTCCTCGACGACGCCTGCGTCATTCGAGACCACTCGCCTGAGTCCCTGAGCTTTCAGCAGCCGATCCAGTTCCACCAGCGCCAGGACCGATACCTGAGGCTCGCCGAGCTCCAGTCCCGCGCAGGTGGCCCGATCCAGCATCCACGCCGCGACGGCAATTGCCACGCCGGGCTTACCTTCAACGACGACCACGTCAGTGCCAGCACGCTTCTCGCCGTAATACCGGCGGACGCGGCGCCCATAAAGCGCATGCCAGTGGTAGTGAACTCCTACCTCTTCTCCGATATGGGCAGAATGACCCAGTGATTGCGCTCGGACGAAAGTCATGGCTGTTCGCAGGGAGTGATCGCGGCGGCGAGCGAGCCGCAGCCATGTATTCGCTCATCGTCACCGCCAAGCTGAACGGGGTGGACCCGCGCGCCTGGCTCGCCGATGTCCTGGCCCGGATCGCCGATCACCCCGCCTCCAGGCTGCACGAGCTGCTGCCCTGGAACTGGCGCAAGCAACCCAGCAACATCGCACAGGCCGCCTGACTGCCATACCGCACTGCCATACCGCCGTGCTCCTGCCCGGATGGATACTCTCCAGGCGAGACACCGTGCGAAACGGGCCGCGTGTGCAGCGCGCGCGGATCGCGCAATCGTCGCACGCCAGCTTGTTGACATAGTTGATCTTCTTCAGGCCGCGCAGAAGAGACGATGAATAGGCATGAGGACGCTGACCCGCTGGGCAAATGTGGCTGTCACTGGCCGGATCGTATTGAAACTCATCCTTTCGGAACAGCCCAGCCTTGACCGAGGGGCCTCGCTGCGGGCGCGGCACATAGGGCACGATGCCGGCTTTCTCGCAGGCCTCGATGTCCTCGATCTTGAAGTAGCCCTTTCGGCCACCGCCTCGATTGTCTCGACACCGAGGGCCTCCTTGGCCGCTTCAGCAGTCTCGGTCAGCAGACCCATGTCGAGGACCTGGTTGCCGACCTGCTGCTCCACGATCAGCTTGTGCTTGGCATCGACCGCGACCTGCACGTTGTAGCCCACCGCAACACGCGTGTGCGCCGCCATCGCGCGGCTGTCGGGGTCGGTGAGGGAGATCTGGTCCTCGCCGGTGCGGCCCAGCTGCGCCAGCATGGCCTGGCACCGCGCGCGCCTCTCGCGGACGGCGGCGATCTTCTCGGCCAGGTTCTCAACCCGTGAGCCACCGGTTGTGCCCTCGGCGGCGTCCCTTTGGTCGAGCCTTCGCAGATAGTCGTCGAGCCTGGCATCCGCCAGTTCGATGAACTTCGCCAGGGACGCCCGGGTGAAGTTGCGGTCCTTGTTGTTGACCGCCTTGACCCGCGTGCCGTCCACGGCGAGCCGCGCGCGGCCAAACAGATCCAGCTGGCGGCAAAGCAGCACGAACTGGCGGAACACGGGGCGGAAGGCCTTGCGGTTGTCACGCCGGAAGTCAGCGATCGTCTTGAAGTCGGGCTTGAGGTGCCGCAGCAGCCAGATCACCTCGACGTTGCGGTGGGTCCCGGCTTCGAGCCGGCGACTGGAGCGCACGCGGTTGAGGTCGCCGTAAACGTAGAGCTTCAGGAGGTCGGTCGGCGCGTAGCCAGGCCGCCCCGTCCCTTTGGGTGTCACACGAGCAAACCCAGCCGCGGTCAGATCCAGTCCGTCGACAAAGGCTTCGATGAACCGCACCGGGTTCTCGGGGCCGACGTAGTCATCCAGCGATTCCGGGAGCAGCAGCGTCTGGGAGCGGTCGGAGCCGGCAACGTGGGTCATGGCCCCGATTCTAGCCCCTCTTGCGCCAAGCCGAAATCCATTGCGACAAAGATTTCACACGGTCTTATGTGGAGGGCCGAGGATAGCAAGATCTTTTGTCAGCATCGTTTCTGTTTGGCCGAAGTGAGCCTTTTTCGTCGTCGGCCTGAGACTGCGAACGCGCCGCGCGCAGCCGCGGTCAAGCATGGCCGAAGGCCACCGCCGGAGGCGGCGCGTAGCGTGCTTGACCGGGGCGAGCACGACGCCAGTCTTGATCGGGCCGGTGCGCTGTCATGCCGCAGACGATTGCCACATCCGTTTCGAAAGCGCCGCTCGCTGTTGGCAAAGATCCGGTCAGTCGCGCCCTTATGTCCGGCCTGTGACGCGACATTTGCCGCTGGCCATCATGGGTGTGCGCAGGCGTGTCAGGCACCAATCTGCTTTGGCGTGCTCGAGGCGCGTAACCGTGTGCGGTGTCGCCTGAACTGCTGTGACCACAGTCTTTCCCATCACGCTGCGAGGCGCTGCCTGACGGATCAGTTGGTACCAGCTGACATTTGATCGGACAGCTGGCTTGTATGGTGCCGGATGGATCATGTCTGACCGACGTCAGGCGGCGTTGAGCATTTTTCCCCTGGCGAGCGGGAGGGTGTCAAGGAAGGTCTGCATCGGGGTCTTGCCGTAGCACCAGCGGCCCTGATGAGGGCGTTGCTCATTATAGCTGCTGACCCAGACATCGAGATCGGCCTGTAGCTGCTCGATGCTGCTGTAGATGCGCTTGCGGAAGGCGACCTGATAGAACTCGTGCAGCACCGTTTTGTGGAAGCGCTCGCAGATCCCGCTGGTTTGCGGACTCTTTGCCTTGGTCCGGCTGTGGTCGATGTCCTCGATCGCCAGGTAGAGCTCGTATTCGTGGGCCTGCGAGGTGCCGCAATACTCGGTGCCGCGATCGGTCAGCACGCGGGACAGCTTGACCCCGTGCTCGTCGAAGAACGGCACCACGCGGTCGTTCAGCAGGTCGGCGGCGGTGATCGGGGCCTTGCGGTCGTAGAGCTTGGCGAACGCCACCTTGGAGTGGGTGTCGATGCAGGTCTGCTGATAGATCCGCCCGACCCCCTTGAGCGTGCCGACATAGAAGGTGTCCTGGGCCAGGCAGTAGCCCGGACACTCGCTCTCGAACTCGCCATGCGCCTCGTTGTCCTGCCGGGCCCGCTCCAAGGCGGCGACCTGGGCTTCGGTCAGCACCAGGCCGTCCTGTGCGCTCTTGGCCTCGAGTGCCTTGAGCCGCTTCTTCATGGTCTCCAGGTCGTGGCGCTGCCAGACACAGCGCACCCCGGCCGGGGAGATCGTCAGGCCGCGCTTCTTCAGCTCATTGGCCACCCGGACTTGGCCAAAGGCCGGCTGCTCGACGGCCAGCCCGACGACCGCCTGCTCGATGGCCGGCTCCACCCGATTGCGCAGGATTGGCTTGCGCCGGGTCATCTCCGCCAGCGCGATCTCGCCGCCCTTTTCGTAGAGCTCCTGAAAGCGGTAGAAGCTGTCGCGCGAGTATCCCATGATCTTGCAGGCCTGCGACACATTGCCGAGCTGTTTGGCCAGCTCCAGCAGGCCTACCTTGGCCCGGATTACCTTGCGTTCGTTGGTCATGGTCGGCTCCTCGGTTCTGGGCGACCGGAGCGAGACATTCCTGTCCTCCGGTCCCGGGTTGCCCGCACCAAACAAACCAGATTGTCAGATTAAATCCTAGCTAGTGGTCTGGGTTAGAAGTTTCTTATCAGGTCATAGCAGCGGAAGTTCTCTGGCAGAAGCGCCTGATGTTGTCGAGGATGGCGTCGGCGCTCTTGGTCCAGACGAACGGATGCGGGTCGGCGTTGTTGGTCTCGATGTAGCGGTGGATCGCCGCATCGAGGTCGGCGGTGCAACGGAAGGCGCCGCGCTGGAACTGACGACGGGTCAGGAGTGCGAACCAGCCCTCGACCATGTTGATCCAAGACGCCGAGGTCGGCGTGAAGTGCAGGTGGTAGCGCGGCCGCTTGGCCAGCCAGGCGTGGATCAGCGGCGTCTTGTGGGTGGAAGCGTTGTCCAGCACGAGGTGGATGTCCAGGTCCGCAGGCACGTTCCGCTCGATCGTGTCGAGGAAGCCGCGGAACTCCTGCGCACGGTGGCGCTGGCGCGTGACGCCGATCACCTTGCCGCTCTGGATGTCGAGTGCTGCGAACAGGTCGGTGGTGCCGTGGCGGACGTAGTCGTGCGAGCGGCGCTCGACCTGGCCCGGACGCATCGGCAGCACTGGGGCGGTTGGTTCGCGCGCCGGGATCGAGGGCTTCTCGTCCACGCACAGCACCAGAGCCCGGTCGGGCGGGTTGAGATAGAGGCCCACAATGTCGCGGACCTTGTCGATGAACAGCGGATCGCGCGAGAGCTTGAACGTCTCGCTCCGGTGCGGGGCGAGGGCGAAGGCGCTCCAGATCCGCACCACCGCCGACTGGCTCAGCCCAACCGCCCGCGCCAGCGCGCGCGTGCTCCAGTGCGTGGCGTTGGGCGGCTCGCCTTCCAGCGTGGTCACCACCGCGCGCTCGATCTGCTCGTCTGTGATGCTGCGCGGCGCACCAGGGCGGGGCTCATCGAGCAGCCCATCCGGCCCGCGCTCAGCGAAGCGCTTGCGCCACAGCGCCACCGTCGGGCGGCTCACCCCGAGCGCCGCGGCGACGCCACTGATCGTCGCTCCCGGCTCAGCGCAGGCCAGCACCAGACGTGCCCGCCGCGCCAGGGACTGTGCCGTCTTGCTCCGCCGTGTCCAACTCTCCAGTCGCTCGCGATCCGCTTCCGATATTCGGAGCGGCGCATGCCGTGAACTTGCCAATCCGACCGTCCCTTCTCAGCCCTCCTCCTTCCCACGGAGGCAGGCAGGACTCATCTGGGTAGCCAGGGCTGTTCAACGCTGCCGCATTGCCTTCACTGAGGCCGCCCTGCCACACATGTGGGGTGAAGTGAGGCGGCTGATCCAAGGGGGATTCCCGAGCCGGCAAATGTCTGACCCTTGGGGCGGCAACGGGGTCGGAGGGTGCCGTGGCTGCGTTTTCGCCGTTGCTGGACGTGCTGGCGGACGTCCCTGATCCGCGCCGGGCGCAGGGGAAGCTCTACGGGCTGCCCCACGTGCTGCTGTTCGCCATCCTCGCCATCGTGACCGGCTGCAACTCGTATCGTGGCATTGTCACCTTCATCGGCGTCCATCGCCGCAGGCTGAACGCGGCCTTCGGCCTGAACTGGCGCCGCGCACCCGCGCGCACCGCCGTCCGCTACATTCTCCAAGGGCTCGACCCGGCCACGGTGGAGGGGGTCTTCCGCCACCATGCCGCCCTGCTGCAGGCGGCGCGCGCCACGCCTGGGCAGGGCAGCATTGCCCTGGATGGCAAGACGCTGCGCGGCAGCTTTGATGAGTTCCGCGATCGTGCCTCTGCCCAGGTGCTGAGCGCATTTGCCACCGACACCGCCTTGGTGCTCCCCTCCGCTGGCTTTCCACCTGCTACGCAGTCGGAACCTTTGCCAGCTCCGCCCACATCGACATCGCCGAGAAATCCAACGAAATCCCGGCGGCACAGATGCTGCTGGCCGAACTCGGCATCGCTCGCGGCACCATCGTCACACTCGACGCGCTGCATTGCCAAAAAAACATTTCGAGGTTGCAGCAGGAGCCAACGTCGCCCTGATCGTCGGCGTCAAGGACAACCAGCCGACCCTGCACCAGAAAATCCGGGCGGCTTCGGCCACCACAACACCACTCGGGTCTGTCCACAGCCATAACAAGGGCCGCAACCGCGACGAACGTCGCACCGTCACCGTCTTCGATCCCGCCGACACGCTGGCCGACACCGACTGGCATCCGCACGTGGCCGCCATCATCCGTGTCGAGCGCACTGTCCACACCCGCAACGCCAAGACCGGGCTGCTGCGCCACTCCGCCGAGATGGCCTTCTACGTTTCAAACACCCCGGTCACCGCCACCCGCGCCGCCGAGACAATCCGCGCGCACTGGAGGATCGAGACCACCTCGCATTACAGCCGCGACGTCACCTTGGGCGAAGACCGCTCGCGCATCCGCACCAACCCAGGCGTGTTTGCTCGCCTGCGCAGCTTCGCCTTCAACATCCTCAAGGCCAACCAGACGGACACGCTCAGCCAGGATCGCTACCGCGCCGGTGCCGTCGCGGATGTGGTGGAAATAGGGGTGGCGTAATCTCCGAGTGGATCAACGACTCGTAACCGGCGTTGGCGCGCCGGGGGAGATTACGCCATGCAGAAGAATAGCACGTCGGCGGAAGCGGCGCCGCTGTTTGCTGGGGAGGCCTGGTTCGACCCGATCGAGGCCGCGCTGCGGGAGCGGGTCCGGCTTTTTCTGGAGGAGATGATCGAGCAGGAGGCGACCGCTGCCCTGGGACGCGGTCGCTACCAGCGAGGCGCCGCGGCGGGTTACCGGAATGGCACCCGCT
Organism: uncultured Pseudomonadota bacterium; assembly: GCA_963818725.1. GTDB lineage: Bacteria > Pseudomonadota > Alphaproteobacteria > Acetobacterales > Acetobacteraceae > DATFDN01. Next base: position 27,503 of record CAWFTU010000005.1, on the reverse strand, counting down.
CGCGGCGGCTGCTGGGCTCGTTCGGCCCGATCGAGGTCGCGGTGCCCCGGGCTCGGCTGTTGGCTTCGGATGGGACGAGCCGGGAATGGCAGAGTGCAGTGCTGCCCCGCTATGCGCGGATGACCCGACAGGTCGAGGCGCTGATTGCGTCGGCCCACCTCGCTGGCACCAACACGCGGCGGGTGAAGCGGGCGCTCGGGGCGCTGTTCAAGGGCGCCATCGGCAAGGACGTGGTCAGCCGCGTGTGGCGCAAGGTGAAGACCGATTGGGAGGCCTGGACGCGGCGCGACTTGGTGGCGGAGGACATCGTCCGGCTGGTCCTCGATGGCAGCGTGGTGCGCGTGCGGCTGGACCGCAAGGCCACCAACATCTCGCTCCTGGTTGTGCTCGGCGTTCGGCGCGATGGGCAGAAGGTCCTCCTGGCCGTGCGCAACATGGGGGGCGAGAGCGAAGCCGCTTGGCGCAATGTACTTGACGATCTCATCGCGCGTGGTTTGCGGAACCCCGAATTCCTGATCATCGATGGGGCCGCCGGACTGGAGAAGGCGCTCGCTGCGCTGTGGCCTGAACCTGGCGCTCGCCGCGGCTCCAGGCCATCAGCGCGCGCAGCAGCCCCTCCGCATCGATCCGATCGGTCTTGGCCCGGCGGCTGCGCCGGTTCACCGCAATCGAGGCCGGATCAACCACCTGGCTTTGCACCCCGTGCGCCTCCAGCAGGCGGTGCACCCAGAAACCATCGCGACCGGCCTCCTGAATGCTGACAATCCCAACAACACCGCCGCAGCGCGCCTCGGCCTGCCGCCTGAGGCGGTCCAGCAAGGCAAGCAGGGCAGGTCCATCGCAAGCAGGAACCCGGTGTTTGCTCACCTTGCTCGCGTCCGGCGCACTGACCGCGACAAGCCAATGCGAGAGGCTCAGTTCCAGGGCAACAAACAGAGTGCCATCCTGGCCATGGGTGGCGACCGGGGAGCGAGAGCGTACGGTGCCTGGCATCGGGCGTCTCCTGACTGAAGGGGTGACGACCTCAGCCTATGATCTGGCCGCCGCCCGCCCGCATAGGATCTTGGCCAGCTTCGCCCACGCGATGCGCGCCATTTTGTTGGCCAACGCCACGGTGACCAACCGGACCGGCCGGCGTTGCAGGAGCCCCCGGGTCCACGCCCCAGCCGCGCTGTTCCAACCTGCCGAGCGGTAAACCATCGATGTGGCCCCGAGAACCAGCAGTCTGCGGATCTCCCGGTTGCCCGTCTTGGTGATCCGGCCGAGGCGGGCTTTCCCGCCGGTGGAATGCTGCCGCGGCACCAAGCCAAGCCAGGCGGCAAAATCTCGGGCGCTCTTGAACACGCTGAAGTCGACGACGCTGGCCACGATCAGCGACGCGGTGATCGACCGATGCCGGGAATCGTGGCCAGCCGCCGGGCGCGTTCATCGCCTCGCGCATGACCCACAATCCGGGCTTCGACCGCGTCAATGCTGCCGTTCAGTTGGTCGCACTGGTTGTATAATTCCTTCGCCGCTCGCCGGGCGCTGTCTGGGATCGTCTCATCTGTGTCGACGAGCGCCATGAGCTCGGGAAGCCTGCCGATGCCTTTGGCCGCGGTCAGGCCAAATTCGGTGACCAGACCACGAAGAGCATTGGCCAGCATGGTTTGCTGCTTGACCAGCAGCAACCGAACCGAATGTAACGTCAGGACACCTTGCTGCGCCAAACTTTTGGCGGGGATGAACCTTGTTTCGGGACGAGAGGCAGCCGCGCAAATGGCAACCGCGTCGGCGGCGTCGTTTTTCTTGCCCTTCTTGACAAAGGGCTTGATGGCTTCGGGCGCGACAAGCTTCACGTCGTGTCCAAGACCGGCCAGCAGGCGGCCCTCCGGCAGTCTTCCACCCGCTTCGCGGGCGGAACCTTGCTGCCTCCGCCCAGTGGTGAGCCGCGCCGCAGGCTTCCATGACAACCGTGCAGCCCTCCAGCTTTTTGAAGAATGGGACCAGCTCAATTCGCTGCAGTTTGCGTCTGACCACCGGCTGCCCCGTCCCGTCGACAGCGTGAACTTGGAAGGCGGACTTGGCGGTATCCAGACCAATCATGCTAATGCTCATCGCGGATGGCTTCCCTGTCTGCGGCTCTCGCGACCCGCATCATGGCACATCTATGCCGGAGGGGGCCGTCCACCCCATCTGCATCGAGACAGCAATACAGCGCTGTGATATCGACCGCCATTGAGGGGGCTCCCCGGACCCGGATTTGACACTCCGTCTTCGCGAACCGATGCTGGCAAATCCTTGGTTCTTCGGGAATCCCCTCAACCCTTATCCATAGTTCGGGTTACACAGGCTCACCGCATCACCAAGACGCGCCGAAACTCTCAGCCGACGCGCTCCATCGCCTCCTGCTCGTCGCCTGCCGACCGCCCTTACGTGCAAAGTCCAGCTGAGAACAAAATGCGATCCGTCCACAGCCGCAGTGCAGATTGCCAGCTTCTGATAAATTCATAATTTTTTAGCGACAGAATCAGCTAATCTTTTGAGGACTTAGGACAATTTCCTGCCTAGAAAATAGGCAATTACCAGAAAACGGCCTTGAACGCGGAGCTCAAAGCTTTGCGAACTGCCTTATCCACAAGGTAGTCCACCGTTTCGGGGGATTACACACTGGGCTTGCCCCGCTTTGGCGGACACTGTTACGCGGCTGATGCAGCCGCTTGGAACCTCGCGACGGCCTGCTCTGGGGTAACGTAGCCCAGCGCAGAATGAAGACCTCGTTTGTTGTACCAACCCTCCAGGAACTGGAACACGTCGGCTCTGGCTTCATCGCGCGTCAGGTAGTCGCATCGATCGGTCAGCTCGCCCTTGAGCGTGGCGTAGAAGCTCTCCATCGGGGTGTTGTCCCAGCAATCGCCTTTGCGGCTCATTGAGCAGAGCATGCCGTGCTGCCGCAACCTCTTGCGGTATCCATGCAGACCGTGCGAAAACTCGCTGGAGCGGTAATGCTGACAAAATTGGCAGTCAGAAGTGCACGCCGAGGTCCTGGTGAGCCAAACCGGCAAATTCCAAGAAATCCCCGGTTCCACATCGTGGCTGTCGGCGATCATGCCAGCCAGTCCGGGAAAACCCGCCAGCAGCAGCCTTTCAGGCTGCTACCACGGCCATCAACTCGGCGAACCCGACGATATTCAGCACCCGCCTCAGATTGTAGGCGAGCGCGGTCAGGCTGAACCCGGCGCGGACCTTCTCCAGGCCACGCATCAGGAACGCGCCCTGGTTCATCCATTGCTTGATCGTGCCGAACGGGTGTTCGACGGTCTCGCGCCGACGGTCGAGGATACCAGGGCGCTTGGCCAGACGCTCCCGCATCCGGTCCAACACCGCTTCGTTCTCCAGACGAGAGACCGTGCGAAACTTGCCACCCGTGCATTGCGAACGGATTGTGCAATCATCGCACGCCAGCTTGTTGACGTAGTTGATCTTCTTCAGCCCACGCAGCAGCGACGATGAATACGGATACAGCCGCTGACCCGCTGGGCAAACATAGCTGTCGCTGTCTGCGTCATAGCGGAACTCATCCTTGCGGAACAAGCCGGCCTTGACCGAGGGCCCGCGCTGCGGACGCGGCACGTAGGGCACGATCCCAGCCTTCTCGCAGGCCTCGATGTCCTCGATCTTGAAATAACCCTTGTCGGCCACGGCGTCGATTGCCTCGACGCCCAGGACTGCCTTCGCCGCTTCGGCGGTCCGCGTCAGCAGCCCTCGTCTGGCCATTCCACCAAGCTATGCTTGGCGGAACCTTTGGCCAGCCTCGCCCATGTCGAGGACCTGGTTGCTGACCTGCTGCTCGACGATCAGCTCGTGCTTGGTGTCCACGGCAACTTGCACGTTGTAGCCCACGGCAACATGGGTGTGCGCTGCCATCCCCTCGTCTGGCTATTCCAGCGGCTTCGCCGCAGGAACCTTGGCCAGCCTCGCCCGGCTGTCGGGGTCGGTGAGCGAGATCTGGTCCTCGCCGGTGCGGTCGAGCTGCGCCAGCATGTCTTGGCAGCGTGTGCGCCGGGTGCGGATGGCGGCGATCTTCTCAGCCAGGTTCTCGACCCGCGAGCCACTTGTTGTGCTTTCGGCGGCATCGCTTTGGTCGAGCCTTTGCAGATAGTCGTCGAGCTTGGCATCGGCCAATTCGATAAACCTGGTCAGCGAGGCACGGGTGAAGTTGCGGTCCTTGTTGTTGACCGCCTTGATGCGGGTGCCATCCACGGCCAGCAGTTCGCGGCCGAACAGATCCAGCTGGCGGCACAGCAGCACGAACTGGCGAAAGACCGGACGGAAGGCCTTGCGGTTGTCGCGGCGGAAATCGGCGATGGTCTTGTGGTCCGGCTTCAGGTGACGCAGCAGCCAAATGACTTCGATGTTGCGATGGGTCTCGGCTTCCAGACGGCGACTGGATCGAACGCGGTTCAGATAGCCGTAGATGTAGAGTTTCAGAAGGTCCGTTGGCGCGTAGCCAGGACGCCCGGTTCGCTGGGCGGAGACGCGGATAAAGCCCGCTGCGGTCAGATCCAATCCATCAACGAAGGCTTCGATGAACCGCACCGGGTTCTCGGGGCCGACGTAATCGTCGAGCGATTCGGGAAGCAGCAGCGTCTGGGCGCGGGCGTGACCGGCAATATGCGTCATGACCCCGAGTCTAACGCATCCTCCACCGAGCCGGAATCCGTTCCGAGAAAGATTTCACACGGTCTGCATGAGCTGCGAATTGCACGCCGCGATCGGAATGATGAACGAGGCCAGGCACAGGACGCTGACGGGCGATGGCCATCTCGAGCGCAGCCAGCGCCAGTTCGTGGCCGAGGTGCTCCGCCCCTCGGTGTCAGAGAAGTTGCCGTCCGGATAGGATCTGGAACCTGGGGGCGCGGATAGCAGGCAGTGGCTCGATACGGACAGGCATACAAGGACAGGATAGTGGCGCGGCTATTGCCGCCGGAAAGCTCAGCGGCCGAGGTTGTCTCACGAGAGGTGGGCGTCAGCGTCGCGACACTGGAGCGCTGGCGGGCGGATGCGCTGGCCAATGGCGCCAGCGACCGGCGCGGCGGCGGCGGTCAACGCTGGACGGCGGTGGCCCGGCTGGAAGCGGTGATTGCCACGGCGGCGATGGATGAGGCCGCCCGCAGCGCCTGGTGCCGTGAGCACGGGCTGTATCCGGCCGAGCTGGATGGCTGGAAGCAGGATGCCGTCGCCGTCCTCGGCGAGCCGCGCGCGGCCAGTGCCGCGGAGGCCCGGGAGGACCGGCGGCGGGTGAAGGAGCTGGAGCGGGAACTGCGTCGCAAGGACAAGGCGCTGGCCGAAACGGCCGCCTTGCTTGTGCTGTCACAAAAACTGGCGGCGGTCTTTCACAAGGACGAGGACGCATGACCCGTCTGGAAGACCGCCAAACCCTGGCAGACCACATCGCGCAGGCCCGCGCGGACGGCGCCCGGCTGAGCCCGGCCTGTGCTCTGGCCGGCATCGATGCCCGCACCCTGCGGCGCTGGAAGGCCGGGGCCGGTCTGGCGCGGGGCGATCGCCGGCCGCACGCCGACCGCCCCGTCCCATCGCATGCGCTGAGCGAGGCCGAGCGGGCGAGGATCGTGGCGGTGTGCAATGAACCGCGCTTCGCCGAGGCGCCGCCGGCGCGGATCGTTCCGATGCTGGCGGACGAGGGCCTCCACATCGCCAGCGAGGCCAGCTTTCACCGCGTGCTGCGCGCGCACGGGCAGATCAACCGCCGCGGACGCGCCCGCCCGCCGCGAGCGTCGGAGCCGCCTCGCACTCACATCGCCAGTCGCCCTGGCGAGGTCTGGTGCTGGGACGTGACGTTCCTGCCGTCGCAAGTCCAGGGACGCTGGTTCTATTTCTACCTGATCCTCGACCTCTACAGCCGCAAGGTCGTCGGCTTCGAAGTGCATGACACCGACACCGCCGCGCATGCGGCCCATCTGGCCAGGCGAACCGCGCTCGCCGAGGGCGCGCATGCCACCTCGATGCGCCCGGTTCTGCACGGCGACAACGGCGCCACCTTGAAGGCGACCACCGTGCTGGCCATGCTGCATTGGCTCGGCATCGAGCCATCCTACTCACGCCCGCGGGTCAGCGATGACAACGCCTTCGCTGAGGCGCTGTTTCGTACGGCGAAGTATCGGCCGGAATTCCCGCTCAAGGGACTGGTCGATCTGGATGCCGCCCGGCGATGGGCGGGGTGCTTCGTGCACTGGTACAACCATGAGCACCGGCACAGCGGCCTTCGCTACCTCACCCCGGCGCAGCGCCATGCCGGCCAGGATCGTGGCCTGCTGCGTGCCCGCCACGCGCTTTACCAGGCCGCGCGGGCCGGCAATCCACGGCGCTGGAGTGGGCGGACCCGCAACTGGACACCGGTTGGCGTCGTCACCCTCAATCCGGAGCGCGACAGCATCGTCCGGACGGCGACCTCACACATCCAGCTTTCCAGTTCGATCGGCGCGCCTGCTTTCCCGTCCCGACCTGCAGACGCCCAAGCCACGGAGCGCAACGGAGGAGATGGGAGGCGTGGAGCCACCCGCAGCCACGCACAGCGCGCCCTATCGCGCGCGCGCATGGCGAGGATGGCGAGCACCGGACCTTCTCCGCAGTGAGCACCGTGGCACACTCGTCACCAGTCGGAGGATAGGAAAGATCGTTACGAAAGGCAGGCGGCAACTACGTTGACACTCACCGCGCCATAGACCAGCCGACGACGCGGCGCGAGAACAGGTCGAGCACCACGGCCAGATACAGCCAGCCCTCGGCTGTCCAGATGTAGGTCAGATCGGCGAGCCAGACCCGATCGGGCGCCCCCGCCGTGAAGTCGCGCCCGAGCAGGTTCGGCGCCACCGGGAAGGGATGCGTGCTGTCCGTCGTGCGGCGGAACCGCCGCTTGCGGCGCGCCGACAGCCCCATGCCGCGCATCAGGCGGGCGACGCGCTTGCGGCCAACCCGCCGGCCATGCGCCCGCAGGTCGGCATGCACGCGGGGACTGCCGTAGCGGCCGCGCCTGGCGTCGTGGGCGGCGCGGATTCTCGGCGGCCAGGGCGCGATCGGAGACCGCTCGCGTATTCTCCGGCCGGCTGGCCCAGGCGTAGTAGCCGCTGCGGCTCACCCCCAGCACCTCGCACATGACCTGAATGGGGAAGGCGGCGACGTGATCACGGATGAAGCCATAGCTCACCTCCGGTCCGTCGCCTGGCCGAAGATGAGCGCGGCTCGCTTTAATACCAAATCCGGATGATCGGTTCGGCTTAGGCTAGCGGCCCGATGTGGCGGGCCTATGCTGGGGCGTTGACTGCGGGGAATGGCCGGTGGCGCGGATTGTCGAGCACCTGAGCGTGGCGGAACTGGGCGCGCGGTTTCGCGCGGCGCAAACCGTGGCCGAGGCGCGACACACCCAGGCGATCTGGCTGCTGGCGCAGGGCCGCGCGGTGGTCGAGGTGGCCGGGGTTCTGGCGCTCACGCCGCGCTGGGTGGAGGCATTGGCGGCGCGCTACAACGCCCATGGCCCGGCGGCACTCGGCGATGGGCGGCGGCGGAACGGGCGGGCCCCCAGCGTGCTGACCGAGGCGGTGCTGGCCGGGCGGCTGCGCGAGCCGCCCGAGGATGGCGGGCTGTGGAGCGGTCCCAAGGTGGCGGCGTGGATGGCACGACACCTGAAGCTGGCGCGGGTGCATCCGCAGCGCGGCTGGGAGGCGTTGAAGCGGCTCGGCTGGTCGGTGCAGACGCCGCGCCCGCGCCATCCGCGGGCCGCTGATCCGGAGGCGCGGGCGGCTTTCGCAAACAGGTTGACGTTGCCGTTGCGCAAGCACGCGCGGCGCGCCCCGAGCAGCCGGTCGAGGTCTGGGCGCAGGACGAGCACCGCCTCGGCCTGAAACCGATCCGCCGCCGGGCGTGGGCGCCCAGGGGTGAGCGACCGATCGCACTGGGTCATCACCGCTTCCAGTGGCTGCACGTCGCGGCCTTCGTGCAGCCGAGCAGCGGCGAGACGGTCTGGTATCTCTGCACCCGCATCAACAAGCCGGGCTTCGAACTCTTGCTCGCCGCCTTCGCCCGCGAAAGCGGGGCGGGGCGCCAGCGCCACATCGTCCTCGTGCTGGACAACGCCGGCTGGCACGGCCCCAAGGGCTTGGCCGTGCCAGAGGGGATCAGCCTGGTGTTCCTGCCGCCTTACAGCCCGGAACTCCAGCCCGCCGAGCGCCTCTGGCCGCTGCTCGACGAGGCAGTGGCCAACAAGCACTTCCCTACCCTGGCCGATCTCGACGCCACCCTCGCCGAACGCTGCACCCGCCTCGATGCCGACACCATTCGCCCACACACCAGATTCCACTGGTGGCCCAAGCCGGTTCAGCCGAACTAATCATACGGATTTGGTATAAGATGTCGCGCTCCATCCGCAGCCGCTCGTTCTCGCGCCGCAGCCGTGCGATCTCCGCTGCCTGATCGGCCGGGCTCGGCCCCACGCGGCGCGGCGGCGCCGCCTGCGCCGGTGAGGGCGTCGGCGCCGCCGCGCCGCTGTCGCCGGCACGCGTCTCGGCCCAGCCCAGCCAGGCGCGCACCAGGCGGTCAGGTAGCCCAAGCTCGGCCGCCACCTGGGCCACTGTGCGTCCACCCCGCACGGCTCGCACCGCTTCGAGCTTGAACGCCTCCGGAAAACGCCGGCGCTTCCGGCCACCTTCCGTCATCATCACCTCCAGGCTCTCCAGCCTATCAGAGGTGTCCGTCAAAGCGGGGCAGGTTCATCCTTGGCCTGATGCAGCGTGGTGGACAGCTCGTGCTGCGCATGCTGGCCAACGTGCGGCAGACCACGATCCAGCCGATCATCACGCAGACCGTCGCCCAAGGCAGCCTGGTCCACACCGACGAGTACAACGTCTACACGCGCCTGCCCGCCTGGGGCTACCGGCACAAGACGGTCTGCCACGGGCGCGGCGAGTATGCGCGCGACGAGGACGGCGACGGCTTCTGCGAGGTGCACGTCAACACCATGGAAGTGCGCCGTTGTGGCGCAGGTAAGGGAGAATGAACAATGGCGTAACAGCTACGGCGTTCATCGGGACGCTGGGTCCCGTGCGCACCCGGCTCACCTCGGCCCAGAGATGGGCTGTAACTCCGAAAGGAGCGGGGGACCATCGCCTGCCGGGAGAAGGCCCAAGGGGACGAAGCCGTCGTGATCCCGGAGGGTCAGCGCAAGACGTGAAGGGTGAGAGCTACACTGCCCGAACTCCAGCCATGGACTCTGGTGTTGAGACAGCCGCAACGATGGCTGAGGCGGCTGGCCGCGACACGGCCGATGGACACACCGGCCCAGGGGATACCCCCCGTGCCCCGACCCGGCAATCGCGGTCCGCTCCCGGTAAGGGAGAGAAATGGCGAACGGAGCACCCGACCCACGTCGCATCTCCGATCTGTGCAACTACGGGATCGCCTGTGGCTGGCCCTCTCCGGTGTCCAGCATGGCGACAGAGCCGTCGTCGTAGCCAAACGCTGGGGGTAACGCCCCGGACAGCCGCCAAGGCGGATGGGCATGGATACAAGCGTGTGGGCGACCGCCGCGAAGGTCCCGCTGCCCAGGCGAAGGGCGGCAGCATCCTGCGGGGGCAGGCGTCCAGAAGGTGGGTGTGCTGATGCTGCCCGACACCTTCGAGCGACGCATGAACTCGATCCCCGGCCTGTCACGGCAGGGAAAGCGGGTGAACGGTCTGTTCCGACTTCTCGAATGCCCCGAGCTTTGGCGACGGGCCTACGAGGCGATCGCCCGCAATGACGGCGCGCTCACGCCAGGGAGCACTCAGAACACTCTCGATGGGTTTTCCCTCGAACGGGTCACGTCCGTCATCAAGGCGCTCAAGGACGGATCATACCTCCCGGCCCCAGTCAGACGGGTTCATATCCCGAAACCCAACGGCACGACACGCCCGTTGGGCATCCCCACGGCGGACGACAAGCTCATCCAGTCCGCCGTGAAGCTCCTGCTGGAGCGCGTGTACGAGCCGATCTTCTCGGATCACTCGCACGGGTTCCGGCGCGGTCGCTCGTGCCACACGGCTCTGGAACAAATCCGGCGCCTCTGGAACGGCACGAAATGGATCGTGAAGGTCGATGTCGTCGGTTTCTTCGACAACCTCGACCACAGTGTCCTGCTGCGCCTCCTTGCCAAGCGCATCGACGACAAGAGACTGCTCGGCCTCGTGAAGACGATGCTGGAAGCAGGGGTCATGGAGGACTGGGTGTTCAAGCCCAGCTTCAGCGGAACGCCGCAAGGCGGGGTTGCTTCCCCCTTACTCGCCAATGTGTACCTCCACGAACTCGATGAGTTCATGGCCGGGACCAAGGCGGACTTCGACAGGGGAAAGGGACGACGCCGCACGACGGAATACCGGAGCCTCAAAGGCATCATCGGCCGGAAGCGAACCCGCTTGGCGACGCTCAAGGCCCTTGGAGCCACGAGGGACGACCCGGAGGTGAAAGCGCTGCACGAGGAGCTTGACGGCCTCGAAGACAGGCTGCTCGCGCTACCATCGGCCGACCCGATGGACCCCGACTACCGGCGGCTCTCCTACTGTCGCTACGCCGACGACTTCCTCATCGGTGTCATCGGCAGCAAGGACGACGCGCGGCAGGCGATGGAGAAGGCCGCGACCTTCCTCAAGGCCTCGCTCGCGCTGGACACCTCGCCGGAGAAGTCGGGCGTCCACAAGGCCACCGACGGGAGCACGTTCCTCGGACACCGGGTCTACACGTTCAACAACCCGAAGGTGCATGTCTACCGGAGGGAAGGCGAACGCCCGGTCCGGCGGCGCACGGCGACGGATGTGATCCAACTCCGCGCGCCCCGCGACAAGCTCGTCAAGTTTGTCGAGCGGTGCCGATGGGGCAACCTGAACGCCGATTGGGCCGAGGCTCGTCCAGAGCTCACGCACCACTCGGATGTGGCGATCATCACCGCCTACAACGCGCAGATGCGCGGCCTGGCCAACTACTATCGGATGGCGAACCAATGGAGGACGGACCTCTCGCAGACCCATCGCCTGTTCTGGTTCAGCCTGATGAAGACGCTGGCGAACAAGCACCGCCGCACGCTGAGAACGACAGTGGGACGCCTCAAGAGGTCGAATGGGGAACTGGTCCTGAACTCCACCGCCGAAGGCGGAAGGACAACACCGGTCACGGTGTTCAAGCCACGGCATGTGCAGGATCACAAACCGGTCCTGACTACCGAAATGGACCACCACCCCAACATCATGTGGACCACGGGACGGTCGGACATCATGGACCGACTTGCTGCCCGTGAGTGCGCTCGATGCGGGGCGACGGATGTGCCTCTCGAAGTCCACCACGTCCGCAAGCTTGCCGACATGAAGGCCAGCCTTCTCTGGGAACGCGTGAAGGCGGCGCGGACGCGGAAACGCATCCCGCTCTGCATCCCGTGTCACCGAGGGGCCCATCGGGAAATGGCTCAGAGGGGAGCAAGGGTGTGGAGAGCCGGATGAGGGGACGACTTTCACGTCCGGTTCGGTGGGGGGAGGAGGGCTGTCCTTCCGAGGCGGCACCCCTCCTACCCAATGGGTTCTGGTCCTTGTTGCGCTCCTGGCTGCGCCCGCATCGCGGCCTCTCGCAAGACAAGCTGCCGGACGACCTCGGCTTCTTCCCGTTCGTGCACAACGCGCGCCGGCGCGGCAAAGCCCTGCTCGGCGCGCTCATCTCAGCCCTGGTTGCGAACCCGGACCAACACCCCGGAAGCCGATAAGAGCCAAATTCGGTTGACCATTACTACTAATGCGTTTTATCATTGAGCTCGATGCACCCACTGCGCTAATTCAATCCTATCACTCATCCTTTTAAGGAGTGTTGGATGAGGCAGGTTAGCACCGATGAAAAGCTGGGCCGGATGCTTCTGTGGTTGATGGCTGTCACATATCCTCTAACAATTGGAACCGCCCTCTATCTAAGCGTTGGGCAAGGCTGGCCCTGGTACGAAGGTGTTCTCGTTGGCTTCAGCACCCTTTGGATTACAGGGATAGTTTGGATTGCATGGTGGGTTATTACCTCAACTGACTGAACGGTGTCTCCACCGTGCAGCGGGAGTGTCGCGAATTTGGGGGTGCGAGACCGAGAGGCGGTATTTTCAGGCCGGGTTTCCCGCTGAGGGTTCTTTCAGCTTTCGCGCCAAACATGATGGCAGGGATTGGGAAGGAGCGGCCAGCCTACGCCACCTACAGGATGGCGAGCACAGCGGTGGTGCGACGGAGATGGAGCAAACGGCGGCGGTTGGCGGGGACATGCTGGTTGTGGCGGGTGCGGAGGCGGAGAAAGGCGCGGAGCTCGTCATACCCTCGACAGAACCGCTCGGCGGCCCTGAATGCCTTGAAGCCCCGCATACGGTTCTGTCAGCTCTCGCGCCAGCTGGGTCCCGGATTGGTGGCCGGCTCGGCCACGGATAGACTCCGGGTCGGTTGAGAGGTGGCCGGGAGCCTGGCATGGAATGCGTCGACTGTGGCTCCGCCGCCACCTCGGTGCGGCGGGACCGCACGGCGCAGGGCTACCGGCGCTTTCGTTGCCGCGACTGTGGGCGGCAGTTCAACGAGCGCAGGGGCGGGGGACTGTCCAGGAGTTGGGGGATGGAGACGGGAACGGTATGACCAGCCGCGCCGAGGCCGGCTGGGAGAGCGTGGATGGGGTTGGTGCTGCAGCTGGTCGAGACCGGAGCCGACACTCGGGGGCGCGGGATCGACGTCCTGGAACTCGAACTCGACCAACCCCGCGACCTCCGCGACATCGCCAACCTGGGGCTGACGCTACCCGAGGCCAAGCAGCTGCTGACCCGTGTCCAGCAGGCGGTCGTGGCCATGCAGGCCCGCGATCATGCGGCACTACGGCCGGAGTGCTCGACCTGCGGGGCGCGATGCCATGTCAAGGACTGGCGGTCGCGTCAGGTCGCGACGCTGTTCGGCACCGTGGCGGTGCGGCTACCGCGGTTCCGCTGCCCGAGATGTGGGCGCGACGAGGCAGGAACCAGCTGGCCGGCGCACTGCCGCTCAACGCCGGAGCTGGATCAGCTGCAGGCACACCTGTCCGCACTGATGACCTACCGTGTCGCCGCTGGCGTGCGGGCCCACCTGCTGCCAGTCGCGGCCGGGACCAGCCATGAGACCCTGCGTGGCCGCACGCTCAAGCTCGGCGAGCAGCTGCGCCGCGCTGCCAGTGGGGCGCCCGAGCCGGCGATGATGGTGGCAGCACCGGTGCCGACGATCAGTCTCAGCTTGGACTCGACCTTCATCCGCAGCTGCCACGCGGGCGAACGGCACTTGGAGGTGCGCGTCGGCAACGCCGAGGCGCCCGAGGGCAGCCGGCAGGTGTTCGGCGCTGTCGTGAATGCCGGCACCGACCTCGTGGCGCTGATCCGGCGCACCCTCGACACTCTGGGGCGCACCGGTGATACCAAATCCGTATGATTAGTTCGGCTGAACCGGCTTGGGCCACCAGTGGAATCTGGTGTGTGGGCGAATGGTGTCGGCATCGAGGCGGGTGCAGCGTTCGGCGAGGGTGGCGTCGAGATCGGCCAGGGTAGGGAAGTGCTTGTTGGCCACTGCCTCGTCGAGCAGCGGCCAGAGGCGCTCGGCGGGCTGGAGTTCCGGGCTGTAAGGCGGCAGGAACACCAGGCTGATCCCCTCTGGCACGGCCAAGCCCTTGGGGCCGTGCCAGCCGGCGTTGTCCAGCACGAGGACGATGTGGCGCTGGCGCCCCGCCCCGCTTTCGCGGGCGAAGGCGGCGAGCAAGAGTTCGAAGCCCGGCTTGTTGATGCGGGTGCAGAGATACCAGACCGTCTCGCCGCTGCTCGGCTGCACGAAGGCCGCGACGTGCAGCCACTGGAAGCGGTGATGACCCAGTGCGATCGGTCGCTCACCCCTGGGCGCCCACGCCCGGCGGCGGATCGGTTTCAGGCCGAGGCGGTGCTCGTCCTGCGCCCAGACTGCGTATTCCGGAGCAAGTCGGCCAGGCATTCCGATCTCATGTCGGCCACTGATTCCGAGGTGATGTCGGCCATTCCGATCTGATCTCGGCCATCCCTGAGAGGGGTGGCGTTGCCCGACCGCTGGGCAGGTGAGCGGTCTGTCCTCTCGTCAGGGCGAGAGGGAGACCGATGCCGGCCGAGAGAGTGTCGATGCGACGTGTGCGTGAGATCCTTCGACTGAAGTACGAGTGCGGCCTCTCCGACCGCGCCATTGCGGTCGCAGTCGGCGTGGCGCGCAGCACGGTGCGGCTGTGCCTTGATCGGGTTGCCGCGGCGGGGCTGAGCTGGCCGTTGCCGGCGACGGTGATCGACCAGGGGCTGGAGGCGCTGCTGTTCGCCCCGCTTGGCGGCTCGCAGCCGGGTCATCGGCACAAGGCGGAGCCGGACTGGACGGCGGTCCACCACGAGCTGCGCCGCCCGGGGGTGACGCTGCTGCTGCTGTGGGAGGAATACCGGACCCTCCATTCCAGCGGCTACGGCTACAGCCGCTGGTGCGAGCTCTACCGGAGCTGGGAGAGCCGGCTATCGCCGACGATGCGCCAGACACACCCAGCCGGCGAGCGGCTGTTCGTCGACTACGCCGGGCAAACGGTGGCGATGGTGGTGGACGCCAGCACCGGCGAGCTGCGCGCGGCGCAGGTGTTCGTCGCGGTGCTCGGGGCATCGAACTACACCTACGCCGAGGCGACGTGGACGCAAAGCCTGCCCGATTGGATCGGTTCGCACGTCCGCGCGCTGAGCTTCCTGGGCGGCGTGCCGCGACAGATCGTGCCGGACAACCTGCGGGCCGGCGTTTTGCGGGCGAACTGGTATGAGCCCGGGATCAACCCGAGCTACCGCGACCTGGCGGCGCACTATGGCACGGCGATCCTGCCGACGCGGGTGCGCCGACCGCGCGACAAGGCCAAGGTTGAAGCCGGCGTGCTGGTGGTCGAGCGCTGGATCCTGGCGCGGCTGCGCAACCAGCGCTTCTTCTCCTTGGCCGAGCTCAATGCGGCGATCGCAGGACTGGTCACCGACCTCAACGCTCGGCCGATGCGCAAGCTGGGCGTCAGCCGCCGCCAGTTGTTCGAGCAACTGGACCAGCCGGCACTATTATCGTTGCCGACGCAACCGTTCGTCTATGCCGAGTGGCGCATCCGGCGCGTCGCGCTCGACTACCACGTCGACATCGACGGCCACTACTACTCGGTGCCGCACCGGCTGCTGCGCGAGCAGGTCGAGGCCCGCATCACCGCGCGCACCATCGAGCTGTTCCACAGGGGCGAGCGGGTCGCGGTGCATCTGCGCGGTGGCGCGCGCGGTCGGCACGCCACCCTGCCCGAGCACATGCCGCGGTCGCACCGGCGGCAGGCCGAGTGGACGATCCCGCGCATCGGCCAGGAGGCAGCCGCGATCGGCGCGGCGACCGCGCGATTGACGGCGCTGATCCTGGAGACCCGGCCGCATCCCGAGCAGGGATTCCGCGCCTGTCTCGGCATCCTGCGCCTGGTGCGCAGCTATGGCCGCGAGCGCGTGGAGGCCGCCTGCGCGCGGGGGCTGGAGATCGGCGCCCGCTCCTACGGCAGCGTGCAGTCGATCCTGCAGCACGGCCTCGATCGTCAGCCGCCCACAACGTCGGCCCGTGAGGGCGAGCTGCCGCTGCTGCACCCGAACATCCGCGGTTCCGGCTACTACCATTGAGGAGAGCGCCAGTGCTGACCCATCCCACGCTCGACCAGTTGCACCAGCTCGGCCTCGCCGGCATGGCGCGCGCCTTCGAGGAGCTGAGCGCCACGCCGCGCGGCGCCGAACTCGATCATGCGGAGTGGCTCGGCTTGCTGCTCGACCGCGAGCTCACCGACCGCCAGGACCGCCGGCTCAAGGCGCGGCTGCGCTACGCCCGGCTGCGCCATCAGGCGGCGGTCGAGGATGTCGACTACCGCACCCCGCGCGGCCTGGATCGCGCGCTGTTTCAGAAGCTGGCCACGGGCGGCTGGATCGAGGCCAAGCAGAACCTGATCATCGAGGGTCCGACCGGGGTCGGGAAGTCGTGGCTGGCCTGTGCGCTCGGCCACAAGGCCTGCCGCGACAACCACTCCGTCCTCTACCAGCGCATCCCGCGCCTGTTCGCCGATCTGGCGCTGGCGCGCGGCGACGGTCGTTACGCCAGGCTGATGCGGGCCCTCGGCGGGGTGAAGCTGCTGATCCTGGACGACTGGGGGCTGGAGCCGCTCGGCGCGGAGCAGCGGCACGATCTGCTGGAGATCGTCGAGGATCGCTGCGGCCGCGGGGCCATGCTGCTCACCAGCCAGATCCCCGTGGACCGCTGGCACGATCTGATCGGAGATCCAACGATCGGGGATGCCATCCTGGATCGCATCGTCCACAACGCCCATCGCATCCAGCTGCGCGGCGAATCCCTCCGACGAAAGAAGGCTCAGGAGGCCATCATGGCTTGACCCAGCCGATATCGCAGTGAAGAGATCAGCCCAGCCCACGGGCAGCCACCCCGGCCGACTTCGATCGGAACGTCCGGCCGACTTCAATCGGAAGAGGTGGCCGACATCAGGCCGGAATCACCGGCCGACTTCAGCGGAATGCGCACCCAGACCTCGACCGGCTGCTCGGGGCGCGCCGCGCGTGCTTGCGCAACGGCAACGTCAACCTGTTTGCGAAAGCCGCCCGCGCCTCCGGATCAGCGGCCCGCGGATGGCGCGGGCGCGGCGTCTGCACCGACCAGCCGAGCCGCTTCAACGCCTCCCAGCCGCGCTGCGGATGCACCCGCGCCAGCTTCAGGTGTCGTGCCATCCACGCCGCCACCTTGGGACCGCTCCACAGCCCGCCATCCTCGGGCGGCTCGCGCAGCCGCCCGGCCAGCACCGCCTCGGTCAGCACGCTGGGGGCCCGCCCGTTCCGCCGCCGCCCATCGCCGAGTGCCGCCGGGCCATGGGCGTTGTAGCGCGCCGCCAATGCCTCCACCCAGCGCGGCGTGAGCGCCAGAACCCCGGCCACCTCGACCACCGCGCGGCCCTGCGCCAGCAGCCAGATCGCCTGGGTGTGTCGCGCCTCGGCCACGGTTTGCGCCGCGCGAAACCGCGCGCCCAGTTCCGCCACGCTCAGGTGCTCGACAATCCGCGCCACCGGCCATTCCCCGCAGTCAACGCCCCAGCATAGGCCCGCCACATCGGGCCGCTAGCCTAAGCCGAATCGATCATCCGGATTTGGTATGACACCGCGCTGACCGCGTTCACTGACGGCTGCCCCGGCCTACGCTCCATCCTGGCCGCCGCTGGTGTGACGGGCCCGCCCATTGCAGACTGGTTCCATCTTGCCATGCGCCTACAGCACGCCAAGCAAGTGGCGGAAGGCTTGCCCGCCGAGGATCCCAATCAGCAGCAGGCGAAGGCCGAGATCGTCAACGAGATCGAGCGCCTGCGCTGGCGAACCTGGAACGGCAAGGCCAAGAATGCCCGGATCACTCTCAAGCGCCTGCGCGCACTCCTGCCCGCCCTCAAGGGCGAGCCGGTTCGCAAACTGAAGCGAGCCCTACGTGCGGTCGACCGGTACCTGCGCAGCCAGAGTGCCTGGCTCGTCAACTATGCCGAGCGATGGCGCGCCGGCCTACGGGTCGGGACATCGCTGACCGAGGGCGCGGCCAACTTCCTGGTCAATAGGCGCATGGCCAAGTCGCAGCAGATGCGCTGGTCCCGGCGCGGGGCCGACCTGCTCCTGCAAGTCCGCTGTGCGGTCTACAATGGCGCACTTGGATCCGGCTTCGGTCAGCTGTTCGAGCCGACACCCGGTTCAGGGCTGCACTGGGGGGAGGCAGCGTAGCCCCCCAACCGCTGGACAGTCTCGTAGCCGGGGTAGGTCGCGGCGTCTGTCGTCATCCCACCAGCCTGGCCCAGCCGCACCGTTCCGGATAGGGATCCCCAACGTGGCAATGCCCTCGTCAAGCCTTCCCCTGAAGAAGGCGCTTCAGGTAGGGCGCGCCGTAGACCATGTCGCCCACATGCCCGATCGGCTCGTCCACAACGGCCCAGATCTCGTTGCCGGGCACGCCGCGCCAGCGCTTGCAAAAGGAGTAGTCTTCCGACAGGCGGTCGCCGTCCTCGAGCGTGATCTCGCTGAAAAAATCGTAGAAGCCCTCCCCCAGACCACTTCTCTGAAGGAAGCGGTCCGGCAGCAGCCGAACCATGCCGGCGGCAACCAGGCTCTCGAAGGCGTCGCGTCGGATTGCGGCGCAGCCCAGGCCAATACGATCAACGCGACACATCCCATCGATTACCCGCACCTGGCGGGTTCCCGGCTCGGGCTCGGGCTGAAGGGCGTATTTCAACGCCGAAGCAGTGAGGTCGGCCAGCACCAGCTCTGGGTTACGCGCCGCCTGTGCGAAGGCCTCCATGTCCATGCGGCGCTGCGAGTAAGCCGCGGCCACAAACGGCTTGTCTGAGCGGATCAGGCGGCAGATGACATGGCCCTCGACAGACATGTCGCTGTCGATCATCACCAAATGGGTGAAGTGCGGCTGGCGCAGGAGCACGTCGGCGAAGTAGTTCCTCGCTGTGGAGACGTAGCTGCCATCAAGCGTCGCGAAATCGACGCCCCAGCCGGCGTGCCTCACAGCCAGCACCGCCTTGACCAGCGTGGTCGCATACAGCGCTTTGACAACTCCGCCCGCCGTCGGCGTGGCGATCAGCACATGTGTCATGTCTCTCCTCATTCCGCCTGCGAGTGCCGCCAATCCGGACCTTAATTAAGTGGTAGCGGAGCAGAAAACCCGTTTCAGTTCGGGCTGCCTGTCATTGAGCCGGTTGCGAGCCAGGGGGGGACGGGTGACCTCCCCTTGGCTGATGGCCAACAGCCCCTTCGCGTATTCGTACATCGACTTTCACGGTTTCATGGCCCAGCTCGCCCCGGTCACCAAAAGCTTGCCACCCTCCTCCCGGAGTGCCGACGAAATGTTCAGCCGGGCCGGGCGGGGAGTTGGGGCCCTCGGACGATCGCGGTGCCGGCAAGCAGGTAAAACGCAGCCGGACGGTTGCGCCAGGCCGAATCTGCAACGTTACGGCGCTGCTACTGCGTCCGCCCTCACTACTGCTCTCCGCCTCAATGCGGACGGCGATAACGCCCGGTGGCACCGTGTATTCCTGGACAACGTCGCATGGCATCATTGCCATTGGCCTCTCCTTCGCTTGATTCGTCATGTCGGTCGCCCTCGGTGCCTTCGCTGCGTCGAGCGGGGCTGCCCAGCACCGCGCAAGCAAGACGATCCGAGACGTCCAGCTTAGCCGTGACGTGCTCCACGCACGCCCGACCACGCGCAGCGCTCAGACGTTTCCCGAAGCAGCCTCTTTCAGCACCAGCCTCTCCAGCGTCAAGTCAGCCACCGCCCTGCGCAGGCGGCCGTTCTCCTGCCCCAGAATCTTCAGCCGTTTCACCTGGTCCAGCTTCAGCCCGCCATACTCGGCACGCCAGCGATAGTAGGTTGCCTGCGTTGCCCCGATCGCCCGGACCGCGTCCGTCACCGGCTTGCCTTGTCCAGTTAACGCCTCAACCTCGCGTTGGTGCACGAAGAATCTTTCGGTCGCACTTCCCCCGTCGCCATCAGGGCTATTTGACCCGGACAGACACCGGCACCCCAAGGCTGGTCACGCGGTTCACGACGTTGCAACCGATCTTCGCTTCGGTTTGCTGCTTGCGCAGAGTCCGAGCGTGAAGCCGTCGACCGATGATGGCCTTGCAGCGATACATCGCTGTTTCAACCAGGCTGCGGCGGTTGTACCCGGAGCGGCGCTGCCAGCCCATGCCCCCATGCTGCGCGATCACTCTCACATGCAGGTCGCGTTGCGACGTCGCTGTCTCACCCTCGCCCGGAGCAGCTGTCGAGCGCGGTGGAACGATCACGACCGCCTCGGGATGACGCTCGAGCACGGCGTCGCAAACTGCTTGGCCGTCGTAGGCGCCATCCGCAGTCACCGAGACCACAGGAGCCTCGATCGGATCGAGTAACTGCCGCCGCGGCGACGAAACGTGGTGCGCTCGGGAATCCGGATCGGCGCCCCGAGCCGATCGGCGATCGAGCGCAATGCTCCTTCTGTCCGCCGGAGCGGCTGGCGCGGCACCAGGCGAAGCGCCAGCCCGGTCGCAATGGCGAGGTCGGAATAGACCGGCTGACCACCCTGCTCGCCCGTCGCTGACGCATACCAGGCCGCGATCGCTTCCTCGGTCAGCCAGCCCCGCCGCACCAGGGCCGCCTCGTAAGCTGGCCAGTTCGTCACGCGATCGCTGGCCTTCGGGATCTTGTGGCGGCGGCATAAAGCGGTCCAGGCAGGCAGGGGCGAACGGCCGGTCACCTTACCGCCCGGCCACCAGCCTCGCCACGCGTCCGCTTTGCAACCTGCGGTATACACATTCCACAACTATCGGTATATTCCTGCACCAATGCGCCGACAAGCCACTCAGCTACCAACTTGACGGTGCCCCATTCAGTCAGCCGAAGTAACAACCAGCCATGCGACCTGTCACTGTAATCCCAAAGAGGCTGGCCCGAAAATTCGAACGGGTGATTCCGTAGCGGAGCGAAGCGAGGTCATGGCGGCGGTCAAGCGGCGGTCATCTTGGGCCGGAGCATGACGTCGTAGCCCAGCGCGTCGAGGCGGCGGACCAGGCGCCTAGCTGTAGGCGCTCGCAATCATCGACACTCGTGCTCGCAAACAGCGCCTCTTCCTGCTCGGATTAGCTGACAACGGGGCCAGGGTCGTGCTCACACTATCTGCCACTGTGCTCGCCATCATCGCGCCGTGCTCGCCAACGGACGGTCGTGCTCACATTGGCTGCCAATGAGCGAAGCCCAGGGGCTACGCATGAAATTTTGTCTCGATCTCGGACAGAAGCTCATGGGCTAACCTGCCAAGAGCCGGAGCATATAGTCGTCATTCCATGCAGCCTTCTTCCGCCTGGGACGCACACGAGTCTTGGCTGAGCGGACGTTTCCTATTTAACCCCGACTACGGATAAGCCTCGATTTGTTGGCCGCTGCGGGAGATGGAAGGTTTGCCGGGTCTGAAGGCGTAAGCGACGGGGCAGGACAGGACATGGACCATGGCGTTCACGACCGACCGGTGGCGTGAATGCTCAAGCCCCATTTCGCATTTGAGGATATCGAGCACGGTCTCGATGACGAAGCGCTTGCGCAGCATGATCTTGTCAGCGAGGGGCATGAGGTAGTTCTTCATGTTCCGCCGGATGCCGGTGATGAGATGCAGGCCACGTTGCCAGAGTTTGTTGAACAGTTCGTGGCCAATATAGCCTTTGTCGGCATAAAGCTTACCCGCCAGGTGCCTGGTCATCTCATCCAGCACGGTGCTGTCGGCGGTGTTGCCGGGGGTGATCTTCAGCGCCACGATCTGGCCCTTGTGGTTGATCACGAAGTGCAGCTTGAGCCCGTAGAACCACCCTCATCTGGCCATTCCAACGGCTACGCCGCTGGAACCTTTGGCCAGCTTCGCCCATGCTGGTCTTGCCCCGCGCGGCCAGGCCGTCGAAGACCTTGTGGCGGTGAATCCGACGATTGTGACAGACGGCGAGCTGGGTTGAGTTGGCGAAGTAAACACCGGTCTGCTCGCCGCTGAGGCTGTGCAGCAGCACCATCAGGGGGACGAACAGCCGCGGCACCAGGCTGACGAAGCGGTCGTAGTGCGGCAGGTCGCCGAAGCAGGCGCGGTGCTGATGGCCGACCCCGTAGAGGTAGAACGCCTTGAAGTGCTTGAACGGCGAGAGGTGAAACAGCACCACGATGAGCAGCATCTCGGACCGAGACAGCTTGCCGGTGCGCTGCCGGGTCATCGGCGAGGGGATCAGCCGGTGCGCTTCCCAGTCCTCGAACACCCTGCAGAAGTCATCGAGACAGCAGTAGAGCGCTGTGATATCCACCGCCATTGAGGGGATCCTTCGGAACCAGGTTTGAGGCTCAGTCGTCGCAAACCGATGCTGTCAAACCCTTGATCCTTTGGGAATCCCCTCACCCCTTATCCGTAGTTCGGGTTATTTAGAAACGGAAACGGCCGGCGCACCCGTGGGCACGACCGGCCATTTTACCTCAGGTTTTGAGCTTGGCGGCTTGCGCGACGGTTACTCCGCCGCGTACTGGTACCGCTCACTCTGATTGGCCTGCTGACGCTGCGTAATCTGCTGCTCGAGCGGGCGTAGCGTCTCGTCAGCAGTGCGGCGAGTGGCGCGGACCAAGGTCGTGGTGCCCTGCATCAGCACGTCCAGATACTCGCGCATGAACCGCTGCTGCAGCTCGACGAAGGCGCTGGGATTGGCGAGCTGGAGCAGCTCCTGCGTGGCCCGTAGGTTGGTCCGCACAACGCCCTCGATGAACCCCGTCACGCTTTGCCTCAGATCCTGCAGACCACCGTTGGCCGCATTGGGCAGCGTCATGAACGCGCGCAGGTCCTCGATGATACCCTGGGCCGCCTGGGCCGCCTTGCGGCTCATCTCCTCGGACTGCTGGGCTGCCTTCTGGACCAGCTGGCGCTGGCTGTCGGTGAACGCCTCAGCACTCCGGCGCATCGTCTCGCTCGCGGCGTCCCCGGCGCGCTGTACGGCCTCGGCCCCGGCCTGGCCGCTGCGCTGTGCCACCTCGGCGGTGACATCGCCGGCCCGGCGCACCGCCTCACTGGTGGTGTGAACGCCCTGCTGCATTGCCTGCGCACCCTGGCGGACGGCCTCGGCACCCTGCTGACGCGCCGCGGCGCTGGCTTGGTCGTTCTGCTGCTTGCTGATCTGTTGATAGTTATCGGCCATGATGAAAATTCCTTTGTTCGCTACTGGAATGCACACTATATGCTGCAGCGCACAATAAGGTATTGCTCCCTATCCAGATCAGAATACATACTCTTCTTCGCGTACCGGCCATGCACAACGTGCATGAGTAGCGAGACCGAATATTTCAGCTTTTTACACTATGCTTTCGGTAGGACATCCTGCGCAAGTTTCGCTATTATCTAAGTATTGAGATGATCAGCTTAACTTCGGGCATTCGCTTCCGCCGAGTGGTCCAGAGATCTTGTTACCGTGATCCCCTCTGCACGCCATGAAGGCGAGCAGCCCCGCACCCGCCCGACTGGCCGTAACCAGCACGGTGGAAGGCTCCCGGAAATCAGCGACGAAAATCCGGCAGTCTCCCGGAAGGCCGAGTCACCAGCCGCTCGGCGCTGCTCCACGTGAGCGTAGGGCTCGCCGGGCGGCCAGCCGTATTGTATCAGTAACAACACGGCTTCGGCCGCGTTACCCACGGGTGTCGGCGGTCATGGGCCGTAATCGGGGCCTCTCGCAAGGCCCCGATCGTATCCCGTTCTTAGCCGGCCTTCTGGTCCCGAGCTTGGCCCTTCTGATCCCGCTGCTCGCGCGCGCCGATCAGGGGCGTTGGCGGCGATACGGGCGTGGGGTCCTTGGCGTGGCTCTTGACCTCCTCCTCCCGAAGCGCGGCGACGGTGAGCGGCATTGCCGCCGAGGCTTCATCCATCGCTCTCTCGGCTCGCTGATCCTCGTGCGACACCGGCCGCGCGATCTCCACAGGGTCCTTGATGATGTGCGGCGCAACGTCACGACCCGCCGTGCTGGGCCGAGCCCCCGGCTGGGCGCTCGTGCTCGGCGAGATCACCTGGACGGCATCACGCCGGACCACGTCCCGCACCGTCTCGAGATGCTCGCTCACCTCTTTCCGCAGAACAACCTCTTCGCGCACATGCTGGCTCTTCCAGACCACCGGCACCTCGATGGTGTCGGTCATCTCGGAGACCTTGTTCGTGAGCACGTCGTCGGTCGAACGCGCAGCGCCGGCCGGGCGACGTTCAACGATCACCCGCTCCTGGCGAAGCTTGACCTGCTGCTCGACCGGCGTCTCGACCACCTCGCGCCGGATCACTGTCGTATCGCCGAGCACGACGCGGGTGCCGACGTTCAGCACTTCCTCACCGAGCGGGATGATCTCGACGTTCTTGCCGGACTGCGGTGCCGGGGCGGACCGCACCGGGCCGGACCCTGAGCTGAGGGGTACTTTGTAGGCTGCCAGCGCCGCCCGCTGAAACATCAGCATCCAGTCTAGGACCGGGATTCCGGTCGCCGTGGAGCGGTCGGATTGGCGGGTCTTCAAAGCGTAATCCAAAGGATTTTCCTCCATCGTGGGCAAATGCTGCACTGCAGCAATATGTGGCGCTAAGAGGGCCGATGTCGAGGAGAGGGCAGGCTTGTACACGAACGTGTTCGGCACCGAGCGAAGCTGTCCGGTCACACCGGCACGCCAGCCACGCGGAGCTGCTCGGTGAACTCGCGCGTGCGGTCCGCCGCGAGCGTGCCGGCCAGGAAATCGCGCACTTCGGCGGGCTTGGCCCGGAGCAGCACGGTTAGCGCGGGCGCGTCGTAGCCGTTGCGGGTCAGCGTCGGCTCGAGTTCGTCGATCGCCCGCGACAGCACCTGTTCGACGATCTCAGTGGACACGCGCTTCTCGCCAAGGCGGAAGGCGTGCTCGAAGGCCAAGGTGAGGTGCATCTCAATCTGCAGCGCCGTGCGCAGCCGCTCGGCCAGCAGCTCGACCGCGTCCGCGTCCATGATGTCCGCCGGCTTGACGCCGTCCTGCGCGCAGGTCTTCACCAGCCAGCCAATGAATTCGCGGCGATGGCCGGACATGCCCTCGAACTCGAAGGTGGGGGTGCGGTAGCCGATCTCCTCCATCTGCGGCCGGCGGAGATCATTGCGCAGCTTCGGATGCCCGATCAGCAGCACCGATAGGACCACGCCGGCGCCCGTGGCCATTTCCATCAGCCGCTTGAACCCTGTCAGCGTCTTGTGGTGCAGCTCGTGGGCCTCGTCGACGATCAGCACGACGGGATGCTTGTTCTTGCGCATGAGGTCGCGCAGCTCGCGCTCGCGCCGTTCGGGCTGCTTGGGGATCTTGACCTTGCTGCGATCACCGGGCGTGAGGTCGTAGCACATGGCCTCGATGAGGGACGGCAACGACGTGCGGCGCTTGTCGACCGCCAGCGACTTCGCGACCGCGATCTTGCCGGAGCGCGCGAGCTCTTCCTCGATGCGGGTCAGCAGGTGCGTCTTGCCCGAGCCGACCAGGCCCGCGACGACGACCAGCCTGCCGGTTTGCACGACCGCGCACACCTCGCGGACCAGCGTGCGCTGGTGCTCGGTTTCATAGTTGCCGACGCCGTAAAAGGGCCTTGTCAGCCCGAAATGCGCCTGCACGTCGGCGAGCATCAGCCCCTCCCTGCTGTCCTGAAGTGCTCGCGCACGCGTGCGGCGACGGTGTCTCGATCCAGCGTTGCCGCCAGCAGCGCGTCGATGAAGGCGCGGTCCGGTTCGGGAAGGCTGCCTAGAGGCTTCGAGAGCTGGACGGAGATCGCCAACCTGGCTGCCAGCGGCGTCGGGAACGCGACGTCGGCCGCCGGCTCGGGAAACGGCATCCGCGCCACCGGCATGGATGCGGCGGCAGGAGGCAGGGACGGCAAGGGCCGGTCTGCGCCGGTCACCGTCGCGCGCGGCAGCCCGAGCTGGTCGGCCAGTTGCACGACTTTGTCGAGACGCTCCTCGGCCCGGCTCTTCTGGTATTTGCGGTAGCGATAGAGCGGGACCGCGCCTCGCGAGGGCTGGTATGGCCCGAAGCGCTTGCCCTCGAACTCGACGGACAGCTCCTGGTCGAAAAGCCCCCACCAGAGCGTCACCGTCTCGCCGGCGAGTTCGGGCTCGACCTCGTACGAGGCGCCCTCGACCGAGACGGTCGCGTCGCCGGCGACGCCGCGGCGCTCAGGCTCGCGCGCGAAGGCGCAGAACCGTTCCCACGAGCACATCGCGCGCACGCCGCTTGGCGGCAGGTGCTTCAGCCAGTCCTCGACCCGGCTGTGCGGCTCGGCACGATGGTCGCGGTTGTTGTAGGTGACGAGGGCGCGGCGGATCCAAAGGTTGGCCTCCGCCTCGTCCTTCGGCTTGTGGAAGTGGTAGAGCGTCTCGTGCACCTCCTTGATGGTGCGGAACGGCCGTTCGACCTTGCCTTTCGAGCGCGCCGGCGTGCGGCGCTCGGCCTCCGACGGCGGCATGTGGGTCAGCACGCGCACCCCGAGGCTGCCCATCACGGACTGGAATACCTTCGAGCGGCTGACCGGGCCGTTGTCCATGTAGATCGTGGCCGGGATGCCCTGGAAGGGCAGCTCGGCCTCGGGCTTGGGCGGAGCTGCCCAAGGTTCTATCGGCGAAGCCAATGGAATGGCAGCGGAGGGGCCATGGCGTTGAACAGGAAGCGCAGCGCGGACTCGGCATCCTCGCCGTAGACGCAGCGATATTCATTGTAGACGACGCCCGAGCGGTCATCGACCGCCGAGAACAGCATCAACGTCGGTTTGCCGCGGCCTTGCTCGATCCAGAGCGGGGCCTCGGCCTGCTTCAAGTCGGACGGGCTCATGTCGAAGTGCCAGAGTTCGTTCGAGCGCCTGGCCTGGAAGCGCACCGCCGCGATCGGCCGGGTGACCCGCGCATAATCGAGACCGGAAGCCCGCAAGACGCGGTCGACGGTCGCGCGCTTGAGCAGACCCGGCTGAGCCCGCACCAAGCCTTCCGGCGTCTCCACGCCGTCCTCTTCGAGCAGCCGGATCGCCCGCGCCGTCGAAAGGTGGCGTCCCTTCTTGTTCGAAGTCCTGATCTTGAGCGCCGCGATGATCTCGGCGTAGCGCTCCATCCCGGCCGCGGGCATCGCTCGCGTCGAGCCGTGGTCGGAGCGCCGCACCGATTTCGGCCGTGTCAGCTCGCGCAACGCGCGATAGATCGTCCAAACCGATACGCCGTATGCCGCGGCCGCACGTGCGATCACCTCGGTGCGGGCCGGATCGCGCGGCGACAGCAACGCCAGCCGCCGGCGCAGGTCGACCAGCGCCTCGCCCGGCGGCCGCTTCGAACGGTCAG
The DNA here is from genome assembly GCA_963818725.1 of uncultured Pseudomonadota bacterium. GTDB lineage: Bacteria > Pseudomonadota > Alphaproteobacteria > Acetobacterales > Acetobacteraceae > DATFDN01. The sequence goes on along the minus strand of CAWFTU010000005.1, from coordinate 511 downwards.
CCATGCGCAGCGGCGCTATCCGCGGCTTCGTCGCCTGCGCCCCGCTTGCCGACGTGGCGATAGAGGGTGGCGACCGACACGCCCATGCGCTTGGCGACGTCGCGCACCGGCAGCTTGCCCTCTTTCATCAGCGCGCGCGCCGCGGTGACATCGCCAGCCTTGAATGCCGGGGGACGCCCACCCTTGCGGCCGCGGCGGCGTGCCTCGGCAAGGCCGGCGGCAGTGCGTTCGCGGATCAGCGCGCGCTCGAACTGCGCAATCGCTCCGAACACGTGGAATACCAGCACGCCCCCTGGCGTGGTGGTGTCGATGCTCTCGGTCAGCGACACCAACCCAATGCCGCGCTCCTCGAGGTTCTCGGCCGTGGTGATCAGCTTCTTCAGCGAACGGGCGAGCCGGTCGAGCTTCCAGACGACCAGCACGTCGCCCTTGCGCAGCACGTCATCAAGGACGCGCGCGAGTTCGGGCCGATCCGCCTTGGCGCCCGACGCCTTCTCGGTATGGATCCTCT
>CAWFTU010000004.1:0-314754 GCA_963818725.1 uncultured Pseudomonadota bacterium | reverse complement strand
GAGCGGGGCCGGGGCTGGGCTCGGATGCTCGGCCGGGCCGCAGAGCACACGCGGAACGACCGAGGCCAGGGCGGCGAGAAGCCCGGCAACGGCAACGGTCGGGAGGTCGAGGTAGCTAAGGCGGGCGCCGGAGCGAGGAGCTGGCCTATATAGACTTGCGAGCCCAGGCCTGCCCTCCGGCGCCGGTTGCGGATGTCCCGAGTTACCGCCGAGAGCCTGAGCGAGATGGTCGCGGCGGGCCTGGCGCCCGTTGTCATCGACGCGCGCTCCTCCTACCGGAGGGGTGTCGATCCCTTCCCCATCCTGGGGAGCGCTCCTGTCGCAGCAGGCCGAAGCCGCACCGGCGACGCTGCCCTCGCCGGGTGACCCGAAGGCCGTCAGGCCGGTGGTCGTCTACTGCGCCTGCCCGGACGAGTTCAGCGCCGTCACGGTCGCCAGGCGCCTGCTGAAGCCCGGCTACGCCGACGTCCGGCCGTTGCGCGGCGGCCTCGACGCGTGGCGCGCCGCCGGGCATCCGGTGGTGCCGATCGCCGCCGCTCGGCTCTGTGACCGCGGCCCTGTCGCGAGGCGCACCCGGTGCGACACGCCGCGATCGGCATGAGAGCCTCCTCCCGACAGCGAGCCCACCCTTGGAGTGATCCGCCATGAAGCGATCTGCCCTCCTGATCCTCGCGGCCGCGACGATGCTGCTGCTCGCCCCACCGGTCGCCCCGCGGGTGAGCGCCGCCACGCTCGAAGGCGTCACCTTCCCCGACGCGATGCAGGTTGACGGCAGGCCCCTCTACCTCAACGGGATAGGGCTGCGCACGCTGACGGTGCTGAATGTCCGCGTCTACGTGGCTGGGCTGTACCTCGAACGCCGGAGCCACGACGCGCGCGCGATCGAGGCCGACCCGGGCCTGAAGGTCATCGTGATCCACTACCTGCGCGGCGGCAGCAAGGAGCAGGTCGAGCGGCAGTTCCGGGCCGGCGAGCGCGTGAACTGCGGGGCCGGCGGGTGCCCGGCGTCGGACCAAGCGGATTTCGAGCGACGATCACCCTCTCCCCCGCGGTGCGGGCTGGCGACACCTCCACCTACATCGTCTCGCGCCAGGGGCTGGCGGTCCTGGCCAACGGTCGGCCGCTCGCGAACTTCAGGAACCCCGATCTGGCGTTCCGCATACTGGACGGCTTCATCGGCGACCGGCCGCCGTCGCAGGCCCTGCGCAGCGCCCTGCTCGGGCTGGCGCGGTGTCCGCGGTCTCGACCGGCTGATGACCGCTGGCCCGCGGGATGGCAGGGCCGCCCACCTGCTGCCCTGTTTCAAGCGCGCGGAGACGTTTTCTGGCGGGGCCAGCCAATGGCGGGGCGGCGATGGCCTGTCGATCGGCTTGCAAAAGGGACCCCCCATCGGGCTCTTTTAAAAGGGACCCCGTTGAGAGCGGCTTGTGCCGGTAGCCCATAGGGGGACCCGCGCGCCGCGGAGTGCCCACGGGAGGCTGCGCAGCGGCGCGCGGGGGTGCCTGTGGACCCACCGGTGCAAGCCGCGGCGGGATGGGGAATCAGGCCCTGTTCTTGAACTGCCAGCTTTCGTTGCCGGTCTCGACGATGTCGCAGTGGTGGGTCAGTCGATCGAGCAGCGCGGTGGTCATCTTGGCGTCGCCCGCGAACACGCTCGGCCATTCGCCAAACGCCAAGTTGGTTGTCACGATCACAGAGGTTTGCTCGTAGGGACGACTGATCAGATGGAACAGCAGCTGGCCGCCGGAGTGGGCGAACGGCAGGTAGCCGAGTTCGTCGAGCACGACGAAGTCCTTGCGGCAAAGATACTCGGCCAGGCGGCCCTGGCGTCCGGATCGCCCCTCGGCCTCGAGCCTGTTGACCAAATCGACGACGTTGAAGAACCGGCCACGCGCACCGTCGCGGATACAGGCCCGGGCGAGCGCGATGGCGAGATGGGTTTTGCCGGTGCCGGTTCCGCCGACCAGCACGACGTTGCGCTGATTGGCGGCAGCAAAGTTGCCGCTGGCGAGGTCGCGGACAAGGGTCTCGTTGATCGGCGTGTTGTCGAAGCGGAAGCCGTCGACATCCTTGGCCAGCGGCAGCTTGGCGATGGTGATCTGGTATCGGATCGATCTCGGCGTGCTTCTCGGTGACCTCCGCGGTCAGCAGATCGCCGACGACGCGCTGCGGCTCGTGCTGGCGCTTCACCGCCGTGGAGATGATCTCGTCAAACGCAGCCCTCATGCCGTAGAGCTTCAGTTCGGACATCGTCGCCAGGATCTCGGCACGTTCCATCAAAGGCACTCCTGAGGCTGTCATAGCGGGCGCAATCGGCAGCAGGCGCGTGCCGCAGCTTCAGCGCGTTCGGGGTGATGATCGTGACCGGTGCCAACTCCGGCTCGCGGCGGCGGGCCAGGATGTTGAGAACGACATCGGCGGAGTGGACGCCCTCGCGCAGCGCCGCCAAACAGGCCGCCTCCACCGCTGGGAGCCCGTCGCTGAGCACCGCGGCGAGGATGGCGACCATCTGCCGGTCGCCGTCAGCGGACCCGGCGAGCTTGCGGCGGATTCCTGCTCCAGTCCGGACGGCAGAACCCAGTTCTTGAACGGCGCCCCGTTGCGCAGCGCCCCCGGCTTGCGGGCCAGAACCGGCACATAGTGCCAGGGATCAAACACCGTCTGGTCCCGCCTGAAGCAACGCCGATGCTCACCGACGAGGCGCCCGGCTTGGCGCAGCTCGATCCGCTCGGCATAGGCCCGGATTTCGACAGGCCGGCCGACGGCGTTTGCGGCGACCGAGTATTTGTTGTTGTCGAACCGCACGAGGCAGGTCTTGGACACCGAGGCGGGCACCGCGTGGAACCCGTCGAACCGCCCGGCGTAGGGAACAAGGCAGGGCCGCTCGGCCTCGAACATCTGCCAGATCGTCCGCTCCCGGATCTCGGGATGGCGCATGCGCCCTGGCATGCGCGACGCACTGGTCGAGCAGCCAGGCATTCAGTTCGTCGTAGCTCTTCACCCGCAGCCGCGGCGTGAAAAACCGCTCGCGCACCAGCCCGACCTGGTTCTCGACCTGTCCCTTCTCCCAGCCCGAAGCGGGGGTGCAGGCAACCGGCTCTCCGACCAGGTGGTGGCTGCACATCGGCAGCGGGCGATTCGTAGGCACGCTCGCGGCCGACGAAGACCGCGTCCACCGCGGTCCTCATGTTGTCGTAGATGCCGCGTGTGCAGGCACCTCTGAAGCAGGCGAATGCCCGATCGTGCGCGTCGAACACCATCTCCTGCGTCTCGCGCGGATGGGCCCGCACAAACAGCATCCGGCTGTGGCATAGCCGGACGTGGGCCACCCTCACCGTCACGGTCGTGCCATTGGTCAGCACGATCTCATGGCTCCAGTCGAACTGATACGCCTCGCCGGGCGCAAAGCTCAGCGGAACAAAGGTGTCCACCGATGTCGTCGCGCGGTCACGCTGCCAGCCTCGCGCATAGCGACGCACCGCGTCGTAGCCGCCCTCGTAGCCGAGCCCGCGCAGCTCCTCGAATATGCGGGTCAGCGTCAGCCGCTCGCGGTTCGGCTTCGCCTCATTCACCGCAAGCAGGCGATCGAGCTCGTCCTGACACGGCCCAATCCGCCGCATCGGCTGGTGGTCGCGCCGGTAGCGGCATTCGGTCGCCTCCGATCGCAGCACCTTCCGCACGACCTTCCGCGAGACCCGCAGCTCGCGGCAGATCGCCTTGATCGCCTTGCCTTGAACGAAATACGCCCGGCGGATCCTCGCTGACCGTCTCCACGCCCAACGTCCCAAACCCGGCCCCCGATGATCCCGGAAGCCACCGTGAACCCCACCGCCAGAGGGGTCCCGTTTGGACGCCGATCACCCCTCAAACAGGGTCCTTCTTCTATGCTGATCTACACAACAGGCTCGAGATGGCCTAATCACAAATGACAAGTTCTGCCTGGTACGGCGGGCGCGCCTGTGGTTGAGTCGGTCCCGGCTGACGCTGTGCGACCGGTCCAAGCGGGCGAGAACGACCTCAGCTGAGTTCCTCCAGCAAGGAGGGACAGATGCGATGTCAGTGGTTTGTGCGCCGGACGATGCAGGCGGATCCAAGCAGCCAACGCCGCTGGGATCGGGCCTACCAGGAGGTGCTGGCGTGGACGGAGGGGCTGGCAGGCGCACCTGCCGGCGCGTCGCCCGGCCCCGACGCGCGGGAGGGGGCTGATGAGAGTGGCCCTCTATGCTCGCGTGTCGACGCAGCGCCAGGCACAGGCGCAGACAGTCGAGCAGCAGGTGGAACGCCTGACAAGTCACGTTCGGCAGCAAGGCTGGGAGGTGCCTCTCGATCAGATTTTTGTGATGGCGGCTACAGCGGCGCCTCCCTGAGACGTCCGGGGTCTTGAACGTCTGCGCGACCGCGCAGCGGATCGAACGCTTGATGTGGTTGTGATCACTGCGCCTGACCGGCTGGCGCGCAACTATGTCCATCAGGTCCTGCTGCTGGAGGAATTGCAAGGGCACGGGTGCGAAATCCAGTTTCTCGACCGCCCTATGAGCCAGGATCCCCACGACCAGTTGTTGTTCCAGATCCGGGGTGCCGTCGCGGAATATGAACGCACGCTGATCACCGAGCGCATGCGACGCGGTCGGCCGCGCAAACTGGAGGCGGGGCTGATGCTGCCTTGGACGAAAGCGCCCTTCGGCTACCGCGTCGACCCAGACCGTCCACGCGATCCGGCCGGCGTGCGCCTCAAGGAGGCCGAAGCCGCCATCGTGCCGAGATGTCCGCCTGGTACGCGGAGGAGGCTCACAGCTTTTGCTCGCTGGCTCGTTTGTTGGAGCAGCGCGGATTCCAGACGTCAACCGGGCTGAAGCGTTGGAACCTCGCCAGTATCCGCGGCCTGTTGACCAACCCCGCCTATGGCGGACGGGTCTACGGCACTCGCTGGCACCGCCGCGGCACGCTGGAGCGGCGCTCGGCGACGGCGCCGCGCAAGCACTCGGCGATGAGCCGGGTGGATGCACCACGTGAGGAATGGATCCTGGTGGCCGAAATCCCACCGTTGGTCAGCCAGGAGCAATTCGACCGCGTGCAGGCGCGCTGGCCAGCAACCGACGCTTTCCGACAGCGCAACAACAAGGCGCATCCGTATCTGCTGCGCGGCCTGGTCAGTTGCGGCCTGTGTGGCCTGGCGTGCCTGGCACGGGCCACCATCCATGGCTATCGCCACTACTCATGCACCGGGAGCTGCCCGCCTTGTTCTCGCATCGGGAGCCGAAGTGCCCCTTGCGGTCGAGCCCGGCCGAACGTCTGGACGCGCTGGTCTGGGCCGACCTGTGCGCGTTCGGCGCCACCCTGAGCAGGTGTGACAGGCGCTGGCGCGGGCGCATGGCGGGCAATTGTCGCCGCAGGAGCTACAGACGCGCCAGCACGGGCTCCGGCGTGGCCAAGCGAGCCTCGGGCAACAGCTCGAGCGCCTGACCGAGGCCTATCTCGCTGGCGTGGTGCGTCTGGACGAGTGTCGGCGGCGCCGAAGTGACCTTGAAAAACGTCAGCAGCGGCTCGGAGAGCAGGAGAGGCAACTCGAGGCACAAGTTGACAGGCAGAAGGAACTTGCCGGACTGTCCAGCTCCATTGGGGCGTTTTGCCAGAGAGTGCAGCGGGGGTTGGCCCAGGCCTCCTTTGAGCAAAGGAGGTCTTTGGTGGAACTTCTGATTGATCGGGTGATCGTCACTGATGGGGATGTTGAGATCCGCGACGTGATGCCGACAGACCGGACCAGCCAGCAGGTCCGGTTTTGTCATTTGCGATTGGACTATCGAGCAAGACCACCGCGGCGTGAAAGGCCGGATCCGATGTATGCGGGGCTTCAAGGCCTTCGGGGCCGCCGAACGGTTCTGTCGAGGCTATGATGAGCTCCGCGCCTTTCTCCGCCTCCGCACTCGCCACAACCAGCATGTCCCCGCCAACCGCCGTCGACTGCTCCATCTCCGTTGTGCAACCGCTGTGCTCGCAATCCTGCAGGCCGCATAGGCCGACTACGCTTTCCCACTCACGCCGTCACGTTTCTGGCGAGAGCTGAAAGAACCGTTCAGGCCCTGTTGCTGCACGCGGTCTTGGAGTCCCGCCGGACATGCTGTGGCAAACCATCATTGGGCCGGACATCCTCGCCGATTACGGTCTTTACGCACCGACGACCCGACTCACGCCCACCGACACGTTTTCCTTTGACGCGGCTACGGTGGCAAGCCAGATCACGAACCCAAACCTGAACCCGGCGCTCGCCGGCGAGCCGATTACCTCTATGTGGATACTCGCGATCCTAACCGGACGCATCGTCCGTTCCTCGTCTGCAATTGCGCAATGTTCCTGAGGAGCCTGGCACCGCGCTGGAACTGCTTGCGCCAGTGCAGAGCACACCGTTCATCACGGGCATTTTTGGTATGCCTATGGGCGAGGACGGGAACGGGCGCAAGCCGGGCGGCGGCGGCGGCAACACGTTCGGCTTCAACTCGGCCTACGCCGGCGCAAGCGCAGCGCCGCCACTGTCGCGCAGACACGGCAATGGTCGCTGACCGACGCGGTGGGGACGAGCAGCGCCTTCTTCGCCGAAGTGTTGCAGAACCTGTTCCAGAGATGGCGCCACGACCCCGCGGATCTTGCCGCGCTCATCGCTCGTCATGCCGATACGATCCTGCACTGGATCAGGACGAAGCTGCCAATCGAGGCGCGCGGCCCTGCGGCTGGCCTTCTGCCCCTGAACGCCGACCCGCGGCTTGCCCAGCCGCTGCTGCTGCAATCCACGCTGTCCGACCTACAGGAGCTCATCCCACGTTACCAATACTGGCCGGCGCTCGACCCGCAGCCCGCGACGCCGCCGATGCCCAGCCGGTTCGCGGATGGGGGCAACCTGGAGAACACTGGCATCGCCGCGCTGCTCGCGTATTCGGACATCGACAGCATCATCGCCTTCGTCAACCCGATGACGGTGATGCAGCCAGGCGAGTACGGCGTCGCCGACGGACAAGGCGGGTTCATTCCCGGCACCACGCTCGTCGTTGACGCGTCCATTCCGCCGCTGTTCGGCTATCAGCCATATGAGTGTCAACGGCGTTCGGATTCTAGGCCAGCGCGGCGGAGTAAAAGCAGGCCAGTGCCGTCGTGGTGCGACTACGCGCAGGGCCCCGATCGGGGCCCTGCGCATAGCATCCAGGCCCGTCCTGATTAGGCTGAGGTGATCTCGCCGGTCTCCGGATCGATGATCTCGGCGGTGGCCTGGTTTTGCTGCGCCCTCCCGGCGATAGCGGCGGGGTGGCGGCTGGTGGATTGTCTGAGCCGGTAGCTGTCGCCGTTCATGGTCAGGATGCTGACGTGATGGGTGAGCCGATCCAGCAGCGCGCCAGTGAGCCGCTCCGATCCAAAGACGCTCGTCCAGTCCTCAAAGGGCAGGTTCGAGGTGATGATGGTCGAGCCGCGCTCGTAGCGCTGCGAGAGTGCCTCGAACAGCAGCTCGGCACCGACCGACGACAGCGGCACATAGCCGAGCTCGTCGACGATGAGCAGCCTTACCGCCTGCACGTCGCGTTGCAGCTTGAGCAGTCGCCGCTCGTCACGCGCCTCCAGCAATTGGTTGACCAGCCCGGCGGCCGTGGTGAACGCGACCGGGAACCCTTTCTGGCAAGCCGCCAAGCCAAGTGCCAACGCCACATGGGTCTTGCCGGTGCCGCTGTTGCCGAGCGCGATGATGTTCTCCCGCCGCTGGATGTACTCACAGCGCGCGAGCTCCAGCACCAGCATCTTGTTCAGGCCAGGAATGGCGGTGAAGTCGAACGTATCGAAGCTCTTGGTCGCTGGAAACCGCGCCGCCCGGATCCGCCGCTCCACTGTCCGGCGCTCGCGGTCGAGCAGCTCGAGTTCGATCAGCCGCAGCAGATACCGGGAATGATCGACGCCGTCGCGGGCGCACTCCCGCGCCACCTTGTCGTATTCGCGCAGCACCGTCGGCAGCTTCAGCTGCTTGAGGTGATGAGCCAGCAGCACCTGCGACGTGCCGCTCGTCGTGCCCGTGGGCCGCTGGTCCATCACGCGGCCACCTGCGCGACCAGCGCAGCATAGTCGGCCGGAGATGTCGTCCTCACCGCCAGCCTGGGCAAATGCGGGTAGGCCGCCAGATCGAGCCGGACGGACCGCCGCTCCAGCCGCGCCAGCGCGATCAGCTTGACCGCGTCGAAGCCGATCGCACCAAGCCGGATCGCCTCGGTAACCGCGGCGGTCACGATCGCCTTGGGTGCCGCTTCCATCAGCCGCAGTACCTGGATGAACTCACGCTTGCCCCGGTTCCCCATGCGGGCGTCGAGCAGGTGGCGCAGATGCTGGAACACCTCCGGCAGATCCCAGCCCTGCAGCGCCGCCGCCCGGTCGAGCGCGTTCGGCTTGGTCTCGATCAGTGCCAGGTAATGCAGCGGATCGGCGACGAACTCGCCCGCGCCATAGGCCCGCTTGTGCCGGGCGACCACCACACCGCCGCACAGGATCACGACTTGGTCGACGAACCCCTTTACCGGCACATCCCGAAAGCCGTACGCGGTCGGCACCGAGTAGTCGTTGCCGCGATAGCGCACGAGCGACGTCGACGAGACCCGCCCCGCGCGCTTCTCGCACGCCTCCAGCGGCACCGCAGGCAGGTCGCGCAGCACCGCAAGATCGGGCGGCCAGCCGCTCGCCGATGGCCTCGCCATGCCGCCCGGCACGGCCGCTCTGTCGGACCCGGCAGCGTTCGGCCAGCGTGGCGTTGAGGTCGTCGAAGCTCGCCGCCTCCGGCACGGGCGTCATGAAGTTGGCGCGAGCATATTTGACCAGCCCTTCGACCTTACCTTTGTCGTTGCCCTTGCCGGTGCGGCCGAAGCGATCAGCGAACAGGTAATGGCTGACCAACTCTGTGAACGCCCGCGTCCGCTCGCGTTTGCCGTCGCCGCAAATCTTGGTCACCGCGATCTTGAGGTTGTCATACAGGATCGACAGCGGCACGCCGCCGAAGAACGCAAACAATGCGACGTGGCCGTCCAGGAACGCCTCGGTCGTCTCGCACGGATACGCCTTGACGAAGCAAGCGTCCGACTGCGGCAGATCCATGCAGAAGAAGAGAATTTCTGGCGCACCCCGCCGATCAACCCGACTGCCTCGCCGAAGTCCACCTGCGCGTGACCCGGCGGGTGCGCCAGCGGCACAAACGTCTCCCGTCCCCGCGCCCGGCCGATCCGCACGTGATCCTTCACCACCGTATAGCCGCCAGCAAAGCCATGCTCGTCGCGCAGCCGCTCGAAGATCCGCTTGGCGGTATGCCGCTGCTTCACCGGCGCGCTCTGGTCGGCCTCCAGGATCGCATCGATCACCGGCAGCAACGCGCCCAGCTTGGGCTTCGAGACCGGCACCGTTCGCGTGTAGCCGGGCGGCAGCGAGAACCGGCACCTCTTCAGCACCGTCTCACGGCTCAGCCCAAAAACTCGCGCCGCCTCACGGCGGCTGTGGCCCTCTACGAACACAAAACGCCGAACGGCGGCATAAACCTCCACGGCAAACATCCCCGGCCGACCCCAAAAGGACCAGCCTACCCAATGGCCGGATTTTACTCCGCCCGCGTCAGCACCAAGCCGACGCTCCATTGGCCCGGTTTGTCACCGCCCTGCACATATGAGGCAGGTGAATTGAGCGAGAACAAGGGTTCCCCGCTTATCGGCCAATCGACCCGTCACGGGTAGACGCCTTTGTGGGTCAGACGGGACGACGCAGCGACGGCACGGCAAAGCGCGTTGACCATGCCTCGCATGTTGCGGCGCCGGTTGGTGGTCCAGCAGAAGGCGCCGAGATAGTCGGGCAGATGCTTGGGGGAGAGCCGCTTGTGGGTGGCCTTGAGCGCGGTACTGAGATTGGCGACCAGGGTGTTGACGGTGAAGAACGGGGCGCTGCGCTCGCGCTCCGGACGCCCGCCGCCGGTGACGGTGGCGACATGCGTCCGCCCGGCTTCACCGAAGGCGTTGAACGCCCGCAAGCCGTCCGTGTGCACAGTCGCGCCGGCGGCGATGTGGGCATCGCGGAACGCGGCCACCGCCTCGCTGGAGAAGGCGCTGACCGCGCGCATCGCGACATGGCCCATGCGCCCGTCCGCATGCCGCTCGCAGGCGACGATGACGCAGGTCTTGCCTTCGGTTCCGCTGCCTTGGTTCCTTTCACCTCCCAGATACACGTCATCCGCCTCCACTACCGGCGGCGCGGCATCGTCGTCGCTCGCGCCCCCGAGCGAATAGCGCTCCGTCCGCTCGGTCATGGCGTGGCGGAGCCGCTTGTGCAGATACCAGGCCGTCTCATAGCCCAGGCCCAGCCTGCGGCCGAGCTCGACCGCCGAGATCGCCTGTTTGGTGCTGCTCATCAGGTGCATGGCGCGGAACCAAGTGGTCAGAGACAGCTTGGTGTCCGCCATCACGGTGCCCGCGGTGACCGACCAACGTCGGCCGCAGCGCGTGCAGCCGACACGGCGGCCGTAGACATAGCTCTTCAGATTGGCGCAGCGCGGGCAAGGCATTCCTTCACGTTGGCGCGCCGCCACCAACGCCGCCAGACACTGACCCTCCGTCCCGTAGAGTTGTTCGAACTCAACGTCCGTCAGCCCCTTCATGATTGCCCGCATCATTCTGCTCCGAGACGCCGCGTTCAGAGCGACTTTGCGCTTCCCTGCTGCAAAGTACAAGAGCGGGTCGATTGGCCGATAAGCGGGCAAGGGTTACGTTCTGTATGGCGAAGGTTCTTCCAACAAATCTCCGATCTACGCCAAAAACCAGATCTTCGAGTCCTCGGCGTTCCCGGTCCTGTTGCAAGGCCTTTGGGCGGCAAGCGGCAGTGGAAGCTACACGCGCCCCGCCATCTTTCAACAGCGTCTTACTGTGCAGCCGAACAGGTGGTTTGGCGTGACAGTCGCGCGCGAGGTTACCGTGGTCTGGTTTTACCTCAGCTTTGTCACCGCTTGGGAGGCGCTGTCCAACCAACCGGTTAAGGCAATAATAGAAGCGGAGCGGACGACTCACGGCTTTCCAAACTACAGTACGCTGGAAACGGACCTGAACGCCACGCAGGTCAATCTGCTTGCCAACCTGACTGCCTGGAGCGTAAACGATGCGGAGAGGGCGAGCTGCGTCTTCTCATCGCTGTTCAAGCTGGCGTCCTGAGCAGCAATCATCCCTCGAGCGCCGCTTTCAGTAAGGCGCGTTTGTGTTGCAGGCTCGGGATGGCCGCCGGGGCACTCGATCCCGAAAGGCCCGCGTTGCCGATCAGCGCGGGCAACGGCCTTGCCGCCGCGCGACGGAACAGCGCCACCGGCCAGCAACGTCCGAAAGATCCCGCAGAGCATTGCTGATCCTCCCTCGAATTGGTGGACACCCCTCAGTAAGCTCCGGCGGGAGCGTGGAAGGCGTGTGATGACCAAGACGCGGCGGGAGTTCGCGCCGGAGTTTGAGCGGGAGGCGGTAGCGCTTCTGGTTTCGAGCGGTCGGCCGCCCACGCGGGTGGCGGCCGAGCTCGGCATCCAGCCCTCGATGCTGCGCAACTGGCGAGCGGTGCAGAACGGCGGGGCGCCGCGCTCGCGAACCGTGGGCTTGGGCGCCGCGCCGGCGGCTGTCGCGGTCCCGCCTGGCCCGTCACCGGCCGACCAGGCGGCCGAGATTGCGCGCCTGCGCCGCGAGCTCGAGCGCACGCGCGTGGAGCGCGACATTTTAAAAAAGGCCATCGGCATCTTCTCGGAGACGCCGCGATGAAGTTCCAGTTAGTGGCCGCACATGCCGGCACCTGGCCGGTCCGCGTGATCTGTCGCGTCGTCGGCGTCTCGGCTTCCGGCTACTACGCTTGGCGCGACCGGCCCGAAAGCGCGCGAGCGGTTGTCAATCGGCGTCTCTTGGCTGATATCCAGCGCTTGCATGCTCAGCATCATGGTCGCTACGGCAGTCCTCGCGTGCACGCCGCGCTGCAAGCCGAAGGGCAGACCGCAAGCCGAGGTCGCTTCGAACGGCTGATGCGAGCTTCGGGGCTTCGCGCCAGCGCCGCGCGTCGCTTCCGGCCTGCGACCACGGACAGCCGCCATTCCCTCCCGATCGCCCCGAACCTTCTGGACCAGCAGTTCGAGGCCGCAGCCCCGAACCAGGTCTGGCTGGCCGACATCATCTACCTGCCCACCAGCGAGGGATGGCTCTACCTCGCCGCTGTCCTCAAATTGGCTACCCGCAAAGTGGTTGGCTGGTTGATGCGCGAGCACATGCGCGCCGAGCTCACCTGCGCGGCCCTGATGATGGCCACCCAACGCCAGCGTCCCGCGCCCGGTCTACTGCACCATTCCGATCGCGGTGGCCAATATGCGGCCGAAGATTACCGCAAACTGCTCGCGGCGAGCGGTATATAGCAGTCCATAAGCCGCCGCGGCAACTGCTCTGACAACGCGCCGATGGAAAGCTTCTTTCACACGCTCAAGGTCGAAGAGGGGATCCCGGCAGGGGCTACGCATGAAAATTCTCTCGCCTGGCGGGTGCTACTAACCCGGCCACCAAATAGGTAGCTCTCTTGGCCTATGCTGCGTAGCGGACGGAGGAGGCCTGGAAGAAGGCGCGGACCTTGGCGGGGCGGCGCTGCAGGCTGCGCATGTAGGCTGCGCATGTAGGAGGTCAGGCCAGCCTTCAGCGCGGCCTTGTCCCTGGGCACCTGGCGCCGCGCCATGGCTTGCTTGACGTCGTTGTTGAGAAACTCGTCGGGATTGTGCTCCGGCGCGTAGGGCGGGAGATAGAACAGTTCGAGCCGCTCAGCGTTGGCCTTCACCCAGGCGGTGACCCGTCTGGCGCGGTGGACCCGCAGATTATCGGCGATGACGAACAGCTTGCGCCCGGCGCCCTGCACCAGACGCCGCAGGAAGATCAGGAAGGTCGTGGCGGTGAGCGCGCCGTCATAGACCATGAATTGCAATGTGCCGCGGTTGGTCAGGCTGGAGATCATCGACTGCGTGACCCGTGCAGCCGGCCGTAGCAGGACGGGCGTCTTGCCTTTTGGGGCGAAACTCCGGCCGTAGTTGGCCTGGTTGGACAAACCGGTCTCGTCCGCCCAGTGGATCTCGGCGCCCTCTGCCTTGGCCCGCTCGGCAATCGCCGGATACTCTTGTCGCAGCCAGGCGCGGACCGCTGGCTCGCGGCGCTCGAGGGCCCGTCGTGCCGGGCGCTGCGCGGTGAAGCCCCAGGCCCGCAGGGCGCGCCCGAGGGCCGAGGCCGACAGCCGCACCCCGGTCTCGCGCTCAATCAGCGCGCCGACCGCCTCACGGGTCCACAGCGCGAACGGCAGCTTCAGCTGATCCGGGCAGCGGTCCGCGATCAGGCGCCGGATCCTCTGCTCCTGTGGAGGCGAGAGCGCCTTCTGCTCGCCCGGCCGGCGACCGCGCCGCCCACCATCCAAGGCAGCCTCCCCGGATTGCCGCACCGCCTCGACCCATTCCCCGACAAAGCGACGGTTCACGCCGACGGCCGCCGCGGCCTCAATGCGAGTTTTGCCCCCCTCCACCATGGCAACGGCCACGCGGCGCAGCTCTGCCTGGGTAGCCGGGTCAAGCTTGCGGAAGTCACGACGGAGCGCCATGCCCGGACTGTCGCACAGCACCCCGCAGAATGCTACCTATTTGGTGGCCTGGTTAGTAACGATGATGACGTGTCCTCGCGATGGCGCGGGAGCGAGGCATGTCGATCGAGAAGCTGGGGCAGTGCTTTGGTGCGATCGAGGACCCGCGTTGCGGCGGCAAGGTCGAGCACCGCCTGGTCGACATCCTGGTGATTGCGGTACGTGCGGTGATCGCCTGCGCCGAGAGCTGGGACGACATCGCGCTCTACGGCCGCAGCAAGCTCGCCTGGCTCAGCACCTTCCTGGATTTGCCGAACGGTATTCCCTCGCATGATACGTTCCGGCGCGTGTTCATGCTGATCGATCCCGACGCCTTCGAGGCCGGGTTCGCGGCCTGGGTCGGCTCGCTCGCGGCTGGCTTCGAGCGCGAGGTCGTCGCCATCGATGGCAAGACGCTCCGGCGCTCGTTCGATCACGGGCGCGAGCAGTCGGCACTACACATGGTCAGCGCCTGGGCGAAGCTGGTCAAGGTTCCGGTCGCGCAGCGACTGGAATACCAGCGGAGGGCAGCGAGCAGGGCCTCGTGCTGGGCCAGCGCTGCGTGGATGACAAGTCCAACGAGATACGGCTGTCCCCGAGCTGCTGGATCAGCTCGTACTGGAGAACAGCATCGTCACCTTGGACGCGATGAACTGCCACACCGCGATTGCCGAGCGCATCCTGGCGCGCGGCGGCGACTACCTGCTCACCCTCAAGACCAACCATCCGCCGCCGGGGTTGAGCGGCAGTATGCCGGCCAGCTGACACCGGTTTCGCTGCGGCCGCAGTCTGAGCAGCGGGACCGCGGTAGCCGCACCGCCACCGTGCAGAACAATGTCGCGATCTGACGCGACTGCCAGTCCTTGACGTGGCATCTCGCCCCGCAGCGCGAGCACTCCGGCCGCAGCCCCGCATGATCGCGGGCCTGCGCGGCCACGACCGCCTGCTGGACACGGGCCAGCAGCTGCTTGGCCTCGAGTAGCGTCAGCCCCAGGTTGGCGATGTCGCGCAGGTCGCGAGGCTGCTCGAGTTCCAGGACGTCGATCCCGCGCCCCCGAGTGTCAGCTCCCGTCTCGACCAGCTGCAGCACCAACCCCATCCACGCTCTCCCAGAGGGCTGGCCATGGCTGTGCTCGTCCCGTCTTGGGTCGCCGCCCTGCTCGGCTTCGGGATGGTGGGCCTGGGCGCCTCCAACATCGTGCCGGTCCTCTTCTCCACCCTCGGCCGACAGAGGATCATGCCACCGAACTTGGCGGTCGCAGCTGTCACGACCCTCGGCTTCTCGGGCATTCTGGCAGGTTCTGGGCTCATCGGCCTCGTCGCCCGCGCGACCAGCCTGTCCGTCGCGTTCCTGGGTGTCGCAGCTATGTTCCTCATCGTGGTGGCAAGCACGCGAACCGCGACACAGTAGGCGAGTCCAGTTATTTCAGATCGCGCGCCAGGCACCTTGGCGGCGAGGGATAACCTGGGTATAGCGCCGTCCATCTGGGCCGGGTCACGAGCTGAAGTGCACGGGGAGGTTTTCATGCGCAAACTACAAATCGGCATCGTCGGCGGCGGTTGGATGGGCAAGGTCCATGCCATGTCCTACCGCACCGCTCGGAGTGCCTTCGGGCCGGAGCCTGCAATCCCGGTTGTCGTGACACTAGCCGACGTCAACAGCGATCTCGCGGACGCCGCCGCCCGCGAGTACGGCATCGATAAGGCCGTCGCGGACTGGAAACTTATCATCGACGACCCCAGCATCGACATTGTCGATATCTGCACGCCCAATGACATGCATTTCGATGTGGCGATGACAGCCATCGCCGCCGGCAAGCATGTGTATTGCGAGAAGCCGCTGTCCCATACCGTCGAGCAGGCTCAGCAGATGGCGCAAGCAGCGGAACAGCGTGGAGTCACCACGCTGGTCGGCTTCAACTACATCCAAAATCCGGTGCACAAGCTGGGCCGCGCGGCCATTGCACGCGGAGATCTTGGCGACCTCACATATGTCCGGATTTTTTTCAATTCGGACTTCATGTCCGACCGCAACTTGCAGCACACCTGGCGCAATGACATCAATCGCGCCGGCTCCGGGGTGATTGGAGATATTGGCGCGCATTGCCTCAGTTACTTCTATCACATGGTTGACCGTGAAATAGAGGAGGTGATGTGCGATTTGCGGTTCATCGTTCCGGATCACGCCGCCCCTCTATCGGCCGGCGCGTTCCGCATCGGCGCGCAAGGCGACCCGAACCGTCGGATACCCAACACGACGGACGACATGGCCACTGTGATGTTTCGCTTTCGCGGCGGCGGGACCGGCCACATGGAAATGAGCCGCGTATCCACCGGCATCCGGTTCGACATTGGCTACGATATTGTCGGCACCGAAGGAATGTTGCGTTACAATTACGAGCGCATCAACGACCTCGATCTCTATCGCGACACTGGCCCGGTGGAGAACTGCGGGTTTACGCGCATGCGCATGGGTCCGACCGATCCGCGATATGCCGCCTTGCTGCCCGTCTCCGCGCTTGGGCTGGGATACAACGACTACAAGGCCATGGAGGCCCGCGAAATGATCGAGGCGGTCGCGACCGGCCGCCCAGCCTACCCGGACTTCCGCTTCGGTCACCGTGTGCAGGAGGTTGTGGCCGCTTGCCAGCGCTCGCACGCGGAACGCGCTTGGGTGAAAGTGCCTGCATAGGGCGGCCAGGTCACGGCCGTCGCGTTCGGGCTGCCTTCGCCTGTTGCGCCCGATCTTCCGACGAGTCAGGATATTGTGGCTTTGATAAGAAGGTGCCGGCGCAACGGGCCGGCACCGCACAAAGGGAGGTTGCATTGGGGCGCGTCCAGTTTCGTGAAAAATGCGTCGCGGCCGTCGCAGCGGCGATGTTGACGAGCATCGTGATGGCGGCCGGTCCGGCCCGCAGCGCGGATACGAAGTTCGAAAAGAAGTCCCCCTTGACCATTGGTTATAGCATCCAGTCGGCGCAGGATCCGTATTGGCAAGGCTATATCCACGGCATCCAGGACGAGATGAAGAAGTACGGCTTCACCAAGCTGCTGACACAGGACAGTCAAGCGTCGGCGCAGAAGCAAGTGTCCGGCAGCTTGGCCCTCATCCATGACGGGATCAGCGCACTGATCATTTCCCCGCAGGAGCCGAGCGCGCTGGTGGCGACCGAAGCAGCCGCGCACCGGGACCACATTCCGGTGATCGTCGGCGATGTTGGAGCAGCCGGCGATTATGACGGTTTTGTACTTTCAGATAACTATCATGGCGGAGAGCTCGCCGCGCAATTCGTCGAAAAGGCACTGGCCGGCCATAGCGGTGTGCAGGAGGTCGGTGTGATTTCGCTCAACCCGACCACTTCGGTGAACGGCCCGCGCACCGGCGGCTTTACCCAGACCCTAGCGAAAAACCCCAACTTCAAAGTGGTGGCGGACATCTCCGGCCACCAGACGCTTGAGGGCGGCTTCAAGGCCGCGCAGGCAATACTCGCCAGTAACCCTAAGGTTGCGGCTCTGTATTGCGAGAACGACTCGATGGCAGCCGGCGCGGAGCAGGCGATTGAGCAGGCCGGGGGACGCAACCCGCTCACGAACCCTGTGCTGGTCGGCTTCAACGGCGACCCGATCGCGCTGAAACTGATGCAGGACGGTAAGCTCGCAGCCGATGTCGCGCAGAACCCATACGAGCAGGGAATTGTTGCGGTCGATATGGCGGGGGTCTACCTGGAGGGGAAAACGCCGAAATTCACCGATCCGGCTAAGAAGACCGTAAGCGTGCCGGTTGAATTGGTGACACCGCAGACCTTGCCTGAATTTATGGCCCGGGTGAAGGCAGGGAAAGCCTACTAGGCGCCGTCGGAAAGCGGTGTTCTCATTCAGGGCGGCGAATGCCACTCCGGACGAACCAGTAAATGTCATCAGGAGACTTCGGGGTTGGTGAACGATCTAGGCGGGCAGGCTGCGGTCGTGGCGGGCGGAATGGCTTCCGCCACGATGAGGGCGGCCGGGATGCGGAAGCAGTTCGGCGGGGTCGAAGTGCTGCACGGCGTTGATCTGGAGCTGCGGGCTGGAGAGGTGCATGCGCTGCTGGGCGAAAATGGCGCCGGCAAGAGCACGATCATCAACCTGCTGAGCGGACGACTGCGCCCTGATGGCGGACGCGTCGAACTGCTCGGCGAACCGGTGTCCTTCCACAACCCGATGGCCGCGCGGCGGGCAGGCGTCTCGGTGATCGCTCAAGAACTTGAGGTGGTACCGACGCTGACTATCCTCGAGAACGTGTTCCTCGGGGCCGAGCCGACCAGGCACGGACTGATCCGTTGGGCCGAGGCCCGCCGGCAGGTGGTAACCGTCCTTCAGGAACTTGGTGTGACCACGGATCTCGATCGCGTGATTGGCACAATGAGCGTGGCGGACCAACAGCTGGTCGAGATCGCCAAGTCGATCGTCGGCCGGTTCCGCGTCCTCATCATGGACGAGCCGACATCAGCGCTGAACCTCGCAGAAACCGAGAGGCTGTTCAAGATTGTGCGGCGGCTGCGGGCGGACGGTGTCGCAATCCTCTATGTCTCGCACCGTCTGTGGGAAGTTTTCGATCTTGCCGACAGGGTCACGGTGCTGCGGGATGGCAGCCGCATCATGACGAGCGAGATCGCGCGGATCGATCTCGACAATGTGATCGGCGCCATGCTGGGCAGCAAAAGTTCGCTGACCGCATATGCCGGCCGGCCGAGGCACGTAGCCGCGGCTGCCGTGAAATCCGGCGCTCCCGCGCTGGAGTTGGAGGCAGTCTCATCCGGCGACCTACTGCGAGATATTTCCCTGTCGGTTCACCCCGGCGAGGTGGTCGGACTGGCGGGAGTCCTCGGTTCCGGACGGACGGAGTTGACCGAGGCGGTCTACGGTCTTCGCCGGATTGACGCTGGTACCGTGCGGCTGAACGGCGCCCCGGGCGATCTGGGCGAACCCAAGGAGGCGCTGCAGCAAGGCGTCTTCCTCTTGCCAGAAGACCGCAAGCTGGAGGGCATTTTCGGCCATCTGGATGTGCGAGAGAACGTGATCCTGGGTTACGACCCGGCGGCCGATGGCGCCGGGGTGAACGCACCGCTTCGCCGCTATTCCGAGGCACCCTCCCGAAGCCGGCGGGGCCTGCGGCCGATCTCACTATCCGCCGAACGGCGCGCGTTCGACACAATGCGGACCATGCTGGGCATCCGTTGCTCTGGCCCAGACGATCGCATCACGTCGCTCAGCGGTGGCAATCAGCAGAAGGCACTTTTCGCGCGCGCGGCGTTGGCGCATCCGCGCGTCCTGTTCCTCTCCGAGCCCACTCGCGGCGTGGACGTCGGCGCAAAAGAGGAGATTTACTCTGCAATCGATGCATTCGCCGCGCGCGGAACGGCCATCGTGGTGAGCTCCTCAGAAATCAGCGAACTCCTGCGCCTCGCATCGCGCGTCTACGTGCTGCGGGCAGGCCGCATAGTCGCGCAGGCCGCCACGAGTGAGACCAGCGAGGGCGACATCCTTAAGCTCATGGCCGGCTAGAACGGAGTGACGATGGCAGGCACGGTCAAACGAATGCTGGCCGCCGAATCCGCAGCTGCGGTGATCGCGTTGATCGTGGTTTTCGTGATCTTCACGCTAGTCAACGAGAGATTTCTCACCAGCCTGAATATCAATGGCATCATCGTCAGCGCTTCGATCTCCGCAATCACCGGGCTCGGCATGACGCTTATTATCGCGATGCGCGCACTCGATCTGTCGGTCGGGTCAATTATGGGCTTCTCAGCCATCGTCTCTGCCCAATTGCTCGCGGCCGGCCTGCCTCTATGGCTCGTCATCGCCCTGGGTTTGGTCATTGGCGCAGTCTTAGGCTTAGGCAACGGTCTCCTAATCATCCTGCTCCGCCTACCCTCGTTTGTGGCGACCCTCGCGACGCTGTCGATGATCTTGGGCGGCGAACTCCTGATCACGCACGGGGAGACCGTAACGATCCACAGCGCAGTGTTCAGCCGCCTGGTCATCGGCCACATAGGCGGTCACCTCCCCATAGCGGCCCTCATCGCGCTGGCGGTCTTCGCACTCGTCTGGATCATTTTCCACCGAACGCCGTTTGGCCGCCATGTGGCGGCGATCGGCGGCGACGTGCGGGCAGCGATTGGAGCCGGGATCAATGTCAGCCGCGTGACGCTGGGGGCGTTCATTCTGGTCGGGGTGTGCGCGGCGCTGTCGGGCTTGATGACCGGCGCGGAACTGCAAAACGCTGACTCCACGGTCGGCGCGGGCGCAGAGCTCACCGCAATCGCCGTTGTGGTGGTCGGTGGCACCAGCCTGACCGGCGGGCGTGGCAATCTGTTCGGCACCGCTTGCGCTGCCGTTCTGCTTTCCTCGATCAAAGCAGGCCTGAACGTCGCTGACATTTCCTCGCTCTATGAAGACCTGATTTTCGGGAGCATCCTTATCGCCGCACTTATGGTGGACGGGCTTCGCCGTGGGACACGGCGGCGAGGAATGCTCGTCGTATGAGCGACCCAATGGGCGGCGCGGCCTCGAGCTGGATCGCTTCATGGCTCCCCACCCGCATTCGCATCCGTCGCGACCGCAGTGGCGTATGGATTCTCAACGTCGCAATCCTCGTCTTTCTCGCATTCGCGGCTCCTAACTTTTTCGGCCTCGGCAACATCGAAGCGGTGTTGAACGACACTGCCATTCTTGGCATCGGCGCGGCCGGCATGACGGTGCTGATCATCGCCGGTGCCTTCGATCTGTCGGTGACGGCCATCATGAGCCTCGCGCCTATCGTTGCCCTCTCCTTGGCGGGCGGGGCAAGCGGATTGCTCATCGTGCTCGTCTCCGTGCTGACCGGAGCAGTGCTTGGCCTCATCAATGGACTGATCGTTACACGGGGGCGTGTGGCGCCGTTTGTCGCGACCCTGGGCACGCTGTTCGTGTTCGGTTCCCTTGGCGCCATCATATCGAAAGGAAATGCCCTGACGGTGACCAACGGCTTCGTGCTCGACCTAGGCACCGGTGCCGTGTACGACATCATTCCCTATAGCTTCCTTGTCATGCTCGGTGCCTGCGGCTTCTGTTACGTCCTGCTGCGGCGATTGCACGTCGGGCGCTGGATTCGCGCGTCGGGCAGCAATTTGCGGGCGGCGCATGTCAGCGGCATTGACCTGCGTACGATCTATCTCGGCATCTTCGTCGTCTCGGGGGCGCTCACCGGTCTCGCCGGGATCATCCTGACCGGCTATTTGGCGTCCGCGGTCGCGACACAGGCGCCGAACTACAACCTCAACGCCATAGCGGCCGTCGTCGTCGGGGGAACGAGCCTGTCTGGCGGCGAAGGCACGCTTCTTGGCACAGTGATTGCCAGCTGGCTCTTCGCAGTCGTTAACAACGGACTGATACTGCTGGGCGTCAATTCCTACTGGCAATATCTTGCGACCGGCGTCATCCTGGTGCTCGCGCTGTCGCTCGGCCTACTCGGCATGGGCGGCAGGCTATGGCAGCGCCCCGGCCGCGCGAAGCCGGCGTGAAAACCTCAACCTGAGCCGGCTGAAGCGCTGCGCGATCCTGTGGGTTATGTCAGCACTCGTGCCAGCAAGTATCGCGTTGGTGCATGGACAGATCAGGGGTTGTAGCATATTCAACCTCTTCGCGCCTGTTCTGGTGACCGCGCCATGGGAGAGCTCGGGCAGGATGGCGAAGGTGACGCTGAGACCGTAGGCTGGGTGCGCTCGCCTCCCATATGGTTGGGGAACCCGTGCCGTACGGGTTCAATGCACCCCGCCGGCACAAGATCCCCACCGCCCGATACCGGGTGGCGACCTGGGCAGATTACGATGCGGCCCTGGTTCGGCGCGGGGCGTGGTTCAAAACCGGGTCGCACGTGAAGCCGGGTTGACGCTGCTGAGGCGGGTGATCGCACCTTCATACTTTCAGCGATGGTGCAGGTATGAGCCGAGGTGATGGCGCCGCAGCAAGACTGCCTGAGGGCGATCGCACGGCGGCGTGTTGCACGGACCCGAAGTGCGGGCACATTCACCCCTGTCCCATTCGGGGTCAGGCGATGCGGACGGAGATCGGGCGTCCGAACGCCAGCATGCGGTTGAGCGCATGGACAGCGACGTCCACCTCAGTCGTGCGGTACTCGTCCTTGTGCGAGCGCAGCTCGTCCCCGATCACTTGCTTCCATCTGGCAATACTCGCCTCGACACGAGCGCGCCTATTGTAGCCCGATCGCTTCTGCCACCCTCCGCAGCCGTTCCACGCGCTGCGCGCGTGGAACCTTGGGCTGCTCCGCCCATGCGGCCATGCTCGGCGATGCCCTGGAGATGGCGGTCGCGCTGCGTCGGCGCGCTCTCAGCCGTCTCGCTCGGCACCGCCGTGGAACGCGGTGGCACAACCACGGCCGCGTCAGGGTAGCGTTCGACAACGTCGTCGTACGTGCTGCCTTGATCGTACGCGCCGTCAGCGGTGAGCGAGGCCACCGCGCCGGGTTGTTGCACAAACCCGGGGCTTGGTGCCGAGCAGCGCGACCGGGAGGCGGATCACCGTAGACGAAACCTGCTCGGGCGCTGCCGCCGTCACGGCCGAACTCGGGCGAAGGTGCGGAGCGTAGGCCTCGGGACATCCATGGGTCGGCAGCCCTCCCGTGTGCCGATCCTACCGCGGATCCGCAGCGGGCGGCAGCGAAGCCGTGCCAGCCCCCGTCAACCCGCTTGCCCCCGTTTTGAGGTACGCTCCCCTTCGAGTAGCGGATATCGTGGTGCTGGGTTATCAGAACCGATCGCGGCTCCGTAGTCGTCGAGCACCTTATCCGCCAGGTCCCGGCGCATTCGATCGTGGTCGCGCGGCCACCACAAGCGTCCAAAGGGGAGTGAACGATGCAGTTCTATCTGAACGGCTACAAGCCCGGCGACCCGTTCATCGGGGACCCGCATCCGTCCGTTGCGGGGCGGCCGGGAGGTCTCCCTGAGGACGCCGACGTCCTGATCATCGGCTGCGGTCCGGCGGGTCTCGTGCTGGCTGCGCAGATGGCCAACTTCCCCGACATCAGGACGGTCGTCATTGACCGCAAGGACGGTCCGCTCGAGGTCGGCCAAGCCGACGGTGTCGCCTGCCGCACGGTAGAGCTGCTTGGGGCATTCGGTCTGGCGGATCGTCTGGTGAACGAGGGCTACTGGGTCAACGAGGTCGCCTTCTGGCGGCCGGACCCGCAAGACCGGACCAAGATCACGCGTGCCGGGCGTATTCAGGACGTCGAAGAGGGCTTGTCGGAGATGCCCCACGTGATCGTCAACCAGGCGCGCATGCTCGCCTACCTTCTGGATCACATGGAGCGGTCGGCCAGCAAGCTACAGCCGTTCTACGGCCTCCACGCCAGCGACATCCAGATCGACACCAGCGGCTCGTCGGAGTACCCGGTGACGGTCACCCTGCAGCACCTTAAGGACTTCAAGGAGACCGGCGAAATCTCGACGATCCGGGCGAAGTATGTCGTCGGCTGCGACGGCTCACGCAGCGGCACCCGGGCGGCGATCGGCCGCGAACTGCGCGGTGACCCGATGAACCAGTCCTGGGGCGTCCTAGATGCCTTGGCCGTCACCGACTTTCCGGACATCCGGCTCAAGTGCGCCATCCACTCCGCGAACCAAGGCAACATCCTCATCATTCCGCGCGAGGGCGGATACTTGGTCCGGTTCTACATCGAGCTGGATAACGTGCGCGATAAGGAGATGCTCGAGAACCGGAGCGTCACCCCCGAGAAGCTGACCACGGTCGCGAATCGGATCCTGACCCGTACACCGTTGAAGTGAAAGACGTCGGGTGGTGGGCGGTATACGAGATTGGCCAGCGGCTGTGCGAGAAGTTTGACGACGTGCCGGCAGCAGAGATGGCCACCCGTCTTCCGCGGGTGTTCATCGCAGGCGATGCCTGCCACACGCACAGCGCCAAGGCCGGTCAGGGCATGAACGTGTCCATGAACGACGCTTGGAATCTGGGCTGGAAGCTGGGTGCCGTCCTCCCGGGGACGGCCAAGCCGGAACTCCTGCACACCTACTCGGAGGAACGTCAGAAGATTGCCAGGCAGCTCATCGATTTCGATCGTGAGTTCGCCAAGATGTTCAGCGCCCATCCGACGGTGTCCGGTAGCGCCGGCGGACAAGGTGTCGACCCCGAGGAGTTCCGGCAGTACTTCATCACGCAAGGCCGCTTCACCGCCGGAGTTGCGACCAAATACGGCCCGTCAATGATTACCGCCGAAGCGATGTTCCAGCACCTCGCGGAGGGCTTCCCGGTCGGGATGCGCTTCCACTCGGCCCTGGTCGTCCGGCTGGCCGACGCCAAACCGGTCCACCTCGGTCACGTCGCCCGGGCGGACGGCGCCTGGCGCGTCTACATCTTCGCTGGTCGAAACGATCCGACGAGCAGACACTCCCACTTTCGGGAGCTGTGCGAGTTCTTGGAGGCGGATGCGTCTCCGATCAAGCGATTCACGCCGGCGGGTGCGGACCCCGACTCCGTGATCGATGTCCGTGCCATCTTCCAGCAGGGGCATCGTGACTTGGCCGTGGACAAGATGCCGTCGGTACTGCTTCCGAAAAAGGGCAAGTTCGGCCTGATCGACTACGAGAAGATGTTCTGCGTCGACCCGAAGGCCGGGGACATCTTCGAGCTGCGAGGGGTGAATCGCGAGACGGGCTGCGTGGTCGTCGTCCGCCCGGACCAGTACGTCTCGCACGTGCTCCCACTCCACGGCCACGAGGTATTGGGGGACTTCTTCGCCGCGATCCTGGTCGACGCGAGATAGCCCCCGTATCGGGTTGTTGCACGGACCCGGCCGATGGCTTGCGGAACCGACCTGGCGTAGGAGGCACGCCCTGATCTGACCCGGGACGCTCATCTTTCCCTTCAAGCTGAACCACGATCGCCGCCACCATATCCCCAGGCAGAAGCGCAAGGTCGTCAACTGGCGCGACTACGATGCCAGCCGGCGCCAGCGTGGCAGCCTGACGGTCTGGTTCACAGAGGAAGCGATCGAAGGCTGGCGGGCTGCGCCGCGCACCACGGCCGGTGGCCAAGCCTGGTATTCGCCCCTGGCGATCCTGACCGCGCTGACGCTCAGGGCCGTGTTCCGCCTGGCGCTGCGCCAGACCGAGGGTCTGATCGGCTCCATTGTCGGCCTGCTTGGCCTGACGCTGCGGGTGCCCGACCACAGCACGCTGAGCCGCCGCGCAGCCAGCGTGGAGGTGCCGCGGCCGACACGGCCGGGCAGCCGCCATGCCGGCGCACATGGCGAGGATGAGGGCGAGGGCGAGCCGATGCATCTGCTGGTGGACAGCACGGGGCTCAAGCTGTGCGGCGCGGGCGAGTGGCTTATTGAGAAGCACGGCACCCACGCACGGCGGTCCTGGCGAAAGCTGCTGTCAATCGGCGTCGAACTTTGGCTCTCCGCGGTTTCTGGTGCAGGTGGTCGCTTGAGGTGGCGTGACCCCATATGGAGGAGGACAGCTTCCTTCTTCATTCCGTGCCGAGTTGCTCTCCCATCTCCTGCCCATGATCCCGGAGGGCCTGTTCGTCGAGCAGGTCCTTCCCGGGCTTGACCGCGTCGTCATTCTCTCCCGCCCGAAGTCGCTGACCTCCGTCTGCCCGCGCTGTGGCGCGGCGTCCGCGCGCGTGCATAGCCATTACCAGCGGACCCTGGCCGACCTGCCTTGGCAGGGACAGATCGTCGCCCTGCGCGTCCAGGCGCGGCGGTTCCGCTGCACGACCAGCGGATGCAAGCGCCGGATCTTTGCCGAGCGCCTTCCCGAAGTGACCGCACCGCGAGCGCGTCGGACCGCACGGCTGGCCGAGATCCAACGCCATATCGGTCTCGCGCTTGGTGGCGAAGCCGGATCTCGCCTGGCGCGCCGCCTGACGATGCCGGTTGGCGCCACCACCCTGCTCGGCATGCTCCGCCGCGGAGCGCCGGAGACCCCCGCCCAGGCTCCGCGGGTACTCGGGGTAGACGACTGGGCGTGGCGCCGTGGCAGGCGCTACGGCACCATTCTCGTTGACCTCGAGCGCCACCGTGTGGTCGACCTCCTGCCGGACCGCCGCGCCGACACGCTCGTCGCCTGGCTTAAGGCACATCCCGGAGCCGAGGTGCTCAGCCGCGACCGTGGCGGAACCTATGCGGACGCCGCAGGCCGGGGCGCGCCCGACGCCGTTCAGGTCAGCGACCGCTGGCACCTGCTGGAGAACTACAGCAGCGCCCTGCTCGATGCTGTCCGGCGCCGCAGGCGCGAGGTGCGGTCCGCCGCGCAGCTGGATACCGCAGAGACGACCACGACCGTGGCACCGCCGATGACGAGTGCCGAACGGCGACACTGGGAACGGGTAACTGCTCAACCCACCCCTCCCTCCGCAAATCATTGATAAACAACGCTTTCTGGGCGAGGCGATTTTGGGCGTAACGGCAGTATCGAATCCGACGCATGTAACGGCCAAGGCTGCGATATTACGATATAAATAAGTATCTGGTATCGCCGCGGATTTTACTTCAACTGCCCAAATTTATCCCGTTTTCTGAGACTGCTGAAAATCATTCTATATCAACGCATTGCGCGAAGCGGGGTGGGTTGAGCAGTTGCGGGAACGGTGGCGCAGGCAACACGACATCTATGACGAGGTGATGCGCCTCCGGCGGGAGGGCATGCCGATCAAGGAGATCGTGCGCAGGCTGGCCATCGGAGGCAACACGGCCCGGCGTTGGCTGCGCGGCGCTGGGCCGGATCCCTTCCGCCCCCGCCGGAGCATGTTGGAGCCTTACCGCGCCACGCTCGAGCGACGCTGGGCCGAGGGGTGCCGCAATGGAACCCAGCTGTGGCGCGAACTGCGGGATGCCGGGTTCCAGGGCGGGCTGCGCGTCGTCACCGAATGGGCTACCCGGCAGCGCCTTGCAGGTCACCCCGGCCGGGCTGACTCCTGCTTCACGGTGCCGCCGCTACGGCGCGTGGCTCGGATGCTCACCGCCGACCCGTCCACGCTGCAGGCGGAGGAGCAGCAATATCTCAATCAGTTGCTCGCCACCTCGGCGCCTCTTGCGCTGGCACGTGATCTCGCCCTGAGCTTCGCGGCCATCGTGCGCGAGCGGAAGAGCGACGAACTCGACCGCTGGCTGGCCGACGCGGCCGAAAGCGAGATGCGGTCGTTTGCCGGCGGGCTCAAGCAGGATGAAGCTGCGGTTCGGGCTGCGCTTGAGATGCCGTGGAGCAACGGGCAGACCGAAGGCCAGATCACCAGGCTGAAGCTGATCAAGCGGCAAATGTATGGGCGAGCCAAGCATGACCTGCTGCGGGCTCGGGTTCTGCAAGCGGCCTGATCCGGACAACTGCTGCACCAGAAACCGCGGAGAGCCGAACTTTGACCCCGGATCGGCGTCCAATCGTGACCCCGTGTTGTTTGCTTGTGCCGGTAGTCCATAGGGGAGACCCTCGCGTTGCGGAGTGCCCATGCAGAGGCTGACGCAGCGGCGCGCGGGGGGTCCCCCGTGGACCCACCGGTGCAAGCCCTGGCGGTTGCTTGTGAAGCTCAGGCGCGGTTCTTGAAGCGCCAGCTGTCGTTGCCGGTCTCGACGATGTCGCAGTGATGGGTTGGGCGATCCAACGGCGCGGTGGTCATCTTGGCGTCGCCCGCGAACACGCTCGGCCATTCACCAAAGGCGAGGTTCGTGGTGACGATCACCGAGGTGCGTTCGTAAAGGCGACTGACGGTGTGGAACAACAGTTGCCCGCCGACTTGGGCGAACGGCAGGTAGCCGAGCTCGTCGAGGACCACGAAGTCGAGACGGGTCAGGAAGTCGGCGAGGCGTCCCTGACGTCCAGCGCGGCCCTCAGCCTCGAGGCGGTTGACCAGGTCGACGGTGTTGAAGAAGCGCCCGCGCGATCCGGCACGGATGCAGCTTCGCGCGATCGCGATGGCCAAGTGCGTTTTGCCGGTGCCGGTTCCGCCGACCAGGGCCACGTTACGCTGTTGCGCGACGAAGTTGCCGCCGGCGAGATCGCGCACCAGGCTCTCGTCGATCGGCGTTCCCTTGAAGGCGAAGTCGTCGAGATCCTTGGCGAGCGGCAGCTTGGCGATGGTCATCTGGCACCTGATCGAGCGTGCCTGCTTCTCGGACATCTCGGCCTTGAGCAGGTCGCCGACGAAGCGCTGCGGTTCGTGCTTGCGCTTGATCGCCGCGGCCAGGGCCTCGTCACAGGCGCCCCTCATGCCGAAGAGCTTCAGCGTGCCCATCATGTCGAGGACTTCGGTCCGCTCCATGCTCATCGGCTCCTGAGCTGATCGTATCGGGCGCAATCGGCGGCGGGCACATGCCGAAGGGTCAGCGCATCCGGCGTGGCGATGACGGCGGTCGGTCCGGGATCGCGCTGCCGGGTGAGGATGTTGATGATCACGTCGGAGGAATGGACGCCTTCGGCCATCGCCTGCGCGCGGGCCGCTTCGACCGCCGGCAGCCCGTCGGTCAGCACGGCTGCCAGAATGGCGACCATCTGCCGGTCACCATCGTCAGATCCGGTAAGGCGACGCCGCACCCGCTCCATCGCCGCGGGCAGGATCCAGTCCCTGAACGGCGCGCCATTGCGCAGGGCGCCAGGCTTGCGGGCCAGCACCGGCACGTAACGCCAAGGATCGTAGATTGTCTCGCCCCGTCCATAGCGGCGGCGATGTTCCCCTACGGCGCGTCCGTCCTGACGGATGACGATCCGGTCGGCATAGGCGTGGATCTCGACAGGTCGGCCGACCGCCCCGGCGCTGACCGAGCACTTGTTTTTGTCGAAGCGGACCAGGCAGGTCTTCGACACCGAGGCCGCCAGCGCGTGGAAGCCGTCGAAGCGACCGCAGTGGGGAACCAGCTTTGGCCGCTCGTCCTCGAACACCTCCCACACTGTCTGCTCGGGGCGCTCCGGATGGGCATGCGCCTTGGCGTAGGCGATGCACTTGTCCAACAGCCAACCATTCAGTTCGTCGTGGCTGTTCACCCGCAGCCGTGGCGTGAGGAAGCGCTCGCGCACCAAGCCGGCCTGGCTCTCCACCTGGCCCTTCTCCCAGCCCGCGGCCGGTGTGCAGGCAACCGGGTCCACCAGGTGATGGGCGCACATCTGCAGAAAGCGGCGATTGTATTGCCGGTCCTTGCCGACAAACACCGCCTCCACCGCTGTCTTCATGTTGTCGTAGACGCCGCGTGTGCAGGCGCCCTTGAAGAAGGCAAACGCCCGCTCGTGGGCGTCGAACACCATCTCCTGCGTCTCGCGCGGGCAGGCGCGAACGAACATCATGCGGCTGTGGCACAGGCGAATGTGCGCGACCGTCACCGTCACCGTGACGCCGCTCATCAGGACGACTTCGTGGCTCCAGTCGAACTGGTAGGCCTCACCCGGCGCGAACGACAGCGGCACATACGCCTCGGCCGTCTGTCCGGCGTGCTGCCCGCTCCAAAGCCGGGCATAGCGGCGAATTGCGGCGTAGCCGCCGTCGTGGCCCAACCCTCGCCACTCCTCGAAGAGGCGAACGAGCGTCAGCCGTTCGCGCGTCCCGCTCTCGGCGTTCTTCGTCAGCAGCTTGTCCAGCTCCGCCTTCCAATGCCCGATCTTGGGACGCGGCTGAACCTCCCGCTCATACGAGAACGACGTCTCGCCCGACCGCAGCACCTTGCGAACCGTGTTGCGCGACACCTTCAGGTCACGCGCGATCTCCTTGATCGACTTGCCCCTGACGAAATGCTCGCGTCTGATCCGGCCGACCGTCTCCACAATCAGCATCCCCCACCGCCCACCTCGAACTGAAGCAGGCAGCCCAGCAGCCACACATTCAGGGGTCAAAATTGCACGCCGATCCCCCGGCTCAGGGGGTCAAAATTGCACGCCGAAACACAGCCCAGGCAAGCGCCTCGCCCCAGCGATAGAGCGGGATGCGCCCGAACAGCCGGTAGGGCGGCCCCCCGCCGCGCACCGCCTTGGTGGCGAGCGTGGTCTCCGCGGTCGGGTATCCGGCTGCGCTCAGCGCCGCCGCGCACTGCCTGCGGCGCAGCAGCGTGTTCGGGTCGTTAACGTCAGGGTTTGTCATCGATGGCCCCCAATTGTTGAGGTGATGGGGCATAAGATAACTGGAACTATGCCAGAACAAATAGTAATTCTTTAGCAACCGTCCGTTATCGGTAACGACGGCTGCGGCTGCTTATTCACCCCACTTTTATCGGAGCTCGCGAGCAACGGTGTTCAGGCTCGGCCTCTTCCGGGTGGTGAGCGGGATCACCGCAACCAGAAAGCGGCTGATTAGCCCCGCGCTCGAGAACCTCAGCTACTTGCCGGCATTCGTGACGGTCACCGCCGCCCGAAACACGTCCGCGAGCGGAGCCACAAGGTCACGCCACCGGTTATACAGAGCGGTCGCCTTGTTGATCGGAGGCAGCAGGTGGGGCCTGTCCCGCACGCCCGCGACCGCGTCGGCCAACGCCGCCAACACGGCGAGATCGGGCGCGAGCGAGCGCATGACATACGTGTTTGCGGACCCTTCGAGGGTTGACGCCGCTTGCTGGCGGTCAGCCATCACCGACGGCACAAATCTTGTCAATCGTAACCATGCCGCCTACCAGTTCGGCGGTCCACGCCAACGCCTCCGCCCGGGTGGCCGCTACCAAGTTCAGCTATCGCGTGGAGGCGATTGATGGCGCCTGCGAGGGCCTTGAACCCCTCGGGCAAGGGAGCCTGTACCTACGAGCGAGGATCCGCCCCCCTGGTGACGTGATCGAGGTTATGGTTCCCGTCACCGTCATCGCTACGCTCGCCCGTCCTCCTCCTCCACAATGTGCTGAACGACTCGGAATCGCTCGCACCAGAGCACTATGTCCTCCGCGAACTGGCACCGGCGGCCGAAGTAGGCGCGGTGCGCCTGCCGCCAGAAGGCAAGTGTCTGGTCTCCTTCTCCCTCGTCGTGAGCGAAGGCGGCATCCACCTCGCCGAAGCGGCGCAGGGTGAGTTCGACCGTCTCCAGCACCGCGCGCGGCCGGCCTGCTCCGTCGAGCATCGCCATACGCTTGCCGACCTCGGTCAATTTGCCCTGGCTCGCCGCCCAGCAGGTGGCATGCTTCCGCCCCTTGAGCACGAGCGCAGCGAGCTCGTCGGCCAGTGCCGGATTGTCGCCAAAGGAAAATGTCTCAAGAGCCCGCCACTCCATTAGGCAGCCCTCGTTCAAGGGAACCATCCGCGTCGGCCGGACCACTAGAGTGCTCGCGGCGCCTCTTAGGTGACGCATGTTGTCAGAGCGACAGTCAGCTGTTTGCGCGGTGGGGCTTCGCGGGTCGCTGAGCATGTC
The DNA here is from genome assembly GCA_963818725.1 of uncultured Pseudomonadota bacterium. Lineage (GTDB taxonomy): Bacteria > Pseudomonadota > Alphaproteobacteria > Acetobacterales > Acetobacteraceae > DATFDN01. The sequence continues at coordinate 283,731 of CAWFTU010000004.1, read as the reverse complement.
CAGAGGAGTTGGCGGGCAACTAGGGGCAGCGGGTTGAGACCCGGCCGCACCGGACACCCTCAGGCCCGCCGCAGCGGGATCACCTCCGCCGGGGACGCCGCCTCGCCCATGCGCGCCAGACACTCGTTCGCCACCGCGTCCGCCGCCGCCAGCAGCACGGCGTCGGCGCTGTGCACATACCGCGCGGTCACCGAGTGCCCCTTGTGGCCGATCAGCGCCGCGATGGTCGGCTCGGAGTAGCCCAGGTCCGCCGCTAGGCTCGCGAACGAGTGGCGCAGCACGTGCGCCGTCACATCGGCGGGCAGTTCGCTGAGGTTCACGAGGCGGCGGAAGAACTTCTTGAACCCCAGCATCAGCCCGTCGCCCCGGCTCGCCGGGAATACGAGAGCGCCGTCCCCGAGCCGTCGAAGCGTGCGCAGCAAGTCGCATGCCGCGTGCGAGAGCGGGCGCATGGACCGGCCCGTCTTGGTGTCCGGCAGCGTGGCGGTGCGCCGGGCGAGGTCCACGTCCCGCCAGCGCCTCCCCGCTGCGCCAGCCGGTCAGCGCGAGGAAGCGGGCGCAGGCGACAGCGGGCGGCCAGATCGTGCCCCCTCCCAGCCGAAGCCCCCTGTTGAATGCCCCATACTCGGCATCGCCCAGCCGCCGCTCGCGCTTGTTCTCGGCGAACTTGCGCACGCGGTGCGCCGGGTTGTCCGCCCGCATCCCGTGGTCGACGCCGTAGGCGAAGATGGCGCCGAGCAGGCCGATGGTGCGCGTGGCGACGCCGCGCCCGCCGCGGATGCGGGAGACGCCCCGGGGCCGGGTCTTGCGCTGCCGCGCCGTCTTGGCTGCGGCGACGTCGTGCATGAACCGCTCCACGTCCTGCTTCGTCACCGCCGCGACCGGCAGGCGCCCGAGCAGCGGCACGATGTGGCCCTCGACGCGGCCGCGGTCGCACAGCAGCGTGCTAATCTTCTTCGGTCTGCCGCCGCGGACCAGCAGCCGGCCCGCCTCAGCGTCGGCGAGGTAGCGCTGCTGGCACAGCTCGCCCACGGTCACGGCGTGCCGCTTGGCCTGCTTGTCGGCGGCCGGGTCACCGCCCTTCGCCACCTCCCCGACCAGCCGGCGGGCCTCCTCGCGGGCCGTGTCGGGCGTCCACGGGGCGCCGTGCCGGCCGATCGTGTGCCAGCGCTGGCGGCGGCCCGAAGTGCGGTACTTCAGGACGTAGGTGACGGCGTCCTTCTGCCGCCGGGCGCCGAAGCCGGGCACGGCGGCATCCCACGCGATCTCGCCCGGTCGCAGCGCCCGCACCTCGCGCAGCCCGATCCGCCGCTCGCCCTTCATTGTCGCTCCGGTTTGGTAGCTACGCTGGCACAGCAACCATATAGCAACCAGCTCCGCGCAGATCGTAGCAAGGCCGGGCAAACGGCATCAACCGAAATGCCTAGTGAAAGCTAGGGAATCGCAATTCCCAGCAGGCCCGCGATCGAACAGACAAATCGCCGCTCCTGCCTTCACACGGCGGGGGTCACAGGTTCAATTCCTGTCGCACCCACCAGATTTACCAAATGCGCTAGCTTGCAACGCGAGTCGCTTACTCTCCTCCTCTCGCGAGAGGGCCGGAGAAGGGAAAGCGCAGTGACCCAGGCTGCTTTCACGGCTCCCCGCGCTGGTCGAGGTCTTGCAGCATGACCTTCACGCCCCGGCGTAAGCGCAGGATGCCGCCGCGAACCTGGCCTTCCTGGCAGAGGTGCCGCCCATTCGTGCCCATGCTGAGCACTTCATCCTCCGGCGGACGAGGGGCGATACGTATCAGCTCGGACAGCTTGTCCGAGAGCTCCCGGCAGTAGGCCAGCGTATCGGTCGTGATGATGGCCGGGGGTAGCGGATGCACGCTCGGCACGGCCGTGGCCAGGAGCATGCCCAGCCCGGTGGTGGTCAAACCGACAATACCAGTCGTGCGGACCAGAGGCGACATCGGCATCCATCGTATCGCCCCCCGCGTGTCGGCTGGCGTTGAGCGCGCATGACTTCGATGTCATTCCGCCATCTGTTTGCGCTGACCCGCGAGGCGGAGCCGAACCAGCAGGCCGGGTCCGGCGTCCTTGAGGACCAACTCGCCGCCGTGTAGTTGCGCGACCGCCTGCACCAGGGCGAGTCCGAGGCCGGATCCGGGGGTGCTGCGCGCCGTCTCGCCGCGAAAGAACCGCTCGGTTGCCCGCGCCCTCTCGGCGGGCGGGATGCCGGGACCTTGGTCGGCGACCGTGATCTCGATCCCGCCCTCGACTGGCTGGCCAGACAGCCGCACGGCACTGCCGGGCGGTGAGAACTTGACGGCGTTGTCCACGAGGTTGGCGACGGCCTGCTGGATCAGTTCGCGATCCCCGTACGCGGGCAGCGAGGCGGGGGCGCTGACCATCAGGCGGACATTCTTCTCCTCGGCCACCACGTCATACAGCTCAGCCACGTCCCGCAGCAGCCGGGCCACCTCGACAGGGGCGAAGGCCGAGCGCCGCGATCCGGCCTCGATCTCGGCGATCCTGAGCAGGCCCTGAAAGATCGCGATGATGCCGTCGAGGTCGGCGATCGCGCGTTCGATGGCGGCGTGCATGTCCTCGGGCGTGCGCGCGCGCGCCGCGGCCTCCTCCAGCCGCCCGCGCGCGCGGGTGATCGGCGTGCGCAGGTCGTGGGCGATGGCGTTCGAGACCTGCCGGACGCCGTCCATCAGCCGCGCGATCCGATCCAGCATGTCGTTGATGGTGTCGGCGAGCTGGTCGAACTCGTCGCCGCGCCCCGATCGCCGCACGCGCCGCGTGAGGTCGCCCGCCGTGATCGCCGCCGCGGTCGCCGAGACATTGGCGACCGCGCGGCGGAACAGGCCGCGAACAACAAGGGCGCCAAGCGTCGCCATCCCGATGACCACGACCAAGGCCCAGAGCAGCGCATCGGTCAGCAGGTGGCGCAGCTGGGCACGGGTCTGCATGTCGCGACCCACCAGCAAGTGGTAGTCGCCCGGAAGGTCGTAGCGATGCAAGCGCGCCAAGTACCGTATGCCGGCCCGTTCCACCGGGAGCTCGTAAAATCGGTCGGTGGCCCGCGCGACGCTTGGCCATTCGGATATGTTGCCGGCAAGCAGCCGTCCCTCAGGGGTGACGAAAAGGTAAATTGAACTGTCGTCCACGTCCTGCTCGAGCCGGTCCCGGATGGTCAGGATCACGGCGGCGGTGCCGCCCTGCTCGAAGCGATCGAGGAGGGCCTCGGCGTCGGCGTTGATGATCGTGTCGGTCTGCCGCTCCAGCAGGCCGGCGGTCGCCCACCACAGGAACGCGGCGAGCGCGGTGGCGCTGAGGGCGAGCAGCAGGGCATAGACGACGGCGAAGCGTAGCGCCGCCGAGCGCAGCGTGCGCCGCCGCCCGAGGCGTGCCAAGGAGGGCTAGCCGGGTTCGGCGCGCAGCATGTAGCCGGCGTTTCGCACCGTGTGGATCAGCGGCGTCGGGAACGGCTTGTCCACCTTCTGGCGCAGCCGCGACACATGCACGTCGATCACGTTGGTCTGCGGGTCGAAATGGTAGTCCCAAACCCCTTCCAGCAGCATGGTCCGGGTGACGACCTGCCCGGCGTGGCGCATCAGGTACTCCAGCAGGCGGAACTCCCGCGGCTGCAAGTCGATCTTCTGGCCCGCGCGCTTGACCTGCCGGGACAGGAGGTCAAGCTCAAGATCGGCGACGGTGAGCTTCGTCACGGGGCCGTCCGGCTTGCCGCGGCGCACCAGCCCCTCCACGCGGGCTAACAATTCAGAAAAGGCAAAGGGCTTGGTCATGTAGTCGTCGCCGCCGGCCTTGAGCCCCCTCACCCGCTCATCGACCTCGGCCAGCGCCGAGAGGATGAGCACGGGGACGGTGTTCTTCTGGGCGCGCAGCGTCTCCAGCACCCGGAGCCCATCGATGCCACCGGGCAGCATCCGATCCAGGATCACCGAGTCGAATCGACTCGCTGGCCGCGAGGAACAAGCCGTCCCGGCCGTTGTCGGCGTGCTCCACGACGTGTCCCGCCTCCCGCAGGCCACGCACGATAAAACCCGCGACTTCCTTATCGTCCTCCACCACGAGAATGCGCATCGTCCTTACCTCCGAGATCGCAGCCTGCCTACTCCGTCTGCTCCGGCGGACGGCGTCCGACCGTGACCGGCACGGTCAAGGTGCCGCCGTTCCGGCTTATCTCCAGCCGCACCGTGGTGCCGGGCGGCCGCTCGGCGATGGTTCGAACCAGGCCGAGCGAACTATCGACATGCTGGCCGTTGACCGCCAGGACCACGTCTCCCGCCCGCAACCCAGCCGCCGCGGCTGGACCGTTGGGGACCACGCCCGCGATCGCCACCCCTAAGCGCCCACCGGATTGGTTCGCGGCCGTCTGGACGGAAACGCCCAGCCAGCCCCGTTCGATCCGCCCGCGCGTCTCCAATTCGGCGACGGTGCGGCGCACCAGGTCGGAGGGAATGGCGAAGCCGATTCCGACCGAGCCGCCGGAGGGCGAAACGATCGCCGTGGTCATGGCGACCACCTGGCCGTTTAGGTTGAACGCGGGTCCACCGGAATTGCCCGGATTGATGGGGGCATCGATTTGGAGGAAGTTGTCGAACGGCCCGGCCCCGAGATCGCGCCCCTGCGCAGAGATGATCCCGGCCGTCACCGACCCGCCGAGCCCGAACGGATTGCCGCCCGCGAGAATCCAATCGCCCACCTCCACTGACCGGGAGTCGCCCCACGTCACGGCGGGGAGGGGATGGGGCGGGGTGACCCGGATCACCGCGACGTCCGTCAGCTCGTCGGCGCCGATGACCCGGGCCGGCAGCTTGGTGCCGTCGGTCAGCGACACCGTGATTCGGCTGGCCTGGCCGACCACGTGATAGTTCGTGACGATCACACCCGCCGGGTCGATAACGAAGCCAGACCCGGCGCCCAGGACGTCCTCGCGGCGATTGCCGAAACGGCGGCGGAACTCTCGCCCAAGCGGCGTGTCGCGCAGCTCAGGCGGCAGCTCCCGCAGGAGGCCGTCGGCGGAGACGGTCTCGGTCACGCCGATATTGACGACGGAGGGCAGCACCTTCTTGACCAGCGGCGCGAAGCTCTCCGGCACCGCCCGCGTGCTGACGACCTGCGACGGGCTGGTGACAGTGCAGGCGCAGGCGAGCAGCGCGAGGCCGAGCACCAGGCCCCTTGCATGGAGCCAAGCGAATCGGTTGATGAACATGGCGCGCTGACTCTCCGCAATGGGCAAGCTCAACATCCGTTCATGAAATGGCATGAGCTAGCGGCGCAACAAGATTGACTCGCTTGCCTTTTCAAGGCCGGAACGGCGCGTCGACCGGATTTTCCGGCCAGGCGTGCTTCGGGTAGCGGCCGCGCATGTCGCGCCTCGCGTCGCTCCATCCGCCGCGCCAGAACGCCGCGATGTCGCCGGTGACAGCGATCGGCCGGCCGGCTGGCGAGAGCAGCGCGAGTGATAGTTTCACTTTTCCGCCGGCCAGGAGAGGTGTCGCGCACAGGCCGTAGAACGCTTGGGCGCGGGCGGCGGCGAGCGGCACCGATTGGGTATAGTCCACCGTCGCGCGCCCACCTGGCAGGGTGATTTGCGCCGGAAGCTCACGGTCCAGCCGCTCGGCCCGCTCCCCGTCCAACAGGTCGTGCAGCAAGCGATGAACATCGAGCCGCGTCAGCTCGGCGAGACGCGTCATCCCGTGCAGGTGCGGCGCCAGCCATTCGGCGGCGGTCGAGGCCAAGGCCGTGTCCGACAGGTCGGGCCAGTTCCCGTCCGGATCGACCACGCGCATCAGCGCGACGCGCGCTTGAAGCTGGCGTGCCGCGTCGGTCCAGGGCAGGGGGCGGAGCTGCTGGGATGCAACCTCCTCGGCCAGAAGGCGGGCGGTCTCGGTGGGGTCCGCGGGTTCGGTTCGATCAGACAGGACAAGGGCGCCAAGACGTCGGCGGCGGCGCGCGAGAATTGCGCCAGAGGCTGGATCGAACCCGAACTCTGCCTGCTCGACGATCCGCCCGGCGAGGGTGGGCGGCAGGGCCTCGGGGTCCAGCGGAGCGGCGAGCCGGATTTGGGCCGAACGCGCCATGTCCAGGGCGGCGACCGCGAGGAGAGGGGCGGCGGCCAGGGGATCGGTGCGGGCGAGCCGCGCCCCGCCACCGCCGGAGAGGCGGAAGGCGCCCGGCTCGCCCGGCGCTGGGCGACGCGGTCCGGAAACCCGGCAGCGATCAGCCACGCCGGATCGCCAGCGGCGGCGGCGTCGCGACGCAGGCCGAGGCGAGCCCGGTGCAGCCCGGCGGCCCGGCGGACGCGGGCCAGCGCGCCACGATCGACAGGGCCAGCGCCATCGGCCAGCGCGGCGAGGCGCAGCCCGATATCCACCGGCGCGTCGGGCGCGCGCCACGGGTCGCGCTCCTCCAGCAGCGCGGCCAAGTCGGCCGCCAGGGCGCGCTCGGCACCAGTCCCGGCCGCCAGCATCATGGCCGCGAGCCGGGGATGGGCGCCGAGCCCGGCCATCCGTTGCCCCAGGCCGGTGACGCGCGTGTTGCCGTCGAGCGCCCCCAGTTCGGTCAGCAGCGCGCGCCCGGCGGCCAGCGCGCCGGCTGGGGGCCGATCGAGGAAGGGGAGTTCCTCAGGCGGCGTTCCCCAGGCCGCGCAGTCCAATACCAGCGCCGACAGCTCGGCTTCCAGGAGCTCTGGCCGGTCGAACGCGGCCAGCCCGCGATGCAGGGCTTGGGTCCAGAGCCGGATGGCCACACCCGGCGCCTCCCGCCCGGCCCGGCCCGCGCGCTGGTCGGCTGCGGCGCGGGAGACGCGTACCGTGGCCAGCCGCGTGAGCCCGGTGCCGGGGTCGAGCCGGGGCGCGCGGCACCAGCCCCCGTCCACGACGATCCGCACGCCCGGCACGGTCAGGGAGGTTTCCGCGATCGAGGTCGCAAGCACCACCCGGCGCTGATCGGCCGGGCGCAGGGCGCGATCCTGCTCGGCCTGGGGCAGGTCGCCGTGCAGGGCCAGCACCAGGGCGGGGGCGCCGTCCAGCTCGGCCTCGGTCCGGCGGATCTCGGCCATGCCCGGCAGGAAGGCGAGGACATCGCCCGCGTGCCGGGACAGCGCCGCGCGGATGGAGGCGGCCATCACCTGGGGCAGCTCGCGCGGCGCGGCGATGTCGCGGGCCGCGTGCTCCACCTGGACCGGGTGGACGCGCCCGGCGCTCTCGACCACCTCGGCCGCCATCAGTCCTGCCAGGCGCGCCCCGTCGGCGGTGGCCGACATCGAGACCAGCCGCAGCTCCGGCCGCAGCGTGCGTTGCAGGTCGAGGCAGAGCGCGAGGGCCATGTCGGCTTCGAGCGAGCGCTCGTGCGCCTCGTCGAGGATCACAGCCGCGGCGCCGTCGAGGCCGGGGTCGGAGAGGAGGCGGCGGACCAGCAGGCCCTCGGTGACGACCTCGATCCTTGTGGCGGCGGAAACGGCGGAATCCAGCCGGGTCCGGTAGCCGACGGCCTGGCCCACCGCCTCGTCGCGCAGGAACGCCATACGCGTGGCGGCGGCGCGGGCGGCGAGACGGCGCGGCTCGAGCACCATGATCCGGCCGTCGCCGCGCCATGGCGCATCGAGCAGCGCGAGCGGAACCAGCGTGGTCTTGCCGGCGCCGGGCGGGGCCACGAGGATCGCGTTGCGTCCGTCCGCCAATAGGGCATGAAGCGCGGGCAGCGCGCCGGCGACAGGGAGTTCGGGCGCCATCCGGCGCGGACTAGCATCGGCGCAGCATGCCTGCCAAATGTTTGGCGGCGGAGGTGACAATGCATGCTGGCCATGCCCGAGATCGGCATCGAAATTCCCCTCGCCGCGCTGTACGAAGGCGTCGATTTCCCGCTGGAGACCGTATGATCCGCCTGCTTGCCCTTGTGGCGCTGCTGCTCGCGGCCACGCCGGCCTTGGCGCTGGAGAGCAACCGCGCGGTCAGCCCGCAGGCAACCGTGTCGCTGGTCTCCGACGCCGACGCGGTCGCGCCGGGCGCGCCGGTCCGGCTGGGGCTGCTGATCCGGCTGGCGCCGGGCTGGCACACGTATTGGAAGAACCCCGGCGATGCTGGCGCCCCGCCCGAGGTGCGCCTTGACTTGCCGCCAGACGCAAGCGCGGGGCCGCTCGCCTGGCCGGCGCCTGCGCCGCTGCGTGAGGGGCCGCTCGTCACCTTTGCCTACACGGGCGAGGTTCTGCTGCCGCTCACCGTGACGCCGGGCGATGCCGGGTTGAATGTCAGCGCCTCCGCTGACTGGCTGGTGTGCAAGGACATCTGCATCCCGGAGCAGGCGACGTTCCGGCTGAGCCTGCCGCGGGGACAGCCCGCGCCGTCCGTCGAGGCGCCGCTGTTCGCGGCGGCCGAGCGCCGCATTCCGCGTGCCTCGCCCTGGGTCGCCCGTGTCGCCGCCGATGGCACACTCTCGCTGCGCGGGCCGGAGCTCGGGCCGACGACGGTGGCGCGCGCCTGGTTCAGCCCGGACCAGCCCGATCTGATCGACAACGCAGCGCCGCAAGGGCTGCGCGTCGCGCCGGGGGCGCTGGCCTTGTCGCTGAAGCCCGCTTCGGGATTTAAGCCCGGCGCGGGACTGAGCGGCGTCGTGGTCGTGCGCGACCGCGCGGGGCTGGAGACGGCCGCCGCGATCGAGGCGGTTCCCGGCCCGCCGCCCCCGCCGCTGGCGGGCTCCGCGCCGCTGTGGCGCCTTTGGGGGCTGGCCTTCCTGGGCGGGGCCATCCTCAACCTGATGCCGTGCGTCTTTCCCGTGCTTGCGCTCAAGGCGATCGGACTGGCGCGCGGCGGGCGGGCGCACGCGTTCAGCTACACCGCTGGCATCCTTGCCGCGTTCGCCGCGATGGGCGGGGCGCTGATGGCGGCGCGCGCCTCGGGCGGCGGCGGATGGGGATTCCAGTTCGCCTCCCCGGCCTTCGTCGCCGCGACCGCCTGGGTGATGCTGGCGATCGGCCTCAACCTGGCGGGGGTGTTCCGCGTGGGGGCGGGCCGGCTCGCCGGGGCAGGGCAGGGATGGGCGTCGCGCGGCGGCCATCTCGGCAGCTTCGCGACCGGGCTGCTCGCGGTGCTGGTAGCAACGCCCTGCACCGCGCCCTTCATGGCGGGCGCGGTCGCTGGGGCCTTGGCTGCGTCGCCGGCGGGCACGCTGTCGGTGTTCCTGGCGATGGGCCTTGGGCTTGCCGCGCCCTATGCGGCGCTGGCCTGCGTGCCGGGACTGGGACGGCACCTGCCCCGGCCCGGTCAATGGATGGAGCGGCTGCGGAATGTCCTCGCGCTGCCCATGTTCGCCGCCGCCGCCTGGCTGCTTTGGGTGCTGAGCCAAGAGGCCGGGTCTGAAGCGCTGTGGGCGGGGCTGGCTGGATCGGGTCTGGTCGCCGGCGCGGCCTGGCTCGCCGGCGCCACGCAGCGTGCCCGCGTCCGGCCCTGGCGCGCCGGCGCCGGCGCCGCTGCGGTGGCGGTCGCGGCGGCGCTTGCCTTGCTGCCGCGCATCCAAGCCGGATTGCAAGCGGCCGCACCAGCGGTGGAAGGCGGCGAGACATTCACCCCACTCCGCCTCGCCGCCTTGCGCGAGGCGGGCCGCCCCGTGTTCGTCGACATGACTGCCGCTTGGTGCGTGACGTGCCTCGTGAACGAGCGCGTGGCGATCGACGCGCAGGCCGTGCGGGAGGCGTTCCAGGCCCGGAACGTGGCCTATCTGAAGGGCGACTGGACGCGCCAAGATCCGGCGCTGACTGACTTTTTGCGGGAGAACGGGCGCGACGGCGTGCCGCTGTACTTGTTTTATCCCGCGCGCGCCGAGGCTCCGCTGGTGCTGCCACAGGTTCTCACGGCACACACAGTGCTGGCCGCTTTGCGGCGCGCGGGCTAGCGCGGGCCGCGGACTACGATCGCCGGACCGGCCGGATGGCAAAGCGGCCGGGGCGGGAATCATCCCCAGCCGCATGGCCGGGTGCCCCGACGTTCGTGCCGGACCCATATCACGGCAGCTTGATAGACGACGGGCACGACCATGCCGCTCGACCAGACCAGCCTGCCTCCCGAAGCGGAGGAGGCGCTCGATCCCTACTCTGATCGCGTGATCCACGCCTACGAGCGTGTGGCACCAGCGGTGCTGCACGTGATGGCGCTGCGCCCTGATGGACGGCTGCGTGGCCAAGGGTCTGGCGTGGTGTTCACGCCGGACGGATACGCGCTCAGCAACAGCCATGTGGTCTCCGGCGCCGCGCGCCTGCGCGCCTCGCTGATCGATGGGCGGGAGCTTGAGGCCACGCTGGTGGGCGACGATCCGGAGACCGATATCGCGGTGCTGCGCCTGTCGGGCGCCGGGCTGCCCCATGCGGGATTGGGCCGCTCTGCATCGCTGCGGGTGGGCGAGCTGGTGGTGGCCATTGGCAATCCACTGGGCTTTCAATGCACGCTGACGGCGGGCATTGTCAGCGCGCTCGGCCGCACGCTGCGGGCGCGGTCGGGCCGGCTGATCGAGAGCGTGATCCAGACGGACGCGCCACTCAATCCCGGCAATTCCGGCGGGCCGCTGGTCTCCGGCGCCGGGCGGGTGGTCGGGATCAACACGGCGACGATCCTGCCGGCGCAGGGCATCTGTTTCGCCATCGGCATCGACACCGCCGCCGACGTGGCGATGCGGCTGATGCGCGAGGGGCGCGTGCGGCGGGCGCGGCTTGGCCTGGCGACCCAGACCGTGCCGCTGCACACGCGGCTGCGCCGCGCGCTGGATCTGCCGCTTGGCACCGGTGCGCTGGCCGTGGAGGTGACGGCGGATGGGCCGGCGGCGCGGGCGGGCGTCCTGGCTGGCGACATCGTAGTGAACTTTGCCGGGACTTCGGTGGGCGGCGTGGACGACCTACACCGCTTGCTGACTGGCGAGCGCGCGGGGCAGGCGACCAACATTGAGGTGCTGCGCCGCGGAGAGCGGCGGGAACTTCCCATCGCGCCGGACGAGGCCGGCTGATCGGACGCAAAGGACGGAGTGGACACCATGGACAGGCAAGCCGAGCCGGACAAACGCGGCCCTCGCTTGGTCGGGCTGAATCATATCGCGCTCGAAGTCGGGGACGTGGATCAGGCCCTGGCGTTCTACGGCCGCATCTTCAGCTTCACGTTGCGGGGACGACAGCCAGGCGCGGCCTTCGTTGACATGGGCGATCAGTTCATCGCGATGATGGAGGGTCCGGTCCGCGCCGAGCGGGGCCATCGGCATTTCGGGCTGGTCGTTGATGACCGCTCAGGGGTGCGCGAGCTGGTCGCGGCCGCGGGGGGCGAGCTGCTGGATGGTCCCTTCCTCGATTTCCTCGATCCCTAGGGCAACCGGGTGGAGGTGGTGGACTACGCGGACATCCAGTTCACCAAGGCGCCCCACGTTCTGCGTGGGATGGGGCTGGATCTCCGCAAGAGCGAGAAAACCGAGCGTGAGCTGACCCAAAAGGGCATGGCGGCTCCCCGTAACTAAAACCCCGTCCGGTTTGAGAGGTGTGGTTTCGGAGGCAGGGTCCCTATCTCCAGGGGATGATGAAACTTAGCCTTGTTCGCTCCTGTCATGCTGCGCGTTGACCATGCCCGGTGGGGCCAGACGCCGGAGGACCTGCGTCGGCTCGCAACGAGCGCTGCCCATCAACGCACTCGCGAGCGCTTCTTGGCGCTTTACGAGATCACCGAAGAGAGTTGCGCCACGCAGGTTGCCGAACGCACTGGCCGCCACCCGCAGACCGTGATGGAGTGGCTGCACCTCTACAACGAGCGTGGCCCCGAGGCGCTGACCTACCGACGCACTGGCGGCCGTCCCCCCTTTGTCCCGCCATCGCCGCCGGTACTCGGCGCAGAGGTCCGTGCGGCCCAGCAGGCTGCGGCCAGCCCATCCGTAGCCGGAGCTGATCCGCCGCCGCGCTGGACGCTCAAGCGCCTGGTCGGCTGCGTGCGGGCGCGGTTCGGCCGTCCCTGCTGCCGCGAGACCATCCGCGCTGCCCTGCACCGGCTGGACCTGTCGTGGAAGAAAGCCCGCAAGCTGCTCGGTCGCGCCGATCCCGAACGGCGCGCCGCCTTTCTCGACCGGCTACGGCCGGTGCTGGACAGCGCCCAGCGCGATCGGCACGTGCTGGTCCACCTCGACGAGGCGCACATCCACCAGGACGCCGATCTCGGCTACGGCTGGGGCGAGCGCGGCAAGCGCTTCCACGTGGCCTCCTGCTCGCCCGGCCTCGCCGCCAGGGTCTCGCTCTACGGCCTCTACCTCTACAACGAAGGCCAGGTGCGGCTATGGCCCTATGCACGGGCCAACGGCGAACACACGATCGATGTGCTGCACCGGCTCCGTGCCGAGCTCCCCGATGGCATGCTCGTCGTGATCTGGGACGGTGTGCCCTGTCACCGGGCCAAGGCGGTATGGGCCGCCGCTGCCAGCCTGGGCATCACGCTCATGCCGCTGCCGGGCTACAGCCCGGACCTGATGCCGGTCGAGGCGCTGTGGCGCTGGCTGCGCGAGGACGTCACCTACCATCACTGCCACGCCACGGCCGACGACCTGACCCGGCGCGTCGCCCTGTTCGAGGCCAAGGTCAACCAAGCCTCTTCCCGCTTATCGGCCAATCGACCCGTCACGGGTAGACGCCTTTGTGGGTCAGACGGGACGACGCAGCGACGGCACGGCAAAGCGCGTTGACCATGCCTCGCATGTTGCGGCGCCGGTTGGTGGTCCAGCAGAAGGCGCCGAGATAGTCGGGCAGATGCTTGGGGGAGAGCCGCTTGTGGGTGGCCTTGAGCGCGGTACTGAGATTGGCGACCAGGGTGTTGACGGTGAAGAACGGGGCGCTGCGCTCGCGCTCCGGACGCCCGCCGCCGGTGACGGTGGCGACATGCGTCCGCCCGGCTTCACCGAAGGCGTTGAACGCCCGCAAGCCGTCCGTGTGCACAGTCGCGCCGGCGGCGATGTGGGCATCGCGGAACGCGGCCACCGCCTCGCTGGAGAAGGCGCTGACCGCGCGCATCGCGACATGGCCCATGCGCCCGTCCGCATGCCGCTCGCAGGCGACGATGACGCAGGTCTTGCCTTCGGTTCCGCTGCCTTGGTTCCTTTCACCTCCCAGACACACGTCATCCGCCTCCACCACCGGCGGCGCGGCATCGTCGTCGCTCGCGCCCCCGAGCGAATAGCGCTCCGTCCGCTCGGCCATGGCGTGGCGGAGCCGCTTGTGCAGATACCAGGCCGTCTCATAGCCCAGGCCCAGCCTGCGGCCGAGCTCGACCGCCGAGATCGCCTGTTTGGTGCTGCTCATCAGGTGCATGGCGCGGAACCAAGTGGTCAGAGACAGCTTGGTGTCCGCCATCACGGTGCCCGCGGTGACCGACCAACGTCGGCCGCAGCGCGTGCAGCCGACACGGCGGCCGTAGACATAGCTCTTCAGATTGGCGCAGCGCGGGCAAGGCATTCCTTCACGTTGGCGCGCCGCCACCAACGCCGCCAGACACTGACCCTCCGTCCCGTAGAGTTGTTCGAACTCAACGTCCGTCAGCCCCTTCATGATTGCCCGCACCGTTCTGCTCCGAGACGCCGCGTTCAGAGCGACTTTGCGCTTCCCTGCTGCAAAGTACAAGAGCGGGTCGATTGGCCGATAAGCGGGAAGCCTCTTGCGTCGTCGCCGATCGCCTCTGGGTCAAGGACTGCCTCGATCCCGAGGAGGAGAAACTACGATTCTCAAACTAGACGCGGTTTAAGACGGCATGTCGTCGTGGTCCGACATCGGTCCGGCCGAGAACTCCGACAAAGTCACGCCCGACGCAGCGTTGCTGGCAACCATGTCAGTCGACTCGCTTTGCTCCCACCAGCAGTGCATCCTGTGGACAGTCGGAGGTTCCAGCCTTGCACAGCGGAAATCGGACCTTGTTGGAGGTAGGCATGCCCGAGGACAAGGACGGAAACCAGAAGCTTTTTGCCGATATCTGGCCAAGTCTGCCGCTAAGCGAATGGCAGGACACCTACTCCACGCTGCATCTGTGGACGCAGATCGTAGGCAAGCTCCGGCTCGCCCAGGCTCCCCTTATCAATCACTGGTGGCAGGTGCCGCTCTATGTCACTTGCCGGGGACTGACGACGTCTCCAATCCCCTATGGCATGCGAACTTTCCAGATCGATTTAGATTTTATCGATCATTGCTTGGTGATCCAGACCAGCGACGGTGCGGCGAACTTGTTCGCGTTGCAGCCGCGCACTGTCGCTGATTTCCACAGCCTGCTCATGGATCGGCTACGCTCGCTTGGGGTGGAGGTGCGAATCTGGACGATGCCGGTCGAGATCGCCAATCCGGTTCGGTTCGAGGCGGATCGCGATCATGGCGCCTACGATCTGGACTACGCGCACCGGCTTTGGCGCATCCTCGTGCAGGTGGATCGAATTTTCACGACATTCAGAGCACGTTTCATCGGCAAGGTGAGCCCAGTTCACTTCTTCTGGGGAAGCTTCGACCTGGCGGTGACTCGCTTTTCCGGTCGTCCTGCGCCGCCGCAACCGGACGCCGATCGAATGACACGCGAAGCCTACTCACATGAAGTCAGTAGTTGTGGATTCTGGCCAGGTGGCGACGGGGTTGAGAAGCCCGCTTTCTATTCCTATGCCTTCCCAGAACCGCCGGGCTTCCCCGGTGCGCCGGTTCGTCCCGCCGCGGCGTTCTATAGCCGTGAGCTCGGTCAGTTTATCTTGCCCTATGATGACGTCCGGCAGGCGGCTGCGCCGAACGAGATGCTGCTCGAGTTCCTACAAAGCACCTATGAAGCTGCCGCGAACCTCGGACATTGGGAGCGTGCTGGATTGGAACGTGTAAAACCTTCAGGCCTGCCGGCGAGGGTGCGGTGAGTGTCAACGTAGTTGCCGCCTGCCTTTCGTAACGATCTTTCCTATCCTCCGACTGGTGACGAGTGTGCCACGGTGCTCACTGCGGAGAAGGTCCGGTGCTCGCCATCCTCGCCATGCGCGCGCGCGATAGGGCGCGCTGTGCGTGGCTGCGGGTGGCTCCACGCCTCCCATCTCCTCCGTTGCGCTCCGTGGCTTGGGCGTCTGCAGGTCGGGACGGGAAAGCAGGCGCGCCGATCGAACTGGAAAGCTGGATGTGTGAGGTCGCCGTCCGGACGATGCTGTCGCGCTCCGGATTGAGGGTGACGACGCCAACCGGTGTCCAGTTGCGGGTCCGCCCACTCCAGCGCCGTGGATTGCCGGCCCGCGCGGCCTGGTAAAGCGCGTGGCGGGCACGCAGCAGGCCACGATCCTGGCCGGCATGGCGCTGCGCCGGGGTGAGGTAGCGAAGGCCGCTGTGCCGGTGCTCATGGTTGTACCAGTGCACGAAGCACCCCGCCCATCGCCGGGCGGCATCCAGATCGACCAGTCCCTTGAGCGGGAATTCCGGCCGATACTTCGCCGTACGAAACAGCGCCTCAGCGAAGGCGTTGTCATCGCTGACCCGCGGGCGTGAGTAGGATGGCTCGATGCCGAGCCAATGCAGCATGGCCAGCACGGTGGTCGCCTTCAAGGTGGCGCCGTTGTCGCCGTGCAGAACCGGGCGCATCGAGGTGGCATGCGCGCCCTCGGCGAGCGCGGTTCGCCTGGCCAGATGGGCCGCATGCGCGGCGGTGTCGGTGTCATGCACTTCGAAGCCGACGACCTTGCGGCTGTAGAGGTCGAGGATCAGGTAGAAATAGAACCAGCGTCCCTGGACTTGCGACGGCAGGAACGTCACGTCCCAGCACCAGACCTCGCCAGGGCGACTGGCGATGTGAGTGCGAGGCGGCTCCGACGCTCGCGGCGGGCGGGCGCGTCCGCGGCGGTTGATCTGCCCGTGCGCGCGCAGCACGCGGTGAAAGCTGGCCTCGCTGGCGATGTGGAGGCCCTCGTCCGCCAGCATCGGAACGATCCGCGCCGGCGGCGCCTCGGCGAAGCGCGGTTCATTGCACACCGCCACGATCCTCGCCCGCTCGGCCTCGCTCAGCGCATGCGATGGGACGGGGCGGTCGGCGTGCGGCCGGCGATCGCCCCGCGCCAGACCGGCCCCGGCCTTCCAGCGCCGCAGGGTGCGGGCATCGATGCCGGCCAGAGCACAGGCCGGGCTCAGCCGGGCGCCGTCCGCGCGGGCCTGCGCGATGTGGTCTGCCAGGGTTTGGCGGTCTTCCAGACGGGTCATGCGTCCTCGTCCTTGTGAAAGACCGCCGCCAGTTTTTGTGACAGCACAAGCAAGGCGGCCGTTTCGGCCAGCGCCTTGTCCTTGCGACGCAGTTCCCGCTCCAGCTCCTTCACCCGCCGCCGGTCCTCCCGGGCCTCCGCGGCACTGGCCGCGCGCGGCTCGCCGAGGCCGGCGACGGCATCCTGCTTCCAGCCATCCAGCTCGGCCGGATACAGCCCGTGCTCACGGCACCAGGCGCTGCGGGCGGCCTCATCCATCGCCGCCGTGGCAATCACCGCTTCCAGCCGGGCCACCGCCGTCCAGCGTTGACCGCCGCCGCCGCGCCGGTCGCTGGCGCCATTGGCCAGCGCATCCGCCCGCCAGCGCTCCAGTGTCGCGACGCTGACGCCCACCTCTCGTGAGACAACCTCGGCCGCTGAGCTTTCCGGCGGCAATAGCCGCGCCACTATCCTGTCCTTGTATGCCTGTCCGTATCGAGCCACTGCCTGCTATCCGCGCCCCCAGGTTCCAGATCCTATCCGGGCGGCAACTTCTCTGACACCGAGGGGGTGACAGGCCAGGCGGGAATGCAATGAGCCAGTCCGATGCCGCGGCATGGAATGGGCACAACGCTGGTCGAGCCATTCAGCGTCCGCACGGCAGGCGCGATTCAGCTCGTCGGCGAGCCCTCCGCCACCCGTAAGGGTTCCGCCTCGATGGTCGCGCGGCCCTCTGGGAGCGGGATGAACTCGCGCTCGTCCCCGGACACGGTCCCGAACCGCCCCGCGCGCCAGTCGTCTTTCGCTTGCTCAATCCGCTCGCGGGAGGAACTCACGAAGTTCCAGAACAGGTAGCGCGGCCCGTCTATCACCGCGCCACCCAGCATCAAGAGCCGCGCGCCTTCGGGGCCGGCACGCAGAGCGAGCTGATCCCCTGCCCGGAACAGCAGCATTCTCCCGGCCGCGAAGAGCGTGCCGGCCACCTCGACCGCACCATGCACGACATAGGCGCCGCGCTCCTCATGCTGATCCGGAACAGGCAGGGACGCGCCGGGCGCTAGCGCCGCGTCGGCATAGAACAGCGGCGAGTGGGTCACGACGGGCGAGCGCGCGCCCCATCCCTCTC
Source organism: uncultured Pseudomonadota bacterium (assembly GCA_963818725.1). Classification (GTDB taxonomy): domain Bacteria; phylum Pseudomonadota; class Alphaproteobacteria; order Acetobacterales; family Acetobacteraceae; genus DATFDN01. Next base: position 266,409 of record CAWFTU010000004.1, on the reverse strand, counting down.
CCGCGATCAGGCGCAGACGCGTTCCGCCGTCGCGCAGCTCCGGCAGCGTGGCAGCAGCGTGATGGACGAAACGCGGGGGAACCTCCTCGACCTCCCGGGGCAGGGCAACCCAGGACTGTATGCCGAACAGGCGGTTGCGCTGGGTCCGCAGCGCCGCGTCGGTGCGTTCCGAATGCGCGATGCCGCTCCCCGCCGTCATCCAGTTCACGTCGCCAGGAACGATGGGCTGACGGAAACCGAGGCTGTCGCGGTGCAGGACTGATCCATCGAACACGTAGGTGACAGTGGCCAGGCCGATGTGCGGGTGCGGGCGCACGTCCAGCCCGTGTCCCTCCAAGAATTCTCCTGGCCCCATCTGGTCGAAGAAAATGAACGGCCCAACCATTTGCCGCTCGCGAGCGGGCAAGGCGCGCCGCACCTCGAAGCCGCCCAGATCATGCGCGCGGGGGATGATGACCAGGTCCACACCCCTTGGCGGGGCTGGACGCTCAGGGTCCGCGGCGGCGTTCCCGCTCATGGTGGTTGCTCCTGTGCTTGCCGCGTCCATCCTACCTTTCCCGGCGCTCATTCGGAAATCCGCCGAGCCAGACGAAGGATTTCCGTCCGCAGCCAGGCAATCGCGGGATCGGCGCCGGAGCGCCGGCTCCAGACCATCTGGACGGGGAACCGCCGGATCGGCAGGGGCGGCGCAACGACCTTCAGGCCGAAGCTCTCAGCGTGCAACAGGGCGGTCCGGCGGGGAACGGTGGCGATCAGGTCGGTGCGAGCAACGGTGGCGAGGGCCGCGAAGAAATAGGGGACGGCCACCACCACGCGGCGCGATAGGCCCTCGGCCGCGAGAAGCCGGTCCACCACGCCGGAGAGGGAGCCTCCCGGCGAGACCAGCGCGTGGCCGAACGCCGCGTAACGCGCCAGGTCAAGCGGCTGTTCAAACGCCGGATGCCCGGTGCGGGCGACGACCAGAGAGCTTTCCTCGAACAAGATCGTCGAATCACAGCCCCGCCCGCGATCCCAGGCGTAGCCAAGCAGGATATCGATGTCGGTCGCGGCGAGCGCGTCCAGCGCCTCTTGCCGGATCAGGTTTCGGAAGATGAATTGCGGGCTCGGCGTTGTGGTCCATGCCTCCGCGAGCAGCGGTGCGAACAGCGCGGTTTCGTAATCGGGTGCCGCGATCCGAAACACGCGCGCGTTCCGTGCCGGATCGAACCCGGTCGGCTGGACCGCGCTGGTGATGAGGCGGAGCGCCTCGGTCAGCGGCGCGCGCAGGGCCAACGCGCGCTGCGTCGGCTGAACCCCGCGCGGCGTTCGGACGAAGAGCTCGTCGCCAAAGATGTCGCGCAGACGCTTCACGGCGTGACTGATCGCGGACTGGGTCAGTCCCAGCCGCTTCGCGGCGCCCGAGAGCTTTCCTGTAGCCATCGCTTCCTCGAACACGAGCAGAAGCGTGAGATCGAGCTGGCGCAGTTGAGCGTCGTTGAAGCGGGCCATGAAGGAGTTTCACGGGCGTGAGTTCAAATTCATTCATATCATGAGATCGGATTTGCGGCGGCTGCGGGCTTCGCGGGCAAGATCCTGATTGTTGCAACGGATCTGCTCGGCACGGGGGATACAGGAGCTGGCGGCGGAGCTGGGCGATGGTGGCTTTGGCCCGTTCGCGCAAGCCGTCATCGTTCGCGCTGCTGATCGGGTGCGGGATGACCGCGAAGGCGTAGCCTGGAAAGCCGAGCACGCGCGCCATCAGCTCGGCGGCGCTGGCGAAGCGGGTGGTCATCACGGTCAGCGCGGGCACGCCGAGGCGCTCGGCGGCGATGGCGTCATGCAAACTGCACGACGAGCAACTGCCTCAGTCGCCGGTCCCGGTGATGGCCGCGTCCCAGCACTTGGCCCCCTCTAGGATGGGCGCCTCGGCCGGCGCGCTGTAGTTCGACTTGACGCGCGTGATGACGGCAGCGACGCCAAGCTCTTCGCGCAACAGGCGGTCGAGATGCTCGAAGAAGCCCTTGGTGCCTTCCTTGCCATTGGAGATGATGCCGACTGGAGATGATGCCGACGGTCTTGCCGGCGAGCGTGGCGGGGCGGGGCGCGGGCTGCCCGAGCGGGGGCGCCGTTTCGTTGCTGGGATCGAGCACCTGGAGGGCCATGGCGTGTGTCCGCTACGGAAGGGAGAGCTTCACCGCCCGGGTGGTTCGCAGTCAACACAGGCGCCGATCGGCATGGTGACGGCGCGGCTCTTGCTGCCGAGCCAGGGCGGGATCACCGCCCCGAAACCCCCGGCCGGACCACCAGCGGCGATGACCAGGAGCTGCTCGGGCGCCTCCAGCGCCGGATAGAGGCGGTCGCCCCGGTCGCGCACCACCGCGCCCTTGCCAACATCGTCCCACTCGCGGCGATACACGCGCGCACGCTCATGGATGAAGGTCGCGATGTCGGCCTTGCTCCAGCCGGCGGCGTGCAGGGGCTCGCGCAACTGCTTGGGGATGACGAGGGCGTAGTTGCCGGCGTGGATCGAGTAGTGGCGCATGTTGGCGCGCATCTCGGCGGCGAAGGTCTCCAAGGTGTCCTCGGGCCTGGTCGTCCACTCGTTCATGATCTGCCGCGGGGCGCCGGCCGCCATGACGGTGACGGCGGAGACCCCCGGCGGCAGCCCGCGCTGGACGGAGAGGGGGGGCCAGGTCGTGTCCTCCTCGTCCTCGGCCACGCAGCAGCTGAACTTGCCGGGATGGCCGAGCGTGGAGCGGTCGATGCCGCCGGGGCGCACGTCGAGGATGTTGACGAGCGCGAGGCGCACGGCCCGGCCGATCACGGCGGTGGCGCGGTCGCTGTTGCCGAGCGCCTTGAACGTGCCGCTGGCGCCGAGTTCGCGGCGGATCGGCCCGTTCAGCACCACGAGGATGGCGCAGCCGCCGGTGGACGCGGTGGCGCCGTGCAGCAGGAACTCCTCGCGCAGCATCGCCGTGAAGGCGGTGAGGACCACCGGGAAGTGCATGGGCAGGCAACCCGCCATCACGGCGTTGACGGCGAGCTTCTCCGCCGTGACCGGCACGCCGCGCACGGGTTCGACGCCGAGCAGGTGGTCGGGCGGGGTCATCGCCCAGTCGAGGCAGGCTTGGACGGTTTCGGCCGTGGGCGGGACGATTGGCAGGCCGTCGGTCCAGCCATTGGCGTGGTAGAGTCCTGGGCGGCGAAGATGTCGGTGACCTCGTAGGTCTTGGAAGTGAGGGGCATGGGATGGTCCGATACCCGTGTCGGGCGATGTCATCGTGGTGGGCAATCTCAGCAGCCACAAGGCTCCGTCATCCGCCAGGCCATCCGCGCGGCCGGCACCAAGCTGTATTAGCTACGACTTGATCTGACGGACGGTGCTGGCTGCATGAGCCGATGAGCATGTCTGCTGTGGTCAGGCGGCCATGATTTTCTCCCTGGCAAGTGGGGTGGTGTCAAGGAAGGTCTGCATCGGGGTCTTGCCGAAGCACCAGCGGCCCTGATGCGGACGGTTCTCATTGTAACTGGTGACCCAGGCATCGAGATCGGCCTGTAGGTCCTCGATGCCGCGGTAGACCTTCTTGCGGAAGGCGATCCGGTGGAACTCCTCCAGCACGGTGCGGTGGAACCTCTCGCAAATCCCGTTCGTCTGCGGACTCTTGGTCTTGGTCCGGCTGTGGTCGACGTCCTCCACCGCGAGATACAGCCCATACTCGTGCCGCTCGGGGTTGCCGCAGTATTCGGTGCCGCGGTCGGTCAGCACGCGTTGCAGCTTGACCTCGTGCTCGTCGTAGAAGGGCACCACGCGGTCATTCACCAGCTCAGCGGCGGTGATCGGGGTCTTGCGATCGTACAGCTTGGCGAACGCCACCTTGGCATAGGTATCGCTGAAGGTCTGCTGACAAATCCGGCCCACCCCCTTGAGGTTGCCGACATAGAAGGTGTCCTGCGCGCCGCAGTAGCCCGGGCACTCGCTCTCGAACGCGCCGTGCGCCTCCTTCTCCGCCTTGGCCTTCTCCAGCGCGGCGACCTGGGCCTCGGTCAGGATCAGCCGCTCCTGCGCCATCCTGGCCTCCAACGCTTTCAGCCGGTGGCGCATGGTGGTCAGATCGTGGCGCTGCCAGACGCAGCGCACCCCGGCCGGGGAGATCGACAGACCGCGCTTGGCCAGCTCGTTGGCGGCCCGCACCTGGCCCCAGGCGGGCTGCTCGATGGCCATCTCCACCACCGCCGCCTCCACCTCCGGGGCGGTGCGGTTCTTCAGGACCGGCTTGCGGCGGCTGATCTCCTGCAAGGCGAGCTCGCCGCCTTTGTCGTAGAGCTCCTGGAACCGATAAAAGCTGTCGCGTGAGTACCCTCCGCTGCCATTCCACGCGCTGCGCGCGCGGAACCTTGGGCAGCTCCGCCCATCATTTTGCAGGCCTGGCTGACATTGCCGAGCTGCTTGGCCAGCTCCAGCAAGCCCACTTTCGCCCGGATGATCTTCTGCGCTTGGGTCATGTCCTGGTCTCCGTCCCGCCGAGGGCGGGGCGCGGTCCCAGCCCAGGGGTGAGAACCGCGCCCCGCCCTCGGCTCCCGCTTCCGAAAACCAACACTGCCTGTCAGATTAAGTTCAAGCTAAAGCACCATTATAGATTACGGCTACCGCTTCGAGCGCCTCCGGGCCTCGGCGCCTGGAGGGAGGTGAGCCATGCTGCAGATCCACCCGAACGCCCGCACGACCCCGGTGACCCGCGCCGAGATCGCCCACTCCGGGGAGCCTACGGGCGTGCTGGCCCAGCGCTATGGCGTCAGCACCGAGACCGTTCGCAAGTGGCGTAAGCGCGGCACCGAGGACTGCCTGGACCATTCGGCGCGGCCGCACAAGCTGCCGTGGAAGGCCACGGAAGAAGAGCGTGCCGTGGTCTGCGCCCTGCGCCGGGCGACCAACTTCGCCCTCGACGACCTCACCTTCGTCGTCACCCACTTCCTGCCGCACCTCAACCGCGACAGTGTCTGGCGCATCCTCCGCGCCGCCGGGGATCAGCCGACGACCACCGCCGCCCTCGGACCGGCCCAAGCGCGGCCAAGGTCAGTTCAAGGAGTACAACCTCGGCTTCATCCACATCGACATCAAGCACTTGCCGAAGCTCCAGACCGCCGATGGCGAGCGGCGCAAGCGCTACCTCTTCGTCGCCATCGATCGGCGCTCGCGCTCCGTCCACCTCGCCGTCAAGGATGACGAGACCACCCAGAGCGCCAGCGCCTTCCTCCGGGAGGCCGCGGCCGCTTTTCCCTTCCGCCTTACCCACGTGCTGACCGACAACGGCAGCTGCTTCACCGCAGCCTTCGCCAAGGTCTGCGCCGCGCTTGGCGCCGAGTACCGCCACACCAAGCCCTATTCTCCGCCGACCAACGGTCTGGTGGAGCGCTTCAACGGCCGGGTCGGCAGCGAGGTGCTGCGCATCACCCTCCACTCCCACCGCGGCCTCGAGCAGCTGCTGCGCGGCTTCAATGCCGCCTACAACGCCCGCCGCCAACGCGTGCTCGACGGCAAGACCCCCGATCAGGTCGTCGCCGAACGCCTCAAAGCTCGTCGCAAACTCGCCCATGCGAAGCCACATGGCCGAGCAGACCCGAGGACATCGCCAGGCGCGCCTCATCGCTGAAGCTGCCAAGGAGGTCTCACAACCAGACACGATGTCTGCCCGTCAGCCTTGTCCGCCTGCCTCGGGGCCGCTGGAGGCGTTCGCGGCACAGTTTGACTCGCTCTTCGGTTCGCTCGGCCAGCGCCGCAGCTTTCGTCACTACCTGGTAACTGCTCAACCCACCCCTCTCCTCCGCAAATCGTTGATAAGCAACGCTTTCTGGGCGAGGCGATTTGGGCGTAACGGCAGTATAGAATCCGACGCATGTAACGGCCAAGGCTGCGATATTACGATATAAATAAGTATCTGGTATCGCCGCGGATTTTACTTCAACTGCCCAAATTTATCCCGTTTTCTGAGACTGCTGAAAATCATTCTATATCAATGCATTGCGCGAAGCGGGGTGGGTTGAGCAGTTGCACTACCTGAGCGGACTGCTCGCCCCGCGCGATCGCAACAAGACGCTCACGGCTCTTGCCGGCGCGGAACCGGTGGTGCAGGCGCAGAGCCCCGAGGTCCAACGCCTGCAATACTTTCTCTCGGAGGCCGACTGGAGCGCAGAGGCGCTCAACGCGCGGCATCTTGCGCTGCTGCAGAACGAGGCGGCCACTGTGGCCCATTCAGGCGGCGTGCTCGTGCTGGATGACACTGGCGATAAGAAGGGCGGCACGGCCATCGAACACGTCGGCCGGCAGTGTCTCGGCTCGCTCGGCAAGATCGACAACGGCATCGTCGCGGTCACCACCCTTTGGACCGATGGGCGGGTGCACTATCCGCTGCACTTCGCGCCCTACACGCCGGCGTCGCGTTTCCGCGGCGGCACGAATGATCCGTCGCTTTCGCACCAAGCCGCAGATCGCTGTCGCGCTCATCGAGCAGGCGCGCGCGGCCGGCATCCCCTTCCGCGCCGTCGTTGCTGATTGCTTCTACGGGGACAACCCGGAGCTCGAGGGGCGGCTCACGCAGCGCAAATCCCCTATGTCCTGGCCCATCGCGGCACCTGCAGCCAAGGGTGGGCCCAGGCCGAGGAGGCCCATTCCTTCGCGGAGGCGGTCAGCGATCTGCCGCGTGCCGCGTGGCAGCGGATCAGGCGGCGGTTCCATGATGGACACCGTGAGAGCTGGTGGGTGGCGGAACTGGCGTTCCTACGCTTCGGCCCGCGCAAGACCGTTCGTGCCCTCTGCGCCACCACCGACCGGCGTGGTCTGCCATCGCAGACGACCTGGTATTTGTCCTCCAACCTCAAGGGTAGCTCGCGCGAAGAGATCACCCAGCTCCATGCGTGGCGCAACTGGACCGAGCAGGGCTACAAATACGTCAAGGGCGAGCTCGGCTGGGCGGACTTCCAGGTCCGCGGCGATACCGCCATCGCCGGCACTGGGCGCTTGTCTGTGCGGCCTTCAGCTTCTGCTGGTGGCAAGCCGCGCGCGACGGACGCCTGACCGCGCCGGCCGCACCACGCCCCGCCCGCACCAATCAAAGCCCGCAAGAGCCGGCCGTGCCGGAGCGGGGGAAAAATATCCGCCCCAAACAACCCCTCTCCTGGCCGAAGGTGTCTGGTTGTGAGACCTCCTTGGCAGCTTCAGCGATGAGGCGCGCCCTGGCGATGTCCTCGGGTCCTGCTCGGCCATGTGGCTTCGCATGGGCCAGTTTGCGACGAGCTTTGAGGCGTTCGGCGACGACCTGATCGGGGGTCTTGCCGTCGAGCACGCGTTGGCGGCGGGCGTTGTAGGCGGCATTGAAGCCGCGCAGCAGCTGCTCGAGGCCGCGGTGGGAGTGGAGGGTGATGCGCAGCACCTCGCTGCCGACCCGGCCGTTGAAGCGCTCCACCAGACCGTTGGTCGGCGGAGAATAGGGCTTGGTGTGGCGGTACTCGGCGCCAAGCGCGGCGCAGACCTTGGCGAAGGCTGCGGTGAAGCAGCTGCCGTTGTCGGTCAGCACCTGGGTAAGGCGGAAGGGAAAAGCGGCCGCGGCCTCCCGGAGGAAGGCGCTGGCGCTCTGGGTGGTCTCGTCATCCTTGACGGCGAGGTGGACGGAGCGCGAGCGCCGATCGATGGCGACGAAGAGGTAGCGCTTGCGCCGCTCGCCATCGGCGGTCTGGAGCTTCGGCAAGTGCTTGATGTCGATGTGGATGAAGCCGAGGTCGTACTCCTTGAACTGACCTTGGCCGCGCTTGGCCGGTCCGAGGGCGGCGGTGGTCGTCGGCTGATCCCCGCGGCGCGGAGGATGCGCCAGACACTGTCGCGGTTGAGGTGCGGCAGGAAGTGGGTGACGACGAAGGTGAGGTCGTCGAGGGCGAAGTTGGTCGCCCGGCGCAGGGCGCAGACCACGGCACGCTCTTCTTCCGTGGCCTTCCACGGCAGCTTGTGCGGCCGCGCCGAATGGTCCAGGCAGTCCTCGGTGCCGCGCTTACGCCACTTGCGAACGGTCTCGGTGCTGACGCCATAGCGCTGGGCCAGCACGCCCGTAGGCTCCCCGGAGTGGGCGATCTCGGCGCGGGTCACCGGGGTCGTGCGGGCGTTCGGGTGGATCTGCAGCATGGCTCACCTCCCTCCAGGCGCCGAGGCCCGGAGGCGCTCGAAGCGGTAGCCGTAATCTATAATGGCCCGACCGACCGGATCCCAACAATGTTCCGCGACCTGACAGCTCTTCTATCGGCCGCCCTACAGCCCGGACTTGAACCCAATCGAGCACGTCTTCGCCAAGCTCAAGACCCTCCTGCGCAAGTTCAATGCCCGCACCGTTGAAGCGGTCATCAAATCCATCGGACTAATCCTCGGTGGTTTCACCGTTGAGGAATGCGCCCACTACCTCGCCAACGCTGGATATGGGTCAACCTAAAGCAATCATGCTCTAACGTGCAAAGTCCAATTTAGAGCGTGCGCATCAGCCGCCTGAATGGATAGGATAACTGCCCCAACAGGTGGTTGGGCACATGGCTATCGGCGATGCCGAAAGCGGACGGTAGTTGGGCTTTCGGCATGTAAAACGTGCCAAACGCAAGATCGAGAAATGGAAAGGTGGGAGCGAAGTTCTTGTTTCCCCCCTGCTCAGGGGAGGTATGGTGCCACTGGTGAAAAACCGGGCTCACGAGAAAGTAGCGGAACGGACCAAATGTCCAATTCAGGTTCGCATGCGCCAGAAGGCCGAACAGTATGTTGAATGGCACGAGGGCAAAGAATGCCTTAGGGCTAAATCCAAGAAGGCTGATCAGCAGATTGATCAGGGTGGAATAGAGAATGAAATTGACGGGATGAACCCGCACCGAGGTTAACCAATCGACTTGCGTCGGAGCATGATGGACACAATGGAAATGCCAGAGAGGGTTTCGATGGAATAGCCGATGTCCCCAGTATTGGACCAGGTCCGTGAGGAGCAAGATAATGACGACCTGGATTAGAATAGGTCTGTTGGCCAGAGAATTTGTGGCGGCCGACGCAATCCGATCAAGGTGGGCGTAGCCGACGGCGTAGGTGCGCGCCACAAACGCGACGTAGCCGTAAACGAGGGGACCCAAAAACCAGTACGCCAGGTCCGCCTTCATGTCGCGGCGCCAGAATGGTTGTTTCTTGGCCCCGAACGTCCAATGCAGCAGGCCGAACACTGTCAGGCCAATCGCAAACCACACGGTCAGGAAGACGAGCGTCGGAATCACGCTACTGATATATGCAGGGTTCTGCTCCATGGGCATCTCGTCCGTTGTCCTGGGATCTCAACGGATGGTATTCCGCCTGCGGCCCTTGCCGAGTTCCGCTTTACAAAAGAGGATGATTCCTCGTCAGAATGGAATCTCGTCATCCAGATCCCCGCCCTTCGGCGCCTCCCACGACGGGCCGCCCCGCCCGCCGGACGCCGGCTTGGCCGCCGGGGCGCGGTCGCGGAAGCCGCCGCCTCCGCCGCCCTCGCCCATCCCGCCCTCCTCGCCGCGATTGCTGTCGAGCAAGGTCAGCTCGCCCTTGAAGCGGCCGATCACCACCTCGGTCGTGTACTTCTCCTGCCCCGACTGGTCGGTCCACTTCCGGGTCTGGAGCGAGCCCTCGACATAGACCTTGCGGCCCTTGCGCAGGAACCGCTCGGCGATGTCGGCGATCCGGTCGTTGAAGATCACGACCCGGTGCCACTCGGTCCGCTCCTTGCGCTCGCCCGAGGCGCGGTCGTTCCAGGTCTCGCTGGTGGCCAGGGTGAGGTTGACGATCTTGGTGCCATCCTGCGTGCTGCGCACCTCGGGGTCCTTCCCCAGGTTGCCGATCAGGATGACCTTGTTCACGCTGCCAGCCATGCTATCCCCGCTCCGCTCGAATCCGTGCCATTCCCCACCAGGAGCGGTTAACATACCCCTAGCGCCCGCGTCGCGCCCGACGAATCCCCTTCCCACGGCGCGGCCAGTCGCCATATAACCCGCGAACATCCCAAGAACAACTTCGATCGGACACGGCGCCCGCATGGAAGGCCACTTCATCCACGTCCGCGGCGCGCGCGAGCACAATTTGAAGGATGTGGATGTCGCGATCCCGCGCGACCGCCTGACCGTCATCACCGGCCTGTCCGGCTCGGGCAAGTCCTCGCTCGCCTTCGACACGATCTACGCCGAGGGCCAGCGGCGCTACGTCGAAAGCCTGTCGGCCTACGCGCGCCAGTTCCTGGAGCTCGCGGGCAAGCCGGACGTGGACAGCATCGAGGGGCTGTCGCCCGCGATCTCCATCGACCAGAAGACCACCAGCCGCAACCCGCGCTCGACCGTCGGCACGGTGACGGAGATCCACGACTACATGCGCCTGCTCTGGGCGCGGGCGGGCGTGCCCTATTCCCCGGTCACCGGCCTGCCGATCGAGGCGCAGACGGTGAGCCAGATGGTGGACCGGGTGATGGCGATGGCGGAGGGCACGCGCCTGCTGCTGCTCGCCCCCGTGGTGCGCGATCGCAAGGGCGAGTACCGCAAGGAGCTGGCCGAGCTGCAACGGCGCGGCTTCACGCGGGTGAAGGTGGACGGCACGCTGTACGAGATCGCCGAGGTGCCGTCGCTCAACCGCAAGACCAAGCACGAGATCGAGGCGGTGGTGGACCGCGTCGTGGTCCGCCCCGGTTTGGAGTCCCGCCTCGCCGACAGCTTCGAGACCGCGCTCGGCCTCTCCGACGGCATCGCCTATGCCGAGAACGCCGACACCGGCGAGCGCACCGTGTTCTCCTCCCGCTTCGCCTGCCCAGTCAGCGGCTTCACCATCGAGGAGATCGAGCCGCGCCTGTTCAGCTTCAACAGCCCGCACGGCGCCTGCCCGACCTGCGACGGCCTCGGCACCCAGGGCTTCTTCGACCCGGCCCTCGTCGTGCCGGACGACCGCGCCCCGCTCGCCGACGGGGCCATCGCGCCGTGGTCCGGCGCGCAGACGCCCTATTACGACCAGACGCTGCAAAGCCTCGCCCGCCACTTCAAGGTCACGACGCGCACGCCCTGGGGCGAGCTGCCGAAGGTGGTGCGCAAGGCGATCCTGTTCGGCACCGAGGAGCCGGTCGCCTTCACCTACAAGGACAGCGTGCGCGCCTACACCGTCACCAAGCCGTTCGAGGGCGTGATCCGCAACCTGGAGCGCCGCTACGTGGAGACCGACAGCGTCTGGGTGCGCGAGGAGCTGGCGCGCTATCGCGCGGAGCGGCCGTGCGAGGCCTGCAACGGCGCCCGCCTCAAGCCCGAGGCGCTGGCGGTGCGGGTCGCGGGCAGCAACATCGCCCAGGCCTCCGACCTGTCGATCAGCGCCGCCCTGCCCTGGTTCGAGGGCGTGATGCCGACGCTCACCCCGCAGCGAGCCGAGATCGCGCGCCGCATCCTGCGCGAGATCGTGGACCGGCTGCGCTTCCTGAACGATGTCGGACTGAGCTACCTCACCCTGGCGCGCGGCTCGGCGACGCTCTCCGGCGGGGAGAGCCAGCGCATCCGCCTGGCGAGCCAGATCGGCTCGGGCCTCACCGGTGTTCTCTATGTGCTCGACGAGCCCTCGATCGGGCTCCATCAGCGCGACAACGAGCGCCTGCTCGGCACGCTGCGCCGGCTGCGCGACCTGGGCAATACGGTGCTGGTGGTCGAGCACGACGAGGACGCGATCCGCGCCGCCGACCACCTGATCGACATGGGGCCGGCGGCTGGCCGGGATGGCGGGCGGGTGGTGGCCGAGGGCACGCCGGCGGAGGTCGCCGCCAACCCGCGCTCGCTCACCGGGGATTATCTCTCGGGCCGGCGGCAGATCCCGGTGCCGACGCGGCGCCGCCCGGTGCAGCCGGATCGGACGCTGCGCGTGGTCGGCGCGCGGGGCAACAACCTCAAGGGCGTGACCGCCGGCTTTCCGCTCGGCGTCCTCACCTGCGTGAGCGGCGTCTCCGGCGGGGGCAAGTCGACCCTGGTGCTCGACACGCTGTATCGCGCCGCCTCGCGTCGGCTGATGGGCTCGGGCGAGGTTCCCGCGCCGCATGACCGGATCGAGGGGCTGGAGCTGCTCGACAAGATCATCGACATCGACCAGTCCCCGATCGGCCGCACGCCCGCGTTCCAACCCCGCCACCTACACCGACCTGTTCGCGCCGATTCGCGACTGGTTCGCCGAACTTCCCGAGAGCCGCGCGCGCGGCTACAAGCCAGGCCGTTTCAGCTTCAACGTCAAGGGCGGGCGCTGCGAGGCGTGCCAGGGCGACGGGGTGCTGAAGATCGAGATGCACTTCCTGCCCGACGTCTATGTGACGTGCGATATCTGCAAGGGACGGCGCTACAATCGCGAGACCTTGGAGATCAAGTACCGCGACAAGTCGATCGCCGACGTGCTGGCGATGACGGTGGACGAGGCGGTGGGGTATTTCAGCGGCCAGACCCGCATCCACGACCGGTTGCGCATTCTCCAGCAAGTCGGCCTCGGTTACATCAGCCTTGGCCAGCAGGCCACCACGCTCTCGGGCGGCGAGGCGCAGCGCATCAAGCTCTCCAAGGAACTGGCCCGCCGCGCGACCGGGCGGACGCTGTACGTCCTCGATGAGCCGACGACGGGCCTGCACTTCGGGGACGTGCGCAAGCTGCTGGACGTGCTGCACGCTTTGGTGGACCAGGGCAACACGGTGGTGGTGATCGAGCATAACCTGGAAGTGCTCAAGACCGCTGACTGGATCCTGGATCTCGGGCCGGAGGGCGGCGAGGGGGGCGGGCGCGTCGTCGCGGAGGGCACGCCGGAGGACATCGCCGCCAATCCCGAAAGCCACACCGGCCGCTTCCTGGCGCCGCTGCTTCAGGCGGCGGCGGGAAAGGCGCGGCGGCGGGCCTGAGCCTCGGCCAGATGTTCGCGTCACCGAAAGGTCACTTTCCCAAGACGAACGTTCCGCCTCACATGGCGCCGCTCATCTGAGACGGAGGGGGAGCGTATGAGATCGACGCGTCTACTCGGTACGGTTGTCGCGGGCGCCCTGCTGGCGGGCGCGGGGCGAGTCTGGGCAGAGGACGCTAGCCGCCCCATGATCACGCCCCAGCCCGATCCGTCACCGGCGGTCGCGCCCTATGTCAGCGACCCGGCAAGCGGCCCGGCGCTCCCGCGCCAGGAGCTGATCAACGCGCTACGCGCGAAAGTGAAATACGTCTTCGTCATCTTCAACGAGAACCACTCCTTCGACAACGAGTTCGGCACCTTCCCCGGCGCGAACGGGCTCTACTCCGACAGCGCCGCGCCGCGCGACGCCGCGCACACGCCCGGCTTCACGCAGACCTATACCGATACCAGTGGCAAGCAGGTGACGGTCACGCCTTTCCGGATCGGCCCGGAGCAGAACGCGACCTTCGTCGATAGTGTCGATCACAGCCATGCCGGGCTGGCCAAGAAGCTGCATGTCGTGAACAACGTGCCCGTGATGGACGGCTTCGCCGCCGACGAGTACGGCCGATTTGCCCCCAGGAACGGGGCGGATCACGCGGCGATGGGCACGCAGTTCGCCCGGCTGGTGATGAGCTACATCGACTGCGACACCATCCCGTTCTTCTGGAACTACGCCAATCGCTTCGTGCTGTTCGACAACATTTTCGCCACCGAGGACACGCCATCGACGCCGAACGCCGTGGCGATGATCGCCGGCCAGTCGGGCGAGACGCAATGGGTCAAGCACGGCCCTCGCGGGACGGCGGAGCAGGTGAAAGACGCCTCCGGGACCACGCAGGGGCCGCCGCTGGTGAACGACCCGCAGCCGTTCTGGGGCTCGCAGTTCGACACCTCGAACGATCAGGAGCCGCGCGGCGGGCCACGGGAGAGCTACACCAACACCAACGTTGCCTCCAACCTGACCTTTGCCACGCTGCCGCTGACCTTCGCGGGGCGCGAGGTGAACGCGGCGATGGCGCAGGATCGCGCGCCCGACGCCGAGCTTGCGGATGTGCATCAGGACATTCCCTTCATCGCCTCGCAGAACGGGCGTCCTGTCCCATGGCGCTGGTACCAGGAGGGCTATGACCACGAGCCAACTGATCCACCGGGAGTCGCCACGCACAACGACTATGTCAGCCACCACAACGCGCCACAGTATTTTGGCTACCTCGCCGACAACCCGAGCGAGCAGCGCAGCCTGCGCGGCCTCGGCGACTTCTTCGCCGATCTCGACGGCGGCCACCTCCCGGAACGCGGCGTGTTCTACATCCGCGGCGGCTTCGGCAACATCGCTGGGCAGAAACCGCCGATCCAGAACCCGAACTTTCCGAGCCCCACGGGGCTGACGCAACCGGACCTCGCCGCCATCGACGCGGCCAAGGACGGCAACGACGACCATCCATCCTACAGCGACCGCCAGATCAGCGAGTTGATGGCGGCGCGCGTCATCAACGCGGTGGCGAGCCGTCCGGCGCTGTGGGCGCAGAGCATGATCGTCATCACCTATGACGAATTGGACGGCTTCTACGACCACGTGCCGCCGCGCATCCTATCCTACGGCCCCGATGGGCTGCCGCTGGCGCGCGGCATCCGCATCCCGATGATCGTCATCTCGCCCTATGCGCGCGCGCATGTGGTCTCGCACGCCGAGGGCGACCACAACGCCGTCATCGAGACAATCGAGGCGCTGTTCGACTTGCCACCGCTCGCCACCTTGCCGGACGAGAAGCAGGCTTTGCTGGCCGGCGCCGATCCGCGATTCAACGGGCCAGGCGGCTTTGTGCAGCACTATCTCGGCCCGCGCGACATCAACACGCCGATCACCGACGACCTGCTCTCCGCCTTCGAGCCGCGCCGCCTGACCGGCGACCTGCCGCCCTTGCCGGGCGACTACGCGATGATACCGGACGCGGTCATTGCGAAGCTGCCGCATTACGGTGGCAAGGGCTGCATCGCGATCGGCGTGAAGCCGGAAGATCAGCGACAGAACATCACGACCACCGTGCCGGCGGGCTTCAACACGCTACCCTCGACCTTGCCAAAGTACAACGCCGGCGCGCCGTGATGCGATGGGCCTGGGCGCCGCTGCTGGCAGTGGCGGCGCTCGCGTCTGGCGCATCGGCCGCCCACGCCGCCGACGCGGTGCTTGACCGCGTGCGCGCGGCCAGCGCCGTGCGCTGTGGCGCGGAGGAACGGCCCGGACTTGCTACGCCCATGCCCGACGGGCGCATCGTCGGGCTCGCGGTCGATCTGTGCCGGGCGGTTGGCGTCGCGGCGCTGGGACCGGGCGGGCATGTCAACTTCCGCATCTACGGTTCGGACCACGACTTCGACGCCGTGCGTCGGGGCGAGGACGACATATCATTCCTGACCGGCGACGCGATCGCCGATCAGCAGCTCGCTGCCTTCATCCTGCCGGGGCCAACCGTCTTCATCGAACGGATCGCCCTGATGGTGCCAGAATTCGCGTCGGTGCGCGACATTCGCGACCTCGAAGGCCGCTCAATCTGTCTGCTGATTGGCAGCGAGGCGCAGCGCGCGCTGGAGGCTGTCGCCCAGCGCGACCACCTGACGTTCGCGCGGCTCAGCTTCCAGGAAGATGTGGAGATGCTGGACGCCTACAACGTCCAGCGTTGCCAAGCCGTTGTCGGAGAGGCGACGCAGCTCGCGGCGATGCGTCGCACCGGCGGCGTCAACCGGCTGAGGAGCCGCTTGCTTCGTGAACCGCTGGCCCTCTCGCCCCTGATCGTCACCACGGGCGTCTCGGACGGGCGCTGGTCGGCGCTGGTGGCTTGGATCATGAACGCACTCATTCTGGACGACGCGCCGACCCGTGGGGCGGGCACGGGAGGTGGGGTGGGGCGGCGCTCCCCATCCATACGCCCCTTCCCGGCCTGCGTCAGGAGTGGCAATCGGAGGTGCGCGCCGCAGTCGGCGGTTACGGCACCATGGTCAGGCGCAATCTCGTTGACACGCTGGGACTGGATCCCGGCCCCAACGCTCCCTGGCCAGCGGGGCTGCTGCTCCCGCCAGCCGTGGAGTGAGGCGTGCCTCTTACCCGCCGCTAGGGGTGAGCCCCGCCTGCTCGCCATCCGGACCAACGTCCAGAAGCTTGCTGTTCTGCGTGCAACTCCAGCTCGAGGCCTGGTTCACGTCGCCGGTGCCGTTGTACGTGGCCTGCTCGGGGAACTGGCAGAGCGGCATGGTGCGGGTGACAGGCTTCGTCGGGTCGTTGTTTTGATAGTGTGCCGCCACGATGCCGTCCGGCGCCTGGCCTTGCGTGACCCAGGCGTCCAGCGCGCTCAGCGTGTCGAACACGTTCGGGCCAGGGCCGCCGCCGCAGTGCTGCATGTCAGGGACCATGAACAGGCGGATGTTGTCCTGCAATCCCGCGTATGAGCCTTGTGCCAGAGCGGCGAGTTGCTCGTAGAGCAGTACGGAGCGGAACGGCGGCAGGGCCGGGTCGCTGTACCCGTGATACCAGAGCAGCTTGCGTCCGTCGCTGATAAATGTCTGGAAGTCCTCGGGCGCGGCGGCGCTCCCGGCCGCCGTGCGCGCGTCGAACAGCGCCAGACCCTCCGGCGTCACCACACCGTCGATGCCGATCGGGTAAGTGAAGATGTCATAGGTTGGGTCGTACGTGACCAGGTACTTGATGATGTGGTCCACGAACTGGAAGCCGTACGGGGCCGGGGCGAAGCCGTTGTTGCCCCAAGGCTCGGCGGTACCGGGCGCGGTCGGCGGCGTGGTGCCGACCGTCCAGGCATCCAGCCCGCCATTGGCGAGATCGGTGATCGAGAAGCCGGGATAGACCAGCTCGCCGGCCTCGTCGCGCACCGAGCTGATATAGGTGGTCAGGAAGTTGGCCTGGTCCTGTGTTAGGCAATTGCCTGTCTGGCCTGCGGCGCAGACCAGGTCGGAGGGCTTGAACGTGCAGGCCGCCGGATTCTGGATCAGCCCGTCCGTGACCCCGTCCAGCGCGTCGCACGCCGCGTACACGGCCGCGTCGATCGTCGGCAGCAGGCTCGCCGGGAGATAGCTCGACGGCGTCGCGAACAGCGCCTTCGCGTCCTTGAGGCCGCCGAGCACGCTGCGGATGTCCTGGAACGGAGCGCCGGCGATGATGCCGTCATAGTCCTCCGGGTAGCGCGCCGCCTCGATCATCGCCTGGCGCCCGCCATTCGAACAGCCGTCGAAATAGGATTGGCCGACCGGGTTGCCGTAATAGGCTTCCACGATCTGCTTGCCGGCGACCGTCACCTCATGAGTGGCGCGGTAATAGTAGTCGGCGACCTTCGGCTGATCCGGCTTGCCGGGCGCGACCAGGGCCCAGCTTGCATCTGTGTTTCCAGCCAAGTGGCCGGTATCGGTGATGACGGTCGCGTAGCCCTTCGGCAGCGCCTCCGCAGTATCAACCGGATTGGCGGAGAGATCGGCGTAGGTGCTGCCGGCCAGGCCGCCGACACCGAAGAACAGGAACTTGCCGTTCCAGTTGTCCGGCAGGCGCAGCTCGAAGCCGGCCGAGCCGACCGGGGCCTTCTCATCGCTGGTGTCGAGCGTGCCGATCACGTCGCAATACGCCGGGGTCGGGGAGGACGCCGCCACGCTGGTCGCGGAGATAATCGTTGCTCCTGGAACCACCCCGGACAGGGCCGCCATCGAGCAGCCGCTTCCGCTGGTAGAGGTCTGGGCGGCAGCGGGTGACACCGCCCCGAACACGCCGAGCATGGCGCCTCCGCCCAAAGCAAGCCAATCCAGTCCGCGCCCTTTGCGCGGGCGCAAGTCGTGCGTCATTGGCGTTCCCCCTTATCGACCGGCATTGGCTGCGCGCCTGGGCCAGCCCCGCAGCGGGCAGTTGGGCTGGACGCTATAGAGCGCATGACGGAAGCCTGAAACGCTGACCGGCGTCACAAGAGCGTCACCTGGCTCCGGCTGGCGGTTCCCTTGTGAACCGCCGTGCGTCCGTCCTCTCGGCCAGCGCGACACCGAGCAGGAGTCAAAAGCCACCGATCAGAAAGCCGCCAAGCACGTCGGTCGCGAAATGCACGCCGAGAGAGACGCGGCTGAACCCGATGAGCGCGATCGGCAAAGCTGTCCAAAAGGCGACCTCGCGGCGCTCGCGCGGACCGGGCTGTGCGCGTTCACGACCAGCAGGGGAGGGCGCCTGGGCATCACCGGCTTTGGCGACGCTGGCCAAGCGGGTCGCCCATCCTGCGCCGCCGGTTGCGTCCGGCGAGCTGATTGAGCAGTTCGACAAGCATCGAAAAGCCGATCGCCGCGTAGATGTAGCCCTTGGGGACATGCACGCCGAAGCCGTCCGCGATCAGCGTCATGCCGATCAGCAACAGGAACGACAGGGCCAGCATCTTCACCGTCGGATGCCGGTTGACGAAGCCCGAGACGGGTGCGGCGGCGAGCATCATGACACCGACCGCGATGACGACCGCCGCCATCATGACCGGAAGCTGGTTCGCCATGCCAACCGCCGTGATGACGCTGTCCAGCGAGAACACGATGTCGAGCAGGGCGATCTGCGCGATCGTGCCGATCAGGCTCGCGCGCGCGGCCCGCGCGCCCTCATGCTCCCCGCCGCCCTCGATCCGTTCGTGGATTTCGCCCGTGCCCTTGTACACCAGAAACAGGCCGCCGCCGATCAGGATGAGGTCGCGCCAGGAGAATGCCCAGCCAGCGACGGTGAGCACCGGCTCTGTCAGCCCCATGATCCAGGCGATCGCCGCGAGCAGGCCGAGGCGCAGGCCCAGCGCGAGAAACAGGCCGGTCTGTCGGGCGATCGGCTGGCGTTCGGGCGGGAGACGGGCGGCGAGGATGGAGACGAAGATCAGGTTGTCGATGCCGAGCACGATCTCCAACGCGGTCAGCGTCAGGAGACTCGCCCAGATCTGCGGGTCCGAAAGCCAGTCCATCGTGTCAGTGGTTCCTGCTCAGCCGGTCAGTTTGGCTGACATCCCAAGGGTCAGGGTGTAGGCTGTCATGTGTCTCTCGTTTTCCTTCTATTGGCGTGCGGCGCGGCTTCCACCAGCTCTCGAATGCATCGAGCGCACGGACCGTGAAGCGCCGCACCCGTGGGAAATCTTCCGCGAGCAGCAGCAGGCCAAGCGGAGCCATCCAAAATCCCAGGATCGGCAGGAAACCGAGAAATCCACTAGGAATCAGAACGAGGCCGAGCGGAACCCGCAGCCACTTCGCTTCCGGTCGCAGCACCCACGCCAGGGCCGAACGAATCGGCCCAGGCAGCCGCGCCGCCAGTCGTTGCAGGTGGTTCGGATGATCGGTGCTCATGTTCGGCCAGACCACAGCACGCAGGCCGCATGACGCTCGGGGACGCCGGGCGGCAGATTGAGAACGGTGCGGATGGTATCAATCGCCCGCGCCTCCGTTTGGTGCACCGCGCCGTCGGCCGCCGCGACCTGCTCCGCCGCGCGTAGGATGATCCAGGTCCAGGGCGTTCCATCGAAGCCCGCCAGGACGCCAGCTATTACGCTTCGTTCGCTCGCGGGGTCACGCTCAAGCTCACGCAGGCATTTCTCGAACAGGCCGTGTGCCAGCGGAGACTCCAGGCCCTTGATCTCAGAGCGCTTCAGGTACGAGTTGAGCGTCAGGCGTTCGGCGGGATGAACACGGCCATCCGCGCGCGCGACGACAGCCGCCGCGGTGTTCACCGCCCAGAGCAGGTTCCATGGATAGGGCTGGCGAACCTGGACGGCTAGCGCTTCATTCTCAGGGTTGGTCGACACCGTACAATGCTCCTCTGGTTGCTGCGTTGCGCGTCCAGGGAAGCCGATCGTCTCGCAAAGGAGTGGCCCAGCAGCAGATCGACACGGCACCGAGGCGCGCGGCGATCCGACATCGCGGAGTTGGCCGGTATCGCTACCGACGTCTCCGCCAGAGGGGCCCGGATCTTGTTGTGCCAGTTATTGTGCCAGTTATGTAGGGCACCGCGCTGTGGGTTCAACCGCGCTCCGGGCTTTGATCGGCAGTCTCGGCTCTCTCCGCCCGGAGTTGCTGAACAGCGGCGAGCAGCGCGGCGGCGAACGGGGTGGCCAGGATGACGCCGAACAGACCGAAGGTCACACCGAACGCGGTCTGCGAAAGGATCGTCAGGGCCGGCGGCAGATCGATGGTGCGCTTTTGGATCAAGGGGGCCATGATGTTTCCTTCGAACGTCTGGACCCCGAGATACAGAAGCCCCACGAACAGCGCCTGCTCGCCACTGGTCGAGAGTGCGATCAGCACCGCCGGGACCGCGCCGGCGATGGCGCCGATATAGGGGACGAAGTTCAGCAGCCCGGCGATCAGCGCGAGGATGAAGGTGAGCGGCATGCCGAGCAGGACCAAGCCCGCACCGCAGAGTATGCCCACCACGAGCATGTCGAGGAACTGGCCCACCAGCCATCCCCACAATGTCTGGCCGACGTGATCCAGCACGCGGCGGGTAGGCGCTCGTTGCTTGGGGGACAGCAGATCGAGCAGCCCATCGACGTAGGATTGCGGCGCGGCGGCGATATAGAGCGCCGCCACCAGGATCACCCCGATGGTGCCGAGCAAGCCAAGCGCCGACCAGAGGGCACCGGCGACCAAACCGGCCAGGCTGCGTAGAATTGGACCCGCGCCGCCCGACGTGCCTGCCTGGCTGGTGGCCCCGGTCTCGGCCTCGAGCCCGAACGGGAGCTGGTGCAGGATGGGCCGCCCCCACTCGGTCTGCTGCAACTGCTGGCGCACATGCTCGAACTGCTGGGCCAAGCCTTGCTGGAGCTGGGCGAACTGCTCCGCCAAGCTTTGCCCGTGCCACCAGACAAGCCCGACCAGCGACGCGATCACACCCACGATCACGGCCAGCACGCCCCAGCCGGTGCCGACATGCAGCACCCGCCCCAATCGTTCCCCCGATCCGCGCAACAGCACCGCGACCAGCGCGGCGGCGAAGACGATCATGACCACATCGCCAAGGGTCGCGATCGCCAACCCGATCGCCGCCGCGATCGCGACCAAACGGAACAGCGCGGAGAGGCTCCGGACCGGCCCGACCAGCTTGCCAAGCTCCTCGAGGGCACGCACCTCGCGGGCGTGTAAGTCGCTGCTTTGGTGCTCCTCGTCGCGCATGCCGGACATCACGCCTCGGTCAGTGCCCCGCCCGGTCCGCCACGCGGTCCGTCAGGGCGAGAAGGACACCTGAAACCACGAATGCCATGTCGATGCCCACGAGCCAAGGGAGTTCACGATTCGTCACGCGCGCGACATCCATGAACTCCTCAGGGACATGGATGGTGGAGATCGCGGGTTCGTATCCGGCGAACATGACCATCCGCAGAAGATTGCCAACAGCGAAAGGTCGGTAAGCGACAGCAGGGTGACGATGACCTCGTTGCCGTCTGCCAGCAGCGCGTGCGTGAGCAGCGCGGGCGTCCCTTGCGCGAACGCGATCATCAGGACTCCAAGGCCGATCGCTAGGCCGAGATAGAACGGCGCGAGCAGCCAGCGGCTTGCGAAGATCGTGCGCTCGAACACCCCGCTGGGCAGGCAGCGCGCGCCAGCCTTGGGGTTGCGGCTCATGCATCAGGTTCTCCTCGCAAAACTGCGCGGCAGTATTGGGCATGGAGCGGTGGCACGCCTAAATAGGGGTGCTTCAAGGGGCGCAGGACATGAGCTGGTCAATTCCGATTGGCAGCGTGCGGGGCACGGTGATCCGGGTCCACATCACGTTCCTGCTGTTCCTGCTGTGGATCGGGGTCGCTCACTACGCGCAAGGCGGGGCGCCGGCCGCGACCCAGGGAGTCGCCTTCATCGTCCTGCTGTTCCTGTGCGTGCTGCTGCACGAGTTCGGACACGTCTTCGCCGCCCGGCACTATGGCGTGCAGACGCCGGATATCACGCTGCTGCCGATCGGGGGCGTCGCGCGGCTCGAACGCATTCCCGAGGAGCCGACGCAGGAACTGATCATCGCGCTGGCCGGGCCGGCGGTGAACCTGGTCATCGGGATCGTCCTCTATTTCGCGCTTGGCGGGCTCATCCCCGTGGAGAGCTACGAGGTGCAGAACCCGGCCATCAGCCTGTTCTCGCGCCTTGCCTGGGTCAACTTCTTCCTGGTGCTGTTCAATCTCATTCCCGCCTTCCCCATGGATGGCGGGCGCGTGCTGCGCGCCTTGCTCGCCTATCGCCTTGGCTATGGCCGGGCCACCCAGATCGCGGCCTCGATCGGGCAGGGGATCGCGTTCCTGCTCGGCATCCTTGGGCTGTTCGGCAACCCAATCCTCCTGTTCATCGCCCTGTTCGTCTATCTCGGGGCCGCCGCCGAGGCGCACGCGACGCAGATCCGCCAGGTCTCCCGCGCGATGATCGTCACGGACGCAATGGTGACGCAATTCGAGAGCCTGTCGCCACTGAGCCGGGTCGAGGACGCGGTGCAGTGCCTGATCCGCACCACCCAGCACGAGTTCCCGGTCGTGGACGGAGCGGGGCGGATGCGCGGCGTGCTGACCCGCGACGCCATGATCCGCGCCTTGCGCGAGCAAGGGCCGGACGTGCCGGTGATCGACGTGATGGACCGGGACGTGCCGGTGATCGGCCATCGCCAGAGCCTCGACCAAGCGTTGCGCCTGCTCCAGGAGCGCCGCCTGCCCGCGGTCGGCGTGGCCGACAGCGATAATCGGCTGGTCGGGCTGGTGACGGCCGAGAATGTGGGGGAGATGATGATGGTCCAGGCGGCGCAGTCCCGCTATGCCCAGCGCGGCCTCGCGCGCTAGTGGTCTGGGTTAGAAGTTTCTTATCAGGTCATAGCAGCGGAAGTTCTCTGGCAGAAGCGCCTGATGTTGTCGAGGAGGTGCCGTCGCGGATGTGGTGGAAATAGGGGTGGCGTAATCTCCGAGTGGATCAACAACTCGTAACCGGCGTTGGCGCGCCGGGGGAGATTACGCCATGCAGAAGAATAGCACGTCGGCGGAAGCGGCGCCGCTGTTTGCTGGGGAGGCCTGGTTCGACCCGATCGAGGCCGCGCTGCGGGAGCGGGTCCGGCTTTTTCTGGAGGAGATGATCGAGCAGGAGGCGACCGCTGCCCTGGGACGCGGTCGCTACCAGCGAGGCGCCGCGGCGGGTTACCGGAATGGCACCCGCTCGCGGCGGCTGCTGGGCTCGTTCGGCCCGATCGAGGTCGCGGTGCCCCGGGCTCGGCTGTTGGCTTCGGATGGGACGAGCCGGGAATGGCAGAGTGCAGTGCTGCCCCGCTATGCGCGGATGACCCGACAGGTCGAGGCGCTGATTGCGTCGGCCCACCTCGCTGGCACCAACACGCGGCGGGTGAAGCGGGCGCTCGGGGCGCTGTTCAAGGGCGCCATCGGCAAGGACGTGGTCAGCCGCGTGTGGCGCAAGGTGAAGACCGATTGGGAGGCCTGGACGCGGCGCGACTTGGTGGCGGAGGACATCGTCCGGCTGGTCCTCGATGGCAGCGTGGTGCGCGTGCGGCTGGACCGCAAGGCCACCAACATCTCGCTCCTGGTTGTGCTCGGCGTTCGGCGCGATGGGCAGAAGGTCCTCCTGGCCGTGCGCAACATGGGGGGCGAGAGCGAAGCCGCTTGGCGCAATGTACTTGACGATCTCATCGCGCGTGGTTTGCGGAACCCCGAATTCCTGATCATCGATGGGGCCGCCGGACTGGAGAAGGCGCTCGCTGCGCTGTGGCCTGAGGTGCCGACCCAGCGCTGTACGGTGCACAAGCACCGCAATCTCCTGGCGCACGCGCCGGACGCGCTGCGTGAGGAGATTTCCGCCGACTACAACGACATGATCTACGCCAGGACGGCAAAGGAGATCGAAACGCGCCGCAAGTCGTTCATTCGCAAATGGCGGCTGAAATGCCGCGCGGTGGCCGACAGCTTGGAAGAAGCGGGCGAGCGGTTGTTCACCTTCACCCGGTTGCCCGAGAGCCAATGGAAGTCGGCCCGAACCACGAATGCCATCGAGCGCCTGCACGAGGAATTCAAGCGCCGCATCAAGACACAGACCGTGCTGCCCTCAGCGGAGACCGCGGCGATGTTGTTTTGGGCACTGCTTGCTTCAGGACAGATTACCATGCGCAAGGTCGACGGCTGGCAGACGCTTCCCGAAAAGCTCGCTCCTCAATGCATTGACTTGGCAGCCTAACCTGATATCTCGTTGCATCGGAGACGCGCCACACCCAATTTCCACACAACTCGCGACAGCACCACCGCGCCGGTCTCGCAGGCATCAAAAACGTGCTCTCACTCACCATCATTCGAAAGCGTTGAACAGCCCTGTCTGGGTAGCATGGCAAGGAATTTTTAACTCAAACCACTAGGGCCTGTTGAGAATCATCGCGAATGGATGACGGCGGCGGCGAGATGGAGGTTGGCCGCAAAGCTCTGATCGGTTTTGTCGGCGCGCATGGCGATCCGCTTGAACTCTTTCAGCTTGCAGAAGAAGTTCTCGATCAGGTGGCGCCATTTATACATCTCCTTGTCGATCGCAAGCGGCTGCGCCCGGCGCGGATGCTGGGAGATCACCACCTTGGCCCCGCGCGCATCGAGCTCGGCAATAAGGGCGTTGCTGTCGAAGGCTTTGTCCGCAATCAGCGCGCCGAATGTGACGCCCTCGATGAGCGGCGGAACGCCCACCGTGTCGAAGCGCTGGCCTGGCAGAAGGACGAAACGCACCAGGTTGCCCAGCGCATCGGTCAGGGCGACGATTTTGGTGGTCATGCCACCCTTGGAGCGGCCGATGGCCTGGCTCTAAGTCCCCCTTTTGCGCCTTGTCCGTGGCGGTGGACCTTGACGATCGTGGCATCGACGATGGCGTATTCGAGGTCCGGCTCATCCGAGCATGCCTCGAACAGCCGAACGAAAACATCGGCTTTGACCCAGTCTCGGTATCGTTTGAAGACCGTGTTCCACTTGCCGAAGACGGGCGGCAGATCACGCCACGGACTGCCGGTCCGCACGATCCATAGAACCGCTTCGACAAACAGCCGATTGTCTTTCCCGCCGCGCCCGGGGTCCGTCGGCTTGCCCAGGCAGTGCGGCTCCATCTTCGCCCATTGCGCGTCGGTCAAAACAAGTCGCTCCATCCAGAGCTTAAATCACGCCTGACCCCGTAGCGAAATCCTAATTCTCAACAGGCCCTAGGCCAGGATGTCAGCCCAGCCCTGGCAGCATCCCCAGCCCCATCGCTTGGCGCATAAAGACCCGCTTGAGCGGCGGCGCGCGGTGGACCGCCGCGATGCCGATGTCGCGGGCCAGCCGCAGCAGCCGGTTGTCGTTGCTGAACAGCCGGTCGAGCGCGTCGGTCGTGGCCAGCATCATGAGATTGTCGGGCCGGCGGCGGCGCTGGTAGCGGGCGAGCAGGGCAGGGGCGCCCAGGTCGGCGCCTGCCGCGTGCGCCGCGATCAGCAAGTCGGACAGGGCGATCGCGTCGCGGAAGCCGAGATTGAGGCCCTGCCCCGCGATCGGGTGGATGCCGTGCGCGGCATCGCCCGCCAGGGCGAGTCGGGTGTCGGTGTAGCGGTGCGCGAGCATGGCGGAGAGCTGATAGCTCCACCGCCGGCCGACCGGGCGCACCCAGCCCAAATGGTCGCCGAGGCGGCGCCTGATCTCGCGCGCGAAGCCCGGCTCATCGAGCGCGAGCATCCGCCGCGCGGTCTCGGCCCGCTCGGTCCAGACGATCGCGGAGAGGTTGGGCGTGCCGCCCGTCTCGGCATCCGAACTCGGGGCCATGGGCAGTTGCGCGAACGGGCCGGCGGGAAGGAAGTGCTCCAGCGCCGCGTTATGGTGCGGGCGCTCGTGCGCGACGGCGCTGACGATGCCGGTCTGGTCGTATGGCATCTGCGTCACCGGGATGCCGGCCGCCTCGCGCAGGGGCGAGTTGCGCCCCTCGGCGGCCACGACAAGCTGGCAGCGTATCTCCGGGCCGCCGGCAACTCGCACCACCGCGCCCTCCGGCGCCCGCTCCGCGACCGCCTCGGCCGGAGCGAAGACCGAGAGCGAGGGCAGGGCGCGGAAATGCGCGTTGATCGCCACCCGCAGCGCCCGCGCCTCCACCATCATGCCAAACGGACCCGCGTCCGCTCCCGCCTCGCGGTGGTCGAAATGCAGGGACAATCGGGAGGCGGGACGGCCGAGTCGCCCATCGCTCACCCGGATGTCCAGGATGGGGCAGGCGCCAGCGCTCAGCCGGTCCCATAGGCCGGCCGTCTCCAGGAGCCGGCGGGAGCCGGCGGCGATGGCGTAGGCGCGCCCGTCGAACGCGGGATGTTCCATGGGCGGCAGCGCCGCGCGGTCGATCACGGCGGTGGGGATGCCGGCGGCGCCGAGCCGGCAGGCCAGCGTTCCCCCGACCGGCCCCGCGCCGACCACGCACACCCCGACCGTAACTGGTTCCCCCATCTCGACTGCCTCACTCGCGGGCACCGCGCCACGCCGCCAATTCCGCCACGCCGCCGGCGGGTGCCGCCGCGCCGCGCGGCCCGACGCGCTCAATCCAGTGTCAAGGTGGCATCCGCCTCCGATCCGGCAAGCGCGCTCTGACGTGGATTGCGCCACGAAAAGGAGCGCGAGGGGCTCGACACCGTTCTGCATGGGGAGCAGGTTTTCTGGCGTGCGGGAACACTGCCCGGCTATGATCGTACATTCGCCCTGACGCGCCGGAGGTCCGAATCGCATGGCCGCTGCTGCCCGCACCGCCCGCTCGTCGCCGGGTGTGGACCGCCATCTTGTCTCGCCAACCATCCGCGCCTTGGCGCAGCGCCGCACGGCGGAGCTGGCCGGTCTCGCTCTTGGGTTCGGCGGGCTCGTTCTGCTCGTGGCCCTGGTGAGCTATGACGCGCGCGACCCCTCCTTTGACACCGCCTCCGACATCCGGGCGCACAACCTGGCTGGTCCCTTGGGCGCGACGGTGGCGGATCTGCTGTTGCAGGTGTTCGGCCTCGCGGGCGCGCTCCCCGGCGTGGCGATGCTGTGCCTGGCGTGGCGGGTCGCCTCGCATCGCGGTGTAGGCAGCCGGATCGCGCGCCTGCTGGCCATCGTTGCCGGCACGCCGGCGCTCGCCGCGGCCCTGTCGGCGCTGCCGGTGTCGCGTTGGCCGGCCTCGGCGGGGCTTGGCGGCGCGGGTGGCACGGCGTTGGCACGGGCGATGATCGCCGCTGGAAGCGGCGTACTCGGCCCCATCGGCTCGATCCTCGTCACCATGATTGGCTGGGTTCTCGCGGCGACCTTGGTGCTGCTCGCCTGCGGCCTGACCGGCGGCGAGTGGCGGGCCGCGCTGCGGGGCTGCGCGGCCGTATGCCGGTTCTCGGTCTCCACCGGCTGGAGCGCGGCGGTGGTGACTGCCCGCCTGGCCCAGGCGAGCGGGCTCCTGACCCGGACGTTCCAGGGTCTTGCCAGGCTTGGCCGAAGGGCAGGGTCCGATCGGCCCGAGGAGCAGCGTCCGTGGCGTGCCGTTCCGCCAGCGGACGAGGAAACGGCCCAGCCGTCGCGCCCCATCGATTCCCAAGTCCCGCCTGCCGCCCCGTCCGCGACACCGAATGTCGTCGCGCGCGTCCTGCGTCCAGCCCAGGCCGCGCCACGGATTTCGCAAGCAAGCCCCTCACCGTCCGAGTCCGCCTGGCGGTGCCCGCCCCTGTCCTTGCTGAAACCTGCTCCGGCGCGCGCCAGCACTGGCCCGTCGAAGGACTCGCTGGAGGCCAATGCGAAGCTGCTGGAAACGGTCCTGTCCGATTACGGCGTGCAGGGCTCCATCGTGGAGATCCGCCCCGGCCCGGTCGTCACGCTCTACGAGCTGGAGCCGGCGCCGGGAATCCGCAGTGCCCGCGTGATCGGCCTGGCCGACGACGTGGCGCGCAGCCTGTCGGTGACCGCGGTGCGCATCGCCACCGTGCCGGGGCGCAATGTGATCGGCATCGAGGTGCCGAACGTGAAGCGCGAGACGGTGTTCCTCTCCGAGCTGCTCGCCTCCGAGGAGATCCATCGCCACCCTGGTCGCCTCGCGCTCGCGCTCGGCAAGGACATCGGCGGCACGGCCGTTGTCGCCGATCTGCAACGCATGCCGCACCTGATGATCGCGGGCACCACCGGATCGGGCAAGTCGGTCGGCGTCAACGCGATGATCCTGAGCCTGCTCTACCGGCTATCGCCCGACCAGTGCCGCCTGATCCTGATCGATCCGAAGATGCTGGAGCTGTCCACCTATGAGGGCATCCCGCACCTGATGGCGCCGGTCGTGACCGAGCCCGCCAAGGCGGTGACGGCGCTGAAGTGGACGGTGCGCGAGATGGAGCGGCGCTACCGCGCCATGAGCCAGCTCGGGGTACGCAACATCGGCGGCTACAACGACCGCGTGGCGGAGGCGCGGAGCAAGGGCGAGGTCGTCACGCGCCGCGTGCAGACCGGCTTCGACCCCGACACCGGCCGCCCCACCTTCGAGGAACAGCCGCTGACCCTGGAGCCCTTGCCGCTGATCGTTGTGGTGGTGGACGAGATGGCCGACCTGATGATGGTCGCGGGCAAGGAGATCGAGGCGGCGGTGCAGCGCCTGGCGCAGATGGCGCGCGCCGCCGGCATCCACGTCATCATGGCGACGCAGCGCCCCTCGGTCGATGTCATCACCGGCACCATCAAGGCCAACTTCCCCACGCGGATCAGCTTCCAGGTCATCAGCAAGTTCGACAGCCGCACCATCCTGGGCGAGCAAGGGGCCGAGCAGCTCCTTGGTCAGGGTGACATGCTCTACATGGCCGGGGGCGGTCGCATCACCCGCGTCCACGGTCCGTTCGTGTCCGACCAGGAGGTGGAGGCGGTGGTCAACTTCCTGCGCGAGCAGGGCGAGCCCGCCTATGTCGAGGCTGTCACCGAGCCCGAGGACGACGATCCGGGCGGCGCCCTGCCGGGCATGGCGATGGGCGATGGCGGCGAACGCGGCCTCTATGAGCAGGCGGTCGCGCTGGTCGCGCGCGAGGGCAAGGCCAGCACCTCCTTCGTCCAGCGCCACCTCAACATCGGCTACAACCGCGCCGCCAAGCTGGTGGAGCAGATGGAGCGCGAAGGGATTGTCGGGCCGGCCAACCATGTGGGCAAGCGCGAGGTGCTGGTGCGGCGAACCGGGGAGGAGTAGGGGAGTCCTTGGGTTGTCTCTTCCCCCGGCCTCTCCCCGCGAGGGGAGCGGGAGGCGTACCTAATCCCGACGGACCAGGCTGGTTCGCCTCGTCCGCGCCGAGCGCGGTGACGACAAGGCGCGGGTTGGCCGCGCCGGCGGTCCATTCGGCCTTGCCGATCACCCGTCGCGCGCGGCTCCAACTCCGCAGCGTCCGCCAGGTGAAATCACGGAAGCGCCGGGCTGGCTTGCCAGTTGCCTCGGCTTCGCTGCGCGCCTCTTGGAGTTCCGCCTCTGTCGCGGCACCAAGGCGGGCGTTGCGCGCCAGCCCGAACAGGTAATCGACACGGTTGTTCTCGCACCAGGCCATCAGCGCCTCGCGGGCAAAGCCGCTGTCGGCGCGCAGCAGGATGCGGACCTTCGGCCAGCGGGCACGAATCAGGCCAACAATGCGCGCCACCTCCTCGACCGCGCCGGCGCTGGCGTCGATGTTCGAGCGCCGCAGCTTCGCTGCCAGCAGGTGCCGGCCGCAGAACACATAGAGCGGCAGATAGCAGCAACAGTCGTAATAGCCATGGAAGAACCGGCCTTCTTGCTGGCCGTGCAGCGGATCGTCAGTGGCATCGAGATCGAGGATGATCTGCTCGGGCGCGGTGCGGTGGGCGTCGAGGAAGAGATCGACGAACAGTGCCTCGATCGCGGCCGGATCGGCGGCAAGCCGGGTGTGGCGCGTCGGCGCCGGGCGGCTCAGTTCCAGCCGGTTCAGCGTGACGGGCGCCCAACGCGCGAGCGCGTTGGGACCCGACCTTGCCCGCCAGCGGCGCGCAGTCGCGGCGCCGGGCAGCCATCTTGCCGGCCAGCGTGGCCAGCACCGGGTCATGGCGCAGCTCGTCGTGATCGATCAGGTCCTCATAGCCGAGCGCAATGCCGACCACTCGCTGCATCACCAGCGTTTCAACCCCATGCTCCACCAAGGCGGGATTGCGCGCATCGGTGAAGCAGGCAGCCAGCCGCCGGGTCAGCCCGATCACCCGGTCAGTAGCCCCCAGCAGCAGCGCTCCGGCATCCGAGGTGAGCCGCCCCCCGTCGAACGAGGCGACCACCGCGCGGCCTTCCACGCGTGCAAACTCGAACAGGCTCGGGCCACACTCTGTCGGCATCGGGGAACTCCTCCGCTCAGCGCCAAGGCTTTGTGGCAGAAGAACTTTCGCCGATTCGGAGCCCCGATGCACCCACTCCGGTGAGAAATGCGGGGTAGTTTCCATACTGGGGCTTCTGCGACGTGACTGTGTAAATCACCGATAGAAATGTCGCCCGCGTCCCCGATGGAGCTGTCACTAGATCAGTCTGCCGTCGGCACGTTTGGGGTGGCGTACGATGACGGTGATCCAGATGAGCGATCGGGAGCTGAGCCGACGGCGCGTGATGGTCGATCTCGCGGATGGTCGGCTCACCGTCGGTGCCGCCGCGACGTTGATGTGTCTGGGTCGCCGTCAGGTCTTCCGACTGCGTCGCGCGTTTGAGGCCACCGGCCCGTCGGCGCTGGCCTCTCGCAAACGCGGCCGTCCGAGCAATCGCAAACACGGCGGGACCTTTCGCCGCACGGTGCTGACCCTGGTCCGGGAGCACTACACCGACTTCGGCCCGACGCTGGCGGCCGAGAAGCTGGCCGAGCGCCACGGTCTCAGGATCGGCGTCGAGACCCTGCGGCAATGGATCATGGCGGACGGCCTGTGGACCGATCGCCGTCACAGGCTGCCCTCCCCGCATCAGCCGCGCCGGCGGCGCGCGTGTCTGGGTGAGCTGGTGCAGATCGATGGCTCGGAGCACGCCTGGTTCGAGGATCGCGGCGAGGTGTGCACGCTGCTCGCGTTCGTCGACGACGCCACGAGCCGGCTGATGCACCTGCAATTCGTCGCGTCGGAGTCCGCCTTCGATTATTTCCGCGCGACCCGCGCGTACCTGGAGACGCATGGCAAGCCGGTCGCGTTTTACAGCGACAAGCATGGCGTCTTCCGGGTCAACAGCAAGGACGCGATCGGCGGCGATCGCACCACGCAGTTTGGTCGGGCGCTTTCCGCGCTGAACATCGACATCATTTGTGCCAACAGTCCGCAGGCGAAGGGCCGCGTCGAACGCGCATTCGGCACTTTGCAGGACCGGCTTGTGAAGGAGCTGCGCCTGGCCGGCATTTCGACGATCGCGGCGGCCAACGCGTGGCTGCCCAGGTTCATCGCCACCCACAACGGGCGCTTCGGCCGGACGCCCACCAACCCCAAGGATCTGCATCGCAAGCTGACGCCCCAGGATGACCTCGACGAGATCCTGGCGTGGCGTGAGGAACGCACACTCACCAACAATCTCACGCTCCACTATGACCGGATGATGCTCATGCTGGACCCCACGCCACTGGCGCGAGGCCTGGCACGCAAGAAGGTCGAGGTGGTGAACTATCCCGATGGCCGGTTCGCGGTGCGGTTCAACGGGTCAGCGTTGCCGTTTCGGGTTTTCGACAAGGTCCAACTCGTCGAGCCCGGCTCGATCGTGGCGAACAAACGCCTGGGTGCCGCGCTCGCGTTGATCAAGCAGCAGCAGGACGCCTTCGAGCCGCACCGTCGGCGCCATGACCCGCGGCGACAACGGCCGCCGAACAATCTCGAGGCACCGGGCAGACCAAGCAAGGGGCGGCCGTCGCGCGCGGTTCTCGCCGCGGCGGCAGAGTGATCATCCGAACCGTCGGGCACACGGCTCATCGAGGGTGCTGGCCGATGAGGAGGCGCGCCCGCCTGGGGCGCTATTTCACCTTCGCGCGGCAATCCCCGGTGACATTTCTATCGGGGACAAAAGATGCCTTTTCAAACGGGGACCGACAGGGCGTCTATGGAACGACGGCCCCACTCGCGGTCTCACCCCGGCAGCAGGGCCGCAAGCAGTTCGGCGCGGTTATGCACGCCGAGTTTGGCGTGAATGCTCCTTTGGTGGGTGATGATCGTGCCAGTTGACACCCCCATCGCGTCCGCACGATCTTGGCGCGACCGGCTATGCGCCAGCAGCAGACAGAGCTGTTTCTCTCGTCCAGTCAGTGGCAGGTCCTCGAGCCGCCGGTGCAGCGCCAGCGCACGCGGCACCCGGCGCTCGATTGTGATACTGATGTGGTGAGTTATAGATCCGGCTGCCATTATCTTGGATAGAAGCTGAGGGCCACCACGTCCTCGGACATGAAGCACGTGGACATGCGCAAGCTGGCTCCGGCGGCCCAGGAAGAAAGACGGCGACAGGTGATCGGCCTGCGCCAGAGCGGTGCGAACTATGCGGCAATCGCCGCCCAGGTCGGGCTCAGCCAAACCGGCGTGTTCGACATCTGCAAGCGTTTTGACGCCCAGGGCGAGACGGGGCTGGTCAGCGGCAAGCGCGGGCGCAAGCCAGACGAGCAGAAGCTGCTGACGACGGCACAGGAGAGGGAGATCCAGCGGCTGATCTGCCGCCGTACGCCCGACGAGTTGGGCCTGGACTTTGCGCTGTGGAGCCGGGCGGAGCAGCCGAAGGTTCCATGGACGCAGTCCATGGAATGGCTGCGGAGGGGGCGGTGGGTGCGCTCATCCGCCGCCAGTATGGCGTGCGCCTGGCGGTGCGCACCACCGGCACGCACCTGGCACGCTGGGGCTTCACCGCGCAAAAGCCGCTGCGGCGGGCCCATGAGCAGCAACCGGCAGCGGTGCGCGATTGGCTGCGCCGGGAGTATCCAGCGATTGTCGCCCGGGCCCGGCGGGCGCGTGGGGTGATCTTCTGGGGCGACGAGACCGGGCTGCGCGCCGAGGACGTGCGCGGTCGTTCCTACGCGCTCCCCGGCAAGACACCCGTCGTGCGGCCCAACCAGCGCCGCATCGGGCGGGGCCTGATCTCGGCGGTCAGCAACCGAGGCGAGTTGCGCTGGCAGGTGCTGGACGGCGCGATCAAGGCGCCGGTGCTGATCGGCTTCCTGCAACGCCTGATCCGTGATGCCGGGCGCAAGGTGTTCCTGATCCTCGACCGGCTGCCAGTGCACCGTTCGGCGGTGGTGCGTGAGTGGCTCGCCCGGCACAAGGCGCAGATCGAGGTCTCCTACCTGCCGTCCCACAGTCCGGAACTCAATCCGGATGAAGGGCTGAATGCCGACCTCAAGCGGCACGTCACCCGCAAGCCGCCAATGCGCAGCAAACAGCAGCTCAAGCAGGCCGCCATCCGCCACATGCGTCGGCTGGCCAAGTCGCCCGCCCGGGTCCGCAGCTTCTTCCGCCAGAAGTCCATGCGCTATGCGGCATGATTCAAGATAATGACAGCCGGATCTATAATCTGACAATCTGGTTTGTTTGGTGCGGGCAACCCGGGACCGGAGGACAGGAATGTCTCGCTCCGGTCGCCCAGAACCGAGGAGCCGACCATGACCAACGAACGCAAGGTAATCCGGGCCAAGGTAGGCCTGCTGGAGCTGGCCAAACAGCTCGGCAATGTGTCGCAGGCCTGCAAGATCATGAGATACTCGCGCGACAGCTTCTACCGCTTTCAGGAGCTCTACGAAAAGGGCGGCGAGATCGCGCTGGCGGAGATGACCCGGCGCAAGCCAATCCTGCGCAATCGGGTGGAGCCGGCCATCGAGCAGGCGGTCGTCGGGCTGGCCGTCGAGCAGCCGGCCTTTGGCCAAGTCCGGGTGGCCAAGGAGCTGAAGAAGCGCGGCCTGACGATTTCCCCGGCCGGGGTGCGCTGTGTCTGGCAGCGCCACGACCTGGAGACCATGAAGAAGCGGCTCAAGGCACTCGAGGCCAAGAGCGCACAGGACGGCCTGGTGCTGACCGAAGCCCAGGTCGCCGCCTTGGAGCGGGCCCGGCAGGACAACGAGGCGCATGGCGAGTTCGAGAGCGAGTGTCCGGGCTACTGCCTGGCCCAGGACACCTTCTATGTCGGCACGCTCAAGGGGGTCGGGCGGATCTATCAGCAGACCTGCATCGACACCCACTCCAAGGTGGCGTTCGCCAAGCTCTACGACCGCAAGACCCCGATCACCGCCGCCGACCTGCTGAACGACCGCGTGGTGCCGTTCTTCGACGAGCACGGGGTCAAGCTGTCCCGCGTGCTGACCGATCGCGGCACCGAGTATTGCGGCACCTCGCAGGCCCACGAATACGAGCTCTACCTGGCGATCGAGGACATCGACCACAGCCGGACCAAGGCAAAGAGTCCGCAAACCAGCGGGATCTGCGAGCGCTTCCACAAAACGGTGCTGCACGAGTTCTATCAGGTCGCCTTCCGCAAGCGCATCTACAGCAGCATCGAGCAGCTACAGGCCGATCTCGATGTCTGGGTCAGCAGCTATAATGAGCAACGCCCTCATCAGGGCCGCTGGTGCTACGGCAAGACCCCGATGCAGACCTTCCTTGACACCCTCCCGCTCGCCAGGGAAAAAATGCTCAACGCCGCCTGACGTCGGTCAGACATGATCCATCCGACACCATACAGGCCAGCTGTCCGATCAAATGTCAGCTAGTACACCAAATCACAGTCACGCGCTCAAGGCGCAGTGTGAAAAACTGGCTTGCCGATCCCGTCTCTCATCGACTGTGCGCCATACCCTCCTTCCGCCCGCCCTACGCTGCCGACGCCTCCTGACTGTGGGTGACCTTCAGGCCGCCACAGCGGGAGTCCGATAGATCTCGCCCTTGGCCTGTAGCGCCCAAGCGGTGCGGGCCATCTTGTTGGCAAGGGCCACGATCACGAGCATCCTGGGCTTGCGAGCCAGCATCCTCCCGAGCCAAGACTCTGCTGAGACGCCCTGCCTGAGCGCCATGCGCACCACCGAGCTCGCCCCGATGATCAGGAGCCGTCGCAGCGTTCGCTCACCCATTTTCGAGGTCGCGCCGAGCTTCTGCTTGCCGCCGGTAGAGTGCTGCAAGGGCGTCAGCCCCACCCAGGCGGCGAAGTCACGGCCCTTCCTGAAAGCGCTCGCGGGTGGCGCCAATGCGGCCAGAGCCGTGGCGGTGATCGGACCCACTCCGGGTATGCTCGTCAGCCGCTTCACCTCGCTGTCCTCCCGGGCACGACGAGCGATCTCGCGATCGAGGAGGTCAATCCTCTCCGACAGGAAGCGCAGTGAGTCGATGAGCGTGCGAAGAACCAGCCGCGCGGCCTCGGGCACACTGCTGGCCGGATCCTCCACGTGCTCGATGAGCTTGGTGACGTGACCAGGGCCTTTCGCCGCGACCAAGCCATACTCCCCGAGATGCCCGCGCAGAGCGTTGATCGCCTGTGTTCGCTGCCGGACCAGGAGGTCGCGTGCCCGGAACACAACCGCATTGGCTTGGGCCGCTTCGCTCTTGACCGCCACGAAGCGCATCGTCGGCCGCTGCGCCGCCTCGCAAATCGCCTCGGCGTCCGCAGCGTCGTTCTTCTGCCGCTAGACGAACGGCTTGACGTAGGCAGGTGGGATCAGGCGGACCTCGTGGCCCAGCCGCGCAAGCTCGCGCGCCCAGTAGTGGGCGCTGCTACAGGCTTCCATTGCCACTACGCATGCAGGGTGAGCGGCGAAGAACTGCCGCACCTGCTCACGCCGCAGCCGTTTGCGCAAAACGACCTTGCCGGCCGCATCCGCCCCGTGCGCCTGAAAGACGTGCTTCGCCAGGTCCAAGCCGATCGTGCTAGCCTCCGACATGGGCGCCTCCTGTTCAGTGGTGACCAACACCGCCACTCTGGCACACCAAGGCCGTCGGGGAGGCGTCCACCCCATCACGGTCTGCTTGAGATTCGCACCACTCCGCATCACGTCGTGCCCGCTTCTGGCAAACCCGGCCGTGGAACACCGCCCTACCTTAAGCGTTCCCTACGAAAAAGGAGGAACTCATGTCACGGAATCGGCTTTTTCTGGCTGCTGCCGCCGCAGTGTACAGGGCGGGCAGTTGGGAGTCGTGATCAGCACGAACGACAAAAGAGTGGTCGTACCGTGGAACAAGCTCGTGTTCGGTGATGCCAAGCTCAATAGCGACAACAAGGTCCTGATGCCCGACGAGACGCAGGAGAGTTTGAATAAGCTGCCAGCGTTTTCATGTCAGAATAAGAATGGCTGACGCACTGTGTCTGAACCGTGGCCTTGTAGCGGAGTGCGACGGCAAGCTGTCGACCATTTCGCGCTTCACGGTCCGACTGGTAAGGCGACAGCGGCGGCCGGGATAGGCCCGACCGCTGCGCCGGCGGCAAGGTGTGGGCCAGTCCGCAAGGATTGACGCACGCCTTTGTCTTGCATTGCCATGCCCCGACCCTCAGCAGGGGTGGTTACGGCATGCGCGCCGCAAGCGCGAAGTCGTGGGGCCGGTTGGAGAACGCAACGAGTGAGTACCTCTCGCCGATCAGCTTCGTGCGGCGATTTCAGATCTGGTTTACCGGGCTCGCGTTGGGCTTCAGCAGCGGCATGACATTGTGTGCCTTGTATCCGCCACGGGTTGATGGCGGTTGGGGTTTTCTGCTGACCGGGGTGATTGCTGCCGTTATCGGATCGGTGGCAGCCTTGCGGCCGCGCCGCCAAAGGCAAGCTGATCGCCATCAGACCACGTAACAGGGCACGTCGTAACGGGCGACCGAGGACGGCCAAAGCCCTGCCTACCACTCTAGCGAGGTCCGTGGTCAGCAAGACGGTCGGCTTCGGCCGGCTCAGGACCACCCTCCACCACCACCTCGGTCCGGCGAACGGTGTCGTTGACTATTTGCACGCGCTCGGTCGTCTTCTTGCGGACCTGACTTCTTCGATCACGCGCATCTCCTTCGAGACCACTGCTTCATCGCCGGTTGCCGGACACCTTGATCATGCACCCGCGAAAGGCTTCTTCGTCGCCGCGCTGACCGTCCGGTCCACCGGATGCCGATCCACGCGTAGCCCCTGATACTTCCTCGCCCTCTCGGTCCTCCTCCGGTTCAAAGCCCTACCTCAGGGCGGGCCACTTCAAAGGGGGAGGATCATCTGAAGCTGGCCCAGGGTCGTTCCCACCTCAATCCGGTATCGTCACCTGCGCGAGCCCGGCCTCGGCTGGCGGGAATTGCGGGTTCATCGCGTCGAGCGTGTCGGCGATGGCGCGGGCGATGACGAGGTTGCGGTACCACTTCTTGTTGGCCGGCACGACGTACCAGGGCGCGTGGGGCGTCGAGCAATTGTGGAAGCAGTCCTCGAAGGCCCGCATGTAGTGGTCCCAGTAGGCGCGCTCGCGGATGTCGGCGCTCGAGAACTTCCAGTGCTTGCTCGGATCGCCGAGCCGGCTCTGGAGGCGCCGCTTCTGCTCGTCCTTCGAGATGTACAGGAAGAACTTCAGGATCGTCGTCCGGTTCAGCGTCAGCATGTGCTCGAACTCGTTGATCATGTGGTAGCGGTGGCGCCACACGTCCTCGCCGACAATGTTCTTGACGCGCACGATCAGCACGTCCTCGTAGTGCGAGCGGTTGAAGATCGTGATCATGCCCAGCGGCGGCGTCTTCTCGTGGTAGCGCCACAGGAAATCCTGCTCGAGCTCGTGGCTCGACGGCGCCTTGAAGGCCCAGACCTGGCAGCCCTGCGGGTTGACCCCCGCGAAGACGCCGCGGATCGTGCCGTCCTTGCCGCCGGTGTCCATGGCCTGCAGCACGATCAGCAGGCTCTGCCGGTGCTCGGCGTAGAGGCGCTCCTGCAGGCGCCGGATGCGGTCGCGCTGCTCGGCGAGCTCATCGGCCACATCCTTCTTGCGGCGGTAGTGCTCGGACTTGTCAGGGTCGAGCTCGGCCAGCCTGACCCGGTGCCCGGGCTCGACGCGATAGCGCGGGTAGTCGGGCGTCGGCGATGGCCCGACGCGGGCCTCCGGCTCGGCGACCTCCTTCGCGTGCGCCGTCGCCGCCGCGGCGGCCCGCTTCGTATCGGCGGGCCCAGTCGGTGGTGCCGTCGCGGGCTCGGCCGCCTCCTTGCGATGAGCCGCCTTTGTCTCGTCCATTGCTTCCTCCCAGGCAGCTTTCAGGCTGTTCCGATTCTAAGCGGAATTCGCAGGTGAGGCGAGCTGTGCGAGTCCCCTGTCGCGAGAGCGGCGGAGGCGAGGATGGCGCGGGCTTACAGATGGGCGCCTATCGACAGCCCGACGCTCGGAATGAAGATGATTGGTGTCACCAAGTGATCCGACACAAACCATTCTGAAGCCCCGCATACATCGCAAGGAGGCATTGGATGACTGAGCGGGCGCGCTTCATGACAGACGACGAGTATTTCCCATTCCTGGCCAAGAAGAACATTCGGCCGGCGATTTGGCGCTGGCGCGACTTGGCGCCACGCCTCGCTGAGCTGCCCCCGATTTCCCTGGACACCGATTTGTCCGACCGGAGGCAGATATGGTGAAGTCCAGCATGAACAGGATCATACGAAATGATGTGGCTGATGGGCCTGTGGGCAACGAGGGCGGGCGGAGCCCGTCCGCGCTGTCCACAGGCCACAACGGCGCGGAGGCGGGGTGTGCTCCGAGTGGACCGCTGGCGCCGGGCCAACGCTGGAGCGTGAGCCGCAAGCGCGAGGTGGTGCTTCGCCTGCTGCGGGGTGAGGCCGCCGAGGATCTCTCGCGCGAGCTCGGCGTGCCGCTCTACAAGCTCGAGCGCTGGCGGCAGAAGGCCGAAGCCGCGCTGGGTGGCGCATTGAAGGAACGCGAAACGGAGGCGGCGAGTGGTGAGCTCGCCACGGCCATGCAGCGGATCGGCGAACTGAGCATGGAGAACGAGCTGCTGCGCTCTCGCATCGAGCGCCCTGGCCCTTTGGCCCGCGGGAGGTCGCGGTGATGGCGGCGGTGATTTCCCCGGCCACCGGCCGCCGCTACGGCATCGCCCAGGTCTGCCGCATCTGGGACGTGCCGCGGTCATCCTTCTATGCTGACCGACGCCGGGCCGATACAATGACGACGCCAGTTTCGGTGCGGCGCCGTGGACCAAAGCCCGTGGTGTCGGACGACACCTTGCTGGTGGCGATCCGCGCCGATCTCGCCCGGTCGCCCTGGCACGGCGAGGGCCATCGCAAGGTGTGGGCCAGGCTGCGGGTGATGGACGGCATCCGGGTCGCGCGCAAACGGGTGCTGCGGCTGATGCGCGAGAACGCCCTGCTGTCGCCGCATCGCGCCCGCATCCGCGACGACACGCCGCACGATCGTCACATCATCACCGAGGCGCCGAACCTGATGTGGGCGACGGATGCGACCCAGATCATCACCGTCCAGGATGGCAAGGTCTGGCTGTTCGGCGTCGTCGAGCACTGGAACGCCGAAGCGCTTGGCTGGCACGTCGCCAAGCGCGGCGATCGCTACTCCGCCGCGCAGGCCGTCGGCATGGCGGTCCGCAATGTCTTCGGCCACGTCAGCCCCAGCGCCGCTCGCGGCGTGGCGCTGCGACACGACCACGGCAGCGCGTTCCTCGCCGAACATTTCCATAACCAGATCCGCTTCTGGGGCATGACCCCCAGCTATGCGTTCGTCGGCGAGCCTGAGACGAATGGCGTCGTCGAGCGCTTCTTCCGCACCCTCAAGGAGCAGATCGTGCATGGCCGAATCTACCAGACCATCGACGAGGCCCGTGATGCGGTCCGCGACTTCGTCGCCCGCTACAATGCCGAGTGGCTGATCGAGAAGAACGGCCTGCGCAGTCCCAGCGATGCCAGAGCAGCGTGGTACCAGGCCATCATGAAAACCGCCGCTTAACAGCAACCTTGTGTCCAGGAAACCGGGCGCGGTACAACGCCACGCCTCGCGTCGCTTGCCAAGGACCAGCTGCGCCGCGCGGATCGACGCTTCATTGCCCTGGTCAACAGCGATACCGGAGATGCAGGAGGCACCTTGCCTAGCCTCTTCCTGGGCGTCCAGATCATCAATCCCGGCGAGCACATCCTGCCCCATAGGCACAACTCGTATGCGCTCTATCACATCCTCCAGGGCCGCGGGTACTCGATCGTGGGCGAGCACAAGCTTGAGTGGCCGCGCGACGATATCTTTGCTTGCGGC
This sequence comes from uncultured Pseudomonadota bacterium, assembly GCA_963818725.1. GTDB lineage: Bacteria > Pseudomonadota > Alphaproteobacteria > Acetobacterales > Acetobacteraceae > DATFDN01. Next base: position 226,299 of record CAWFTU010000004.1, on the reverse strand, counting down.
CCGATGGCCTCGCACGAGCGCTTCAACACGGGCGACGAGCAGGCGGTCCAATATGTCGTCCAGGACATGCCGGCCCGTGCCATGGAGCGTAATCTGATCTGGGAAGAGCCGATCGGCCGCCAGTTCCACATGGTCGAGGGCGCCACGCCGCACACAGATTGAACGTCCTCCCGCCTTCCTGACTGGAAATGCGCCGCCTGTCTTGGGCCTAAGGTCACGCTATGGAATGGGTTCATTCGATGGCGTGACGTCGGCGAGATTGCGTCCGCCTTTTAAAACAACCCGAAAGCGGCTGCGTCGGCTGCTACCATCCGTTAATCACCCACTTGACAGCACCCGACGCTTGCCTCTGTCAAGTGGCCGGACCTTCCAGACTTGCGCGCGTGGGGCTGAGGATGGCGCAGCGAACGGACCGGGTGGCGCTAGTAGGGGGCGCCTCTGTCGCGCCGTCGCTCGCCCTCAGCTCGCTGCGTCGTCCGTCCACTCGCGCCAGAGCAGGATCAGCGCCGCCATGATGGCGGGGCCGAGAAAGAGGCCGAGCAATCCCCACATCTCGATGCCGCCGAGGATACCCAGCAGGACCCACAGGAACGGTAGGCGCGTGGCACCCCCTATCAGGGCCGGCCGGACCGCGTGGTCCGCCACGAAGGTGACAATCATTCCAAACGCCAACAGCACTCCTGCCGCGATCGGGGCGCCCTTGGCGAGAAGCAGCAGGGCGGCGACGCCAAACACCAGGGGCGCGCCGAACGGGACTATGGCTGCGATCGCGGTCAGCGCGCCGAGCAGTACCGGGTGCGGCACGCCCGCGACCGCGTAGGCGATGCCCAGCAGGGCACCTTCGCCCAGGCCGACCAGGACGAGCCCGTCCACCGTACCGCGCACGGAGGCGATCACCTGCCGCCCGACTCGCTCGCTCGATGGCCCGAACGCCCGGCGGCTCGCCACGAGCATCTGATCCCGTACGGCTTCGCCGTCGCGGAAGAGGAAGAACAGCGTGAGCAGGGTGAACCCGAACAGCACGATCCGGTGCAGCACTGCCGCGCCGAAGCTTCTGCCAACCGCTATGACCTGCCCGTGGTCGAGCCGCCTCAGCAGGTCGGTCGGGCCTTGCGCATCACCCAGGTTCGCTTGCCACCACGCCGCTACGCGGGCACCCACGAAAGGAAGGCCCGGCACCCAGCCCGGCACCGGCATGCCGGCCGCCTGAGCCTCCCGCACCCACCTTACGACAGAGCGCGCCTCGTGCCCCGCCTGGATCGCCACGATCGTCAGGGGAATGAGGAACACCAACGCCACTGCGGCGGTGAACGCCGCGGGCAGGAGGACGTTGTGCTGCCTCGGTGGCCAGCGTCGCCGCGCGCGATCGTACAGGGGCCAGAGGGCGATAGCGAACACGGCCGCCCAGGCGAGCGCGGGCAGGTAGCGCTGGAGCGTCCACACGCCCAACGCGACCAGGGCAGCGATGAGGACTACGCCCGCAGCCGCCTGGGACCGGCTCGTCGCGCCGGGTGGCCGGGGGCTATCTCCGGGGATGTCCATGCCGGACTATAGCGAAGCAGCGCGCACCGGTCTGCTCCCGGGTGAGCCGGGTGGTGTGCCTGCGACATCGGGGTGCTTGCCCCTAGCCGGTACCGGCTGAAGCGGCAGAGCTGGATGCCTTCGCCCACCAGGTACGGCGGCCGGAGGTGCAGCAGTGCTGGTACGCGATGGGCGAGGCAGATTGGGTGCTGGTGCTGCGGCTCGCGTCGATGGAAGCTTACGAGGCGCTCATCCGCGAGCTATTCTTCGCCGCCCCCAACGTGCGAGGCTCCCGCACCCTGGTCGCCATGCGAGGTCTCCCGCTTCTTGAGTTGCTGCTGTTCGGGTCCATCCCGGGTATCATCATCGGCAGCCAGCTTACCGCGCATGTGCCGGGTACTGCGGCCCGGGCTGGCGGTGATGTTGGCCGTCGTGGGCAGCACGCTCGTGTTGTAGATCGCCGGATCAGCGAGCACACCGTCCGGGAAATGCACCGCGCGGGACCGGAACCGCACGGCTGACCGCGATCCCCGACGAGTTCGTGCATCCCTTCCCGACGCATTGCCTCGCTTGAAATGCTCCTGAATGGTGAGCCGTTGCCTCTCCTGATTTGCTCCCCGCCGACATCGACTGCTGGGAGCGGGGATGAGGCGGATCAGCATGGCATGGAGCCGCGTGACGAGTTGGTAGTGGCTGCGGTACGGCGTTACGCGTTGGGCAATTGGTCGGAGGGGCAAGATCCTGGACGAGTTTGCGGCGATGACGGGCCGCCATTGGAAGCACGCAATGCGACTGCTCCGCGTCGGATTGTCGAGCCGCGGGTCTGGCCCACGCCGGGAACCTCGAGTGTATGACGGGGCGACACGTGAGGCGCTAATCGTGATCTGGGGAGCGTCGGATCGCATTTGCGGCAAACGACCACGCCCATTAGTGCCGCTTCTCATCAAGGCGATGGAGCGGCACGGACAGCTGCAGCTTGCACCGGAGGTGCGAACAGGTTTGCTGGCGAGGAGTGCAGCGACAATCGACCGTGCATGGCGCGACACCCGTGGGCCGACGGAAGAACAAACGCGTCGCCGCGCTCGCCATCGGCCGCGATCCACCGCAACGTCGCCGTACGGACCTTCGACGGGTGGGATGATCCGGTACCCGGTTTTGTTGATGCGAATTTGGTTGCGCATCGTGGGCCGACGGTGAAAAGACCTTCGCGCAGACGCTGGCACTGACGGACATTGCCACGGGCTGGACAGAGTGCGCCGGTGCTGGTGCGCGAACAAAAGCTGCTGCCGTTCCTGCTGCTCGGGTTCGACACGGACAACGCCAGCGTCTTCATGAACAAGATGGTGCGGGACTACTGCGCTGAGGCTGGTGTGAAGTTCACGTGCTGTCGTCCATGTCGCAAGCTAGCTTCCATGCAACAACGCCGTCAGCCGTTGTACTTGAACTCCTGCATCGAAGTGAGAGACTCCTGGGTCGTACCCGGGGCTACCACGCTGTAAAAGACTGGAGGCGTGGCGTTTCCCGCTTATCGGCCAATCGACCCGTCACGGGTAGACGCCTTTGTGGGTCAGACGGGACGACGCAGCGACGGCACGGCAAAGCGCGTTGACCATGCCTCGCATGTTGCGGCGCCGGTTGGTGGTCCAGCAGAAGGCGCCGAGATAGTCGGGCAGATGCTTGGGGGAGAGCCGCTTGTGGGTGGCCTTGAGCGCGGTACTGAGATTGGCGACCAGGGTGTTGACGGTGAAGAACGGGGCGCTGCGCTCGCGCTCCGGACGCCCGCCGCCGGTGACGGTGGCGACATGCGTCCGCCCGGCTTCACCGAAGGCGTTGAACGCCCGCAAGCCGTCCGTGTGCACAGTCGCGCCGGCGGCGATGTGGGCATCGCGGAACGCGGCCACCGCCTCGCTGGAGAAGGCGCTGACCGCGCGCATCGCGACATGGCCCATGCGCCCGTCCGCATGCCGCTCGCAGGCGACGATGACGCAGGTCTTGCCTTCGGTTCCGCTGCCTTGGTTCCTTTCACCTCCCAGACACACGTCATCCGCCTCCACTACCGGCGGCGCGGCATCGTCGTCGCTCGCGCCCCCGAGCGAATAGCGCTCCGTCCGCTCGGTCATGGCGTGGCGGAGCCGCTTGTGCAGATACCAGGCCGTCTCATAGCCCAGGCCCAGCCTGCGGCCGAGCTCGACCGCCGAGATCGCCTGTTTGGTGCTGCTCATCAGGTGCATGGCGCGGAACCAAGTGGTCAGAGACAGCTTGGTGTCCGCCATCACGGTGCCCGCGGTGACCGACCAACGTCGGCCGCAGCGCGTGCAGCCGACACGGCGGCCGTAGACATAGCTCTTCAGATTGGCGCAGCGCGGGCAAGGCATTCCTTCACGTTGGCGCGCCGCCACCAACGCCGCCAGACACTGACCCTCCGTCCCGTAGAGTTGTTCGAACTCAACGTCCGTCAGCCCCTTCATGATTGCCCGCACCGTTCTGCTCCGAGACGCCGCGTTCAGAGCGACTTTGCGCTTCCCTGCTGCAAAGTACAAGAGCGGGTCGATTGGCCGATAAGCGGGGTGGCGTTTGGGTTGGACCCGGTGGTGGTCGCCGTGCTACCCGTTGCCGGCAATGCCGGGCCGGCCAGCGGGCCACCCCCAGCCGTATCCGACGGGGTACGTCCGACGCCAGCAGGGATACCGCTAGCAGTACCACGTCCAACACCAGCAGTGGTTGGCATGGCAGGGGTGGTGGTCCGGCTCTGCTCGAATTTAAGCTGGCTAAATGGCACCTCAACCAGCTTGCTGCCGAGCCCGAGAAAGCCGCCGACCGAGATCACCGCGTTGCTGATTTTGCCGTCGTCCCCGATGAGAAGATCGTCGACTGTACCGATGCTATCTCCTTGGTCATTATATACCGTGGCACCGACTAGCACTACCTTGGCACTTTGGAAGCATGCCGCGAAAACCGCCGATGGCAGTGTGGGCAACGATGCGGAACCGCAGGCGGAGCGAACAGCTTGGTGATGATGGCGCGGCGGATCTCAGGCAGCGACGGCTGTGGCGGCGGTCCGTTGTGGCCCAGCTTTTTTCCCCCGACCCGCCGCCTTCAGGCGCCGGTGTTGCAGATAGGCAAAGGCGATGCAGGTCATCAGCGCGTGCCGATGCAAGCCAGTCCAGGACCGCCCTTCGAAGTCGCCGAGCCCAAGTTCCTGCTTGAGCTGCTGGTGCCCCTGCTCGCAGGACCAGCGCGCCTTGACGGTGGCGGCCAGCCGCCGCGGCGAGGTCCGCTTCGGCAGGTTGCTGAGGTAGTGCTTCGTCTCGCCGCTGTCGCGCCATTCACCGATCAGCCAGACCTCCTCGCTCGGCAGGCGGGTGTGTTCGGCGTTGAGCCGTCCGTCCGCCACGCGCACCCGCACGGCGGCGAAGCGGGCACTGAGCGGGCCCTTGGTGCCGTCGCGCCAGGTGATGCGATGCCAGCGCTGCGTCTCCAGCATCTCGGCCGCCGAGCGCGGTGGTCGGTCGGGCACCGGGTGTTTGGCCGCCCGCCCGGTCGGCGTCCGCGCCGGACGCGGCCTGACCGTGGTCGGATAGACAAGCTGGGTGCAGGCGATGCCGACCGCCCAAGCCAGGCCGCGCGCGTTGAGCCCATGGCGGAAGACGGGGCTGCTGCCGAAACCGGCATCGGCCAGCACACAGGAAAAGTGCAGACCGGCCGCACACACCCGGTCGATCTCGGCCAACGCGATCTCGGGCTTGGTCCGCGCCGAGCGCGCCGCCTCCGGCACGCCTGCCGCTTCGCAGCGGCACGGATCGTCTGTCCAGGCAGGCGGCAGGAACAGCCGCAGCCCGACCGGCAGCGGCACCGCGCCGCGCGCCAGCGTCAGGGAGACCAGCACCTGGCAGTTCGCCACCTTGCCCAACGCGCCGCAGTATTGCCGCGCCACCCCGACCGAGAGCGCGCCCTTCTTGGGAAGGCCCGTGTCGTCGACCACCAGCACGGCGCCCTCGCCGCCGACCTCTCGGTCGACCTGCTCGGCCAGCACGCGCCACAGCGGCGCGTCATCCCAGGCCGGGCTGCTGATGAAGTGGTGCAACTGGTCGTGCCCGGACAATCCGAGCCGCTCGGCCATCGGTTGGATGCTCTTGCGCCCGCCTGACCCCAGCAGCCCGCGCACATACAGCGGCGCCATGGTGCGCCGCGTGCGGCGGCCGGTCACGGCGAGGAAGGGTTCAAGCCAGCGGTCGAGGTCAGCGTCGATATCGCGCGGCAGGCCAAAGGCGGTTCCCAATTGCATGCCTGAAAGATGGGACCGCGCACTCAGACCTAAAGTGCCAAGGTAGTGCTAGGGCCTGTTGAGAATCATCGCGAATGGATGACGGCGGCGGCGAGATGGAGGTTGGCCGCAAAGCTCTGATCGGTTTTGTCGGCGCGCATGGCGATCCGCTTGAACTCTTTCAGCTTGCAGAAGAAGTTCTCGATCAGGTGGCGCCATTTATACATCTCCTTGTCGATCGCAAGCGGCTGCGCCCGGCGCGGATGCTGGGAGATCACCACCTTGGCCCCGCGCGCATCGAGCTCGGCAATAAGGGCGTTGCTGTCGAAGGCTTTGTCCGCAATCAGCGCGCCGAATGTGACGCCCTCGATGAGCGGCGGAACGCCCACTGTGTCGAAGCGCTGGCCTGGCAGAAGGACGAAACGCACCAGGTTGCCCAGCGCATCGGTCAGGGCGACGATTTTGGTGGTCATGCCACCCTTGGAGCGGCCGATGGCCTGGCTCTGAGTTCCCCTTTTGCGCCTTGTCCGTGGCGGTGGACCTTGACGATCGTGGCATCGACGATGGCGTATTCGAGGTCCGGCTCATCCGAGCATGCCTCGAACAGCCGAACGAAAACATCGGCTTTGACCCAGTCTCGGTATCGTTTGAAGACCGTGTTCCACTTGCCGAAGACGGGCGGCAGATCACGCCACGGACTGCCGGTCCGCACGATCCATAGAACCGCTTCGACAAACAGCCGATTGTCTTTCCCGCTGCGCCCGGGGTCCGTCGGCTTGCCCAGGCAGTGCGGCTCCATCTTCGCCCATTGCGCGTCGGTCAAAACGAGTTGCTCCATCCAGAGCTTGAATCACGCCTGACCCCGTAGCGAAATCCTAATTCTCAACAGGCCCTAGTTTGCTGGAGCGCCAGGAGTTATGCGACTTTTGCAGGGTTCCCCCTACAGGGTGCGAAGTAGCCATGCCGGAGGGGCTCACCGTCGACGGTACCGCTGGGTTGCTCGGCGGCGAGACGGTAGGGTTGGCACTCGGAGCGCTGGCGTTGGACTGCTGCGCGAAGGCGGGTGCGGCAAGTAGCGCCGCGATGCTGACCGCTGCACCGAGAGTAGCAGAGTTCTGGCCTTGGCATAGGAATCTCCGGATCTATAGGCGGAAAACGTCTTCGACAGATGCGGGTTTCGACTTCGATCTGCATCAAAATTGGTGGCGGCGGGCTGTCGGCAGCAGCGGCCCATGGCGCCATTCCGTCCCGACCCCGGCGTGACGACGCCCCGAGCAGTCACCAGTATCTGTCCTGCACAAGGAGGCGATTATGCCAAAATCTCTGACGCTCCTCAGGTCTTGCTGCCGGGCTTCCTGGCGCTCTTCGCGGCGGCGGCGATGGCCGCACCCACGGTCCGATACCCGATGCAGCGAGGAAGCCTCCGCCGCGGTTACGAAAGCCCCCTGGGGACGGCTGCGACTGGCGCCGCCGTGAGCACCGCCTGGAGCACGCGAGAGAAGAAGCGCACCGGCGCTGGGAGCACCGGCACGAGCGCTACTAGCGGCCGTGCCCTGACTGCCGCACTCCAATCCAGCTCGACGAGAGCAACTGTTTGAAGAGGAAGGGGACATGAACGCGACCATAATCGAGGAGAAGGGCACTCACCTGCTGATCGCGCGAGAGGACCGTTTCGCTCTCGTCGAAAGGCGGAACAATCGCCTCTACAACTGCCATGGCGGCAAGCGCGACGGGATTGCCGCAGACGATCTCTCCGCCATTGCGGAGGTCGTGGACGAGACCGACTGGGTGGACGAAGCGGCCGCCCGGAGGGCGTTCAACGAGGTTGGGTCGCGCGGCACCGACCTCGCGGAACGCATGTGGTGAGCCACTGCGTGGAACAGGCGAGATGCCGCAACGGGGGCAGACGACGCCGGCGCTCAATCTATTCCCACCGTCAGCTCGAGCAGCTCCTGTGCGGCTCCGCCTACAATGCCCGGGGTCAGCGCGTGCTCGACGGCAAGACACCCGATCAGGTCGTCGCCGAACGCCTCAAGCCAAACCCGAACTCGCCAACCCCAAGCCTCACGGCCGCGTCGGTCCGTGTGACACCACCAAGCCGCGCCTCATCGCTGAAGCTGCCAAGGAGGTCTGGCAACCAGACAGCTAGGATCAATCGCTGCACGCGGCCTGTGCGACAGGGTCATCGACGTTATCCTCACAGGCGAATGGGTCGCTCGGCGACTGGACCGGCACCCGGCGCAACACCGCGTCGCAACGCGCAGGGTACTTGTCAGGTCCCGCCAGCGCGGCGCGGGTGCAGGCCGCGCGCATGATGTCGTCATAGGCCTGCTGCGCGCCCGCCGTGTCGGTGCTAGGCTGGTGAGCCCGCTTCGCGGCGCGCGCCGCAGCGATTTGCTGATGGAACCAATCGGTCGCCGGCGCCTTCGGCCGGACGTGTGCGGCGGCACGCGGTTGAGGCGCGGCCGGCAAGCTCGGTCGTTGGGCGCACCCGGCCAGCATGACGGCGGCGCCGATCGTAAGCGCGAGGAATTTCATGGCGAGGGGCATCGGTTTCAACAGGGCCATGGAATTGTCTCAGGTTCGCAGAGGAAAAGCCCAAGGCGGCCAAGCGGCATGTGGGCATGCCACGGAGGTGATTCGCAAAATCCCAGGTAAGGGGAATTGTAGACCTCCCGGCGGTGATCGAGTTGTGTGGCACCAGCGCAGCCGCAAGGAGACCCGCATGCGAGCCCAACAACCACCCGGTCCCACTCCTGACCCCGACCCAGCACCACCTCCACTCGACCCGGTTCCCGCTCCAAATCCCGAGCCGATGCCGGCGCCTGGCCCACCAATGCCAACGCCGCTCTGATATGAGCACTGGATCGGCAGTTTAGCCTTGTCCGTTGACGACAGAAGCTGGAACGCGTCGCTTGCGACGAAGCGCATGCGCGTTACGGGCACAGGATTCCGGCACGTTTATTGGCCTGGAAGCCAGCTTGTCGCGAGTGCGGCTATCCTGCCGAAAACGCCGCTGGTTTATAGGGCGGACCGCTGACCAGAGAAGTTGACGTATTGAGGATCTCGCGAAGGCGCGGCGCACCCGTGATTCTCGCGGGCGGGCTGGGGAGGGCGGGCGACACCGCGCGCCCAACGCCCGAAGCAACCCAGTCCTACACCCGTCTCAACGGCCGGAATCCCGCTTTCTGTGAAAAGGCAACCCGCGCCCGGTGGGCGCCGTTGAGCTTTAATCTTTTCGCTTCAACAGCAGGGGCACGCCGCATGACGCGCGTACTTATGGCCCTCGCCTGTCTCGCCGCGCTTGCCGGCGCTGCACAGACTGCGCACGCCCAAGGGGAGCGGCGCGCGAGTGTCGATCGGCTTGCAAAAGGGACCCCCGATCGGCGTTCAAAAGGGACCCCGTTGAGAGCGGCTTGTGCCGGTAGCCCATAGGGGGACCCGCGCGCCGCGGAGTGCCCACGGGAGGCTGCGCAGCGGCGCGCGGGGGTGCCTGTGGACCCACCGGTGCAAGCCGCGGCGGGATGGGGAATCAGGCCCTGTTCTTGAACCGCCAGCTTTCGTTGCCGGTCTCGACGATGTCGCAGTGGTGGGTCAGTCGATCGAGCAGCGCGGTGGTCATCTTGGCGTCGCCCGCGAACACGCTCGGCCATTCGCCAAACGCCAAGTTGGTTGTCACGATCACAGAGGTTTGCTCGTAGGGACGACTGATCAGATGGAACAGCAGCTGGCCGCCGGAGTGGGCGAACGGCAGGTAGCCGAGTTCGTCGAGCACGACGAAGTCCTTGCGGCAAAGATACTCGGCCAGGCGGCCCTGGCGTCCGGATCGCCCCTCGGCCTCGAGCCTGTTGACCAAATCGACGACGTTGAAGAACCGGCCACGCGCACCGTCGCGGATACAGGCCCGGGCGAGCGCGATGGCGAGATGGGTTTTGCCGGTGCCGGTTCCGCCGACCAGCACGACGTTGCGCTGATTGGCGAGAAAGTTGCCGCTGGCGAGGTCGCGGACAAGGGTCTCGTTGATCGGCGTGTTGTCGAAGCGGAAGCCGTCGACATCCTTGGCCAGCGGCAGCTTGGCGATGGTGATCTGGTATCGGATCGATCTGGCGTGCTTCTCGGTGACCTCCGCGGTCAGCAGATCGCCGACGACGCGCTGCGGCTCGTGCTGGCGCTTCACCGCCGTGGAGATGATCTCGTCAAACGCAGCCCTCATGCCGTAGAGCTTCAGTTCGGACATCGTCGCCAGGATCTCGGCACGTTCCATCAAAGGCACTCCTGAGGCTGTCATAGCGGGCGCAATCGGCAGCAGGCGCGTGCCGCAGCTTCAGCGCGTTCGGGGTGATGATCGTGACCGGTGCCAACTCCGGCTCGCGGCGGCGGGCCAGGATGTTGAGAACGACATCGGCGGAGTGGACGCCCTCGCGCAGCGCCGCCAAACAGGCCGCCTCCACCGCTGGGAGCCCGTCGCTCAGCACCGCGGCGAGGATGGCGACCATCTGCCGGTCGCCGTCAGCGGACCCGGCGAGCTTGCGGCGGATCCGCTCCAGTCCGGACGGCAGAACCCAGTTCTTGAACGGCGCCCCGTTGCGCAGCGCCCCCGGCTTGCGGGCCAGAACCGGCACATAGTGCCAGGGATCAAACACCGTCTGGTCCCGCCCGAAGCAACGCCGATGCTCACCGACGAGGCGCCCGGCTTGGCGCAGCTCGATCCGCTCGGCATAGGCCCGGATCTCGACAGGCCGGCCGACGGCGTTTGCGGCGACCGAGTATTTGTTGTTGTCGAACCGCACGAGGCAGGTCTTGGACACCGAGGCGGGCACCGCGTGGAACCCGTCGAACCGCCCGGCGTAGGGAACAAGGCAGGGCCGCTCGGCCTCGAACATCTGCCAGATCGTCCGCTCCCGGATCTCGGGATGGCGATGCGCCCTGGCATGCGCGACGCACTGGTCGAGCAGCCAGGCATTCAGTTCGTCGTAGCTCTTCACCCGCAGCCGCGGCGTGAAAAACCGCTCGCGCACCAGCCCGACCTGGTTCTCGACCTGTCCCTTCTCCCAGCCCGAAGCGGGGGTGCAGGCAACCGGCTCGACCAGGTGGTGGCTGCACATCTGCAGAAAGCGGCGATTGTAGGCACGCTCGCGGCCGACGAAGACCGCGTCCACCGCGGTCCTCATGTTGTCGTAGATGCCGCGTGTGCAGGCACCTCTGAAGCAGGCGAATGCCCGATCGTGCGCGTCGAACACCATCTCCTGCGTCTCGCGCGGATGGGCCCGCACAAACAGCATCCGGCTGTGGCATAGCCGGACGTGGGCCACCCTCACCGTCACGGTCGTGCCATTGGTCAGCACGATCTCATGGCTCCAGTCGAACTGATACGCCTCGCCGGGCGCAAAGCTCAGCGGAACAAAGGTGTCCACCGATGTCGTCGCGCGGTCACGCTGCCAGCCTCGCGCATAGCGACGCACCGCGTCGTAGCCGCCCTCGTAGCCGAGCCCGCGCAGCTCCTCGAATATGCGGGTCAGCGTCAGCCGCTCGCGGTTCGGCTTCGCCTCATTCACCGCAAGCAGGCGATCGAGCTCGTCCTGACACGGCCCAATCCGCCGCATCGGCTGGTGGTCGCGCCGGTAGCGGCATTCGGTCGCCTCCGATCGCAGCACCTTCCGCACGACCTTCCGCGAGACCCGCAGCTCGCGGCAGATCGCCTTGATCGCCTTGCCTTGAACGAAATACGCCCGGCGGATCTTCGCGACCGTCTCCACGACCAACGTCCCAAACCCGGCCCCCGATCATCCCGGAAGCCACCGTGAACCCCACCGCCAGAGGGGTCCCGTTTGGACGCCGATCACCCCTCAAACAGGGTCCTTCTTCCACGCCGATCTACACGCGAAGCTGCGCTGGCACTACAGCCCTATATCGCCCCCTCTCGTGCACCTGGCGGGCAACCAGAACCCTCGTCGGAGTTGGCGGGGCGGCTGGCCGATCATCTGGAGCTGGCGCTCGAAGCACACGGCATCCGCGCCTCATGCAAGGCCGACGGGCCGCTGGTGGCGTTTCTTACCCCACTGATCAATGCGGTCTATGGCAAAGACCTGGAGAACGAGGCCATCGAAAAGACACTGAAGCGCCGGGCGAAACAGCTCCAACGCGGCAAAAACGTCGCGAATGACGCGACCGCCAAGCCAGTGACGCGCCGGGCACGACAGCGCCGAAAGTGAGGCGAGTCAGGGACACGGCTTTTTCCTATTCGTGTCCCACGTCAAGGTAGTCCCTCCCGCGGTATCCCGCACGCATGCGCAACGATGCGAAGGGTATCGCTACGATGAATATTACTACCCCCACCAACAACATGGCGTCGGACCCGACTGATTGTCGCCGACGCGCAGGCCGCCGCACCAGGGACAGACTTGCCTCCGATGTGTGCCTGTCGATCTCGATCGCCACACCAGGCTCGGAGTCAGTTTCAGACCGGTCCGGCCTTCCCCGCCGGGTGGACCGCCGGACCGCGGCCAAGCTGGTCTCCAACTTTTTCTTCCCCATCTCGTGGCGCACCCTGGAGGCGTGGCCGCTGACCATCCGCAACGTGAACGGCAAGGCGACGATCGAGACCGCCGAGCTGTTCGCGATGGCCCAGGCCAAGCTCGACGCGGCGCCCGCGATCCGCGGCGGGCGCAAGGCGAACACCACCGCCTAACGAAACCGCCGGCTCCCACGCTGGAAGCCGGCGGCAGTCAGTCAGGCAAGTTTCTCGCAAAGACTGTCTAGCTGATTGTGACGGCGAAATCCAGCGCGGGCCGGCATGGAGCACGAACATGCTGGCTCAGGCTTACACGAAAACGTTCGAATGCCGTCGCGGCGTGCGCGCAGCGACGGCGATGCAGCAACACGTCAGCCTCCCCGATCGGCAGAGCGCAATCGGCGCCACTGCGATCGTTGGCGGCCCTCTCGCGGGGGCCGTGCAATGAGCGCCCCCGCGGTCACTGTCCTGAAAGCCACGTGCTGCGGCATTTGCCGCTGCGGATCGCGCCACGAACTTGGGTTCGCCCGCGTGCGCATCGGCGAGGTGACCTTGACGGTCACCCTCACAGGAGGCGGGGTGCAATGGCCTCATGATGTGGAGTTGCGGCCCGGCCTGGCGGCCGCCCTGGGCCACGAGATCGAGCGCGAGTGGCTCCGCCAGGTCGGCGAGGAGTGGCACCGCGCCCGCACCTCGGCGCTGGGTCAGGCGCGATGAACGCCCAAACGCCAGTGCCAGACTTGGCCGCGTGCGGGCGGTTCATCCACTTCTGGACCGAGGTGACCGGGGCGCCGCACGTCACCCTGGTCGCAATCCACCCCGACATCAGCGGCCTCGTCACCGCCCGGACCTTCGCCAGGGCCGAACTCGACGCCGCGAAGGAGTGGGTCGCGCTGCAGCAGGAGGCGGGGCGGAACTGCTACTTCCAGCCCAACGAGACGCCGGCTGGTTGCGACCACAAGCCGAGCAAGACCGAGATGGTGGCGGCGCTGTGCCGCTTCGCCGACGTTGACCCGATGCTGGAGGAGTTCGCTCAAGTCGAAGAGGAAGAGCGGCAAGCGCGGCTCGCCGCCCAGTGGGCCAGCGAGCGCGACCGGCTGGCGCGCCTGGCCGACTTCTTGGCGGCAGATACCGCCTTCCCACCCACGGTCATCATCGACTCGGGCGGCGGCCTGCAGCCGATATGGGCGGTGGCGCGCGAGCCGCTCTCCGCAGATGTGGTCAGACGCGTCGAAGACGAGACCAGGGCGCTGGAGCACGCCCTGGGAGCGAAGGGCACGCACAACGTGGACCGCCTGCTGCGGCTGCCCGGAACCCTCAACTTCCCGAACGCCGCGAAGCGCAAGCTCGGCCGCGGCGTCTCGCTGGCCCGGCTGCGCTTCAGCGCGCCGAACATGTATTCGGCCGCGCAGGCGGCGGGGCTGGCCCCGCCCGTCGACCGCCACGTGGCCGGGAGTGGCCTGGCGCGCCGCATGCCGGCAAAGGCAGCCAGCAATCGTGGCACTGATGTTGGCGATGACCTCGTTGCGCGCCTCGTGGCCGAGCTCAAGGCGGCCGGCGCGGAGGCCGTGTCGCGCACCGAGCAGCTACCCCCTGAGCTGGCGGGCCGGCTCCTGTCCACGCTGACGGCCCGCCGGCGGTTCGCCGATCGCTGGGCGGGGATGGTCGACGACCTGACCAAGGCGGGGCGGGACGACACCCGGTCAGGGACCGACATGTCGCTGGCGGCGATGGCGAAGGCCGCCGGTTTCTCCCACGTCGAGGCCGGCCTGGTCCTTTGCGCATACCCGCACGGCAAGGCCAATAACGACGAGTGGAAAGACGGCACGGCCAGGCTGCGCCACGTCGCCCGCGCCGTGCTGCGCTCGCACGACCCGGCACGCGAGGGCGAACCGCCGCGCGAGGACGATCCGGCGCGCGAGGACGATCCGGTCGCCGCGCTCGTGGCGGAGTTCAACGCGCGGTTCGCGGTCGTCAACGAAGGTGGCAGGGCGGTCGTCTACAGCCCCGTCGAAAACCCGATCCTGCGGCGCCGCTACCACGATCGCCTCGGCTTCGACGATCTGCAGCGGCTCTACATGACCCGTCGCATCAAGGTCGGGGTCGACGGGCAGGGGCGTGCGATCATGAAGCCCGCCGCCAACGTGTGGCTCGCGCACCCGGACCGTGCGCAGTTCATTCGCGGCGTCACATTCGATCCGAGCGGGCGGGCGGTGCCCGAGGGCATGCTGAACCTCTGGCAGGGCTTCGCCGTCCAGCCCAGGCCCGGCTCCTGGCAACGGATGCGGGACCACATCCGGGACGTCGTCTGCCGCGGCAATGTCGAGCACTCCGAGTATCTGCTCAACTGGATCGCCCGCATGCTCCAGAGCCCGGCCGAGCAGGGCGAGGTGGCGGTCGTCATGCGCGGCGGCGAGGGCACCGGCAAGGGCACGCTGGCGCGGGCCTTGAAGCACACGCTTGGCCAGCACGGGCTGCACATCAGCAACGGCAAGCACCTGACCGGCAACTTCAACGGCCACCTGCGGGACTGCGTCTTCCTGTTCGCCGACGAGGCGTTCTTCGCGGGCGATCGCGCGCATGTCGGCGTGCTGAAGGCGATCATCACCGAGCCCTACCTGGCGATCGAGGGGAAATACCAGAACGCCGTCCAGGCGCCCAACTTCCTGCACCTCATGATGGCCTCGAACGAGGACTGGGTGGTGCCGGCGTCGCTGGACGCGCGCCGCTTCTTCGTGCTGGAGGTGTCGGACGCGCGACGCAACGACCACGCCTACTTCGCCGCCCTGTGGGCCGAGATGGAGAACGGCGGCTACGAGGCCATGCTGCACGACCTGTTGCGCCGTGACCTGACGCTCTTCAACCCGCGCGGCGTGCCCCTGACGGAGGGTCTGCAGACCCAGCGCAAGCTGAGCCTCAACCACACCGATGCCTGGTGGCTGGACGTGCTGCACAAAGGCTACGTCTTCCAGTCGCGGCTCGAGCTGGAGGTGCATTTCAGCCAGTGGCACGAGACGGTGACGACCGAGCTGCTGTTCGCGTCCTACACCGCGTTCGTGGAGAAGCGGGGCGAGCGTCGTCCGCTGACGCGGGAAGACCTTGGGCGGTTTCTGAAGGGGACCGGAGCGAGGCAGGTGCGTCTGAGGGACGCGGTGGTCGGGGAGCACATCACCGACGTCAGCAGCATGTATGGGACCACCCGGAAGGCGGCGACGGTCACTCACCCCCGACCGCCCGGGTATCACCTCGGTCCGCTGAGATGTCACTAAACCCCGTCCGGTTTGAGAGGTGTGGTTTCGGAGGCAGGGTCCCTATCTCCAGGGGATGATGAAACTTAGCCTTGTTCGCTCCTGTCATGCTGCGCGTTGACCATGCCCGGTGGGGCCAGACGCCGGAGGACCTGCGTCGGCTCGCAACGAGCGCTGCCCATCAACGCACTCGCGAGCGCTTCTTGGCGCTTTACGAGATCACCGAAGAGAGTTGCGCCACGCAGGTTGCCGAACGCACTGGCCGCCACCCGCAGACCGTGATGGAGTGGCTGCACCTCTACAACGAGCGTGGCCCCGAGGCGCTGACCTACCGACGCACTGGCGGCCGTCCCCCCTTTGTCCCGCCATCGCCGCCGTACTCGGCGCAGAGCTCCGTGCGGCCCAGCAGGCTGCGGCCAGCCCATCCGTAGCCGGAGCTGATCCGCCGCCGCGCTGGACGCTCAAGCGCCTGGTCGGCTGCGTGCGGGCGCGGTTCGGCCGTCCCTGCTGCCGCGAGACCATCCGCGCTGCCCTGCACCGGCTGGACCTGTCGTGGAAGAAAGCCCGCAAGCTGCTCGGTCGCGCCGATCCCGAACGGCGCGCCGCCTTTCTCGACCGGCTACGGCCGGTGCTGGACAGCGCCCAGCGCGATCGGCACGTGCTGGTCCACCTCGACGAGGCGCACATCCACCAGGACGCCGATCTCGGCTACGGCTGGGGCGAGCGCGGCAAGCGCTTCCACGTGGCCTCCTGCTCGCCCGGCCTCGCCGCCAGGGTCTCGCTCTACGGCCTCTACCTCTACAACGAAGGCCAGGTGCGGCTATGGCCCTATGCACGGGCCAACGGCGAACACACGATCGATGTGCTGCACCGGCTCCGTGCCGAGCTCCCCGATGGCATGCTCGTCGTGATCTGGGACGGTGTGCCCTGTCACCGGGCCAAGGCGGTATGGGCCGCCGCTGCCAGCCTGGGCATCACGCTCATGCCGCTGCCGGCTACAGCCCGGACCTGATGCCGGTCGAGGCGCTGTGGCGCTGGCTGCGCGAGGACGTCACCTACCATCACTGCCACGCCACGGCCGACGACCTGACCCGGCGCGTCGCCCTGTTCGAGGCCAAGGTCAACCAAGCCTCTTGCGTCGTCGCCGATCGCCTCTGGGTCAAGGACTGCCTCGATCCCGAGGAGGAGAAACTACGATTCTCAAACTAGACGCGGTTTAGCTAGGATTTAATCTGACAATCTGGTTTGTTTGGTGCGGGCAACCCGGGACCGGAGGACAGGAATGTCTCGCTCCGGTCGCCCAGAACCGAGGAGCCGACCATGACCAACGAACGCAAGGTAATCCGGGCCAAGATAGGCCTGCTGGAGCTGGCCAAACAGCTCGGCAATGTGTCGCAGGCCTGCAAGATCATGGGATACTCGCGCGACAGCTTCTACCGCTTTCAGGAGCTCTACGAAAAGGGCGGCGAGATCGCGCTGGCGGAGATGACCCGGCGCAAGCCAATCCTGCGCAATCGGGTGGAGCCGGCCATCGAGCAGGCGGTCGTCGGGCTGGCCGTCGAGCAGCCGGCCTTTGGCCAAGTCCGGGTGGCCAATGAGCTGAAGAAGCGCGGCCTGACGATCTCCCCGGCCGGGGTGCGCTGTGTCTGGCAGCGCCACGACCTGGAGACCATGAAGAAGCGGCTCAAGGCACTCGAGGCCAAGAGCGCACAGGACGGCCTGGTGCTGACCGAAGCCCAGGTCGCCGCCTTGGAGCGGGCCCGGCAGGACAACGAGGCGCATGGCGAGTTCGAGAGCGAGTGTCCGGGCTACTGCCTGGCCCAGGACACCTTCTATGTCGGCACGCTCAAGGGGGTCGGGCGGATCTATCAGCAGACCTGCGTCGACACCCACTCCAAGGTGGCGTTCGCCAAGCTCTACGACCGCAAGGCCCCGATCACCGCCGCCGACCTGCTGAACGACCGCGTGGTGCCGTTCTTCGACGAGCACGGGGTCAAGCTGTCCCGCGTGCTGACCGATCGCGGCACCGAGTATTGCGGCACCTCGCAGGCCCACGAATACGAGCTCTACCTGGCGATCGAGGACATCGACCACAGCCGGACCAAGGCAAAGAGTCCGCAAACCAGCGGGATCTGCGAGCGCTTCCACAAAACGGTGCTGCACGAGTTCTATCAGGTCGCCTTCCGCAAGCGCATCTACAGCAGCATCGAGCAGCTACAGGCCGATCTCGATGTCTGGGTCAGCAGCTATAATGAGCAACGCCCTCATCAGGGCCGCTGGTGCTACGGCAAGGCCCCGATGCAGACCTTCCTTGACACCCTCCCGCTCGCCAGGGAAAAAATGCTCAACGCCGCCTGACGTCGGTCAGACATGATCCATCCGGCACCATACAGGCCAGCTGTCCGATCAAATGTCAGCTAGTACAGCTGAGATCCTGTCGCGAGGCCTTCACGATCCGAACCGGCTTGAGCGTCAACTGGGGCGAAGACGCCGATGAGTAGCGCCGCCCAGCCCCGGCACCCTGACCTGGTCAGGGTGCTGGTCAGGGACACCGCTCCAAAAAGCCCAATGATTTCAATGCCTGGCCAGGGCGGTCAGGGTGGACAGGGTAGAATTCGCGAAAAACTTTCTGGCGCGCGTCTGGCCGCCCACGCGCGCCCCCGCCTTGCCGCTTTAGCTTCCTGCAAACTTTTCTCTTTCTACCCTGACCACCCTGACCACCCTGACCACCCTGACCAAACCAGGAAACTCTAGGAGTTCAGGCGGTCAGGGTAAGACAGGGTGGTCAGGGTTACCCCTGACCAAGGCGTCGGGGTGAGCGCGCGGGCACTCAGGACCAAGCAGCGCCTCCTCACTCTGGCCCCGGCACTGACCCAGGCCCCGGCTTCCACCACTCCCTCGCGACGAACCCGAGATGGCCAGCGTGCAGGGGGCGACCAAACAGTGCCCCCACATCAGCCGGTGGCGAGCCGCTCGCGTGCGCTCCTCTCGTCGAGATAGAACTCTGGGCCGACGCTAGCCGCGGACGCGCTATTCCCCCGTCCAGTTTGCGAGGCTGGTATCGCGGACGCGCTGGTGCTGCACACCAGCTCGGGCCCGCTGGCGTTCGAGCACCGCGAAGTGCAAAGCCGCGCCAGGCACTGGTTCGAGGCGCACTTCGAGGGCGGCCTGCTGGTGGGCGCCGAGGTCGCCGACGTGTTTTGGGGCGGCGGGCGCCTGTCCCTGCCGCTGCGGCCTCCCGGGCTGCCGCGCATGCACCCGATCAGCCGCGAGCCGGGTTACTGCTGAGAGGCGACAAAATAACTCGACAGCCTAAGCTCTACCCTAAGACCCCTACGCGCTTGGCTCGACGGCGGCTGCTTGCCTTTGAGGGTACAGGCACTTCCTGATCGAAAAATCGACGCGCGAGCCGTCACTCCGAACAACCCAGAAACACTTATTGCAGATGTGCACGTTGACTTCGAAGTCGGCGATCCCAGCGCCGGCCTTTTCTTCGTATCGATCATGACCCTTCAATAGGGCATGGAGGTCGGAGGCGTCCTTGTTGCGCATTCCGCTGAAGTCGGCCGGTGATTCCGGCCTGATGTCGGCCACCTCTTCCGATTGAAGTCGGCCGGACGTTCCGATCGAAGTCGGCCGGGGTGGCTGCCCGTGGGCTGGGCTGATCTCTTCACTGCGATATCGGCTGGGTCAAGCCATGATGGCCTCCTGAGCCTTCTTTCGTCGGAGGGATTCGCCGCGCAGCTGGATGCGATGGGCGTTGTGGACGATGCGATCCAGGATGGCATCCCCGATCGTTGGATCTCCGATCAGATCGTGCCAGCGGTCCACGGGGATCTGGCTGGTGAGCAGCATGGCCCCGCGGCCGCAGCGATCCTCGACGATCTCCAGCAGATCGTGCCGCTGCTCCGCGCCGAGCGGCTCCAGCCCCCAGTCGTCCAGGATCAGCAGCTTCACCCCGCCGAGGGCCCGCATCAGCCTGGCGTAACGACCGTCGCCGCGCGCCAGCGCCAGATCGGCGAACAGGCGCGGGATGCGCTGGTAGAGGACGGAGTGGTTGTCGCGGCAGGCCTTGTGGCCGAGCGCACAGGCCAGCCACGACTTCCCGACCCCGGTCGGACCCTCGATGATCAGGTTCTGCTTGGCCTCGATCCAGCCGCCCGTGGCCAGCTTCTGAAACAGCGCGCGATCCAGGCCGCGCGGGGTGCGGTAGTCGACATCCTCGACCGCCGCCTGATGGCGCAGCCGGGCGTAGCGCAGCCGCGCCTTGAGCCGGCGGTCCTGGCGGTCGGTGAGCTCGCGGTCGAGCAGCAAGCCGAGCCACTCCGCATGATCGAGTTCGGCGCCGCGCGGCGTGGCGCTCAGCTCCTCGAAGGCGCGCGCCATGCCGGCGAGGCCGAGCTGGTGCAACTGGTCGAGCGTGGGATGGGTCAGCACTGGCGCTCTCCTCAATGGTAGTAGCCGGAACCGCGGATGTTCGGGTGCAGCAGCGGCAGCTCGCCCTCACGGGCCGACGTTGTGGGCGGCTGACGATCGAGGCCGTGCTGCAGGATCGACTGCACGCTGCCGTAGGAGCGGGCGCCGATCTCCAGCCCCCGCGCGCAGGCGGCCTCCACGCGCTCGCGGCCATAGCTGCGCACCAGGCGCAGGATGCCGAGACAGGCGCGGAATCCCTGCTCGGGATGCGGCCGGGTCTCCAGGATCAGCGCCGTCAATCGCGCGGTCGCCGCGCCGATCGCGGCTGCCTCCTGGCCGATGCGCGGGATCGTCCACTCGGCCTGCCGCCGGTGCGACCGCGGCATGTGCTCGGGCAGGGTGGCGTGCCGACCGCGCGCGCCACCGCGCAGATGCACCGCGACCCGCTCGCCCCTGTGGAACAGCTCGATGGTGCGCGCGGTGATGCGGGCCTCGACCTGCTCGCGCAGCAGCCGGTGCGGCACCGAGTAGTAGTGGCCGTCGATGTCGACGTGGTAGTCGAGCGCGACGCGCCGGATGCGCCACTCGGCATAGACGAACGGTTGCGTCGGCAACGATAATAGTGCCGGCTGGTCCAGTTGCTCGAACAACTGGCGGCGGCTGACGCCCAGCTTGCGCATCGGCCGAGCGTTGAGGTCGGTGACCAGTCCTGCGATCGCCGCATTGAGCTCGGCCAAGGAGAAGAAGCGCTGGTTGCGCAGCCGCGCCAGGATCCAGCGCTCGACCACCAGCACGCCGGCTTCAACCTTGGCCTTGTCGCGCGGTCGGCGCACCCGCGTCGGCAGGATCGCCGTGCCATAGTGCGCCGCCAGGTCGCGGTAGCTCGGGTTGATCCCGGGCTCATACCAGTTCGCCCGCAAAACGCCGGCCCGCAGGTTGTCCGGCACGATCTGTCGCGGCACGCCGCCCAGGAAGCTCAGCGCGCGGACGTGCGAACCGATCCAATCGGGCAGGCTTTGCGTCCACGTCGCCTCGGCGTAGGTGTAGTTCGATGCCCCGAGCACCGCGACGAACACCTGCGCCGCGCGCAGCTCGCCGGTGCTGGCGTCCACCACCATCGCCACCGTTTGCCCGGCGTAGTCGACGAACAGCCGCTCGCCGGCTGGGTGTGTCTGGCGCATCGTCGGCGATAGCCGGCTCTCCCAGCTCCGGTAGAGCTCGCACCAGCGGCTGTAGCCGTAGCCGCTGGAATGGAGGGTCCGGTATTCCTCCCACAGCAGCAGCAGCGTCACCCCCGGGCGGCGCAGCTCGTGGTGGACCGCCGTCCAGTCCGGCTCCGCCTTGTGCCGATGACCCGGCTGCGAGCCGCCAAGCGGGGCGAACAGCAGCGCCTCCAGCCCCTGGTCGATCACCGTCGCCGGCAACGGCCAGCTCAGCCCCGCCGCGGCAACCCGATCAAGGCACAGCCGCACCGTGCTGCGCGCCACGCCGACTGCGACCGCAATGGCGCGGTCGGAGAGGCCGCACTCGTACTTCAGTCGAAGGATCTCACGCACACGTCGCATCGACACTCTCTCGGCCGGCATCGGTCTCCCTCTCGCCCTGACGAGAGGACAGACCGCTCACCTGCCCAGCGGTCGGGCAACGCCACCCCTCTCAGGGATGGCCGAGATCAGATCGGAATGGCCGACATCACCTCGGAATCAGTGGCCGACATGAGATCGGAATGCCTGGCCGACTTGCTCCGGAATACGCACCTTGTCGTTTACCCGCTCTCCCGGGGAGTATCGAGACAGCATGGCTAAGAAGTAAGCCTCCGCCTTCTCCTTGGAGGAGAACGACAGTCCGTTGTCTAGGTGTACTGGTATTGCAGCCATGAATGGAAGATACCACACCACCGCATGCAGCGTAACAAGAGTCGAAGGCCGCGCTACAGGAATTGGCAGACCTCGGCTGGGTGCGCCCGCGCCGGGACGCGAGGGGCTCAGCAAGGGCCGGCAGCGCGAGGACTGGGCGGGCAACCCGGCGCTCCGGGGCCAATGGCGACGGCGGAGCAGCCGCCAGCCGCGCCCCGCGACCGCGGGTCGGCGCTGGCCTTCCTTGTCACGGGAGAATCTTGCGGCAGTCGAGGACTTCAACTCTGCCGAGCTACAGCCCCCACCGGCGTGGAACAGCCCGGCCCGGGTGCCACGGCCGGGCGCATGGCTCGCTGCTTCGGCCACTTCAAGCACGATGGCGGGCGCTGGTGGCGCGAGCGGGAGCAGCCCAAGGGCTGGCGTTGCTGGGCGTGCCACCCGCCCGACCACCTGGCCCCGGAGCAGATTGTGGAAGCTCCGGACGTGAGCCCGTGTCCGACAGCTGTCCAAAGTGCCGTCCGAGAATGGCCCAGGCAATTGGCCGCCGCGTGTCCATCGAGGCCTGAGCGCGGCCTCCAATGGCGCGGGCCTTTCACTTCCGATAGGCTCGCATCCTCCCGACCTGGCCAATGCACCAGCTTGCGAGGCAGGCATCCAATTGTGGGGAGGACGCCATGACCGATCCCGTGACCGAG
This sequence comes from uncultured Pseudomonadota bacterium, assembly GCA_963818725.1. Taxonomy (GTDB): domain Bacteria; phylum Pseudomonadota; class Alphaproteobacteria; order Acetobacterales; family Acetobacteraceae; genus DATFDN01. The sequence goes on along the minus strand of CAWFTU010000004.1, from coordinate 203,788 downwards.
CCAGCCCCCAGTGCCGCTGCCGCCAGCTCGCGGCCGGCGACGGAGTCGGAGTGGCTGCGCATCGGCGGCGTCGGGCTCGCCGTGCGCGACCTGGGGCGCGTCGAGGCGTTCTACCGCGAGGTCCTCGGCTTCGGCGTGGTGGAGCGGACGGCCGACACCGTGCGCCTCGGCGCGGGTGGTGCGGGCATCCTTGAGCTGTTCCACCAGCCCACCGCGCTCCCCGACGCCCCGGCCACGGCCGGCCTGTTCCACACCGCCTTCCTGCTCCCCTCCCGCGCCGACCTGGGGCGTTGGCTCGCCCACGCCGGCAGGCTCCGCCAAGCGCTCGACGGCGCCGCCGACCACCTCGTCAGCGAGGCGCTCTACCTCAGCGACCCCGAGGGGAACGGGGTCGAGGTCTACGCCGACCGCCCGCGCGCGCGGTGGCGCTGGCGCGACGGCCCGGACGGGCGCCGGGTCGAGATGGCGACCCAGCCGCTTGACACCGAAGGCCTGCTCGCCGAGGCCGACGCGGCCTGGGCCGGCGCACCGGATGGCACGCGCGTCGGCCACGTCCACCTGCGGGTCGGCGACGTTGCCGAGGCGGTGCGCTTCTACGGCGACCGGCTCGGCATGGACCTGACCGCGGCACGCCCAGGCGCGGCGTTCCTGTCCACCGGCGGCTATCACCACCATATCGCGGTCAATGCCTGGCGCAGCGCCGGGGCGGGCCGGCGCGAGGCGGGGAGGGCGGGGCTTGCCTGGGTGACGCTGAAGGCGGCGGACGAGCGGGGGCTGGCGGGTGGCGCCCGGGGGCAGCGCGACGGCCGACGTGGCCGAGGGCGGCCTGCGCGACCCCTGGGGCACGGAGCTGCGCCTCCGCCCGGCCCAGTGAGGCGGCGCGCGGACATCCTCTCACCCCACCCGCGACGGCGGCTATCGCGCCGGCATGTGTGCCCCGCACCCGCCTGTGCCTCGTCCCGGCACCGTGGTTGCCTCGACGACGAAATGAATAGCTGTCCCGATCCAGCAATTCCGCTAAAATGGCCCCGACTAGCGAAGAGGGGGGGCCCATGCCACGGGGCAGCGCGCCGGGCGAGCGGCGGGGCGGACGGAAGAAGGGCACGCCGAACAAGCGCACCACGGAGGTCGCCGAGCGCCTGGCCGCGCTCGGCTGCTGCCCGATCGAGGGGATAGCGCGGCTGGCCATGGACCAGGCGAACGCCGCCGAGCTGCGCGGGCGGATGTACGCCGAATTGGCGGGGTTCGTGGCCCCCAAGCGGCGGGCGGTGGAGCACACCGGGGCGATCGCCACCGAGGAGCGCGCCTCGCCGCTCGACTACTCCCGGCTCAGCGTCGAGGAGCTGCGGCTGCTGCGGGAGCTGGTGGTGAAGGCGACGCCCGCGGCAAGCGGGACCGACGGCTCGGCCGCCTAGCGGCAATCGGCTCCCACTGGTCGCGCCCCGAGCGCGCCCGTTTCGCGCCGACGCGCGTCCCCCGGTGTTCTGGGGAGGGAGACCGCGGCCCGCCGGCAATGAGAACCCCCCACCCCACCCCCAAGGGCTGACGGAGAAATCGTCGTTGGGGCCCCCTGGGGCCTCTGCCGCGCGCACAAATCGACCAGTAGGTAGTTTCAGCCTGAACTACGCGTCCCCGTCACGCGGGCGCTGCCCAACGCCCGTCCGCCGGACCGTGCCCGGCCGGACCGGCCCTCAGCGCGCACGGTCCGCCCCGGCCCACAGGCCGGTGGTGGACACGATGGAGGGGAAGCGGACCCCCATGCCCGGCGTCTCGACCAAGTCCTCCGCCCTACGTCCAGCCGATTTTCCCGCCCACGGAGAGCGCATCTCCCATCTCCATGCAATTCATGGTGTGTCGCCTGTCGGTGACCGTCATGCCTTCACTGCGTAGTAAGCTTGGCCGCCACCGTGCGGAACTTCTCTAGCGCAAGCTCTAGGTTCTCGACGATCTCGGCGGCCACCTCCTCGGGCGGCGGCAGGCTGTCGGGGTCGGTGTGGCCGTCGTCCTTCAGCCAGAAGATGTCGAGATTGAGCTTGTCCCGCTTGGCCAGGTCGTCATAGCCGAATTGCCGGAACCGCTCGGTCTCTTGCCGGGCATGACGCTGGTGGCGGGCTTGGCAGCACGCGACGAAGTCGTCCAGATCGGCGCGCTTCAGCGGGCGTTCGCGCAGGGTGAAGCGCTGGTTCGTGCGGAAGTCGTACACCCAGAGCGCGTCGGTCGCGATCCGATCGCCACCGGGCACCTTCTCGAAGAAGAGCACGTTCGCCTTCACGCCCTGCTTGTAGAAGATGCCCGTCGGCAGCCGTAGCAATGTGTGGAAGCGGAAGTCGCGCAGCAGCCGGCGGCGCAGCGTCTCGCCGGCTCCGCCCTCGAACAGCACGTTGTCTGGCAGCACGACGGCGGCGGTGCCGCCCGGCTTCAGGATGGTCATGACGTGCTGGAGGAAGTTGAGCTGCTTGTTCGAGGTGGTGACGGCGAAATCCTCGCGCACGTAGTCCTGCCGCTCGCGCTCGATCGCCCCGACGTCGTTGACGATGCTGAAGGACTGGCGCTTGCCGAAGGGCGGGTTGGTCAGCACGAGGTTGAACCGCTCGCCGGTGTCGGAGAGTGGCTCTGCTAGCGAATTCTGGCCCAGGGTGCTGACGGATTTTGGCCCATGTTCCGTCCCTCAACCTACGGTCTCTCCGGCTTTGCCGGAGGGCTTGGAGTGGATTGGAACGCCAGAGTGGAATTGTTTGGGCAGCTGCGCCGGGAGCATGAGTTTGGTGTCGGGACGATCGCGGGCGTGGCCGCCAAGTTCGGCGTGCATCGCCGGATAGTTCGGCAGGCGATCGCGGGTGCGACACCGCCGACGCACAGCTACCCGCAACGGGCCAGGCCGAAGCTGGAGGCGGTTGCGGCGTTCATCGACCGGGTGTGCTGGACGAGGACCGGCGAGCCCCGCGCAAGCAGCGGCACACGGCGCGTCGCATCCACCGGCGGATCCTGGGGGAGTTTCCGGACGCTGCAATCGCGGAGTTGACGGTGCGCAACCATGTCCGGGCGCGCAAGCGCCAGATGGGGCTGGTCCTGCGCGAGACCTTCGTGCCGCAGAGCTACAGCTGGGGCCAGGAGGCGCAGGTCGACTGGTACGAGGCCTGGGCGGACCTCGGCGGCGAACGGACCAGGGTGCAGGTGTTCGCGATGCGGTCGATGGCCAGCGGGGCGGCGTTCCACCGCGCCCACCTGCACGCGACGCAGCAGGCGTTCCTGGAAGCGCACGAGCGTGCGTTCGACTGCTTCGGCGGCGTGTTCCACCTGCTGCGCCATGACAACCTGGCGAGTGCCGTGCGCAAGATCCTGCGCGGTCATCGGCGGGAGGAGACGGTGCGGTTCGTGGCGTTCCGCTCGCACTGGCGGTTTGCCGCGGAGTTCCGCACCCCCGGCGAGGGGCATGAGAAAGGCGGCGTTGAGGGAGAGGGCGGCTATTTCCGGCGCAACCACCTCGTCCCGGTGCCGTGCGTGGCCGACCTCGATGCGCTGAACGCTCTGCTGCTGACGGCCTGCCGCGAGGACGAGGCGCGCGTCCTGGAGAGGCGTGTGGAGCCGGTCGGCGCCGCGATGGCGGGGGAGCGCGATCACCTGCTGCCCCCGCGCGGCCGAAGGGTTCGACCTGGCCGAGATCGTATTCCCTCTGGTGGACAAGCGGGGCTGCGTGGCGGTCAGGACCAACTTCTATTCGGTGCCGGTCAAGGCCGGCACCCGGGTGGAGGCGCGCATCCATCCGCTGCATGTCGAGCTCTGGTACGCGGGCCGGCGGATTGCGCGTCACGAGCGCTGCCATGGCCGCCGTCAGCAGGTGCTGGATCTCGACCACTATCTGGACGTGCCGGGCCACAGGCCCGGCGCGTTTGCCGGGTCCAAGCCGTTGGAGCGGTGGCGCCAGGCCGGTCGCTGGCCGGCCTGCTACGACGCGCTTTGGGACCAGCTGCGGGCCCGGCATGGCAAGCGGAACGGCACCCGCGCCATGGTGAGCGTGGTGGCGCTCGGGCGGGAGTTCGGCCACGACCGACTGCGCGGGGCCGTGGCATCGGCGGTGTCGTTGGGCGCCTGCGACGTCGCGGCGGTGCGCTACCTGCTGACCGAGGCGGGGCTGCACAAGGCGCCCGCCAAGCCGGTCGATGTCGGCGAGCTGGCTCGTTACGACCGACCCATGCCGTCGACGGCCGACTACGACACGCTTCTCCTCTCCAGCCCCTGCGCGGGCACGGCGTGATGAGCGACCTGCAGGGCCAGGCTATCCGCCAGCACTGCCGCGCGCTGCGCATGCCGGCGATCGGCGGCCAGTTCGCCCGGCTGGCGGAGGCAGCCCTCCGAGAAGGGCAATCCCACATCGGCTACCTCGAGGCCCTGCTGGCGGCCGAGATGGAGGAACGCGAAAGGCGGGCGATCGCCCGCCTGCCGCACGAGGCGCGGCTGCCGCGGATGAAGACGCTCGACGCATTCGCGTTCGACCGCTCCGGCGTCTCGGCCACCCAGCTGCGCACGCTGGCCGAGGGCGACTACGTGGCCAAGGCCGAACCAGTCCTGCTGGTCGGCGAAGCTGGCACTGGCAAGACCCATCTAGCGACGGGATTGTGCGTGGCGGCCTGTCGCCAGCGACGCCGGGTTCGGTTCACGACCGCGACCGCGCTGATCAACGAACTGGCCGAGGCGGCCCACGCCAACCAGCTCAGCCGCGCATTGGGCCGATGGGAGCGGCTCGACCTGATCTGCATCGACGAGCTGGGCTACGTGCCGCTTGCCGAAACCGCGTGCGAGTTGATGTTCCAGGTGATCGCCGACCGGGCCGAGAAGGCGGCGGTGATCGTGACCACCAACCTGCCATTCTCCGAATGGTCGCAGGTCGTCCCCAACCCGCGGCTGTGTAAGGCGCTGATCGACCGTCTGACCGACCGGGCGCACATCATCACCACGGGCACGGACTCTTACCGGTTCCGCCGAACCACGGCGCAGCGCAAAGCAGGCAAAGCATGACGGGGAGGACGGAACAGCGACGCTGACGGGCTGGCTCGAGCCCGTCCGTCACAAAACGGAGGGTGGGCCAGAATTCATCAGCACCACTGGGCCAAAATTCATGGACACAGCCAGGAGAGCAGGGCGTCGCGCGGCGCGACGGGCGAGGTCTCTCCGCCAATGCCGTGCAAATAGAGGTTCATGGCGCAGAGACGCACGACCTCGGCCACGATGTCGTAGCCCCGAAACGTCTTCTCGCGCAGGGCCGCCGCCGTGCGCCGGTCCTGGGCGGCGGGCTTCTGTTTCATGTGCTCGTAGGCGGCGAGCAGGAAACCGCCCGTGCCGCAGGCGGGATCGCAAACGGTTTCGTCCGGCTCGGGATCGACCGCCTCGACGATGGCTTGGATCAAGGGCCGGGGCGTGAAGTACTGGCCCGCCCCGCTCTTCACCTCGCCCGCGTTGCGCTCCAGCAGGCCCTCGTAGATCGTGCCCTTGACGTCCACGTTGACGCCCATCCAGGTCTCGCCGTCGATCATGGTGACGAGGCGTTGGAGGCGGGCGGGGTCGTTGATCTTGCTCTCGGCCTTGAGGAACAGGGTGCCGATGAAGTCGGCGCGGCGGGAGAGGGCGGCGAGGGCGGCCTTGTAGTGGGCGTCCAGCGTCTCCCCGGATTTCGCGCGCAGGCTGGCCCATTGGTATTCGGCGGGGATGAGCGAGGGCTCGCCGAGATACTCGACCCGCTCCGCGTCCATCTTGAGGAACAGCAGGAAACTGATCTGGCTGACATAGTCGCCGAATGAGACGCCCTCGTCGCGTAGGACGTGGGCGTAGTTCCAGACCTTGGCGATGAGGGCTTGTTCGTTCATGCGACGAGTTCTCCGCGGAAGGCGACGGCGAGGATGGATTGGCGGAGGGTGCTGGATAGATCGGTCAATATTGGTACACTTTGTTCAGTTCGACGCACTTCACCCAGCGCGTCCTGCAAAGTACCCTCAAGTATGCGCAGCTCAGCCAGTCCAGGGAGCGGGTTGGCTACTGATCTAAACCGCGTCCAATTTGAGAGCCGTAGTTCGCTGGTCACTGAGCGGTGACGGTCCCATATAGGAGTTTTCCTATTCGGAGGCGTCAACAAGACAGGTGTTGCGTATAGATTATGAGCGGTGGGGTCAGTCAGCGGCGGAGTTTCGTCGTCTGGCCTTGAGTGCGCCGCATGCTCGCAGCCGCGAGCGGTTTCTGGCCCTGCATGAGATAGCCCAGGGTGACTGTGCGACGGCGGTGGCCAGCCGCACGGGTCGCCATCCCCAGACCGTCATGGCTTGGCTGCACATTTACAACGAACACGGCCCCGCGGCGCTGCTGTATCGGCGCACCGGTGGCCGCCCCCCTTTTGCCCCGAGATAGCGGCAGCGCTCAGTACGGTGGTGCGCACGGCCCAGCAGGTCGCCGCCGCGCCCCCCATGGCCGAGACTGATCCGAAGCCCCGCTGGACGCTGCGCCGTCTGGTGGGGCTTGTGCAAGCGCGCTTCGGGTGCCGCCGCTGCCGCGAAACCATCCGGCTGGTTCTGCATCGGATGGGGCTGTCGTGGCAGAAGGCGAAGAAGCTACTGGGCCGTGCCAGTGCGGAACGGCGAGCGGCGTTTGTTGAACAGATGCGTCCACTGCTGGATGGTGCGCAGCGGGACCGTCATCAGTTGGTCTACCTGGATGAAGCGCACATCCGTCAGGACGTCGATCCTGGGCATGGCTGGGGCGTGCGCGGCCAGCGCTTTTATGTCGCCTCCACCTCGCCCGCCCTGGCCGACAAAGTCTCGTTCTATGGCCTGTATCTCTACAATGAGGGACAGGTCCGGATCTGGCCGTATCCGCGCGCCACGGGCGAACACACGATCGACGTTCTACGCCGACTGCGTGCCGAATTCCCCAACGGCAGGCTCATCGTGATCTGGGATGGCGCGCCCTATCACCGGGCTCAGTCCGTATGGTCCGCTGCCGCAGGTCTGAAGATCGAACTCGTGCCGTTACCCGGCTACAGTCCGGATCTGATGCCAGTAGAGGCACTGTGGCGCTGGCTGCGCGAGGACGTCACCTATCATCACTGCCATGCCTCCACCACGGATCTGACCCGCCGCGTCGCCCACTTCCAGGCCACGCTTAATCAGGCACCCTATGCCATCGCAGATCGCCTCTGGGTTAAGGACCAGCTCAATCCTGAGGAGGAGAAACTACGGTTCTCAAAGTAGACGCGGTTTAATATCGTTTTGTGAAACTTTTAAGATTCCAGCCGTAGTCTTTGCGCGCGGGCAGAGTTGTTGCCTTGCAAAGTCACTGTTCCAGACCGCTACGATCCAGCGGTTCAATGCTGAGTTCGTACCAAGGCGATAACGTATCGCCGTGTCAGGGAAAATTATGTCGCCGGGTGGCTGCAGACACAGCGAGGCTCTTCCGACAAGGTCTGGCGAACCATTTGCGCGGCTGACGAGAAGATCCCCATCTTCGAGGGAATAAGCGGCGACCTCACCTAACTTCCGGGGGAGATAACGAGTTTGAGTCCAGTCGATAACGTCCGAGGCTAACGCATTCAATCGCAAGGCCCGCACCTCGGTAGGAGACGCCGCCTCCTTGATCGACAGGCCGTTACGGGGATCGATCTCTGAAAGTTGGTCGAGTGATGTCCACCACCAACTCGCGGGCAATTCTGGCAGACCTCGTGCGGCCGGTCCGGCAGGCTCGACATGGCGTTTCCCGCGATTCTTCGGATCAGCCTCCCAGCGTGCGCGGCGGTCGGCGAGGATGCGGCGGAGGAGGTCTTGGCCGGTCTCGGCGGGCGGGTTGGCGCGGCGCCAGTCGGCGGTCAGCTCGCCGGTAACGGCGGCTTTCAGAAGCGCCTTGCAGTAGGTCTCCACCCCCGCCCGCCCCTCCGCCAACGCTCGTTCCCCCTCGTCGATGTCGGCGAAGAGGGCATCCACAACCCCGATGATCTCTTGTTGTTTCCGGCATTCCACCCACGGGACAGGCATTCCCATCACGGTGTCGCGGGAAAGCTCGACCTGCTGGGTAGATCCGATCCCACCAACTCTTTCTTGCACGAAAGGTGTGCTGAGCCATGCTTCGACCCATCGCGGAACCATGTCGCGGAGGCGCAATACGGTGACATGGCTATCGACGAGAAATAATTCGTCCGCGCCTGGGAAAATGGCCGCTCGTCCGATTGTTCCGGTTCCCGTTGAGTTCCAAAGAATATCACCAGGCCGCAGGTGTTGGTCTTTGGAAAGCGAAGCGGCGGCAGTTCTCGATGTCTGCTTGCGGTGCGCGAAGTCGATCCGGCCGGATCGGATGCATCGCTGGTTGATGACGGCAACCCCGTCTGACGAAACGTACTTCGGCGAACGGCCACGGCTGACGTACGTGCAAAGATCGCCAAGTCGCCTCCAACTCCATCCATCCGGCAACTCCCAGGGCCCCTCGACCGGCTCCGCCCGTGCTCCCGCATTCCCGTCCCTTGGCACTCGCTTTTCCTTCTACTGACTTTTTCAGTAGCCTCGCATCATGCTCTTCCCACCCCGTCATGCTCGCGAATGCGAGCATCCGCGGCTTTGCCGGCACGAAGAAACGTCGTGGATGGTCGGCCTTCGCCGACCATGACGGAGGGGCACGCGGAGCATCTACGCCACCAGCGCGTCCGACAATTCCTCGATCAGCCCCTCCAGTCGTGCGCCGAAGGCCCGGCGGGCGGCGAACACGCCGCCGCGTTCGGCGAATTGGGGCTGCTCCTGGAGGTCGCGCAGGCCAAGGTCGATGTTGGCGGCGAGATGGTCGCGGATCGCCTCCAGCCAGCCGAGCTGGTCTTCGGTGTAGTTCCGCCGGGCGCGCTCCTCCCGCCCGAGCCACAGGTTGAACCGGCCCGCCACCTCCGAGGACAAGGGGGCTAGCCCCTCCCGCTGGCCGAGCGCGTAGCGAACCAAGGCAACGATGTCGGTCAGCACCCGCCCGGGGTCGGATTTGATCGCACCCTTCGACAGCCGCTTGTACGCCGCCCAGACCGAAACCGGCTCCAGCAGCCACGGCGGACGCGCCATCGCGGCCCGCAGCTCCTCCAGGCTCGCGTAGGTCAGGCGGCACGCGGCATAGGGCTTAGCGTCAATACTGTTCAGATAAACGGGTAGGCGGCATATGCTGCTGGCTGGGATTGTCCGGGGGGCGGCAGCGATGGCCGGTGCTCCTGCCGGCCTGCCGGCCGGCGTTCGTCTCAGCGACCACATCAGCCTCGGCGTGATTGCCAAGGCGTTCCCGCCCGAACGGGTGCGGCAAATCCTGGCCGAGACCGGCACGGCGAGCGAGCGGGAGCGCGACCTGCCGGCGCAGGTGATGGTCTACTACGCGATCGCCCTGGCGCTCTACATGGGCTCCAGCACGCGGGAGGTGTTGCGCTGCCTGCTGGAGGGTCTGCGCTGGCTCTGGGGCGCTGAGGCGGTCAAGGTGGCAGGCCGGAGCGGCATCTCACAGGCTCGCACCCGGCTGGGCGAGGCGCCGCTGCAGAGGCTTTATGAGCAGGTGGTGCAGCCGATCGCGGCGCGCGCCACCAAGGGGGCGTGGTATCGGGCGTGGCGGCTGGTCAGCCTGGACGGGTCCTGCCTGGATGTGGCCGACACTGAGGAGAACCGCGCCAGCTTCGGGTGTCCGGGTGCGAGCCGCGGCGAGAGCGCGTTCCCGCAACTGCGCTTCGTGGCCCTGGTGGAGAACGGCACGCACGTGCTGTTCGGCGCCCGCCTCGGCCGGTGCGCGGATGGCGAGACGACGCTGGCCCACGACGTGCTGAGGGGACTGCGGCCCGGCATGCTGTGCCTGGCCGACCGACAATTTTTTGGACACGCGCTCTGGCAGGCCGCGGCGGCCACCGGCGCCGACCTGCTCTGGCGGGTGAAGCACAATCTGCGGCTGCCGCGCACAAGCGTGCTGGCCGACGGGTCCTACCTGACGACGATCTATTCCAGCGACAAGAACCGGCGACACGGCAGCAACGGCATCCGGGTGCGCGTGGTCGAGTATCGACTGGAGGGCGTCGCCGAGGCTGAGCCGCTGTATCGGCTGGTGACCACGATCCTGGATCCGGCGCAGGCGCCCGCCGCGGCCCTGGCCGCCCTCTACCATGAGCGCTGGGAAATCGAAGGCGCCTTGGACGAGTTGAAGACGCACCTGCGCGGCGCGGGGGTCGTGCTGCGCAGCAAAACCCCGGCGTTGGCGCGCCAAGAGTTCTGGGGCTTGCTGCTGGCCCACTTCGCGGTGCGCGGGCTGATGCACGAGGCGGCGCTGCAGGCCGCGGAAGACCCCGACCGGCTCTCCTTCTCGCATGCCGTGCGCGTGGTCCGGCGCAAGCTGCCGCTGTTCGCCGCGCTTCCCCCCTCGGGCCAGGCGGGCTCTGCATAAGGCGGTGCTGAACGAGATCCTGGAGGAGCGCGTGGCAAGCAGCCGAGGCAGGCAGGTGCCGCGTGGGGTCAAGCGCAAGATGAGCAACTATCAGTTACGACCGCGCACCCCACAGCCGGTAACGCGGATCGACTACGTCAAGGCCATTCGCATCATAAAGTGAACAGTATTGGGCTTAGCGTAGAGGATGGAAAGGGCGGTCAGCGCGTCCTGGTTCCGGTCCAGGAAGTCGCGGAAACGGGTGGCCGTCGCCGTCGCTTCCTTCTCGTCATAGCCGGTGGAGATCACCCGATCCGGGCTGAAGCAGTCGATCGTCACCTCGCTTTGGGTCTTCAGCTCGATCAGCAGCTTGCGCAAGCCAGGACCGTCGGCGAGGGGACGCAGCGCCTCTTCCCGCAGGCGGGCGGCGGCCTCCTCCAGCGTGGCCTCGGTGATCGGCGAGTCCATCGCACGGGCGCGCGCCTCCGCCCGCTCGGCATCAAGGGAGTCCATCAGGGCGGAGGCGAGAATCCTTCAGCGCCCGCCCGCCCGCTGTCTCCGCGATCCGGGCACGGTCCGCGTCGGCCAGCTTGCGGTCGAGCACGGCGAGGCGCGTGGCCAGCGAGGAGACCGCATCGGCATCACTCCGCCCGCTCGCCACCTGCTCAAGCAGCTTGGCGAAGCCGATCTTGCGGTCGCGCTCCAGCGGCGGGGCAATGGTCTTAGCGCTCTCGCTCACGCCCACGGCGTCGATCAGGATGAAGCGGTCCTTGGCGCGCCCGTCGGGCGTGACGTTGACGAGGTCGGCCGGGTTGATCGTGCGGACGCCGCGCCCCTTCATCTGCTCGAAGTAAAGCTCCGATTTCACGTCGCGCAGGAACATCAGCACCTCGATCGGCTTCACGTCCGTGCCCGTGGCGATCATATCCACAGTGACGGCGATTTGCGGGTTGTACTGGTTGCGAAAGGCCGAAATCAGCTCCTCGGGCGTGACGCCGGAGACCTTGTAGGTGATCTTCCGGGCGAAATCGTTGCCTTTCCCAAACACCTCGCGGGCGATGTGGACGATCTCCTTGGCGTGGTTGTCGTCCTTGGCGAAGATCAGGGTCTTGGGAACCTCCGCGCGGCCAGGGAAAAGCTCCGTCGGCAGCGTGTCGCGGTAGGTCTGTAGCACCGTCATGATCTGGTTCGGCGCGATGACCGAGCGATCGAGGTCGTTCGGGCCATAAATCAGGTCGTCGCCCAACTCCTCGTACCGCTGGCGGCGCGTGTGGCGGTCGCGGCGGGGCACGGTGAAGCCGGCGGGCACCCGGCCGCCCCGCTCGCCGATCTCGGTGCGGATGCGGAACACCTCAAACGGCACGTTCACGCCGTCGATCACGGAGCGTTCGTACGGATACTCGGCAACTAGGTTCGTCTGAAAGAAGCCGAGCGTGTGGGCCGAGGGCGTGGCGGTCAGGCCGATGATGAATGCATCGAAGTAGTCCAGCACCTGCCGCCAGCGTCGTAATTACCCACCCCCTTGCGGCGGGGCGGCATTGCTGATGCAGTTTGGGCATGCAGCGGGACGAGCTGGAGCGCCTGAGCAAGGCCGAGCTGATCGAGTTGGTGCTGCGGCTGCAGCGGCCGGAGAAGACCTCGCGCACCTCGTCCAAGCCGCCGTCCACAGACCGCAAAGCGCGTCGCGAGCAAGCCCGCCCCGGAGGTGCCAAGCCCGGACATGAAGGCCATAGTCGGGCGCTCAGCAGGGAGGTGGACCGCGTCGTCGATCACGCCCCGCAGCAATGCCCGTGCTGCCGCAGGGCGCTGTCGCCCGACCTGCCCAGCGAAGCGGTGAGCGTGCACGAGCGGATTGAGCTGCCGGAGATCAAGCCAATCGTCGAGCACCACCGACGCTTGGCGGTGCAGTGTCCCGGCTGTGGGGCGCGGGTCGTGGCAGCGCCGCCGCCCGCCGCGACAGGCACGCCGTTCGGCCCGCGCCTGCACACGCTGGCGACCTACCTCAAGACCTTTCAGAGCCTGTCCTACGAGCGGCTGCAGGCGACACTGGCCGACCTGTTCGGCCTGTCCATCAGCCAGGGCGGGCTGATGAACCTGCTGCGTCGCGCCCAGACTTGCTTCCAGGCCGGGCGAGGCTTGCCGAAGGTTCCATTCGGCGCAGCCGGATGGAATGGCAAGACGAGGGGCGAGCACGCCGTCGCAGCCCTGCGGCAGGCCAAGGTGGTGGCCTCGGACGAGACAGGCGTCCGGATTGAGGGCAGCAACGCCTATCACTGGGTGTTCCGCTGCAAGGAGGCCGTGGTGCACCACGCCGCCCCGACCCGCGCCGCCGCGGTCGTGCACGCGATGATGGCTGGCCACCAGCCCGAAGTCTGGCTGTCGGACCGCGACTCGGCCCAGCAGGGCCATGGCCAAGTCCAGCAGACCTGCCTCGCGCACCTGGCTCGCGACGTCGCCTACGTGTTGGAAGTGAGCGACGACCCCGTGCCGTTTCGGCTCACGCTCTGGCTCGCCTCGGCCTTCGAGTTGGCGGACAGCATCTCACAACTGGCTGCCTCCACCCTGGTCGCCAAGCGCCGCGCGCTGGCGGGCAGGCTGGTCGCGATCCTGGCAGCACCCACCACCTGCGACTTGGCCCGTGAACTTCAGAACAAGGTGCGCCGAGCGCGCGATCAGCTCCTAACCTTCGCCGACTGGCCCGGCCAGGTCGAGGCCACCAACAACGCCTGTGAGCGCGACCTCCGGCCCTCGGTGATCCAGCGCAAGGTGACCAACGGCTATCGTGCCATGTGGGCCGCCGAGGGTGAGGCCGACATACGCAGCGTCGTCGATACCGCTCGCCTCAAACCGGGCACCAGCGTCTTCAACACCATCCTGCAGACCGTCACGGCCTGATCGCTACGCCCGAAACAGGGGTGGGTAATTACCCAGCGTCCATAGATCGAGCGATGGCACTCGTCCACGATGACGAAGTCAAACGTCTCCGGCGGCATGGCGGGGTTGTACGCCACCGGCTTGGGCGTCCCGCCCGCGTCCGCCTCAAAGGCGCTGCCCTCCTCGTCCGCCTCGTCCAGCGCCGTTCCGGTGAGCTGGGCATAGACGCGCTGAATCGTCGCGATCACCACCTTGGCGTCGCGGTCGAGCCCAGCGGGGCCGAGGCGTTGGACATTGTACAGCTCGGTGAAGAGACGGCCCGCACCGGGAGGGCGATACGTCTGGAACTCCTTTAGGGTCTGCTTGCCCAGGTTGTTCCGGTCCACGAGGAACAGGACGCGGCAGGCGTCCGCGTGGGCGAGGAGCCGGTAGCTGAGCGTGGCGGCGGTGAATGTCTTTCCCGCGCCCATCGTCATCTGGACAAGGGCGCGCGGCCTAGCCTCGGCGAGCGAGCGAGGCTTCCAGGGCGGCGATCGCCTCCACCTGGCAATCGCGCAGACCGTCCGTGACCAGGGCGGGCAGGGTGCTCAACCGGGCGCGCAGTGACGTGCCCGCGCGCAGCCAGCCCAGCAAGGTCTCGGGGCGATGGAAGCTGAACACGCGGCGGGACCGCCGCTCCGGATCGGCGCGGTCACTGAACAGGGTTTCCGACCCGCTCGCCTCGTAATCAAAGCGGAGCGGGTCGCCCCAGCGCGCCAGGTGCGACGGCGGGCGCCGCTGGTATCCGCTCGCCTGATCGGTCACGCCGGACAAGGTGGTGCCCTCCGGTTTGGCCTCGATCACTCCGCAAGCGCGCCGGTCCACGAACAGCAGATGGTCGCATGGCCCGGACGAAAGCGGATATTCGCGCACCGCCACGCCGAGGCCAGCGCCGAGACTCATCTCATCGCGATCCTGGATGAGCCAGCCCGAGGCACGAAGTTGATCGTCAATCTGCTGGCGCGTTTTCTGCTCAGGCGTTGGCATTGATTATCATTGTGCCTGGAAAGCCTTAACAACTTCAAGCGGAGACAATGCGGATCGTTCGGTGCCGCGGCCTTGAACTGCCGATTCGGCAAATTCAGGACGACCCGAGAGGGAGTGGTCGCCGTCCGTGATCGTGAACCGCAAGCAACGCGTGGCCCAGATCACATCCGCTGGCGGCACCGGCGACAGCTCGCTCTGCGTAGTGGACGTGATCAGCGCCATTACTCCCGGGCCGCCCTCTCGCCCGTATCCAGCCCAAGCGCTCGGCACAGATGCGCAAACTGCTCTGGATACATCGCCCGGCGGTCCTGTAGCAGGGGGCGCACCTCTGCGATCCCCGCTTCGGTGAAGAAGGCGCGGGCCCATCCGGCCACGGCCGACCTCGACCAGGCCGCGATCGAGCAGGCCTTGGCCAGTCGGCGGGATCTTCGGCTGGCCCCTGGTGCGCATAAACTGGACCAAGCAAGAACTTGCATTGTGGCCCAGGTCACGGCCTTGCAGATCAGCATGTCCGGACCGCGGCGGCGAAAACGGGGCGCCAGGCGCCCTCATGCGGGCGGGATAATTGCTGTTCATAGGCATGGCCGGCTGACGGCGCGTGCGCGTCGAGGGGCGCGCCCACGCGCCCTTGCTCGCAGAGGTGCGCGCAATCCGGTCCCCCCCTTTGGGGGGTGGAAACAGCGGCCCGCCGGCAAGGGGACCCCCCACCCCAAAAGCTGCCTGATACTAAATCCGGGCGATAGGTTCGGCTTAGAGTGGCGGCTGCGCGGAGCGGGCCTATGCCGCGGGCGGTTGAACGGGGGATGATGGCACGGATTGCCGAGCACCTGAGTGTGGCGGAACTGGCGGCGCGGTTCCGCGCGGCGCAAACCGTGGCCGAGGCGCGGCACACCCAGGCGATTTGGCTGCTGGCGCAGGGCCGCACGGTGGTCGAGGTGGCCGGGGTGCTGGCGCTCACGCCGCGCTGGGTGGAGGCGGTGGCGGCGCGCTACAACGCACGCGGCCCGGCGGCGCTGGGCGATGGGCGGCGCTGGGCGATGGGCGGCGGCGGAACGGGCGAGCAGCGAGCGTGCTGACCGAGGCGGTGCTGGCCGCCCTGGCCGAGCGGCTGCGTGAGCCGCCCGAGGACGGCGGGCTATGGAGTGGCCCCAAGGTGGCGGCCTGGATGGCGCGGCACCTCAAGCTGGAGCGGGTGCATCCGCAGCGCGGCTGGGAGGCGCTGAAGCGGCTCGGCTGGTCGGTGCAGACGCCGCGCCCGCGCCATCCGCGGGCCGCTGATCCGGAGGCGCGGGCGGCCTTCGCAAACAGGTTGACGTTGCCGTTGCGCAAGCACGGGCGGCGCACCCGAAACAGCCGGTCGAGGTCTGGGCGGAGGACGAGCACCGCCTCGGCCTGAAGCCGATCCGCCGCCGGGTCTGGGCCAAGGCCGGCGCACGCCCAACGGCGCTGGGTCATCACCGGTTCCAGTGGCTGCACGTCGCGGCCTTCGTGCAGCCGAGCAGCGGCGAGACGGTCTGGTATCTCTGCACCCGCATCAACAAGCCGGCCTTCGAAACCCGGCTCGCCGCCTTCGCCCGCGAGAGCGGGGCGGGACGCCGACGCCACATCGTCCTCGTGCTGGACAACGCCGGCTGGCACGGCCCCAAGGGCTTGGCCGTGCCGGACGGGATCACGCTGGTGTTCCTGCCTCCCTACAGCCCGGAACTCCAACCCGCTGAGCGGCTCTGGCCGCTGCTCGACGAGGCGGTGGCCAACAAGCACTTCCCCACCCTGGCCGACCTCGATGCCGCCATCGCCGAACGCAGCACCCGCCTCGACCCAAGCATGATCCGTCCGCACACCAGCTTCCACTGGTGGCCAAAGCCGGTTCAGCCGAACTAATCAGCCGGATTTGGTATGACTCTAAGACATGGAACAAGGCCCTCGAGTGCTCCGCCGGACGCCCGCGCCCGCCTCATCGGCCCGCCTCCCGGATCCGCTCGAGCCTCAACTCGCCCTTCGCCCCCCACCCCTGGGCCCCCTCGGGCACCTCGGGCCGAAACCGCTCGTAGGGGCGGAAGCCAACCCGGTTCAGCTCCTCCGGGGGGAGCGATGCGGCCAGGCCCTCCATCGCGGCGCGGACCTCCGCCAGCCGCTCGCCCAAGGCGCGCGCGAGATAGGACCGCGCGCTCCGGGCGGAGGCCGGCTTGCCCCCGTCGTCTACCCGGAGGGCGCCGTCCTCCGCGCGCGTCACCGGGACATCGCGGCCGAGCAGCCGCACCGTCTCCCGGCGCGGGCTCGGCTCGGCGGCCCGGACCCGCCGCTCCTCTGCCTCCTGGTCCTCGTCGGTGATGCCGAGGCGGCGCGCCTTGGCGCGGGCGCTCGAGCCGGCGACGAAGCGGCCGAGGGCCCGGGCGGTCTCGGGCGGATGGCCGAAGCGCTCGGCGACAATGGCCGCCCACAGCGTCAGCACCGGGGCGCGGTTGACGCGAAGCACGGGCGCTGGCGCGGGGTGGGTCATTGCGCCGTCTCTACCCGGGAAGCCGGATCTCCACCACCTCGGGCGGGTCGGCCGGCTGGCGCTGGGCGCGCGGTTGTCGGGCGGCACGGCAAGCTGGCGGCGGTCACGGACCTGGATCGAGCCGCCGCGGACGCGCGGGCAGCGCCATGGTCGGACCTGGCGCACACGCGGCGCCGCCTCCGCCCACCACCGGTGTGAGGACAATCATTGACACCGCGCGCTCCGCCGCGCTGGCATGGCGGCGCCGTCGCTCGCCCGCGCGAACGGCGGGGGAGGACACACCATGAGCGACCAGCCAACCGGACCCGCGGAGGGGGCGCCCGAGGCCGGCCCTGTCGCGGGCAAGGCCGGCTTCACCGAGGCGGTCGGCGTGCTGGCCGAGGAGCGCGGCCTGGCCGAGCACGGGGCGTCGCTGCTCAAGCGCCACGCGCCCGAAGACATCGAGGCACGGGCGCTGTATGCGCAGGCGAAGGCGGCGTTCGACGGGCTGATCGAGCGGCTGCTGGCCGAGCTCGCCCAGGGCCACGAGCCGAAGGCGTCAGTGGAGCTGCGCGCCCGGCTGGACCACGCGGCCGAGCGGCGCCTCGCATTCAGCCGGCGGGTGGACGAGGCGCTGCGCCGCGCGCTGCCGGAGGGCGCCAAGGAGGGCTGGGAGGAGGCGGTGGCGAGGACCGCGGGCGAGGTGGTGGCGCGGCTCCTCGAGGGCCTGGTCGGCGCCTGGCGCGAGTGGCGGGCGGGCGGCGCCGAGCGGCGCCGCGACATGGCCGCCCGGGTGGAGGCGCAGCGGTGGAGGGGGTGGGCCGACATCCCCGCCGCATGAGGGAGTGGCTGCGCATGTTGCTGGCTGTTCCCGAGGCCGCCCCGGCCAAGGAAGGGGCGGCCGTGACCCGGGCCGGGCCTCCGGCTGGCCTCCACGCCGAGCCGTTCCTGGTGCCCGACCCGGGCACGCACACGGCCACGATCAGGCGGATGGACGCCGACGCCGCCGGGCGGTTCCTGGTCACCGGCTCGGACGACAAGTCGGTACGGGTGTGGTCGCGCGAGGGCGGCCGGCGGGTGCGCACCATCCGGGTGCCGGCCGGGCCCGGCCACCTCGGGAAGGTCTTCGCGGTGGCGCTGTCGCCGGACGGCGGCACCATCGCCGCGGGGGGGTTCACCGATCCCCGGTCGCCACAGCACATCTACCTGTTCGACCGCGCCAGCGGCCACCAGGTCGGGCTGATCGGCGGCCTGCCCAGTGTCGCACGCCATCTCGCCTTCTCGCCGGACGGCACGCGGTTGGCGGCGGCGCTCGCCGGCGCCAACGGTGTGCGGCTGTTCGACACCGGCGCCTGGCGGCAGGTCGCCGCGGACACGGACTACGACGGCGACAGTTACGGCCTGGCCTTCGCCTCCGACGGCCGCGTCGCCACGACCTCCTACGACGGCAAGGTGCGCCTCTATGGTCCCGACCTGCGCCGCCTGCGGGTGGACACGGCGCCCGGGGGCAAGCGGCCGCACGGGATCGCCTTCGCGCCGGACGGGCGCTCGCTGGCCGTCGGCTATACCGACACCTGTACTGTCGACGTGCTGGACGCGGGGAGCCTGACCCGGCTCCGGGCCGCGGACACAGCCGGAATCGACAATGGCAACCTGGGAAACGTGGCCTGGTCCCCCGACGGCCGCCTGTTCGCCGCGGGCAGGTGGCAGCGCGGGAGCGATTGCTTCGTGCGCGCCTGGGCCGACGGCGGGCGGCGCGTGCTGCGCGACGACAAGGGCGCGGGCAACGCGATCATGTCGCTGCGGCCCCTCTCCGACGGCGCGCTGGCGCTCGCGGCGGGAGACCCCCGGCTGGCCCTGTTGGACGCCAACGGCGCCCCGCTCTGGGTAATCGGCCCGCAGACGGCGGACTATCGCAACCAGAGGCGCAGCCTGGCCGTCAGCGGCGAGGGCGCGCAGGTCCGGTTCGGCTTCGAGCAGGGTGGCGCCAGGTCGGCGCGGTTCGACCTGCGCGCGCGGCAGCTGGCGCTCGACCCGCCGCCCGACCCGGCGTTGCGCCCGCCCCGCACCGAGGGCCTGCCGGTCGTGTGGCAGAACACGGTATCGCCGACGCTGGCCGGCAAGCCACTGGCGATCGAGCAATACGAGATGTCCCGCAGCCTCGCCGTCGCGCCGGACGCCCGCAGCTTCGTGCTCGGGTGCGAGTGGTCGCTGCGCCGCTTCACCGCGGACGGGAGTCAGCTTTGGCGGGTCGATGTGCCCGAAGTCGTCTGGGCGGTGGCCGCCACCGCTGACGGGCGCGCGGTGGTGGCGGCCTATGATGACGGCACGGTCCGCTGGCACCGGCTCTCAGACGGGGCCGAGGTGCTGGCCTTCTTCCCGCACCCGGACGGCCGGCGCTGGGTGGCCTGGACGCCGCTCGGCCACTACGCCGCCGCCCCGGGCGGGGAGGAGCTGGTCCACTGGCAGCTCAACCGCGGCCAGGAGCAGGCGCCCGAGCTGTTCGGCGCGGCGCGCTTTCGCGACCGCTTCTACCGCCCCGACGTCGTGACGCGGGTGCTCGACACGCTCGACCCGGCGCGTGCGCTGGCCGGGGCCGACCGCGCGACCGGCCGCGCCACCCCCGCCAAGAGCCCTGCCGCCGTGCTCGCCGCCGACGCCCCGCCCCGGGTCGCCATCCTCGACCCGGCCGAGGGCGCCTTCGTGGCCGGGGCCGAGCTGCCGGTCGCCTACCTGGTCGAGGACCGGCCGGGCACCGCGCTGCGCCGCGTCCGCCTGCTCGTGGACGGGCGGGTGGCCGCCACCCAGGACGGGCTGAGCGTGCCCGAAGACGGCCGGCTCTATGGCGAGGCGCGCGTGCCGCTCCAGGGGGACGGGCGGCTGCTGACCCTGCTCGCGGAGAGCGACAAGGGCTCGAGCGACCCGGCCAGCGTGCAGATCCGCCGCCCCGCAATGGCCGGGAGCGCCAAGCCCGATCTCTACGTGCTCGCCGTCGGGGTCAGCCGGTTCCGCAACGCGCCCGCGCTGAACCTCAAATACGCCGGCCGCGACGCCGCCGCGTTCGCCGCGCGCATGTGCGCCCAAGAGGGCGGGCTGTACCGGCGGGTGCGGGTGCGCCCGCTCGTCGACGACGAGGCGACCGTGGACGCGATCCGCGACGGGCTGGAGTGGCTGGAGCGGGAGATGACGGCGCGCGACGTGGCCGCCGTGTTCGTCTCCACCCATGGGCAGAACGGCGCCAATCGGAGGCTCTACCTGCTGCCGCACGATGTCGACATCCGGGACGAGATCCGCCTGCGCCGCACCGGGCTGCCGGCGCCCGACCTGACCGAGGCCCTGGCCCGCCTGGCCGAGCGGGGGAAGACGCTGGTGTTCCTCGACGCCTGCCACGCCGGCAACCTGCTGGGCGGCAAGGCCGGGCCGCCCGACATCGACCGGGTCGCGTCCGAGCTGGCCAGCGCGGAGAACGGCGTGGTGATGTTCACCTCCTGCACCGGCACGCAGCTCTCGGTGGAGCGCGACGACCTCGCCCACGGCGTGTTCACCCACGCCCTGCTGGGGGCGCTGGAGAGCCCCGAGGCCGGGCGCGAGCCGCCCTGGCTCTATGTCAGCGACCTCGATATCTGGCTCCGTGACAAGGTGAAGGCGCTGACCAGCGGCGCGCAGACGCCGCAGACGATCGTCCCCGAGCAGCGGTTCACCAACCCCAGGATCTTCATGGTGCCGAGCGCGCCCGGGTAGCGGGGGCGGGATCCAAACGGCCCGGGGGCCGAACGGCGCGCGGTGCCGGCTCGCGGCGCCCCGGGGCTCGGCGGCCCCGCTCCGACGGCCTCGGGCGCGGGCGGCCCGGGGATCCCGACCCCCCCTCGATCATCGGTGCCCCCGTGCTTCGAACGCCGCGCCCGCCACGTCGGGGCCGGCGTGCGCACCCGCCCCGGCCTGTGTCCAGCAGGCCCCGCCGCTGGTTTCCGCCGCAACAGCTGCCCAGGCCGCGCAACAGACGCCCCACTCTCGCGGACGCCCGCAATTCGATGCTCCGGGCGGGTAGAGACCGCGGCTCGCCCGGCCAGGAGACCCCCCACCCCCCACCCCCAAAGCCTGACTGAGGAATTGCCCTTGGGGCCCCCCGGTGCCTCTGGCGCGCGCAAAAGTCGGCCGGCGGCTAGTTTCAGGCCGAACCACACGGCTGCCCGCGCTCGCGGCCCCGCCGAGACACACGAACAGGTTCGCCCCCAGTGCGGCACAGCCGGTCGGAACTTCGGCTCGTTGCCCGGCAGGGCCCGCGCCCCCGAAGGCCGGCCGCCCCCGATCAGCGGCAAGCCCTGGCCGCGCGAAACGGTCTCTTAACCCGCCCATGGTTGCCTCTGCGCGAACACCATCGCAGGAGGGGCCGCATGGCCCGGAGCCGGCTCGTGAACCGCAACGTACTCGCCGGACCAGGCCGCACCAGCATGCGGCTGGAGCCCGAGTTCTGGGACGCCTTGGCCGAGATTCTGCCACCGCGAGGGGCGGGACGTGCTTGGGCTGATCCGCGACCTCGACGACCGGTGCGAGCGCGGCGGGCGCACCAGCGCGGTGCGGGTGTTCGTGGTGCAGTACTTCCGGGCGGCCTGCGCTCCGGTGACCACGCCAGGGGCGCCGCCGGACGCCTCGCGCGCATAGCCGCGGCCCGCCATTGCCGCCTGCTCGGCCCAGCCGGCGACGATGCGGCTGGCACGCTTGGGGCCGATGCCGGTGACCTCGCGCAAGCGGGCTGGCTCCTGCTCGATCAGCTCGAACACCGCCTCCCCGAACGCCCGGACCAGCTTCCTCGCATAGACCGGGCCGATGCCGCGGATCATGCCCGAGCCGAGGTATCTCTCGATCCCCTCGAGTGTGGTGGGCGGGGTCGCCTTCAGGAACGCGGCCTTGAACTGCAGGCCGTGGGTGCGGTCGTTGACCCACGTCCCGCTCATCTGCACCCACTCACCGGCGCTGATGCTGGCGGCGTGGCCGACCACGGTAAGCAAGTCGCGCTGGCCGCGCGCCTTCACCCGCAGCACGCAGAAGCCGGTCTCGGCGCTGTGGAACGTGACCCCGCTCGACCAGGCCGGCCAGCGCCTCCGTCGGGGCGCCTTGGGCGGTGGTGGTGGGCGAGGGGATAGGGATGTGGGTCAGGGGCGCCTCATACCTGGGTCAGGCATTATCATGGGTCCGGGCGGCCGCTCCGCTTCGGAGAACCTTTTGCCGCACACCCGGCTGCATCTTGATTGCAATCGTTATTACCACCCATCCAGCGAAGCATGGCCCGGCGAGCCACGGCTAATTAGACCGCCGCCATGCATCTGAGCCGATTGGCGCACCCACAAGCCGAGCGAACTGGAATCCCGCTTATCGGCCAATCGACCCGTCACGGGTAGACGCCTTTGTGGGTCAGACGGGACGACGCAGCGACGGCACGGCAAAGCGCGTTGACCATGCCTCGCATGTTGCGGCGCCGGTTGGTGGTCCAGCAGAAGGCGCCGAGATAGTCGGGCAGATGCTTGGGGGAGAGCCGCTTGTGGGTGGCCTTGAGCGCGGTACCGAGATTGGCGACCAGGGTGTTGACGGTGAAGAACGGGGCGCTGCGCTCGCGCTCCGGACGCCCGCCGCCGGTGACGGTGGCGACATGCGTCCGCCCGGCTTCACCGAAGGCGTTGAACGCCCGCAAGCCGTCCGTGTGCACAGTCGCGCCGGCGGCGATGTGGGCATCGCGGAACGCGGCCACCGCCTCGCTGGAGAAGGCGCTGACCGCGCGCATCGCGACATGGCCCATGCGCCCGTCCGCATGCCGCTCGCAGGCGACGATGACGCAGGTCTTGCCTTCGGTTCCGCTGCCTTGGTTCCTTTCACCTCCCAGACACACGTCATCCGCCTCCACTACCGGCGGCGCGGCATCGTCGTCGCTCGCGCCCCCGAGCGAATAGCGCTCCGTCCGCTCGGTCATGGCGTGGCGGAGCCGCTTGTGCAGATACCAGGCCGTCTCATAGCCCAGGCCCAACCTGCGGCCGAGCTCGACCGCCGAGATCGCCTGTTTGGTGCTGCTCATCAGGTGCATGGCGCGGAACCAAGTGGTCAGAGACAGCTTGGTGTCCGCCATCACGGTGCCCGCGGTGACCGACCAACGTCGGCCGCAGCGCGTGCAGCCGACACGGCGGCCGTAGACATAGCTCTTCAGATTGGCGCAGCGCGGGCAAGGCATTCCTTCACGTTGGCGCGCCGCCACCAACGCCGCCAGACACTGACCCTCCGTCCCGTAGAGTCGTTCGAACTCAACGTCCGTCAGCCCCTTCATGATTGCCCGCATCATTCTGCTCCGAGACGCCGCGTTCAGAGCGACTTTGCGCTTCCCTGCTGCAAAGTACAAGAGCGGGTCGATTGGCCGATAAGCGGGAACTGGAATCGCTCCAAGGACTGGATTGGCCACTTTGCCCCTGTGCAGGGGAATGTGGGGAAAGAGGGGAATGTTTCGGCCCGGTGTGCGCTGGCCGCGAAAAATTGCGGTCGGCACGGTGTGCGTCGAACTGCGGCACAAGCCAGCGCTGCTCGCGGGGAACGCCAACTCCGATGCGGCAAGCGGTATTGATGGTGGTGGGCGCCCCAAAGCCGGCTTCGGCTCACCCATCCTGTCAATGTCCTGTTTAGACTGGTGCCCTTCGGCTTGTCTCTCCCGGTGGACCATAGTAACTCGTTGACAGCAAAGGTAAAATAACTGGCGTCCCCGAGAGGATTCGAACCTCCGGCCCCAGGATTAGGAATCCTGTGCTCTATCCTGCTGAGCTACGGGGACACACTCCCCACCTTACCGCCTTCCCGCCGCGCTGGCGAGCCTTTGCTCAGGCTGGCTGGGCGGTGTCAGCCCATATTCCGCCTCGGCCTCGTACACGGCCCGGTCCTTGCCGAGGCGCGAGCTGAACAGGGTGAAATGCGCCACCGCCACCGGCTCGGCGCGAAACAGGCTGAACGCCTGTAGATGGGCGATGAGCTTCGCTTCGGGCACCGTCTCGACCCGCGCCAGGGTCACATGGGGGGCGAATCGACGGCGCTCGGGCTCCAGGCCGATCCGCTGCAACGCCGTCTCGATCTTGCCGCGCAGGTGGTCGAGCGCCGGCGTGCGCTCCACGCCCACCCAGAGCGCCGCGCCGCGTCCGGCCTTGTCGAACGTGCCGAGCCCGGCCAGCGTGAGCGGAAAGCCGGGCGCGCGCAGCCCGGCCAGGGCATGGTCGATCTCCTCGGCCCGCCAGGACGGAGTCTCGCCGATGAAGCGCAACGTCACATGGTAGTTCTCCGCCGGCACCCAGCGCGCGCCCGGCAGCCCTCCAGTCATCATCGCCAAGCGTTGCCGCAGCGACGGCGGCAGGTCGAGCGCGACGAACAGCCTCATGTCCGGGCCTCCGCGACCAAGCGCTCCACCTCCGGCATGATCCGCGCCACGACCCGCCGCACCCCCTCTGGGTTCGGGTGCAGCCCATCCGGCTGCGTCAGGTCGGGGACACGGGCGACGCCCTGCAGGAAGAACGGGTCGTAGAGCACGCCGGGCCGGCGGCCCAGGTCGTCGAACACCGCCCGGAACTGCCGTTGGTAGTCCGGACCGAGATTGGGCGGCGCAAACGTCCCGGTGAGCAGCACCGGGATGTGGTGCCTCGCAAAGGTATCAAGGATCGCCGACAGGTTCGCGCGCATCTCGGCTGGGTCGAGGCCGCGCAGCCCGTCGTTGGCGCCGAGTTCCAGGATCGCCACGTCGGGCGTGTCGGCCAGCACCCAATCGAGGCGCGCGAGGCCGCCGGCGGTGGTATCGCCGGAGACGGCGCCATCAATCATCCGCACCGCGATCCCGTGCGCGGCCAGCGCCGCTTCGAGCTGGGCCTCGAAGCCTTGGTCGCGCGGTAGGCCGAAGCCGGTCGAGAGCGAGTTGCCCAGGATCAATAGCCGGACCGGGGCCGCGCGGGCGCCGCTTGCCAGCACGCAGGCGAGCAACGCGAAAGCCGCCCTGAGAAAGGCGGCACGCAGCCCATATGCTGGCTTCATGGATGTCCTGTCTTCGCCTGTCTCATCGGCCCCAACGGAGGCCGAGCCCTTGGTCCGCATGCGCGGCCTCCATCTGACCCTGCCCGCGGCCGCCGGATCGGTCAACATCCTCCGCGGCATCAACCTCGACATCGCGCCGGGCGAGGCGGTCGGCCTCATCGGCCCGTCGGGCTCCGGCAAAACCAGTCTCTTGATGGTGCTCGCCGGGCTGGAGCGCGCCAGCGCCGGACAGGTTCGCGTGGCTGGCGCTGACATGACCGGGCTCGACGAGGACCAGTTGGCCCGGCTCCGGCGCGAGGGGATCGGCATCGTGTACCAGGCATTCCACCTGATCGCATCCATGACGGCGCTCGAGAATGTGGCGGTGCCGCTGGAGTTGGCGGGGCGGCGCGACGCAGGGCGGCAGGCGCGCGAGGCGTTGGAGGCGGTGGGCCTTGGCCACCGGCTCCGCCACTTGCCCGGCCAGCTCTCGGGCGGCGAGCAGCAGCGCGTGGCGATCGCGCGCGCCTTCGCGCCCGCGCCGAGGCTGCTGCTGGCCGACGAGCCCACCGGCAACCTGGACCAGGCAACCGGGGCGGCGGTCATGGAGCTGCTGTTTCGCCTGCGCGCCGAGCGCGGCACGGCCCTGCTCCTGATCACGCATGACGCCGCGCTCGCGGGCCGCTGCGGCCGGGTGCTGCGGATGGCGGATGGGCGCATCCTTGGAGATGAGCGCGCGTGATGCTGGCAGTGCGCCTGGCCGTCCGCGAGTTGCGCGGCGGCGTTCGCGGGCTTGGCGTCGTGCTGCTCTGCCTCGCCCTGGGGGTGGCCGCGATCGCTGGCGTGGGCGGGTTGCGCGCTGCGGTCGAGCAGGGCTTGGCCGAGAATGGGCGGGCGCTCCTGGGCGGAGACATCGAGGTGCAGACCGGCGCCGAGCCGCCCCCGCCCGCACTCGCTGCTTGGCTGCGGGCGCGGGGCGCCACGGTCTCCGAGATCACCCAGATGCACTCTCTTCTGATCGCGCCCTCGGGGCAGCCCGAGCTCATCGACCTGAAGGCGGTCGATGCCGCATGGCCACTGGTCGGCGCCCCGGTCCTCGCGCCCCCGGTCCCGCTGGCCCACGCCTTGGCGCCCCAGTACGGACAGTTTGGGCTGGTGGCGGATCCGTTGGCGCTGGACCGGCTCGGGCTGAAGCTGGGCGACACGGCGCGGCTCGGCACGACCATCTTTCGGGTGGCGGCGGCCCTCAGGTCCGAGCCAGACCGCCTCTCGATGCCCTCCCTGTTCGGTGCCCCGGTGGTGATCGCCGCCGCGGCGCTCCCGAGCACCTCGCTGGAAATGCCAGGAGCATTCGTCACGCACGCGGTGCGCGCTTCGTGGGGCGATTCCAGGGCGGGACAGGCCATGGCCGCCGACCTCGCGGCAGCCTTCCCCGATCGTGGTTGGCGCGTGCGCAGACCGGCGGATGCCGCGCCGGGCGTGGCACGGGCCGTCACGCAGACTGCGCTGTTCATGACCCTGGTTGGCCTGACCGCGCTGCTCGTGGGCGGCGTCGGCGTGGCGAGTGGCACGCGCGCATGGCTTGAGGCGCGGGCGCGCAGCCTCGCCATCCTGCGCTGCCTCGGCGCCTCCTCGCGCCTGGTCTTCGCGGTTGTCGCGATCCAGGTGGCGGCGCTTGCGCTGTGCGGCATCGCGATCGGGCTCGCCGTTGGCGCGGCCATTCCGCTCCTGGCCACGCACTGGCTGGTCGGTGCGCTGCCCGTGCCGCCGCGAACCGGGCTTCACGCGGGGCCGCTGGGGCTCGCCGCGGCCTATGGGGTGCTGACCGCTGCCTGTTTCGCCCTGCCGCCCCTGGCTCGCGCCATGCGCATCCCTGGGGCGGCGCTGTTCCGCGATGGGCTGATTCCGGAGGACGCGCGGCCGCCGGTCGCGGTACTGGCCGCAACCGCCGGCTTGGCCGCGGCGCTTGGCGGCTTGGCCGTGTGGTCCTCGGCCGATCGGCTGTTCGCCCTCGGATTTTGCGGCGCCGCGCTGCTGATCCTGGCGCTGTTCCGGCTTGGCGGCGCGGCGCTGGTCCGAGCCTCAGGCGCGATCCGCCTGCCATGGCCGGCGCCGCGCCTGGGATTGGCCAGCCTGCGCCGGCCCGGGGCCCCGACACCCCTCATGCTGACCTCGATTGGGCTTGGCCTCAGCACGCTCGCCATGGTGGCGCTGATCCAGGGCAACATCGGCCAAGCCATCCTGAAGCAGGTGCCGGCGAATGCGCCCAGCTTCTATTTCCTCGATCTCCAGCCCGGCCAGCTCGCCCGTTTCGCGGCGATCGTGCGCGCCACCCCGGAGGTGAGCGATCTCGAGCAGGTGCCCACGCTGCGGGCGCGCGTCGTCGCGGTGAACGGCGTTCCGGCCGAACGGGTCCGCGCGAGGCCCGACACGCGCTGGGCGCTGCGCGGCGATCGTGGTCTGACGTACGCCGCGTCCGAGCCACCGGGCACCCGCCTTGTCGCCGGGCAGTGGTGGCCAGCGGACTACACGGGTCCGCCGCTGGTCTCGCTCGACGCGCAGATCGCGAAGGGCTGGGGCATCGGCTTGGGCGCTGTGATCCGGCTGAACGTCCTAGGGCGCGACCTCGATCTGCGGGTTGCCAGCCTGCGCGAAGTGGCGTGGCGGCAGCTTGGGCTGAACTTCGTCATGGTCGCGAGTCCTGGGCTGCTGTCGGGCGCGCCCCACACCTACATCGCGACGGTCCGGGTCGGCCCCGCCGAGCAGGCCGCGCTGCTGCGCCGGGTCAGCGACGCGCTGCCCAATGTCACCGGCATCAGCGTGACAGAGGTCCTGACGGCGATTTCCCGCCTTCTGGCGCAGATGGCGACGGCGCTGGCCGCCATGGGGGCGCTCACGCTGGCCGCGGGCGTGCTGGTGCTGATCGGCGCGGTCGCCGCCGGCCGGCGGCGACGCATTCAGGAGGCGGTTGTCCTGAAGGCGCTCGGCGCCACGCGCGCCCAGCTCCGCACCGCCTGGCTGGTCGAGTTCGGCGCGATCGGCCTGGTCGCCGGCGCGATCGCCGCCGCGGTCGGCACCGCCGCAAGCTGGGCGGTGATGCGCTTCGTCGCGAACGAGAGCTGGGTTTTTCTGCCGGGCCGGCTGGCGGGAACCCTTGCGGGCGCCCTCGCTCTCATGCTCATCTTCGGCTACGCTGGTACGGCGTCGGCATTGCGGGCCAAGCCGGCGGCGCGACTGCGCAATGAGTAGCGGCGGGATCGCATGTGCTTGAAGCGCACCGGTCCGTTGCCAAATATCAGGGCGCGGGCCCTGCCCGCGTGAGAGGAACAAGGGAAACCATGGCCTACAGCCCCGATTTCCGGACATACCCGGGTGCCCGGCGCAGTGCCACAGCAGACACCGCGGTACTGGACGCGGGTCTGCGGCAGTACATGCTGGGCGTGTACAACTGGATGGCGTCCGGTCTCGTGCTGACCGGGATCGTCGCCTACCTGATCGCCAACACCGCGCTGAAGGACACCTTCTACCCACAGGTGATGACCCCCTACGGGTATGCGCACACCGCCGGGCCGCTGGCGATGGTGGCGATGTTCGCGCCGCTCGCCTTCGTGCTGGTGCTGAGTTTCGGCGTAAACCGACTCTCGCGCACCGCGGTGCAGACCATCTACTGGCTGTTCTGCGCGGCGATGGGCGCCAGCCTGAGCAGCATCTTCCTGCGCTACACCGACGCTTCGATCGCGCGGGTCTTCTTCGTCACCGCCGGCACTTTCGCGGCGATGAGCATCTACGGCTACACCACGCGTAGCGACCTGAGCCGCTGGGGCAGCTTCCTGATGATGGGCCTGATCGGCGTCATCATCGCGAGCCTGGTGAACATCTTCTTGCAGAGCAGCGGCTTGCAGTTCGCGGTCAGCGTCATCGGCGTGCTGGTGTTCGTTGGACTGACCGCCTACGACACTCAGCGCATCAAGGCCAGCTACGTCCAGCTCGCCTACGCGGATGGGACCGACGCCGCGGCCAAGCGGAGCGTCTATGACGCGCTCAGCCTCTACCTGAACTTTATCAACCTGTTCATGCTGCTGTTGCAGCTTTTCGGCAACCGGCGCTGACCGGTTCGGAGCTTCGATGAGACAGGGGCGGCCCACACGGGCCGCCCTTTCTCATTCGTAGGTCAATCAGGTCGAGCGTACGCCGCCGCCCCATGACCACCATCCAGGCCGAGCCAGCGCCTTGGCCGCCGCCGCGGCCCGTTCCGGTGTGGCGAACAGGCCGAAACATGTCGCGCCCGAACCGCTCATCCGAGCCAGGAGGCATCCAGGCGCATGGCGGAGTGCGCCGAGCGCGGTGCCGATAGAAGGGCACAGCATGATCGCAGCCGGTTCGAGGTCGTTGCGCAGCGTTGCCAGTCCCGCCGCCATCGCCTCCGCGTCCACCCACCGAGCGGGCAGCGCCGCCGGTTCCGAGAACCGGCCCGCGCGCTGACGGAACACATCGGCCGTGGCGACCGGAACCCCTGGGTTCAGGAGCGCCAGGCCACACGGAGGCAAGGCCGGGGAGGGGCCTAGCACCTCGCCCACCCCTCCCATCCGCGCAGGGCGCGAGTTGAGGCATACCGGCACGTCGGCGCCCAGCCGTTCCGCGACGGCGTTCAGCGCCGCGTGCTCCGTCGCGATGCCCCAAAGTGGCGCGAGCAGCCGGAGCGCGGCGGCGGCATCGGCCGATCCGCCACCAAGGCCCGAGGCGACGGGCAACGTCTTCGTGAGGACAAGGCGGGCACGAGGCGCGATCCGGGCGAACTCGGCCAGCGCGCGCGCGGCACGCAGCACCAAATTATCGTCGCATGCGGCCTCCGCCAGCGGCGGCGCGAACGGGCCGTCAATCCGCAAGCTCAGGTCGTCGGATCGCTCCGCGCGGAGCACGTCCGCGACCTCGGCAAAGACGGCGAGGCTATCGAGCAGGTGATAGCCATCTGAGCGTCGGCCAATGACGTGCAGGAATAAATTGACCTTCGCGAAAGCGTGCTCTTCGCCCCCGGCCTTCATGTCGTGTCCTTGCATCCGCCCTCACCATCCAGGAATGGGGGAGCTACGCTGGCCCGCTGAGGCTCCGACCTCTCCTTGGTCATTCCCGCGAAAGGCGGGAATCCAGGAGGAACGGCGTTGAATCGGTGCGCTGGTCCTGGATGCCCGCTTTCGTGGACATGACAGGGCTGGTCAAAGCATAGGCCGATCGACGCTAGTCTAACAGAGTGGCCGATCAGGCGCGTAGCGGCACGACCGAGGACTGCGGGTTGGTCTCCGGCACCCCGGCCAGGCGCAGCCCTTGGGCATAGTTCTCGCGATCGGCCTCGCGTGCGAACGGGGCGCCTCGCAGGAAGCTCTGGACAGTG
Organism: uncultured Pseudomonadota bacterium; assembly: GCA_963818725.1. GTDB lineage: Bacteria > Pseudomonadota > Alphaproteobacteria > Acetobacterales > Acetobacteraceae > DATFDN01. Next base: position 173,597 of record CAWFTU010000004.1, on the reverse strand, counting down.
AAATCCGGCTCGATCGCGATTAGCCGGCGCAGCGCGATGGCCGCCTCCTGCCGACGCCCCAGGTGTCCCAACGCGGCCAGATACGGCTTGAAACCAGCCGAGAGAGATTGGTTCATCTGGGTGGCCGACCGCCCGGCGGCCACGGCCGCCTCGTAGTCCCGTTTGAGTAGATAGATAAGGGTGAAGAATGAGTTGAAGATGAACGCATACGGATCAAGAGGCCAGAGCTCCTTGTAGCGGGCATTGCGGCGCTCAGCCTCGTCCAGCTCGCCCATATAGGCGTACGTGGCCGCCGACAGTGCCCAGGCCATGGCGAGGTTCGGATTGAGTGATACTAAATCCGGGTGATAGGTTCGGCTTAGAGTGGCGGCTGCGCGGAGCGGGCCTATGCCGCGGGCGGTTGAACGGGGGGATGATGGCACGGATTGCCGAGCACCTGAGTGTGGCCCCGCTTATCGGCCAATCGACCCGTCACGGGTAGACGCCTTTGTGGGTCAGACGGGACGACGCAGCGACGGCACGGCAAAGCGCGTTGACCATGCCTCGCATGTTGCGGCGCCGGTTGGTGGTCCAGCAGAAGGCGCCGAGATAGTCGGGCAGATGCTTGGGGGAGAGCCGCTTGTGGGTGGCCTTGAGCGCGGTACTGAGATTGGCGACCAGGGTGTTGACGGTGAAGAACGGGGCGCTGCGCTCGCGCTCCGGACGCCCGCCGCCGGTGACGGTGGCGACATGCGTCCGCCCGGCTTCACCGAAGGCGTTGAACGCCCGCAAGCCGTCCGTGTGCACAGTCGCGCCGGCGGCGATGTGGGCATCGCGGAACGCGGCCACCGCCTCGCTGGAGAAGGCGCTGACCGCGCGCATCGCGACATGGCCCATGCGCCCGTCCGCATGCCGCTCGCAGGCGACGATGACGCAGGTCTTGCCTTCGGTTCCGCTGCCTTGGTTCCTTTCACCTCCCAGACACACGTCATCCGCCTCCACTACCGGCGGCGCGGCATCGTCGTCGCTCGCGCCCCCGAGCGAATAGCGCTCCGTCCGCTCGGTCATGGCGTGGCGGAGCCGCTTGTGCAGATACCAGGCCGTCTCATAGCCCAGGCCCAGCCTGCGGCCGAGCTCGACCGCCGAGATCGCCTGTTTGGTGCTGCTCATCAGGTGCATGGCGCGGAACCAAGTGGTCAGAGACAGCTTGGTGTCCGCCATCACGGTGCCCGCGGTGACCGACCAACGTCGGCCGCAGCGCGTGCAGCCGACACGGCGGCCGTAGACATAGCTCTTCAGATTGGCGCAGCGCGGGCAAGGCATTCCTTCACGTTGGCGCGCCGCCACCAACGCCGCCAGACACTGACCCTCCGTCCCGTAGAGTCGTTCGAACTCAACGTCCGTCAGCCCCTTCATGATTGCCCGCATCGTTCTGCTCCGAGACGCCGCGTTCAGAGCGACTTTGCGCTTCCCTGCTGCAAAGTACAAGAGCGGGTCGATTGGCCGATAAGCGGGGAGTGTGGCGGAACTGGCGGCGCGGTTCCGCGCGGCGCAAACCGTGGCCGAGGCGCGGCACACCCAGGCGATTTGGCTGCTGGCGCAGGGCCGCACGGTGGTCGAGGTGGCCGGGGTGCTGGCGCTCACGCCGCGCTGGGTGGAGGCGGTGGCGGCGCGCTACAACGCACGCGGCCCGGCGGCGCTGGGCGATGGGCGGCGCTGGGCGATGGGCGGCGGCGGAACGGGCGAGCAGCGAGCGTGCTGACCGAGGCGGTGCTGGCCGCCCTGGCCGAGCGGCTGCGTGAGCCGCCCGAGGACGGCGGGCTATGGAGTGGCCCCAAGGTGGCGGCCTGGATGGCGCGGCACCTCAAGCTGGAGCGGGTGCATCCGCAGCGCGGCTGGGAGGCGCTGAAGCGGCTCGGCTGGTCGGTGCAGACGCCGCGCCCGCGCCATCCGCGGGCCGCTGATCCGGAGGCGCGGGCGGCCTTCGCAAACAGGTTGACGTTGCCGTTGCGCAAGCACGGGCGGCGCACCCGAAACAGCCGGTCGAGGTCTGGGCGGAGGACGAGCACCGCCTCGGCCTGAAGCCGATCCGCCGCCGGGTCTGGGCCAAGGCCGGCGCACGCCCAACGGCGCTGGGTCATCACCGGTTCCAGTGGCTGCACGTCGCGGCCTTCGTGCAGCCGAGCAGCGGCGAGACGGTCTGGTATCTCTGCACCCGCATCAACAAGCCGGCCTTCGAAACCCGGCTCGCCGCCTTCGCCCGCGAGAGCGGGGCGGGACGCCGACGCCACATCGTCCTCGTGCTGGACAACGCCGGCTGGCACGGCCCCAAGGGCTTGGCCGTGCCGGACGGGATCACGCTGGTGTTCCTGCCTCCCTACAGCCCGGAACTCCAACCCGCTGAGCGGCTCTGGCCGCTGCTCGACGAGGCGGTGGCCAACAAGCACTTCCCCACCCTGGCCGACCTCGATGCCGCCATCGCCGAACGCAGCACCCGCCTCGACCCCAGCATGATCCGTCCGCACACCAGCTTCCACTGGTGGCCAAAGCCGGTTCAGCCGAACTAATCAGCCGGATTTGGTATGACAACGCCCGCTCGTGCAGCGACGCCGCCTCGAGCAGCTGGTGGTGCAGGAAAGCGCGGACATGCCCGGCGATGGTCAGCGCCCGCGCGTCCAGCGGGTCGAGCTGAATCGCGGCCTCGGCGAGCCGTCCGCCCTCGGCCATGCTCTCTCTTCTGGGGCGTCGGCCCAGCCCTGGCCGACCAGGAACACATGCCAATAGGCGGCCCAGGCATACGCCGCGGCGTATTCAGGCTCCAAGTCGATCGCCTGGCGGAGCAGGTCTCCGGCCTGCATGAAGGATTCGCGCTCCATGCGGTTCATCAATGGCAGCGCACGCAGGACAAGGTCATAGGCCGTGGCGTCAACGGGCGGCCGCGCGGTGACGCGCCGCGCCTCGATCAGCAGGATCTCGGGGTCGATCTGCGCCACCACCTCAGCCGCGATCTCGTCCTGCAAGGTCAGCAAGTCATTGGCCTGCCGGTCGAAGCGCCGGGCCCAGACAACCTGGTTGCCCGCGCGCAAGTCGAGCAGCCGGGCCGTCACCCGCAGCCGCGAGCGCACCCGCTGGATGGAGCCATTCAGCAGGAAATCGAGGCCGAACGCGCGCCGTATGGCCGTCTCGTCGCGCGTCTCCTCGACCAGGCGGGCAAGCGAGTTCGAGGAGACGACAAACATCCAGCGAAACCGCGACAGCGCGGCGGTGATTTCCTCCGCCAGCCCTGGCGACAGATGCGCCTCCTCCTCACTGGTGCCGGCCAGCTGGAACGGCAGAACGCCGACATGCGCGCCGCCACGGGTGCCCGCCTGCTGCTCGGGCGCCTCGACCAGATCCTCAGCCTCGGGAGGCGGAGCGGGCGGGCGCAGCGGCAGGCGCGAGCCGGACGGGCCGCGAATCCCCGAGAGCAGCTTCTGCGTCTCCGCGGAGGGCGCCGCGTCTAGAAGGTCTGCGAGCACGGCGCGGCACCGGTCATAGGCCTGGATCGCCATCCCGCGCTCCCCGCGGGCAGCGTGCGCACGCATCAGCGCCCGCCAGGCGCCCTCGTGCGCGCGGTTGATGGTCAACAGGCGTTGCGCGGCCGATATCGTGGTATCCGGGTCTTCCTGTTCGCGCAGCAACTGCTCCGCGAGGGTGCGCCCGCGATCCCGCAGCCGCTCGCGTTCCGTGGTGAGCCAGGTGTCGAAGGCCGGGTCAGTGCCGTCCAGGTCCTCAAGCAGGTCGCCGTCGAGCAGCGACAGCGAGGCCGGCTGCTGGACGGTCGCGCGCATGACCTCCTCGACATCGATCCAGGTCGTGCCTGGAGAGAGCGAGAGGTGGTCGCGCGTGACCATGAGGACCTCGTCGGCGCCAGCCGGAGCCAGCACCTCCAGCAGGCGATGGATTTCCTGCCGCAACGAGGCGCGCGCCTGTTCTTCCGGACGCCGGCTCCAAAGCAGCTCGGCCAAGCGCCCGCGCAGGGCCGGGCGCGGGCCCGAGAGCGCAACCACCGCGAGCAACGCGCGGGTCTTGCGCCCAGTGGGCAGCACGCTTTGCGAGCCGACCGTCCAGGCTTCCATTTGGCCGATGAGCCTTAATCTCAGCATGACGGAACTTGGCCTTGGCAGCGAAGCAGCTTGGCCGGAGGTTGGTATGTTGAGGTTCGACATCAGGACCGTATTCTGCCCATCACGGTTGTGAATGCAAGCGCATTCACACGCAAAAGACGGTTCAGGAACTAATTAATGTCGGAGAAGGGGAAAATATGCCGGACGTCACCACCCCAGGGTCCGAGGTACTGTTGTAACCAGGTACTCAGCCTGCGTGGGCGCCCCACCCACGATAGCACGCAGCGGCTCAAGAAACAGGCGCTCATCGCGCCCGGCCGCATCGGTCCTGGCGCGGGCGCGCAAGCCGTCCAAGGCGATCGCGATTATGTCCTTGGCCCAGTCCCGCAGGCAATGGCCGCGGAACGGCGTGGCGAGCCCCAGCCGGGGCGCGGCGTCGCGGGCCGCCACCGCATCTTCCCAGGTAACGTCGCGGATCAACGCCAGCGCCGCCTCCAATGCGGCCTCATCGTACAGCAAGCCGACCCAGAACGCGGACTGGGCGATCATCATGTCCGGCCTGCCGGCATCCGCCCCGCGCATCTCCAGGAAGCGCTTGAGGCGGGTGTCCGTGAATGCCGTGGTCACATGGTCCGCGAAGTCCCCGACCGTGGCTGGCGTCCCCGCAAGGTTGCCAAGCCGCCCTTCCATGAAGGCGCGGAACGAGGCGCCGGCCACATCGATGTAGTGGCCCTCGCGGAACACGAAGTACATCGGGACTTGGTCGACCAGCCATGCGGCATAACGTTCGAAACCGAACCCTTCCTCGAACATCACGGCCGGAATCCCCGAGCGGTCATTGTCGGTATCGGTCCAGACATGCGCGCGGTAGCTCAGGAAGCCATTCGGCCGCCCGTTGGTGAAGGGGGAGTTCGCGAACAGCGCGGTCGCCAGGGGTTGCAGCGCCAGGGAGAGGCGCAGCTTGCGGCGCATATCCGCCTCGGAGGCGAAATCCAAGTTCACCTGCACGGTGCAGGTGCGCGTCATCATGTCGAGGCCACGGCCGCCCACCTTCGGCATGTAGGCCCGCATGATGGCGTAGCGGCTCTTTGGCATCCACGGCATGTCGGCGCGCGTCATGGTCGGGTGAAAGCCGAGCGGGGCGAAGCCCAGGCCCAGGGGGCCCGCCGCCTCGCGCACCGCGGCGAAATGCGCGTCCAACTCGGCTTTCGTCTCGTGCAGCGTCTCCAGTGGGGCGCCGGATAGCTCAAGCTGTCCGGCCGGTTCGAGCGAGACCGAAGCGCCTTTGCCGAGTTGCAGGCCGATAGGGTTGCCGCCATCCAGGATCGGCTCGCCGCCCTGGTGGGCCAGCCGCTCCAGCATCAGCCGGATGGAGCCGGGCCTGCCGGGCGAGGGATCGTATGGCGGCGGGCTCAGGTCGTCGCGCCGGAACCCGAACTTCTCGTGCTCGGTGCCGATGCGAAATCGCGCCCGCGGCTTGCAGCCCGCCGCGAGATACTCGGCGAGTTGGCGCACCGACGTGATCGGGGTGGTGTCGGCGTCTCCGGGATTCGACATCGGACTCCGGCATCTCGCGATGAGGTTGGGACTATTCAGCGGCTTTTCGGTGCCTGCAACAGCGCCAGCCCGGCGATGGCGGCGGTCTCGGCCCGCAGGATGCGCGGACCCAGACTTGCGGGAACAACAGTGTCGTGTCGGGCCAGCACGTCAAGCTCGCGGTCCGTGAAACCGCCCTCCGGCCCGACCAGCAAGGCCGCTGGCCCGGTGGCCGGAGCGAGCATCGGGGCGGAGCCACGTTCAATGGCGGCGTACAGCGCTCGCTCTGCCGGCCAGGAGGCGAGCAGCGCGGAAAGGGGGCAGGGGGCGCGGATCTCCGGCACCGTGAGGCGCTCGCTCTGTTCGGCGGCCTCGGTGGCAATGGCCGTCAGCCGTGCCGTGTTCACGCGCGCGGCGGCGGTTCGCTCGGTGATGACGGGACGCAACACCGCGACACCAAGCTCGGTCGCCTTCTGTGCCAGGAGGTCGGTGGCGTCGCGCTTCAGCAAGGCGAAGGCCAGCCAGAGGTCCGGTTCCGGCGATTGCGGACGCAGCTGGCTCTGGATAGCCAGGCTTGCCCGATCGCGTGTCAACGCCGTGATCCGGGCCAGCCACTCCCCATCCCGGCCGTTGAACAAGCATACAGGCTCGCCGATCCCCCGTCGCATCACCGTGCCGAGATAATGTGCCTGCCCTGGGCCAGCCGCGACCTCGGCCCCTCCGGCAAGCGGTGCATCGACGAACAGGCGGATTGACCCCGGCATCGTGGCGCGCAGATTAGCCTGATGTCCGCCCACACCGATATCGTCGCCCACGGCTGGGTGGCCCGCCTGCCCGCGCCCTGGCGGCCCTACGCCCTGCTCGTCCGGCTCGACCGACCGATCGGGGCGTGGCTGCTGTTTCTGCCAGGGCTATGGGGAATTCTGTTGGCGCGTCCCGCGCCGGGTGACGCGCTGCGCCTGGTCGCGCTGTTCGCGATCGGCAGCGTGGTGATGCGCGGCGCGGGTTGTGTGGTCAACGACCTCTGGGACCGCGATATCGACCGGCGTGTGGCCCGCACCGCAGGCCGCCCGCTGGCCTCGGGCGCCCTGCGGCCTCGCCATGCCCTGGCGTTCCTGGCGGTGCTGCTGGGCGCTGGGCTCGCGATCCTGCTCCAGCTTGGGCCGCTGGCCCGCCTCCTGGGCGCCAGCTCGCTGATCCTGGTGGCGCTTTATCCGCTTGCCAAGCGCGTGACCTGGTGGCCGCAGCTTGTCATGGGCTTCACCTTCGGCTTTGGGGCGCCGCTGGGGTATGCCGCCGCCGCGTCCAGGATCGATGGTGCCTGGGCGGCGCTCTACCTGGCCGCTGTCCTGTGGGATCTCGGGTTCGACACGATCTATGCCCACCAGGACCGCGAGGACGACGCGCTCGCTGGGGTGAAATCGACGGCCCGGCTGTTTGGCGAGCGAACCCGGCCCTTCCTGGGCGCCTGCTACGCCGGCGCCCTGGCGGCACTGGCGGGGGCGGCCTGGCTGTCGGGACTTGGGCCATGGTTCTGGCCGGCGCTGGTCCTGCCCGCCGCGCTGCTCGGCTGGCAGGTGGTCGCGCTCGATACTCACGATCCGGCCGGCTGCCTGCGGCTGTTCCGGCTCAACCGCGAGGCAGGGTTGGCGATGGCGGCGGCGATCCTGGCGGGATGGCTCTGAGCGGCGCCGAAGGCGAGGTGTTCGTGCGCACCCACACCGCGCCCGGACAGGCGCCGCTGGTTCCCGAAATCAGCCTGATGCTGGCGAGCGAGATCACACCGATCTGGCAGGCCACCGAGGAGTGGCTGTCCGCCCGGAACGTCGATCCACCGTTCTGGGCCTTTGCCTGGCCGGGCGGACAGGCGCTGGCCCGGTATGTCTTGGACCACCCCGAAAGCGTCGCCGGACGGCGCGTGCTGGATTTCGCCGCCGGCTGCGGGGTCGCCGCGATCGCCTGCGCGCGCGCCGGCGCGGCGGAGGTGGAAGCGGCGGAGATCGACGCCTTGGCCGCGTGCGCGATCAGGCTGAACGCGCGCGCCAACCACGTCGGGGTCGCGGTCGCGCGAACCGAGGTTGTCGGCCAGCCGAGCCGGTGGGATCTGATCCTGTGCGGGGACGTGTGCTACGAGGCGCCGATGACGGCCCGCATCCTGCCCTGGCTGCGCCGCATGGCGGAAACCACGGAAGTATGGTTGGCTGATCCGGGCCGCGCCTATCTGCCAAGCTCCGGCCTCGCCGCCTTCGCCAGCTACGTGGTGCCGACCACGCTGGAGTTGGAGGACCGCATGGAGCGCCTGGTGACTCTGTATCGGTTGGCGAGCACCCTTTGAACTAGGGCCTGTTGAGAATTAAACCGCGTCTAGTTTGAGAATCGTAGTTTCTCCTCCTCGGGATCGAGGCAGTCCTTGACCCAGAGGCGATCGGCGACGACGCAAGAGGCTTGGTTGACCTTGGCCTCGAACAGGGCGACGCGCCGGGTCAGGTCGTCGGCCGTGGCGTGGCAGTGATGGTAGGTGACGTCCTCGCGCAGCCAGCGCCACAGCGCCTCGACCGGCATCAGGTCCGGGCTGTAGCCGGCAGCGGCATGAGCGTGATGCCCAGGCTGGCAGCGGCGGCCCATACCGCCTTGGCCCGGTGACAGGGCACACCGTCCCAGATCACGACGAGCATGCCATCGGGGAACTCGGCACGGAGCCGGTGCAGCACATCGATCGTGTGTTCGCCGTTGGCCCGTGCATAGGGCCATAGCCGCACCTGGCCTTCGTTGTAGAGGTAGAGGCCGTAGAGCGAGACCCTGGCGGCGAGGCCGGGCGAGCAGGAGGCCACGTGGAAGCGCTTGCCGCGCTCGCCCCAGCCGTAGCCGAGATCGGCGTCCTGGTGGATGTGCGCCTCATCGAGGTGGACCAGCACGTGCCGATCGCGCTGGGCGCTGTCCAGCACCGGCCGTAGCCGGTCGAGAAAGGCGGCGCGCCGTTCGGGATCGGCGCGACCGAGCAGCTTGCGGGCTTTCTTCCACGACAGGTCCAGCCGGTGCAGGGCAGCGCGGATGGTCTCGCGGCAGCAGGGACGGCCGAACCGCGCCCGCACGCAGCCGACCAGGCGCTTGAGCGTCCAGCGCGGCGGCGGATCAGCTCCGGCTACGGATGGGCTGGCCGCAGCCTGCTGGGCCGCACGGAGCTCTGCGCCGAGTACGGCGGCGATGGCGGGACAAAGGGGGGACGGCCGCCAGTGCGTCGGTAGGTCAGCGCCTCGGGGCCACGCTCGTTGTAGAGGTGCAGCCACTCCATCACGGTCTGCGGGTGGCGGCCAGTGCGTTCGGCAACCTGCGTGGCGCAACTCTCTTCGGTGATCTCGTAAAGCGCCAAGAAGCGCTCGCGAGTGCGTTGATGGGCAGCGCTCGTTGCGAGCCGACGCAGGTCCTCCGGCGTCTGGCCCCACCGGGCATGGTCAACGCGCAGCATGACAGGAGCGAACAAGGCTAAGTTTCATCATCCCCTGGAGATAGGGACCCTGCCTCCGAAACCACACCTCTCAAACCGGACGGGGTTTAGGATTTCGCTACGGGGTCAGGCGTGATTTAAGCTCTGGATGGAGCGACTCGTTTTGACCGACGCGCAATGGGCGAAGATGGAGCCGCACTGCCTGGGCAAGCCGACGGACCCCGGGCGCGGCGGGAAAGACAATCGGCTGTTTGTCGAAGCGGTTCTATGGATCGTGCGGACCGGCAGTCCGTGGCGTGATCTGCCGCCCGTCTTCGGCAAGTGGAACACGGTCTTCAAACGATACCGAGACTGGGTCAAAGCCGATGTTTTCGTTCGGCTGTTCGAGGCATGCTCGGATGAGCCGGACCTCGAATACGCCATCGTCGATGCCACGATCGTCAAGGTCCACCGCCACGGACAAGGCGCAAAAGGGGGACTCAGAGCCAGGCCATCGGCCGCTCCAAGGGTGGCATGACCACCAAAATCGTCGCCCTGACCGATGCGCTGGGCAACCTGGTGCGTTTCGTCCTTCTGCCAGGCCAGCGCTTCGACACAGTGGGCGTTCCGCCGCTCATCGAGGGCGTCACATTCGGCGCGCTGATTGCGGACAAAGCCTTCGACAGCAACGCCCTTATTGCCGAGCTCGATGCGCGCGGGGCCAAGGTGGTGATCTCCCAGCATCCGCGCCGGGCGCAGCCGCTTGCGATCGACAAGGAGATGTATAAATGGCGCCACCTGATCGAGAACTTCTTCTGCAAGCTGAAAGAGTTCAAGCGGATCGCCATGCGCGCCGACAAAACCGATCAGAGCTTTGCGGCCAACCTCCATCTCGCCGCCGCCGTCATCCATTCGCGATGATTTCTCAACAGGCCCTAGTAGCGGCGGTTGCAGTCGATGACCGGTTTCGACCGATTGTGTTGAAAAAGTCGGCGCGCGCTGTCTTCAAGCCCTGCGCCTGCGGCGCATCGCCACGCAGCTCCGGGGCTTGATCGCAGCGGGCAGCCGGGCGGAGGGCATTGGTGCCGTCGATGCCAGCATCCGTCTTTGCTGCCGGACGCGCGTCTGGACCAGACCCGACATTGTCCGTCAAGTCCAGTCCAGACTTTGACACTTTTGCAGTTCAGAAACCTTGCGCCCGCATGCACTTGTCATGGACGTTAGAGAATGCGGCCTCATCACCGGAAGCTACGGCTTTTGCTTCGGCACGGCATTGCCCGAGGGCAGCTTTCCACCGAATATCGAACAACTCGGCTTCCATCTTTCTGACGCGACCTTCGGCTATTGGCAACCAATAGCCCGTATTTCTCACACTGAGTAGGTGCATCGGGGTTCCGAATCGGCGAAAGTTCTTCTGTGACAAAGTCTTAGCGCTGAACGGAGGAACTCCCCGATGCCCACAGAGTGTAAACCTCCGCTGTTCGATTTTGCACCCGTGGAGGAGCGTGCCGTGGTGGCGGCCTTCGATGGTGGCGTGATCACCTCAGATGCCGGCGCCCTGCTGCTCGGGGCGACCGACCGGGCGATCGGCTTGATCGAACGCTTCGCTTCCTGCTTCGGCGACCAGCGGGCGCCGGAGCTGGTGGAGCACGCGATCGAGGCGTTGCTGATGCAGCGCGTGTTCGGGATCGCGCTGGGCTACGAGGATCTGGTCGACCACGACCAGCTGCGGCACGATCCGGTCCTGGCCGTGCTGGCGGGGAAGCTGGCGGCGCGGCGGCCGGATTGCGCGCCGCTGGCCGGGAAATCGACCCTGAACCGGCTGGAGCTGGGCCGCGCCGAGCCGACGCGTTATCACAAAATCAGCCACGATCCGGCGGCGATCGAGCGGTTGTTGGTGGATCTGTTCCTGGAGGCGCATCGGCGCGCGCCGGCGCAGATCACGCTCGATCTCGACGCCACCGATGATCCGCTGCACGGGAATCAGGAAGGCCGCTTCTTCCACGGCTATTACGACTGCTACTGTTACCTGCCGCTCTACGTCTTCTGCGGCCGTCATCTGCTGGCGGCCAAGCTGCGGCGCTCGAACATCGACGGTTCGGCCGGCGCGGTCGAGGAGGTTGCCCGATTGGTCGCGCAAATCCGCCGGCGCTGGCCACGCGTGTGCATCCTGCTGCGCGGCGATTCCGGCTTTGCCCGCGAGGCGCTGATGGCCTGGTGCGAGGCCAACCGGGTGGACTATGTGTTCGGTCTGGCCCGCAACGACCGGCTGGAGGAGGCGATCAAGCCCGAACTGCTGACCGCGTCGATTGAGAGCTTGCGGACCGGCAGGCCGGCGCGGTGCTTCCGGGATTTTACGTGGTCGACGCTGGACAGTTGGAGCCGCCAACGCCGGGTCATCGGCAAGGCCGAGGTGACCGGCGGCGAGGCCAATCCCCGGTTTGTCGTCACCTCGCTCAAGCCGGCCGAAGTCGGCGGGCGGCATCTCTACGAGCGGGTCTACTGCGCGCGCGGCGAGATGGAGAACCGCATCAAGGAATGCCAGCTCGACCTGTTCGCCGACCGGACCTCGGCGGCGACGATGCGCGCCAACCAGCTCCGCTTGTGGTTCGCGTCCATGGCCTATGTGCTGCTCTGCGCCTTGCGGCGCATCGGTCTGGCGCACACGCAATTCGCCCGAGCGACCTGCGGCACCATCCGGCTCAAGCTGCTGAAGATCGGCGCCCTGGTGCGGGTCAGCGTGCGGCGGATCAAGGCGGCGATGGCCTCGGCCTGTCCCTATCAGCACGAGTTCGCCTTGGCCCACGCCATGCTCAGAAACGCCACTGCCTGACACGAACCAGCCAGCGCACAGCCGACATCACACCCCGCACCCACGCTGCCCGCCGGGCGGCGCCGGCGCGGTCTCGCCGAGCCTCGCGCCCATAGCGCCCGCCCCGCCTCACTTCACGAATGCACGCCGGCGGAGCGCCATTCAAACGACAAGCGCTCGCCCGTATGAGAAATGCGGGATAGCTTTCTCCGCTTTTCTGATACACTTCGATGGTGCTGCGCATGCACGTGAGCGCTTCTTCCATGCGCCCAGAGCTTCGCTGGCGTTCCGCCAGTACGGCCAGCGCGGTGCCGAGGTTCACCTGCGTCGCCGCACAGTCGAGCGGCACCCGCTCGCGCGTCCTCTCCTCCAGCGCCGCCCGATACGCCGCCACCGCCTGCTCCAGCCGCGCCGTCCCGCTCTCCCGCTCGCCCAACACCCGGAGCGCGTTGCTGAGGTCCATCTGCGTCATCGCCCAGGCGAGCGGCACCCGCTCGCGCGTGTATTCGTCCAGCGCCGCGCGACAGGCCGCCACCGCCTGCTCCAGCCGCGCCGTCCCGCTCTCCCGCTCGCCCAACACCCGGAGCGCGTTGCCGAGGTCCGTCTGCGTCATCGCCCAGGCGAGCGGCACCCGCTCGCGCGTGTATTCGTCCAGCGCCGCGCGATAGGCCGCCACCGCCTGCTCCAGCCGCGCCGTCCCGCTCTCCCGCTCGCCCAGCCTCTCCAGCGCGACGCCGAGGTCCGTCTGCGTCGCCGCCCAGGCGAGCGGCACCCGCTCGCGCGTGTATTCGTCCAGCGCCGCGCGATAGGCCGCCACCGCCTGTTCCAGCCGCGCCGTCCCGCTCTCCCGCTCGCCCAGCGTCGCCAGCGCGGTGCCGAGGTCCATCTGCGTCGCCGCCCAGTCGAGCGGCACCCGCTCGCGCGTGTATTCGTCCAGCGCCGCGCGATAGGCCGCCACCGCCTGCTCCAGCCGCGCCGTCCCGCTCTCCCGCTCGCCCAACACCCGGAGCGCGTTGCCGAGGTCCGTCTGCGTCATCGCCCAGGCGAGCGGCACCCGCTCGCGCGCGTATTCGTCCAGCGCCGCGCGACAGGCCGCCACCGCCTGCTCCAGCCGCGCCGTCCCGCTCTCCCGCTCGCCCAGCGTCGCCAGCGCGGTGCCGAGGTCCACCTGCGTCATCGCCCAGGCGAGCGGCACCCGCTCGCGCGGTCTTTCCGCTAGGGTCCGACGATACAGTTCGGCTCTTATCGGCTTCCGGGGTGGTGAAGTCGGGACCGGGCCGTTGGGCTGAGGAGGTCTGGTGCGCGAGCAGGGGCGGGAGTAGCTGACCAGCTCGCGCGAGGAGCCCTTGCCACCATGGCTGCACCCGACCTGGTCAACCTCTCCGGCCTGATGGACGACGCCAAGTGCTTCGCCTTCGTGCGCCAACACCGCTGGCCCGAGGGCGTGCGTTGTCCTGGCTGTGACAGTGATGCGGTGAGCCGAGACGGGTACGACGACACCCAGCCCTGCCGGCAGCGCTACCGCTGCAAGGCCTGCGCTGGGCGCTTCGACGACCTCACCGGGACCGTGCTGGCCGGCCATCACCAGCCGCTGCGGGTGTGGGTGCTGTGCCTTTACTTCATGGGGCTGAACCTCTCGACGCGGCAGGTCGCGCTGGAGCTGGGCCTGAGCCAGTCTGACGTGCAGGCCATGACCGAGCAGTTGCGCCACGGTCTCGTCGCCAAGGCGCCAGTGGCGAAGCTTGAGGGCGAGGTGGAGATCGACGAGGTCTACGTGGTGGCCGGGCACAAGGGCCAACCGGCCGAGGTGGCCAAAAGGGGCGGCTGGGACGGTGCCGCAGGCTGGCGGGTGCGCCGGGGCGCGGCACGCTGGCGAAGGACAAGCCGCCCATCCTCGGCCTGATCCAGCGCGGCGGCCAGGTCGTGCTCCGCATGCTGGCCAACGTGCGGCAGACCACGATCCAGCCGATCATCACGCAGACCGTCGCCCAAGGCAGCCTGGTCCACACCGACGAATACAACGCCCACACGCGCCTGCCCGCCTGGGGCTACCGGCACAAGACCGTCTGCCACGCACCCGGCGAGTATGCGCGCGACGAGGGCGGCGACGGCTTTTGCGAGGTCCACGTCAACACCATGGAAGTGCGCCGTTGTGGCGCAGGTAAGGGAGAATGAACAATGGCGTAACAGCTACGGCGTTCATCGGGACGCTGGGTCCCGTGCGCACCCGGCTCACCTCGGCCCAGAGATGGGCTGTAACTCCGAAAGGAGCGGGGGACCATCGCCTGCCGGGAGAAGGCCCAAGGGGACGAAGCCGTCGTGATCCCGGAGGGTCAGCGCAAGACGTGAAGGGTGAGAGCTACACTGCCCGAACTCCAGCCATGGACTCTGGTGTTGAGACAGCCGCAACGATGGCTGAGGCGGCTGGCCGCGACACGGCCGATGGACACACCGGCCCAGGGGATACCCTCCGTGCCCCGACCCGGCAATCGCGGTCCGCTCCCGGTAAGGGAGAGAAATGGCGAACGGAGCACCCGACCCACGTCGCATCTCCGATCTGTGCAACTACGGGATCGCCTGTGGCTGGCCCTCTCCGGTGTCCAGCATGGCGACAGAGCCGTCGTCGTAGCCAAACGCTGGGGGTAACGCCCCGGACAGCCGCCAAGGCGGATGGGCATGGATACAAGCGTGTGGGCGACCGCCGCGAAGGTCCCGCTGCCCAGGCGAAGGGCGGCAGCATCCTGCGGGGGCAGGCGTCCAGAAGGTGGGTGTGCTGATGCTGCCCGACACCTTCGAGCGACGCATGAACTCGATCCCCGGCCTACAGAGGGGAGCAAGGGTGTGGAGAGCCGGATGAGGGGACGACTTTCACGTCCGGTTCGGTGGGGGGAGGAGGGCTGTCCTTCCGAGGCGGCACCCCTCCTACCCAATGGGTTCTGGTCCCTGCTGCGCTCGTGGCTGCGGCCGCACCGGGGCATCTCGCAGGACAAGCTGCCGGACTATCTCGGCTTCTTTCAGTTCGTGCACAACACGCGCCGACGCGGCAGAGCTCTGCTCGGCGCGCTCGTCGCAGCCCTGGTTACATGAGCCAGTTCACCACCCTGGAATCCCACAAGAGCCTTGGCGGTTTTTTGGCTTGCCGATGAATGACCAGAGTAAGCCCATGGCAGCCTGCCGATACAGCAGCAGGTAACCTAAGCTGGTAGTAGGTCGGGAGTTCAACAATATCCGCTTCCCACCGATTGTGTTGAAAAGTCTCGCATCAATGCTTGTGGGTCCGTTTAGGTCGATATGCCAACGGACGCGCCCCTGAAATTGCCGGGCATTATCGGTGCGCGCTCGGCACGAAATGCTGCCTGGATGCGTTCCGCCGACTTTTTCAACACAATCCACCAGAAGCGGTCATCCGATTAGCCGGCTGGTATGAAAGGCCAATACTTCGCTCGTCGTGCTCGCGCTTGACGCGAGCATCCACGGCTTTCTTGCCGCCACGAAGGCGTGGATGCCCGTAACAAGCACGAGCATGACGGATGGAAGAGCGGAGTTGACGAACCAATGTGGTCGCTCTGCCTGAACCGGGACGAGGGCGCATCGCCTGACAGGCGCTCTCGCCCGCATTGAACGTCAAGCCAGCCTGTCGGCGGTATCGAGCGTGATGCTGCCGCCAGCCACGCGCGAAACGCACGTGCAGAGCTTCCGGTTCGAAGCCTTCTCCTCGTCGCTGAAGAACACGTCCCGGTGGTCGACAACGCCGTCCACCTCCAGAATGTCGAGGGCGCACAGCCCGCATTCGCCCCGCCGGCAATCGTAGATCATCTCGATCCCCGCGGCCTCCAGGGCCTCCAACATGGTCTGGTTCAGGGGAACGTCGATCTCCCGGCCGAGCCGGGGAATTCTTACCTTGAACGGCTCGGAGGCGAGGTGGCCGCTGTTGCCAAAGGTCTCGAACCGGAGCTGGGCGACAGGCCGGCCGCTCCGCTGCCAGGAGCGTTTCGCTGCCTCCAACATCCGGATGGGGCCACACAAGTAGAGTTCACCGCCGGGGTCGAGGCGAGCGATTTCCGAATCGAGATTTATCCGGGCGCCGTCCTCCCCGACGAAAAGCCTGAGCCTTTCGCCGATCCGATCCCGCAACTCGCCAGCGAGCGCCAAGTCCTGTCCTCGCCGGCAAGCGTAGAGCAAGCGGAAATTCGCGCCGGCCTGGGCCAGGAACAGGGCCATCGTGAAGATCGGCGTGATGCCGATGCCCCCCGCGATCAGGAGATACTCCGGACGGCCAGGGCTCAGTTCGAAGTGGTTGCGCGGCGGCGTGATCGTAAGCCGGGCTCCCGGCGCCAAGCGCCATAGATAGGAGGCGCCCCCGCGGGTGTCGCTGAGCAGCTTGACAGCAATCCGGTACATGCCGTCGTTGCAAGCTCCGACAATGGAATAGGATCGCACGTCCGGTCGGTCGCCCACCTGCACCATCACGTCGATATGGCTGCCTGGCGTCGGAGCTGTGAACGCCCCCGAGGGCTCAATCTCGAAGAGGCGGATGTCGGGCGTAAGGTCGCGGACCGAGCGTAACTGGGCGCTCCGCCAGTCGATCGGGTCAGCCATCTTTGGCCTACTCGGCTGCCGCGCTGGCCGGGTGGATCACCTGCCCTGCCTCGGTCGCTATCTTGCGGTCAATCAAGCGGCGGGCCCACAGGGCACCCGCGTCGATGTTCAGGTTGTAGAACGGCATCCTTGGATGCTTGTCGATCGCCCTCTGCTGGGCCTCCAGGACCGTCGCGTCCTGGTCGTACAGCCCCTTGCCACCGTTGACGTGGGCGAGCTGGATATCCCTGGTCAATCGTTCATCGTCGGTGCGAAAGGTGCGGACGAAGTTCCAGAAATAGTGGCAAGTCTTTTCGGTTTCCGGCGTGATGGCGGCGAGGAAGCACCCGTTCACGCCTTGGGAGCGATCGCCCTCACGGGCTCCGGTCCCAACAGGGGCTACGCCGACATCGCCGACCACCACCGAGGGCGCTTCGAAGCGGATGACCTGCCAACGGTCCACCAGGCCAGGCTTGCCAAGCTGCCTCGCCCAGAAAGGAGGCGGTTCGATGTCGCGCATCCAGCGTGTCACCGTCGCCACCTTGTCGGTGTGGGTGACGTCGAACGGAGTATCCGTGATCGCATCATGCCCGATGCTTCCAGCATGGACATAGGTCTCGTGCGTGAGGTCCATGAGGTTGTCGATGACGAGGCGGTAGTCGCATTTCAGGCCATAATAGGTTCCGCCCTCGCCGACCCACTCCGTGCCGTCGTTCCAGTGGAAGTCGGGAATCCTGACCGGGTCTGCCAAGGTGGGATCACCGGGCCAGACCCAAACGAGCCGGTGCTTCTCGAGCACGGGAAAGGCCCGCACGCAAGCAGATGGGTTGATGGTCCTTTGCGCCGGCATGTGGGTGCAGCGGCCGGCCGAATTGAACACGAGGCCATGATAGCCGCAGACGACCTGATCGCCGTCAAGCCAGCCGAGCGAGAGCGGCAGTAGCCGATGCCAGCACGCGTCCTCCAGCGCCGCGACCTGGCCGTCGGTGCGCCGATAGAGCACTAAATCCTTTGCGCAGATGGTCCGGGGCGCCAACTCCCGCTTGATCTCGTGCCCCCAGGCGGCGGCATACCAAACGTTCATGGGGAAGGGCTTCGCGTCCGTCATGGCTTCCTCCCGCGATACCAAAGCGGACCCGGCAGGGGGTGTGGCTAGCCACGCGTCAACGCCTGGAGCGGCGCCCCGTTCGCCAGACGAGGCAGCCGCGCCAGTCCCGGATCATCGCGCCTGCTGGATAGCGGACAAGATCCACCGCCCGCCACGCGCGCGCACAAAGGTCCAGACCTCGGTGGCGGTCACGTGCTCGGTCGGGCTGCCATCGACGATGCGACCGGTGCCGTCGCGCGTGACATCGATCATCGAGAAGCGCATCGCAACGGTCGCGTACTCGCGTCCCTGCTCGGCCCAGGCCTGCGCGAGATCGCCCGAGAGCAGCCGCACATCTGTAACGACGTTGCGCTCGCCCCGGCTCGCGTAATCGGCCAACTGGTCGGAGAAGTAGCTGACCATCTCAGGGGTGGTGAGCCGGCTCAGCGCGTTCACATCGCTCCGGCTCCAGGCATCCTGCACGGCGGCCAGCGTCTGCTCGAAGGCTTGGTAGTCGGCTGGCCCGATCGCGACCGGAGGCGGTGCCGCGCGGCCGAAACCCATCGGGCGTGGACCCGACGTCCCACTCGGCGTCCCTTGCATCCGCGAGAATAGGCTCGCCCCGCCCGCCAAGGCAGGGCGCGGGCGGTTGCCGCTCAGCAGGCGCCAGACAAAGCGCACGATCAGGAACAGGATCGCGAGTTCCACGAGGAGCCACAGGAACCCGAACCCGCCGCCAAAACCGTGGCCGAACAACATGCTGCCCAGCCCGACGCCGAGAAGGCCACCCAGCAAAGCGGAGCCGAACCCGGACCGATACGGCGCCGCGTAAGCCGGCCCGCCAGGAGCGCCATAGCTGGGCGCGGGGCGCGGGGTGAAGCTACGCTCGATGGGCGCTGCGGTGTGGGGCGCGGTACGCGTCACGGGCGGGGGCGAGAAGGTGAATCCGCCCCGGCTTCCGAACGACCCGCCGCCACCCGCGCGCGCGAGCGCGAGGCCCGGCTGCAACACAAGGCCGAGGGCCGCGACGGCAGCCAACAGCGTAGAGGAACGGCGCATCGTAGTCGCTCATCCGTGATTACGCGGTAAATATGGTGAGTCCCGCCGCGTAAGCCAGGGGAGCGATCAGGCGCCGGCCATGGTCAGCTCGTCGATCCGCACCGTTGGTGCGTCGGTCCCGCGCCGGAACACAAGGTCACTGGCCGGGGTGAGATGCGCGAACATCTCCTGCAAGGTGCCAGCGATGGTGATCTCCGCCACCGGCTCCGCGATCGCGCCGTCCCGGATCATAAAGCCGGCGGCGCCACGGCTGTAGTCGCCGGTGATACCGTTCACCCCCATGCCGATCAGCTCCGTGAGATAGAGGCCCAGCTTGATGTCGGCCATCAGCTCGGCCGGTGAGAGGCGCCCCGGCGCCAGATAGAGGTTGGTTGCCGCTGGCGCGGGCGGCCCGCCCGTGCCCCGCGCGGCGTGGCCGGTGGAGCGAAGCCCGAGCTGGCGAGCGGAGCGGCTGTCCAGCAGCCAAGTGGTCAGGACACCGTCGTCGACCAGCAATCGCGCATCCGTCGGGGTGCCTTCCCCGTCCCAAGCCTTGGAGCGCAAGCCACGCCGCCGCAGCGGGTCATCATGCACCGCGATGCCGGGCGCGAAGACCCGCTGGCCGAGCCGGTCCTTGAGGAACGACGTGCCCCGGGCAATGGAGGCGCCGTTGATGGCGCCAGCGAGATGGCCGAGCAGGCTGCCCGACACGCGTGGGTCATAGACGACAGGCAAGCGGGCTGTCTTGGGGCGCGTTGGATTGAGCCGGGTGATCGCGCGCTCGCCCGCGCTGCGACCAATCGGCGCCGGCGCGTCCAGGTCGGCCAAATGAACAGTGCTGTGGTAATCGTAGTCGCGCTGCATTCCCGTGCCCGTGCCCGCCAGCGCGGTCGCGGAGATCGAGTAGCTGGTTCGCGCTATCATTCCGGCGAAGCCGGCCGACGTGACCAGGGCGACCTCGGTGCGGCCGAATCCCGCGGAGGCGCCATCGGAATTGGTCACGCCTGGGACCGCCAGGGCCGCCTCCTCGGCAGAGGCGGCCCTGGCGGTCAGGTGCTCCACGTCCAGCTCCTCGGCATCGAGCAGGTCGAGCGGGCCGGGGTCGGGCGCCGCGCCGGCGGTCGCGGCGGTCTCGGCGAGGCCCGCATAGGGATCGTCTGGCACGACACGGGCCATGGCGACGGCGCGCTCCGCGAGGACCGCGAAGCCCGACGGGTCAATGGTGGTGGAGGAGACGATCGCCACCTTGGCGCCGACGAACACCCGCAAGCCGAGGTCTTGCCCTTCTGACCGCTCCACATGTTCGGTCTTGCCGAGACGGCGCTGCACAGCGAGATGTCTGCCCGCCACCAGCAGGGCGTCGGCCGCGTCGGCGCCGGCGGCGCGCGCGCGGCCGATCAGATCCTGCAAGAGGTCGAGGTGACTCATCGGCGGGCTTTCCTCGTCATCGATTCGCCTTCTACAGGGGGGCTGCCGCGGCGCCGGTCAAGCCCCGGCGACGTCCACCAAGACGACTTCCGCGTTCTCGCTCGCGGTGATGGCGAGTTCGGTCCGCAATGCCCCGAGCGGGGCGAAGGGCCGAACATCAATCATTACATGCCCATTATCATACGACGACAAACGATAAGGTCTAAAGATGGGGCGTTTCGTCGTTCGCCGCAACCGGGGTCGCCGCGGCCAGCCCGAGCCTGCGGAGCAGGATGCCGAGCTGGGCCAGCTCTCCGGCCGTCAGCCCGCTCATCGCCGCTGCGATGTCACGGGCGTGGGTTGGAAACAAAGCCTCGATCTTCGCTTGTCCCTCCGCCGTCAGCGCGACGCGCACGGCCCGGCGGTCTCCCGGCTTGCGGCTTCGAACGACCAGGCCGCGCCGTTGCAGCTTGTCGATAACGTCCGTCATGTTGCCGGCGCTGGTCAGCACTTTGCGCCCCAGTTCCCGCTGGCTCAGCGGGCCGAGATGCAGCAGCGCCTCCAACACGCCAAGCTGGGTCAGGGTGAACCCGTTCTCCGCCAAGCTGGGCTCGACGCGCGCGACGACCGCCTTGGAGGCGCGGAGCAGTTTCACATAGGCGCGCAGCGCCTCCGCGACCGCGGGATCATTGATCCCCGCCAGGCGGGCGGCCACAAGGGCGCCCGGTCTCAGCGGTTCATCATTACCGGCAGTTCGGCGTACTCCAGGACGTGGCGGGTGACGCCACCCAGGATGAGCTGGCGCAGGCGCGAGTGCGAGTACGCGCCCATCGCCAGCAGATCGCAGCCGAAATCCCGAGCAGCCGCGAGCAGTGCGGCACCGGCGCCCCCGGAGCGGCAGCGGAACACCTCGACCTCGGCATCGACCCCGTGCAGCGCCAGGTACGCCGCCAACTCAGGAGCGGCCGGACCCCGGCGCTGATAGCCCTCGGCCGATAGGATACGGACCGCCTCGGCCCGTTGCAGCCAGGGCAGCGCGGCGCTGACCGCCGATGCGGATTCGGCAGTGCCGTTCCAGCCGACGCAGATCCGTGTCCCGAGAGTGGGCAACGGAACCTGCGGGGCAATGAGAACCGGACGCCCCGAATTGAACAGCACCGCATGAAGCGCGTCCGACGAGGAGACATCCTCACCAGCTTCCGGATGCGGCACCACGGTCAAGTCCGCGAGGCGCGCCTGCTGCGCGACGATGTCCTCTTCGCGCCCGGTGACCGCAGCGAAGCTGGCGGTCGCGCCGCTGCGCGCGTGCGGCTCGCCCAGTGCGACGGCATTCGCCTCGACGAATCGATCGAACATCAGGCGCACTGCCTGGGCCCGGTGCCCGCTCTCCTTCTCGGTGGCCGACATCATCTCCTCGATCATCGCGCCCGACAGGCCCTCGCCGGCCAGCGGCGCCACGTCGCGGCTATCCACCCGGACGTGCAACGCGAGGACGTGAGCGTCCCATAGTCGCGCGATAGTGAGAGAGGTGAGCAACGCCGCCTCCCCTGCGGCGGTGCCCGTCAGCGGCAGGAGCAGCTTGCGGATGGCCATGGCCTTGTCTCTTTGCGGATCTGCCCTGCATCCTTAGCACAACGGCACGTTACCGGACAGTGGGCGGCGGATTGGATCTCTTCCTAGGGAAAGAGCTTGCCCGCGACCCAGCCGCCGGCAGGAGCGCGGCTGATCATCGTGCGATCGTGCAGGCGGTAGGGCATATCCTGCCAGAACTCGAACCGCTCGGGGTTAAGGCGATATCCCGACCAGTGCGGCGGCCGAGGGATCGTCTCGCCGGGGAAGCGCGCCTCCTGTTCGGCCAGCCGTCTCTCCAGCTCGGGGCGGCTGGCGAGCGAGCGGGATTGCTCGGAGGCCCAGGCACCCAGCCGCGAGATGCGTGGGCGGGTCGCGAAGTAGGCGTCGGCCTCTGGCGGCAAGACCGGCTCGATCGCGCCTTCAATCCGGACTTGCCGCCCCAAGCTCTTCCAATGGAACAGGAGAGCAGCGCGCGGATTGGCCGCCAGCTCGGTGCCCTTGCGGCTCTGCGTGTTCGTGTAGAAGACAAACCCCTGATTATCGTAGCCTTTCAGCAGGACGACGCGGGCGGAGGGCCGCCCGTCCGGGGTGGCGGTGGCCAGGGTCATCGCGTTGGGATCATTGAGTTCGGACCGCGCCGCTTCCTCCATCCAGCGTGCGAACCACTCAAACGGATCTGGATCGGCAGAGGTATTCTCGCTCATGCGAACTCCTGGGGCGGGGGCGCCTCTTGCCCGTCCGCGCGTCGCTGTGCCACCACCAGAGCGAACAACACAACCCGAGGACCCGCATGGCGGCACAACCGCACACAGGGGCGCTGATGCAGGGCAGGCGCGGACTGGTGATGGGGGTGGCCAACGACCACTCCCTGGCCTGGGGCATCGCCACGGCCTGCGCCGCGCAGGGCGCGGAGCTCGCCTTCACCTTCCAGGGCGAGGCGCTTGAGCGGCGCGTCCGCCCGCTCGCGGCCTCGCTCGGCTCCTCGCTCGTGGTCGGCTGCGATGTCGCGGACGAGGCGAGCATCGACGCGGCCTTCGCGGTGGTGCGGGAGAAATGGGACAGGCTGGACTTCCTCGTTCACGCGATCTCGTTCGCCGACAAGACGTACCTGCGCGGGCGCTACCTGGACACCCCCCGCGCGGCGTTCCTCCAGACACTCGACATCTCTTGCTACTCCTTCACCGCCGTCTCTCAGCGCGCGGTGCCGATGATGGGGCCAGGCGGCAGCTTGCTGACCCTGACCTACTTGGGCGCGGAGCGATGGACCCCACACTATAATGTCATGGGCATCGCCAAGGCGGCCCTGGAGGCCTCCGTGCGCTACCTGGCCGCCGACTTGGGAGGGGACGGGATTCGCGTGAACGCGATCAGCGCCGGGCCAATCAAGACCCTGGCGGCGTCCGGGATCGGCGATTTCCGGTACATCCTGCGCTGGAACCAGCTCAACAGCCCGTTGCGGCGCAACGTCACGATCGAGGACGTCGGCGGTGCCGCAGCCTACCTGTTGTCCGATCTTTCTTCCGGCGTCACCGGCGAGGTGCATCACGTCGACTGCGGATATCATCTTATAGGCATGAAGAACCCGGCAGCGCCGGATATCGCGGTTGTGGAATAAAAGCGTGAGTCACAACAGCTTCGGCCACCTGTTCCGCGTGACCACCTGGGGAGAGAGCCACGGTCCCGCGATCGGCTGCGTCGTCGATGGCTGCCCGCCCCGCCTTGCGTTGTCGGAAGCGGACATCCAGCCTTGGCTCGATCGGCGCCGTCCTGGGCAGTCGCGCTTCACGACCCAGCGCCAGGAACCCGACCAGGTTCGTATCCTGTCCGGCGTGTTCGAAGGCCAGACCAGCGGCACGCCCATTGCCCTGTTCATCGAGAACGTCGATCAGCGTTCGCGCGACTACGGCGACATAGCGGAGCGATTCCGTCCGGGTCACGCCGATTTGGCCTACGAGCTGAAATACGGCATCCGCGACTATCGCGGCGGCGGACGCAGCTCGGCGCGGGAGACGGCGATGCGGGTCGCCGCCGGGGCGGTGGCCCGAAAAGTGCTCGATGGTGTCCGCATCCGGGGCGCGCTGGTGCAAATGGGGCCGCACCCGATCGACCGCGCGCGCTGGGACTGGGACGCGGTGGAGCGCAACCCATTCTTCTGCCCCGACCCGGTCGCCGCCGAGGCGTGGGAGGGGCTGCTATCGGACGTGCGCAAGCAGGGGTCATCGCTCGGCGCGGTGATCGAGGTGTGGGCCGATGGCGTGCCGTCGGGACTGGGAGCGCCGATCTACGGCAAGCTGGACGCCGACATCGCCAGCGCGCTGATGTCGATCAACGCGGTGAAGGGAGTGGAAATCGGCGACGGCTTCGCCGCCGCCTCGCTGCGCGGCGAGGAGAACGCTGATGAGATGCGGATGCGGGACGGCGCGGTGGAATTTCAGTCCAATCACGCGGGCGGCGTGCTTGGCGGGATCTCCACCGGCCAGCCGGTCGTCGCCCGCTTCGCGGTCAAGCCGACCAGCTCCATCCTGACCGCGCGTCGGACGGTCGACCGCAGGGGCGGGGAGACGGACATCATCACCAAGGGACGACACGACCCGTGCGTGGGCATCCGCGCAGTGCCCGTGGGCGAGGCAATGCTAGCCTGCGTGCTCGCCGACCACCTGCTGCGTCATCGCGCCCAGAACCCCGACGCGCCGCGGCTGGCGCGGTTGCCAAGCAACTGAGGTTTGGGTTCGCTCCCGATCGGGAGGAGGCGGTCACGGACTATTCCAACAGCAACACCCTATGAGCGGCCGACAGGACTCTGAGTGCCGATCCCAATTACTTCTTGTGTGGCTGTGATGGTCTGCGCGGCTTTGGTGACTGGCGGCGGCGTTGCTGGGGCCCGGCTTTCGCAGGCATGTTGGGCTCGGAAATGAGGATCTCGGCCAGGGTCTGCAGTAAGGCGAGGTCGGCGGGTCCGGGCGGTGCTTCGGCCCGGAGCTGGTCGCCGTAGAGCGTGGCGGCGAGCGAGTAGCAGAACGGCACAGGCGCGCCGCGCTCCTTTGCCGCCAGGCAGAAGTCGAGCGTCTCATCGTCGGGTTCGACGATGATGCCGAAGCCAGCGTGGAACGGCCCTGCGTCGAACAGGCGCATGCCGGCGATAGTACCCTCGGGGGCAGACGCCTCGAGCGCCTCGTCCATGAGCCAGAGGCGGCGATTGCCCGCCAGCATGTCCTCGAGCCAGAGCCCGGCTACCTCATGCCGCCCGGCCACGCGGAAGATCGAGAACCAGGCCCTAGCCATGCCCTCAGCGAGGGCTCGGTCGGCGGTCAGGCGCTCGCCTTTCTCGGCAAGAAAGCGGTCGAAAGCGCGTCGGCCGCGCTGGTTCGGCTCGAAGAGCGCGACATCCGCCAGCATCTCGGCGGTGTTCTCGTCCTCAAGCTCCGCCGCCTCGGCCCAGGGCGCGACCTGCTTGACGGCCCGGTTCAGATCCGCTCGGCCGCATGCTTTAGTTGCCGCACGCAAGACGCGGCGAATGCCCGCCCGGATCGGGTGATACTGGGCCAGCACCTCAGCACGGGTCATCGCCGCGCTCCCAGGCTCGGGTTCGCCCCAGCCGCCCGACATAAGGCCCCTCACCCCACCATCGCGAAAGTCCCCCCGCCAGTCCGGTAATTGGGATCGGTATCAAGGGAGTACCTTGCCCGGATTGAGAATCCCGCGCGGATCGAGCGCCGCCTTGATCCTGCGCATCAGGTCCAGCTCCGTCCCGCCCCGCCACTCGGGCATCATGTAAGGTTTGAGCCGTCCAACCCCGTGCTCGGCCGAGAAGCTGCCGTCGAAGGCGCGCACCACCGCGTTCACCGTGTCCATGATCAGGTGGTCTTGGGCCAGGAACCAGCCGGGATCGGCGCCCTCGGGCTGCTCCAGGTTGAAATGGATGTTGCCGTCGCCGAGATGGCCGAACGGCACCGCGCGGATGCCGGGCATCAGCCGTTCGCATGCCTCGGTCGCGGCGCGGATGAAGGCCGGAACTTTCGAGACCGGCACCGAGACGTCGTTCTTGACCGATGCGCCCTCGCGCCTCTGCGCCTCGGAGTGTTCCTCGCGCAGCCGCCAGATGGCGGCGCGCTGGGCCTCGCTCTCGGCGATGGCCGCGTCGGTGACGATGTCGTCGTGCAGCGCCTGCTCCAGCACCTCCTCCAGCAGGGCGCGCAGCCTACCATCGGCACGGGGCGTGGCCAGTTCGACGATCGCGTAATGCGCGGCAGGCGCGGATAACGGCAGGCTCGCGCCTGGGATGTGCTTGAGCACGAAGCCCATGCCGGTCCCGGACATGTACTCGAACGCCTGCACCGCGCCGGGGTCGTGCGCCTGCAAGCGGGTCAGCAGATCCAGGGCGGCCTCGGGCGAGGGCAGCGCGCACAGCGCCACCGCCGTCTCCCGCGAGCGTGGCGCGAGCTTCAGCACGGCGGCGGTGATGACGCCGAGCGTGCCTTCGGAGCCGACGAACAACTGGCGTAGGCAGTACCCGGTGTTGTCCTTGCGCAGCCGGCGCAGCCCGTTCCACACCGCGCCATCGGCCGTCACCACTTCGAGCCCGAGCACCAAGTCGCGGGAATTGCCGTAACGCAGTGTGTTGTTGCCGCCGGCATTGGTGGCCAGGATGCCGCCGATCTGCGCTGTCCCCTCGGAGGAGATGGACAGCGGCAGCAGGCACCCGGCCTCGTCCGCCGCGAGCTGCGCCGCTCTCAGCGTGGCGCCGGCCTCGACCGTTAGGCTGAGGTCGGCTGGGTCGATGGCGCGGACGCGGTTGAGCCGGGCGAGGCTCAGCACGATCTCGCGCCCATCCTCGGACGGGGTGGCGCCGCCCACCATCGAGGTGTTGCCGCCCTGCGGAACGACCGGAACGCCTGCCTCGGCGCAGAGGCGCAGTACCCCGGCGGTCTCATCGGTGCTCGCCGGTCGCGCCACGGCCGGGGTGCGCCCGCGATACAGGTGCCGCCAATCCTCGACATAGGCGGCGGTGTCGGCTGGATCGGTCAGCAGCCCGCGCGGGCCGAGCACGGAGTACAGGCGTTCGATCAGGGCCGTGGCGGGGACGGTATCGGGCATGTGCGCCTCCGATGGAGCAGACTATGCCGCGCCGGTTGCCACGCAAGGCACTGATCGCCGTCGCGTGATGCCCAGCCGGCGCATTTGGGTGCTAAGCGGTCTCAGGCTGACCGCGTTGCCGCGCCGTTTCATCCCTCCTTGGCGGGAGGGGGCCGGGGAAGTGATCAAGCTCTGGTTCCGGTCAGCCCGAGACCGCTCTAGCCCCGCGCGACATACGTGGAGCACCACGCCATGCCTCTCTCGCCCGAAAGCCTTGGCCAGCTTGATGCCTTCCTCCGCGCCGCCGATTTCCTGGGAGCGGCGCAGATCTACCTGAGGGAAAACACGCGCCTGCGCGAACCGCTGAGGCCCGAGGACATCAAGCCTCGCCTGCTCGGGCACTGGGGCACGCAGCCCGGCCTGAACCTGGTCTACGCCCACCTTTCCCGCCTCGTCCGCGACACCGGCCAGAGCGCCATGCTGGTGGTCGGACCCGGGCACGGTGCGCCCGCGATCCTGGGCTGCCTTTGGCTTGAGGGCACGCTGGGCGAGGTGTACCCCGATTACCGCCGTGACGGGCAGGGCATGGCCCGGCTGATCCGCGACTTCTCCTGGCCGGGCGGGTTTCCAAGCCACCTGACTGCCATGACGCCCGGCGCCATCCACGAGGGCGGCGAACTCGGCTATTCCCTGGTCCACGCCTTCGGGGCCGCCCTGGACAACCCCGACCTGCTCGTGGCGTGCGTCGTGGGCGATGGGGAGGCGGAAACCGGGCCGCTCGCGGCATCCTGGCACTCGCCCAAGTTCATCGACCCGGCGCGCGACGGGGCGGTGCTGCCGATCCTGCACCTCAACGGCGTGAAGCTGTCCGGCCCGACCCTTTTTGCCCGCATGTCGAGCGAGGAGCTGGCGGCGTTCTTCAAGGGCTGCGGCTATGTGATGCGCGAGGTCGCGGGCGAGTACCCGCACGCGCTGCATGAACCCCTGGCGGAGGCGCTGGGCTGGGCCCAATCCGAGATTCGCGCCATCCAGGCGCGCGCCCGCGCGGACTCCGCGCCAGCCTATAACGGATGGCCGATAATCGTGCTGCGCACGCCCAAGGGCATGACCGGGCCGCGCACGCTGGACGGCGAGCCGGTGGTCGGCACCTTTCGCAGCCACCAGGTGCCGATCATGGACCCCCGCACCAATCACGCGCATCTGCGCGAGTTGCAGGAGTGGCTGCGCTCGTACAAGCCCGACGAGCTTTTCGACGGCGAGGGCCGGCCGGTCCCGGCCATCACCAAGCTCCTGCCGCCGCCCGAGCGGATGCTCGGGCGGAGCCCGCATGGCAACGGGGGCGTCCTGCTTCGGAAGCTCGCTTTGCCGGACTGGACACCACTTGCCGTTCGCCTGGAAGCGCCGGGAGCGGTCGAGGCCGAGAACACCTCGGTGCTGGGCACCTGGCTGCGCGAGGTGTTCCGCGCCAACGAGTTAGCCCGGGATTTCCGCCTGTTCTGCCCCGACGAGACCAACTCCAACCATCTCGGCGCGGTGTTCGAGGCCACGTCGCGTGCCTGGAATCTTCCGCTCGCGCGCACCGACGTCGCGATGGCGCGCGACGGACGGGTGATGGAGATCCTGTCAGAGCATTGCTGCGAGGGCTGGCTGGAGGGATACCTGCTGTCCGGCCGCCACGGCATCCTGGCCTGCTACGAGGCGTTCATCGGCATCATCGATACCATGATGGGCCAATACGCCAAGTGGCAGAAGATGGCCGCCGACCTGCCGTGGCGAAAGCCGGTTGCGTCGCTCAACTACCTGCTGACCAGCCATGTCTGGGAACAGGACCACAACGGCTACAGCCACCAGGGTCCGACCTTCATCAACACGATGTTGACGAAGAAAGGCTCCGAGATCCGCATCTACCTGCCCCCGGACGCCAATTGCCTTCTCGCCGTAAGCGAGCACTGTCTGCGCGGCGAAGGGCTCATCAACCTGATCGTGGCGTCAAAAAAGCCGCAATGGCAATGGCTTGGCCCGGAAGCGGCGCGGGCGCACTGCGCGCGCGGCGCCGCCGTTTGGGAGTGGGCGTCCTGCGCCGGGGAGCCCGACGTGGTGCTGGCCGCCGCCGGGGACGTGCCGACGCGCGAGACGCTGGCGGCGGTCTGGCTGCTCCGGCGGGAGTTGCCAGACCTGAAAGTACGGGTGGTGAACGTCGTCGATCTGCTGACTTTGGAGTCGGCCGGGGACCATCCGCACGGCATGGACGAGGCGAGCTTCGCCGCTCTGTTCACCGAGACGGCGCCCGTGGTGTTCGCCTTCCACGGCTACCCTCTCCTGATTCACGAGCTGATCTATCGCCGCCCCGATCCTGGCCGCTTCCATGTGAAAGGATATGGCGAGGAGGGCACCACGACGACGCCGTTCGACATGCTGGTGGTGAACGGCATCAGCCGCTACCACATCGCGATCGAGGCCTTGCATCGGGCAAGCCGGCTGCGCGCGGATGCCGGGGACGTGATCCGCCGGCTTGAGTTGGTGCTTGTCGAGCACAAGGCCTATATCACCGCGCATGGCGAGGACATGCCGGAGATCGCGAACTGGCGGTGGGACGGTTAGGCGCTCGCACGCACGCTGCATCGCCTAACCTCTTTCCCAGCTCCCCTCTCCAGGTGAAGGAGACCAGTGGGAGGGGTGAGCCTACGGCTTCGGATCGATCACCTGAGCGCAGGCATCGGTCGGTGTCGATGCGACATGTCCGACGACGGGTACGATATCGAGGGCGGCCGAGGTGACACGGCACGGCGCGGCGAACAGGCCGCAGCCGGAGAGTGACAGAAGAGTGAGCAGAAGCGTCACGCGAATCATGTGGCGACGCTGGCACGCCCTTCAGGCTCCGGTCAACGCCTCCTTGTCGCCAACCTTCGCGCGCCTGTAGCGTTTCGGGGGACGCCAGCATTCGGAGAAAGGCCGCCTTGCCGACAGACGCTCTGCCATACGGTCCGCTCACGTCGCGCACCGCACATCTCTGCATCGACATGCAGACCTTGTTCGCGGAACGAACCGATTGGCACCTTCCTTGGCTGAAGCGCGTGCTGCCGATCGTGGAACGGATCGCCAATGCCCGTCCGCGTCAGACGGTGTTCACCCGCTTCGTCCCGCCAACCAGGCCCGACGAGATGGAAGGCACCTGGCGCCGCTACTACGAGCGCTGGCGGCAGATGACCCGCGAGGAGCTGGACCCCGCGCTGATCGAACTGGTTCCCCCACTGGCAAAGCTGGCGCCCCCGGCCACGGTGATCGACAAGCGCCATTATTCCCCGTTCACCGAGCCGCACCTGCTACGCCTGCTGCGGGACCGCGACATAGACACTCTGGTCGTCACGGGGGCGGAAACCGATGTCTGCGTCCTGGCGGCGGTGCTCGGCGCGGTGGACCTGGGCTTTCGCGTGGTGGTGGCGAGCGACGCGCTGTGCAGCGCCTCCGACCGCACCCATGATGCGCTCCTGGCGCTCTACCGCGAGCGCTTCGGCCAGCAGATCGAGGTGGCGCCCGCCGAGGTGATCCTGTCGAACTGGAGTTGAGGGCCGCGCCTACGTCACCACCTCGATGCACACCGCCCGCAGCAGGTCGGAGGTCTGAAACGGCTTCGCGAGAAAGACGTCGGGCGTTTCCGTGTCGTCCCGTGTGACGGTCGGGTCGCCGCTCATCAGCACGCAGCGTAGTCCTGGCCAGCGTTGGCGGGCTTCGGCGGCGAGCTTCAAGCCGTTCATCCCTGGCCCGAGCCACACATCGGCCAGGAGCACGGACGGGCACTCGACACCGCAAATCGCGAGCGCCTCCGTGGCGCTGGTGGCTGGCGTGACGCGCACGCCGGCGTCGATTAGCAGATCCTCAAGGCAGGAACGCACCAGTTCGTCGTCCTCGACGAGCAGCACATGCATCGTGCTCTCCGCTCCATTCAGCGCCGCCATGGCGGCGTCCGCATCATTCGCATTCCTGTTGCGTGGTCGCCTGACAATTAAAAAAGGACAGTTGCGCGAGTCAATGCCGCATCGCCCGATTTCCGCACTAATCGCGCGATATCGTCTGGTAGGGTATCGCGGAATGTACGGAACCGCTCATAACTCACCTGGAAGCGCCGAGGATTTGCTCCTCGTTCTTGCGGATCACGCGGTAGCACTCGCAGGCGGCGCCTTCCAGGCCGGCCCGATCGCGCACAATGATCCGTCCCCGCGCCTGGCTGACGAGGCCGCCCGCTTGCAGGGTGCTCATCGCCA
Source organism: uncultured Pseudomonadota bacterium (assembly GCA_963818725.1). GTDB lineage: Bacteria > Pseudomonadota > Alphaproteobacteria > Acetobacterales > Acetobacteraceae > DATFDN01. The sequence continues at coordinate 142,723 of CAWFTU010000004.1, read as the reverse complement.
GGCTGACGCCGGCCCGGCGCACGCCCAGCATCAGCGCAAGGAAATCCTGCGTCAGCGGTAGCTCGTCGCCATCGACCCGGTCGCGGCTCATCAGCAGCCACCGCGCCAAGCGCTCTCCCAGTTCGTGGCGGGCGTTGCAGGCGGCCGATTGCGCCGTGTGCACCAGCAGCATCTGCACGTACCGCAGGCATCGTTCGCGAAGCACCGGGCAAAGGTCGAGTTTCTGGCGCAGGTCCGCCGCGCGGATGCGGAAACTAGCTCCGGGGATCTGGACGAACGCGCGATGCACCGCGATCGCCTCGGGGTTCAGCAGAACCGAGGCCCCCACCAAGCCCTCCCACCCTGTCAGCCCCACCTCGACCTGGCCGGTGTCCATGGTGTCGGCGGTGAGCGAGGCGAGACCGTGCTCCATGAAGAACACATCCTCGATCGGATCGCCTCTTTCGTGCAGGGTCTGCCCGGAAACCAGGGTCATGCGGGTCAGCAACGGGCAAAGGTGCTCCCCCTCCTCGGCGGGAAGGCCAGCCAGAAGCTTGTTTCGGATCGAAAGCCCGTTCAGGGGGCGGCTGAGAAGGTCCATTGCTGTCTCCCGCGTGGGACGGGAGCGCAACGAATGTCTCTCAGCCGCTTGCGTCCGTGATGGTTTGCAAGCGATCGAAAATTAATAGGCGCAGTCGGAGATAAAGGAAAGCTCAACTCCGCCGCAGCAGGAACAGCGCCTGTTCGCCGAACAGATTGGCCAGGCACAGCGACTGCTCCCACGCCGCCCGCCCGCCCGCCTCGTTGGCGGCGAGCCAGCGCTCCACGATATAGCCCTCCGCCGCGCACAGCTCGAAGAAGTCGCGGATCGTGCAGGGATGGATGTTCGGCGTTTCGTACCACATCCGGTCCCAGGTCGCCGTCATCGGCATCCGCCCCTTCGCCAGAAGCTGCGCCCGGACCTGCCAATGGCCGAAATTGGGGAAGCTCACGATCGCGCGCGTGCCGATGCGCAGCATCTGGCGCAGCACCTCGCGCGGCCGCTCCACCGCCTGCAAGGTGCGCGACAGCACCACGTAATCAAAGCCGCCATCCGGATAGTGCGCGAGGTCGATATCGGCGTCGCCGTGCATCACCGGCATCCCGTGCGCCACCGCGCGCGTGACCAGCGCCATGTCGATCTCGATGCCGCGCGCGTCGCACCCTTTGGTGGTGAACAGGTGCTCGATCAGCGTGCCGTCGCCGCAGCCGATGTCCAGCACGCGCGCGCCGGGCGCCACCATCTCGGAGATCAGGCGCAGATCGAGCCGCATGTTCTTGGCGACGAAGCGGACGCTCTCAGTGACGGATTGACTCACGTTCGTTTCACCCCTGCCCCAGCCCCTCCCGCAAGGGGAGGGGAGCAGGTACGGCCAGGATAGGAACTCTCCCTCCCCTTGCGGGAGGGGGTCGGGGGGAGGGGCACGCCGCCCATCAAAGCCGGGCGTGCGCGGCGCATCCGGCCATGAACCCGGCCACGGTGCGGTGAAAGTCCGGCTCGTCCAGCAGGAAGGCGTCATGGCCCTTGTCGGTGTCGATCTCGACGAAGCTCACATTGGCCCCCGCGCGGTTGAGGGCGCGCGCGACGGCACGGCTCTCCGCTGTCGGGAACAACCAATCGGAACTGAACGAGACGAGCAGGAAGCGCGTGCGCGCGCCCCGGAACGCCTGCGCGAGATCGCCGCCGTGATCGGCCGCGAGATCGAAATAGTCCATCGCCCGGGTGATGGTGAGATAGGAATTGGCGTCGAAGCGGCGCACGAAGGTGCTGCCCTGGTGCTGGAGGTAGCTCTCCACCTCGAACCGCCCGCCGAACAGCGCCATCACCTCGCCCGCGTCCTTCGGCGCCGATTGCAGCCGGCGGCCGAATTTGCGGGTCAGCGCCTGCTCGGAGAGGTACGTGATATGCGCGCACATGCGCGCCACCCCCAGCCCGCGCGCGGGAATCGCGCCCGTCCGCCAGTAGCGCCCGCCCTGCCAGTCCGGATCGGCGAAGATCGCTTGGCGGCCAACCTCGTGGAAGGCGATGTTCTGGGCCGAGTGGTACGCGGCGGAGGCGATCGGCAGCGCCGCGAACACCGCGTCCGGGTAGTCCGCCGCCCATTGCAGTGCCTGCATCCCCCCCATTGACCCGCCGATCACCGCGAACAGCCGGTCGATCCCGAGATGCTCGACCAACCGCTTTTGCGCGCGCACCATGTCGCGAATGGTGACGGGCGGAAAATCCGTGCCCCACAACGCGCCGTCGCCAGAGCCGTCGTCGCGCCTGCTGCGCGGCCCGGTGCTGCCCATGCACCCGCCCAGGACGTTGGCGCAGATCACGAAGTACCGCTCGGTGTCCACCGGCCGGCCCGGTCCCACCATCTGGTCCCACCAGCCGGCCTTGCCGGTCACGGGATGGCGCTCCGCCACGTATTGATCGCCGGTCAGCGCGTGGCAGACCAGCACCGCGTTGCTCCGCGGCGCGTTCAGCGCCCCGCATGTACGGTAGGCGACCGTCACGCGCCCCAGGCGCGCGCCGCAGTCGAGCGCCATCCCGTCCTCGAGGGTGACGTGCTGGTGGCGCGTGTCAGCGAGGGGCGCGAGCTGACTCATGCGACCTCGTCCATAGGCGGGGCCGGGGCCGGCCGCAACCCATCCCGCCTTGCCCACGTTGCACCAGCGCGCGTCAACGAGGGAAGGCTCCAGATGAAAGCTCTATGCTGGCACGGAAAGGGCGATCTACGGTGCGACACCGTACCTGATCCGAAGATCGAGCACCCGCGCGACGCCATCATCAAGGTCACGGCCTGCGCGATCTGCGGCTCCGACCTGCACCTGCTCGACGGCATGATGCCGACGATGGAGAGCGGCGACGTGGTCGGCCACGAGACGATGGGCGAGGTGGTCGAGGTCGGCGCCGAGAACAAGGCGCTCAAGGTGGGTGATCGCGTCGTCGTGCCGTTCACCATTTCCTGTGGCGAATGCTTCTTCTGCAAGCGCGGCTTCTTCTCGGGCTGCGAGCGGTCGAACCCGAACCACAAGATGGCCGAGAAGTTCTGGGGCCACTCCCCAGCCGGCCTGTTCGGTTACTCCCACATGCTGGGCGGCTATGCGGGCGGGCAGGCGGAGTATCTGCGCGTACCGTTCGCCGATGTCGGCCCGATCAAGGTGCCGCAAAGCCTGAGCGACGAGCAGGTGCTGTTCCTGTCGGACATCTTCCCGACCGGCTACATGGCCGCCGATTTCTGCAACGTCCAGAAGGGCGACACTATTGCCATCTGGGGTTGCGGGCCGGTTGCGCAATTCGCTATCCGCAGCGCGTTTCTGCTCGGAGCGGAGCGCGTGATCGCGATCGACACGGTCCCCGAGCGCCTCGCCCTCGCGCGAGAAGGAGGCGCGCAGACGCTCGATTTCATGAAGGAGGACATCTTCGACCGCATCCAGGAACTCACGCAGGGACGCGGCGCGGACGCCTGCATCGACGCGGTGGGGACCGAAGCGGAGCCGACCGCGAGCGTCGATTCGATGATCGACCGGGTGAAGGTGGCCACGTTCATGGGCACCGACCGGCCGCACGTCCTGCGCCAGGCGATCCATTGCTGCCGGAACTTCGGCACCGTCTCCATCGTGGGCGTCTATGGCGGGCTGCTCGACAACGTGCCGATGGGTTCGGCCATCAATCGCGGCCTGACGTTCCGCATGGCGCAGACCCCGGTGCAGCACTACATGCCCAGGCTGCTGGAGCGGATCGAGAAGGGCGAGATCGACCCCTCGTTCGTCATCACCCACCGCGCGGGCCTGGAACAAGGGCCGGAGCTGTACAAGACCTTCCGCGACAAGAAGGATGGCTGCATCAAGGTGGTGATGAAGCCGTAGGCATATCACCTACTTCCGACGTCATGCCCGTGCCTGTCACAGGCGTGCCTGTCACAGGCATGACGAAAGAAGTGGAACAAGCCGGGTCTGGGACGTGTGCGGGTTTGCAGCCAGCCGGGGTTCGGCTATCTGTTCCGCCCCCAATCGGCTGAGCCACGTCGCGCCATGTCCCCCTCCACCCAGACCGCGCCCGGCGACCTCGCCGCGCTGCGCGCCGAGATCGACCGCATCGACGATGCGCTGCACGACTTGCTCATGCAGCGGGCGGAGCTGGTGGCGCGGATCGGGGCTTCTTCGAGCAAGGCCGGAACCCGTGTCGCGCTGCGCCCCGGCCGCGAGGCCGCAATCATCCGGCGCCTGCTCGCCCGCCACGCGGGCAGGCTTCCGCGCGCGGCCCTGGTGCGGCTTTGGCGCGAGCTGCTGGCCGCCACCACCGCGATGCAGCGTCCCTTCGTCGTCGCCGTCTGTGATCCCGGCCCCGAGCGCGACCTTGTTCAAGCGGCGCGCGAGCAATTCGGCGCCCTGACGCCGCTTCGCGCGCTGCGCACCCCGGTCGAGGCCCTCCGCGACGTGCGGGACGGTGCCGCCTCGATCGCGGTGCTGCCGCTCCCGGTGCAGGATGAGCCACCGGACGCGGCCTGGTGGACCGCGCTGCTGCGCGGTTCCGTGCCCCGGCTCCACGCCGTGGCCCGGCTGCCCTTCTGGGCGCCGCGCGCCGAGGGTGCGCCGGTCGCGCCAGCCCTGGCCGTCGCCGCGATCGCGCCTGACCCCAGCGGGGGGGACCGCTCCCTGCTCGGCTTCACGCTGGCCCGGGACACAAGCCGCCCGCGCCTCTCTGAGAGCCTCAGCGCGGCCGACCTCGCGCCCATCACTTTGATCCTGCGCCACGATCCCGGCCAGCCGGCTCGCGCCCTCGCCGAGGTGGAGGGATTCGTGACCGATCAAGACCCGCGCCTCGCGCGCCTCGGCGCCCTCGCGCCGGTGGTGCTCGGCGCCTACGCCACGCCCGAGGCCGGAGGCGCCGCGTGACCGGCCCTCATCCGCGCCCCGAGGTGCTCGCGGTTTCGCCCTATGTGGGTGGCGAATCGCGCGTCCAGGGCGTCAACCGCGTGATCAAGCTCTCGTCCAACGAGGGCGCGTTCGGCCCCCCGCCCGGCGTGCGCGCGGCGATCACGCGCAGCGTGGACGAGTTGCACCGTTACCCGGACGGTGAGGCGCGCGCGCTGCGCGCGGCGATCGGCGCCCGCTTCGGGCTCAATCCAGCGAGGATCATCTGCGGCAACGGGTCGGACGACATCATCGCCCAGCTCTGCATCGCCTATGGCGGGCCAGGGCGCGAGGTGCTGATGACCGAGCACGGCTTCTCGATCTATCAGATCGCCGGCACCTACGCTGGCAGCCGCGTGATCAAGGCGCCGGAGCGCAACCTGACCGCCGACGTTGACGCGCTGCTCGCCCGCGTCAGCCCGGCGACACGCCTCGTGTTCCTCGCCAACCCCAACAACCCCACCGGCAGCTTGCTGCCGCAATCCGAGCTTGAGCGCCTGCGCGCGCGCCTGCCCGCCGAGGCGCTGCTCGTGCTGGATTCGGCCTACTCGGAGTATGTCGATCGCGCGGACTACGACCCGGGCGCGCGGCTCGTCGATACCGACGCCAACACGGTCATGACCCGCACCTTCAGCAAGATCTTCGGGTTGGGCGGGATGCGCATCGGCTGGGCCTATGCGCCCCCTGCCATTATCGACGTGCTGAACCGCATCCGCGCACCGTTCAATGTCTCGGTGGCGGCGCAGGCCGCCGCCATTGCCGCGCTCGCCGAGCCCGGATGGGTGGAGCGGGGCAGGGCGCACAACACGGCCCAGCGCGCCCGCCTCGCCGCCGGCCTGCAAGCGGCCGGGATCCGTGTCTGGCCGAGCGAGGGCAACTTCGTGCTCGCCGACTTCGCCACCCCGGCGGGCGCCGAGGCGGCGGACGCACACCTGCGCCGCTCCGGCCTGATCGTGCGCCGTGTCGGCGGCTACGGCCTGCCGCACTGCCTGCGCGTCACCGTCGGCACCGAGGAGGAAGTCGGCCTCGTGATTGAAAACCTGACGCGCTTCATGGCCGGGGCGCATGGCTGAGCCGCTGTTCCGCCGCCTCGCGCTGCTCGGCGTCGGCCTGATCGGCAGCTCCGTCGCCCGCGTTGCCAAGGAGCGCGGCGGGTTGGCCGAGGAAGTCGTCGCCAGCGCCCGCACCCAGCGCACGCTGGATCGGGTCATGACGCTTGGCATCGCCGACCGGGTGGAAATCGACCCCGCCCGCGCCGTCGCCGGCGCCGATTGCGTGATGCTGTGCGCGCCGGTCGGCGCGTTCCGCGACCTCGCGGAGGCCGTCGCGCCGCACCTCGCGCCGGGCGCCATTCTCACCGATGTCGGCTCCACCAAGCAGTCGGTGGTTCGGGACGTGGCGCCGTTCGTTCCCCCGCATGTCCATTTCGTCCCGGCGCACCCGGTCGCGGGGACGGAGTATTCCGGCCCCGAATCCGGCTTCGCCAGCCTGTTCGACAATCGCTGGGCCTTGCTCACGCCGCTGGCCGGCACCGACCCGAACGCGGTGGAGAAGATCGCTGAGCTGTGGCGCCGCTGCGGCAGCATGGTCGAGGTGATGGAGCCGGGCCATCATGACCGCGTGCTGGCCATCGTGAGCCACCTGCCGCACCTGATCGCCTTCACCATCTGCGGCACGGCCGACGACCTCGCCGACGAGACCCGCCGGGAGGTGCTGCGCTTCGCCGCTTCCGGCTTCCGCGACTTCACCCGCATCGCCGCCTCCGATCCCACGATGTGGCGCGACATCTTCCTCAACAACCGCGAGGCGCTGCTGGAGATGCTGGCCCGGTTCGTGGAGGACGCGCAAGCGATGGCCCGCGCGGTGCGCTGGGGCGACGCGGGCTACATCGAGGACAAGGTGGAGCGGGGGCGGAAGATCAGGCGGGGGCTGATCGAGTTGAAGCAGGCGTAGCTCTGCGGGACGCGCTGCCTACGATAGGCTCCGCGACAGCATGGAGAGGGCGCGACGGTCGCCGGCGTCGTGGCACGCCGCTTCGGCTGCGTCCCACATCAGCCGGGGATCGAAGCTCTCGGCCGCCAGCATGGTCAGGATGACCACGGCCGCGAAAGCGACCGCGCCGATCTGGGCGTGGACCGAGGCAAGGAAGCCCATGCGCACCAAGGCCACCAAGGCCGAGAGCACGAAGGCGTCGATCATCGACCAGCGGCCGATTGCGGTGACGATCCGATACAGGCGGGTGCGGCCGCGCAGCCGACCCGCCCAGCCGAAATGCACGTTGATGAGCATCACCGCCAGGCTGACGAGCTTGAGCAAAGGGATGGTGATGCTGGCCATGAAAACGATGGCCGCGAGCGGCCAGAGCCGCTCTTGGATCAGCTCCTCCGCCCCGCCCAGGATCGTGTACGGCACGCCCCGGCCGAAATGGACCAGCGTCATCACCGGATAGACGTTCGCCGGGACGTAAAAAATGGTTGCGGCGGTGATGAGCACCCAGCCTCGGGCCAGGCTGTCCGGCTTGCGCCGGCGCAGGCGGTGGCGGCAGCGCGGACACCGGTCCCGGCCGTCGCCGGAGGCGAAACTGACCAGACGGCAAGCGCGACAGGCGATCAGCACGCCATCCATCGGCACCAGGTCGGCGAGGGCGGAGGGGCGCGGCGCGGCGCGCGCCAGCGCCCGCCACACCGCTTCGGCGTCCAGCGTGGCGTCGAGCAGGACCATGACCAGCACCAGGGCGCCGAGGAGATATATCGCCGCGCCGGCGTCCACCCTTCCGAAGCTGGACGCCTGGGAGTACGCGATCATGACGCCGACCAGGAAGACCTCGATCATCGCCCAGGGGCCGATCCGCCCGTAGAGCCGGAACACCAGCCGCAGGCCCGGCGGCGGCCGCGGCAGGCGCAGACCGCCGAGCACCAGGATCAGCGATCCCAGCTTGATCGCGGGCATCACCCCGACCGTCAGGAATATCACGACGCTCAGCGCCCAGCGCCCCCTAGCCTCCAGGATATGCGCGCCGGTGAGCATGGCGGCCCGGCGCTCCAGACCGTAGAAGTCCATCGTGAGCATGGGGGTCAGCAGCGCGGCAGCCAGCAACATGAGCCCGGCCACGGCCAAGCCGAGCGGCCGGGTCAGCGGGTTCGGCCGGACGCGGCGAAGCACGCTGTCGCAGCGCAGGCATTGGATCACGCCGCGCCGTGGCAGGACCGGCAAGCTGTGCATCTGTCCGCAGTCCAGGCACTCCCGCAGGGTGTCCGGGACAAGAGGCTCATCCGTCTGTGCCATCGGTCCTGACTGAACGTGACACGCCCCGGTCCGTTTCCGTACCATGCGGCCCCTTTCTCCAGGGACAAACGATGATGGGCAAGACCGCCACGCCAAAATCCGTCGCCGGGCGCGAGAACAGCGACTGGGACCGCGACGCGGCGCTCGCCACCGCGCGCATCCTGCTGGAGATCAAGGCGGTGAACTTCCGCCCCGAGGAGCCCTATACCTTCACGTCCGGATGGAAGTCGCCCGTCTATATCGACTGCCGCCGGATCATCTACTTCCCCCGCGCGCGGGCGAAGGTTTGCGAGCTGGGCGTGGAGAAGATCAACCGCCATGTCGGCTTCGAGACCATCGAGGCGGTGGCCGGGGGCGAGACCGCCGGCATTCCCTTCGCCGCCTGGATCGCCGAGCGGATGCTGGCGCCGATGGCCTATGTGCGCAAGAAGCCCAAGGGCTTCGGCCAGAACGCGCTGATCGAGGGCGACGTGCCGGAGGGCAAGCGCACGCTGCTGGTGGAAGACCTGACCACCGATGGGCAATCGAAGGTGCGCTTCGTCCAGGCGCTGCGCGACGCGGGCGCGATCTGCGACCACACCCTCGTCGTGTTCTTCTACGGCGTCTTCCCCGGCGCCTTCGAGACGCTGGACCGCATGGGTATCACCCTGCACCACCTTTGCACCTGGTGGGACGTGCTGGATGCCTGCCGCGAGCGCCCGTACTTCGCCGAGGCCGCGCTGGCCGAGGTGCGCCGCTTTCTGGAAGACCCGGTCGCGTGGTCGGCCGCGCATGGCGGGATCGGCAGCGCCGAGGAGGCGGCGGCGCGGCGGGCCGCTGCGGAAGGGTAGGCGGCTGCCCTCATCCCGGCCTTCTCCCGGAGGGAGAAGGGGCGTGGTTGGCTTCGCTAGTGCGCTCAACGCCCCCTCTCCCGCTTGCGGGAGAGGGTCGGGGTGAGGGGGCCGGCGCCGCGATCGGCATGCGCGGCGGCGCGGTGTTCCACATCAAAGCGACATCTTCTGTCGTGAGGCCATAAGCGGCGTTCACCAGATCGGACAGGCGTTGCTCAAGCCGCCCGGCCTCGGCCAGCCGAAGTGCCATTGGGGCGACGCTCCGCGCGTGCTCCTCGCGGATGTGCCGGATGAGCGCGGCGCTCAAGGGCGCGGACTTGGCCCCGCGCGCCTTGCGGATCGCGGCGATGAACTGGTCCGGGTCGAGGTGGAACGGGTCGCGGAGGGTGGTGGGAATGGTGGAGAGATCGAGGCTGTCGCAGTACCAGTCACCAAGCAGGCGCCGTGCATCACTCGCATCGATCCGTATTCCGCATAGGTCACGAACGAGTGGAAACACACGATCGTCGCTCGGAGGCGTGGCGATCGGCAGCAACTCCATTTGGAATCCCTGTGGAGTAAGAGCCTCGTCTTTGGCGTGGCCAAAATATCGCCAATTGTGCCACCAGAGCAGAGGACTATTCAGCACGGCGAGTAGCCAATGATCCTCTGCGACGATGAAGAATCCTTTGTTGTTTAGATAAAGGCCGCTACGATCGAGCGCGTATGCGGGATGATACTGTATCTCCTGATATAGAATTTTCGGCCTGCCGAACTCGTTATAGTACGCGCACTCTCGCAGTTCCCAAAAGAACCGCCCCTGGTCCTGCCGCGCCTTTAGAGCCGCCCGGCGCGTCGTCATGTGATCGTAGATCGCCGGATATGTGGCTGCGAACAGCCTTTCTGCCGCGCCAATGTCGATTTCGTCGCTCCACGGCCACTTACGATTGGCACTTGAGGCGAGCACGATCATCCACTGCCCCGCCCATGCCGAACTCCACCGGTCGATGTCCTGCCCGCGCAAATAGGGCTTGATGATCTCCCCGCTCCGCGCATCCGCCGCGATCAGCCGATCACGGGTGGCGTCATCGATAACGAACGCCTCGTTCAGACCCGTCTTGATGCCATACAGCGGACTGACGCCCGCGTACTCCTTCAGCGGTACGCCAGTCCGCCGAATCTTTGTCATCAGCGCCGCCACGTCCGGCGGTTCCAGCACCCAGCCCTGCCTGGACAGGCTCGCGCGCGGCACCACGAACGTCGCCGCTCGCACCTGCTCGGGCAGCCGCGTCATGTCCACCGCGTCGCGCGGGATCACCGCGACGGCGACATCGGCGAGCGGCTCCCGCGCCGGATCGGGGCGGCGTGCCACGAACACGCAGGGCATCACGTCGGCGTCCGGGAAGAACCCCTTGGCGTGGCCGAAATCGATCACCTGCTCCATCCAGGCGTCCTCGCCCAAAGCCTGGCGCAGCTTTTCGGCGTACCCTGCCTTGATCCACTTGTTGGTGACGACGAAGGACAACCGCCCGCCCTTGCGCAGCAGGCGCAGGCCCTGCTCGATGAAATACACATAGAGGTCGGCGACGCCGTCGAACGTTCTTCCATAGAGGCCCTTCAGCGCCGGCTTCAGCGTCTTGATGTGCTCCTGGCGCACATAGGGCGGGTTACCCACCACGGCGTCGAACCCGCCGCGCGGGTCGAAGCCCTCCCATTCGGTCCAGACGCCGGGAAATGCCGGCTGCCAGTGAAACAGGCGGCGCTCGGCGGCCAGCGTCGGAGCGTTGGCGAGCCATCGGATGAACGCGGCGAACGCATCACTCGCGTCCACTTGCTTCGCGCCCCTGCCGATCTTCGCTGCCTCCTTGCCAGGAGCGCGCGGCTGGTCCAGGCCGGCGATGATCCGCACCGGGTCGCCATAGGCACCATCGAAGAAGGCGCGCACGCCAATCTCCTCCAGGCCCGGCGCGGCCCATCGCCCAGCGTGGTAGAAATCAAGAAAGCGGCGCAGCTCGGCCGTCATCGATTGCACCTCGGCGAAGCCGGCGACACTCGCCCGCACCTCGCCGATATCGGCATCGGGCGAGAGTTCCACTCTCTCCATGCCTTTCGATGCACCCAACGCATTCTGCACGCCCAGGGGCGTCGCCAGCGGCCCCAGGGCTGTTCAACGCTGCCGCATTGCCTTTACTGAGGCCGCCCTGCCACACATGTGGGGTGAAGTGAGGCGGCTGATCCAAGGGGGATTCCCGAGCCGGCAAATGTCTGACCCTTGGGGCGGCAACGGGGTCGGAGGGTGCCGTGGCTGCGTTTTCGCCGTTGCTGGACGTGCTGGCGGACGTCCCTGATCCGCGCCGGGCGCAGGGGAAGCTCTACGGGCTGCCCCACGTGCTGCTGTTCGCCATCCTCGCCATCGTGACCGGCTGCAACTCGTATCGTGGCATTGTCACCTTCATCGGCGTCCATCGCCGCAGGCTGAACGCGGCCTTCGGCCTGAACTGGCGCCGCGCACCCGCGCACACCGCCGTCCGCTACATTCTCCAAGGGCTCGACCCGGCCACGGTGGAGGGGGTCTTCCGCCACCATGCCGCCCTGCTGCAGGCGGCGCGCGCCACGCCTGGGCAGGGCAGCATTGCCCTGGATGGCAAGACGCTGCGCGGCAGCTTTGATAAGTTCCGCGATCGTGCCTCTGCCCAGGTGCTGAGCGCATTTGCCACCGACACCGCCTTGGTGCTCCCCTCCGCTGGCTTTCCACCTGCTACGCAGTCGGAACCTTTGCCAGCTCCGCCCACATCGACATCGCCGAGAAATCCAACGAAATCCCGGCGGCACAGATGCTGCTGGCCGAACTCGGCATCGCTCGCGGCACCATCGTCACACTCGACGCGCTGCATTGCCAAAAAAACATTTCGAGGTTGCAGCAGGAGCCAACGTCGCCCTGATCGTCGGCGTCAAGGACAACCAGCCGACCCTGCACCAGAAAATCCGGGCGGCTTCGGCCACCACAACACCACTCGGGTCTGTCCACAGCCATAACAAGGGCCGCAACCGCGACGAACGTCGCACCGTCACCGTCTTCGATCCCGCCGACACGCTGGCCGACACCGACTGGCATCCGCACGTGGCCGCCATCATCCGTGTCGAGCGCACTGTCCACACCCGCAACGCCAAGACCGGGCTGCTGCGCCACTCCGCCGAGATGGCCTTCTACGTTTCAAACACGCCGGTCACCGCCACCCGCGCCGCCGAGACAATCCGCGCGCACTGGAGGATCGAGACCACTTCGCATTACAGCCGCGACGTCACCTTGGGCGAAGACCGCTCGCGCATCCGCACCAACCCAGGCGTGTTTGCTCGCCTGCGCAGCTTCGCCTTCAACATCCTCAAGGCCAACCAGACGGACACGCTCAGCCAGGATCGCTACCGCGCCGGTCTCGCAGGCATCAAAAACGTGCTCTCACTCACCATCATTCGAAAGCGTTGAACAGCCCTGCCAGCGGCCCTCGTTCGGCGATCTCACGCAGCACCTCGCCGACGCGCTCTCCGAGCAGGCTATCGCCGGTGCGCAGGTGATGATCCAGGAACGACAGCGGCGCCCCGACGGTGAAGCAGTGCAGCCAGAGCGCGAGCTTGGCCAGCTCCACCGCGAGCGGATTGGAGTCCACGCCATACACGCAGCGCTTCAGGATGATCCGGCGCAGCAGCGCCTTGTCGTCCAGGTGCTCTTCCCGCACCTCCCAGCCGTGGCGCGCCGCTTCGCCGCTTATGTGGTCGCGCATGGCGGCGATCCGCTCGGCGAGCGGGGAGCGGTACTCCGCCCACCTCACCGCCGCGCTCGCCTCGGCCATCGCCGCCAGCGTCTCGCCGGCCAGGTAATCCACCAGCGCGACCAGGAAATGCCCCGACCCCATCGCAGGATCGCAGATCCGCAATCCGACGAACGCCTCGGCCGGATCGTCGCGGCGCAAATCGGCGAGCTTGTCGGCCGGGCGCCGCCGGTCATTGTCCAGCGCCTTTAGCTTCGTATGGAACGTGGCGCGGCACTCATCTAGCAGCGGGCCAACAGCACGGGCGATGATAAGCTGCACCAGTTTCTCGGTGGTGAAGAACGAGCCGGCGCGGTGGCGAGCTATGGAGTTGTTCGCGACGGCAACACTGGAGTCAGCGGGAATCACATCCCGCTCCAGCAAGCGCTCGTAGATGCCACCAAGCTGCTGCACGCTCAGGTCGCGGTAGTTGATGAAGCGCCTGCCGTCGAAGGCGGCGCGCGACAGGTCGTCGAGCAATCGCGCCAGCAGCGCGTCATGCAGCGTCACGCGTCCCAGCAGAGGGTGGTCCGCGTCATCGAACAGGCCGCCATTGTCACTCGGGCAGACCAAGCTCGGTGCTGCCATGCGCGATCGCGTCGAACAGGTCGCGGATGCGCGCCCACCAGGTCGATCCGCGCTCGCGCACCGCAAGCCGGCCTTCCGCCACGGCGGCGGCATCGTCGCGTAGCCGCTGGAATGAATAGTCCTGGTACTGTGGGTTCCGGACGGGAAGCAGCCCTCGATCCTCGGCGTAGAGAATGAACAGGAAACGGAACAGCAGGATCAATGCCGCTTCCTTCACCTCCGCTCGCCACGCCGCCTTGTCCGGCGCGCGCATCGGGTCGGCTTCCGCCAGTGCGGTGACCAGGCCGGGGAACACCCGGTCGAACACCGCCTCCGAGAGGCTGTCGGTGATGCGCTCCTCAAACCGGCGACCCTCGACCAGGGATAGGTCGAGGAAGGTACGGCCCTGTGGATCGGGGACGAAGGCATCGCGGCCGAACAGCAGCATGAAGACGCGCGGCCAATGCGCCTCGTCCGCGCCGTCCGGCGGCTTTGGGCGCAAATCGCCGAACAGCGCCGCGAGTTCGATCTCGACAAAATCCTCGTCGCGGGCACGCGCCCCCGCGAAATACAGGCGCCAGAAGCGGCCATTGGTCAGCAAGCCCCAGCGCACGGTGCTGCCCGGAATGCCGTCCGACCGCTTCAGATAACGGAGAATTCTGATTCGACGGCGCCTCCGCCTTGCCCTTGGCGCGGTCAAGCAGCGTGTCGCGCGCCTCGTTTTCCACCACCACCGCGCCGTGGCGGAAACGCGCGGCCTTGTCGGAGAGGGCCTGGGCCGTGGACTTGGCCGCCGCGGTCGTGAACAAAAGCTCGTCGGCGATGTCGCGTCGCCCCGGCGCCTGTCGCGGCAAGCGGTGCCAGCCGAGCCGGTCGAGAACCGGATAAACAAACTCGCTCTCGGTCTCGGCTTCGCTCGGCGCCCTCATCCGATCGAGCGCTGCCCAGAGGCGGCCAGCCTCCGCCGCGAAGGCCGCGACCTGTGCCGCGTCCAGGGCGCGGTACTCACCCTCTTGGCGGACGCCCTCATCGAGCCAGTAACGGGTGAACAGCCGGCCACGGATCATGCGCGGCGTTATGCGGGCTCGCCGCGGATTCGGCTACTGCTTCGGTCTCTTGCAGGAGAGGGCCGGGGGAGGGCCACGCCGGCGCGGCGATCGGCATGCGCGGCGTCCCACACCAGCCATCATGTCCTCGCGGCGACCATCACCAGCTTAAACGCCATCATAGGAGTATCGCTCCTTGAAAGGTTATGGGAGGTTAAGGGGAGGGTTCCACTTTTTCGCAGCAGCACGGAATTGCAGGCCTCCGGACGTTGCGATCAGGACGCCGTAGGCTATGGTAAGGAAGATGGTGATACCGAAAATAACCGGGGCAGCGTCGCCGCCGAACTCCTTATCGGTCCAGGGCGTGAGGATGCCACCGACATCGAATGCCGCGTTGCCCGCAAAGCCCACCCAGTCGTAGTCTTGTTTTGGGAATTCGTCTGGGTGGGGGTGGGCTGGGTCGAAAATCATTGCCCCGATGGCGGGCGCCAGCCACGTTGCATTGATGATAAGTTCCAACCACGGTGAAGCTTTTTTCCATAGGTCCGTCGTCGCGGCCTCGGTGACGTTGTCCACCACTGTTTTGACGAAACTGAAGCTGGTCACGCCGATGTTTAGGGCGTTGTACCACTCACCGGCCTTTGTGGGATTGGTCGCGCTATTGATATTCGGCGCGATGTAGGGGAGGTAGGCCGTTGCGGCAAAGCCACACAGCGGCCTGTTCAACGCTGCGGCGTCGCCCTCCAAGCGTTTAAGGCCGCTGGCGACGCTTACAAGAATCGCCCCCACGCCCCCACTGATGTTAAACACAAATGTCATAATGTCTGCTGCCTTCGTCCCGATCGGCGTTGGCGGCCCGGGGGGCACGGCCGGCGTTGCCGCTGCGGAGAGAGACCTTGCCCCTGCGAGGCGGGGCGCCGGGGATGCGGCATCACTGAAGCCCAGCGCGTGTTGAATGCCAGTGAAGTCTTGCGCGTTGATCAGTGCCTGCGTCGTTGCGTTGTCGGGGAACGGCGCCTCGTTGGTGACCAACTTGTAGATGAGCGTCACCGGGATCGCGACCACCAGGCAGACCAGATCGAGCATACTCAGATCGTTGCCCGTGATGTCGCGGTAGAGGTCCGAGAGGATCGGGATGCTGATGGGCGCCTCGAAAGCCGCGAGGACGCCCTTCGCCAGGATCTCAACGACGCGGAGCGCCTCGTCCAGGATGTTCTCGACCGTGTTCAGCAGCAGATCGCCGATGATCGCGACCAGCTTCTTGATGATGTCGGTCGGTGATAGCTGGGTGAACTTATCGACGATCTGACTCTTGATCTGCTCGATAGCCGTCTGGAACGCCTCGACTTCCTTCTCGACCGTGTCGCCCAGCGAGCTGAGCAGGTCTTCGCCGCCACTGCTAGGCGGGGTGTAGTTCATCGCAAGACTGGGCAAGTTACCCTTGGTGTGGTGCACGCCAAAGTTCGCTTGTGGGCTGGTCTGGCCCGGCAGCGGTGGGGCGGACGCGTGATAGCTCCCGATCGAGGTCTGAATATCGGGAATGCTAGCCCACGCATTGATCTTGTGTTCCAATCCGACGAAAAGGTCGTGGAGCTTGGCCCGTGTCGGACCCAGGCTGGCGATCGCGTGCGCCGCGTATTGTGCGAACAGGTTCTTGAGGACATTGTGCGTTCGTATGATGTCGGCCCATTGAAACAGGAACCCCAGCCACTTGATCAGATCCTCGAAGAACGTCTTGATCTTGTTGAAGATGAACTCCACCGCCTGCACAACGGCGTGAACGCAATCGAGGACAAAGTGGTAGAGCTCGCCCGCGATTTGGATGAAGAAGTGATACACGTCCTCCGCGACCTGCACGAAGAAGTGTTCGACGCTCTCCCATGCCGACTTGAGCCAGTTCCATATGTCGCCGGCAAGAACCTCAATCGCGGTTCCCAGGTCGGTGGGAGCGGCGGCCGTAGCGATCGCGGGGCGGGCCTGGTTGAGCGCAGGGCTGGCCGCGTTGGAGCCACGGAGGCCGAAGCGCTGGGCGGCGGCCTCGCCTTCGTGGTACGTCCATCCGTCGCCGTGGAACGACATGCCCCAGACCTGCGAAGATGGCGTCGTCGCTGGACGGGCGCCTACCGCGGCGACCGCATTCTCCGTGGCGGGCTTGCGCAGGGTGCCGTCCGCCGGCATCTGCCCGGCGGTCTGCGTGAACTGCTTCAGCGACGCCGTCGTCGCCTTCACGTCATCCGGGCTCACGTCGGCGGGAACGAGTTTCTGCTGGGTGCCGTCCGCGTTGGTGACCTGCACCTGGCCGACGTCGTCAACGCCGTTCAGCTTGTCGACAACCTTAGTCATCGGGTTGATGGCGGCGGTCACGCCGCTCTCGGCCAGGACGAGCTTGAAGCAGACGGCCCCGAGCCCGTGCGTCTCCTGCACGATCGTCAGCACGCCGGTCACGTCGGTTGCCGTGTTGACGGGCACGTCCGGCGAAAGCAGGTGATAGACGTCGTTCAGGTAGGCGCTCACCGGACTGGTCGATGTGACCCGCAGGGCCGTGTTGGGCGCCGGCATGTTGTGGTCGTCGGTGACGGTGACATGCGTGGTGTAGCTCTGGAACTTCACCACGTCCTTGGCATCGGTGCTGGGCAGCAGGATGCGGCGCTGCTGCCACGCCGTGGTGACCGGATCCTGCGTCAGTTGCACCAGGGTTTCCCCGCTGACATGCGCGAAGATCACCGCGTTGTTGCGCTTCTGGTTGAGATAGGGCGCGATCTGCTCGACATTGGCCAGGATAGGCACGGGGACCGACCAGGCAGCGGGCGTGGCCTCCTGGCCGGCTTTGCAGGTGACGTAGAACAGGTCTCCCGGCTGGTTGACGGCCCAGACGGTGGTTACCGTCTCGGTCGCGAAGGCCTCGAGGTGCTGAACCCCGGCGAACAGGCGGTGCGTCACGATCGGAACGCCAGCGGCACCGTCGCTCTGGTTGTCGGGAGCGAAGAAGGTGAGCACGCCCTGCCCGGCCACGAAAAGGCTGGTGGTGCCGTCGGCGCCCACCGTGGTGGCGATGGCGCTCGCCCCGTCGGGGACGGCGAGGCGTGACGGGCTCGCCGGATGGGCCGGGTTGAACGGGTTGTAGAGCGGCGTGTACATCAACTCCTGCCGGCCGCCGATCGTGCCGAACGTGTATATGCCCGCGACCGTGTCGCCGGTCCGCTGGCCGAGAAGGCTGCTGATGCTGCCGCCCGCGAGATCGGCCGAGAGGTCATGCGGGTTCCAGTGCTTGCCGCCCTGGGCGGGCTCCGGCGTGAGATAGTAGCGGAACAGCGGATTGAGCGGGTTGCCAGGCTCCTTGAGGATGTCCGCCACGAAATATTCGCCCGTTTGCGTTTGCTCGATGTAAACGTCGGCGATCTGCAAGGCCGGCATCGGATGGGCGGCGTCGTCGAACGGGACCGCGCTCCAGCTCACGCCCTTGGCCCAGGAGGCGACGAGGTTGGCGTTGCCGCGCGACAGGTAGAGCGTGTCGGACCCGTTGATGGTGGCGACGAGCGCGAGGTCGATCGCTCCGGTCTGGGCGTTCTGCGACACGTCGAAGGTCTTCGCGACCACCTTGGCGCCGCCATGCTGCTGAGAGAGCGCGCTGCTCAGATCCAGGCGGTTCCATCCGGTGCGGCTGCCGCCGACCTCCTGCGTCAGGTAAAAGACGCCGTCGTCGCCAATGGAGAAGAACAGGGAACCGCCGTCGCTGGTCTGAAGCGCCTCGAGTTTCTGGTCGGGCGCCATGACGGTGGCGTGCTTGCGGTTCTCCATCAGCTCGGATTCGAAGGTGATCTTCATGGCGCCGGCCTGGGGGCCTTTTGAATCACCGCCCCCGGTGCCGGTCCCTGGGCCACCTTGCTGCTGGACCGGGGTGGATGTGCCACTCCCGGGGCCGCCTGGCTGCGGGACGGGAGTGGATGTGACACTGTCATTCCTGAGTAAGAAGATCGCGCCCCTTCCTGGGCGATACGCCACGAGGTGGTCGAGGCGGCCTGTCTGTTGGTAGTCGAAGGCGAACAGACGGTCCTGGGGACTTTTCAGGTCATAGTCCCCGATGCCGCTCCCGGGATCGCCTTGCTGGTAGACCGGGGTGAACGAGCCGTTGTCGTTCCTGAGTATGAAGATCGCCCCCCGTCCTGGGCGATACGCCACGAGATGGTCGAGCCGGCCTGTCTTCTGGTAGTCGAGGGCGAACAGACGGTCCTGGGGACTTTGCAAGTTCCAGCCCCCGATGCCGTTCCCAGGGTCGCCTTGGTGGTAGACGGGGGTGAATTTGCCGTTGTCGTTCCTGAGTATGAAGATCGCCCCTCGTCCTGGGCGGTACGCCACGAGATGGTCGAGCCGGCCTGTCTTCTGGTAGTCGAAGGCGAACAGACGGTCCTCGGGACTTTTCAGGTCATAGTCCCCGATACCGGTCCCATGATAGACCGGGGTGAATCCGCCACTGCCATTCCTGAGTATGAAGATCGTGCCCGTTCCTGAGCGGTACGCCACGAGATGGTCGAGCCGGCCTGTCTTCTGGTAGTCGAAGGCAAACACGCGGTCCTGGGGACTCTTCAGGTCATAGTCCCCGATCCCGGTCGCCTCGTAGACCGGGGTGAATTTGCCATTGTCATTCCTGAGTATGAAGATCGTGCCCGCTCCCGGGCGATACGCCACGAGGTGGTCGAGGCGGCCTGTTTGTTGGTAGTCGAAGGCGAACACACGGTCCTGCGGGCTCTTCAGGTCATAGCCTCCGATACCGGCGCCGGGATCGCCTTGCTGGTAGACCGGGATGAATTTGCCACTGCCATTCCTGAGTATGAAGACCGTGCCCGTTCCTGGGCGGTACGCCACGAGATGGTCGAGCCGGCCTGTCTTCTGGTAGTCGAAGGCGAACACGCGGTCCTGGGGACTCTTCAGGTCATAGTCCCCGATACCGGCGCCAGGGTCACCTTGCTGGTAGACCGGGGTAAATTCGGCATCATGAGGCGTTGTTGGCGCGGTTATTGTCGGCGCAGGCGCTTTTGGCGCAGGTACGGTTGACGCGGGTGTTGTTGACGGGCGCTTAGACATCGTCGGATCGGCGTACGTGATGTGGGCCACGAGATCCTGGTGCGCGGAGAAACAAGCGTCCTTGAAGACGAAAGTCTTCCCGCCGGGGAATACGAAGCTCTGGGCGATTGACAGCGGAACGTCCTGCACATTCGAGGAGATGAATTTCTGCGCCCAGTTTCTGTAATTGTCGACGAGCTCGTTTTCACCGGTGAAAAAGTTGACAAACGCATTTACTTCGAGGTTGTCCGTATGGTCGGTCCGATCTGACTTAAGGTTAGCTACCAACCTCCCATTCTCGTCAACGTCAATGGTATAGGTATCTACGACCGTAACGGCATAGATATTGCCACTGGTCGACGTTGCCAGCTTCTGAATCCTGAGCCACAAATTGCTATTTTGAGTGATGACGATCTTATTGTCTGAAAAGCTGACATCCAGCGTGTAATAATACCTTGCCTCCAATTGTCCAAGGTCGCCATTCAGGCCGGCGACGTCGCTTGACGCCGAACTATATGCGTAGCTCAGGACGCTCGCGCCAGTCGGCGGGCGCGTCACGGTCGGCATCTGTCCGGGGCTCATATCCAGTCTAAATTGGGGTCTGGAAAGGTTATCAAGCGTCACCTGGGCCCGGGGCTGGTAGCAAGTCTTCTGGCAGAAACTTAGCAGCAGGGGATCGAAATACCTGACGAGTGCATTGCGATTAATCGACAACACGCCATCGAAGTCCGCTTCATCTCCCGGCTCCATCCAGTTCCACCGGAACCGTCCCGGGCCGGGCAGCGGCGTTCCGCCGGCGGCGCACAGATAATTCAGTGTGACAAGGTTTTGCTGCGCAGGCGTCGGATTGTTGACCGGCTGGTTGTCGCTCCCAAGAAAGGGGGAAACCTGGAAATCGAAGTCGGTCAGCGTCAGACTCGACTTTGGCTCGGCACCCGACGCCTTCGACCGCGGAGTCACGTAGCCCAGCACCGGCTGACCCTTCTGCTTCACCGTGTTGAAGTACGCGCCGAGAAAGTCCTTCTGCAGACATGCATAGGGGTCGGTGCCGGGGTCCACGCCTCCGATCTGAGGCACCGACTGCAGGGCGGCGGTGTCGAGATCGAACAGCAGTTGCTGGACGCTGAAGGCCTCGTCGCCCAGATCCTTGATCGCGGCCTGCACCGACGGCGGCAGCTTGCTGTAAGCGTCTCCGTACGGTGCGAGTCGGATGTCAACCTTCGAGGTGAATAGCCAGGCCTTGCCGGGGGGTTGTGAGACCTTCATCCATGAGGGCGTCGGATCGTAGCCGCTGCCCGGCTGTAGATGCACGATGACGAATTCCGAGCACATCAGCGTGTACGATACCGAGGACGCGTCGGCGCCCAGCCCGACCACGTCTGGAATGGCGGTCGGGGCGTAGCCGGGCGGCAGGCCAATTTTCGCCTTGAAGCCGACCATAAATCGCGCCTCGAACAGGTTCTTCAAATCTTGGCTTTTCGCCGGATCGGCATCGGCTGGGACAGCGAAGGGGTCCGAGCCATGCGCGCTCTGCTTCAGTTGCGCATAGTCAATCGCCGTCGGATTTCCATGCTGATCGGCAATGTAACAAATGGCGACTTCGGGCTCACCGCCTTTGCTCAGGTATTCCTTCATGGTCGCGTTCAGGCTGTCCTGGGTCGTCGCGACGACGAAGTCATAGCCGTATGCGGACAGATTCGATTGGCTCGCAACCATGTTCTTGTTCCCCCTTGTCTTGATTACAATCGTCGGTAGGCAGTGGTCGGGAGTTCCCCAACCTTGAGACACAAAATTACATACACACGGTTGCCGCTGCCTCTTCTGTTTATGGCGCGCGTTTGCGTATGCGGCGCCGCAGACAATGCCGTCTCGAACGCCACCGGGCTCAGGTAGGCCAGCACCGAACGGAGCTGCTGACTACCATCGTATGTAGCATTGATAAAACGGTCAATGTGCAAATGTCACCGATTAACCGGCAAATCGAGACCAGCGCGTCCGCCAGGTCGCGAACAAGCCAGCGTGTTCCGGCTAGACCGAGGCGCAGGCAACCGCGCTCGACAGCCTCTCATGATGGAGGACAAACCGCCGCACGGATCATGCGCGGCGTTACGCGGGCTCGCCACGGATTTGACGATCGCCTTCCTCAAGCCACAAGACCGCCATCAGCAGCGTGGTCCCAAACGTCGGCGCGGCGGCGGCCAGGAAGGTTATGCTTCCCCATGCACCGAGGCCCAGCAGGGCACCCCCCCCCTGGCCCGGCGATCATGCCGATCCGCCCGACGCCCAGCCGGCGCCGGTGACGCGGATCGCCGGCGGATAGAGGCGTTCCGACGGCGAACTGATCCCCGTGCTGGCGCTCGCCGATGATGAGGATGTCCGTCTCAGATCGCATCCCACCCATACACGTCCCGCGTCCGCTCCAGCGGCGTCAGGCTGGACCGGATGGCGGGCAGCAGGTGGTCGCGCATCTTCTCCGGGGTCCAGCCGTCGCCGCGGTGCAGGATGCGGATCGGGCGGGGCTGGCCGTAGAGATAGATCTCGTTGCCGCGCGCGCCCAGGATTTGGCCGGAAATCTCGGCTGCCGCGTCGGAGGCGAGGAACACGGCGAGCTGCGCCACTTGATCGGGGCGCGTGCGATTGGCGCGCTCCTTGAACTGCTCCTCGCTCTGGCCGGGCACCGTCTCGATCATCCGGCTGAAGGCGTGCGGCCCGATGCAGTTGGAGCGGATCTTGTACCGCTGCATGTCCATCGCGATGTTGCGCGAGAGCCCGGCGATGCCGAGCTTGGCGGCGCCGTAATTGACCTGCCCCACGCTGCCGATCAGCCCGGAGGTGGAGGTCATATGCACGAACGCTCCGCTCTCCTGCTTGCGGAAATGCGTCACGGCGGCGCGGCTGACGTAGAAGGCGCCGTAGAGATGCACCTTCATCACCGCGTCGAACTCCTCGGGCGACATGTAGTGGAACATCCGGTCGCGCAGGATGCCTGCGTTGTTCACCACCATGTCGATGCGCCCGTACCGCTCGGTCGCGGCGGCGACTATGTGCTGGGCGGACTCCCATTCGGCGACGGAATCGGTGTTGACCACCGCGCTGCCCTGCCCGCACGCGCCCTCGATCTCGCGCACCACCTCCTGCGCGGGTGTCTCGTCGTAGCCTTCGCCGGTGACGCCCGCGCCGACATCGTTCACCACCACCTTGGCGCCGTTCCGCGCCATCTCGATCGCGATGGCGCGCCCAATTCCCCGTCCGGCGCCGGTCACGACAGCGACCTTTCCGGCCAGCAGCTTCTCGGCCACGCGTTCCTCCCTTGTCTGAACTTGTAAAGTTTAGGACGGGGTCAGGCGGGTGCCCAGCCCGTCATCACCGTGATGCGCAGCGTCGCCGGGATGCGTCCGTCCTCGTTCGGCATCGCCGCCAGCGCCGCGGGGAAAAGCGCACGGGGCGGGATGCGCCAGTCGCGCTGAACGAGCGCGTTCGTCTCCCCCGCCGCGCGCAGGTCGTGCAGCAGCGCCAGCGGGTCGGCGTACATTAGGCGCAGCTCCTCCATGTCCGCGACCGGCAGCGCGAAGCCCGCGCGCTGGAGCAAGGAAGCGCAGTCGCGCAGGTCGGGGAACGGCGAGACCCGCGGCGCGGCGCCGCCGGAGAGCGTCGCTTCGGCCTCGGAAAGGGCGGCGCGCAGCTCGGCGAGCGTGCCCAGCGCCGGCAGACTGGCAAGGAACAGCCCGTCGGGGCGCAAGGCGCGGCGGAGCTGGATCAGCGCGCCCGGCAGGTCGTTGACCCAGTGCAGCGACAGGTTGGCGACCGCCAGATCGAAACTCGCCGGTGCGAACGGCAGGAATTCCTCGTCGGCGGCGAGGGCGGGCGCGGGATTGAGCGCCGCCATCGCGGGCGAAAGATCGGCGCTGACGGTGCCGATGCCGCGCGCGCGCAGCAGGGGCGCCACGATCCCCCGCCCGCCGAGATCAAGGGCATGGGTGAACCGGCGCGTGGTGTCGTCCAGCCGATCCAGCAGCCGTTCCGCCGTCTCGCGCAGCATGTCGGCGACCTGCCCCACGGTCCCGGCCGCACGGTCGCGATGCCGGCGCACCGCGCGGCGGTCGAAGACCTCAATGCCGTCTCGCGCTCGCGCTTCGGTCAAACTCCCTGATCCTTGGCCCACTGATCGAGCGGCAGGAGCATCCTGGTCAGGGAGGGGTCGGGATGCCGCCGCATGGCATTGACGAAGGGACGGTCGGCCACCACGACATGCGTGGCTCCCATGGCAAGCGCGAAAGCAATATATAGTGTGTCGTATACGGAATGGTTGGCGGCGAGGCCAATGTCCAAGGCGACATCGTGCAAACCTAGATCCGCCGTTGGCGTCGGGCTGATTTGCGCCCGCAATAGCGCGAGACCCTCTCTAGCCTCATCTGGCGTGAACACTTTCCGGCGCACCTGGAGGCACAAGACATTGACCGCTTCGTTCAGCCAGAAATCCGGGGCAAGCAAGTCCTCCTCGCTGCGGGCCAGGGCCTCTGCGAAATGGCTGTCCGGCTCCTGCAAGACCCATCTGAGGCCGACGGACGCATCAACGACAAGCGCCAAGTCAGGTATCCTCACCCGAGCCCGTCAGAGCCCTCATCCTCTCAGAGCGAACCTCGTGCAGGAGTTCTCCGGATGGCGCCGACCCGCGTCCGGCGGTACGGCGCCGGAACTCGGCCAGACGCTCGGCGGCACGCTCGCGGGCAGCACGCAAGTCATGTTCCATCAAGGCGGTCCGGAGGATTTCGCGACGCTCGGCTTCGGCGGAGCGTCGATGCTCGGCGGCACGGACGCGCAAACGCCGCGCGATATCGTCATCCACGTTCCGCACCGCCAAAGTGGCCAGGTTGGCCTCCGAATGCTGTCAATGCCACGGGTAACAGCATATATGTTACTCGAGGCTGGCGTTGAAGCGCGTTCCGTCCCGTTCGGACCATCTGGCGCGCCCCGCCACGTCGCAGGCATACTACCCAAATGCGACGCATTGACGCCCCCACCCTCCGCGCCTGGCTGACCGACGGGCACGAGCTTGCCCTCCTCGACGCGCGGGAGGAGGGCGAGTTCGGCGCCTCCCACCTGTTCTGGGCGGTGCCGTGCCCCTTCTCGCGGCGCGAGATGCGGGTCCGCGCGCTGCTGCCGCGCCGGGGCGTGCGCATCGTCTGCGTCGATGATGGGCGAGGGCTGGCGGAGCGCCTAGCCGCCTGGCTGGAGGCGGATGGCTGCACCGATATCCACGTCCTCGACGGCGGCACCCCGGCCTGGGAAGCGGCGGGCGGGGTGTTGTTCAGCGGCGTGAACGTTCCCTCGAAAGCGTTTGGGGAGTGGGTGGAGCACCACTACGGCACGGAAAGCGTCGATCCGCCGGTGCTGAAATCCTGGCTCGACCAGGGCCGCAACATGATCGTGCTCGACAGCCGCACGCACGAGGAGTTCCAGCGCATGACGATCCCAGGCGCGCTCAGCGTGCCTGGCGGCGAGCTGGCCTATCGCATCGGCGACCTCGCGCCCGATCCGGACACGCTGGTCGTGGTGAACTGCGCCGGGCGGACGCGCAGCATCATGGGCGCGGAAAGCCTGCGCCGGGCGGGCATTCCGAACCAGGTCGTGGCGCTGCGCAATGGCACGATGGGCTGGGAGCTGGCGGGCTTCACCTGCGAGCGTGGCCGCACCGCACACTATCCGGAGGGCACGCCGCGCACCGCCGGCCTCACGCTCGACCGCGCCCGCCGCTTCGGGGAGGAGTCCGGTGTCGGCGTGATCGGCCCCCTTGACCTCGCCCGGTTCGAGGAAGACCCGAACCGTACCCTTTACCTGCTTGACGTGCGCGATCCTGCGGAGTTCCGGGCCAGCCACTATCCCGGCAGCCGCAGCGCGCCGGGCGGGCAGCTCGTGCAGGCGACCGATCAGTGGATCGGGGTGCGCAATGCGCGCATCGTGCTGCTGGACGACGTGGGCGCGCGGGCGCGCATGACCAGCGCTTGGCTGCGCCAGATGGGCTACCGCGACGTGTTCGTCGTCGAGGGCGGACTGGAGGCGCTGCGCGGCTCGGGTCGGGCACTCGCGCCGATTCCCGAGCTGGCCGCGCCCGCCCCCCTGATTGGCGTGGCGGACCTGGCCGCTCGGCTCGAAGCGCCGGACACGCGGGTCGTTGATCTCGCCCGCAGTGTCGAGTTCCGGGATGGCCATATCCCAGGCGCGCTCTGGGGCGTGCGCAGCCGGCTCGAGGCGCTGTGCGACCGGCTCGCCGGCGTGCGCCGTGTGGCCGTCACCTCGCCGGATGGCACGCTGGCGCGCCTTGCCCTGCCAGAGCTGGCGGCGCTGACGGCAGGAGAGGTCCGGGCGCTTGACGGCGGCACTGCCGCCTGGCGCGCTGCCGGCCGGCCCATGACACAAGACCGCACCGATCCACCGGACGAGGCCTGCGTGGACGTCTATCTCCGCCCCTATGACCGCAGCACCGGCGTTGGGGAGGCGATGCGCGCCTATCTGGCATGGGAGATCGACCTGGTGAACGAAATTGCCCGCGACGGCACCGTGCGGTTCGGCGTTGCGCACTGACGGTCCTCGGCTGCGTGCCCTGCACGGGGCAGGGCGCACGATACTCGACCTGCTCCTGCCGCCCGCCTGCATCGCCTGCGACCAGCCAGTGGACGCGCCAGGGAAGCTGTGCCCGGCCTGTTTTCGCGCCACCCGTTTCATCACCGCCCCGTGCTGTGCGGTCTGCGGCGTTCCGTTCGACGCCGAGCCGCAGGGCGGGGTCGATTGCCTGTGCCCGGCCTGCGAAGCCGTTAGGCCAGACTATGACCGGGCGCGCGCCGCGCTGCGCTACGACGCGGGCGCGCGCCGCCTGATCCTGCCGCTGAAGCACGGCGACAGGGTGGAGATCGCGACGGCGCTTGCGCCGATGATGGCGCGGGCGGGCGCGATGCTGCTGAGGAGCGCTGACCTGCTCGTGCCCGTGCCGCTGCACCGCTGGCGGCTATTCCGCCGACGCTACAACCAGGCGGCCTTGCTCGCACAGGCGCTGGCGCGGATCTCCGGCCGGCCGGTCCTGCCCGATGCGCTGATCCGCACGCGCCCCACCGCTGCCCTCGGTGGCAAGGGTTCGGGGGATCGCCAGGCGGAGGTGGCCGGCGCCTTTGCCGTCCGCCCCCGCCGCGCCGAGCGGATCCTCGGCCCGTGGGTTCTTCTCGTCGACGATGTGATGACATCGGGAGCCACGGCCAGCGCCTGCGCCCGTGCGCTCAAGATGGCGGGCGCGGCCGCGGTGGACGTGCTCGCGGCGGCGCGAGTGCCGGACCCGCGGCTCTAGGGAGCCGCGCGTCCGCCTGCTGAAGCGGTCTCACATTGCGCGTACTATGAGAGCATGCCCTTATCTGCGGAAGAAAGGGTCGTCAGACTAACCTACTCTTCCGGAGGAGACGAACATGGCCACCACCACGTTCAAACTCGGCGAGGTCACGGTCCACCGCGTGGTGGAGCAGGAAGCGCCGTTCTTCAATCCGCTCGAATTCTTTCCCACACTCACACCAGAGGTGCTGGAGGAAAACCGCGGCTGGATGACCGAGGGCGGCTATCTCGACAAGCAGAGCGGGCAGCTCGTGCTCTGTATCCAGTCCTATCTGGTGCAAACCCCGCACCACACGATCCTGATCGATAGCTGCGTCGGCAACCACAAGCCGCGCCCGGCGCGTCCGTTCTGGAACATGATGAACTCCGACCGCTTCGAGACAAACCTCGCCGGCGCCGGCGTCTCCGTCGAGCAAATCGACTATGTGATGTGTACGCATCTGCATGTCGATCATGTTGGCTGGAACACAAGGCTGGAGAACGGACGCTGGGTTCCCACCTTCCCGAATGCCAAGTACGTGTTCGCTGACCGCGAACTCGCATTCTGGACCGAGACGGAGAAGAAAGACCCGTCCAACGCCCCCTGGATCACGGACTCCGTCCTCCCCATCGTCGCCGCCAGGCGCGAGGAGGTGGTGAAAAGCGATCACCAGCTCAGCGACATCGTGAAGCTGATCCCCACGCCCGGCCACACGATCGATCACTTCTCGGTCCAGGTCGGCAGGCCCGGCTCGGACGCGGTGATCGCCGGCGACATGATCCACTCGCCGCTGCAGGCCCGTTATCCGGAACTCGGCATGCGCGCCGACTTCAATTCCCCGCAGGCCGGCGAATCGCGCCGCAAGCTGTTCGGCTGCCTATGCGAGACGTCCACGCTGGTTTGCACGGCGCATTTTCCGTCCCCATCCTCTGGCCGGCTGAAGCGATGGGGCGACGGTTTCAAGTTCGAGCCGGTCTAGGCTTGCTGGGATGCTGCCGAGGCGACTGATGAGCTGAGTTGGCGGCGCGCTACTGACGTCGAGGTCGCGCGCCATCGGAGCAAGGCTGCTTGACCGCCCAGTCGCGCCCGGTTCATGCTGAATCGCGTTCCTTTCCAGCATTCGTCTCGGAGGTCTTCGCCGCGATGTGGGACCGGATTGGCTCGGCTGTGCTCTTCGGCTGGGCCGCCAATATGGACAACGTCTCTATCGGTCTCGCCTATGGACTGAAGCGCCGCCGCATCGGCTGGCGCAGCAACCTGCTGATCGCGGTGATCACCACGCTCGTCACCCTGGTCGCCCTGGCAGGTGGCCTAGGGCTCCGACAGGTGCTGCCGTCCAAGGTGCCGGACGTGCTGGGCGGGAGCCTGCTGCTCGTGCTGGCGGCCTGGAGCTTCCACGCCGAGCGTCGCGCAACCGGCGGCTCCTCGTCCCGTGCGCTGCGCCGCTTTGCGAGTCGGCCGCGCGTGGGCCTCGTCGAAACGCTGTTCCTGGCCGTGACGCTGTCGATCAACAACATCGGACTGGCGATCGCCGGGGGCATCGGCGGGGTGGGATACCGCTCGGCCGCAGTGGCGATCGGCGGCCTCAGCATCGTCATGCTCGCGCTCGGGCAGGGGATAGGCAGCAACGCCATCCGGATCAGGCTGCCGCCGGTGGCGCGTTCCTGCCTGAACGGGAACGTCGTGCTGGCGCTGGCCGGTCTTTTCATGCTCGCCGGCTACTGATCTCGGCTTGCCAGCACCGGCGCCCAGGCCGGTCTCGCTACGCCATGCGCCTGCGCCCGCCCGAAGGCGCTACCCACTGCTGGCGCTCGGCATCTATGGGCGGGGCTCGCCTAGCAGAAAGGGGCGGAGCACCTCCGCCACCGCGTCCGGGCTCTCTTCATGCAATCCGAGCGAGCCGGCCGCCACGCGATGCGCGGTGATGCCCGGTGCCCGCGCGAGTGCGTCCATCTCCGCGCCCGACTTGGGGGGCGTGTTGGCGCCGTAGATGACGAACGTTGGCGCCGTCGGCGGGCTTGCGAGGGCAAGGAACCCGTCACGCGCGCGCCGGGTCGAGCGCGCCAGTGACGAAAGCGGCCGAGCCGAAACGCCCGCCGCCGCGGCGCGCCACGGCGGCCTTGTCAGCGACGAAGCCCGGCGTGATCCGGGTCGGGTCGGCGTAGACGTGCCGGCGGTACATCGCCACGACCACGGGCCGGACGACGTTGAGCCGGTAGAGCGCGTGCCCGACCCCAGGGAGCCGCAGCGCGGCGCGGAGGCGGTCCTGCATCGGCCGGTAGCCGCCCATCATGGTCGGCAGCGGCCCGCGCCAGGTGGGGGCCACGAGCGCGATCCGGGTCCAGGTGCCCGGGCGCTCGCGGGCGAGGGCCAGGGCGTAGCCGCCGGCGTGCCCCGCCGCCACAACCGCGGCCGGCCCCGCCACGACACGCTCCAGGAAAGCGCGCAGGAACGCCAGGTGCAGGGCCGGCCCGTGGTCGAGGCGCGGGTGCTGGCCCCGGCCGAAACCGGGCCAGTCGGGGACGATGGTCCGGAACCCGGGCGCCAGTCGCTCGGCGAGCGGGCGCATCTCCTCGCGGGTCGAGACGGTGCTGAACGCGGGCAGCAGCAGCACCGTCTCGCCCTCCCCGCGCACGTCGTAGCCCACCCCACCCGGACCGGCGTGCCCTTCCAGCTCCAGCCGAAAGTATCAGGCTCGACCCTCATGTCCCCTGTAACTGCCTGCTCACCACCCCGGTTCGGGTGCCTGCTGGACCTCGATCGTGAGGTGCGAGAGCGCGCCGAACCGGGCCAGCAGCGGGCGGTAAAACTCCGGTCCGCGGGGCAGGCGCGTGGCGACCGAGATGATGGCCCCGAGATGGCCCGGGCCGAGCCGCCACACGTGCAGGTCGGCCACCCGGTCCCCCGCCTGCTCGATGACGCTGCGCACCCCCCGACTCACCTGCTGATCCGGGTTCATGTCCAGCAGGATGGCGCCGGTGTCGCGGATCAGCCCGTAGGACCAAGACGCGATCACACCCGCGCCCACGATGCCCGCGAGCGGGTCCATCCAGAGCCAGCCGAAGGCGCGCGCCAGCAGCAAGCCACCGATGACCAGGACCGAGACCGCGGCGTCGGCCATTACGTGGATGATAGCCGCCCGCATGTTGTTGTCCTGGTGGGCCGCAGCGCGCGCGTGGCGACGATCATGGCCGTGCTCCTCGAAGGAGACCGTGCACTCGCGGCCGCTAACGCGGACGCGGGCGGTAAAGGCGTGCGGCTCGGGAATGTTCTGGAGGCTTTCCAGGTAGCCGCCGCGATCGGCCAGTGCGAAGCTCTGCCGCGCCCCGTCCGGCCGCACCGTCTCGATTGCGACTGCCTGCGCGTTTGGGACGGCGCCGCCTTCGGCGCGAATGCGGAAGACGGGCGGGTGGTTCTCCTCGAAGACGCTTAGAACCAGGGTGCCGTGCGGCGTGCTGAGGCGGTGCTCGTCGTCGTGATCGTGCCCGTGCTCCGCGTGGACATGGCCGTGCCCGTGCCCGCGGTGATGGTGACGGGGACCGTGGTGATGGTGGCGGCCTCCGCCAGATAGCAGCCACGCCGAGCCGAGATTGACCGTCAATCCCAAGACCGCGATCGGGATCGCTTCGGCGAAATGGATCGGCACCGGCGCAATAAACCGGGTGATCGCCTCGTAGCCGATCAGGATGGCAATCATCGCCAGGACAATGGCGCTGGTGAACCCGGCCAGGCCGCCGAGCTTGCCGGTCCCGAAGGTGAAGCGGGGGTCGTCCGCGTGCCTGCGGGCGTAGCTGTAGGCCAGGGCAGCCAGCAGCAGCGCGCCGGCGTGCGTGCTCATGTGCAGGCCGTCGGCGACCAGGGCGATCGAGCCGAACAGAGCGCCGCCGACAACCTCGAGCGCCATCATCGCCCCGCACAGCCAGATCACGGCCCAGGTTCGCCGCTCCGCGTGCTCGTGCCCCTCGCTCAGGAAGACGTGGCTGTAGACCGCCGGGAACACCGGCAATTCCAGGTCCGCTTCGGTCTCTGGCATGGCAGCGGCCTTACTTGAGGTAGGTACGGACGACGCTGAGCAACTGCTCGACGCCTTCCGGGTCCAGCGCGCTCGGGTGCTTCTCCGGGTCGACCAGGTGCGTGCGCACGTGGTCCTCGACCACCTCGGCCATTAACCCGGCCATCGCGGCGCGGGTGCTGACCAGCAGGTGCATGACCCGCTCACCGCCGGCCTCGCTCTCCAGGGCGCGCTCGACTGCCTCGACTTGGCCGCGGATGCGGCGAACGCGCGCCAGCAGCTTATGCTTCTCGCGGACCGTGTGGGTCATGACTCCCTGCTTAGATAGGCAAGGGGGTATCCGATCCGACCCGCCCGGTGTCAATCTGCCCGAGCGTCCCGCGCGCACCTCTACCCGGTAACAAACGGTTTCGACCTCCTGATCCATGCTCTTGCTACCCAAGGGCAACTGACCGAACGCACCACCAAAGCGAAGGGTTGACAAATCGGCCGCCGTTCGTGAGAGCATTGCAGACAGACCAGAGGCTTCTGCCCCCCATGCGCGCTTGACCACTTGGACCCTCGCGACGATGTCTCCGCCTCCCTGCTCCGGGCTGGCCCGGCGCGGACCGGCGGAGCGATGATAATGACTGGGGCGACACCAAAGGACACCTCGCCGCGCAAGCGCCTGCACGTCATCACCTGGGGTTGCCAGATGAACGTGTATGACAGCGCCCGCATGGCCGACGTGCTGGCCCCGATCGGCTACGCGCCGAGCCCGGTGCCGGACGGGGCGGAGATGGTGATCCTTAACACCTGCCACATCCGCGACCGGGCAGCCGAGAAGGTGTTCTCCGAACTGGGACGGCTGCGCGCGCTGAAGCGGGCGAAGGAGGCGGCAGGCGGGCGCATGATCCTCGCGGTGGCGGGCTGCGTGGCGCAGGCCGAAGGGGAGGAGATCCTGGCGCGCGCGCCCTTCGTGGACATCGTGCTCGGCCCGCAGACCTATCACCGCCTGCCGGAGATGGTGGCGCGCGCCGCCCGCGCGGGGGGCGCGGTGATCGACACCGAGTTCCCGCCCGAGGCGAAGTTCGACTTCCTGCCCGAGAGCTCGGCCCCGCAGGGCGTGACGGCGTTCCTCGCGATCCAAGAGGGCTGCGACAAGTTTTGCAGCTTCTGCGTGGTGCCCTATACGCGCGGCGCCGAGCAGAGCCGGCCCGCCGCGGCGGTGATCGCCGAGGCGCGTCGGCTCGTCGATCAGGGCGCGCGCGAGATCACGCTGCTTGGTCAGAACGTGAATGCCTGGCACGGCGAGGGACCGGACGGGCGTCCATGGACCCTCGCTCGCTTGCTGCGCGCCCTGGCCGAGATCGGTGGGCTCGGGCGGCTGCGCTACGCCACCTCCCATCCCAGGGACATGGACGAGGAACTTATCGTCGCGCACCGGGACGTGCCGAGCCTGATGCCCTTTCTGCACCTGCCGATACAGTCGGGGTCGGACCGGCTGCTGGCGGCCATGAACCGGCGGCACCGCGCGGCGGACTATTTGCGCATCGTGGACCGGCTTCGCGCCGCCCGGCCCGACATCGCGCTGTCATCGGACTTCATCGTGGGCCACCCTGGCGAGACCGAGGCCGACTTCGCGGCGACGATGGCGCTGGTGGAGACGGTTGGCTTCGCCCAGGCCTTCAGCTTCAAGTATTCCGCACGCCCCGGCACACCCGCCGCCACGGCGCCGGGCCAGGTACCCGAGGCGGAGAAGGACCGCCGCCTTCAGGCGCTGCAAACCCTGCTGCGGACCCAGCAGGCAAACTTCGGCCGCGCGTGCGTCGGTCGCACCCTACGGGTGCTGTTGACCGGACCGGGACGGCATCCGGACCAGATCGCCGGACGCTCGCCCTACCTTCAGCCGGTGCATTTATCCGGCCCCGCGGCGCTGATTGGCACCGAGGTCCCGGTGAAGATCGTTGCCGCGCTCCCTAACTCTCTCTCAGGAACCCTCACCGAGGAGCTTGCCCGCGCTTGAGCCACACCGCCACGCTTGCGACCACACCAGCCTCCCGCACCGATGGCAAGGCCGTGACACTGCACTTCCGAGACAACATGCTGTTGCCGCTGCTGCTGGGCGATCATGACCGGCACCTGGTCCGGATCGAGCAGGCGCTGGGCGTGCGCATGTCCTGCCGCGGCAATCGCGTGGCGATCGCCGGAGAAGCGACGCGCGTTGATGCCGCGCAGGCGGCGTTGGAGGGACTTTGGGCGCGGCTGGAGCGCGGCGAGAGCGTCGGTCGGGCCGAGGTGGAAGCGGCGATCCGCCTCGCCGACGCCGACCCGCGCCTGCCGCTCTCCGACGTGCCGGCCATCCGCACCAGGCGCGGCGCGGTCGGCCCGCGCAGCGCCGGCCAGGCCGCGTACATGGAGGCGCTGGCGAACGATGAGATGGTGTTCGCGGTTGGCCCGGCCGGCACCGGCAAGACCTATCTCGCCGTGGCACAGGCGGTGGCGATGCTGCAATCGGGCAAGGTCGACCGCATCGTGCTCTCGCGGCCGGCGGTAGAGGCGGGCGAGCGGCTCGGCTTCCTGCCCGGCGACATGAAGGAGAAGGTCGATCCCTACCTGCGCCCGCTGTACGACGCGCTCCACGACATGATGCCGGCCGAGCAAGTGATGCGCCGCCTCGCCAATGGGGAGATCGAGGTGGCGCCGCTCGCCTTCATGCGGGGGCGCACGCTGGCCCACGCCTACGTCATCCTGGACGAGGCGCAGAACACGACGTCGGTGCAGATGAAGATGTTCCTGACCCGCATGGGCGAGGGCACGCGCATGGTCATCACCGGCGACATGACCCAGATCGATCTGCCCAGCGGCGTGACCTCCGGCCTGCGCGACGCCATGGAGACGCTGGAAGGCGTGCCTGGCATCAGCGTCGTGCGTTTCGGCAAGCGCGACGTGGTGCGCCATCCCCTGGTGGCGCGCATCGTCGACGCCTACGAGCAACGCGAGACTGCGGCCGGGGACAAGCGCCGCGAGGCCCGCCGCTCGCGCGAGCCGGCCGAGGCCATCTCCGGCAAGTGAACGATGGGGCCTTCGTGTAGCATCCCCGCGCGAGCGGGGCGATCGTCCGAACCCGAGGTCATCATCGCCGCGCCCGGCTGGCGCCGGTTGGTCCCGAATGCTGGCAGGATCGCCGCGCGGGCCGTGCGCGTCGGCGCGGGCGCCGGCGTCAGCGTCATGCTGGCCGATGATCGCACCGTGCGGCGGCTGAACGCGCGCGACCGGGGGCGCGACCGGCCGACCAACGTCCTGACCTACGACCCGCCCGCGCCCGGCCTTCCTGGCCAGATCGTGCTGGCCCTTGGCGTGGTGCGGCGCGAGGCGGCGCAGGCCGGGCGGCGTCCGGCGCATCATCTGGCGCACTTGGTGCTGCACGGCGCCTTGCACCTGGCCGGCCACGACCATCACCATCCTGGTGATGCCCGGCGGATGGAAATGACGGAGGCGCGGCTGTTGCACCGGATCGGCGTGCCGAACCCGTGGCGGAGCAACGCGGCATGAGCGGCACCTTGGCCCGGCTCGGCCTGCTCGGGCGCGTGCGGGCGCGCCTCAGTCGGCGGCAGGCCGAGCACAGCGTCCGCGAGTCGATCGCCGAGCTGGTGCAGGAGGCCGCCGAGGCCGCGCATGTCCCGGGAGGCACCCCGGAACTCGACCGCCACGAGCGGGCGCTCATCAACAACGTGCTGCGCCTGCGCGAGACCACGGCGGGAGACGTGATGGTGCCGCGCACCGACATCGTCGCGATCCGCCTCGACACGGGCTTCCAGGCGGCGGTGGAGCAGATCCGCGCCGAGGGCCATTCCCGCCTGCCGGTCTATCGCGAGCAGCTCGACGATGTTCTCGGCATGGTTCACATCAAGGACGTTTACGCGTTTGTTGGCCACCCGGAGGATTTTTCACTCGAGAAGATCCTGCGCCGCCCGTTGATGGTGGCGCCGCAGATCCCGGTTCTCGATCTGTTGTTGCAGATGCGCCAGGCGCGGATGCATCTCGCGCTGGTGGTGGACGAGTACGGCGGCATCGATGGCCTGGTGACGATCGAGGATCTGGTGGAAACCATCGTTGGCCCGATCGCCGATGAGCATGACGAGGTCGAAGGCCCGATGATCGTCGAGCGTCCGGACGGCGCGCTCGACATCAATGCCCGCCTGCCGGTCGAGGAGTTCGAGAAGCGGCTTGGCCCCGTGCTGACGCCAGAGGAGCGCGACGCCGACATCAACACGGTGGGCGGCCTGGTGTTCACCTTGGCTGGGCGCGTGCCAGCGCGGGGCGAGGTGGTGAGCCACCCAGGGGGAATCGAGTTCCAAGTGCTGGACGCGGACCCGCGCCGCATCCGCCGCCTCCGGGTCCGGCGCTCGCAGGCTGTGCGGCAGGAGGCGGCGTAGGAAACCGCTACGCCTTGTAGGCGCGCTCCACCTGCTTTTGCGCTCTCTGCATCGCGTCCTTCGGGCTTGAGTTGCCGGAGGCGACGGCGGCGAACATGTCCACCAAGGCGAAATTGGCGAACACCGAGGCCGAGGCGGGGCTCGGGGTCAACGGCCAGGACACGGAGCGGGTGTCCTCGGACGCCACCGCGAAGGGGGCGATCTTGGGATCGCTCGCCCATACCGGGTTGTCCTTGTAGGCGCGCAGGCTCTGGGTGATGAACCCGGCGGAGTTGGTGATCAGCTTCGCATACTGCGGCGCTTCCATCAGGAACCCGACCAGCGCCTTGGCCGCGTTCGGGTATTTCGAGTAGCGGAAGATCACCATGGGATCGAGCCGGTTCTCCGCCGTGGGCACCCCCACCGGCCCAACCGGCATCGCCGCATGATCCATGTCGGCGGCGATCGCCGGCGCGCTGCGCTTGGCCTCGGTGTAGATCGAGATGCCGTTATTGGTCAGCGCGCACTGCCCGGCGAGAAAGGCGCGGTTGTTGTTGATGTCGAGCCAGGAGAGCAC
Source organism: uncultured Pseudomonadota bacterium (assembly GCA_963818725.1). Classification (GTDB taxonomy): domain Bacteria; phylum Pseudomonadota; class Alphaproteobacteria; order Acetobacterales; family Acetobacteraceae; genus DATFDN01. Next base: position 106,886 of record CAWFTU010000004.1, on the reverse strand, counting down.
GCCCTCGTTCAGCGTTGGATACAGCGCCCTCGCGTAGTCCAGCGCGCGCAGCGTGGCGGGGCTCTCGAGCGCGGCGTTGCCATGCTCGTCTATGATTGTGCCACCTTGTGACCACAGCAACCAATAAGCGAAGTTGTTGGCATCGTTGACCGCGTGCCCGAACGAGAACCCGGCGGGGTGGCCGATGCGCTTAAGGCCTTGGCAGAGCCTCAGCAGCCCATCCGTGTCCTTTGGAAAGCTGTCAAACCCCGCTTCGCGCATCCAGGAGACGCGGTAGTTCATCAGAGAGCCGACAACGAAGACCGGGATGCAGCTCCAGCGATCCCCCTCCTTGCCGTAATTCTCGCACACCGGATACCAGCCGCCGTACTTGGCGCCGAGATAATTGGCGAGATCGGTGACATCGACGAGCTTGGTCGGAAAGAGATGCGCGGTGGTGTTCTGCGTCCAGATGATGTCGGGGCCAGAGCCGATCTGCACCGCGAGCGCGGCCTTGGAGACGAGGTCGTCCTGGTTGACGTTCTCGATCGTCACCTTCACGCCAGTCGCGGCGGTGAACGCCGCCACGTTGGCCGCCGTGGTCGCGCCCTCGGCCGGCAGGAACGTGGCCCCGCGCAGCAGGCGCAGGCTCGCGCCCTTCTCGGGCGTGAACGGCTGCTCGGCGGCCCAGGCGCGCGCCGCGTCCAGCGATCCGACCGCCGCCAGCGCCGTGCCGCCGGCCAGGACGCTCCTCCGCCCGATACGCATGGCCCCTCCGCTTCATCTTGGCCGGGCAAGGGTATCGCGGAGGTTCTTGTTGCAAAAGCCCGGTAACCCGCCGTGCCTTGGCCGCCTGAATGCCGCCGCAGGAATGAGGCGTAGGCCCGCGCGAAGCACCTGCGCAACCTCTCTCTGTCAATGTCTCGGCACGGCTCCTACGGGGAGGCGTCGCCGCGCTCACCGGGACACCTCTGGCCGCTAATCCGTCGCCGCGTCCGCGCCGGGATTTGTCTCCCGCGCGCGCCGTCGCAGCTCCTCAATGGTGAGACCGGCTGGCACCGAGCCTTGCAGCGTGCCGTCGCCCGCCGCCTCGTGTGCCTCGTCCAGCCGGGCCGCCTCCTCTTGAGTCTGCTGCCCGCCTGCGTCCTTCGGCTTCTCGTCCGGCATCCCGCACCCGTTCATCGTCTCCGACACGGAGAACGCGAGCGGGCGCGGTCCGTTCAACTAGCCAGGGATCGGCCCCGTTGCACAGGAGCACGCCATGCCTGGACCAGAGGACAAGACACCGCCCATGACGGAAGCGGAGAAGCGGGCCGCGCAACAAGAGGTGGGTGGTCGCACGATGGCGCGGCCCGCCGATGCCTCCGGTCTCGTGTCCGGCGCGCAGCCGGGCGACACATCGGCACGGACGGGGAGCGCCGGCGGTGCCGGCTCGCTCGGTCTGCGCGGCATCAGCACCGGCGCCGAGACGTCCGGCATGTCCGGCGCCCCCACCAACGACACCGCGCCTGGCGGCGGCATGACCGGCGATCGGGAGCAGCGCGACATACCAAAGCACGACGCGGACCGAAGGCTGTGGGCAGAGGGCGGCGGTTAGCCTCGCGCCGCCTTCTCGCGCTCCAACAGCGCCCGCTTGCGCGGCACGCCCCAGCGATAGCCCGTCAGATCTCCGTTGCTGCCCACCACGCGATGGCATGGCACGGCGAGCGAAACGGGGTTGACGGCGCAGCTTCGTGCCACGGCGCGCACCGCGCGGGGATTGCCCACCATCGCCGCGAGATCGGCGTAGCTGCGGGTCTCGCCCGGCGGAATATGGCACAGCGCCTGCCATACCCGAAGCTGGAACGCGGTCCCACGCAAGTCGAGCGGCAGGGACAGCGCCTCGCGCGGCTCCTCGAGGAAGCGGAGCACGGCGCGGACCGTCTCGGCCAGGCTGGGGTCGTCACGCACGATACGGGCACGGGGAAAGCGCCGGCGCAGGTCGCCTTCCAACAGCGGGTCGGGCTCGGCGAAGCCGATGAAGCACACGCCCCGTTCGGTCGCTCCCACCAGCAGGCGGCCGAACGGACAGTCGGCGAAAGCGGTGCGGATGACCTCGCCCTCTCCGCCCCGCCGGGCCACCCCGGGTGTCATGCCGAGCAGCGCGTCGGTCCGCTCGTAGACCCGGCTCTCGGAGCCGAAGCCCGCGCCGGCCACGGCGTCGGCCACCCGCTCCCCGGCGGCCAGCGCGGCGTGCAGGCGGCGGGCACGCACCCCCGCGGCGTAGCCGCGCGGCGTCAGGCCCGTATGGTAGCGAAACATCCGCAGGAAGTGGAAGCGCGAATAGCCGGACCGCTTGGCGAGCACCTCCAGCGGGGGAATCTCGTCCGCCGACTCGATGCAGGCACAGGCGTCGCGCACTACGTCGCGGGCGATCCGTGCCCGCTCGCCCTTCGGGTCGCATCGTCTACAAGCGCGAAAGCCCGCCGCCTCGGCTTCCTCGACGGAGCCAAAGAAACGCACGTTCTGGCGCACCGGCCGCCGCGCGGGGCAGGCGGGACGACGGTACACCCCCATGGTGGTCACGCCGTAGAGAAATTCGCTATCCTGCTCGCGCCGCATCACGGCGGTCCACAGGCGGTCCTCCATTGGGAGGAGTTGGGTCTGTGTCATGCCCCTATTGTGTCTCTGAGACCGCGCCGCTGCCATCCGAGCCTTGCTCCGACATCCGTGCCCTTTGTTCTACCCAACTCGCGGCAACGATGATCTTTGGACGGTGTCCCCGACTCACCAAGGCCCAACGACAATGCCAGCGTTTCTTCGCAATGCGCCGCAATCGCTTCAGGTTGGGCCAGCGCCACTGATCCGTACCGCTGACAAGCATCCAAACCGGACTGGAATGCGTGGATGACCGTTCCCGACCCTTGTCTCGCCGCGTTTATCGCAATCCGTGCCGAGGTGGAGGCCCTCACGCTTGGCCGGCGATCATGTGCGCGATCACGGCGGGCGGGGTAGCCTCGCTTCGAGACCAGCGGTTCAGACAGGGAGGTGACGATGCGGGCATGGCGCGCGATCGCGGGTGGCCGGCTCGAGCTACAGGATCTCCCCACGCCCGCGCCAGGAGAGGGCGGCGTGCTGGTGCGGATGCAGGCCGTGCCAATGCTGTCCTTACCTGCGGCAGGTGCTCGACGGCTCGCTGGGCTACGACACCCCGCCACGCCCGTTCACGCCCGGCACCAATGGCATCGGCGTGGTGGAGGCGGCGGTGGGGGAGGGAGTATTCCACCTCCGGCCGGGCATGCGCGTCGTGCTCGATCCGCACCTGGTCGTGAACGAGCGCACGGCTGAGCCCGCTCAGATCCTGATCGGGCTGACTGGCATGCGCTCCTCCCAGGTGCCGCAGGGCCAGAGCGATCCGCTGCCCACAGCGCTACAGGCCGCCTGGCCGGACGGCACCCTCGCCGAGTTCGCCCGGATGCCCGCCTCCGTGGTGGCCCCGCTGCCGCCCGCGCTGAATGCCGTCCCGGCCGAGCGCCTCGCCTCCATCGCCAAGTTTGCCGTCCCCTGTGGCAGCTTACTGCGGGCCGGATTGCAGGCGAGGGAGACCGTGGTGGTGAACGGCGCTACCGGGTACTTCGGGTCGGCAGGCGCGCTTCTGGCCCTGGCCCTCGGTGCGGGCCGGGTCGTGGCCGCGGGGCGGGACCGGGCCGTGTTGCGGGATCTCGCCGACGCCGCCGGCCCCCGGCTGGTGCCGGTGCCGCTGTCCGGCGGCGTGACCGCCGACGCCGCCGCCCTGCGCACTGAAGCGGGCGGTCCCGTGGACGTGGCACTCGACCTGGTCGGCCGCGCCGACAGCGGCGATGCCACGCTCGCGGCCTTGCGTAGTCTGCGCCGCGGCGGACGGCTGGTACTGATGGGCAGCTTTAAGCAGCCGCTATCTCTGCTCGTCGGCGAGATGTTGGCCAATGACTGGCATGTGATGGGCTGCTTCATGTACCCGCCCGACGCGCCCGCGCGCCTGGCGGGGCTGGACGCGGCGGCGCGGATGCGCGGGCTGGACATCACCGTCATCACCCCAGGCTGACAAGGGCAGGCTCCCGGCCGACAGCTCGCCGTTGGTAACCGCCCAGAGGTCGAGAACCTCTCGGAAGCCCGCCTCGGCCGCCAGGGGCACTGTATGGCCGTACCCCGCCCGCAATGTTGGCGGCGAGCTCACCGGACGGCCCTGAGCTGGCTCCGGGTGGGTTGCATTTGGGGCTTTTCCCCTTTACCTACGCGCGGCTGTACGGACGGAGCGCGGGCGTAGCTCAGGGGTAGAGCACAACCTTGCCAAGGTTGGGGTCGAGGGTTCGAATCCCTTCGCCCGCTCCAATAACTTCAATGGCTTAATCGCAATTCACCACGGATCGAAGCAGCCATAGCTACTGAGTAGCAACTTTGCAGGGCGAAATCCGGTCCACAGACTGCTTCCATAGGGGCAAGCACGCCAGCGAGCTGCCTTCCCCCCACCGGTTTGCGTCAGTCGGCATGGCTGGGTCACGCCCGCAGCCCTGCCGGGCGCCGCATCGGCCTACTGCCTCGATGCCACCCGCGACAGGGGCTCGTATCCCCGATCTCGGCGGCGGGGAACCTCGGTGATGGCAGCAAGGTCGCTCCGTTCGCCGTCTTCGACTCCGGTGCCAGCGGATCAGGTATCGCGGACCAGAGGCCCAGGGCCCATGGCGCGCCAGCAAGGCAGGCTCGACCGGCCGGCGTTCCTCTTGCGGGGAACAGGGGGCGTGCGCGGGCCACAGCTGGAGGGCGTGCTGCCGTCTCTGCTCCCTGTCCGCCGTCAGCCGCGACGCTCTCTTCCACACCTGCGGCGTGATCAGGGTATACGGCAGGCCGAGCGTGGCCAGCACGCCCTCGACCACGCCGCACGACACCCCGAAGGCGAAGGCCCCGCCCCCTCCCCCGTCATGCTGCCCACGCGCTCAACGTAGACGTGTCCGGTGCTGTAGCCGCGAAGCAGTGCCGCGATGCCGGCCGCCGACACCCGGGGCCGAGGCTTGCGGTTCACCAATATCTCGACCACCGGCATGTCATGCACGGCTACCAGCCCTCCTTGCGGGTCCAGGATCGCGATCGCGCCCAAGGCGCCGGGATCGATGCCGACCACCGTGCAGACGTCGCAGGGCGGTTCTGGGGGGCTGGGTTGGCGGGGGCGGTCATGGCTTCTCATCCCCACGGGAAAGCATGACGTGCTGACCACGCCGCGAAGGAGAGATCAGCGAGGCGGCCGATTGCAGCTCACGTGAATGCCGGGGCGGCTCCACAACTATGGCCGACCTCGCCAAGCGGTGGCTGGCGCAGCGTCGACTGGCCGCCCGCGATGGACGCCTCGTCCGAGCACCAGCTGCTTTCTATTTGGAACGCATCTCCACGCCGGAGAGGACCTACACGCTCTCCCGCAGCGCCTTCGAGGCCCGGAACGCCACCCTCTTGCTCGCCTTGACCCTGATCCGCTCCCCGGTCGCCGGGTTGCGGCCCACGCGCGCGGCGCGCTTGCGCACCTCCAGAACGCCGAGCCCGGTCAGCCGGAGGCGGCTGCCCCGCTTCAGGTGCCGGGTGGCGAGCACCACCATGTCGGCGAGGACGGCCTCCACTTGGCGCCTGGGCAGGTCGTGGCGCTCAGCCAACTCGGCCGCCATCTGCCTCAGGCTCACCGTGGTGGCCGCAGGAGCCGCTGCCGCCTTGCGTGTGGGGGTGGTGGTCGCCTTCGCCATCGTTCCTGCTCCGCGCCTGTTCGCGACGGGTGCGCCGGTGTCATCCGATTCGTGCGAGCACATTCGCTGGCCGCACGCCTGCCAGTATCGGTTATTGGCGATCCGAATCGCTTGACGCTGGGATAGGTCACCTCGCGTCGAGCGTCCACGCACCGGCCTCATCCCTCCAGCAGATATATAAAAGGGCAGGCTGGAAAACCTTCTTGGAACAATCCAGATGTGCACCGGGTTAGGCGGCCCCTGCACCAACCGTGCCGCCGCCATCGCGAACGTCCGCGGCAGCCTGCTAGAGGCGACGTGCTGTCGGTGCACTGGGGCCACCACGCATGTCTTGTGTGCGTTAGAACTGTTACCAGCCTATCGATAAATTCGACCGAAACGAACCGCAAGTTGTGCTCGGAGAACTACATCCCACCAAATCCCATTCACGTAATCTGGTATGGCGCAGCGAAGATGGGAGAGGGAACACAATTCCATAGATATCCGGGACGGTACGGCTTACGCAACCTGCTTCGATTTTATCAACGGGCTGTTACATTGTGTTACACTGATCATACCAGCCGCCCTAGACCTTGACGCACGCCCACGCGCGCGCGCCGACGGAGGCAATTCGGTCTGGGTCATTGATCAGGAAGTTCCAGGCCTCCTTACAGACCTCGACGATCTCCTGGTAGGAGTTCCAGACCAGCCGACAGAGCTTGTTGGGGCGCAGGTATTCCCAGACGTTCTCCATCGGGTTCAGCTCGGGCGCATAGGGGGGCAAGGCCACCAGGGTGACGTTGTCGGGCACACACAGCCGCTTGCCCCTCTGGTGCCAGCCGGCGCCATCACAGACCAGCACAGCGTGCGCGCCGGGGGCGACTTGCGTGCCGATTTCGATGTCTGGGTCAGCAGCTATAATGAGCAACGCCCTCATCAGGGCCGCTGGTGCTACGGCAAGACCCCGATGCAGACCTTCCTTGACACCCTCCCGCTCGCCAGGGAAAAAATGCTCAACGCCGCCTGACGTCGGTCAGACATGATCCATCCGGCACCATACAGGCCAGCTGTCCGATCAAATGTCAGCTACAGCAAACCGCAGGCTAGTTGGGACAGGCATAGCCGCAGTGGCGGAAGAACCCTGCGGCGTCCTGAGTGGTGATGCTGTCAAGAGCGGGAGCGAGCGCCTGTTGCAGTGTCTCGACGGTGCGCGCGGCGATCCGCCGCAGATAGGATTTCACCTTGGCCCAACCGGGTTCGATCGGGCTCAGGTCCGGGCTATAGGCGGGCAGATAGCGATAGGGAAAGCCTGACCGATCGAGCACCGCCTGCACCTCAGGGGTCTTGTGGGGGCGCAGATTATCCATCACCAGCACTGCATCAGGCTTGCGCTGGCGCAACACCGGCAGCAGCACCTGTTCAAGATAGGCGGCAAAGGTGGCGCCGTCGGTGGCGGCCTTGATGCTCATCGTGGCGAGGAAGCCCTCGATGCCGAGGGCGCTGAGCACGCTCAACCGCTTCCAGTTGCCAAACGGGACCTTGGCATACGCCCGCTGCCCGCGCGGGCTGCGGCCATAGCGGCGGGCCATGGTGGTGAGCACGGCGCTTTCATCGAGAAACACCAGCCGCTCCGGCGCAATCCCACCGACCCCAGCGGGGTCGCTCTGCCAGCTCGCACGCGCCTGCGCGACATCCGCACGATCCTGCTCAGCGGGTTGGATGCTGCGTTTCTTTCACGTCCAGTCCAGCCGCCGAAGCGCCCGGCCAATGGTCCAGGGATCCACCCGCACGCCAGTCTCGGCCGCCAATTGGTCACGGCATTCAACCAGCGTCAGGTGGTTGTTCGCCTCCAGCAGGCGGCGCAACGCCGCCGCGACTGCGTCGCGGATGATCGGCTGCGGCCCGCCATGCATCGGCTTGGGCGCACGGCGGCCTTCGTCGCGGGCGGCAGCCACCCAGCGATAGACCGAGGAGCGGCCAACCATGAACCGCTCTGCTACGGCGTCGGGTGACTCACCGGCGTCAACCGCTACCAGCACGCGTTCTCGCAAGTCTGTCGAATAAGCTCCAGGCATCAATTCCTCCGCCCCTATATGGGAACGGATGTCCCAACCTGCATGCGGTTTGCTGTAGTACACATGATGACAGCGGCGCCGGTCCGGCGCGCGGGGCAGATCGCGCCATAGAGGTAGCGCGCCATAGAGGTAGGCGGAGTTGTGGCGGTTGTCCCGCACCATGGTCGGCCGCGAGCCAACCCGCCCCTCGGCTTGCCATTCCATCCGGCTGCGCCGGACGGAACCTTCGGCAAGCCTCGCCCAGACATGGGCGTGCCCACCCTTCTGCCCCACACGGGCCTCGTCCTGGAACCAGACCTCAATGGGCCTGCCCTTGGCTGCCTCCGGCAGGGCGTCCCGGCTCAGGGACCCGAAGTTTGCCTGAACGCCGCCTGCGCCGCCAAATCCTGCTTCGGATGCGCGGGGCGCGGTTGCAGCCGGGTCAGCTCCCGCCGGCGCAGCCACTTGCCGATGGTCCGCTCGTGCACCGTGACCGCGAAGCGCCGCCTCACCTGCTCGCGCAGGTCCACACAGCGCCAGCGCACAATCCCGTCCGCCTCGGGGTCTGGCCCGCCAAGCACCAGCGCCTCCAATTCCGCCATTTGCGTCTCGCTCAACCGCGGCGCCGGGCCGGGCGCCACGCGGGAGGCGAGACCCGCCACACCGGCAGCGTTGTAGCGATGCACCCAATCGCACAAGGTCTGGCGGTCCATCCCGTTTTGCCGCGCCGCTTCGGTGCGGGATTTGCCGTCCAGGACCAGCGCCAGCAGCCGGCGAACCACCCCGGCATCCTTGTGCCGGGCCGCCAAGTGCCGCAGTTCTTCGGCCGAGTGGCCCTGATCGGTGATCGCAATCGCCTGACCCATCCCACGCTCCATCGCGAATCGGCACCACGCGATGGAATTTGAATCCAGCCCGGCTGGGAATCCCCCGAGAGTCGAAGCCCAGGGCGGTTGGTATCAAATACCAGGTTTCTGACCTGGGCATATTGAATCGCTGCCTGCGCCGATCCCATTCTCTACATGTGGACATAGAACTTCAGCCTGAGGTGCCTCTGTTTTCGCCACCGGCGGCATCTGTGGCCTGCTCCCAGCTGAGTGCGTTCGCACGTTACTGCGAGGCGGCGACGGACCAGATCTTCCCGAGCTATTGGACCCTTGACAAATTCTCGGCCGAGGAATTTCGCAGGTTCTGGCACGTATTCCTGCGCTGGTCGTCAATTCCCTATGACGGCGAAACTGATCCGGTGTGCGTTGGCGAGTCCTGTGAGGAGGCGCGGTTCTTTCCAGAGCTTCGCCTGAGCTACGCCGAAAGCCTCCTGAGCGGTGATCCCCATCGTCCTGCGATAACAGCCTGCCATCATGGCGGTCAGCGTGAGCAGCTTAGTCATGGCGAGCTACGCGCCCGCGTCGTTCGCCTGGCAAGCTCCCTCACCCATCTGGGCGCGAAGTCGGGCGATCGTGTCGTCGCAGTTGCCCGCAACAATGTCGAGGTGGTGACTGCCGCGCTGGCGGCGTCAGCCATCGGTGCGACATTCTCCAGCTGCTCGCCCGACATGGGCGCCTTCGCGATCCTGGCGCGCTTCTCGCCGCTCAAGCCGATCGTCCTTCTCGCGAATTTCTGCGCCAAGCCGTGGGATCCGGGTATTCCGGTTTCGGCGCGCGTGGCCGAAGTGGCGGCAGGCCTGCCGTCGCTGCGGGCAGCGGTCGCGCTCGATGACGGGCCGGTCCCGGACGGCCTGGCAGTGCCGGTGCATAAACTCGCTGATCTGACGGCCGGCGATACCAACCGGGACTTTGTCTGGCAGCGACATGGGTTCAATCACCCGCTGTTCATTATGTTCTCCTCTGGCACCACCGGCACTCCGAAATGCATCGTGCACGGCGCCGGTGGAACCTTGCTGGAGCATGTGAAGGAGCATCGGCTGCACTGCGACCTGAGGGCGGGCGACAAGCTGTTCTTCCAGACCTCGTGCGGCTGGATGATGTGGAATTGGCAGCTCTCGGCGCTTGCCTCCGGCGCCGAGCTGGTCCTCTACGACGGTCCGATCGAGGGGCCGGAGACGCTGTGGCGCCTGGCCGCCGAGGAGCGCGTCACGGTGTTCGGCACCAGCGCAGCTTTTTTGCAGTTCTGCGAGGGCGCAGGCTTCTCCCCAAGCCGCAGCTTCGATCTCACTGCCCTGCGCAGCGTGCTCTCCACCGGCTCGATCCTCTACCCGCGCCAATACGATTGGGTCAGCGACCACGTGAAGGCGCTGCCGCTGCAGTCGATCTCGGGCGGCACGGACATCATCGGCTGCTTCGTCCTGGGCAACCCCACCCTGCCCGTTTATCGCGGCCAGGCCCAGTGTCGCAGCCTTGGCCTTGATGTGCGGGCGCTGCCGCCCGCCGGCACCGCGGACAGCCCGATCGGCGAGCTGATCTGCGCCAACCCGTTCCCGTCCCGCCCGCTCGGCTTCTACGACGATCCGGACGGCAGGCGCTTCCACGCGGCCTATTTCAGCCAGAACCCCGGTGTTTGGACGCACGGGGATCTGGTCGAGACCACGCCGCAGGGCGGCTGGATCCTCCACGGCCGCTCGGACGGCGTCATCAACGTGCGCGGGATACGGGTCGGCCCAGCGGAGGTCTACGCCGCGCTCCAGGATCTCGAGGAGATCGTGGAGGCGATGGCCGTCGAGCAGCAGGCGCCCGACGAGCCTGGCGGAACCCGCCTTGTCCTGCTCGTGGTGCTCCGCAGGGGCACGAAACTGGATGGCGAACTCGCGAAGCGCATCCGCGCGCAACTCGCCCATCGCGGTTCAGCCGCGCTCGTGCCGGCGGTCATCGCCGACGTCGAGGCGCTGCCGGTCACCTACAGTGGCAAGCGGTCCGAGGCGGCGGCGCGCGACGCGGCGAACGGCCGCCCGGTGCGCAACCGCGCTGCGCTGCAGAACCCGCACTGCCTCGAGTCCGTCGCCGCACATCCGGCGCTGCGCGCCCCGTCGCGATCACCTCAGCCGAGACGGCAAGTCGGCGATCTCACCTCGGGCGATCAGCTTGAGCGGACTTTGCAGGGAATCTGCGAGGAGGTGTTGCGGGTCGCCCCGATCAGCTGGTCTGACGACCTTCTCGAACTCGGTGCGGAACTCGCTACAGATCCTGAACTTGTCCCTGGAGTTTCAGCGGCGTCTTGGACGCGACGACCTGTCCCTCGCCGCGCTGTTCTCGGCCCGGACGATCGAGCGGTTCGCGGCGCTCGTGCGCGGCACCGGCACAGACCCTGGCGGGACGGGACGGAGCCGGTCCAGTCCGCAGATACGCCCGGCCGGTTCCGAGGACGTGGAGCGGCTTTGCCAGTTCCTGGGGCAGGCTTTCAAGGGGGGCGGCGTTTCAGCCGCGGCCTGGAGGCGGCTCTTCGCCTATGAGTGGTTCGGCGAAAAGCCTGATCTCGGGTTTGTACTCGCCAACGGTGATGAGATCGTCGGCTTTCTCGGCACCGTGTACGCGCGGCGGCGGATACGCGGCGAAGCGCATATTGTGTGCAATCTGTCGTCCTGGTACGTACGCCCGGACTATCGCGGATGGGGAACCGCTCTGCTTGCAGCCGCCACACGCGATGAAAGCATTACTTACACGGCCCTGACGCCAAACCCGCTCTCACAAGAGGTGTTCAAGGCCCTGGGCTTCAAGCCGCTGGCCGAGCGCAGGATCGTCATGCCGCCGCTGCTGCACGCCGAGACGCTGCGGCAGCCACGCCCGGTCATCAGCTTCGAGCCCGATGTCGTGCGCCGATCCCTTGACGACCGGCAGCAACGGACATTCGACGATCACGCCCCCCACGACTCCCTGCAGCTTGTCCTACAGGCCGGGTCGGAGCAGGCCTATATGGTGGTGAGGCGTAGCGCGATGTACTTGCACCGGCTGCATCGGTGGCTTCCGGGCAGGGTGAGGCTGCCGTATTCCGAGATTCTTCACTGCAGCGCGCCACCACTTCTGGCTCGGTATCTTGAGCCGGTCAAGCTGTCCATTCTGCGCAGGCAACGGACATGCGCCCTCGTTGTCGACGAGCGCCTATTCCCGGTGCGGCCGCGAGGCATCCTGAAGAGGGATTATGCGCTGTATCGCTCGTCGCTGCTGGACGCGGACGACCTCGACAAGCTGTACTCCGAGCTTGTCTTGCTTCCAATATGACAGAGCCCGCCGTGACAAGCGCGAGCATGGGGTCGAAAACGGCAAGGCACTGCCAGACGCCGGAAGGCCGCGCGAAAGGCCGTTTGGGTTGGGAAAGGTTCAGGCGGTCCTCCATCTTCTTCCTGCGAGCACTGTGCCACAGCCTCTCTCCTGACGGCGGGTCGATGGCTACCCCAGAAAGTGTCGTCGCATGATCCCGAAGATCATCCATTACGTTTGGGTCGGGGGGCCACTCCCGGACAAGCAGCGCAGCTATATTGAGACCTGGAGGAGAACCAACCCGTCCTACGAGGTTGTGCGCTGGGACGAGAGCAACATCGACCTGCGCGTTCCGATCATTCGCGACGCGTATCGCCAACGCAAGTGGTCGACGGTCGCCGATGTCGCGCGGCTCATGGCCGTCCACCAGCACGGCGGTATCTACCTGGACACCGACTTCGAGGTTTATAAGCCCCTCGACAGGCTTTTGGATGATCGGTGCTTCTGCGCGTTCCAGCGCGAAGCGCATCCGACCGATTGGGTCTGCAACGGAGTGTTCGGCGCCGAGCCTGGACATTGGTTCGTGCGGGACGCGCTGGACCAGGTGCTCAGTATGAAGCGGGGGCCATTCGGCATCGATCGGCCGACCCGCTATGGACCCAAGCTCTTCACCCGGTTGCTGCGACAGCACGGACTGACAACCTATTCCTCAGGCGGCGTCCAGGTCAGGGACGTCTTCATTCATCCGGTGCGGGTCTTCTTCCCGTTCGGCTGGGACGAGGCGTTCACCGCTGGCTGCATCGCGCCGGAGACGATCGCCGCCCATTTCTGGGAAAAGTCGTGGGAGAAGAACGTTCCTGTACTCGTGCGGCTCGCCAAAGCGGCCTGGAGGCGTTCCCGCCCCATGGCACGGACACTGGGATAGGCGGGGCGGTGTTGCATAGACTAGAGGCGTGAATGTAGCAGCGCCATCCCGTTTGGATCGAGCGATGCGGAGAGAGTTTGGGGATCGCAGGTCCAGCGTGCGGTGAGGGATGGCTCGGCTGCCTCCTGCCCGGCAAGGCCGGCCGCAGCAGGACGACCATGACCTTCGCCTGCCAAGGCCTCGCGTCGACCGCCGCGCGGACAGTCCGAGCACAACACAGTGCCCGCTGCCCCCCGCTCCGGCCGACGCTGGGCACGATGGTGCGACGCCACGCCGAGAGGGCATTCATGTCAGCTCCTCCTCCCTCGTGTGGCTATAGAGTGGGTTGGAAACTTTGCCGGAACAGTCCACATTTACACCGGACTGGGGTCAGGCGGCCTCGCGAACACACCGCGCCGCCGCCATCGCGAGCGTCTGCGGTTTCGCCTTCGGCAGGCCAGCCAGGTCGGCCAGCACGCGCGAGAGGGCGTCGAGCCCCCGCTCGGGGCGAGTCGGCTCGCCCTCGACCCGGATCCGGCCCGAGGCCGGGCAGAAGAACACGCCCGTGCCCCCGACCAGGATCCGGAACCGGCCGGCGCTCGCCATCAGCCAAGCCAGATCGAGTTCGTCCAGCAACTCCCGGGTCCGCAGCACCTCCAACCTCGCCCAGAGCCCGCGCAACCGTCTCGCCGGCTGGCAGGGATCGCGGGGCAGGCGCGTCCGCGGAGGTCTGACCAAGTAGCCGAGCGCCTCCAGCACCGCGGTAAAGGCGGCGGTGCCGTGGCGTTCCGTCACGTCCAACCAGCGCATCCGCCCATCAATCGTGACCGTGCCGGTGCGGTCCAGTCTTACCTTGCCGACCACGATGGAGTCGCCATCCTCGGCCAGCCGGAAGGGCACGCCGCGGTCTTGGAGCCAGCGGCGGGCCAACTCCAAGTGGCAACCGGGCGAGGGGAGTGGCAGTGGGTCGGGTGTGGGCATTATCGCGGCGTCTTACAGACGCGTTGGCGTGTTGCCCACAGGCGCCTCTTCAACGCCCGCGTCCAGCCAAAAGTGGTTCTCCCAGTCAAGGACTTCCAACGCCAGCACCTGGCGCTCTAGCTGGTCCGGTTGGCGGGGGCGGTTCGGTTCGGCCGTCGCCGCGGGCGGGGTGAGCAGGTGCCAACCCCAGCCGTCGCGCCAGCTTCCTGTGCCGTCGTGCCACCATCCGTGGTCGTCGTGCCAGCCGTCCTCGTCCCACTCGCCTTGCTGGGCGAACAGCAAGGGGAGCACCTGCCCGTTGTTGAACCAAGCGAGCGCGAGCAGCGGCCGCCCCCCGGGGTCCCGGTAAACCTCACACCGCCGCGCTTGGCCGAATTCGGCATGGTTAATCTGCGCGGCCGGCGGCGGCTCGTGCGGTGCCGGCACCATCGGCTCGAAGAATTCATCTGACGTCATCGCCTGACCCTCGCATAGCTGGCTGAGCGGGATTGCCCAGTGCCGGCGGGAGGCAACCACGTGTCGAACAGGTGCGGGGGCGAGCGGGATCACCGCTCCCCGACCGATGGCTTAGAACCTACTAAACCGCGTCTACTTTGAGAACCGTAGTTTCTCCTCCTCAGGATTGAGCTGGTCCTTAACCCAGAGGCGATCTGCGATGGCATAGGGTGCCTGATTAAGCGTGGCCTGGAAGTGGGCGACGCGGCGGGTCAGATCCGTGGTGGAGGCATGGCAGTGATGATAGGTGACGTCCTCGCGCAGCCAGCGCCACAGTGCCTCTACTGGCATCAGATCCGGACTGTAGCCGGGTAACGGCACGAGTTCGATCTTCAGACCTGCGGCAGCGGACCATACGGACTGAGCCCGGTGATAGGGCGCGCCATCCCAGATCACGATGAGCCTGCCGTTGGGGAATTCGGCACGCAGTCGGCGTAGAATGTCGATCGTGTGTTCGCCCGTGGCGCGCGGATACGGCCAGATCCGGACCTGTCCCTCATTGTAGAGATACAGGCCATAGAACGAGACTTTGTCGGCCTGCGTATTCCGGAGCAAGTCGGCCAGGCATTCCGATCTCATGTCGGCCACTGATTCCGAGGTGATGTCGGCCATTCCGATCTGATCTCGGCCATCCCTGAGAGGGGTGGCGTTGCCCGACCGCTGGGCAGGTGAGCGGTCTGTCCTCTCGTCAGGGCGAGAGGGAGACCGATGCCGGCCGAGAGAGTGTCGATGCGACGTGTGCGTGAGAATCCTTCGACTGAAGTACGAGTGCGGCCTCTCCGACCGCGCCATTGCGGTCGCAGTCGGCGTGGCGCGCAGCACGGTGCGGCTGTGCCTTGATCGGGTTGCCGCGGCGGGGCTGAGCTGGCCGTTGCCGGCGACGGTGATCGACCAGGGGCTGGAGGCGCTGCTGTTCGCCCCGCTTGGCGGCTCGCAGCCGGGTCATCGGCACAAGGCGGAGCCGGACTGGACGGCGGTCCACCACGAGCTGCGCCGCCCGGGGGTGACGCTGCTGCTGCTGTGGGAGGAATACCGGACCCTCCATTCCAGCGGCTACGGCTACAGCCGCTGGTGCGAGCTCTACCGGAGCTGGGAGAGCCGGCTATCGCCGACGATGCGCCAGACACACCCAGCCGGCGAGCGGCTGTTCGTCGACTACGCCGGGCAAACGGTGGCGATGGTGGTGGACGCCAGCACCGGCGAGCTGCGCGCGGCGCAGGTGTTCGTCGCGGTGCTCGGGGCATCGAACTACACCTACGCCGAGGCGACGTGGACGCAAAGCCTGCCCGATTGGATCGGTTCGCACGTCCGCGCGCTGAGCTTCCTGGGCGGCGTGCCGCGACAGATCGTGCCGGACAACCTGCGGGCCGGCGTTTTGCGGGCGAACTGGTATGAGCCCGGGATCAACCCGAGCTACCGCGACCTGGCGGCGCACTATGGCACGGCGATCCTGCCGACGCGGGTGCGCCGACCGCGCGACAAGGCCAAGGTTGAAGCCGGCGTGCTGGTGGTCGAGCGCTGGATCCTGGCGCGGCTGCGCAACCAGCGCTTCTTCTCCTTGGCCGAGCTCAATGCGGCGATCGCAGGACTGGTCACCGACCTCAACGCTCGGCCGATGCGCAAGCTGGGCGTCAGCCGCCGCCAGTTGTTCGAGCAACTGGACCAGCCGGCACTATTATCGTTGCCGACGCAACCGTTCGTCTATGCCGAGTGGCGCATCCGGCGCGTCGCGCTCGACTACCACGTCGACATCGACGGCCACTACTACTCGGTGCCGCACCGGCTGCTGCGCGAGCAGGTCGAGGCCCGCATCACCGCGCGCACCATCGAGCTGTTCCACAGGGGCGAGCGGGTCGCGGTGCATCTGCGCGGTGGCGCGCGCGGTCGGCACGCCACCCTGCCCGAGCACATGCCGCGGTCGCACCGGCGGCAGGCCGAGTGGACGATCCCGCGCATCGGCCAGGAGGCAGCCGCGATCGGCGCGGCGACCGCGCGATTGACGGCGCTGATCCTGGAGACCCGGCCGCATCCCGAGCAGGGATTCCGCGCCTGTCTCGGCATCCTGCGCCTGGTGCGCAGCTATGGCCGCGAGCGCGTGGAGGCCGCCTGCGCGCGGGGGCTGGAGATCGGCGCCCGCTCCTACGGCAGCGTGCAGTCGATCCTGCAGCACGGCCTCGATCGTCAGCCGCCCACAACGTCGGCCCGTGAGGGCGAGCTGCCGCTGCTGCACCCGAACATCCGCGGTTCCGGCTACTACCATTGAGGAGAGCGCCAGTGCTGACCCATCCCACGCTCGACCAGTTGCACCAGCTCGGCCTCGCCGGCATGGCGCGCGCCTTCGAGGAGCTGAGCGCCACGCCGCGCGGCGCCGAACTCGATCATGCGGAGTGGCTCGGCTTGCTGCTCGACCGCGAGCTCACCGACCGCCAGGACCGCCGGCTCAAGGCGCGGCTGCGCTACGCCCGGCTGCGCCATCAGGCGGCGGTCGAGGATGTCGACTACCGCACCCCGCGCGGCCTGGATCGCGCGCTGTTTCAGAAGCTGGCCACGGGCGGCTGGATCGAGGCCAAGCAGAACCTGATCATCGAGGGTCCGACCGGGGTCGGGAAGTCGTGGCTGGCCTGTGCGCTCGGCCACAAGGCCTGCCGCGACAACCACTCCGTCCTCTACCAGCGCATCCCGCGCCTGTTCGCCGATCTGGCGCTGGCGCGCGGCGACGGTCGTTACGCCAGGCTGATGCGGGCCCTCGGCGGGGTGAAGCTGCTGATCCTGGACGACTGGGGGCTGGAGCCGCTCGGCGCGGAGCAGCGGCACGATCTGCTGGAGATCGTCGAGGATCGCTGCGGCCGCGGGGCCATGCTGCTCACCAGCCAGATCCCCGTGGACCGCTGGCACGATCTGATCGGAGATCCAACGATCGGGGATGCCATCCTGGATCGCATCGTCCACAACGCCCATCGCATCCAGCTGCGCGGCGAATCCCTCCGACGAAAGAAGGCTCAGGAGGCCATCATGGCTTGACCCAGCCGATATCGCAGTGAAGAGATCAGCCCAGCCCACGGGCAGCCACCCCGGCCGACTTCGATCGGAACGTCCGGCCGACTTCAATCGGAAGAGGTGGCCGACATCAGGCCGGAATTACCGGCCGACTTCAGCGGAATGCGCAGTCGGCCAGGGCGGGCGAGGTGGAGGCGACATAAAAGCGCTGGCCGCGCACGCCCCAGCCATGCCCAGGATCGACGTCCTGACGGATGTGCGCTTCATCCAGGTAGACCAACTGATGACGGTCCCGCTGCGCACCATCCAGCAGTGGACGCATCTGTTCAACAAACGCCGCTCGCCGTTCCGCACTGGCACGGCCCAGTAGCTTCTTCGCCTTCTGCCACGACAGCCCCATCCGATGCAGAACCAGCCGGATGGTTTCGCGGCAGCGGCGGCACCCGAAGCGCGCTTGCACAAGCCCCACCAGACGGCGCAGCGTCCAGCGGGGCTTCGGATCAGTCTCGGCCATGGGGGGCGCGGCGGCGACCTGCTGGGCCGTGCGCACCACCGTACTGAGCGCTGCCGCTATCTCGGGGCAAAAGGGGGGCGGCCACCGGTGCGCCGATACAGCAGCGCCGCGGGGCCGTGTTCGTTGTAAATGTGCAGCCAAGCCATGACGGTCTGGGGATGGCGACCCGTGCGGCTGGCCACCGCCGTCGCACAGTCACCCTGGGCTATCTCATGCAGGGCCAGAAACCGCTCGCGGCTGCGAGCATGCGGCGCACTCAAGGCCAGACGACGAAACTCCGCCGCTGACTGACCCCACCGCTCATAATCTATACGCAACACCTGTCTTGTTGACGCCTCCGAATAGGAAAACTCCTATATGGGACCGTCACCGCTCAGTGACCAGCGAACTACGGCTCTCAAATTGGACGCGGTTTAGTTCCGGGTGGCCCCGCTGGCCCGCCAGATTCGGAGCGAGGCCTGCACGGCGTCACGCCACACTGGGTGGCCCCGCCCGGCATCACGGCCATCCAGGATGGTCCGCCCCGCCAAGATCCGCCCCATGCTCCGCAGACTGGCCGCAAGCTGTTGAGCACGCGGCAACCCATTTCGGAACGGCTCTGAGGTGAATGCAGTACTTACAGTTCTGTAAGCATTCCGTGCCGCCCACCGCACCCGCTCTGGACCTCCGACGTCGCCTGACAGGCTGCAGCTCGGATAGCGGCACGCCCTCTCGGGTGTCGGCGCTGTGCTGGCCAACGCTTGTTTCCTCCAGAAAAGGCGAAAAGGCGAAAAACCCTTCCGGACCCCCTCGCGCCACCGTTCCAAGCGAGCTGGGGGGGTTTTCGGGATTTTCGACTTTTTCGCCCAGGAACACAGGAGGGATTTTGCCAGACTATGCTGGAAGCCAGGGCTATTGAAGTGGACCCCGAAAACGGGACCGGGGGCATAGTTGGAAGCCGATGCCGTTCTGTCGTGGTAGACGGAGCGGACGATGATCAAGACGAGACGGAAGATCGATGCAGCGCTGAAGACGAAGATTGCCTTGAAGGCGCTGCGGGAGCAGGCGACGGTGGCCGACTTGGCGCAGCGCTATCAGGTTCACCCCAACCAGATCTATGCCTGGAAGAAGCAGCTGCAGGACCATGCCGCTCGGGTGTTTGACCCGGCGATTGGCCGGGACGCCGAGGCGGCGGCGAGCCGGGAGATCGAGACGTTGCACGCCGATTGACAGCCCATGTCGGTGAATCCGACAGGCCCTGCTGCCCGGGCGGGTGGTCCTGGCGGAAGACACCTCCCGGTCCGGCCCGTGCAACCCGTGCCAGGCGCGGACCCACCGCTCCAGCGTGCGACGCAGCCGGTCCCAGTCGCGATCGGGATGACGCCGCTGCATCTCCTCAAGCAGGACGATCGGGCGCAATCCGGGCCGGCTCTCCAGCAGCGGCACGATGCCGCTCTCCCAGAGGCCGTCCAGAGGATCCGGGACCTGTCGGCGCGGCTGCGGGACAGCCTGCCTCTGAGAGGATAGCCGCGGACTGCACTCGATCCGACGGGCGGTCCGTTCGCTGATCCCCGACTTGGCGGCGGCGACAAGCTGTGTGTGTTGGCGTCGGAACTCCATGTAGATTCTCACCTGTTGGTCCGTGACGTGTCGTCCGGGCACGAAAGGGTTCTCGTTGCGAATCGAGAATCCCAATCCTGCCCGCACACGCCGCGACCAACAGGCGGGGCCGCCGACCGGCCATCTGCTCGTGTCGCTCACCGGCCATCCGCGCTGTCGCGGCACAAGGCCTACTGCAACATCTCCGAAAGGTTATGGGTATGTATAAGTTGTTGTTTGCCGAACCGGTAGTTGACCGCCTGGCGCTCCGCGCTCACGCGCGCGAGGAAGTCTCTGGCTCGCCTTTGATCCGTGCCTGCGCGGCTGGGGACGAACCGGCCATTCGGGCTCTGTTCGAAGGATTTTGGCCCTTCGTGCAGGGTTTCGAACGGTCGATCGACACGCAGGTGAGAAAGCTGCCGCTGCGGCCGCTGATCGCGCGCTTTGGACAGGCGCGAATCAAGCGCTTCTTCACCGACGCTCGAGCGGCATTGAGCGAAATGAGGGACGAGGAGGGGTCGCACGCCGCGCTGTGGTTGGAGGGCGCCGCCGGGATCGGGCTCGACCTCGCGCGGGTCGAACCAATGGAGGTGGAGGGCGTTCAGGCGCTTCTGAAGAACGCCGACACCCCCGATCCGGTGGAGTTCTTCTGTTGGCTCGCCGGCACCGAATACATCGCCGAGGAGCTGGCCGCCTATCTCTGCCACGCCCCGGCGTTCCTGGAGACCTTCTCGGATCGCCGCTGGAGGTGGGGGGAGGTGCATGCGATGGAACACGATGGCGTCTCGCATCTCGAGATCGACGAGGATCTGGCCCGCGCCTATCACCCGGCGAGCGACCCGGTGTTGGTCGGGGCCGCGTTGTCGGCGCAGATCCGGCGCTGTCAGCGCCTGTTCGGCGCGGCCGCCGCCGACGTGCTGAAACAGTATCAATCTCCTATCGCAACTCCCTGAGGCCTTGTGATGGTTGATCACGGTTTCAGCTAAGCTACTCTGTTGGACGGACGGTCGGCGCCGTGAGCGCGGGTCGGCCGTCCCGGAGGCGCCATCCCGCTGCCGGCCTTCCGGCTGTCCACTTGTGTGCTTCAGTTGTGGGAGTAAGATCACTGCCTCTTAAGAGATGAGGCAGCTGTAACGATGCAACGGCCAGTGTTGATAGAAACAGCAAGGGGCTGATCTTGCCGCTTTCCCTCCTGGACGCGTTCGGCCCACACCGGCGAATTCCTGAGAACCTTGGCCCACGGGTTCGCTCTGAGCAGGTCGATGCGGCGGCACGGCTAGCGCCGTTCTCCACCTTGGTAAGCGCCAGCGTAGTCGTGGTCGTGGGAGCGACCGGCTGGCAACATGGGCAGCGCCCCTACTTGGCCACCCTCGTTGTGTCCCTGGAAGCGGTCGCGGCGGCCATCTTACTCGCCTGCTGGCTGTGGCGCCGGACCTGCCGTCAGGGGAGCGATGTGACGCGTGCCGTTGCGCTCGGCCGGGCCGCCGCCGCTCTGCTCGGGCTAATCTGGGCGTCGATGCCGATCGCGCTGTTCGCCGGCAGCCCACCGAATCAGCGCCTGCTGATCGCCTGCACCGTCGCGGGCCTGATCTGTACTGGGATCGTCGTCGCGCCGCTGGTGGCGGCGGCATTGGCGTTCGTCTGTCCGATCATCACAGCCGCATTCGTCGCCCTCTATTTGACTGGCGAGAGCTTTTACCTGGTCATCGCGCTCCTGCTCGCCATCTACACGCTGTTCATCGTTTCAAGTATCGTTTTCCTGCATCGCGCCTTCATGGAACGGCTGCTACAGCAGCTGCAGCTTGAGGAGCAAGGCGAGATCATCCGGCTGTTGCTGTGCGACTTCGACCAGAGCGCGAGCGACTGGCTGTGGGAGACGGGGGCCGAGGGGCTCCTGCGCAACGTGTCGCAGCGCTTCGCGCAAGTGCTGCAGGGTCATCCCGCCGAGCTGGAAGGGGCGTGCTTCATCCGGGTGATCTTCCGCGACGGGGATCCGGTGGTCGGCCAGAGCGCCGATCGTCAGCGCCTCGCCCACTGCATGGCCGAGCAGGTGTTCTTCCGCGACGTGGTGGTGCCGGTGCATATCGGCGCCGCGGACCGCTGGTGGTCGCTCACCGGCAAACCGGCGTTCGACGAAACGGGCGCATTTCGGGGCTATCGGGGCGTGGGCTCGGACGTCACGGCGGTGCGGGCCAAGGAAGCGCAGGCAGCACACCAGGCTCATCATCGACTCTCTCACCGGCCTGCCCAACCGGGTGTACTTGCTTGAGGCGCTCCGTTCGGCTTGCGAGGCGGTTGGTGCCGAAAGCAAGCCGTTTGCCGTGCTGCTGCTCGATCTCGACCGCTTCAAGGACGTCAATGACCGGTTGGGCCATGCAGCCGGTGACGAGCTGCTGCAGGTGGTGGCGCGCCGATTGAGCGGGGCCGTTCGTGAGGGCGACCTCATCGCCCGGCTCGGCGGGGACGAGTTCACCATCCTGCACGGCAATGCTACGGTTGACTCCGCGGCAATGCTCGCGGAGCGCATTATCGAGAAGCTGTCAGGGCCGTTTCGGATCGATGGGATGCAGGCGAGCATCGGCGTGAGCGTCGGCATCGCGCTTGCCCCCAGCGCCGGCGAGCTGCCGGGGGACCTTCTGCGCGGCGCCGACTTGGCGCTCTACGAGGCCAAGGGGTCCGGCCGGGGGACATACCGCTTCTTCGAGGAGGAGCTGGAATCGAGCGTCCAGGAACGCCGGTCGCTGCTCGCCAGCCTGCGCCGGGCGCTCGGCCGAGGGGAACTGAAGCTCTTTTATCAGCCCATCGTCTGCGCCCAGACCGTCGCGGTGCGCGGCTTCGAAGCGCTGCTGCGCTGGCAGCACCCCGAGCGTGGCCTGATCCCGGCGGGGCAGGTCATCCCGCTTGCCGAAGAGGGGGGCCTTCTGTGCGAGATTGGCGAGTGGGCGCTCCGAGAGGCGTGCAAGGAGGCCGCGGGGTGGCCCGCCACGCTGCGCGTTGCGGTCAACGTCGCGCCCGCGCAGTTCCGAGATCAGAACCTAGTCCGGCTGGTTGAAGCGGCGTTAGAAGAGGCCGGCCTGCCGGCGACCCGTCTCGAGCTGGAAATCACCGAGACCGCGTTCATCGAGGCGACCGCGCCGGTGCTGGAGATCCTGCATTCGCTGCACGCGATGGGGGTGCGGATCGCGCTCGACGATTTCGGCACCGGCTTCTCCTCGCTCGGCTACCTGCGCAGCCTGCCGGTCGACAAGATCAAGATCGATGGCAGCTTCATCTGCGATATGAGCACTGACCGGCACAGTGCCGCCATTGTCCACGCGGTGATCGGACTGGCGGCGAGCCTTGGCGTCGCGACCACCGCCGAGGGGGTGGAGACGACCAAGCATTTCTTGATGCTGCGGGCGCAAGGCTGCACCGAGGCGCAAGGCTTCCTGCTCAGCCCTCCGCTACCGCAGTCGGAGATCGCGACCTTTCTCCAGACCGCCAAGCTGCTACATTTGCCGGGATCGCCGCACCCCGAGCGAGCGCCTCGGCCCTGGGATGGGCCGTGGTCAGGGAACGAAAGCGAGCTGGCTCGAGGACGCGACCATCATCGATAGCAACTGCCGGCCTTGAAACGAGCACGCCTGCGATCGGTCCCCTGACAGAACCCTCGCCGCCTGTCCGGGATACGCTCGCCATGGGCCGCGCCGGTAGCGGCGCCCCCCTCCAGTTCCATCAGGCGCTCGGCGGCGAAGGCGATCATACTATTGATCCGGCCCTCATTGTCTGTATCCACCCGGTAACGCTTGCGATTACCCACATTTTGGCTGAGCGAGGTGCTCAGGGTGTCGCGATCCGAGCCGGGGCCAACGCGCGTATTGGCTGCGGGATGCCGGAGGTGAACGGCGATGCGGGTGATCAGTGGCCGATGGTGGGAGAAGGAGCTGGCTGGGTGCACCTTGGCGGATACCCGCCTGGCGCAGCGGCTGCGCGCGCTCCTGGAGCGGATGAGTGGCGCACTCGGGGCGAGCCTGCCTCTGGCGTGCCAGAACTGGGCCAGCACGAAGGCGGCGTATCGCTTCTTCTCCAATGGCCGGGTTGACGAAGAACAGATCCTGGCCGGCCACTTCCAGGCCACGCGCGAGCGCGTCGCCGCGACCGAGGGCACCATCCTGGTGGTCCAGGACACGACGGAGTTCAGCTTCCAGCGCAAGCATCCCGAGGCGATCGGCGTCACCTGCAACGTGAACAGCGTGGCTGTGTCCATGAATTTTGGCCCACTGTGCTGGCGAATTTTGGCCCAGCATCCGCGGCGATGTTCACGATCCTGGCTGCTGCCTGGATCTGTCGATAGCGGTGCTACTCCTCCTGCTTCATGGGTTTGGCCACCTTGCGTGCGGCTGTCGTCCGGCGGAACCGATAGGAGTCTGCGCCCGTCGTGATGATGTGCGCGCGGTCCGTCAGACGGTCGATCAGTGCCTTGCACAGCCGCGGATTGGGGATGACCTGCGACCATTCGGAGAACGGCAGATTGGTGGTCACGATCACCGCCGCTTTCTCGGCCCGGTCGGCGATGACCTGGAACAGCAGCTCGCAGGCGGTCTCGGCCAACGGCACGTAGCCCAGCTCGTCGATGCAGATCAGGTCGAGGCGTTCCCAGCGGCCCAGGGCGCGGCTCAGCTGGTTGGCATGGGCCGCCTCGGCCAGTTCGTTGATCAGCGCCGTGGCGGTCGCGAACCGAACCCGGCGCCGCTGTCGGCAAGCGGCAACACACAAGCCCGTCGCCAGATGCGTCTTGCCCGTGCCCGCTTCGCCAACCAGCAGAACCGGCTCGACCTTCGCCACATAGTCGCCGGTTGCCAGATCCCGCAGGCGGGCGGCCGACACCCCGGAGCGGTCGAACTCGAACTCATCCAACGTCTTCATCCGCGGCAGCCGCGCCTCGTGCAGCAGGCGGGCGACCGCGCGGCTCTCCCGCTCCTCCATCTCGGCGGACAGCAAGGCTTCGAGGTAGCCCAGGTGCGACTGTCCCTCTCGGAGTGCCGCGTCGGCCATGCGGGCGAACTGCATGCCGATCGTCGGCATGCGCAGTGCCTTGCAATGCTGCGCGATCGCCTGGTCCTGCAGTTCGGCCATCACGCCGCCACCGCGCAGAGCAGCGTGTCGTAGTCGGCCGTCGCCGGCATCGGTCGGTCGTAGCGGGCGAGCACGCCGACATCGATCGGCAACACCCGCGCCTTTTGCAGGCGTGCCTCGGTCAGCAGGTAGCGCACCGCGGCCACGTCGCACGCTCCCAACGACACCGCGGACGCGACTGCCGCACGCAGAGCATCGTGGCCGAATTCGCGGCCCAGCAGCATCACCGCCACCATGGCGCGGGTGCCGTTCTGCCGGCCGTGCCGGGCGCGCAGCCGGTCCCACAGTTCATCATAACCAGCGGGCCAGCGACCGGCCTGCCGCCACTGCTCCAGCGGTTTCGAACCGGCCAATGCGCCGGGCTTGTGGCCGAGCACGTCCAGGTAATGCTCGAGATCGAGCACCTGCTGGCGCCGGCTGTGGCATCGCTCATGACGCGCGACGCGGCGGCCGTCATGCCAGACCTCGACGTGCAGCGGGTGAACACGGGCCTCCACCCGGATACCGGCCTTAACCGGGACCGAATACAGGTTGGTCTTGACCGTGACGCACCCCTGTTTATCGACCAGGGGAAACGTGACGTCAGCCAGATCGAACCGTTCTGTCGCGCGTGGCAGCAGGTGGTCGCGCTCCGCTGCCATGGCCGCGCCGACCGGCTCCACGTGACCGTGCAGCACCCGCGCCTCGTCGGCACGGCACCCTGCCAGCAGCACGGCGTTCAACGCGTCGATATTCGCCACGCTTGGCACCGGGACCAGATGGTTGCGCCGGAAGTAGCCAACCTCCCCCTCAACGCCGCCTTTCTCGTGGCCTTCGCCGGGCGTGCAGAACTCCGCGGCAAACCGCCAGTGCGAGCGAAACGCGATGAACCGGGCCGTCTCCTCTCGCCGGTAGCCCTGCAAGATCTTGCGAACCGCACTCGCCAGGTTGTCGTAGCGTAGCAGCCTGAACACACCGCCGAAGTAGTCGAAGGCGTGCTCGTGGGCCTCCAGGAACGCCTGCTGCGTGGCGTGCAGATAGGCGCGGTGGAATGCCGCCCCGCTGGCCATCGAGCGCATCGCGAATACCTGCACCCTGGTCCGCTCGCCGGCTAGATCGACCGACGCCTCATACCAGTCGACCTGAGCCTCCTGGCCCCAGCCATAACTCTGCGGCACGAATGTCTCGCGCCGGATCAGGCCCAGCGCGCGGCGGCGTGCCCGGACATGGTTGCGCACCGTCGACTCAGCCACCACGGCGTCCGGAAACTCCCGCACGATCCGCCGGTGAATGCGCCTTGCCGTATGCCGCTGCTTACGAGGAGCACGCCGATCCTCGTCCAGCACGGCGTCAATGAACCCCACGACAGCCTCCAGTTTGGGCTTCGCCCGATCGGGATAGCGATGGGCCGGAGGCACCGCACCCGCGATCGCCTGCCGCACCATCCGACGGTGAACGCCGAACTTGGCGGCCACACCGACCACCGTGCCGATCCCGAACTCATACTCGCGCCGCAGCTGCTCAAACAATTCCACCTTGGCTTTCCAGTCCACACCAAGCCCCCCGGCATATCCGGGACGACCCTAGGTTTGAGGGACGGATGCTGGGCCAAAATTCGCCAGCACTCTGGGCCAGGATTCGATAGCAAAGCCACAGCGGACGGGACAAGGCCGGGCGCGTGCGGTCGCATACGGTGTGCGGGTTGCTCATGCACGCCTCGCTCGCGGTCACGACGGACGGGCTGCCCTTGGGGCTGTCGGCGGTCAAGGTCTGGTCGCGGCGCAAGTTCAAGGGCACCGCCGCGCTCAAGCGCAAGGTCAACCTGACCTGGCTGCCGATCGAGGGCAAGGAAAGCGTCCGCTGGCTCGAGAACATGCGCCGATCCACAGACCGGCTCGGCACGCCGGCGCGATGCGTCCATGTCGGCGATCGCGAAAGCGACATCTACGAGCTGTTCTGCATGGCCCGGGAGCTCGGCACCCACTTCCTCGTCAGAAGCTGCAACGACCGCCTGGCGGGCGACGGCGGGCACACGATGGCTGACGAGATGGCCGAGACGCGCGTGCGCGGCGTGCACCGGGTCGAGGTTCGCGACACCAAGGGGCGGATTGGAACGGCATCCGTCGAGCTCCGCTACCGCCGCCGCCATGTGCTGCCACCGATCGGCAAGCAGACACGTTACCCTGCGCTTGACCTCACGCTCATCCACGCCCGGGAGCGCGGCAGCCCGATTGGCCGACCAGCCATCGACTGGAGGCTGATCGCCGATCTGCCCGTCAGCAGCCGCGCGGCGGCGGTGGAGAAGCTGCACTGGTATTCTCAGCGGTGGAAGATCGAGCTGTTCCACAAGATCCTGAAATCGGGGTGCCGCGTCGAGGAGGCGCGGCTGCGAACGGCTGAGCGCCTGGTGCGGCTGATCGCGGTGTTCTGCATCCTCAGCTGGCGGGTGTTCTGGATGACGATGGTACGCCGCCTCGCGCCGAACGGCGCCGCCACGCTTCCCTCACTCGCACGGAGATGGCGCTCCTGGACCGTCTTGTACCGGACAGAGAGCACGCTCGGACCCGTGCGCGAACGCTGCCCATTTACCTGACCAAGGTCGCCCTGCTCGGCGGCTATCTCCCGCGTGGCAAGGATCCACCGCCCGGCAACACCGTGATGTGGCGCGGCCTGTCACGACTGACCGACATCGAGCTCGGAGCGACGCTCGCCAATGCCGTATCAAGATGTGGGTAATTGAAAGCTGGCCAGGCGCAGCTTGTCGAGATCGCCGACCGAGCAGTGGTGAGGGGCAGGCGGCCCCGACTGCACCGACGCGGGATCAGTTCCTTCACAGCCAGCGCACCGCATGATAGTCGGATATCGAAGCATTTTGAGCCGGAAGGCCCGCATCACCCGAACCAGACAGGGTTATTGAGACGGCTCGGGTGGTCTTGAACTGTGCCGCAACCCGGACAGGGTTCACTGCCCTATTCGTGGCTATGGACCTTTCAACTGCACCCGAGCCGTCTCAATAAGGTTATTGCGCCTGGCTCTCTGACTTATGCGGCACAGTCCTGGAAATGAAAACCCGGCCTACCTGCGCCGCGTCAAGGCTCTGCTGGTTGAGGTCTTCTGTCGACGTACCTGCGTCCTCCACTTCGTTGAGCAACTTCTTAGCAGGGCGCAAAGTGGTCGCGGTGGACGTACCGGGCGCTGGAGGAAATGGCGTCAGTGGAACAGTGACCGGGGTAGTTGCGTCCGATGAGCTTTTCCGCGCGGCATCAAGGCTCTGCTGGTTGAGGTCTTCTGTCGAAGTATCTACACCTTCTGCGTCTTTAGGCGGCTTTGTAGTATGATGCGAAATAATCTTGGACATACTGGGTGCTGAAGGAGAGGGTGCCAGTGGGACAGTAACCGGTGTAGTTGCGCCCGATGAGCTTTCTGTCAACAGAGGGGCGACCGATGGGAGGGGGGCCCCGGCGGAAGCGTTCGAGGGAGAGGCCGGTTGGACTGAGGCCAACGCTGCCAGAGCGCGCCGCAGGGCATCCTCTTCGGAGGCGACGGTCGACAGCGTCGGCCGTTCGGATACATCGGCAGAGGGCACTGGTTTCACCGGAGCCGGCATGGCAGAGCCTGCAACGGGCCGTGCGCTTTGGTTCGTCGGTGGCCTTCCATCGCCGAATGACCAAGACGCGAGGGAACCGGCTAGCAGCAGCAGCGTTAGTCCGACCACCCCGGTCCCGGGTAAAATGAACCGCCACATTGCCCAGACTCCTCACCCACGCATGGAGATTGTCAACTTGGCAGGGGCGCGCGTTCGGTTTCGTAACAGCACTGCTAGGGCCGTAATTGCAGGGTAGCGTCGTCGGGCGTGGCGGAAATTCGAACATCGCGGCGGTGTGGGCGGAGGTGGCTATCGGATCGGAGGATCGCCCGCATCGCCTCACTTGAAATGGTTGTCCATGGTGAGGTGTTGCCTCACCCGATTGGCGACTATTTGCGGGATGGCGCCGAAGACGCTGGTGCCCGGTTTGAGGCGGGCGGTGTCGACGATGGTGCGGATGTCGGCCTCGCCCTGGGCGGCCCACAGGGCGCGATTGCTGTTGGTGACCATTCGCTACTGTCGGTGCCGACTGGAACGCCACCCGTTCGTCGGGACCGTTCAGCACCGGCCGGCAGGCCAGATAGGCCCGGTCGACAAGGGCTACGCCTGTGCTTTTTCGGATTCCCCTGTCCCGAAAACCCCGAAAAAGGCGAAAACCCACTCGGGTACCGTCAAGACCCTAACGGTACCGAAATTCTCGGCCGGAGTGTCGGGGCACCGCCTTCCGGAACTCTGGCGTTTCCTACGCTGATTCCAGGAGTCCCGGCCGTGTAGGGAGTTTTGGCCTTTTTCGACTTTTTCAGGACAGGGATGATGACCTGGGAAGGCTGGTGAGTTGTCCTGCCGAGGCGCCACCTGGGCAGCGCTGCGTCTCGGCGGAGGGTAGCCAGCGGTTTACCCCAGCACCTCCCAAAGCTGCGGGTTCACCCGGTAGTCGCCACGCGGCCGCCCCGGCTTGCCGGTCTGATCGGGCGCGACCAACCAGCGCGCGTCGCTCAGGTAGCGGCACGCCGCCTTCACCGGCTCCGTCTCCCGCAGGCCGGGCAGGCGCGTGTCGTCGCGGATCAGGGAGACGTTCACCAGTGCCGGCCGGGTCTGCGTGATCCAGGTCGCCAGGGTGCGGGCGTTGCGCTCCTCCTGCGGGATGGAGGCGTCGCCCAGCACCCGCCGGGCCATCGGGAGGAAGTACCCGTCCATCAGTCCACAGGCGGCTTGCATGGCCGGCGCCGAGATCCCCTTGGGATCGGCCCCTGTTCCTGCGCACCACCACAGGTGCTCCAGCACCAGCGCCAGCCGCAGCGCCTGCCCGCGGGCCTTGCCCAACGCGGATTTCATCAGCCCGTGGGCCACCGCCTCTTGGGCCTGCGTCTCGCGGCTGAACGCCTCCAATGCCGGCACCGCCTCCGCCGCCAGGGGGACGTAAGCGGGGCAGGGGCAGCCCTCCGCGTCCTCGGCCATGCCGAGGGCGGCAAGCCGGCCCAGTGCCCGCGCCGCCCCCTCTGTGTCGGCGCTGCCGGTCGGGCGCGCGAAGCCGCGGGGCTCCGGCCAGGCCCACAGGAACCGGGCCGCCAGCCCGTCGTCGGCCCCGCTCAGCACGTCCGCGAGCCGGTCAGGCTGGATCGTGCCGAACACGGGGACGCTCAGGTGCGGGATGAGGACCGGATCAGGACGGCTCTTGCGGTCGACCTGGTGCGGCCCACCCACGTACGCCTCTAGCCAGAATGGCCGATCCGTGCCCGCGCTGTACCGCCCCATGTTCAGCAGCCAGCCGGCCAGCTCGTCGCGCCGGTAGAGCACGCCCTTGGGCAGGCCTCCGATGATCTCGGCCAGCTTCTCGACCGTGATGTCCGACACGCTGACGCGCGGGCGGACCGGCTCGGGGGGGATCGTCGCCAGCTCGGGCTTCGGCGGCACCGGCCTGCCCTTCTCCAGGGCGGCGGTGACCTGCTTCTCCCAGTGCTTGAGCGCCGCCCGCCCGACGCTTGCCCGCTCGTTCCAGCACTTTCTCTCCTCCGGGTAGGCGTGATACGAAATCCGCGTGATCGGTGCCTGTGAACTGGAGTAGGCTGACGGCTCTGGCGAGGGGGCAAAGCCGTGGCGCACATTGTCGAGCACCTGCCTGTGGGGGAACTGGAGCGGCTCTATCGGGCAGCCCGAGACGCGACCGCGGCGCGGCACATCCAGGCGATCTGGCTATTGGCCCAGGGGCGGACGGTGCTGGACGTCGCCAGCGTGCTGGCGTTCGTGCCGCGCTGGGTGGAGGAGTTGGCCGCACGCTACAACGCGCACGGCCCTGACGCCTTGGGCGACCAGCGACGGCGCAACGGACGCGCAGCCAGCGTGCTGACGCCTGCGCTGCTGGCCGCACTGTCCGAGCGCCTGAGGGCACCCCCCGAGGACGGCGGGCGCTGGACCGGCCCCAAGGTCGCGGTCTGGATGGCGCGCCACCTCGGGGTGGAGCGGGTGCACCCGCAGCGCGGCTGGGAGGCGCTGAAGCGGGTCCGGTGGTCGATCCAGGCACCGCGCCCGCGGCACCCGCGCGCAGCCACGCCCGAGCAGCAAGCCGAGTTCAGGGGGGGCTCGAGGCGGCGGTCGCACGGGCCAAGGCCGCGCACCCCGACCGGCCGGTCGAGGTCTGGGCCGAGGACGAGCACCGCCTCGGCCTGAAGCCGGTCCGCCGCCGTGTGTGGGCCCCAGTCGGCGCGCGGCCCATCGCCCTCGGCCACCACCGCTACAAGTGGCTGCACGTCACGGCCTTCGTGCAGCCGACCAGCGGCGAGGCAGTCTGGTTCCTGTCCACCGGCCTGAGCAAGCGGCTGTTCGAGGCCCTGCTCGCCGCCTTCGCGCGCGAGACCGGGGCTGGGCGCGCGCGCCACATCCTACTGGTGCTGGACAACGCCGGCTGGCACGGCCCCAAGGGCCTGGCCGTCCCCGACGGCATCACGCTGGTGTTCCTGCCGCCGTACTCACCCGAGCTCCAGCCCGCCGAGCGACTCTGGCCGCTGGTGGACGAGCCGGTCATCAACCGGCACTTCGCAACCCTCGATGACCTCGACGCCGCCGGCGCCGAGCGCCGCCGCCGCCTCGACCCGGCCGCCATACGCCCGCACACCAGCTTCCATTGGTGGCCCAAGCCGGTTCAGCCGAGCTGATCAGACGGAGTTGGTATGAGAGATGAGCGCCTCCACCTGACGCAACGCGTCCCGGACGACCGGGGCGGCGCCTGGCGACTTCCCGGACGACGGATTGCCGACGCTGGCGCACCAGAGCACGGGCGGCTCGCTCCAGCCGGGCCAGGCCTGCCCCCAGCGCGCGTTGCCGATCAGGGCGGAGGCGGTGGCGAGCAGCGGCAGCGCCACGTAGTCGGGCGGGGCGTTCGTGCCCTCCGCCGCCTGCGCGACCCAGGGTCCCCAGAACGGGCCGAGGGCGCCGAGCGGCAGGGTGGGCGCGGGCTGGCTGGTGCGGTGGAGCACCGCCAACGACGGTGGCTCGCCGCCACCCGCCAGTGCCGGGCCCCCTCCGTACGGCTCCCCCTCGTACGCCTCCGACACCTCGTGTGCCCGCATCACCTGTACACTCGGCTTGGTCCAGCCGGGCCGCGCCTGGGCCGCCAGGTAGAACAGCGTGCCGGCGCCGATATCGGTCGGGGGCGACTTGGCGTAGTTCGGCCACCGCTCCTGGCACGCACGGGGGTCGTGCGCCAAGTTCTTCTCCGACCAGGCGCACCAGGCGGCGAAACCCGCCAGACTGCTCCCCGTGGCACGCCAGGTCGCCATGCCCACTTTGTTCCAGTGTTCCCAGTCCGGCGGCCCGTCGTTCGGGATCACTGCGAGCGCCGCCGCCACATCCTGCGGTTCGGCCGAGGGGCCGCGCGCGGAAGGCGTGCGCACCAGCGAATTGGACGCGGACGATGCATCCGCCTGGGGCGCTTCGGCGCCGATGATGGGGGCTGCGGCTGCGAGGAAGGCGGTGACCTGTGCCTCAGTGACGGCCGTCAGGCTGTCGCGGGTGAATTCGCCCGGTGCCTCGGGGTCCCAGCGTAGGGCAGCGCCGCTCGGGTGCGTGCCGAACGCGACAAACTGCTGCCCGTGGCCCAGTATCTCCACCTTGCCGCGCGTGCCGCTGACGCTGCGCTTCGGCGGCTCGCCCTCGGTCGCCCGGTAGAGCAGCAGCACGCGCGGCGAGTTGTCCCTCAGGCGCACGAGCGCCGTGCCCAGGGTCTCTACCGCGAGGGCGCGCAGCGGGGACACGGTGTCGGGATCATCCACGTCGACGTCGACTGCCCGGAGGCCGTCGCAGAGGATACCCGTGCTGAGCGCGTCCAACTCCGGCAGGGCCTCGGCGGCCTCGGGCGGGTCGCGGCGGGCGCGCTCCTGCCACCCCGCCCCCTTCGGGCGTTTGTCGGAGGTGCGGACCGGCACCGCACGGAAGCCGGCGCTCCACAGCCCGGCACGCAGGGTAGCGACTACCCGCTTATCGGCCAATCGACCCGTCACGGGTAGACGCCTTTGTGGGTCAGACGGGACGACGCAGCGACGGCACGGCAAAGCGCGTTGACCATGCCTCGCATGTTGCGGCGCCGGTTGGTGGTCCAGCAGAAGGCGCCGAGATAGTCGGGCAGATGCTTGGGGGAGAGCCGCTTGTGGGTGGCCTTGAGCGCGGTACTGAGATTGGCGACCAGGGTGTTGACGGTGAAGAACGGGGCGCTGCGCTCGCGCTCCGGACGCCCGCCGCCGGTGACGGTGGCGACATGCGTCCGCCCGGCTTCACCGAAGGCGTTGAACGCCCGCAAGCCGTCCGTGTGCACAGTCGCGCCGGCGGCGATGTGGGCATCGCGGAACGCGGCCACCGCCTCGCTGGAGAAGGCGCTGACCGCGCGCATCGCGACATGGCCCATGCGCCCGTCCGCATGCCGCTCGCAGGCGACGATGACGCAGGTCTTGCCTTCGGTTCCGCTGCCTTGGTTCCTTTCACCTCCCAGACACACGTCATCCGCCTCCACTACCGGCGGCGCGGCATCGTCGTCGCTCGCGCCCCCGAGCGAATAGCGCTCCGTCCGCTCGGTCATGGCGTGGCGGAGCCGCTTGTGCAGATACCAGGCCGTCTCATAGCCCAGGCCCAGCCTGCGGCCGAGCTCGACCGCCGAGATCGCCTGTTTGGTGCTGCTCATCAGGTGCATGGCGCGGAACCAAGTGGTCAGAGACAGCTTGGTGTCCGCCATCACGGTGCCCGCGGTGACCGACCAACGTCGGCCGCAGCGCGTGCAGCCGACACGGCGGCCGTAGACATAGCTCTTCAGATTGGCGCAGCGCGGGCAAGGCATTCCTTCACGTTGGCGCGCCGCCACCAACGCCGCCAGACACTGACCCTCCGTCCCGTAGAGTCGTTCGAACTCAACGTCCGTCAGCCCCTTCATGATTGCCCGCACCGTTCTGCTCCGAGACGCCGCGTTCAGAGCGACTTTGCGCTTCCCTGCTGCAAAGTACAAGAGCGGGTCGATTGGCCGATAAGCGGGTAGCGACTTGGTGCAGCGGATCAGTTGGTATCGCGTCCATCACCGGCCGCCCTCCCGCAGCGCTTCCGGATGCCGCAGGCGCAGGGCCGCCAGCACCGCGTCATTGAAGGCGTCCTGACAGCCGCGTGACACGAATGTAATGATGGGCGCGAACTGCGGCTTGCCGAACCCGTCACGCATTGGCAGGCCATCGCGCCCGGTCATCAGGCGCCCGGGCAAGGTGATCCAGGCGCGACCGTCGCGCTGGTGAATCGCAACGTCGTGGACCACCAAGCCTGCGTCGGGAAGCAGAAGGCTGAGGAAACCGAGGAGCGAGTTGCGCTCCACCGGGCGGAAATCGAGAACTATCACTTGCACGTTACGTGCTCCTTTCGAGCACGCCGGCCGTGGCGCTGCAGGTGCAGATCGGCTATTTTGACTTTACCAATACTTGCCGAACTGTCGCCGGCTCACTCACGGGCCGGCGTTTTTGTCAGGCGGCGCAGCGGGTTTGAAGCCAGGCCTGCACATCGCTTTGGCGGAAACCAACACGGCCAGGTGATAGCTGAATCTTTCTCAGACCACCGTTGCGCTGAGAGATACGATCGACGGTTCGCTCGGACACGCCGAACAGTGCCGCAGTTTCCTTTTTGTTCAGCACGCGGTCCGGGTGACTGCCTTCCCCTTGACGGAATGCGGTCACCTCGGGTGCGACAAAATACGGTGCCCGAAGTAAATGTTCTGAAACAGAACATGTTGCGGTGCCAAGACCGGCAACCGACTTCATCGACGCGATGTCAGGGTTATTGCGCATCCTTGTCCTTTCGTGACCCGGGGTGGGTCGTGCGGACTGAGGATGGCGCCTGGCAGGAGCGTGGCCACCTAGGGCCGCCAAGGTTACTTTGCAGCACGCATATCTTTGTCGCGCTTGCCGTCGCGGTCGCGGCGCCACATGCGCTTCCCGGGTTGCCACGCCTTCGCGTCGCGAATGGCCGTGGCCACGCTTTCGGCGCTGGTCATCCAGGTTTGTTGCGCTTTGCGCAGCTCCGCGAAGCGGGCACGATCCATCTCAGGCTCCGGGTCGAAGTCCTCCGGGCTGAAGTTCAGCAGTCGTCGCGCGATGGATTGGCAGAAGCGGATCGTTGGTCCCCCGTCTCTTTATCGTCAGCTCTGCCAGTCCATGGCGACGGTTCGCGCCCGAATGCAAATTCGTAGATGCCGCATAATTCTTGGAAGAACGTCTGGCGAGGCAACAAAGACTTGGGTTTTTTCTTGCGCCGCCCATAGCTCTCCGCAGCATCAGCCGCGTATCGGGCAATGTAGGCGAGGCCCATCATTGTTCTTCTGACAACCTCAATCTCGTCAGGCTCAGATACAGGGCTGTTCAACGCTGCCGTATTGCCTTCACTGAGGCCGCCCTGCCACACATGTGGGGTGAAGTGAGGCGGCTGATCCAAGGGGGATTCCCGAGCCGGCAAATGTCTGACCCTTGGGGCGGCAACGGGGTCGGAG
Organism: uncultured Pseudomonadota bacterium; assembly: GCA_963818725.1. Classification (GTDB taxonomy): domain Bacteria; phylum Pseudomonadota; class Alphaproteobacteria; order Acetobacterales; family Acetobacteraceae; genus DATFDN01. Next base: position 71,824 of record CAWFTU010000004.1, on the reverse strand, counting down.
GGTGCCGTGGCTGCGTTTTCGCCGTTGCTGGACGTGCTGGCGGACGTCCCTGATCCGCGCCGGGCGCAGGGGAAGCTCTACGGGCTGCCCCACGTGCTGCTGTTCGCCATCCTCGCCATCGTGACCGGCTGCAACTCGTATCGTGGCATTGTCACCTTGTAACTGCTCAACCCACCCTCGCCAGTTTGTCTTGAGCGACCGGCGAAATTGGAGTTGACGCGGTAACGGGCGACTCAATTCAAGGTTGGGGTGAACACCGATCTTGACCTGAGCAAGCTGTCGCATGCGGAGAAGGATGCCCTCATCCTCTCGCTTGCTGCGCAATTACAAGCGGCACTGGCGCGGATTGCTGAACTGGAGAAGCGGCTGGCCGAGTTGCAGCTTCCGCCGAAGACGCCGGACAATTCCAGCGTGCCGCCGTCGAAGGGTCTAAAGCACAACGTGGCGGACAAGCCGAAGCGGAGCGGTCCTCGCGCGGGCAGCGTGGGGCGCAGGGGCGGCGGGCGGGAATTGACGGCCGAGCCCGACGAGGCGGTGATCGCCCGCGCGGCGCGCTGCCAATACTGCCAGTCGGCACTCGCCGACGCCGACCAGAAGCTCGATGCCCGCTACGATAAGGTCGAGCTGCCCCGCGTGCGCCCTGTGGTGACGCGGGTGGAACGCTATGCCGGGCGTTGCCAGTGCTGCGGTCGCACCACGCTGGCAGCGCTACCGGAGGGGCTGGAACCGGGCACGCCGTTTAGCCCGAAGTTTGCACTGTCGGGTGGAAGAACCTGTGCTGCAGTCTGGGGATTTTCGTAATGACCCTGGCTGGTTACTGGACACGCGGCAAGGGTGCGCCGATCAGTTCGAAGGCCTTGCTCTGGAGCGGCGTGGGTTTGGCGGCGAGCACGAATGAGGCATTCGGTGCCTCGGGTGGCGCGACCACGTTAAGCGTCAGGGTGGCGAGGTGGGCCAGCAAGTCGCCGAAGCTGGTGACCGGCAGGCCGTCATCGCTGCGCCGGCGGCCGCGCTTGCGCTTGGCGGCCTCGGAGATGTCGGCCGCAGCGACTGGCGAGGCGCGCTCCTGTTGGGCAGCGTCCCGGTCGTGCTCATGAAACAGGATCGGTGCCCAGGCCGCGCGCAGATGCCACTCGACGTAGTAGGCGAGCATGCACAGGAACACGTGCGCCCGGACCCGCGGCTCGATCCAGTGATGGATGGGACGGATCCGCAGATCGACCGATTTCAGTGAGCGAAATGCCCGCTCCACCCGGGCCAGGTCCTTGTAGGCCCGGACAGTATCCGCGGCACCCATCGACGCTGCCGGCAGGCTGGTGCGGATGACATAGAGGCCGTCGAGCCGCGCCTCGCGGTCGATGCTCTCGGGCTGGCGGTGATACGTGAAGCTGTCGGCGGTGATGGTCAGCGCGAAGTGCTTGCCCATTTTGTGATGATCGATCACCGCACCGACCGCAAGCCCGATGGCGGCTTGGCCGCGCAAGGGCGCGTGCCGCCGCCGCACCTGGGCGGCGATCCGCGACAGATCGCGCTCGGTGGCGGCCAACAGCTCCGCGCGCTTGCGCGCCCGCTCGCGCGCGAGATCCGGATTGCGGCACACGATCAGCCGCTCGCCCGGATAGTCAGGGGCAGTGATCTCGGCCAAGTCGCGTTGGTCAAACAGCGACAACTGCAGGGGTCCGCTCTCGGCCAGCGCCTGGATCTGCGGCGCGCGCAGGGTGGTGATCCAATCGAGGCCAGCCGGCTTGAGGTCATCACGGATGCGCGCGGCGGTAATCATGCCGCGGTCGCCGACCAGCACCAAGTGCCTGAGCCCGAACCGGCGCTTCAGCTTCTCGACCTGTGCGGACAAGGTGGTGGGATCGCCGGTATCGCCTGCGAACACCTCGATAGCGATCGGGCAGCCGTCGCGGTCGCACAGCAGGCCGTAGACGATCTGCAGCCGATCGGGCCGACGATCCCGGCTATAGCCGTGCTGGGCAAGCGCACAGTGCCGGCCTTCCAGATACGACGAGCTCACATCGTAGAGCACCAGCGTGCCGTCTTTCAGGTGGCGCCGTGCCAGGCTCCGCTCGATGCGCATCTGCTCCCCGCCGAGCCAATCCAGCGCCGCATAGATCTCGCGTTCCTCGATGGCACCGAGGTCGAGGACCCGGCCCAGACTGGAACTCGCCGTCTCCGGCAACAGCCTCCGCAGGGTCGCCAGTTTGGAGCCAGGGGCGATGATCCGGCTGGCAATCATGGCCAGCGCCAGATCGCGCTCGCGCGACGGCGTGCGGCTGAGCAGCCGCGGCAGATCGAGCTTGCGCATCGTGCCGAGCACAGCGGCGACATGGCCATGCGGCAAGGCGCGCTGGATCTCGAATACCTCGCCCGGTCGTGCGATCGCCGTGCCGCCCTGCAGGAGCACCCGCAGTCCATCAATCACCAAGGCTGGCAATTGGCCCAGATTGGCCAAGGTGCGTTTCTTGACCGTGCGACCCTCGCGATAGCTTTCGCGCAACAGCACTGCCGGCGCAGATCGACCATTCGGCACGATGTCGATGAACATGGCCGAACCGAATCACGCCAGGTCGCGCCGACGCAAGCCCCGTGTATGGACACATCCAGCCCGCCAGTAACCCAGAAAACAGAAGGAAACTCTAGCGGATCAGGGCAGGGTCAATGAAAACTTCGGTTTAGCATCAACATCGTCGCATTGGCGATGTATCTGCGTTTCACCCACGCGATCAGCTACGAGCGGCTGAGGTAATACCGGCAAAACCCTGGGCCGGGATCAGCGTCAGGCTGGCTGTCCACGACAGCGGATCAGGTCCGGCAGGGGCGGAATGGCGGCGCCGCCCGGCACGTTCAACCGGCTGCCAAGATAATCCCAGAATGCAATGCCCTGTTTGGCACATGTCTTGGCCAAGCCAAGGAATGCATCGCGGCAGTCGCGGCCCCGATGGCTGCGTGTCCCGGCGCTGACCTTGCGGCGCGTGACCTGGCAGCGGATGTCGTTCTCGGAGCCATTGGTGTGCAGTGGCACCTCGGGCCGATCCAGCACCTTCAGCAGTTCCGGCTTGTTGGCCCGCAGCCGCGCCAGCAGCCGATCCAGCGTGGCGAAGCCGGTGCGGCGGTGGAAGATGCGATCGAACCGCGCCCGCAGCGTCCGCCGGCGGCGTGCTGCGGGATTGGCGCGATAGGCTCTGAGGTCGGCGTAATGGTCCCAGGTCAGCGCGCGCATGCGCTGCTGCGCCGCATGTTGGGTGTCGGTGAAGGTGTCGAGCTTGTGCACCAGTCGCTCGGCATGGACCCAGCAGAGCGCGTGATCGCCGACGGCGAACTGACCGGCGTCATCGCTCAGCACCACAGTGCCGCGCAGGAAGCCGTGCGCCGCGACGCTGCCCCAGATCGCGCCTTCGGTGGCGAGCAGCACCGGATTGGGCGAGGTGGTCAGGGCGGTGAAGCCAAGCCGGTCGAGATGCGCCGACCAGCTTGCCTGATCGGCGAACGCCGTGTCCGGCTGAGCCGCCAACCGGGCGATCAACGGCCCGGGCAGCGCATGGTTGCGCATGTAGCTGAACGCTGTCTCATTCAGCACGAAGCCAGCATGCCCGGCGCGCAGCAGGTCGAGGAAGTTCAGCCGGCTTTTTGATCCGCGCGTGGCAAAGAAGGTGAAGCGGCCATCGCCAATCTGCGTGCAGAAGGCGTTGGCGACCTTATGGCGCACGCCGGTGTCGTCGGCGGATATCCAGGAGGCGCTGGCAAGTCCGGCGCGCAGCACGTCCCGGCTCTCGGCGAGGAAGGGATCGGGGCGTTCGGTCAGCAGCCGCTGCACCTGCCGTTCGGAGATTGCCACACCGATCGAGCGCAACAGCGCAACCAGGCGCGGCAGGGTGGACTGGCCCTGATGATACAGCATCAGCACCAAGCGACGGAGTTCGGGACCGAAATGTCCGGCGACGCCCCCCGGCAGCGGTGCGATGAGGGTCTGGCCGTCCGGCGTGACCCAGCGCTCGCGCCGGTAGCGGATCGCCTGCACCGCCAGGATCACATCCTGCACCAGGTAGGTTTCGTAGCCCTTGAAGCGCGACCCCGCCGGTGCGGCGATGCTCAGCACACGGTCTTCGACGCTGACGCGGGATCTGACCTTGCCGCGGCGGGGCTTGTCGCGGGGGGATTTCGTCCCTGACGGCGCCGTGGCCTGTTCCATGCCACTGGGCTTGATGACGGGCCGGCCTTTCAGGCCCTTCAGCCGGGCGTTCTCCTCGCGTAAGGCGGCAACGGTCTGCTGCAATGCGCCGACCTCGGCCAGCAACTGCAGGACCAGGTCCTTCAGTTGGCCAGGCGTCAGGGAATCGAGGTCGGACGGCGGTGACACACCGATGTCGAATCGGAAAACCGCACCAGTGCGAATCCGGAAAATCGATCCGCTCCGCATTCTTCGGCGGCCTGTGGCATTTCGGACTCGCTTCAGGAGGCCCTCCCGTCAGCGCACCCAGCCAACGCCGCAGGTCAGGGCGCTGCCCGGGGTTTTGCCGGTATTACCGGCTGAGCCGGATGATGCTGGATCTCCATGCCCTGCGGATCAGCGAGGGCGCGCTGGACGCCGCCTTCCGTCGCGCCCGTCCACGTTTGGAGGCCGATGTCGCCGCAATCCTCGCGCGCCTGCGCCGCGCCCGCGTGATCGGATCGGACGAGACCTCGGTGCGCGTCGGTGGCGTGACCCGCTGGAATTGGGTGTTCCAGAACAGCGACGTCGCGATCCACGTCATCCGCGGCAGCCGTGGCGCCGGTGTGGTCGGCGCGGTGCTGGACGGGCATCGGCCGATGATCTGGGTCTCCGACCTCTACGGCGCCCAGCAGGGGCACGCCGAAATCTGGCAGGTCTGCCTCGCGCATCAGTTGCGCGACTGCCAGTATGCGATCGAGGCGGGGGATGCGGTGTTCGCCCCGCGCATGAAGGCGCTGCTGCTGCGCGCGGTGCTGCTGGCGCGGCGGCACCGCGCGCTGGCCGAGAGCACGCGGCGCGAATACCGGCGACGGCTGGAAGTGGCACTCGACGCTGTGATCGCGCTGGCGCCGATGCAGCGCGACGGTAAACGGCTGCGCAAGCGATACGCCAGGTTCCGCGAGCACCTGTTCACCTTTCTCGACCATCCCGAGATCACCGCCGACAACAACGCGAGCGAACGGGATCTGCGTCCCACCGCAACGTATCGCAAAGTCACCGGCGGATTCCGTTCCGACTGGGGTGCTGATCTATTCGCCGCCGTCCGCTCCGTCGTCGGCACCGCCAAGCGCCGCGGGATCGACGCCTATCAGGCCATTCGCGATACGCTATGCGGCCAGTCCGTGCTCACCCCGGGATGAGCAGTTACGTCACCTTCATCGGCGTCCATCGCCGCAGGCTGAACGCGGCCTTCGGCCTGAACTGGCGCCGCGCACCCGCGCACACCGCCGTCCGCTACATTCTCCAAGGGCTCGACCCGGCCACGGTGGAGGGGGTCTTCCGCCACCATGCCGCCCTGCTGCAGGCGGCGCGCGCCACGCCTGGGCAGGGCAGCATTGCCCTGGATGGCAAGACGCTGCGCGGCAGCTTTGATAAGTTCCGCGATCGTGCCTCTGCCCAGGTGCTGAGCGCATTTGCCACCGACACCGCCTTGGTGCTCCCCTCCGCTGGCTTTCCACCTGCTACGCAGTCGGAACCTTTGCCAGCTCCGCCCACATCGACATCGCCGAGAAATCCAACGAAATCCCGGCGGCACAGATGCTGCTGGCCGAACTCGGCATCGCTCGCGGCACCATCGTCACACTCGACGCGCTGCATTGCCAAAAAAACATTTCGAGGTTGCAGCAGGAGCCAACGTCGCCCTGATCGTCGGCGTCAAGGACAACCAGCCGACCCTGCACCAGAAAATCCGGGCGGCTTCGGCCACCACAACACCACTCGGGTCTGTCCACAGCCATAACAAGGGCCGCAACCGCGACGAACGTCGCACCGTCACCGTCTTCGATCCCGCCGACACGCTGGCCGACACCGACTGGCATCCGCACGTGGCCGCCATCATCCGTGTCGAGCGCACTGTCCACACCCGCAACGCCAAGACCGGGCTGCTGCGCCACTCCGCCGAGATGGCCTTCTACGTTTCAAACACGCCGGTCACCGCCACCCGCGCCGCCGAGGCAATCCGCGCGCACTGGAGGATCGAGACCACCTCGCATTACAGCCGCGACGTCACCTTGGGCGAAGACCGCTCGCGCATCCGCACCAACCCAGGCGTGTTTGCTCGCCTGCGCAGCTTCGCCTTCAACATCCTCAAGGCCAACCAGACGGACACGCTCAGCCAGGATCGCTACCGCGCCGGTCTCGCAGGCATCAAAAACGTGCTCTCACTCACCATCATTCGAAAGCGTTGAACAGCCCTGCCGAGCGAGTGCAGCGGTGGGAGGTGGCTATGATCAATCATTTTTTCCACTCCATCCCCGCCGGTGATGAAGAACTAGCTTGTGGGGCGACACATCTACAGACGTGCCAAGACATGTTCAAGTATTATGTAGAGAAGCCTTTAAGATTTATTTGAAGATATTTCACGCTGTGGCGAACACGATCTCCGGTATACTTGTTACATCGACCACCGATATGACGAGTGGCTTATAGATAGCCGGCATACATCGACATCAGCCAGCTCACGCAAGGATTGGGGGCGACGCCCTGGCCCGACGCCTACTGCGGCAGGTTTGGTCCAGTGAACTGGACCATGCTGCCGTTCACCTTCCTCTATCGTCTTGGCCCGTCGCTGGGGTGACCTGCTCCGCATCGTCGTCGAGCTGCGCGCGCACGAAGTCAGCCTCCGATACGGCCCGAGGGGCAACTGCCACGAGGGCGGCATTGATGGCCTGCCGCCCTTTTATGTCCATGTCACTGGGTGGGCGGCGCCGCTTCGGTGCTGACGAGGATGCTCACTCTCCCTCCTCCCGATCTGCAACTTCGCTGATCCGCTTGAGCAGGTCGGCCTGCGCCCCAAGGAACCGAACGGCGGACCTGCGGCGCTGCTGCTCGCAATTGCTGTGCACGGCCAGGGTGACCGCGCTCTGGACATCAAGGGCGGGCTCACCGTCGGCGAACCGCAGCTCATGGTGCAGCTCCTACTGGATGAGGCCGCGCCAGAAATCCTCGTAGGCGAGGTCGGTCAGCGTCATCAGATCGCTGAGCGAGCACGTGGCCTGCCCGCCAACGACAGAGAAGCTGAAAGGGTCAAGGAATGGCGACGTGGTGGTGATGCGGTACATCTGAAAAGTCCGTTCTGAAATCACCGGCCTGAAAACCAAGCCGGCAGCAGCGGTCCTACCCCAGGGCTGTTCAACGCTTTCGAATGATGGTGAGTGAGAGCACGTTTTTGATGCCTGCGAGACCGGCGCGGTAGCGATCCTGGCTGAGCGTGTCCGTCTGGTTGGCCTTGAGGATGTTGAAGGCGAAGCTGCGCAGGCGAGCAAACACGCCTGGGTTGGTGCGGATGCGCGAGCGGTCTTCGCCCAAGGTGACGTCGCGGCTGTAATGCGAGGTGGTCTCGATCCTCCAGTGCGCGCGGATTGTCTCGGCGGCGCGGGTGGCGGTGACCGGCGTGTTTGAAACGTAGAAGGCCATCTCGGCGGAGTGGCGCAGCAGCCCGGTCTTGGCGTTGCGGGTGTGGACAGTGCGCTCGACACGGATGATGGCGGCCACGTGCGGATGCCAGTCGGTGTCGGCCAGCGTGTCGGCGGGATCGAAGACGGTGACGGTGCGACGTTCGTCGCGGTTGCGGCCCTTGTTATGGCTGTGGACAGACCCGAGTGGTGTTGTGGTGGCCGAAGCCGCCCGGATTTTCTGGTGCAGGGTCGGCTGGTTGTCCTTGACGCCGACGATCAGGGCGACGTTGGCTCCTGCTGCAACCTCGAAATGTTTTTTTGGCAATGCAGCGCGTCGAGTGTGACGATGGTGCCGCGAGCGATGCCGAGTTCGGCCAGCAGCATCTGTGCCGCCGGGATTTCGTTGGATTTCTCGGCGATGTCGATGTGGGCGGAGCTGGCAAAGGTTCCGACTGCGTAGCAGGTGGAAAGCCAGCGGAGGGGAGCACCAAGGCGGTGTCGGTGGCAAATGCGCTCAGCACCTGGGCAGAGGCACGATCGCGGAACTTATCAAAGCTGCCGCGCAGCGTCTTGCCATCCAGGGCAATGCTGCCCTGCCCAGGCGTGGCGCGCGCCGCCTGCAGCAGGGCGGCATGGTGGCGGAAGACCCCCTCCACCGTGGCCGGGTCGAGCCCTTGGAGAATGTAGCGGACGGCGGTGCGCGCGGGTGCGCGGCGCCAGTTCAGGCCGAAGGCCGCGTTCAGCCTGCGGCGATGGACGCCGATGAAGGTGACAATGCCACGATACGAGTTGCAGCCGGTCACGATGGCGAGGATGGCGAACAGCAGCACGTGGGGCAGCCCGTAGAGCTTCCCCTGCGCCCGGCGCGGATCAGGGACGTCCGCCAGCACGTCCAGCAACGGCGAAAACGCAGCCACGGCACCCTCCGACCCCGTTGCCGCCCCAAGGGTCAGACATTTGCCGGCTCGGGAATCCCCCTTGGATCAGCCGCCTCACTTCACCCCACATGTGTGGCAGGGCGGCCTCAGTAAAGGCAATGCGGCAGCGTTGAACAGCCCTGGGTCCACCCCTGGCTCGGGACGGATGCGGCCCGCCGCCGCGTCGCCGAGGCGTGAGCGGAGAGGGGCAGGAACTTATCCCTCGCACGCCAGTTGCTGCCCCGTAAGCCCACAACGAGCGAAGCGGGGAGCCACCTCGAAGTCATCGGCACGCTGGCGCGGATGCATCTCAAGCCGATCAAGACGAACCGCGACGGGGCGCTGGCGGAACCGTTTCTGGCCATCGCCTGCGGGGGCTATGTGAACCTCTATAATTCTCAGGGCAGCCCGTGGACAGCGGACTACCTGAAGATCAGCGGCCAGCCGGAGGTGGACTTCCGCAACAACATCGCTGCCGAGGCGCGCGCCAAGATCACGTACGAGAACCTGATCAATTTCTGCGACGATCCGGGCACCAAGGACGCGCTACAATTCCTGATGACGCGCGAGATCACCCACATGAAGGCGTTCATGCTGGCCCTCGACAGCCTGGGCAAGGCGCCGCTGCAAGTCGGTCTGATCCCGCCGACGCCGGGGCTGGTCGACCAGTATTTCAACGATTCGACGGGCGAGGGCGAGAACGGCGCGGTCGACATGGTCGGGCCATGGAACGACGACAAGGCGTTCCAGCGCGTGGACAACCCCGCGTTCAGTCCTGAGCAGATGCAGGTCGATGCGCCGAAAGGTGCCGGGGCGACGCAGTCCGCCGCGACACATGGACCAGAGAGGTAGACGCCGGGAGAAGGCTCAGAGCGCCGCTCTGACAGGTAGAGTAGGGCGGGATAGCGCAGCGCGTCCCGCCGCTGGCCCGCGCGCCCGTGAGAGGCGGGATACGCTGTCGCTATCCCGCCCTACGCCTCCACGGATGATCATCAACGCCGGTTCGTAAGATGCGGGTGTACCCGGCAAGCCGATGTGTCCGAAAGACCCTTCAAGCAGAGAGGCGAGCCACCACTTTCGCAGTTTCATCACTTCGATGGACGGACGCTTTAAGGTTGATCCAGTGCGCAGGATAGCGGTGGTATTCGCTGTACTCACGGCTGTTGGAAGCGGGACCGCCTGGGCGGGACGGAATCCGCTCAACTGCGAATGGCACAGCAGCTATCTCGACTATGTCGAGGCACACCGGGCGCTGGCCAGCGGCCACGGTATCGCGACGCCCGCCGCGGCGGTCCGGCGCATGGAGGCGGAGGGGTTTTCGCAGATCACCGGGCTCTTTCAGGATGGCGTTGGTGTCTGGCACGCCGAGGGAACCAAGCAGGGCTTGCGCCAGGCCATCGCCCTCAACCCGAACGGCAACATGGCGGTCGGATATCGGAACATCTACATGAGTTGTCGAAGCTGAAGTCGTGGCTCGACCACCAGAGCGGGGCTTCCCGCCGCCGTAGAATTCGGCGGTGCAGTCGCGCCCGGCACAACTCCACCGTCGAATACTGACCCGGATAAGGATGACCTTGCTTTGTCGTTCAGGACGTGATCGGGCGTGGATGTCACCGCGCGCGGGAGGATCGTCCATGCTGCTCTGCGAACACCCGGTCTCGTCCTACGCCCAGAAGATCAAGATCGCACTTGCGAGAAGGGCGTGGCCTTCGAGGCCGAGGTGCCCGAGAGCCTGGGCTCGGGGCGGACCGGCGGCCCGTTCGCGGACGCCAACCCACGCGCCGAGGTGCCGGTCCTTATCGACGCGCCGACGCGCATCTTCGGGTCCACCGTCATCGAGGGGCGCTGGCCCGAGCCTCCGCTGCTACCGCGCGACCCGGCGGCGCGGGCCTTTGCGCGGATCACCCGGGACGTGTGCGACACTCAGGTACGAGGCGGTGAACTGGGGCTTCGGCGAGGTGCTGTGGTTCCGCCGCGCGACAGGCGAACTCGCCGACAAGCTGACGGCACAGGCGGCGCGGCAGACGCGGGTGCTCCAGGAATGGCTCGCCGGACGGCTGGGCGACGCGGACTGGTTCGGCGGGGACCGGTTCGGCTGGGCGGATGCCGCGGCGGCCCCAATGGTCAACCGCTCTGTCCACTACGGGTTGGGCCCGCCGGCGGACAGCCCGCTCGCCCGCTGGCACGCGCGACTGTAGATCGGCGTGGAACAAGGACCCTGTTTGAGGGGTGATCGGCGTCCAAACGGGACCCCTCTGGCGGTGGGGTTCACGGTGGCTTCCGGGATGATCGGGGGCCGGGTTTGGGACGTTGGTCGTGGAGACGGTCGCGAAGATCCGCCGGGCGTATTTCGTTCAAGGCAAGGCGATCAAGGCGATCTGCCGCGAGCTGCGGGTCTCGCGGAAGGTCGTGCGGAAGGTGCTGCGATCGGAGGCGACCGAATGCCGCTACCGGCGCGACCACCAGCCGATGCGGCGGATTGGGCCGTGTCAGGACGAGCTCGATCGCCTGCTTGCGGTGAATGAGGCGAAGCCGAACCGCGAGCGGCTGACGCTGACCCGCATATTCGAGGAGCTGCGCGGGCTCGGCTACGAGGGCGGCTACGACGCGGTGCGTCGCTATGCGCGAGGCTGGCAGCGTGACCGCGCGACGACATCGGTGGACACCTTTGTTCCGCTGAGCTTTGCGCCCGGCGAGGCGTATCAGTTCGACTGGAGCCATGAGATCGTGCTGACCAATGGCACGACCGTGACGGTGAGGGTGGCCCACGTCCGGCTATGCCACAGCCGGATGCTGTTTGTGCGGGCCCATCCGCGCGAGACGCAGGAGATGGTGTTCGACGCGCACGATCGGGCATTCGCCTGCTTCAGAGGTGCCTGCACACGCGGCATCTACGACAACATGAGGACCGCGGTGGACGCGGTCTTCGTCGGCCGCGAGCGTGCCTACAATCGCCGCTTTCTGCAGATGTGCAGCCACCACCTGGTCGAGCCGGTTGCCTGCACCCCCGCTTCGGGCTGGGAGAAGGGACAGGTCGAGAACCAGGTCGGGCTGGTGCGCGAGCGGTTTTTCACGCCGCGGCTGCGGGTGAAGAGCTACGACGAACTGAATGCCTGGCTGCTCGACCAGTGCGTCGCGCATGCCAGGGCGCATCGCCATCCCGAGATCCGGGAGCGGACGATCTGGCAGATGTTCGAGGCCGAGCGGCCCTGCCTTGTTCCCTACGCCGGGCGGTTCGACGGGTTCCACGCGGTGCCCGCCTCGGTGTCCAAGACCTGCCTCGTGCGGTTCGACAACAACAAATACTCGGTCGCCGCAAACGCCGTCGGCCGGCCTGTCGAGATCCGGGCCTATGCCGAGCGGATCGAGCTGCGCCAAGCCGGGCGCCTCGTCGGTGAGCATCGGCGTTGCTTCGGGCGGGACCAGACGGTGTTTGATCCCTGGCACTATGTGCCGGTTCTGGCCCGCAAGCCGGGGGCGCTGCGCAACGGGGCGCCGTTCAAGAACTGGGTTCTGCCGTCCGGACTGGAGCGGATCCGCCGCAAGCTCGCCGGGTCCGCTGACGGCGACCGGCAGATGGTCGCCATCCTCGCCGCGGTGCTGAGCGACGGGCTCCCAGCGGTGGAGGCGGCCTGTTTGGCGGCGCTGCGCGAGGGCGTCCACTCCGCCGATGTCGTTCTCAACATCCTGGCCCGCCGCCGCGAGCCGGAGTTGGCACCGGTCACGATCATCACCCCGAACGCGCTGAAGCTGCGGCACGCGCCTGCTGCCGATTGCGCCCGCTATGACAGCCTCAGGAGTGCCTTTGATGGAACGTGCCGAGATCCTGGCGACGATGTCCGAACTGAAGCTCTACGGCATGAGGGCTGCGTTTGACGAGATCATCTCCACGGCGGTGAAGCGCCAGCACGAGCCGCAGCGCGTCGTCGGCGATCTGCTGACCGCGGAGGTCACCGAGAAGCACGCCAGATCGATCCGATACCAGATCACCATCGCCAAGCTGCCGCTGGCCAAGGATGTCGACGGCTTCCGCTTCGACAACACGCCGATCAACGAGACCCTTGTCCGCGACCTCGCCAGCGGCAACTTTCTCGCCAATCAGCGCAACGTCGTGCTGGTCGGCGGAACCGGCACCGGCAAAACCCATCTCGCCATCGCGCTCGCCCGGGCCTGTATCCGCGACGGTGCGCGTGGCCGGTTCTTCAACGTCGTCGATTTGGTCAACAGGCTCGAGGCCGAGGGGCGATCCGGACGCCAGGGCCGCCTGGCCGAGTATCTTTGCCGCAAGGACTTCGTCGTGCTCGACGAACTCGGCTACCTGCCGTTCGCCCACTCCGGCGGCCAGCTGCTGTTCCATCTGATCAGTCGTCCCTACGAGCAAACCTCTGTGATCGTGACAACCAACTTGGCGTTTGGCGAATGGCCGAGCGTGTTCGCGGGCGACGCCAAGATGACCACCGCGCTGCTCGATCGACTGACCCACCACTGCGACATCGTCGAGACCGGCAACGAAAGCTGGCGGTTCAAGAACAGGGCCTGATCTCGACTTTGGCCGTTTGAGGCTGGTCCGGATGGCGCCCATGAGAGCGGGGGGTGGCGGAGCGGGTGAGCGGGTAAGCTTGCGGGTCCCCGCCAAGAGACGCCGCCATGCTGGATTTACCCTCCCGCTTCGCCGCGGTCACGCTATCCTTTGCGCCGGTGTTCCTGCAGCAGCGGACTTGGCGCCACGCCGAAGTGTTGCTGCTCGGCGCCATTCTGGTGTACTAGCTGACATTTGATCGGACAGCTGGCCTGTATGGTGCCGGATGGATCATGTCTGACCGACGTCAGGCGGCGTTGAGCATTTTTTCCCTGGCGAGCGGGAGGGTGTCAAGGAAGGTCTGCATCGGGGTCTTGCCGTAGCACCAGCGGCCCTGATGAGGGCGTTGCTCATTATAGCTGCTGACCCAGACATCGAGATCGGCCTGTAGCTGCTCGATGCTGCTGTAGATGCGCTTGCGGAAGGCGACCTGATAGAACTCGTGCAGCACCGTTTTGTGGAAGCGCTCGCAGATCCCGTTGGTTTGCGGACTCTTTGCCTTGGTCCGGCTGTGGTCGATGTCCTCGATCGCCAGGTAGAGCTCGTATTCGTGGGCCTGCGAGGTGCCGCAATACTCGGTGCCGCGATCGGTCAGCACGCGGGACAGCTTGACCCCGTGCTCGTCGAAGAACGGCACCACGCGGTCGTTCAGCAGGTCGGCGGCGGTGATCGGGGCCTTGCGGTCGTAGAGCTTGGCGAACGCCACCTTGGAGTGGGTGTCGATGCAGGTCTGCTGATAGATCCGCCCGACCCCCTTGAGCGTGCCGACATAGAAGGTGTCCTGGGCCAGGCAGTAGCCCGGACACTCGCTCTCGAACTCGCCATGCGCCTCGTTGTCCTGCCGGGCCCGCTCCAAGGCGGCGACCTGGGCTTCGGTCAGCACCAGGCCGTCCTGTGCGCTCTTGGCCTCGAGTGCCTTGAGCCGCTTCTTCATGGTCTCCAGGTCGTGGCGCTGCCAGACACAGCGCACCCCGGCCGGGGAGATCGTCAGGCCGCGCTTCTTCAGCTCATTGGCCACCCGGACTTGGCCAAAGGCCGGCTGCTCGACGGCCAGCTCGACGACCGCCTGCTCGATGGCCGGCTCCACCCGATTGCGCAGGATTGGCTTGCGCCGGGTCATCTCCGCCAGCGCGATCTCGCCGCCCTTTTCGTAGAGCTCCTGAAAGCGGTAGAAGCTGTCGCGCGAGTATCCCATGATCTTGCAGGCCTGCGACACATTGCCGAGCTGTTTGGCCAGCTCCAGCAGGCCTACCTTGGCCCGGATTACCTTGCGTTCGTTGGTCATGGTCGGCTCCTCGGTTCTGGGCGACCGGAGCGAGACATTCCTGTCCTCCGGTCCCGGGTTGCCCGCACCAAACAAACCAGATTGTCAGATTAAATCCTAGCTAGTACAGATTAACCAAGTAGACGGTGAAGGCGGCCATGAAGCTTCCTCAAACCGGCGGCTGTCTGTGCGGGGCGATTCGTTATGAGATTACGGAGCCACCAATCCTTGCCTACACCTGTCACTGCACCGCCTGTCAGAAACTCACCAGCAGCGCCTTTTCCTCGGCGCTCATCGCCGCCGCCGCGGCGTGCCGCTTCACTGGGGGAGAGACGCGATCCTTCCAGCGCACTGCCGACAGTGGGCGCACGGTGACCCGGTGGTCTGTGCGGAATGCGGCACTTGGGTTTGCAATGGAGTGAAGCCGCGCACCGCGCCAGCGGGAACTGTCTTCGCGCTGCGGGCGGGCACGCTGGACAACACCTCGTGGCTACGGCCAACCGTCCACTTCTGGACCCGCACTGCGCAGCCGTGGATCATTTTGCCCGAGGGCGATACGCGCTTTGAAACCCAGCCCCTCGATGGCGCCGCTTGGTTGCGGTCTTAGGGAACCAGCAACGTCGATCAGACCACCAGCATCAGTTTTTCAATTCCTGACCCCGCAGGTCATCAGAAACCCAGAGACACTGCACGAACAGCCAGCCCGCGTACGTGTATCCCGCCAAGCCGCCGACGATCTGCTGGGCCTCGCGCGCGAAGACAGCCAGCGGCTGCCACACCTGATGATTGGGCCAACGGCTCTCATTGAACTGTTCGAGGCGGAGCGGCAGCACATCCACGTCAGCACGCGCCGGCTGGTCCTCGACGCTGAGGCGCAGCCCAGATCGCAATCCCATCATCAAACCCCAAGGGTGGCTGGGGCCAGTGTGCCGCGTCGATGCAGGCGGTTCAAACGGCGCCGGCAACCGATGGCGCAGCACGCGCTTGACCGGATGACCTCGGGTCTCGGCTACTCGCCACGGCACACAAAATGCAGCTTGTTGCCGTCCGGATCGCGCACGTAGGCGCCGTAATAGTCGGGTGCGAAGTGAGGGCGTAAGCCGGGCGCACCCTCGTCATATCCGCCGCCGGCCATCGCGGCCGCATGGGCGGCGTCCACAGCGGCACGGGAGGGCGCGGTGAAGGCGGCCATCCACCCGTTGCCCCAGCTCGCCGGCAGTCCATTGACCGGCTTGCCAACCCAGAGCTTCACTGCCTCGCCAGGACGCTGCCACGCGGCCCAGGTGGCGAACTTGCTCGGAACCCGGTGAATGCCGAGCGGCTTCAGCACCGCGTCGTAAAACGCGATCGCGCGCTCCAGGTCGTGGGTGCCGATGGTCAGGTGGCTGAACATGCCTGTCCCCCTCGCACGCGGGCGTCATTGCGGCGCTCAGGGGCGGCCCCGCGTTTTCAGTCTCGCCTTGATGGACGGCGCCGCCAACCTCGGTGGTTTGCGGCTTCGGGCTTTCCGCCCGTCCAGGACCAGCGCCAGCCGGTAGGGCCAGTCAAACCGCCGTCGAGCTCCTTATTCTTTACTTTTATGTTCTCGTGCCCGTTTTCCCGCGTGCCCGACCCGCCGCGCCCGCCTGGAGACCGGAAGCTCGTTCTGGCGTGCTCCATTCGAACGCTCCGCCGTCACTGGCTGGAGGTCAGATGCGCCTGCCGGACAACGCACCTGCCGCTGCGGATGATGGCCGCCAAGCCCGAGATTGTCGGGCGGACCGTTGCCGACGTGGTGGCCCTCCTGCGGTGCGAGCTGTGCCGTCAGCGCCCCTTGCCGGTGGCCCGATTGATGATCCAGCCCGGCAGGCGCCGACGTGAATTGGCCCGAGGGGTCGCGGGTGTTGCTGTGGCAGGTGTCGACCCGAACGCAGTTGGATCAGGCAGCCAGGCGCTCAAGGTGGGGAATACGGGTTCGAATCCCATTACGCCGCCGAACAAATCGAGGGACGCCCAAGCTTCAGTTCCTAAGAAAAGGGGCATCCGGCACCCTCCGACGTCTTTTCCGAGACGGATTTACCTTTTTAACCGCCGCCCTGGGTTGCCGAGATTGTGCCTGCCTCTGGAGACTGATAGCGGTCGCAGAAGCGAGCAAACTGAATAGCGACGCGTGTGTGGCCCGCCTCACGTGCCCTTCAACTCCCGGAGGTAGCTAGTCCAATGCTGACAACCCTGTCCCGCCGGGGCCTCGCGCTCGGCGCTGCCGCCAGCCTTGGCGCTTGGCCGCGCCGCGCTTTCGCCCAGGACGCCAGCACATGCAACAACGTGCCGGATACCCCGACGGCGGAGCGGCCGCCGCCGCAGGTCTACTGGCGCAGCACCAGTGATGCGGAACTGGGACTGGCATTTCGCTGCCACGGCATGATGCCCGAGTTCTTGCGCGACGACATCACCCCGCTTGGGGTGCATTACCTGCTCAACCACTTCGCCATCCCCGCTCTCAGTGCCGACGGCTACACGGTCGCGATCGGCGGCAAGGTGCAGACTCCGAGGAAGGTTTCCCTCGCCGAAATCCAGGGCCGGCAGGAACTCACGCAGGCGGTCACCATGGAGTGCGCCGGAACCGGGCGGCGATCGCTCAGTCCGCGCCCCGTCTATGTGCCGTGGGACAAGGAATGCATCGGCACCTACCAGTGGATCGGCACGCCGCTCGCCCCGCTCCTCCAGCAGGCCGGCATTGATCCCGGCGCCGTCGAGGTGCTGTTCAGCGGCTGGGACAGCGGTGTCGACCTGGGCGTCGAGCACGTCTTCGAGCGCAGCTTGTCCCTCGCCGAAGCGCTGCGCGACGAGGTCATGCTGGCCTGGGCCGCCAACGGTCAGCCACTGCTGCCCGAGCACGGCTTCCCGCTGCGCCTGATCGTGCCGAGCTGGTACGGCATGGCCAGCGTGAAATGGCTGCGCGCCATCACCGTGCTCGACGAGCCCTTCCAGGGCGTCCAGCAGAAGCAGGTCTACATCTACGAGAAGGTCAAGGACGACCCGCAGGCCAAGCCGGTGCAGCGCAAGCACGTCAATTCCGCCATCATGCCGATCGGCTATCCGGACCTGATGAGCCGCACCGCCTTCGTCGCCCCCGGCACTTACACGGTGCGTGGCAGGGCTTGGTCGGGCAACGGCACCGTGACCAATGTGGAGTTCAGCACGGACGGCGGTGCCTCCTGGCAGGCCGCGCAAGTCCAGCGCACGCTCGGCGACCCCTTCGCCTGGGTCAACTGGCAGGCGAGCTGGAACGCGAGCGCCGGCGAGTTCGTGCTCGCCTGTCGCGCCACCGACGAGACCGGCCAGGCGCAGCCGCTCGATCCGCAGGCCGTGTGGAACCTCGGCGGCAACGGCGTGAACGAAATCGCGCAGCTTCCGGCCCTGGTCCAGGATGGGGTCGGATCGGTGCTGAGCCAAATCCCCTGCCAGCCGAGGCTGGCGCTGCCCGGAGCCGACCTCCCGCCGGTCCCGGACGCGCACAACACCGCCGACGCCTAGAGGTGGCGTTCAGACGTAACGAGCGAGCCTGCCTGAAAGCAGGATATCCATGCGCTTTGCCGCAGTGACGGGACGATGAAGCCGAGCCGGTCGTAGCAGCACGCGAGGCATCGGTTCGTGCCCTCGCGCAGAAACCGGCGCAGGCGGCCAGTGCCCTTGGACGCGCCCGCGCTCATCGACCGGTGGGCAGTGCGCCGTCGCTGCTACCGTACTTTGGTGAACGCCATGGCGTTGATTCCAGAGGTTGACCTCGGCTCATGGCGATTCCCGCTGAACGCTTGGGTCGCCTCAGGCGTCAATCGTTCTGCCCCTTGGGACCGTCTTGCTGAGAGCCGGGAGACTGTGATGAATCGCCTTGCTGGGAACGAAGCTGCTTCTCGTGCTCCTGGTGCTTGTGGTATTCGTGCCCGGCGATACAACCGCCGGCGGCACCGAGAACGCCGTGATGCGCCATGTGACCAGCGACTGCACCAGCCGCGCCTCCCGTGATGCAACCAATCGCGTTCACCGGGGCGCTGTAGCCGAAGCCGAGAAGACCAACGACGGCAGCGGCCCCCAAGAGTTGAATTGTCATCACCAACTCCTCGCATACACACCTGATACTTGGTGCCATGCGTGGCCGTACCGAATAGCTCTCGCGGTGTCGTCATTTGTCGCCCATCGCGCGCGTGACCCCGCCCGATCAGCCATGCCGCACGAGTGTTGGCGATGCCGCTTCGGCTTGCGTTGGCCAAAAAGCGAGCGACCTTGTCACCCAGCAGCGGCGTCGTCCAAATAGTCACTTCGGCGCCTTCTGACTGCTCGGCGCATCGGTAGGGCAATGCTGTGGCCGCGCCCATCGCGTCCAGGAGGGTGCGCCGGGCACACAGTCGACTGTCGGCCTCTGCCCGACGCCGAGCGTGCCTGCGGCAGAGCCTGACGGGCATTGCCCTTGAAATACCCCGATCGTGCCCAGGAAGCGCCAAGAACCGCTCCAAATCCGCCAGCGGACATCGAAGGAGGAGTTTGATGGCGATCCCCGTTTTGGCTCTGGCGCTCAGCATCGGCCTGACTGCCGCGCCCCCGCCGACGGCGTTCATTCCCAATGATCCGCCCGCGCAAACCGCGCCCCTGCTGCGGCCGGTCGAGTATGGCTATTGCAACTGGCGTTGCCAGGAGTGGCGCCATGAGCGCTGGGAGGCGCACCGGCGCTGGGAGCACCGGCGCTTCGTCCGACATGAGCGCTGGGAGCACAGTCACCACTATTACCGCTGAACCTCCAGCAGCCATCAGGGTTGGCCGCCTCTAGCGCTATGATGTGCGCGAGGCGACCTGCCCGGGAGCCTTGATGACATCATCGCGTTCTCGCGCCGATGAAAGCTATCCTCCTCCTGGGTTGCTGGTCGTCAGCACGAGCGTGGCCAATACGGACCGTGCAGCGACCGACTGAACGCAGCCCATGCGGTTGTAAGGCTCGTTGCTGGCGTTGTTGTGGCGGAGCGCGATCAGCATGTGCCGGCGGAGGCGGTGAGCACCGCGCGCCGCACACTGGACCAGCTCCTGGTGATAACTGACGCGGCGAGCCATGAAATCGCGCGTTGGCTCCCTTGGTCACCAGCGCCATCCGCGGCATGAGCTGGGCGTCTTTCTACGGGTTCGGCGCCTACGCGCTCGGCGCGAAGATCACGCAGATTGCCGGTCCAGTGAATGTTGCTCTCACCACGATCGCTGGTTGCGGTGATCGCCGGGACTGTCTTCACGCGCAGCAACAGGGGCGGTTGATCGACTATGTGAAGGCCAGATTGGTGGCGGGTGACGGCAGGACGGCACCGTTCGCGCAACCCAGCGCGCATTGACCGGTCTAATAACGGTCGTAGTGATCGTGATGCCGATGGTGCCAACCCCAGTCGGGCTCAATGACACAGCCCGAAAGCAACCCGCTGGCGAGCAGCAGCGCGAACGCAGCAGCCAATTTCGTTCGCATCGCTCTCCCTTGCATCGGCGCTCGCATTAGCGCCGGTCGTCGCGTTTTGCCTCTGAATGCCAAGGCTCCTTCATCCGGCGATGGCGCAGCATTCCTCACGTTTCCGTGCCTCCGTGTGGTGTTCGCGACGCCGGCGCGCCCCACGCGGCCCAATGAATTTACGGGGATCGCGGCCTGCTGCACGACGGCTTACCGGAAGAGGGTGGGAAGCGGCTGAGGCGAACGCTTGGCCCGGATGTGTCAAGGCTGAGATAAGGCCCTGTTAACCTTTTTGATCTGCACTGAGCTGGGACGGCTCGTTCCGAACGGCCGACACTCTCTCGGCTGAGCAGGGGTCTGCGCCGCGTTCCGCCCTGGCGCGGAGTGCTTCCCACGGAGATAATGGCGTTGGGCTTTGGCCCGGTTCCCGCAGTCCCCCATCGAGCACCAGCGGCGCGTGCCGGCGCGGCTCTCGTCCAAGAACAGCCACCCGCACCCGCGCTCGTCGGCGCACTGCCGCACCCTATGCGCCCGCGGGCCGGTCAGCAGGTCGGCGGCCGACCA
The DNA here is from genome assembly GCA_963818725.1 of uncultured Pseudomonadota bacterium. GTDB lineage: Bacteria > Pseudomonadota > Alphaproteobacteria > Acetobacterales > Acetobacteraceae > DATFDN01. The sequence goes on along the minus strand of CAWFTU010000004.1, from coordinate 51,431 downwards.
CGCAATCGGCGCGAGAAGCACGTTTGGCGAGACCGGTGCGGCGGCTCCGACCGACCAAGCGAGTGCGTCCCCACTCGGCGCCAGCAGCCTGCGCGGCGGCGCATCGGCCAACGCCGCGTTCAGGACCCGCAGCGCCGTCTCTGGGATGGCTTCCGAGTAGATCGTGCACCGGAAGGCATCGTAGATGGCCTCGCGCAGCGCGAACGCCTGATGGTAGGCGGCGCGCGCGTCCTGGGGCCGCCCCTCCCAACGCGCCCTTAGCTGTGCGGTATGCCCGGCATCCAGGTTCCCGCTGCCGGCATACCAGTCCAGGAGCGCGGTCGGCGACGGGAGCCGCTCCTCCGGGGCGTCCGTCCTCCGCCACGCGACGGTGTTCACGAACTCCAGGCAGAGCCCCTCGGACTGGCCCCGCACCAGCATGCGTCGATCACCGCCCAGGAACAGGCTGCTGCTCATGGGGGAAACCTATCACCGGTTAGGGGGTTATCAAGCTGCGCCGGCTTTCTAACCCCCTAACGGGTTGAATGGGCGCAGACGGAGAAACCGCCCATGGTCCACCCTGTCCGGCGGGCGCAGCTCGTCGCCGCATTCGCAGCGGTCTATGTTCTCTGGGGATCAACCTACCTGGCCGTCGCGCTGGGGCTGCGGTCCGTGCCGCCGTTCCTGCTGATGGGTGGTCGCTCCTTCGCTGCGGGAGTCATCCTCCTGGGCCTCTCGTGGCTGCGGACCTCAAGCCTGCCGCCAGCAGGCGCCTGGCTCCACGCCGCCCTCAGCGGCCTCCCGCTGTTCGCCGGCTGCCACGGCGCGCTCGCCTACGCCCAGCAGCGCGTGCCGTCGGGCCTGGCTGCTGTCCTGCTCGCTACGATCCCGTTCTGGATCGCCTTGCTGAGCTTCGTCGTGCCGGCCGACGGCCAGCGCCCGAGGGCTCGGAGCCTCGCGGCGATGGTCCCGGGTCTCGCTGGCGTGGCGCTTATTGCATGGCGCGGGGCCAGCGGCGGCGGCGTTGCGGTCGAGCCGGTGATGATTGCGCTGTTGCTGGGGGCCGCGTTCTCGCGGGCGGCCGGGTCCATTGTCTCTCTACGCCATGCCGCCTCGACATCCGCGCTCGCGCTGGCGGGGATGCAACTCGTTTGCGGTGGCGCGACCCTGCTCGCCGCCAGTGCGCTGGCGGGGGAAGTCGCCAGCTGCTCGCCGAGTGGCGTGTCGATCGTCTGGTGGGCGGCGCTCGCGTATCTGACCCTCGCCGGCTCCGTCGTGGCGTTCACCGCCTAGGTCCAATACGGTTCACTTTAGTTGTTTGTGCCGCAGGGAGAACCAAGGCGAATGCTGCATTTTCAATTGGTTGGTATTCGACCGATAACTTAAGTGAACAGGATTTTGCCTTAAGTGAACCGTATTGCGCCTAGGTCTGGCTCCTCGACCACGTGCCGGGGTCGCTTGTTGCGACCTATACCTTCGTCAACCCGGCCATCGCCGTCGTCCTGGGATGGGCCGTGCTCGATGAGCGCCCTGGCACATCGAGCTTGGTTGGGATGGCGCTGATCATCGGCTCCGTCGCTGCGGCGTGGCGCCTGGACAGCCGCAGTTCGCGTCAAGATGACACAACGGAAACAACCGATCGTGCTGACAGACGCGCAATGGGCGGCGCTTTTAGGGGAGGGGAGCGATGATGGACGACACGGGATTCGCGCGGCGGGCGCGGCGCCACATGCTGGGTTACGGCGGCAACTTCGTGCCGTTCGTACCGGCGCGTGCCGAGGGATCGTTCCTGTACGATGCGTCAGGCCGGCGGATGCTGGACTTCACCTCCGGCCAGATGAGCGCGATCCTGGGCCACGCCGGCACCGGGGACCGGTTCGCCTCGTGGCGCCGGGCTTCTACGGGACGAACTCGGTGAAGTGGTTGTGGCGCCTGACCCTGGCCGACCGCCGGGCCGGCGGGCTGTTCACGACGCGGTACTACAACGATCCCCTACCCGATGGCCGGACGCGGCCGGTCTGGGCGCTGGCGCCCAAGAGCGTCTTTGTCGCCCCCCGCTCCGGGGGATGTCGTAGCCGGCGCGACGGAGCTGCGGGGATGGGCCTGGGCGGATGTGGCCGTTGATGCCGTCGAGGTGAGCATGAACGGCGGGCAGAGTTGGGACAGGGCGGCCGTCGCCCCCGGGCGCGGCCGGGGATGGCAGTCATGGCGCCACACCTGGCGGCCGGCAGCCACCGGTCCGGCCGTCCTGTCGTGCCGGGCCACCGACGCCGCGGGGCAGACCCAGCCCCTCGACGGCGCCCGGGACGCGGTGCACCGGGTCGGGGTCACGGTGGCGCGCGCCGGCCGACCCAGGGGCTGGGGGCCGGCGGCGCGTGAGGATCGGGCGTGCCGGGTTCCACCCGTCCGCCAGCTCCAGCCGCCCTGACAAGCATCTCGGCTCTCACCCGCCTTCCGATCACAGTGGTGGGGGATGTCGCCCGGTCCGGGCTAGGACGATTGCCGAACGGCGGCGCACGCGACCTCGCGCGCCACGACGCGCTCGATGGCGAGGACCGCCTCGACCGCCCGGCACACCACCTCCCCGATGGCTTCCCACTCGTCGTCAGCGGGGTCGGGCTCCGTCACGGTGCAGAAGGTGACGAGGGCCTCGCCGCTGTTCGGGACCACGAGGAACACGTCGTGGCGAAGCCTGGCCTCGGCGAGCCCGGCGCGGACGCGCTCCACGAGGCTGGGGAGCAGGTTGGCGGCCCGCGCGCGGCGCTCGTCTCTCGTGTCTCGGGCTGCGACATCCGCCTCGGCGGTGCTGTGAGCTGGTTCGGGCATGGTTTGGGCCTGTTCTGGTCTGCCCGTATTTATCCGCCGGGTCGTCCACGACGGCTCGCGAACGAGCCCGCCCGTCTGGAGTGAACAGGAGGGCTTGCCCGGCTCCCCGGCCCCCTGTACGCTCCGTGTCTCCAGCCAGGGCGTCGGTTCGGCGACGCTGTGCCCGTGTCAGAGGACGTTGCCTTCAGTCCGGAACACCCGCTTGTGGGGTTCCTGCGACTGGTTCGAGGCGCCCACTACTGGTCGGAGGCCGTCGACCTCTACAACCTGCGCAACACCGAGGACAGCCGGGCCAGGTGGCACCTGCCGCTGGCGGAGCAACGCGACAGCGCCGTCGCCCTGGTCCGCCACGTGCAGGCGCACGCGGACGAGATCGTCGCCGGCCTGATGGGGCTGGTCGAGGCGCTCGGCGCCGACCGCCCGGACAACCCGTACCGCCTCGGCGAGGCGAGGCGCGTTCCGTTCCTCTCCATGCGACGGGACGGGACACCGCGCGCGAAGTAGCGATGAGGCTCGGCTCGATCGGTTGGAATCTGGCGGGTGACGAGCCTGGTTCAACCTGGCCGACCGGATCGACCCCGACCTGCAAACCTGGCTGGCCGCGCATCCGGGCCGCTACGTCCTGCGGGTGAGCCTCCCCGAGGGCCTGCGTGAGGGCGACGGCCTCGCCCGTCTGCACGAGCGCACCCGCCACATGCTGGCCTGCAACCAGCGTACCGACCGCGGGCCGGCGGCGGTGCTGCGCTGGACCGGCTGATGCTGGCCGGCGCGCAGGCGAACGAGCTGGGCGTGCTGTCGTCGCTGAAGCACGAGTTCGGCCCGGAGGCCAACCTCGCCGTCACCACCGCCGGCGGCGGGCTGTTCGCGATAGCCGCCCAGGCGGGGCGCGGGAACGAGGTGGTGCTGGCGATCTGCCGGCATATGGCCAACGTGACGTCGGCGCGCCTGAGCGGCCGCCGTCCCGGCATCCTGGCGATGTTCGTCGACGACATCGGCCGGCAGGAGTGGCTCGGGCTGCGCGACCGGCTGGAGCTGGAGGGCGAGGCCCGCCAGTTCCTGACCACCCCCCAGGCGCGGCCGGTGGTCGCCGTCACCTTCGCCTCCCGGTACGAGCTGTTCGGTCCCGCCGAGGGCGACCCGCGCTTCCGCAACCCCGCGCATCCCTCCGCTCGCGCGGCCGCGCTGACCCCAGCGGTCGTTTCGTCGGCGTAGGGCGCTTTCGTGCTGAACCGGCGGTCGCGCGGTTTCATCTCTCGTACCGCCTTCGTATCGGAAGAACGTTGTGGAATGAGCAACGCTTTCCTTGGGCGATTATGCACTTGACGACACTGCTCGGTTCGCTATCATGAATCTATGAGCAGCGGGCACACCTCCCTCGCGAGCGGCAAGAACCCCGAAGGGGATCTGACCCTCATGACGGTCGTGCAGCGGTTTTCCACGGAGGAAGCCGCACGAGATTACTTCGAGGCCCTGCGTTGGCCTAGCGGCCCCGTGTGTCCGCACTGCGGCAACGGCGAGGCCGGGCGCGTTTACAAGGTGACTGCAAACAAGGACAAGAAGATCAGGGGCGGTCTCTATAAGTGCGCTGTGTGTGAGCAAACCTTCACGGTGACGGTTGGCACCGTCATGGAAGACACACACTTGCCGCTCAACAAGTGGTTAATCGCCTTCTACATGATGTGCGCGAGCAAAACGCAGGTGAGCGCGTTGCAGCTTCAGCGCCAGCTAGAAATCGGGTCGTATCGCACGGCTTGGTTCCTCTGCCACCGCATCCGCTACGCCATCAAAGACGCTGATCCCCGTGCCTTGCTAAAAGGCACCGTTGAGGCCGATGAGACCTATGTGGGCGGCAAGGTGCGCGGCAAAGGCCGCGGTTACGTCAAAAACAAAGCGGCTATTGTGCCCTTGGTCGAGCGCGGCGGCGACGTTCGCTCGCACGTCGTGGAGCGAGTGACTGGCGGCGGCATCACGAAGCTGCTCAAGGAGAACGTGGACGCTTCTGCTCACCTGAACACGGATCAGTCGCCGGTTTACACGGAGGCTGGTCAGGGTTTTGCGTCACACGATGTCGTCAACCATTCCGCCGAAGAGTATGCGCGCGACGATGAGGAGACGGGTCGGAAGGCGACGACGAACACTGTGGAGGGCTTCTTCGGGAACAGCAAGCGGTCAATCGACGGTACGCACCACCACATCAGCAAGAAGCATGCTAACCTCTACTTCTCCGAACTAGACTACAAATACAACACGCGGAATGTTACCGATGGCATTCGCGCTGTGGGCGGCATCAAGAAGATGGAGGGCAAGCGCCTGATGCTGCGGCGCCCCAAGCCTCTAGGAGTCGGCGCCTGATGGTCGCGCTTGCGATCAAAAACGTTTCGGAACGGCGGTCAGAGCACCTTCTGAACGATCTCCTTGTGTCTCAAGGATGGGAGCTTAGAAAGCCGCCGAACGGCGATGTGCTGTATCAGAACGAATACAGAGCCTACCCAGAGCTTGCCCAGGCCCTCGTGAATGCGAGCAAGTCGGGCCGCGGGCACGGTATCCCCGAAGCCATCATTTTCGACCGCACCACGCAACAGCCCTTTGCGGTCATTGAGGTCAAGCCGCTCGCCTCCGAGATAGCCCAGGCTATATCCGAGGCCGAGGACTACGCAGACGCGCTCTGGGAAACCGGCTCGCGGCTCATCGCCATCGCTTTGGCTGGCACTTCGGACGAGGCATTCCAGCTTCGCGTATCGAAGCGGGTGGGCTCCTCTTGGCAGGCAGTGACCTATGACGGCCGCCCGATCAGTTGGATACCACCGCGAGCCGATCTCGAACGGCTCACGCTTCCCGACGGCCACACGGAACTCCGACGGGTATCCATTCCGCGGCCGGAAGCGCTTGCGTCCCGCGCGGATGAGATCAACCGGCTCCTGCGCGAATCGGGAATTAAGGACGAGTTTCGTCCGGCCGTGGTCGGGGCCATCATGCTCGCCCTCTGGCAGTCGAAGGGCAACATCCGCAAAGACCCGGCGCACATCTTATCGGACATCAACCAGGCGTGCGCGAAGGCGTTCTGGAACGCCCATCGGTTTCGACAAGGAACCTGTCACGGCTGCGCTCTGCGTCGCCAACATGATTCTGCGCGGAGACGGGTCCACCAGCGTGCATCGCGGCGACTGCTTCACCTCGGACGAGTATCGGTCGGGAAAGCGGACATCATCCTGACGAACCCGCCATTTCCACACGCCAAGACTGACACGCCTCCTGAGCGTTTCATATCGCGCTCCCTTGAAGGTCTGCGGCACCGGGGGCGCATGGCGGCGGTGGTCCCTCGCTCGCTCATGAGCAAGCAAATCGCTTGGCACTCCACCGTTCTCAACAGCAACACCCTAGATGGCGTGATCGTGTTGCCGGATGAGCTGTTCGCCCCTTACGCGTCGTCCTACACGGTCATCCTGATGATGACCAAGGGGATTAAGCACAAGCCAGATCACGAGGTGTTCTTTTGCCGCGTCGAGAACGACGGGTTCCGGCGGCGCAAGAATGTCAGGGTCCACACTGAAGGCGAGCAGTTATCCTTGGCTCTCGAAGCCTATGGACACCGCAAGACGATCCCTGGCTTCTGCGGATGGTCGCCGCTGATCGAGGGGGCTGGGTGGGACGCCGGCTACTACATACCCGCGAGGCCGCTTTCAACGAATGAGATCAACGCACAGTCTGCCAGTAACTGCTCAACCCACCCCCGCCAGTTTGTCTTGAGCGACCGGCGAAATTGGAGTTGACGCGGTAACGGGCGACTCGATTCAAGGTTGGGGTGAACACCGATCTTGACCTGAGCAAGCTGTCGCATGCGGAGAAGGATGCCCTCATCCTCTCGCTTGCTGCGCAATTACAAGCGGCACTGGCGCGGATTGCTGAACTGGAGAAGCGGCTGGCCGAGTTGCAGCTTCCGCCGAAGACGCCGGACAATTCCAGCGTGCCGCCGTCGAAGGGTCTAAAGCACAACGTGGCGGACAAGCCGAAGCGGAGCGGTCCTCGCGCGGGCAGCGTGGGGCGCAGGGGCGGCGGGCGGGAATTGACGGCCGAGCCCGACGAGGCGGTGATCGCCCGCGCGGCGCGCTGCCAATACTGCCAGTCGGCACTCGCCGACGCCGACCAGAAGCTCGATGCCCGCTACGATAAGGTCGAGCTGCCCCGCGTGCGCCCTGTGGTGACGCGGGTGGAACGCTATGCCGGGCGTTGCCAGTGCTGCGGTCGCACCACGCTGGCAGCGCTACCGGAGGGGCTGGAACCGGGCACGCCGTTTAGCATCAACATCGTCGCATTGGCGATGTATCTGCGTTTCACCCACGCGATCAGCTACGAGCGGCTGAGCCGGATGATGCTGGATCTCCATGCCCTGCGGATCAGCGAGGGCGCGCTGGACGCCGCCTTCCGTCGCGCCCGTCCACGTTTGGAGGCCGATGTCGCCGCAATCCTCGCGCGCCTGCGCCGCGCCCGCGTGATCGGATCGGACGAGACCTCGGTGCGCGTCGGTGGCGTGACCCGCTGGAATTGGGTGTTCCAGAACAGCGACGTCGCGATCCACGTCATCCGCGGCAGCCGTGGCGCCGGTGTGGTCGGCGCGGTGCTGGACGGGCATCGGCCGATGATCTGGGTCTCCGACCTCTACGGCGCCCAGCAGGGGCACGCCGAAATCTGGCAGGTCTGCCTCGCGCATCAGTTGCGCGACTGCCAGTATGCGATCGAGGCGGGGGATGCGGTGTTCGCCCCGCGCATGAAGGCGCTGCTGCTGCGCGCGGTGCTGCTGGCGCGGCGGCACCGCGCGCTGGCCGAGAGCACGCGGCGCGAATACCGGCGACGGCTGGAAGTGGCACTCGACGCTGTGATCGCGCTGGCGCCGACGCAGCGCGACGGTAAACGGCTGCGCAAGCGATACGCCAGGTTCCGCGAGCACCTGTTCACCTTTCTCGACCATCCCGAGATCACCGCCGACAACAACGCGAGCGAACGGGATCTGCGTCCCACCGCAACGTATCGCAAAGTCACCGGCGGATTCCGTTCCGACTGGGGTGCTGATCTATTCGCCGCCGTCCGCTCCGTCGTCGGCACCGCCAAGCGCCGCGGAATCGACGCCTATCAGGCCATTCGCGATACGCTATGCGGCCAGTCCGTGCTCACCCCGGGATGAGCAGTTACGTCTGCCACGCTCACCCGCAACGGTGCGGCCTTCGTGGTGGCGCACGCACCTGAACTCGTCACGCTCAATGATGCCATCACACGCGGCGAGTTCACGCCCTTCGACTATCACGCCAGCAAGCGCAATAGAAAGAGCGCCGCGATGGCCGCGCCCGGTGCGTCGGTAATCTCAAGCTACTTTCATATCTACTACGGCCAGAAGTCCTTGCATAATAAAGACGGCTTGACGGAAGGCAAGGCTCTCGTCATCTCATCAAGCGGGATCGACAATGGCTGTTATGGCTTCTTCGACTTCCCCGATCTCATCCATCCGCCCTTCGTCACCGTCCCGAGCACGGGCAGCATCGGGCGCGCCCATGTCCAGAAGTGGCCGTGCGGCGTGACGGATGACTGCCTAGTGCTGATACCGAAGGAGGGGGTTCCCGACGAGTTGCTCTACGTCGCCGCCGCCGTGATCAGGCAAGAGCGTTGGCGCTTCAACTACGGACGGAAGATCACGCCCGAACGGATAGCCAACTACCCGGTCCCGAACACAGAGGCCGTCCTTGCCCGTGTGCGCGAGCACATCGCGGAAGGACTTAGGGTGGAACGAGTCGCGCTTGAAATCGCGGAGGACGCCCTTGATGCCGAGATCGCGGCGGAAAGGCTGGCTGAGATCGAGCAAGACCCTACTGCGGTACTGAGCGGCGACGCGCTCGAAGACAAGATGAAGCTATGGCTTTCCTAGCGGCATGGCCCTCTATGGGTTCTTCGTTGGCCCAAGGGCCGCGGCCTTTCTCGACGCCATGCCGGCGGGCAAGTTGCGGGCACAGGTCACGAAGAAGATGCGAAGCCTCATGACCGATCCGCATCCGCCAGGGTGCAAGAAGCTGATTGGCATAACGTCCGGCATGGACGCAGTATGAAGAGTCCGCTCAGGCGATTACCGCATTCTGTATGTCTGTCGGCCGAATGAGGTTATCGTCATCGACATTGATCACCGCAAGGATGCGTACCGATGAACAAGAAGCCCGTCGAACCCGACGAGATGCGGATGCCAGCGGATCAGTTCGACGAGATCATGGGCCGCGCTCTGGGCGTGCCGCCTCCGACTGCTCAACCCAAGCGTGACGACGGCAGCGACAAGGGACAGGAGAAGAAGGGGCGGCCCAAGAAGCCGCGGTAGGCTTCAAAGAGCGAGGGGCCGGGCCGCAGGCTTGGCGGCTGGTTTTGTAAAGTGCATAGTCGCCATTCGATTGACCATGGAACAACTATCGCGGGTCCGTGCGGTTGCCGTCGCAAACGCCGGCCCTGATCCGGTGGCGGCACAGCGGGTCGCCGACGGAATCGTTGCTGCCTTATCGGCTGGTGGCCGAGCGGGCGCACAGCCGCGCGCATCATCCTGATCGTCAGTGAACCAGCATGGACAACCAGTTCAAACCGGAACGTCCGGACCCATTCCTTTTCCCGCCAGAGACGAATTTCCGACTCTACGCGCTGGTCGCCGCATTGTTCGGCAGCTTCGCATTCATCTGGTCGTGGCTCTACCTGACCCAGGGCTGTTCAACGCTTTCGAATGATGGTGAGTGAGAGCACGTTTTTGATGCCTGCGAGACCGGCGCGGTAGCGATCCTGGCTGAGCGTGTCCGTCTGGTTGGCCTTGAGGATGTTGAAGGCGAAGCTGCGCAGGCGAGCAAACACGCCTGGGTTGGTGCGGATGCGCGAGCGGTCTTCGCCCAAGGTGACGTCGCGGCTGTAATGCGAGGTGGTCTCGATCCTCCAGTGCGCGCGGATTGTCTCGGCGGCGCGGGTGGCGGTGACCGGCGTGTTTGAAACGTAGAAGGCCATCTCGGCGGAGTGGCGCAGCAGCCCGGTCTTGGCGTTGCGGGTGTGGACAGTGCGCTCGACACGGATGATGGCGGCCACGTGCGGATGCCAGTCGGTGTCGGCCAGCGTGTCGGCGGGATCGAAGACGGTGACGGTGCGACGTTCGTCGCGGTTGCGGCCCTTGTTATGGCTGTGGACAGACCCGAGTGGTGTTGTGGTGGCCGAAGCCGCCCGGATTTTCTGGTGCAGGGTCGGCTGGTTGTCCTTGACGCCGACGATCAGGGCGACGTTGGCTCCTGCTGCAACCTCGAAATGTTTTTTTGGCAATGCAGCGCGTCGAGTGTGACGATGGTGCCGCGAGCGATGCCGAGTTCGGCCAGCAGCATCTGTGCCGCCGGGATTTCGTTGGATTTCTCGGCGATGTCGATGTGGGCGGAGCTGGCAAAGGTTCCGACTGCGTAGCAGGTGGAAAGCCAGCGGAGGGGAGCACCAAGGCGGTGTCGGTGGCAAATGCGCTCAGCACCTGGGCAGAGGCACGATCGCGGAACTTATCAAAGCTGCCGCGCAGCGTCTTGCCATCCAGGGCAATGCTGCCCTGCCCAGGCGTGGCGCGCGCCGCCTGCAGCAGGGCGGCATGGTGGCGGAAGACCCCCTCCACCGTGGCCGGGTCGAGCCCTTGGAGAATGTAGCGGACGGCGGTGCGCGCGGGTGCGCGGCGCCAGTTCAGGCCGAAGGCCGCGTTCAGCCTGCGGCGATGGACGCCGATGAAGGTGACAATGCCACGATACGAGTTGCAGCCGGTCACGATGGCGAGGATGGCGAACAGCAGCACGTGGGGCAGCCCGTAGAGCTTCCCCTGCGCCCGGCGCGGATCAGGGACGTCCGCCAGCACGTCCAGCAACGGCGAAAACGCAGCCACGGCACCCTCCGACCCCGTTGCCGCCCCAAGGGTCAGACATTTGCCGGCTCGGGAATCCCCCTTGGATCAGCCGCCTCACTTCACCCCACATGTGTGGCAGGGCGGCCTCAGTGAAGGCAATGCGGCAGCGTTGAACAGCCCTGCTACCTGACCCTGCCATTTGTACGCGAAATCATAAAGGCGGAATTGCGGCGATGCCTGAATTCAGCGCTACAGGCACCGGGAATCGAAGGTCTCGAACGGACAGCTACAGCGCAGAGTTGCGTGGCGTTTTTCAATCAGCGCGAAGGCTACTTCGTCGTTTCGTGCCTTGCTGCAACCGCGTTAGTGATCCTGGCCGTTCATATTCTCCGTTTACTGTTGATGATCTGGATTGGGCGTTTGCGGAGCCTCGACAATGCCGACCAGGATTTGCTGCCGCCACTCAAGTCCGCGCTCATTGCGCTTGCCACCCAGGCAGGTATCGCGCAGCCGCCGCGCGTGTTGATCCGTTCCGGTAGTCGAACCGAAGCGTTCACATTCGGCAACTGGTTTGGACACTATCTCTGTCTCGACGCGGGGCTGGTTTTCGAGTTCTTCACCAGGCGCAACGTCTTTGATGCCAAGATCAGGTATGAGCTCGCGCATTTTCGGAACAAGGACATTAACAAGGCAGGTCTGACCACAGCAAGCTGGTGGACCTTTGTCACAATCACGCCTGCTGTGTTTGAGCTGCCCCCGATTTCCCTGGACACCGATTTGTCCGACCGGAGGCAGATATGGTGAAGTCCAGCATGAACAGGATCATACGAAATGATGTGGCTGATGGGCCTGTGGGCAACGAGGGCGGGCGGAGCCCGTCCGCGCTGTCCACAGGCCACAACGGCGCGGAGGCGGGGTGTGCTCCGAGTGGACCGCTGGCGCCGGGCCAACGCTGGAGCGTGAGCCGCAAGCGCGAGGTGGTGCTTCGCCTGCTGCGGGGTGAGGCCGCCGAGGATCTCTCGCGCGAGCTCGGCGTGCCGCTCTACAAGCTCGAGCGCTGGCGGCAGAAGGCCGAAGCCGCGCTGGGTGGCGCATTGAAGGAACGCGAAACGGAGGCGGCGAGTGGTGAGCTCGCCACGGCCATGCAGCGGATCGGCGAACTGAGCATGGAGAACGAGCTGCTGCGCTCTCGCATCGAGCGCCCTGGCCCTTTGGCCCGCGGGAGGTCGCGGTGATGGCGGCGGTGATTTCCCCGGCCACCGGCCGCCGCTACGGCATCGCCCAGGTCTGCCGCATCTGGGACGTGCCGCGGTCATCCTTCTATGCTGACCGACGCCGGGCCGATACAACGACGACGCCAGTTTCGGTGCGGCGCCGTGGACCAAAGCCCGTGGTGTCGGACGACACCTTGCTGGTGGCGATCCGCGCCGATCTCGCCCGGTCGCCCTGGCACGGCGAGGGCCATCGCAAGGTGTGGGCCAGGCTGCGGGTGATGGACGGCATCCGGGTCGCGCGCAAACGGGTGCTGCGGCTGATGCGCGAGAACGCCCTGCTGTCGCCGCATCGCGCCCGCATCCGCGACGACACGCCGCACGATCGTCACATCATCACCGAGGCGCCGAACCTGATGTGGGCGACGGATGCGACCCAGATCATCACCGTCCAGGATGGCAAGGTCTGGCTGTTCGGCGTCGTCGAGCACTGGAACGCCGAAGCGCTTGGCTGGCACGTCGCCAAGCGCGGCGATCGCTACTCCGCCGCGCAGGCCGTCGGCATGGCGGTCCGCAATGTCTTCGGCCACGTCAGCCCCAGCGCCGCTCGCGGCGTGGCGCTGCGACACGACCACGGCAGCGCGTTCCTCGCCGAACATTTCCATAACCAGATCCGCTTCTGGGGCATGACCCCCAGCTATGCGTTCGTCGGCGAGCCTGAGACGAATGGCGTCGTCGAGCGCTTCTTCCGCACCCTCAAGGAGCAGATCGTGCATGGCCGAATCTACCAGACCATCGACGAGGCCCGTGATGCGGTCCGCGACTTCGTCGCCCGCTACAATGCCGAGTGGCTGATCGAGAAGAACGGCCTGCGCAGTCCCAGCGATGCCAGAGCAGCGTGGTACCAGGCCATCATGAAGACCGCCGCTTAACAGCAACCTTGTGTCCAGGAAACCGGGCGCGGTACACACCCTGCTGTGTTTCTTATCGGCGTCTTGCATCATCCTGCATCCTTCGACGCTTTCTCTGCCCTGTCGTGGCGCTTCGCCGTGATCGTCGCGGTCATTTATCTCGCCCGCAATGCGGTGATCCGGTCACGCGAATTCTATGTTGACGCCCGAGCCTATACCTGGGACGGCCCGGGCGGCGCCTTGCTGGCCGCACTTCAGGCCAAAAAATCTTACGGCATCAAAACACCAGGACGAAAGCTGCCGCACTGGCTGCACCTGCTCCGACTGCACCCTTCGGCCAGCGAGCGGGTAGCGGCACTGCGGCAGCCGGACCGAATGCTGAGGGCCGGAATACTGCTCCCCGGCATCATCGGTCTTGCATTCGGCATCGGAGCGCCGCCTGCCACGTTTGTGCTGAATTTCCTGACGCAAGGCATCGATCCCCGCCTCGGCGGCCAGGTTGCAACATCCCTTTATATGTTCCCACTGGCTGGCTTGGCTGGTGTGGCAATCTGGCGGGACACTTACAGCTCGATCCGTCGCGGCCGTTCCGATCTGGTTGCCATGGCGCTCGCCATGTCATCCGCGGCCGGAATCATCATCGGCTTCCGACTCTCTTTCATGGATTACATCGGCGTGTCACCTGATTATCCAGGAGTCACCCTGGCCTTTCTCCTGCTAACCCTATTTTTTCTTTGGGTGCGATCAGGGGCGTACTGGTGGCTGTCGTCCGGCGTTGCCCGTCCGGTCCTTCTGACTGCCTGCCTGGCCAGCATGGTGCTGGGCACCTTCGTCCTTACAGCAATATGGTTCAGCTTGTCTGTTTTTAACCTGATTGCGCAGCGGGTTGGCGACCTCCCAGGCGCACCGTTCCCGATTGTCCAACTCGTCAAGGAGTATCTCCACGCAACGAACCTGCATCCCATAACGCTCCTGCTGCTCGGCCTGCTGTGGCTGCATCCCGCGATGCCTCGTCTAATCGGAACTTTGCCAACATTCCGAGATTCCGTTCTGCGCCATCGCGGTTTTCAGGTGTTGCACTGGGCACTGGCCTACCTAGCGCTCATCATCACTGTTCGCCTCGTGGTGCGCACGCTGGCACCTCCTGAACTGCGAGCCGTCGAGCAGTTCCGACTTGAGCTGTTCTACGCTTTTGTCCTGCTCGCAGTCGTACTGCAAGGAGGCTTGGCCCTCCTGATGTCGCTGCGTCGGCCGGTGGCAACTATTGGCGAGGCATGCTTCTGCACAATCGTTGCGGGCCTGAGTATCAGTACCGTGGCCTTGGTGGTCAATGTCGCAGTCGGCGGCGGCATTGACCTGCCGTTCGTCATCGTTACGGCTTGCCTATTCGTGAACTATGGGGCGTTGGCGGCTCTGCCGATGGCCGCCCTGGGTTCCTGCCTGCGGTTCGCGGCCGCAGGCTTTCGTCCGCTTTCGATCCGTGCGGCACCTTTGGTCGCCAGATGATCGCTATATCCGGGATGTATGGCTCCGTTTGGCCGACCGGAGACGTGGTGGCTAGCAGCAACCAGAGCCGAGCTTATTGATCCGGCTTGGGTGATCTTGAATCAGGCAGCATAACGGACAGGCTGGTGCCCGAAGTAGCTCCGCACGCGTTCGGGCAGCTTCGAGAGCTTGCGCATGTGGCTGATGACGGTGCACTTGAGCTGCTGCTTGCTGCGGGCGGGCGGCTTACGGGTGACGGCCTGCTTGAGGTCGGCATGGAGGCACTCGTCAGGGTTCAACTCGGGGCTGTAGGAGGGCAGATGGAACACCTCGATTTGCGCGGTGCGCCCGGCCAGCCACTCCCGCACGGCACGGGCACGGTGGACGGGCAGGTTGTCCAAGATCAGGAACACCTTGCCGCCGGCATCGCGGATCAGGCGGTCGAGAAAGCGGATCAGCGTCGGTGCCTTGATCGCGCCGTCGAGCACCATCCAGCGCAGCTCGCCCTTGTTGGTTACCGCCGAGATCAGGCCTACGCCCGCCCGCCGGTGATTGGGGCGGACCACCGGGGTTCGTCCGCGTGGGGCGTAGCTGCGGCCGCGCACGTCATCGGCGCGCAAGCCGGTCTCGTCGCCCCAGAAGATCGTGCCCTTCTCTCGCTTGGCCCGAGCCACGATCGCCGGGTAGTCCCGCCGCAGCCAGCGGCGCACTTCGGCTGCACGCTGCTCATAGGCCCGCCGCAGCGGCTTCTGCGCTGTGAACCCCCAGCGCGCCAGGTAGCTTCCCATGGTGCGCACCGCGAGCCGCACCCCACAGCGCTGCTCGATCAGGGCGCGCACCGCCGCACGGCTCCACAGCGCGAACGGCAGGCCAAGCTGGTCCGGCGGGTGCCGGCAGATCAGTTCACGAATCTCCGCTTCCTGCCGCGCATTCAGGAACCGCCCGCTCCCCGGCTCCGGACCGCGCGGTCCGCTGCGCAAGCCCGCCATCCCCGCCGCCGCGAAGCGCCGGCAGATGTTGAACACCCCCGTCCGGGTCAGACCCGTCTGCGCCGCGATCGCCTCGTAGGTCAGGCCGCTCTCGCGTAGTCCCACCACCTGCCGCCGACGCTCCTCTTGGGCTGCCGCCGGCAGCTTGCGCATGTCCACATGATCCATCCTACCAAACTGGATCAACCACGCGGCAATTCCAACACTACCCAAGCCGGATCAATAACTGCGTCGCTGAATAGTCCAACATAAGGGACCACCCAGATGTCGGTACAACCGCGAAAGATGATCTCCGTGCTAGGTTCTCCGGATGGAAACGTTTGCATATTTGAAGTCACGGCAACCCTCCCCATGGTAAACAGTTTCGCCTCCGCCATCTGGCGCATCCCCCCTCTTCCCTCATAAACGCTCGGTTCCGCGATACTCGGCCCGGTCTCCCGGAACCTCCCCGATTTGACTTGACGGGGTACCCCATAAGTTATGCTCGAAACCGGTCTCTCGATTGGTCGGGGGGAGACGGGTTTCGGGAGAATTGGGGTGCTGGTCAGGGCTGTTCAACGCTGCCGCATTGCCTTCACTGAGGCCGCCCTGCCACACATGTGGGGTGAAGTGAGGCGGCTGATCCAAGGGGGATTCCCGAGCCGGCAAATGTCTGACCCTTGGGGCGGCAACGGGGTCGGAGGGTGCCGTGGCTGCGTTTTCGCCGTTGCTGGACGTGCTGGCGGACGTCCCTGATCCGCGCCGGGCGCAGGGGAAGCTCTACGGGCTGCCCCACGTGCTGCTGTTCGCCATCCTCGCCATCGTGACCGGCTGCAACTCGTATCGTGGCATTGTCACCTTCATCGGCGTCCATCGCCGCAGGCTGAACGCGGCCTTCGGCCTGAACTGGCGCCGCGCACCCGCGCACACCGCCGTCCGCTACATTCTCCAAGGGCTCGACCCGGCCACGGTGGAGGGGGTCTTCCGCCACCATGCCGCCCTGCTGCAGGCGGCGCGCGCCACGCCTGGCAGGGCAGCATTGCCCTGGATGGCAAGACGCTGCGCGGCAGCTTTGATAAGTTCCGCGATCGTGCCTCTGCCCAGGTGCTGAGCGCATTTGCCACCGACACCGCCTTGGTGCTCCCCTCCGCTGGCTTTCCACCTGCTACGCAGTCGGAACCTTTGCCAGCTCCGCCCACATCGACATCGCCGAGAAATCCAACGAAATCCCGGCGGCACAGATGCTGCTGGCCGAACTCGGCATCGCTCGCGGCACCATCGTCACACTCGACGCGCTGCATTGCCAAAAAAACATTTCGAGGTTGCAGCAGGAGCCAACGTCGCCCTGATCGTCGGCGTCAAGGACAACCAGCCGACCCTGCACCAGAAAATCCGGGCGGCTTCGGCCACCACAACACCACTCGGGTCTGTCCACAGCCATAACAAGGGCCGCAACCGCGACGAACGTCGCACCGTCACCGTCTTCGATCCCGCCGACACGCTGGCCGACACCGACTGGCATCCGCACGTGGCCGCCATCATCCGTGTCGAGCGCACTGTCCACACCCGCAACGCCAAGACCGGGCTGCTGCGCCACTCCGCCGAGATGGCCTTCTACGTTTCAAACACCCCGGTCACCGCCACCCGCGCCGCCGAGGCAATCCGCGCGCACTGGAGGATCGAGACCACCTCGCATTACAGCCGCGACGTCACCTTGGGCGAAGACCGCTCGCGCATCCGCACCAACCCAGGCGTGTTCCCGCTTATCGGCCAATCGACCCGCTCTTGTACTTTGCAGCAGGGAAGCGCAAAGTCGCTCTGAACGCGGCGTCTCGGAGCAGAACGATGCGGGCAATCATGAAGGGGCTGACGGACGTTGAGTTCGAACAACTCTACGGGAGACGGAGGATCAGTGTCTGGCGGCGTTGGTGGCGGCGCGCCAACGCGAAGGAATGCCTTGCCCGCGCTGCGCCAATCTGAAGAGCTATGTCTACGGCCGCCGTGTCGGCTGCACGCGCTGCGGCCGACGTTGGTCGGTCACCGCGGGCACCGTGATGGCGGACACCAAGCTGTCTCTGACCACTTGGTTCCGCGCCATGCACCTGATGAGCAGCACCAAACAGGCGATCTCGGCGGTCGAGCTCGGCCGCAGGTTGGGCTTGAGCTATGAGACGGCCTGGTATCTGCACAAGCGGCTCCGCCACGCCATGACCGAGCGGACGGAGCGCTATTCGCTCGGGGGCGCGAGCGACGACGATGCCGCGCCGCCGGTAGTGGAGGCGGATGACGTGTATCTGGGAGGTGAAAGGAACCAAGGCAGCGGAACCGAAGGCAAGACCTGCGTCATCGTCGCCTGCGAGCGGCATGCGGACGGGCGCATGGGCCATGTCGCGATGCGCGCGGTCAGCGCCTTCTCCAGCGAGGCGGTGGCCGCGTTCCGCGATGCCCACATCGCCGCCGGCGCGACTGTGCACACGGACGGCTTGCGGGCGTTCAACGCCTTCGGTGAAGCCGGGCGGACGCATGTCGCCACCGTCACCGGCGGCGGGCGTCCGGAGCGCGAGCGCAGCGCCCCGTTCTTCACCGTCAACACCCTGGTCGCCAATCTCGGTACCCGCGCTCAAGGCCACCCACAAGCGGCTCTCCCCCAAGCATCTGCCCGACTATCTCGGCGCCTTCTGCTGGACCACCAACCGGCGCCGCAACATGCGAGGCATGGTCAACGCGCTTTGCCGTGCCGTCGCTGCGTCGTCCCGTCTGACCCACAAAGGCGTCTACCCGTGACGGGTCGATTGGCCGATAAGCGGGAGGCGTGTTTGCTCGCCTGCGCAGCTTCGCCTTCAACATCCTCAAGGCCAACCAGACGGACACGCTCAGCCAGGATCGCTACCGCGCCGGTCTCGCAGGCATCAAAAACGTGCTCTCACTCACCATCATTCGAAAGCGTTGAACAGCCCTGGGGTGCTGGTCGGGTACGCGCGGGTGAGCACGCTGGAGCAGAGCACGGCGGCGCAGGTCGACGCGCTGCGGGCGGCGGGGTGCGAGCGGGTGTTCGAGGAGGCGGTGAGCGGGACGCGCGCGGACCGCCCGCAGCTCGCCGCGGCGCTGGCGTTCATGCGCGAGGGCGACGCGCTGGTCGTGCATCGCCTCGACCGCCTGGCGCGCAGCCTGCGCCAGCTCCTCGATACGGTCGATGATCTTCAGCGGCGCGGGATCGGCCTGCGGTCGCTGCACGAGACCGAAGTTTTCATTGACCCTGCCCTGATCCGCTAGAGTTTCCTTCTGTTTTCTGGGTTACTGGCGGGCTGGATGTGTCCATACACGGGGCTTGCGTCGGCGCGACCTGGCGTGATTCGGTTCGGCCATGTTCATCGACATCGTGCCGAATGGTCGATCTGCGCCGGCAGTGCTGTTGCGCGAAAGCTATCGCGAGGGTCGCACGGTCAAGAAACGCACCTTGGCCAATCTGGGCCAATTGCCAGCCTTGGTGATTGATGGACTGCGGGTGCTCCTGCAGGGCGGCACGGCGATCGCACGACCGGGCGAGGTATTCGAGATCCAGCGCGCCTTGCCGCATGGCCATGTCGCCGCTGTGCTCGGCACGATGCGCAAGCTCGATCTGCCGCGGCTGCTCAGCCGCACGCCGTCGCGCGAGCGCGATCTGGCGCTGGCCATGATTGCCAGCCGGATCATCGCCCCTGGCTCCAAACTGGCGACCCTGCGGAGGCTGTTGCCGGAGACGGCGAGTTCCAGTCTGGGCCGGGTCCTCGACCTCGGTGCCATCGAGGAACGCGAGATCTATGCGGCGCTGGATTGGCTCGGCGGGGAGCAGATGCGCATCGAGCGGAGCCTGGCACGGCGCCACCTGAAAGACGGCACGCTGGTGCTCTACGATGTGAGCTCGTCGTATCTGGAAGGCCGGCACTGTGCGCTTGCCCAGCACGGCTATAGCCGGGATCGTCGGCCCGATCGGCTGCAGATCGTCTACGGCCTGCTGTGCGACCGCGACGGCTGCCCGATCGCTATCGAGGTGTTCGCAGGCGATACCGGCGATCCCACCACCTTGTCCGCACAGGTCGAGAAGCTGAAGCGCCGGTTCGGGCTCAGGCACTTGGTGCTGGTCGGCGACCGCGGCATGATTACCGCCGCGCGCATCCGTGATGACCTCAAGCCGGCTGGCCTCGATTGGATCACCACCCTGCGCGCGCCGCAGATCCAGGCGCTGGCCGAGAGCGGACCCCTGCAGTTGTCGCTGTTTGACCAACGCGACTTGGCCGAGATCACTGCCCCTGACTATCCGGGCGAGCGGCTGATCGTGTGCCGCAATCCGGATCTCGCGCGCGAGCGGGCGCGCAAGCGCGCGGAGCTGTTGGCCGCCACCGAGCGCGATCTGTCGCGGATCGCCGCCCAGGTGCGGCGGCGGCACGCGCCCTTGCGCGGCCAAGCCGCCATCGGGCTTGCGGTCGGTGCGGTGATCGATCATCACAAAATGGGCAAGCACTTCGCGCTGACCATCACCGCCGACAGCTTCACGTATCACCGCCAGCCCGAGAGCATCGACCGCGAGGCGCGGCTCGACGGCCTCTATGTCATCCGCACCAGCCTGCCGGCAGCGTCGATGGGTGCCGCGGATACTGTCCGGGCCTACAAGGACCTGGCCCGGGTGGAGCGGGCATTTCGCTCACTGAAATCGGTCGATCTGCGGATCCGTCCCATCCATCACTGGATCGAGCCGCGGGTCCGGGCGCACGTGTTCCTGTGCATGCTCGCCTACTACGTCGAGTGGCATCTGCGCGCGGCCTGGGCACCGATCCTGTTTCATGAGCACGACCGGGACGCTGCCCAACAGGAGCGCGCCTCGCCAGTCGCTGCGGCCGACATCTCCGAGGCCGCCAAGCGCAAGCGCGGCCGCCGGCGCAGCGATGACGGCCTGCCGGTCACCAGCTTCGGCGACTTGCTGGCCCACCTCGCCACCCTGACGCTTAACGTGGTCGCGCCACCCGAGGCACCGAATGCCTCATTCGTGCTCGCCGCCAAACCCACGCCGCTCCAGAGCAAGGCCTTCGAACTGATCGGCGCACCCTTGCCGCGTGTCCAGTAACCAGCCAGGGTCATTACGAAAATCCCCAGACTGCAGCACAGGTTCTTCCACCCGACAGTGCAAACTTCGGACGAGAGCATCGACTGTGTTTCGGCGTGCAATTTTGACCCCCTGAGCCGGGGGATCGGCGTGCAATTTTGACCCCTGAATGTGTGGCTGCTGGGCTGCCTGCTTCAGTTCGAGGTGGGCGGTGGGGGATGCTGATTGTGGAGACGGTCGGCCGGATCAGACGCGA
This sequence comes from uncultured Pseudomonadota bacterium, assembly GCA_963818725.1. Classification (GTDB taxonomy): domain Bacteria; phylum Pseudomonadota; class Alphaproteobacteria; order Acetobacterales; family Acetobacteraceae; genus DATFDN01. Next base: position 30,842 of record CAWFTU010000004.1, on the reverse strand, counting down.
GCACTTCGTCAGGGGCAAGTCGATCAAGGAGATCGCGCGTGACCTGAAGGTGTCGCGCAACACGGTTCGCAAGGTGCTGCGGTCGGGCGGGACGTCGTTCTCGTATGAGCGGGAGGTTCAGCCGCGTCCCAAGATCGGGCATTGGAAGGCGGAGCTGGACAAGCTGCTGACGAAGAACGCCGAGAGCGGGACGCGCGAACGGCTGACGCTCGTTCGCCTCTTCGAGGAGTGGCGAGGGTTGGGCCACGACGGCGGCTACGCCGCAATTCGCCGCTATGCCCGGCTTTGGAGCGGGCAGCACGCCGGACAGACGGCCGAGGCGTATGTGCCGCTGTCGTTCGCGCCGGGTGAGGCCTACCAGTTCGACTGGAGCCACGAAGTCGTCCTGATGAGCGGCGTCACGGTGACGGTGACGGTCGCGCACATTCGCCTGTGCCACAGCCGCATGATGTTCGTTCGCGCCTGCCCGCGCGAGACGCAGGAGATGGTGTTCGACGCCCACGAGCGGGCGTTTGCCTTCTTCAAGGGCGCCTGCACACGCGGCGTCTACGACAACATGAAGACAGCGGTGGAGGCGGTGTTTGTCGGCAAGGACCGGCAATACAATCGCCGCTTTCTGCAGATGTGCGCCCATCACCTGGTGGACCCGGTTGCCTGCACACCGGCCGCGGGCTGGGAGAAGGGCCAGGTGGAGAGCCAGGCCGGCTTGGTGCGCGAGCGCTTCCTCACGCCACGGCTGCGGGTGAACAGCTACGACGAACTGAATGGTTGGCTGTTGGACAAGTGCATCGCCTACGCCAAGGCGCATGCCCATCCGGAGCGCCCCGAGCAGACAGTGTGGGAGGTGTTCGAGGACGAGCGGCCAAAGCTGGTTCCCCACTGCGGTCGCTTCGACGGCTTCCACGCGCTGGCGGCCTCGGTGTCGAAGACCTGCCTGGTCCGCTTCGACAAAAACAAGTGCTCGGTCAGCGCCGGGGCGGTCGGCCGACCTGTCGAGATCCACGCCTATGCCGACCGGATCGTCATCCGTCAGGACGGACGCGCCGTAGGGGAACATCGCCGCCGCTATGGACGGGGCGAGACAATCTACGATCCTTGGCGTTACGTGCCGGTGCTGGCCCGCAAGCCTGGCGCCCTGCGCAATGGCGCGCCGTTCAGGGACTGGATCCTGCCCGCGGCGATGGAGCGGGTGCGGCGTCGCCTTACCGGATCTGACGATGGTGACCGGCAGATGGTCGCCATTCTGGCAGCCGTGCTGACCGACGGGCTGCCGGCGGTCGAAGCGGCCCGCGCGCAGGCGATGGCCGAAGGCGTCCATTCCTCCGACGTGATCATCAACATCCTCACCCGGCAGCGCGATCCCGGACCGACCGCCGTCATCGCCACGCCGGATGCGCTGACCCTTCGGCATGTGCCCGCCGCCGATTGCGCCCGATACGATCAGCTCAGGAGCCGATGAGCATGGAGCGGACCGAAGTCCTCGACATGATGGGCACGCTGAAGCTCTTCGGCATGAGGGGCGCCTGTGACGAGGCCCTGGCCGCGGCGATCAAGCGCAAGCACGAACCGCAGCGCTTCGTCGGCGACCTGCTCAAGGCCGAGATGTCCGAGAAGCAGGCACGCTCGATCAGGTGCCAGATGACCATCGCCAAGCTGCCGCTCGCCAAGGATCTCGACGACTTCGCCTTCAAGGGAACGCCGATCGACGAGAGCCTGGTGCGCGATCTCGCCGGCGGCAACTTCGTCGCGCAACAGCGTAACGTGGCCCTGGTCGGCGGAACCGGCACCGGCAAAACGCACTTGGCCATCGCGATCGCGCGAAGCTGCATCCGTGCCGGATCGCGCGGGCGCTTCTTCAACACCGTCGACCTGGTCAACCGCCTCGAGGCTGAGGGCCGCGCTGGACGTCAGGGACGCCTCGCCGACTTCCTGACCCGTCTCGACTTCGTGGTCCTCGACGAGCTCGGCTACCTGCCGTTCGCCCAAGTCGGCGGGCAACTGTTGTTCCACACCGTCAGTCGCCTTTACGAACGCACCTCGGTGATCGTCACCACGAACCTCGCCTTTGGTGAATGGCCGAGCGTGTTCGCGGGCGACGCCAAGATGACCACCGCGCCGCTGGATCGCCCAACCCATCACTGCGACATCGTCGAGACCGGCAACGACAGCTGGCGCTTCAAGAACCGCGCCTGAGCTTCACAAGCAACCGCCAGGGCTTGCACCGGTGGGTCCACGGGCGACCCCCCGCGCGCCGCTGCGTCAGCCTCTGCATGGGCACTCCGCAACGCGAGGGTCTCCCCTATGGACTACCGGCACAAGCAAACAACACGGGGTCACGATTGGACGCCGATCCGGGGTCAAAGTTCGACGCCGATTGACAGCGTAGGAAAAGATCGCACGCCTGCTCCGCGTAGGTCCACGCGAAGACACACGCCATGACAGGGGTCAGCAGCATCATCCCGGCCGCGTTTTCCGCCGCCTTCTGGCTCGCGTCATAGGCGGCCAGTTGTGGCAGGCGGGGCACCCAACGCCGGCGCACCAGGGGCACATCCGCCTCGGCCTCTACCGTGAGGTCGGAGGCGGCGTTGCGGAGGGCCTGGTTGTTCGTGGAGGTCAGCAGGATCACCGGCGGCGGAGCATCGGTGACGGCGGCCCCCACCACGGCATCAGCGACAATGCTCTTCAGCAGACTGGCCGTGCCTGTGCCTGGCGGGCCGTTGACGGCCTGAACATGTCCATGGGCCAGCGACGCCACGGCCTGGACCGCTTCGCGTTGCTTCGCATTTAGCGCCTTCGCGCCAACATGGCCCAGTTGCACACGTCCTGCGGTCGCCGGGTCGGTTGCGTTGCCCTGCCGCCCACGGTCAGCCAGCGCCAGGCAGCCCGGCACCTCCCCAGCTTCCAACCATTCGTCAACCAGAGGCAGCAGTGGCTGGGCGAAGCCGCCCTCGCTCTCCCAGAGGGCGACGATGGGCTTCCGCCGCTGCCAGCCCTCGGGCAGCCAGGCAGAGGCCGGCTGTCCATGCACGGCCAGGAACATCTCCTCGGCATGTTGCAGCCGCGCCTGCCAGTCCTCGTCCCTGTTGACTGGTATATTGCTCACTGCTTCGTCATGGTCTTTCAGCTCGGCGATCGGATCAGCGGAGGCTCCGGTGCGCTGCGTAATCGGCGCGAGCAGGGCCCGCGGAACGAAGGGCAGGTGCTTCGGGTCAGGCAGCAGAGTGCCATCGGGCTACAGGATGGCCGGCACCCAGAAGGGGGGAAGCGCCCCGCCCAAGAGGGGGACCGGCTACGCGGTCGGACAGGCTCGGCCAGATACGGCGCGGTCAGCACGCAGACGCTTGCTTGCTCCACTTCGGATCTTGGGCGTCGCTCGGCCACTTCCTTGCGGGCACTGGATTGCGCCCGGGCATCCTGCACCTTCCGTACGACATCTAGGGGAAGCCGTCCGTCTCGCAAGTGCTGCTCCTCAACCACGGCCTTTTCGCCGAGGTCAGGGTCGCGCCGAAGAGACTCGCGCAAAGACCTTGCCCAGTAAGCCAGAAGGGTGCTGCCGAATGAGGGGGGGGGGACCACGCGCGGTTCTCGTCTGCATGGAACTAGAAAATCAGCGGAACGAAGGCTGCCAGCTTGGGTCAGTTCGCGAGAGGACCGCGTTCGAAAGGCACCGCGAACCTAGGCGTGGCAGGTCAATACAGTCGGCGCGCTCGCTAGCAAAGTGAAAGAAAGTCACGGCTCGATTCAACTCTGTGGAGGGTGACAAAGAAAAGCACGCTGGTGAATTCGCGAAGGCTCGAAGGCCGGCGCGCTCTCAGGAGGGTGTGATCTTCCCATCAAGTCGTGCGACGCCCGCGAGCGGTCCCGGCGACGATCTGACTGTAGGCAAAGCTTGAGGGCCCGCGTCTTGAAGCTGTCCTCGATCCAGTGGCGTGACCGCGAGGCGAACACGGTGATCATTAAGACGAGACATGACTTTCTATGATGCCAGTCGAATTTTGCCGGCGTAGCCATACCTTATCCCCGGTCAGCAGGCTGAATTGTCCACCTGATCTGTGACACCTGCGCGCGACGGCCGCATGCACCGCAAAGTAGGCGTGGTCAGCAGGAGTGAAAGCGAGAGCAGCATTTGGTCCAAGAAACCGCAGCCCGACGACACTTACTCGCCGGGTGGCTTCGCCGATAGAGGACCAATTCGCTGTCGACGGCGCGGCAGTCCTCAGCGGGCTGGCGCCGATCTATCATCGGGCATGTCGCCGTTATCGGTTCACCTCTCAAATGATCCCGCCCAGTAATCCAGCACCGGCAGGATCACATCCGCCTTGGCCGACTCCAGGCTCGGCGACACCCGGTCCACCCCGAGGTCGCGGTAGCGCTTGATCAGCTCCACATCAGGCGGCTGCCCGCCGATGCTGATCTGCAAGCCCGCCGGATCCCGCCCCGCCTCCGCGGCCATCTGGCGAAAGCGGGGGATCAGCTCGGTCAGCGATGTCTTGGCGTATTCCGTCACCTGCGGCATCCAGCCGTCGCCGTAGCGGATCGCACGCCGGGCGCTGTAGGGGAACGCGCCGCCGACCAGGATGGGCGGGTGCGGCCTCTGCACCGGCTTCGGCCAGGCCATGATCGGGTCGAAGTTCACGAACTCGCCGTGATACTCGGCGCGCTCCTGCATCCAGATCGCCTTCATCGCCTCGATCCGCTCGCGCGCCAGCTTGTGGCGGGTGGCGAAGTCGGTGCCGTGGTTCTCCATCTCGTCCTGGTTCCAGCCGTTGCCGACGCCGAACACGAAACGTCCCTCGCTCACCTGGTCGATGGAGGCCACGAGCTTCGCCATCTGGATCGGGTCGCGCTGCGCTATCAGGCATACGCCGGTGCCGATCCTCAGCGTCGTGGTGGCCATTGCCGCCGCAGTCAGCGTGACGAACGGGTCCATCACGTCGTAGTACCGCTTGGGCAGCTCGCCGCCCATGATGAACGGCGTCTTGCGCGAGAGCGGGATGTGCGAGTGCTCCGGCGCCCACAGGATGTCGAACCCGCGCTCCTCCAGCGCCCGTGCTAACTCGGCCGGCGTCATCGAGTAGTCGGTGAAGAACATCGACGCGCCGAATTTCATGACGGCATCCTCGCTGCACGCTTCCTTCCGCCCATCATGGCCGGAGGCGCTCTGCCCGTCCATGCCACGACCGACAGCTTGACTGGGTGCAACCCGCTCCCAGTGCTCAGCGCGGCTTCCAACCCTCGGGTCGCCAAGAGCCTGCCCAACGGTCCCGGGAAGCGGGTGCCCCTCGTTGAATTCTGCGCAACCCCTAGGCGGTGAGGTCGATCTTGTCAGATCGACCGCGAGATGGCGGTTCGCCCCTCGGGGTCGTCCACGTGGAGCGAGGGATCGGCAGTCTCGCGCCACCAGCGCGTCGAGAACAGCACTCCCTTGGCGCTCCAAACGCTCAACCACTGAGGTCAGCATACAGCGGCCCGGCGAGGAACCCCTCCAGCCCAGCGGCGCTGCCGGCATCGGCCATGGCCCGGCCCACCGCCATGAGCCGTGCGCCGGCAGCGTCGATCGTCTACTCGGGCCACCGCCGGGTCAAATACTGGTTGCCGCGCCGGTCCGCCCTGCCGATCACGCTGCCGCGGCACCACGCTAGCATCCGAGGCGACCTCGCGCTTGATGCGGTGCGTCGCTCCACGAACTCAAGCTCCCTTGCCCGGCTTGCTGAAGCCCTAGCCGTCGGCGAACACCGCGTCACGAGCCAGGGCCGCGCCGGAATCGCCGATTTCTCGAATCCGCCGCGATGGCGCACGTTCGGCACCCCCCGAATGCCTGGAGAAGGTTGGCTTGGCGCTGCAGTTCCCACGCACACAACGGACGGGCATCTATCGTGCGGTAGCTTCGTGCCATGCTATCTGAACGATAGGACGGTGATGGAGCCGCGGACCCGAGTCACCCGGATGGGCCGCGAACGGCTATCCGAACCCCCACCCGGGAGCAACGAGACCGATTACGCCACCGCCCAACGCCCGCGCCACGACGGTAATCCGGCCCCCGAGCGCTGCAGCGATCCGTAGCGATGCATGGCGCACCACCAAACAAGACCGCAGCGCCTTGGCGCGTCTGGTGAATGGCCTAACCGCAACAGACGTACGGACGAACGGCATCAAGCAACCGCGCGCAGGGGGCGAGGCGCGGCCCCTCACCCTCGTCGACCGGCGGCACGATTGTCACACGCCACGCCGGCAACATCTTCAGCGACTCCCGTGTCGCGGGGTGGTCCAGAAGCGGCTGGTTGAGCGACGGGCCGACGATGACCGGGGTGCCCCGCCCGATCGCCTCGGCGACGACGGAGAGCGCGAGATTGTCGGCGATGCCCCGTGCGAGCTTGTTGAGCGAGTTGAAGCCGCACGGCGCGAACAACACGATGCCTAGGGGCGGCCGTGGACGGATGGCCAAGTCGAAGTACCAACTCGACGACCTGCACTCCGTTCACGTTCGCGAGGTCCCGCGGCGCGATCACGCGCGAGGCGTTCGGCGTCGGAACCGCGATGACGGTCGACAGGCCCAGTCCCACAAGGCCGCGCAGAATCTCGGGGCAGCGTACCGCCGTCGCCGCGCCGCTGAGCACCAGATAGGCCACGTCAAAACGTTCACTGTTACCCGCGCCACACAGGCCCATGTCGCCCTCCCATCTTGGGTCCTGAACACACGGGTCGTCCGAGCGCAACAGCCCTCTGTGAGGCCATCGGCCAGAGATATGGCCCGGCTCTGCGGCAATCCGGCAACCTCCTTTCCGAACGCTCAGTGGCGATTCTGCTGACCGCGTAACCCGGCGCGACTTCCCGAGCAGTCAATCACGGCAAGACCTGGCCGCGTTGGTCGGCCGCGCATCCGTTGGCGCATTGGGCCAACCCGCTGGTGCCGCCGGACGACGGAATGACCTGCGGTGCATTGGTGGAGTGCCACTGCTGGACGACGATACGGCTCGGACCCGGTATCGGCTGTACCAGGAGAAGTGGTCGAGGACCTCGCGAGCTCGGCTGTCGAGGCTGATCGGGCTGGAGCTGGCGCCGGCCGATCTTATCGCATTCGGCCGCCGGTTCGACCTGTGATCCACCGCCAGCTCCTGAACACCTTGCCCGTTCGCCGCGACGTCTGTCCGCTGGCGCGGATACAATGCGGAGCGGGCTTTGCACGCCAACGGCGCGGCAGCGATACGCGCGCGTCCACGACCGCGCCGGCTTCCCGCTGTGCCGCAAGAGGCGAGGCAAGGAAGCAGGGCGCTGCTCATGGCAGTGGGCCGGGCCACGGCCGATGACGGCAGCGCCGTCGGGCTCGACGGCTTCCTTACCGATCTGCTCTGTGCTGATCTCGGTGGCGAAGGCGACCCCACCCGCGGATGCCGAACGCCATCAGGGGTTAACGAGACTACAGACAGAGTTCTGCATTGGGAGAGGTCACGGATGCGCAAGCTGGCCCTCGGAGTGGGCGCGATTATGTTGGCTCTGGCGGCCAACACGGTGCCGTCCCGACCGGCGCTCGCGTGGGGTGACGAGGGACACAAGGTGGTTGCCCTGGTGGCCCAGGCCTACCTCGAGCCGGCCGTGCGCAAGAAGGTATCCGCCCTGCTTGCCGCGGACACCGACACCCTGACCGCGCATGACATCGCCGCGGAAGCGACCTGGGCCGACAAGTACCGCGACGCGAACGAGGACGGTGCGCGCGCGAGGACGCGCGAGTGGCACTTCGTGGACATCGAGCTGTCCGAGCCCAATCTGGATCAGGCGTGCTTTGGCCACCCGCCGGTTCCGCCCGGAGCCCTGGCCTCGAACGGCCCGGCGCACGACTGCGTTGTGGACAAGGTCCACGAGTTCGCGGTGGAGCTGGCCGAGCCGGGGACCTCGCCGGAGGAGCAGGTCGCCGCCCTGAAGTTCCTCCTCCACTTCATTGGCGACGTGCACCAGCCCCTCCACGCCTCGGACGACCACGACCGTGGCGGGAACGACAAGAGGGTGTCAGCCCCAGGGTTCCGGGCCGGCAATCTGCACCACTACTGGGACACCGAGTTTGTCAACCAACTCGGCCCCGACCCGCAGAGCATCGCGTCGGACCTGATCGAGAGCATCACGCAAGAGCAGGTGAACGCCTGGTCTCAGGGACGTCCCTCCGACTGGGCGCAAGAACCCTTCACCCTGGCAAAAGCTGATGCGTATGGTCAGCTTCCTCAGCCAACTGCGCGTGGAAGCTTCCGCCTTTCGGATGACTACATCAGCAACTGCTCAACCCACCCCGCTTCGCGCAATGCGTTGATATAGAATGATTTTCAGCAGTCTCAGAAAACGGGATAAATTTGGGCAGTTGAAGTAAAATCCGCGGCGATACCAGATACTTATTTATATCGTAATATCGCAGCCTTGGCCGTTACATGCGTCGGATTCGATACTGCCGTTACGCCCAAAATCGCCTCGCCCAGAAAGCGTTGTTTATCAATGATTTGCGGAGGGAGGGGTGGGTTGAGCAGTTACCTACATCACCATGGCGACCCAGGATGTCGCCACACAGCTGGGCAAGGCCGGCGTGCGGCTCGCGACGGTCCTCAACCAGGCACTTGGACCCAAGCCTTGATTGCCGGTATCGCGAACCCGGGTTGTGGCTGGGCATGATCTCCACCCGCCTGCATGGGTTCCTCGACTACGCAGTGGCCCTGCTGCTGGGCGGGTTGGCGGCATCCCGCTCCCTGTCCCCACCCGTGCGGAGGGCGCTCGGGTCGGCCGGCGCCTACCACGCGGGCTATTCGGTCCTGACCGACTACGAGGCGGAGCTGCGGCCTTGGCTGACAATGCGCCAGCACCTCGTCCTCGATGCCCTCGGTGCTGTGGCACTGTGTGGCGCGGGGCTGCTGGTGCGGCAGCAGCGCCCTGCTGAGCGCGCGCTCCTGGTTGCCGCCGGGCTGTCGGAGCTTGCGGTGGTCGCATTGAGCCGTGCGGCGCCCGCGAGCGGTCCCAGAGGTGACGTGATTGCAGACAACGTGTGATACTAAACCCGGGTGATAGGTTCGGCTTAGAGTGGCGGCTGCGCGGAGCGGGCCTATGCCGCGGGCGGTTGAACGGGGGGATGATGGCACGGATTGCCGAGCACCTGAGTGTGGCGGAACTGGCGGCGCGGTTCCGCGCGGCGCAAACCGTGGCCGAGGCGCGGCACACCCAGGCGATTTGGCTGCTGGCGCAGGGCCGCACGGTGGTCGAGGTGGCCGGGGTGCTGGCGCTCACGCCGCGCTGGGTGGAGGCGGTGGCGGCGCGCTACAACGCACGCGGCCCGGCGGCGCTGGGCGATGGGCGGCGGCGGAACGGGCGAGCAGCGAGCGTGCTGACCGAGGCGGTGCTGGCCGCCCTGGCCGAGCGGCTGCGTGAGCCGCCCGAGGACGGCGGGCTATGGAGTGGCCCCAAGGTGGCGGCCTGGATGGCGCGGCACCTCAAGCTGGAGCGGGTGCATCCGCAGCGCGGCTGGGAGGCGCTGAAGCGGCTCGGCTGGTCGGTGCAGACGCCGCGCCCGCGCCATCCGCGGGCCGCTGATCCGGAGGCGCGGGCGGCCTTCGCAAACAGGTTGACGTTGCCGTTGCGCAAGCACGGGCGGCGCACCCGAAACAGCCGGTCGAGGTCTGGGCGGAGGACGAGCACCGCCTCGGCCTGAAGCCGATCCGCCGCCGGGTCTGGGCCAAGGCCGGCGCACGCCCAACGGCGCTGGGTCATCACCGGTTCCAGTGGCTGCACGTCGCGGCCTTCGTGCAGCCGAGCAGCGGCGAGACGGTCTGGTATCTCTGCACCCGCATCAACAAGCCGGCCTTCGAAACCCGGCTCGCCGCCTTCGCCCGCGAGAGCGGGGCGGGACGCCGACGCCACATCGTCCTCGTGCTGGACAACGCCGGCTGGCACGGCCCCAAGGGCTTGGCCGTGCCGGACGGGATCACGCTGGTGTTCCTGCCTCCCTACAGCCCGGAACTCCAACCCGCTGAGCGGCTCTGGCCGCTGCTCGACGAGGCGGTGGCCAACAAGCACTTCCCCACCCTGGCCGACCTCGATGCCGCCATCGCCGAACGCAGCACCCGCCTCGACCCCAGCATGATCCGTCCCCACACCAATTTCCACTTGTGGCCCAAGCCGGTTCAACCGAATTAATCAGCCGGATTTGGTATGAGGCCCTGCGTCCTGGATCCAGTGGTGTGAGCGCGCGGCGAACACGATGGTCAGCAAGAGGAGACATGACTGTCTGTAACGCCCGCCAATTCTGTAGGCAGCTCCGCCTTCTCCCCAGTCAGCAGGCAGGCTGAATCGCCACCCGGCCTGTGACACCTGCGCCGACGCGTGGCCCCTCGTCGCCCGGCGCGACTCAGCCGCCGGCCTGTGGCATCGTGCCGCGGCGCAGTGTCGCGGGAAGCGTCGGAGATGCCCGACAGGCAGAACTTCATTCTGGTCCCCGATCCCGAGCCGGAGGGGAGCCGGCCGCGCCCCGTCGGGGTGCCGGCGCTGGGGCGGTTGCGCGCGGTCGCGAGCTTCGCCACGGCGCTGCTTGCGCCCGGAGGACGGGCGCTCCGGAGGCCGGAGCAACTGTCGGCGGGGGCGGCTCCCGCGACAGGACGCCCACGCCTCGTGTTCGGCTTTGACGCCACCGCCTCGCGCGAGCCCGCCTGGGCGGTGGCGCGCGAGGTCACCGATGCGCTGGTGCGCGCGCTTCCGGGCGAACTGGACGTCGCGCTGGCGGTGCATGGCGGCTCGCGCCTGCACACCTTCACCGAGTTCACCGCCAACCCGGCGGCCTTGCGCGACCGCGCCGCCGCCATCCACTGCATCCCCGGCCACACCCAGATGCTGCCCATGCTCGCGCGCGCGCTCGCCGCGCCCGACGTCCGGGTGGTGGTCTACATCGGCGACGTGTTCGAGGAGTCGCCCGGGCGCGGCCGCCGGCTCGTCGACGAGAGGGGGCGGCGCGGCACCAGGCTGTTCGTGCTGCACGACGTCGCCGACTGGAATGCGAAGGGACGCGGAGCTGTTCCGCGACCTGGCCCGCCGCACGGGAGGCGACACCCTGCCGTTTGACGCAAGCGCCCCGGATCGGCTCCGGGAGCTGCTGGCGGCCGTTGCCGTCTATGCCGTGGGCCGGGGAGGCTCTGCTCGAGCAGAAGCAGCGCACGCTGCCCGGGGCGGCCCTGCTGCTCAGTCATCTGGGCCACGGCCCTCACCGCTGAGGTTGCCCAGCGGTCTTGCGGGCGCGTGCGGTCGGGGCGGGCAACCCCTGTCCGGCCCGGCGGTCGCCCGAGCAGAAGATCGACGCAATCACTACCATCGTGGGGATCGCGCGCTGCTTCGCCGCCCGGCTCCCGCTACAACGACCCTGCAACCCGCTCGTCGCCCTTCCTCGATCTCGCCTCCGCCGGCCAACGCGTGTGACGGGAGGGCGCCAGGAGAGCTCGGCGTGCTCATCCTTCATCGCCCAGCGCCTCCGGTACTCTGACAATGACGGCTGGCGCAGCTACGGCGCCGCTCAGCGCGGCATTGTGCATCGGCCGACGCGATGACGAGAGCGGCAGATGCACCGGTTCAAGTCGTCCGACAGGCGCAGCGATTCATGTCGCGCTGAAACACGATCTCGTCCGCCGACCGCATGGTCGCGGCGACCGCTTCGCGATCGAACGCGCCATGCCGCACAACTCGTGCCGCTGCCGGTTCAGGCCGGCAGCGCGGTAGCGGAGAGCTCTTCGCAGCGCCTGAGCAGCTCGCCCTGCAGGCCTTCGTCGTGCGTCGCCGGGTTCGGAGCCCGCAGGTGCTGGTGGTAGAAATAGCCGGCTGTCACCTGCGCCTCGGGATCGTCGCTGGCGGCGAGCCAGGCCTGGGTGCGGTGCGCCTTGTCCATGTCGTCGGGAGCGGACGGCCCACCCATCCGGGTCGGCACCCACCCCGGCTCCAGCGCATTCGAAAGGACGTCGGGCCAGCGCCGAGCAACGGCGAATGCGAGCATCGCGTCGTAAAGCTTGCTTTCGGCATAGGCTGCCGACCCATCCCAGCGGCGGCGCTGCCAAAGAATGTCATCGAACTGCGGACGCACGCCGTGGTGCATGCCGGAGCTCAGATAGACTAACCGCCGAGGTCGCTCGATCGTCGCGGTGAGGACATACGGCGCCATGACGTTGACAGCGAAGACGTGCGGAAGCCGATCGGCGGTTTCAACGCGGCGCGGTTCGCGATAGCCGACACCGACATTGTGGATCACGGCATCGAAGCGCCCGAGGGCGTTCACCTGCTCGGCAACCGACCGCATCGCGGCGATGGTCGCGACATCGCCGACCACCACGTGCTCGGCGCCTGGCGCCTTCGCGCGGGTGTCCTGCCCTCGCTGTTCGGTGCGGGCGTGGAGGACCACGGCGTGCCCCTGCTCGAGCAGCAGCTGTGCCGCCATCAGGCCGAGGCCATCGGACGATCCGGTGATGAAGATTCGGGCCACGATTTGCTATCCTCCTGGCTTCAGCCCCGGGCGACGATGTCGCGGAGCACCGAGTCTCTGTTAGGCCACGAAGGCCGGACTGCGGGTGAGCTGCGCTCAAAGGACCTACCGGCCCTCGCTGGTTTGAGTGTGGGCGCCCTGCAACCACCGACGAAACGGCTACGCAATGCGAGGACCTGCACGGGAGCATTCAAGGGCTTGAGCGGGGCTGGGCGGCGCCCTCCTGGTGGGGATAGCGCCACGTTCCGCCCCGCTTGCAAGTGTGGCACCGAACGATGATCCGGTCGCCCTGTCGCAGCAACTCGATGCTGCATATCTCTGGCTGGCAGGCACTCACCTCGCGGCTGCGAGCAACAGCCTCGATCTCGCCTCGGCGCTCCATGGCCGGAGCCACTTGGAGAAACCGCAGTGCCCGGTCGCGGATGGCGTGCAGCAGGTCGCGATATGCCTGGTCTCGTCGGCGCTTTCGATCGTCCACAACAACCCCCGTGTCGAGGAGTATGGGGGAACAGAGCGTTCGAAAAGACGCTCGTCGACCCGTGCCGTTCCGGCAATGGGCGTTCCTCTTTCGAGATCGCGCCGCCTCGACCCGGCGGACACGGCTCGGCCGGATCTGCTAGCTTTCGCGCCTGAGCGTCGACCTGTAAACGGGGCGGGTTCATTCCCCCACGCCGCTTCCAGGATGCCGAGGTCGATCAATGTCGAGGCGGCGGCCGGGAAGACCGGCGGCGCAACGTCTATCCGAACCGGCACTGGCCGGAGCAGAAGATCGACGCCGCCATCGCGCTGCTCATGGCGGTGGGTCGGGCCATGGCCGACGATGGCAGCGCCGCCGCAATCGACGGCTTCCTGGCCGGGCCGCTGTGCCTGGACCTCGGTGGCTGAGGGTATGCGGTGCCGTCGCGGCGCTGTGCTCAGTGGGCTCGTGGCCCGACAGCGTCGCCCTCGCGTTCCGTCTGGGCGATCGCGAAGGCAGGACTGCCGTCTCGCAATCGATCTTGCGAGCAAGGCCGACCTCGCCGCATGCCGTCGGCGCACACCGCGCCACGATCGGGGGGCGCCGGAAACGTCGATTTTTTGACTCCCCGGCGGCGAGAGTGCGCGGTTCGGCACGCTCGACTGCTTGGCGAAGGCGATTGGCTTGGCGCTGTCGTTCCCCGCGCGCGCAGCGGACGGGCATCTATCGTCCAGTCGCCTTCGATGCTATCCGAATGATGCGGCGGTGCTGGAAGCGCGGAACCCGATTTATCCGGATAAACCGCGAACGGCTATCTGACCGTCACCTGGAAGCTTCGGTAAGTTTCGCGATGGGGCAGATACGCCATGAGCGAATCGTACCTTGTGAACCCGCTGAACGCTCAAGCGAGTCAGCAGGCCGTAGATGGCGCAAGCCGCCGACTGGCGCGGTTCATGGTCGAATCGACCGCTAACGAGCTGCCGACGACCGTGCGCAAGGAGGCGGTGCGGACGTTCCTTAACTGGGTGGGCTGCGCAATCGGCGGGGCGCGCCACGACGCGGTGGAGCTGGCCATAGCGGCGGTGCAGCCGTTTGCCGGGCCGCCGCAGGCTGCGGTGCTGGGCCGCACAGAGCGGCTCGACATCCTGCATGCGGCTCTTGTGAACGGCATCAGCTCGCACGTACTGGACTTTGACGACACCCACCTACGCACGGTGATTCATCCGGCGGGTCCGGTCGCCTCGGCAATACTCGCCCTCGCGGAGCATCAGCCGGTGAGCGGGCGCGAGTTCGTGCACGCGTTGGTGCTGGGGGTCGAGGCGGAATGCCGGATCGGCAATGCGGTGTTCCCGGCACATTACGATCGGGGCTGGCATATCACTGGAACAACTGGGGTTTTCGGCGCGGCGGTGGCCGCGAGTAAGCTGTTGGGCTTGGATGAGCAGCGAATGCTGTGGGCCCTTGGGCTGGCAGCGACGCAGCCGGTCGGGCTCCGCGAGATGTTCGGCACAATGACGAAGAGTTTCCATCCCGGGCGGGCCGCGCAGAACGGTTTGCTGGCGGCGTTGCTGGCGGAGCGCGGCTACACAAGCTCGGAGCGGGCCCTTGAGGCGCCACGGGGCTGGGCTCCTGTGCTAAGCGCCGCGACCAACTATGCCGAAATCACCGAAGGGCTCGGCACGCGTTGGGAGATCCTGCTCAACACCTATAAGCCGTTCCCCTGTGGCATCGTGATCCATCCGGCGATTGATGGCTGTCTGCAGGTGCGAGCGGAGCATCACCTCTCGCCGGAGGCGGTCGATCGAATAGATCTGCGTGTGCACCCATTGGTGCTCGAGCTGACCGGGAAGCGCACACCGCAGACCGGGCTCGAGGGCAAGTTCAGCGTGTTCCATGCCTGCGCGGTGGCAATCGCCACGGGCGCGGCGGGGGAAAAGCAGTTCAGTGATCAGGCCGTGCGAGATCCTGCCATTGTGAGCCTGCGCGGGCGGGTACATGCGATGGCGGATGGGACCGTGGCCCCAGATTCCGTTTCGGTCGCAGTAAAGCTGCGCGACGGGCGAACGGTGGGGAAACTCATCCAGTATGCGATTGGCAGCCGGGAGCGGCCGATGAGTGACGCAGAGCTATCCGCGAAGTTCGCGTTGCAGGCGGAGGACATCCTGCCGGCCGAACGCGTCCGGCATCTGATCGAGTTGTGCTGGCACCTGGAAGACCTCGTGGATGCGGGCGAGGTCGCTCGCGCGGCAGCCGCATCTTAAGCAAGAGATGCCCATGAGCCGGGCGGCAGCGGGACAGGTCGGCGCGCAGGCGATCGCGGCGCGAATTGAACGACTGCCAGCAAGCCGAGCTCTGATGCGCATCGTCGCGCTGATCGCGATTGGCGGCTGGTTTGAGTTCTTCGAGCTGTTCATGCCCGGCGCGATCTCGCTCGGTCTTGTGCATGACGGAATCTTCACGATCCAGGCAAAGGGACTGCTCGACCTCCATAGCTTCCCAAGCTTTCTGGCCTCGTTCTTCGCCGGAATGTTCCTGAGCACTCTGTTGTTCAGCCGCGTCTCCGATTTGCTCGGGCGGCGCTTAATCTTCGTCTGGTCGATGGTGGTCTACTCGCTGTTCAATCTGCTGATCGCAGTGAGCAGCGCGCCCGGCTGGATCGATTTTTTCCGTTTCGTCGCCGGGCTGGGTGTGGGGGTGCAGCTGATCAACAATGACAGCTTTCTTGCTGAGATCACACCGCGCTATCTGCGGGGCCGCTACATGGCCGTTGCGGTGGCGTTGATCTTGACTGCAACACCGATCGCAGCCGCGCTGGGCGCGTTGCTGGTGCCGCATAGGCCACTCGGCGTGGCGGGTTGGCGCTGGGTGGTTGTCGTTGGAGCCCTCGGCGGGGTGATCGTCTGGTTCGTGCAGCGCGGCCTGCCAGAATCGCCACGGTGGCTGGAGGCGCACGGCAGGTTTGCGGAAGCGGATGCGGAGTTGCGGCGGATCGAGGCGCTGGTGGAGCGCGAGACGGGCGCCCTGCCACCCCCATCCGAGATGACCGAGCCGAAGCCGGAGTTCGGGCGATGGGCCGAAATGTTCTCGCCATTTTATCGGCCGCGGACGCTGGCGTTGTCGGTTTTCCAGTTTTGCCAGACCATTGCTATTTTCGGTTTCACCTCGTGGGTGCCAATCCTTCTCGTGGAACGCGGCTATAGCAGCGTGCACTCGCTGGCCTGGACCTTCGTGATCCTGGTTTTGACCCCGCTCGGCGGATTGCTGGGCGGGTATTTCGCCGAGCGGTTCGAGCGCAAGTGGCAGCTGGTCGGCACGGCGATCGGCATCTGCGTGTTCGGTTTCGGCTTCGCCCTCGCGCCGAACGTGGGCCTCATTGTGGCCAGTGGCGTGCTGCTGACGCTCTGCAACAACTGGCTGATCAGCGTATTCCACCCCTACGCAGCAGAACTTTTCCCCACTCGGATCCGGGCTCAGGCGCTCGGCTTCTCATTTTCATGGAGCCGGGTATCGGCGATTTTCGTCGGCTATTGGGTCTCGGCCATCCTGGCTGGGTACGGCACGGCGGGGGTGTTCGCGATGATCAGTGCGGCAATGCTGCTGATCGTATTGTCGATCGGCATCTTCGGTCCGCGTACGAACGCGCGCCGATTGGAGGAGATCTCGCCGTAACCCGGGCTGACTGCGTGCGAAAGGGGCTGCTCCGCGCTTTTGACTCTGCTGGGACATCTGGCACCGACAAGTCGGCTGGGCGTGTGGTACGACTTGCTGCCCAATCAGCAGGCTGAATCTTCTGCCCGACCTGTGACACCGGCACCGGTACCCGCGCCTAGCAGCCCAGCCGCATCACCTCTCGGCCGACACCGGTGCGAACCGTGCGGCTTGGTTCTGCGCCAGAAGCGCCAGCCGGCACACGGCGAACACCTGCGCCTGCGGCATCGCCCGCTCGGTGCGCTCCGCGACGTCAGCGGCGAAGTCGCGGTAATACGCGACCTCCATCCGGCTACAGTCAATGTGCCGCGTCTCGCGTCGGGTGACCAGGAACAGGTGATCGCTGCCCGCGCGGCCGGCGAGGTCCAGGTTCTTGCGGACCTCGATCGTGCCCTCGGTGCCGAGGACGAACAGCCGCCCGTCGCCCCAGGTCGGCAGGCCGTCGGGTGAACCAGTCCAGCCGGACGTATCCTCGCACCGTCGGCGTCGCCAGCACGACTTCGGCGAAGTCCTCGAACCCTGCGGGCTCAGTGCCAAACGCAACCACTGTGCTGGAGACGATCTCAGCATTCATCGCATCTGATACCGCCCTGCCTATGAAGTGACCCGCTTACAGCAGGCCGGATGGCGCCTGCGGTTCGGGTTGGCGCCGCCCGGCGGCTTCTACTGGATGGGTCCGGACATACGCCGAGCGGTATGAGAATGCGAGGAACTGATCGATCGCGTGCGAGCCGATGTCGTTGATGATCCCGCCATAACAAGGCCGGTCGAAGAACCAGGAGCGGCGCAGCGCGCGATTGAGCCGATGCGGGCAAGCGAGACGGTGTGCACCAGCCGGCCGATCTCGCCCGCGCGCGTCAAGCGCAGCGCCTTCTGCACCGCGGGCGCGGTCAGGCGACCGAGGCAGATGGACCAGATGCGGCCCGTCTCGGCGACCGTGCGCTCGACCTCGGCCAGCTGCGCGAGGGGGCTAGCCCTCGTTGTTGGTGACCAGTATCAACGATCTCTCCAATTGTTATCGCATCAGAGAGTCACGCTATTCCGGCTGTCATAAAACGTCCAGGGCGGGCCAGCGAAGGATGTGAGGATGAGTTGCGCACCGATCTGATCCAGTCAAATCGCTTCGCGGGGGTGCTCTTTTGCGCGCCGCTGATGTTTTCCCGTCGCTGATATCCGCCTTGCCCTGCTCACGGGCCCCTCTACGCTGGAAGCGAACCGTCAGGAAGTATTCCCCGATGCCCAATCCCCTCCGCCTGCTGCTCTGGACCGACTCACCCGGCCCCTATGTCGACGCCATTGCCAACGCCGGCCTTGCCCGGCGCGTCGCGGTCGAAACACTGGCGCGCAAGGACCAGCCCTCGGCTGCGCAGCTCGAGAACGCGGACGCCATGCTTGCCGCCGCCGTGGCCCCCGACCTGTTGCCCCAAATGCCGAAGCTGCGCTGGGTGCAAGCACTGACCGCGGGCGTCGAAGGGTGGCTTGCCCTGCCGGACCTACCGCAGGACCTGACGCTCACCTGCGCGCGTGGCACGCATCGTGAGTCTATGCCGGAGAACATCCTCGGTGCGCTGTTTCACGTTACCAAGCCGTATGCTGCGATCGTGGAGGACCAGAGGCGACAGCGGTGGACACATCGCGTAGCAACACCGTTGAATGGGAAGACGCTAGGTATCTTGGGTCTGGGCGCGGTCGGACAGGAGGTCGCCCGCCTTGCCGCGGCACTTGGGATGCGCGTGATCGGCACGCGACGACGGGGTGCGCCCCTGCCCGGGCTGGCGGAGGTGAGTCCTCCGGAGCGGACGGCGGAGGTGCTGGCACAGTCCGACTTCGTCCTTCTGCTGCTGCCGGCGACACGGGAAACCGAGAACTTCATCGACGCGCGGCGCCTGAATCAAATGAAAGCAGGCGCATGGCTGTTGAACTTCGGCCGCGGCCACCTGATTGCAGATGCCGACCTGATCTCCGCGGTGGAATCAAGGCAGATCGCCGGCGCGATCCTCGACGTATTCCGGCAGGAACCGCTTCCAGCGCACCACCCGTTCTGGACGACGGACGGAATCATCGTGCTGCCCCATATTGGCGGACCGCATCCGCGGCGCGACGAGATCGTCGCCCGGCTCTTTGTGGAAAACGTGGAACGCTTTCTGGACGGACAACCGCTCAAGGAGGTGGTGGACCGCGCGTCCGGATACTGACGATCGGCGCCAACAGCCCCTGTCCGACAAATGCGTCGTCGCTCTGATCGCCAGGAAGCGGCGATTGCTGCCAGACCCGCCAGCCCCAATGGCGGCACCGGGCGGAACCGGCCAGCCTCCGCCAGCGGGATTTTCAGAAACCGTTGCTGCCGTGCTATGGCTGCAGCCGACGCCGACGAACGCACAATCGATCTCCAGTCGGCGAGGAGGTCACCGTGACACTCGAGGAACATCCGAGCGTCTGCACATTCGACTGCCCGGACACCTGCAGCCTCAGCGTCACCGTTGAGAATGAGCGCATCGTCAGGGTTCGCGGGTCCATGGCGGCGCCGTTCACCGATGGCGTGATCTGCAACAAAGTAGCCCAGGACATGACCAGCTTCGTGCATGGGGAGCGGCGGCTGCTGCATCCGCTGCGACGCACCGGGCCGAAAGGCTCCGGCCGGTTCGAACGCATTTCGTGGGACGCCGCCCTCGATGAGATCCACGAGCGGGTCGGCGAGGTCATCCGCCGCTGGGGAGCGCAAGCGGTCATGCCGCTGAACTATGCCGGCCCGCATGGATTCCTCGCGGGCGACAGCATGTCGATGCGGTTCTTCCACCGGCTGGGCGCTAGTCAGCTGTATCGGCGGTCACTTTGCGGCGGCGTGCGGAGCGAGGCGTGGACCGGCACGTACGGGGCGGTACCCGGATGCCCGCCCGAATTCGCCGAGCACGCCAAGCTGAACGTCGTCTGGGGCAACAACGCGACCGTCGCCAACCTACACCTGGTGCGGTGCGTCCGCCGGGCGAAGCGCAAGGGCAGCCGGCTGGTCGTCGTGGACCCGTTGCGGACCAAGATCGCCGAGCAGGCGGATCTGCATCTGGCACTGCGCCCCGGTACCGACACGCTGCTCGCTTGGTCGCTCGCCGCCGCGTTGGAGCGGGCGGGCGCGCTTGATCACGGCTTCATCGCAGCCAACGTGCTCGGCTTCGATGAGTTCATGGGGCTGGCGCGCGAATGGCCGTCGGCCCGCGCGGCCGAGGTCTGCGGCGTGCCGGAGCAACAAATCCTCACCCTCGCCGGCTGGCTGGCTGAGGCGGACCCGCTCGTGCTGGCACCGGGCAATGGACTTGAACGCGGTCGACACGGCGGCAGCGGCATCCGTGCCGCAATCGCGTTGCCGGCGTTGCTTGGCAAGTTGGGCAAGGGCAGCGGCATCGCACTCGGCGCCGGCAATTCCTTCCCGAAGACCACCGCTCGGCTGCAGCGGCCGGACTTGGCGCCCGAGTTCACCCGCACGATCAACCTGATCGATGTCGGCCGCCATCTTGCCCACGACGACCTCGCCCCGCCGTTGCGGGCGTTGTTCATCTACAACCACAATCCGATTGTCGTGCATCCGGACCAGAACCGGATGCGGCACGGCCTAGCGCGCGAGGACGTGTTCGCCGTCGGCATCGAGCTGGCGATGACCGAAACGATGGCGCATTGCGACGTGGTGCTGCCGGCCGCAAGTCATTTTGAAGTCGATGATCTCTATCCCTCCTATGGTCATCACTGGCTGCAACGGGGAGAGCCAGTGATCAAGCCGGTTGGCGAATCGCTGCCGAATACGGAGGTCTTCCGACGTTTGGCTGCCCGCTTCGGCTTCGATGAGCCTTGCTTCGCAGCAACCGATGCCGAGCTGATGGACGATGCCATCGATCCCGACGACCCGCGCCTCGGCGGCGTCCGCCCGAGCCGAATCCCAATTACCAACGCCACGGAAATGAGGGGGCGTGACGGCCGGCCGATGGTCCTGTTCGAGAACGTCTTCCCGGCCACGCCCTCGGGTCGGATCGAGCTCAAGTCAGAGACGCTTGCAAAAAAGTGGGGAGAGGCGGCGCTTCTGCCTAGCTGGCACGAGCGGCACTCCCTGCGTCCGCTGATGCTCATCTCGCCTGCGTCCGACAAGCGCATCTCGTCAACGCTGGGCGGGTTGCCAGCGTCTGTAGCGGCGCCGCCGCTTCGCATGCACCCGACGGATGCGACGGCACGGGGGCTGGCCTCTGGAGCCCGCGTGCGGGTCTGGAACGAGCTGGGCGAGGTGATCCTGTCGCTAACGGTCACCGACGCGGTGGCGCCCGGCGTTGTCGCCAGCGAGAAGGGCGCCTGGCTCTCGACCAGCCCGACAGGACAGACCATCTCCGCCCTGGTCTCTGCGGAGATGCGGGCGGACTTGGCCGAGGGGGCCTGCTTCAACGACACGCGGGTGGAGGTCGGCCCGGCCTGAGTGCGCAAGCACTCACCGGCGCTGAACTGAAGATCGGACGCATTATCCATGTTGCCCTCGCAACGCGCACTGTTCGATATCCCCCGGGACGTCTGCTACATGAATGCCGCCTCCTGGGGCCCGTTACCGTTGGTGGCACAGGAGGCCGCGCGTGCGGCGGTGGCGCGCAAGGCGCGTCCGTGGGAGCTTTCGCCGGATTTGGCAGCAACGCAGCACGAACGGGCCCGTGCGGCGGCGGCTCGGCTGATCAATGCCGATCCGGACGATGTCGCCTTGATCTCCTCGGTCAGCTACGGCGTCGCAACCGCCGCGAAGGCATTGCCGGTGCCCGCCGGCGCGCGCGTGATCGTGTTGCAGGACGATCACTCCTCGCCGGTCCTGGAATGGATCAGCCGCGCGCCGGCCCAGGGCTTTACCGTCGAAGCGATACCACAGCCGCCGGATGGCGATTGGACCTCGGCTGTGCTTGCGGGGATCGAACGGCAGGATGCAGCCCCTGTCGCTTTGGCCTCGATGTCGTCGGTGCATTGGTCCGATGGTTGCGTCGTTGGCCTTCAGGCCGTCGCGGCGGCCCTGCGCAGGCAAGGCGCGGCCCTGCTGGTGGATGCCACCCACCACGCGGGCGTGCTGCCCGTGGACGTGCGGACGCTTGACCCGGATTTCCTGGTGTTTCCGACCTACAAATGGGTGCTTGGCCCGTATGGCCGCGCGTTCCTGTACGTCGCCAAGCGGTGGCAGAGCGGCATGCCGCTGGAGCAGACGAGTGCCGGCAGACAGGTGATCAATTCCGCCCAGGCGCCTTATCTCCGAGATTTGACCTATGTCGCCGATGCACGTCGGTTCGACATGGGCGAACGCGATCACTTCATCTCGCTCGAAATGGCCGCCATCGGCATGGAGATGATCGCGGCCTGGGGTGTCGCTGCCATCGCGGAGCGGCTCCGCATGCTGACCGGCCGGCTCGCGGATCAGTTGCGAACCGCGACGGTGCGATTCCCTGACGCGCGCATGCGGGCGCCGCATGTTCTCAGCCTGGGGTTCCCCGATGGCATGCCGTCGCGGCTGGCGGAGCGGCTCGCCGCACAGAAGGTATTCGCCGCACCGCGCCTTGGACGGCTACGCGTCAGCCCGCACGTGTATAACGACGAGGAGGACGTGGACCGATTCGCCGCGATCTTCCGGCGGGAAATTGGCTCATAGCCGATACATGGCCCGAGAGAGCTGGAAGGTCCTATGTACCGGCTTCAGCGGGCGCTGATTGGCGCTGGGTCTCTGCTAAGGCCCCACTGAGTACCTTCAGCCTGTTGACGAAATCGGGTTGGCTTGATTCGCTATCGGTCTGACGAGGAGGGTGGCACGCCGCGGTGCGCTTCGAGCACGCATTGCTGCTCGCCCGAACACCACCAGCGCACCTGGAAGGCGAGATCGAGATCGACGAGGTCTATGTGGTGGCCAGGCACAAGGGGCAGCCAGCCGCAGTTGCCAAAAGGGGCGACCGGGACGGCGCCGCAAGCTGAAGGGCATGCCCGGTCGGGGCTCCCTGGAGAAGGATAAGCCACCTGTCCTCGGCATGATCCAGCGTGGCGGCGAGGTGGTCCTGCGCATGCTGGCCAACGTGCAGCAGACCACGATCAAGCCGGTCATCACGGGTGCTGTCGCCGTCGGCAGCCTCGTCCACACCGACGCGTATGATGCCTACGCCCGCCTGCAAGGCTGGGGCTATCGGCACAAGACGGTCTGCCACGAGCGCGGCGAGTATGCCCGCGACGAGGACGGCGACGGGTTCTGCGAGGTGCACGTCAACACGATGGAAGGCTGCTGCTGTGTTTCGGCGTGCAATTTTGACCCCCTGAGCCGGGGGATCGGCGTGCAATTTTGACCCCTGAATGTGTGGCTGCTGGGCTGCCTGCTTCAGTTCGAGGTGGGCGGTGGGGGATGCTGATTGTGGAGACGGTCGGCCGGATCAGACGCGAGCACTTCGTCAGGGGCAAGTCGATCAAGGAGATCGCGCGTGACCTGAAGGTGTCGCGCAACACGGTTCGCAAGGTGCTGCGGTCGGGCGGGACGTCGTTCTCGTATGAGCGGGAGGTTCAGCCGCGTCCCAAGATCGGGCATTGGAAGGCGGAGCTGGACAAGCTGCTGACGAAGAACGCCGAGAGCGGGACGCGCGAACGGCTGACGCTCGTTCGCCTCTTCGAGGAGTGGCGAGGGTTGGGCCACGACGGCGGCTACGCCGCAATTCGCCGCTATGCCCGGCTTTGGAGCGGGCAGCACGCCGGACAGACGGCCGAGGCGTATGTGCCGCTGTCGTTCGCGCCGGGTGAGGCCTACCAGTTCGACTGGAGCCACGAAGTCGTCCTGATGAGCGGCGTCACGGTGACGGTGACGGTCGCGCACATTCGCCTGTGCCACAGCCGCATGATGTTCGTTCGCGCCTGCCCGCGCGAGACGCAGGAGATGGTGTTCGACGCCCACGAGCGGGCGTTTGCCTTCTTCAAGGGCGCCTGCACACGCGGCGTCTACGACAACATGAAGACAGCGGTGGAGGCGGTGTTTGTCGGCAAGGACCGGCAATACAATCGCCGCTTTCTGCAGATGTGCGCCCATCACCTGGTGGACCCGGTTGCCTGCACACCGGCCGCGGGCTGGGAGAAGGGCCAGGTGGAGAGCCAGGCCGGCTTGGTGCGCGAGCGCTTCCTCACGCCACGGCTGCACGCCACGGCTGCGGGTGAACAGCTACGACGAACTGAATGGTTGGCTGTTGGACAAGTGCATCGCCTACGCCAAGGCGCATGCCCATCCGGAGCGCCCCGAGCAGACAGTGTGGGAGGTGTTCGAGGACGAGCGGCCAAAGCTGGTTCCCCACTGCGGTCGCTTCGACGGCTTCCACGCGCTGGCGGCCTCGGTGTCGAAGACCTGCCTGGTCCGCTTCGACAAAAACAAGTGCTCGGTCAGCGCCGGGGCGGTCGGCCGACCTGTCGAGATCCACGCCTATGCCGACCGGATCGTCATCCGTCAGGACGGACGCGCCGTAGGGGAACATCGCCGCCGCTATGGACGGGGCGAGACAATCTACGATCCTTGGCGTTACGTGCCGGTGCTGGCCCGCAAGCCTGGCGCCCTGCGCAATGGCGCGCCGTTCAGGGACTGGATCCTGCCCGCGGCGATGGAGCGGGTGCGGCGTCGCCTCGCCGGATCTGACGATGGTGACCGGCAGATGGTCGCCATTCTGGCAGCCGTGCTGACCGACGGGCTGCCGGCGGTCGAAGCGGCCCGCGCGCAGGCGATGGCCGAAGGCGTCCATTCCTCCGACGTGATCATCAACATCCTCACCCGGCAGCGCGATCCCGGACCGACCGCCGTCATCGCCACGCCGGATGCGCTGACCCTTCGGCATGTGCCCGCCGCCGATTGCGCCCGATACGATCAGCTCAGGAGCCGATGAGCATGGAGCGGACCGAAGTCCTCGACATGATGGGCACGCTGAAGCTCTTCGGCATGAGGGGCGCCTGTGACGAGGCCCTGGCCGCGGCGATCAAGCGCAAGCACGAACCGCAGCGCTTCGTCGGCGACCTGCTCAAGGCCGAGATGTCCGAGAAGCAGGCACGCTCGATCAGGTGCCAGATGACCATCGCCAAGCTGCCGCTCGCCAAGGATCTCGACGACTTCGCCTTCAAGGGAACGCCGATCGACGAGAGCCTGGTGCGCGATCTCGCCGGCGGCAACTTCGTCGCGCAACAGCGTAACGCGGCCCTGGTCGGCGGAACCGGTTCCGGCAAAACGCACTTGGCCATCGCGATCGCGCGAAGCTGCATCCGTGCCGGATCGCGCGGGCGCTTCTTCAACACCGTCGACCTGGTCAACCGCCTCGAGGCTGAGGGCCGCGCTGGACGTCAGGGACGCCTCGCCGACTTCCTGACCCGTCTCGACTTCGTGGTCCTCGACGAGCTCGGCTACCTGCCGTTCGCCCAAGTCGGCGGGCAACTGTTGTTCCACACCGTCAGTCGCCTTTACGAACGCACCTCGGTGATCGTCACCACGAACCTCGCCTTTGGTGAATGGCCGAGCGTGTTCGCGGGCGACGCCAAGATGACCACCGCGCCGCTGGATCGCCCAACCCATCACTGCGACATCGTCGAGACCGGCAACGACAGCTGGCGCTTCAAGAACCGCGCCTGAGCTTCACAAGCAACCGCCAGGGCTTGCACCGGTGGGTCCACGGGCGACCCCCCGCGCGCCGCTGCGCCAGCCTCTGCATGGGCACTCCGCAACGCGAGGGTCTCCCCTATGGACTACCGGCACAAGCAAACAACACGGGGTCACGATTGGACGCCGATCCGGGGTCAAAGTTCGACGCCGATTGACACGTTGAGGTCGAAATGCTCGCCGCTCAGCCACTCCGCTTGCAGGTTGGTCTGAGTGCCGATACATCGCCCGCCCCGCCCGACCGTCGCTTGCAGCGGCGCAGGCGACGGGACATAGACACCGTCGTGCCTGCTCTCGCGCCAAAGCCGCAGTCCGAGCGCGTGCCTGACGTCCTGAGTGGCGAGGCCGCGCGCGTACGCGGTGCCCTGGCGCGAGTTACCGATATAGTAGCCGTCCAGGTTACTGGCTGGAGGCCATTGCAGCACCGTGGTGCCGTAAGGGTCCCAGAACAATTAGCGACCGGCCGCGCTGTCGTCGAAGTAACCGGGCCGGTTCTCGATCGGCTATCGTTGCGGTGGGCATCCGCCGATGCAGTAGCGCCTTCTATTCGTGCTCTCCCCTTGCTCTATCCTGCTATCCGCCCCCCTCTTTCCTTCCTCGTTCGCTTGGGGCCTCATGCCTGTCCTTGCAATCCGGCAAGGTGCGGGCAGCCTGAGCAGCGAAGCCCGTTGCCAAGAGCGGGCAAACCATTGGGGAGAAACCATGTCTAGCACGCGCGTGATCACCCGCCGCAGCCTCGGCCTTCTAGGCGCTGCCGCCGCGCTCGCATCACCCGCCGGCACGCCTGCCCGCGCCGCGCAGGGCGCCAAGCGTCTCGCCTATCTCACGCCCGGCCTGGACTTGCCGTTCTGGCGCACGCTCGCCAAGGGCATCGAGGACACGGCGAAGACAACCGGCGGTGCCTCGACCACTTATGACAGCCACAACTCCGCCCAGACCCAACTCCAGAACGCGCAAGACGCCATCGCCAAGCAGGTGGACGGGATCATCATCTCGCCCACCGACAGCTCGACGGCTCCCGCCGTGATTACCGCGGCTTCCCGCGCCCGCATTCCCGTGGTCATCGCCGACATCGGCACAACCAGCGGTGACTACGTCTCGTTCATCATTTCCGACAACGAGAAGGGCGCCTATGGCGTCGGCCAGGACCTCGCGGCCGCGATGAAGGCGAAAGGCTGGCAGAACGGCACGGTTGGTCTCGTCACCATCTCGCTCGCCCGCAACAACGGCAAGGCCCGAACGGCGGGCTTCATGAAAGCCATGGACGAGGCCGGTATCAAGCAGGCCGCGCTCTCCCAGATGCAGACCTATACGGCTGACGAGACCTTCAAGTTCGTCCAGGACATGCTGACCGCACACCCCACTATGCGCGGCTTGTTCGTGCAGACCGACCAGCCCGCCCTCGGCGCGCTCCGCGCGCTGCGCGCCGCCAGGCGCGAGAATGACGTGCTGCTTGCCGCCTTCGACGGCATCCCCGACTTCATCCCGCTGATCGAGAATGGCGGCATCGTCGCCTCCGGGATGCAGCAGCCCTACCTCATGGGTCAGCGCTCGGCGCAGGCGATGCTGGACCACTTCGCCGGCAAAACCCCCGACAAGCAGATTTGGTGCCCATCCTGGTCGTGGATCAGAGCAACGTGAAGCAGCTTGAGCCGACCATCCGCAAGACAGTGTTCGGCGAGTAGGCATCAGGAGGGGCGGATCGTGACGCCGCTGCTCGTGCTCCGGGGCATCAGCAAGCGCTTCGGCGGCACCGCCGCGCTCACCAACGCAGCCTTTGATCTGAGAGCCGGCGAGGTGCACGCGCTCGTGGGCGCCAACGGCGCAGGCAAGAGCACGCTGTCGCGCATCATCTCCGGACATATCCGGCCCGATCAGGGCGAGATCCTCCTGGACGGAGTCCCCGTACGCCTCGCCGGCTCGCGCGCCGCGATCCGCAGCGGCATCGCGATGGTCGCGCAGGAAACCTCGCTTGCCCCGGACCTCTCGGTGCTGGAGAACATCATGCTGCCACGCCTGGGGATGCCGGGCCGCCCACGCTGGAGAACCTGGCGCGAGCAGGCGCGGGGGCTTGTGGGGGAGCTGGGCCAGGAGGCAGGGCTCGTGCTCGACGCTCCGGTCGGCGACCTAAGTATCGGCCAGCGACAACTGATCGAGATCCTGAAGGCGCTCGCCCTTGGCAGCCGCATACTTATCCTAGACGAGCCGACAGCACCTCTCTCGCCGCACGAGAGCGAGCGCCTGTTCGCAATCATGCGCCGCCTCGCGCGACAGGGACGGGGGCTGATCTTCGTCTCGCATCGGCTGGAGGAAATCTTCAGCGTCACTGACCGCTTGACCGTGCTGCGCGAGGGCCAGGTCGTCGCGTCCGGGCGAGAGACGCGGGACCTCACCCAAGGCGAACTGGTGCGGCTCATGGTTGGACGCGAGTTGCGGGACGTCTATGCGAGGGGCGAGGGTCTCATGGCAGCGGCGGCAGCGCCGGGCACGGCAGGGCAGGTGGTGCTGCGGGTGGACCGGCTCGCGTGCCCGCCGCAGGTGCGCCATGTCTCCTTCGAGGTGCGGGCGGGCGAGATCGTGGGCCTTGCGGGTCTGGTGGGCGCCGGACGGTCCGAGACGCTGGAGGCGATCTTCGGCTTGCGTCATCCTTCGGCCGGCACGGTCGAACTGGACGGGAAGCCCTTCGCGCCCGGCGCCCCGCGCGAGGCGATTCGTGCCGGCGTCGGCCTGATCCCGGAAGATCGTCGCGGCCAGGGTATCGTGCCCGACTTTTCGGTGCGCGAGAACCTGCTGCTCGCCCATCTGGGCGCGCATCGGGGGCCGACGCTCGCGTACGCCGAGCGGAGAGATGCTATAAGCCGGCTACTCACCTTGTTGGAGCTTCCTGAGCGGCGCGTGCTCGACGCCAATCTTCTCAACTTTTCCGGGGGCATGCAGCAGAAGGTGATCCTTGCCCGATGGTTGCTCCTCTCGCCCCGGCTGCTTCTCCTCGACGAGCCGACCCGCGGCGTGGACATCGGAACGCGCAGCAGCATCTATGCCCTGCTCCGCCGTATCGCGGCCGACGGCGTCGCCTGCGTCGTGGTCTCCTCGGACTTCGAGGAGGTGATCGGCCTCGCCGACCGCATCGTGGTTCTCAGCGATGGGGTGAGCGTCACCGATATCCCGGCCGGGCTGGTGGACGTGGAGAAGCTTGCGATGTTCGCCGCCCCCCGCAGCTCGGCCGAACGGACCCATACCGTCCTTGAGGGCCTGGTTGCCCGTTATGGTGGGGTCGCCACCTGGATCGCGCTGGACGGGGGCGCTGATGGCACCGGAGTACGTCTATTCTGCTTCGATCGCGTCGGCAACGATCCGGCGGCGGACCCTGGCTTCGCCGCCGGCGGTTTTCCCTATCTCGCACAGACCCGAATTGCCCATGCCGTGCCCCAGCGTCCAGGCTTCGTCGCGACGCCCGATGGCAGCCGGCCCACCCTGCTTACCCCAGTCTTCGGCCGAGGCGGGCATAGTCTCGGTATGGTCGCCCTGACGCTACCGGGCTCGCCCGTTGAACTCGACGCGGCATCCATCCGCCGCGAGGTCGAGATGGCGCTGGACGAGATCAACCCCGAGCCGGCGGAGGTTGCTCCGTGAGTTCCACGCTCCCCCGTGACCTCAGCGGCGCCGCGCCACCCTGTCGCCGATCGCCGCTGCGGCTGCTGGCGACGCAGATCGAGCTACGGATGCTCCTGCTCGTCCTGCTGGTGGCGCTCGTCCTGTCATTGATCTCGCCCTACTTTCTCACACTGAGTAACCTGTTCAACCTGATGGACCAGTCCGTCGTGGTCGGCATGGTGGCGCTCGGCCAGACACTGGTGATCCTGATCGGCGGCATCGATCTCTCGGTAGGATCGCTCGCCGGGGTCACGGGAATCGTGCTCGGCTTGGCCTTCCCCGCCAGCGGCCTTTGGGGCGGCGTGATCGCCTGCCTCGCCGCGGGGCTGGCGGCGGGCCTTGTGAACGGCGTGGTCATCACCTTCGGCCGGGTGGCGCCGTTCGTGGTGACGCTCGGGATGATGAGCATCGGCCGCAGCCTCGCTTATGTGCTGAGTGGAGCGAGCTCCATCGGCAATCTGCCGCCCGCTCTCGGCAGCCTCTCCGCGGGCACCCTGCTCGGCGTGCCCGTTGATTTCTGGTGCCTGCTCGCCGTCTATGCCGCGTGCTGGTGGTTCCTCGCGCGTGCCAAGGGCGGGCGCACGCTCTACGCCATCGGCTCGAACGCCGAGGCGGCACGGGTGGCGGGCTCGGCATCCGCTTCTGGAGCGTCTTCGCCTACGCGGTTTCCGGGCTGATGAGCGCGGTGGCCGCCATCTTTCTGGCAAGCAAGATCATGTCCATCGACCCGATCGGCGGCCAGGGGCTGGAGCTTGACGCGATTGCGGCCGTGGTGATCGGCGGCGCGAGTCTGTTCGGCGGCCGGGCTCTATCGTCGGCACGCTGCTCGGCGTGTTCATCATGGTATTCATCCGCAACGGGCTGAACCTGCTCAACGTCTCGCCCTACTGGCAAGGGACGGCGATCGGCTCCATCATCGTTGCCGCCGTCCTGGCCGAGCGCCTGATCAGCGCGCGCAGCAGACCCCGCTACCGACGTCAGGCGCCAGCCCCAAGTCAAGCCTAATTGAACCCCAGGGGCCGTTCTCTAATCGCGCCTCCTTTGTCAAGGGTCTCTTGCTTCTTCCTGTTGCCTTTCCGGGATCACGGTTCTCTCCGCGGTCGGCGTATGCCGCCGCAACATCTGGTCCGAAGCACAGGCGCTGCAATGTCCACAACGAGCTCACATGGAACACATGCGGCCCAACGGCCTCCCTCGCAGCCGGCCTGCACCCTCGCCCCGGAGGGCAACCAGGGCTGTTCAACGCTGCCGCATTGCCCTCACTGAGGCCGCCTGCCACACATGTGGGGTGAAGTCAGGCGGCTATCCAAGGGGGATTCCCGAGCCGGCAAACTCCTGCCCTTGGGGCGGCAACGGGGTCGGAGGTGCCGTGGCTGCGTTTTCGCCGTTGCTGGACGTGCTGGCGACGTCCCTGATCCGCGCCGGGCGCAGGGGAAGCTCTACGGGCTGCCCCACGTGCTGCTGTTCGCCATCCTCGCCATCGTGACCGGCTGCAACTCGTACGTGGCATTGTCACCTTCATCGGCGTCCATCGCCGCAGGCTGAACGCGGCCTTCGGCCTGAACTGGCGCCGCGCACCCGCGCGCACCGCCGTCCGCTACATTCTCCAAGGGCTCGACCGGCCACGGTGGAGGGGGTCTTCCGCGACCTGCCGCCCTGCTCGAGGCGGCGCGCGCACGCCTGGGCAGGGCAGCATTGCCCTGGATGACAAGACGCTGCGCGGCAGCTTTGATAAGTTCCGCGATCGTGCCTCTGCCCAGGTGCTGAGCGCATTTGCCACCGACACCGCCTTGGTGCTCCCCTCCGCTGGCTTTCCACCTGCTACGCAGTCGGAACCTTTGCCAGCTCCGCCCACATCGACATCGCCGAGAAATCCAACGAAA
>CAWFTU010000003.1:0-492700 GCA_963818725.1 uncultured Pseudomonadota bacterium | reverse complement strand
TCGCACGCCGTCGCGCCGGCTCTTAGCCGAGCTGATTGAGGCGCGGCTCCTGGTCGAAGTCCGGCTTGCCGAGCGGGCGGCCGAGTGCGCGACCGAGCGGGACATCGCGCGTCTGCGCCAGACCGCCCGCGCGCGAGCCGTCGCTGGGCGCGGGCAATACGTCGAACGCGGCATCGAGTTTCATCTCGCGATTGCCGCGGCCGCGCACCACGCCGTGCTCGCATCGATGCTGAACGCCGTGTTCCATCTCTATTTCGACGCTTGGAGTTGCCGAACCCGGCGGCGCAGGAGGTGGAAGCCGCGTTTCGCGCCGGCCAGCAAGACGGCCACGACGAAATCCTCGCTTGCATCGAGGCACGCAATCCGCAAGGCGCGGGGCGGGCGATGCAGGCGCATCGGCAGCACCTGCAGCAGCACCTGCCGCTCACAACCGAAACCAGGCGTCGGCGAGGGCGCCGTTCCAGCAGGGGAAGTCTCGATGGCCAGTTTTCTTCCGCGGCGACGCATCTTCGGTAATTTCTCGGCCGGCATCGGTTTGGTTTCGCTGAGCGCGCTGGCCGGTAAGCCGCAGCCGGCCGCGGCAGCGCAGCCCAAAACCTACAACACTGCCGGCATGAAGGTTGGCGTCGTGCTGGAAACCTTGTCGCACCCCTTGATCAAGTACCGGGGCGACGAGTGCGCGCGACAGGGCAAGGGCTTCGGCATGGTCGTCAGTGTGCAGGACGGCGAGCGCAATGTGCAGAAGCAGACCAGCCAGATGGAGGCGTTCATCAGCCAGGGCGCGAACTTCCTGGTGTTGCAGGCCACCGACGCCGCCGGCCTCACACCCGTCGTGCACAAGGCGGAGCGCGCCGGCATTCCGGTGATCACGCTCAACCAGGACGTTGCCGGCGCGCACACCGGGTTCGTCGGCATGGGCCACTATTCCATGGGCGTGCAGGTCGCCGAGGGCATGGCGGAGCAGTTGAACAAGCGCGGCAACATCGTCGTGATCGAGGGCGTGCAGGGAACCGGGGCGAATATCCAGCGCATGGCCGGCTTCCGCGACACCCTGAAAAAATATCCGGAGATGAAAATCGTCGCGGACCAGAGCGCGGCCTTCGACCGCAAAAAGGGCCACGACGTATTCCAGACCATTCTTCAGGGCCAACCGAAAATCGATGCCGTATTTGGCGTGAACGATGAGATGGCAATCGGTGCCGCACAGGCGGCGGTGGAGGCCGGCCGGCGCGGAAACATCAAGTTCTGGGGCGCCGACGGCGAACTCGATTTTTTCAAAGCGATTAAGAGCGGGCTTTGCGACGGGGTTTCGGCGATCCCAGCCAACGCCGTCCCCGATACCGTCATGTCCCTCGGTGCTTGGCTGATGACGGCGGGCGTGAAGGGCGGTCAGTATGCCGGCCGGGTCGAACTGCCGCCCTACATCGTGACGGGCGAGAACCTGAACGCGGTGCCCTGGCCCGCCGCATAGGCCTGGGCGGCGCGCGGCGTGGCTGGTGGGAACCCTGTGGAGCCGATGGTGCCGCTTGCGGCCGCGCGGGCTCCGTTTGTCACTAAGTGGCTTGGCTTCGCCATCGCCCGCGCGCGAAGCCAGGGCTTGGCCGCCGCCCTTGTCGCGCTCGTCTTGCTGTTCGCCTGGCAAGCGCCAGGGTTCGCGACACTCGACAATTTCGGCGACGTGCTGCGTGACCTTTCGATTCTCGGCACGCTCGCCGTCGGCGAGACCTTTGTGTTGATCGGCGGCGGCATCGACTTGTCGGTCGGCTCGGTGCTGCTGCTGGCCGGTATCGTGTCCGACGATCTGATACGCCTGCAAGGATTGAGCGCCGCGGCGACGGTGCCGGTGGCGCTTGCGGTGGGCTGCGTCGTCGGCGCGGTGAACGGGTTTCTTGTCACTCACCTGCGCATTTCCGCCTTCATCGTGACCTTGGCGACGCTCTACATCATCCGTGGAATTGGGCTCTCGCTGTACAGCTCCGACGTGCACAATCTCCAGACAGCGATCATTTCCGATGATGACTTCCTGCTCATCGGCCAGGGTGACGTGTATGGGGTTCCGCTTCCATTTCTGATTTTTGCCGCACTCTTGGCGATTGGCACGTTCGTGCTGTGGCGGACGCGCTTCGGGCTTCACCTCTATGCCGTTGGCGGCAACGAACTGGCCGCCCGGCTCACGCGCATTCGCGTCACGCGCGTCCAGCTCAGCACATACGTCATCGGCGGGTTCTGCTCGGCGCTGGCGGGCATCATTCTCACCTCGCGCCTACAGACCGGCGCCCCGGAAGCGGGATTGGGCGAGGAGTTCGATGTCATCGCCGCGGTGGTCATCGGCGGCGCCAGCCTGTTCGGCGGGCGCGGCACACTGGGTGGAACGCTGCTCGGCGCGGCGTTCATCACCGTGCTGGCCAAGGGTCAGACGCTGATCGGGATTCCGTCCAATTATCAGTCCTTCACACGCGGGCTCGTGATCCTGATCGCAGTCGGTCTGGACGTTCTCGGCCAGCGCGGAACTGCCGGCGCGCGGTCGCCACGATGGGCGCGGCTTGTCAGCCCGTACCCACTCTCCATTTCGCCGCCGCAGGGACCGGAACCCGTTCTGCCGGTTTTGGCACCGGGCGTCCCAGTGCTCGAAGCGCACGATCTGCACAAATCTTTCGTCGAAATCCACGCGGTGGACGGGATCGACTTCGCTGTGCAACCGGGCGAGGTGCACGCGATCGTTGGTGAAAACGGCGCAGGCAAGAGCACGCTCATCAAAATGCTGGCCGGGGCGCTTGCCCCCGACCGCGGCGAAATCCGCGTGGGTGGCACGCCCGTGACCCTCCACGACGTGGCAGCCGCGCAGGATCACGGCATCGCGGTCATCTACCAGGAGCGCGCGGTGGTCCCTGAGCTGACTGTCGCCCAGAACATCATGCTCGGCCACGAGCCGGGACGGCGGCTGCCCGGCGTGATCGATTGTCAAGCGTTGCGCGCGAGCGCGGCGCGGACTTGGGCGCTGCTCGGCGCGCCGGCGCCGATCGACCAGCCCGCCCGCGAGCTCGGCCCCTCCATCCAGCAGCTTGTGGACATCGCCCGGGCACTCGCATTCGCGGCGCGCGTCGTCATCATGGACGAGCCCACGGCTGCGCTCACGCAACAGGAAACGCTAAGGCTGTTCGCGATCGTCCGCGATCTGAAGCGCCGCCGCGCGGGCGTGATCTACATTTCCCACGATCTCGAGGAGATCTTCGAAATCGCCGACCGCGTCACAGTGCTGCGCGACGGCCGCCGCGTGCGCACGCTGCCAGTCGCCGCGGCGACACGATCGGCGCTGATCCGCATGATGATCGGCCGCGACATAGAAAAACCCGACGAACGTGCCGCCGCTGGCCAGGACGTGGTGCTGTCGGTTCGCGGGCTGCGCCGCGGCGCGGTTCTCGATGGTATTAGTCTCGAGGTCCGGGCCGGAGAAATCGTCGGGATCGCCGGGCTGGTCGGCTCAGGAAGGACCGAGTTGCTGCGCGCCATCTTCGGGGCGGACCGCATCGACGCCGGCGAGATGCAGCTTGGCGGCGCCCCCTATTCCCCGCGCTCGCCGACCGACGCCATCAAGGCTGGTGTTGGTCTCGTGCCCGAGGACCGCAAGAGCGAGGGCCTGGTACCCGAGTTCACCATCAGCGAAAATCTCTCGCTGCCGAATTTCGACCTGGTCTCGCTTGCCCGCATCTGGCTCGATCCCGCGCGCGAGGCGCGATTGGCGAATTGCATGGTGCAGCAGGTCAAAATTGAGCCCCCGGTGCCGCGCTGGCGCACGAATCATCTCAGCGGAGGCAACCAGCAGAAAGTCGTTCTGGCCAAATGGCTGGCGAACACGCCGAAGCTGCTGCTCGTGGACGAGCCGACGCATGGCGTGGATGTCGGCGCGCGCGAGGAGATCTACCGCGTGATCCAATCGCTCGCCGAAAACGGTGTGGGCGTCATCGTGGTGTCCTCCTACCTGCCCGAGGTTCTCAGAATCAGCGATCGCATCCTGGTCATGCGGGACGGCTGCATCGCTCTACAGGTAGATCGGTCGAACGCCACCGAGGAGCTATTGCTCGAAGCCGCAACCGCAGGCGCGGCATGAGCGCGAGCGCGCCAATCCGCACCGGCGGGCGGCTGCGGCAGGCGCGCTGGACGCCGTCGGCGCTGCTGGCGCGGTTCGGCTTTTATGCCGCACTAGTCGTGCTGATCGCGGTGTTCGCCGCATTATCGCCGGCGTTCCTCACGCTCGGAAACGGTATCAACATCCTGCAGCAGACTTCGACCATTGGCATCATGGCCATCGGCGAGACACTGGTGATCCTGGCCGGCGGCATCGATGTGTCGGTGGGCTCAGTGCTCGGTTTCGGCGGCATGGTGGCGGCAATGGTCATGCGCGAGCCAGGCGCGGACACGGCACTGGCCGTCGCGCTCGGAATTGCCGCCGGGCTGGCTGTCGGCCTCGTCAACGGCGTGGTCATCACGCGGCTCGGCATCGATCCATTCATCGCCACGCTGGCGATGCTGAGCGTGGTGCGCGGCGTCGTTTACATCATATCGAATCAGTACAACGTGAACATCCCGGACAGTTCCGGCTTCCTAGTACTCGGACGCGGACACGCGGCGGGTGTGCCGATATCGGTGCTCATTTTTGCCGGCCTTTTTGCCGTTGCCTTGATGCTTGAACGACGAACCACGATCGGACGATCAATTCATGCGCTTGGCGGGAATCAGGCGGCGGCCTGGCTTTGCGGCGTGCCACTCGCGAGCGTCCGTACCGCCACGTACGCGGTTTCCGGCGCTTGCGCGGCGCTCGCCGGCGTCATCATCACCTCGCAGGTCGGCCTCGCGGTGCCCTACCAGGGAACCGGCTACGAACTCGACGTGATTGCCGCCGTCGTCGTGGGTGGCGTCAGCTTGACGGGTGGCAGCGGCGGCGTGTTCGTGGGCGCGCTCGGCTCGATTTTCATCGGCGTTCTGCTCGACGGAATGGCGCTCGTGAACGTGACGGCCATCTGGCAAATGGTGATTTGTGGTGTGGTCATCATCGCGGCGGTGGCGCTCTACGGCGTGGCGCGAAGCCGCAAGGCGTGAAGCAGGGGGGACGAGCCATGAACGGTTCGGCGGCGACACCGTCTCTGAGGGCGCGGCTCCGGCGCGGTGGCATCGTAACCGCACCCGGCGCCTACGACGCGCTCTCGGCGCTGCTCATTGAGCAAGCCGGGTTCGAGGCGATCTACCTCACCGGCAACGGCCAGACCGCGTCGATGCTCGGACTGCCCGATGTCGGGCTTGTCACTCTCACCGAAATGGCCGAGCGTGTGCGCTGCACGCGCGCCGTGACTTCGCTGCCGCTGATTGCCGATGCGGACGTCGGCTACGGCAGTCTGCTCAGCGTACGCCGCGCCATGCGCGAACTCGAAGCGGCGGGGGCGAGCGCCGTTCAGTTCGAGGATCAGGTCAGTCCGAAAAAGTGCGGGCACGAGCCCGGCCGCGGCATTGTCAGTGTCGCCGAAATGGCGCAGCGCCTGCGCGCGGCGGCGGACGGGCGGCGCGATCCCGACACGATGATCATCGCGCGCACCGACGCGCGCACCACGCATGGTTTACCCGAAGCCATCCGCCGCGGGCACGCCTATGCCGAGGCCGGAGCCGACGTCATCTTCGTGGAATTGCCGGAACGCGAGGCGGAGTTTGCGGAAATTGCCCGCAACGTCCCGGCGCCCACCTTGGCGAACATGGTCGAGAGCGGGCGCAGCCCGTACCTCTCCGCGCCGCGCCTGGGCGAACTCGGCTTCGCGATTGCCATCTATCCGGCCACAGCGTTTCTCGCAGCCACGGCTGCGGTGCGCTCGGCGATGGCCCAGCTCCGGCATGATGGCCGGATCGAGGACTTGTCGCAGCTCGCCACGCTTCGAGAGTACCACGAAATACTGCGATTTTCCGAATACACGGCCTACGAGGCCGGGCTGGCTGGAGGCAAAAATGCTTGACACACTTATTCAAGGCGGCACCGTGGTCTCGCCGCACGCGATCGAGCAGATCGATGTCGCGATTTATGAGGGCCGCGTGGTTGCGTTCCTAGCGCCGGGCTCGCTCGACATAGAAGCCTCGCGCGTCATCGATGCGCGGGGGAAATACGTTGTCCCCGGCGGCATCGACGCGCACGTCCATTTCAACATCGCGCTGAGCCCGGCCATGCGCGCGCAATCGGCGAAGTGGGGCGGCCGGGCCGCTGCGTTCGGCGGCACCACCACCTTCATCGATTTTGCGCACCAGGCCGGTGACGGCAGCCTGGTCGGCGCCATCGAGGGCAAGCAGGCGGAACTCGCGGTCGACAAGCCCGACGTGGATTACTCCTTACACGCCATGATTACCGGCGAGGCCACGTTCGGCGTCTTGGACGAGATCCCGGAGGCCATTTCCGGCGGCGTGTCGTCATTCAAGATGTTCACCACGTTTTCGAGCAAATCGGCATCGGGGTCTCTTTACACCGACGACGGGCGGATCTGGGGGGTGATGCAGCAGACCGGCAAGCATGGCGGGATGGCCATGGTGCATTGCGAAGACGACTGCATCATCGATTTCTGCGTGCGCAACCTGTATCGGCAAGGAAGGCAGCAGGCCGCGCACATCCACGAGGCGCGGCCTAGCCTTTGCGAGGAGGCCGCAATGTCCCGGATGCTTCTGCTGTCGCGCCGCACTGGCTCGCCGCTCTACGTGGTGCACGTCTCCAGCGTCGAGGGCCTCGAAGCTCTGGCGGAGGCGCGCGCCAAGGGCCAGACGGTGTACGGGGAGGCTCTGCACAACTATTTGGCGTTCTGCAACGAGGACTACGCCAAGCCGAACGGCATGATCTATCACAACTATCCGGCGCTGAAATCGCCGCGGGATCGCTCGGCGCTTTGGGAGGCGCTGCGCTCGGGTTTGCTCGACGTGGCCAGCTCCGACGATTTCACCATTCCGTTCGCGCAGAAGGTCGCCGGCAAGGAGGTGGACAACGCCTCCGGTGGCCACAATGGCATCGAGACCCGGATGGCCTATCTGTTTTCCGAGGGCGTGCGATCCGGCCGGCTCGACATCAACCGCTTCGTGGACGTATCGGCCACCGCGGTTGCAAAACTGTTCGGCCTTTATCCGCGCAAGGGCATCATCGCGATCGGCAGCGATGCAGATATCGTCATCATCGACCCCGAGTTGAAGCGCACCATGACGCTCGCCGATCTGCACTCGGATTGCGACTACAGCCTGTGGGATGGATGGAAGTTCCACAGCTTTCCGGTGCTCACCATGCTGCGCGGCCATGTGCTCGTGGAGAACGGAAACTGGACCGGCCCCGAGGGTCTCGGCCGCTATGTTCCGGCGCGCTCGCCCTCGGAACCGCGATGAGCCCGGAACCGCTGCGCCGCGCGATCGCGCTTCCCGGCGCCACGCTCGAATACTATTATCGCGCCGCTTCGGGCGGGCGTAACCTCCCGCCGCTCATCCTGCTGCATCCCTGGTTCGGCTGCTGGCAGTTCTGGGACCGCACCGTCGCCGCCTTGCCGGAATTCGCCACCTACGCCGTAGATCTCTACTCGCTCGGCGTCGGCGACGGCTGGCGCGATTATGCCTCGCCCGAGGGGATTGCGCGCGCGATCGCCGGGATGCTCGACTGTCTCCGCATCGCGCGCTGCGATATGATCGGCAATTCGATGGGTGGCATCGCGGCCCAGGCGCTCGCATCCGCCGAACCGCATCGTATCGAAAAACTGATCCTCGTCGGCACCGGCGCGCGGACGGCCGGACTGAAGCCGGATTACCGGCAGGCTGTCGATGCCTGGATCGGCAGCGAAGCGGACCGCGAATCGGCGGCGCAACTCGTGGATTGGCTGCTTGCCCGCCGGCCGCCGGATCCGCGCGAGTTCGACACCTTCGTGGACATGGTCGCGAACGCGAACAAGGCCTTGATGGGCACCGTCCTCACCAATGCCTTCGCACTCGACCTGCTCCCGCGTCTGCCGTCGATCATCGCCGAGACGCTGGTGATCCGTGGCGAACTGGATGGTGCGCGCACCCGCGCCCACGTCGAGGAGCTGCAGGCCGGGATTCTCAAGAGCAAGGCAGTGGAAATCCCCGGCGCCGGGCACTTGCCGCAGGTGGACAGCCCGGGGGCGTTTATCGCGCTGGTCCGCGACTTTCTGCTTCCGAGATGAGCGCGACCGCCACGCATTCGCCCGCGCCGCCCTTGGCCGGAAAGCGCGTGCTCGATTGCGCGACCTTCATCGCCGGCCCGACCTGCGCCACGCTGCTGGGCGAGTTCGGCACCGAAGTGATCAAGGTCGAGCTGCCGGGGGTCGGCTGCCCGCTGCGCCAGCTCGGCACCATGGCCGAGACCGGCAGCACGCTGCTGTGGCTCTCCGAGGCGCGGAACAAGAAGTCGCTCACCCCTGGATTTGCGGACCTTGGTGGGCGGGGAAATCCTCAAACCGCTCGCCGCGCGATCCCATGTGCTGCTCGCGGGCTATCCCGACCGGCCGCCGGTCACGCCCGGCAGCGCCACTTTGCCCGACTATCTGTCTGAGCTTTACGGCGCGCTCGGCGCCGCTGGCATTGCGCGTGGCCGAACAAAGCGGCGTCGCCCAGGTCGTCGATGTGGGGCTATACGAGGGCATCTCCCCCATCCTCGACGAACTCGCGCCCGCCTATGCGCATACCGGCTTCATGCGCGAGCGCATGGGCGCTGGCACGGTGAACGCGGTGCCGCGCAGCCACTACCCGACCGCCGACGGCAAATGGATCGCGATCGCCTGCATGAGCGACAAGATCTTCCAGCGCCTCGCCTCGCTCATGGGGCGGCCCGAGCTGGCCAGCGACGGAAAGTGGGGAACCACCGGTCGCCCGGCAGGCAGACCGCGACGCCGTCGACGCCTGCGGCGGGGAATGGACCGGCACGCAAACGACGGCGGAGCTGGAGCTGCGCGCGCGCAAGGTGATCTTCGTCGCTGCGCTGCTCGCAATGGCAGAGCGAACTTTGTGCTCTCGTCGAATTACAAAGCCGGACTGACGCCGAGTTCCATCGGGCGCGCGGGCTCGGGACGGTCGCAGCGCAGGAACCGGCCGCGGCCCGTGGTAGCCGCCGGCTTGCCGCCCTCCACCACGATTTCGCCGCGCGACAGCACCACGTCGGGCCACGCACTCACCACTCTGCCTTCATAGGGCGTGTAGTCGGCCGCCGAATGCAGCATGTCTTGGGTAATGCGCACCTCGCGGTCGGTGTTCCAGATCACGATATCGGCGTCGCTGCCGATGGCAATCGAGCCCTTGTGCGGAATGCCGTAAATACGCGCGCAGTTCGTGGCGGTGAGCGCCACGAACTTTTCGAGCGAGATGCGGCCCTTCAACACACCCTCCGAAAGCAGCAGCGGCAGCCGGGTTTCCACGCCCGGTATGCCGTTCGGAATCTTCCAGAACGGCGCATCGGCGCCGTGAATGAATTTTCCCTTGGGCGCTTTCATGCTGAAAGGCGAGTGATCCGACGAGAACACCGCAAACGTGCCGTTGGCGAGCCCGGTCCAGATCGCCGCGTGGTGCGACTTGTCCCTGGGCGGCGGCGAGCAGATGCAGCGCGCGCCCTCCTGCCCCGGCAACTCCAGGTCATCGGCGGTCAAGAACAAATATTGCGGACAGGTCTCGGCGTAGATGCGCAGGCCGCGCGACTGCGCACGGCGAATCTCGTCGGTCGCCTCGCGGCTAGACACGTGCACGACCAGCATCGGCACTTCCAAGAGCTCGGAATAGCTGATGGCGCGCTGGGTGGCCTCGCCCTCGCCGACGGTCGGCCGCGACACGGCATGGAATTTCGGCGCGCTGCGTCCGAGCGTTTCCAGCCGCTCGGTCAGCCAGGCGATGACATCGTGATTCTCGCAATGCACCATCGTCATCGCCTGCTCGTGCCGCGCCAGCCAGAGCACGTCGAGGATCTGGCGATCGTTCAGCTTCAGCGCGTCGTAGGTCATGTAAATCTTGAACGAGGTGTAACCGTCGGCGATCAGCGCCGGCAGCTCCTGGCCGAGCACGTTCGGCGTCGGATCGGTGACTATCAGATGGAACGCATAGTCGATATAGGCGCGCCCGTCCGCGAGCGCGTGATAGTCCTGCACCGCCGCACGGATGCTTTGGCCCTTGTTCTGGAACGCGAAAGGAATGACGGTTGTCGTGCCGCCGCACGCGGCCGACAGCGTGCCGGTGTCGAACCCATCGGCCATTTCCGAGCCGTCCGGCAGCGGCTGCGCCAGATGGCAGTGACCGTCGATGCCGCCCGGCAGCGCGAGCCGCCCGCGCGCGGCGATTTCATGCTCGCCCTTGCCGAGTTCATGGCCCAGCGCAACGATCTGCCCACCCTTCACGCCGACGTCGCAGACGAACGACTCGGCTGCGGTGCCCACGCGACCCTCGCGAATGACCAGGTCGAATTTTTCCACAGTACCCGTCCTCCTCGGTTTTCAGCGGCTCCCGGCGATCAGGTCGGCGAGCCGCGTGGCAATGCCCGTCGAGGGCTTACCGGGCGGATGGCGGAACGATCCTGCGCTCGGTTTGCGCGGCGCGAGCGCCATGAGTGCCTCGGCCTGCTTCACCGCCGCCGCGACGCAATCGACCACGGGGACCGGAATGCGGGCCTTGACCCGATCGGCAAGCCCCGCCAGCGGTCCGCCGCCGAACACCACGACATCCGCTTTGGCCTCCGCGACCACGCGTTGCACCGCCGCGACAATGGGCTCCGCCATCTCCTCCTGCACGCCATGGATCGTGCTGAAATCGCCCTCGGCCACGAATACCCCGGCGCACCGGCCGCCAAGCCCGTTGCGTCCGACGCAGTCGCGATGCCATACCATGCAATGAGGGTCGGCGAGAAGGTGAGGATCGCGAAGCGCGAGCCGAGCATGCAGGTGGTCAGAATCGCCGCTTCCGCGAGGCCGACGACCGGAATGCCGAGCAGCTCGCGCGCGCCGGCGAGCCCGGGATCGCTGAACGCCGCGATCATGGCCGCGATGTGGCCGGCGGCGTGCTCCGCCAGCATTTCCAGCACGATCCCCGCGGCGATATCGGCCTCCGCGCGGCTGGCGATATAGGGAAGCCCGCAGGGCGCGGTCAGCGCGGTCACCTCGACCCCCCGGATGCCACCGAGCGCGCGACGGCCGCCATGCGCTCGGTCACGCCCTGGCTGGTGTCCGGGTTGAGCAGGATGAGCCGCATCAGCATCCCTCGGAGTTGGCCCGCCGCTTGCACTGCCGCGTCGAAGAGGATTGCGCAAATCCGGAGGCCTCTAGTATACTGGCGACCCCACGCTGACCCGCTGCGGGATTGCGTCTTCGCTTTCGTCGAAACCGGATCTTTTCCTAGAGGAGTTCCGATGACGATGCCACGGGCGGCTTGCCGAAGGATCGCGTCCGCACTGGCTTCCGTCGCGCTCGCGGCGCTCGCCGCGTCTCCGCTTACCATGTTCGGCGCGCCGCGAGCCGCCGCCGCGGCCGACCTCTACCAGCCGGCCGCGGCCGAACCCGGCACGGAAATCCCGCAGGCCGACATCAAGTTCGGCATGCGCCCCTACGCCGACAACACGTTCTACATCATCGCCATGAAGCAGGGCTGGTTCAAGGACGTGGGCGTGAACATCGTGCCGCCGCCCTATGGCCTGAAAGTCACCGACACCAACGTAGTTGCGCTGCTGCTCAATGGCCAGCTCGATCTGTCAAGCGAGTATTGCCCGCTGATGCTGCCGACCTACAAGACCTCGCATCAGCTCAAGTGCATCGCGTTCACCGACACTTTTCTAGCAGAAGCGATCCTGGCGAACCCGAAGCTGCATCTGAAATCGTTCAAGGACTACGTAAAGCAGGGATTGGATTTCAAGCAGGCGATCCACGCCGCGGTCGCCCCCCTGCAGGGCAAGACGCTGGTCGGCGCGCCCGAGCTGAGCGATCGCCCGTTCGAGGAGGCGGTGGCCAAGTTCGCGGGCGTGCAATGGAACCTGCAAGTGCTTGACGATGCGAAATCGCTGGTGCTGGCAAAATCGGGGCGCGAGGATTTCGTCAACCCCGAAGGTGCGCCCATCGTCTATACGCTGACGCAGGCGGGATGGACCGACCTCGTCGATATCGGCGACCTCTACAAATACGGCCCAGCAGGCCTCGACTCCCCGATCGAGCCGCTGGTCGCAATCGTTGGAGTTGGCGCCAACGCCAGCTACGTGAACGCGCATCAGAACGCGGTGCTGCGGTTCCTGTCGGTGGTCTGGCGCACGATCGACGCCGTGCAAAAAGACCCGTCGCTGTTTGCGCTGCAGGCGCCCTATCTGAACAGCGTGGCCGGCACGAATCTCGATGCCGAGGGCGTCGAGAACACCATCAAGGTGCTCGATCCGCTCTCGCCGTTCGGCTACGACAACACGTATTTCGATGACAAGAACAGCGTACCTTACTACAGGAACGCATGGACCGCGATCATTCGCGACTACGCCTCGCACGGCGTCATTCCACCGAACTCCGTGACCGCCGACGAGATTGTCTGGGCCGCCGCGATCTGGCATCAGATGGTCGACTATCGCGACAAGGCGGATGCAATCTTCAAGTCGCTCGCGGGCAAGGCGCTCGATGCCGAGCGTCAGAAGCTGCTGACCAAGGCCAGGCAATACTATGAGTGGTTCGACTTCCTCGACGCATACCGGCTGGCCCGCGCCGTCGCCGCCTGACCGCAGAGCGTTGGACGCCGCGCGCGCCGAAGCCGATGTCGAGGCGGTCGAGGCCGCCCAGCCCATCGCCGCCGCCGCGCCCACCCGGCGCGCGGCGCTTGGCCGCCGGCTGCCGACCTCCTTCGATCCGCTTTGGCTGCTTGGCATCCTGGTTGTCGTGCTGGTTTGGTGGGCGGTCGGCAGGGTCGTCCCGAGCGCCACGTTTCCGGGACCGGACA
The DNA here is from genome assembly GCA_963818725.1 of uncultured Pseudomonadota bacterium. Taxonomy (GTDB): domain Bacteria; phylum Pseudomonadota; class Alphaproteobacteria; order Acetobacterales; family Acetobacteraceae; genus DATFDN01. Next base: position 479,749 of record CAWFTU010000003.1, on the reverse strand, counting down.
GCGTGGCGGGGCGGATCGCGCAGGATTTCTTTACCGCCCCCGAACTGGCCTTCTACGGCCTGCCGAACGTCGGCCTGTTCAACAGCATGCTCTACACCGGCGAGAACGTCGCGATCGCCATGGCGATCGGTACAGCGGTGGGTACGCTCTCCGGGCTGCTGGCCGCACGCTTTCGGCTGGTCGGCGCCATCTTGGAGCCGATCGCCATGACGGCGGGAACGGTGCCGATCCTGGTGGCCGCGCCGTTCTTTCTGATCTGGTTCGGCGTGGGCCGCGCCAGCGCCGTGCTGCTGGTCACGCTCTACGTCGCGGTGATCCTGTACGTGTTCGCGCAGCGCGCCGCCGACAACCTCGATCCGGTTTACGAGGACGCGGCGCGCACCCTGGGCGCGAGCGATCGCCGGATCGTGCGGGATGTGCTGCTCCCCGGCACGGTGCCGCAGATCCTCGGCGGCATCCGCATAGCGCTCGCCGGCTGCTGGGGATTGGAGGCCATCGCCGAGCTGCTCGGCTCGCAATACGGCATCGGCAAGATCATCCAGGTGCTGGCCGGGGCGACCGACGTGCAGGGGATCTTCGCCGCGCTGTTCGTGCTCGGCATCGTCGCGGTGGTCTGCGACATGCTGGCCGCGTTCGGCATCGCGCGCATCGCCGGCTGGAGCGTCGCGGCCAACTCGGGCGGCGCGTAGCAGCGCCATGCCCGACTCCGCTTCCTCCGCGCCGATGATCGCCCTCTCCGACGTGTCACGGCGCTTTCGCCGCGCCGACGGGCAAACGGTGAGCGCCGTTTCCGAGGTTTCGCTGGCGGTTCTCGAGGGCCAGTTCGTCTGCATCGTCGGGCCGTCCGGCTGCGGCAAAAGCACCCTGCTGCAACTCGTGGCCGGGCTGCTGCAACCCTCGTCGGGAGGTATCGTGGTTGCGGGCGCCGGCGTGAAAGGGCCAGGGCCGGATCGCGGGGTGGTATTCCAGAAGGACAGCGTGTTTCCCTGGATGCGGGTACGCGACAACGTCGAATACGGGCTGAGGTGCCGTGGCGTGCCCAACCTCGAGCGGCGCGACACCGCGCGCCGTTATCTCGGCATGGTCGGTCTCGCGCAGTGGGAGCATTCCTGGCCGCGCGAGCTTTCGGGCGGCATGCTGAAGCGCGTCGCGATCGCCACCGTGTTCGCGAACGGCGCGCGTGTGTTGCTGCTCGACGAACCGTTCGGCGCGCTTGATTACGTGACCAAGCGGCAGCTGCATGGCGTGCTGCTGACCCTGTGGGCGGAAACCGACGCCGGCCAGCGCCGGACCGTGCTGTTCGTCACGCACGACGTGGACGAGGCGCTGTTGCTCGCCGATCGCATCCTGGTCATGCACACCGGGCGCGTGATCGAGGATATTTCCGTCACCGCACCGCGCCCGCGTGACTCTGATAGCCTGCTGCTTCCCGACATGGTGGCGCGCAAGCACGTGCTGCTGGCGCATCTCGGCCTGGAGCTGCGCCGCGCGCCAAGCGGGCAACATGCGATGGAGCGAGCGCATGGCGCGGCTGGCGCGCTTCGTTAGCACCCGCTGGATGTCCATCCTCGTCCTGCTTGCGCTAGCCGGCGCCTGGCAGCTGCTATCCATGGCGTATCGCGCCGAGGCGGTGCCGGGCGAACCCATGGTTCCGGGCTGGCAGGTGCTGGTTACGAAAACCTTTCTCTCCCTTTCGGATTATTGGCAGGGCGGTTTCGGCGTGCAGGGTGTCGCCGGCGGCGGCCAGCCCAGTTACGCGGCGGCGCTCCTGGCCGTACTGAGCAATTCCTGGGACACAATTGTTCGCCTGTACGTCGGCCTGTTCACCGGTGCGCTCGCCGGCGGCTTGTTGGGCCTCGCGGTCTCATGGTCGAGCTGGGCGCGCCGGCTGCTCGAGCTTCCGGTGCAGTTCCTGCGCACCCTGCCCTTGCTCGCGATGGTGCCGCTGTTCCAGCTCTGGTTCGGCACGTATTTCGCCGGCAAGGTGGCATTCGTCGCCTATGGCGTCGGCGTGATCTTCTTCGCCGGCGTCGTCAACGCCGTGCGCAACGTCCCGCAGATCTACATCGACAACGCGCGCACGCTCGGCGCCACGCGGGTCCAGCTCTATCAGACGGTCATCCTGCCCGCAATCTTTCCTGAGCTGCGCTCCACCATTCTGCTGAGCCTCGGCACCGGCTGGGCCGCCGTATTGGGCGCTGAATATCTCGGGGCGCAGTCGGGCCTCGGCTACATCATCGTCTATTCCGAGCAGTTCGCGTATCTCGACCGGATGTTCTTCGTGGCACTGCTGTTCATCGCCTACGCTTCGATCACCTACGCCGCGTTCAACGCGCTGTCGCTGCGGCTCCTGCGCTGGGCGCCCCGCAGCGGGCGCGATGTCGTTGTGGGGTGATTTCGCGCCCGCGCGCTGATCGGGGCGCGCAATGGGGGTCCGAAGGGACCGTGTTGCATAGAGCAGGAGTGCGGACACAAGGGCCCTAACACTACCTTGGCACTTTGGAAGCATGCCGCGAAAACCGCCGATGGCAGTGGGGAGCATGCAACATCGTGGTAGGCTGACGCACTCGGGTTAGGCTCTGGGCTCACGGAACGAGGGTGCGCCAGTGACGAAGCTGAGGTGGCGGGTGAAGCTGGTGGCCGAGCGCGAGCCCGGCGTGATCACCGACGAGGCTGAGCTCGCCTGCATCGAGCGTGACGAACAGGCCACCTTGGCTGACCTCGGTCTCACGCTCGCCGAGGCGAAGCAGCTCACAGCGGCGCTGCAGGCTGAGATCGTGCCGGCGCAGATGATGGCTCTGAGTGCACATGCGCGAGCATGCGCAGCATGCGGACGGAGGCTCGCGGCCAAGGGCCACTACGGGGCGACGTTCCGCTCCCTGTTCGGCGACGTGCCGGTGCGGGTCCGGCGCTGGTTGGTCTGCCCGTGCCAGGGCGCGAGCGAGGCGAAGAGCGTCGCCGCGCTCGACTTCGGCGGCGATGGTGTCGCACCCGAGCTCGCCTATGTCACAGCCCGGTATGCCGCCCTCGTGCCGTTCGGCAAAGTCGCGGCACTGGTGTCCGAGCTGCTGCCGGTCAGTGGGACGCAGCACGCCAGCACGGTGCGCAACCGGACGCTACGCGTCGGCAAGGAGATCGTGCACGCCCGTGCCGCCGAGACCGCGAACCGGCCGGCGGTGTCGGCGTCGGGCCCTGTCGTGGTCGGGCTCGATGGCGGCTATGTGCGCAACCGGCACCGGGCAGAGGGGCGCCGCTTCGAGGTGATCGCGGGCAAGGTGATCCATGCTGATGGTGGCCAGCACCGCTTCGCTTTCCCGCGCACGGGCCCGACGGCCACGGCCGCGGCGTTCCGGGCGGCGCTCGCCGCGGCGGGCGTGGACGCGGAGACACCCGCGACCGTGCTGTGCGACGGCGACGCGGGCCTGTGGCAGCTGCAGCGCAAGGTGCTGCCGAGCGCCACGGTGGTGCTGGATTGGTGGCACGCCGCCGTACGCTTCGAGCACGCCCTGCAAGCAGCCCGCAGCCTCGGCACGAGCGCGACCGATGCGTCCCTGGCTGATGCAGCGGTGCGCAGCCTGGAGCGCGCGAAGTGGCGCCTGTGGCATGGGCGCTGGCCCGGGTGCCGGCGCAGGCTCGCTGCCCTGTGCCGCTGGATGCAACGCAGGCTCATGCGGGACGTGGTAGGCGTGGACAAAGTGCGCCAGCACGTCGCTGACCTGCTGGGCTACCTCGAGCGCAACGAGGCCGCGCTCGTGCACTACGCCGCCCGCAGGCGACGCGGTGAGCCGATCGCGACCTCGTTCGTGGAGAGCGCCGTCGACGAGATCGTGGCCTGGCGCATGAACAAGGCGCAGCAGATGCGCTGGAGCCGGGCGACGGTGCAGCCCTTCCTCGACGTGCGCACCACCGTGCTGAACGACACGCTCGAGCTCGCCTTCCGCCGTCGTCATCATGGCTTCCGACCCGCAAATGATGACCACAGGCTCACCGCAGCGGCAGCCTGACCGCTTTCCACGATCTTGCATGCTCTCGTTCACGCTCTGCGCCGGCGCTCCTGGGGCTTCAGGCTGGGAGACAATGGCGGTGACGGTGTCGTCTTCGATGCTGAAGCCAACCGGCAGCTCCACATCAGCGGCGATGCGGGTTTGAGACAGGGCGTAGGGCGGAATCGCCCACAAGGCGGCACGAAGCGGCTCCGGCACCTCGCGCCGCCACCACAGCATCAGGTCGCGTTGAGTGACGTTTGGCAAGAAGTCCGGCAACCCGACCATGCAGAAGGCGGCGATGCTTGTTAGCCCCAATACGGTTCACTTTAGTTGTTTGTGCCGCAGGGAGAACCAAGGCGAATGCTGCATTTTCAATTGGTTGGTAGTCGGCCGATAGCTTAAGTGAACAGGATTTTGCCTTAAGTGAACCGTATTGTTGTTAGCCCCGTCTGGCGCAACTGGGGACAGTCGGCGACCACCCAGCCATCGCCGCTGGTGTCGATATAATGCAGCGCATCGAAGTCGCCGCGCGCGAGGATCTTCATCAGATCCGGGCTGTCGTTCAGGTTGGCCACGCGGCCATTTTCTACTGTGTGACGCGCGTTGACGTATTGCGGCGCGGGGCGCCGTGTCTCCTGCGCGGCATCGTCGAAGTAATTTGGTTCGTAGATAGAGCCGCTCAGGTCCGGCAGCACCATGGGCGATGACATCTGGATATTCACGGGCTCCCCGGTAAAGGCGGGATCAACCGGGAACGTCAGAGGCCGTCCGTGAAACGTCGCCGGCAGGATAAAGGGCTCCGGATGAGGAACGAGCACCCCGGGGCCGTAGTCGCCGCGAGAGGTTAGTTCCGCGATGCGAGAATTCTCGATCGTGAACGGATAATCCTTAAGTACGTCGCCGTAGTAGTTGTTCCGAAAGCCCTGAAACTCCAGAAAACGGTGAAACGAGGCGAGCAAGTCGTTCCGCAGTCCGCTGCTGAGCGCAACCTGCAGGTCGAGGCCGGCTATGCATTCGCGACCGCTGAAGAGCTTGTGAAGCGGAACCCAGAACTCCCGGTCTGCATCGCCTGCGTGCGCATCCTGCGGGCCGAATCCCCCGCCCCACTCGGCATACGGACCGCAATAAACGGAGCAAAGCGGGTCGGCACCACGCGGAAGCTGTATGGGCGGGAGGGATCGAGGCCGGCAAAGGAACGCCGGGAGGCGTCGTAGAACGGCTCGAGATCTCCGAGCCTCGCTATTCCGGTGCGAGAGAAGCAGAGTTGGGCATGCTTGCCGCTGACCGAATCAGGCGCGTTGCGGTAATGGAGGGCGAACGTCGCAATGGCGGCGGGCAGGCCGTTCGTCGCCGCATGGAGCATGTCCAACGTGGCAGCGTGGGCCGCATAGATGTAGTTTTCCACGGTGTCGATCTCTTCGACGGTCGGAAAGCCGCCCAGCTTGCGTCCGGCGGGATCCGACACGACCGTTGGCGCAGCAAGCGCGTGATACAGCAGGCTTTCGTCGGGCCGGCCTGGCTCGATCCCCCGGTTTCCGGCCAGCGCGAAATCCCCGAAGCCCGGATAAGTGCGATCGATCGCGACCGGCTTGGCGAGTTCGCGGGCGAGATCGGGCACGGTGATGTCCAGCGCCCCACCCGTCACAGCAAGCATCATCTCTTGCCATCCGAGCGGCGCCAACCGCTGGCAAATTGCCTCCAGCTGAACAATCAGTGGTGGCTCAGGCTGAGCCCTGGCCCGGCCGGCGCCCCCTATCAGCAAGGCACCAAGGCTTGCAGATGTCAGCCGAATGAAGTCTCGCCGGGTTTCCATCGATAGGCCCTCGAGGTAGACTTTTATCGCTGTCAGGCGCATTTGTAGTCAGACGACCGAGTAACTGCCTATTCGACACCGCCTATCGGTGTCGAGCAACCATGAACGTCATTCCCGACAGCCCGACCCCAAGACGGCGGAGTTGCGGCGCCGCTTCCTGCTGTGGGGCGGTTGCGCTGAGCGTGGGCATTGCATGCAAATGTCTGGATCGAGTTGGCTTCGTGCTGCTTCCGGAATATACATGCGATGAGCCAGAAGCAGATCTGACATCGTTCCGCCCTAACAAATTTACCACACGACATGTACGAACACCGACGCTTACGCGGCTCGCGTCAGGTCCGGTGTAGCGAGGATCAGATCGCGGACCGCCCCGAAATAGCGCACATAACCGGTACAGCGGCAGATATGACTTCCCAGCGCAGCTGCAACCGTTTCCTCCACCTCCTCCCGTGGAACGGGCTGACGCTTCAATTGCTCCATCAGCACGGTCGCGGCATTGACGAAGCCGGGCGTGCAATAGCCGCACTGGAAGCTGAAATGATCGAGAAAGGCCTGTTGTACCGGCGACGGGGCGACGATCTCACCTCTCGCGTTGCGCTCGGCAATGCCCTCAATAGTGCGGATGCGCTTGCCATCGAAGAAGTGCGCGCCGGTTATGCAGCTTGGCATCTCCACGCTCGTGTGATCGTCCTTGTCCCAGATCACCACGCAGGCGTGGCAGATACCCTCGCCGCAGCCGAGGCGCGAGCCGGTGAGGCCCAGCATCTCGTGCAGCACGTCAATCATCATCATGCCGACCGGCACGTCCAGCGGGGCGTGTGTCGTGCCGTTCACCGTGACCGTCAGGGGGCGCGTCGGAATGCTCATGACAGCACCTTTCGGATGTTCTCGGCGGTCACCGGTGTTTCGCGGAAGCGATGCCCGGTCGCATGGGCGATTGCGTTAACGAGCGCGGGTATGATCGGGATCATTGTCACCTCTCCTATGCCCTTCGGCGGATCGGTTTCCGATAGCGCCGGCAGCACCTCTGCAGTCTGCCGCCACACCGCGACGTCGCTGGCGCGCGGCAGATAATAGCGGTCGAAGTTCCAGGTGCCGTTGCCGGGCCCGTCCTCGTAAAGCGGCAGACACTCGTAGAGTGCGTGGCCGATACCCATGGCTGCGCCGCCCTGGATCTGGCCGGAGACGAGCTCAGGCACGAGCTGGTTGCCGCACTCAACGATGGTGTGGTGCGTGAGTAGGTTCACCTTGCCGCTTTGTTTGTCGACGACGGTTTCCGCCAGCGCGCCAACGGCGCTGTAATTAGTAGCCATCGCATTATTGCGCCGCACCGATGGGTAAAAGACGTCGGTACGGTCCAGCATCCGATAGCCGCCCGGTGCCGTCGCCTGGCTGCCGGTGCCGAGCCGGATGGATAGCCCGTCGATCGGCGCGCGCTCGGTCTTGCCGTTGATCAGGAAACTCGCTTCCGCCCATTGCCAGCGGTTGAACGTGTGCACCACCGCGCCGGTGACCAGCCCTCGCGCGTGGGCTTCCTTCGTCAGCTGAGCCAATGGCAGGGGCTGCAAACCGCCCGCCGTCAGGTGTCCGTCCACCCAGCGCGCATCCGCTTCGCGGACGACCAGTGGCGCGGCCTGACCACCCCCGATACCGCGCTGCCAGATCCCCAGCGCCGCCGGCCACAGCCCATGCCGGAACACGATCCGTGCCGCCTCCCGTGTCGCATGCGCGAAGTAGTAGGCCGAGTTGCTGGCACTGGATTCAGAAGCATAGTTGGGGCTCCAGCGCGGATTCCTTGCCAGCCGGTCCTGTTCCGTCTGTTCCATCGTGTAGGGATCACCGCTGGTTTCCACGATGAGGTCGGGCCAGTCGGTGACGGGCATCTGCACGTCATCCGCCGGACGGCCGAGCCAGAGGACCACCGCAACGGCTTGGCCCGAAGATGCTCCGGTACCGATCTCGGTGCCGCTGTGAGCAAGCGTGATGCGGCCCTCTGGCGAGAGTTCGACCTTGGCCAGCGCGGCTTCGTCGCCATGGCCGAAATCCTTCTGCACGCAGCCGAACCCAACGCCGTAACATTGTCCGGGATGCGCGGCGTCGTACGCCCGCTTGCGCGCGGCACGGCCGGTCCAGAGCGGATGCGCACGTGCCCGCTCGAGTACCTCGTCGGCGCGGATGGCGCCGGCTGGTACCGCACCCTGGGTGTTCTTCATGCCCGATTTCAGCACGTTGCGCAGGCGGAACTCGATCGGGTCGAGGCCGAGCATCTCGGCGATCTCGTCCACCATCATTTCCGTCGCCGCCATGGACTGCTGCGTGCCGTAGCCACGGGCCGAGCCAGCAACGACAGCGCGCGAGGCGATGGCAGTGGCAGCCAGATCGCTTTTCGGCAGGTAGTAGATCGACTGCACCGCCGTAGCACCAACCATGGCAACGGAGGCGGAAAAGTTTGCCCGGCCACCGCCGTTGGCGACCATGTTCGCGCGGAGAGACTGTATCTTCGCGCTCGTGCGGTCGACCGCCAGCGTGTAGCGCATCCGAAACTCATGCCGCTTCAGGCTGGTCTGGAACTGCTCGAGGCGATCGTTCGCCAGCCGGACAGGGAGCCCGTCTCCGTAAGCAGCGGCGACCAGAGCGTAGTACGGCATGTCGTAGTGGTCCTTGGAGCCGTAGCCCACGGTGTAGAACGGGTGCAGGAACAGCCGCTTCAGGCCAAACCTGCTCTTTGCGAGCATGCTTGCCGCGTTCTGCGCCACCTCCATCGGAGACTGCGTGGGGACCACAAGGTGCATTTCCTGTTTCGCCGCGTCATACCAGCCGTTGGCGTTGTCAGGCTCCAACGCCGCGGTGTCGGTGTATTGCGAGACATAGTCGCGCGTCAGCACCAGCCAGTCTGCGGGTGGGTCCGCCAGTTCCTTGCCGATAGCGTCGGCATAGAACATGCCCTCGGCACCGACATCGCCGCTCGGTTGCCCTTGCGGCCAGGCTGGCTCGCGTCTTTTGAAGGCGGGAAAGATTATCCCCTGCGTCATCGGCGAGAAGACATCGTCGTCGTACGGTGTCTTGCCGCCGACGCGGACGAATCGAGAGCTACCCCACGGGTCACGCTGCAAGGGACCGGTGACAGCGCCGTGGTGAATCACCGAGTCGTTGAACTGCAGCTTCGTTTTGGCAAACCGAAACCGGGTGAAATCATGGAAAATCAGGATCGCCACCGCCTGGCCGAGATAGGCTGGAGTCTTCCCCTCCGGCAGCAGCATGTCGGTGCCGTAGAACTCCGGGAGGACCAGACCATCGCGCGCCAGATCTGCGGCCGTGACCACGCGGTCGGGCTTCAGGTCAGTGCCGAGGGTGGAGATGTCGAAGCCGGTATAGAGCCGGTCGGCCTTGGTGACGCGCAACACCAGCGCATGCGCCTGAGCAGGCGGCCAGTGCGGCATGTCGCGCGCCCTGATGTCCCGCGCGAAGATCTTCTGCCCCGTCACCTTTGCGAGCCCATCAACCCGGTATCGCAGCGCACCGGTGGCACCGGTCCACACCGGCGGTGTCAGCAGATTTTCTTCGAACAAAGCTGCGTAGGCAGGGCTGCCGAGTGGCGCGAGAAAGACGCTGATACCGGCAATGACGCTGGCACGCAGCACGTCGCGCCGCGAGCGATTAGGTGCGCGCGAGGTTCGGTCTGCCATGCGCATTGAATCCACCCCCTTTCACAGCCGCGGCGCCACCGCACGGCCGAGCCACTCGGGGCGGGTTGTTGCAGGGACCCGCCTCATGGCGCGCGCACCCAGTCTGGCGTAGGAGGCACGCCCTGATCTGACCCTGGACGCCTGCCTTGCCCTTCAAGCTGAACCACGACCGCCGCCACCACATCCCCAGGCAGAAGCGCAAGGTCGTCAACTGGCGCGACTACGACGCCAGCCTGCGCCGGCGCGGCAGCCTCACGGTCTGGTTCACGGCCGAGGCGATCGCGGGCTGGCGAGCAGCACCACGTTCGACTGCCGGCGGGCAGCCCTGCTACTCGCCCCTGGCGATCCTGACGGCGCTGACCCTACGTGCCGTGTTCCGCTTGGCGCTGCGCCAGACCGAGGGCCTGGTCGGCTCCATCATCGACCTGCTCGGGCTCACACTACGCGTGCCGGACCACTCCACCTTGAGCCGGCGGGCGGCAACGCTGGAGGTGCCGCGGCCGACACGGCCGAGCGGCGCCGGCGTGGCTGGCGAGGGCGAGCCGATGCACCTGCTGGTGGACAGCACGGGGCTGAAGCTGTGCGGCGCGGGCGAGTGGCTAGCGAGAAGCACGGCACCCACGCACGGCGGTCGTGGCGGAAGGGAGTGTCCAGAGGTTGGGGGATGCGGGCGGGAGCGATATGACCAGCCAGGCCGAGGCCGGCTGGGAGATCATGGATGGGGTTGCTGCTTCAGCTGGTCGAGACGGAGGCTGAGAGCCGGACGCGCAGCGTCGCTGTGCTGGAGATCAGCCGCCCCGAGAACCTTCGCGACATCGCCAGCCGCGACATCGCCAGCCTGGGGCTGACGCTGCCCGAGGCCAAGCAGCTGCTGGCCCGTGTCCAGCAGGCGGTCGTGGCCGCGCAGGCCCGCGACCATGCGGCGCTGCGGCCGGAGTGCGCGAACTGCGGTGGGCGGTGCCAGGTCAAGGACTGGCGGCCTCGCCAGGTCGCGACGCTGTTCGGCATGGTCACGGTGCGGCTGCCCCGGTTTCTCTGCCCGGAGTGTGGTCGCAACGAAGCAGGGACCCGCTGGCCCGCGCACTGCCGCTCGACCCCGGCGCTGGATCAGCTGCAGGCGCACCTGTCCGCGCTGATGAGCTACCGCGTCGCGGCTGGCGTGCTGGCCCACCTGCTGCCGGTCGCGGCCGGGACGAGCCCGGAGACGTTCCGCGGCCATACGCTCAAGCTTGGTGAGGAACTGGGCGTGGTTCAAATCAGGGTAACACCCAAAACGAGAAATCTCTTTACCATCAAAGCTCTATCGATTTCCGGTGTTACCTGGAAATGGCACGACACTGTTGGCGATTTCGCGAAGTCGCTCGGAAACAGGTGCTTTTGAACGGATTTGGCCAACGTCGTAGCACAAAGCAGGGCAGAATTGGGACTTCTTTCCTAAAAAGCCGGCAAGTAGGCCGCTTTCGACGCCCGGCCCTGATTTCGCCAACAGTGTCTGGCACTTTCTGAACCACGCCCCTGGACGGTGGGGATCGCGCGCAGCCAGGCGTAGAAGCCGGACACGCTCACGCCGACGACACGGCACAGCGTGGCCACGGCATGGCTCGCCCGCTCGGCCGACACGAAGGCGAACTTGGTCACGCGATCCCCTTGGCGAAAAAAGCCGCCGCCTTGCGCAGGATCAGGTTCTCCTCCTCGAGCCGCTTCACCTCCCGTCGCAGCCGCTGCGCCTCGGCCTCCTCCGCCTTGTGCTGGGCCAGGGCCTCAGCCGACCCGGCCGCGAGGTGCTCGGCACGCCACGTGCTCAGCTGGCCGGTGCTCAACCCCAGCTCGGTCGCCACTTCCGCGAGCGGCTTGCCGCCCTCCAGTACGCGCCTGACCGCCTGCGCCTTGAACTCCGTCGTGAACCGGCGTCGGGTCCGCTTCTCCGTCATTCCGTCCTCCTGGGGTGCATAGGTTCCTTACAGAACCCTCCACTCCCAGGGAGCAGGCTCACCGGCCGCGGTAGCGGAGAGCTTCGCGATGGCGGAGCGCAACGGTGACAGGGTACATGCTGTCTGAAATGCACCGGCTTGCAGGACATGTGTTCGAGAAGGCGGAGCGGCTGGCGGACGCCGAGGAACATTACGAGCAAGCGATCCGGATAGCCCGTGTGCAACACGCGAGGTCGATGGAACTGCGGGCGGCCACCGACTTGGGGCGGCTGTGGGCCACGCGAGGCGAAACGGCGCGAGCCGCTGCCCTACTGCGCCCGATTTGTGAGTTCTTCACGGAAGGCCTGGGCTACCAGGACCTGCTCGATGCCAAGGCTTTGATGGCAGCGGTGTAGGGGACGACCTGACGCCCTCACGCCCCGGTGCCACACCCAACAATCCTTTGCAGATTGCTAAGGGCGAAGAACTCGACTGGCGAGACGGTTTGGGCGAACAGGCCAAGGAAGCGGTCCGTCTCGGCCTGATCTCGTGCCAATGCTGCGAATAGCTGCACCAGCTCGGGCGGCGGCGGCGCAAATGGGGCGAGCTGGCAAGCGAAATCGTAAATTGGGGTAGACGCCTCGTCTCGCTTGGAATGGTAGTTCGCGAGCGCCTCCGGCATCGGCCTCCGCCCGGAAAGTCCGTCATCCACCGCGCCCACCAGCAGGTCCGCGTCGCGGAAGGCGTTGTTGATTCCTGCCGCCGTGCAAGGGTCCACGGTCAGCCCCGCGTCGCCCACGAACGCCCAGCCGGCGCCAAATGGCTTGCGCATGAAGTTCGCAATCGCGCCGCCGATGAATCGCCCCTCTCGGGTCGCCTCCCGCAACCGGGCACGCACACCAGGCGCGCATGACGCGATGACATCGAGGTAGCTGGCTTCGACGTCCCTGCTGACCGCGGCGAAGTCCGCGGCCGCCCAGTTCACGCCGACCAGGGCGAGCCCGTCGTTGGTGCCCCAGGCATAGACGCCGCGGCGCTCTCGGACATACAGCTCAAGGCCGGAAACCGGCATGTCCCGCCAATAGGCGAAATACGTTCCCTGTAGAGGCGGCACCTCGTTGTAGGAGGACGCTCCGACCAAGTGAGCCACCCGAGAGTGCCGCCCGTCCGCGCCGATCGTGATTTTGGCGTGCTCCTCGAACGCGGCGCCCCCAGCCGTGGCCCGGACCCCGGCGACCGCCTCACCGTCGCGCAGGAGACCCGTGACTGTCGCGGAGTCCCGCAATTCTGCGCCGGCGGCGACGGCCGCATCCACCAGGATTTTGTCCAAGACAATCCGGCGCGGGGAATAGGCGTCGAGAATTCCGTCTTGGCCCGGCGGTTCGCCAACGAGTTTTAGGGGGCCAAAGTCAATCTCGCAACGGCGGACGGGCGGGCAGTTGCTCCCCGCGACTTGGTCGAGCAAGCCCCACCGATGCAGACGCGCCGCCCCGGACTGCCAAACGAGGTGAGTGGACATCGGCATGTCACTCGGTATGCGATCTGCATCGAGCAGCAGAACTCTGTAGCCAAGCCGCGCCAGGAGCATGGCGGTTGGCGCGCCGGCACACCGCGCCCCCACCACTATGACGTCATACGACATGGCGGCCTCCCCCTGGCTCTGGCGCGCGGGCACAGCTGGCCCTTTGATGCTCACCACTATATCGGAGAACTCACCTGTTCATCTATGTAATATCAAGCACAAACAATTTGTTGCTAACCCACTCATCGTTGCCAATCGTCGGCATGGCCGAGGCGCTCCCCTGTCTCAGAAAACGATCGTTTTGTGAGACAGTGCTGAGCAAAGACGGCTGAGCAGAGGCGGTGTCGAGCCGGTCGGCCGTGCTGTTGGCGTGGGCGCGCGGGCTGTGTTGGATCGTGCCGTCGCTCCCTCGGTGGCATCTCTGCCGAGCAGCGTGCTTCTGTCGCCGCCTACTCCCTCAAGGGGAGCAGCTCCATCCTCAGAATCCGGTCCACCCGGAACATGCGCTCCTCCTGCGCCCAGGTGCAGAAGGCCTTGAGGCCCGGAAACTCCTTCCCGCGGTAGGGACTGCCCAGAGATTGGGGGTCACGCCGCCTCAGCCCAGTGCAGGCCTGAACTGGGAACCGGCTCAAAGAGGTGGCCGAACCCCAAACCGAGCGCGCCGTTGTAGACCGCGCAGCGGACCTGGAGCAGAAGGTCGGCTCCGCGTCGGGACCAGCGCATCTGCTGCGACTTGGCCATGCGCCGGTTGACCAGGAAGTTGGCCGTGCCTTCCGTGATCGACGTCCCGACCCGCAAGCCGGCCCGATACCGCTCGGCGTAGTTGACCAGCCAAGCGCTCTGGCTGCGAAGATAGCTGTCGACCTTACCCACCGCACGCCGTAATTTGGGAACTGGCTCGCCCGCCTTGTGGCGGCCCTTGCAGGCAGACATGAGCGTGCGGATCCGCTTCAAGGTGAGCCGGGCTTTCTCGGTCTTGCCGTTCCAGGTTCGCCAGCGCAGGCGCTCGACCTGCTCGACGATTGCCGCCTTCGCCTGCTGCTGATCCGGCTCCTCGGCCGGCAAGCTTTCCGCTGCTTGCTTCGTGTGCTGGAGCCGCATAGACAGGTGTCGGGTAGCCGGGCCTCGTTGCCGAGACCCAGCCCCCTCAGAATCGGACGTGACGATTGCTCGTCATCCGGCTCAAGCCTCTGCCGGTAGATCCGATCCTGCAGTCGCCTCACGACAGCTTCCGTCGCGGTCCAGTCGATGCCGGACCACGCCGTCTGCCCCCGCTCGCCGGTCTGTTCGGTTCGCACCGTCCAACGTCTCCAGCGATCCAAGCTCCGCACGTCTTCCCTGCCGTCGAGACCATGGCGGAAGTCGGTGCCCTTTCGGGCCGGGTATCCCCTCGTCGCCGAGGCCCTGTCCGCCCCATTACAGGGCGGCCTTCGCTTGCTCCGCCGCTCCTCTACCCCCTCCGCCATCCCCGCCCTTGCGGTCCGGATACCGCCACCTCGCGGCGGCGGGACGAGTGGGGCTTACCCTGTTGTCCAATGTGGAGAAGCGGATGGGGCGGCTGCGTCCTATAGTCCGGCGGGTCGTGTCGCCACCGTCGTCGAGGGTTCCACTCGACGAGCCGGCCCGCACGCCATTTTGGCCCCGGCCTGTCAGCACCTTTGGCCGGTTCTCGATGACGGACCTTAACCACGGACGTTCACTCGCGTTCAGCCTACCATCCTCTGCTGGGCCGCCCCCGGCTTGGTGCTCCCAGATTGAGGCCGTTGTCCCCGGAGCTTCACACGTCGGATTGCTCCTTCGCCTGTCCGGGTAGCAGCACTTGGGTGGACAAGGCTCCCTCACGGGATACTCCATCATTGAACCTTGCGGGTTGCCGGGGCGGTGTGAACCTCGACAACCCTCAGGTCGCACGAAACCAGTCGAGGATCGGCGGGCTCGCCACACCGGCGTCGGCCAGAATGGAGGGCATACTGGAGCATCCGTCGGTGAACGCGGTCAGTGCCGTGTCACCGCTCCGGCCCATGGTCTCGAGAGCGCGTCGGATCAGCGCTGTGACGTCGGTGCCGCTCCGCGCGACAGCGCCGAACACCTGCCGGCCGCCCTCGGCTGTCTCGACGTTGCCGACCCGCACCTCCAGGTGTCGTTCGCCGTCGTGGCAGCCGCGGATGAACGTCGAGTCCAAGCTGATGGCGATGGCCGACGCGGGCGCCGCCGCAGCCGGCGTGACCGCGGCAGCATCGCGCAGTTCCTGGCGTGGTTCAGAAAGTGCCATTTCCAGGTAACACCGGAAATCGATAGAGCTTTGATGGTAAAGAGATTTCTCGTTTTGGGTGTTACCCTGATTTGAACCACGCCAGGAGATAGTCGGCACGCTTGGCCCGGATCCGCGCGGCGATCGCCTTCTGGCACCCCATGGCGTCGAGCGTCACGATGGAGTCGTCGAGATGCAGGGTGTCGAGCAGCTCGGGGACGGCGGTGATCTCGTTCGACTTGCCGTCGACCTCGCGTTGGCCCAGCACCAGTCCTTGATCACTCGCCCAGGCGCTGACCAGGTGCAGCGGGCCGTGATCGTGGCGGCGGCTGCCCGAGCGCCGGACGGTCTTGCCGTCGATCGCCACCACCTCGCGCTCGACCTCGCCTGTCAAGGACCGCGCCCAGCGCGCGAAGCAGGCCTCGAACGCGTCCGGATCGATCAGCATGAAGACCCGCCGGAACGTGTCGTGCGAGGGGATGCCGTTCGGGAGGACCAAAAAGGTCTTCAGCCAGGCCTGCTTGCTGCGCCCGTAGAGCTCGATGTCCTCCCAGCTTTCCGCGCAGGCGATCACCGCGCAGACCGCGATCGCCAGGATGTCGATCAGCCGATGATCGCACCTGCGCGTCTCGCGCGGGTCAACGAGCCCGGCGAAGCACGCCGCTAGACCTTCGATCATGCCGCTCGTCCCCGATTGCCTCGATCAGAGAACGTCCGGCACGATCTTCGGTCAGCGAGCCACCCGGCTCATGCGTGAACCCTGTGGTGCTGATGCTGTATCATCAGGGCCAGTCCACCCTGCCGCGCCTGGTTGCGCTGTTGCGCTCGATCGGTGTGGCAATCTCCGAACGGCAGGTGCAGCGGCTGCTGACCGAACGCCCCGATCCCTTCCTCGCCGAGAGCCGGGACGTGCTGCGCGCCGGACTTGCCAGCGCCTCCTGGATATCCGCCGACGACACCGGCGTGCGCCATAAGGTCGCCAACGCCTTCTGCACGCAGATTGGCGATGGCCGCTTCACCTTCTTTGCCACGCGCGGATCAAAAAGCCGGCTGAACTTCCTCGACCTGCTGCGCGCCGGGCATGCTGACTTCGTGCTGAATGAGACAGCGTTCAGCTACATGCGCAACCATGCGCTGCCCGGGCCGTTGATCGCCCGGTTGGCGGCTCAGCCGGACACGGCGTTCGCCGATCAGGCAAGCTGGTCGGCGCATCTCGACCGGCTTGGCTTCACCGCCCTGACCACCTCGCCCAATCCGGTGCTGCTCGCCACCGAAGGCGCGATCTGGGGCAGCGTCGCGGCGCACGGCTTCCTGCGCGGCACTGTGGTGCTGAGCGATGACGCCGGTCAGTTCGCCGTCGGCGATCACGCGCTCTGCTGGGTCCATGCCGAGCGACTGGTGCACAAGCTCGACACCTTCACCGACACCCAACATGCGGCGCAGCAGCGCATGCGCGCGCTGACCTGGGACCATTACGCCGACCTCAGAGCCTATCGCGCCAATCCCGCAGCACGCCGCCGGCGGACGCTGCGGGCGCGGTTCGATCGCATCTTCCACCGCCGCACCGGCTTCGCCACGCTGGATCGGCTGCTGGCGCGGCTGCGGGCCAACAAGCCGGAACTGCTGAAGGTGCTGGATCGGCCCGAGGTGCCACTGCACACCAATGGCTCCGAGAACGACATCCGCTGCCAGGTCACGCGCCGCAAGGTCAGCGCCGGGACACGCAGCCATCGGGGCCGCGACTGCCGCGATGCATTCCTTGGCTTGGCCAAGACATGTGCCAAACAGGGCATTGCATTCTGGGATTATCTTGGCAGCCGGTTGAACGTGCCGGGCGGCGCCGCCATTCCGCCCCTGCCGGACCTGATCCGCTGTCGTGGACAGCCAGCCTGACGCTGATCCCGGCCCAGGGTTTTGCCGGTATTACCAGAACTGGGCGTAACTCCGTGGGTAAGCCCGTGGACGGTCGAGTCGCGACCGTTTCCGAGGGGTTCCAGCCTTCCCAGCGGCCGGCCGCAGGCCGGAACGGTTTCCCCCAGGAGCTCGGGCGGCCCGACGCGCCGCGCGCCGCCGGGGGCCGAAGCCCCTGCGGTCGGACTCTAGCCCGGCCGCGTCAGCCCCCACGATCTCGCACGCTCCCCTCGGTGAGGGAAAGGGCGCCGGCATCCCCGAACCTTGCCGCAGGCGGACCGGCGGAATTTCGTCACGTTTTTCTTGCCTTCGAGATTTCGAAGCAGCCAAGTTGCTTTCTTGTAACACAGCCGCAGGCCGGTTCGGGGCCGGAGCGTAACGGCGCCGGTTCGGGCCTGCCAGACGCGGGGGGGATCAAGATGTTCCGAGGCAGGGGTGTTCGCGCTTTCGTTGCGCGCTCGGTCGCGCTGGCCGGGCTCTCGGCCCGCCGCCGCGGCGGCGCGGGCGCGCTCCTCTTCGCCCTCGCCGCCGCGGCGGCGGGCCTGCTCCCGGCCCAGGCTTGGGCCCAGGCACAGGCGGCAGCCCAGGTGCAGGCCGATGGCGGGACCGCCGCCCTCGCCGCACGCCTGCAGCAGATCGCCGACGCCTACGTCGCCGAGCGGGCCGGGCCCGAGCACCTCACCGGGGTGGCGCTGCAGGTCAGCCTGGGCGAGCGCAGCCCGGCCATTGTCGTGTCGTCCGGCACTGACGGCCGCAGCCCCGACCCGCAGCCAATGGGCGAGGACACGCTGTTCCAGATCGGCAGCAACACCAAAAGTTTCACCGCCGCCCTGATCCTCCTGCTTGAGGCTGAAGGCAGGCTCAGCCTCGAGCAGACCGTGGGCGACTGGCTGCCCCAATACCCGGCCTGGAAGGCGATCACGATCCGCTCGCTGCTCAACATGACCAGCGGCATCCCAAGCTACGACGAGACGGTGGCGATAGCCGAGGCGATCGCCTCCGACATCCACCGGCAGTTCACGCCCGAGGAGCTGATTGCCGCCGTGAACCCCGACCAGGGCAGCACCGTGCCGCCGACCACCGGCTACGACTACTCGAACACCAACTATATCCTCGCCGGGCTGATCATCGAGAAGGCGTCCGGCCTCTCCTACGCGGAGGCGCTGCGCCGGTGGCTGCTGAAGCCGCTTGGCCTGCGCGACACCTACTACGCCGACGGTCCTTACCCGCACCGCGTCCTCGACCGCGAGCCGGCCGCGTTCTTCGCGGCTGATCCGAGCTGTCCCCTCTACCAGCCGCCACCCTGCCCGCCGAGCGCGCGCGCGCCGCTGCTGGGGCGGGACCTGCGCACGAACAACCTGTCCTGGGGCGGCCCCGCGGGCGCCATGGTCTCGACCCTGGGCGACCTCGCCCGGTGGTATCGCGCCCTGTTCAGCGGGCGCGTCCTCCCACCCCAGCAGCTCAGTGAGATGACAAGCCTCGTCTCGGAGAGGACGGGGCAGCCCATCGAGGACGTGACCGCCGACGACCCCCTCGGCTTCGGCCTCGGTCTCCAGCACGCCTATATGCCGGCCCCGGACGGCGCCGTGTGGTTGTACGAAGGCGGGACGCTGGGCGCTCGGACGCTGATCGCCTACTGGCCGCAGTACGACCTGGCGATCACGATCTCCGCCAACAGCGCTTTCGAATCCACGCCGGATTTCCTCGTCACGTTGGTCCTCTTGCCCGCCTTCACGGCGGTGAAGGACACGGCCGCCGTGCCCGGCGGTGCCGCCGAGATCACCGCAACAGGAACGGACGGGGTAACCGATCTTCATTGACCGGTCACCCCGCCAGGACGCCCGATGTCGCAGGAGACCGCCATGGCGACGCGCCCACGCCGCCCTCTCGCTTGTGTCTTGGCCGCCGCCGCGATTGCCGGCGGAGCCCTGGTCGCCGCCGGCACCCCCGTGGTGCCGCAGCGCGCGCGGGCTGCCGGGGACGAGGGTCGAGCGGCGGTGGGACCGGTGCTTCGCGCTGGCGCAGGAGGTGGGGGCCCCGCCGCCGGTCAGCGCCCTCCCGCTCGCCTTGCGGCCGGTGCAGCGCTCGGTCGAGCCGGTGCCCGCCACGGACGGGCTGATCCACCTCGCCTACGCGGCGCAGGTGACGAACGCGGTGGCGACGCCGCTCGACGTCGCCGGCGTCGTGCCGGTCGACCCGCTGGCCGGCTTCGGCCCGACCGGGCGCAATCACGTGGTGGTCGATAGTGAGACGGGCTTCCTCGACGTCACCGGCATGGTCCGGCTGTTCGACACGTCAGCGACCAGCACCTTGCCGCCCGACGGCCCCCGCGGCGGGGTCGTCCGCGCCGCCGAGCGGCTACTCGACGCGCGTGCCGGCCGGGGGCTCGGGGCTGATGTACTTCGACGTGACCTACACCGACCCGGCCCAGGTGCCGCGCCTGCTCGCGCACGCGGTCACGGTGGCCGTCCCCGCCGGCGGGCCGGGCCTGCCCGCGTACTACGCGACGGCGGGCTACACCGAGCCGGTGCCCGTGGGCTGCCGGCCGCTGGCCGTCCTGCACCCGCCGCTGGTCGGGCACGGCTGGTTCGACGCGAACGGCTGCTGCGCCATCATAGACCCTGCCCTTGAGCTGACGCTCTGCCGGTTCAGGGTTGTCTCCGCGGTCAGGGACTGTGCCGCTGCCGCACGATGGTGCTCGCCCCTACGCCGTCACGCGGCCTTGGCCAGCGCGGGTTCCGCGCAGAACGCCTCGCCGCTCTTCACATGGCGTGGAGAATGACCGAGAGCTTGCGGGCGACGGCGACCACCGCCTTCTTGTGGCCGTTCCTCGCCTTCAGCAGCAACCCCCACCGCCTCAAGGCGGGGCTCAGGGTTTCCCCGGGCGGCTCCGGCCAGGATTGCCTGTCGAGCGTCAGATTCCGCCAGCGCCTTGCGCAGCCGTGCATTCTCCGCCTCTAACGCCTTCAGCCGCTTCACCTGGTCCGACTTCAGGCCTCCGACTTCCTGGCGCCAACGATAATCCGTGACCTCGGCTACCCCAATCGCCCGGATCGCCTCCACCACTGTCTGCCCCTGCGAGACCAAAACATCGACCTGGCGCAGCTTGGCCACGATCTCCTCAAGCTTGTGGCGCTTCTCCGCCATCTCGGTCCTCCTCCGGTTCAAAGCCATACCTCAAGGCGGACCACCTCACGGGGAGGATCACACCGCGCAGACCGTGGCGCCCAGGCCCATGCTGCACTAACATTCACCCCGGACCACCCGGTGGGGCCGATCACCAGTGGGGGCCGATCAAACTCGCGTAACCGCGGTATGAGGGAACAAGCCACTTTCGCTCTGAGCAAACCGGCATACCTGAACCGGCGCCTTCTCCTTGGTTTCACCCACTCCGGGGTCGCGGAATGAATGCGGAGGCGAATTCTTTCGTTGACTCTTATGGGGGTGCACGTCGCTTGTCCTGGCGCACCCGGCGATTGGGCTGGCTCACTGACCCTCTATTCGACTTTCGCCTGCGTAGAACCCGATCAAAGCGTGAGATGGCGCGGAAGGTCGGGAGCAGTCCCGTTCAGGACATCCTAATTGCAGGCATCGAAGTCCCTGGCCGGGAGGCTGACATTCACGGCGTGATACGAGAGCTCTCGAAGGCCAGGCACAACGTCACGGTTTCCACCATCCGAATGGGTGACCGCGGAAAGTTCGACAACGTGAATGCGGTCCTGTCCGGGGTGAGTTGCTCCAGATTTGACTGGATCATCGTGACTGACGATGACGTAGTCGTCCCGGAGGGCTTGCTGGACGAATCGCTTTACCTATGCAGGGAGACCGACCTGAAGATATTCATGCCTGCTCACTGCTTCCGCTCGTACACGAGCTTCGAGATCACGCGCCGCTGGTGGAACACGGTTGCGAGGAGGACACATTTTGTCGAATGCGGCCCGCTGACAGGGTTCCATAGAGATACTTTCGAAAAGCTGCTTCCGTTCCCCTCGTTGCGGTGGGGGTGGGGGCTGGATGTCTACTGGAGTGAGCTCGCTCGCCGCGAGGGGTGGAACATCGGCATCATCGACTCATGCCCGATCCGTCATCTGCGGCCCGTGGCCACGACATACAACGACGCCCCCGCCAGAGCGGAGGCGCTGCGTTTCCTCCATCAGCAAGGGATCACTCGACCACTGGAGGAGATTCTCCAGACAACGGAGGCATTCTAGCGCCCCTCGGCGAAGGTCGCGCCCTGTGGGCCACCGTGACTTCGCGGTTGTCCGCATCGTCCGCCAACAAGGTTCTGTCAGGACCCGCGCCAGCAAGTACAGCCGCTGATCCCGGAGGCGCCGCGACGTCGCGTCATGCGGCTTCAAGGATGCCCAGCAGGGTCGCGGTCCGGCGAAGGGAGCGGCAGTCCGCGGCGAACGGCGGGAACGGGCTGGTTGCGGTGAGACCGGGGACGGAGATAGTTGCGGAGCTCGTCGTGCCCTCGGCAGAACCGGGCCGCGGATCGGCGGCGAAGCCCCGCATGGGCCGACAGCGGCCTTTGAGGCCGCGGCGATCTTGTTCCAGCTTGTTATTGAGGTGGCGGCTGCTCCGCCGCGCATTGCCGCACGCGCGAAAGCTACGAACAATACCACTTTCCCGCGATTCCGCACCCGGATGGTTCCGGGGCGGTTGAAACGCCGGCGGGCGTCTTGCGCTGGCGAGGAAGCCCCGACCGCAAGGCCGGGGCAAGGTGCAGGAAGGATTGGAGCACAACCCCAACCCGGGAGACGGCCCCGCGTGGCGCCGATCGCGGCGTGTTCATCGCTTGTATAGGGCGGTCCAAAATCAGGCCACTGGGCAGAGGAAAAGCAGGCCACTGCGGCGGCCACTGGCCTAGGTCGGAATCTGGCGAAATGCTAGTTTGTCCAGGTGCTTAGCACCTTTTTGGGTAAGCGGGGCAAAACCCCGGGCAAAGTCAAAACCTATGTGGATCGATCCGGGTGCGCCGGATCAGATATGACTGAACTCTGCGGGTGACGTTGCAGATTCGGTCGTATGCTGCACCTGCGTGCCCGGGGTTTTGCCCCTCTTACCTTTTATATCGTTATGCTGCTTTTTCGAGAGGAGAGATCCACCGGCGCTAAACTAAAACTGGTAAGCAATGGTTAACAAAGCTTCATGCGTGAACCCTGCAGCGGAGGGGCGGTCTCGGCCGTCTCGCTCGGCACTGCCCTGGCGCGCGGGGGGACGATGATCGCCGCCTCTGGATGGCGCTCGGCAACAGCGGCGGACACGCTGTCCTGGTCGTACCCACCGTCGGCGGTGAACGAGGCCACGGCTCCGCCGACCTGGTCGAGCAAGGCGCCGGCCTCGGCGCCGTCATCGACCTCCTTGGTGGTGAGCGAGGCGGCGACGATCTGGCCCGTCCCGGCATCGAGGCCGAGGTGCAGCTTCCGCCACGACCGGCGTGTGCGGGTGCCGTGCCTCTCGACCAGCCATTCGCCGGGCCCACACAGCTTCAACCCCGTGCTGTCCACCAGCAGGTGCAGGGGCTCGGTCTCGCCGTCGGCACCGACGCTGGGCCGCGGCAGCCGCGGCACCGCAAGCGTCGCCGTCCGGCGGCTGAGGGTGGTGTGGTCCGGCACGCGCAGCGCCAGGCCGAGCAGGCCGATGATGGAGCCGATCAGGCCCTCGGTCTGGCGGTAGGCGAGACGAAACACCGCGCGCACGGTGAGCGCCGTCAGGATCGCCAGGGGCGAATACCAAG
Source organism: uncultured Pseudomonadota bacterium (assembly GCA_963818725.1). Taxonomy (GTDB): domain Bacteria; phylum Pseudomonadota; class Alphaproteobacteria; order Acetobacterales; family Acetobacteraceae; genus DATFDN01. Next base: position 456,930 of record CAWFTU010000003.1, on the reverse strand, counting down.
GCTGACCACCCCGGGTCGTGCGCGGCTCGGCTTTCCACCCTTCGATCGCCTCCTCGGTAAACCACACGGTCAAGCTGCCGCGCTGGCGCAAGCCCGCCTCGTAGGCGGGCCAGTTTGTTACCCGGTGTCGCTGGCGCGGTATGTGATGGCGGCGGTCCTGGTTCAGCTTGAAGGGCACAGCACGCATCCGGGGATCAGTAGAGGGGGGCGCCCTTCTACGCCGCCCAGCAGATCCACGCACCACGGTCGCGATGTCGGGCATTTACGCGAAGGCTACGACCAGATGATCCCGATGCCGTGGGACTGGAGCACCAGCGCGATGTCGATGACCCGGATGCGGATGAAGCAACTGGAGCGGAGCGGCGTGCCGATGTTCCTGTGTCACGACCCGGGAGATTTTGCCAAGCTGCCCACGGCTGGGGAGTATTGGGACTGACGCCGGGAGGATGACGTGCGATTGGGTCTTGAGAAACGCTATGGGGGAATGACCGCAACTGCTCAACCCACCCCGCTTCGCGCAATGCGTTGATATAGAATGATTTTCAGCAGTCTCAGAAAACGGGATAAATTTGGGCAGTTGAAGTAAAATCCGCGGCGATACCAGATACTTATTTATATCGTAATATCGCAGCCTTGGCCGTTACATGCGTCGGATTCGATACTGCCGTTACGCCCAAAATCGCCTCGCCCAGAAAGCGTTGTTTATCAATGATTTGCGGAGGGAGGGGTGGGTTGAGCAGTTACGAATGACCGGAGGCGTTTGGGCACGCCAGCTCCGCAACTGCTCAAGGACGTCTGGATGCTGATCGTCGGCTACAAAGCCGATGATCATGTGTTGCGCGAGTTGTTGCCGCCGGGGCTTGAGCCGCACCCTAGCGGGCTCATTCAGATGAACATGTACGTCTGCCCCGATCCGGCGCAGACAAGCGGCTTCGGCGCCTTCAGCCTAACCTATCTGACGGTAGAGGTCGCCGGACACGACAGCACCGCGGCCGAGAGCACGATCACCATCCCAGGGCTTCCCGGCGCGTGTTCGTGGGAGCCTTCCGGACGCGCCGCGTCAGACCGTCCTCGCAGCTTTGCGCCTGGCTTTCTTCACGCCCGCGAAAGCAGCCTCCTTGAGCGAGGGTGCGGCCTTGAACTTCACCGTGGCGCCGGCCTTCACCGGCACCTTCTCGCCGGTGCGCGGGTTCAACGCCATGCGCTTGGGCGTCTCGCGCACGGTGAAGGAGCCGAACTCGGGCAGCGAGAAGCGGCCGGTCTCGATGATCTCGGCCTTGATCGCCGCGATGATGTCGGCGGCGAGGCGGCCGGCGGCCGCGCCGGTCAGGTCGGAGGACTGCTGGATGACCTCGGTGAGGAACTTCTTCGACATGTCGCTCTCATAGGCGGACGCGCCGCTTGGCCTCAAGCCCGCAGCCGAGTTCGAGCGGTTTACGGACGTGCCGCCGGGGGAGAAACGCGAGCAGCTGCGTATGACGGGCTGTTGCACGGATCAGCCCGGTGGCGCGTGGAACAGGTCTGGCGTAGGAGGCGGTCTCTGACCTGACCCTGGACGCCCCCCTTGCCCTTCAAGCTGAACCAAGATCGCCGCCACCACATCCCCAGGCAGAAGCGCAAGGTCGTCAACTGGCGCGACTACGACGCCAGCCTGCGCCAGCGCGGCAGCCTCACGGTCTGGTTCACGGCCGAGGCGATCGCGGGCTGGCAGGCGGCGCCGCGCACCACGCCAGGCGGTCACCCTCCGCAGCCCTTCCACGCGCTCTGCGCGTGGAACCTTCGGCTGCTCCGCCCTGCTACTCGCCCCTGGCGATCCTGACGGCGCTGACCCTGCGTGCCGTGTTCCGCTTGGCTCTGCGTCAGGCCGAGGGCCTGATCGGCTCCGTCATCGGCCTGCTCGGCCTCGCGCTGCGCGTCCCGGACCACTCCACCTTGAGCCGGCGCGCGGCGACGCTGGAGGTGCCGCGGCCGACACGGTCCAGCGCCGGCGTGGATGGCGGGAGTGAGCCGATGCACCTGCTGGTGGACAGCACCGGGCTCAAGCTGTGCGGCGCGGGCGAGTGGCTGGTCGAGAAGCACGGCACCCACGCACGCCGGTCGTGGCGGAAGCTGCACATCGGCCTCGATGCCGAGACGGGTCAGATCGTCGCCTCGGCCCTCACCGACCGCGACGTGGACGACGCTTCCCAGGTCGGCCCCTTGCTCGACCAGGTCGCGGGCGCGGTGGCCGCGTTCACCGCCGACGGTGCGTACGACCAGGAAAGCGTTTACGCTGGTGTCGCCCAGCGCCATCCTGACGCGGCCGTCGTTGTGCCGCCACGTTCCACGGCGGTGCCGAGCGAGACGGCCGAGAGCGCGCCGACGCAGCGCGACCGCCACCTCCAGTGCATCGCCGAGCACGGCCGCATGGGGTGGCAGACGCGATCGGGCTACAACGCGCGCGCCCGCGCCGAGGCGGCGGTCGCGCGCTGGAAACAGGTGATCGGGGACGGGCGGAGCCGACCAAGATCCTATGGGGTGGGCGGCGGCCGGATCGTAGGCTGAGGTCGTTGTCCTCTCATCCTGGAGACGCCTGATGCAAAGCATTGAACATCCCATCCGGCCTGCCGCCCAACATCACGATGCCACGCCGAACGACAGGGCGGCCACGTTGTTTGTGGCGCTGGAACTCAGCCTGACGCGTTGGATTGTTGTCGCCAGCACGCCGGGCGAGGACAAGGCCAGCAAGCACGCCGTTGGGCGTGGTTCAAATCAGGGTAACACCCAAAACGAGAAATCTCTTTACCATCAAAGCTCTATCGATTTCCGGTGTTACCTGGAAATGGCACTTTCTGAACCACGCCATGAAAGCCATGGTGCTTGAGTACTTGACTGGCTTGAGCTCTTCGTTAGTCGCATGTTCGAAGGCCTCGGCATCAGGCCCATGCGGCAGCATGCAGTTATGCAGGCTAATTCCGCCGGGCGCGAATCCATGCGGCTTGGCGTCGTACTGGCCGTAGATCAACCCCATGAACTCCGACATGATGTTCATGTGATACCATGGCGGACGGAACGTGTTCTCAGCGACCATCCAGCGCTCTGGGAAGATGGCAAGGTCGCAATTGGCCGTGCCGGGCGTCTCCGAGGGCGAGGTGAGCACGGTAAAGATAGACGGGTCGGCGTGGTCGAAGAGGAGCGGCCCGACCGGCGAGTATCGCCGGAGGTCGTATTTATAAGGCGCGTAGTTGCCGTGCCAGGCCACGACATCGAATGGAGAAGAGTCGAGATCCGCGCGCCATAGGGAGCCGCCCCACTTCACAACCATCACGCAAGGCGATTCTTTATCTTCGTAAGCCGCCACCGGAGTGTAGAAGTCGCGCGGATTGGCGAGGCAATTGGCGCCGATGGGCCCGCGCTCTGGCAGCGTGAACGCGCCCCCGTAATTCTCGCATACATAGCCGCGTGCGAGTTGACCCTGCAATTCGATTCGCAGCTTGACGCCGCGCGGAATCACCACGATTTCGCCAGGCTCTGCATCGATGATTCCGAATTCGGTTCAGAACCGTAGCTGGCTCTGCTGCAAGACGAACAGCATCTCCGCATCGGCATTGTAGAAACACTCATCTTCCATCGAGCGCGTGATCAGGTAGACGCTGGCGGCGATGCCGGATTGCGCGGCTGCATCACCAGCCGCGGTGATCGTACGCATTCCCTGGACAAACGATAGCTTTTCATTTGGGATTCCAATCGGATCCCAGCGCAGCGGGGAAATCGCGATCTCCGCCTCGGTGCAGGGCGCTGTGCGCCATAGGCCCGCATCGATTTTGCTGAACTGGCTCCAGTGCGCAATCGTCGGGCGGATGCGATAAAGCCAGGAACGCTCGTTGGAGGCCCGCGGCGCGGTGAAAGGCGATCCGCTGAGCTGTTCCGCATAGAGGCCATAGGCGCATTTCTGCGGCGAGTTCCGGCCCACCGGCAGGGCGCCGGGGAGCGCTTCGGTCTCGAAGCCGTTGGCGAACCCAGACATGTACTCGAGCTGGGTGTCCTGCGTTCCGGAAGTAGCGCCCGAGGGGCGTACCGCGACGCTCATGTTTTCCTCCTAAGCTAGCTGGAAGCTCGTTGTGCTCGGCGAGTTGACGCCCTAGCCGCGAGCCTCAGCCGATTTCATCGGCTCGCCTTGTTCAAGCGCGCGCCACATCTCGAGGTCGCGCTCGGCCGTCCAGATGCGCGGCCAGTCGATGCCCTTCGCCTCATCATAGGCGCGCGTCACATCGAAGGGCATGCAATGCTCGAAAATCACCCAATGCCCATATTTGGGGCGCATGAAGGCCATGGCATCGTCATAGACTTGCTTCAGAGACCAATTCTTGGCGATGCCCTCCTTAACGCGCGAGAACAGGTCGGAAGTAAACGCCGCTGTGCCTTCGATCCCCTCATTGACGTCCTGCGCACTGATGAGCGAACGGCCGCGGCCGGGCACCATCTTCTCTGGCCCCAGCGCCTTGATGACGGCGAGCGTGCCCGGCCAGTCGGTGAAATGGGCATCTCCGCAGTAAGGCGTCGCGCCGTACTCGACGGCATCACCAGCGAACAGCACTTTTTCCTTGGGCAACCAAACCACGGTGTCCCCCGCGGTGTGGGAGCGGCCGATATGGATGATTTGCACCTCGCGCTTGCCAAGCCACAGAGTCATGCGCTTGTGGAAGGTTAGGGTCGGCCAGGTGAGGCCGGGGATGGAATCCTTGCCGCGGAACAGGCGCGGGAAGCGGCCGATCTCGCTATCCATATCCTGCTGGCCGCGCTCGGCGATCATGTCGCGCGTCACGTCCGAGGCTATGATCTCAGCGCCCTTGTACGCCGAGGCGCCGAGCACGCGAACCGCGTGGTAGTGCGTCAGCACCACATGCCGAATGGGCTTATCGGTCACCTGGCGGATGCGGGCGATCACATCCTGCGCCATAATGGGCGTTGCCTGGGCGTCGGCTACAAGCACCGACTCATCGCCAATCACCACCCCGGAATTGGGATCGCCTTCGGCGGTGTAGCCGTAGAGGCCCGGGCCAAGCTCGTCGAACGACACTTGCTTTTCGGCGAGGTCCTTGGTGCTTGCGAAACCGGACATGCGTCTTCCTTCCCTCGAATCAGGTGATCACTCGGCATCGCCCTGCTTGGCAGGTGCGGCTTGGGCGAAGGCGGGCAGCGTAGTACAGGCGGCTTCGGCGGTAAGCAGTCGGGGCAAGCCCCAATGCTGTTCACTCAAGTGAGTTGTGTCTATATCAGAACAAAAACAAACGCTGCATGTTCAGCGGGTTGGCATTCGCCGCTCGCCTTAACTGAACAGGATTTCGCCTTAAGTGAACAGCATTGGGGCAAGCGCTGCAGGTCGCACCCGAAGCGGCGGGCGTTGAACAGCTGCGGCACGAGGCAGATGTCGGCGAGCGTCGGCTCCGGGCCGAAGCAGAACGGGCCTGCCGGTTCGGCGATCAGCATCTCGCAGGCTGCGAGTCCATCCCCGATCACCCACCGCGCCCAATCCGTGATTTCGGTCTCCGGCAGCGGCATCGCCCGCAGCCGGGCGAGCACCTTCAGGTTCTGCACAGGGTGGATGTCGCAGGCGATCGCCAGGGCAAAGGCGCGGATGCGTGCCCGATCCAGCGCGCTACCCGGCAGCAGCGGCGGGTCGGGATGCGTCTCGTCCAGCCACTCGCAGATTGCCAGCGACTGGGTGAGCACGGCACCGTCGTCCGTCTCGAGCGCCGGCACCAGTCCCTGCGGATGCAGCCGCAGGTACTCCGGCGCGCGCTGCCCGCCGTGGCGCAGGTGGTGGAAGATGTGCTCCACGCGGACGCCCTTGAGGTTGAGGGCGATCCGCACGCGCCAGGCCGCGGTGGAGCGGAAATATCCGTGCAGTCGCATCGCGGGCGATCCCATCCCGGCCGCCGGCTCAGGCCACGGCCCGCAGGGTGGCGTCCTGGCCGGCGGGCGCGATGCCCTCGCGTGCCTTGGCCATGGCCTCGCGCAGCACGCCGAGGTCGCCGATGTGGTTGGCGAGCAGCAGGATCAGCTTGGCGTTCACGAGCGCGCTTTGCTCCGGGGAGAGGCCCCGATGAGTCGCGATCAGCGCGTCGTAGAAATCGTCGGGTGCGGCGATGTTCGACTTGGTGTTGAGCACGGTTTTCTCCCCTTCACGCGTTGCAGGTGGCGCGGGCCACCGCGGCTCGGATCTTGGCCGGGTCGAAGGCCCTCCGGCGCGCGCAGACATGCTGGTCCGGGCGCAGCAGGTAGGCAGTGCCGGGCCGCGCGTCGAAGCGCTGCGACACCAAGCCGTCCTCCTCGAGTACGCGCAGCGCGTCCAAGGACCGCGGCTTGACCCCCCTCGGCTCCACGATCACCGTCCGGACCGGGACTGGTCCCTCCTTGCCGAGGGCGCGGAGGGCGTCGAGCGTGCCTGCCGGGATCTCGCCGCCGTTGCCGAAGAAAATGAGGGTGAACTCGTCGCCGACCTGCTCCAGGAGCCAGGTGTCCCGCCCGTCCATGCGCACCGGGGCGTCCGCGCAGGGTGCGCCCGGTATCATCATGCCCTCGAACGCGTCCTCGTCTGGCGTGTTGAGCGGCGAGTCGGCGAGCGTGGAGGGCACGGAGAGCCGGCCGCTGTTCACCAGGTGTCGGGCGAAGGCGTAGTCGCGGGCGAGTGCGAGCACGGCGTCGCGGAAGGCGCGGCTCACTTCGCTCTTGGGCGTGATGAAGTCGGTGCTGCGCGTCGAGTTCAGGATGTTCTCGTCCGCCGCGAACTCGCGCTCGCTGGCATAGGTGTCGAGTAGTCTGTCCGGGGCGCGGCCCTGCACCACCAGGCGCAGCTTCCAGGCCAGGTTGTCCGCGTCCTGCACGCCGCTGTTGGCGCCGCGCGCGCCGAAGGGCGACACGCCGTGGGCGGAATCACCGGCGAACAGCACGCGCCTGTCTTGGAACGACTGCATGCGCAGGCACGCGAAGGTGTAGACGCTCACCCACTCGAGCTCGAATTTCGCGTCCTTGCCAAGCAGCGCGCGGATGCGTGGTATGACCCGTTCTGGCTGGCGCTCGGCCACCGGGTCCGCGTCCCAGCCGAGCTGGAAGTCGATGCGCCAGACCTCATCGGGCTGCCGGTGGAGCAGCACAGACTGGCCGGGATGGAAGGGCGGGTCGAACCAGAACCAGCGCTCGGAGGGGAACTCGGCCTCCATCCGCACGTCGGCGATGAGGAAACGGTCACGGAAGGTCTGGCCGCGGCTCTCGTGCCCCAGCATGTTGCGGATCGGGCTGCGCGCCCCATCCGCGGCCACCAAGTAGTCACAGCTCAGGCGATACGTCCCATCCGGCGTTTCGATCGTGACTTCCACTCCGTTCCCGTCTTGGGTGAGGCCAACGACCTTGCTCTTCCAGCGGACATCCAGGTTGGGCAGCTCCCGCGCCCGCTCGGCGAGGTAGCCCTCGACATAGTATTGTTGCAGGTTGACGAAGGCGGGACGGTGGTGGCCGGCCTCGGGCAGCAGGTTGAAGCTGTAGACCTCCTCGTTGCGGAAGAAGACGCGGCCGGTGTTCCAGCCCACGCCCTTCTCTGTCACCCGCTCACCGCAGCCGAGGCGGTCGAAGATCTCGAGCGTGCGCTTGGCGAAGCAGATGGCCCGCGAGCCAGCGGAGAGCGTGTCGTCGTCGTCCAGCAGCACCACCGGAACACCCTGCCGCGCCAGATCGATGGCTGCAGCGAACCCGACCGGCCCGGCACCGACCACGACCACAGGGTGATGCACTGGGGCCGGCGCATCCTGGTCCGGCGAGCGCGTGTAGCCGAACGCGAGCGTTTGATAGTTCGTATCCATCCCATCTCCTCCCGCGCCGAGTCACCGAACCCATCACCGAGGACCCTGTGACCTCGCCTCGTCCGTAGTGCTATGCTCGGTCTATATTGTCTCATAAGAAATGATAAAATTGGAATCGCCCCGCCGAGCGCGAGTGCCACCGTCGCGCCCGGACCTGCCGCCTGCCCGCATGCTGTATGCTATGCGTAGCGCTATTCACTAAACGAAATCCCAGACGCCGCCGACAGCATTAGGCCGCCTGGCACCGCTCGTGTCATTCCTCCCTGCCCTTGGTTCATGCGCGTGTATTCCGCCGACATGCAGTCCCTCGACGGCGCTCCGAAGCTGCGTCGCAGAGGCACGGTCCGGCGGCGGTCTGGAGACCCCCGCGGCACGGCAGTCCGCTACGCAATACGTAGCACTATTCATTATACGAAATCTCAGCTGCCCGTATGTATCAAGGGCAATTCTTCGACGGTCGTCACCCGACGCCGCCCACCGCATTTCCTGCCACTTGGTGTCCCGGCTGACACTTGGTCGACCTGTCGTCGCTCAAGACGCGGGTCTGGCTCGCCTTCGAGCCGCCTCCAGGGCTGGACTTCTCCCACATCCACCGCGCATTGTTGTCCCGCCGAGGCTCACGGCAGGATGCGTCCGGCCCTGGGCGGCAAGGGTGCCGCGTGCACACCGTCGCGCCTCGCCACCGGAAAATGCAGCACGGCAGAACTCGCCTGCCGCGCGGTTGACCTGAACTGCTTCGCGTTCCGGATCCGGCACTGCCGACCAGCTCCAGACACGGCCGGGCGCCAAGGTGGTCGCCTGCGACCGATAGAAACCCGAACTACGGATAAGAGTTGAGGGGATTCCCAGAGAATCAAGGATTTGGCAGCATCGTTCGCGAAGGCTGAGCGTCAAACCAGGTTCCGGAGACCCCCCTCAATGTCCGTGGATATCACGGCGCTTTTCTGCTGCCTCGACGATTTCTGCAAGCTGTTCGAAGGGTGGGAAGCGCACCGGCTGATCCCGTCGGAGACGACCAGGCAGCGTACCGGTAAGCTGTCACGCGCCGAGATGCTGTTCATCATGGTGCTGTTTCACCTCTCGGTGTTCAAGCATTTCAAGGCATTCTACCGCTACGGGGTCGGGCAGCAGTATCGCGCCTGCTTTAGCGCTGTCCCGCATTACGATCGCTTTGTCAGTCTGGTGCCGCGTCTGTTTGTGCCGCTGATGGTCCTGCTGCACAGCTTGGGTGGCGAGCACACCGGCATCTACTTCGCTGACTCGACCAAGCTCGCCGTCTGTCACAATCGCCGCATCCACCGCCACAAGGTGTTCGACGGCCTGGCCGCGCGCGGCAAGACCAGCATGGGGTGGTTCTATGGGCTCAAGCTGCACTTCGTCATCAACCACAAAGGCCAGGTCGTGGCGCTGAAGATCACCCCCGGCAACACCGCCGACAGCACCGCCCTGGACGAGATGACCAGCCATCTTGCAGGCAAGCTCTACGCCGACAAGGGCTACATCGGCCAGGAGCTGTTCAAGACGCTCTGGCGGCGCGGCCTGCACCTCATCACCAGCATCCGGCGGAACATGAGGAACTACCTCATGCCCTGGCCGACAAGATCATGCTGCGCAAGCGCTTCGTCATCGAGACCGTCCTCGATACCCTGAAGTCCGAAATGGGCCTTGAGCATTCCCGCCACCGGTCCGCCGTGAATGCCATGGTCCATGTCCTCTCCTGCCTCGTCGCCTACGCCTTCAGACCGGGCAAGCCTTCCATCTCGCTAACACGCCAACAAATTGAGGCTTATCCGTAGTTGGAGTATAGAAAGCCAAGAGCCCCAGCGCCTCACGGCATTTCTCTCAGGGGGGATGTGAGCGGATCAGGCATTCAGCCGGCTACAGAGGAACCGATGCCGATAGCCGCGGCGCTGACAAAGGATAGCCTGATCTCGTGGATCCGCGCGCGCGGCTATCCCCACCCCGCCCATGCGTCCGCCGCGAAAGCGAGGTGATACGAACTCCGCGTGATTGATGCGCCTGGGAGGGATAAGCTGACGGTCCTGCTTGGGGGCGGGACCATGACGCGGATTGTCGAGCACCTGTCTGTCGCGGACCTGGAGCGGCGCTACCGGGCCGCGCGGGAGGCGACCGAGGCGCGGCACACGCAGGCGATCTGGCTGCTGACCCAAGGACGCACGGTGCTGGACGTGGCCAGCGTGCTGGCGTTCGCGCCGCGCTGGGTGGAGCAACTCGCGGCGCGCTACAACGCGCACGGACCTGACGCCTTGGGTGACCAGCGCCAGCGTAACGGTCGTGCCGCGAGCGTGCTGACCGAGGCGGTGCTGGCGGCGCTTGCCGAGCGCCTGAAGACACCACCCGAGGACGGGGGGCGTTGGACCGGCCCCAAGGTGGCGCTGTGGATGGCGCGGTGTCTCGGGGTGGAGCGGGTGCACCCGCAGCGCGGCTGGGAGGCCCTGAGGCGGGTGCGCTGGTCGCTCCAGACCCCCCCCGCCCGCGGCACCCGCGCGCAGCGACGGCCGAGCAACGGGCAGAGTTTAAGGGGGGCTCGAGGCGGCGGTCGCGCAGGCCAGGGCCGCGCACCCCGGCCGGCCGTTCGAGGTCTGGGCCGAGGACGAGCACCGCCTCGGCCTGAAGCCGATCCGCCGCCGCGTCTGGGCGAGGCTTGCCGGAAGGTTCCGTCCGGCGAAGCCGGATGGAAGGGCAAGCCGAGGGACCCATCGGCGCGCGGCCCACGGCACTCGGCCACCACCGCTACAAGTGGCTGCACGTCACGGCCTTCGTGCAGCCGACCAGCGGCGAGGCGGTCTGGTTTCTGTCCACGGGCCTGAGCAAGCCCCTGTTCGAGAAGCTGCTCGCCGCCTTTGCTCGCGATGTCGGGGCCGGGCGCGAGCGCCACGTCATCCTGGTGCTCGACAACGCCGGCTGGCACGGCCCCAAGGGCCTGGCCGTCCCCGACGGGATCACGCTGGCCTTTCTGCCCCCGTATAGTCCCGAGCTTCAGCCCGCCGAGCGGCTGTGGCCGCTGGTGGACGAACCCGTCGTTAACCAGTACTTCGCCACGCTCGCCGACCTCGAGGCGGTCGTCGCCGAGCGCTGCCGTCGCCTCGATCCCGATACCATACGACCACACACCAGCTTCCACTGGTGGCCCAAGCCGGTTCAGCCGAACTGATCAGCCGGAGTTCGTATGACATGGCACGATCCAGTTGCCGCGCGACCCGGTCGCTGGTCGCTAGCCGGGCAGCTCCGCGCCGAGCGACCGCACGGCCTCGACCATCAGCGCCGCCACCGGTCCGTCCGGCGCGATGTTGAGCCGGCCGACACGCCCGAACACGCTCAAGGCGAGATGCAGCCGCATCCCGCTCGAGTCGAATACGGGTGCTGAGACAGCCGCCAAGCCGCCGTTCCCCTCGTACGCGATCGTGGCGAAGCCCTGCGCCCGTACGGTCGCGACCAGACGATCGAGTTCCGCCCGTCGTGTGGGCGCGCCGGGGCGGCCAACGGCGCGGCTCTGCGCCATCTCGCGCTCGGCGAGGGGCGCGATCCGTTCGCGCTCGCCGAACGCGCAGTATACCAGCCCGACGGCGGAGAAGGTCAGCGCGCAGACGTGCCCGAGCGGCACGCTGCTCGCGAGCTCGTGGCGCGCCTCGACCAGCCGCACCAAGGTTGGGCCATGGGTGCCCCAGACGGCGGCGGCCGCAGTTTCGCCCGTTTGCGCGACAATCGCCCCGAGCGTCCGCTCGGCGCGCTTCAGCGTGTCGGACCGGCTCAGCGCCACGATCCCCGCCCGCATCGCCAAGGGCCCGAGGTCGTAGCGGCTCGTCCCGGGATCCTGCTCCACCAGCCCGGCGCGGGTCAAGCTGACCAGGTAGCGGTGAACCTTAGCCGATGGCATCCCGGTCGCGCGCGCCAAGTCGGCGAGCCGGGCCGGGCCAGCCGCTTCGGAGAGCGCCCGCAGCAGCACGCCCGCGACCTCCACGGAGTTGACCCCCGCTTGCGCGGGCGGCTTGGCCGCGTGGCCCCCCTGCGGAGCCGACGCGAGTCGCTGCTCCGGAATCTTCTTCACACCTCTTGACACCTTCGGCTTCCCAGGATTTCGTAGAGTGAGCACCGCTACGGAATATGTAGCATTGTGCATCCCGCCCTGAAGCCTGCGCAGGCACGCGGCCGGCCCGCGTATTTCGCGACGTACCTCCGGAGCGCTGGATGAGGCGCTGCGGGAATGTTGCGCATGCCGCAGCGAAGCACGGCGCGGTCGGCCTTACAAGGACGGCAGCGATGGAGCTCGCTACTAACCAGGCCACCAAATAGGTAGCATTCTGCGGGGTGCTGTGCGACAGTCCGGGCATGGCGCTCCGTCGTGACTTCCGCAAGCTTGACCCGGCTACCCAGGCAGAGCTGCGCCGCGTGGCCGTTGCCATGGTGGAGGGGGGCAAAACTCGCATTGAGGCCGCGGCGGCCGTCGGCGTGAACCGTCGCTTTGTCGGGGAATGGGTCGAGGCGGTGCGGCAATCCGGGGAGGCTGCCTTGGATGGTGGGCGGCGCGGTCGCCGGCCGGGCGAGCAGAAGGCGCTCTCGCCTCCACAGGAGCAGAGGATCCGGCGCCTGATCGCGGACCGCTGCCCGGATCAGCTGAAGCTGCCGTTCGCGCTGTGGACCCGTGAGGCGGTCGGCGCGCTGATTGAGCGCGAGACCGGGGTGCGGCTGTCGGCCTCGGCCCTCGGGCGCGCCCTGCGGGCCTGGGGCTTCACCGCGCAGCGCCCGGCACGACGGGCCCTCGAGCGCCGCGAGCCAGCGGTCCGCGCCTGGCTGCGACAAGAGTATCCGGCGATTGCCGAGCGGGCCAAGGCAGAGGGCGCCGAGATCCACTGGGCGGACGAGACCGGTTTGTCCAACCAGGCCAACTACGGCCGGAGTTTCGCCCCAAAAGGCAAGACGCCCGTCCTGCTACGGCCGGCTGCACGGGTCACGCAGTCGATGATCTCCAGCCTGACCAACCGCGGCACATTGCGATTCATGGTCTATGACGGCGCGCTCACCGCCACGACCTTCCTGATCTTCCTGCGGCGTCTGGTGCAGGGCGCCGGGCGCAAGCTGTTCGTCATCGCCGATAATCTGCGGGTCCACCGCGCCAGACGGGTCACCGCCTGGGTGAAGGCCAACGCTGAGCGGCTCGAACTGTTCTATCTCCCGCCCTACGCGCCGGAGCACAATCCCGACGAGTTTCTCAACAACGACGTCAAGCAAGCCATGGCGCGGCGCCAGGTGCCCAGGGACAAGGCCGCGCTGAAGGCTGGCCTGACCTCCTACATGCGCAGCCTGCAGCGCCGCCCCGCCAAGGTCCGCGCCTTCTTCCAGGCCTCCTCCGTCCGCTACGCAGCATAGGCCAAGAGAGCTACCTATTTGGTGGCCGGGTTAGTAACGTCGGCGTGGCCGTGGACTTGATCCACCCAGGCCTCTGCGCAGGTACGGTGCTCACGACCTCATCGGTTATGAAGCGGCCGCACGATGACGCCGAGCAGGGTCACTTGGGAAGGCTGCGCGGGTTCGGCCTCGCCCAGACGCGTCTCACCGACACTGAGGCGGCTTCCGGCGCAGTTCGCGACGCCCGAGCGGAGCGGCGGCACGCAGCTTGATCGCCCCAGGAGGCACGAGAATGCCTGATACCGCCCTCCCACCAGCCGTTCATCGCTGGCACGCCCGCGCCGTCCGCCTCGCCGGAGCGGCTCGACGTGCACGATCCAGCAGCCGGCCAAGTGCGGGCGACGATAAGACCGTCCAGAATGTGGGGTCACGCGGTCTGGCGGCGGTATGGGCGTTTGATTCGCCACTCGGCAGCAGCATGGTCCCGATCGAACGTGCCGTTCATCACCGCGGTTCGAACCTTCAGCATCAGATGAGCCCCGCGGTGCGACCACCGCATCTGCCGGGTTGTTGCAGGGACCCGCCTCATGGCGCGCGCACCCAGTCTGGCGTAGGAGGCACGCCCTGATCTGACCCTGGACGCCTGCCTTGCCCTTCAAGCTGAACCACGACCGCCGCCACCACATCCCCAGGCAGAAGCGCAAGGTCGTCAACTGGCGCGACTACGACGCCAGCCTGCGCCGGCGCGGCAGCCTCACGGTCTGGTTCACGGCCGAGGCGATCGCGGGCTGGCGAGCAGCACCACGTTCGGCTGCCGGCGGGCAGCCCTGCTACTCGCCCCTGGCGATCCTGACGGCGCTGACCCTACGTGCCGTGTTCCGCTTGGCGCTGCGCCAGACCGAGGGCCTGGTCGGCTCCATCATCGACCTGCTCGGGCTCACACTACGCGTGCCGGACCACTCCACCTTGAGCCGGCGGGCGGCAACGCTGGAGGTGCCGCGGCCGACACGGCCGAGCGGCGCCGGCGTGGCTGGCGAGGGCGAGCCGATGCACCTGCTGGTGGACAGCACGGGGCTGAAGCTGTGCGGCGCGGGTGAGTGGCTGATCGAGAAGCACGGCGCCCACGCACGGCGGTCGTGGCGGAAGCTGCACATCGGCCTCGAGGCCGACACCGGCCAGATCGTGGCTGCCACGCTGACCGACCGCGACGTGGACGACGCCTCTCAGGTCGGCCCGCTGCTCGACCAGGTCGCGGGCGCGGTGGCCTCGTTCACCGCCGACGGCGCGTACGACCAAGGCAGCACCTACGACAGCGTCGCCCAGCGCCATCCTGACGCGGCCGTGGTCGTGCCACCGCGGTCCACGGCGGTGCCGAGCGAGACGGCCGCGAGCGCGCCGACGCAGCGCGACCGCCATCTCCAGTGCATCGCCGAGCACGGCCGCATGGGGTGGCAGACGCGGTCGGGCCACAACGCGCGCGCCCGCGCCGAGGCGGCCATCGCGCGCTGGAAACAGGTGATCGGGGACGGGCGGAGCCGACCAAGGTTCCGCGTGCGCAGCACGTGGAATGTCGGCGGAGGGTGCGCTCGCGCAGGGACGAGCGCCGGGCGACCGAGGTGGACGTCGCCGTCCACGCGCTCAACCGCATGCTGGAGCTGGGACGCCCGATCTCTGTGCGCATCGCCTGATCCCGGATGGGGTTGGGGCGAGTGCGCCTGAACTCCGGGTCCATGCAACACGCCGGCCTGAGCGGGCGGGCCGTTGCGGAAGATGGGGTCCGCGAACCACGATCCTGAACGCCGGCGGCCCACAGCGGCAGCGATGCCGCAGATCCTCCCTGCCCTGGAACGAGCCAGGCGCGTGCCGCCTGGCACGAACAGCTTGATCCGGGGCTGGGCGGTGCTTCCTTATCGCTCCTTCCGCTCGAGAGGTACGACGAGGTGCCCCCAGGCCCAGCAGAGCGGCACGTTCAGCACTGCCCCGCGGCTCGGCCTGGGTGCGGTTTAGGCACCGAGCCTCTGTAGAACGAGGGAGCGGCCCTGTCCGGCCTGCTATTGTCCTGCCCAAGTCGGAACCGAGCGCCGTGAGCTGGGCTTTCGCGATGGACAGAAGTCGGCCCCGCGATGCCGGGCCGACATCCCAATGCCGTGCAGGAGGTGGGACTATGCTCAGATTCGCATCCCTGACCCTGGCTGCCGCTCTGGTCGTGGCTCTGGCGCTGCCACACGGAGTGGCTCTGGGACAGACGAGACAGCTCCCCGAACAGGGAAACAGATGGGGAGCGAGGGCTCACCAGCCGACCCAGGCGGAGGTAACCCAGCAAGAACAATCGGCCGGGATAGCAAGACCGCCTCAGCAGCAACGCGAGACCAACAACGAGTTGGAAAGCCTTGGTCAGAAACTGATGAACGCCCCGCAGCAGCCGCAGCACTGATTACCGTTGCACACTGATGCAGTGACAACCCCGCTCTGCAACGCCGTCATCGCCCGTACGTAAGCTCGGCATCGCTCTAGGAGATTGATAGACTTCGCAAACGCGAATTGGCGGCGGGCAGGGGATATGATGAACGTTGTGGGCGGGCCACCGCTCGAGACGGTGGAGCGGGTCGCCAAGGCGATCTTCATGGTCGATCCGTTGAGTGGCAGCCTGACATGGGTCGAGCTGTCGCCGCGGACGAGAGACGTCTATAGGGCGTTTGCCGAAGCGGCTATCCGTGAGCTACAGCAATGCGCCCTGGTGTCCTTTTAGCTGCACACTGGTGCAGTGACAACCCCTACCTGCAACTCAGAAACTCAGCCAACTTGTCAAGGTGTGAGACATTGATTTTGAGACGAGTTTCAGAGACACGTTTCTGAGCCTGGGAGGATGTGGAAAGCTCAGAAGCCCGCCCGTCTCAAAAAAGATCATTTTGTGAGACAAAGCTTGGCATGAAGTCGCACCCAGGCGCCGGTGTTCCGCCAGGCGCGGAAGCAGTGGTGCACCGTGCTCCAGGGCGGGTACTCGCGCGGCAGCAGGCGGCACTGGCAGCCGGTCCGGAGCAGGTAGAGGATCGCGTCCAGCACCGAGCGCAGGCAGGTCGTGCGCGGGCGCCCGCCGGGCATGGCCGGTGGCAGCAGCGGCTCGACGATGGCCCACGCCGCGTCGCTCAGGTCCGTGCCATACAGCTTGTCCCGCATCGTCCCGTGCCCCCGCGATCGGGCGGGGAGAGATCACGGGGACCGGCCCGCGGCCAGCAGGGGTCACCCTTTTCGCACACCCGCTGAATGCTAGCCATCAAGGGCGGAGATAGTTTAATTAGGACGCAAAACCAGAAAAGATTCGGGGGGACAGTGATGCTCTGGCCGGCTCGGTTACCCATGTCGTTCGTGATGGTCTGCGCAGCCGTGGGGCTTGCGATTGCACCGACCCCAGCGCGCGCAGAGGGGATGCAGGTGATGGATGCGAATACCCTTCAGCGCGTCCTGCCTGCTGTCGTGAGCATCACAACTTTAAAGGTGCGCCCGACCCAAGAGGGGTCGGATCAAGCGTCTGCCGTGCGGGTGCACTCAGTCGGCTCGGGCTTCATCATTGATTCGTCCGGCATCATCGTAACCAATAAGCATGTCATTGAAGGCGCCCGGTCGATCACTGTCGGATTGATGGACAAGAGCCGGCTTCCAGCAAGGCTGATCGCTGCGGGAAGACAGATCGATCTTGCGTTAGTCAAGGTGGATGCCGAACGGCCTCTGCCAGTGCTGACATTCGGTGATAGCGATCAGCTTCGGATCGGTGACCCGGTCCTGGCGATTGGCAATCCGCTCGGGGTCGGCATGTCAGTAAGCTCCGGCATCGTCAGCGCACTCAATCGCGACATCATGGACTCGCCTTACGACGACTACATCCAGACCGATGCGGCCATCAACCACGGCAACTCGGGGGGGCCTTTGGTTGATAAGGCGGGACGCGTGATTGGGGTCGACACGGCCATTTATTCGAGCCAAGGCAACACCGGATCAATTGGGTTAGGTTTTGCAATTCCTTCCAGGGTCGTTCAGCCTACCGTGCGGCACCTGCTTGACCCAGAGCACGTCCGGCTGGGATGGCTCGGTTTGCGGGTCCAAGAGGTTACGCCCGATATCGCTGATGCCATCGGCCTAAGGAGCGTGACGGGCGCTCTGGTGACCGACGTGGACGCAAGTTCCTCGGCGGCAAAAGCTGGTATCCGAGAAGGCGACGTAGTCCTGAAATATGGGGAGAAGAACATCAATGATTCGCGCGAGCTGACCCGGCTGGTGGCTATCTCCCAGATTGGACAAACTGTGCCAATAGTGGTCTGGCGCAAGCAGCAGGAGGTGACATTGTCAGCCACGGTCGGGCAGGCTCCAACGGATATCGCGATGCCGATTACGCCACCGCCGGCGAGCGGGCCCGGCAACATGATGGTCAGTTACGGAGTTCACCTGTCGCCGATCACTCACTCGGACGTTCGGGAGTCCGATCTCCCGGCAAAGCAACGCGGCGCCCTTGTCACCAGTGTCGAGGCCAACAGTTTGGCTGCCGACGACGGGGTTCTGCCGGGAGACGTGATCGTGAAGGTTGGAGAGCAAGCGGTATCTGGCCCGGCCGACCTTCGGGCGAATTTCGAGAGGATCAAGGCTCAAGGCCGCCGCTTCGCTCTCATGCTCGTTCGGGGCAAGAACGGGCTGCGTTGGGTGCCGGTGCCGCTTGATGCGACCCAATGATGGCGGTGAGCCCGCTAGCTGCCCCTGCACATCGGGGAGTTAGGTACCCCGCTGTGCAGGCGTCGCACAAGAATCTTTTTCCGACGCTACTCCCTGCCTACACCGCTATAGTTTGCATTTTACATCCCAGAGTAAAAGAGGTCTGCTTTGGACCTTCCAAAAAGGGGTCTATTTTTTACTAAGCGGAAAATTTAGAAACGAGAGGTCTAGAAGACCACTATGAGTTAAAAATCTCGCATTACCTTTCGTGCGTTAAACAAGAATCCCAACTTAACTCCTCTGGCTTGGAACGAAGACAGAAAATCGTATTCTGCTTACCTGGCTGCTTTCGTCCTTGCTTCCTATTTTCGCACCCACGTCTGCTCCCAAGACCTGAACAAAGCCTGCTTTAGCCCTTCCTTCTACTTGAGTGTCGGCAGCAGCAGTTGTTGTAACGGCAATATCAAAATCCACTCCGTCTTCCTCAGTAACTCCAACTGAGTAATTTCTCTTTGTGGCTTTCTGTGCAGCCTGCAACCCACTATCAATATCTTGAAGCACCTTTGATATAAAATCATCTAATTTCATGGTGGTTTAATTATAGCAAGGGATGGATGCAGTGGCAACCACCCTATGTCATTATATGAATCGATGCCATAGTCACTTTGTTTAGACAGCCGATTTATCCATAAGCACAGCGGTAAATTCTGTCGGGCTGACAATCTGGACGCCTTCATACGCAGTTGCAGGAAAATGCTTTGCATTTCCGGTGACAAGATACTCCGCCTTAGCCGTAAGCGCACATTCTAAAAAACGGTTATCCGGTTCATCAGGACTGATGGTGACGGGACGGGAGGGGTGAACAAGGATAGCTGCCTTTTGCAAATCAGCAAGAAACGTCTCGACACTGGCATGCTGGAATCCAAACTTTGGGCGGAGCAGGACTTCTCGGTATTCTGTCAAAATTGCCGGCGAGAGACAAAGCTGCACTGTGCCATGCATCGCGAGGGAAACGAGGGAAGCTGGAATACTGCCAGGAATGAGGGTGCCGGAGACTATAACATTGGTATCATACACTGCGCGAAGATGCATACTCCTTTTTCTGATTGCTGCGCACTGCGGCAATCTCGTTCTCAAGTTCCTCAATAGTCAGTTTGTGTGCCCCGCTCTGCTTTGCTTGTTGCTGCAGGGTGGCAAGAGACGCAGGCGTCTCCCCTACTGCTTTCAGGAAATCTTCAACGCCTAAAATGATGGCCTTTGCTTCTCCATTTTTGGTCACGACAAACCGCTCGTTTCCTTTTGCAACCCGTTCAAGAATTTGTCCGAATTGGGTTCTTGCGATAAATGCTGGAATATTTTTTGTCATACTAGCTCCTTTGATGCTACTAATTAACTGATTGATCGAAGTATACACCTGAATGCGTGTATTGTCAATATTCGCACCGATAATAAGGCCCAGTAGCAGCGCCGCTGCAACGAAGTGCCATGAGGCTGACGTTAGGGCTTCTTGGAGATCTGCTCCGTGGACATGGCTTTCACCGGATGCCCGTGCCGTCTGAACGTCTCGCCAACCCGCTCCAGAAGTTTTCGCTGCCTGGCATTCGTTTGTGAATGGCAGAGAAACACTCCCCCCTGCGGCAAATTGTTAATCAGCTCCTGCAATGCCTGTTGCAAGGGAAGCATACTTGCGGGCACGATTGCAATATTATCGAGCGGTGCGCGCAAGAGCGCCTGTGGTGGTCTGGTCAATCGGTACTGGTTCCGGTCTCGGTTGTTCATGCTAAACTGGTTTGCTCCATGATCTTTTTCGCATTCCGCTTTCCCAAATGGACGTAAATTTGCGTCGTATTCAGATTGGCATGCCCGAGCCATTGCTGGAGTTGAAAGGGAGAAACCCCTTTCTCAGCTTTGTATGTCGCGAAGGTATGGCGGAGGGTGTGACAGCTTGCCCGTTTGGTGATGCCGGCGCCTTTCGAGTATTTCACCACAAGCTTTCTCACTCCTCGCTCTGATATCGGGCTGCCCTGGTAGTTGAGAAAGACCGCGTCCGAGGCGCTCTGGGGCCTCACCGCAAGGTAATTCTTCAAGGCCTGCACGCCTCGCTTCTCAAGAGCAATCTCCCGCTCGATATCTCCTTTGCCCCGCACCGTGATGGCGGGCTTCTGGAGGTCAACATCGGTCAGCGTGAGGTGGGCGAGTTCTGAGACGCGGATGCCGGTCTGCAGGAACACCTGCAGGATTGCATAATCCCGAGGGTTCCCTCCGGCCAACGAGAGCATTTTCGTAAACTCATCAGAGCGGAGGTACTGCCGGGCATGCTTCTCCCGCTTAGGAGTGTCGATCCCAGCGGTCGGCGATTTCTCAAGAAGGCCCAAGCCTTCTAAGAAGCGGAAGTATTCCCTGATTGCCGAGAGCTTGCGGACCCGGGCGACGCCGGTAAGCCCCCGCTTGGCAAGGGCGGCCAGGTATTCCAGGACATCAACCTTCGCCACAGCCGCGGCGTGCGTTGCAGATACGTTGTTCTCATGGAGAAACGCGATAAACTGGCGGATATCAGTCTGGTATGCCCGCGCGGTCGCCTCGCTTCTATTTTTCCCGGACAGCGCTGTTGCGAATGCCGCAAGTTCCTTCTCAAGTGTCATGGTCATCCCCATCCCGTTTGTATCATTCTGCATATGTTCCTACTTTCTCATGTCCACCATCTCAGGACAAGGGCGGTGCGTCCTGGAAAAGTGGTGCCGATAACGTGAGTCTTTTTCTATTATACGGAACCACTCTCCCTGGCTGTCAAGGCGCAGATTTTTCCGGGTGGTACCGGGAAGAGTTATTATCAGAACCAGACGGTGCGATGATGAGTTCTCAATTACCTATACTCTATAATATAGTGTATGAAACAGCACTGGGCGGCGCAGGAGCTTATCGATCATTGGACACTCACCCGGCAGGAGATGACACTGATCCGAAGCGTCAGCCAAACTGGATATAACCGGTTCGGGTATGGCCTCCTTTTGAAAGCATTCCAGCGGAACGGAAAATTCCCGCAGCGCAAACACGATATTCCGCGTGTCATTCTAGAACACATCGGACAGCAGCTACACCTTCCTGAAACAGCACTGAATTTTTACCGCTGGACAGGGCGAACGGCGAAGCGTCACCGAGTGCATATCCGCAAGCAGTTCGGCTTTCGCGTCGGCACGGTTTCTGATGCCGGAGCCGTGAGCAGTTGGCTCTCCTCGCACGCGCTTGTGGGTGAAGACCGCCACATCGACCGGTTGAAAGACGCGGTGTATGCGCGCTTCCGGGATCTGAAAATTGAACCGCCTGAACCGAAAAGCATTGAGCGGCTGATCCGCTCTGCGCTTCGGACGGCAGATGAGCAATTGTATGCGGCAATCGCCAGCAGGCTCTCCGAAGACACCCGGGCACGACTGGACGCCTTGCTGGAGCCGGCACGGCTTGCCGATGGGGCCATGGCTCCTGCCTCCGTGCTCCAAGGATTACGAAGCGAGACCGGGCCAAGCAGTCTGGAGAGTGTTTTCGGAGAAATTGCGAAGCTTCAACAACTTCGCTCCCTTGGCCTCCCTGCAGATCTGTTCACCCAGACACCCCCAAGGGTTGTCTCCTGGCACCGCTCCCGCCTTGCTGTTGAGGACGTGCGGGAGATCCGCCGTCACCCTGCTACGATTCGTTATACTCTCCTTGCCGCCTACTGCTCTCAGCGGGAACAGGAGATCATCGACACCCTCGTTGAGCTCCTGATCAGCCTCATTCATCGCATCGAAAAGCGGGCGGAGCGGACCGTTGATGCACAAGTCTTGCGGGACGTGAAACGGATCCGGGGAAAACAGCGGCTGCTTTACGAAGTGGCGCACGCCGCAATCCGGCAACCCGAGGGGACGGTGAAGGATGCCATCTTCCCGGTTGCTCCTGAGCAGACGCTGCGCTCCTTGGTTGAGGAATTTCGCCTCGGCGGCTCCTACGAGCAAAAGGTGCAGGTCTTGATGTGGGGCTCCTACAGCAACCACTACCGCCGGATGGTGCCGCTCATTCTCAAGGAGATTGACTTTCGGGCAACCGGCACTGCTCCCGCTCCACTCCTGGCTGCCTTGGCACTAATTCGGAAATACGCTGAGAAGAACATCGCGTTCTATCCTGCCGCGCGACAGCAAAGTTGGCCGGTCAGCGACACGTAGGTTGGCCGGTTTGGTCGGCCGCAGGGCGGGCGTAGCCCAACCGTAGGCGACCAAACCGGCGGCGCGGGTTTTTACCCGCCCTCTGGTCGCGGCGTGTGCGGGCAGGATCGGAACCTCGACTTTCAGGAAGAGGTCCGATTTGCCCGGACGCCCCGCCACCGACCAGCAGATGAGACTGTACCCCGGATTTCCCGGATGAACCACAATATAGTTGTACGAATTTGCCATGAAGATCAATACGTTGCGTTGGTCATAGTGGTGGGTTCATGGAATACCCGGCGGGTGAATCGGATAACGGCTCGCTGCGGGTTGATTTTGACCGGCGGCTGCAGCTGGAATTCCACGGCAGCCGCATCACCTCCGACGCTGGACTGCTCGCGTATCGCGAACTCGACGATGTTCTTGGCCTGACCGATCTGGCCGGTGGCGTTCTTTCCGACGGTCGTCGGGGCAAGAACACCCGGCATTTGCTGATGTACATGGAACTCCGCTGCCACCATCCCCAGCGCGTTGCCGCCGCCAAGACCGGCGTGAGCGAGCGTACCGCCCGTCGGATCGAAGCCGATCCACGGCTGCCCTCCCAGAAAACTGCCGAGCGACCGCTGCGGCGACAGGTCGTCGACCCGCTTGGCGGTCTTTGGGAGAGCGACGTCCTGCCGCTGCTGGCCAGCCGTCCCGGCGTGCGGCCGGTGACGTTGATGGAGGAAATGCAACGACGTCATCCTGATCGCGATTGGGATCGTCTGCGCCGGACCTTGGAGCGTCGCGTCCGCGCCTGGTGCGCCGAGCACGGCGCTGAGCGGGAGGTGATATTCCGCCAGGACCATCCACCCGGCCAGCAGGGCCTGTCGGACTTCACCGACATGGTGGATCTCGGCGTCCGCATCGCCGGTGAGCCGCTCGCGCACCGCTTCTATCACTTTGTGCTGGCGTATTCCGCCTGGGAGCATGCCGAGGTGGTGCTTGGCGGCGAGAGTTTCACCGCGCTGGCCCGCAGTCTGCAAAATGCGCTGTGGTCGCTCGGCGGCGTCCCGGCCGAGCATCGCTCGGACAGCCTTTCGGCGGCGTTCCGCAACCTCGACCAGGACGCTATCGAGGACCAGACCCGTCGCTATGAAGCGCTCTGCGCCCACTACGGCATGCAGCCGACCCGCAACAATCGGGGGATCGCGCACGAAAACGGCGCGATTGAAAGCCAGCATGGCCACCTCAAGCGCGTCGTCGGCCAGGCCCTGCTGCTGCGCGGCAGCACCGACTTCGACAGCCTCGACGCCTACCGCGACTGGATCGCCGACCTCATCGGTCGCCGTAACGCCAGGCGCGAGAAGCTGGTCGGCCTCGAACGGGCCGCGTTAAGCCCTCTGCCCCCGCGGCGCACCACCGATCATGACGAAGCCAGCGTGCGGGTGACCTCCAGCAGCGGATTTATCCTGCGCAGGGTGTTCTACACGGTGCCATCCCGCCTGATCGGCTATCGGCTGAACCTGCGGATCTACGATGACCGGCTGGACTGCTTCGTCGGCCAAAGTCTGGTGCTGACCCTGCCACGGAGCCGTGCGCCGGAGGGCCGCCGCATCCAGGTGGTGGACTACCGGCACATCATTCACAGTCTGCGCCGCAAGCCCATGGCGTTGCTGCATCTGGTCTATCGGGACGCGCTGTTCCCGCGCCCAGCCTACCGCGCGGCCTGGGAACGGCTGATCGAGGCACGTGAGCCGCGCGCCGCCTGCCGGACCATGGTGGAGCTGCTGGCGCTCGCCCATGAGCGCGGCTGTGAAGCCGAACTCGCCGCTGCGCTGATCGAGCAACTGGCCGACGGCGGCGTGCCGGACCTGGCGCCATTGCGCGTCCGATTCGCCCCGATCGCCACCCGGCTGCCCGCCGTCGCGATCAATCTGCCGTCCATCACCAGCTACGACGCGCTGCTGCCCGCGATGGCAGCGACAGCATCCGCGACAACAGGAGCCGCCGCATGAGCGACAGCATCACCGTCGACACCGCCCGCCTGCCGCTGCTGCTGGGGGAACTGCGTCTGCCCACCGTCGGCAAACCGTGGCCGGCATTCACCGAGGCTGTCAACGCCGGAGAGAAAATGCATCGGCGGGCCGGAGTAAAAATGCATCAGGGATGAGCACTGGAATCCCCCTGGGGCTTCCGGTGCTCTGGTCAATTTGTTGACGTGTCCGGAAGGCGTGATGGTGCGCCGGATGGCGACAGTCAGTCCCGGCCGATCACCGTGCGCGGCATGGCTTCCATTGCAAAGCGTTACGTCACGCAATCCTGCTTGGGCGGGACCGGCTAAAGTGAGCCGGTCAGAGAGCCTGTATCGGCTTGGTTATCCGCCGTCTCAGCGGTCGTGGTACGCTGACGCTGCTTGC
This sequence comes from uncultured Pseudomonadota bacterium, assembly GCA_963818725.1. Lineage (GTDB taxonomy): Bacteria > Pseudomonadota > Alphaproteobacteria > Acetobacterales > Acetobacteraceae > DATFDN01. The sequence goes on along the minus strand of CAWFTU010000003.1, from coordinate 432,453 downwards.
TCTGCTCGAGCCGATAGCTCTCGCCGTTCATCTCCAAGATATGGACGTGGTGCGTGAGCCGGTCGAGCAAGGCGCCGGTGAGCCGCTCGGATCCAAAGACGCTCGTCCATTCGTCAAAGGGCAGATTGCTGGTGCCCAGGGTCGAGCCGCGTTCGTAGCGCTGGCTGAACACCTCGAACAGCAATTCGGCGCCGGTCTGCGACAGCGGCACATAGCCGAGTTCGTCAATGATCAGGAGCTTGTAGCCGGCCAGCTGGCGTTGCAGGCGGAGCGGCCGCTTCTCGTCCCTGGCCTCGATCAGCGCATGGACCAGGGCCGCGGCGGGGGTGAAGCCGACCGACAGCCCCCTTTGGCAAGCCGCCAGGCCGAGCCCCAGCGCGAGGTGGGTCTTGCCGGTGCCGCTGTTGCCGAGCGCGATGATGTTCTCGCGGCGGGCGACGTATTCGCAGCGGGCCAGCTCCAGCACCAAGGCCTTGTTGAGCGACGGCAGGGCGAGAAAGTCGAAGCTGTCGAGGCTCTTGGTGGCCGGGAACCGGGCCTCGTTGATCCGCCGCTCGACGGTTCGCCGCTCGCGCTCGATCAGCTCCAACTCGGCCAGGCGCAGCAGGTAACGCGGGTGGTCGACGCCCTCGGCGGCACACTGCCGGGCGAGCTTGTCATACTCGCGTAGGAAGGTCGGCAGCCTCAGCGCCTTCAGGTGATGGGCGAGCAGAACCTGGGGCGTGTCCGTCATGGCGCTGCCCCGCTCAGCAAGTCCATGTAGCTCCGGGCCGAGGTGGTCGCGACATTGGCCTGCGGCAGGTAGGGATAGCTCGTCAGATCAAGCCGCGGCGGCCGCCGTTCGACCCGGCACAGCACCAGATGCTTCACCGCGTCAAAGCCGATCGCCCCGCGATCGATGGCATCGCGCACGCCGGCCGCGCCATCATCGCGCTCGAACACTTCCAGCAGCCGCAGCACCTGCACGAACTCGCGCTTGCCTGGCTTGCCCGTGCGCGCCTCGAGCAAGCGGCGCAGGACCACAAAGACCTCCGGCAAGTCCCAGCCCGCCAAGGGCGCGGCCTGGTCGAGGGCGCCAACTTTGCGCTCCAGCAGCGCCAGATAGTGCAGCGGGTCGTAGACGAAGTCCTCCCGCTCGTAGGAGCGCACGTGCCGGGCGATGACCTCCGCCCCACACGCGATCACCACGGTCTCGACATAGCCGCGGACCAGCACCTCACGATGGCCGTGGGCGGTCGGCACCGAGTAGTCAGTGCCGCGATAGCGCACCAGCGACAGCGAGCTGACCCGGCCGGCTCGCGTCTCGCACGCCTCGTAAGGCGACGCCGGCAGGTCATGGAAGCACGCCAGGTCCCGGGTCAGCCGCTCGCCGATCGTCTCGCCATGCCCGCGCAGCCGATCGCCAAGGCGGCGCCGGCACGCCGCCAGCAACTGCTCGTTCAGCGCGGCAAAGCTCGCCGCCTGCGGCACCGGCACCAGGAAGTTCCGCCGGACGAACCCGACCAGGCCCTCCACCTTGCCTTTGTCGTTGCCCTTGCCGGGTCGGCCGAACCGATCGGCAAACAGGTAATGCGACTGCAGCTCGCTGAACACACGCGTCCGTTGCCGGCGCCCGTCGCCCAGGATCCGCGCCACCGCCAACTTGGCGTTGTCATACAGGATCGAGCCCGGCACCTGGCCGAAGAACGCAAACGCCGCGACGTGACCGGCGCAGAACGCTTCCGTCGTCTCCGCCGGATAGGCCTGCACGAAGCCGGCATCGCTGTGCGGCAGGTCCATGGCAAAGAAGTGGATCGTCCGTTCCACCCCGCCGATCACCGCTAGCGCCTCGCCAAAGTCAGCCTGCGCATGTCCGGGATCGTGCCGCAGCGGCACAAACATCTCCCGCTGACGTTGCCGGGCGGCATGCACATAGTCCTTCACGATCGTCAGCCCGCCGGCATAGCCGTGCTCATCACGCAGGCGCTCAAAGAGCCGCTTCGCCGTGTGCCGCTGCTTCGCCGGGCGGCCCTGATCCCCCTCCAGGATCTGATCGATGGTCCCGACAAAAGGATCCAGCTTGGGCCGCTTCGCTGGCTGGTGCCGCCGATACCGGGGGGCACCGAGAACGACAGCATCTTCGCCACCGTCCGCGGGTCGATGCCAAACCGCCGCGCCGCCTCCCGCCGACTGATCCCCTCCATCTGAACCGCGTAGCGGACCTTCCCATACAGCTCCACGAGCTTCATCCCCAACCCTCTGCGTTCCACGCAGAGAGTGCCCTACTGCTGGAGTTTTACTCCGGCGCAACCGGACAGCCCGGCCACTTCAGTGAGGGATTTTTGCTCCGGCGCTCACACCCTTCAGCAGCTTACGAAAAAAGCGCCTGGCGGCTTGGCGCTGCGTCGGCTCTGCACCAGGATGTCGAGCACGTGCCCATCCTGATCGACCGCGCGCCAGAGGTAGTGCAGCTTGCCGCGGACGCGGATGAACACCTCATCGAGGAACCATTTGTCGCCCGGCCGTGGCCGGCGCCGCCTCAGCGCGTTGGCGAAGAGCCGGCCGAAGCGGAGGCTCCAGTCGCGAACGGTCTCGTAGCTGACCACCACGCCGTGGGTCGCCAGGATCGTCTCGACGTCGCGCAGGCTGAGGCTGAAGCAGTGATACAGCCAGACCGCGTGCTCGATGACCTCGGCCGGGAAGCGGAAGCCACGGTAGGAATGGGGCGAGGTCGTCATACCGGGCAGGCTGCCACGCCGACGACGGCCCGCCAACCTGACAACGCCCCCCGAGCACCTCCAGCCCCGCCGCCAGGCAGAACCGCTCGAAGCTCGCCGTCACCTCCTCGAGCGCCCGGCCCACGGGCGATTGCGGCACCCCGGCCGCAGGCGTGCTATCCCTCATCAGGGCGTTGCTTGCCCCTTGTGGATTCAGCACCCCGAGCCTACCGGCTCAGGGCGGGCAACGCCGCTTCCACGTCCTCAACATCGAACGGGACATCCCCCTTCGGGTCGCTTCCCTCTTGACGGCCGAAACCGACGGAGGCTCATTGTTTCAGCTGCTAACCGGTATCAATGCCTGATTTGGGGATAGAGAATGCGAGAGCGGGTTCGCCGAACCCTGGGTCTTGCCGCCTTGGGGCTAGGATTGCTGCCCGGCGTGGCGCGTGCCGACGTCGCGGTCGTGTCCAACGATGCCCACACCGTCCTCGACCGAGAGGCAAACCAGGTCGCTGCCCCGGGTGCGGCGCCCGACACCGTCGCCGTTGTCGACCTATCCGATTTTCCGCCGAAGGTGGCGGCGACCGTGCAGGCCCCGGGCAGCGTTGTGGGACCGCCGACCTCGGTGTGGGTTGCGCCTGACGAAAGCTGGGCCATCACAACTGGGGCGACCCGCGCCGACCCCGCTGGGCCGGCCGGCATTTCGCCAGATGACCGGGTTTCGGTGATCGACCTGGCTTCGTCGCCGCCCCGGGTTGTGCAACAAATCACGGCCGGGGCCGGAGCGACAACCGTGCGCGTCTCCCCTGACGGCTCACTCGCTTTGATCTGCAACAGAACCGAAGGCAGCGTCTCGGCCTTCACGGTGAAGGACAAGAGGCTTGCCGCCGCGGGCAAGCTTGACCTCGGCAAACAGTCCGGCCCCAGCGGGCTTGTCTTTTCCCGTGACGGCACGGTGGCGCTGGTCAGCCGGAACTTCGACAACCAGATCGCGGTGCTGCACGTCAACGGCACGCAACTCGAGGTCGACAAGCGGCCCGTCACGGCGGGTGTCGCACCCTATACGATGGACGTTGCCGCTGATGGCAAGCTGGCGGCCGTGTCCAATATGGGCCGGGGCAACGGGGATATCGACACAGTCAGCCTGATCGACATGACGGCCAACCCGATCCGGGTGGTCGAGACGGTAAGTGTCGGCCTCTCGCCCGAGGGCTTGAGGTTCTCGCCGGATGGCAAGTTCCTTGCCGTAGGGACGCAGAACGGCACAACGAAGCCGCCCAACTCGCCATTTTTCCATCAACACGGAACGCTGGTATTACTAGCCGTCAGTGGTGGCCGTCTCGAAAGGGTAGCCGAAGCGCCGATCGGCAGGTGGTCGCAAGGGATTGCCTTTTCGCGCGACGGGAAGGTCATCCTCGTTGAGGACATGGTGGAACGGGAGCTTTCGGTGTTCCACTGGGACGGGCAGCGTCTCACCGAAGCCGCCCCGCTGCCGATGGGCGTTGGCCCGGCCGGGATCGGAACGGCCTGGCCTTGAAATGGGCAATCCCGTTCAGCCCAGGCTAAGGCGCGCCGGAGTGAGCGACGCAAATACGGCTTATCAGGTCCGCCTCAGATCAGGATCAGCACGATTTCATGGGGTGACCTATTCGCTGGGACGGCGTTGTCAACTTGGCGGTGGGTAGGCGTCGGTCGGCTCAGAAGCCGTTTGGCGTCACGCGGTCGCTGGAACCCTAGCCGCATCGCGCCATGCGCGGAAGGCCGTGTCGCGGGCTTGGCGGTGTCCATTGGCGGATAGGCGATGACGGCGGAGCTGAAGTGGTTGTGGATCCGGCTGTGACTGGACAGGAACCGCTGGGCGTGCCGGGCTGACTTGAAGCGCTGCATCTGCCGCTCTCGTCGCCGCGTCGGCTGGTGCGACACCTCGGCCCGGTTGTTGAGATGAGGCCGCGAAGGGCGGAGTGCGCGTGATCCCAGCACGATCCCCAGCCTATCAGGCTCGCTCGGCATAACCCGGAACTCGGCATAAACACGTATCATTGCCATGATCCAGCTCGCGCGTGCGCGTCGCACCGATTGCCGATGGCGAACATGCCGAGTTTCAGTTCAGTCTGCGATGCGCTCCAGGCGCGACGTCCCGGCATGGACCACGACGCGATGCGTTGTGTGGATGCCTTTGAGAGACATACCTGCGAGCTCGGGAGGCAGCGCCACCACATGCCGGACTTGGCCAGGGCGGGCGCGCAGTGTCGGCACGGCCTTCGGTCCTGGCGCCGGACTACCCAGCTGCATTGGGCGCGTCGGTCTGGCGACCGGCTCGTCATCGTCGGGGCACATGGCGATAATTGTGCCGTTCGCGTCAGTGATGATCTCCATAACGCCCGTCCTCCTCGACAACGCGCTTTTACCCACGCGCGTCAGCTGAACACTGTCCATGACTGCAGGCCAAACTCGACTGGATTCTCCGGGTCACCGTTGGTCAGCGTAATCAGGCATGTCGTGTCCGAGGGTGGGGTGTCCTCGCTAGGTCCGTGGACGATGACAATGCTGTCGCTGATAGTAAACGGCACGTTTAGCGCACCGCTGCCTTCGACAGTGACATAAGACAGGACTTGCATTCCAGTGAAATAGACGATGCCGATATCCACCGTCTCGCCTGCGCCGAGTGTCACAGGATAGAAGAAATATAACACCGGCGTTTCATAGTTGAGCGTTGCCATAGGCGCCTCCCCGTACGCATCCGGCTTCTGTCTACTCCCAAACGACAAGGAGGTCTCCGGCTCGGGCAAGCACCGAACCGGGAAGCTCGCCGATAGGAGAGGTTCGCTGAGCCACAGGAGTCGCACCGGTGACCTGAGCCCCTTTTTCCCCTCCATTATCCGGGCGCACCAGCATGCGGCTGTAGTGCTGATGGGCTACCGGCGAGCGTGAGGGTGCAGAGCATACCCAACGCTTCCCCGCTTATCGGCCAATCGACCCGCTCTTGTACTTTGCAGCAGGGAAGCGCAAAGTCGCTCTGAACGCGGCGTCTCGGAGCAGAACGGTGCGGGCAATCATGAAGGGGCTGACGGACGTTGAGTTCGAACAACTCTACGGGACGGAGGGTCAGTGTCTGGCGGCGTTGGTGGCGGCGCGCCAACGTGAAGGAATGCCTTGCCCGCGCTGCGCCAATCTGAAGAGCTATGTCTACGGCCGCCGTGTCGGCTGCACGCGCTGCGGCCGACGTTGGTCGGTCACCGCGGGCACCGTGATGGCGGACACCAAGCTGTCTCTGACCACTTGGTTCCGCGCCATGCACCTGATGAGCAGCACCAAACAGGCGATCTCGGCGGTCGAGCTCGGCCGCAGGCTGGGCCTGGGCTATGAGACGGCCTGGTATCTGCACAAGCGGCTCCGCCACGCCATGACCGAGCGGACGGAGCGCTATTCGCTCGGGGGCGCGAGCGACGACGATGCCGCGCCGCCGGTAGTGGAGGCGGATGACGTGTGTCTGGGAGGTGAAAGGAACCAAGGCAGCGGAACCGAAGGCAAGACCTGCGTCATCGTCGCCTGCGAGCGGCATGCGGACGGGCGCATGGGCCATGTCGCGATGCGCGCGGTCAGCGCCTTCTCCAGCGAGGCGGTGGCCGCGTTCCGCGATGCCCACATCGCCGCCGGCGCGACTGTGCACACGGACGGCTTGCGGGCGTTCAACGCCTTCGGTGAAGCCGGGCGGGCGCATGTCGCCACCGTCACCGGCGGCGGGCGTCCGGAGCGCGAGCGCAGCGCCCCGTTCTTCACCGTCAACACCCTGGTCGCCAATCTCAGTACCGCGCTCAAGGCCACCCACAAGCGGCTCTCCCCCAAGCATCTGCCCGACTATCTCGGCGCCTTCTGCTGGACCACCAACCGGCGCCGCAACATGCGAGGCATGGTCAACGCGCTTTGCCGTGCCGTCGCTGCGTCGTCCCGTCTGACCCACAAAGGCGTCTACCCGTGACGGGTCGATTGGCCGATAAGCGGGCAACGCTTCCGCATCCCCTCACGCTCCCCTTCCCGTTAGCGGATCGTAACCCCAGGAGAAGAGCGGGCGGCCTTGGTCAGCGCGCACCTCGACCACCTCCTCGCACCAGGACCGGTCGAGCTGGCCGCCGGGGTAGAGCAGGTGGATCGGTGCCACCATGCCCTCCTCCAGCACCCAATCGGCGCCGCGCGCGCGGCCATCCGCCGTCATCAATTCCAGCTCCATGTGCGAGAGCCCGAGGCCGTGGAAGAAGATCAACGCGCGGTCGGGATCGGGCACGCCGGCCTTGCGGTAAGTGGCGCGCGCCAGCGCCTGTAACTCGCTGATCTTGGCGCCCGGCCTCATGGCGCGGACCAGAGTCTCGGCGACGGCGGTGGTCGCCTTGGCCCAGCGCTTGGCGTCACCCTGCGGCTCGCCGTCGACGACCCAGGTCTTGCCGCCGTCCCAGCAGTATAGGTCGATGGTGCCGTGACAGTCGAAGAGCACGTGCGTGCCGGGCTCGACCTCGCTGTCCTCGAAGCCGGTCGCCAGCATGATGGTCGCGTCGGTGCCGCGCGGATGGCCCCAGACCATGCCGCCCGGATCGCGCACGAAGCCGCCGAGCTCGGCGCAGGCTTTGGCGTAAGCGATGTTGAGATCGCGCCATGTCGCACCTTTCGCCCATGACGCGCACGTCTTGCGGATCGCAACCTCATTGAGGCGAGTTCGAGCGGCGCAGCAGGTCGAGCTCGAACGGCGTCTTGACCGCGCGCGCGAACATCATCGCATCGTAGCCGTTGGCCACGCTCACGTCGTCGAGACCGAGGCGCAAGCCATAGCCCACGTCGTCGAAGGCCGCCTTGGCGCGGTCGAGCCTCAGTTCGCGCAACGCCGCCTTGCCGACGGTGTCCATGTCGGAGCCATAGCGGTTGCGCGCACTTTCCACCCAGGGCTTGCCCTTGGCCGCCGGTGGGATGAAGCGGTCGATGTCGCCCTTCTTCGCCGGCAGGTCGAGCGGCAGCATGACGGCGCGGAACGGGCGGATGTCCTCGATCCAGCTCTCCTGCGTCAGGAATGTCGCGAGATAGTAGTCGGCGACGACCAGGATCGGGTGCTCAGGCGCGTGCCGGGAGATGACCACGGCGCAGACGCGCGGCTCGTCCGACTTGTGGGCAACACCGTTAAAGCCCGACAGGTAGAAGACGTTGGTCGGCGTCGTCGCAACGATGCCGTCGAGGCCGCGTGCCTCGAGCGCGTGCAACACGCGGTCGAGGTTGCAGAAGCGCTTCGGCAACGGGCGGCGGGCGAAAGCCTCGTTGGGCGCGGGTGTCGCGGTGTTCATCGGACTCCTCCATGCTTCGCCCCGGTTTGGCGGTTTGGCAGAACTGGGCGGTAGCGTTGTGGCAGTTGCCTAGAATTCCGTTAGCATATTTCTTTCTGCCCGTTTGTCGGGTTGGCTCCAGCGGTGCGACACTGGGAGCGAACCGCCGGCTGAGACGCTGGCGCACTTTGGGGGGAGGCGAACTGCGCACCCTGCCGCGGCCATCGCGGCCGCCCTGCTCGCGTCCTTGCCACTCGGCGCAGCCTGGGCGCAGGCCGCGAGCTGCGAGAGCCTGGCCGGAAAAACCCTTGGGACCGCCAGCATCGCCGCCGCCATAGCGGAGAGCCCCCCGTTCAGCGTCAGGGACGCGGTCCCATCCAATACGGTGTCGCCCTCCATGCCGTTCTGCCGCGTGCGGGGCGTGATCAAGCCATCAATCTTGCTCTGCCCTTATCGGCATCCCGCATGCTGGCGGCGCGCTGCTACTTGAGCTTGGCCCGCCAGCGTCTTGCCGGACACCGTTCTTGTTACGTTCTCTAGTGCTGGTATCGTCGCGCCATGCCCTCGACGATCCGCAGCCGCTTCGCCCGGCCACGCCCGACGAGATCGCCGCGACCCTCTCCTACGCGCTGAGCTATGACGGCCGCCGGCGCGTCCACCACGCCGACGACATGATGGCCCGGATCACCGGCCAGCGCCTGGTCGAGCACCTGGAGCGATCGGGCTTCGTGCTGATGAAGCGCCCGCCGGCCAGAGCGCCTTCGGTGCCGGGCGGCGGGGGCCTAGCGAGAAACCCGCGCGCCATTCAGCCGGAGCGGCATCGTCCCGGCGCGGAATCGCGTAGAGTTTGTCTTGCGCTAATTGCGGCGTCTATTGATGGTGTAGGCGGAGCGCTCGCCCGCATGGCTGGCGCTCCGTTGGATGACACGCCGGACTCCTCCGGCTGGTGCCGGCCGGAGGTTTTTGGAAGAGCGGGAGCCGAAACCCTCGCCCTGTTCGTCACTGCAGCGCCAGCTCGGCTGCCAACGTGTCGGCCGCGAGCCACACCAGCAAGGCGCCGAACGCATCAAGGCACATGTTCGGATGGGTGCCGCGTGGGCGCGTCTGGACACGTGGCAGGACAGCGCCAGAATCAGCTACGGGGCAGGCGCGGCGTCTCGCCCGACGAACGCCGACGGATATTAATTCTCGCCCTTCCACACGATGATCAGGTTGTGCTCGAAGGCGATGGGGGTGATGTCCTGCGCCAACGCGAGCATGCGCGCGTCCAGGCCTTCCCGGACGGCGAACTCGGCGTGGTTGAGGTACTTCGCCAGCTCGAGGAAGTAGCCGTAGCATGTCCGCTGGAACCGTGGATCGGTGATGTGGGCTCCGTCCCACTCCGTTTCCGTGCCGCCCACCCGGCCAGGCCAGAAGGATGTCTGCACGTCCTCCACGACATAGACGCCGCCGTCGCGGAGCGCGCCGAACAGGTGCTCGAAGGTGTGGATCTGATGCGCGCTGAGGTGCGAGCCATCGTCGATGATGATGTCGAACGGCGCTTCCTGCCGGCACAGCTCGGCCAAGTCCTCCGCCGAGGACTGGTCGAGCTGCCGAATCCGGCGGCGTCGGCCGCCCAGCGCCTGCTTCGGCACGATGTCGGCGGCGACGATGGTGCCGCGTGGGAAGAAAGCCTGCCAGGCCAGGAGGGAGTGGCCGCCGAGGGACGCCTGGTACCCGCCGATGCCGATCTCGAGCAGCTTGACCCGGCGGTACTTGAAGCGGCGGAACAATGCGCCGTACGTGTGCCCGTAACGGTGCCAGCCAGGCATGTGCTTGTCGGACCGGACGCCCTGGAGTAGCCGCCACAGCGGTATGGGCAGCCAGGAGACCGATCGGGCGGCCAGGCCCGCGAGATGGTAGGCGCGCAGGTATGTCTCGGGGTCGGATTCCTTGCCTCGCGCCAGCAGCCGTGCCAGCTCCCCCATCACGGTCCTTCCCTGTTCGTGGTGGCCCCTTTGGACAGGCGAGCGGCGGGATGTCCAATTGCCCTCATTTCGGTGAGCCGTTCGCGAGTGTGGCGCCTAGGGTGGCGTCCGCCAGGCGCGTTTGCCAAGCGCGAGAGGCTGCGCCACGTCGGGATACCTCTCGGCGGGGGCCTTTGACGGGACAAGCGGCGCGGCCACCCGAGGATGGTATTGGCCAACCCGAGCACGGTGGCATCCTTCGAGCAGAAGGGGTAGGGCTACAGAACGCATTTTCTGACAAGTCGGCTTGCGATTGGTGTGGCCTGCGGCGACCGATTAGCGCAACATAAAGCACGTTGCACTAAACCGCTTCGCGGTAATTCTGTGACTTAGACGTCGCTACTCTAATTCCATTCCTGATTACGCACTTCCCTCAGTCACGAAACGCCTGGTAGCAGGTCAGGGAATTTGTGGCATTTCATGAGGGTGTGGCAGTGGCTCGTAATGTCGTGCAGTTCCAGAAGGGTCTCAGCGAACCCGCGTTCGAACAGCAGTACGGCACCGAGGAGCAATGCCGGGCGATCGTCATCGCGTCACGCTGGCCGCGTGGCTTTGAGTGCCCGGTATGCGGCGGCAGGCAGTATAGTCTGGTGACGACCCGCGATCTCTATCAGTGCACCAAGTGCCGCCGGCAGACCTCGCCGATTGCCGGGACGATCTTTGCATCAACCCATCTGCCGCTGCGGCGTAAGCGGTGCTCTGCCACCCTTGGGGCTTTATCGGAAGCGCTCAAGCGGCGTGATGCGGGCGAGCCGTTGCGCGATATCGTGAAAAGCTTCAACGTCTCGCACAGCACGATTTCGCACCTGCCGGACGTAACCGCATGAGCCGTCCCCTTTCCTTGCTGGCCGATTGCCGTCCATTAACGAGGTCAAATCCGGGATTTTTGTTACCTCTGGCCATACCTGGCCAGGAGATCATCCATGTCGTCGCTGACGCCGTAGCCGAAGTTGTGGCTGATGTTGCGCACGGCATCAAGGCGGTCCAGCATGAGGCTGCGCTGCTCAGCAGCTAGAGTGACGGACACCTTGAGCGCCTGCTCGAACATCCTCACCAGGGCATCGTAATATCCTTCGTCATCTAGGCCATACTCGTTGCTGAAGCCCGCCGCGCGCTCGCAATAGAACACCATCAGCTCCGCCAACCCCTCGGGTTGCCCAGCAGCTTTCCTGTAATCCGTGATCGCCTTTTTGGCTGCGGCAACCGACGTATCCTGATTTTTGATGGGGTCGGGCCAAAGCCAGCGGTCGATGATCGCCTTGTAGGGCGAGAGCACGTCGCCGCCAAGGCCGAACCGGGCGTGCAAAAAGGCCTGGTTGCTCTTGCTGGCGGCGTACAGGTCCTGGATGATCCCGAACAGGCCGGCGCGGTCGAATGCGGCCAGCTTTCTCTTTACGTCACTCCACGTCGGTGATGTTTGCTTGGGCTTGGCGGCCATCGTGCTTTTCCAGGTTGAAGTGGCGCACCCTTGGGTGACCGCTCATCACGCCACCTCACGTTCGAGGGCACGGCAACCCGAAGAGAACAACGCCGATGCAGCTGTCCCGCTATCAATCATTTCATAGCGCCGGCTGATCAATTGTCAGCGTTGCCCCGCCATTTTGGGATTTCCGAGAGACTCAGGGTGGCTGTTTTGGCGCCCAGTTCCATGGCATCAGCTCATCAATGCGCTTCTGCGGCCAGCCGTTTACCAGGCGTGTCAACAGGTCGGTAAAATAGGCCTGTGGATTGACGCCGTTGAGCTTGCAGGTCTCGATCAACGAGGCCAGGCAGGCCCAGTTTTCGCCGCCCTCATCGCTGCCCGCAAAGAGGCTGTTTTTTCTCGAAAGTGCTACGGGTCGCATGGCGCGTTCGACGCTGTTGTTGTCGAGCTCGACGCGCCCGTCCTCCAGAAATCTTTGCAGCCCATCCCAATGGTTCAGGGCATAGCGGATGGCCTCGGCGGTTGGGCCGCGGGCGGGTAACTTCGCAAGTTGCGCTTCGAACCAGACACGCAGTTCCGTGATCAACGGCCGGCTCTCGATGTGGCGAACAACGAGCCTATCGGCAGCACTCTTGCCGCGGACGCGCGCTTCGACCTCGTAGAGTGCGGCAATCCGCCGCAAGGTTTCCATCGCGATCGGCGCCTTCGCCTTGGCCAGATCGTAGAAGCCGCGGCGCACGTGGCTCCAGCAGAAGGCCAGCGTTATGGCGGGATCGGCAGACTTGGACCCGGCGAACTTCTTGTAAGCGGCGTAGCCATCGCACTGCAGGATGCCGCGATAGCTGCCGAGCAGCGCATTGGCGTGAATTTGTCCGCGGCCAGGCGCGTAGCTGTAGACGACGGCGGGCGGCTGGCTCCCTGCCCATGGCCGATCGTCGCGCGCAATCGCCCAAAAGTAGCCCTGCTTGGTCCGCCCGCGACCCGGATCGAGCACCGGCACGACGGTCTCGTCAGCGAAGATCCGTGTCGAAGCCAGCATCATCTCGCGCAGCCGTGCCACCAGGGGGGCAACTTCGGCTGCGGCATACCCCATCCAGAACGACAACGTGGACCGCTCAACGACCACGCCTTGTCGCTCCAGGATCTGCGCCTGGCGATACAGCGGCAGATGGTCGGCATAGCGGGCCACCAGCACGTGCGCGACCATTGCCTCGGTCGGGAGGCCACCCTCGATCAATCGTGGCGGTGCGGGTGCCTGCGCCATGGTGCCCGGGCATGTTCGGCAGGCCAGCTTCGGGCGCCGCGTCACAACCACCCGAAACTGCGCCGGGATGACATCCAGCCGCTCGGAGGTGTCCTCGCCAATCACCACCATCGCCGTCCGGCAACAGGGGCATGCGGTGTCTTCTGGCGTCAGCCTCACCTCAATCCGCGGCAGGTGTGCGGGCAGTGCGCCGCGGCTCGCCCGGCGCTTGGCTGCCTTGTCCTTGCGCAGTTCAGGATCCCGCTGCTCCGCCTGCGCGTCACCTTGGGCAATGGCCTGCTCAAGGGCTTCCAGGCCCAGCTGCAGTTGTTCTTCCGGCAGACGCTCGGATTTGGCGCCGAACTGCATCCGCGTCAGCTTCAGCAGAAGATGGCGCAGCCGGTCATTCTGAGCCTGCAAGATGTCGCGTTCGCCGACCGCCGCATCGCGTTCGCCCAGTGTCGCCAGCAGCAGCGCCCGCAAGGCCGCGGCATCGTCAGGCAGGGTCGGCAGGTTGGTGCGCGGGGACTCCATCACGCACAGAATCCTAGGCCGCAACGGTGGGTTTGAGAATCCCCCGCACCGTCTGAACGCGCGTCCAGTCGAGGCCATCAAACAAAGCCGCAAATTCGACCGGCGAGAGCTTCATCACGCCGTCCATGATCGGCGGCCAGCGGAACGATCCCTGCTGCATCTGCTTCCAGATCAGCACCAGACCGCTGCCATCCCAGACCAGGACCTTGACCCGGTCCGCACGCTTGCTGCGATAAACGATGATGACGCCCGAGAACAGATCTTCGGCCAGCACCGCCTGCGCCAAGGCAGCGAGGCCGTGTGCACCCTTACGAAAATCAACGGGTCGCGTGGCAAGCAATATGCGTGCGCCAGCCGGAACGGCGATCATGCTCGTGCTGCCGAGGCGCGGACGGCGCGCAAAACCGCTGTCAGCAATCCATCGTCCAGACCCGGTCTCACCCGCACAATGGCGTCGGCAAGCTGGATCTCGATAATGGCGGCTGCTGAGCGTGGGCCTGTAACCGCGGCGGTTGGCATTGCTTCGGTGACGATCGGCACGAAGGCCGGCGCGGAATGAGCTGACGTCGCGTCTGCCGCGGCATCGGCATCCCTGCGCATTGTGCGCCGCCATGTATAGACTTGCTGAGGGCAGATCTGCCATCGCCGAGCCACATCAGACACCCGCGCACCTGGTGCCAGTGTCTCCGCCACAGCCCGGGCCTTCTCCTCCGCCGACCAGTGTCGACGACGGCCAGGGCCCGTCAGCACCTCAGCACGCCCATGGCCACTCTTCGCGTCGTCATTAATGTTGAACATAACGATAGCTCGAAGCCCTTTGCTTCGAGCAAACCAACCAGATCCCAATCGGCCGTTGAAGAAGGGCATCAGAGCACCGCTTACGCTGCGGCTATGGTTTCGTGCGATCTATCGCCTGGCCCAGACCAAGCAAGGCATCTCCAGCATCGAACTGGGGCGTCGCCTTGGGGTGACGCAGACCACCGCCTGGAAGGTCAAACACAAGCTGAAGCAGGTCATGCTTGAGCGTGATGCGACCAAGCGCCTGAGCGGCAGGATCGAGATCGACGACGCCCATCTCGGCGGCGAGCGCTCCGGCGGAAAGCGCGGCCGCGGGGCGCCTGGCAAGACGCCGTTCGTCGCCGCTGTCGAGACGACCACCCAGGGAAAGCCGGTTCGCCTGAAGCTGCGCCGGGTCACCAGCTTCTGTGCAACCTCGATCGCAGGGTTCGCCAAGCGCAGCCTCGATCCAGACTGCTCTGTCGTCAGCGATGGCCTTCAGTGTTTCGCCAGCGTCGCAGACGCCGGGTGCGCGCACCAAGTCGTCAAGACCGGGTCAGGACCAAAAGCGGCTCGGACGCCAGCCTTCCAATGGGCCAACACCGCGCTCGGCAACATCAAGGCCGCCATCACGGGCACCTACCGTGCCATCAACCGCAAGCATGTTCCGCGCTACCTCGCCGAATTCGAATACCGCTTCAACCGACGATACGATCTGGCCGCCATGATCCCGCGTCTCACATGGGCCGCCGTCCGAACCACCCCTATGCCCTACCGACTCCTGAAATTGGCTGAGGTTTATGTGTAATCAGGATTCCATTTGGCTTTGATTTCTTAGGCCCTGAGATCCATCCTGTCTGGTCTGACAACTCAACTGCGAGACAATGCGCCGGCGCCCGTGTGGCGCTGTCCATCTCGCAAAGGAGTTGTCCATGAGCCCGCTTCGCCGTCGGATGATCGACGATATGCAGGTCCGCAACCTGACACCGAACACGCAGCGCGTGTATATCGCCCAGGTCGTCCGGTTCGCCTGCCATTTTCACAAATCGCCCGAACTCCTCGGGCCGGCTGAAATCCGGACGTATCTGATCCACCTGACGCAGGAAAGGCGCCTTGCGGCCAGTTCGATCATCGTCGCGGTCTCTGCGCTTCGGTTCTTCTTCACCGTCACCCTCAAACGGCCCTGGATTGTCGAGGACGACATTCCCGCCGGCCGTCAGGCGAAGAAGCTTCCGGTCGTACTGAGCCAAGAAGAGGTCTCGCGTTTCCTGGGCGCCGTCGACAACCTGAAGCACCGCGTGATCCTGACCGTCTGTTACGCGACCGGCCTGCGGATTTCCGAAGCCGTCCGCCTCAGGCCCGCCGCGATCGACAGCAAGCGCATGGTCATCCGAGTTGAACAGGGCAAAGGCCGCAAAGACCGCTATGTCATGCTGCCGCCCAAGCTCCTCGATATCCTCAGGGACTATTGGAAGCGCACTCGTCCCGGAGAGTGGCTGTTTCCCGGCCGCGAACCCGGCCAGCCGCTCTCGCCGCTCACCGTCGACCGGACCTGTCGGGAGGTGAGGCTGCTGTGCGGCATCGACAAACCGGTTGCCCCGCATTCGCTGCGCCACGCCTTCGCCGTTCATCTGCTCGAAGCCGGCACCGACCTGCGCACCATCCAGCTGCTGCTCGGCCATCGCAATCTCAGCACCACGGCGCAGTATCTCATGATCTCCACCAGCACGGTCTGCGCCACCGCTAGTCCACTGGAGTCTCTCGACCTCGTCTCGCCAACCTTGCCGGACCTGGTGCCCGTCTGAAGCGCGGGTTTCGTGGCCAGCGAGAGGTTGGAAGTGGCGGACGTGTTCCACCACTTCGGGCCGGCTTTTCGTGATCGGCACGGCGG
Source organism: uncultured Pseudomonadota bacterium (assembly GCA_963818725.1). Lineage (GTDB taxonomy): Bacteria > Pseudomonadota > Alphaproteobacteria > Acetobacterales > Acetobacteraceae > DATFDN01. The sequence continues at coordinate 416,577 of CAWFTU010000003.1, read as the reverse complement.
GTCGCTGTCCTCGGCACAGCGGCATGCCATGATCGCGATCGAGAGTTGCCGCACCGCTGCGCTCGGCGGTCACCTCGAGCGGTGTGGCGATTGCGGCCATCAGCGTGTCTCGTACAACTCGTGCCGGGATCGAAACTGCCCTAAGTGCCAGGGTCTGGCGCGGGCACAATGGCTCGCGGACCGCCAGGCGGAACTGCTCGACGTGCCGTATTTCCACGTGGTGTTCACCGTGCCGGCGGAGATCGAGGTCATCGCGTTCCAGAACCAGACCGTGGTATACGACATCCTGTTCCGGGCGGCTTCGGAGACGTTGCGCACCATCGCCGCCGACCCCGAGCATTTGGGTGCAGAGATCGGATTCCTCGGTGTGCTGCACACCTGGGGACAGGCACTTACCCACCACCCGCATCTGCATTTCCTCATCCCCGGCGACGGGATCGCGCCGGACGGGCAAAGCTGGATCGCCTGCCGGCCGGGATTCTTCCTGCCGGTACAGGTGCTGTCGCGGATGTTTCGGGGCTTGTTCCTGCACTATCTGGAGAAAGCGTTCGCCGCTGGCGAGCTGAACTTCTTCTCCGCACATCGCCACCTGCATGAGCCGGCGGCGTTCCGTCGCTACCTGACGCCGACCTGGAAGGCCGAGTGGGTGGTCTATGCGAAGCGGCCGTTTGCCGGACCAGCTCAGGTTCTCGACTATGTCGGGCGGCATACCCATCGCGTCGCCATCTCCAACAACCGCCTGGTGTCCATGGATGACGGCAGGGTCTGCTTCCGCTGGAAGGATTACCGGGACAACAACCGCCGGAAGACGATGAGCCTTGTGGCCGGGGAGTTCATCCGCCGCTTCCTGATCCATGTGCTGCCGGACGGGTTTCATCGCATCCGGTACTTCGGCTTCCTCGGCAACTGCCATCGAGCGCGCAAGCTCGAGCGCTGCCGGGAATTGCTGAGGATGGCACCGGTCGCACCGGCAACCGATCCCCCCGCCGACCACCGTGATCGTTTCGAGGCGCTGACCGGGCAGTCATTGCGGCAGTGTCCGCACTGCCGAACTGGCATCATGGTGGTGATCGACTGCATCGCGCGGCCCAAACTCTGCCAGCCGGTTCCGGACACATCATGATCCGGGATCAGTGTTCCAACCGCGTGAAGCCGTATTGCCCGCCAGGTCGGAGTGGGTACGCTCGGGCTGCGACGGCCACGGACGTTCCTGAACAGGGGTCGAGCGGTCAAATCCCATCTGTGATGACCGCTCGAAGGCCCGTTTGGTGCGGCCAATGCCTGCACGTCGCTCTCCGGAATGTCCCGGTGATGCATCGGCAAAGGGTGCCCCGGCATTCAATACCCATAGCCCTGGCGGCGGGGGGAGCGGTTTAGCGCAACACGTTTTTCGCTCACCGGCGCGGATTCCAGCCACGGAATCCAGAATGGGGCGTCCCGTGCGCCGCGCCGCCAAGCGAAAAACGCTCTACGTTCAAGCGAAAAACGCTCTACGTTATCATGCGCAAGAAACACGGCGGGGGGCAGGGCGCTTCCGCCCTCTCGCCGGTCGAGGCGAAGCGCGCGTCGCCGGCGACGGAAGTCGGGCTAGCCGTTCTTGCGGGGACGCAGCCGCGTCACCGGGCACGGCGGGACTGGCAGCGGCGTCCACCCGGCGATGCTCCGGGCACATTCCCGCGCCTTCGCGTTGTCGGTGATCCCAGGGAACCGCCGGCGCACCTCGATGGCCGCCGACAGCTCTCCCTCCTGGTGGAAGACCGCGCGGATCGCAGCAGCATCGGCCTCGGTCACAACGAACATCCCTATAGTATGGTGGCGCACACCAAGGCTGGCAAGCACGGTGTGCACTGCCCTGATCCCACGTGACGCTGGGAAACTCTGGCGGCGGATTCTAGCACCGTCCACAGCGGGCCGTCGTCCCAAGCCGGGCTGGCGATGAAATGCTGCAACTGATCATGCCCCGGCAGACCCAGGCGCGCCGCCATCGGCTGCAAGCTCTTGCGCTCCCCCGGGCCGAGCAGACCGCGCAGATACAACGGCGCCCAGGTCCGCCGCGTCTTGCGGCCAAGCACCTCCAGAAACGGCGTCAGCCAGACATCCAGATCGCTCGCCGGGCCGGCGTCAGACATCGTCGCCTCCAATCCAACCAATCCAATCGCCCGGTCGAAAACCGAACGCCATTATCCGGCGAAATTGCCCAGGTAGTGCTAGTGGTCTGAGTTAGAAGTTCGGCGACACTCATATCCTTGGCCGGGACCGACAAGCCGCTGATACAGGCTGAGTTCACCAGTTCAAGGCTGCACGCGAACTTCCAACTCAGACCACCAGGGCGCTTCACCCCGCCGGAACCGCCCGGAAGCGCATCGCCCACTCGGCAAGAGCACCAAGCAGTTGGCGGAGGAAATCGCGCGTCCTCTCGTCCGTAAGGGCTCCTTGGGCGTCGAACTTCTCCTGCGCGTGGGCGACCAGCATCTCCGGCTGCGGCATCGCGTAGCTGTTGGTGAACACGAACGCCTGTCGGAGTTGGCTCTGTCCGCGGGCGCTGCCGGTCATTCCGGGCGACGCGCCCATGAGGGCCAGCGGCTTGCGGTCGAGCGCCGCGGTTCGCGGTGGGCGCGAGGCCCAGTCGATCGCGTTCTTCAGCACGCCCGGAACGCCGTGGTTGTATTCGGGGCAGGCAATGAGCAGGGCGTCGGCCCGACGGATCGCCGCTTTGAACGCCGCCACAGGCTCTGGGTCGCCCTGCGCCTCGATATCGGCATTGTAGAGCGGGACGGGTGTGAGATCGAAGATCTCGATCACCATGCCTTCCGGAGCCAGCTCCTGCGCAGCGCGGAGCAGCGCCCGGTTGTAGGAACCCTGTCTGAGGCTGCCGGCGAAGCCCAGGATGTGGATCGTTTCCGTTGCTTCACTCTCGGCCATGGTTAGTCTCCGGTCGCGTCCTGGACGGATTCGGCCCGTCCGACTCCGTAGGCGTGGCAAGCCTCGCGAGCAGGCCCCTGGCTTGCTTGACCTCGTCCTCGTTGATCCCGTGGCCCATGCCCGGATAGATCCGCTCGGTGACTGCGCCGCCGAGCGCACGGAGCACGCGAGCGGTCTCATGCACCCGGTCGAGTGGAATGTGTGGATCGACGTCACTGCAACCGAGCAAAACGGGGGTGCCGGCGAGCTGGCCGGCGTAGTCGCGCGGCGTGCCTGCCGGCCCGATCAGGCCGCCGCTCAGGCCGACCACCCCGCCATAGCGGCGCGCGTGCCGCGCCGCATACTCGAGGGCTAGGCAGGCGCCCTGTGAAAATCCGAATAGCACGGTACGGTCCGACTGGATGCCCTGGGCTCCGAGCTGACCCAACAACCGATCCAGCATTTCCAGTGCCGAGGACAGGAAGGGCTCATTCCGCACAATCGGTGCGAGGAACGAATAGGGATACCAGCTTCGGCCCGCCGCCTGAGGCGCCAAATAGGCGAGGTCAGGCTGGGCAAGGACTTCGGCAAGCGAGAGCATGTCGCGCGCCTCTGCGCCGCGGCCGTGAAGCATCACCACTGCCGCCTTTGCCCGATGCAGCGGCGCCCCGGCTTCCGTCACCCGCGCCTCGCGGTGAGGGCTGGCCGCTTCGCCCGCTGTCATACTGCCGCTGGCCCACGCAGACGCAGCGGCGGCAGCCGCCGTTCGATTCCCGCCCGTTGCGGCTCCAGCCACGGCGGCAGCTTCAATGCGGTTCCGAGAGCCTCACGCGCTTCGTCGATGGCAAAGCCCGGCGGATCGGTGGCGATCTCGAACAGCACACCACCGGGCTCGCGGAAGTAGATGGAGCGGAAATATTGCCGGTCCAGCACCGGCGTGACGTCGAAGCCGAGCGCCAGGATGGCCTCCCGCCAGGTGAGCTGCTCTGCCTCGTCGCGCGCGCGGAAGGCGACGTGGTGAACCGTGCCCGCGCCCATCCGCCCGCGCATCCGGTCCGGCTGGCACAGCAGGTCCACGATCCCAGCCGGCCCGCCGCCGCGAACGCGAAAGCGCTGGCGCCCGGCCTCCTCGCCAACAGCCTCGTAGCCGAAGGTTGCGGTGAGCAGTCGCGCGGTGCGCTCCGGCGCCTCCACGCAGAGGGCGACCGAATAGAGGCGGCGAATGGCGTGCTCGGCCGACACCAGGCCGTCCGGTCCGCCGCCGCCCGGTGCTGCGCCGTCCAGGCCAGGTTCGGCCACCAGCTCGATCCGCAGCCCGTCCGGATCACGCAGGCCAAGCGTCCGTGCGCCGAAGCGCGTCACGGGGCCGTCGAAGTCGCGTCCCGCCTCGGCAAAGCGGGACATCCATGGCTCGAAGGCGGCCTCCGGGATGGCAAAGGCGGTCGTCTCGGCCATGCCGGTGCCGACGCGGCCTGGCGCCGCGTCCTCGAAGGGGAAAAAGGTGAGAAGGCTGCCAGGACTCCCCGCGGCGTCGCCGTAGTAGAAATGGTAGGTGTCGGGCGCGTCGAAGTTGACGGTACGCTTAACCAGGCGGAGGCCCATGACGCGGGTATAGAAATCGAGGTTGACCTGCGCGCCGCTGGCGATCGCCGTAACGTGGTGGAGCCCGCGGATGCCAACAGAGTTGGCCATCTCTGCCTCCGGAATGCCGTGGCGAGCGAGGCGGCGGGGTGCGATTCAGCACAGGGTGCCCCGGCCCCGACGTCTTCCGCACTAGATGAGGTGCCCCATAGGAATGCAAGCAGATCCCCGCTTATCGGCCAATCGACCCGCTCTTGTACTTTGCAGCAGGGAAGCGCAAAGTCGCTCTGAACGCGGCGTCTCGGAGCAGAACGGTGCGGGCAATCATGAAGGGGCTGACGGACGTTGAGTTCGAACGACTCTACGGGACGGAGGGTCAGTGTCTGGCGGCGTTGGTGGCGGCGCGCCAACGTGAAGGAATGCCTTGCCCGCGCTGCGCCAATCTGAAGAGCTATGTCTACGGCCGCCGTGTCGGCTGCACGCGCTGCGGCCGACGTTGGTCGGTCACCGCGGGCACCGTGATGGCGGACACCAAGCTGTCTCTGACCACTTGGTTCCGCGCCATGCACCTGATGAGCAGCACCAAACAGGCGATCTCGGCGGTCGAGCTCGGCCGCAGGCTGGGCCTGGGCTATGAGACGGCCTGGTATCTGCACAAGCGGCTCCGCCACGCCATGACCGAGCGGACGGAGCGCTATTCGCTCGGGGGCGCGAGCGACGACGATGCCGCGCCGCCGGTAGTGGAGGCGGATGACGTGTGTCTGGGAGGTGAAAGGAACCAAGGCAGCGGAACCGAAGGCAAGACCTGCGTCATCGTCGCCTGCGAGCGGCATGCGGACGGGCGCATGGGCCATGTCGCGATGCGCGCGGTCAGCGCCTTCTCCAGCGAGGCGGTGGCCGCGTTCCGCGATGCCCACATCGCCGCCGGCGCGACTGTGCACACGGACGGCTTGCGGGCGTTCAACGCCTTCGGTGAAGCCGGGCGGACGCATGTCGCCACCGTCACCGGCGGCGGGCGTCCGGAGCGCGAGCGCAGCGCCCCGTTCTTCACCGTCAACACCCTGGTCGCCAATCTCAGTACCGCGCTCAAGGCCACCCACAAGCGGCTCTCCCCCAAGCATCTGCCCGACTATCTCGGCGCCTTCTGCTGGACCACCAACCGGCGCCGCAACATGCGAGGCATGGTCAACGCGCTTTGCCGTGCCGTCGCTGCGTCGTCCCGTCTGACCCACAAAGGCGTCTACCCGTGACGGGTCGATTGGCCGATAAGCGGGAAGCAGATCTGGTCCCGCTCCCGCGGGCGCACCTGGTGCCGCCTGACCCATTTGTGGCGGTGAGGGCGCAAGTGCGTGTTTGCATATGGAATTGCCTGGCTAGCCTCATTCAACGGCTTTGATTGTCGCCCGCCTCGCTTCGCCGGCATTGAGCGCGGCGACAGCCTTGCGGAGCTGCGCCCGCCCGGTCTGGGCCCCGCTCGCCACCTCCCGGAACACCTTCTTGCACCCGGCCTTGGTCAGTTGCCGCACCTGCGCGTCAACGCTCTGGCCGTCCGTCGATACCCTTGCGTAGCCATATCTCATGAGAGTCATTATGCAGCGGACTTACGCAGCAAAAAAGCCCAATTTTATCAGCGTCCTAGTTTTGCTGCGAAATTCTTGCAGACCGTGTGAAATCTTTGTCGCAACGGATTCCGGCTTGGCGCAAGAGGGGTTAGAATCGGGGCCATGACCCACGTTGCCGGCTCCGACCGCTCCCAGACGCTGCTGCTCCCGGAATTGCTGGATGACTACGTCGGCCCCGAGAACCCGGTGCGGTTCATCGAAGCCTTTGTCGATGGACTGGATCTGACCACCGCGGGATTTGCGCGTGTGGCGCCCAAGGTGACAGGGCGGCCTGGCTACGCCCCGACCGACCTCCTGAAGCTCTACGTTTACGGCTATCTGAACCGCGTGCGCTCCAGTCGCCGGCTCGAAGCCGAGACTCATCGCAATATCGAGGTGATCTGGCTGCTGCGGCATTTGAAGCCCGACTTCAAGACGATCGCTGACTTCCGGCGTGACAACCGCAAGGCCTTCCGCCCCGTGTTCCGCCAGTTCGTGCTGCTGTGCCGTCAGCTGGATTTGTTTGGCCGCGAACTGCTCGCCGTGGACGGCACGCGGATCAAGGCGGTCAACAACAAGGACCGCAACTTCACCCGGGCGTCCCTGACGAAGTTCATTGAACTGGCCGATGCCAAGCTCGACGACTATCTGCAACGGCTCGACCAAAGCGACGCCGCTGAGAGCACAACCGGTGGCTCGCGGATTGAGAACCTGGCGGAGAAGATCGCCGCGATCGGCGAGCGGCGCACGCGGTGCAAGGCCATGCTGGCGCAGTTGGATCGCACCGGAGAGGACCAGATCTCGCTGACCGACCCTGACAGCCGGGCGATGGCGGCGCACACGCGGGTTGCGGTCGGCTACAACGTTCAAGTCGCCGTTGATCCCAAGCACAAGCTGATCGTGGAGCAGCAGGTCGGCAACCAGGTCCTCGACCTGGGTTTGTTGGCCGAGACAGCGACGGCGGCCAAAGAGGCCCTCAGTGTCGAGACAATCGAGGCGGTGGCCGACAAGGGCTATTTCAAGATCGAGGACATCGAGGCCTGCGAGAAAGCCGGCATCGTGCCCTATGTGCCGCGCCCGCAGCGAGGCCCTCGGTCAAGGCTGGGCTGTTCCGCAAGGATGAGTTTCAATACGATCCGGCCAGTGACAGCCACATTTGCCCAGCGGGTCAGCGTCTTCATGCCTATTCATCGTCTCTTCTGCGCGGCCTGAAGAAGATCAACTATGTCAACAAGCTGGCGTGCGACGATTGCGCGATCCGCGCGCGCTGCACACGCGGCCCGTTTCGCACGGTGTCTCGCCTGGAGAACGAGGCGGTGTTGGACCGCATGGCGGCCCGTTTGGCGAAGCGCCCCGGCATCCTCGACCTTCGCCGCGAGACGGCGGAACACCCGTTCGGCAGCATCAAGCAATGGATGAACCAGGGGGCGTTCCTGATGCGCGGCCGGGAGAAGGTTCGGGCCGAGTTCAGCCTGACGGCGCTGGCCTACAACCTGCGGCGGGTGCTCAACATCGTCGGGTTCGCCGAGTTGATGGCCGCAGTGATGGGGTGAAGGAGCGCCTGTTTGCCGGACGTCACCAGACCGGCCGAGATGACCGGCGAACGTCGCGGTGCGAAATCGGGCTGTCCGCAGAATTGCCTGTCTGGGGTCACCGAAATCTTGTCGTCCTCGTCTTGGCCAGCCTCGCCCCACGTCACGATGAACGGGAGTTTTCGCACGGTCTGCTTAAATTTCGCAACACAGCGGGCTGCTGTTGAGGCGGTTTTATGGAAACTGCGGCTCCGTTAACTAGTCGGTCTTGAATAACTCGTTCAGGCTGGCTGGCAGGTAACCAGGTGGCGTCTGCGCGCGGGTGAAGCTGGAGCAGGCTGGCGAGGAGAGCCGTCAAAAGCGCCCGGAGGTGGGCGAGGATCTTGCGGATGTTGTGCCCGCAGCCGCAGAGGACGGCGAAGATGGCGTCGCCGAGCAGGCCCTTGAGGCCGCAGCGGGCGAGGCGGCCATCGGTCTTCATGTGGCCGATCTCGGGCTCAATCGCACTGCGGCGCTTGAGGAGCCTGGCCAGCCTCGGCGTGATGCCGCGCCGTGAGCCGCTGATGAGCACCCTGGTGCCCTGCACGCCGTGGCCGCGGTAGCCGCGGTCGACCACGGCGAGGCTGGGGCGGCAAGCCGTCAGGGTCTCGACCTGCTGGAGGGCCTCGCCGAGCGTGTGCCCGTCATAGGGGTTGCCGGGCATGGAGCGCATACCGACGACGAAGCCCTCGGCGAGGGTGGTGGCGACGCTGACCTTGGTGCCAAACTCGTAGCGCACCCGCGCCTTGCCCTTGGCGATGCAGTCGACCTCCGGCTCGTGCAGGGCGTAGATCTTGTTCCGGCTCTTGGGTGTCTGCCGCAGCAGGCGGGTGACGAGTGCCATGCGCGCCTCGATCCGCCTCCGGAGTTGCCCCTGGGGGACAGTGCCGAGCTTGCGGCCGGTGTCGCGCAGGACGCGTCCCGTGTAGCCCTTCAGCGTGCGCAGCGCCTTGCGCATGCGCCGGAACTGCCGGGCATGGGCGTGACGCCCGGCCTGGGCGGCCAGACGCGGGGCCTTGCGGTTGTAGTTTTGCCGCAGCCGGATCCCGACCTTCTGCGCCAGCGTCACCAAGGAGCGACGGGCCGTCTCGTAGAGCCGGCTGTCGGTCGGGTGAGCGATGGCTTTTTCCATGACGGTGGTGTCCACCACGATTTCGGAGAGGCTGCGCGGCTTCACGGCCCCCGAGGCCCGGCCTGCCTCGACCGTCTTGGTCAGCAGCCACTCCACGCCCTCTTCGCCGATCCGGCCGCGCCAGCGGCTGAGCGAGGAGGGGTGAAGGGGCAGCCGGTGCTGGAAGAACACCTCGCCGGTGAAGTGCTGGTAGTACGGGTTCTCCACCCAACGGGCGAGGACGGCCTCGTCGGAGAGGCCGTGGGCGTGCTGCAGGGTACATCAGGCCTGCGACCAGACGAGGGTGGAGGGCGGGCCGCCCCTCCGGGGAGGGGAAGAAGCCCGCCCAGTGTTCCTCGAACCAGGACCAGTCGATCAGCGCCGCCAGCCGGACCAACTCGTGCTGCCCATCGATCATGTCGACCAGGCGCGGCCGCCGCAGGTCATCCTGTTCGGCTGGGCGGGGACGGTGCTTCATGGTCGCGAGAATCGCAGGGTTTGCCGCCGAGGCCAACCAAACCGTGCAATTCCACAGCGTCCAATTCGGCGGATTGCTGAACCAGATCAATGCATTGGGAGTTGTTCAAGACCGACTAACTATACTCGGCATAGGCGCAAGTAATTTCATACTATATACTTACATCGTGGCAAAAAAACCAAAGACCGAACTTTCAGAGTTAGAAACTTTAAAACGCACACTACGCGCACTTTACCCGCACGCATCACAAAAGAACATCCATAAAGTGGCTCTCGCACTCCTTGATGCGCGAAACGCATTTGCAAGGAGGCGCGTCAAGGAAGCCAAACCGATACTGGCTGATATTCGCCTGAAGGCCGCATCTCGTCCGGCTGCTGCCGGTGGCAAGCGCAAGCCGCGCCCGCCAGAGCCGCTTGGCTGAATCAATATCTGGTAGTTGCGCCGCCGTCTGGAAATCGAGCGCTGTCGGCGCAAGGTAGAAATGGGCGTGGTTCAGAAAGTGCCATTCCCAGGTAACACCGGAAATCGATAGAGCTTTAATGGTAAAGGGATTTCTCGTTTTGGGTGTTACCCTGATTTGAACCACGCCCTCGGCTTCCGCCGCGGCCTGGATTTAGACGGTGAGGATCGCGCGCCACCAGGCGCAGAAGCCAGAGACACTCACACCGACCACCCGGCACAGCGTGGTCACGGCATGCCTTCACCCCCAGGGAGGAGGTCCAGTGAGGATTTCACCCGAATCCTTGCCATGGCCCGTCACGGCGCGAATGCGGCCAGCGCGGAGCGATCATTACCAGTATCTGAATAGCGATTGTATATCGCCTGGATTGCGAATCGGATATTATATGGTGTCGCAAGGACATCGGAGCGTAGCGTGATCCTGGTCGTGGGCAACACCAAGGGTGGCGTCGGCAAGACAACGCTCGCCATCAATTTGGCGATCGCGCGCGCCCTGAATGGGCACGACGTTCTTCTCGTGGACGGGGACGAGCAAGGGACCGCTATCAGCTTCACCGAACTCCGCACCGAGCAACTTGGCCAGCCGGGCTATACCGCCGTGGGCGTGGTTCAAATCAGGGTAACACCCAAAACGAGAAATCCCTTTACCATTAAAGCTCTATCGATTTCCGGTGTTACCTGGGAATGGCACTTTCTGAACCACGCCGTTGTTAGTATTCGCGGCCATCGCCTCAAGGAGTTGCCACGTTTCGTCGCTGGCTCGGAGCTTCAGTTCCTCGGCCTGATCAACGTTGATGGGAAAGGAAGCCGGACTGGTTGAGTAACGATCGGATAACAGTATCTTGGCGGCGTCAGTCACGTCAGCCGAGACCCCCTCGATACCTAGGGTCTGTCGTCCCTTGAATACCTTCATTGTTCTACCCAGCGTCGCCGATTTACTCCGAGTGGAGGTGAACAATGCAGGTCTTGAGTGACGCGCAATGGGACGTGCTGCGACCGCTTGTTGAAGCGGTTCGCCCGCGCGGCAAGACGCCGCACCGCGATCTGCGTCGCACGATCGAGGCTATCATCTGGCGACACCAGAACGGCGCCAAGTGGCGCAGCGTCCCCGCCGAATTGGGACCGTGGTGGGGTGCGGCGCAGACCTTCATCCGATGGGCGAAGAAGGGCGTCTGGGAACGGCTGCTGGACCTGGTGCGGCAGTCCGGGATCAGCTTTGGCATGGTGTTTCTGGATGGCACGAACATCCGCGCCCATCAGAAGGCGGCGGGTGCGGCCAAAAACGACAAGCTGCGGCGCAGAGCGACAGCCGTGAGGCGCTGGGCCGGTCTCGGGGCGGCTATGGCACCAAAGCTTGCGTGATCGCCGACGGGGCCGGACGCGCCATCGCCTTCGCGCTCGCCCCAGGCCAGGCGCATGAACTGCCACTGGCCCCCGGTCTGCTCAGCTGCCTGTCCGACATCCCAGGCTGGGTCGTCGGCGATCGCGGCCTCGCCTCCCATGCGTTCCGCGCCCTGATTTGGGACAGCGGCGCCCGTCCCGCGATCCCGTCCAAGCGCAACGAGGAGCCGATCGCCTGCCCGCCCTGGATCTACCAGAACCGCAACCTCGTCGAGCGGCTCTGGGCGCGACTGAAAGAGTGGCGGGCCGTCGCCACCCGCTATGAGAAGACCGCCCGCTCCTTCATGGGCGTGCTCTGCATGGCAGCAACAATGGACTGGTTCAAAGTCCCCAAGAGATGACAGGCCCTAACCAGAAGCGTCGCGAGAACAGCACGCGCCTGTCGTCGGCTATCAGCGCTGAGGCGGCAATAAGACGATCCCGGTGGATCGTAATCAGCTCCTGCTCCATACGTCTCCATCGAGCCGAATTTGTGCGGCACCTAAGTGGGCAAGGAACTGAGAATACTTTTAAAAATGGCTGTAAGCCGAAAGGGCACGTCAACTGGAGACTTCGGACGTGGATAATAATATTCTCGAGTTCGTCTGACGCCAACCACGCCTCCCAGTCACCAAGGAGGCGGATCTTCAATCGGAGGACGGCAGTCCAGTTCGCCGGACGCGAGTGAGAGCGCTGTGAAGGAGAAATCTCTAGGAGTGCGATCAGCGCTAATAGTGCTAATTGAGTCAAGATCTGCTATTTTGGGCGGCCTGCACGATGGCGGTCTGTGTTGCAAGCGCGAGCACAGTCGCAAGCCAGATGAACTCCATAATATTAGCTCTATACTACTATAGAATCGTGCAGTCCTGGACCCTACCTGGAGCTGTTCGCTAGAGGGACCCGTCCTGGACGGACTGCTTTGAGATGAATCCGAGAGCTACAGCGCCTTGTGGAGACGTACGCGTATATCTCCAACCGCGTGTACTACCAAAGCTTGGAGAGCGTGCGCGCCGTTCACCAGAAACATTCAGACATTTGGCGCTCGCGTGTTGGGGAGCGCTCCAGAGAAAGACCTGGTGCTTCGTGCCTCCCAGGGCGGACGCGGCGACGCACCAGCCTCTCCCTGGTAAGGATGGGAAGCCAGAGACGGTAACGCGCTTGGGATGAGGTTCGTGTGGGTGTCGGCGGTGGTCACAGACCCCGCCTCGCGAGACCAAGGCATACTCCGCATATCCGTTCCTACAGTACTATGAAATTCAGGAGAATTCCTGAGCGAAGCGTTCAACGCGCCGGCTGTCCTTCTGTGTGGCGGCCGGCTCATTCTTCTAGCCGAGACCATGTGGGAAGGATGCTCCCGTATTCGTTACAATCAGCCCCGCTCGCCACGCTCACCCGCGGGCCGCGCGCGGCTCCCCGCCGCTGGCGGTGACCTTCGGCCGGAGGTTTGACCTGGAGCCGGCGGCTCCATGCACCATGCGGCACACCACTACGACAGCGATTGTTCATGGGTAACAACCCTTGTCACAAATACCACAATAGTATTCTCCCTATTCCTTAGCCTTCTTGGAGATCTCTGCCTCCCTCTCAAGTGTCGGTCGAGAATGCAACCTGCCCTCATTTTCGGAGGGAGTTTCAGGGAATCGCCCTAAAAAGGCAGAACAAATTTTGTTTACCTGCATCAGAGCGGGTGCCGGTCCCTTCTCATGGTATGAGGGTCGGGATCTTGAAGGTGGGAGGGCAGCCGTTGCGTGCGTCCAGCTGTGGCCGCGGACACCGCCAAGAGACATTGAAGCGTGGACGGTACCATGGCTTTGATCAATGCGAGGGAAATCCCGCCCGGGTGTCCGGCAGTCCACAATGGGAGAGGCTCAACCGACGTATTGTTGGCTTTGTCACCTCACCGGCTTGCAGCAACCCCTCACTGGTGGGCGGCCACGAACGCTCGCTCCATATTGTCTAGATTTGGTGCAAAATATGCCTGCCCAGCCGGCAACTACGCTGCCGCCAACCACAAGGAGCCAGCAGCGAAGTTTGGATCCCCCCTTTTGTTTCCCGGGATCAACGGCGCCTCTCGGGAAGGGCCGCTCCACGGCGAGGTTGAGCGCCAATACTAATTGGCCAGCGCGTCGAGCGCCGGCCAGAGCGCCAATACTAATTGGCCAGCGCGGGCCAGGACGGCGGCTTGCGGACAGACCAGTTCCTGACCGACCCGCGGGACTGTCACTTCGATCCGACTGCGCTGCAATGCGCGTCCGGTCAGGATCCCAGCACCTGCCTAACGGCGCCCGAAGTGCAGGCCGTACAAAAGATCTATCAGGGGCCAGATCTATCAGGGGCCGTCCGACACCCTCACCGGCCAGAAGATCGCCCCCGGCCTGGCGGTCGGCAGCGAGGCCTACTGGCGCCAGGTCCTGGTCGGCACCCCGCTTCCGGGAGGAAGTTCTCTCTCCTTCTTCCGGGATGCCGTGTTCGACGACCCTAACTACTACTTTCCGAATTTCAACTTCGGAAGCGACGTGGCGCTCACCAACAACAAGGTGTTTGCCGGCCAGACCCTGGCGCAGATCCTGAACGCGAATGACACCAACCTGGAGCCCTTCCGGCAGGCCGGCGGGAAGATCATCATGTATCATGGCTGGGCCGACCCGTTCGTGCCCTCCCAGTTCAGCATCGACCTCTACGCCGGAATCATCGAGCACGACGCCGCCGCGCACGGGCTGCCCTTCAATCTCGGTTCGGTGCTGTCTGTAAGTAGCCAGCCCGGATCGGATAGCCTCTTCGGCATCGACGGGAAGATCCGCCAGGCTCTTGATCAGGCCGCCAACCAGGCCGCCCTCCGTGACACTCAGACCTTTGCCCGGCTGTTCATGGTTCCGGGAATGAACCACTGCGCCGGCGGGCCCGGACCGAACAATTTCGGCGGTGCCTATCAGCCGCCCGGCAGCCCGCTCGATCCCACGCATGACATGGTCGAGGCGTTGGATGCGTGGATGGATCAGGGCATACCACCCGTACAGATCATCGCGAACAGATCATCGCGAACAAGTACACCAACGATACCCCGAGCCAGGGCGTCGCGTTCTCCCGCCCGCTCTGCCCGTACCCGCAGATGGCGGTCTACAAGGGCTCAGGCGACCAGACCGACGCGGCCAGCTACGCCTGTGTTTCCGATGAACCAGACAACAACGGCCCGCCGCTGCTCCAAGTGAACTCCTATCCGAACGGCTCCCCATAAAGGCCAGAAGGGTCCGCGGCAGAATGCTGCGTCGCGGGCCCTGTGAGTTTTTGGCGACTGACCCACCGTCTGGGCTTTGGTGCGCAAACCGGGCGGCCGTGGCGGAGGCGCCGCTCACCCTTCCGGCCGACGCGCAGCCGGCCACAGTCTCCATGGCCAACACGGTTCCGTGAGGCGGAGTGCTGGCCTAGCCCGATGCCCTGGTTATGGCCATGCCGGCGCCGGGTCACGTGGCGGACGGCAATGCGGCTAGCCGCGCCACCTCCGCCACCCGCTCCGCGCTGCGCTCGAACCCCCGAGCGATCCGGCGCTGGAAGCCGACCTCATGCACATAAGCCGGCGCCTCGCCGCGCAGGGTGCGCGCCTCGGCCGGTTGCAGCGACATGGCAAACTCGCGCACCGCCCCGCGCCGGATGCCGTTCGCGCGCTCGAACATGCCGATCGCGGTCTCCTTCTCCGGCTGGTACGCCATGTGCCGCGCGACGTTTGCCCATTTATCGTCGGTGTCGATGGCGCGCGCATCGTTTAGCGGCCGGCGGCGGCGCATCTCCTCTTGCTCCGCGCGCTCACTGGTCATGAAGTATGACCTGATCCTGTGCCGCGTGCCGCCGGAATACGCGTCCAGCCCGTCCATGGCCTGGCTGCCCGCTGGGGCGGCAAGGATGTGCCCGTTGCTGGTCGAGCCCTGGGCGGTGTGAATCGTCTGGGCGTAGCCGTAAGCGAGCCGGATCTCTCCCGTTATCTTGTCGGTCAGATTTCCCCATGTCGCGTACCCGACGCGACTGGTCTTCAGGTTGCGGAGTGTCATCCCGTCGCGATCGACACCCTGCACCTCAACCGTGTGCCCGTTCCGCCCGATCGAGCCGACCCGGCCATTGGCAAGCTTCGCCCTCGTGCTCACGAACAACCTCAGATGCTCGCCCTTCGCGATGGTCAGATTCATCGCCTCGCCATCCGCCCCGCGCACCTTGAGGCGCCTCAGCTCCTCGCCGAGCAGCCCTATCGCCCGGCGCTCCTCCCGGATCGCCTCGCCGATGCGGTGTGCGTCCATGTTGGTGGGCGCGGCGATGCTCGGCGCCTGCCCCGTCTCGCGGAGACGCTCCGTGTAGAGCTGCGCGGCACGGGCAACCACCTGCTCATACGCGCCAGGCACCAGCTCGGCCGTGCCGTCCGCCCGCTTCATGTCCAGCGCCTCCCGGGCCCGGTCCTCGCGGAACAGGCCCACGATCTGCTTCTCGTGTATAGGGCGGTCCAAATCCAGGCCACTGCGGCGGAGGAAATACCGGCCACCGTGGCGGTCACTGGCCTAGGTGCGGATCGCAAGATCGCCAGACTGTTCAGGTGCTTAGCACCGTTTTGGCCTTTGGACCTTCGGTGCTCGGAGCCAGCATCGTGCGGCGGTGGAGTGGCCTGGATTTGGACCGCCCTCTACGCAGCAATACAGCGCCGTGATATCGATGGCCATTGAGGGGGAACCTCCGGAACCGGGGTGGACGATCAGTTTTGGCAAACCGATTGTCTCAAACCTCAGATTCTTCGGGAACCCCCTCAACCCTTATCCATAGTTCGGGTTGAAGTAGCGTTTGCCCTCGATCTGCTCCCCGTCCGCGCGCCGGCCGGCGAGCAATCCGTTGATGGCCTCCGGGCTGAGACGCTCGCCTGGTGTGATGCCCAGGCCCCGCGCGACGAGCGGGTGCATGTCAGGGCGCAGACCCGCGATGTTCGGCGCCTCGCCATCCGCGGCCCGCTCACCACCCCGGTTGTAATAGGCGGCAAGCTTCTGGTCCTCGTCCTCCAGGGTCTGCGCCAAGAGGTGCTCGGTCATGTTGCTGGCCGAGCTGGGGGCGCCCCCTGCGATCTGGGCAAAACCAATCAACGGCGGACCCGCGCCGCGATCGCGTCGGCGACGGCATCAGGCATCGCCTTGACCTCCCCGGCCAGCGCTTCAAGGGCGGCGGTCATGTTGCGGATGAGGTCGGACAGGTCGCTGCTGGGCTCCCGGTTGGCCCATTCCAGGAGTTCCCCGAGCTGGTCGCGGGTGGTCTCGATCACGTCCATGAGAACGTTGATGGTGCTGATCGTCGCCTCCTGGCGCAGCAAAAGCCTGTCCTGCTTCTGCTCGATCCGCTCCAGCCTCTCTAAAACCGTCGCCTCCGTCGTGAACATCCCAGGGTCTCCCTTTCCCGCCTAAGGCGGACCTGCATGGAACCATGCAATTATCTTTACCCTAACCTTACCGAACCAAAAAGACGAAATAGACCATTCAGACATACGAATAGATGATACGAATGGAATAGATGGATTGACACAGAGGAACGAATGCGGCATGCAGCCGGCATGGCGAAGAATTGCGAGCCCGATCTGGCCGGCGCTGTGGCCGCCATGCGGAAGGCGCCAGCGCGCGGCCGAGGGCGGAGGTCTCCGGTTTATCAGTGGCTCGCTGCCCGTCACGACGCGCTCGCGGCACTCTTCGAGAAGGAGCCGCCAAGCTGGACCGCGCTCGCCCGCTATCTCGGGGAGGGCGGCATCACGGCTTCGGACGGACTGCCGCCGACCGCCTCCACCGTTCGCTCGGTCTGGTTGCGCGTGGCCGAGAACGCAGCCCGCAGGAAAGCCCGTCAGGCTGCCGAGGTGGCCAAGACTCGGCCAACTCGTGCCGAGGATGACGAACCAGCCGGGGACACGCCGCTGCCGGCCGATTTCGGGTCCAAGCCCACCCCGATCGAGGATGAGCCGGAGCGGCCGAAGTTCACCTTCCTGAAGGATAAGGAATGACCGAACGCAAGAAGGCTGCCGAAGTCGTGCCTCTCTTCGGCCGGACCGTAGAGATCGAGGAGGTCAAGGTCGGTCACGCCATCGGGCCGCAGACGGAGGCGATGGCCCGGCCCGCCGCGGCGCTCGACCTGTCCGACCAACCGAAGGTGCTGATGGCCATAGGTCTCGGCTCAAGCGGCAAAACGACCCTTCTGCGGTGGGCCGCCGAGCGCGCGCTCAAGGCCGATCGGCAAGTCCTGTTCGCGGCAGTGGACCCGGACAATCGCGAGTTGAAGGACTACTTCGCTGGCGTCCATGAGCCGCCCAGCTATGACCCGGCCAACGTGCTCCGGTGGCTGGAAAACTTCCTCGCGTTCGCGATGGAGAACCGCGCCAGCGCCGCGATCGACTTCGGCGGGGGCGACACGAGCTTGGGCCGCTTGGTGGCCGAGTTCAGGGCCTCGTCTCCCTGATGGAGGATGCCGGGGTCTCGCCCGTCGCGGCCTACATGCTTTCACCCCGCTTGTCCGACCTCACCCCCTTGGCGACGCTCGAAGCGGCCGGCTTCCAGCCACGGGCCACCATGCTCGTGTGCAATGAGGGGCGGATCGATGGCCTGACACCAAGGGAGGAAGCCTTCGCCCGCACCATGCGGCACAGCACCTTCCAGAGGGCCGTCGAGCGCGGAGCGGAGGTGGTTTGGATGCCACGCTTGTTCGCAGCCAAGGAAGTCGAGGATCGACGGATCAAGTTTGGGCAGGCAGTGGCCGGCGCGAGCGCGGAGGGTAAGAAATCGGCTCCGCTCGGTCCATTCGACCGGAGCCGCGTGGCGCACTGGCTCATGCGGATGGACATGGAGTTTGCGCCCGTCGCGTCGTGGCTGCCGTGAAGCCTTCGGAGGCGCCATCGCTGGCGCCAGAGGTGAGCGCGGAAGTGCGCGCCGCACAGGACGCACTCCGCCTGGCGACCCAGAAGGCAGCGCTTACCGGCGATCCGCTTGAGCCGGCATTCGCCGCGTTGTCCACGCACCTTGGCGCGCTGCACCACATGCACGTGGACGCCGGCCAGATGCTCGCCGAGCTGATCCGCCGCGCGCAGCAACCCGTGAGCGAGGAGACCATCAGGCGCCTGGAACAGGCCGCCGTCACGGGCGCCGACCGCCGGGCCTTCGGGATCATCCGCGAGCACTGGCACCGCAACATCGTGCTTGCCGCCGGTGTGCTGTTCGGCGTCGCTGTCGCGTTCGGCGTTATAGGCGTCGCGGCTGGCTATTTCTGGGGCCGGGCGAACGCACTTGCCTCAGTGCGCCAGACCGGGGCTGGGCTACAGGCCATGTTCCGGGACGGCCCGGATGCCGCCGCCACGTGGCTAAACTTGGCGCGTTGGAATGATCCGCAACAGGCGCTCGCGCAGTGCAAAGATGCGAACACGAACACACAAGACGGACGCCGCGCATGTATGGTGCCGCTGTGGGTTGAGGCGCCTAAACCAAAGTGATGAGTGAAAATTTCTTTCTTGATGTTGATGCGGTGGCTGTGGAGACGTGGGCAAACGCGCAGCGTTTGTCCAAGCAGAGGGTGCAACGCGTAGCGTTGTGCGCGATGCGTCTTATCCATCAGCCAATATCGGCGCGGGAGAGCTGGTTAGGGCCAGCTATGGATCGTGAACGGCTGCGTTGCTATGTTTCTGAGTTCCTCTGCTAACCAATCGCGGAGCACATAGATGTATAATCTTCAGCAGATACAGCAGTTGATCGACAATTCGGAGCGGAACGGGGGGCATCCCTTGGCGCATGCTGGAACCCATCTTACCACCAATTTTAGAAATCGAAGTGATCTGGAAGACGTTCTTCTAAAGCGTTTCAACTATCTTGGATTTGATACTATTTTGCGTGCATCAAATCTTTCACCGAATCGCAATTACGAATTCACGATCAGTATGGCGGGAATTCAAGGAAGGAATGGTCCAATACTAGTTAAGACTCCACAAAATCAACAGTATGCACCGATTACTGCCATCAATCTTGTGATTTCTTCAAAAAATCCGCTCAGAATATTGACAGTTGTTCCCTACAATCACGTTGGTATGTAGCTGGTTGCGAGTTTTGCTGCTTGCCTAACTCACTGTATTATATGAGATAGTTGGACTTTCCGGCGCACACCGCTCAGGCTTCTCATGAAGCCATTTCCGGATGAGCACGATGACAGAAAGCCCCGCCACAACTCCGATTCCGGTTCAGCTCTCTGAGCCGGAGTTCGTCGCATTTATCTTCCCGCACCTGTCGATGCCCAGGCGCGGGCCGAAATGCAAACTGGGCTATCACCGCGTCTTCAATCTGATTCTGCGGGTACTCTACACGGGTATGCAATGGAAGTGCCTGCCGGTGCCACGAACAGACGATCGGACCGCCGTAATCCACTACACGACAATCTACAAAGCGTTCGTCAAATGGTCCGACGATGGCTCGCTCGATCAGGCCTTCCTCGCCAGCGTGCGGCATCTGGCGGAGCAACACCACCTCGATCTCAGCGTCCCTCACGGCGATGGCTCCAACACCGTCGCGAAGAAAGGTGGCGATGGCGTCGGCTATTCCGGCCACAAACATCAGAAGGGCGAGAAGGTCCTCGCGATCGTCGAGAACAACGGCTTTGTGTTGGCTCCGCTTCCTGTGGCGCCGGCGAATGAAGCCGATACCGTGCTCCTCTCGGAGGGGTTGAACGCCTTGAAGCGCGTGGCCAGGCTGACGGATCTGAAGATCGATGGCTCGTATCTCAATCTCGATGGCGGGTTCGATTCCAGGCACAAACGCAAAGCAATCTTCAACGCCGGGCTGGTTCCAAACATCAAGGAAAACCCGCGCAATCGGAAGACCCCGAAGCGGGGCCGGAAGCGGTTGTTCAATGCCGCCATCCATTCGTTGCGGCTATGCGTAGAGCGAACCTTCGCGTGGGAGGATAAATTCAAGCGGTTGCTGCTGCGCTTTGAGTTCAAACAGCAACGGCACTACGGTATGAAACTGATGGCGTACACGTTGATCAATCTGAGGCATTTCTGTGGTGCCTGAAACTTGCAACCAGCTACGTGCGAAACTTGCCCGCCGTGCACTGCGAACGGATTGTGCAATCGTCGCACGCCAGCTTGTTGGCGTAGTTGATCTTCTTCAGCCCACGCAGGAGAGACGATGAATACGGATGAAGGCGTTGACCCGCTGGGCAAACATAGACATCACGGTCTGCGTCGTAGCGGAACTCATCCTTGCGGAACAGGCCGGCCTTGACCGAGGGACCGCGCTGCGGACGCGGCACGTAGGGCACGATCCCGGCGTTCTCGCAGGCCTCAATGTCCTCAATCTTGAAGTAGCCCTTGTCGGCCACGGCGTCGATTGTCTCGACACCGAGAACCTCCTTCGCCGGCGCCGCGGTCTGCGTCAGCAGCCCCATGTCGAGGACCTGGTTGCTGACCTGCTGCTCGACGATCAGCTTGTGCCTGGCATCCACCGCGACCTGAACGTTGTAGCCCACCGCGACATGCGTGTGCGCCGCCATCCCCTCGTCTGGCTATTCCAGCGGCTTCGCCGCAGGAACCTTGGCCAGCCTCGCCCGGCTGTCGGGATCGGTCAGCGAGATCTGGTCCTCGCCGGTGCGATCCAACTGCGCCAACATGTCCTGGCACCGCGTACGACGGGAGCGGATGGCGGCGATCTTCTCGGCCAGGTTGTCGACCCGCGAGCCACTTGTTGTGGTCTCGGCGGCATCGCTCTGGTCAAGACGCTGGAGGTAATCGTCGAGCTTGGCATCGGCCAATTCGATAAACCTGGTCAGCGAGGCGCGGGTGAAGTTGCGGTCCTTGTTGTTGACCGCCTTGATGCGGGTGCCATCCACCGCCAGCAGTTCGCGACCGAACAGATCCAGCTGACGGCACAGCAGCACGAACTGCCGAAAGACCGGGCGGAACGCCTTGCGGTTACCGCGGCGGAAATCGGCGATGGTCTTGTGGTCCGGCTTCAGGTGGCGCAGCAGCCAGATCACCTCGACGTTGCGATGGGTCTCGGCTTCCAGCCGGCGACTGGATCGGACGCGGTTCAGATAGCCGTAGATGTAGAGTTTCAGAAGGTCCGTTGGCGCGTAGCCAGGACGCCCGGTTCGCTGGGCGGAGACGCGGATAAAGCCCGCTGCGGTCAGATCCAATCCATCAACGAAGGCTTCGATGAACCGCACCGGGTTCTCGGGGCCGACGTAATCGTCGAGCGATTCGGGAAGCAGCAGCGTCTGGGCGCGGGCGTGACCGGCGATGTGCGTCATGACCCCGAGTTTAACGCATCCTCCACCGAGCCGGAATCCGTTCCGAGAAAGATTTCACACGGTCTGCTTGAAATGTGCAACGGGCGTCGGGTGTCACCGTGTCAGGCGGCAACGGTCGGACGCGCACGGCCCACCGCCGCCAGCCGCATGTTCGGCTTGCCCACGTCCATTGACCAGGTCGTTCATTTTGCCGCCACCAAGCTTTCGCGCCCGGCATGGCCTGCAGGGCCGGACGGGCATGTGGCCACGGTCGGGCGCATCAATCCCGGCAGCGAGCCGCCGGGCCTTCGGCCTATGGCATGTCGTAGCCGCGGATGCAGACGATGGTCTTGTCCGCCTGCTCCGGCTTCTGATGGGTGAAGCCGAGATTGGTGGTGCAGATGGTGCCCTTGTACCAGGCAAGGCTGGTGTTGTCGTCCAGCGGCGCCATCTTTTTGTTGGCGACCAGCGCCCGCTTGCTTCCGTCCGGCGACAACACCCAAAGCTCGCTGCGTAGGATTTCCGACACGTAGATGTTGGCCTTGTCATCGAACGCAATGCCGTCGAACGGCGAAAAGCCGCGCGCCACGACCGTGGCCTTGCCGGCGGTGCCGTCAGCCTTGATCGGCACCTTCACCACCATCGGGTCGCCGTCGGTGACGGCATAGATGCTCTTGCCGTCGGGCGCGATCGCAAGGTCGTTGACGCCCAGCGGGAAGCCGGAATAGGGCTTTGGCGACCAGTTCAGCAACGGGTCGGCCGACCACAGGTCGACCTTCTTGCCGTCGGGCGAAATCTTCCAGATGCCAGCATAGGTCAGGTCGGTCATGTAGACGTTGCCCTGGTCGTCGATATCGACGTCGTCGGGAAAGCAGAACGGCCCACCGTCTGCCTTGGTGGCAAGCGCCGTCACCTTCTTGGTGGCCAACTCGATCTTGTACACGCCCGAGGCGGTCACCTTGACGTCGCGGCAGGCGGCATGGAACCGGTCGCCCAGGTCGCTCGCCTCGTACATCGGCGAATTCTGCTTGTAGGCGACGTACAGGTTGCCTTTGTTATCAAGCTCGACGCCGACGGTGTCGCCATGGTGCGCGTTGCCGTCCGGCGGGATCGTGGCAATCAGCTCCTGTTGGCCATCGGGCCTCACCTTCATGATCTTGCCAGTGTGGAACAGCGACGTGTAGTAGTTGCCGTCCTTGTCAACGGTCAGGCCCTCGGGCGTGTCGTCGAACTTGGACAGCACCCAGGCTCTGTACTGGGCATGCGCCGCGCCCGTCGTGCTCAGCACACCCGCGGCTAGGAACAGGGCCAAAGCTCGCATGGTACCCTCCCTCGGTCACCCCGGCCCCATCGCCGGACCGGGCGTCCTGGATTCTTCATTATGGCCATTGTGCGCAGGTCTGGCCGGGCGACAAGTCGGCGGCCTTCAACCGTCGCGCATGGGAGAACCGGCCTGCCGCCGTGCTTCCACATCTTGTGTCCGCTGCCGGAAAAGTCCGCGCGCCGAAAGTCGTATAACGCATTTGGCTCTTATCGGCTTCCGGGGTGTTGGTCCGGGTTCGCAACCAGGGCTGAGATGAGCGCGCCGAGCAGGGCTTTGCCGCGCCGTCGCGCATTGTGCACGAACTGGAAGAAGCTGAGGTAGTCCGGCAGCTTGTCTTGCGAGATGCCCCGGTGCGGACGCAACCACGAGCGCAGTAGCGACCAGAACCCATTGGGTAGGAGGGGTGCCGCCTCGGAAGGACAGCCCTCCTCCCCCCACCGAACCGGACGTGAAAGTCGTCCCCTCATCCGGCTCTCCACACCCTTGCTCCCCTCTGTAGGCCGGGGATCGAGTTCATGCGTCGCTCGAAGGTGTCGGGCAGCATCAGCACACCCACCTTCTGGACGCCTGCCCCCGCAGGATGCTGCCGCCCTTCGCCTGGGCAGCGGGACCTTCGCGGCGGTCGCCCACACGCTTGTATCCATGCCCATCCGCCTTGGCGGCTGTCCGGGGCGTTACCCCCAGCGTTTGGCTACGACGACGGCTCTGTCGCCATGCTGGACACCGGAGAGGGCCAGCCACAGGCGATCCCGTAGTTGCACAGATCGGAGATGCGACGTGGGTCGGGTGCTCCGTTCGCCATTTCTCTCCCTTACCGGGAGCGGACCGCGATTGCCGGGTCGGGGCACGGGGGGTATCCCCTGGGCCGGTGTGTCCATCGGCCGTGTCGCGGCCAGCCGCCTCAGCCATCGTTGCGGCTGTCTCAACACCAGAGTCCATGGCTGGAGTTCGGGCAGTGTAGCTCTCACCCTTCACGTCTTGCGCTGACCCTCCGGGATCACGACGGCTTCGTCCCCTTGGGCCTTCTCCCGGCAGGCGATGGTCCCCCGCTCCTTTCGGAGTTACAGCCCATCTCTGGGCCGAGGTGAGCCGGGTGCGCACGGGACCCAGCGTCCCGATGAACGCCGTAGCTGTTACGCCATTGTTCATTCTCCCTTACCTGCGCCACAACGGCGCACTTCCATGGTGTTGACGTGCACCTCGCAGAAGCCGTCGCCGTCCTCGTCGCGCGCATACTCGCCGCGTGCGTGGCAGACGGTCTTGTGCCGATCGCCCCAGGCGGGCAGGCGCGTGTAGACGTTATATTCGTCGGTGTGGACCAGGCTGCCTTGAGCGACAGTGCCCGTGATGACCGGCTCGATCGTGCTCTGTTGCACATTGGCCAACATGCGCAGCACGACCTGACCACCACGCTCGATCAGGCCGAGGATCGGCGGCTTGTCCTTCGCCAGCGTGCCGCGCCCCGGCGCACCTGCCAGCTTGCGGCGGCGCCCGAGGCGCCCCTTTTGGCCAGTTCGGCTGGCTGGCCCTTGTGCCCGGCCACCACGTAGACCTCGTCGATCTCGACTTCGCCCGCCAGCTTAGCCGCTGGCGTTCTGGCCACCAGACCGTGGCGCAACTGCTCGGTCATAATCTGCACGTCAGACGGGCTCAGCCCGAGCTCCAAGGCGATCTGCCGGTTCCTAAGAAACTGACGTGGGCGCTGGACTGGGATTCACATCCTGCAGCACGTAGCCAAGCGACTTCGCCCGGCGTCGGAGGTTGGCTAGCACGCGCCGCTTGTACCGCTCCTCGTAATAGGAGGCCCCGGGGTCGGCGTAGGCCATGCCGTGCCGCAGGGCGTTGTAGAACAGCGCGGCGATCTTGCGCGCGGTGGCGGTGACCGCCTTGGCCTTGCCCACGCGCCCGGACAGGCGGCGGTAGAAGGCGCCGAGCGCCGTCTCGGTGCGGCCCACCGCGACCGCGGCCAACCGCAGCAGGGCGGCGGCCCGACTGTTCGAGCGCCGGGTCTTGCTTGAGAGCACCTTGCCGCCGGAGAATCCTGTTGCTCGGCGCGAGGCACAGCCACGAGGTGAAGTGCTTGGCGCTGGGCCAGGCTGCGAGGCTCGTGCCGCACTCGCCCACCAGCTTGAGCGCCAGATATGGCCCGAGGCCGTGGATTTGGGTCAGGTCCACGCCCAGGATCCGGTGCAAGGCCTCGCGCGCCGGGAAGGCGAGCGCGTTGGCCGTCTGCGCCTGGTGGCGGGGCGCGGGCAGCGGTGCCGCCGGTGCGGGACGCTCGGCCCGCAGCCGATCCAACACCGCCGCGATGCGCGCGTCGCACGCGGCCACCTTGGCCTGATAGGTATCGTAGAGTTCCAAAGCCTGCGCGAGCGCGAATACGTGCTCCTCTCGGTCGTTGCCGGTCAGCGCCTTGGGGATTGTCTCCTCGGAGGCCTTGCAGCGGCGGTCGCGCAGGGCGGCGAGCACGGCCGGGTCACGTTCGCCGTCCACGATGGCGCGGATGATGCGCAGGCCGCTGGCGCCGGTGATGTCCGCGACCACGTGCTGCAGCTGTAGGTTCATCTGCGTCAGCGCCTTCTGCATGTGCTGGATGTGCGCGGCGGCGTAGTCGAGCAGCCGCTCGCGCTGGCGCAGGTAGTCCCGCAAGGCGGCGATCCTGGCTTCCGGGCGAAAACTGGCCCGCAGCAGCCCGTGCTCGTGCAATCTCTGGAGCCACGCGGCGTCGCTGACATCCGTCTTGCGGCCCGGCACGTGCTTGGCGTCCCGGGCGTTGACCAGCACCACCGTGAACCCACGTTGCTCCAGCACCTCGTAGGCCGGGATCCAGTAGACCCCGGTGCTCTCCATGGCGACCGTCCTCACGCCGCAGCGCTCGAACCAGTCGGCGAGCCGGTGCAGGTCGGCGGTGAAGGTGCCGAAGCTGCGCACCGGCTCGGGGGCGCGATCCGGCCCGACCGCCGCCACGTGCACGGTGGCCCCGATGTCGATCGCGGCCGCATGGGGGTGGACAGGCGGCATCGCCCGCCTCCGGCTGGACCGCTTGCCTTGGCTCATCGGACCCTCCTCTGCCACAGGTAGAGGGGATGGGCTGCGCGACAGATCAGTTTCCTAACCGGGATCGCCCCAGGGGACGTCACCACTCGCAAGTGCGCAGCAGCCCACGGGCCAAGTTGGAAGACGGGGTTCTGGACCACCAAAAGCGGAGCGGCCGCGCCCCTCCGGCGCCGATCATACGCCCCACCGTTTCTCCCGCCACAGGAGGCGCGCCGAGCCGCGCCAGTTGGAAAGGTTCAGGCCCACGAGGTAGAGGCACAGCACCCACACGCGCAGCGGCTGGTGATGACCGGCCAGCACGGTCCCGGTGAGGTCGTCGAAGCGGGACGCACATGCCTTGCAACGATACCGCTGCCGGTGTCGCTGCGTGTCGTCACACCCGTCGCGGATCACCGCGCCGCTGCCACAGCCAGGACAGCAAGCCCCCTCTGGCCAGCGATGCTGGCGCACCAACGCGAAGCACTTCGCGTCATCCAGGAGCGCCGAGAGATTGACCAGGTCCGCCGCAGTCATGATCGCCAGGGCTCCTCGTCCGATGGGGATGACCGCCAATCTCCGGCCACCTTCAACACACCAGAAGCTCTCCCGAACCGCTACCCGCTCCCCAGGCGCCCATCACCCCGGAACCCGAAAAGAGCCAAGGGATTTTGGAAGCCGAGGGCATCCGGATCGTGCTGGAAGCCTCGGATATTTCGATCTTGAAAACTGGAAGCGGATTGGCACTCAGCTTCGGGGGCGGGACCGTGGAAGGCTCCCACCTGCTGGCGGCGATGGGCCGGCGGCCAAACACCGATGATCTCGGGCTGGAGCGCGCGGGGATCCCGATCGGCGCTCACGGGTTCATCGTGACGGACGAAGAGTTGCGGACCAGCGTGCCCGGAGTCTGGGCGCTGGGCGACTGCAACGGGCGGGGCGCGTTCACCCACACCTCCTACAACGACGCCGAGATCGTGGCGGCGAACCTGCTGGAGGGGGCGACGCGGAGCCTGCGGGACCGGATCACCGCGTACGCGCTCTACAGGGACCCGCCGTTGGGGAGCGCGGGAATGACCGAGGCCGAGGCGCGCCGATCCGGAGGACGGCGCGTCGCAGTGGGCGCGATGCCGATGGAAGACGTCTCGCGCGCCTTCGAAAAGGGCGAGACGCTCGGGATGATGAAGATCGTCGTCGACGCCGAGAGCAAGGAGATCCTGGGCGCGGCGATCCTGGGCACCGGCGGCGACGACGCGATCCACTGCATCCTGGACACGATGTACGCGAAGGCGCCGTATACCGTGTTGCAGCGGGCCATGCACATCCACCCGACAGTGGCGGAGCTCATCCCGAGCCTGCTTGCCGACTTGCAGATCGAGTGAATCAGGTACGGCCATCTTCTGCGCCGAAAGCGCCGGCTACGGCGGGCAGGTCAACTGCATCGCCCCAGCCATGGCGAGCGCGACCCCTGTCCGCCTGCGTAACGCATCGTCGAGGCACCCAGGGAGGCCGAGCGCTATGGGACGTCGGCGGCGGTTATGATTTGGACATAGTTTGACATACCAGGACCGTATCGGCGCTCGCGACGCCGGTGGCCCTACCGATCATGGCGTTGGCGGCACCTCGGAGAACTTCTCCAGGCTCGTCCTGATCAGAGCACCGAGACGGTGCCCAAGCGCTCTTGCGGCCTCGAGTTCCGCGTGCGCCAGCTCCAGGCCGCCTTCATGCAGTAAAGCAAGTCCGTTGTTGCGAGGAATGCTCATCGCGCCAACGGCCTCTGCCGGCAAACTGGAGAGCTCGAGTTCGACCTGCACCAACGGCTGGCCAAAGACACCTCCCAACTCGCGATGACGCTTGACCGCGGCGATGGGCAGCGTCACCGACGTGCCACTCGACAATGTCAGCACAAAATGCCCATCGTCTTCGGCCCGAGAGACGCTGCCCACCGCCACGACAACTCCCGGAGAAGCGGCCATTGGAGCCTTTCTCACGAGCTCTCGGAACTCATCTTTTTGTTCCGTCATTGTAAGTCCTCGTTCTTCCTGCCTGGATAACTAGCAAAGGACTCCGTCCTGCTAAACGGGGGTGTTGTTCCACCCGAGCCGCCGGTCGGCTGCGGAAGGGGCCGATGGCGGCGACTTCGTGCATGACGCTTTCTACCGCCCACGCGGCCAGCCCGCAGAGTTCGCACGAACTCAGCAGTTGTGCCTGTGAGATGCCCACCGCGCGGGGGCTTGTGCATCCAATCGGTACAGCGCTTCAGCAAGAACCGGCACGGAGGTGCTGTCAAGTTGGTGATCGACGATTGATGGCAATCGGTCGAACGGCTGTTGGTTCGAGAGGGGCAATTTCCCCGGCATCACGCCAGACAGCGAAGGCACGCTCGCGGACGGCACGGTATCATTATAAGCGACGGACAGTGGAGCTGCTTTGGAAGGGTGCCCGCGGTGAAATCAGAGGGGCTTTGCGCACCCCCTTGACGCGGGGCCGCTCACTCCGCGCCGACCGCGGATATGACCGTGTTTCCGAACCCGCCAGGCCCGCTTCGCGGCCGCCATCTGCGGTAAGGAATTCGTGCGGGATTCTCACATACCGGGTTGTCCGCCGGGCTGGGCCAGCGGCGCGAGCCAGCGCAGCAGCATCGCGTGGGAGACGGCGAGGACGGTCGGGCCCACGAAGACGCCGACGAACCCGAAGGCGAGCAGGCCGCCCAGCACGCCGACGAAGATCAGCAGCAGCGGCAGTCCCGTGTCGCGGCTGATGAAGAAGGGACGGCCGAACACCTCAATCGGCAGGACGAGCGCTGCATGCCAAGCGAGGACGAAGAGCACCCAACCCGTGTCTCCTCGCCACCACATCCACCCCGCCACTGGCAGGAAGACGAACCCTGGCCCGGCCTGTAGGAGGCAGATCACGAACGTCGCGCCGCCGAGCAGGATGGCATATCGGTTGCCGGCGATGGTGAAGCCGATGGCCGACAGCACGCCTTCCGCCAGCGCCGTGCCCACGACGCCGAGAGACACCGCGCGGATCGTGTGCTCGGCAAGCGGCAACAGGTCGAGCGCTTCCAAACCGCCGATCCGCACGGCGAAGGCCCGCAGCAGCGCGGTTGCCCGGTCGGCCCTGACGAGGAGCAGGGCGGCGATGATGATGGCCAGGGCGAATTGCAGCACGGTAAGCCCGAACGAGCCCGCGCGGCGTAGCAGCCAGCGGGCGGTGGCGTTGATCTCTCCCCTGTATTGGGCGAGCACCTCGTTGCCCTGGTCCGCGGTCTCCGCCCAGAAGTCGTGCAGTCGCGGGCCGACGAGCGGCACGCGTGCCACCGCGTTCGGTGGCCCCGGCACCCCATTCTGCTCGACGTAGTCGATGGCCTGCATCACCACTGGCGCCCGGCGAGCGGCCGACATCCCGGCCAGGACGAGCGGCAGGATAAGGACGACGATGCCGGCCGTGGCGAAGATGACGCCTGTCAGGCGCCGCCTGCTTCTCAGCATGAGATTGAGCCGGGCAAAACTCGGCTCGGCGGAGACGGCGAGGATGGTCGCCCAGGCCACCGTGCTCAGGAACGGCTCGGCGATCACGAAGCAGGCTGCACCCAGCGCCGCGACCGCCAGGGTGCGCCAGGCGCGCGGATCGACGCGTGCCTCGGACGGCGGGACAGGGACGCTCGGGAGCTGATCCATGGTCATCTTCGCAACCAACCGGCGCCTGCGGCGGGGAACACGCCCAGTGGGCGGCGCCCGCCGTCGGCCTCGCTAGCGGCAGCCCGCGTTCCCCGCCTCCGCGACGGCCAGGAAGGTGATGGTCGCCGGCGCGAACTCCACAGGTCCGGACGGAGCGCGGCTGCCTTGCAAACTCGGGAGTTCGTCGTCGCCCCCTAACATGAGTTCGTGCCCGTTCAGTTGCACATGGGTATCCTCCAGCTCCCCTCTCGTGGCCGCCAGCGTGTAGCGCTCCGCCGACGCCGGAAGGTCGATGGACTCCGGCTGCGTCCGGCTCAGGTTGATGGCCAGCAGCGCCACGCCGCCGGGTCGGCCGCGCAGACACTGGGCGTAGAGGTGCAGGCCCGGCCGGGAGGGGCCGGCGTCGAGGACGACAGGTCCCATGAGCCTGCGCCACAGCAGGGCCGCCCAGTAGTTCGGGCGCGGCGCGAAGGTGCTCTGGTCGAGCAGGCCGTACTCGCTTGCGGCGAGCGTGTTGTGGAAGGCGACTTGCACGCCCCGCTTGGCCAAGCGAGCGAGTTGGTCGAGGTAGCGGAAGCTGTCCAGGAACGTGGCCGCCCATGGATTGCCGCCGCACGCCGCGTCGGCGATCTCGGTGACCCAGGCCGGCTTGCCGGGCTCGAAGCGGTCGCGCAGGCCGCCGTAGAAGGCATGGCTCCGGTCCGCGCGGGCGAGCCAGTCCTCCGACAGCGCCGCGTCAGCCGTCGTCTGTGCCCCCTTGCCCATCGACGCGCAGCGGATCGAGGCCGCGCCATAGAAGTGGTAGGAGAAGATGTCGAACACGGGCCGGGGCGCGGCGGAGAGGAGGTCCGCTGTCTTGAGCACCGAGACCGCGCCGGGCCGCATGGCCGGCAGCAGCACGGCCTCGCCGACACCGGCGGGACCAACGATCCGCATGCCGGGCGCGACCGCCTCGGCGAACGGCCGGAACATGGCGAAGTCGCGCGCGTACGCGGCCGCGGCGTAGCCGGCAGGGGCGCCGCCGTACTCCGGCATGGTCGGCTCGTTGAAGAACTCCGCCGCGGCGATGTCGCCTCCGACGGACCTGGTGTACGCGAGGAGCTTCCGGGCCTGATCGGGCGTCCAGACGCCGGCGGCGTCGCGCACGCCCGTGCTGATGGCGAAGGACGTGACGATCCGCGCATTCACCGCGTGTGCGAAATCGACGACGCCCTTCCATTGCGGGCGGGTCAGCACGCCCTGGAAGCCCTGGGGCGCGGTCGTCGGGGCGGGCGCATCCGAGTCGTGGAAATAGACGGAGTTCGCCCAGGTGCCGCTCACGCGCACATAGGCGGGTCCGAGCGCCGCCGCCAGCTTGCGCAATCGCGCGTTGGAGAGATCAACCGGCGGTCGCGCCTGGAACATGGTCGCGTCCTGGCCGGCCTGGAGACCCGCACCGCCGCCCGGCGTGGGCGCGGCGGGGGCGGACGCGGCCTGCTGCGCGGCGTTGCCCAGCATGCCGTACGGTTTCCAGAACTTGCCACCGATCACCTCGGCCATCTCGACGTTGTACGACAGGTTGCGCTCGTCGATGGTGGCGATCGGCGGCATGGTGGCCGGCGTTACGGAGGCGGGTGCCGCGCGCCCGGGGTTCGCACAACCCGCTGCCGCTCCAAAGGACGCCAAGGCCGTGGCTGCGTAAAGCCGGACAGATTTGCTCTTGTTCATGATCTTGCTCCGCCCTGGCGGAAGTTGCTGCACGGCAACCCGCGGCGGCCGATCTCGCAACGGCCGTTCCGAGACGTCGGAGCGCAGCCTCGCGGAGCTATCCGACCATGCAGCGTCGGGTGCCTGGCCACGCGATCACCGCCGCTCGGCGCGCCGCCACGCAAGACGCGAGTTTACAGCCTTCCCGCCGGATTTGATCGGTGACTGGGTGCTGAGGTGCAGGCTGTCTCCCTCAATCTTGACGACCCGGGGCTGGGTCTGCCCGGTCCAGTCCGGGAACAGTGACACGAACATCGAGTGGGTCAGAGTCTTCTTTTCCTCATCGACGTGAAACGGCCCTGTGTAGGCGATGTACGAAGACGCCTCAGCGCGATACTCCTCATCCCTCCCCTTGAACCAGTCGCCCGAGACAAACCGGCCCCGATCCGGTCTGGCCAGTTGCGCCGACATGTAGCCGTCCGGCGTGTACATGATGATGCCCTGGGGCTGCTCTCCGAGCGGGTGGAAGGGCTTGGACCCGTCCACCGGCTCTTCCACATATGAAACCAGTTTCCAGGCACCGATAAGCTGATCGCGTAATCCTTGTGCCATTGCTCCTCCTTTCCGGGGCCCGTCAGGATGCCTGCTGCATGTCGTTGTCGATCGGCAGCATCTGGCCGGATATCGACTTCGCCACGTCGGAGGCGAGGAATACGGCCAGTGCCGCAATGTCGCGTGGATCGACCAGCCGCTTGACCGACTGGACCGCCATCGCCTCCCGCTTGATTTCATCGAGCGATTGGCCACTTTGCTTCGCCCGCCCTTCGAAGACGCGTTGAATGCGGGGACCATCGACGGCGCCGGGCAGGATAGCGTTGGCGCGGATGCCATGCGCGCCAAGCTCGATCGCGATCGTCTTGGTGAAGCCTATGATGCCCCACTTCGCGGTGCAGTAGGGGCTCCGGTTGGCATACCCGAACCTGCCGGCAACGGACGACATGTTGATGATGACACCCGCCTTGGATTTCTTGAGGTGCGGGATGGCAACGCGCGTGACATTGAAGGTGCCGGTGAGATCCACCTGCATGACCTTTTCCCACTCGTTGGGATCCATCTCCTCGACCGGGGCGGTCGGACCCGATATGCCCGCGTTGTTCACCAGCACGTCCAGCCCGCCCAGCGCCTGGACGGCTTCGCCGACCATCCGCTCGATGTCCTTTCGACTGGCGACATCGCAGGTGCCGGTCTTCACGCCCGCGACTTCACCCGCCAATACGCCGAGGCCCTTGGAATCGATGTCACAGACGAAGACGGCGGCTCCGCCGGCCGCGAACGCCCGTACGATTTCCCGACCGATGCCGGCTGCCCCGGCCGTCACCAAAACGCGTTGGCTGTTCATGTGTCAGGCCTCCGAGGTGAAATGCAAACCTGCGGCCCAAGGGCACGACCGCGGTGCCGCGGGGCCCCATGCAGCCGCGGCATCGCAGAATTCCGCCGGCTCGAGGCGGCACTTGCGCTTTGCGGTGACCAGCGGCCCCTCTACGACTTCATCGCTATACACTCTGGGGGGGGGCAGGAGAAACAATGCCGGTGCAATACACGTTATTGGGAGCCCCCGTGGAGAGAATGGTGCGGGCGCACGGACGAGCCTACTAGTACCTCGTCACAGAGATTATGACCGGTCACTCACAATGGGATAGACCTTGGCGAGCTTTGCGCGGGCCGTCTCGGTGGTGAACATCCATTTGACCTTGGTGCCGGTGGCGTTGCGTGCGGCTTGCCAAGCCTCGACCTCGTCGACGAGGGTTTCGCGGTCGGGAATGCGCCGATCGAGGCATTGTCCGCGCAGCACGCCGATCTCGATTTCAACCATATTGAGCCAACTGGCGTGCTTGGGCGTGTAGTGGAAGTCCAGGCGGCGCAGCACGCGATGCGCCTCGGGCGCGGGAAAGGTCTCATACAGGGCGGCGGCGGTGTGGGTTGCCAGATTGTCCAGCACTACCCGGATCTGATCGGCGTGTGGATAATGCAGATCGACCAGATCGCGCATGCAATGTAGCTGGTTGCAAGTTTCAGGCACCACAGAAATGCCTCAGATTGATCAACGTGTACGCCATCAGTTTCATACCGTAGTGCCGTTGCTGTTTGAACTCAAAGCGCAGCAGCAACCGCTTGAATTTATCCTCCCACGCGAAGGTTCGCTCTACGCATAGCCGCAACGAATGGATGGCGGCATTGAACAACCGCTTCCGGCCCCGCTTCGGGGTCTTCCGATTGCGCGGGTTTTCCTTGATGTTTGGAACCAGCCCGGCGTTGAAGATTGCCTTGCGGTTGTGCCTGGAATCGAACCCGCCATCGAGATTGAGATACGAGCCATCGATCTTCAGATCCGTCAGCCTGGCCACGCGCTTCAAGGCGTTCAACCCCTCCGAGAGGAGCACGGTATCGGCTTCATTCGCCGGCGCCACAGGAAGCGGAGCCAACACAAAGCCGTTGTTCTCGACGATCGCGAGGACCTTCTCGCCCTTCTGATGTTTGTGGCCGGAATAGCCGACGCCATCGCCACCTTTCTTCGCGACGGTGTTGGAGCCATCGCCGTGAGGGACGCTGAGATCGAGGTGGTGTTGCTCCGCCAGATGCCGCACGCTGGCGAGGAAGGCCTGATCGAGCGAGCCATCGTCGGACCATTTGGCGAACGCCTTGTAGATTGTCGTGTAGTGGATTACGGCGGTCCGATCGTCTGTTCGTGGCACCGGCAGGCACTTCCATTGCATACCCGTGTAGAGTACCCGCAGAATCAGATTGAAGACGCGGTGATAGCCCAGTTTGCATTTCGGCCCGCGCCTGGGCATCGACAGGTGCGGGAAGATAAATGCGACGAACTCCGGCTCAGAGAGCTGAACCGGAATCGGAGTTGTGGCGGGGCTTTCTGTCATCGTGCTCATCCGGAAATGGCTTCATGAGAAGCCTGAGCGGTGTGCGCCGGGAAGTCCAACCATCTCATATAACACAGTGAGTTAGGCAAGCAGCAAAACTCGCAACCAGCTATTTAGGAGCATACGAGCTTGGCTTTTCAGACTTTCGTCATCCGTGGCTGCGCATGGTCTGGATGCGGAATCTCAAGCGTCCACTGAACAGCAATCGTGGCGCCCGTTGGTTGTTCGATGACAATAGCCTCGCTTACGCCAACGGGAGACGGCTTGTTGTCAATTTTTAACATCCAGAACTTCCCGCCTCCCTCCGCGGCGTCATCGATTGCCTGGACGAAGGCGCCATATTTCGAGTGGTAGGTGATAGTGAAGTTGAAGATATCCGGCTGCATCGCTTGCGCGATGATCATGGCCTGCAGGACTGTCAGCCCTGGAAACCACGGAATGCCAGAAATCGCAGGGACGGTTGATCCATCTCCCTTGTCGATCGCGAGGCTGACGGTGC
This sequence comes from uncultured Pseudomonadota bacterium, assembly GCA_963818725.1. Lineage (GTDB taxonomy): Bacteria > Pseudomonadota > Alphaproteobacteria > Acetobacterales > Acetobacteraceae > DATFDN01. The sequence goes on along the minus strand of CAWFTU010000003.1, from coordinate 382,068 downwards.
TTCCAACCTGGCCGGACATTCTCTCCTCCAAGCGGCGGACGCCGGATCATACATCAGGTCCGCCGCGCTTCTATATACATTAATGTCCTGGATCCGGAATGGGGGTGGGGCTGGTCGATCAGCACGTGATAAACCGGATTGGACTAAACCTTTATCGTTGCTTCTGCGCTGTTCCGACAAGGTAAGCACCTGCGACCTGCTCGGCGGGAGCGAGCCGCACCGCGGCGTGCCCACCTTCAGATTGCTCTCCTGACGGCTCGCATACGGGACCATGGGATGCGCCCTCGCGCGCACCCATCCCGCACAGGAGCTGTCCATGACGCCACTTCGCCAGCGCATGATCGAGGACATGCACGTCCGCAACCTCGCGCCGCACACGCGACGCGCCTACGTCCAGCAGATCTCGCAGTTCGCCCGCCACTTCGGCCGCTCGCCCGAGCTGCTGGGGCCAGCCGACATCCGGGCCTATCAGGTCCACCTGGTCCAGGACCGGCAGCTGGCGGCCAGCTCGACCCTGGTCGCGGTCGCCGCCCTGCGCTTCCTCTACAAGGTCACCCTCAAGCGCGGCTGGAGCATCGACGAGGTCGTGCCCACCTGCCGCAAGCCGCAGCGCCTGCCCGTCGTGCTGAGCCGCGACGAGGTCAGCCGGTTCCTCGCTGCCGTCGCACTGCGCAAGCACCGGGTGATCCTGACCGTCTGCTACGCGGCGGGCCTGCGCATCTCCGAAGCCGTCCGCCTGACGGCTGCTGCGATCGACAGCCAGCGCATGGTCATCCGCATCGACGCGGGCAAGGGGCGCAAGGACCGCTACGTCATGCTCTCGCCCAAGCTGCTCGACCTGCTGCGGGACCACTGGCGCGCGACCCGGCCCGGGGAGTGGCTGTTCCCGGGCGACCTGCCCGGCCGGCCGATCTCGACGGAGGCCGTCGCACGCGCCTGCCGGGCAGCGCGCGACCGCGCCGAGATCGCCAAGCCGGTCACGCCGCACACCCTGCGCCACGCCTTCGCCGTCCACCTGCTCGAAGCCGGTGCTGACCTGCGCACCATCCAGCTCCTGCTTGGCCACCGCAGCCTGAGCACGACGGCGCGCTACCTGCGCCTGGCGACCAACACGGTGTGCGCCACCGCCAGCCCGCTTGAGGCCTTGCAGGCGACCTGTCGCACCATAGCCGAGCCCGTTCCCGCTCCCGCCTGAGCCGGCGCGACGCGCCCCGTGCTGGAGGTGGCGGACATCTTCCGCCGCCACGGCCCGGCATACCGGCAGGCCCACGCCGATCACCTCGGCCGCACCGAGCGCCGCGTCATGGCGGCGATCGAGGCGTGCCGCACGCCGGCCCTGGGCGGCCATGTCGAGCGCTGCGCCGAGTGCGGCTTCTCGCGCCCCGCCTACAACTCCTGCCGCGACCGACACTGCCCGAAGTGCCAGGGCCTGGCACGCGCCGAGTGGCTTGAGGCGCGCCAGGCCGAGCTGCTGCCGGTGCCCTACTTCCACGTCGTGTTCACCGTGCCCGCGCCGGTCGCGGAACTCGCCTTCCACAACAAGGCGGCGGTCTACGGCATGCTGTTCCAGGCCGCGGCAGAGGCGCTGCGCGAGGTTGCCGGCGACCGCCGCTATCTCGGCGCCGAGATCGGCGCCATCGCGGTGCTGCACACCTGGGGGCAGGCGCTGCACCACCACCCGCACCTGCACTGCATCGTCCCCGGCGGTGGCATCGCGCCAGACCAGACCCGCTGGGTCGCGTGCCCGCCCGGCTTCTTCCTGCCCGTGCGCGTGCTCTCCCGCCGCTTCCGCGACCTGTTCGTGCGCGCGCTGCGCAGCGCCTCCGCCGCGGGCGCGCTGCGCTTCCCCGGCGCGCTCGCCAGCCTGGCTGAGCGCGCCGCCTTCGGTGCCCAGCTCGATCAGCTGGGCCAGATCGACTGGGTCGTCCACGCCAAGCCGCCGTTCGCCGGGCCCGAGCAGGTGCTCGGCTACCTCGGCCGCTACACCCATCGCGTCGCCCTCGCCAACAGCCGCCTGGTCGGCCTCAATGACGGCCAGGTCCGCTTCACCTGGAGGGACTACCGCCAGGGCGGCACGACCAAGGTGATGACGCTGGCGGCCGACGAGTTCATCCGCCGCTTCCTCCAACACACGTTGCCTGACGGCTTTCACCACATCCGCCACATCGGCTTTCTCGCCAACCGCCATCGCGCCCGCAAGCTGGCCCTCTGCCGTGCCCTGCTCGCCGCGCCGCCGCTGGAGCCGCGTCCACCGCGCCGCTGGCAGGAGCGCCTGCGCGAGCTCAGCGGCCAGGACGTCGAGGTCTGCCCCTGCTGCGGCGGCCGGATGCTGACCTATGGCACGATCCGGCCGCAACCGCCGCCGCGACCAGCCATGTGGTGCGACAGCTCATGATGCCGCGTCAGTCGATCCCGATCCGCTCCGTCGCGTCCTGTCACGCCGACCTCGGTGGAGGTCAGCGCGTCCCGCAAGGTGTCTCGTCGCTCGCGAACATGGGCACGCAGGCCCCTGACCTGTGCCACGATGCCACGCCACTGGTTGGCAGCGCACCGGAGCACGCCATCGCGCCCGCCATCGCGCCTATACGAGCGCGACGACTGGCGGCAGTTCGTGCGTGCTCATCGGCTGGTCGGCACCAGGAATCCCCATAGCCGTCCGGAGGCTGACGGTTCAGTCCAACACGTTTTTGGCTTACCGGCGCGGTTCCCACCCGCCAGCGTCCACGGCAACGCTTGTGCGCCGCGCCGCCAAACCAAAAACGCTCTTCGTTATCACGTGCTCTTATTGTGGTAGGGATAAGTAGACCTGATTACCCGGCTTCCTCAGCTGCTGTGAGCCTGGTACAAATCGTGAACTGAAGGGTTTCGGCGGAGGTGCGGTGATGGCTCGCAACGCGGTGCAGTTGCAGAAGGGGCTCAGCGAGCCGGCCTTCGAACGCCTCTACGGCACTGAGGAGCAATGTCGGGCGATGGTGGTCGCGTCGCGATGGCCCGACGGGTTCGAGTGCCCAGCCTGCGGCGGGCGCGAGCACAGCGTGGTGAAGACCCGCGATCTGTTTCAATGCACCGCCTGCCGCCGGCAGACCTCGCCGATCGCGGGCACCATCTTCGCGGCGACCAAGTTGCCGCTGCGGACCTGGTTTCGGGCCATGTATCACATGACCCAGTCCAAGCAGGGCATCTCCAGCATCGAGCTGGGCCGGCGCCTCGGCGTGAGACAGGGCACCGCGTGGACGATCAAGCACAAGCTCAAGCAGGTCATGATGGAGCGAGACGCCACCAAGCAACTGACCGGGCGTGTCGAGATCGACGACGCCTATCTCGGCGGCGAACGCGGGGGCGGCAAGCGCGGGCGAGGGGCGCCGGGAAAGACGCCGTTCGTTGCCGCGGTCGAGACCACGCCGGAGGGCAAGCCGGTGCGCCTGAAGCTGCGTCGGGTCGCTGGTTTCTGTGGCCGTGCGCTCTCCGGCTTCGCCAAGCGCAGCCTCGACCCCACCTGCACGGTCATCAGCGACGGACTTCGGTGTTTCGCCAGCGTGACCGACGCCGGATGCACCCACCAGATCATCAAGACCGGAACGGGGCCAGCCGCGGCGCGCACGCCAGCCTTCAAGTGGGTCAACACCGCGCTGGGCAACATCAAGGCTGCAATCACCGGCACCTACCGTGCGATCAGCAGTAACCACGTCCCGCGCTACTTCGCCGAGTTCGAATACCGCTTCAACCTCCGATACCATCTCGCCGCCATGATCCCGCGCCTGTGCTGGGCAGGCGTGCGTACCACCCCCATGCCCTATCGGCTCCTGAAACTGGCTGAGGTTTGTGGGTAATCAGGTAAGTAGATGGACTTGCCCCCTGCCCTCCCCACTCCGACCGCCCGACCCGGCCAGCTCGCGAGCCTGGCCGAACTGGCGGCGATCCCGGAAGAAGAGGTCTGGCTCGTCAGCCAGAAGAGCGCCCGCACCCGTCGCGCCTATCGACTCGACGTGGCGCACTTCATGCGGACCCTTGGCATCAGCACGCCCGACCAGCTGCGTCAGGTGGACCATCGGGCGGTGATCGCCTGGGAGCGCCTCATGCGCGAAGGAGGCGCGGCCCCGTCCACGGTGCGCCGCCGCCTCGCCGCGCTGTCCAGCCTGTTCAAGCACCTGGTGCGCCACGGGGCCGCCCCGCGCAATCCGGTGGTAGACGTCGCTCGCCCGACGATCAACCGCGAGGAAGGCAGCACCGCCGCTTTCTCGAAGGCACAAGCCCGCCGGCTGCTGGACGCGCCGCCGGCCGATACCGTAGCGGGGCTGCGGGATCGCGCCATCCTCGCCGTGGGCCTCCAGGTAGGGTTACGCCGCGCCGAGATCGCGGCGCTCAGCGTGGGAGACCTGCACCAAAACCGAGGCTTCGATGCGCTGCGCGTCACCCGCAAGGGTGGCTGGCGTGACGCCCTTGCCATCCATCCGCAGGCGGCCGCACGCATCCGGGCTTATCTCGACCTGGCCGGACATGGCGGCGACCATCAGGGGCCGATGTTCCGGCCGCTGCGCGGCAACGCCAAGGCGCACGATCCGGCCGGGCGGATGGACCCGGATGCCATCGACCGGGTGCTGCGGAAGTACGCTGCATCTATCGGCCTGGGGCGTGGCTATTCGGCGCACTCGATGCGAGCAACCTTCATCACCACGGCCTTGGAGAACGGCGCCCAGTTGGAGGATGCGCAGAAAGCCGCAGGACATCGCGACCCATCAACCACAAAGCTCTACCTGATTACGCACTTCCCTCAGTCACGAAACGCCTGGTAGCAGGTCAGGGAATTTGTGGCATTTCATGAGGGTGTGGCAGTGGCTCGTAATGTCGTGCAGTTCCAGAAGGGTCTCAGCGAACCCGCGTTCGAACAGCAGTACGGCACCGAGGAGCAATGCCGGGCGATCGTCATCGCGTCACGCTGGCCGCGTGGCTTTGAGTGCCCGGTATGCGGCGGCAGGCAGTATAGTCTGGTGACGACCCGCGATCTCTATCAGTGCACCAAGTGCCGCCGGCAGACCTCGCCGATTGCCGGGACGATCTTTGCATCAACCCATCTGCCGCTGCGGCTATGGTTTCGTGCGATCTATCGCCTGACCCAGACCAAGCAAGGCATCTCCAGCATCGAACTGGGGCGTCGCCTTGGGGTGACGCAGACCACCGCCTGGAAGGTCAAACACAAGCTGAAGCAGGTCATGCTTGAGCGTGATGCGACCAAGCGCCTGAGCGGCAGGATCGAGATCGACGACGCCCATCTCGGCGGCGAGCGCTCCGGCGGAAAGCGCGGCCGCGGGGCGCCTGGCAAGACGCCGTTCGTCGCCGCTGTCGAGACGACCACCCAGGGAAAGCCGGTTCGCCTGAAGCTGCGCCGGGTCACCAGCTTCTGTGCAACCTCGATCGCAGGGTTCGCCAAGCGCAGCCTCGATCCAGACTGCTCTGTCGTCAGCGATGGCCTTCAGTGTTTCGCCAGCGTCGCAGACGCCGGGTGCGCGCACCAAGTCGTCAAGACCGGGTCAGGACCAAAAGCGGCTCGGACGCCAGCCTTCAAATGGGCCAACACCGCGCTCGGCAACATCAAGGCCGCCATCACGGGCACCTACCGTGCCATCAACCGCAAGCATGTTCCGCGCTACCTCGCCGAATTCGAATACCGCTTCAACCGACGATACGATCTGGCCGCCATGATCCCGCGTCTCACATGGGCCGCCGTCCGAACCACCCCTATGCCCTACCAACTCCTGAAATTGGCTGAGGTTTATGTGTAATCAGGAAGCTCTATGACCGCAGGGGGTATAATCCCGAGAAGGCGGCGAGCTTTTTTGCGACTTATTAAGAGCTATGCGTATCTCACGGATTAAGATCAGCAACTTCGCCAATTTTTCAAATCTCGATGTCGAGACGGGCGAAAGCATCGTCATCGTCGGTGAGAACAAGGTCGGCAAGAGCAACTTCGTCCGCGCCCTGCAACTGATCCTCGACCCAGGCCTGTCTGAGCGCGATCGCCAGCTCGGGCTAGAGCATTTCTGGGACGGCCTCGGGGAAGACAAGTTTGGCGAAACAATCGAGATCGCCGTCGAGCTGACCGATTTCACCGATGACCCGCGGTTGATGGCGCACCTCAATGATTGCGTAGTCGATCCCGGCCCGCCGATGGTCGCGAGGCTTACGTACCGCTTTCAGCCAAAGGCCAATCTCGGATGCGATCCGGGGGGCCTGGCCGACTATGAGTACGTCATCTTCGGCGGTGACGATCCTGAGATGTCCGTCGGCCCTTCGCTGCGGCGGATGCTACCGCTCGACGTGCAGGTTGCACTGCGCGATGCTGAGAAGGGCGTGGTTCAGAAAGTGCCATTCCCAGGTAACACCGGAAATCGATAGAGCTTTAATGGTAAAGGGATTTCTCGTTTTGGGTGTTACCCTGATTTGAACCACGCCGCCGAGCGCACCCGGGCGGGTCTTGCGGTGGCCCGGAGCCGGGGCAGGCCGCTCGGCAACCCCGGCCTGAAGGCCAAAGATCCGGAGGCGCGGCGCCGCTTGGTCGCGGGGCGGCGGCGGACCCGGCTGGCCGGCCTGCTGGCGGGCCTCGACGCGTGGCTGCCCGTCGTGCGCCGGCTGCGCCCGGCCGCGTCCTGGGAGCGGGTTGTGCCGGCGGTGAACCAGGCCCTGCCGCCGGGGCGGCCGCGCTTCACCCGCGATCGGCTGGTGCGCGCGGTGCGGCTGCTGGTCGCCGAGGGGCTGGCCGAGCCCGGCCTGCTCGCGCCGGCCCGTGTGGGCGATGCGCGGCCGCACCGCCGGCCGGAGACGGCGCGTGCCGGTGAGGCAGTGGCGCGCTACCTGCGCGGCCACCGGCGCGAGGCCGCCGAGCGGGGCGTCGCGCCCCAGGACTATCGCCCGCCGACGCTGGCGCAGGTGGCGCGCCACCTCGCCGAGGACGCCCGGATCAGCCCGCCCGGCGGGGGCGCGGCCTGGGCGCCGAGTTCGCTCAAGGCGCTGGTCGAGCGCGCGCAGGGCGCCTCCGGCTTGGGAGCCTTGGCGCAATCGGCAACCGCCAGCTCCCGGGCAGCGGTGCCGGGAACTGGCGGTTGCCATCCCCCTGTGGGAAGCTGATGGGGGCGCACGTCAAGTGCGCAAGCGAGGACAGATCCTGTTTACGAAAGCGGCCCCGGCGTGGTTCAAAACCGGGTCGCACGTGAAGCCGGGTTGACGCTGCTGAGACGGGTGATCGCACCTTCATACTTTCAGCGATGGTGCGGGTATGAGCCGAGGTGATGGCGCGGCAGCAAGACTGCCTGAGGGCGATCGCACGGAGCTGGCCATTCAGGCGCTGGCCGGCTCGGAGACGGTCAGCGCCTTGGCCGCCCGGCACGGGGTCAGCCGCAAATTCATCTACCAACAGACGCACAAAGCTCGCGCTGCGCTCGATGGCGCCTTCGCGTCCGCCACGCCGGACAGCGCGGTGCTGTTCGAGCTGGCGGTGACCAAGGCCTGGCTGCGCCAGGTCATCGTCGGGCTGGCGCTGATCGGCCGCAGTTCCTATCGCGGCATCGTCGAGTTCGTGCGCGATCTGCTGGGCGTTGCCGTCAGCATCGGTTGCGTCCACGACGTGCTCCTGGCGGCCACGCGGCAGGCGAGCGCGATCAACCAGGGCCAGGACCTGTCGGGCATTCGGGTGGGCTTGCACGACGAGCTCTTCCAGGGTGCAACACCCGTGCTGGCCGGCGTCGATGCGGCATCGACCTACTGCTATCTCCTGGCCGCGGAGGACCGCCGCGACGCCGACACCTGGGGCGTGCACCTGCTCGACGCCGCCGCGCAGGGACTGTGGCCCGACCACACCATCGCCGATGCCGGGCAGGGCTTGCGCGCCGGGCAGAAGGCGGCCTGGGGTGAGACGCCCTGCCATGGCGACGTGTTCCACATCCAGCGCCAGTGCGCGGAGCTGGCCAACACGCTGCAGCAACTGGCCCAGGGCGCCGCGTCGCGGCGCAAGGCGCTGCAGGCCAAGACCGGCCGCGTCGGCCAGCGCGGTCCAGACCACGCGCGTGCCGTCCAGCTGAGGCTGGCCCGGCAGAGCGAGGCGCAAGCCAACTGGCTGGCCTGCGACGTGCGCACGCTCGTGCACTGGCTGCGCCACGACGTTCTGGCTCTCGCCGGCCCGGACCTGGCCACCCGGCGCGAGCTGTTCGACTTCATCGTCGCCGAGCTCGCCGCCCGCGAGCCCGAGGACACGCGGCGCATCCGCCCGGTGCGCGTCGCGCTGCAGAACCAGCGCGACCACCTGCTCGCCTTTGCTGGCGTGCTCGACGCCAAGCTGGCCGACATCGCGCACGCCCACGCCATCCCCGAGCCCCTGGTGCGTGAGGCGTGCCTGCTGCACCGCTTGCCCACCACCTCGCCCGCGTATTGGCAGGGGTGGAGCCGGCTACGCGCGCAGCTGGGCGGCACGTTCCACGCCCTGGTCGCGGCCGTGCGCCGGGCCATGGCGGACACGCCACGCAGCAGTGCGCTGGTCGAGAACCTGAACGCGCGGCTGCGCACCTACTTCACCTTGCACCGGCACCTCGGCGGCTCATACCTGGACCTGCTGCGCTTCTTTCTGAACCACCGCCGCTTCCTGCGCAGCCGCCATGCCGAGCGCCAGGGCAAGAGCCCGCGCGAGCTGATGACCGGCCAAGCGCATCCGCACTGGCTGACCCTGCTCGGCCTGGGACCGCTTCAGCCCCGGCGAGCCTGATGCGGGAAGGCTAGTCGCCGCCCCATAGGACGCCTGTTCGGTCGCTGTCCGGTCTTCACAGGCCGGCGCCTTCCGCGCGCCTGTGTCACCCCAAGCGAGCAGATTCTGAACCACGCCGGTTTATCCAGGATTCCGCCATCTCAACGCTTGCCCGGTTCGGAGCCATGCGCTGTTGGCGGCGTTGCAGAACCGCTCGGGCGTCGTTGCGGCGGGCGCGGAGAGCACGGCGCCCTGCCGAACCACGAACTCCGAAACCCCCACCGGCGAGGCGGCTTGCGGATCCCAATTGTAGGTCCAGCCCATGCCGGTGAACGGGTAGCCCCATTCGGGCGCCCCGTTGGCGGCGTGGAAGCCGACGCGGTCGGAACTCCAGAGTTGATCGAGCAGGAAGCGGGCGGTCGCGGCGTCCAGATGTTGGTCGAGCGTGTCGGCGCAGCGCGGGGCGGCAATGTCGGTGCCCCCGGGGCAGGGCCGAAACAGCGCGTCACGCGGCACATCGAAGGTGACGACCTGCCACCGACGCCCCGGCTTGGAGGGGGCGGCCTGCGGCGGCAGTCCGAGGGCTTGCTGGATCGCCAGCACAGCGTCTGGCTCGCCGTTGCACAGCGCCCGAAGCTGGTCGAGCAGCGAAACCCAGATCGGTCACTCTGTGGGCGAGGCGGGCAGGCCCCACTCAGTGAAGGTGGCGACGGCCACACGCGCTTGCTGGGGGCCGATGGTGCGCAGGCGCACCGTGAAGCTGGGCTCGCGAACGGCGGCGGCTCGGATGCTCCGCTCGTAGGTCGCCGCCAGTGTGCCGGGCGCCTGTGGGCCGGCAATGGACGATGTGGTGGCTGGCGCGGGTGGCAGGCACGTCGCAGTGCAGGCGGACAGCGCCACCAACGCGCTGCAAGATAGCCAGCTCGCTTTGCGGGTCGCCATCGTTCCCCTCCCAACGACTGCTGTGCGACGCCTTACCATGCGCCGCCCGTCCGGGATCGCGGAACGCGCGTGGGCAATTGCGAGCCACAGCTGCCGTCACGACTTCCCGCAGCGGCCCAGGCGAGGTGGCAGCTGCCCCGGCATGTACGCCGCGCATAGCTGACCCCCACTGTACGTTGCAGTCTCGCTCTGTACTTTTCGTTCCCCTCCTGACATGGTCCGCCGCATCGCAGAAGCGGAGGGCGCCATGCACTGGCAGGAGCGGATCGACCACTACGTCCAGCAGACCGGCTTCCCGCGCAGCCTTTTCCTCGGCGCGGACGGGCGCGCGGTCGGCACCTGGATCATGGGCAACGACTACCGGGTGAAGTCCGCCTACTACGGCGGCTACCCCGCCGGCTACCTGCGGCGCGTCCGCGCCCTGTTCCCCGACAAGCAGCGCGCGCTGCACCTGTTTTCCGGCAAGGTCGACCTCGCGGCGATGCCGGGCGACACGGTGGACATCAACCCCGCCCTCGCGCCGACCTACGTCGACGACGCGCAGACGCTCGAAGCCGTGCCGCTCGCGGCCTACGACCTCGTGCTGGCCGACCCGCCCTACAGCGTCGAGGACGCCGAGCGCTACCAGACCAGCATGGTGAAGCGGAACAGCGTGATGCGCGCCCTGCAGCGTCTGGCGCCTGGCACCCACGTGGCGTGGCTCGACCAGGTGCTGCCGATGTATCGCAAGGACGCGTTCGCGGTGGAGGCGGTGATCGGCATGGTCAAGAGCACCAACCACCGCTTCCGCGTGCTCACCGTCTTCCGGCGCGGGCACGCGTGATCCGACGCTCCGAAGGTGAAACCGCGGCCCGCCGGCAAGAAGACCCCCACCCCACCCCCACAAGGGCTGGCAGAGAAATCGTCGTTGGGGGCCCCCGGTGCCCCTGCCGCGCGCGAAAGTCGGCCAATGAGTGGTTTTCAGTCTGAGCCACACGCCTCCCCGGGCTTGCGGGCGAGCAGATTCCTCGTTCCGGTGCTTGCGGATGTCGGGGTCGCGGCAGGGCACCTGACAACAGAACCCAGCCCTTACCGCGGTCAATCATTCGGCTGCGACTCAGAGTCCCGCATTCAGGAGGGCAGACGATTGTCGGAGCCATTCCCCCTTCCGAAGGCGCGCCGTCCGGACCGATTTCCGCGGCGGCGTCCGTGTCGGGTCGGCAGCGATGAGCAACCCCGGCGCCTTCGTGGTGTTCCTCGGGTGGGCGAGCCCTTCGCGGCTCCGGGCGGACGGGGGCCGCCCGGAGCCGCTGCCCCGCCTCGTGCACCGACCGACCGGCCCACCCCCCGAACAGGAACCCGTATGGAACAGGATGTCGCCGTCGGCGTGCTGTGCATCGCCGTGGGCGGTGTGGCCGCGCAGTGGATGGCTTGGCGCTTCCGCCTGCCGGCCATCGTGCTCCTGTTCGGGGCGGGCCTGCTGGCGGGCCCCGTCTTCGGGCTGCTGGCGCCCTCGCACGCGGCCGGCGCCGCGCTGCGCCCGGTGGTCGGGCTCGCCGTCGCCGTCGTCGTGTTCGAGGGCGGCCTCGCGCTCGACGTCCGCGAGCTGCACGCCGCCGGCGAGGGCGTGCTGCGGCTGACGGCCATCGCCCTGCCGATCAGCTTCGCGCTGGGCACGGCCGCGGCCCGCTTCATCGCCGGCATGGGCTGGGGACCCGCAGCGCTGTTCGGCGCCATCACCGTGGTGACGGGACCGACCGTGGTCCTCCCCCTGCTGCGCCACACCCGGTTACAGCCCCGCGCCGCCGCCCTCCTGAGGTGGGAGGCGATCGTCAACGACCCGGTTGGCGCCATCCTCGCCACCATGGTGCTCGAGGTCCTGGTGGCGGGCCATGTGGGCGGCGGCGAGGCCGGGCGGCTCGGCCTCGAGCTGGCGGGCGCGCTCGCGGCCGCGGCGGCGCTGGGCGTGGGCGCGGCCCTGCTGGTGCGCTGGGCCTTCCTGCGCGACCAGGTGCCGGAGGTGCTGAAGACGCCGGTGCTGCTGGCGCTGGCGCTCGGCGTCTACGCCGTCTCCAACCTGGCCATGGCCGAGGCCGGGCTGATGGCGGCGACCCTGTTCGGGGTGGCGCTGGCCAACATGCGCGTCCCCGGGCTGGCCGAGCTGCGCCGGTTCAAGGAGGCGCTGGTCGTGATGCTGGTCTCGGCGCTGTTCATCGTGCTCACCGCCGACCTGGACCGCGCCGTGCTCGCCCGGCTGTCCCTGCCGGTCGTCCTGCTCACGGCCGCCATGCTGCTGGTGGTCCGGCCCCTGGCGATCCTGCTCGCCACAGCGCGCAGCGCCCTGACGCGGCCGGAGCGGGCGCTGGCGGCCTGGATCGCGCCGCGCGGCATCGTGGCCGCCGCCGTGGCGGGCGTGGCGGGGCTGCGGCTGCAAGCCGCCGGCTACGCGGGGGCGGAGCTGGTCATGCCGGCCGTGTTCGCCCTGATCGCCGCGACCATGATCCTGCACGGCTTCTCGCTCGCGCCGCTCGCCGGCCGCCTCAACCTGCGGCTGGGCGGCGCGCCCGGGCTGGCCATCGTCGGCGCCTCGCCCTGGACCACCGACCTGGCCTCGGCGCTGCACGGGGCCGGGGTGCCCGTGATGCTGGTGGACATCTACCCCGGCGCGCTCGCCCCCGCCCGCGCGCGGGGGATTTTGGTGCTGCAGGCGGAGATCCTGTCCGAAGACGGCGAGGAGGGGTTCGCCGGGCAAGCGATGGACTACCTGATCGCCGCGACCCCGAACACGATCTACAACGGCCTGGTGTGCACCCGGCTCGCGCCCGAGCTGGGCCGCGAGCGCGTGTTCCAGCTGGCGCCGTCCGACAGGGGACGGCTCGACCGCCGCCGCGGGCTGAGCCGAGACTGGCGCGGCAAGGTCCTCGGCGACCCGGCCTGGGACTACGCCGCCTTCGAGCGCAAGCACGAGCAGGGCTGGCGCTTCGAGGTCGTCGAGGCCGGCACCGCCGCAGAGGGTGGCTCCTCCGACCCGGGCCATGTCCCCCTGATCGTGGTCAGCGCCAACGGCGCCCTGGGCTTCGCCTCGGTCGAGGACGCCGCGGCGCTCGCGGCCGGACCCGAAGACAAGGTCGTGGTCATGGCGCCCCCACCACCGCAGGCCGGCGCGGCCCCGCCATTGCTCTCTGGCTATTTTGGTCGTTGGCCTCGGTGCTAGCCCCAATACTGTTCACTTTACGATCTGGATAGCAGTAGCGACGTTGATGCGAGTAGTCGGTTGCGGCGCGCGGGGCCGCAGCGGGTAGCTGCTCATCTTGCGCGTGACCCCGCGCGGCACCTGCCGGCCTCGGCCGCTCACCGCGCGCTCTTCGAGGATCTCCTCCAGCACCGCCCTATGCAGGGCGCGCCTGGCCCGAGGGGGGAAGGGCTGCGAACAGCGGCAGCTTGCGGCGGACCACGCGCACGGCGTGCGCGAAGGAGAGGCGGTCGGGGTCCTCGTCGGCCTTCAAGGCCGCTTCATGCATGAGCCCGCGCACGGCGAAGTGCGCCAGCAGCAAGCCCCAGAACTCCTGCCCGACCAACTCCGGGGTCTTGCTGCGCAGCACGACCTGCGCCCCGCGCAGCTGCGTCTTCAGTTCGGCGAACGCACCCTCAATCTCCCAGCGCTCGTGATAGAGCGCGGCCAGTTCCGCCGCGGTCGCCTGGGCCGGATCGAGGAGGGTGGTCACCAGCCGATAGAGCGACTCGGCCTCGGCCAGGCCCTCCAGCCGGTACTCGACCACGCGCACCCGGACGCCGCCGGTGCGGTGCCGCCGGTCCTTGTCGCTGGGATAGACCGTCGTCAGGTAGGAGCCGTCGGCCAACACCACTGCCCGCGGCAGGCGCAGGTTGTGCTTCACCCGCCAGAGCAGATCGGCGCCGGTGGCCGTCGCCGCCTGCCAGAGCGCGTGTCCGAAGAACTGCCGGTCGGCCAGGCACAGCATGCCGGGCCGCAGCGCCGCCAGCACGGCGTGGGCCAGCGTCGTCTCGCCCTCGGCGTAGCCGCCCAGCCGAGCGCCGAACAGCACGTGCGTGCCGTTCTCGACCAGAGCGACGAAACGCAGTTGCGGGAAGGCGCTCGCGCCACGGCTCGCTCCCGGCACGCCAAACGCGGCGCGGTTCGCCTCCGTGTCGGCGACGTCCAGGCACGAGCCGTCCAGGCTGACCAGCCGCCACCGTCGATACCACGCCCCCTTGGTGGCACGGGTGGCGATGGGGCGCACCACCGCGTCATAGAGCCGGCGCAGCGGCACTTCGCCCAGGCGGCGCCGGGCCTGCGAGATCCCACTCTTGCCCGCCACCTTGACCGCCTCGGCGCCCCAGAGCCAGCGCAAGCCTTCCAGCAGACAGCGCAGCACCTCGCGCGTGCTCGAGCCCATATAGAGCGCCAAGGCGATGGCGTAGTAGACCATCACCTGCGCCGGCAGGTCGCGCTCGCGCTCGCTCGCCTTGCCGGTGTCCGCCAGCACCTGGCGCACCCGCTCGGGCGGCACCGCCCGAGCAATCACCCCGAGACTGATGTGGTCGCTCAGACGGACGCCGGCCGGAAGACCGGCAGGAGCACCGGCCATCGCTGCCGATCCCGTGTCACCAAGCCAGCAGTCTACAACTCCCGCCAGATAAAGTGAACAGCATTGCGGCTAGAGTGCCTGGAACGGCGTTTACGCTGCCTTCGAGACGGGCGGATAAGCCGCCCATCTGGGGAATGTCGGTTCATTCGTTCGCTGTGATCTGGATCACACCAAGACACTGCAAATTCCAGGCAAACTCCAGCGGTCCAACCCAGATGCGATGGACCGCTTAGCGTCTGTCCGGAACCGGCCTCTCAAGGCACCGGATGGACACCCAGGGGGATCGGTGTAGGAACCGGCGAGAGATTCCCCAGCCAGTTGTCGACGGGAGCCAGGAGAAATGGCTACCGCGGATTTAACACCGCTGCAGTTCAAGGGCTTTACGCTCGATCCGGCAGCGCGGACCCTCGTTGACGCGAAGGGCCGGGACGTCGCCTTGCGGCGCTCGGAGTTCGAGCTGTTGCGCGCCTTCGTCGCCGCGCCGGGTCGCGCCCTCAGCCGCGATCATCTGCTCAACGCGGTCGCCAGCCGCCACTCGGAGCCCTTTGACCGCAGCGTCGACGTGCTGGTCGGGCGGCTGCGGCGCAAGATCGAGCCGGAGCCGGGCGCGCCGCAGCTGATCGTCACGGTGCCCGGCATGGGGTATCGGTTCGCGATCAAGCCGGGGCCCGTGTCCGCCGAGAGTGAGGCGACGCCGGCGTCGCCGGCATCGCTAGCCGCCCCCGAGCGGCGGCAGCTGACCATCCTGCGCTGCGGCCCGTGCGGGCCGGCGCTCTCCTCCGCGCGGCGCGACCCCGAGGACCTGCAGCACCTGCTCACCGTTTTCCGCGAGCACTCTGAACCGGTCATCACCGAGGCGGGCGGCACGGTCGTGCGGCTGCCGAGCGGCGGGCTCCTGGCCTATTTCGGCTATCCGCAGGCCGACGAGCACCAGGCGGAGCGCGCGGTGCGCGCGGCATTGAGGCTGGCTGCCGCGACAGAGCAGATCGACACCGGCCAACGCGGGCGCCTGCAAATCCGTGTCGGTGTTGCCACCGGGCTCGCGGTGGTGGGCGGTCAGTCCGGTGGCTCTGGCCAGCCCGCCGCCCTTGGCGAGGCGGACCACCTCGCGGCTGGGCTGGCGTCCCGTGCCGAGCCGGATGCGGTGCTGATCGCGGCGAGCACGCGGCGGCTCCTGGGGGAGCTGTTCGAGCTCCGCGCCTGCGCGCCGATCGCCCCGGAAGGTGCCGGGGAGCCGGTCGAGGCCTGGCGGGTGATGGGGCAGGCAGCCGTTGAGAGCCGCTTCGAGGCGCTGCACGCCGATGTGGTGGCGCCGCTGATCGGCCGCGACGAGGAGCTGGAGGTGTTGCTCCGGCGCTGGCGGCAGGCGAAGTCCGGGGAGGGCCAACTGGCGCTGCTCTCCGGCGAGCCCGGCATCGGCAAGTCGCGTCTGATCGCGGCGCTGGAAGAGCGGCTGGGCGGCGAGCCGCACGAGAGCCTGCGCTATTTCTGCTCGCCCCACCACCGGGACAGCGCGCTTTACCCGATTGTCACGCGATGGGAGCGCGACCTGCGGTTTGCGCTCGGCGAAACGATGCAAGGGCGGTTGCGCAAGCTTGAGGCGGCCCTCGCCCCGCTGGGGACGTCTGCGGAGGACGTCGCGCTGATCGCCGACCTGCTGTCCGTGCCGGTGGACGAGCGCTATCCAACGCTCGACCTCAACCCGCAGCGCAAGAAGGAGAAGACCTTCGAGGCCCTCACCCGCGGGCTGACGAAACGCACCCACCGCCAGCCGCTTCTCATGCTGTTCGAGGATGCCCACTGGGCCGACGCCAGCTCGCTCGAGTTGCTGGACAAGACGATCGGCCTGCTGGCGAACTTGCCGGTTCTGCTGGTTGTCTCGTTTCGCCCTGAGTTCCAGCCACCGTGGGCCGGGCTCGCCGCCTCCAGCCTGGTCACACTGAGGCGGCTGACACAAAGGCAGGCGGCGCACCTGGCCGAGCGGGTCACGGGTGAGCGGGCGTTGTCCCCCACGCTGCTCGAGCGGGTTGTCACGCAGGCTGATGGCATTCCGCTGTTCATAGAGGAGCTGATCAAGGCTGTTCTGGAGGATGTGGAGCAGTCGGAGAGCGACGCCGCGCCGCTGAGGGTCCCAGACACTCTGCAAGCCTCGCTGGTCGCGCGGCTCGACCGGCTTCCGGCGGCGAAGCAGGTTGCGCAGGTCGGCGCGGTGATCGGCCGCGAGTTCGCGCACACGCTGCTCGCTGCGGCCGCGAAGATGCCGGAGACGCAACTCGCACAGGGCGTCGACACACTGGTCGCATCCGGCCTGGCGTTCCGTCGGGGTGCGCCGCCGGGCGCGGTCTACGCCTTCAAGCACGCGCTCGTCCGGGACGCCGCGTACGGCACCCTGCTGCGCGGCCAGCGACAGGAGCTGCACGCGCGCATCGGCGAGGCGCTTGAGGAGCGCTTCCCGGAGGTCGCTGACACCCAGCCAGAGCTCTTGGCGCACCATCTGACGCAAGCGGGCCTGATCGATCGAGCGATCGACTACTGGCGCCTCGCCGGGCTGCGCAGCCTCGCCCGATCCGCCCACACCGAGGCAGACGCCCATTTTGGCGTGGCGCTCGATCTCCTCGGGAAGCTGCCGGCGAGCGAACGGCGCGATGCCCGCGAGCTCGATCTCACGCTCCACTCCGCCGTTCCCCTGATCGCCGTCCACGGCTTTGGGGCGTTGCGGGTCGAGGAGTGCGCGCTCCGGGCGAAGGCGCTTTCGGACAGGCTCCCCGGATCGCCGGGCCGGTTCGCCGCCCGCCGCCTCGCCTGGAACTCCTGCCTGCTGCGCCAGCCGGTTCCGAAGACGGTCGCACTCGCGCGGGATCTCGCCAGACTGGCCGAGGAAGAGAGGGATCCGGCGAAGCGCGCCGTGGCCCACAGGGCGTTGGGCTACTCGCTGTTGATGGCGGGCGAATTCTGCGCGGCCGATGAAACCCTCGCCCGTGGCGCCGCCCTCGCCGACACCATTGCGGATCGCGAATTTGCCGTCTACGGCGAGCATCCAGGTATGGTTTGCCGGGCCTATGGCGGGCAGGCGAGGGTCATTGCCGGCTTTCCGGCGGCTGGAGCGCGGCTCGCCGAAGAGGCGGTCGCCCAGGCGCGTCGCGAAGAGAATCCACACAGCCTGGCCTGGGCACTGGGCGTCGCCGCCCACACTTTCCAACTTAACCATGAGGCGGCGGCGGCGGCGCGTTGCGCCTCGGAGGCCATTGACATAGCGCGAAACCATCACTTGCCGCAATGGATCGCTCTCGGTGAGCGATGCATGGGTTGGGCGATGCACAAGCTCGGCGACTTTGATGCGGGACTGAACGTCCAGCTACAGGGGGTAATACCGAAGCCAGTGCCCTTTGGGTCATCGGGCTTGCTTGTCGCGGTGACGATCTGATTTGCTCTCCTTGGTGGTCGGAGGAGGGGCGGTGGTGCTGGGGCTGGCGATATCGGATCGGCACAGCGCGGAGGCGCTGCGAAAGATGGTGCGGGCAGAGACCCGGCCCCGTGTGGGCATCCGCATGCTGGCGATCGCGGCACTGCTGGACGGGCTCGACCGGACCGGTGCGGCCCGACAGTTCGGCATGAGCCGCAACGTGCTGCGCATCTGGATCACGCGCTACAACCAGGACGGGGTCGCTGGTCTGGTGGACCGGTGGAGCAGCGGGCCGCCCGCGAAGCTGTCGGCCGAGCAGCAAGCGCAGCTGCGCGCCACGGTGGCGGCCGGCGCCGAACTCGAGCGCGACGGCATCGTCGCGTTCCGGGTGGCCGATATCTGCGGGGTGGCCGAGCGCGCGTTTGGTGTCCGCTACAGCCGCTCGGGGATGCAGCGCCTGCTGCACGCGATCGGCTGCTCCTGGTTGGTGCCGCGGCCCCGCCACCCTCGGGCCGATGCCGCCGCCCAGGCGGCGTTCAAAAAAGGATTTGCCGGCAATGCTCGCCACGCTCGCCGCCGCGCATCCCGCGGCCGCGCGCATCGAGCTGTGGTTCCAGGATGAGATGCGTGTCGGCCAGAAGGGCACGCTGACCCGGGTCTGGGGTCTGCGCGGCCAGCGTGCCGTGCGCCGACGCGACCTGCGGTTCAGCTCCGCTTATCTGTTCGGTGCTGTCTGCCCCGAGCGGGGCACTGGCGCCGCCCTTGTGCTGCCGCGCGTCAGTCTGTGGGCGACGAACCAGCACCTGGCCGAGATCAGCCAGCACGTCGCCCCCGGCGCGCACGCCGCCCTCGTGCTCGACGGGGCGGGCTGGCACTCCGAACCCGGCCTGGTCGTGCCCGCCACCATCACGCTCGTGCCCTTGCCACCCTACTCGCCGGAGTTGAACCCGGCAGAGGCGCTCTGGCATGAAATGCGGCGGCGCTTCTTCGCCTTGCAGGTGTTCAAAAACTACGACGCCATCGTCGATGCCTGCTGCGCAGCCTGGAACCGCGTCCAGGCAGACCCGGCGTTCATCAGGGCGGTCACCGGATACGCCTGGCTGCCCTCGCTCAAAGGCTAACGGCTTCGGTATAAGGCGGTGGGCCGACACCGGGGCCATGCTTCACACCACGCATTGTCATGTCCATCTTGCGGACAGCCTCCTCCGGCGGGGCCAGACCACCGCGGCGCGCGTCCACTTGGATGCCGCGCGCGCCCATCAAGCGGGCTATGGCGAGGACTACCTCGCCGCGGAAATCGACCGGTTGGAGGGTTTGCTGCTGCAACGTGAGCAGGCCGCGCCCGAGATCGTCGAAGAGTGCCTGACAAGATCACTGAACACAGCCCGCTGGCAAAGAGCTCATTTGTTTGAACTTCACACAGCCACGACGTTCGCGCGCGTGCTGGCCGGTAAGGGCGAGCGCCATAGGGCCGTCGATATGCTGGCTCCGGTCTATAGCTGGTTCACCGAAGGGTTCAACACGGCCGGTCTAATGGGGGCGAAGACGCTGTTGGATGAGCTCGGTTAGTGGTGCGTCCGCAAGCTGAAGTGGACCCCGAATCTGGGACCGTCGGCTTAGTTGGAGGTCTGGCCGCTCCGCGATAGGCGGAGCGGACGATGACGAAGGTACGCGTACAGTCTGCCCCGCCTAGGAATCAGCTTTAATAGTAGGGATATTTGTCCAGGGTGGGCTCACGGAGCGTGATATCGCGCGTCACATAGTGTCCACGATGATTCAAAGTGGACACTATCTCATGGAACCAAGAGTATCGACCGGAACAGAGGAAGCGGGAGAGCACCAAGCCCCTTATATCAAAAGCGGCCGTCGCCAGATCGCGGCGGCGTTGCGCAGGGCCAAGGAGCTAGACCATCATGTCCGCCGAGGCTGCCACAAACTTGAGGTGGCCCGCCTCGAAGTGTCGAGTAAGGCGCTTGCAACGCAACGGGGGTTGCTCGGGGACCGAGCCTGTCCCCAGACACTGGAGGCGGACCGTGATGGAGAATACGCTGTTTCTGGGGTTGGACGTCCACAAGAAGACGATTTCGGTGGCGATCGTGGAGGCGACAGCAGGAGCGGAGGTTTGGTTCTACGGAACCATCGAGAACAGGCCGGACGCGATCCGGGCGCTTTGTAAGAAGCTCTCCAAGGAAGGGCGACGCCTTCATGCCTGCTACGAGGCCGGTCCATGCGGATACAATGTGCAGCGGCATCTGGCCAGGCTCGGTCATCGCTGCGACGTCGTGGCACCGTCGCTGATCCCGCGCAAAGCGGGCGACAAGGTGAAGACGGACCGGCGCGACGCCATGATGCTGGCGCAGACGCTGCGGGCCGGACAGCTGACAGAAGTCTGGGTGCCGGACCAGGCGCATGAAGCGATGCGCGATCTGGTGCGGCTGCGCTCGCAGGCGATACGCGACCTGCGAAAGACGCGCCAGCATCTGCTGAGCTTCCTGCTGCGCCACGAACAAATCTCGCCATTCGGGCACTGGACAAGGGCGCATCGCCGCTGGCTGGGCGAGTTGAAGTTCACGCATCCGGCTCAGCATCTTGCCTTGGAGGAGATGCTGCATCGGATCGAACGCGCGGAGGAGCTGTGCGAGCGATTGAAGCGGGCCATCGGCGAGCTGGTGCCGCAGTGGTCGCTGGCTCCCGTCGTGCAGGCGCTACAGGCCTTGCGCGGCGTCTCGCTGATCACGGCCGCCGTGCTGGTTGCCGAGATCGGCAGCTTCGAACGGTTCGCCAGCCCGCGTCAGTTGATGGCTTATCTCGGTTTGAGCCCATCGGAACATTCGAGCGGCGCCACTGTCAGGCGTGGCGCGATCACCAAGACCGGCAACGGGCTTGCCCGCACCAGCTTGGTCGAGGCCGCCTGGACATACCGCTTTCCGGCGCGGATCACACAAATCATCCGTGACCGGCTGAAGGGCCTGCCGGAGCCGATCCGTGCCGTGGCCTGGAAGGCGCAGGTCCGCTTGTCGGCGCGCTATCGCGCACTCATCGCGCGCGGCAAGTCGGCGCCCACGGCGATTGTCGCGGTCGCACGCGAGCTGGTCGGGTTCATCTGGGCGATTGCGCGGATGGTCGAACCGAAGTTCGCCTAGTGCAGACGCGAACGATGGTGCAACGGGTAACCGGAGAGGAGAACGGAAGCCGCAGATTTCGGCGCTCAGTGCGGACGGCAGGCTGGGGAGGTTGGGGAACCCTCGATCCGGGTTGGAGCAGGCCTCGGCTGACGCACGTTCGCTAGACAGAGGAAGCCCCACGACGAACCTTGGTCATGCGGCATTGACCCGCGGATAAGAGCCAGATCAACCGTCGTCCATGCTGCCTGCCGTCCACATCGAGCGCCGAACAGCACAGGTATAGCCTGCAGATGCGGGAGTTTTTAACACGCCATTGTCTTGACACGACGGACATAAGAGCCCGTATTTCTCACACTGAGTAGGTGCATCGGGGTTCCGAATCGGCGAAAGTTCTTCTGTGACAAAGTCTTAGCGCTGAACGGAGGAACTCCCCGATGCCCACAGAGTGTAAACCTCCGCTGTTCGATTTTGCACCCGTGGAGGAGCGTGCCGTGGTGGCGGCCTTCGATGGTGGCGTGATCACCTCAGATGCCGGCGCCCTGCTGCTCGGGGCGACCGACCGGGCGATCGGCTTGATCGAACGCTTCGCTTCCTGCTTCGGCGACCAGCGGGCGCCGGAGCTGGTGGAGCACGCGATCGAGGCGTTGCTGATGCAGCGCGTGTTCGGGATCGCGCTGGGCTACGAGGATCTGGTCGACCACGACCAGCTGCGGCACGATCCGGTCCTGGCCGTGCTGGCGGGGAAGCTGGCGGCGCGGCGGCCGGATTGCGCGCCGCTGGCCGGGAAATCGACCCTGAACCGGCTGGAGCTGGGCCGCGCCGAGCCGACGCGTTATCACAAAATCAGCCACGATCCGGCGGCGATCGAGCGGTTGTTGGTGGATCTGTTCCTGGAGGCGCATCGGCGCGCGCCGGCGCAGATCACGCTCGATCTCGACGCCACCGATGATCCGCTGCACGGGAATCAGGAAGGCCGCTTCTTCCACGGCTATTACGACTGCTACTGTTACCTGCCGCTCTACGTCTTCTGCGGCCGTCATCTGCTGGCGGCCAAGCTGCGGCGCTCGAACATCGACGGTTCGGCCGGCGCGGTCGAGGAGGTTGCCCGATTGGTCGCGCAAATCCGCCGGCGCTGGCCACGCGTGTGCATCCTGCTGCGCGGCGATTCCGGCTTTGCCCGCGAGGCGCTGATGGCCTGGTGCGAGGCCAACCGGGTGGACTATGTGTTCGGTCTGGCCCGCAACGACCGGCTGGAGGAGGCGATCAAGCCCGAACTGCTGACCGCGTCGATTGAGAGCTTGCGGACCGGCAGGCCGGCGCGGTGCTTCCGGGATTTTACGTGGTCGACGCTGGACAGTTGGAGCCGCCAACGCCGGGTCATCGGCAAGGCCGAGGTGACCGGCGGCGAGGCCAATCCCCGGTTTGTCGTCACCTCGCTCAAGCCGGCCGAAGTCGGCGGGCGGCATCTCTACGAGCGGGTCTACTGCGCGCGCGGCGAGATGGAGAACCGCATCAAGGAATGCCAGCTCGACCTGTTCGCCGACCGGACCTCGGCGGCGACGATGCGCGCCAACCAGCTCCGCTTGTGGTTCGCGTCCATGGCCTATGTGCTGCTCTGCGCCTTGCGGCGCATCGGTCTGGCGCACACGCAATTCGCCCGAGCGACCTGCGGCACCATCCGGCTCAAGCTGCTGAAGATCGGCGCCCTGGTGCGGGTCAGCGTGCGGCGGATCAAGGCGGCGATGGCCTCGGCCTGTCCCTATCAGCACGAGTTCGCCTGGCCCACGCCATGCTCAGAAACGCCACTGCCTGACACGAACCAGCCAGCGCACAGCCGACATCACACCCCGCACCCACGCTGCCCGCCGGGCGGCGCCGGCGCGGTCTCGCCGAGCCTCGCGCCCATAGCGCCCGCCCCGCCTCACTTCACGAATGCACGCCGGCGGAGCGCCATTCAAACGACAAGCGCTCGCCCGTATGAGAAATGCGGGTTAGTCTCAATGCTGTTCACTTTGCGATCCGGATGGCGGCAGTGAAGTCGATGCGGGTGGTCGGCTGCGCGATGCGGGGGCGCAGCGGATAGTTGCTCATCTTGCGTTTGACGCCGCGCGGCACCTGCCGGCCTCGGCCGCTCACGGCGCGCTCCTCCAGGATCTCCCCCAGCACGGTCTCGTGCAGAGCGCGCCTGCCCTGAGGGGGGAAGCGCTGTGAACAGCGGCAGCTTGCGGCGGACCACGCGCACGGCGTGCGAGAAGGAGAGCCGGTCCGGGTCCTCGTCGGCCTTCAAGGCCGCTTCGTGCATCAGCCCGCGCACGGCGAAGTGCGCCAGCAGCAGGCCCCAAAACTCCTGCCGCACCAGGTCTGGGGTCTTGCTGCGCAGCACCGTCCGTGCCCCGCGCAGCTGCGTCTTCAACTCAGCCAAGGCGCCTTCGATTTCCCAGCGCTCGTGATAGAGCGCGGCCAGTTCCGCCGCGGGCGCCTGCAGCGGGTCGAGGAGGGTGGTCAGGAGCCGATAGAGCGGCTCGGTGTTGCCGATCCCCTCGAGCCGATATTCGATCACGCGCACCCGGATGCCGCGGGTGCGATGCCGCCGGTCCTTGTCGCTGGGGTAGACCGTCGTCAGGTAAGAGCCATCGGCCAGCACGGCTTCGCGCGGCAGCCGCAGATTGTGCTTCCCCCGCCAGAGCAGGTCGGCGCCGGTGGCCATCGCCGCCTGCCAGAGCGCATAGCCGAAGAACTGCCGGTCAGCCAGGCACAGCATGCCGGGCCGAAGTGCCGCCAGCACCACACAGGCCAGCGCCGTCTCGCTTTCCGCATAGCGGCCCGGGCGGGCGCCGAACAGCACGTGCGTGCCGTTCTCCACCAGAGCGACGAAGCGCAGTTGCGGGAACGCGCTCTCGCCACGGCTCGCCCCCGGGCAGCCGAAAGCGGCGCGGTTCGCCGCGGTGTCGGCGACATCCAGGCAGGAGCCGTCCAGGCTGACCAGCCGCCATCGCCGATACCACGCTCCCTTGCTGGCCCGGGTCGCGATCGGTTGCACCACCTGCTCGTAGAGCCGGTGCAGCGGCGCCGCGCCCAAACGGCTGCGCGCCTGCGAGATGCCGCTCTTGCCCGCCACCTTGACCGCCTCGGCGCCCCAGAGCCAGCGCAAGCCCTCCAACAGACAGCGCAGCACCTCGCGCGTGCTGGAGCCCATGTAGAGCGCCAGGGCAATGGCGTAGTAGACCATCACCTGCGCCGGCAGGTCGCGCTCGCGCTCGCTCGTCTTGCCGGTCTCGGCCAGCACCTCGGCACCCGCTCGGGCGGCACCGCCCGCGCGATCACGCCAAGGCTGATGTGGTCGCTCAGGCGGACACCGGCCGGCAGGCCGGCAGGAATACCGGCCATCGCTGCCAATCCCGCATCACCGAGTAGAGAGGCTACGCCCCTCGATACCCAAAGTGAACAGCATTGGGGTTAGTCTCGGCGGCTCGGCGTTCTTTGGCTTCCAAAACCGTGATCAATGAGACTTTGCGTGAGAGCACCTCATAAAGCTCGAGCCCGTCAGCGCATATGAGGTTGGTCTGTCGTCCGCGCGAGAACGCTTCCAGCCCCTCGGCCGTGAAGCCCGAATTGCTGACGAACAAGCCCCGCGACCAGGACGCCTTCCCGCCGACCTTGCCCGAAAAGGTCATCAGGTCGGCAAAGCCAATCTGAGGCCCGTGCCATTTCGCTTCAACCAGGTAGGTCTGACCGTGCAGCTTGAAACTGCCGTCGATCTGCTCGCCGACGAGCCGGAAAGAGCCACGTGGCGCGAGCCCGAAGCCGGCGAACAGCTCGTTGAGAAAGCCCTCGAAGCGTAAGCCTCGTGCCTGCGGATCGAGCTTAGTGATCTCGATGAGGAGCGCGGCGAGCTCCTGTGCCTTCTCCGCGCTCAGCGTCGACGACGCCTGCGGCACAGGCTCTGCCGCCTTCGGCGAGCCGAAGCTGCCGAGGAAACTCGGATCGAGCAGCTCTGGAATCTTGAATTGCACGCCGGGAAGAAGGCTGTTAAGCCGATCAATCTCCTCGCGACTGAGGGGATTGTCCTTCCCACGCCGGTAAGTCATCGCCTGGCGGACGATCGCCACGATCAATTTCGTAAAGCACGACCTGCGCTGTTCCAGCGTCGCGGTCAAGAGCTGAACAATCGCTGGCCGCTTGCTGCCGGGGATCCACAGATCACCGACGCCAGCCTGCGCAGCAGCAAGCGGAAACGCGGTCCGGTTGTTTCCGCTCCCGGGAAGGAAATCGTAGAGGAGGTCTGCCAGGTCTTCGACCGCCTGAGCTTCACGAAACGGCATCATCGACTATTCGCCCTCGGCCTCCTGCATTCGCGCTTCAAGTTCATCCAGAAATGGAGAGCGCCCCCAACGCATTCTGCCGCCGCGCGTGTCGACGTAGCCCGAATAGAGCATGTGGATCTCGTCGCGGGCGCGCGTAAGGCCGACATAAAATAGACGTCGGCTCTCGCGGCGGGCCGCCGGCAACTCGTTGCGCCAAGGCAAACTCCCGAGATCGAGTCCGACCATGATTACCACGTCGTACTCGCACCCCTTCGCGGAGTGCAGCGTCAATAAGTTCAGATGCAGCGGAGAGCCATCGCGGCCGCCAAGGCTCGCAAGGTCGAGATCGGCGAGCGGTCCCCCGGCTGCCAAAGCCGCCGACATACGATCCACCTGTTCACGCTGATCAGCAAGACCCGGCTCGGCGGCCATCAGCGCGTCAAGAATTCCTTCCCGCACCCCCGCCACGAAAGTCCTAGCGAGTCCTTCCTCGACGCGAAGGGACCACAGAAGCTGCGTCAGCCGCTGGGATTCATCCCGCGCCTGCGCTTCGGAGATGCGCGCGCGATAAAAACCGAGCCAGCGATCCAGCAGACCACGCAACTGCGGCCGGGCCTCGCGCCAGCCACCGGCGCACCATGCCGCGCAATCCTCGATCCAGCTCGTGAGCGCTACTTTGCGGTAAGGCGCCGCGGTGTCAACGCGGACAAAATCGAAGCCTGCACCAGCGACGGCTTCCGCCACGACGTCGCCGGCCCGATAGTCCCGATAGAGGATAGCGATGTCACCGAGGGCGCGTCCGGGCTTGGCCGCGAGCGCTGCGGGGATGATCTCGGCGACAGCGTGCGCAGCCTGCCCCTCCAGGCCATCCGCGCACTGAACGAATTCGATGACCGCCTGCCGGTCCGGGTCATTGGACTGATAGCCACGGACCTCGCCGAGCGCCATTTCGGACGCGCTGACGATACGCGACGCCGAGCGATAGTTGAGCTGGAGTTGAACTCGCTCGACATCCTCCCGCTCAGAAAGCTCCTGCAGCAGGGCTCCGTCGGTGCCGGTGAAGCCGTAAATCGACTGGTCGGGGTCTCCCACCGCGAAGAGCCGGACTCCGCCATCGAAGGCGACGCGCTTAACGATGCGATGCAGCGCGACGCCGAGGTCCTGACACTCATCGACCGCGAGCACCGGAAATTTCGCCTGAAGTAGCGGGAGCACCCAGTCATACTCCGAGACCAGACGCTGTCCGAAAATCACAAGATCATCGAAGTCGATGAGACCCAGCCGGCGCAGTTCGGCTTCATATCCCGCTGCCCAGGTGGCGAGTTCTTCTTCGCTGGTCCAGGCGGCCGACGTCCTGTCGAGGACGGACCGTCGATGCCGTCCAAGGTCCATGGCCTTGTTGGGGTGGCCAACGCCGAACAGGCGGTCGCCAATGCGCTTCATCGCCTGGTCGCTCTGCCGTTGCGTGGCGACGGTGAGCGGGAACGGCACCGGTAGATCCGCGAGCCGGCTATATGGCATGAGAAGATGCCTCAGGCAGAAACCATGCACCGTGCCGATGAAGAGATTGGGTGCCTCGCGCAGACCCAGTCGATCCAGTCGACGCGTCAGCTCGCGTGCGCATTCCTGACTGTAGGTGATGCACGCCGCTCCTCGTGGCACGCGCACGTCCTCAGCCATGATACGGGCAAGCTTGAGCATCAATGTCTTGGTCTTGCCGCTGCCGGGTCCGGCCAGCACCACGCAGTTGCCTGTGGAGTTGTAGGCCGCCTGCTGACCCGGATTGCCGGCAAGATCGGCCGCTTGGGCGAGATATGCCGCACTGACGCTACGCAACGGCATCGCGGATGTGCTGCAGCGCCTGCCGGATGTAGTCCGGGCAGGTGTCGTCGGTCACGCTAGGAGCGAGCGCCTGGGCGAACCGCCCCTTGCCGACCCGTTCGATGAGCGCGATCAGCGCGTCCTCATCGAGCGTGTCAGGGTCGTCCACCCATCCTTGCAGCTCATCCCGCGTATCGTTGCCGATCGAAAGCTCCTCCGCAATCACCTCCTGCATGGCCTCGGCGAGTCCGCCGGTAAACAGCTCCGGCTTTAGCGTGTTGCTATTGACGAAGTAGCCGAACGGCTCGGCGCGGGCGACCACGGCATCTGCATCCAGACGCCGGTAGTTAACGCCCTCCTCCCGCAACTGCAGCACGTTGATGAGTCGCCGCCGAACGCGCGGTGGACTCGCCCCGTTCGGATCGCGATCTGTCAGGATGACGTGCGGGATGTTCAGTCCCTGCGGCCCCAGCAGCTTGACATAAGGCGTAAAATTCGTGCCGCCGACCGAGCAGACGGTAATACCCAACATGTCGAGAGGAATATCCAGCGCCTCGGCAAAGGCGGGCACCAGGAACCGCTCGGCGTCGCCTTCGACCAAGATCACGCCTCGGGCAAAGAAGATCTCGCCGCGGCTCACGTCGATGTAGCGTTGGAGGTCCGCCTCGTCGCGCTCGCTGAGCGGCGCCGTGGCCGTCGAGACTGCGATCGTCGCATTCGCCGCTGCGTCGTGACGGAGCAGCACGATGGAACGGATCGGAGTCACGCTTGCGATATGCGGCGAGTGCGTCGTCAGGATTGTCGTGAGCGGCGGCGTGTCCTCATCGTCGTCTCCGCCGCTGTCGAGGAAATAGCGATAGACGAGACGCTGGACGTGCGGGTGGAGATGGGCCTCCGGCTCCTCGACGACGAAGAACGTATGGTCTCGTTCACCGTCCGCCACGAGGCGATCGAGTTCCAGGCTCTTGAGCGCCAAAAAGATCAGATTGGCGGTGCCAAGGCTGGCATCCGGAATGCCGCGCGCGCCATTGTCGATCAGCAGACGCAGGCTCCGCAGTAGCGCGTCGACCCTCGTCGGGGCCAAGCCAAGCGTCAGCAGCACGGCATGCTGCCCGCCAGCAATAGCGATCAGTCGCTCGTTGATGCGCTCTGCCGTGGCGACCACTTCGTCGTGGCTCACCAGTTCGGCCTGCGCCTGGTTGACCTGCTCCTGGATTTCCGCGCGCGCATCCTCGTCGAGGGAGGTGGCGAGTTCCTCGATCAGTGGCCTCAGCGGCGAGTTGCGCCAGCTCGACAGATCCTTCTCAGGGCGTGGTTCAAATCAGGGTAACACCCAAAACGAGAAATCCCTTTACCATTAAAGCTCTATCGATTTCCGGTGTTACCTGGGAATGGCACTTTCTGAACCACGCCGGACCGGCAACCGTTCGACCGCCTTCGCGTGCCGCAGGACATCACCACTTCCGACGCGTTGGACTTGGTCGAGCGTGACGCGGCAGTGTGGGCGGACCCTTGGCGCGTTCCGCCCGATGACAGGCCAGCGCCCGCCGAATGGGTTGAAGTGCGAGCGCGCCAGATGTTCCAAAGCGAAAAAACAAGACACTGGTTAACCGCCGACGACGTTCGCGCGATGCCGCCCGAGGAGGCCGAGCGGCACATCGCGGCCGGGCGCGCGGTTCGCGTCGTGCCGCCGCCGCCGCCTCCGCCGCCGCCCAAGGCGCCGGTAGTATTCGAGTAGGCCGCCGCGGGCTGGTATTATATCAATCGGCCAGTTTGATGACCGCTTCTGGTGGGGAGCGGACCTCGGTAGCTGAACTCAGCCGCTCAATTTCCTCCAGCCTCCTCTCTCTTGAAGTCCATTCCGCATCTGTTGGCGACGTACGAGGCGGCGCGGCAGAAGATGACTGCGGCGAAGGCGGCGGATGCCCCGCACGCGCCTCTCCGCAAGGTTGGACCACCCTCGCGATCGGGTCCAATATCCCCGCTGTCGAGTGTTGCCCCCGTGTCCGGAGGGCCGAGACCCGGGCGCCGGCACGGCGGCAGGCGGTCCTCCCCAATTGTCCACGCTCGCCTTTGGAGGGAGTGCCGGCCCAGGGAGGTAGCGATGCCAAAAGGCGTACGCTCAATACCCCGTCGCACGCTCATCGGCTCCGCGCCGCTCGCGGCCACCCTCGCGAGGGCCGCCCGCGCGCAGCGCCCGCCCATCCGGATCGGGGTGCTGAACGACCAGTCGGGCCTCTACGCCGATTTTGGCGGACGGGCCTCCGTCGTGGCGGCGCGGATGGCCGTCGAGGACTTTGGCGGCCAGGTGCTCGGGCGGCCCGTCGAGGTCATCGACGCGGACCACCAGAACAAGCCGGACGTCGCGATGGCGATAGCGCGCGCGGTTCGACCAGCAGGGCGTGACGGCCGTCGCCGACCTCACCAACTCGGCCGTCGCGCTCGCGGTGCAGCAGCTCGCCCGCGAGCGCGGCAAGGTCACGCTCCTGACCGGCCCGGCGACCACCCGCCTGACCAACGAGAACTGCTCGCCGACCGGCTTCCACTGGGTGTTCGACACCTATTCCCAGGCCGCCGGCACCGCCAGGGCGCTCCTCGCCGAGGGCGGCAAGACCTGGTTCCTGCTCGTCGCCGACTATGCCTTCGGCCACCAGATGGCGCGCGACCTGCGGGCGATGGTCTCGGCGGACGGCGGCGAGGTGCTCGGCGAGGCGCGCCACCCGCTCAGCGCGTCGGACTTCTCCTCCTACCTCGTCCAGGCGCAGGCCTCGAAGGCCCAGATCATTGGCCTGGCCAACGGCGGGGACGACACGACCAACGCGATCAAGCAGGCCGCCGAGTTCGGCATCGTTCGCGGCGGGCAGAGGCTGGCGGGCATGGTCATCGTGATCAGCATCGTGCACGCGCTTGGCCTCGCGACAGCGCAGGGGCTCGTCTGCACGACGGCGTTCTACTGGGACCTCAACGACCAGACGCGCGACTGGTCCAGGCGGTTCTTCCAACGCACCGGCCGGATGCCGGGGATGGTGCAGGCGGGGACCTACTCGGCGGTGAGCCACTACCTGAACGCGATGAGGGCGGCGGGCACCGATGACGGCGCGGCGGTCGCGGCGAAGATGCACGCGATGCCCGTTGACGACTTCTTCGCCCACGGCCGCATCCGCGAGGATGGCCGCCTGCTCCATGACTTCCTACTGGTCGAGGTCAAGGCGCCGAACGAATCCAAGACGCCGTGGGACTACTACAAGGTCCGGCGGCGGATTCCTGCCGAGGAGGCGGCCCAGCCTCTATCACAGAGCACCTGCCCGCTGCTGAAAAAGACGTAGACCTAAGCCCAGGACCGTCGTCCGAGCCAAAGGCGGCCGTGGCAGCGATCAGGACGTCCGAGAAGAAGGTGCGAGTGCAGCGATCGTAGAGGGGCGCGACGCGGCGCCAGTCCTCCATAGGGCTGGAGCGGCATTGCCGCTTCTGATGGGGAGCGGACACTGCCGAGCGCCGAAAGCCCCTAGGCGCGCGCATGAACGTGGCCTTCAACCCCACCCAGAGTCTTACACAAGATCACATTGACGTGGCCCTCTGGCCAGCCTTCGAACTCGGCCACGCGCTTGAAGCCTGCTCGCTCGTACAATCCGGGTGCCTGGAAATCGTAGCTGGCTACCCAGATGCGCAGGACGCCCCGACGGCGTGCTTCGCCCACCATCGCGTCAAGCAGCGCGCGGCCATAGCCTCGACCTCGACAAGCCTCGTCCACCCACATTTGCTTGATTTCGGATATTCCGGCCCAAGTGTAGCCGGCGGCGGCGCCCACCATCCGACCGGCCTCGTCTCGGATTACGAAACCCAGACCTTCGCCGTCGTCGCGCCCAGTCGCCGCACGGTTATGCTCATAGAGCCGATCCTCGACCGCGTCGATCTCCAGGGGCGTCAAGTCGTGGCTGGGCTCTAGGTTCATCCGGGGCTCGTCGGGGTCTGGCTTTCGAAGCGCGTCCACAAATCCGGCTCGAACGACAATGGCGCGAACTGGCGCAGTCGCCAACGCCGTTGAGTCCGCAATGGGTCGAAACCGGTCATTGGATACGGCCGCTGGTATTACAGTCGGCCGCGCCGCCGAAGCGATTTTATGGCAAGCCGCGTCGTCGCCTCGTGTCGGGCGAGGCAGCCCCTTTTTGACCTCCGGCAGAAGTCAGCGCAACATAACGAAGAGCGTTTTTGGTTTGGCGGCGCGGCGCACAAGCGTTGCCGTGGACGCTGGCGGGTGGGAACCGCGCCGGTAAGCCAAAAACGTGTTGGACTGAACCGTCAGCCTCCGGACGGCTATGGGGATTCCTGGTGCCGACCAGCCGATGAGCACGCACGAACTGCCGCCAGTCGTCGCGCTCGTATAGGCGCGATGGCGGGCGCGATGGCGTGCTCCGGTGCGCTGCCAACCAGTGGCGTGGCATCGTGGCACAGGTCAGGGGCCTGCGTGCCCATGTTCGCGAGCGACGAGACACCTTGCGGGACGCGCTGACCTCCACCGAGGTCGGCGTGACAGGACGCGACGGAGCGGATCGGGATCGACTGACGCGGCATCATGAGCTGTCGCACCACATGGCTGGTCGCGGCGGCGGTTGCGGCCGGATCGTGCCATAGGTCAGCATCCGGCCGCCGCAGCAGGGGCAGACCTCGACGTCCTGGCCGCTGAGCTCGCGCAGGCGCTCCTGCCAGCGGCGCGGTGGACGCGGCTCCAGCGGCGGCGCGGCGAGCAGGGCACGGCAGAGGGCCAGCTTGCGGGCGCGATGGCGGTTGGCGAGAAAGCCGATGTGGCGGATGTGGTGAAAGCCGTCAGGCAACGTGTGTTGGAGGAAGCGGCGGATGAACTCGTCGGCCGCCAGCGTCATCACCTTGGTCGTGCCGCCCTGGCGGTAGTCCCTCCAGGTGAAGCGGACCTGGCCGTCATTGAGGCCGACCAGGCGGCTGTTGGCGAGGGCGACGCGATGGGTGTAGCGGCCGAGGTAGCCGAGCACCTGCTCGGGCCCGGCGAACGGCGGCTTGGCGTGGACGACCCAGTCGATCTGGCCCAGCTGATCGAGCTGGGCACCGAAGGCGGCGCGCTCAGCCAGGCTGGCGAGCGCGCCGGGGAAGCGCAGCGCGCCCGCGGCGGAGGCGCTGCGCAGCGCGCGCACGAACAGGTCGCGGAAGCGGCGGGAGAGCACGCGCACGGGCAGGAAGAAGCCGGGCGGGCACGCGACCCAGCGGGTCTGGTCTGGCGCGATGCCACCGCCGGGGACGATGCAGTGCAGGTGCGGGTGGTGGTGCAGCGCCTGCCCCCAGGTGTGCAGCACCGCGATGGCGCCGATCTCGGCGCCGAGATAGCGGCGGTCGCCGGCAACCTCGCGCAGCGCCTCTGCCGCGGCCTGGAACAGCATGCCGTAGACCGCCGCCTTGTTGTGGAAGGCGAGTTCCGCGACCGGCGCGGGCACGGTGAACACGACGTGGAAGTAGGGCACCGGCAGCAGCTCGGCCTGGCGCGCCTCAAGCCACTCGGCGCGTGCCAGGCCCTGGCACTTCGGGCAGTGTCGGTCGCGGCAGGAGTTGTAGGCGGGGCGCGAGAAGCCGCACTCGGCGCAGCGCTCGACATGGCCGCCCAGGGCCGGCGTGCGGCACGCCTCGATCGCCGCCATGACGCGGCGCTCGGTGCGGCCGAGGTGATCGGCGTGGGCCTGCCGGTATGCCGGGCCGTGGCGGCGGAAGATGTCCGCCACCTCCAGCACGGGGCGCGTCGCGCCGGCTCAGGCGGGAGCGGGAACGGGCTCGGCTATGGTGCGACAGGTCGCCTGCAAGGCCTCAAGCGGGCTGGCGGTGGCGCACACCGTGTTGGTCGCCAGGCGCAGGTAGCGCGCCGTCGTGCTCAGGCTGCGGTGGCCAAGCAGGAGCTGGATGGTGCGCAGGTCAGCACCGGCTTCGAGCAGGTGGACGGCGAAGGCGTGGCGCAGGGTGTGCGGCGTGACCGGCTTGGCGATCTCGGCGCGGTCGCGCGCTGCCCGGCAGGCGCGTGCGACGGCCTCCGTCGAGATCGGCCGGCCGGGCAGGTCGCCCGGGAACAGCCACTCCCCGGGCCGGGTCGCGCGCCAGTGGTCCCGCAGCAGGTCGAGCAGCTTGGGCGAGAGCATGACGTAGCGGTCCTTGCGCCCCTTGCCCGCGTCGATGCGGATGACCATGCGCTGGCTGTCGATCGGTAATTACCCACCCCCCTTGCGGCGGGGCGGCATTGCTGATGCAGTTTGGGCATGCAGCGGGACGAGCTGGAGCGCCTGAGCAAGGCCGAGCTGATCGAGTTGGGGCTGCGGCTGCAGCGGCCGGAGAAGACCTCGCGCACCTCGTCCAAGCCGCCGTCCACAGACCGCAAAGCGCGTCGCGAGCAAGCCCGCCCCGGAGGTGCCAAGCCCGGACATGAAGGCCATAGTCGGGCGCTCAGCAGGGAGGTGGACCGCGTCGTCGATCACGCCCCGCAGCAATGCCCGTGCTGCCGCAGGGCGCTGTCGCCCGACCTGCCCAGCGAAGCGGTGAGCGTGCACGAGCGGATTGAGCTGCCGGAGATCAAGCCAATCGTCGAGCACCACCGACGCTTGGCGGTGCAGTGTCCCGGCTGTGGGGCGCGGGTCGTGGCAGCGCCGCCGCCCGCCGCGACAGGCACGCCGTTCGGCCCGCGCCTGCACACGCTGGCGACCTACCTCAAGACCTTTCAGAGCCTGTCCTACGAGCGGCTGCAGGCGACACTGGCCGACCTGTTCGGCCTGTCCATCAGCCAGGGCGGGCTGATGAACCTGCTGCGTCGCGCCCAGACTTGCTTCCAGGCCGGGCGAGGCTTGCCGAAGGTTCCATTCGGCGCAGCCGGATGGAATGGCAAGACGAGGGGCGAGCACGCCGTCGCAGCCCTGCGGCAGGCCAAGGTGGTGGCCTCGGACGAGACAGGCGTCCGGATTGAGGGCAGCAACGCCTATCACTGGGTGTTCCGCTGCAAGGAGGCCGTGGTGCACCACGCCGCCCCGACCCGCGCCGCCGCGGTCGTGCACGCGATGATGGCTGGCCACCAGCCCGAAGTCTGGCTGTCGGACCGCGACTCGGCCCAGCAGGGCCATGGCCAAGTCCAGCAGACCTGCCTCGCGCACCTGGCTCGCGACGTCGCCTACGTGTTGGAAGTGAGCGACGACCCCGTGCCGTTTCGGCTCACGCTCTGGCTCGCCTCGGCCTTCGAGTTGGCGGACAGCATCTCACAACTGGCTGCCTCCACCCTGGCCGCCAAGCGCCGCGCGCTGGCGGGCAGGCTGGTCGCGATCCTGGCAGCACCCACCACCTGCGACTTGGCCCGTGAACTTCAGAACAAGGTGCGCCGAGCGCGCGATCAGCTCCTAACCTTCGCCGACTGGCCCGGCCAGGTCGAGGCCACCAACAACGCCTGTGAGCGCGACCTCCGGCCCTCGGTGATCCAGCGCAAGGTGACCAACGGCTATCGTGCCATGTGGGCCGCCGAGGGTGAGGCCGACATACGCAACGTCGTCGATACCGCTCGCCTCAAACCGGGCACCAGCGTCTTCAACACCATCCTACAGACCGTCACGGCCTGATCGCTACGCCCGAAACAGGGGTGGGTAATTACGTCGATCGCAGCAGCCGTCAGGCGGACGGCTTCGGAGATGCGCAGGCCCGCCGCGTAGCAGACGGTCAGGATCACCCGGTGCTTGCGCAGTGCGACGGCAGCGAGGAACCGGCTGACCTCGTCGCGGCTCAGCACGACGGGCAGGCGCTGCGGCTTGCGGCAGGTGGGCACGACCTCGTCGATGCTCCAGCCGCGCTTGAGGGTGACCTTGTAGAACCCCAACTACGGATAAGCCTCGATGCGTTGGCGTGTCAGCGAGATGGAAGGTTTGCCGGGTCTGAAGGCGTAGGCGACGAGGCAGGAGAGGACATGGATCATGGCGTTCACGACGGACCTGTGGCGTGAATGCTCAAGGCCCATTTCGGACTTGAGGGTGTCGAGGACGGTCTCGATGACGAAGCGCTTGCGCAGCATGACCTTGTCGGCGAGGGGCATGAGGTAATTCCTCATGTTCCGGCGGATGCCGGTGATGAGGTGCAGGCCGCGCTGCCAGAGCGTCTTGAACAGCTCCTGGCCGATATAGCCCTTGTCGGCGTAGAGCTTGCCCGCGAGATGCTGGGTCATCTCGTCCAGCACGGTGCTGTCGGCGGTGTTGCCGGGGGTGATCTTCAGCGCCACGACCTGGCCTTTGTGGTTGATGACGAAGTGCAGCTTGAGCCCGTGGAACCACCCCATGCTGGTCTTGCCACGCGCGGCGAGGCCCTCGAACACCTTGTGGCGGTGGATGCGGCGATTGTGGCAGACGGCCAGCTTGGTCGAGTTGGCGAAGTAGACGCCTGTCTGCTCGCCGCTCACGCTGTGCAGCAGGACCATCAGCGGCGCGAACAAACGCGGCATCAGGCTGACGAAGCGATCATAGTGCGGGATGGCGCCAAAGCAGGCGCGATACTGCTGGCCGATCCCATAATGGTAGAACGCCTTGAAGTGCTTGAACGGCGACAGGTGAAACAGCACCATGATGAACAGCATCTCGGCGCGTGACAGCTTGCCGGCGCGGTGCCTTGTCGTCTCCGACGGGATCAGCCGGTGCGCTTCCCATTCTTCGAACAGCTTGCAGAAATCGTCGAGGCAGCAATACAGCGCCGTGATATCCACAGACATTGAGGGGAGCCTCCGGAACCTGGTCTGATGATCAGTTTTCGCAAACCGATCCTCTCAAATCCGTGCTTCCGGGGGAATCCCCTCAACTCTTATCCATAGCTCGGGTTGTAGAGGAAGCGCAGGGCGGCGACCGCGACCAGGGTCGAGCTGGCCGCCAGCTGCCGGTCCTGGACCAGGTGGACCTGATAGGCCCGGATGTCGGCTGGCCCCAGCAGCTCGGGCGAGCGGCCGAAGTGGCGGGCGAACTGCGAGATTCTGCTGGACGTAGGCGCGTCGCGTGTGCGGCGCGAGGTTGCGGACGTGCATGTCCTCGATCATGCGCTGGCGAAGTGGCGTCATGGACAGCTCCTGTGCGGGATGGGTGCGCGCGAGGGCGCATCCCATGGTCCCGTATGCGAGCCGTCAGGAGAGCGATCTGAAGGTGGGCACGCCGCGGTGCGGCTCGCTCCCGCCGAGCAGGTCGCAGGTGCTTACCTTGTCGGAACAGCGCAGAAGCAACGATAAAGGTTTAGTCCAAAGAAGGTTATCATGCGCAAGAAACACGGCGGGGGCAGGGCGCTTCCGCCCCCTCGCCGGTCGGGGCGAAGCGCGCGCCGCCGGCGACGGAAGTCGGGCTAGCCGTTCTTGCGGGGACGCAGCCGCTTCACCGGGCGCGGCGGGACTGGCAGCGGCGTCCACCCGGCGATGCTCCGGGCACATTCCCGCGCCTTCGCGTTGTCGGTGATCCCAGGGAACCGCCGGCGCACCTCGATGGCCGCCGACAGCTCTCCCTCCTGGTGGAAGGCCGCGCGGATCGCAGCAGCATCGGCCTCGGTCACAACGAACATCCCCATAGCATGGTGGCGCACACCACGGCTGGCAAGCACGGTGTGCGCTGCCCTGGTCCCACGTGAGGCTGGGAAACTCTGGCGGCGGATCTGTGCCCCGCGGTATCGCAAAGATCTGTTATCAAGAGTAAAGCTTGAGGGCAGGGCGGCCCATGGTCTTGAGACAGGCCGAGCGCTACATCGACTTCGTCAGCGCCGGTATTGTTCGTCCGTCACATGCTCCATCCAGTCCACGGGCGAGCCGTTGAGCTTTTCCTGAACCGCGATGTGGCTCATGGCCGTGGTGGCGGTTGCGCCGTGCCAATGCTTCTCGCCGGGTTCAAACCAGACGACATCGCCCGGCCTGATTTCTTCAACCGGCCCCCCTTCACGTTGCACCCAGCCGCAGCCGGCCGTGACGATCAGGGTTTGGCCAAGCGGATGGGTGTGCCAGGCCGTGCGGGCCCCCGGCTCGAAGGTGACCAGGGCCATAGAGACACGCGCCGGCTCGGGCCAGGGCTGTTCAACGCTCTTTTCTTTGGGGTTTGGGGCCGGGTGAGGCTGCAATGCCACATGCCGATGCAAACCGCCCTGTGATGGCTGCGTAGGGGTTCCTGCGACGCGGACCCTCTGCCTCCCTGGCGCCTCCCTGGCTGGCAACCGTCACAGCCGTACACGAGGTTGCCATGGCGCCGTTCGCCCCTTTTGTCAGCTTGCTGGCCGACATCGAAGACCCAAGGCGGGCCGAGGGCAAGCTGTATCGACTGCCGCACGTCGTGGTGTTCGCCATCCTGGCGATCGTCGCTGGCGCCAACTCCTACCGAACGGTCCACAGCTTCATCGATGTTCACCTGGCCCAGTTGCGCGATGCGTTCGGCGTGACGTGGCGCAAAGCCCCCGCCTACACGACGATCCGTGGTGTCCTGCAGCAACTCGACCCGCTCTCGGTCGAGGCGGTGTTTCGCCGCCATGCCGCGGCCTTGAACGATGCCGCCACGGCCGGGGACCACCGCCATGTGGCCATTGACGGCAAGACCTTGCGCCGCAGCTTCGACAATTTCCTCGACCGCCGTGCCGCGCACCTGCTGAGCGCCTTCGCCTCCGATACGGCTCTGGTGCTGGCGCACCTCGACTGTGACGACAAGTCCAATGAGATCCCGACCGTGCAGACCCTGATCGGCGCTCTTGGGCTGAGCGGTGCCGTGGTCACGGTCGACGCCATGCACTGTCAAAAAAATCCTTCGCGCAGGCCGCTGCAGGCGGCGTTCACCTGATGGCCCAGGTCAAAGCCAATCAGCCCGCCCTGCATCACATCATTGCCGACTTGTGCGAGACCGCCGTGCCGCTCGATAGCACCCGCACGGTCGACAAGAAGCGCCGTTCCCGTGACGAGGCCCGCCAAGTCGAGGTGTTCGCGCCGGGCGATCGCCTCGCCAAAACCGAGTGGGCTGGCCACCTCCGCGCGGTGATCCGCGTCCATCGCGACGTTCTCACCCGCTCCGCCGCGACCGGATTGTGGCGCGCCACCAGCGAGACCGCCTTGTTCGTCAGCGACATCGTCCTGCCGGCCGCCGTCTGCGCCAAGGCCATCCGCGACCACTGGAATATTGAGAACCGCTCCCACTACGTCCGCGACACCAGCTTCGCCGAAGACGCCAGCCGCATCCGTTGCAACCCGGGCATCTTCGCCCGCCTGCGCTCGTTCGCCACCAACATCTTGCGCTTCAATGGCATCCACAACATCTCAGACGGGCGGCACCGCATTGCCTTCGGCGGCATCGACGCAATCCTCAGCATGCGCGTCATGAATTGAGCGTTGAACAGCCCTGCGGCTCGGGCGGGCTGAACAGCGGATCTATGCGAACAGTCCCGGTGAAATAGTCAGCTGGCCCTTTACCTGATTGCTGCGAGCCAATTCTCTTCAGTTCCATGTTAATCTCCATTCTGCTTTCAACATTTTGGGCCTTACGGAAGTGTCACACCGGTAAGCTCACGGAGCTCGGCGATAAGTCTGTCCTGGAAAACAACGTTCATTGCTTCGCTGGCTGGCTGCTGCTGCCGCATGTTGTGCCAATAGTGGCCGCTGACCATCGCCGCTGCCTCGTCGCTGACTGCAAGCCAGCTCTGGGTCCGCTGTCCCGTCTCGATGTCGACCGGAGCCCCCGGGCCTCCCATCCTGGTGCGCACCCAGCCGGGATCGACCGCGTTGCTTAACCCGCATTTCTCATACGGGCGAGCGCTTGTCGTTTGAATGGCGCTCCGCCGGCGTGCATTCGTGAAGTGAGGCGGGGCGGGCGCTATGGGCGCGAGGCTCGGCGAGACCGCGCCGGCGCCGCCCGGCGGGCAGCGTGGGTGCGGGGTGTGATGTCGGCTGTGCGCTGGCTGGTTCGTGTCAGGCAGTGGCGTTTCTGAGCATGGCGTGGGCCAGGCGAACTCGTGCTGATAGGGACAGGCCGAGGCCATCGCCGCCTTGATCCGCCGCACGCTGACCCGCACCAGGGCGCCGATCTTCAGCAGCTTGAGCCGGATGGTGCCGCAGGTCGCTCGGGCGAATTGCGTGTGCGCCAGACCGATGCGCCGCAAGGCGCAGAGCAGCACATAGGCCATGGACGCGAACCACAAGCGGAGCTGGTTGGCGCGCATCGTCGCCGCCGAGGTCCGGTCGGCGAACAGGTCGAGCTGGCATTCCTTGATGCGGTTCTCCATCTCGCCGCGCGCGCAGTAGACCCGCTCGTAGAGATGCCGCCCGCCGACTTCGGCCGGCTTGAGCGAGGTGACGACAAACCGGGGATTGGCCTCGCCGCCGGTCACCTCGGCCTTGCCGATGACCCGGCGTTGGCGGCTCCAACTGTCCAGCGTCGACCACGTAAAATCCCGGAAGCACCGCGCCGGCCTGCCGGTCCGCAAGCTCTCAATCGACGCGGTCAGCAGTTCGGGCTTGATCGCCTCCTCCAGCCGGTCGTTGCGGGCCAGACCGAACACATAGTCCACCCGGTTGGCCTCGCACCAGGCCATCAGCGCCTCGCGGGCAAAGCCGGAATCGCCGCGCAGCAGGATGCACACGCGTGGCCAGCGCCGGCGGATTTGCGCGACCAATCGGGCAACCTCCTCGACCGCGCCGGCCGAACCGTCGATGTTCGAGCGCCGCAGCTTGGCCGCCAGCAGATGACGGCCGCAGAAGACGTAGAGCGGCAGGTAACAGTAGCAGTCGTAATAGCCGTGGAAGAAGCGGCCTTCCTGATTCCCGTGCAGCGGATCATCGGTGGCGTCGAGATCGAGCGTGATCTGCGCCGGCGCGCGCCGATGCGCCTCCAGGAACAGATCCACCAACAACCGCTCGATCGCCGCCGGATCGTGGCTGATTTTGTGATAACGCGTCGGCTCGGCGCGGCCCAGCTCCAGCCGGTTCAGGGTCGATTTCCCGGCCAGCCGCGCGCAATCCGGCCGCCGCGCCGCCAGCTTCCCCGCCAGCACGGCCAGGACCGGATCGTGCCGCAGCTGGTCGTGGTCGACCAGATCCTCGTAGCCCAGCGCGATCCCGAACACGCGCTGCATCAGCAACGCCTCGATCGCGTGCTCCACCAGCTCCGGCGCCCGCTGGTCGCCGAAGCAGGAAGCGAAGCGTTCGATCAAGCCGATCGCCCGGTCGGTCGCCCCGAGCAGCAGGGCGCCGGCATCTGAGGTGATCACGCCACCATCGAAGGCCGCCACCACGGCACGCTCCTCCACGGGTGCAAAATCGAACAGCGGAGGTTTACACTCTGTGGGCATCGGGGAGTTCCTCCGTTCAGCGCTAAGACTTTGTCACAGAAGAACTTTCGCCGATTCGGAACCCCGATGCACCTACTCAGTGTGAGAAATACGGGTTAAGACCTCCGGCCAGCGCCGCGCCAGCGCAAAGGCGAGCGCGGCAACATGCAGCTTGCTTTCGGCGTAGGCCTGCGCCGAATCCCACGGTCGCTTGGTCCAATCTATGTCCCGCAGCGAACCCTCCCCACCTCGATGCAGGCTGCTGCTGAGATAAATCAGCCGACGGGGGCGCTCGATTAGTGCGGTCAGGATGTAGGGCGCGAGTGTATTGACTGCGAGGATGGTGGCGTGGCCCTCCGGCGTCGAACCGCGGCTCTGCGCGTTGTAAATGCCGGCATTGTGGATCACCGCGTCCATGCGCCCAATGGTGTTGACCTGTTCTGCGATGCTTCGGGTTTCAGCGGCGCTGCGGAGATCGCCGACCACAACTCCTGCGGAACGCGGCGCGAGGTCCGCACGCGCCGAAGCACGGTCCGGCGACCGTGCGTGCAGGACCACTTGGTGGCCATGATCGAGCAGTGACTCGGCCGCCGCGCGTCCGAGACCGTCGGTGCTGCCGGTAATAAAGACACACGCCATCAGCTGCTTCTCCTATGGCTGGATCATAACCTTGAGCGCCTGGCGCTCGTTCATCGCCCGGTAGCCGTCCGGCACCCCGTCGAGGCCGACGGTGCGGTCGAACATCCGGCCTGGGTCGATGCGGCCTTCCATCACATCCGGCAGCAGTTCGGGGACATAGGCGCGCGTGGGTGCCGGCCCTCCGGCGACACTTACATTCTTGAAGAACATCTGATCGGCGGCAGGGACGACCTGGTAGTGGGGCACGCCGACCCGACCCACCGCGCCACCGCGCCGAGCGATCGCCATTGACGTGGCGAGAGCCTGCTCGGTCCCGACGCATTCCAGCACCGAATGGACTCCGAAGCCGCCGGTCAGCGCGAGGACGCGCTCGACAGCCTCTTCGCCCCGCTCGCTTACCACGTCGGTCGCACCGAACTCGCGGGCGAGCGCGATGCGGTCGGCATGCCGGCCCATGATGACGATCCGTTCGGCGCCCAGCCGCTTGGCGGCGATGACGCCACAGAGGCCGACAGCCCCGTCGCCGATCACGGCGACGCTACGGCCGGGAGCGACCTTGGCCGTGACGGCAGCATGGTGGCCGGTACCCATCACATCGGAGAGCGTCAGGAGCGACGGCATCAGTGCGTCGTCCCCGCGGATCGGCAAGGCGAACAGCGTTCCGTCGGCATTGGGAATGCGCAGCGCCTCAGCCTGAGCGCCTTCCATGCCGCCGCCGTTGCCGAAGAAGCCGACGTGCACACAGGCGGTCGGCAGGCCCTCGTCGCAGAACATGCAGTTACCGTCAGACGAGGCGAACGGCATGATCACCACCTGGCCGCGCCTCAAAGTCTGCACCTCGCTTCCGACCTCCTCGACGATGCCGATGGCCTCGTGGCCCATGCGCTGACCTTCTTCATTCGGTCCGCCGTTATATGGCCACAGATCGCTGCCGCAGATGCAGGCGCGGGTGACGCGAATGATCGCATCGGTGGGCTGCTGGATGGTCGAATCAGGGACGTTCTCGATCCGAACGTCACCGGCCTTGTGCATGAGGGTTGCGCGCATGGCTTGGGCCCTATCGTCTAGAGGTTGCGGGTAGAACTACTTGGTCGGTCATTGTTGAATCTCCATTTTCTGGGGCGGCGCAGACTTCCGCCTTACGGGCTTGTCATTGCGGGCTCGGCTGATCCTGATTTGACCCGGCGGCGAAGCAGGCCGAGCACTGTCACGACAGCCGACAGACATAGGATGAGGGCGGCGAACAGAAACGTGGTCACATAGCCATGGCTGTCGAACAGCAGCCCGCCTGACGAGGCGCCTGTGGTGATCGCCAACTGGACCACGGCAACCATAAAACCGCCACCGGCTTCCGCCTCGTCGGGCAAGGCTCTGCTCAACCAAGTCCACCAGCCCACGGGCGCAGCCGTCCCGATCAGGCCCCAGAGCGCCAGCAAAGCGGTGGTTGTGGCGAGTGAGGTCCCGAACGTCACCAGACCGGCTGCGATAACCGCCATAGAAAGCGGCAACGCGATCAATGCCTGGTAGAGGCGAGAGCGGACAACAAAACCGATGAGCCAGGTTCCAAGCAGCCCGGCAACGCCGAGGATCAACAGGATTGCGGACAGCATCGACCCGTCCATGTGGGTGACCGTTTCAAGGAACGACCGGAGATAGGTGAAGAGAGCGAACCGCCCCATGAAGAAGAGCCCGGCGGCGATCATTCCATAGGAGACATGTGGTCGGCGCAGAACACGGAACGCGGCCGCTGCACCGGACCGCTGCTGGCTTGGCATGGCGGGAAGCGTCAGAAACTGCCAGACGAGCGTCGCAGCGGCGATTGGCACGATGCAGAAGAAAGCACCGCGCCAGCCGATATACTGGCCGAGGAAACTGCCCAGCGGCGCCGCAACCGTGGTGGCGAGGGCATTGCCGCCATTGAGGACGGCAAGCGCGCGCGGCACATCATTGGTCGGAACAAGGCGCATCACCGTCGCGGCCGACATCGACCAGAAGCCCCCGATTACCATGCCAACGAGTGCCCGCCCGGCAATCAGAACCAGGAAGTTCGGGGCGAAGGTCACGACGACGCCCGAAAGCAGCATGAGCACGGTCAGCCAGAGCAGAAGCGATCGCCGGTCGACCCCGCGGGTCGCCGCCGAGATGAACAAGCTTGTCAGCACGGCGAACAGCCCGGACACGGAGATAGCTTGGCCGGCCTGTCCTTCCGTCAGATGAAGGCCGGTCGCGATCGGCGTGAGGAGGCTCACGGGCATGAACTCGGACGCGACCAGGGTCGAGGCGCAGAGGGTGAGCGCAAGGACCGGGCTCCAGGAGCTGACCCTCACGGCCGGGTTCTGTTTGAGTGAAGCGGTGGAAGCAGACATGGCGCCAATCTAGCGTTTACCCGCTTATGTAATTAGATGATAAATCTCACTTATATTTATCGATGTTATCTATGAATGTCCGCGACAACATCAGTGATCTGGTCGTCTTCTTGGCCGTCGCCCGCGCCGGCAGCTTTACGCGCGCCGCGGTTCAGCTCGGGATTTCCCAGCCGACCTTAAGCCATCTGATCCGGGGACTTGAGAAACGGCTTGGGCTTCGGCTTCTGAGCCGAACCACGCGCAGCGTATCGACGACGGAGGCAGGCGAACGCCTCCTGCGTGCCATTGCCCCGCATTTCGACGGGATCGAAGCCGGCTTGGCGGCGCTGACCGAGCTGCGCGAGAAACCGTCCGGCACGATCCGTATTACCACGGGCGACCACCAGGCCGAGACGATCCTGATGCCGGCCGTATCAAAGCTCCTGTCTGCATATCCCGACATCAACATCGAGATCAGCGTGAATCTCGGTTTCGTTGATATCGTCGCTGAACGCTTTGATGCGGGTATCAGGCTGGGGGAGACGATCGCGCAGGACATGATCGCGGTCCGGATCGGACCGGGCATGTGCATGGCCGTGGTGGGATCGCCCGTCTATTTCGCGGAGAAGCCGCCGCCGCGGACGCCCCACGATCTCGCTGCGCACAATTGCATCAATCTCAGATTTCCGACTCTCGGCGGGGTGTCGGTGTGGGAATTTGAGAAGGGTGGCCGCCCCGTCAATGTACGAGTCGAAGGACAGCTGATCGTCAACGACATCGCCCTGGCACGGGCGGGCGCGCTCGACGGATCAGGCCTGGCCTACCTTCCCCTGGACTATGTCGAAAAGGACATCGATACGGGCAGACTGGTGCGGGTTCTGGCGAGTTGGTGCGAGCCCTTTCCGGGCTATCACCTCTATTATCCAAGCCAGCGTCAACCCACGCTGGCCTTCACGCTCTTGGTCGAGGCTCTGCGCTTCCGCGGCTGATTTCCTTTTGTCTGGAGGTAGTTCTGCAGATCATGCTCGACTTCCCATTTTTGCACCGGACTTTTGCACAAAAAATCTGCTGTATTTTTAATGAGAAACTTTTGGTGCGTAATTCTTACAGACCGTGTGAAATCTGTGCCGCAACGGATTCCGGCTCGACGCAAGATGCGTTAGACTCGGGGTCATGACGCACATCGCCGGTCACGACCGATCCCAGACGCTGCTGCTTCCAGAATCGCTCGATGATTACGTCGGCCCCGAGAACCCCGTCCGGTTCATTGAAGCCTTCGTTGATGGATTGGATCTGACCGCAGCGGGCTTTAT
This sequence comes from uncultured Pseudomonadota bacterium, assembly GCA_963818725.1. Taxonomy (GTDB): domain Bacteria; phylum Pseudomonadota; class Alphaproteobacteria; order Acetobacterales; family Acetobacteraceae; genus DATFDN01. Next base: position 337,566 of record CAWFTU010000003.1, on the reverse strand, counting down.
CCGCGTCTCCGCCCAGCGAACCGGCCGGCCGGGCTATGCGCCCGCCGATCTGTTGAAGCTCTACATCTACGGTTATCTGAACCGCGTCCGATCCAGTCGCCGTCTGGAAGCCGAGACCCATCGCAACATCGAAGTCATTTGGCTGCTGCGTCACCTGAAGCCGGACCACAAGACCATCGCCGATTTCCGCCGCGGTAACCGCAAAGCGTTCCGCCCGGTCTTTCGGCAGTTCGTGCTGCTGTGCCGTCAGCTGGATCTGTTCGGTCGCGAACTGCTGGCGGTGGATGGCACCCGCATCAAGGCGGTCAACAACAAGGACCGCAACTTCACCCGCGCCTCGCTGACCAGGTTTATCGAATTGGCCGATGCCAAGCTCGACGATTACCTCCAGCGTCTTGACCAGAGCGATGCCGCCGAGACCACAACAAGTGGCTCGCGGGTCGACAACCTGGCCGAGAAGATCGCCGCCATCCGCTCCCGTCGTACGCGGTGCCAGGACATGTTGGCGCAGTTGGATCGCACCGGCGAGGACCAGATCTCGCTGACCGATCCCGACAGCCGGGCGAGGCTGGCCAAGGTTCCTGCGGCGAAGCCGCTGGAATAGCCAGACGAGGGGATGGCGGCGCACACGCATGTCGCGGTGGGCTACAACGTCCAGGTTGCGGTGGATGCCAAGCACAAGCTGATCGTCGAGCAGCAGGTCAGCAACCAGGTCCTCGACATGGGGCTGCTGACGCAGACCGCGGCGCCGGCGAAGGAGGTTCTCGGTGTCGAGACAATCGAGGCCGTGGCCGACAAGGGTTACTTCAAGGTTGAGGACATTGAGGCCTGCGAGAACGCCGGGATTGTGCCCTACGTGCCGCGTCCGCAGCGCGGTCCCTCGGTCAAGGCCGGCCTGTTCCGCAAGGATGAGTTCCGCTACGACGCAGACAGCGACAGCTATGTTTGCCCAGCGGGTCAACGCCTTCATCCGTATTCATCGTCTCTCCTGCGTGGGCTGAAGAAGATCAACTACGCCAACAAGCTGGCGTGCGACGATTGCACAATCCGTTCGCAGTGCACGGCGGGCAAGTTTCGCACGGCCTCTCGTCTGGAGAACGAAGCGGTCCTGGACCGGATGCAGGCCCGGTTGGCGAACCGTCCAGGCGTTCTCGACCGCCGTCGCGAGACGGTCGAGCATCCGTTCGGCACGATCAAGCAATGGATGAACCAGGGCGCGTTCCTGATGCGTGGCCTGGAGAAGGTCCGCGCCGAGTTCAGTCTGACCGCGCTCGCCTACAATCTCCGGCGGGTGCTCAACATCGTCGGCTTCGCGCAGCTGATGGCCGCGGTGGCGGCCTGAAAGGCTGCTGCTGGCGGGGTTTCCCCGGACCGGCTGGCAGGATCGCCGGCAGCCACGATGTGGAACCGGGGATTTCTTGAAATCGCCCGTTCGGCTCACCGGGACCTCGGCGTGCACCTCCGACTGCCGATTTCACCAGCATTGCCGCCCCAGCGAGTTTTCGCACGGTCTGCTTAAATTATGACGGAGGCTATCACTCAGCCAACTTTGCCGACCTGGAAGTTGATCTTTCTTCCAAGTGTGAATCACATCACAGATCCTCGCTGAGTCCTTCACCTATTTACCGAACGATGGGCAGATGGGCCGTCCATCCTGGGGTCATTGCGGATCTTCCCCAAATCGTACGCTAAGGATTTGCTTAGGGAGGGGTTGAAGCAATGAAACCGATTAGGGTCGATTTTAGGCCCGCTGCAGCAGCCGCGAAACCGTGGCCGGATGAGCCTTGAATAGCCGAGAGGCATTAGAGCGGGATGACATAAGCTTGAATCGCCTGGGGATTCTCAAACCACACGGAATTCGATTCAATCTGCTGGCTGGGATGGGAGGCCAGCATGGATGGCGAGACCCTACTCCAACGATCTGCGGGAACGGGTTGTCGCTGCCGTGACGCGGGATGGCTTGTCACGGCGTGAGGCGGCTCAGCGCTTCGGTGTCGGCGTCGGCACGGCGATCAAATGGATGCAGCGCTGGGGCGAGACGGGCAGCATCGAGCCTGGTCAGATGGGCGGAGCTGGCCAAGGTTCCAGCGGCGTCAGCCGTTGGAAGGCCAGCGGAGGGGGGCATCGGCCCAAGAAGCTGATCGGCGCATGGCGAAGCTGGCTGCTCGAACGCTGCCACGAACGCGCCTTCACCTTGCGTGGTCTGGTTAGTGAACTGGCCGAACGGGGCTTGAAGGTCGACTATCGGTCCGTCTGGACGTTCGTTCATGCGGAGAAGCTGACGCACAAAAAAGACCCTGATCGCCAGCGAGCAGGACCGCGCCGATGTGGCGCGCCGTCGCGCGCAGTGGCTGCGCCACCGCGGTGATGTCGATCCCAAGCGGTTGGTGTTCATTGACGAAACCTGGGTCAAGACGAACATGGCCCCGCTGCGCGGCTGGGCACCGCGCGGCCAGCGCCTGAAAGCCAAAGTGCCGCACCGGCGCTGGACAACCATGACCTTTCTGGCCGCGCTGCGCCATGACGGTGTGGAAGCACCTTGGCTGATTGATGGGCCGATCAATGGCGAGCGGTTCCGGCTGTATGTCGAGCAGGTGCTGGTGCCGACGCTGCGCCCGACCGACATCGTCATCATGGACAATTTGGGCAGTCACAAGAGCAAAGCTGTGCGGCGCGCCATCCGGGCCACCGGCGCCAAGCTGTTCCGGCTGCCAAAATACTCACCCGACCTGAACCCGATCGAGATGTTGTTCTCCAAACTCAAGCACTGGCTGCGCCAGGCCGCAGGCCGAAGTGTCGAGACTATTTGCGGCACACTCGCCGAGACCCTCAATGCCGTCACTGCGACAGAATGCCGAAACTACTTCGCCCAGGCCGGATATGATCCAACCTAAACTCATCCCGCTCTAGCGGCCGTTTTCTTGCCTTTTATTTCCGGCAAGGTCAAATTCCTTGCGTAAACGATCGTTTACGCAAGGTGCTGAAAGGACACTGATTTTCGCTTAGCGTAGGATTTGGGGAAGATTCTGCGATGACCTCTGAGCGTGGCCCCGGCCACCCCCGTATTTCTGCTATGAGATCCGACGCCTTAGTGCACCTTCGTGGCAGTTTGTGGGGCAGAAAGTATTCAAGGCGAATACACCTTCGCCCGTTTAGCTGGCTGTGCCCTGAAGCGGGGTCACCGTGTAAAATTCCTGTTGCCCATGTTGCAGGCCAGTAACCGTGGAAAACTGGTGGCGTGTCGTAATCCCGTCCGCACTGACCGGTACGGCCACGGGCTGAGCCGGTGGCGCGGGCAAGTTGACCTGGGGCAAAAGCAGCGTGAATGTGGTCGAGCCGCTATCGACCGTCAGAAGGATCGTTACGCCGACCAATGTTCCGAGGTCGGGCACTTCGACCACGCGGATTTCGCTCCCCGCGAAATCTCGGATAGTGGGACCCTGATGATAATGGAGGTTAGGTCCGGCGGCGGAATAGCTTACTTGTAGGCCGTCTGCAGCGTTAGAGAGATTCCAGGTGGTAGGCTGTACGAACTCTGGCATGATTGTTACTCCTAAGACAGGCATGCATCACCTTTGATGCACCGAGAATATATAGTTAATAGCTGCGTTGGGGTGTGAGTTGGCTAACACACCACACGGGCCCGACCCAACGTTCGTGTCACCAGACGCAAAGTGACAGGCACGGCCAGTCTCAAATGAAAGTTAAGTCTGTTTGGGTCAGGATAGCCATCGCTACATCGAGCGTTGGGTGTCAAAACCCTGCCGAGCGTCCTCGCCGAGCTGAAGAACGACTGATGTCGTGCGCCTCTCGATCGCGGCGCTGAGCCGTTCGAGAGGCGCAGCCGAAGCTCCAGGGAACTCGCGGACGATCTTCGAATTCGCCGCCGTTGTGCTGACGGTACTCGCTTGCGAGCGCATGGCGACCGCGGTCGACGCAGCGTCTTACGTCACGGCACAGGGATCCGCCGTCGACGTCTGCGGCGCCGGGTTCGCCGACTGTACAGTTTGCCAAGCGACTTTCTGCAGTGCCGCCGCTAAATTCGGCGAGATGCCCAAAGTCGCAGCAGCTTGTTCCGACGAGCCCAAGGTCGTTGGAGCTTTTCCGGTGATTTGTGCAAAAAGAACGAGGGCGCTCAGGTACGCACCATAGACGCTGGGGTGACGGTAATCCGGCCGCGTTATGTGAGGGTCGTTCGTTGCGTTGATCCCGTACCAGAGCAGGGGGCCGCTATTCTGGGCAGCAAAGGGATCGGGATTGGCCACGTTCTGGGCCCAGGCCCTCTGCCAGGCCTCGCCCGCCGGCGCTACGGCCTCAATATGACCATCGAGCGCAGCAGCCCGGTAGTAGACATCGTGGTATGCCGCGCCGAGGACGTTCAAATTCTGCAGGTACGACTGAGTAAAGGCTGGAGGCGACAACTTACCGGCCAATTGTTTGGCGAGATCGCCTCTTGGCCAGGTCTCGTACAAATAAACACGGGCCGAAGCGGATGCCCCGTGGACACCTTGCTCTATCGTCTTGACGGCAGAGCAGAAATTGCTGGGATCGCTTGGAAGGTCGTTAGTGAGGGAGCTTGGCAGCGGAAGAGAGCTCAGCTCCTGCAATACGACAGCATTCCACTGTGGTTGATCTATGACCGACGAGGCGGCCTTGTAATTGTGGGTCAGCGACTTTTCGGAGATCGCCTCAATATGCACGTCATAATTCAGACCAGCCTCCACAGCGAAGCGGGCGAATATACCGGGTATACCGCCGAACGGTCCGGTCTCGTCGAGTGTCTCCGCCCGATCGCCGGTTTGACCGAAATTCTCGTCGACGACCAGGGCCGAGCCCACAGTAGCCGCTTCTGTACCGCCGTGGTCGTAGTGGCGAACGGGAAGGTAGCGGCCGTGAGTAAAGCTGTCGCCTACGAAAAGGACATGCTGCACGGGTAGCGGCGTCGGTGAAGTTGGACTCGATGACGCCCCGCCCCCATAACTGGCGCACAAGGGACCCATCAAAGTGGTCGTCAGTAACATTCGACGCAGCGAAATCATGGCTCCATTCCCCGACCCTCCGTGCCCGTGACTAGCCAACCGCGGAGGAGACCAGCGCTTTTCGACGGACATCATTCGACGGCCCGGCCAAGCTGTCCGATCGCTTACCGGTCACGACGTTGCTCCTTGCATCCAAGCGGCGATCGCGGTGATCACCTGGGATTCGATGCCGTAGTAGCCGTGCGGGCTCATGGAGCCGCAAGGATTACTGATGGCGATATCGTAACAGGAACCATTCATGTCACTTGCGCCACGTTAAGTATAAGATGCCTTGTTATCTTGAGTGTGACGCGGGTCACACGCAGAGCGGCGGACTACGATGTTGGGCGCCCGGCCCTAAGCTTGACTTTGGCCATTTGAGGCTGGCTTGAGAGCGCGCAAGGGAGCGGGGGGTGGCGGAGCGGATGAGCGGGTAAGCTTGCGGGTCCCCGCCAAGAGACGCCGCCATGCTGGATCTGCCCTCCCGCTTCGCCGCGGTCATTCTATCCTTTGCGCCGGTGTTCGTGCAGCAGCGGACCTGGCGACATGCCGAACTGTTGCTGCTCGGCGCCATCCTGGCTCCCGGCCAGCGCACGGTGACGAGCCTCCTGCGCGTCGCCGGGCTCACGCGGGAGCGGCACTTCGTCAACTATCACCGGGTGCTCAACCGTGCTGCCTGGAGCCCTCGCGACGGTGCCCGCTTGCTGCTGGGCTTGCTGATCAGCGTCTTCGCCCCGACCGGGACGGTGGTGCTGGGCGGAGCTGGTCAAGGTTCCGGCCGCGCAGCGGCTGGAATACCAGCGAAGGGCTTGACGACACGATCGAGCGCCGCCGCGGCAAGCGCATTGCGGCCAAGGGCATCTACCGTGACCCGGTCCGATCCAGCCATGGCCATTTCGTCAAAGCGAGCGGCCTGCGCTGGCTCTCCCTCATGCTGCTGGTCCCCATCCCTTGGGCGGGGCGCGTCTGGGCCTTGCCGTTCCTGACCGCCCTGGCGCCCTCCGAGCGATACGCGCAAAAGCACGGGCGGCGGCACAAGAAGCTGACGGACTGGGGCCGGCAACTCGGCTTGCAGGCCCGTCGATGGCTACCTGGGCGCGAGATCGTGCTGGTCAGCGACAACGGTTTCTCCGCCCTCGACTTCCTGGCGGCGCTGGCCCGCCGGGGCTTGATCTGCATCACCCGCCTCCGGTTGGATGCGGCCCTCTACGAGCCAGCGCCGCCGCGCCCGCCTGGCACGGTTGGGCGTCCCCGGACCAAGAGTAAGCGCCTGCCCACACTCGCCGCCGTGCTCACCGAGGCAACCACGCCCTGGCAACGCGTCACGGTGCCGGGCTGGTATGGCGAGGGCGAGCGCGTCGTGGAGATCCACTCCGCCACTGCCGTCTGGCGTCACAGCGGTATGCCGGTCGTGCCGATCCGCTGGGCGGAGCTGGCGAAGATCCTATGGGGTGGGCGGCGGCCGGATCGTAGGCTGAGGTCGTTGTCCTCTCATCCTGGAGACGCCTGATGCAAAGCATTGAACATCCCATCCGGCCTGCCGCCCAACATCACGATGCCACGCCGAACGACAGGGCGGCCACGTTGTTTGTGGCGCTGGAACTCAGCCTGACGCGTTGGATTGTTGTCGCCAGCACGCCGGGCGAGGACAAGGCCAGCAAGCACGCCGTTGCGGCCTGCGACGGGTCAGGCCTGCTCGCGTTGCTCGATCGCCTGCACGAGCGGGCCGAGCGTCGGCGCGGTGGGCTGGTCGGGATTGTTGTCATGCAGGAGGCAGGCCGCGACGGCTTCTGGGTGCATCGCCTGTTGGAGGCGCACGGGGTGCAGAGCCATGTCGTCGATCCCTCCTCGATCGCGGTCAATCGCCGCAGTCGCCGCGCCAAGACGGACCGCATCGACGCCGAGGCAATGCTGCGCACGCTGATGGCCTGGTCGCGGGGGGAGCGCCAGGTCTGCTCGATGGTTCGTCCACCAACGCGCGAGGCAGAGGATGCACGACGGCTTAGTCGCGAGCGCGAGACGCTGCTGGCCGAGCGCATCCGGCACGCGAACCGGATCAAGGGGCGGAGTGGCCGGAAGGTTCCGCCGGTCCGCAGGACCGTTGGAACGGCCACGGAGGGTGCTCGCAACGCAAGGCATCTTCGGTTTTGAGCCGACCTGGCAGGACCGACGGGCCCGGCTGGCAGGTCTGCGCACTACGGAGGGACAAAAGCTGCCGCCGCGGCTCAGCGCCGAACTCCTGCGCCAAGTGGACCGGCTGGAGCTGACCATGCAGCAGCTTGCTGTGGTGGAGGCGGAGCGCGATGCTGCCCTCGTGGCCGATCGTTGCGTCGGGCCGATCGTCGATGCCGCGGCGGCGAGTTCCCACGGCTGCGACGACACGAGAGCTGCGGCGTCGCTCCAGAGCGACGCCGCGGGTGCGCGCCTGTTGCGGCTGAAAGGGATCGGCCCCGAAACCGCCTCGGTGCTCGCCGGTGAGGCTTTCTTTCGCGACTTCCGCAACCGCCGTGAGGTCGCGGCCTACGCGGGGCTCGCACCCAGTCCGTGGCAGAGCGGTGGGGTCGACAACGAACAAGGCATCTCGAAAGCCGGGAATGCCCGTGTGCGCAAGGCCATGGGGCAGCTCGCCTGGCTGTGGCTGCGCAACCAGCCGGATAGTGCCCTGAGCACATGGTATCGCGACCGGGTCCGCGACGGACGGGGTCGCATCAAGCGTATCGCCATTGTCGCCCTGGCCAGAAAGCTGCTCGTGGCACTCTGGCGATTCGTCACCCAAGGACTGGTGCCGACCGGTGCTGCGCTGAAAGCCAAGGCGGGCTAACGGAGCCGAGAAGGGACAATCCAATCCGCGGGTCGCCTTCTGACCTGCCGGATCGGGGCGGGTGGTGGCCGAGCGGAACCTGGGCTGAGAGATGCCGCGCTTCCAAGAAGGGTCCCACCCCTCCGAGCCCTGCACCCTCAAGCATGAGGGATTATGGTTCGGACTGCTTCAAGGTTCGACCGGATACGAGGTGATGCGGCCAGAGCTGCCGCATAATGAGAAATGGGCTCGAACCCGAATCCGATCATGCGAGGAACTCAGAAATGGTCGCTTGACATAGCAGCCCCCATACGAGGTTCCGCGCGCGCAGCGCGTGGAATGGCGGCGAAGGGGCTGCTGCGCGATCCCCAGCGTCGCTTCGACCCGCAGGCCCTGCTCTGCACCGATCCCGCCCGTGACCCGCTCCAGATCGTCCGCTGGTTCGTCCAGCGCTGGCAACTCGAAGTCACGTTCCGCGAAGTGCGCGATCACCTCGGCGTCGAGACCCAGCGGCAATAGTCGGACAAGGCCATCGCCCGCACCACGCCTTGCCTGCTCGGTCTCTTCTCCATCGTCACCCTGCTCGCAGCCCGTCTCAGCCACCAAGCCCGCTTACGCACGTCGATGACCTCCTGGTATCAAAGCAGCACCCGACATTCGCCGACACCCTTGCCGCAGTCCGACGCCAAATCTGGGCCGAACAGGGTTTGGTCATCTCACGGCATTCGGCCAAGGCCGCAAAACTCCGCCCGGCACTACGCGAGGGCATCGCCTACGCCCTCTGTCATGCCGCCTGAATGGCCAAAGTCGAGCTAAGAGGAAAGCTATACCAAAAACTGCTCCTGCACAGCGTCGGGCTTTGGGCTAGAGCCGATTCAGGGTGACTGGAATGAGCGTGCCGGCGCTGCGGCAAGCCGCTGAACGAAAGCAAATAATTGGTGAACGCCGGGTGTACACGCCGGCCACCCGGCGCGCGGGGAACACAAAATGTTGATTAGCGCGGTTCTTGAAGATGCTTGACGCCCTCGCACCCGACGACTCAGTCTGAATGTAACTATAGGAACGCGCAGGGAAGAAACAGGAGTACGCTACAATGTCGTTAGGGCATCATATTGCGAAGGCCTCATCTCCCCTATTTATGTTTACATTGTTTATGATTGGCACGTTCAACCTAGCTTTCGCAGACTCGGCAGCGGAGTTGATTGTTTTGAACCAGCCTGTGCAGATCGGAAGTGATTTGGGGTCGGGATCTCAACTTCTATCATCTTGGCTTTCGTCTCACTGTCCACCAGGAAGCCCAGCTTGTGGAACCGACACGTTCACATTTCAAGCTAAAACCATTGCCGGTTCCGGTCTCCGCACAGTCGGCACATGCCACGCGGCACTCAACTTTGATACAGAAACGTGCCAGCTCAAGATTAACCAGAGCAACTATCCTAATGACTTTGTAAGGACGTTATTGATAAGTGCCTTGGTGGCTGCTGTCCAAAAGGGGCAAACTCAGAAAACTATAAACGGGTTTGACTTAGATAGTGGTTGTGCTGACATAGGTCCACCAAAATGCAATAGACCACCAATTTGCGGCATGCCATCATCGATGACCAGTTGGTCAATACCCGGTCAGCAACGAATAATTGCTTATAACAAGCCTTTAAATCAACGAGATACTGCTGAGCAGGGCGAGATTTGGTATACAATGAGTTGTGCGGTAGATACGTTTAGCCCCCTGTGCCCGCAAGGGCTTACTGGCGTGACAGGTGCAGTAAGTACATTCACTGGCACAACTTCTCTTGGGCCAATACCGGGGCTTCTTAATGGTTTACTCAGTCTGTTTTGTGGCGCAGCTAGTCTAATGAACTCGTCGCCAACGGACTTGCTGAAGTTGACGCCAGCTCAATGACTCGGCACCGGGCTTGGTTGCTGGCAGTGGCTCTTTAGAGCATGTTCAGGCTGACTGGAAATAGCCGGAGTTTCGGAGATAGTTGGCGCACTCGGCTGGGGTGATGGCGTCTGCGATGGTGCCGAGCGCGGTCCACAGCGCGTCGACGGTGCGGATGGCCTTGGCGCGCAGGACGGCCTTCAGCTTGGCGAACACCTGCTCGATCGGGTTGAGGTCGGGACTGTAGGCCCGGGTACACGGTCGGTCGATTTTCGGCCAAAATCTCGAACATTTCGTGAATCGGGTCGATTTTGGTTGGGAACCAGCCGCCTGGCAACCGAATGCAGATCAGATCTGTTGCAGAATTCGGTTGCCTTTGCCATTTCCGTGGCAACAGCTTTGTGCGACGGGCAACTGTCTGATCTCACACATCGCCTAGAGATGGCTTTTAAACGTTCGTTGATCGGGATAGGGGGACGCCTCACGGCGCCGCCCCTCCCACACCACCGGGCATACGGGTCGCGTACCACGGCGGTTCGACCAGGTTAAGCCGGTATCGGAATATAGAGACGGGGTAGACCCAGGGAATCGAAGTGGTGGTTGCGCAGGGCCGATTGCACCGCCGGGTGTCCTGACATGCGCCAGTATCCCGTTGGCGAACCGGCGGCAACCGCGGCGCGGAACTGTGTAACGCCACGGCGGCGCAGTTCCTTGAAGCGGTTGCGCCCGTTTCCCCACTGCCGCCAAAGATAAGATCGTAATCTTCGGCGGATCCACGCTTCGAGGTTTGTGAGCACCTGCGGGGTCTGGCAGAAGCCGAAGTAGCCGCGCCAGCCGATGAGGTATGGCGTCAGTTCTTCGATGATCTGCGACAGCCTCAGACCCCGTGTCCGGCGGGTCTGTTCCCGGATCCGCGTCTTGAATGTGGTCAGCGCCTTTGGCGCGATGCGCCGTTCGCTCCCGTCATTCGCGATGCTGAACCCCAGGAACTTGCGCTCCTCTGGTCGCGCCACCGCACTCTTCGTCTCGTTGACCTTCAGCCGCAGCTTGGTGGTCAGGAACCGGCTTACCGAGGCCATGACCCGTTCGCCGGCGCGGTGACTGCGAACATAGATGTTACAGTCGTCGGCGTACCGGCAGAAGCGGTGCCCTCGGCGGGCCAGCTCCTTGTCGAGCTCGTCGAGCAGGAGGTTACTTATTGATCCGGCTTGGGTGATCTTGAATCAGGCAGCATAACGGACAGGCTGGTGCCCGAAGTAGCTCCGCACGCGTTCGGGCAGCTTCGAGAGCTTGCGCATGTGGCTGATGACGGTGCACTTGAGCTGCTGCTTGCTGCGGGCGGGCGGCTTACGGGTGACGGCCTGCTTGAGGTCGGCATGGAGGCACTCGTCAGGGTTCAACTCGGGGCTGTAGGAGGGCAGATGGAACACCTCGATTTGCGCGGTGCGCCCGGCCAGCCACTCCCGCACGGCACGGGCACGGTGGACGGGCAGGTTGTCCAAGATCAGGAACACCTTGCCGCCGGCATCGCGGATCAGGCGGTCGAGAAAGCGGATCAGCGTCGGTGCCTTGATCGCGCCGTCGAGCACCATCCAGCGCAGCTCGCCCTTGTTGGTTACCGCCGAGATCAGGCCTACGCCCGCCCGCCGGTGATTGGGGCGGACCACCGGGGTTCGTCCGCGTGGGGCGTAGCTGCGGCCGCGCACGTCATCGGCGCGCAAGCCGGTCTCGTCGCCCCAGAAGATCGTGCCCTTCTCTCGCTTGGCCCGAGCCACGATCGCCGGGTAGTCCCGCCGCAGCCAGCGGCGCACTTCGGCTGCACGCTGCTCATAGGCCCGCCGCAGCGGCTTCTGCGCTGTGAACCCCCAGCGCGCCAGGTAGCTTCCCATGGTGCGCACCGCGAGCCGCACCCCACAGCGCTGCTCGATCAGGGCGCGCACCGCCGCACGGCTCCACAGCGCGAACGGCAGGCCAAGCTGGTCCGGCGGGTGCCGGCAGATCAGTTCACGAATCTCCGCTTCCTGCCGCGCATTCAGGAACCGCCCGCTCCCCGGCTCCGGACCGCGCGGTCCGCTGCGCAAGCCCGCCATCCCCGCCGCCGCGAAGCGCCGGCAGATGTTGAACACCCCCGTCCGGGTCAGACCCGTCTGCGCCGCGATCGCCTCGTAGGTCAGGCCGCTCTCGCGTAGTCCCACCACCTGCCGCCGACGCTCCTCTTGGGCTGCCGCCGGCAGCTTGCGCATGTCCACATGATCCATCCTACCAAACTGGATCAACCACGCGGCAATTCCAACACTACCCAAGCCGGATCAATAAGAGGGGCGAGAGCGGACCCCCTTGCGGAGTCCCCTCATCCACCGGAAGTACCAGGCCGTCTTCCATGATCCCGGCGGTCAGGAATGCCCGGATCAGTTTGAGCACACGTTTGTCAGATATCCGCCTGGCAACGCGCGACATCAAGATGTCGTGGTTCACCCGATCGAAGAATTTTTCGAGATCGATATCAACCACCACATTGTAGCCCTCGGCGACATAGCGTTGCGCCTGGGCCACCGCCTGATGGGTCGAGCGTCCCGGCCGGAACCCGTAACTATGCTCGGAGAACGTCGGGTCCCACTGCCCTTGCAGCACTTGCAGCACGGCTTGTTGGATCAGCCTGTCGACGACACAAGGCACGCCGAGTTTTCTGACCCCGCCGTCCGGCTTGGGGATTTCAACCCGTTTGACCGGCTGTGGCTGGTAGGTTCCGTCGAGCAGTTGAGACCGTATGCCTGGCCAGTGTTCACGCAGGTAGGCCTTGGCGTCGTCAATGGTCATCCCATCCACGCCCGGGCTGCCCTGGTTCCTTTGAACGCGGTTCCACGCACTTTGGAGATTCTCTTTATCGCACACCGCCTCCATGAGTTGTTCCGTCTCAGCCGGGCTTTCGGGTGCTGACTTCGCCGCAAGTGGTTCGGCCCTTGGCGAGCCAGGGAGTGGGGTTTCACCCCGCTCCGTTGACTCCAAGGCCAGTGAGTACCGGATAGGCTGCCGCTGTCCACTCATGAGTTGCCAGTCCTAGTTGCCACTCCCAATCGTTCGGGCCTTCCTTCATCGTTTCCGGCTTGGCCTAGCCGTGGCTCCACCTTTCGGTTTGGAGTGCCTCAATCAGCCTTGCCGACAGCATGACCTACTATGCCCTCTGCTGACTCCTGCGCCGCGGTCAGGTCCCCTTGCGGGTTCCTCAGTTCCGAAGCCGGAACGCGACGCAGGCCTCCCTGAGTAAGTTCGATCGCCTTCCCCGCACCCCTGCCGGATCTACAGCCCTGGTCTTTGATGGATATGGACTTCGCGATCAGTCGCCCGCTCGTCCGACCAAGGATGCCTTGTATCCGGTTTCTGTTCGTCAGGTCGCGGTTTTGCTCCACACTTCCTTCAGACACCGCCTCGCGGTGATGCCCTTGTGCTTCGCTAAGCCTTCACCTCCATCAGGTTGGCCAGGGAACTTTCATCCCCAAGCTATCGAACATGTCAGGCACGCGACTGAACGGCTGCGCCGTAGGAGAAGCGGTAGCGCGAGGTCGAACGGTTGAGGGTATTTTCGGGTCTGGTCTGCATGAAGCTGCGGGCCGGCATACCGAAAGGAGACCTCGATGACAACGTTACGCGTGCAAATGACCGAAGACATGAGGGTGGCCGGGTTGGCGGCCGGAACCCAGCGCATCTACCTCGACGGGGTTCGCCGTCTGGCCAAGCACTACCGGCGCGCGCCCGACCAACTGAGCGAGGCAGAGGTGCGCGCCTACCTGCTTGCATTGCGCGAGCGGGGCGTGGCCCTCGGCACCTTCAAGACCAACCACGGCGGCATCCAGTTCCTCTACCGTCGAACGCTGGATCGCGATTGGCCGCTGTTCGGGGGAAAAAGGATCCGTCCCCCGAAGCAGCGCCGCCTCCCGGTCGCCCTGCCGGACGCGCAGGTCCGTAAGCTCCTGGGCTGCATCAGGAGCCCGAGCCACAAGGCCTGTCTTGCCCTCATGTATGCCTGCGGTCTGCGGGTCAGCGAGGCCGCGACCCTGGAGATCGGCGCCATCGACGGCGCCAATCGGCTGCTGCGCATCATCGGCAAGGGCGACAAGCAGCGCCTCGTGCCGCTGCCTGCACCCCTGCTGGACGAGTTGCGCAGCTTGTGGCGAACGCATCGCCATCCGCGCTGGCTGTTTCCCAGCCGCGATGGCGCCAACCCGGTCAACCAGCACGTGCTGGGCCGCACCTTCAGGGCCGCCGCCCGGGCCGCCGGCATCACACTGCCGGTCACGGCGCACGCGTTGCGGCACAGCTATGCGACCCGGCTGCTCGAGCATGGCGTCGATACGAGGATCGTGCAGATCCTGCTCGGCCACGCCAACATTTCGACGACCGCCATCTACACCCACCTGACCGAGCCGACCCGCGTCTCGCTGCGCGGTGTCGTCGACGGATTGACGACCGGCCTCTGACACCGCGGCCCCGCCGTGATCGAGGTGGCGGACGTCTTCCGCCGCTTTGCGGCCGACTACCTGGCGGCCCATGGCGCGTCGATGCTGCCATCGCATCGGCGTGCCATCACCGACATCCTGGCCTGCCGCACCAAAGCCCTCGGTGGCCACCTCTGGCGTTGCGACCAGTGCAGCGCCGAGCGGTTCGCCTATCACTCCTGCAAGAACCGGAGCTGTCCCAAATGCCACACCGACCAGACCGAGCGCTGGCTGCAGGCCCGCCAGGCCGAGATGCTGCCGAGCCGCTATTTCCACGTCACCGTCACCATCCCCGAGGAGTTGCGCGAGGTGCTGCGCACCAACCAGCGCGACGGCTACGCCCTGCTGATGAAAGCCGCGGCCGAGGCGATCATCGAACTCGCCCGCGACCCGCACCATGTCGGCGGCACCGTCGGTGTGCTCGCGGTGCTGCACACCTGGACACAGCAACTCGTCTTCCACCCTCACGTCCACTGTCTGGTCACCGGCGGCGGTGTCTCCGATGACGGTCGCCTGTGGCATCCGGCCCGCACCGATTTCCTCGTGCCGGTCAGGGCACTCGCCAAGCTCGTGCGCGGCAAGCTCAGGGCCGGGTTCGCGGCGCAGCGTCCCGACCTGGTCCTGCCCGCCGCGGCTTGGGCGAAGCCCTGGGTCGTCCACTGCACCGCCTGGGGCGAGGGCGAGCAGGCCGTGCTGGACTATCTCGCCCGCTACGTGTTCCGCGTCGCCATCACCAATGCCCGCATCGTCGGTCTCGACGACCAGACCGTGACCATCCGCCACAGGCACCGCCAATCCAACCGATGGCGGGCCAGCCGCATCCCGGGCCACGCGTTCATGCGCCGGTTCCTGCAGCACGTGCTGCCCAAGGGCCTGCACAAGGTCCGCTACTTCGGCCTGTGGCACCATACCAGGCGCGAGCAGGCGGCCCGCGCCCGGCTTCTGCTGCAACTCGACCGTTCGGCTGCGGCCGCGCGCCATGACGAGACGGTCGAGGTCGCCGCCGGCGCGGCCACAGACCGCGCGCGACCCGACGGCCCCCAGATTTGTCCGTGCTGCCGACAAGGGCATCTTGTCCGCATCCGCCGCCTTTCCCCCAAGCAGGCGTGCGGACCATGACGAGGGCTCCTGTCCCATCCGATCAACACCGCTGTTTGCTGCTCCCCTCCCCAGCACCGCCACGCAGGCGAAGGCGGGGTGTTGCCCGATATCGTCGCAGTTCGGTCAATGGCGCCCGAAACAGCTGCTTCGGATTGACGGGCCCGCCCGCACACCCGACCTCATCCCGGGTCGCGCGCGCTTGTTTGGGCTCGCTGCGCCGCCAGCAGCGCCAATCGCTGGCGCACCCGAATTTCATAGCCAGGCGCCTGACCTGAAAATTCCAAAGGCCGCAATCGCGCCAAGCCGTTCAGTCCAACCAAGTTTCTGCATCGGCTACGCGACGCAGAAACTCTTAAATCGTTTATGCAACAGCGACTTCTATCGGCCAACCAGGAAGGTCAGGGGTAGGAGCTCAGCGCCGATTGGATGCTGGTTCTTGGTCCGTTCGGAAATTTGGCCGAAAATCCACCGACCGTGTACCTGGGCCTACTTCGCCACGCTGCGGCCCGACGTGCCGCTGGTCGTGCCCGGAGCGCTGCCCATCCTGGGCGACGTGCTGCGCCACACCGTCTCGCCCCTGCTCGGCTGGCTCCAGATGCCGCTGCTCAAGTGGGCGATGTTCTCCCCGGCCCGGGTGCCGGCCCGCTTCCAGGCCGAGTATTCGCCGGCGATGGCGTTGCGCCCCTCCCAGATCCGCGCGACCGCGATGGACGGCGCCCTCATGGTCCCGGGCGCGCTCGCGCTGCGCGGCGGCTACAAGGACTTGTCCCTGCCGGTGGTCGTCATCGCGGGCGATGGGGACAAGGTTGTCTTCAAGCGCAGATCCGAGCAGCTCCGGGACAGCATTCGAGGCAGCGTGCTGCAGGTTGTGAAGGGAGCCGGGCACATGGTCCACCACCTCGCGCCGCGGCAGGTGGCGGGGGCCGTCGAGAGCGTGGCCGAGGCGTCTCTCACAAGTACGAGGGAACGAGCCGATCAAGCCGCGTGGGAACGCCGCCACTCCAGAAACCCATCGCAGCTCGCAGCCGCGCTCACCGCGTGAGTTCGTTTGAGACCTGTCACAACCAGCCTCAGTCGCTGTCCCACATCCTGCGAGCGATATCCTTCTCCCGGTACCGGTAGCGTCGGCGCAGATGGCGGTGGTGCTGAGCTGGCGTGGCCGAGCCATTTCTGCACCAGGTTCAGCGGGACCCTGGGGAGACCGCCGCCACCCCGAAGCCGTGCCGCAGCCCATTGGGCGCGGCGTGCAGCCCGGACAGCCCGGCCGCCGCCATCACCGCATGCGCCGCCCGCCAGCCGGTCATCCGCGACCAGGGCCAGAGGCGGAGGCCGCACCCCTGCTGCAGGCGGCGTGGAGCCGCATGCCGGAGGAGGGGAGGGGGCATAGGCGCTAAAATAGGGGCTTGACCCGACGCGGATTGGCTTGATTCTGAGGGTAGATGCATGACGCGGCATCTGTCCTGGCCGACCAGTTCTCCGCTCTGCTGGCGCGACTTCCGTCGGACCTCGACCTTGATCGTCTGGCGCTGGAGACGAAGGCGATCCAGCGCAAGCGTGAGATTGTCGATGGTGCGAGCCTGTTGCGGATCGCCCTTGCGCGCGGACCGGGTGGACTGTCGTTGCGTCAGACCTCGGCCTGGGCGTCGATGCTTGGGATCGTCGAACTCAGCAACCCGGCGGTCACATACCGGCTGAACCAGGCGACGGGCTTTCTCGCGGCCTTGGTGGAACGCCTGCTGGCGGCGAAAGCCCCTGGTGCGGCGTTGCGTTGGCCCGGTCGCACCTTGCGCCTCGCCGACGGCACCTGCGTGAGCAAACCCGGCAGCACCGGCACCGACGGGCGTGTCCACGGCGTGTTCGATCTCGGACGCGGCGGGTTCGCGCATCTCGAACTGACCGACCAACATGGCGCCGAAGCGCTGGAGCGTGGCGCCCCGTGCCCAGGTGAAATCCGCATCGGTGATCGCAATTACGCCCGGGCACCGGCGTTGCGGCGCTTCCGCGCGCAGAGCGGCGGCACTGCCGACTTCATCGTGCGGCTGGGCTGGAACGCGCTGCAACGGACCAACCCGGCCGGCAAATCCTTCGATCTGATCGGCCATCTGCAATGTCTGCCGCCAGGTTCGAGCCCGCATGAGGTGAACCTGCGCGCGCCGGTCGGCCGCGATGCGCCCGCGTTGGCGGTGCGGCTGATCGTGCGGCGCAAGACGCCCGAGGCGGCCGAAGCCACACGGATGGCGCTGCGCCGCGCGGCAGCCAGCAAGGGCAAGGCCCTCGACCCGCGCAGCCTGATCGCGGCGGAATTCATGATCCTGGCGACATCCCTGCCCAAGGGCGGATACAGTGCGAAGGCGGTCCTCGCGGTCTACCGGCTGCGCTGGCAAGTCGAACGCGCGTTCAAGCGCCTGAAGTCGCTGCTGCATATCGACCAGCTCCCAACGTGGCGCGAACGCGGATCGCGAAGTTGGCTGTATGCCCACCTCGTTCTTGCGTTGCTGTGCGACGATCTCAGCCAGGATATCCTGGAATCTTCCCCCTGAGGACTTGCTGGACGCGGCCTACGTCCCATCCCTCTGGGCCGTGCAGAAGACCGCGCTGATGGTGCTGCTTGCCATCATCCTCGGTCCAATCTCCCTCGCCAACATCCTGGCAGCACCAGCAACCGTCCATCGCCACCTGGCCAACGCACCGCGAAAACGAAAGCCCGCTATCCGATACCCCGTCCGCGACTTATTTTAGCGCGTATGAGGGGAGGGGGCCTGCTGCGGGTGCTCCCCCCGTGATGGAGGCCGGTTTCCGTCTTGACGCGCTCACCTGCGCAGATGGCCTGCGGCCCGGCTGTCCACGGGCTTACCCCCGCACTTACCCCCTGTCCTGGAGATAACCGCGATCCCCGCAGCCGCGCCGGTTCTGTCAGCTCTCGCGCCACCGGGTATAGACCAATACCGTCCCAGACCGTGCAAAAACTCCCGTTCATCGTGACGTGGGGCGAGGCTGGCCAAGACGAGGACGACAAGATTTCGGTGACCCCAGACAGGCAATTCTGCGGACAGCCCGATTTCGCACCGCGACGTTCGCCGGTCATCTCGGCTGGTCTGGTGACGTCCGGCAAACAGGCGCTCCTTCACCCCATCACTGCGGCCATCAACTCGGTGAACCCGACGATATTCAGCACCCGCCGCAGATTGTAGGCCAGCGCCGTCAGGCTGAAATCGGCCCGAACCTTCTCCAGGCCACGCGTCAGGAACGCCCCCTGGTTCATCCACTGCTTGATGCTGCCGAACGGGTGTTCCGCCGTCTCGCGGCGAAGGTCGAGGATGCCGGGGCGCTTCGCCAAACGGGCCGCCATGCGGTCCAACACCGCCTCGTTCTCCAGGCGAGACACCGTGCGAAACGGGCCGCGTGTGCAGCGCGCGCGGATCGCGCAATCGTCGCACGCCAGCTTGTTGACATAGTTGACCTTCTTCAGGCCGCGCAGAAGAGACGATGAATAGGCATGAGGACGCTGACCCGCTGGGCAAATGCAGCTGTCACTGGCCGGATCGTATTGAAACTCATCCTTGCGGAACAGCCCAGCCTTGACCGAGGGGCCTCGCTGCGGGCGCGGCACATAGGGCACGATCCCGGCGTTCTCGCAGGCCTCAATGTCCTCGATCTTGAAATAGCCCTTGTCGGCCACCGCCTCGATTGTCTCGACACTGAGGGCCTCTTTGGCCGCCGTCGCTGTCTCGGCCAACAAACCCAGGTCGAGGACCTGGTTGCCGACCTGCTGCTCCACGATCAGCTTGTGCTTGGGATCAACGGCGACTTGAACGTTGTAGCCGACCGCAACCCGCGTGTGCGCCGCCATCGCCCGGCTGTCAGGGTCGGTCAGCGAGATCTGGTCCTCTCCGGTGCGGTCCAGCTTTGCCAGCATGTCCTGGCACCGCGTGCGCCTCTCGCGGACGGCGGCGATCTTCTCGGCCAGGTTCTCAACCCGTGAGCCACCGGTTGTGCCCTCGGCGGCATCGCTTTGGTCGAGCCTTCGCAGATAGTCGTCGAGCTTGGCGTCGGCCAGTTCGATGAACCTCGTCAAGGACGCCCGGGTGAAGTTGCGGTCCTTGTTGTTGACCGCCTTGGTCCGCGTGCCGTCCACGGCGAGCAGCTCGCGGCCAAACAGATCCAGCTGACGGCACAGCAGCACGAACTGGCGGAACACGGGGCGGAAGGCCTTGCGGTTGTCACGCCGGAAGTCAGCGATCGTCTTGAAGTCGGGCTTGAGGTGCCGCAGCAGCCAGATCACCTCGACGTTGCGGTGGGTCTCGGCTTCGAGCCGGCGACTGGAGCGCACGCGGTTCAGATAGCCGTAAACGTAGAGCTTCAGGAGGTCGGTCGGGGCGTAGCCAGGCCGCCCTGTCACCTTGGGCGCCACACGCGCAAATCCCGCGGTGGTCAGATCCAGTCCATCGACAAAGGCTTCGATGAACCGCACCGGGTTCTCGGGGCCGACGTAGTCATCCAGCGATTCCGGGAGCAGCAGCGTCTGGGAGCGGTCGGAGCCGGCAACGTGGGTCATGGCCCCGATTCTAACCCCTCTTGCGCCAAGCCGGAATCCGTTGCGACAAAGATTTCACACGGTCTGGTCCATAGGTGGTTGCGAGTTTTGGTTCTTTCTTAAGCCCTTGTTTTGCATGAGGTAATTGGTCTTTCTGGCAAAGATCGCTCAGGCTGCTCATGACGCCATGTCCGGACCAGCCAGATGACACAAAGCCCCGCCACAACGCCAATTCCGGTTCAGCTCTCCGAGCCGGAGTTCAGCGCATTTATCTTCCCACACCTCTCGATGCCCAGGCGCGGGCCGAAATGCAAACTCGGCTATCACCGCGTCTTCAATCTGATCCTCTGGGTGCTCTATACGGGTGTGCAATGGAAATGCCTGCCAGTGCCGCGTGCCGGCGACGGCACCGCCATGATCCACTACACGACCATCTACAAAGCGTTCGCCCGATGGGCCGATGACGGCTCGCTCGATCAGGCCTTCATCGCCAGCGTGCGGCATCTGGCGGAACAACACCGCCTCGATCCCAGCATCCTGCACGGCGACGGCTCCAACACCGTCGCCAAGAAAGGCGGCGATGGCATCGGCTATTCTGGCCACAAGCACCAGACGGGCGAAAAGGTCCTGGCGATCGTCGAGAACAACGGCTTTGTGTTGGCCCCGCTGCCGGTGGCGCCGGTGAATGAGGCAGACACCGTGCTTCTGCCAGACGGACTGAACGCCTTGAAGCGCGTGGCCAGGCTGACCGGTTTGGAGATCGAAGGCGCGTATCTCAACCTCGACGGCGGTTTCGATTCCAGGCGCAACCGCAAAGCGATCTTCAACGCAGGGTTGGTTCCCAACGTCAAGGAGAACTCGCGCAATCGGAAGGCCCCAAGCGCGGACGGAAGCGCCTGTTCAATGCCGCCACCCATTCGTTACGGCTATGCGTGGAGCGGACCTTCGCGTGGGAGGACAAATTCAAGCGATTGCTGTTGCGCTTTGAGTTCAAGCAGCCGCGGCACTACGGGATGAAGCTGATGGCCTACACGTTGATCAATCTGCGACATTTCTGCGGTGCCTGAAACTCGCAACCAGCTAATTGGCCGCATCTGCGATCGCGTGCAGCGACGCCAGTGGCGTCTGCTGGTCCGCTCTCTCAGCCCCGCCCAGCGCGACCGCATCGACCGGCTGTTTACCCCCGAAGACACAGCGGCTCTCGCGAACTCTTGACGCCTTGCGCGCGACACCTGTCCGGCGCGCCCCGACCGAACTGGTGCGCCATCTCGATCGTCTCCGTGCCATCAAGGCCTTCGACCTGCGGCCGGCACCGCCGGCCGGCATTCCGATCGCCGTGTTGGAGCGCCTGGCCCGCGTCGCACGGGGCAGCAAGCCCTCCACCCTCGCCGTAATTCAGGAACCGCGCCCCGCCGCCATTGTCGCGGCCCTGTTCCTCTCGCTCGAAGCCATGCCCTCCGCTGGCCATTCCACCGGCTGCGCCGGCGGAATGGCCAGCTCCGCCCAGGACGATGCCGCCGAACTGGCTGACACCTTGCTCGCCGATCCCTTCCGGGACGCGGAAAGCGCGAGGAAGGCGGAGCAGTTGACCAGCTTGCCGACGCTTGAAGAGGCCGCCCTGGTCCTGCATGGCATGGGCGAAATGGTGCTGGCCGATGATGCCCTGCCGCTGACCGACTGGCGCACGGCACTGTTCGCAAAGACCCCGCGCGCCGAGATCGACGCCGCGATGCGTCATGTCGCCGGGCTGGCGAAGCCGCGCGACCAAAAGCCCTATGCGCAGCTCCGGGCACGCTGGCGGCGTGCGCGCGGGATTTTCTCCCAGGTCGCCACTGGTATCGTCACCGAGGCCGCGCCGGGCGGCCAACCCGTGCTGGACGCCATGCGGTATCTGTCGCAGCGGACGGACTGGTCGAAACCAATGCGCGACGCACCCACGGCGGCGATCGCCAAGCCTTGGCGGCGCCATGTTCTCGACGCGAACGGCAAGGTCAGCGACCCGAAAGCCCATGTGTTCGCCATCATCGACGGCTGGCGCGGAGCGCTGAAGCGCCGCGATGTTTTCGTCGCGCCGGGCATTCGCTACGGCGATCCCCGGCGCGGCTTGCTCGACGACACGACCTGGCAGGCATCGCGGCCGATGATTTGCCGGACCCTCAACCGTTCGCTCGATGCGAACGCCGAACTGGCGCGCATGGCGCAGTTGCTCGACACCGCCTTCCAGAAGGCTGCGAACGGGATGGCGGACAACCCCGACCTGCGCATCGAAACCACCGGCGGCAAGCCGGAAATCGTCATCTCGCCGCTTGATCGCTTGGACGAACCCGACAGCCTTCGCATGCTGCGCGCCGCCACCCACGGCATCATGCCGCGCGCCGATTTGCCGGGTGTGATGCTGGAGGTCATGCACAGGACCGGCTTCGACAAGGCGTTCACCCATCTCTCCGAGCGCGAGGCACGGGTCGAGGATTTCGGCACCAGTCTGTGCGCGGCCTTGATCGCCCAGGCCTGCAATACCGGCTATGAGCCGATGATCCGCCCGGATTTCGCGGCGCTGCGGCGCAGTCGCATTGCCTGGGTCGATATCATTGATCCGGCTCGGGTGGTGTTGGAATTGCCGCATGGGTGTTCCAGTTTGGCGGGATGGACCATGTGGACATGCGCAAGCTGCCGGCGGCGGCGCAAGAGGAGCGTCGGCGGCAGGTGGTGGGACTGCGCGAGAGCGGCCTGACCTACGAGGCGATCGCAGCCCAGACGGGCCTGACCCGGACGGGGGTGTTCAACATCTGCCGGCGCTTCGCGGCGGCTGGGATGGCGGGCTTGCGAAGCGGACCGCGCGGCCCGGAGCCGGGAACCGGGCGGTTTCTCGCGGCGCGGCAGGAGGCAGGGGTTCGTGATCTGATCTGCCGGCGCACGCCGGACGAACTTGGCCTGCCCTTCGCGCTGTGGAGCCGTGCGGCGGTGCGGGTCCTGATCGAGCAGCGCTGCGGGGTGCGGCTGGCGGTGCGCACCATGGGGACTTACCTGGCGCGTTGGGGCTTCCCGGCGCAGAAGCCGCTGCGGCGCGCCTATGAGCAGTGCCCGGCTGCGGTGCGACGCTGGCTGCGGCGGGACTACCCGGCCATTGTGGCCCGGGCCAAGCGGGAGAAGGGCACGATCTTCTGGGGTGACGAGACCGGCTTGCGCGCCGATGATGTGCGCGGCCGCAGCTTCGCCCCACGCGGGCAGACCCCGGTGGTCCGCCCCAATCACCGGCGCGCGGGCGTGGGCCTGATCTCGGCCGTGACCAACAAGGGCGAATTGCGCTGGATGGTGCTGGACGGCGCGATCAAGGCACCGACGCTGATCCGCTTCCTCGAGCGCCTGATCCGGGACGCCGGGGCCAAGGTGTTCCTGATCCTCGACAACCTGCCGGTCCACCGTGCCCGCGCGGTGCGGGCATGGCTGGCCGGGCGCACCGCACAGATCGCGGTCTTCCACCTGCCCTCCTACAGTCCCGAGTTGAACCCCGACGAGTGCCTCAACGCCGACCTGGAGCAGGCTGTCACCCGTAAGCCGCCCGCCCGCGGCAAGCAGCAGCTCAAGCGCACCATCATCAGCCACATGCGCAAGCTCGCGAAGCTGCCCGAGCGCGTGCGGAGCTACTTCGGGCATCGGCCCGTCCGGTATGCCGCCTGATCCAAGACCACCCAAGCCGGATCAACAACTTCATCCGGCCGGAGACGATCACCGCGGGTAGCGCCATCATCACCGCAGCGCACAGCGCCTTGCCAATTGTCGATCTGTGGGGCGAAGGCGATGTGGCCTCCGCCGATGGCATCCGGTTCGCGGCGCCGCTCTCCGCCATCCACGCGGGGCCGAACCCAAAGTACTACCCGCTTATCGGCCAATCGACCCGTCACGGGTAGACGCCTTTGTGGGTCAGACGGGACGACGCAGCGACGGCACGGCAAAGCGCGTTGACCATGCCTCGCATGTTGCGGCGCCGGTTGGTGGTCCAGCAGAAGGCGCCGAGATAGTCGGGCAGATGCTTGGGGGAGAGCCGCTTGTGGGTGGCCTTGAGCGCGGTACTGAGATTGGCGACCAGGGTGTTGACGGTGAAGAACGGGGCGCTGCGCTCGCGCTCCGGACGCCCGCCGCCGGTGACGGTGGCGACATGCGTCCGCCCGGCTTCACCGAAGGCGTTGAACGCCCGCAAGCCGTCCGTGTGCACAGTCGCGCCGGCGGCGATGTGGGCATCGCGGAACGCGGCCACCGCCTCGCTGGAGAAGGCGCTGACCGCGCGCATCGCGACATGGCCCATGCGCCCGTCCGCATGCCGCTCGCAGGCGACGATGACGCAGGTCTTGCCTTCGGTTCCGCTGCCTTGGTTCCTTTCACCTCCCAGACACACGTCATCCGCCTCCACTACCGGCGGCGCGGCATCGTCGTCGCTCGCGCCCCCGAGCGAATAGCGCTCCGTCCGCTCGGTCATGGCGTGGCGGAGCCGCTTGTGCAGATACCAGGCCGTCTCATAGCCCAGGCCCAACCTGCGGCCGAGCTCGACCGCCGAGATCGCCTGTTTGGTGCTGCTCATCAGGTGCATGGCGCGGAACCAAGTGGTCAGAGACAGCTTGGTGTCCGCCATCACGGTGCCCGCGGTGACCGACCAACGTCGGCCGCAGCGCGTGCAGCCGACACGGCGGCCGTAGACATAGCTCTTCAGATTGGCGCAGCGCGGGCAAGGCATTCCTTCACGTTGGCGCGCCGCCACCAACGCCGCCAGACACTGACCCTCCGTCCCGTAGAGTCGTTCGAACTCAACGTCCGTCAGCCCCTTCATGATTGCCCGCACCGTTCTGCTCCGAGACGCCGCGTTCAGAGCGACTTTGCGCTTCCCTGCTGCAAAGTACAAGAGCGGGTCGATTGGCCGATAAGCGGGAAAGTACTACGGTCAGGGGCGCGGCATCACCTGGTACAATCTGCTCTCCGACCAGTTCAGCGGGCCCGGCGGCATCGTCGTCCCCGGAACCCTGCGCGACAGCCTGCAAATCCTCGCCCTGCTGCTCGAACAGCAGACCGACCTGCGGCCGACCGAAATCATGACCGACACCGGCGCCTACTCCGACACCGTGTTCGGTCTCTTCTGGTTGCTCGGCTATCAGTTCAGTCCTCGGCTCGCGGACCTCGGCGGTGCCCGGCTCTGGCGGATCGATCCCGAGGCGCGCTACGGCGCCCTGGACGGCATCACCCGCCAAACGATCAATCCCGGTCTGATCCGCGCCAATTGGGATGACATGCTGCGGCTCGCCGGCTCGCTCAAGCTCGGCCACTTGCAGGCCGCCGGCGTCATGCGGACCTTGCAGGTGAAGGACCAACCGACAACCCTCGCGCGGGCGATCGCGGAACTCGGCCGCATCATCAAGACCCTGCACATCCTGCGCTACATCGACGACAAGCCCTTCCGCCGGCGCATCCTGACCCAGCTCAACCGCCAGGAACTCCGCCACAAGCTCGGCCGCCGCGTCATCCATGGCGAGCGCGGCGAGATCCGCACGCCTTACCGGATCGAACAGCAAACCCTGCTGAGCGCCCTGGATCTCACCCTCAACGCCATCACCCACTGGAACGCCATCTACATCCAGGCGGCGATCGACAAGCTCAAAGCGGGCGGCCACCCCGTTCAGGACGCCGACATCGCCAGGCTGTCCCCCCTGACCTGGCGCCACATAAACTTCCTCGGCCGATACGATTTCTCGATCCCCGAACCCGTCGTCCGGGGCGAACTGCGCCCCTTGCGGGATCCTAATTCCGAATACGACTTTTGAGAAGCCTTATGACAGTGGGCCGTTCCAATCAGCCGCATGTCCCAGGACCGGCAGACACCGGTGCAGGACATTTGCCGGGACCTCCACATCTCTCGGGCAACGCTGTATCGGTATCTCCGGGCAAAATGAGGGGAGGCCCAATGGCCGGTCTCAATTTCACCCAGGGTACTCTGGGAAATCGGCCCCGCCACGGTCGGTGCTGGAGAAAGTGTGGAATTTCGTATCGTGTACCCGACCCACGGGAACGTCCTCTCCTTCAATGCCCTGAACACGGACACCGCACTCAATCAGCGGTTCGGGTATCAGACCACGGGCATCATCATCCATGGCGCGAATGAGGACGTTCCTCCCGACGACACGACGTACTTCTTCACGGTGACAAACGAGAGTGAGGCAGCGGGGATGTTCTATTTCGTCTTGCAAGCGCTCTATTTCTGAGCGGCCACGCCTTCCCGGTGTTCAGCCGCAGATGCGACGCGTGAAGCACTCTGCACACGGAGATCACGATGCTGCTTGAGGTCTTGGCCGATGGAAACGGCAAAATTCTCGCGTTGAGCACAGCGCATCAAGGACAGGAATCAGCGCGCCGGCGCACCCGTGCACCACACGGTGCGGAATCCGCTCCGCTTCGGCCGCCGACGATTGAGATGCGGCCACGAGCCGGGCAACACCGGCACCTCGTCGCCCTGCCCGCCGAACTCGAAGGCATTCCGCTGAAGGAGATTCACGTCTCCTACCGCCTTGTCCATGACGCCGGTGGTCCGCGGCTGGAACGTGTGTAGGGCAATCCAAGTCGCACAAAGGGGATTTTACGACCACCCCTTTCAGGGTCAGGTTCTTGCTTGTGCGAGGACACGGGCGGTTGCGACGTGGGTACGGGCGGTTTTGCCATCGACATAGCCCTTGGATGTTTTCGGCTTTGGCTTGCGTTTGCTGGTGGCGACCTGGCGCAGGTTGATGTGGCGTGCCAGGCAGAGCAGTCGTTCGACCAGGCGCCTGGGCTCGGCCTCGCGCCAGGACGGCCAGCACGCGGTTGGCACGGCGATGAGCAAGCCCTGGAAGCTGCTTCTGATTTGCAGCGCCAGGTGGTAGGCGGACACCTCTGGCGGCGGCTCGTGGCGCTGGTGCACCGGCTCCACGCAGCGTTGGATCAAGGTCAGGACGTTGCAGGCCAGCACCGAGACCGCGAAGCCCAGCAGCGCCGCACGGGGGTGGCCAAGACTGACCCTCTCGCTGTTCAGCACGCTTTCCAACCGACCGAACATACCCTCGATGCGCCAGCGCGTGCGATACAGCGTGGCAATTCGCCCGGCGCCAATCTCGTTTGGCAGATTGCTCCACAACCGGATCGTGGTTTCGCCGTCCTCGGTGGGCGCATCCAACGCGAGCTCGATGCGCCGCCAAGGCGCTGATCGGTCCGTGACCTCGATCCCCTGCTCGCGGACCTGGCCTGTTTCGGTGCGCCCGCGCCTTTGCCATTCCCCTTGCCCAGCCAGGCGAGGGTGGCGGCCGTGCTCGCGCACAATGAAGCCGGCTCCTGCCGCCTGCCAGCCTTGCAGCACCGTGCGGGTGCAGAAATGCCGATCGGCGATCCACAGTTCTCCGGGGTGGGCGCTGTCCAGCCGCGGCTCAACCGCGGCGCGCTCGCTCGCGTGCGCGTCCTCCTGGGCCAGCAGATCGGTCACCAGGCCGCTGTCCGGGTCATACACCACCAGCGACTGCCCGGGCAGCGCCGCACCGCGGAACCCGCGCAGGGGTGCAAGGCGCTTCTCGCTCGCCGGCAGGTGGTTGCCGTCCAGCACACGTACGCGCCAGCCGGGCAGGCTCGCCCCGGTACCCAGCGCCGCCATCACCGGCCCGAGCCGCCCGGCACTGCCGCGCACAAGAGCGCGCAGGGTGGCAGGCTCTGTGTGGTTCACCTTGTCATACAACGACCCCAGCGACACCGGCAGCGTCGGCATCTGCCGCGCCGCGGCGTGCAAGGAAGGGCGCAACCCGAGCGACACCAGCGTGGTCAGCTCGACCACCGTTGAGAACAGCAACTCACGCGAATGCTGCTTCTGGCGGTGCGCCTCGAATACCTCGTCCACCCAGCCCGCGGGCAGCGCATACTCGAGCGCCATCCGCGCCATCACGCCCGCTGGCGCATGCCGCTCAAACCGCTCCAGAACCACAGGCCATACCGAGCCATTCCCATCCAATGCATTCCTCATTTCCCCAGGCTGGGAATGACTCGGACACCCTGAAAGGGGTGGATTTTACGACCCATATGCAGGTTGAGAATGAGCGCGGTCGATCATAGGGCCGGTAGCGCAACCTGCCCTGCCGCCACACTGTCCATGTCGCCGGTTCTGTCAGATTTCGCGCCAAACGGCCGCCCGTCAGCAATCGACTTACTGCCCACGGCGCTCAACCAGCCGTTTTGCTGCAGATTGAGGCTAGCACTTGAAATAAAATTGCCGACATGTCCCTGCCTGGCGCGAGAGCTGACAGAACCCGCAGGTTAGGTATGCTCAGTCGAATCGCAGCCCTCTTCGGGTGATGAGCTAATGAGCTAGGCGCTAGCCTATGACCCGCACCGTTGCGCTGTCTGGAGGCCACCAGAGCATGGGAAGTTCGGAAAACCCAAACATCGCGAGCCAAGTCAACAGCGACCTGTGCCTCGATGAGACATGGGCAGCCCCGCTGATGACGCGAGCGGTACGCCTCTTTTTTGCGCTACTCGCGCTGCTCGCCGCTGCCACCGCATCGGCCTGCGGGCCCCTGTTTCGCATGCCCCCAGTGCCACAGTCGCAGCAGGGCGACATCTCTGTCCTCGGCCTCAGTGACATTCGGTATTGGGGAGACGAAGTGACACCGCAGCTGATGGCGGAGGCTGTCGCATCCTACCTTCGCGAACGAGACTATGCGGCTGCGAACGGCCACCTTGGCCCGCTTCCGCCAGCGTACTACCTCGCTGTCTCCGGCGGGGGCGAGAACGGCGCGTTTGGGGCTGGTCTCTTGGTTGGCTGGACGGCGGCCGGCACGCGACCGACCTTCAAGCTGGTGACCGGGATCAGCACCGGCGCGCTGATTGCGCCCTTCGTCTTCCTGGGTCCGGCCCACGACGCGGAGCTGCGGCAGATTTATACCAAAATCACCCCTAAGGATGTTCTCGAGCGACGCTGGATCTTGTCCGGGCTTCTCGCAGATGCAATGGCAACCAACCGTCCCTTGTACCGCACCATCCAGCTCTTTGTGACCCCGAAGCTTCTCCAGGAGATCGCGGAGCAATACCAAAGGGGGCGCCTTCTGCTGATCGGCACCACCGATCTCGATGCCGGTCGCCCGGTGATCTGGAACGTGGGCAAGATTGCTGCGTCAGGGAGGCCGGGCGCAGTGGAGTTGGTCCAAAAAATCCTACTGGCGTCAGCGGCCATTCCCGTCGCGTTTCCGCCAGTGATGATCGACGTCCAGGCGGGTGGCAAGCATTACCAGGAGATGAACGTGGACGGCGGGGCGAGCGCGCAAGTTTTTGTCTATCCACCCGAGATGCAGATCAAACGCTACGGCAACCGCTACGGGGTCACGCGCGAGCGCCGCCTCTACATCATCCGCAACGCACGGCTCGACCCGCAATGGGCGGATGTGAGCCGGCGGACGCTTAGCATCGCGGGCCGTGCCACGTCGTCTCTGATCCAGACCCAGGGGGTCGGTGACCTCTACCGGATCTATAGCGTCTCCCAGCGCGACGGCGTGGACTTCAATCTCGCCAGCATGCCGGAGAGCTTCAACGTGCCGCTCCGGTACTCATTCGATCCTCAATACATGAATGCGCTGTTCGAAGTCGGCTACAAGCTCGGGAAAGCCGGATATCCTTGGGCAAAGGCTCCGCCTGGCTACGGCGGCGCTAATGCGGTCGCAGCGCAGACCGCAGTCGCCACGCAATAACGCTCCAGGAGTGGCGGCCAAGGGTTTAGAGGCGTAACTACCGCCAACTCTGAGGATGACGCCAGTTCGCACCGGGGACATAGGCCCGCCGGCTGTGCACGTCGCGCATGTCCGCCCGCGCGTTCGGCACGAAGAACACTGCCGAGCCGGGCTTCAGCAGCTCCGGCCGAGCTCCGGGATACAGCGCCGGATCGGGCGCGCGCTCGGCGACGGTCCGGTACCCCGTCGCCTCGACAAAGGCGGCGAACGCCGCGTTGTCACCGTGTGGGCGTCCATCCAGAAGCCGCTCACGGTGACCAGATGCACCGGTCCTTCCTCCGGATAGAACCCCTCGGCTCCCATCTGGAAGGTGCCCGGGATCCACGGCATCCCTTGCGTCACGTTGCGGTAGAAATTCGACTACTCGAATGCGCTGCGCGCTGCAGCCTCCTCAATGGCGGGCCCATCAACGGCGGCGCGGTCCGCCGAAAGGATCGGCTGCCCCTCGGCGCCAACCGCGAGCCTGAACGCCTCGGTTCGGCGCGCGAAAAACAGCCGCCACAGCTGATCGCCCCCAACCACGCGCGCCGCTTCGCGGAACATGAAGAACGGAATGAACGCCACGCACACCAACGCTCCCACCGACACGATCCCCTTCAGGTCGCCGCGACCGAACTCGGAGAGACTCTCGGACAGTGGCCCGCCACGCCACCACGCGACAGCCATACCCTCAGCAATGTGGAAACAGACCAGTATCGCGGCAAACACCACGCTCTTGTAGAGCACTTAATAGATCAACGGATGGTCCCTGAATCTGTTCCCCAGGCGCAGATCTTCGGCCACCAGCACGACTTTCGCCAAGATCAATGCGTTCACAAGAGCGAAGCTCTCGGCTTGGTAGTCTATGTGCCTCTGTTCAAGGACAACGGTTTTGTGCAAGCTGAACAACGCCAGCATCGCCCAAAGATAAAGGGTGATCACCAGGAATGCTTTGGCTTGCTCCAGGAGCCGTGCCCTCAACTCGCGTTTGGGTTCTTTCGCGCCGTTGTTGGTGGTAATCGCCGCTCTCTGATCCGTCTGGACTGGTCTATTGCGCATCGCGGAGGCTCCGCCACAGATCGCTGATTGACACTATGGGTCGGCACTGCTGGCGGAAGGCTGCATTCGTCATGACCAAAGGTCTGGTTACCGCAATTCCTGTCATGTGACTGCCATGATCCCAATGGGGTGGACACCGTAAGATCGGCGTTCGAGCGGGTGGCGCGCGCGCTGCTCCTAGGACAGGATCGGGCTGCGATAGCCGGGCGCGAAGGGCAGCTACATCATATGATAGACCTCGTTGAGGAACCCGGGAATGTCGTCAGCCACGTCCGCGAGGGTCTCGCACCCGGGGACGGCGCTCGGAGGCACCCAGTGAGGCTGCCCGCCGACCTGAGGTCCCGCGCCGGCTGGGACGAAGTAGCGCGCCCGCCTCGGCGCGATCGGATTGGATGACACGGAGCGATCGAAGGTGGTAGTCGAATGGTTCTACGGGCTGGACATGGCGGCCCTGTACCCCGTGACCATCGCGCTGATCGCGGGCGCGTCCGAGCTCGGCAACTGGCTCGGCCGGCGGTCTCGCAAGAGTACGGGTTCGGAACTCGGCACGCTGACCGGTGCGGCGCTTGGCCTTCTTGGGTTGTTGCTGGCATTCAGTTTCTCGATCGGGTTGGCGCGCTACGAGGCGCGCCGCGAGGTCGTCCTGGAGGAGGCCAACGCGATCGGCAGCACGGCGAACTTTGCACTCATCCTGCCGCAGCCGGCCCAGGCGCCGATCCTGAGCCTGCTGCGCGACTACACCGCGGTGCGCATAGGCCTCGGCATTCCGTACGACCCCGCGAAGCTGGAGCGGGACATCGAGAAATCCGTGGACCTGCAGGCCCGGCTCTGGCAGCAGGCCGTCGCGGTGACGGCGGCAGCGCCGCAGTCCCTGCCGGCGTACCGCTTCGTCGCCTCGCTGAACGAGGTGAACAACATCCATGAGAAACGGCTAGCCGCGCTGCGCTACCACGTTCCGGCCACGGTCATGGTCACGCTGATCGGGATCGCGATGGTGGCAATGGGGTTCACCGGCTACCACGCCGCCGTCAGCGGCGGCGGGCGACGCATAGCGGTCCTTGTGATGGCTGTGACCGTCGGCGTTCTGATCATGCTGGTCATCGACCTCGATCGACCCTATCGCGGGCTGATCCAGGTGCCGGTCCAGCCGCTGGTCGACGCAGCTCGCGGCATTCCAGGATAGGTGGTGCGGAGGAGCGCCGCTCGACCGGTGGCATAGGACGCCAAGTTAACAATCCACCAATACCAACATGGTGGCGGTTGTCCCCGCGGTGCGGAGAGCGCTTTTGCGTAGGCGGTCGCCGGTTCTGTCAGCTCTCGCGCCACATCGGCCGCAACGAGCAATCCTGACGATCAACCTGGGCCAGTTACAGCATGTTTATGTCTGCTCGTTAGTGCAGCAAGCAGTAATCTTGCGTCCAAAAAGCAATTGGCGCGAGAGCTGACAGAACCAACTGCCGACGTTGGGCGCCAAATCATTCGGACGATGGGCCGGCAAACATCAGGACGCAGAGCGCCGAGCGTGGGGCCGCCCTACGAGTGCTTCCACCTCCGGTTGACCGGCCAAAGGTTAACAGCGCCGGCGGCGTTTATAGCGACGGCTCTGGTGCACTTGAAAAGTGCTGAGCCAGAGCGCGCCAAACGCTCTGCGGGAGAGAGAAGCGCATCCAAGATCACCCAAGCCGTCTTTGTAACTACCAGACCTTCAGATAATGGCGGATAACCGTTGTGGTGAAAGAGAGCGACGGCGCGCGCGGACCGATACAGTGAGATCGCCAACCCGTCGCACCGGTCGGCTCAAAAGGCCGCAGCGGCGAAGGTGGCGGGAGATGTCTTGGCTGACCGTTGCACTAAAATGGTATTCGACCAATGCTGCAGCCATTAACCCGATAGGCACATTCCTCGGTGCCGTTGGCGCATTTATCACCGCCGTCATCCTGGCATGGGCCGCAATCCGAAATGTCCGCACAGCGACGCGACGGGCAGACATTGCAAGTCGGCGGCATGAGGAACAGACGAACGCGGACCGCCAGTGGCGAATCATTGAGATCTTCAGCAAGGCGGTCGGGCAATTGGCGAGCGACAAAATTGAGGAACGCCTTGGCGGCATTTACACGCTGGAGCGGATCTCAAAGGAGAGTCCGGACGACTATTGGACGATTGTAGAGACCCTCACTGCCTTCGTGCGCGAGCGCGCACGCTGGAACTGGAAAGAGACGGATGCAGCAGCGATGGAGAGCATGGCACGCTTTGACGAGGCCGCGAAGGAAAGCGGTGGTCAGCAACGGGAACGGGAACCACCGACCGACGTCGCCGCAGTGCTCACCGTGATCAAGCGACGTGACGCGGCAAACCGTGCGCGCGAAGAACAGATGAGATGGCGGCTTGATCTCCGGAGCACCGATCTCCGAGGCGCCGAACTCGTCGGGGCGCATCTCGAAGGCGCCAACCTCAGGGAGGCGCATCTCGAACGCGCCAACCTCTGGGAGGCGCATCTCGAACGCGCCGAACTCGGGGGGACAGAGGGACTTACCGATGAGCAGATCGCCCTGGCCAACGGCGATGCGCATACCGAGTTACCGGCGGGCATCGCGCGTCCGCCGAACTGGCCGGCGGCGGCAGCGGAACCAACCGATCGCAACCAGCCGCAGGCGAGCTCAGGCGGGCCGAGCCAGTAACGGGGTGGCTGCACCACCCGCCCCTCCACACGTCGCGTAACCGGGTTGCATGGAAACTCGCAGCGCGCATGGGGCGCTGAGAAATTCTTGATCTCTGGTGCGCCGATCAAAACCGGCAAAGAGTAGGCGTGGGCGCTCGCCATCATCGGCGCTCGTGCTCGCAAACAGAGCCAAATCCTGCTCGGATTATGGCTCTTGGCCCACTCTCGGTGATCAGGCGGCGAGCAGGAACCTGCGGCCGAGCAGGTCGAGACCGGCGCGGCCGTACATTTGGCGCTTGATCGTCTTCAGCCGATTGATCTGCCCCTCGGCCTGGCCGTTGCTCCAGTCCAGTGACACCGCCGCGCGCACCGCGTCGTAGTCGGCCGTCAGGCGCTTGGCGAAGCCTCGCAGCCGCCTGACGCCGCTGTCACCCGCCCGCTGCAGCCAGAGATCGAGGCGGTTGGGGGCACGGTCGCGGACCAAGCCGACGAACGCTTCTGCGAACGCGACCGCCTCATCCAGCTCGGGGGCGCGCCGGCACAGGTCGGCCAGCAACGCTTGGTCCTCCGCGCTCCGCTTCTGCGCCCGGCGCAGCACAAGCCAGGCCAGGGTGCGCGGCGTCAGCACCTTCCACGGCACCGCAGCCAGCGCCGGGCGAGGCTGTGCCGGCGATCCGCCGCCAGGGCCAGCAATCCCTTGCGCCACCCGCAACCGCCGAAGATAGCGCGCGAGGGTGGCATAGCTGTGTTTCGGCGTGCAATTTTGGGTTCTCCCGCCCTTGCCGTGCTGTCGTTGCGGGGTCATGCGGCATGGAGGACGCGTGCATGGAGGAGAGTGAAGCCTGCACGCCCATACATCATGCGCTTGATCGTCTTGATGCGGTTAATCTGTCCTTCGGCCGGGCTTGTGGTCCAGGGGAGGTCAACCGCGGCCTGCACGGCCTTGAGGTCGCGGCGCAGGCCGGCGGCGAAGTCGGCGAGCAGCGTCGTCTCGGCTGCGGCGAGCACATCCGGCAGCGTCTCGGTTCCGTCCCGGCGCAGCAGCTGACGAAGACGTACAGCGACCGCGGCCGCCTCAACCAGCCGCGGCGCCTCGGAGCGCAGGAGGGTGATGAAGGCGCGCTCCCTCTCGCTCAGCCTCTCGATCTCGGCTGTCAGCAGGTAATTACCCACCCCTGTTTCGGGCGTAGCGATCAGGCCGTGACGGTCTGCAGGATGGTGTTGAAGACGCTGGTGCCCGGTTTGAGGCGAGCGGTATCGACGACGCTGCGTATGTCGGCCTCACCCTCGGCGGCCCACATGGCACGATAGCCGTTGGTCACCTTGCGCTGGATCACCGAGGGCCGGAGGTCGCGCTCACAGGCGTTGTTGGTGGCCTCGACCTGGCCGGGCCAGTCGGCGAAGGTTAGGAGCTGATCGCGCGCTCGGCGCACCTTGTTCTGAAGTTCACGGGCCAAGTCGCAGGTGGTGGGTGCTGCCAGGATCGCGACCAGCCTGCCCGCCAGCGCGCGGCGCTTGGCGGCCAGGGTGGAGGCAGCCAGTTGTGAGATGCTGTCCGCCAACTCGAAGGCCGAGGCGAGCCAGAGCGTGAGCCGAAACGGCACGGGGTCGTCGCTCACTTCCAACACGTAGGCGACGTCGCGAGCCAGGTGCGCGAGGCAGGTCTGCTGGACTTGGCCATGGCCCTGCTGGGCCGAGTCGCGGTCCGACAGCCAGACTTCGGGCTGGTGGCCAGCCATCATCGCGTGCACGACCGCGGCGGCGCGGGTCGGGGCGGCGTGGTGCACCACGGCCTCCTTGCAGCGGAACACCCAGTGATAGGCGTTGCTGCCCTCAATCCGGACGCCTGTCTCGTCCGAGGCCACCACCTTGGCCTGCCGCAGGGCTGCGACGGCGTGCTCGCCCCTCGTCTTGCCATTCCATCCGGCTGCGCCGAATGGAACCTTCGGCAAGCCTCGCCCGGCCTGGAAGCAAGTCTGGGCGCGACGCAGCAGGTTCATCAGCCCGCCCTGGCTGATGGACAGGCCGAACAGGTCGGCCAGTGTCGCCTGCAGCCGCTCGTAGGACAGGCTCTGAAAGGTCTTGAGGTAGGTCGCCAGCGTGTGCAGGCGCGGGCCGAACGGCGTGCCTGTCGCGGCGGGCGGCGGCGCTGCCACGACCCGCGCCCCACAGCCGGGACACTGCACCGCCAAGCGTCGGTGGTGCTCGACGATTGGCTTGATCTCCGGCAGCTCAATCCGCTCGTGCACGCTCACCGCTTCGCTGGGCAGGTCGGGCGACAGCGCCCTGCGGCAGCACGGGCATTGCTGCGGGGCGTGATCGACGACGCGGTCCACCTCCCTGCTGAGCGCCCGACTATGGCCTTCATGTCCGGGCTTGGCACCTCCGGGGCGGGCTTGCTCGCGACGCGCTTTGCGGTCTGTGGACGGCGGCTTGGACGAGGTGCGCGAGGTCTTCTCCGGCCGCTGCAGCCGCAGCCCCAACTCGATCAGCTCGGCCTTGCTCAGGCGCTCCAGCTCGTCCCGCTGCATGCCCAAACTGCATCAGCAATGCCGCCCCGCCGCAAGGGGGGTGGGTAATTACGTCAGCAGGAACGCGATACGCCGGCTGGAGGGCGGCTGCCATGCGGGCGTCACCGGTTCCGTGCGTCTCATCGCGGCCGCCGATTCCTGTTGGCGGCGCTGTCCCGCCCAGGCGCGCACCACCCCTGGCCGTCCGGCAAAGCCAAGGCCGACCAACTCGCGCCACAGCTGCGCCGCATTGCGGCAGCCCTCGGCCCAGCGCCGATCGAGGACCTCCCGATAGGGCGCGAGCAGGCTGCCCCGAGCTGGCTTCTTCCAGAGCGGCGCGTGGCCGAGCCGGAGCCAGCGTCGCACCGTCTTGCGCTCGGCGCCGAGCCGGACGGCAATGCGCCGGAGCGGGACGCCTTTGGCCCGCAGCCGGGCGGCCTCCTCATAGCGCGCCTGCCTGCGCGCGAAGGACGCTTGGCTCGCCCGCTCCGCCGTGGTCAGCGGACGCGGTGTTGACGGCGAAGGCGCGGCTGCCGTGTCGGTCGTGGTCAGCTCATCAGTGATGCGCCGGGCAGCGCGGCGCACTGCCGCGCCATGCCGATCGACCAGCGCCTGCATGGCGCCCCCGAGATTGCGCAGCAAATGCCAGCGGTCCGCGACCTGAACGGCATCCGGAGCACCCTGCCGGGCGCCATCCGCATAGGCGCCGGCGCGGTCGCGCGCGATGACCTCGACACCAGGATGCCGGCGCAGCCAGGCGGCGAGCGTCTCGGCCTGCCGATCCGGCAGCAGATCCACGACAGCGTTCCGCTCAAGGTCGACCAGCACCGTGCCGTAGCGATGGCCGCGTCGCCAGGACCAGTCATCCACCGCCAGCACCCGGGGCGACAGAGGCGGCATCGTCCTCCGTCCGGCCGCGCACACCACCCGCAGCAGGGTGTCCGGGCTGACAGCGATGGCGAGCCTGTCGGCCAGCCGCGCGCCGGCCTCTCCGCCGAGAGCCAGACCGAGGCAGCGCAGCAGCTCGCCCAGCCGCTCGGTCCGGCGCGCCGCCACGGCGGCGATGTCGACCAGACGCTCGGCAAAGGTCTGCCGCGGGCAGGCCAGGTTGAGGCAGCGGAACCGCCGCGCCTGGACGCGCAGCGCCACCGGCCGGCCCTGCCAGGCCAGGTCACCGAGGGTCCGCTCGTATCGGCTGTGCACCCGCCGGGACAGGGCCGAGCAGTCCGGACAGGCCGCCGATCTCTGGCGTGGGCGGGTGATGATGGTGATGCGGTCGGGGGCGGGCAGGATCTGCTGGACCAGCAGCCCCGCCGGGATCAGAGGCAGGAGGCGTTTGGGCAAGAAGGGCTTTCAAGGGAGAAGGAGGGGCGTCCCTCCTACGTGCTCATTCAGCTCCGAAACGGCCACCTCCACAGCACGGCAAGTGCGGGAGAACCCAAAATTGCACGCCGATCCCCCGGCTCAGGGGGTCAAAATTGCACGCCGAAACACACTAGGGCGCTAGCTCGCTGTCCGGTGGCAGCTCCAGGACGGCGTGGACCCAGAAGTCGCGGCCGTTGACGCGGGCGTTGTGGTCCTGGGCCACCTTTTCCGCAGCCCAGTCGGCGGAGGGGGCGATCACCCGGCACGAGTTCACCTCCGACGCGTCTCTCCCTGAGCTTGCCGGCACCTCGTAGAGCACGTCGAACGCCTTCATCCGCCTCTCCTATGGTTGCGTTTATCCAACGTGAACACACCTATAGGTTGCGGTCAAGGGTGCGAAATAGAAACGTTGTGGCAATTCCCTACGGGAATAGCGCTCGTTCCGATTCGGATTCACAGGAAGCTTCCATAAGGCGTTGACTCTGCTAAACTCGCTCCGGCCAGAAGGCAGCCTGCGCCGCCTCAAGGGATCGGCGGGCCACTGCCACGGATGTGACAAGAACGCCCGCAACTTCCTGCGGGCGTCTGCCTCGCAGTCGCCATCATCGACTGGCTATGATGAGTCCGCGCCCTAGTCTGCGATGCGCAGGAGCTGCTTGCCCTCGTTGCGGCCTTCGAAGAGCCGCCGCAGCGTCGCCGGCGCGTTCTCCAGCCCGTGCTGCACATCGACCTGGCTCTTGAGCCTGCCCGCCTGCACCCAGTCGGCGAGCTCGCCGATCGCTTCCGCCGCGCGCGGCAGGAAGTCCAGCACGATGAAGCCCTCCATCCGCCCGCGCTGGAGGAGCAGGTTGAGGTAGTTCTTCGGTCCCGGCGGCTGCTCGGTCGCGCTGTAGTTGGCGATCGCACCGCACAGCACGACGCGTCCCCGCATCGCCAGCCGCGCCAGCGCCGCGTCGAGAATCGCGCCGCCGACATTGTCGAAGTAGACGTCGATCCCTTTCGGGCACAGCTCGGCCAGCCGCGCCTGCACGTCATCTGACTTGTAGTCGATCGCCGCGTCGAAGCCGGCCTCCTCGGTCAGCCAGCGGCATTTGCCGGCCCCGCCGGCGATGCCGATGGCTCGGCAGCCCTTGATCTTCGCGATCTGGCCCACGACCGAGCCGGTGGCCCCGGCGGCGGCGGAGACGACGACGGTTTCACCCGCCACCGGGCGGCCCACCTCCAGCAGGCCGAAATACGCGGTGATGCCGGTCGGGCCGAGCGCGCTCATCGCCAGCTCCAGCGGCACATGGCCGGGCACTTTGTTCAGGTGGCCCGCCGGGTCCATCGCGACGTAGTCCTGCCAGCCGGTGAGGCCGGACACGATCTCGCCGACCGCGAAGTCCGGGTTGTTCGACGCCTCGATCCGGCCCGCGCCAAGCGAGCGGACGACCTCGCCGATCTTGACCGCCGGCAGATAGGTGTCGCCGCCGATCCAGCCGCGCTGCGTGGGGTCGCAGGACAGAATCAGCGTTCGGACGAGCACCTCGCCGACGCCGGGCACGGGAACCTCGCTCTCGACGAAGTCGAAGTCGCTGTCCCGGACCTGTCCCTGTGGGCGGCGCGCGAGCAGCCATTGGCGGTTCTTCATGTCGTTCCCCCTCGGTTGAAGCCGGGTTTCCAGGAAAGCGGCCGTCGGTGCCCGACCACGAGGGATGGACTACCGCAAGACAGCGTGGATGAGCACGCCCGTACAGCCGATCAGAGAGGCCGCAAGGTGAGCATCGGGTGGTATCGAGAGATCAGCGCCTTCACCGCGCCCGAGCCCGCCGGGCGTGGTGTTGAACAGCCCAGGCGCGCGACGTCGGAAAACCGGCCCCCTTCGCGGGCGCCACAGCCCCCCGCCTCTGCCGCGCTGCCTCCACCGGCTGGTGCGGCCCGCGATCGTCCCTGTGTGGCCTCCCTATGGCTTCACCCCGAGCAGCCCCAGGTCCACCGCGTCGGCCATCGCCCGGTAGCCGGCGTCGTTCGGGTGCAGGTGGTCGCCCTTGTCGAACGCGGCCCGGATGTGCGTCGGGTCGGCCGGGTCGCGGACCACCGCGTCGAAGTCGATCACCCCGTCAAAGGCGCCGCTGGTGCGAATCCACTGGTTGATCGCCGCCCGCTTCGCCTCCTTCGCTTCGCTGTGGTAGCCGTACAGCGGGCTGCCG
The DNA here is from genome assembly GCA_963818725.1 of uncultured Pseudomonadota bacterium. Lineage (GTDB taxonomy): Bacteria > Pseudomonadota > Alphaproteobacteria > Acetobacterales > Acetobacteraceae > DATFDN01. The sequence continues at coordinate 298,204 of CAWFTU010000003.1, read as the reverse complement.
TGGAACGCGTCCGCGAACGGCGTCAACGTGGCGCCGAGGACGCGCATGTGGTGCGCGTGGGCGCGCGCGATGAGCTGCTCGTCGCCGGCGATGACGTCGTCCGCCGTCGGCGCGGGCTCGCCCTTGGGCACCAGGAGCGTGTCCGGCCAGCCGACGTCGTTGATGCCCATCATCAGCACCACGGTGTCGGCGCGCGGCTGGCTCAGCACGTCGCGGTCGAGGCGCGCCAGCGCGTTGTCGCCCATGCGGTCGCGCAGCACGCGCGCCCCCGAGATGCCCTCGTCCACCACGGCCACCGGCGCCCCGGCCTGGTGCAGCCGCTCCGCCAGGACATCGGGCCAGCGGTGGTTGGCGTCGGGCGTGGACCCGTCGCCGTCGGTGATCGAGTTGCCGAAGGCGACGACCGCGCGGGCCGCGGGGGGCGCGGCGACCATGACCTCGCTCAGGAACAGCCGGGACTGGATGGTCTGCGCCGGCGCGAAATCGGTCTCGCCCGCGACGTCGCCCTCGCCCGAGATGTAGGCCGTCTGCCTGGCGTCGTTGTGCCAGGTCGTGGTCGGCGTGATCTCCGGCAGGAACAGGCTGACGGCGAGGCTGCCGAGCGGGGCGACGGGCAGGTCCACCGGATCGCTGAGCATCGGCGCGCCAGGCGGGACGGTGACGGAGGGGTGGCCCGCGAAGGTGAGCGCGCGATCCGAGCCGGGGACGATGGCGGCGCCGGTTCCGGCCAGGGCCACGTGCGCGGCGCCGATCACCAGCGGCTGCTGGCCGTATTCGTTCGAGAACAGCACCCGGAGGCGGCTGCCGCCGAGGCTCACGCGCGCGACCTGCCGGACGGTCTGGTTGCGCAGGGCGCGGGGGATGTTGACCGGCGCGAAGAAGTCCGCGCCCCACACCGGCTGCGGGCTGGCCGCCCAGGTGGCGATCCACTCGCCGGCGTCGGCGCGCTGCGCGCGGGCCGGCCCGATGGCCAACCCAGCGGCCAGGAGCGCGGCGGTGAGCGTGCCGGTCAGGAACCCTCGGCGGCTTCTGGTCATCGGCGCACGCGAGGCCGGACAGTCCCGGCTCCAGGGGTGCTGTGGCATGGTCTCCTCCCGGTAGGCTCGTTCTGGGTGTGTCGGACGGCCTGTTGCCGACAGAATACCCTGAAGCCCGAGCGCCGCAACAGGATCGCGCCGTAGCCGCTGGTCCGGCGCGGCTGCGGCGTGCACACCCTCTCAAGGCAGTTCAACGGGGATGCCCCGGTTAGGGGCCTCCCGAGCGGTTCGGCTCGGCTACTTGCGTTCCGAAGGACGCGATTCGGAACACAATTGGCGCGCAGTCCCGATGGACGACCGCCCTGGCCGGTACCCGGCTCACCGCTCTGCTCGCACGCATGAGGCTTTGCCGGAGCGCCGCGCGGAGCGTCGGCCGGTCGCCAGCCAGCACGTCAAACGTCCGCGCGCGTGACCGGGGTGGAGCGCCCGGCAGGCCAGGGGGCGTTGGCCTTGTGCTCCAAGGCCAGCACCTCGCCGCCCGGCGGGAACAGCGTCGGCGCCGCGTAGCCGCCAGCGTCGTCGAAGGCGCCAGCGTTGTCGAAGGCGCCGATGATGCCGCCTTGAAAGATGCCCTGCTGCCGGCCGGACGCCCTTTGAGAGCGGCAGCTCGATCGACAGCGGCCCGGCGCCAAAGCGGCCGGCGCCCCCCCCCCGATCCCGGGATCAGGCCCTGGCGGGCCAAGCTCGCCCCGATTTCCGTGTCCCTCCCGGCTGGTCTGGCCCGCTGCGCCCTCCTCCTACGTGTGGAAACTTCCCAGGCTGGTGGCCACCGCGGCGACGAAGCCGGCCTGCGCCGGGCCGGAGAGGGCGCCGCAGGCCGCGCCGACGTTCTTGCCATAGTCGCCGAACGGCTGGAGGCCCGGCGCGCCGAGCAGCGCGAAGCCCATGGCGCCGAACTCGATCTGAAAGACCACCGCGGTCGCCGGGGCGCCGAGCACCACTGTGCTCATGCCCACCACGCCCTGGAGGTCCTGGGCCACTTGGCCGGCGCCGGCGGCCGGATTGTTGAGGTCCGCCAGCAACTGCGCGCTGGCCGCCACCACCACGTCGTCGCCGCCGGGGATGGTGTGCAGGAACTTCATCAGGCTCGTCTGGTACAGGGTCGCCGTGTCGACGTTGGCCTGCACCGTCGGGTCGCCCAGGCTCTGCCCGCTCTTGCTGGCCTCCGCCGCGCCCCACTGGTTGAACCGGCCGGCGTGGTTCAGAATCTGCCGGATACTGTTGGCGAAATCGGGTTGGATGCCGAAAACAGTCGGCTCGCCCGCCATTTCAGGACTTAATTCTTGATTTTGCCTTGCTTTGCATTACGATGCGGGCCGAATTCGCGCAAAAATACCTGTTCCCGGGTGGCTTGGCGAATTCGCCAACGGTATCCTGCCGTTTTCGGGTTACACGGCGCGCGGAAACCGCCGGCCCGTGAGGGCCGGATTTTCAATTCGAAGGTTGTCCAGTGCGGGAGGCGGTCAGCCTCCCCAGCTCACGCTTGCTTGGGCTGAAGTGGCCCGAGGCCCAGCAGCGTAAGCCAGTGCGGATGGCCTTGGCCGGTCATCAACTCGCATGGGCTTTTGCCGTTGCGCTCGGCACGGCGGCTGCGCATGAAGCGCCGATGGTTCAGGAAGAACTGCAGCAAGTCCAGGTATGAACCGCCCACGTGGCGGCGCAGCGTGAAGTAGGTACGCAGCCGCGAGTTGAGGTTCTCCACCAGCGAGCTGCTGCGCGGGGTCCGCGCCATGGCCTGGCTCACCGCGTCGGAGACGGCGTGGAACTTGCTGCCGAGCTTTGCTCGAAGCCGGTTCCACCCCGGCCAATAGGCGGTCGAGGTGCTCGGCAAGCGATGCAGCACGCACGCTTCGCGCACGAGGGGCGCAGATATGTCGTGAGCCCGGGCGATGGCGGCCAGCTTCTCATCAAGCGCGCCGGCGAAAGCGAGCAAGGCGTCGCGCTGGTTCTACAGCGCGACGCGCACCGGGCGAATGCGTCGGGCGTCCTCGGGCTCACGGCGTTGCAGTTCCGCGACGACGAAGTCGAACAGCATTTGCCGTGTGACCAGGGTCGGTCCGGCCAGCGCCAGAACATCATGGCTCGGCCATTGGGTGAGCAGTCGGATGTCGCGTGCCAGACAACCGGCCCGGGCCTCGGTCTGCCGCGCAAGTTCCAACTGGATGACAAGCTCGCACTCCGGGCCAGGCTGGCCGGTGCGGTCGATCCTGGCCTCCAGCTTCTTGCGCCGTGACGTGGCGCCCTTGGCGAGGCGCGACAGCGTGTTGGCCAGGCCTTCACACTGGTGCTGGATGTGAAACACATCGCCATGGCAGGGCGTATCGTCCCAAGCGGCCTTCGGTCCGGCACGCAAGCCTTGTCCGGCGTCGGCGATCGTATAATCGGGCTGCAGCCCTTGCCCGGTGGCGTCGCGTAGATGCACACCCCACGTGTCGGCGTCGCGATGCTCGGCGCCCGCCAGGAGACAGCAGTGGGTCGATGTCGCATCGACCCCGGTCAGCACCGGCATTGCGCCCTGGAAAAGTTCATCGTGCAGGCCGACGCAAATGCCTGACAGGTCCTGGCCGCGGTTGATGACGCCCGCCTGTTGGGTGGCCCGTTCAAGCACATGATGAACGGCACCGATGCTGACGGAGACGCCCAACAGGTCACGCAGGAATTCCACGACGCCGCGATACGAGCTGCGGCAGACCAGCGTTGGCCCGACGGCCACCTGGCGCAACCATGTCTTGGTGACCGTCAACTCGAACAACACCTCATCGTCCGCAGCGGCAGACAGGAAAGCGTCACCCAACGCCGTGCGTGCCCTGTCGGTTTGCTGGTAGATGAACTTGCGGCTGACCCCGTGCCGAACCGACAGATCGCTGATCGTTGCCGATCGCGCCAACGCCTCAATGGCCAGGTCCCTGCGGTCACTCTCCGCCAGCAGCGCCGCCGCGCCAACGCATCGATCCATTTTGCACCAACCAACCTGAAAAAATCAGGCTGCCATCATCCGCCCCGGCAGCGTCAACTCGGCTGCGCGTGTGACCCGGATTTGAACCACGCCGGCCGCTCTCGCGCAGTCCCACCACCTGCCGCCGACGCACCTCTTGCGCCGCCGCTGGCAGCTTGCGCATGTCCACATGGTCCATCCCGCCAAACTGGAACACCCATGCGGCAATTTCAATAGTACCCGAGCCGGGTCAATAGGGCGCCTCGCAACCATGTACAGTTTCCAGATTGTCTAATCGACCAGTGTAGAAACTGGTGTAGGGTGGAACGCTCCGATACTCCGTTGAGCACGGTGATCGCCCGCAACCACTTCACCGACGCCATGCCGTACCAACTCGGCACGATCAGCCGCAGCGGAAAGCCGTGCTCGGGCGGCAGCGGCTGATCGTTGCCCCCCAGGCCAGCATGACCTCGTCGCGCATGGCGTCGGCCAGCGGCAGGCTGCGCTCAAAGACATGCTCGACCCCGAGGTCGACCCCCCTGCCCCAGCCGCTGAACAGCACCTCGACCGCGGCCGGGTCGATGCCCGCCTCCTGGAGCAGCGGCGCCAGCGGGGTGCCGATCCACTGGTAGGTGCCAATGCACTCCTTGTCCCAGGGCACGTAGACCGGACGCGGACTCAGCGAGCGGCGCCCGGTGCCGGCGCACTCCATCGTGACGGCCTGCTTCAGGACCCGCCGGCCTTGCAGCGCCGCCAGCGAGACCATCTTGGGGTTTTCAAAGAGGTCTTACGGCTTGCCCAGGATCGGTGCGGTCCACCCCTGGCTCGGGACGGGTGCGGCCCGCCGCGGCGTCGCCGAGGCGTGAGCGGAGAGGGGCAGGAACTTATCCCGCGCACGCCAGTTGCTGCCCCGTAAGCCCATAACGAGCGAAGCGGGGAGCGATCATGTACCACCATGTCAAGAAACTCATGTACACCGTCAGGATCGGCGAGCCGGAGCCGCGGTTCGGCAGGATGCTGCTGGAGCAGTTCGGCGGCCCCAATGGGGAGCTGGCGGCGGCCATGCAATACACGGTCCAGGGCATCAACACTGACGATCCCGGGCTGAAGGACCTACTCATGGACATCGGGACCGAGGAGATCAGCCACCTCGAAGTCATCGGCACGCTGGCGCGGATGCATCTCAAGCCGATCAAGACGAACCGCGACGGGGCGCTGGCGGAACCGTTTCTGGCCATCGCCTGCGGGGGCTATGTGAACCTCTATAATTCTCAGGGCAGCCCGTGGACAGCGGACTACCTGAAGATCAGCGGCCAGCCGGAGGTGGACTTCCGCAACAACATCGCTGCCGAGGCGCGCGCCAAGATCACGTACGAGAACCTGATCAATTTCTGCGACGATCCGGGCACCAAGGACGCGCTACAATTCCTGATGACGCGCGAGATCACCCACATGAAGGCGTTCATGCTGGCCCTCGACAGCCTGGGCAAGGCGCCGCTGCAAGTCGGTCTGATCCCGCCGACGCCGGGGCTGGTCGACCAGTATTTCAACGATTCGACGGGCGAGGGCGAGAACGGCGCGGTCGACATGGTCGGGCCATGGAACGACGACAAGGCGTTCCAGCGCGTGGACAACCCCGCGTTCAGTCCTGAGCAGATGCAGGTCGATGCGCCGAAAGGTGCCGGGGCGACGCAGTCCGCCGCGACACATGGACCAGAGAGGTAGACGCCGGGAGAAGGCTCAGAGCGCCGCTCTGACAGGTAGAGTAGGGCGGGATAGCGCAGCGCGTCCCGCCGCTGGCCCGCGCGCCCGTGAGAGGCGGGATACGCTGTCGCTATCCCGCCCTACGCCTCCACGGATGATCATCAACGCCGGTTCGTAAGATGCGGGTGTACCCGGCAAGCCGATGTGTCCGAAAGACCCTTCAAGCAGAGAGGCGAGCCACCACTTTCGCAGTTTCATCACTTCGATGGACGGACGCTTTAAGGTTGATCCAGTGCGCAGGATAGCGGTGGTATTCGCTGTACTCACGGCTGTTGGAAGCGGGACCGCCTGGGCGGGACGGAATCCGCTCAACTGCGAATGGCACAGCAGCTATCTCGACTATGTCGAGGCACACCGGGCGCTGGCCAGCGGCCACGGTATCGCGACGCCCGCCGCGGCGGTCCGGCGCATGGAGGCGGAGGGGTTTTCGCAGATCACCGGGCTCTTTCAGGATGGCGTTGGTGTCTGGCACGCCGAGGGAACCAAGCAGGGCTTGCGCCAGGCCATCGCCCTCAACCCGAACGGCAACATGGCGGTCGGATATCGGAACATCTACATGAGTTGTCGAAGCTGAGTCGTGGCTCGACCCTCAGCTATCCCCTCATTCTTGGCTGCCTTGGCGGGGAAGCGGCGGGCTTCGTCTCACAGAAACTGTCGGCCGGGGGTGACAACACTCGCCGCCGAACAGCAAGCACGGCTACACGCTGCCCGGTTGCAGGGTGGTCAGCCTCAACATACTGATCGTGCCTCATAAAAATGAGGGGATTGGTGAGGGCTCGACCACCAGAGCGGGGCTTCCCGCCGCCGTAGAATTGGCGGTGCAGTTGCGCCCGGCACAACTCCACCGTCGAATACTGATCCGGATAAGGATGAACCCGCCCGGTTGTTCAGGACGTGATCGGGCGTGGATGTCACCGCGCGCGGGAGGATCGTCTATGCTGCTCTGCGAACACCCGGTCTCGTCCTACGCCCAGAAAATCAAGATCGCACTCGCGAGAAGGGCGTGGGCTTCGAGGCCGAGGTGCCCGAGAGCCTGGGCTCGGGGCGGACCGGCGGCCCGTTCGCGGACGCCAACCCACGCGCCGAGGTGCCGGTCCTTATCGACGCGCCGACGCGCATCTTCGGGTCCACCGTCATCGAGGGGCGCTGGCCCGAGCCTCCGCTGCTACCGCGCGACCCGGCGGCGCGGGCCTTTGCGCGGATCACCCGGGACGTGTGCGACACTCAGGTACGAGGCGGTGAACTGGGCTTCGGCGAGGTGCTGTGGTTCCGCCGCGCGACAGGCGAACTCGCCGACAAGCTGACGGCACAGGCGGCGCGGCAGACGCGGGTGCTCCAGGAATGGCTCGCCGGACGGCTGGGCGACGCGGACTGGTTCGGCGGGGACCGGTTCGGCTGGGCGGATGCCGCGGCGGCCCCGATGGTCAACCGCTCGGTCCACTACGGGTTGGGGCCGCCGGCGGACAGCCCGCTCGCCCGTCCCCCGCAGCACGGTTGATTGGGACACCTCGCAAGCGGACGATTTCCGCGACAGAGGTGCACGATGGACAAGGATCAAGCGACGGGAGAGCGACCGGGCGCTGCGGAGCGACCGCAAGAGTCTGGCGCAGCGGCGCCCGGGCGCGGGGGCAGGATGTCGCGGCAGCGGAAGACAGCGGCAGTGCTGCGGCTGTTGCGGGGTGAGGACCTGGAGACGGTGTCGCGCTCACTTGGGGTGACGGCGGCGACGCTGGCCGCGTGGCGTGACGCGTTCCTGACGGCCGGAGAGGCGGCCCTGGTGACGAGGCCCGGCAGCAGCTAGGAACTGGAGAGCGAGCGGTTGAGGGCGCGGCTTGGGCAGGCGCTGATCGAACGCGACCTGCTGGCGGAGAAGATCGTCGTCCTGGAGGCCGGACGCCCTTTGACCCAGCGGCGGCCGAAGCCATGAGCCGCCAGGTCGCGCCAGTCAGCGGCAAGCCCTACGGCCTGGCGGCGGTGTGCCGGGTCTGGCGGCTGGCCCGATCCGGGGTCTACCGCCATCGCGCCCCGGCGGCGCCGCAATCCCCGCAGCGACATGGGCCCGTCGGGGCGATGGCGGATGCCGAACTGCTGGCCGCGATCCGGGCCGTGCTGGCCGCCAGCCCCTTCCATGGCGAAGGGCACCGAAAGGTCTGGGCCCGGCTACGCCTGGCCGGGGTCCGGACGGCGCTGCGCCGCGTGCTGCGGCTGATGAAGGCCAACGGCCTCCTCGCCCCGTCTCGGGTTGGCTCGCCACGAGGGCCGCGCACCCACGACGGCACCATCATCCCGGAACGGGTGGACACGATGTGGGGGGATCGACCTGACCACCACCTGGACCGGCGAGGGCCAGGTCGCGGTCTTCGTCGCCGTCGATCGCTGCTCGGCCGGGTGCGTCGGCATCCACGCGGCCCCCGCCGGGCCACCCGCTTCGAGGCGCTGGAGCCACTCCGGCAGGGCGTGCGTCGCTGCTTTGGCGCGTTCGGGAAAGACGTCGCCCGCGGCCTCTCGCTCCGCCACGACCACGGGAGCCAATACATGTCCGACCACTTCCAGAAGGAACTCGCCTTCCTCGGCGTCGAGAGCTCGCCCGACTTCATCCGGTCTCCGGAAGGCAATGGCTGTGCGGAGCGTTTCATACAAAATCCGTATGATTAGTTCGGCTGAACCGGCTTGGGCCACCAGTGGAATTTGGTGTGTGGGCGAATGGTGTCGGCATCGAGGCGGGTGCAGCGTTCGGCGAGGGTGGCGTCGAGATCGGCCAGGGTGGGGAAGTGCTTGTTGGCCACTGTCTCGTCGAGCAGCGGCCAGAGGCGCTCGGCGGGCTGGAGTTCCGGGCTGTAGGGAGGCAGGAACACCAGGCTGATCCCCTCTGGCACGGCCAAGCCCTTGGGGCCGTGCCAGCCGGCGTTGTCCAGCACGAGGACGATGTGGCGCTGGCGCCCCGCCCCGCTTTCGCGGGCGAAGGCGGCGAGCAGGAGTTCGAAGCCCGGCTTGTTGATGCGGGTGCAGAGATACCAGACCGTCTCGCCGCTGCTCGGCTGCACGAAGGCCGCGACGTGCAGCCACTGGAAGCGGTGATGACCCAGTGCGATCGGTCGCTCACCCCTGGGGGCGCCCACGCCCGGCGGCGGATCGGTTTCAGGCCGAGGCGGTGCTCGTCCTGCGCCCAGACCTCGACCGGCTGCTCGGGGCGCGCCGCGCGTGCTTGCGCAACGGCAACGTCAACCTGTTTGCGAAAGCCGCCCGCGCCTCCGGATCAGCGGCCCGCGGATGGCGCGGGCGCGGCGTCTGCACCGACCAGCCGAGCCGCTTCAACGCCTCCCAGCCGCGCTGCGGATGCACCCGCGCCAGCTTCAGGTGTCGTGCCATCCACGCCGCCACCTTGGGACCGCTCCACAGCCCGCCATCCTCGGGCGGCTCGCGCAGCCGCCCGGCCAGCACCGCCTCGGTCAGCACGCTGGGGGCCCGCCCGTTCCGCCGCCGCCCATCGCCGAGTGCCGCCGGGCCATGGGCGTTGTAGCGCGCCGCCAATGCCTCCACCCAGCGCGGCGTGAGCGCCAGAACCCCGGCCACCTCGACCACCGCGCGGCCCTGCGCCAGCAGCCAGATCGCCTGGGTGTGTCGCGCCTCGGCCACGGTTTGCGCCGCGCGAAACCGCGCGCCCAGTTCCGCCACGCTCAGGTGCTCGACAATCCGCGCCACCGGCCATTCCCCGCAGTCAACGCCCCAGCATAGGCCCGCCACATCGGGCCGCTAGCCTAAGCCGAACCGATCATCCGGATTTTGTATCATCCGCACCCTGAAAGAGAACCTCCTTTGGGTGCGGACCTTCAATACCGTCGAAGAACTGCGTCAGGCGTTGCTCGATTTCCGCGAGACCTACAACGCCAACTGGCTTATCGAACGACACGGGTTCAGGCCGCCCAGTGCTGTCCGACAAGATCAGCTTTCACCCGCAGCCCTGGCTGCGTAGACTCCTACTCGGTGTCTCATCAACCGCGGGCGGAACACCCGCTGGCACGCGCGACTGCGGGAACGACCCTCTGTTGCTGCCACCTTCGCCGAGTTCGACGCCGCAGTGGAGCGCAGGGCGGACGCCGCGAAGCTGTACGCCACCGGCGCGCGGCGGCGGGAGTACCGCGACCCTCGGCTGGAGTGGATGATAAAGTCTGGCGGGATCGAGGCGGTGCTGGCAGGGCTGCGCGACGGCAACATCCGCTTCCCCTGGCCGGAAGCGTCGTGGGTGCGTATTCCGGAGCAAGTCGGCCAGGCATTCCGATCTCATGTCGGCCACTGATTCCGAGGTGATGTCGGCCATTCCGATCTGATCTCGGCCATCCCTGAGAGGGGTGGCATTGCCCGACCGCTGGGCAGGTGAGCGGTCTGTCCTCTCGTCAGGGCGAGAGGGAGACCGATGCCGGCCGAGAGAGTGTCGATGCGACGTGTGCGTGAGATCCTTCGACTGAGGTACGAGTGCGGCCTCTCCGACCGCGCCATTGCGGTCGCAGTCGGCGTGGCGCGCAGCACGGTGCGGCTGTGCCTTGATCGGGTTGCCGCGGCGGGGCTGAGCTGGCCGTTGCCGGCGACGGTGATCGACCAGGGGCTGGAGGCGCTGCTGTTCGCCCCGCTTGGCGGCTCGCAGCCGGGTCATCGGCACAAGGCGGAGCCGGACTGGACGGCGGTCCACCACGAGCTGCGCCGCCCGGGGGTGACGCTGCTGCTGCTGTGGGAGGAATACCGGACCCTCCATTCCAGCGGCTACGGCTACAGCCGCTGGTGCGAGCTCTACCGGAGCTGGGAGAGCCGGCTATCGCCGACGATGCGCCAGACACACCCAGCCGGCGAGCGGCTGTTCGTCGACTACGCCGGGCAAACGGTGGCGATGGTGGTGGACGCCAGCACCGGCGAGCTGCGCGCGGCGCAGGTGTTCGTCGCGGTGCTCGGGGCATCGAACTACACCTACGCCGAGGCGACGTGGACGCAAAGCCTGCCCGATTGGATCGGTTCGCACGTCCGCGCGCTGAGCTTCCTGGGCGGCGTGCCGCGACAGATCGTGCCGGACAACCTGCGGGCCGGCGTTTTGCGGGCGAACTGGTATGAGCCCGGGATCAACCCGAGCTACCGCGACCTGGCGGCGCACTATGGCACGGCGATCCTGCCGACGCGGGTGCGCCGACCGCGCGACAAGGCCAAGGTTGAAGCCGGCGTGCTGGTGGTCGAGCGCTGGATCCTGGCGCGGCTGCGCAACCAGCGCTTCTTCTCCTTGGCCGAGCTCAATGCGGCGATCGCAGGACTGGTCACCGACCTCAACGCTCGGCCGATGCGCAAGCTGGGCGTCAGCCGCCGCCAGTTGTTCGAGCAACTGGACCAGCCGGCACTATTATCGTTGCCGACGCAACCGTTCGTCTATGCCGAGTGGCGCATCCGGCGCGTCGCGCTCGACTACCACGTCGACATCGACGGCCACTACTACTCGGTGCCGCACCGGCTGCTGCGCGAGCAGGTCGAGGCCCGCATCACCGCGCGCACCATCGAGCTGTTCCACAGGGGCGAGCGGGTCGCGGTGCATCTGCGCGGTGGCGCGCGCGGTCGGCACGCCACCCTGCCCGAGCACATGCCGCGGTCGCACCGGCGGCAGGCCGAGTGGACGATCCCGCGCATCGGCCAGGAGGCAGCCGCGATCGGCGCGGCGACCGCGCGATTGACGGCGCTGATCCTGGAGACCCGGCCGCATCCCGAGCAGGGATTCCGCGCCTGTCTCGGCATCCTGCGCCTGGTGCGCAGCTATGGCCGCGAGCGCGTGGAGGCCGCCTGCGCGCGGGGGCTGGAGATCGGCGCCCGCTCCTACGGCAGCGTGCAGTCGATCCTGCAGCACGGCCTCGATCGTCAGCCGCCCACAACGTCGGCCCGTGAGGGCGAGCTGCCGCTGCTGCACCCGAACATCCGCGGTTCCGGCTACTACCATTGAGGAGAGCGCCAGTGCTGACCCATCCCACGCTCGACCAGTTGCACCAGCTCGGCCTCGCCGGCATGGCGCGCGCCTTCGAGGAGCTGAGCGCCACGCCGCGCGGCGCCGAACTCGATCATGCGGAGTGGCTCGGCTTGCTGCTCGACCGCGAGCTCACCGACCGCCAGGACCGCCGGCTCAAGGCGCGGCTGCGCTACGCCCGGCTGCGCCATCAGGCGGCGGTCGAGGATGTCGACTACCGCACCCCGCGCGGCCTGGATCGCGCGCTGTTTCAGAAGCTGGCCACGGGCGGCTGGATCGAGGCCAAGCAGAACCTGATCATCGAGGGTCCGACCGGGGTCGGGAAGTCGTGGCTGGCCTGTGCGCTCGGCCACAAGGCCTGCCGCGACAACCACTCCGTCCTCTACCAGCGCATCCCGCGCCTGTTCGCCGATCTGGCGCTGGCGCGCGGCGACGGTCGTTACGCCAGGCTGATGCGGGCCCTCGGCGGGGTGAAGCTGCTGATCCTGGACGACTGGGGGCTGGAGCCGCTCGGCGCGGAGCAGCGGCACGATCTGCTGGAGATCGTCGAGGATCGCTGCGGCCGCGGGGCCATGCTGCTCACCAGCCAGATCCCCGTGGACCGCTGGCACGATCTGATCGGAGATCCAACGATCGGGGATGCCATCCTGGATCGCATCGTCCACAACGCCCATCGCATCCAGCTGCGCGGCGAATCCCTCCGACGAAAGAAGGCTCAGGAGGCCATCATGGCTTGACCCAGCCGATATCGCAGTGAAGAGATCAGCCCAGCCCACGGGCAGCCACCCCGGCCGACTTCGATCGGAACGTCCGGCCGACTTCAATCGGAAGAGGTGGCCGACATCAGGCCGGAATCACCGGCCGACTTCAGCGGAATGCGCACGTGGGCCGCCTAGTGGGCCGATCGGCGCTGATGGTTTTAGCCTGCTGGCCAGCTTATACCGAAGCCGTTAGCCTTTGAGCGAGGGCAGCCAGGCGTATCCGGTGACCGCCCTGATGAACGCCGGGTCTGCCTGGACGCGGTTCCAGGCTGCGCAGCAGGCATCGACGATGGCGTCGTAGTTTTTGAACACCTGCAAGGCGAAGAAGCGCCGCCGCATTTCATGCCAGAGCGCCTCTGCCGGGTTCAACTCCGGCGAGTAGGGTGGCAAGGGCACGAGCGTGATGGTGGCGGGCACGACCAGGCCGGGTTCGGAGTGCCAGCCCGCCCCGTCGAGCACGAGGGCGGCGTGCGCGCCGGGGGCGACGTGCTGGCTGATCTCGGCCAGGTGCTGGTTCGTCGCCCACAGACTGACGCGCGGCAGCACAAGGGCGGCGCCAGTGCCCCGCTCGGGGCAGACAGCACCGAACAGATAAGCGGAGCTGAACCGCAGGTCGCGTCGGCGCACGGCACGCTGGCCGCGCAGACCCCAGACCCGGGTCAGCGTGCCCTTCTGGCCGACACGCATCTCATCCTGGAACCACAGCTCGATGCGCGCGGCCGCGGGATGCGCGGCGGCGAGCGTGGCGAGCATTGCCGGCAAATCCTTTTTTGAACGCCGCCTGGGCGGCGGCATCGGCCCGAGGGTGGCGGGGCCGCGGCACCAACCAGGAGCAGCCGATCGCGTGCAGCAGGCGCTGCATCCCCGAGCGGCTGTAGCGGACACCAAACGCGCGCTCGGCCACCCCGCAGATATCGGCCACCCGGAACGCGACGATGCCGTCGCGCTCGAGTTCGGCGCCGGCCGCCACCGTGGCGCGCAGCTGCGCTTGCTGCTCGGCCGACAGCTTCGCGGGCGGCCCGCTGCTCCACCGGTCCACCAGACCAGCGACCCCGTCCTGGTTGTAGCGCGTGATCCAGATGCGCAGCACGTTGCGGCTCATGCCGAACTGTCGGGCCGCACCGGTCCGGTCGAGCCCGTCCAGCAGCGCCGCGATCGCCAGCATGCGGATGCCCACACGGGGCCGGGTCTCTGCCCGCACCATCTTTCGCAGCGCCTCCGCGCTGTGCCGATCCGATATCGCCAGCCCCAGCACCACCGCCCCTCCTCCGACCACCAAGGAGAGCAAATCAGATCGTCACCGCGACAAGCAAGCCCGATGAGCCAAAGGGCACTGGCTTCGGTATTAGGCGTTGAGGGCTCGCTTTCCATTGCGAGGTCGTCGAGTATCGGATTAACCAAGCAGACGGTGAAGGCGGCCATGAAGCTTCCTCAAACCGGCGGCTGTCTGTGCGGGGCGGTTCGTTATGAGATTACGGAGCCACCAATCCTCGCCTACACCTGCCACTGCACCGCTTGTCAGAAACTCACCAGCAGCGCCTTTTCCTCGGCGCTCATCGTCGCCGCCGCGGCGTGCCGCTTCACTGGGGGAGAGACGCGATCCTTCCAGCGCACTGCCGACAGTGGGCGCACGGTGACCCGGTTGGTCTGTGCGGAATGCGGCACTTGGGTTTGCAATGGAGTGAAGCCGGGCACCGCCTCACCAATCCCCTCATTTTTATGAGGCACGATCAGTATGTTGAGGCTGACCACCCTGCAACCGGGCAGCGTGTAGCCGTGCTTGCTGTTCGGCGGCGAGTGTTGTCACCCCCGGCCGACAGTTTCTGTGAGACGAAGCCCGCCGCTTCCCCGCCAAGGCAGCCAAGAATGAGGGGATAGCTGAGGGGCACCGCGCCAGCGGGAACTGTCTTCGCGCTGCGGGCGGGCACGCTGGACAACACCTCGTGGCTACGGCCAACCGTCCACTTCTGGACCCGCACTGCGCAGCCGTGGATCATTTTGCCCGAGGGCGATACGCGCTTTGAAACCCAGCCCCTCGATGGCGCCGCTTGGTTGCGGTCTTAGGGAACCAGCAACGTCGATCAGACCACCAGCATCAGTTTTTCAATTCCTGACCCCGCAGGTCATCAGAAACCCAGAGACACTGCACGAACAGCCAGCCCGCGTACGTGTATCCCGCCAAGCCGCCGACGATCTGCTGGGCCTCGCGCGCGAAGACAGCCAGCGGCTGCCACACCTGATGATTGGGCCAACGGCTCTCATTGAACTGTTCGAGGCGGAGCGGCAGCACATCCACGTCAGCACGCGCCGGCTGGTCCTCGACGCTGAGGCGCAGCCCAGATCGCAATCCCATCATCAAACCCCAAGGGTGGCTGGGGCCAGTGTGCCGCGTCGATGCAGGCGGTTCAAACGGCGCCGGCAACCGATGGCGCAGCACGCGCTTGACCGGATGACCTCGGGTCTCGGCTACTCGCCACGGCACACAAAATGCAGCTTGTTGCCGTCCGGATCGCGCACGTAGGCGCCGTAATAGTCGGGTGCGAAGTGAGGGCGTAAGCCGGGCGCACCCTCGTCATATCCGCCGCCGGCCATCGCGGCCGCATGGGCGGCGTCCACAGCGGCACGGGAGGGCGCGGTGAAGGCGGCCATCCACCCGTTGCCCCAGCTCGCCGGCAGTCCATTGACCGGCTTGCCAACCCAGAGCTTCACTGCCTCGCCAGGACGCTGCCACGCGGCCCAGGTGGCGAACTTGCTCGGAACCCGGTGAATGCCGAGCGGCTTCAGCACCGCGTCGTAAAACGCGATCGCGCGCTCCAGGTCGTGGGTGCCGATGGTCAGGTGGCTGAACATGCCTGTCCCCCTCGCACGCGGGCGTCATTGCGGCGCTCAGGGGCGGCCCCGCGTTTTCAGTCTCGCCTTGATGGACGGCGCCGCCAACCTCGGTGGTTTGCGGCTTCGGGCTTTCCGCCCGTCCAGGACCAGCGCCAGCCGGTAGGGCCAGTCAAACCGCCGTCGAGCTCCTTATTCTTTACTTTTATGTTCTCGTGCCCGTTTTCCCGCGTGCCCGACCCGCCGCGCCCGCCTGGAGACCGGAAGCTCGTTCTGGCGTGCTCCATTCGAACGCTCCGCCGTCACTGGCTGGAGGTCAGATGCGCCTGCCGGACAACGCACCTGCCGCTGCGGATGATGGCCGCCAAGCCCGAGATTGTCGGGCGGACCGTTGCCGACGTGGTGGCCCTCCTGCGGTGCGAGCTGTGCCGTCAGCGCCCCTTGCCGGTGGCCCGATTGATGATCCAGCCCGGCAGGCGCCGACGTGAATTGGCCCGAGGGGTCGCGGGTGTTGCTGTGGCAGGTGTCGACCCGAACGCAGTTGGATCAGGCAGCCAGGCGCTCAAGGTGGGGAATACGGGTTCGAATCCCATTACGCCGCCGAACAAATCGAGGGACGCCCAAGCTTCAGTTCCTAAGAAAAGGGGCATCCGGCACCCTCCGACGTCTTTTCCGAGACGGATTTACCTTTTTAACCGCCGCCCTGGGTTGCCGAGATTGTGCCTGCCTCTGGAGACTGATAGCGGTCGCAGAAGCGAGCAAACTGAATAGCGACGCGTGTGTGGCCCGCCTCACGTGCCCTTCAACTCCCGGAGGTAGCTAGTCCAATGCTGACAACCCTGTCCCGCCGGGGCCTCGCGCTCGGCGCTGCCGCCAGCCTTGGCGCTTGGCCGCGCCGCGCTTTCGCCCAGGACGCCAGCACATGCAACAACGTGCCGGATACCCCGACGGCGGAGCGGCCGCCGCCGCAGGTCTACTGGCGCAGCACCAGTGATGCGGAACTGGGACTGGCATTTCGCTGCCACGGCATGATGCCCGAGTTCTTGCGCGACGACATCACCCCGCTTGGGGTGCATTACCTGCTCAACCACTTCGCCATCCCCGCTCTCAGTGCCGACGGCTACACGGTCGCGATCGGCGGCAAGGTGCAAACTCCGAGGAAGGTTTCCCTCGCCGAAATCCAGGGCCGGCAGGAACTCACGCAGGCGGTCACCATGGAGTGCGCCGGAACCGGGCGGCGATCGCTCAGTCCGCGCCCCGTCTATGTGCCGTGGGACAAGGAATGCATCGGCACCTACCAGTGGATCGGCACGCCGCTCGCCCCGCTCCTCCAGCAGGCCGGCATTGATCCCGGCGCCGTCGAGGTGCTGTTCAGCGGCTGGGACAGCGGTGTCGACCTGGGCGTCGAGCACGTCTTCGAGCGCAGCTTGCCCCTCGCCGAAGCGCTGCGCGACGAGGTCATGCTGGCCTGGGCCGCCAACGGTCAGCCACTGCTGCCCGAGCACGGCTTCCCGCTGCGCCTGATCGTGCCGAGCTGGTACGGCATGGCCAGCGTGAAATGGCTGCGCGCCATCACCGTGCTCGACGAGCCCTTCCAGGGCGTCCAGCAGAAGCAGGTCTACATCTACGAGAAGGTCAAGGACGACCCGCAGGCCAAGCCGGTGCAGCGCAAGCACGTCAATTCCGCCATCATGCCGATCGGCTATCCGGACCTGATGAGCCGCACCGCCTTCGTCGCCCCCGGCACTTACACGGTGCGTGGCAGGGCTTGGTCGGGCAACGGCACCGTGACCAATGTGGAGTTCAGCACGGACGGCGGTGCCTCCTGGCAGGCCGCGCAAGTCCAGCGCACGCTCGGCGACCCCTTCGCCTGGGTCAACTGGCAGGCGAGCTGGAACGCGAGCGCCGGCGAGTTCGTGCTCGCCTGTCGCGCCACCGACGAGACCGGCCAGGCGCAGCCGCTCGATCCGCAGGCCGTGTGGAACCTCGGCGGCAACGGCGTGAACGAAATCGCGCAGCTTCCGGCCCTGGTCCAGGATGGGGTCGGATCGGTGCTGAGCCAAATCCCCTGCCAGCCGAGGCTGGCGCTGCCCGGAGCCGACCTCCCGCCGGTCCCGGACGCGCACAACACCGCCGACGCCTAGAGGTGGCGTTCAGACGTAACGAGCGAGCCTGCCTGAAAGCAGGATATCCATGCGCTTTGCCGCAGTGACGGGACGATGAAGCCGAGCCGGTCGTAGCAGCACGCGAGGCGTCGGTTCGTGCCCTCGCGCAGAAACCGGCGCAGGCGGCCAGTGCCCTTGGACGCGCCCGCGCTCATCGACCGGTGGGTAGTGCGCCGTCGCTGCTACCGTACTTTGGTGAACGCCATGGTGCTGTTTCCAGAGGTTGACCTCGGCTCATGGCGATTCCCGCTGAGCGTTTGGGTCGCCTCAGGCGTCAATCGTTCTGCCCCTTGGGACCGTCTTGCTGAGAGCCGGGAGACTGTGATGAATCGCCTTGCTGGGAACGAAGCTGCTTCTCGTGCTCCTGGTGCTTGTGGTATTCGTGCCCGGCGATACAACCGCCGGCGGCACCGAGAACGCCGTGATGCGCCATGTGACCAGCGACTGCACCAGCCGCGCCTCCCGTGATGCAACCAATCGCGTTCACCGGGGCGCTGTAGCCGAAGCCGAGAAGACCAACGACGGCAGCGGCCCCCAAGAGTTGAATTGTCATCACCAACTCCTCGCATACACACCTGATACTTGGTGCCATGCGTGGCCGTACCGAATAGCTCTCGCGGTGTCGTCATTTGTCGCCCATCGCGCGCGTGACCCCGCTCGATCAGCCATGCCGCACGAGTGTTGGCGATGCCGCTTCGGCTTGCGTTGGCCAAAAGGCGAGCGATTTGGCCACCCAGCAGCGGCGTCGTCCAAATAGTCACTGCGGCGCCTTGTGACTGCTCGGCGCATCGGTAGGGGAATGCTGTGGCCGCGCCCATCGCTTCCAGAAGGGTGCGCCGGGCACACAGTCGACTGTCGGCCTCTGCCCGACGCCGAGCGTGCCTGCGGCAGAGCCTGACGGGCATTGCCCTTGAAATACCCCGATCGTGCCCAGGAAGCGCCAAGAACCGCTCCAAATCCGTCAGGCGGACATCGAAGGAGGAGTTTGATGGCGATTCCCGTTTTGGCTCTGGCGCTCAGCATCGGCCTGACCGCCGCGCCCCCGCCGACGAGATTCGTTCCCGACAACCCACCGGCGCTAACGGCGCCCTTGCTGCGGCCGGTCGCGTATGGCTACTGCGACTGGCGTTGCCAGGAGTGGCGGGCGTGGTTCAGAATTTGCCGGATACTGTTGGCGAATTCGGAGTTGCTTGTTCGTTCACGGCGCCAATGGCCGGCGTGGTTCAGAAAGTGCCATTCCCAGGTAACACCGGAAATCGATAGAGCTTTGATGGTAAAGGGATTTCTCATTTTGGGTGTTACCCTGATTTGAACCACGCCAGCTTCTGCAACCATGCGATCTCGGGGTTCGCGAAACGGAGCCTCGATCCGAACTGCGAGGTGGTCAGCGATGGCCTGGCCTGTTTCGGAGCGGTGAGCGGGGCGGGCTGCAAACATCAGGTGGTCAAGACCGGCTCCGGCCCCGCTGCGGCCCGTGTGCCCGCGTTCAAGTGGGTCAACACGGCGCTCGGCAACATCAAGGCGGCCATCGTCGGAACCTACCGAGCCATCCACGAGAAGCACGCGCCGCGCTACCTGGCGGAGTTCGAATATCGCTTCAACAGGCGATACGACCTCGCCGCGATGCTGCCGCGCCTGACCTGGGCGGCCGTGCGCACCCCGCCCATGCCCTATCGGCTGCTCAAACTTCCAGACGTCTACACATGAGGATGGCACTTGATGGCCAGGAAAGAAGCTGAGGAAAAAGGGTAAGCAGCTACATTTTTAAGCACGCGCTGGTGCAGGACGTCGCGTATGGCACATTGCCACGTGGCCGGCGGCAAGGCCTGCATGCGCGCACCGGCGCGGCCTTGGAGACGCGGTTCCCGGAGGCGATGGCGGCCCAACCGGAACTGCTGGCGCATCACTTTACCGAAGCCGGGCTGATCGAGCGCGCTGCCCAGGTACTGCCTGAAAGGTGGTCAACAGGCTCTCGCCCGCTCTGCGATGACAGAGGCGGAAGCGCTGCTTCGTCGTGGACTGGGGCTCCTACCGCATCTGCCCGAGGGCCCCAGACTACAGCACGAACTCGAACTGCAGATAGCCCTCGCTCCAGTGTTGACCGCAGTCCAGGGTCCTGGCGCCCCGGCAGCGTTTGAAGCCAATTCCCGTGCGCGCCAGCTCTGCGACGAGCTGGACCGCGCGGATAAATTGTTGTCTCCCTTGTCTGGTCTCTGGCTCTACCACTATGTTCAGATGGACCTGGAACGGGCGCAGCAGCTTGCCCACGAGATGCGGCAGCTCGGAGAGCAGCGCAACGACCTTGCAATGCGCTTCACCGCCCGGCGCGCGGGCGGGACCGTGTGCTTTTTTCGCGGTGAACTGGCGGCGGCACGCTCCGAATTGGAGGACGGCCTCGCCCTATATGATCCGGCGCAGCGAGCCTCGTTGGCGCTCGCGATATCCGCGGTGGATCCGCTCGTCGATGTCTTGTCCGTCTTGGCGGGCACGCTCGCCTGCGAGGGCCATCTCGAAGAGGCCCGTTCGCGGTGCGAGGCAGCTCTCGGCGAGGCGCGTCGACTTTCGCACGCACACACCCTGGGCTTCGCGCTGATGTGGGCCTGTTTGGTGTGCTGGATTCCCCGTTGGCATGGCCGGGTGCTGCAGTTTGCCGAAGAGGTTATCGCGCTCGCAGGCGAAAGGAGGTTCCCGGTTTTTCGCTCGGCAGGTCGAGCAAGCCGCGGCTGGTGTCTGGCGGCTTCGGGCCAAGCCGACGAGGGTATCTCACTGCTATCAGCAGCGTTGGCTGACCTACAAGGGATCGCACAAGTCGTGCGTAACGCATGGGTTCTCCCGATGCTTGCCGATGCCCACACCAAAGCCAGCCATCCGCAGGTTGCGCTCAAGCGTGTGGCTGAGCTGGAAGGTGTTATCGCCGCTACGCGATTTGAACTGTTCCTTTCCGAGGCGCTGCGCTTGCGGGCCGAGTTACCGGTGGCCGGCAGAAGCTGCACCACGGCCGACCCGCGAGGGCGCGCCCGGCGCGCCCGCTGAAGCCGCCCTTGCCAGGCCACCGGCCGCCCGGCGACGCGCCTCGGCTGGCCGGGTGGACAGCCGCCTGGGCAATGCCCGACCTGCGGGTCACGCGGGAGTGCCTGCTGGGCTGCGGCGAGTCCGCTCCCGGGGGTGGGTGGGTGCCGCCGCGCGGCGGCTCCGGCGGCCGGCCTGCATACCCATGTCGTGCACATGCTGCGGCTTGATTGACTTGAGCGGCTGCCCGTCTCGGAACGCAAGAAAATGTCGTCGGTGGTGCGCGCCGTGCCGCTGCTGCCGCCCATGAAAAACCCGGCCTTCCACGCGGCCATGACCAGCCCCGTGGGCTCGCTCTACATGGCGCTGGAAGGCGCCATGAGCCGGCGCAACGAGGCCTCGGTGTTTCTCGACGCGGGACAGCGGCGCGCGCTGCTGCGGGGCGTGTTCACGGGCTACTATCACGCAATCGACCCGGCGCTAGTAATCTTCGACACCAACCGCCTGTGGTGCGCGCGGCTGCCGGCGCTGGTCGAACTGTTCCCCCGCTCGCGCGTGATCTGCTGCGTGCGCGACGTGCCCTGGATCATCGACAGCATCGAGCGCCAGGCGATCCGTAACCCGTTCGAGCCGTCGGGCCTGTTCGGCTACGAGACGGGCGGCACGGTCTATAACCGGGTCGCGCGGGTGGCGGCGCCGGACGGCATGGTTGGCTACGCGCTGAACGCGGTGCGGGAAGCGTGCTTCGGGGCGCACGCGGAGCGGCTGATCCTGCTCGACTACGAGGCGCTCGCGCGGGCGCCCGAACTGGTGGTGGCGCAGCTCTACCAGGCGCTGGGCGAGCCCGTGTTCGAGCACGAGTTCGAGCATGTCGCCTACACGGCGGAGGCCTTCGACGCGGCCCTCGGCGCGCCGGGCCTGCACGACGTCAGCGGCCGGGTGGAGTGGCGCCCGCGCCCCACCGTGCTGCCGCCCGACCTGTTCGAGCGCTTCGTCGACGACTCGTTCTGGCGCAAGCCGCAGCCGCGCCTGGCCCAGATCGCGAGCATCATGTGGCGCGACGGCAGCTGAGCGCGCCGGCGTAGAGCGCGATGAGCAAGCTCAAGGATTTCATGGCGAGCAACGCTGGCGCGATGGCCCGCTACGAACAGCGACGGCGGCGGCGCGTCTACATCAGAATCGACGATATCGAGCCTCAGTCGAAGAGGATGTCTGCCTCCAATCAAGACAAATTCCAAGCCGCGGTCGCCGAGCAACTCACATCCATCAAGCGTAGCACGTTCAGAGCCGACGTCGCGCTAAAGCTCGACCTAGCGACGACAAGCAGAAATGCGCCTCAAGCGCACACGATCGCCAAGAACCTCCTGGACCTTCTCGGCCAGCGAAGGCCTGGCGTGGATTGGCCAAAGCGCCACCTCTTGTACAACGACGATCGACAAATCCAGGCGCTTTCCGTGTCTTGCCGTCACGGCGAAGACCATCCGTGCATTCACATCTACGCCAGACCGTTTGCGGCGATGCTCAATGATCTTGAGCTTGCAACTGAGGCCGTCTTCTGGTCCGCCGAG
Organism: uncultured Pseudomonadota bacterium; assembly: GCA_963818725.1. Taxonomy (GTDB): domain Bacteria; phylum Pseudomonadota; class Alphaproteobacteria; order Acetobacterales; family Acetobacteraceae; genus DATFDN01. Next base: position 276,147 of record CAWFTU010000003.1, on the reverse strand, counting down.
AACCTCGACAGCTACTACCACGATGAGCGCGAGACGGAGTGGATCGATACGTTCCGCAATGTCGTGCGCAACGAAGAGCATGAACGCCGAAGCTTCGGCGACGACAGCCTGTACGACGCATACCTCAAGACGGTCCGCTGGAGCGCTCAGCGGGCGTTGCTCGGCCGCAGCGGCGTCAACATCCGCGTTCTGAGCTTTATATATGGCCGGGGTCTCGCTATAGGATTCGGAAAGGATATGTGGGCGCAGCTCGTGGGCAAATCAAAGCTCCGCCTCCAAGTAGGCGAGCTGCCGGTCGCAGCCGGCGACTTAGACGTTTTCAAGCAGAACATCGCCGCCGAAATTGCGGCGTTCAAGCAGCGCTGGGACTGGATCATCAACCCCCTTGTCGTCGCCGTTGCGCTGGAGGTCATCATTCGACCGAACCCTGAGACGCCGGCGGCGGTGCTTCATGACCTCGACAACATCGTCCGCGACTGTCTCCTTCCAGGTATCGTTCCCTCATTCGGCACGGTGTCCGATCACCGTTGGACAATCGACTTCGACGACTTAGGGTCTGACGCGAATTAAATGCGTCATATACGATGTTGCTGTGGTGAGATGGTGTGGTTCCACTCGCCGTGGAATTCGTCGCGTGTGATGGCGAGGGTTGCCACCTCGGCGTCAGTGACCTTGATGCCCTTGGGATAGAGGCTTGCATCGATATCACAGCTGACGGCCAGGCCGGTGCCGGTCGTGGTTGCGCCGATCAACTGGACGATGACCTGCTACGGAAATAAACCCCGGACAGCGAGCCTGACCTGGGACTACGCCGCCTTGGGCACGAGCATGACGTCGTAGCCCAGATTGCTCAGGCGCTGGACCAGCTTGGCCGTTGAGCGCTTGCGCGCGACCTGATCAAGGTAGCTCTCGCCGAGGTCGCGGAAGGGCTCGCCTGTGGCCAGCATGTGGAACGCGGCGAGGAGCAGCTTGTGTGCGATAGCCATGAGCGCCCGCACCGGGCCGCGGCGGGCGCGCAGGCGGTTGTACTTGTCACGGTAGTAGCTGCCCTTGGTCCGCACCGCGGCAGAGGCAGCGGCGAACAGGGCGGACCTGAGGAACACATTGCCCTTGCGCATCGTGGCGCCCTTCGGCTTGCCCGCGCTCTCGTAGTTGCCGGGCGCGACCCCGGCCCAGGCGGCGAGGCGCCGGGCGGTCTCGAACACGTCCATGTCGGTGCCGACCTCGGCGAGGATGGTGGCGGCCGTGACCCAGTCCACGCCGGGGATCTGCATCAGCAGCCGGTGCTGGGCCTGAAACGGTTCGAGATGGGCCTCGATGCGGGCGTCGAGCGCGTCGAGGTCGTGGTCGATCGCCGCCAAGTGGCGCAGCTGCATGGCAAGCAGGAAACGCTGGTGCTCGCGCATGCGCCCGTCCAGGGCGGCTTCGAGTGCTGCGTGCTTGCGCCGCATCCGCCCGCGGGCGAGGCCGGCCATCTCGGAGGCGTCGGCCGTGCCCGCGGCGAGCGCTTCCAGCATGGCCCAGCCCGAGACGCCGAACACATCACTGGCCACGCCGGAGAGCTTGATGTTGGCACCCTCCAGCAGCTTCAGCACCCGGTTGCGCGCCGCCGTCCGCGTCTCGATCAGCGTGCGCCGGTGCCGCACCAGCTCGCGGAGGTCACGGATCGCGGGCGGCGGCACAAAGCTCTTGGCCACCAGGCCGTGGCGGACCAGCTGCGCGATCCACTCGGCGTCCTTCACGTCAGTCTTGCGCCCGGGCACGTTCTTGATGTGGTGAGCGTTGCCGATGATCAGGTCGAAGTGCCCTTCCAGCACGGCATAGACCGGCTTCCAGTAGACGCCGGTGCTCTCCATGCCGACGTGGGTGACCCCGTGCTCGGTGAGCCACGCCCTGAGCGCCTCCAGCTCGCGCGTGGTCGTGCCGACGCTGCGGACCAGCTTCTGCGGTTTGCGCCCGGGGACGCCGATGAGGACGCAGCAGACGATGCTGGCCTGGTGCACGTCCAGGCCAGCGCAGCGTTCGAGGAGGGCTTCCATCGCCACCACCTGTCATGAGGAGAAAGGGTGGCAACCGCTACGCCGCAGGCAAAGTCAGACACTGCTACGCGTGCTCGCCCGAGAGGGCGGCGACAAAGGATGATGCCTGGGAACGGCGCGGACCGATCTGGTGGGCGGGGTTGGGTCACCCAGTGTCATTCGGCCTCCAAGCGGCTGCCGGAGCGGACGTGGAGTGGCGTATGCCCGTGGCCAAAGCGGGCGCCGCATTTCCTCCCCCTGATGGTGCGCGCGCTGCGCGCGGCTAATCTGGTGGCTGACCAGAGGCTTGCCGCGCCAGTTCTGCGCGATGAAGGCGAACAACCGATGCTCGATCCTATTCCATTTGCTGGTCCCGGGCGGCAGGTGGGCCACGGTGACGGCGAGACCGGTTTCGTTGGCGAAGCGCTGCAACTCGCGCTTCCACAGGCGCACCCGCGCGCCGTTGCCGCCGCCGCAATCGGCGGTGATGACCAGCCGCCTGGCTTCGGGGTAGCGGGCGCGGCCCAGCCTGTCCCACCAGCGCCGGACGCTCGCCACCGCGAAGGCGGCGGTGTCCGCGTCCACCCCGACGCTGACCCATCCTGCATTGGCGGCGATGTCGTAAACCCCATAGGGCGCGACCTTGCCCAGACCGGGTGGCTCGAAGTCATGGACGCGCACCGGTTCGGGCTGGCCCTTGGGGCGCAACTCCCGGCCAGGATTTTTGAAGTCGTCGACCAGTTCCTTCTTTTTGGTATCCACCGAGATCGCCGGTTCCCCCGCGGCGATCGCCGCCCGCACCGTCGCGTTGATATGGGCGAACTGTCCATCGCGATCAGGATGCGCGCTGCCTTCCCGGGTCTCGCGATTGGCCTGGCAGCTGTAGCCCAACTCGCGCAGCAGCAGACCCACCAGCTTCTGGCTGACCTGAAAGCCGCGCTCGACCAGCGCCTGCGCAAGATGGCGCTGGCTGCGGCTGACCCAGCGCAGCGGCGTCTGCGGATCGCCGCGGATCGCCGCCTCGATGAGCGCTTCCAGCGCCCCAGGCAGATCGGGCTGATGCACCACCGCGCGTTTGCGTCCCGCCCCGGGCCGGCGAAGCCGGTCACCGAGCGGGTTGATCTCACTCCGGAGTTCCACAATCCCCCGGCAGATGGTGCTGCGCGCCAGGCCCGTCGCCGCCGACGCGGCGCTTACGCCGCCATAGCCAACCGCCAGCGCCTCGTTCGCCGCAAACAGCCGCCGGCCACGCTCGTCCAGGAACTTGGCCGCCTGCTCATACCGCATCCGGACGTCGTCAATGTCTGTCACCCCACCAGGCTATCTCATCTCCACGCAAATGCATCATTTAATTCGCGTCAATTCCTTACGGCAACGTGACCCAAAGCTTGCGGCAGCTTGGGGACCGAATCCGACCCCGCCGCCCGGAACGAAATCGGGCGTGACCCGATACGAAGCTTGGCGATTGCCCGCCGTCGCGGGCGAGCCAGGCTTCGTGAGCGTCGCGCTCGTCGCGGATACGGACCATAAGGGTGGCCTGATGGATCAGGTAGACGAGAACGTCACGAGATGGAGCAACGAGAGGTCGGGCGATAGCCGCTTTCCATGGAGGCGCATTCGATAGGCACGCTAGTTCGCCAACCGCCCGGTATCAGCGTTCTATTAGTCCCCCAACGTTATACCTGACACGTCGAAGGTGATGCGCTACAACGCCGGGCATGCGGCAAGTTGATTTTCGCAGTCTGGGTCGTGACGCACAGGAAGCGCTTCGGGCTCGGGCGGTTTATCTCGTCTGTGTGACCGGCAAGACGCAAAGCGAAGCGGCGGCCGCCGTGGGCGTCAGCCGCCAGACCGTGAACGGTTGGATCCAGCGCTACAGCACGGGCGGGGAAGACGCGCTTCGCGACGGCCGCCGCCTCTCACCCCACAAGGGCCAGGGACGGCTCAGCCCGGCGGAGGCGCAGCGCGTGCAGGCCTGGATCAGGGACAAATGCCCCGAGCAACTGAAGCTGCCTTACGCGCTGTGGACCACGGGCGTCGTACGGGAACTGATCCGTCGCCAGTTGGGCAAGCAGCTGGGACTGTCCACCGTGCAGCTCTACTTGCAGCGCTGGGGCTTCACCCCGCAGAAGCCGCTGGCGCGCGCCACGGAGCGCTCGGAGGCGACGGTCCAGCGCTGGCTGAAGCAGCAGTACCCGAAGATCGCGTGGCAAGCCAGGCGCGAGAAGGCCATGATCTGGTGGGAGGACGAGACCGGGATCACCAACCAGGATCAGATTGGCCGCGGCTATGCGCCGCGGGGGCGCACGCCGGTGGTGCGCGGAACCGCGAAGAAGCTGTCGGCCAGTATGATCTCGGCGATCAACAACCGCGGCCTGATGCGGTTCATGTGCTACAAGGGAGCCTTGAACGCCGGCCGGTTCATCACCTTCCTGCGCCGGTTGATCAGGGATGCGCCGGGCAAGGTGTTCCTGATCGTCGATAACCTGCGTGTGCACCGCTCAGAAAAGGTGCGGCGCTGGGTCGCGGAGCACCGGAAGGCGATCGCGCTGTTTTTCCTGCCTCCCTATGCGCCGGAGTGCAATCCGGATGAATACCTGCACAACGACCTGAAGCAGCAGGTGCGCAATCTGCCAAAGCCTGACACTCAGGACGAACTGATCAAGGCTGCGACGTCGGTGATGCGCTCCCTCCAACGCCGGGCGGCACGTGTCCGGTCGTATTTTCATGCTGAGGCGGTTCGCTATGCGGCGTAATGTCGGGTATGACGTTGGGAGACTAGTACCTCGTCACAGAAATTATGACCGGTCACTCACAATGGGATAGACCTTGGCGAGCTTTGCGCGCGCCGTCTCGGTGGTGAACATCCATTTGACCTTGGTGCCGGTGGCGTTGCGTGCGGCTTGCCAAGCCTCGACCTCGTCGACGAGGGTTTCGCGGTCGGGAATGCGCCGATCGAGGCATTGTCCGCGCAGCACGCCGATCTCGATTTCAACCATATTGAGCCAACTGGCGTGCTTGGGCGTGTAGTGGAAGTCCAGGCGGCGCAGCACGCGATGCGCCTCGGGCGCGGGAAAGGTCTCATACAGGGCGGCGGCGGTGTGGGTTGCCAGGTTGTCCAGCACTACCCGGATCTGATCGGCGTGTGGACAATGCAGATCGACCAGATCGCGCATGCAATGGGCGAAGTCGGCAGTGGTGCGCTGGCCGGTGACCTTCACCGCCCGCCAGGACTGGTGTGCATCGAGAAAGACAAACAGATTGGCGGTGCCGTTGCGCCGATACTCATAGTCGTAGCGTTCCGCCCGACCCGGCTCAGCTGGGACCGGCTGGCGGGTTTCGCCGATCAACTGGGTCGGGCTTTCATCGAAGCACACCACCGGCCGCTTCGGTTCCGCGACTTCGGCATAGAGATCGAGCACATCCTCCATGCGCGCGACAAAGGCGGCATCGACCTGCGGGATGCACCACATGTCCTTGCGCCAAGGCTTGAGCTGGTTCTCGGCCAGACGCCGGCGGACGGTTTCGCGCGACAGGCTTGCATGCTCGGTCAGCTTGACCATCGCGTCAGCCAGCAGATCGAGCGTCCAGCGGGCGCGGCCCGCGGGCGGGTTCGCACAGGCCGTGGCCACCAGCAACGCCTCTTGCTTGCCCGACAGCTTGCGCGCCGCTCCCGGACGCGGCGCCTCGCTCAGCGCCGCTTCCAGACCCTGCTCCACAAAGCGCCGCTTGCTGCGATAAACCGTCGAGGCGCTGACGCCGACGCTGGCCGCAATCGTCGCGTCAGCAATCGCGTTGTCCGCGGCCAGCAGGATCTGTGCCCGCTGCAGTCTTCGAACGCCCTGCACCCCGCCGCTCAACATGGCGCCGAGTTCCGCTCGCTCGGCCTCGGTCAGATCCACCCGGTATCGTATGCTCATCGGTGGCCCCCCATGGCTGAGGGCACAACCGATGTGTCGGAAATCAGATGCCGCTGATCGCCCGGCTCCACCACCGCGCTTTACCGCCAAGCAGGGGCAGTATCTCGCCTTTATTCATGCCTATACGCTGGTGCTCGGATGCCCCCCGGCGCAGGCCGACCTGCAACGCTTCTTCCGGGTCAGCCCACCGTCCGTGCACCAGATGCTCCTGACGCTGGAGCGCCAGGACCTGATCCGACGAACCCCAGGCGTCGCACGCAGTATCCAACTGCTCGTGCCGCGCTCTTGCTTGCCCGACCTGCAGCCAGTCGAAGCCGACCGGTCAAATCCTCTGTGACGAGGTACTAGCACTACCTTGGCACTTTAGGTCTGAGTGCGCGGTCCCATCTTTCAGGCATGCAATTGGGAACCGCCTTTGGCCTGCCGCGCGATATCGACGCTGACCTCGACCGCTGGCTTGAACCCTTCCTCGCCGTGACCGGCCGCCGCACGCGGCGCACCATGGCGCCGCTGTATGTGCGCGGGCTGCTGGGGTCAGGCGGGCGCAAGAGCATCCAACCGATGGCCGAGCGGCTCGGATTGTCCGGGCACGACCAGTTGCACCACTTCATCAGCAGCCCGGCCTGGGATGACGCGCCGCTGTGGCGCGTGCTGGCCGAGCAGGTCGACCGAGAGGTCGGCGGCGAGGGCGCCGTGCTGGTGGTCGACGACACGGGCCTTCCCAAGAAGGGCGCGCTCTCGGTCGGGGTGGCGCGGCAATACTGCGGCGCGTTGGGCAAGGTGGCGAACTGCCAGGTGCTGGTCTCCCTGACGCTGGCGCGCGGCGCGGTGCCGCTGCCGGTCGGGCTGCGGCTGTTCCTGCCGCCTGCCTGGACAGACGATCCGTGCCGCTGCGAAGCGGCAGGCGTGCCGGAGGCGGCGCGCTCGGCGCGGACCAAGCCCGAGATCGCGTTGGCCGAGATCGACCGGGTGTGTGCGGCCGGTCTGCACTTTTCCTGTGTGCTGGCCGATGCCGGTTTCGGCGTGGTTCAAATCAGGGTAACACCTAAAACGAGAAATCCCTTTACCATCAAAGCTCTATCGATTTCCGGTGTTACCTGGGAATGGCACTTTCTGAACCACGCCAGTTCGGCACCAAGGTCAGCGTCGCCACCACGCTGGCCGAGGGCTTTGTCGTCGGCCTGCGCTCCATGCCCGGCAACCCCTATGACGGGCACACTCTCCCCGACGCCCTCCAGCAGGTCGAGACCCTGACCGATCACCGCCCCAGCCTCGCCGTGGTCGATCGCGGCTATCGCGGACACGGCGTGCAAGGCACGCGGGTGCTCGTCAGCGGCACGCGGCGCGGTCTGACGCCGAAGCTCGCCAGGCTCCTCAAGCGCCGCAGCGCCGTCGAGCCGGAGATCGGTCACATGAAGTCCGACGGACGCCTCGCCCGCTGCGGCCTCAAGGGCCTGCTTGGCGACGCCGTCTTCGCCGTCCTGTGCGGCTGCGGGCACAACCTCCGCAAGATCCTCGCCCACCTCAGGGCTCTCTTGGCCGCTCTCCTCGCCAGCCTGGTCCAGGTTCATGCGCGGACAAGCCCAAGGCTCACGCTCAGTCAGGTCGCCGTCTGACGACAGCCCAGCCACCAGAACCAGTTATTCAAGCCCGACTAATTAGCAGACCTTGGTTACTAAGCCCGTCCTCAGAGGGCAGGGGTCATATTATAGTACTTATGGCTGCCATTGCCCGTGTAAATCGGGAGTCGCCATGCCCAGCGGCCAACGCCCAACCTTGGCGATCAGGGCGTGGTTCAGAAAGTGCCATTCCCAGGTAACACCGGAAATCGATAGAGCTTTGATGGTAAAGGGATTTCTCGTTTTAGGTGTTACCCTGATTTGAACCACGCCCAAGGGCGCGCCGCCGAAGGGTCAGGTGGGCCCCGGTGCTAGTGTCCCTTCCCTGGGGTTTCCACCCGCAATCGCCCCCGACGCCGCTGGCGGGCGCAGTCCAGCCAAGCGGCTTTGGTCCGCCTTACAGGTCCGAGAACCTTTTCCTGCCGCGTCTCCAGGCCAGCTCGAGCGCGAGAAAACGGGCGAGGCGTTCGTCCGCCTCCGGTAAAGTTCAGGCACGCTGTCGGCCAGGATGGCAGCATCCGCGACGCCCGGATGCGGACCCGGCGAGACGCCAGAGCCGCCAAGCGATTCTTCCGCAAGCTGCGGAGGGGGCTTGCCCTCCACGCTTGTCGTCGCCTCTCATCCGCTAGCCATCTAGCTGCTAGAAATCAGGCAGCCAGGGCGCGCGCTCCCGGGGGGCTCGTCTCGGACGAGGTCGGGGCGAGGGCACGCCCCGCCCGCGCGGCCTAGCCGCCGCGTCGGGCCAGGTAGGTGTAGAAGTTGCTCGCGGCAAAAAGCGGCCCGCCGCCGAGGCGCGCTCCAGCGCGTCAGCGAACGCCGCGGCCTCGGCCTCGGGCATGGCGCCCGCCCGCGGCAGCAGCACGCGGAGGGAGGCGACCGTGGACGCCCAGAACTCGGCCCTGCCCATATCGGCCGCGACGTAGGCCCGCGACCACTGGAGCCCGAAGCCGCCCTCGGCGAGCAGGCGGGGCAGGGTGCGCATCACCCGCAGCTGCGAGAACAGGGCCCCGTGCAGCACCCGGTCCGTCTCGGCGCCCCCGTCCGGCGCGCCGGTCGTCATGGTGAAGGACGCGTAGTCGCCGTCGAACACCACAAGCCGGCCCCCGGGTCGGAGCAGCCGATGCCCCTCGGCCAGCACCGTGGCGGGATCGGCCACGTGGCTGACCAGGGTGTGCATGACGACGACGTCGAAGCCGCCCCGCAGCAGCCCGAGCCCGTGCGCGTCGCCCGTGCGGAAGTCGATCCTCCCGGCGAGCCCCTCCTCGCCCGCGAGGCGCCGGGCCATGTCAACGAGGTGGGCGCTGATGTCGATGGCGGTGATCGCCCCTTTCGCGTCGGAGCGGCGGGCGATGGCGCGGGCGGCGACCCCGGTGCCGCAGCCGAGATCAAGGATCGCCTCCGGTCTAGCCAGGCCGAGTGCGTCCATGTAGTCGCCGATGACGCGCTCGAAGAACGGGTGCTTGCCCCGCGCCTCCAGCCTCGCCGCGATAGCCGCGAGGGCCTGCTGGTCCATCTGATAAGGTGCGGCCGTAAGGGTCGGGCACCCGCAGCCGGGTCTGGTCCATCACGCCCTCCCCTCGAGGTCCCCGCCATCCTAGGCCAAAGGCTGGGCCTCTGGGTTCACGCCAGCGTGGTCTCCGCGGGCGCGTGTCGCATGGTCGAGGTAAGTGGGCTCGGCAGGACGTCACGAGGCTGCAGCTGCCGCGCCACAGAGCCCTTGTGGAGCCGTTTCTTGGGCCTTCTCTATCAGCTAAAAATCTTGCAGCTAGAAAGCAAGCTTTCTATAGATTCGCTATGGCTACAATTATCGGCGTGATCAGCCAAAAGGGCGGCGTGGGCAAGTCAACTTTGAGTCGAGCCCTCGCCCGGGAAGCCGCCGTGAGCGGCCTGAAGGTGAAGCTGGCCGACCTTGATACCCAGCAAGGCACGTCCAGCAACTGGCACCTCCGGCGTCTGGACGCGGGCATTGAACCCGTGTTCTCGGTGGAGGCCTTCAAGACCGCCGGCCAGGCACTTCGAGCCGCCAATGGATATGAGCTCATGGTGCTCGACGGCGCCGCACGTGCTAGTGCGGCCACCCTCGAAATTGCCCGGGAGGCCGCCCTCGTCGTGCAACCGACCGGCGCCAGCGTGGATGATCTCCGCCCCGCTGTGCTCACCTTCCACGAACTCGTTCGAGAGGGCGTGTCTAAGGGGCGCCTGGTGTTCGCCCTCTGCAAGATCGGCACGGACGCCGAGGAGACGGAGGCACGCGCCTACATCGCGGATGCGGGCTATGCGGTGTTGCCTGGCTGCATTCCTGAGCGTCCGGCCTACCGCCAGGCGCAGAACCTGGGGCTGACCATCACGGAGACCCGCTTCCCGCAGCTCAACCGCCGTGCCGACGCGCTGCTCCAGGCCGTCGCGGATCGCCTCGATGGCTGAATTCAAGCGCCGCAACCTCCCTCCCCCACCCTCTCCGGCGGAGGCGCCCGCCAATCTGCGTGCCCCGGAGACTGCGCCGACGGACGGGCGGTCGCTGCGCGCGACCGGTCGCACGCATCAGCTTGCCACGCGTGTGCGCGCTGAGTTCTACGATGAGCTCAAGATCTACGCCGCCATGCACCGGATCAAGCTGGTGGAGGTTCTGGAGCGCGCGTTCGAGGCCCTGAAAGAACGCGAGAAATCTAGCGGCTAGCCAACTTGCGGCTAGATTTCTAGTTTGCTCGCGTTTGCTGACGTTCTAGGGATGGGCGTCCTTGGGCACCCGATTCAGCGTATCGCTAGCCCGCAGCGTCCGTCACTATGCAGGGCGAGTGGCTGTGGCCTATAGGACGGTCCTATCGGACTCCTATCAGTATAGGCACCCAATTCAGCGTGGATAAGGCAGCTGTCTGTACCCGATTCAGCGTCCGAGGCCGAGTCGACTGGCACCTGATTCAGCGTAGCCCGGCACCCAACTCAGTGTGGGTAACATAGCTGTCCCTGCCCCAAAGGCACCCGATTCAGCGTGGATGGGCAGGGTGTGGAACCCCTCTGGGGAGAAAATCGCCATAGCTGACGAGCAAGCACTCGATTCAGCGTAGCGGCGCAGTCGCTGCTCGGTGCACGGTTGCCCGGCCACTCGGGGGAGATTGGCATGGCAACGGGAGATATCAGGGCGCAACTTGAACTCTTCGGCCTGGACGAAGCCTTGCGCCTTGCCGACGCGGCCGGGGCCACACGGGCTGAGCGCGCCCGCCTGCGAAGGCGGGTCGAGGTCGCCGCCGAGATCATGTCTGAGCCGCCAGGCGCCGACGAGCTAGGCTTCCTGCACTCCGGCCTTTGCCAGTGCTATCTCCCGCGAACCCGCCCGGCGCAGAACTCTGACGCGTGGGCTCGCCGCACCGGCCGGTTCCGGCTTCTGGTGGAGCCGGGCACCCTTCGCTCCGATAAGGGCGGCGCTGACGGGGGCCGCTGGCTGCCGGCGTCCGCAGCGGATTACGTCGGGGTGCCGTTCGGGACCAAGGCGCGCCTCTTGATGTTCTACCTGCAGCGAGAGGGCGTGCGGTCGCAGACAGTCCCGATGGGGTCGAGCATGTCAGGCTGGATGCGCACGATGGGTCTGCGGGTAATCGGGGGCGAGCGAGGCACGATCGCGCCTCTCCGCGAGCAGGCGCTCCGCCTGGCGAGTTGCCATTTCACGCTTGAGTGGGACAGCAATGACGGCACCCGTGCCGGCCTGAGACGGTTTCGGATCGCCTCAGGCATGGAGAGCATCGGCGAGGCGGGCGGGCGTTGGCCGGAGGCGGTCGAGCTCTCGCAGGAGTTTCGCGACCACCTCCGGTCCCATGCGGTGCCGTTGGACAGCCGTGCCATCGCACATCTCGCGGGCAGCGCTCTGGCCCTGGATCTCTATGCTTTTCTCGCCCACCGATTGCCGCGTCTTCGCGAGCGGCTACGGCTGTCTTGGGGCGCTGTGACGGCGCAGTTCGGCACCGCTGACACCCCGCCCCGGAAGATGGCCCAGTTAATCCGTGACGCGCTCGCGGAGGTCCAAGCAGCCTATCCGGACGCCCGGGTGGAGGCGGCACGCGAGGGCCTTCTCCTTTGCCCCTCGCCTCCTTCCGTGCCGGCTCGCACGCTGGTGGCGGGCGGACTGCGGCTCATACAGAGGCCCGGGGTCGGAGGAGGCTAGCAGACGCTCCGTGCGTGCTAGGCGCCTGTACCGCGTTGCCCGGCGCACTCCCCCGGCTTGGAGGCGCAGTGTAACAGCGTGTCGAGGGCGCGCCGGGAGTGCCGGACATCCTGCCCACACGGGGAGGGTCAGGGCGCGCTCCAGGTCGGCATAGTCGAGCGCACGTCGCCCGAGGTGAGAGAGGACAACTGGAAGGGCAGGGAGGGGGCGCCCGTCTCGATCGGGACCATCCACGGTTGGTGGCCGGCGGCCACTGGGGGCCGGCAGGATCGCCTCCGCGGGCCACGGGCAGTCCTTGGGGCAGGATCCGTCTTTAGTGAGGCGCACAAATGTTAAGGCTATTCAGCGCATTGCACGCCAACTGACCCCAACCAGAGCTTAGGGTAAAACAACCCTTTTATTTCTGGCCTGTTCCGGGCGCGCCGGCATGGGCGTGTCCGGGACGGGCGCCGGAGGGGCGCGATGCCGGGCGCTCCCGGGGCCTAAGGTCGAAACCCCTGTCACCAGGCCCAGAAGGCGAGGGGGCCCGCCGCGGCGCCCCGCCCCCCGGCCTCCCCCGCCCCCCCTTGAACCGCCTCCAAAGGAGCGGTTGTCGGCGACTTCCGTGATTTGACACGGGCACCAGGGACGGTCGTCAGATGAGGGTTGGGCATATCGAAAGGTGGCGTCGCCCCACGCCTCGCGCGCGGGTGATCTGTTGGCGAATTCGCGAAGCCACTCGGAAGCAAGTGCTTTTGCGCGAGTTTGGCCCGCATCGTAATGCAAAGCGGAGCAAAATTAAGAGTTTCATCCTATGAACGATGGTGAGCAGACCGCTTTTGATGCCCGGCCCCGATTTCGCCAACAGATCACCCGCACGCGGGCGCGCACCATCATGGCGAGGAAATGCGGCCTCCTAATCCGGATTTCTCACAAGGCGAAGATGCGCCGAGTAGCGAGTGCCAAAACCCAGAGCTAATCCAGATACTTACTGGGAACCTGCGTAACAGGGGCAAAAGTGTGGGCGGCGCCGCTGGTCAGGCGGGTCGGGTTCGCGCTCTGACGTAATGGTCGAGCGGTTCGATCAGTGTGTGACCCGTCACCCCGAGCCTGCTGCCGAGATAATCCCAGACCGCGATGCCAAGCTTGGTGCATGTCTTGGCGAGGCTCAGAAAGGCGTCGCGGCAATCACGGCCAGCATCGCTCCGTGTCCCGGCACTGACCTTCCTCCGCGTGACGTAACAACGGATGTCGTTCTCGGAGCCATTGGTGTGGAGCGGGATCTCCGGCCGCTCCAGCACCGTCAGCAACTCGGCCTTGTTGGCGTGCAGGCGTGTCAGCGGGCGATCCAGCATGACGAAGCCGGTGCGGCGGCGGAAGATGCGGTCGAACCGTGCGCGCAAGGCGAGGGACTGGCGCTGGCTGGGTTTGAGCCGATAGGCCTTGAGGCTGGCGCAGAAGTCCCAGATCAGGCCACGAACCTGCTGTTGGGCGGCTCGGTGGTGGTCGTTGAAGGTGTCCAGTTCATGCACCAGCCGTTCCGCGTGAACCCAGCACAGCGCGTGCCGGCCGATGTTGAACTGCCCGGCATCGTCGCTCAGAACCACGGCCTCGCAGAGGAATTTGTGCGCCTGGACGCTGCCCCATAATGCACCCTCGGTGGAGACCCGCACCGGATCGGGCATGACGCGCAATGCGGTCAGACCGAGCCGGTCGAGATGCGCCAGCCAGGTCCCATGGTCGTCAAATCGTGTCTCCGGTTGGGCCTTCAGAGAGGCGATCATTGCCGCCGGCAGGCCCTGGCTTCGCATGTGGTCATAAGCGGCGTCGTTCAACACGTAGTCGGTGTGGCCGGCGCGCAGCAGATCGAGGAAGTTCAGCCGGCTCTTCGATGATCGCGTGCCGAACCAGGTGAACCGGTCATCGCCGATCTGCGTGCAGAAGCCGTTCTTCGCCGCATGGCGCGCGCCGGTGTCGTCCACAGTGACCCAGGTCGATGTCTCCAACCCGGCGCGCAACACGTTCTGGGCTTCGGTGACGAAACCGTCATGCTTCTCAGTCAACAGGCGTTGCAACTGCCGCTTCGAGATGGACACACCCATGGATCGCAACAACACCAACAGCCGGGGCAGTGTCGATTGGCCCTGATGGTATTGCATCAACACGAAGCGGCGGAGTTCCGGACCGAAATGTCCGGCGGTCCCGCTTGGCAACGGTGCCAGAATCGTCCGCCCATCGGGCGTGACCCAGCGCTCACGCTGGCAACAGGTCGCACGCACTGAAATCATCAGATGCCGCACCAGAAAAGGCTCGTAACCCTTGAACCGCGAGCCTGGCGGGGCCGGCGCGTTCACCACCTGCTCTTCGATCGCAACCCGAGGCTTGACCTTGCCCCGGCCCCGCCGATGCGCCCGCTGACTGGGCTTCGGTGGTCCGGTGCCTTTGTCCATGCCGCTCGGCCCGATCTTCGGACGCCCCGGCAGACCAGGGGCTACGCATGAAAATTCGTCTCGATCTGGCATAGAATACGTCGGCTACCCGACCAGGAGCTGGAGCATGTAGCTGTCGTTCCAGGCAGCCTTCTTCCGCCGGGCACGCATGCTGACCTTCGATGTCCGGTCGCGGCCGACGATGTTGAGCGCAATCTTGCGCAGGAGCGCCAGGTTGCGTGTCGCGGTGCGATCGCGCACGCGGCTGTCGTCCTCGCGGAACGTGACGTCAAGTACCCAGTGCAGCGCGTTCTCCACGGCCCAATGCGAACGAATGGCCTGACCCAGGACGGCCGGGGCATCGGCGCAGCTCGACAGGAAGTAGCGGATCTCGCTCTCGACCTTGGTGGGCGCGCTGTCGAGGCTGCGGATGCTCTCGACCGCCAGCACGGTGCGCAGGCCGGGCCAGCCGCTCAGGGCCTCCAGGGCCGCGGCCTCGGTGCTGGCGAACACCCGGCGGCGCACCAGACGCCCGTGCGTGTCGTCGAAGGCGTCGCAGTCGGCCCGGCGGGACGCGCCAACACGGAAGCAGCGCTCGGCGAAGTGCTCGGCCACGGCCGCGTGCGCCAGCGGGTGGTTGCCCTTGAGCGTGAGCAGGTAGTCGCCCCCGCGCGCCAGGATCTTCTCAGCAATCGCGGTTTGGCAGCCCATCGCGTCCAAGGTCACGATGCTGTTCTCCAGGACCAACTGGTCCAGCAGCTCGGGCACGGCCGCGATCTCGTTGGACTTGTCGTCCACGCAGCGCTGGCCCAGCACGAGGCCCTGCTCGCTCCCCTCCGCTGGTATTCCAGTCGCTGCGCGACCGGAACCTTGACCAGCTCCGCCCAGGCGCTGACCACGTGCAGCGGCGACCGCTCGCGCTTGTGGTCGAACGAACGCCGCAGTGTCTTGCCATCGATGGCGACCACCTCGCGCTCGAAGCCGGCCGCGAGCGAGCCGACCCAGGCCGCGAACCCGGCTTCGAAGGCGTCGGGGTCGATCAGCATGAACATGCGTCGGAAGGTGTCGTGCGAGGGGATGCCGTTCGGCAGCTCCAGGAAGGTGCGCAGCCAGGCAAGCTTGCTGCGGCCGTAGAGCGCGATGTCCTCCCAGCTCTCGGCACAGGCGATCACCGCGCACACCGCGCACACCGCGATCACCAGGATGTCGACCAGGCGGTGCTCGACCTTGCCGTCGCAACGCGGGTTCTCGATCGCACCAAAGTACTGCCCCAGCTTCTCGATCGACATGTCCCGCTCCCTGGCCATCGCGAGGACACGTCATCATGCCTCAAGGCCCGACAGGCGAGACGAATTTCATGCGTAGCCCCTGCCCGGCAGACCCTTCAGACGTGCGATCTCCGCCTGCAACTCAACAACGACCTGTTTCAGCGCGGCGACTTCGCCAAACAGTTCCACCACCAGAGCCTCAAGCTCTGGACGGCTCAGCCCGGAAAGACTGGGTCGCGGTGGCACATCCCCGTAGAGAATCGACCACCCCGAGCCGGAGCAAGCGAAAAATCAGGCCCCGCCCACACTTTTGCCCCTGTTACGAACCTGCGTTCGGGTTACGAAAAACGGTGTGTTTTTGACGTGTGTTCGAACAGAATTAACCATTCTATCCAGTGTGCGACGTCATCTGGGAGAGGGCCATGCAGCGCCGGGCTTTCGTTTCCTCCGCAGGATTAGTGCTTGCCGCGCCATGGGTGGCCCGGGTTGCGCGCGCAGACACCGGGGACCCGCAAGCGGGTGGCGACCTCGACGCGACGCTCCAGCGTTTCGCGGCGCTGCCGGGCACGAAGAGCTACCTGCTGCATGTCGGTCCCGGCGGGTCGGCCGGCCAGGTCGCCGAGCAGCCGGACCTCGTCCTGTTCACCGCCAGCGCCTACAAGACCTTCGTGCTCGCCCAGTACCTGCGCGAGGTCGAGGCGGGGCGGCTGTCCGAGGACGAGCAGGTGCCGATCGACGACAGCGTGCGCATGTTCTCCAGCCCGGTGTTCCTCAACCTCGCCGGCACGACCCAGGCCCGCTCGGTGCTGGACGCGATGATCGCCTACAGCGACAACACCGCGACCGACCTCGCGACGGGCAAGGCCGGCGCCGACCGGGTGCGCGCGCTGATCGCGCAGGCCGGTCTCTCCTCCATCCGCATCCCGGACTCGACGCGCCGCTTCAGCTCCTACGTCCTCGGCGCCGCCCCCAGGCGTTGACCTCGGCTGGCCGGGGGTTCTGCAAGCCGCGCAGAACCCGCCCGGCCCCTTCCGGCCGCCGCTCAACGACGTCATCACGCTGGCCGGCAGCGCGCGCGACTTCGTCTCCTGGTACGAGCAGGTCCTGGCCGGGGCGTTCTTCTCCAAGCGGGAGACCCTCACCGAATTCAAGCGCATCCAGGCCGCGTCCATGCAGATCCCCCTGGCGGTGCCGCCGGACACGGTCGCCTACGCCAAGGGCGGGGAGTTCCCGGCGAACTTCGGGTCCACGCTCAACGCCAAGAGCTTCGCCGGGCAGATCGTGGCCGGCGGGAATAAGCCGGTACCGGTGACGTTCTGCTTCGTCGTGAACTGGGACGGGCCGGCGGAGGACTTCCCCGCGACCGAGGCCGCGTTCTTCGCCGCCATCAAGGGCGTCCTGGACGCCGTGAAGTAAACCTTGTAGGGCACGCGACCTTGGTGCATGTGTGGACGGCCCCTGGAGCGCAAGGGCTTTTGCGTGATCTGGCGCGCGGAACGAGTGCGGTCATGTGTCCGGCCTACAACGCGGCCGATGACCGCTGGCCCAGATGGGTGTCGCCGAACAGGCCCCAAACACAAATGCGGCCTCGATGAGCCCTTGCACTAAGCGGGGTTTCCTGTTCGTCGGTTCGACCGGCTGCCATCTCCTGCGTCTGCCCTTTTGCTCCTCGGCGGTGACGAACGGCTAGGCGGCCTGCGGCGAGCGCCGGTAGGCCGTGCCGTTCGCCATCATGCCCTCCGCTGGCATTCCAACGACTGACGTCGTTAGAACCTTGGCCAGCTCCGCCCACAGGGTGCGGGCCATCTTGTTGGCCAGAGCCACCGCGGCCAGCTTGCGCGGCCGGCGCTCCAGCAAGGCGAGCAACCAGGGGCTGGACGTCTTGCCCCCTGGCCTGGCATGGCGGATCACCGCCATGGCCCCCACGACCAGCAGCTGGCGGAGCCTTTCATTGCCGGCCCGGCTGATGCCGCCGAGGCGCTGACGGCCGCCCGTTGAGTGCTCTTTCGGCGTCAGCCCGAGCCAGGCCGCGAAGTGGCGCGCGGACGCGAACTGGCCAGGGTCAATCGTCGTTGCCACGGTCAGTGCCGTGACTGGCCCCACGCCCGGGACTGCCGCCAGGCGCTGGCTGACCGGGTTGGCCTTGTGCCGCTCGGCCAGGCGCCGGTCGATCTCCGCCAGCTGCGCGTCCAGCTGCGCGACGACGCGGCCCAGCTGGGCCAGCGTGTCCTTGGCGGCCTGCGGCATGTCTGTTTCAGCAACCTTCTGTAGCAGCGGCGCGATGTGCGCGACGCCCTTGGCGGCGATCACGCCGAACTCCGCCGCGTGCCCGCGGATCGCGTTCACCAGCTGCGTCCGCTGCCGCACCAGCAAGTCGCGCGCGCTCAGGTCCATCGCCTCGGCCTGCGCCTCGGCCGACCTCACCGGCACGAAGCGCATGCTGGGGCGGGACGCCGCCTCCGAGATCGCTTCGGCGTCGTTGCGGTCGTTCTTGCCACGCTTGACGAACGGCTTGACATACTGTGGCGGGACCAGCCGCACCGTGTGGCCCCGCTCTTGCGCGAACCGGCCCCAGTGGTGAGAGCTGCCGCACGCTTCCAGCACCACTTCGGTGGGCGACACCTTGCCAAGGAACTTCTCGAACCGGGCGCGGGTCAGGTTCTCGCGCAGGATCGGGCGCCCGCGCTCATCCACCCCATGAAGGGTGAAGACGGACTTGGACGTGTCAACAGCGATGCGCTTACACTCCACGGCGGACGGCTCCTCTGATGGACGCTTCGACAGCTCCGATCTTGGCACATGATGCCGTTGGGGCCGTCCACCCCAACATGGATCCGCGCCGATGGCCTTCGGAACCAGGCCGGCGTAGGGAGTTCACGTCTCCCCCGACCCGGAAGCCTCGCGTGCCCTTCAAGCTGAACCAGGACCGTCGCCGCCACATCCCCAAGCAGAAACACAAGGTCACGAACTGGCCGGCGTATGACGCCAGCCTGCGCCAGCGGGGCAGCCTCACGGTGTGGTTCAGCACCGAGGCGATCCAAGCCTGGGCCGCCGCGCCCCGCATCACCCGGGGCGGGCAGCCCTGGTACTCGCCCCTGGCGATCCTGACCGCGCTGACGCTGCGCGCCGTGTTCCGCCTGGCCTATCGCCAGGCCGAGGGGCTGATCGGGTCTGTCATTGGCCTGCTCGGCCTCGCCCTGCGCGTGCCGGACCACACCACCCTCAGCCGCCGGGCGGGGACCCTGGCGGTGCCGCGGCCGCAGCCGCGCCCCGGCAGCGATACCGGTGGTCGCGACGAGGCCGAGCCCATGCACCTGCTGGTGGACAGCACCGGCCTGAAACTCTGCGGTGCCGGCGAGTGGCTGGTCGAGAGGCACGGCACGCGCACGCGCCGGTCCTGGAGGAAGCTCCATCTCGGCGTGGACGCCGACACAGGTCGGATCGTGGCCGCGGCACTGACCGGCCGCGAGGTGGACGACGGCGCCCAGGCCGGCCCCTTGCTCGACCAGGTCACGGGACGCGTGGCCTCGTTCACCGGCGACGGCGGGTACGACCAGGACCGCCTCTATGACAGTGTTGCCGAGCGCCACCCCGAGGCGGCCGTCGTCGTCCCGCCACGCGCGACCGCGGTGCCGAGCGACATGGCCGCGACCGAACCCACGCAGCGCGACCGCCACCTCCAGCAGATCGCCGCGCGCGGGCGCATGGCCTGGCAGAAGGCCTCCGGCTACACCAGGCGGGCTCGGGCCGAGGCCGCCATCTCTCGCTACAAACGGGTGATCGGGGACGGGCTGCGCTCGCGCACGGACGGGCGCCAGGCGACCGAGGTGGGCGTCGCTGTCCACGCGCTCAACCGCATGCTGGAGCTGGGGCGCCCGAACTATGTCCGCATCGCCTGAAACCAGACAGGGTTGGGATTATTGCGCCTGCTCCTCTGATCCGTGCAACACAGTCGCACCCGTCGAGCCGCTGGGTGGCGGAGTTGTTCGGGGCATCGGCGGACGAGCAGGCGTGACCGACGGCCCGCTCGCCGACGGCGCGTAGGGGACGAGCGATGCAGCCGATTCTCGATCCGCGTGCTGGCGACATCGAGGACGACGCGTCCAGTACCAAGCGACAATCGTTGCTGTCATTGGCTGGCACCTTGCTCGGCGAAATCAGTTTCCCCAAGCTCGCGATCGCCTGGATGATGCTGATCGGTTTTCCCGGCATGGTGCTCGGCGTGGCGCCGCTGCTCATTTCGCTCTGGATCGCCTCCGTGTCGTCCCACGCCGCCGTGATTTATACGGAAGTGGTGCCGGCGCTGGTGCTGCTCGCGCTCGGGGCGCTCGGCTGGTTCGCGTGGCGGCCCCTGCTCCGGCTCGCGGAAAACAGCTTTTGGTCTTTGAACGCCCTCGCCGTCCAACCCGCCTATATCGCGTTCCGTGAAGGTTTCCGGCACCTCGCCGAGCGGCTGCTCGCGTCCTGGATGAACGAGGACCGCCGTGTCTTCGTCCGCGCCGCCAGCGCCGCCGCGTCGGGCCTAGTCATCTGCGGGCTCGGACTCGGTCTCATCCGTCTCGCGTGGTCCGCGACGCGCTGGGCCGGCAGCTTGCAGGATATCGCGTCGCCGGTCCGCCTGTTCCCCGTAGTGTTGGCGAACAGCTTGGTGCTGATCGCTGGCTATTTTGCGGGGGCGGCACTGGTCTGGGGCTGGGCGGATGCGACGATGGCGCAGCCACGCGACCTCCGCGCCTTCGCGGCCGGGTTGGCGCCTGGCAGGAGATGGCGCGTCGCGCATCTCTCCGACATCCATACGGTCGGCGAACGCTACGGATTCCGCGTCGAGAGCGGCAGGTCTGGTCCCCGCGGCAACGAGCGGCTGAGGCAGGCGCTGCGGCGTTTAGATGCAATCCACGCGGCGCATCCGCTGGACCTGGTCCTGATCACGGGAGACCTGACGGATGCCGGACGCTCGGCGGAGTGGGCCGAGTTCTTCGACGCGTTGGCGCCGTATCCGGACCTGGCCGCACTGGTGGTCGCGCTGCCCGGCAATCACGACGTCAACGTGGTGGACCGCGCGAGCCCAGCCCGGCTGGAGCTGCCGTCGAGCCCTCTGAAGCGGCTGCGGCAGCTCCGGACACTGTCAGCGCTCGCCGTGCTGCAAGGCGCGCGATTGCGGATCGTGGAGAGCGCGACCGGTCGCCTCGGGGGCACCCTGGCCGACGCGCTCGCCCCGCATGCCGCGGACATGGTCAGCTTCGCGGACGACGGCTCGGCGCATCGATCGAGTTCGCTGGCCGGGCTGTGGGACACGAGCTTTCCCCTCGTGCGACCGCCCGACACGGACGACGGGCTGGGAATTGTCGTGCTGAACTCCAATGCCGAGACGCATTTCTCGTTCACCAACGCGCTCGGGCTGGTGTCGGCGGAACAGGCCCGTGGGCTCGAGATCGCCACGCGACAATACCCTCGCGCCTGCTGGATTGTGGCCCTGCACCACCACGTCATTGAATATCCCCAGCCGGTGAAGGCGCTGTCCGAGCGTATCGGCACCGCGCTCATTAACGGCAGCTGGTTCGTACGCAAGCTGCGGCCTTTGGCCGACCACGTCGTCATCATGCACGGCCACCGGCACGTCGACTGGATCGGCGAGTGCGGCGGCGTCCTGATCGTTTCGGCGCCATCGCCCGTGATGGAGGCGACCGATTGCATGGAGACGTATTTCTACGTGCACAATCTAGCCGTTGCCGCGAATGGCCGGCTCCGCCTGCTCGAGCCGGAGCGGATCATTGTGTCCGGCCAGGCACTCGCCGAGAACGCAGCGTCGACGTGAACCGGCCGCGGCGCAATAGCCGACGGGATCGAGTTCTGTCGCAGCACGGGCAGGATGATTGCGGGCGCCTATATATGCTGTGCCTTGAAGACACTGCAAGGACGCCGGCATCAGACACCCTGCAGTAGATGATCAATGTCGAGCGTGGAGCTCCGGCCGAGATCCTCGCCATGCGCCGACAGGAAGGCCTCCGCCGCGCGTCGTCCCTCGTCGCGCAGCATGGAGAGGAACGCCCATTCGGCGTTGAGCTTCGACGAGGAACCAAGGTCGACCAGCATTTGGCTCCCGATCATGTGGATGCGCATGGTCGCCCAATGGGCGCACTCGGTGTTGCCGGCGTCAGCGACCTGCCGCAGCAGCGCGATCATCCGTAGTTCCTTCAGCAGGACAGCATTGAACGACACCTCGTTGACGCGGTTGAGGATGTCACGGGCCGAACGCGGGATGCCGGGACGCTCTACCGGATTGATCGCGACGAAGATTGTGTCGTCCGACACGCATTCCTGCACCAGCGGCGTCATGGTCGGATTGCCGGAATAGCCGCCGTCCCAATAGGCTTCTCCTTCGATCTCTACGGCCTTGAACATGGTTGGCAGGCAGGCCGAGGCGAGCAGCACGTCCGGCGACAATTCTGCGTTGCGGAACACGCGTGGCCGTCCAGTCCGGACATTCGTCGCGGTGATGAAAAGCTTGATCGGTGCGGTGGCGAGGCGCGCAAAGTCGATCGTGTCGGACAGCACCTGCGTCAGTGGGTTCGGTCCGCCGACGCTGAGATCGTACGGAGAAAAGACGCGCGCCAACAGGTCCAGGCCGATGTACGCAGGCGAGTGATCGAGCGTCCAGCGGCCGAGCAGCACGTCGAGCGGACTGCGCTGCAACGGGCTGAACAAGGCAGCCTTTGAAACCCTGTGCCAGAAGGCCTCCAGCGCGGCGCGCGCGCCCTCGCCGCCACCGGTGGCATGGCCATCGGCGAGGACAGCGGCATTCATGGCACCCGCCGAGGTACCGGAAATGGCCTCGATCCGGAGCCAGGATTCCTCGAGCAGCCGGTCCAGCACACCCCAGGTGAATGCGCCGTGCGACCCGCCGCCCTGCAGCGCCAGGTCAATCAACTGTGGCGGCCGACCGTCGCCGGTCGGAGATGGCCTCACGGGCATAGCGACACTCCGTTCGTCAACGGGATGGCTCATAACGTTAATGCGATCAAATGTCGCGCGAGAGGCGTGATCGAAATGCTGCTTCGCCTACGCGGTGGCGCGGAATTACCGGGCATCCCTTCTGTTCAGGGGCGAAGATTTCAATAAGACCGACATACGATCCGCAGCCGGTTGATCATGAGGGCACAGCGCCCATCCTCAGCGCGCCGGAAAGCCCATTTCTGCGTTGGCAGCGTGTTGCATGGATCGCTTTGGGCAATTCCAATGAGTTAGCGCAGACCAAAGTAAGAGGGGCAAAACCCGGGGCGATCAGGCTGGCTGGCCACGACTTCGAACGAGGTCCGGCAGCTGTGGGACGGCGGGCTGGCCCGGAATGCGGAGCCTGGCGCCGAGATAGTCCCAGAAGCTGAGGCCGAGCTTGCCGCAGGTCTTGAGCAAGCCGAGGAAGGCGTCCCGGCAGTCGCGCCCGGCGTCGCTGCGCGTGCCGGCGCTGATCTTGCGCCGGGTGACCTGGGCGCGGATGTCCCGTTCCGAGCCGTTGGTGTGCAGGGGGATCTCGGGGCGCTTGAGGACGCGCAGGAGTTCTTCTTTGTTGGCACGCAACCGCTTGAGCAGCTGATCCAGGGTGGCGAAGCCGGTGTGGCGACGAAGAATCCGGCCAAAGCGGGCGCGCAGTTCGTTGCGGCGGCGCCGGCTGGGCTCGGCCCGGTAAGCCTTGAGCTCGGCGTAGAACCACCAGATCAGCGCGCGCAGGTGGGCCTGCGCCGCCCGGTGCTGATCTGTACTAGCTGACATTTGATCGGACAGCTGGCCTGTATGGTGTCGGATGGATCATGTCTGACCGACGTCAGGCGGCGTTGAGCATTTTTTCCCTGGCGAGCGGGAGGGTGTCAAGGAAGGTCTGCATCGGGGTCTTGCCGTAGCACCAGCGGCCCTGATGAGGGCGTTGCTCATTATAGCTGCTGACCCAGACATCGAGATCGGCCTGTAGCTGCTCGATGCTGCTGTAGATGCGCTTGCGGAAGGCGACCTGATAGAACTCGTGCAGCACCGTTTTGTGGAAGCGCTCGCAGATCCCGCTGGTTTGCGGACTCTTTGCCTTGGTCCGGCTGTGGTCGATGTCCTCGATCGCCAGGTAGAGCTCGTATTCGTGGGCCTGCGAGGTGCCGCAATACTCGGTGCCGCGATCGGTCAGCACGCGGGACAGCTTGACCCCGTGCTCGTCGAAGAACGGCACCACGCGGTCGTTCAGCAGGTCGGCGGCGGTGATCGGGGCCTTGCGGTCGTAGAGCTTGGCGAACGCCACCTTGGAGTGGGTGTCGATGCAGGTCTGCTGATAGATCCGCCCGACCCCCTTGAGCGTGCCGACATAGAAGGTGTCCTGGGCCAGGCAGTAGCCCGGACACTCGCTCTCGAACTCGCCATGCGCCTCGTTGTCCTGCCGGGCCCGCTCCAAGGCGGCGACCTGGGCTTCGGTCAGCACCAGGCCGTCCTGTGCGCTCTTGGCCTCGAGTGCCTTGAGCCGCTTCTTCATGGTCTCCAGGTCGTGGCGCTGCCAGACACAGCGCACCCCGGCCGGGGAGATCGTCAGGCCGCGCTTCTTCAGCTCATTGGCCACCCGGACTTGGCCAAAGGCCGGCTGCTCGACGGCCAGCCCGACGACCGCCTGCTCGATGGCCGGCTCCACCCGATTGCGCAGGATTGGCTTGCGCCGGGTCATCTCCGCCAGCGCGATCTCGCCGCCCTTTTCGTAGAGCTCCTGAAAGCGGTAGAAGCTGTCGCGCGAGTATCCCATGATCTTGCAGGCCTGCGACACATTGCCGAGCTGTTTGGCCAGCTCCAGCAGGCCTACCTTGGCCCGGATTACCTTGCGTTCGTTGGTCATGGTCGGCTCCTCGGTTCTGGGCGACCGGAGCGAGACATTCCTGTCCTCCGGTCCCGGGTTGCCCGCACCAAACAAACCAGATTGTCAGATTAAATCCTAGCTAGTACAGCTGATCGGTGAAGGCCTCCAGTTTGTGCACGAGGCGCTCGGCATGCACCCAGCACAGGGCATGCAGGCCGAAGGCGAACTGGCCGGCATCGTCGCTAACAATCACCGTCTCGCGCAGCAGGCCATGGGCCTGCACGCTGCCCCAGAGCGCGCCCTCGGTGGCAAGCCGCACCGGGTCCGGCGTGACCGTCGCGGCCGTGAGGCCGAGCCGCTCGAGGTGCGCCTGCCAGGCGGTTTGGTCCGGGAAGTGGCGCTCCGGCTGGGCCGCCAACAGAGCGACGACGGCTCCCGCCAGGGCGCGCTCCCGCATGTGGGCCAGCGCCGCGCCATTGACCACGTAGTCCGTGTGGCCCGCGCGGAGCAGTTCGAGGAAGTTCAGCCGGCTCTTGCTGGCCGTGGTGCCGAACCAGGCGAAGTGGTCATTGCCGATCTGCGTGCAGGTGCCATTCATCGCCTTGTGGCGGGCGCCGGTGTCATCGACCGTGGCCCAGCCGGCGCTCGCCAGTCCGGCGCGCAGCACGTCGCGGGCCTCACCGAGAAAGCCCCGCTGGCGATCGATCAACAGGCGCATGACCTGGCGCTTGGAAATCGCCAGGCCGATGTCGCGCAGCTGCGCCACCAGACGCGGCACGGTGACCTGGCCCTGGTGGTATTGCGCCAGCACGAAACGGCACAGTTCCGCCCTCCGGCAGCTATTCCACCGGCTTCGCCGGCAGAACCTTGGCTGCCTTCGCCCAAAGTGTCCCGCCACTTCGTCTGGCAGCGACGCCACGACCAGCTGGCCCTCCGACGTCAGCCAGCGCTCGCGGCGGTAGCGGATGCACCGGGCGCGCAGCACCAGGTCCTGGACAAGAAAGTCCTCGTAGCCCCGGAATCGCGAGCCAGCCGGCACCGCCGCCTGCAGGATCTGATCCCCGACGGTCACACGCGGCGTCACCTTGCCGCGGCCGGGGCGGTGATGGGCATTCCCGGTTGACTTCGCCTCGCTGGCCTTCTCCATCCCGCTCGGTTTCAGTTGCGGGCGGCCCTTCAGCCCCTTGAGCCGGGCGATCTCCTGGCGCTGCGCCGCAACCGTCCGCTCCAGCTCCGCCACTTTGCCCAGCAGCTGGATCACCAGAGCTTTCAGCTCGGCCGGGCAGAGCCCATCAAGATCGGGCGGCACCATCCCCGTAGAGAATCAGACCCAGTCGCCGCGGCAAAGCAAAAACTGCACCCCCGCCCCGGGTTTTGCCCCTCTTACCGTTTTGGCCTTTGAACCTTCGGCGCTCGGAGCCAAAATCCTGCGGCGGTGGAGTGGCCTGGATTTGGACCGCCCTCTACAGGCTCGCGTGCATCAACAACCCGCATCGCGTGTGGGCACGAGGGTTGCCGTCACGATCCCGCCCGATCGGCACGCGGCCGATCGCGCCGATGGTCCCCGGCTTGGCCCAGCGGAAGCTGAACGCGGTCGTGTCCTGGACCACGAGGACCAGGCCAGCCGTGGCCGCAAAGCGGCTGGCGGTCGCCTGGAAGTGCCCTGCCAGGATCGCGTCCTCTCCGAACCGCTCACTCGAGAGGAAGCGATAGGCCGCCTTCGTGTTCGCCCAGTCCTGACAGGCCAGCGGCAGCGGAGCGCCCATCGCCCCCTCGAGCTGATGCAGCAGCCGCCGCAATCGGTCGCATAGGCGCTTGTCCCCAAGCGCGCACCCCGATACTTCAGCATCGATCCAAGATGGCCCTTTGACAGCGCCCGCCCTCGAACCGCTGCCGCTCGCTTTCGGCATCGCTTCCGACATCGCAGCCTCACGCCACGCGACCTCGTCGCAGGTAGCGCGTCACATCCAGCAAGGCACCGTCAAGGGCCCGAACACGGCCAAAATGTGGGTAATCGGAAGCATCAGCTTACGCTTACCGTCGCACGCAGCTCAGCGCCTGTGACACGCTTTCCCGGTTCTGTGCCTGGCACGTGCTTTGCTGGCTCGCGTTCCTCCCAGTCCCCGCCCTTCGCTCCACCGGCTCCGCCACCGGTCGCCCGGCTTTGTTCGCTGGCTTCCTCGCTACTATGGCAGGGTCAGACTTCTCGGGTTCGTGCATCATCGGCTTCGACTCCTCGTCTTCCCGATGCGGACCCGCGGTATTCCTCCGCTGGCCAAACCCGAGATCTCCCGATTCCCGCACAAAGAGCGTCCACACATGCCAGGGTCTCCGACCACGCCGGGTTGGGCGGGCACTCGCGCTGGCGCACCCGTCCATGTTGCCTTCCGTGATTCTGACCACGTCGGCACCCGAGACTATCTTGCTTTCGCGGCTCCATGGCTGGCCTATGCACTCCCCTGCCGACGCTTCGCCGACACCCTCGCGGATGCCAGCGCACGGCTCGGGGCCGATGCGGATCGCTACGCCTTCACCGTGGGGGACTTTCACCTCCTACTCTTTGCCGGTTTTGATCGGCGCACCAGAAGCGCAAGATCGTCAACTGGCGCGACTACGACGCCAGCCTGCGTCAGCGCGGCAGCCTCACCGTCTGGTTCACGGCCGAGGCGATCGAAGGCTGGCGCGCGGAGCCGCGCACGACTGCCGGCGGGCAGGCCCGGTACTCGCCCCTGGCGATCCTGACAGCGCTGACCCTGCGTGCCGTGTTCCGCCTGGCGCTGCGCCAGACCGAAGGCTTGATCAGCTTCGTCATCCACCTGCTCGGGCTGACCTTGGCCGTGCCGGACCACAGCACCCTGAGCCGGCGGGCGGCGACGCTGGAGGTGCCGCGGCCACGGCCGAGCGGCGGCGCCGTGGATGGCGAGAGTGAGCCCATGCACCTGCTGGTGAACAGCATCGGGCTCAAGCTGTGCGGCGCGGGCGAGTGGCTGATTGAGAAGCACGGCACCCACGCACGGCGGTCATGGAGAAAGCTGCACATCGGCCTTGATGCCGAGACCGGCCAGATCGTGGCTGCCACGCTGACCGAGCGCGACGTGGACAACGCTGCTCAGGTCGGCCCGCTGCTCGATCAGATCACGGGCGCGGTCGCCTCCTTCACCGCTGATGGTGCGTACGATCAAGGCAGCACATACGACGACGTTGCCGAACGCTACCCTGACGCGACCGTGGTTGTGCCACCGCGGTCCAGGGCGGTGCCGAGCGACACGGCCGAGAGCGCGCCGACGCAGCGCGACCGCCACCTCCAGTGCATCGCCGAGCACGGGCGTATGGGGCGGCAGCAGCGCTCAGGCTACAACACGCGCGCTCGCGCCGAGGCGGCCATCGCGCGCTGGAAACAGGTGATCGGGGACGGGCGGAGCCGACCAAGGTTCCGCGTGCGCAGCACGTGGAATGTCGGCGGAGGGTGCGCTCGCACAAGGACGAGTGCCGCGCGACCGAGATGGAGGTCGCTGTCCATGCCCTCAATCGCATGCTGGAGCTCGGACGCCCGATCTCTGTCCGCATCGCGTGACCTCGGACGGGGCTGGGGCGAGTGCGCCCGCACTTCGGGTCCGTGCAACACGCCGGATCTTGTGGCGACGTGCCTCATTGGCTTTGTAGGGCATCAAGCATCCAGAAAACGAGGGAGCAGCCCTATACGCCCCACCCTGGCCCTGCCCAAGCCGGTAGCTGGCTATTTCTGCACCAACGCCCCGAGAAGGGGCACAGTAGCCGGACCGATGCCCTCTGTCGCGCCTGAGTTTCCAACCTACACCACGGCCGAAAAGGCCATCGAACTCGGCTATTCACGTGGTGGGCTTGGCCGGGGCAAGCATTGTGTTGGGTTACCTTCTCGCCCGTCTCAGGCCGGCGGCAACCAGCACCCAATTGGCGGCACTGATCGTCTATGGTTTGGGACTAGTGGGCATGCTATCCGCCTCGGCCCTCTACAACCTGGCACCTTCAAGCGCAGGGCGATTGAAAACGGCGTTTCGCGAACTGGATCACGCGATGATTTTCGTGATGATCGCCGGAAGTTACACTCCTTTCACAACCAGCGCACTACACCCCGGATTAGGTGTGCCGCTTTGCGTTGCGATCTGGGCTCTGGCCATGATCGGCGTCGGGATACGTTTAGCGTGGAGGCACGTGTACGAACGTATATCTATGGCTTTCTACCTAGGCATGGGCTGGCTGGTGTTGGCGATATTGCCACTGCTGGCAATGGCTGTGTCGAGGCACGTGCTGGCACTTCTGCTCATTGGCGGCGTCATTTATTCACTTGGCTCATTGGTACACGCGCATGTCCGGGTGCCATTTCACAATGCCGCTTGGCACGCAATGGTTGTTGTCGCGGCTGCTCTTCATCTGATGGCCGTTGCAGATCTTTTGTTGACTGTGGTGGGCTCTTCATAGCTCGGCCGGCCTGTGCCGCCAGCTGCGCCCGCTCCTATGTCGTCCATTGGTGCTTTTACGACCCCATATACAGGGAGGCCATCTCGATCGCGGCCAAGGAATGCGCCCATCGCGCGAAGCAGGCCTCGAAGGCGTCGGGGTCGATCAGCATGAAGACCCGCCGGAACGTGTCGTGCGCGGGGATGCCGTTCGGGAGGGCCAAGAAGGTCTTCAGCCAGGCCCGCTTGCTGCGCCCGTAGAGCGCGGTGTCCTCCCGGCTTTCCGCGCAGGCGATCACCGCGCACGCCGCGACCGCCAGGGTGTCGACCAGCCGATGATCGCACCGGCGCGTCGCGCGCGGATCGGCGAGCCCGGCGAAGCACGCCGCCAAGCCCTCGGTCATGCCGCTCGCCTCCCGTCATCGGGCAGCGGTCTGCCGGGGCGTTGGCCTGGCTGAGACTGGCGAGGAGAACGGCCAAAAGAGCCCTGAGGTGGGCGAGGACCTTGCGGATGTTGTGCCCGCAGCCGCAGAGGACGGCGAAGATGGCGTCGCCGAGCAGGCCCTTGAGGCCGCATCGGGCGAGGCGGCCATCGGTCTTCATGTGGCCGATCTCGGGCTCGATGGCGCTGCGGCGCTTGAGGAGCCTGGCCAGCGTCGGTGTCAGACCGCGCCGCGTGCCGCTGACGAGCACCCTCGTGCCCTGCACGCCGTGTCCGCGGTAGCCGCGATCGACCACGCCGAGGCTGGGGCGGCGGTCGGTCAGGGTCTCGACCTGCTGGAGGGCCTCGCCGAGGGTGTGCCCGTCATAGGGGTTGCCGGGCATGGAGCGCACGCCCACGACGAAGCCCTCGGCCAGGGTGGTGGCGACGCTGACCTTGGTGCCGAACTCGTAGCGGACACGGGCCTTGCCCTTGGCGATGCAGTCGACCTCCGGCTCGTGCAGGGCGTAGAGCTTGCCCGTGCTCTTGGGTGTTTGCCGCAGCAGGCGCGCCACCAAGTCGAGCCTGTCGAGGAGTTGGATGCGCAGCGGCCCCTCCGCGACAGCGTCGAGCTGACGACGGATGTCGCGCAGGACCCGCCCCGTGTAGCCCTTCAACGTCCGCAGCGCCTTGCGCATGCGCCGGAACTGCCGGGCATGGGCGAGGCGCCCGGCCTGGGCCGCGAGGCGCGGTGCCTTGCGGTTGTCGTTCTGCCGCAGTGCGACCCCGGCTTTGCCGGCCAGGGCGACGAGCGAACGACGCGCCGTCTCGTAGAGCCGTGCGTCCGTGGGATGCGCGATCGCCTTCTCCATCACCGTCGTGTCCACAACCACCTGGGAGAGGCTGCGCTCCCTGACCGCGCCCGCCGCGCGGCCGGCCTCGATGGTCTTGGTCAGCAGCCACGCCAC
Source organism: uncultured Pseudomonadota bacterium (assembly GCA_963818725.1). Lineage (GTDB taxonomy): Bacteria > Pseudomonadota > Alphaproteobacteria > Acetobacterales > Acetobacteraceae > DATFDN01. Next base: position 246,115 of record CAWFTU010000003.1, on the reverse strand, counting down.
GCCGTCTTCGCCGATCCGGCCGCGCCAGCGGCTGAGCGAGAACGGATGAATGGGTGGGCGGTGCTGGAAGAACGTCTCGCCGGTGAAGTGCTGGTGGTACGGGTTCTCCACCCAGCGGGCGAGGACGGCCTCATCGGAGAGGCCATGGGCGTGCTGCAGATACATCAGGCCCGCGACCAGACGAGGGTGGAGGGCGGGCCGCCCCTCAGGGGAGGGGAAGAAACCGGCCCAGTGTTCTTCGAACCAGGGCCAGTCGATCAGCGCCGCCAGCCGGACCAGTTCGTGCCGCATGTCGATCATGTCGACCAGGCGTGGACGCATCGGGTCGGCGTGTCCGGGCGAGCGCGGGCGGTGCTTCATGGCCGCGAGAATCGCAGGGTTTGCCGACGCGGCCAACCAAACCGTGCAATCCCACAGTGTCCAATTCGGGGGATTGCTGAACCAGATCAATCCATTGGGAGTTGTTCAAGGCCGACTAGTTAACCCGAACTACGGATAAGGGGTGAGGGGATTCCCAAAGGATCAAGGGTTGGACTGAACGGCTACGCCGTAGGAGAAGCGGTAGCGCGAGGTCGAACGGTTGAGGGTATTTTCGGGTCTGGTCTGCATGAAGCTGCGGGCCGGCATACCGAAAGGAGACCTCGATGACAACGTTACGCGTGCAAATGACCGAAGACATGAGGGTGGCCGGGTTGGCGGCCGGAACCCAGCGCATCTACCTCGACGGGGTTCGCCGTCTGGCCAAGCACTACCGGCGCGCGCCCGACCAACTGAGCGAGGCAGAGGTGCGCGCCTACCTGCTTGCATTGCGCGAGCGGGGCGTGGCCCTCGGCACCTTCAAGACCAACCACGGCGGCATCCAGTTCCTCTACCGTCGAACGCTGGATCGCGATTGGCCGCTGTTCGGGGGGAAAAAGGATCCGTCCCCCGAAGCAGCGCCGCCTCCCGGTCGCCCTGCCGGACGCGCAGGTCCGTAAGCTCCTGGGCTGCATCAGGAGCCCGAGCCACAAGGCCTGTCTTGCCCTCATGTATGCCTGCGGTCTGCGGGTCAGCGAGGCCGCGACCCTGGAGATCGGCGCCATCGACGGCGCCAATCGGCTGCTGCGCATCATCGGCAAGGGCGACAAGCAGCGCCTCGTGCCGCTGCCTGCACCCCTGCTGGACGAGTTGCGCAGCTTGTGGCGAACGCATCGCCATCCGCGCTGGCTGTTTCCCAGCCGCGATGGCGCCAACCCGGTCAACCAGCACGTGCTGGGCCGCACCTTCAGGGCCGCCGCCCGGGCCGCCGGCATCACACTGCCGGTCACGGCGCACGCGTTGCGGCACAGCTATGCGACCCGGCTGCTCGAGCATGGCGTCGATACGAGGATCGTGCAGATCCTGCTCGGCCACGCCAACATTTCGACGACCGCCATCTACACCCACCTGACCGAGCCGACCCGCGTCTCGCTGCGCGGTGTCGTCGACGGATTGACGACCGGCCTCTGACACCGCGGCCCCGCCGTGATCGAGGTGGCGGACGTCTTCCGCCGCTTTGCGGCCGACTACCTGGCGGCCCATGGCGCGTCGATGCTGCCATCGCATCGGCGTGCCATCACCGACATCCTGGCCTGCCGCACCAAAGCCCTCGGTGGCCACCTCTGGCGCTGCGACCAGTGCGGCGCCGAGCGGTTCGCCTATCACTCCTGCAAGAACCGGAGCTGTCCCAAATGCCACACCGACCAGACCGAGCGCTGGCTGCAGGCCCGCCAGGCCGAGATGCTGCCGAGCCGCTATTTCCACGTCACCGTCACCATCCCCGAGGAGTTGCGCGAGGTGCTGCGCACCAACCAGCGCGACGGCTACGCCCTGCTGATGAAAGCCGCGGCCGAGGCGATCATCGAACTCGCCCGCGACCCGCGCCATGTCGGCGGCACCGTCGGTGTGCTCGCGGTGCTGCACACCTGGACACAGCAACTCGTCTTCCACCCTCACGTCCACTGTCTGGTCACCGGCGGCGGTGTCTCCGATGACGGTCGCCTGTGGCATCCGGCCCGCACCGATTTCCTCGTGCCGGTCAGGGCACTCGCCAAGCTCGTGCGCGGCAAGCTCAGGGCCGGGTTCGCGGCGCAGCGTCCCGACCTGGTCCTGCCCGCCGCGGCTTGGGCGAAGCCCTGGGTCGTCCACTGCACCGCCTGGGGCGAGGGCGAGCAGGCCGTGCTGGACTATCTCGCCCGCTACGTGTTCCGCGTCGCCATCACCAATGCCCGCATCGTCGGTCTCGACGACCAGACCGTGACCATCCGCCACAGGCACCGCCAATCCAACCGATGGCGGGCCAGCCGCATCCCGGGCCACGCGTTCATGCGCCGGTTCCTGCAGCACGTGCTGCCCAAGGGCCTGCACAAGGTCCGCTACTTCGGCCTGTGGCACCATACCAGGCGCGAGCAGGCGGCCCGCGCCCGGCTTCTGCTGCAACTCGACCGTTCGGCTGCGGCCGCGCGCCATGACGAGACGGTCGAGGTCGCCGCCGGCGCGGCCACAGACCGCGCGCGACCCGACGGCCCCCAGATCTGTCCGTGCTGCCGACAAGGGCATCTTGTCCGCATCCGCCGCCTTTCCCCCAAGCAGGCGTGCGGACCATGACGAGGGCTCCTGTCCCATCCGATCAACACCGCTGTTTGCTGCTCCCCTCCCCAGCACCGCCACGCAGGCGAAGGCGGGGTGTTGCCCGATATCGTCGCAGTTCGGTCAATGGCGCCCGAAACAGCTGCTTCGGATTGACGGGCCCGCCCGCACACCCGACCTCATCCCGGGTCGCGCGCGCTTGTTTGGGCTCGCTGCGCCGCCAGCAGCGCCAATCGCTGGCGCACCCGAATTTCATAGCCAGGCGCCTGACCTGAAAATTCCAAAGGCCGCAATCGCGCCAAGCCGTTCAGTCCAACCAAGTTTCTGCATCGGCTACGCGACGCAGAAACTCTTAAATCGTTGTGCGATGTGAATTGATGAGCTTGGTTTGAGACTTTGGAGTGGGATAGGCAGACCGGGACGTGGTGTTAGTTCAATCACCAATTTCCGAAGGTGCTGTGATCCGGCTCACACCGTGCACGTAGGAAATAGATCAGAGTGGCGACCTTGGGAGAGGGCAATCTGGGTGTCGCGCTGGAAGATTGCCGGCACGAACCCCGCTCGGACTTTGAACAAGGGTGAGCACCGGACGGGAGCTTTTCATGCATTCGACTTGAATGAAGAGCCCTGTGTGAAGCGACATCGAATCGCTCTTGGTTCACCACGAAAGGAAACTGAAATGCAAAATTACCGATTTGTCACGCTGTTGTTCGCTACGACGATAACAACCGCCGTCGGTCTGGCAGCCACGTCGCCGGCCCAGGCCGAAGACCCGATCATCAAGCTCGTGAGCGTCGAGAACGCCAAGTGCCTCCAGCCGGTTAACGGATCGACCGATGAGGGCGCGGCGGTCGTCCAGGAGCCGTGCAACGGCAGCGTCGCTCAGCAGTGGACGGTCAAAACGGTCTCCTCCACAAAGGTCCACCTGGTTAACAGGTCCAGCCACCACTGCCTTGAAACCCGCGATAAGGCCATTAACGGAAGCCCCATCGATCAGTGGGAGTGCAATTGGATTAGCAATGAGAATTGGAGCTTCGGCATCACCAACAACTTGTTGTCGTCGGGAGTCTCCAACACCTTCAGCCACTGCGTCGCTACCCCGGGAGCGCAGGACGGCCTGCAGATGGAGTTGCGGTTCTGTGACGGCAACCCTGCGCAGCGCTGGAACCGCCCCAACGGATGAGATTGCTGGCGTGGCGGCGTGCCCGGCCCTGCACATAGGGGTTAGTCTCATTGCACCCATGTGCAATTGAAACGTCGCCGCCGGGCTCATCACCAATCGTATTACGGGCGCGGTCATTGTGGTTTAGTGGTGGGGGAGGCCCCTAACATGCATGTCCATCCAACAAGTAGCCGTGTTCTGACGCTCATGATCGTGCTCTTGACATCGAGCATTTGCATTCAGCACACGTTCGCCCAGGACACCTGCCAAAGTCTTGTAGCCAATTTGCAAAACGAGGAGGCGCAACTAAAAGCAGCGCAGAGCGAACTCAATGAGCACACCTGCACCGGTACTGCGAAGGCCCAATGCATCAAGCTCATCAAGGGCCCCACCATGCAGATCAGCAAGCTACAGAATCTCTTGGACGAGAAATGTGCACCGGGATCCGGAACATCGTATCCCCGTTATTCCGTGATCACGGTCTTGTATGCCCTCCCGGGAAACTCGAGCGAAGTGAAGTATGAAAACGATTTAAGAGTTTCTGCGTCGCGTAGCCGATGCAGAAACTTGGTTGGACTGAACGGCTTGGCGCGATTGCGGCCTTTGGAATTTTCAGGTCAGGCGCCTGGCTATGAAATTCGGGTGCGCCAGCGATTGGCGCTGCTGGCGGCGCAGCGAGCCCAAACAAGCGCGCGCGACCCGGGATGAGGTCGGGTGTGCGGGCGGGCCCGTCAATCCGAAGCAGCTGTTTCGGGCGCCATTGACCGAACTGCGACGATATCGGGCAACACCCCGCCTTCGCCTGCGTGGCGGTGCTGGGGAGGGGAGCAGCAAACAGCGGTGTTGATCGGATGGGACAGGAGCCCTCGTCATGGTCCGCACGCCTGCTTGGGGGAAAGGCGGCGGATGCGGACAAGATGCCCTTGTCGGCAGCACGGACAGATCTGGGGGCCGTCGGGTCGCGCGCGGTCTGTGGCCGCGCCGGCGGCGACCTCGACCGTCTCGTCATGGCGCGCGGCCGCAGCCGAACGGTCGAGTTGCAGCAGAAGCCGGGCGCGGGCCGCCTGCTCGCGCCTGGTATGGTGCCACAGGCCGAAGTAGCGGACCTTGTGCAGGCCCTTGGGCAGCACGTGCTGCAGGAACCGGCGCATGAACGCGTGGCCCGGGATGCGGCTGGCCCGCCATCGGTTGGATTGGCGGTGCCTGTGGCGGATGGTCACGGTCTGGTCGTCGAGACCGACGATGCGGGCATTGGTGATGGCGACGCGGAACACGTAGCGGGCGAGATAGTCCAGCACGGCCTGCTCGCCCTCGCCCCAGGCGGTGCAGTGGACGACCCAGGGCTTCGCCCAAGCCGCGGCGGGCAGGACCAGGTCGGGACGCTGCGCCGCGAACCCGGCCCTGAGCTTGCCGCGCACGAGCTTGGCGAGTGCCCTGACCGGCACGAGGAAATCGGTGCGGGCCGGATGCCACAGGCGACCGTCATCGGAGACACCGCCGCCGGTGACCAGACAGTGGACGTGAGGGTGGAAGACGAGTTGCTGTGTCCAGGTGTGCAGCACCGCGAGCACACCGACGGTGCCGCCGACATGGCGCGGGTCGCGGGCGAGTTCGATGATCGCCTCGGCCGCGGCTTTCATCAGCAGGGCGTAGCCGTCGCGCTGGTTGGTGCGCAGCACCTCGCGCAACTCCTCGGGGATGGTGACGGTGACGTGGAAATAGCGGCTCGGCAGCATCTCGGCCTGGCGGGCCTGCAGCCAGCGCTCGGTCTGGTCGGTGTGGCATTTGGGACAGCTCCGGTTCTTGCAGGAGTGATAGGCGAACCGCTCGGCGCCGCACTGGTCGCAGCGCCAGAGGTGGCCACCGAGGGCTTTGGTGCGGCAGGCCAGGATGTCGGTGATGGCACGCCGATGCGATGGCAGCATCGACGCGCCATGGGCCGCCAGGTAGTCGGCCGCAAAGCGGCGGAAGACGTCCGCCACCTCGATCACGGCGGGGCCGCGGTGTCAGAGGCCGGTCGTCAATCCGTCGACGACACCGCGCAGCGAGACGCGGGTCGGCTCGGTCAGGTGGGTGTAGATGGCGGTCGTCGAAATGTTGGCGTGGCCGAGCAGGATCTGCACGATCCTCGTATCGACGCCATGCTCGAGCAGCCGGGTCGCATAGCTGTGCCGCAACGCGTGCGCCGTGACCGGCAGTGTGATGCCGGCGGCCCGGGCGGCGGCCCTGAAGGTGCGGCCCAGCACGTGCTGGTTGACCGGGTTGGCGCCATCGCGGCTGGGAAACAGCCAGCGCGGATGGCGATGCGTTCGCCACAAGCTGCGCAACTCGTCCAGCAGGGGTGCAGGCAGCGGCACGAGGCGCTGCTTGTCGCCCTTGCCGATGATGCGCAGCAGCCGATTGGCGCCGTCGATGGCGCCGATCTCCAGGGTCGCGGCCTCGCTGACCCGCAGACCGCAGGCATACATGAGGGCAAGACAGGCCTTGTGGCTCGGGCTCCTGATGCAGCCCAGGAGCTTACGGACCTGCGCGTCCGGCAGGGCGACCGGGAGGCGGCGCTGCTTCGGGGGACGGATCCTTTTTCCCCCCGAACAGCGGCCAATCGCGATCCAGCGTTCGACGGTAGAGGAACTGGATGCCGCCGTGGTTGGTCTTGAAGGTGCCGAGGGCCACGCCCCGCTCGCGCAATGCAAGCAGGTAGGCGCGCACCTCTGCCTCGCTCAGTTGGTCGGGCGCGCGCCGGTAGTGCTTGGCCAGACGGCGAACCCCGTCGAGGTAGATGCGCTGGGTTCCGGCCGCCAACCCGGCCACCCTCATGTCTTCGGTCATTTGCACGCGTAACGTTGTCATCGAGGTCTCCTTTCGGTATGCCGGCCCGCAGCTTCATGCAGACCAGACCCGAAAATACCCTCAACCGTTCGACCTCGCGCTACCGCTTCTCCTACGGCGCAGCCGTTCAGTCGCGTGCCTGACATGTTCGATAGCTTGGGGATGAAAGTTCCCTGGCCAACCTGATGGAGGTGAAGGCTTAGCGAAGCACAAGGGCATCACCGCGAGGCGGTGTCTGAAGGAAGTGTGGAGCAAAACCGCGACCTGACGAACAGAAACCGGATACAAGGCATCCTTGGTCGGACGAGCGGGCGACTGATCGCGAAGTCCATATCCATCAAAGACCAGGGCTGTAGATCCGGCAGGGGTGCGGGGAAGGCGATCGAACTTACTCAGGGAGGCCTGCGTCGCGTTCCGGCTTCGGAACTGAGGAACCCGCAAGGGGACCTGACCGCGGCGCAGGAGTCAGCAGAGGGCATAGTAGGTCATGCTGTCGGCAAGGCTGATTGAGGCACTCCAAACCGAAAGGTGGAGCCACGGCTAGGCCAAGCCGGAAACGATGAAGGAAGGCCCGAACGATTGGGAGTGGCAACTAGGACTGGCAACTCATGAGTGGACAGCGGCAGCCTATCCAGGTACCACTGGCCTTGGAGTCAACGGAGCGGGGTGAAACCCCACTCCCTGGCTCGCCAAGGGCCGAACCACTTGCGGCGAAGTCAGCACCCGAAAGCCCGGCTGAGACGGAACAACTCATGGAGGCGGTGTGCGATAAAGAGAATCTCCAAAGTGCGTGGAACCGCGTTCAAAGGAACCAGGGCAGCCCGGGCGTGGATGGGATGACCATTGACGACGCCAAGGCCTACCTGCGTGAACACTGGCCAGGCATACGGTCTCAACTGCTCGACGGAACCTACCAGCCACAGCCGGTCAAACGGGTTGAAATCCCCAAGCCGGACGGCGGGGTCAGAAAACTCGGCGTGCCTTGTGTCGTCGACAGGCTGATCCAACAAGCCGTGCTGCAAGTGCTGCAAGGGCAGTGGGACCCGACGTTCTCCGAGCATAGTTACGGGTTCCGGCCGGGACGCTCGACCCATCAGGCGGTGGCCCAGGCGCAACGCTATGTCGCCGAGGGCTACAATGTGGTGGTTGATATCGATCTCGAAAAATTCTTCGATCGGGTGAACCACGACATCTTGATGTCGCGCGTTGCCAGGCGGATATCTGACAAACGTGTGCTCAAACTGATCCGGGCATTCCTGACCGCCGGGATCATGGAAGACGGCCTGGTACTTCCGGTGGATGAGGGGACTCCGCAAGGGGGTCCGCTCTCGCCCCTCTTAAGTAACCTCCTGCTCGACGAGCTCGACAAGGAGCTGGCCCGCCGAGGGCACCGCTTCTGCCGGTACGCCGACGACTGTAACATCTATGTTCGCAGTCACCGCGCCGGCGAACGGGTCATGGCCTCGGTAAGCCGGTTCCTGACCACCAAGCTGCGGCTGAAGGTCAACGAGACGAAGAGTGCGGTGGCGCGACCAGAGGAGCGCAAGTTCCTGGGGTTCAGCATCGCGAATGACGGGAGCGAACGGCGCATCGCGTCAAAGGCGCTGACCACATTCAAGACGCGGATCCGGGAACAGACCCGCCGGACACGGGGTCTGAGGCTGTCGCAGATCATCGAAGAACTGACGCCATACCTCATCGGCTGGCGCGGCTACTTCGGCTTCTGCCAGACCCCGCAGGTGCTCACAAACCTCGAAGCGTGGATCCGCCGAAGATTACGATCTTATCTTTGGCGGCAGTGGGGAAACGGGCGCAACCGCTTCAAGGAACTGCGCCGCCGTGGCGTTACACAGTTCCGCGCCGCGGTTGCCGCCGGTTCGCCAACGGGATACTGGCGCATGTCAGGACACCCGGCGGTGCAATCGGCCCTGCGCAACCACCACTTCGATTCCCTGGGTCTACCCCGTCTCTATATTCCGATACCGGCTTAACCTGGTCGAACCGCCGTGGTACGCGACCCGTATGCCCGGTGGTGTGGGAGGGGCGGCGCCGTGAGGCGTCCCCCTATCCCGATCAACTGGATTTTACCCGCTCCGGGGCAGCGGCTGAAAATCGAGCTCCACGGCGGCTTTCCGGCAAATTTGGCAGCCCGAGGAAACCCGCAACCAGTTGATCGTGATGTTGGGCGGCAGGCCGGATGGGATGTTCAATGCTTTGCATCAGGCGTCTCCAGGATGAGAGGACAACGACCTCAGCCTACGATCCGGCCGCCGCCCACCCGCATAGGATTCTTGGCCAGCCTCGCCCATGTCGAGGACCTGGTTGCTGACCTGCTGCTCGACGATCAGCTTGTGCTTGGTGTCCACGGCAACTTGCACGTTGTAGCCCACGGCAACATGGGTCGGGTTGTTGCATGGACCCGCCCGGTGGCGCCTGGAACAGGTCTGGCGTAGGAGGCGGTCCCTGATCTGACCCTGGACGCCCACCTTGCCCTTCAAGCTGAACCACGACCGCCGCCACCACATCCCCAGGCAGAGGCGCAAGGTCGTCAACTGGCGCGACTATGACGCCAGCCTGCGCCGGCGCGGCAGCCTCACGGTCTGGTTCACGGCCGAGGCGATCGCGGGCTGGCGGGCGGCGCCGCGCACCACCACGGCTGGCGGTCAGCCCTGCTACTCGCCCCTGGCGATCCTGACCGCGCTGACCCTGCGCGCGGTGTTCCGCCTCGCCCTGCGCCAGGCCGAGGGCCTGATCGGCTCCATCATCGGCCTGCTCGGGCTGGCGCTGCGCGTGCCGGACCACTCCACCTTGAGCCGCAGGGCAGCGACGCTGGAGGTGCCGCGGCCGACACGGCCGAGCGGCGCCGGCGCTGCTGGCAACGGTGAGCCGATGCACCTGCTGGTGGACAGCACCGGGCTCAAGCTGTGCGGCGCGGGCGAGTGGCTGATCGAGAAGCACGGCACCCACGCACGGCGGTCGTGGCGGAAGCTGCACATCGGCCTTGATGCCGAGACAGGCGAGATCGTCGCCTCGGCACTCACCGACCGCGACGTGGACGACGCTTCCCAGGTCGGCCCGCTGCTCGACCAGGTCGCGGGCGCGGTGGCCGCGTTCACCGCCGACGGTGTGTACGACCAAGGCAGCACCTACGATGAGGTTGCCCAGCGCCACCCGGACGCGGCCGTGGTCGTGCCACCGCGGTCCACGGCGGTGCCGAGCGCGACGGCCGAGAGCGCGCCGACGCAGCGCGACCGCCACCTCCAGGGCATCGCCGAGCACGGCCGCATGGGGTGGCAGACGCGATCGGGCTACAACGCGCGCGCCCGCGCCGAGGCGGCCATCGCGCGCTGGAAACAGGTGATCGAGGACGGGCGGAGCCGACCAAGGTTCCGCGTGCGCAGCACGTGGAATGTCGGCGGAGGGTGCGCTCGCGCAGGGACGAGCGCCGGGCGACCGAGGTGGACGTCGCCGTCCACGCGCTCAACCGCATGCTGGAGCTGGGACGCCCGATCTCTGTGCGCATCGCTTGACCCCGAACGGGGCTGGGGCGAGTACGCCTGCACTCCAAGTCCGTGCAACACGCCGTAACCTGAGGGTAGTTGCCGATCTGACGGCGCAGGATCCGGGCCGCCGCCCGGCGCTCATGGCCAGTTGGCGCTGAGTTTGTCGTTGGCTCTCAACGGTTCGTTGCATAAATATGGCCCGAGTGTCACGGTCGCGGCTAACGCCTGGGCCAGGGAGTGGCCACCCGATCGCGGGGCCGGACCACAGGCCGAACCCGAACCAAGGGAGGGACGAATGGCATTTCTCAAAAGCAAACTGCTTGGCTGGCGCTCGCGTCTGCTTGCGGGTGTCGCCGCCTTTGCGGCCGTGGCGGCCGGCAGCAATCATCCGGCGCTCGCGGCGGGCAAGGGTCTGCTGGTCGTTTTCATGCCGCCGGGAACCGACAACTACTTAGCCCAGTGGCAGAAGGGGGCACGGGCCAAGGCGACCGAGCTCGGCTACGACATTAAAATTATAGAGAGCAGCCGTGATCAGGCCGAGCAGGACAGCCAAGTCCAGCAGGAAATTGCTTCAGGCGAGAAGGTCGACGGTTACATCTGGTGGCCATATGTGAACGCTGCGGGCACCGGATCGCTTCGCGCCTTGTCGCGGACCGGGATTCCGGTGGTCTTCACCAACCAGTACCCAATTGCCGGCACCGAAAAGTTCTGGACGGCGTATGCCGGTGTGAACGACTTCCTTAACGCCGAAACCGCTGCCAAGGCTCTGCTCAAGGCCTGCGCCGAAAGCAAGACAGACAAGTGCGACAAGGGCCTGATTTTCACCTTTCCTGCCGGCTATTCGGCCGGATCGGACCGTGCGAAGGCGTTCATGACGACTGTGGCCGATAAGCTCACGGCCATCCAGCAGAATCCCGCGGGCTTCATGGCGCAGGAAGGTTACGTGACGGCGTCGCAGATCATTCCCGCGCACAAGAACGAGATCAGCTGGGTCTACACCGAGAACGACTCGCTCGCCGAGGGTGTGATCCAGGCGCTCAAGGAGAACGGGCTACACCCGGGAAAGGACGTTCTGGTGGTCGGCGGTACCTGCCACGGTGACACCACCAACCTCCTGAACGGAGAGCTTATCGGTACGGGCATCCAGGCAGCGTACCTCGAGGGCTGGTCGTCGGTCCAGACTACTTACAACTATCTCCAAACCAAAAAGGTCCTGCCAGGCGCCGCGTATCTTCCCGCCGATCCGAATACGCCTCCGTCGGATAGCGGAGCGCCACACCGGTTCGAGTTCATCCCCAATCCCTGGGTCGGCAACACCCAAGCCGATTTGAACGACTTCAGGCTCTGGGGCTATTCCTTCAAGCAGCTCTGCAACTATTGAGTTCGGTTAGGAAGAGTGACGCCGCCGCGAGTTGCGCGCCCGCGGCGGCCCTCTGGAGGTTGATGATGGAGGCAAGCCCGATGTCCGGCGGCGCCGTCGTGTTGCGGATGCGCGGCATCTCCAAACGATACGGATCGGTGACAGCCCTGCAGGGAGTCAACTTCACGCTGGTCCGCGGCGAAGTGATGGCGCTGCTCGGCGAGAACGGCGCCGGCAAGAGCACCCTGGTGAAGATCCTCGCGGGGCTGGAACGGCCGGATACCGGCGCGGTGGAAATCGAAGGGCAGACCATTCGGTTGCGCACGCCGAGCCAGTCGCTGCAAGCAGGGGTCGCCTACGTTACCCAGGAATTGAGCATCGTTGCCCCCCTGTCGGTGGCCGAGAACATCTGCCTCGGCGGCGGCGACGGGAGCCCGATCTGGACCGATCGGCGGCTAGCCGAACGCGTCAAGCCTTTCCTCGAACTGGTCGGCCTCGACAACGTTGATCCGGCGACGCCCGCCGGCAGTTTGTCGGTGGCTCAGCAGCAATTGGTCGAGATCGCCCGGCTGCTGTCGCGCAACGCACGCATCCTGATCCTTGACGAGCCGACCGCGGCGCTCTCCGATTCCGAGATCGGGAAGGTCAAGTTGGTGGTGCGCAACCTGGCCGCGGAGGGGCGATCGATCATCTACGTCACGCATCGGTTGGGCGAGGTGTTCGAGATTGCCGACCGAGTGACGATCTTCCGTAACGGCCGCAGCTTCGAACCTGTGCGGGTCAATGACCTGGATATTGACGAGCTGATCGAGCACCTGCTCGGTCGTCGGCTCGAACAGATGTTTCCGCCTCGCAGCGATCGGTTTGGACCGGTCCTGCTGTCGATGGGCGATGTGGTAGTACCAGGCCTCGCCAAACCGATTTCGCTCGAGCTGCGCAGAGGCGAGATCCTCGGCCTTGCCGGCCAGCTTGGCAGTGGCGCAAACGCCATGGTGCGGGCGATCGCGGGCGTGGTGCCGCACGATGCTGGCTCGATCGAGCTACGCGGCGCGCTCCAGCAGGCCCACTCCGTGCGCGACGCGATCGCCGTGGGAATCGCCTACTGCTCGGATGACCGCAAGCGGGACGGCATTTTCGGCGTGCGAAATCTTTATGAAAACCTGACCGCGACCGCCTTGCGGCGCATCACGGTGGCGGGCCTGTTGAGCCGCCCTAAGGAAGTGGACATCTCAACCAGGCTCGCCCGGTTCTTCGAAGTGGCCCTTGAGCGGCTCGGAAGCCCCGCTGGGAAACTGTCGGGAGGCAATCAGCAGAAAGTAGCACTCGGTAAGTGGCTGGCGATCGAGCCGTCAATCCTGCTGGTCGAGGAGCCGACCCGGGGCGTCGACGTCGGCGCGCGCGCCGAGATCTACCGCCACCTTCGCACCCTCGCGAACCAGGGTCTCGCCATCGTGTTCGTCTCCTCCGACAATCAGGAGGTGCTGGGGCTCGCCGACACGGTCGCCACCTTTTTCCGTGGGCGGCTGATCCGCGTGACCAGTACCGACATGCTCAGAGCTGAGGAACTGCTCCGCGACGTCACGCACCCCGAGGGCTCCGAGGCCGGAGGCGCGAGGTGAGATCGCTGCGCATCGTTGCCGACTTGATCCAGACTGGCGGCGAAGAGGAGAACGCGGCTGTTCTGGCGCGACGACGGGTCACGACCTCCATCGTCATCCTCGTCATCATCGTCCTGTTTGTGGTGGGCGGCGTCACCACGCCAACTTTTCTTACCTTCCAGAACCTGCTCGTTGTAATCCGCAACGCCTCGATTACCGGGATCGTCGCCCTGGGCATGTCTTATGTCACGATCTCCGGCAATATGTTCGCGCTGTCGGCAGAGGAGTTGTCGATCCTCTCGGCCTGCATATTCGGCTGGCTGATGCGGGCCAAGTTCGGGCTGGCTCCGAGCCTGCTGATAACCTTGGTGTGCGCGGGCTTCGGGGGTGCCGTACAGGGCGGCATCATCGCGCTCGGAGCCGATCCGATCATCACGACGCTGGCATTCGGCGGTTTCTTCCGCGGTCTGGCTTCGGCGGTCAGCGAGAACCAGAACATCCTGCTCGGAACCGACGCCGCGCAGTGGCTAGGAACCGGCCGACCGCTCGGCGTACCGACCCAGAGCTGGGCTTTCGTCATCCTCACTCTAGTCGCGTGGTTCATGCTGCAAAAAACCCGCATCGGCCGACTCCTTGTGCTGACGGGCGCCAGCCGCGCCGCGGCGAGCGCCTCCGGCTTGCGCGTCGGCCAGGCGGCCTTGATCGGCGTAACGCTGCTCGGAATCTGCTGCGGCATCGCGGGCATTTCGGCCGCGGCGCAATTCGGACAGGCGGTCGCCAATCTGTTCCAAGGACTCAATTTTGACGTTATCGCCGCCATCCTGGTGGGTGGCATCGCCCTGCGCGGGGGTCAGGGCTCGCCGATTCAGGCGGCGCTGGGTGCGACCTTCATATCGCTGCTACAGAATTTCATGCTGCTGCACGACTTCACGAGCGGTTGGCGCATGACGGTCGTCGGCCTGCTGGTGGCGATCGCAACTTGCGTGTTCCATGTGCTGCAGCGGAGACGCGCATGAACAAACGGGAGATGATGATCGACCTCGGGGTCCGCGCCGCGTTCATGGTGATCATCTATATCGTTTTCGCGATTCAGCTACCCAACTATCATACCTTCTCCGGCATCGCGGCGCTGCTTGACGGCGCCGTTCTCATCGGCGTTGTGTCCGTCGGCGTCGGCATTTCGATGATTGCGGGCGAATTCGATCTATCGGTGGGCTCGCTGGCGGCGCTCACCGGCGTGATCGCGATCCAGATCATCGGCATTGGCGTGTTCCCATCGCTCATCGTGGCCGTACTTTTCGCAGCGGTCATCGGAGCCTTTCAGGGACTAGTAATCGGGGTTCTCGGAATCAACTCGCTGGTCTTCACCATCGGCTCGCTGATTGGCTTGCGGGGCGTGGCGCTTATCATTTCGCACGAGAACTCGGTATCCATGCCGATCGACCAATTATCGGAGACCGACATCTTCACTGAACGATTCCTGGGCGTATTTTCGCCCTTGAGCGTCGGCATGCTCGTCATTTTTGTGACGTTCGGCCTGTTTCTGCGCTACACGCGTTGGGGGCGGGAGATATACGCGATCGGCGGCGGTCGCAACGAAGCGCGGGCTGCGGGCGTACCACTGCTGCGCCCTATGGTGATCGCCTTCACCTGCTCGGGCGCGCTTGCCGGCCTGGGCGGCGCTGTGCTCTCCATTCGCCTGGGCAGCGCCACGCCGCTCGGATTCGACACCCTTCTCATTTCGGCAGCAACCACCTGCCTGCTGGGAGGAGTCGCGCTCGAGGGTGGGATCGGCAACGTCATTGGCATTGCCATCGGCCTGTTCACATTGCGCTTCCTCATCACCGGCGTTGCCAGCATGGGCGCGCCCTACTACGTGCAGAACTTGGCAGCCGGCGCTCTCCTGATCCTCGTGGTTGTGGTACAGTTGTTCGCAATGCGGTACCGGCGACGCAGTGCGCGTATGCGGCTGTCGGCGTCTACCGGTTGACCGCGATAGGAGGCGGGACCTGCGCCATGTTCGTCCTCGCCTACGGGACTGTCCAGAGCGAGCTGCCAGCAACTCATCCACGTGGCGCAGGCTCAGGGGGAAGCGGAAGTAGAGCCAGACCGCGTAGCTGATCACCTCGGCTGGGAACCGGTGGCCGGCATAGCGAGGACGGGTCGGCGTCGGCGTGTTGCAGGGATCGGGGGTGCGGGCGCACTCGCCCCAGCCCCGCTCGGGGTCAGGCGATGCGGACAGAGATCGGGCGGCCCGAGTGCGTATTTCCAATCGATGCGGGCCCGCACGGCGTCCGCCGCCTGACGATCACTGAGCTGCTCGAGAAACTGCAAGACCGTCACCAGGGCCAGTCGCCATGGCGCGAGGCCAGGCTGCCCCCCGCTGGAGTACAGCGCGCGGAAATCCGCATCCTCGAAGAGATCGGCGAACTCTTCTCGTAATCGCATCACCAAGGTGCCCTTGGGGAATGCAGCCTTGGCAACGCGTGCCGTCTCGGTCGGGATCTCGCCTATGGGCATCGGGCGCAAGCTCATATGCGAAACTTGCAGGCGGCGTCTTGACCAGGCAACTGCTCCAGCCCTTCAGAGGGCCGCCTCAGCTCTGATGACCCCGCATCGTTTCGAGAAATCCGCAGTCCAAGGAGTGTCGCCGCCAAATTAGCCGACAGTATCAGGTATTCGTCCGGATCCGCGGCAAGCTGCACTACCTTTGGCGTGCGGTCGACCAGCACGGTCATGTGCTCGACATCCTGGTGCAGAGCCGGCGCAGTGCGAAGGCAGCCAGGCGCTTCTTCCGCAAGCTGCTGAAGGGTCTGCGATACGTCCCCCGAGTGATCGTGACAGACAAGCTCAAGAGCTACGCCGCCGCCAAACGCGAGATCCTGCCGGGGGTCGAGCACCGGCAGAGCCGGTATCTCAACAACCGCGCCGAGGTGTCGCATCAGCCGACGACGAGAACGGCAGATGCAGCGGTTCAAATCGGCACGCCATGCACAGCGATTTCTCTCCACCCATAGTCGAATCCACAGCCACTTCCAGCTTCGCCGCCACCGTCTGATCGCCAGTGACTACCGTGCCGCCCGCGATGCCGCGTTCCGCGCCTGGCGTGATGCGACTGAAACTACAGCCCTTGCGTGACGCCGGCTCTCACATCCCTTGGTTTCGGCCCCCGCCCATCAACCTGACAACGCCGTTGGGACGCCCGATCTCTGTCCGCACCGCCTGACCCCGGATGGGGTTGGGGCGGGTGCGCCCGCACTTCGGGTCCGTGCAACACGCCAGCGCGGCCCCCTTGCCGGTGGCGCGCTTGGCGCGGGGTGGGGCGGTGCCGGATGCCGCGTTGCCCGGCGGCGGCGCGGTCGGGCGCGAACGGGAGGTGCGCGGGCGTGCCATGCCCGTCAGCCCGCCATTGGCAGCGGTCCAGCGCCCCCTGACGCACGCCGTCCTCCTACTTCCGTGTCGGGCGTCGGCCCAGCTCCGGCCCGTTCCGCCAGCCACTCGCCTAATCTGGTCCAGCGCCGGCGCGCGTTGCCATTGCGCACGGCGATGGCCAGCGCCTTGCGGCTGCCCAGGAGCACGACGAGGCGCCTGCCGCGGGTGACGCCCGTGTAGAGCAGGTTGCGCGCGAGCATGGCGTAGTGCTGGGTCGTGAGCGGGATCACCACCGCCGGGTATTCCGAGCCCTGGCTCTTGTGGATCGTCGCGGCATAGGCCAGCACGAGCTCGTCCAACTCGCCGAAGCCGTACGCCACCTCGCGCCCGTCGAACGTGGCCACGAGCTCGCCCTCCTCCGCGTCCACGCGCACGACCCGGCCGACGTCACCGTTGAACACCTCGCGCTCGTAGTTGTTGGCCACCTGCATCACCTTGTCGCCCGCGCCGTAGCTCCAGCCGAAGCGCTCCACCCGGGGCGCTCCCTCCCGGGGCGGGTTCAGCGCGCGTTGCAGCTCGGCGTTCAGCGCCCTGGCCCCCAGGCCGCCGCGGTTCATGGGGCAGAGCACCTGCACGTCGCGCACGGGGTCGAGGCCGAAGCGCGCCGGGATGCGGCTTGTCACCACGGCCAGCAGCTTGCGCACGCCCTCGTCGAGGTCGTCCACCTCGACGAAGTAGAAGTCCGAGCCCTCTTGCGCCTCCAGCTCGGGCATCAGGCCCTTGTTGATCCTGTGCGCCCCGGTGATGATCCGGCTCGCGGCGGCTTGGCGGAACACCTCGGTCAGGCGCACCACCGATACGGCGCCGCTCGCGATCACGTCGGCCAGCACCTGCCCGGGCCCCACCGAGGGAAGTTGGTCCACGTCGCCCACCAGGAGCAGGGCGGCGCGGTCCGGGAGGGCCCTGAGCAAGGCGCGCATCAGCGGCACGTCCACCATGGAGCACTCGTCCACGACCAGCAGGTCGCAGTCGAGCGGGTGCTCCACTCCGCGCCTGAAGCCTCCCGCCCTGGGATCGGCCTCGAGCAGGCGGTGGATGGTCTTCGCCTCCCGCCCTGTGCTCTCGGACAGGCGCTTGGCCGCCCGGCCCGTGGGCGCGCGCAGGGCGACCTCGACGCGCTTGGCCGCGAGCACGCGCAGGATGGCGTTGACCAGCGTGGTCTTGCCCACGCCCGGGCCGCCCGTGATGACCAGCGCCTTCGCGCGCACGGCCAAGCCGAGCGCCTCCGCTGGCTCTCGGCCAGGCCCAGACCCGTTTTGCCCTCCACCCACGGGATCGCGCGTTCTATATCGATCATGCCCCAGGGCACGGCCCCCGCCGCGGCCCCGCGCAGCCGCTCGGCAATCTCGCGCTCGGCCCGGTACAGGCCCGCGAGGAACACGCACGGCCTGCCTTCCAGTGTGTCCGCGATGACCTCGTCCGCTTGCAGCTCGTCGGCCAGCGCCTGCGTGATGAGCGGGGCCTCAACCTCCAGCAGCGCGCAGGTGGAGCGGACCAGCTCCTCCTCGGGCAGGCCGCAGTGGCCCGCGTCCATGGCCTCGGCCAGCGCGAACGAGATGCCGGCCCGCACGCGGATCGGCGCGGTGCGCTCGATGCCGAGCTTGCCGGCGATCTGGTCGGCGGTGCGGAAGCCGATGCCGCGGATGTCGCGCGCGAGCCGGTAGGGGTTCTCGGAGACGCGTTGGACCGCGTCCGGACCATAGGTCTTGTAGATGCGCACCGCCCGGCTCGTGCCGACCCCGTGGCCGTGCAGGAAGAGCATGATCTCGCGGATCACCTTCTGCTCCGCCCAGCCTGCGACGATGCGGCTGGCGCGCTTGGGCCCGATTCCGGTGACCTCGCGCAGGCGGTCCGGCTCCTGCTCGATCAGCTCGAACACGTGCTCGCCGAAGGCGGCCACCAGCTTCTTGGCATACACCGGGCCGATGCCGCGGATCATCCCCGAGCCGAGATACTTCTCGATGCCCTCCACAGTCGTGGGCTGGGTCGCCCTCAGGTAGTCCGCCTTGAGCTGAAGCCCGTGCTGGCGGTCGTTGACCCACACGCCCGTGGCCGAGACCCACTCGCCCGCCGAGATCTGGGCGGCGTGCCCCACCACGGTCACGAGGTCGCGCTGGCCGCGCGCCCTCACCCGCAGCACGCAGAACCCGTTCTCCTCGCTGTGGAACGTCACCCGCTCGACCAGGCCGGCAAGGGTCTCCTTGGGCGCGCCCGCGACGGCTGCGCCGGATGGGGTGGCCGTCGCGCTGGCGTGGTCGGTCGGGCGGGGGGCGGCTTGCGACATGGCGGGAGAGCGGGCAGGGATGCTGATGTGGGGTGCCAGGCGACATCGCGCGATGGCCGGCGCCGTGGCGCACGCGATGCGACCGAAGGCGACTCAGGTGCTCCAAGGGTTCACGAGCCGCACGCCGCACCCCTGGAAGCCCCCCGCGTCGCGGGTGACCACGAGCGAGGCCCCGCGCGCCCGCGCGATGGCGGCGATCTGGGCGTCGGCGGCAGCGACGGGCTGGCCAGCGGCCCGGCGCCGGGCCGCGAACTCGCCATAGGCCGCGGCCGCCGCGCGGTCGAAGGCCAGCACCCGCCCGCCGAGGCCCTCGCCGAGCAGGCGGGCTATGGCCTGGGTCAGCGCGTCGCGCTTGCGCCCCTTCGGCAGCAGGGCGAGGCCGTAGGCGAGCTCCGCCTCGCTGATGGCGGTCGTGCACAGCTCGGCGCGGCGCTGGGCGGCGACCCAGGCCAGCACGGCGGCGTCAGGCTCGGGCCTGGCCAGCTCCGACAGCACGTTGGTGTCGAGCACGATCACCAGCGGCGGCGCCCGCCGCCTGCCGGAGTTGCCGCCTTCCGGCCAGACGCCTTTGTGCGGCCCACCCCAGCCCTGGGCTTCGCGGGCTCGGGCTCCGGAGGCACCGGCCCTGCCGCCGAGGGTTGCCTCTGCGCCTCATCGTGCCCGCCGAGGTCGGGGGGCTCGCGGGCGGGTTCGCGGGGCGGCAGCTCGAACTCGACGCCGCCCAGTGGCGCGAACAGCCCGCGCGCGAAGGCCGCAAGGTCCGTCGGGTCCTCCTCGGGGGCGGCAAGGGCGGCCTCGAGGATGGCGCGGGCCTCGGCCTCCATGGAGCGGGCGTTGTGGGCGGCGCGGACGCGCAGGCGCGCCTTGAGTTCGGGGGCGAGGCCGCGGACGGTGACGGCGGCGCCCGCAGGGGCGGTATCCGGGAGAGACTCTGCCATGAGCGCCTCAATTACAGTGATGCTGCATTGATAGCATTATGGTTCCACGCTAGATAGACTCGAACGCGCCATCGAGTGCATCGTGAGCAACGCACACAGCCGCAACTGTCTCCAACCGGGCACAGGTCAGGCTAATGGCCAAGCCACGTGGTGCGCCAGAATGCAGAAGAGTGGATCCTCCCTCGGATTGGTGGACACCCCTCGGTAAGCTCCGGTGGAGCGAGGAAGGTGTGTGATGACCAAGACGCGGCGGGAGTTCACGCCGGAGTTCAAACGGGAGGCGGTGGCGCTGCTGGCTTCGAGCGGCCGGCCGCTCACGCGGGTGGCGGCCGAGCTCGGCATCCAACCTTCGATGCTGCGCAACTGGCGAGCGGTGCAGAATGGCGGGGCGCCTCGCTCGCGGGCGGCAGGATCGGGCGCCGCGCCGGCGGTTGCCGCAGCCCCGCCCGGGCCATCGCCGGCCGACCAGGCGGCCGAGATCGCCCGCCTGCGCCGTGAGCCAGCGTGTTGCATGGATCGCTTTGGGCAATTCCAATGAGTTAGCGCAGACCAAAGACGAGACTTGGGCCTAAATTGGCACGAATCGTTGCGGTCCAATCAATTTTCGGGTGCTAATTGCGAATTCTTATCATCTAGGTCGTATCTACATCCAAAGTAACTGACTGAATTCGCTTCTCAATTCCATGGGGCTCAGTCGGGGGTCCATGCAACACGCTGCCGTCGGGCTTCAGCGTCCCGCCAGCGGCAGGATCGAAGTGCTCGGCGAGAACGTTGCTGACCTGCACGGGGACGACCTGGTGCGGATGCAGGTGCGCTGGGGCGTGCTGTTCCAGGACGGCGCGCTGTTTGGGGATCAGACGGTTGCGCAGAACGTCCAGACACCGCTGCGCGAGCACAGCGACCTCTCGCAGCGGCTGATGGATGAAATTGCGTCGGTCCGGCTCAGCATGGTTGGCCTCCCTCCCGATACAGCGGGCAAGTACCCGGCGGAACTTTCCGGCGGAATGCGCAAGCGGGCGGGCCTCGCGCGCGCGCTCGCGCTGGACCCCGAACTTCTCTTCCTTGATGAGCCGACAGCCGGCTTGGACCCCATTTCCGCTGCCGAATTCGATACCCTGGTGCGCGAGCTGCAGGAGAGCTTGCGACTCACCGTCTTCATGGTGACACACGACATCGACACGCTTCGCGCGACCACCGACCGCATCGCGGTATTGGTTGATCGTCGGATCAGAGTCGGCACCATGGCCAGCCTGGCTCAGGACCCGCATCCTTGGATTCACAAGTATTTCAATGGGGTGCGTGCCCGGACGGTCCTCGTCAGCTAGCAGGGTGCGAACATGGAATCGCGAGCCAACTATGTTGCGACTGGCGTCTTTGTTCTGCTCGTGCTTGCCGGCATTGCCGCCGCCTCCGTGTGGCTGGCAGGCGCCCAGTTCCGAACCCAGTACACGCTCTACGAAACGCACGTCCCCGGTTCGGTGAGCGGGCTGGATGCCGGCGCGCCCGTCCGGCTGAACGGCATCGACGTCGGCCGCGTCGCCAGGATCGAGCAGGATCCCAAGGACCCGCAGGACGTGATCCTGGTCCTGCAGATACGGCAGGGCATGAGCATCCACGCCGACGCGGTCGCCTCGCTGGAGATGCAGGGGCTGACCGGAGGACGTTATGTGGAGATCCTGGGCGGAACGCTCGGCTCGCCCGAACTGACCGCGGTCGCCGGACAGCGCTATCCGACGATCGCTTCCCGACCCTCGTCGCTGGATGCGGTGCTGAATGGTACGCCGCAGCTAATGCGGCGCCTGGTCGGCATCACCGAGAGGCTGCAAGCGGCCTTGGACGATCAGAACCGCGCCGCGATTGCCCGAACCTTGGCAAGCGTCAGCGATTTGACTTCCATGCTGGACCAGCGATCGCAGGATATTGCGCGGCTGCTGGATGACGGAGGCACGGCGCTCCACAATCTGGCCGCGGCCAGCGCGATCCTGAATGCGCTGCTCGACCGCACATCCGCCCAGACGGATCGCCTCCTCGCATCGGCCAACGCCACCTTGGCGCGCACGACGAAGCTCGCCAACGATCTCGACAATGTCGTGCAGACGAATCGCGCAGGGTTGCGCGAACTGACCACCACCGTCCCGGCGCGCCTGGACGCACTCCTGGCCCAGGCCACTCGGCTCACAGAAAGCCTTGACCGTGTGTCCACCGGCCTCGAACGGGATCCCAGCCGCATCCTGTTCGGCGTCCGCCAGCAGGGATACAGGCCGAGATGACGGCTGGCCCCCCGACCCGCCGCGCATTCCTGCTGTCGTCCCTCCTGCTGGCGTTGCTCTCGGGATGCGACGTGCTTCCCAGCCCCCCGACGCCACAAATATATCGGCTCTCGCCGCTAATCGATGATCCACCCGATCGTTCTGTCCCCGGTGCCAAACTGAGGGTCGATCTGCCCACCGCCTCGCAGAGCCTCGACACCGACCGTATTGCGCTGACGCAAGGCCGCACGCGGTTCGATTACTACGCCGAGTTCTGTCTGGACGGACCGGCTTCCTGTGCTCCTGCAGAGCCTGATGGTCGAGGCGGATGGCCGCATCGTGGAGGTAAGCCGGAACAGCTACGGCCCCGCCCGCGGCTACCTGCTTCGAACGGAAATACGTCAGTTTCAAGCCGCGTATCCGGCCCGGGCCGAAGGTCCGCCCGAGATTGCCGTGGTGCTCGAGTTGCAGCTCTCGACCGGGTCCAGCGATCGGATGGTTGGCCATACGCTTGTATCAGCGCGCGTGCCTGCATTCCAGAACAAGCTCGACGCCATCGTCATGGCGTTCGATGCCGCAACCGGCAAGGCGCTCGCCCAAGGTGTTGCTTGGACCCTGCGGCTGATATCGGAGGATGACCACCACAAAATTCGTCCGTGGGCCAGGTAGCTAGACCATCATGTCCGCCGAGGCTGCCACAGACTTGAGGTGGCCCGCCTCGAAGTGTCGAGTAAGGCGCTTGCAACGCAACGGGGGTTGCTCGGGGACCGAGCCTATCCCCAGACACTGGAGGCGGACCGTGATGGAGAACACGCTGTTTCTGGGGTTGGACGTCCACAAGAAGACGATTTCGGTGGCGATCGTGGAGGCGACAGCAGGAGCGGAGGTTTGGTTCTACGGAACCATCGAGAACAGGCCGGACGCGATCCGGGCGCTTTGTAAGAAGCTCTCCAAGGAAGGGCGACACCTTCATGCCTGCTACGAGGCCGGTCCATGCGGATACAATGTGCAGCAGCATCTGGCCAGGCTCGGTCATCGCTGCGATGTTGTGGCACCGTCGCTGATCCCGCGCAAAGCGGGCGACAAGGTGAAGACGGACCGGCGCGACGCCATGATGCTGGCGCAGACGCTGCGGGCCGGACAGCTGACAGGGTTCAGCGAGTACAGCGCCTCGCCGCGCCGTCGTCTCGCCAGTTCGGCTATCCGTTGTCCTTCGGTGGACAGGTTCGTAGGGTTCAGTGTCCCCTCCCGTGTTTCCGGTCAGCGCTCCTCTCTGCGTGGCGCCTCCCTTCCCTCGGCCGGGTCCCGGCGAGCCCGGTTCCCCGACGTCCGCGGGTACTATGAAGGCGCTACGACTTCCCGTGTGCGCCTACCCGGTCCCTTATGGATTCGGTTCCAGGGCTCCACGTGCTCCTTCGTGTTCGTGTTCGCCATGGCGCTCCCGCAGCGGCGAAGGTCCGCTCTCGGGCCTGGGGAGTTTGGTCAGCCGGTCTCCCCTCTCCGGCGGCCTGCACGTGGGCACGCACGGGGTCTCTCAGGTTTCCTGGCGCTCCGTCCCACACCTTTGCCCGGATCTCCGACCCCGGCCGGACCAGCAGATCCTCGCCTTTATCGGTCCTACCGATGCTGCCCCCGGGACCAATACGCCGAAGGCTCCAGCAAAGTATGATCTCGGGGCTCAACCCCGGGCTTTGGTGTCCGCTGCCGACGCTTCACGAGCGGCGTTGCCACCACCCATGCAAGGCTTGCTTCCGGCTGGCGGGCTGCGGCCTTTGCCGGGAGGGAGTCGAACCCTCTGGAACGCGATGAACGGTTTCAGGTTACATCCATCCTCCTTCCCAGGACTTCGCCTGACGCAAATTGGTTTCATCTTGCCATGCGGCTGCAGCACCTGACGCAGGTCGCCGGCAGCTTGTCGTCCGACGATCCGGAGCGCGTCGCGGCGAAGGCGGTGATCGTCGAGGAGGTCGAGCGCCTGCGCTGGCGGTTGTGGAACGGCAAGGCCCAGGACGCGCAGATCAGCCTCGATCGCATCCGCGCCGTCCTGCATCACTTCCAGGGCGAGCCCGACAGCCGGCGCTCCGTCGCGCCCTCGCGCAAGCTGTGGACCGCCTTGCGGGCGTAGAACGACTATCTCGTCGGCCAGAGCGACTGGCTGGTCAACCACGCCGAGCGGCACCGAGCCGGGCAGCGGGTCGGCACGGCGCTGACCGAGGGCACGGCCAACTTCCTGGTGAACCGCCGGATGAGCAAGGCGCAGCAGATGCGCTGGACCCGGCGCGGCGCCGACCGGCTGCTCCAGGTCCGCTGCGCCGTCTACAACGGCACGCTCGGCACCGGCTTCGGGCAGCGCTTCCAGGCTGTCAACGACCCGCACCCGCCAGCAGCCATCGCGGCCTGGCCCCCAACTTCGAGACAGTCCCTCGTCTCCGTCGCCGTCCAGGGATGGACCATCAAGCCAGCGGCCCGACTGTTCAGGCTGTGGAGTGAGACGAGGCCAGCCGCGTGGCAGCGCCGGGTTGACGGCAAGCCGCCCACGGCTCCCGATCGCCTCACCTTGTCCCGGCAGGCCACCCATGCTCCTCACCCTCACGATCCTTCTGGCCGCCGCCGTGTTCTTGGTGTCCCTCTCGCGCCGGCTCGGGTTCGGGAGCGTGCTTGGTTATCTCGTGGGCGGTGCGCTCATCGGACCGTCCGGCCTGCGCCTCGTCACCGATGTCGGCGAGATCGCCGGCGTGTCCGAACTCGGCGTCGTCATGCTGCTGTTCCTGATCGGGCTGGAGGTGCGCCCGCAGCGCTTGTGGGTCATGCGGCGCGCCGTGTTCGGGCTCGGCTCCGCCCAGGTGCTCGCAACCACTGCGGCCCTGGCCTTCGCCATGCACCTGCTCGGCGTGGCCTGGCTGGCTGCCATGGTGATCGGCGCGGGCCTGGCCCTGTCCTCGACCGCCATCGTGCTGCCCATGCTCGCTGAGCGGACCCTGCTTGGCACCCCTTCGGGGCGCGATACGTTCTCGGTGCTGCTGTTCCAGGATCTCGCCTTCATCCCCCTCGTGGCCGCCGTCCCGCTCTTCGCGACCGGGGACGTGCCCGATCGCGTGCCCTGGTTGGAGGTCGGCCAAGCGGTGGGCGCGATCGCGGTCATCCTGATCGGCGGACGCTTTCTCATCCGCCCTGCCTTCCGGGCCATTGGCGGCGCCCGCACGCCGGAGCTGTTCACCGCCCTCGCCCTGTTCGTGGTCGCCGGTTCGGCCACGCTGGCCCACTTGGCGGGGCTGTCCACGTCGCTGGGCGCCTTTCTCGGCGGGGTCCTCCTCTCGGACTCGGAGTATCGGCACGAGATGCAGGCCGACGTCGAACCGTTCGAGGGCTTGCTGCTCGGCTTCTTCTTTCTCTCGGTCGGCATGGCGGCGAACCTGCGCCTTGCGGTGCAGGAGCCCCTGTTCTTCGCTGCCGCAGTCCCTGGGTTCATGCTCATGAAGGCAGCCGTGGCGCTCGCACTCGGGCGATTAGGCGGTCAATCGAATAAGACCGCAATCCGGTTCGCGCTCGCCCTGCCCCAAGGCAGCGAGTTCAGCTTCGTGCTGTTCTCGGCAGCGATCGGAGCCGGCGCGATGACGCGGGCGGCCTCAGATCGGGCGACGCTGGCCATTGCCCTCTCCATGGCGGTGACGCCGCTGCTGTTCGCCGCCTCGGAGCGCTTCCTCGTCCCGCGGCTACAGAAGCCGGCGGAACCCGCCTTCGACAGGATTGAGGATGACGGAGCACCCGTCATCATCTGCGGCTTCGGCCGGGTCGGGCAGATCGTCGGGCGCATCCTGCGCATGCGCGGCATCGCATTCACCGCGCTCGAGGAGGACTCAGCGCAGGTCGAGGTGGTCCGCCGCTTCGGCACCAAGGTCTACTACGGCAATCCCTCGCGCCCCGACGTGCTGCGCGCCGCTGGCGCCGAGCGCGCCCGCTTGCTCGTCGTGGCCCTGGACAACATGGAGGAGGCGATCCGAGTGGTTGAGGTCGCCCGGCGCACCTTCCCCAACCTGCAGGTGCTCGCGCGGGCGCGAAACCGGCGGCACGCCCACTTGCTGATGGACCGTGGCGTCAGCCGTCTCGTCCGCGAGACGTTTTACTCCAGCCTGCGCCTGGGCAAGATGGTGCTGGAGGACCTAGGGGTGCCGGAGGAGGAGGCGCGGCGGGCCGTGCAGGTGTTTGAGGGTTACGACGAGCGTAACCTTATCGAGACCCACGCCTACTACAAGGACGAGCACCAGCTCATCCAGAGCGCGCGGCAGGCGGCGGACGAGCTCTCCGGCCTATTCGAGGCCGACCAGCAGGAGCAACAGAAAGCCGCGCGGTCGAGCGGGTAGGCGTCATGGCCAGCTTTGAACCGCCGGGACAGTTGGACCGAACCGCGGAGACAGGCGTGCCGTTCGAAGGGGAGACCCGAGTGGTTCTATGTAGGGACTGTCGCAAGATTGGGGGTCAGGCGGCGATTGCCATGGGCGGGTAAGGGTCGTTGGCTGGCTGGAACTTCTGTCCGAAGCCGGAACCGAGCGTGCCATTGTAGACGGCGCACCGAACCTGCAGCAGCAGGTCGGCACCGCGTCGCGACCAGCGCATCTGCTGTGATTTGTTCATCCGGCGGTTCACCAGGAAGTTGGCGGTTCCTTCGATGATCGCGGTGCCAACCCGCAAGCCCGCACGGTGGCGCTCGGCGTAGTTGACCAGCCAGGCGCTCTGGCCGGTCAGATAGCCGTCCAGTGCGTGCAAGGCGGTCCATAGCTTTCGTGAGGGTGCGGTAGACCTTCGCGGATCCGGCTCGCCCTGGAAATGATGCATGACCGCGCGGATCCGGTCGATGCTGATTTGGGCATCCTGGGCTTTGCCATTCCAAATGCGCCAGTGCAGCCGCTCGACCTCCTCGACGATCACCGCCTTCGCCGCCGCCCGCGCCGGGTCGTCAGCCGACAGTGCGCTGACGATCTGCTTCAGGTGCTGGAGCCGCATGGCGATATGTCGGGTAGCCGGGCCTCGTTGCCGAGACCCAGCCCCCTCAGAACCGGACGTGACGATTGCTCGTCATCCGGCTCAAGCCTCTGCCGGTAGATCCGATCCTGTAGTCGCCTCACGACGGCTTCCGTCGCGGCCCAGTCGATGTCGGTCCACGCCGTCTGCCCCCGCTCGCCGGTCTGTTCGGTTCGCACCGTCCAACGTCTCCAGCGATCCAAGCTCCGCACGTCTTCCCTGCCGTCGAGACCATGGCGGAAGTCGGTGCCCTTTCGGGCCGGGTATCCCCTCGTCGCCGAGGCCCTGTCCGCCCCATTACAGGGCGGCCTTCGCTTGCTCCGCCGCTCCTCTACCCCCTCCGCCATCCCCGCCCTTGCGGTCCGGATACCGCCACCTCACGGCGGCGGGACGAATGGGGCTTACCCTGTTGTCCAATGTGGAGAAGCGGATGGGGCGGCTGCGTCCTATAGTCCGGCGGGTCGTGTCGCCACCGTCGTCGAGGGTTCCACTCGACGAGCCGACCCGCATGCCATTTTGGCCCCGGCCTGTCAGCACCTTTGGCCGGTTCTCGATGACGGACCTTAACCACGGACGTTCACTCGCGTTCAGCCTACCATCCTCTGCTGGGCCGCCCCCGGCTTGGTGCTCCCAGATTGAGGCCGTTGTCCCCGGAGCTTCACACGTCGGATTGCTCCTTCGCCTGTCCGGGTAGCAGCACTTGGGTGGACAAGGCTCCCTCACGGGATACTCCATCATTGAACCTTGCGGGTTGCCGGGGCGGTGTGAACCTCGACAACCCTCAGGTCGCACGAAACCAGTCGAGCATCGGCCGCGTGGTGACACCGGCGTCGGCGAGAATGCGCCGGAGGCCAGGGCAGCCATCGGTGAAAGCGGTCAGCGCCGTATCCTTGGTTCGCCCGACAGCGTCAAGGCTGCAGCGGATTAGTGCTTGGATGTCCGTACCGGCCTTGGCGACAGCGCCGAAAACCTGCCGGGCACCGGACTGCGTTTCGACATTCCCGATCCGCACCTCCAGATGCCGCTCGCCCTCCGCGCCGCTGCGGATGAACGTTGAATCCAGGGTGACCACAACCGCCGACGCAGCTGCTTCCGGCCTGATCGCAGCGCACTCACCAAGCGCCTCGCCGACCTTCAGGGTATGGCGGCGCAAGGTCGCATGATGCTTTCCCGCGTCGACCGGGAACATTTGCTCCAGCAGATCAGCAGCGGTCCTGTAGGTCATCAGGGCGCAAAGATGCGCCTGAAGCCGGTCCAGCTCCGGTGTCGATCGGCAATGTGATGGCCAAGCGATGCCAGCCTCGATCCCGCCACACACGGGGCAGCGAAAGCGGGGAAGCCGCACCGTGAGCTGGCCGAACAGCGTCGCCATCGCATGGTCCCGGTAGTCCTTCAGGACGATCTCCTGTTGAACACGCGCCAGCAACCGCTTCGCTTCAGCCAGGGTCAAACCCAGATCAGCGATGTCGCGGAGGTCATCGGGCCGGTTGACCTGCATGACGTCCGTGCACGCCCCCTCGCCCTCACCCCCAATTTTCACCAACCTCAACATCCAGGCCACGCATCCACCCTTGGTCAGAGAACAGACGCGAAAATACTCAACTGGCCCTTGCACCCCCAATCTTGCGGCAGTCCCAGATCAGAACCTCGCGACTTGCTTTTTGGACCGGCGGTTTGCAGACGTCGACTTTGGGGACCGGTATCTGCAAAACTCCTGGTCAACCCTCACGGCAATCATGCTGCCAAATTTTAACTGAGACCGTGATCCGCTGCGTGCCGGGATCAGATTTCAGCATGGAGGATATACTTTTGGGGAAAGAGACCATGGAAAGTGGCAAGATGGTTCGAAAGCCCGTCACGGTCTACTTGTGTCTTCCCGAAAACCGGCTCAAGCCACTCGCGCCGCTTATCCGCCTTATCCTTCACACGCTCATAAACGGACTCACCCACCTCTTCGACAGTCGCAAGGGGAACGGATGCAAGCCTGTTCTCATCCTC
The DNA here is from genome assembly GCA_963818725.1 of uncultured Pseudomonadota bacterium. GTDB lineage: Bacteria > Pseudomonadota > Alphaproteobacteria > Acetobacterales > Acetobacteraceae > DATFDN01. The sequence goes on along the minus strand of CAWFTU010000003.1, from coordinate 217,136 downwards.
GCTGACGAGGCAGGTGCCGCACCAATCCCGGGCCTTCCGGAATTCGCGGCAACGGTGTGTGGCCGGGGCATCTCCGTCTGGGCGGACTTTCAGGACCTCAACCAGCCACGGAGCGTCTATGGGCCAGATCGGGCGCGAACCTTCATGAACAGCATGGAGACCCAGAATCTTCACCCGCCAATCAGACCTTGGCTCCTCGGAGTTCGTCGAACGCCGGCTTGGGCGGACCTCGGACTTCGCCCACGCCACCAGCGTCCACGAGGATCAGACCACGGAGAGCGAGCGAGCAGGCGGTGCCCCTCCTCACCCCCCAGGAGGTCGCGGAGCTCGCGGAGACCGAGATCCTCTGCGTGCATCGCAACCTCAAGCCCTTCGGGGCGCGACGCATGGACTGGCGGGAATACGGGGAACTGAAGAGGCTTGCCAATATCCCCCCTCCCCGCCTTTCGCTCCTCGCCCCAGCTCCGCAGAATTCCACCTCTTGGGAGCAATAAGGCTCCCGCGCGCATTGCCTTCATCGACATCGACAAAATTCGGAGCCGCCGACCCTAGACTGCTCGATTGCTAAGTTTTGCATTTCCTAATGGAACGTGCTATATTGTTGATGTATTTATGAGTGATACGGAGAAGATTATAAGAATACTCTAGGACATGCAGCAGGACATACGATCCCTTCAGGATGGTCAAAAGTCTCTTCAAGATACGGTAGACCAGCACGGGAAAATCCTCTCCGGCCTTACCGCAACCGTCGGCACCATGCTGGAGGAGCAGCAAGCCCAACGGATCGACATCCGCTCCCTCCACGAGGAGCTGCACGCCGCCAAGGAGGAGCTCAAAAGCGAGATCCTCTCCGCTCGCGCCGAGGCCAAGCGCACCGCCACGGGCCTACAAGCCGCTCTCGGCCGGACGCTCAAGGGCCACGAACGGCGCATCGACGACCTTGAGGACGAGGCCGGCATCCCGCATCCGGACGAGAACTGACCCCTCCCCTCTGGCGACATTGCTCTTCCCCTCTTTCGGTACGGTTTGCTCCTCTGGTCCCCTTGGTGTTGCCGCGCGGCCAGCCTTCCCATGCATTGCGATCAGAAGGACAAGATGATTCTTGACACTGCCTCCTAATGAACGGAAGGAGAGGTGTACATGTACAAGATGCTACTTGCATGAGCGTACAGGAGGAGAGATGGCAACCATCTCACTTGCCAGCGCCAAAGGCGGGTGCGGGAAGACGACCTTGGCGATCCTCTTGGGCACGGAGCTCGCGCTGGAGGGGTACCGGGTCGCGCTTCTGGACTGCGACGTAAACCAGCATGCGACCGCCTTCGGCAGGAAGGCACAGGTGGACCGCTTCGCCGTGGTCTCCGCAGTGGACGAGGGCAACATCCTGCCGGAACTTCGCAAGGCCGACGCCGAGGCGGACGTGGTACTCATTGACTTGCCGGGCGGCAGCTCGACCCTCGCGCTCAAGGCCCTGCAGCGCTCGAACTACGTGCTGGTGCCCTGCCAGACCTCGCTGCCGGACGTGCGTGACGGCATCAAAACCGTGGCGCAGATCGACGACGCCCAGGACCTGGCGCGAAGCGAGATCGCCCGGGCGCTGCTCTGGACACGACTCCTACCCGGCTTCGAGAGCCGGTCGGCCCGGCACGTCCGGGAGAGCGTGGAGGAGCGGCAACTGCCGGTATTCCGGACGACGCTTCTTGAGCGCGCCGCGTTCCGGGAGCTGCACGTGACGGGGAGGGTGCCCCGCCAGGCTGACCCGGGCGGGGCTGCCGCCGCCAACGTCTCGGCCATCACCCAGGAGCTTCTGACCCGGCTCGCCGCCCTCCAGGAGGCCGCAGCATGAGCGCCAAGACAGCCCTGCCGCCCATCGATGCGGAGCTTGAGCATCCCCGCAAGCGCGTTGACCTGAAGTCCATCCGGCCAAAGGCTACGGCGGACGACGAAACAGTCGAGGAGAACTCCCGCCGGCTGGGGAGTGAGTGGGGGGCCTCGACCACCCTCAAGCCGCCGTCCCAGCCCGAACCGCCGCCGCCCCTCGCGTCCCTTCGGATCGAGGTCCCGGCATACCTGGACGACGAGCTGACGCAGAAGGCCGCGGCGCAACGGGTCACGAAGCAGTTCCTCGTGCTCACCGCACTCCGGCAAGCCGGCTACCACATCAGGGACGCTGATCTTGTTGCCGATAAGCGAAAAGCCCGGCGTAAAGGGTAAGTGTTAAACCGTGTCCAGTTCGGAAACGATAACGAACGATTTAAGAGTTTCTGTCCTCAACTCGACCACCCCCTCTGCCAACAGCTTGCGCCGGCCGCAGGCGGCTGCGAATGTAGTTCTCAAACTGGACTGTTTAGTCGATGCCGAGCAGCGCCTTGGCTTCCTCCCCGGAGACATGCCTGCCGCCAGGGTATTCCTGCAAGGTTTGGTAGGTGTGCGGCCGCGCGCCGAGCCACGCAAAGTATTCCTCCGCGTTCATCACTTGAATTTTTAGTTCAAGTCCATGCGTTATTGATCCGGCTTGGGTAGTGTTGGAATTGCCGCGTGGTTGATCCAGTTTGGTAGGATGGATCATGTGGACATGCGCAAGCTGCCGGCGGCAGCCCAAGAGGAGCGTCGGCGGCAGGTGGTGGGACTACGCGAGAGCGGCCTGACCTACGAGGCGATCGCGGCGCAGACGGGTCTGACCCGGACGGGGGTGTTCAACATCTGCCGGCGCTTCGCGGCGGCGGGGATGGCGGGCTTGCGCAGCGGACCGCGCGGTCCGGAGCCGGGGAGCGGGCGGTTCCTGAATGCGCGGCAGGAAGCGGAGATTCGTGAACTGATCTGCCGGCACCCGCCGGACCAGCTTGGCCTGCCGTTCGCGCTGTGGAGCCGTGCGGCGGTGCGCGCCCTGATCGAGCAGCGCTGTGGGGTGCGGCTCGCGGTGCGCACCATGGGAAGCTACCTGGCGCGCTGGGGGTTCACAGCGCAGAAGCCGCTGCGGCGGGCCTATGAGCAGCGTGCAGCCGAAGTGCGCCGCTGGCTGCGGCGGGACTACCCGGCGATCGTGGCTCGGGCCAAGCGAGAGAAGGGCACGATCTTCTGGGGCGACGAGACCGGCTTGCGCGCCGATGACGTGCGCGGCCGCAGCTACGCCCCACGCGGACGAACCCCGGTGGTCCGCCCCAATCACCGGCGGGCGGGCGTAGGCCTGATCTCGGCGGTAACCAACAAGGGCGAGCTGCGCTGGATGGTGCTCGACGGCGCGATCAAGGCACCGACGCTGATCCGCTTTCTCGACCGCCTGATCCGCGATGCCGGCGGCAAGGTGTTCCTGATCTTGGACAACCTGCCCGTCCACCGTGCCCGTGCCGTGCGGGAGTGGCTGGCCGGGCGCACCGCGCAAATCGAGGTGTTCCATCTGCCCTCCTACAGCCCCGAGTTGAACCCTGACGAGTGCCTCCATGCCGACCTCAAGCAGGCCGTCACCCGTAAGCCGCCCGCCCGCAGCAAGCAGCAGCTCAAGTGCACCGTCATCAGCCACATGCGCAAGCTCTCGAAGCTGCCCGAACGCGTGCGGAGCTACTTCGGGCACCAGCCTGTCCGTTATGCTGCCTGATTCAAGATCACCCAAGCCGGATCAATAACATGACCTTGGCAAGCTCGGCGTTGGTGCGCTGTCTGTGCTCGAAGTCCTCGCCCTCCTCGGGCAGCTTCATCGCACGGAACGATCCCTCGTCGGCGTAGTGGGTCAGTGTAATCTCCTCAACACCGTCTGCGAGCAGCCGGCGGGCCATGCCGCGAGCCAGTGCGATGTTCTTCTTGAGTGCGGTCCGTCTTTGCTTGTCCGGTAACATCAGCAACCTGCGCCATAGCTCCAAGGCACCGGCCTACGCCGGTGCTCCACCACTGACCAAGTAGGTAGGCACTCTCGGCCGCAACAACCATCGTTCCGAAGAGCCAGTCCCCTGGCGCCCCTCGGCGAGGGCGACCGCTCCTGCTCGCGCCACTCCTCCGAAACTACACCTCCAAACTGGACGCGGTTTAGCCCCAATGCTGTTCACTCAAGTGAGTTGTGTCTATATCAGAACAAAAACAAACGCTGCAATGTTCAGCGGGTTGGCATTCGCCGCTCGCCTTAACTGAACAGGATTTCGCCTTAAGTGAACAGCATTGGGTTTAGCCCCAATACGGTTCACTTTAGTTGTTTGTGCCGCAGGGAGAACCAAGGCGAATGCTGCATTTTCAATTGGTTGGTATTCGGCCGATAGCTTAAGTGAACAGGATTTTGCCTTAAGTGAACCGTATTGGGTTTAGCCCGGATTATGCACGAGGGTTGGCGGGCATAGCGTAAACCTTTAATCCAGCTTAGGATTTGGGTGTCGAACCACTCCCAACGGATCAGGAGCACGATGCCCGCCGGATCGGAGGCTACCCCCATGCTGCCGGGCGTGTCACCGATCGGTGGCAGACCGATCGAGGCCTGCTTCGACGACGCCCTAGCGTCATCGGACGGTGGGCTCTTGCTGTTGCGCGAGGTTGAGCGACGGCTCGGCCTCGCCTCACGCCTGGCCGCCTGCATCCGCGACCCGCGCGCGCCTGAGCGGGTGTTGCACCGGCTGGTGTAGAGGGCGGTCCAAATCCAGGCCACTTCGACGCCACAGGTTGCTGGCTCCAAGCACCGGTGGCCCCAAGGCCAAAAAGGTGCTAAGCACCTGAACAACAAAGCATTTGAGCGGATTCCGACCCAGGCCAGTGACCGCCGCAGTGGCCGGTATTTCCTCCGCCGCGGTGGCCTGGATTTGGACCGCCCTACACACCCCTGCATCTGGGGCGGCAGGAGCGCTGTGCGCGACGTCCTCTACATGGCCGCCCTCGTCGCCTGCCGGCACAACGCCCGCATGAGGGAGGCGCGCGCCAACCTCGATGCGCGCGGCAAGCCACCCAAGGTCGCCCTCGTCGCGATCATGCGCAAGCTGCTCACCACGCTGAACGCCATGCTGCGCGACGGCACGCCTTGGAATCAACCCACCGCAGCCAACCCGGCATGACCAGACCAAACCGCCATTCCTTGGTTTGATCGAAAGCGGCCATTCCTTCGTCCCGACCTGGCTGCCGACAGGCGGTCGCGCGCAGCCGGGGTCCATGATGGCCGAAGGCCACCGTCAAAGGCGGCGCGCAGCGTCATGGACGCCGGTGAGCACGACAGCACACTCGGCAAACACGGCCACGCGATCCCAAAACGATCAAGACAGTTGCTCATCCCGTGAGCTCGCACCATAGCCTGACCGCGTCAGCCCCCACCAGTCTGCATGCTCTCTCGGATGTTTCGCTCTAATCTACTGCGAGGCGCGGCTGGGGCCGACGAGCGTAGCGCCTCCATCCACGACCAGGACCTGGCCTGTAATGTAACGAGCCTGGTTGGACAGGAGGAAGCGCACAGCGCCGCCAATATCCCAGCCGGTACCCTCGCGCTTAAGCACGGACGCCTGGCGGCGGGTCTCACGCGCCTGTTCGGTCATGCCGCGCGCATAGACCATAGGCGTATAGACCGGTCCAGGGGCAACACAGTTCGCGCGGATGCCGTCCGCGCCGTGATCGACCGCGAGTGCCTTGGTCAGTGCGATAACCGCGCCTTTCGAGGCGGTATAGGCGGTGAGGCCACGTGGGCGCAGCGCGGAGACTGAAGAGACATTGACGATCGCCCCGCCTGCCGTGCGAATCATCGCCGGGATGGCGTGCTTGCAAGTGAGGAACATGGTGTCAACGTTCACGTGCATCACGCGCGCCCAGTTCTCCTCGGATTCCTCGACCACAGTTCCCTTACTGCCGACACCGACGTTGTTGTCGAGGCAGTCGAGCCGGCCCCAGCGGGACACAGCGTCCTCGACCATGGCGGCGCATTGCACAGAACTGGTCACGTCGTAAGCGGCAGCGACAGCATGACCGCCTCCGGCAGCTGTCATCGCTGCCGTACGTTCTGCCAGCGCGAGATCACGGTCGACAACCAGCACCTTTGCTCCGGCGCGCGCCAGCAAAATTGCTGCTGCTCGACCATTGCCGATGCCATCATCCGCCGCACCGCCACCAGTGACGATTGCCACCTTGTCGATCAGGCCCCACTCTTCATTTGGCGTCATCGCGCGTCCTGTAAGTTCGTGGCTCCGATGATGGCAGGTTAGAATCGACCCGCACTGCTGCCAATGTGCTGTAGTTTCCAGGCGACGTTTCTTGTTCGTGGCGCAGGCCGGAGCCACGTAACCGGAACGATGGTGGCGGACTTGGGTGACTTACGCGGCTTTGGCGGCGGGTGGCGCTGACGGTGCGCTTGTGCGTGGCGCAGTGGCGCTGATTTTTCCCCAGATCGCCGCGGTGAAGGCCGGCGGCCCGACCTCGCGCAAAATCCGGGCGATGCCTGCCTGGACCAGTCCGGCGGTGCGGGTGCCAGGAGCGCGCCAAGGGGCGGGCTCGGCCAGGCTGGCTAGGCGCGCCGGGTCGGTGAAGGCCAGCATCTGGTTGATCGCGCAACCGGCTGCCAGCACGGTCACCCAGCGCATCAGCACCTGGCGGGACTGCCGCCACGCATCCTTCAGGCCAAAGCCGTGCTTGAGGTTCCTGAACAGTGATTCCACCCCCTCCGCAGCCATTCCACGCGCTCTCGCGCGTGGAACAGAGGTGGTCGGCTTTGTCGAGACAGCGTTTCGCCTTCGATAAGTGGATCCCCTGCCGATTGGTTCCGCAATATGCCGTTGTCGGGTCGTCGCGCAGGGAGGGCGTAGCCCGACCGGAGCGACGACCCGACAACGGCGGCGAAAGTCATGCTGCCGCTCGTTGCTGCAGGTGGGTGAAGTAGGCGTGGTCCGGTGTCCGGGCGTCAAGGCTCGAATGGGGCCGTTTGCGATTGTAAAAGTCGAGATATCGGCCAATCGATGCGCGCGCCTCGGTGACACTGTTATAAGCCCGCAGATAGACCTCCTCGTATTTTACCGACCGCCAGAGCCGCTCGACAAACACGTTGTCCCGCCAGGCGCCGCGGCCGTCCATGCTGATGGCGATCTTGTTCGCCAGCAGCAGGCCGGTGAAAGCAGTCCCGGTGAACTGGCTGCCTTGGTCAGTGTTGAAAATGTCCGGCCGGCCGTGCTTGGCAAGCGCTTCTTCAACCGCCGCCAGGCAGAAATCCTCCTCCATGCTGATCGATAGCCGCCACGCCAGAACCCGACGGCTGTACCAGTCCACCACCGCCGCCAGATAGACGAAGCCACGCGCCATCGGGATGTACGTGATATCCATGCACCAAACCTGGTTGGGCCGCTCGATCGTCAGACCCCGCAGCAGGTATGGGTAAATCTTGTGTCCCGGCGCGGCCTTCGAGGTGTTCGGCCGGCGATACAGCGCCTCGATGCACATCCGCCGCATCATCGTCCGCACCAGGTCACGGCCGATGACAACGCCCTCGCCGCGCAGCAGATCACGCAGCATCCGGCTACCTGCGAACGGGTAATCGAGATGCAGTGCGTCGATCCGGCGCATGATCGCAAGCTCCGCCGCCGGCACGGGCCGAGGTTCATAGTAGAGGTTGCTCCGGCTGAGCCGCAGCAACGCCGCCTGCCGCGCCAGCGGCAGTTCATGGCGCCGATCGATCATCGCTTTGCGCTCAGCAGGCCGGCTTTGCCCAGGGCTGTTCAACGCTCAATTCATGACGCGCATGCTGAGGATTGCGTCGATGCCGCCGAAGGCAATGCGGTGCCGCCCGTCTGAGATGTTGTGGATGCCATTGAAGCGCAAGATGTTGGTGGCGAACGAGCGCAGGCGGGCGAAGATGCCCGGGTTGCAACGGATGCGGCTGGCGTCTTCGGCGAAGCTGGTGTCGCGGACGTAGTGGGAGCGGTTCTCAATATTCCAGTGGTCGCGGATGGCCTTGGCGCAGACGGCGGCCGGCAGGACGATGTCGCTGACGAACAAGGCGGTCTCGCTGGTGGCGCGCCACAATCCGGTCGCGGCGGAGCGGGTGAGAACGTCGCGATGGACGCGGATCACCGCGCGGAGGTGGCCAGCCCACTCGGTTTTGGCGAGGCGATCGCCCGGCGCGAACACCTCGACTTGGCGGGCCTCGTCACGGGAACGGCGCTTCTTGTCGACCGTGCGGGTGCTATCGAGCGGCACGGCGGTCTCGCACAAGTCGGCAATGATGTGATGCAGGGCGGGCTGATTGGCTTTGACCTGGGCCATCAGGTGAACGCCGCCTGCAGCGGCCTGCGCGAAGGATTTTTTTGACAGTGCATGGCGTCGACCGTGACCACGGCACCGCTCAGCCCAAGAGCGCCGATCAGGGTCTGCACGGTCGGGATCTCATTGGACTTGTCGTCACAGTCGAGGTGCGCCAGCACCAGAGCCGTATCGGAGGCGAAGGCGCTCAGCAGGTGCGCGGCACGGCGGTCGAGGAAGTTGTCGAAGCTGCGGCGCAAGGTCTTGCCGTCAATGGCCACATGGCGGTGGTCCCCGGCCGTGGCGGCATCGTTCAAGGCCGCGGCATGGCGGCGAAACACCGCCTCGACCGAGAGCGGGTCGAGTTGCTGCAGGACACCACGGATCGTCGTGTAGGCGGGGGCTTTGCGCCACGTCACGCCGAACGCATCGCGCAACTGGGCCAGGTGAACATCGATGAAGCTGTGGACCGTTCGGTAGGAGTTGGCGCCAGCGACGATCGCCAGGATGGCGAACACCACGACGTGCGGCAGTCGATACAGCTTGCCCTCGGCCCGCCTTGGGTCTTCGATGTCGGCCAGCAAGCTGACAAAAGGGGCGAACGGCGCCATGGCAACCTCGTGTACGGCTGTGACGGTTGCCAGCCAGGGAGGCAGAGGGTCCGCGTCGCAGGAACCCCTACGCAGCCATCACAGGGCGGTTTGCATCGGCATGTGGCATTGCAGCCTCACCCGGCCCCAAACCCCAAAGAAAAGAGCGTTGAACAGCCCTGCGGCTTTGCCGAGCGCACCGGCCAAAAAATCGTTCTCCAGGGTCAGCTCGCCGATCTTGGCGTGCAGCACCTTCAGATCGACCGCCGGTGTCGCCTCCGCCGCGGTTCCGCTCCCGCCAAATACCCCGGCAGCCGCATCAACCAACTGACCCTTCCAGGCGGTGATCTGGTTGGGGTGCACATCGTATTGCTGTGCCAACTCGGCCAGCGTCTTCTCGCCCTTGATAGCGGCCAGCGCCACCTTGGCCTTGAAGCCCGGGGCATGGGTCCGGCGTGTACGTCCCGTCATCGTCGCTCCTGATCCGCGGCATACTCGCCGCTTTCAGGCACGGTTTCCACTTATCGACCTGTCCGAATTTGGCCGGCCACCTCTGAATACGGATACAGATGCTGACCCGCCGGGCAGACATAGTGGTCGTTATCTGCGTCGTATTGAAACTCATCCTTGCGGAACAGGCCGGCCTTGACCGAGGGTCCGCGTTGTGGACGCGGCACGAAGGGCACGATCCCGGCGTTCTCGCAGGCTTCGATGTCCTCGATCTTGAAATAGCCTTTGTCGGCCACGGCCTCGATTGTCTCAACGTCAAGGACTTCCTTCGCCGCTTCAGCGGTCTCAGTCAGCAGCCCTCGTCTGGCCATTCCACCAAGCTATGCTTGGCGGAACCTCTGGCCAGCCTCGCCCATGTCGAGGACCTGGTTGGTGACCTGCTGCTCGACGATCAGCTTGCCCGCTTATCGGCCAATCGACCCGCTCTTGTACTTTGCAGCAGGGAAGCGCAAAGTCGCTCTGAACGCGGCGTCTCGGAGCAGAACGGTGCGGGCAATCATGAAGGGGCTGACGGACGTTGAGTTCGAACGACTCTACGGGACGGAGGGTCAGTGTCTGGCGGCGTTGGTGGCGGCGCGCCAACGTGAAGGAATGCCTTGCCCGCGCTGCGCCAATCTGAAGAGCTATGTCTACGGCCGCCGTGTCGGCTGCACGCGCTGCGGCCGACGTTGGTCGGTCACCGCGGGCACCGTGATGGCGGACACCAAGCTGTCTCTGACCACTTGGTTCCGCGCCATGCACCTGATGAGCAGCACCAAACAGGCGATCTCGGCGGTCGAGCTCGGCCGCAGGCTGGGCCTGGGCTATGAGACGGCCTGGTATCTGCACAAGCGGCTCCGCCACGCCATGACCGAGCGGACGGAGCGCTATTCGCTCGGGGGCGCGAGCGACGACGATGCCGCGCCGCCGGTAGTGGAGGCGGATGACGTGTGTCTGGGAGGTGAAAGGAACCAAGGCAGCGGAACCGAAGGCAAGACCTGCGTCATCGTCGCCTGCGAGCGGCATGCGGACGGGCGCATGGGCCATGTCGCGATGCGCGCGGTCAGCGCCTTCTCCAGCGAGGCGGTGGCCGCGTTCCGCGATGCCCACATCGCCGCCGGCGCGACTGTGCACACGGACGGCTTGCGGGCGTTCAACGCCTTCGGTGAAGCCGGGCGGACGCATGTCGCCACCGTCACCGGCGGCGGGCGTCCGGAGCGCGAGCGCAGCGCCCCGTTCTTCACCGTCAACACCCTGGTCGCCAATCTCAGTACCGCGCTCAAGGCCACCCACAAGCGGCTCTCCCCCAAGCATCTGCCCGACTATCTCGGCGCCTTCTGCTGGACCACCAACCGGCGCCGCAACATGCGAGGCATGGTCAACGCGCTTTGCCGTGCCGTCGCTGCGTCGTCCCGTCTGACCCACAAAGGCGTCTACCCGTGACGGGTCGATTGGCCGATAAGCGGGATCAGCTTGTGCTTGGTGTCCACGGCAACTTGCACGTTGCAGCCCACGGCAACATGGGTGTGCGCTGCCATCCCCTCGTCTGGCTATTCCAGCGGCTTCGCCGCAGGAACCTTGGCCAGCCTCGCCCGGCTGTCGGGGTCGGTGAGCGAGATTCTGGTCCTCGCCGGTGCGGTCGAGCTGCGCCAGCATGTCTTGGCAGCGTGTGCGCCGGGTGCGGATGGCGGCGATCTTCTCAGCTAGTCGGTCTTGAACAACTCCCAATGCATTGATCTGGTTCAGCAATCCGCCGAATTGGACGCTGTGGAATTGCACGGTTTGGTTGGCCTCGGCGGCAAACCCTGCGATTCTCGCGACCATGAAGCACCGTCCCCGCCCAGCCGAACAGGATGACCTGCGGCGGCCGCGCCTGGTCGACATGATCGATGGGCAGCACGAGTTGGTCCGGCTGGCGGCGCTGATCGACTGGTCCTGGTTCGAGGAACACTGGGCGGGCTTCTTCCCCTCCCCGGAGGGGCGGCCCGCCCTCCACCCTCGTCTGGTCGCAGGCCTGATGTACCCTGCAGCACGCCCACGGCCTCTCCGACGAGGCCGTCCTCGCCCGTTGGGTGGAGAACCCGTACTACCAGCACTTCACCGGCGAGGTGTTCTTCCAGCACCGGCTGCCCCTTCACCCCTCCTCGCTCAGCCGCTGGCGCGGCCGGATCGGCGAAGAGGGCGTGGAGTGGCTGCTGACCAAGACGGTCGAGGCAGGCCGGGCCTCGGGGGCCGTGAAGCCGCGCAGCCTCTCCGAAATCGTGGTGGACACCACCGTCATGGAAAAAGCCATCGCTCACCCGACCGACAGCCGGCTCTACGAGACGGCCCGTCGCTCCTTGGTGACGCTGGCGCAGAAGGTCGGGATCCGGCTGCGGCAAAACTACAACCGCAAGGCCCCGCGTCTGGCCGCCCAGGCCGGGCGTCACGCCCATGCCCGGCAGTTCCGGCGCATGCGCAAGGCGCTGCGCACGCTGAAGGGCTACACGGGACGCGTCCTGCGCGACACCGGCCGCAAGCTCGGCACTGTCCCCCAGGGGCAACTCCGGAGGCGGATCGAGGCGCGCATGGCACTCGTCACCCGCCTGCTGCGGCAGACACCCAAGAGCCGGAACAAGATCTACGCCCTGCACGAGCCGGAGGTCGACTGCATCGCCAAGGGCAAGGCGCGGGTGCGCTACGAGTTTGGCACCAAGGTCAGCGTCGCCACCACCCTCGCCGAGGGCTTCGTCGTCGGTATGCGCTCCATGCCCGGCAACCCCTATGACGGGCACACGCTCGGCGAGGCCCTCCAGCAGGTCGAGACCCTGACGGCTTGCCGCCCCAGCCTCGCCGTGGTCGACCGCGGCTACCGCGGCCACGGCGTGCAGGGCACCAGGGTGCTCATCAGCGGCTCACGGCGCGGCATCACGCCGAGGCTGGCCAGGCTCCTCAAGCGCCGCAGTGCGATTGAGCCCGAGATCGGCCACATGAAGACCGATGGCCGCCTCGCCCGCTGCGGCCTCAAGGGCCTGCTCGGCGACGCCATCTTCGCCGTCCTCTGCGGCTGCGGGCACAACATCCGCAAGATCCTCGCCCACCTCCGGGCGCTTTTGACGGCTCTCCTCGCCAGCCTGCTCCAGCTTCACCCGCGCGCAGACGCCACCTGGTTACCTGCCAGCCAGCCTGAACGAGTTATTCAAGACCGACTAATGAGCCCACCCAGCTTCTGCCGCTCTGGCTTTGCTATCGAATCCTGGCCCAGAGTGCTGGCGAATTTTGGCCCAGCATCCGTCCCTCAAACCTAGGGTCGTCCCGGATATGCCGGGGGGCTTGGTGTGGACTGGAAAGCCAAGGTGGAATTGTTTGAGCAGCTGCGGCGCGAGTATGAGTTCGGGATCGGCACGGTGGTCGGTGTGGCCGCCAAGTTCGGCGTTCACCGTCGGATGGTGCGGCAGGCGATCGCGGGTGCGGTGCCTCCGGCCCATCGCTATCCCGATCGGGCGAAGCCCAAACTGGAGGCTGTCGTGGGGTTCATTGACGCCGTGCTGGACGAGGATCGGCGTGCTCCTCGTAAGCAGCGGCATACGGCAAGGCGCATTCACCGGCGGATCGTGCGGGAGTTTCCGGACGCCGTGGTGGCTGAGTCGACGGTGCGCAACCATGTCCGGGCACGCCGCCGCGCGCTGGGCCTGATCCGGCGCGAGACATTCGTGCCGCAGAGTTATGGCTGGGGCCAGGAGGCTCAGGTCGACTGGTATGAGGCGTCGGTCGATCTAGGGCCTGTCATCTCTTGGGGGCTTTGAACCAGTCCATTGTTGCTGCCATGCAGAGCACGCCCATGAAGGAGCGGGCGGTCTTCTCATAGCGGGTGGCGACGGCCCGCCACTCTTTCAGTCGCGCCCAGAGCCGCTCGACGAGGTTGCGGTTCTGGTAGATCCAGGGCGGGCAGGCGATCGGCTCCTCGTTGCGCTTGGACGGGATCGCGGGACGGGCGCCGCTGTCCCAAATCAGGGCGCGGAACGCATGGGAGGCGAGGCCGCGATCGCCGACGACCCAGCCTGGGATGTCGGACAGGCAGCTGAGCAGACCGGGGGCCAGTGGCAGTTCATGCGCCTGGCCTGGGGCGAGCGCGAAGGCGATGGCGCGTCCGGCCCCGTCGGCGATCACGCAAGCTTTGGTGCCATAGCCGCCCCGAGACCGGCCCAGCGCCTCACGGCTGTCGCTCTGCGCCGCAGCTTGTCGTTTTTGGCCGCACCCGCCGCCTTCTGATGGGCGCGGATGTTCGTGCCATCCAGAAACACCATGCCAAAGCTGATCCCGGACTGCCGCACCAGGTCCAGCAGCCGTTCCCAGACGCCCTTCTTCGCCCATCGGATGAAGGTCTGCGCCGCACCCCACCACGGTCCCAATTCGGCGGGGACGCTGCGCCACTTGGCGCCGTTCTGGTGTCGCCAGATGATAGCCTCGATCGTGCGACGCAGATCGCGGTGCGGCGTCTTGCCGCGCGGGCGAACCGCTTCAACAAGCGGTCGCAGCACGTCCCATTGCGCGTCACTCAAGACCTGCATTGTTCACCTCTACTCGGAGTAAATCGGCGACGCTGGGTAGAACAATGAAGGTATTCAAGGGACGACAGACCCTAGCCGGCGAGCGGACCAGGGTGCAGGTATTCGCGATGCGCTCGATGGCCAGCGGGGCGGCATTCCACCGCGCCTATCTGCACGCCACGCAGCAGGCGTTCCTGGAGGCCCACGAGCACGCCTTCGACTACTTCGGCGGTGTGTTCAGGCTGCTACGCTACGACAACCTGGCGAGTGCGGTTCGCAAGATCTTGCAGGGCTACCGGCGAGAGGAGACGGCCCGGTTCATCGCGTTTCGCTCGCACTGGCGGTTTGCCGCGGAGTTCTGCACGCCCGGCGAAGGCCACGAGAAAGGCGGCGTTGAGGGGGAGGTTGGCTACTTCCGGCGCAACCATCTGGTCCCGGTGCCAAGCGTGGCGAATATCGACGCGTTGAACGCCGTGCTGCTGGCAGGGTGCCGTGCCGACGAGGCGCGGGTGCTGCACGGTCACGTGGAGCCGGTCGGCGCGGCCATGGCAGCGGAGCGCGACCACCTGCTGCCACGCGCGACAGAACGGTTCGATCTGGCTGACGTCACGTTTCCCCTGGTCGATAAACAGGGGTGCGTCACGGTCAAGACCAACCTGTATTCGGTCCCGGTTAAGGCCGGTATCCGGGTGGAGGCCCGTGTTCACCCGCTGCACGTCGAGGTCTGGCATGACGGCCGCCGCGTCGCGCGTCATGAGCGATGCCACAGCCGGCGCCAGCAGGTGCTCGATCTCGAGCATTACCTGGACGTGCTCGGCCACAAGCCCGGCGCATTGGCCGGTTCGAAACCGCTGGAGCAGTGGCGGCAGGCCGGTCGCTGGCCCGCTGGTTATGATGAACTGTGGGACCGGCTGCGCGCCCGGCACGGCCGGCAGAACGGCACCCGCGCCATGGTGGCGGTGATGCTGCTGGGCCGCGAATTCGGCCACGATGCTCTGCGTGCGGCAGTCGCGTCCGCGGTGTCGTTGGGAGCGTGCGACGTGGCCGCGGTGCGCTACCTGCTGACCGAGGCACGCCTGCAAAAGGCGCGGGTGTTGCCGATCGATGTCGGCGTGCTCGCCCGCTACGACCGACCGATGCCGGCGACGGCCGACTACGACACGCTGCTCTGCGCGGTGGCGGCGTGATGGCCGAACTGCAGGACCAGGCGATCGCGCAGCATTGCAAGGCACTGCGCATGCCGACGATCGGCATGCAGTTCGCCCGCATGGCCGACGCGGCACTCCGAGAGGGACAGTCGCACCTGGGCTACCTCGAAGCCTTGCTGTCCGCCGAGATGGAGGAGCGGGAGAGCCGCGCGGTCGCCCGCCTGCTGCACGAGGCGCGGCTGCCGCGGATGAAGACGTTGGATGAGTTCGAGTTCGACCGCTCCGGGGTGTCGGCCGCCCGCCTGCGGGATCTGGCAACCGGCGACTATGTGGCGAAGGTCGAGCCGGTTCTGCTGGTTGGTGAAGCGGGCACGGGCAAGACGCATCTGGCGACGGGCTTGTGTGTTGCCGCTTGCCGACAGCGGCGCCGGGTTCGGTTCGCGACCGCCACGGCGCTGATCAACGAACTGGCCGAGGCGGCCCATGCCAACCAGCTGAGCCGCGCCCTGGGCCGCTGGGAACGCCTCGACCTGATCTGCATCGACGAGCTGGGCTACGTGCCGTTGGCCGAGACCGCCTGCGAGCTGCTGTTCCAGGTCATCGCCGACCGGGCCGAGAAAGCGGCGGTGATCGTGACCACCAATCTGCCGTTCTCCGAATGGTCGCAGGTCATCCCCAATCCGCGGCTGTGCAAGGCACTGATCGACCGTCTGACGGACCGCGCGCACATCATCACGACGGGCGTAGACTCCTATCGGTTCCGCCGGACGACAGCCGCACGCAAGGTGGCCAAACCCATGAAGCAGGAGGAGTAGCACCGCTATCGACAGATCCAGGCAGCAGCCAGGATCGTGAACATCGCCGCGGATGCTGGGCCAAAATTCGCCAGCACAGTGGGCCAAAATTCATGGACACAGCCACCGCTCCTCAAGTTCTATCCGGCCGAGCGGATAGAGGAGTGGGAAGTGGGAGCGGAAGCGAGGAATGCCCGCAACGACTACCCCGAGCTCATAGCGCCGCGGAAGGAGGACAAGAAGGTGGAGCAGGGGAGCCTGTTCTAGGGGAAGGCCATATACAAAAATGGGGTTAATTCTGTTAATATAAGATGAATGAATATCCAAAGCCGCGCAGTCGAAATATTATTTATTGGCTTATTTGTCTTCAGCATCATTTATGTCACAGCACCCTATATCAAGTCGAAAATATCACCCTATTCCGAGCTGGGTTTTCGTACGGTTATCAATGAGGAGAGTCAGAATACAGCCCTACATCTATCAACACAGCCGCTGACGCATGGGAAGGTAATTACTAAAACCTTTTCCGCGTCGGAAGATAATTTGGGCATTGTGCTGGTTCGGTTTAACACGTTTGAGAGGATCAATACAGATCAGGTGACATTTCGCATAAAAGAAACGGACAGCAGTGCGTGGCAATACCAGCACACGGTTAACACTAATCAGTTCCAAGACAACACCTATTTCACGTTCGGCTTTCCTCCAATCCCCAAATCAAAGGGAAAATCCTACACAATCGAGCTAACATCGCTGCACGGGACGCCACACAATGCGGTTGCGATCAGCTCACAGACCACGCAATTTGCTACCGCATACAGGCTCGATATAACACAGGCTCCGCTCCGATTCGTGCTCTACAAACTTCGATATACACTGGACAACATCACACCTGGTAGTTATTTTATGCTAGGTGTCATTTTTCTGGCTTTTCTCCTGTATTGGTTGAGGGGAAGACTGTTCCTGGGCTGGGCAATCATAACGACGACAACGGTATTGAGACTGCCAGTGATTTACCGTGCCTTTAAGCGGATCACTGCAGCTGTAAAATCGATCCTCTTCACCAACACCGTCGAACGCCGCCGGACACAAACACGGGGCATCATGCTCATCGCGGCACTACTGTTTGTTCTAGCTCTCTGGCTTCGCTACACAACCTACCTCGATTTCCTGCCAGACCGGCCGCCACTCTATACTACCACGCTTGGCTCCGGATCCGACCCGGAAGGTGAGATTATGTGCGCCATCGGCGTTGCTACAAATCCCAACTGGCCTTCATGGTGCAGCTGGTCGATTATAGACTATATGTTTCTTGCACCGTGTATGAGTGTCAACGGCGCAGGAAAAACCGGCCAGGGTGGCGGAGTAAAACCAGGCCAGCCGACGGTGACGTCTCGCCTGGCCTGCCTGGGTTTGTTGTCGGGTCTTCCTGGCGGTATCCGTCCTGGGATTAGGGCGGGGATCTGACCTTGCCTGTTTCCCGGTCGCCGTTCTCCGGCGTGGCGGCACGCGCCCGCCGCTGTCGAGACTGGGAGGCCTTCAGGCGGTAGCCGGCGTGTTGCATGGACCCGGAGTTCAGACGCACTCGCCCCAACCCCATCCGGGATCAGGCGATGCGCACAGAGATCGGGCGTCCCAGCCCCAGCATGCGGTTGAGCGCATGGACAGCGACCTTTACCTCGGTCGCCCGGCGCTCGTCCCTGCGCGAGCGCACCCTCCGCCGACATTCCACGTGCTGCGCACGCGGAACCTTGGTCGGCTCCGCCCGTCCCCGATCACCTGTTTCCAGCGCGCGATGGCGGCCTCGGCGCGGGCGCGCGCGTTATAACCGGATCGCTTCTGCCACCCCATACGCCCGCGCTCGGCGATGCACTGGAGATGGCGGTCGCGCTGCGTCGGCGCGCTCTCGGCCGTCTCGCTCGGCACCGCCGTGGACCGTGGCGGCACGACCACGGCCGCGTCAGGATGGCGCTGGGCGACCTCATCGTAGGTGCTGCCTTGGTCGTACGCACCGTCGGCGGTGAACGCGGCCACCGCGCCCGCGACCTGGTCGAGCAAGGGGCCGACCTGGGAAGCGTCGTCCACGTCGCGGTCGGTGAGGGCCGAGGCGACGATCTGACCCGTCTCGGCATCGAGGCCGATGTGCAGCTTCCGCCACGACCGCCGTGCGTGGGTGCCGTGCTTCTCAATCAGCCACTCGCCCGCGCCGCACAGCTTGAGCCCGGTGCTGTCCACCAGCAGGTGCATCGGCTCGCTCCCACCATCCACGCCGGCGCTGGACCGTGTCGGCCGCGGCACCTCCAGCGTCGCCGCACGCCGGCTCAAGGTGGAGTGGTCCGGGACGCGCAGCGCCAGCCCGAGCAGGCCGATGACGGAGCCGATCAGGCCCTCGGCCTGACGCAGAGCCAAGCGGAACACGGCACGCAGGGTGAGCGCCGTCAGGATCGCCAGGGGCGAGTAGCAGGGCTGCCCGCCTGGCGTGGTGCGCGGCTCAGCCCGCCAGCCCGCGATCGCCTCGGCCGTGAACCAGACCGTGAGGCTGCCGCGCTGGCGCAGGCTGGCGTCGTAGTCGCGCCAGTTGACGACCTTGCGCTTCTGCCTGGGGATGTGGTGGCGGCGATCTTGGTTCAGCTTGAAGGGCAAGGTGGGCATCCAGGGCTAGTGGGCTGAGGCGTAAGTTTCTGAGCACTTTGGGCGTCCTGTGGGACATTCTTCATTGAGGGGCGAAAGACACGCAAGCGGAGGCACCTGCCATGGCCACCCCTCACGCGATCCCGATTGCTTTGTCTGGAACCGACCGTGATCTGCTTCAGGGCTGGATCCGCCGACGCAAGACAGGACAGGCGCTCGCCACCCGTGCGCGCATCGTCCTGGCCTGCGCCGAACCGGGCACGACCAATGGCGGCGTTGCTGAGCGGCTCGGCATTAACCGCGCGACGGTGGCGCTGTGGCGGCGTCGCTTTGCCGAGCGCGGGCTGGACGGTCTGCTCGACGAGCCCCGGCCTGGAGCCCCGCGCAAGATCACGGACCAACAAGTTGAACGGGCGGTCACCACGACCTTGGAAGCCAGCCCAACCAACGCCACGCACTGGAGCACCCGCTCGCTGGCCAGGGCGACGGGGCTGAGCCAGACGGCAGTCTGCCGCATTTGGCACGCCTTCGCACTGAAGCCGCATCGGGCCGAGACCTTCAAGCTGTCCACCGATCCGCTGTTCGTGGAGAAGGTCCGCGACATTGTCGGGCTGTATCTTTCGCCACCCGAGCGGGCGTTGGTGCTGTGTGTGGACGAGAAGCCGCAAATCCAGGCTGTCGAGCGAACCGCGCCGGTGCTGCCGATGCGCCCCGGCCAGCCCGAACGCGGGACGCACGACTATCTTCGCCACGGCACACTCGACCTGTTCGCCGCCCTCGACGCAAAGACCGGAAGGGTCATCGGGACCTGCCATCGTCGTCACCGTGCCACCGAGTTCCGCGCCTTCCTTGACGAGATCGACCGGAGCATTCCCTCCGACCTCGAGGTGCATCTGGTGCTCGACAACCTGCGCACCCACAAAACCGCGCTGGTCCGGGACTGGCTGGCCAAGCGGCCGCGCTATCATCTGCATTTCACGCCGACCAGCGCCTCTTGGATCAATCTCGTCGAGGGGTGGTTCGCCCTGCTTACCGTGCGCCAGATCCGGCGCGGAGTATTCCCTACAGTCGAGACCCTGGAGGCGGCGATCCGCCGCTACCTTGAGGCCACCAATGCGGAACCGCACCCGTTCGTCTGGACCAAGAGCGCCGACGACATCCTCGACAGCGTGCGACGCTTCTGCCAACGCACCAACGACGTTCATGAGTGCCAGGAAACTTCCAACTCAGCCCACTAGATCAGGGCGTGCCTCCTACGCCAGGCCGGTTCTACGCGCCACCGGGTGGGTCCGTGCAACAACCCGCCGCACGCCTGTATAACCCGAAACGGGCAGACTCTGAACCACGCCCTTCGTCAGTGCCTGCAAAGCTGGACTGATTCCCGACCGGACAGATTGAAAAAGCTACGGGTATTCCGTATCTGTTGAGTGCGGCTGGACCAACACCGCCATCCTACTGTTCCCCCTTTGGCCTAGATGGTCGCGCTTGCGCGGGAGGTGGATGGCGATGGAGTTTGAATGGGACGATGACAAGGCTGCTGCCAACTGGCGCGATCACGGCGTCACCTTCGAGCAGGCCGCCAGAGCGTGCCTCGACCCCTTCGCCGTCGAGTTGATCGACGACCGCGAGGACTACGGGGAAGAGCGCATCAACCTGCTCGGCATGTGCGGCGGTATCATACTCCACGTGACCTACACCGAGCGCGGCGACCGCATTCGATTGATTTCGGCCCGAAGGGCGGGAAGAGATGAGCAAGACGACTACTTTCGCGAGAACGCACGCTGACGGCGCGCTAGTCGAGGTGATGCCGGACGGTACCGAGCGACCCTTCCCGGACAAGCCCATCCGCCCGATGACCGAGGAGGAAGCCCACGCGGCGGCGCTGCGTGACCCCGACGCGCAGCCGCTCACCAAGGAGCGGCTGGCTCGGATGCGCCGGGTGCCGCGCGCCAAGACGTTGCGTCGCGCGCTGGGGCTGACCCAGGAGGAATTCGCCGCCCGCTATCAAATCCCGCTCGGCACCCTGCGCGACTGGGAGCAGGGGAGAGCGGAGCCGGATCAACCCGCGCGCGCATACCTCAAGGCGATTGCCGGCAACCCCGAGGCCGTGCGATCCGCCTTGCAAGCAGCCCCGGCGTAGCGCCCAACCACCCGGCCAGACCCTGCGCGCCAGCGCCTCGCTAGCAACGGCACCGCAAAGAAGGGGAACCCATCCGCGATATTGCCCGGAGCTACAACGTCAGCCACAGCACGATTTCGAGGCTGGTTCGGCAGGAGAGCTGCTCTGACAGGGCTTTCTATGTGCGAGAGACGCCTGCATGGAGAAATCAGTCAAATAGAGTGATCCGACGGTCAGGAGGGAATATGCCTTCGAGCGAAAGGGGCCCCGATGGTGTGTCAAGGACAACATTTTGTCTGATGCCGGAAGCGGCGCTCCTAATATCGTAGGGTCTATCCATTTCAAACGGTCGCAGCATATTATACTCGCCCCTTTGATACACATAACGGCCACCAAACGTGATCAGGCTTCCAGGAGTCTGAATAGCGCGAGCGGGAGGCGCCTCCGCTCCGAGGCGTGGTTCAAATCAGGGTAACACCCAAAACGAGAAATCCCTTTACCATCAAAGCTCTATCGATTTCCGGTGTTACCTGGAAACGGCAGGATACCGTTGGCGAAGTCGGCGGTCAGGCTGCGAGTGCGGCAAAGCGTGAGATGCGCGTGGGAGCCAGCGGGCGTTTCGTGAGCCAGGCCCCGAGCCGGTCGAGGTTGAGCGCCGCAGCCGTGGCCACGCTCTGCAGGCCGGTCTTGGCCAGACCGCGGTAGCGCGCCCGACGCAAGCCAAAGGCGCGCACGCCTTGTGAGAACGTGCCCTCGATGCCCTGGCGCTGGGCATAGAGTTGCCGTCCTTCCTCGCTCTGCTCGCGCGCCCGAGCCAGCGCGAGCGCTTCGTGCTCAGGGCGCGGATGCAGGGTCAGCCTGCGGCCATGTCCTTGCGTGCGCGTGCATCGCGCCTGGGACGGGCAGGCTGCGCAGTCGCTCCGGCGAAAGCCGACCTTGACGCAGGGGCCGCGTCCCTTGGCCACATACTCGCCCCAGTGCGTGCTCTCCTTGCCTTCCGGGCAGCGCACGCGCCGACGCTCCCAGTCCACGACGAAGTCGCTGACGCCGAACGCGTCCTCGCTCTGCCGTTGCCAGCTGACATCGCGCCGCGGCGGGCCGACCAGGTCGATGCCGTAGCGCTCGCGGGCGCCCACCAGGTGCCCGGCACTGACATAGGCGGCGTCGACGAGGTGCTCGGCCGGTGCCAGGTTCTTGGCGACGAGCGCAGCGTGGATCGGCTCAGTTCGCAT
Source organism: uncultured Pseudomonadota bacterium (assembly GCA_963818725.1). GTDB lineage: Bacteria > Pseudomonadota > Alphaproteobacteria > Acetobacterales > Acetobacteraceae > DATFDN01. The sequence goes on along the minus strand of CAWFTU010000003.1, from coordinate 195,429 downwards.
CGCCTCGTGCACGTTGGCCGGCGTGGTGTCGGTGTGAACCACCAAGTGCGGCGCGCCCTTGTCGCAGGTTTCGGTGAAGTGGGCCATGTAGCCAACCCAGGTCACCTCTCTCTTGGTCCGGAACCGCGCGTCGATGTCATAGGGCGACTCGACGCGGTCGCCCGGACCGCGGGCCTGTAGCGCCCGCGGCTGGACGCCTTGCGGCGCTGACCCATCCGGACCGCCCTGCGCCCGCTCGAAGTGGCGCCCCTCCGGCCGGCTTCCACCGGCTGCGCCGGCGGAACCTTCCCGGCCTCCGCCCACACGCGGCGCAGCACGGCAACGGCGGGCAGCGCGGCCGCGTCCGGCGGCGCGCCGGCCCCGTCCAGCGCGTCGAGCAGCAGGAAGCCGTCCGCCCCGGCCTGGACGAAGTAGGCCTCCCGCTTGGGTCCGCTCTCGGGCAGGCGCATGTCCTCGACCCGGCGGTCGTAGCGCTCGTGCCAGTCCAGAGGGGCGATGCTGCGCAGCCAGTCGGGTGCGACCACGGCGATGGCGTTCAGCGCGGCCCGCAGCGTCTCGCCCACCAGCTCGAGACGGTTCAGCGTGCGGATAGCTGCGAGCACGTGCGTGCTGTCCGTGCGCTGGCGCCCTCGTGCCTTGAGCAAGCCACCGTCGCGGGCCGCGCCCAACACGCGCTCGAGCAGGCGCTCGCTGGCCTTGTGCCGGAGCAGGCGGTCGCGGAACTCGCACAGCATGCTGTGGTCGAAACCGGCGTCGGTCAGGTCGGGGGCGAGCAGGTATTTCCAGTCGATCCGGCTGCGCACCGCCTCGGCCGCCTGTCGGTCGCTCAGCCCTTCGCGGAACTGCATGAGCGTGACCAGCGCGAGGCGCCACGGAGCGTAAGCGGGCTGCCCGAGGGCGGGGTAGAGATCGGCGAAGCCAGCGTCGTCGAACACGGCGCCGAGCTGGTCACGCAGGAGCACATACGGGTTGCCGCGCCGGAAGGCGGCCCGGGCGATGCGGGCGGTGTCGTCGGGCACGGGGGGGATTGACTGCTGTGGGCGGAGCGACATGGCAGGTGGCCTCCCTCCGGACAGGAAATCCATCCAACTCCGCCACCGTCACACCGACTGCCGACTTCGCCACCGGTATCGTGCCATTTCCAGGTAACACCGGAAATCGATAGAGCTTTGATGGTAAGGGGATTTCTCGTTTTGGGTGTTACCCTGATTTGAACCACGCCGCGCGGTGGTCTTGCGCCGTCCGGCTGGCAGTAACGGCGCCAGGGCGCGCCCCGCCGCTTGTCGGTCGAAGGGGGTCTCGACCGAGGGTCCACGTGTCTCGTCCCTCATCGTCTCCGTCCGGTTCGGCCCGGAGGCGGTCGGCACGCAGGCAAAGCGCGCCCGTGGCAAGAATCGCTCTTGCAAATCGGGGCGGGGCGGGTCAGATTGAGGGTTGTCGAGACGCTCAATCTTTCCCGGCCTTGCCGGTATGCAGCCCGCCTCCTAGGCGGGTTTGCTATGTCTGGGTCTGCGCGACTCCAACGGCTTGCGCGGCGGGCTTACCGCGAGCGGCGAGCCTGGCGTAGTCGCCTCGGCACGTCCACACATTTGCGCCCGCAGCCGCCCCGCCCCGCCAGCCCGGACGAGATCGCCGAGACCGTCTCCTTCGCGCTGCGCTACGAAGGGCGCCGGCGCGTCCACCACGCCGACAACGCGATGGCCCGGATCACCGCGGAGCGCCTGGCCGGGCACCTGGCGCGGTCGGGCTCTGTGCTGATGAGGCGGCCGCCGGCCAGGGGCGCCGTCGGTGCCACGCGCTGCCTTGCGCAAGGCCCCCCGGCGCCCATAGCTGGGGCATGCCCGCATCCTCCTTCACGCCCCGCGAGCGCGAGCTGATCCGCCGCGAGTTCTGCCGCCACTTCGGCCAGGACCCGAGCCTCGCGGACGGCACCTTCCTGCGCACCTGGCACTCCGGCCCGCACCGGGGCGAGCCGAAGATCCCGCTGGCCGTCCAGGGCCTGCTCGACCGCGGCCTGGTCGAGGTCGGGCGCGGCAAGTATGGATCGCGCGCCCTCTTCACCGAGGCCGGGCTGAGCGAGCTGTGCGCCCTGCTACAGGACCGCCGGGCCATGGACCCAGGGCGATTCGCCCACCTGCGGCGCGAGCTGGGGCTGGACGCGGGGGAGGCGGCGGCGGACTGAGCCCCGAGCGCATGGCGCGAAGGCAGGAATCATCCAGGAGGCAACATGACGATCTACACGATTGAAGCGCATGGCCGCCCCGTCGTGGTGGTGAGCGTCGGGGACGCGCCTTCCCTAGAGGACAGCCTCGCGACCAAGCCGGAGCTCTTGCGGGCCACACGCGACCTGGAGGCGCAAGCCCCCGCCGACATGGGCGAGCACCTGCGCAGGCGGGCCATGGACGAGGCGCTCGACACGTGGCTCGGCGAGGATCTCGTCCGCCCTGGAAAGCGGGGGGCGCCCGCTCTGGGACGGGGACAGGGACGCCTTGCGCGTCAGGGAGGCATCGTCAGAGGAGGTCGCCGTCTTCAAGGCGTCCCGGGAGCACGCGGTCCGGGAGGGCGAACTTGACGCCGGAGAGGAGGACTGGGTCACGTTTCTGGTTCCGGTGACGGACCCCGCCGCCGGCGGCGAGGAGGGGGACGAAGAGAACGAGCAGGGCGAGGGCGGGTAGCATGTCCCTCCCATGGCGGCGACGCCGCGGGGCGGCAAGGCCACGGGCGAGCCCCCTCCCCACCGCTGCGACCTGGCTTCCCCCAGGAGGCAACCCGCGCCCGTTGGGCACCGTTGGGCTTCAGTGTTCTACTTCAACGTCAGGGCACGCCCATATGACGCACCTATCTATAGCCGTCACCTGTCTCGCCGCGCTTGGCGGCGTCGCACAGGCCGCGCACGCGCAAGGGGGGCAGCTTAGGACGCCAGGGACTGTGCCGGGGGCAGAGACGCCGGGAGCCGCGCCCGGGGCGCCGCCTGGCCCCCCGGTCACGCCGGTCCCGCCCGAGGTGGTCGCTCCCGGCCGGGGGCGTGGCGGGGATGCCAACCAGACCCTCAGTTCGAGTCTGGCACAGACCAACGGGACGCTGCGCCCGCCCGCGGTCGATCCGGAGATGCAGAAAACCCCGACCGAGCGGGGCACGATGCCCGTCATCCCGCCTCCCGGCACGCCGGGCGGGGCGCCCGGCGCCGTCGCCAAGTGACGCGCCGGCGCGGGATGCCAGTGGGGGCTGAGCAAGCCTCTGGAGCGTGTTGCCTTGGCCTGGGTTGGGGAATTCCGACCGCCCCCCAAGCCCGCGTGCCCTGAACTCGCTTCTCGCCAAGGCCCTCACCGAGCGCGGCGGCCGCGGGGCCGGAGGGACGTGGGATGCGCCACCTTCAGGAGCTGGGCTGCGCGCTGCTGGTCGCCTCGCCGTACCTGCTGCCCGCGCGCCTGGAGCCCTGGCGCGTCGTCGCCGTGGTGGTCTTCGCCTCGCTCGCGCTGCACGTCGTCTACGGGTGACCCAGGTGAGGGACATGACGTGTCGCCCGCCCGCGGCCCGGTTGAGTAAGAGGCCGGCCCATGACCCCCCAACGCCCGCACCCGCTGACCGCCTGCCTCAGTTTCCGCCTCGACCCCGCCCAGGTGGGGAGCGTGGGCGCGCTGGCGGCCGAGCTCGGCAGGTGCCTGGCGGACGCGGCGCTCACCGTGGCGCCGCAGCGGATCGGGCCCTGAGCCGGGCCCGCCGGAGCGGCCAGGTTGCTCCGAGCGGCGCGATTTGGCCAAAGTGGCCGGCCCGTCACTGGTGGGATTCCCTTTGCCCTTGCTTGCCCGCGTCGCCCCCCTTCTCCTCCTGCTTCTGCTGGGGAGCGGCAAAAACCTGGGGCAGGGCTTGCCTGTCCCGGGCTGATCGGCGTGGCTGAGGCCTGACCACTAGGGCGGACATGATGCAGTGGACGGTGCAGCTGGAGGCGAGGACGGAGCAGGGCGTGGTGAGGATGCCGGAGTTGCTCACGTTCAGCCGGCCGGCGATGGCCAGCACGCTCGCGGAGGTCGGCCTCATGCTCGCCGAGGCCACGGCGCTGCTGGCCAAGCTGCAGGCGAGCATGCTGTGCGGTCAGGTGAACGAGTACGCCGCGCACTGCCGGGTGTGCCCGGCCTGCGGCGTGCTGCAGCCGCTCAAGGACCGGCGCACCCGGCGGCTGCAAACCCTGTTCGGCACGGTCGAGGTCGAGGCACCGCGGATCCGGGTCTGCCGCTGCCGCCTGACCGCGCCCATGGCGGAGGTGGTGGTCTCGCCGGTGTGCGCGCTGCTGACAGCCCGCTGCACGCCGGAGCTGGAGCGGGTGCAGGCCGAGCTCGGGGCGCGCACCTCGTTCCGTGAGGCGGCCCGGGTCCTCGAAGCCCTGCTGCCTGTCTCGTCGGCGAACCACGAGAGCGTGCGCCTGCGCACCCGTGCTGTCGCCGTGCGGCTCGAGGCGGCTGACCGGCGAGCGGCAGCAGAGGTCGTGGCTGCCCCGGACAGGCCGGGCCAGGCTGCGACAGCCGACGCGAGCCGGCCCGTTGTCATGCTGGACGGCGCCTACGTGCGTGCCGTGCCAGGACACCAGACCCGGAACTTCGAGGCGATCTGCGGGAAGGTCGAGCATGAGGGCTGCTCGCCTCGGCGCTTTGCTCTCGTGCGCAGCGTGACCGAGCGGCCCTATGCCCTGCTGCGCGCGGCGCTGCGGGAGCAGAGCTGGCGGGAAGGCGATGCGATCACCGTGATCAGCGACGGCGACCCTGCGTTGCCGGCTCTCGCGCGCGCAGCGACGCAGGCACCGGTTGAGACCATCTTGGATTGGTTCCGTGCGACCTGAGGGTTGTCGAGGTTCACACCGTCCCGGCAACTCGCAAGGTTCAATGATGGAGTGTCCCGTGAGGGAGCCTTGTCCACCCAAGTGCTGCTACCCGGACACGCCAAGGAGCAACCCGACGTGTGAAGCTCCGGGGACAACGGCCATAATCTGGCAGCACCAAGCCGGAGGCGGCCTAGCAGAGGATGGCAGGCTGAACGCGAGTGAACGTCCGTGGTTAAGGTCCGTCTGGCTGTGTCCATGAATTTTGGCCCAGTGGTGCTGATGAATTCTGGCCCACCCTCCGTTTTGTGACGGACGGGCTCGAGCCAGCCCGTCAGCGTCGCTGTTCCGTCCTCCCCGTCATGCTTTGCCTGCTTTGCGCTGCGCCGTGGTTCGGCGGAACCGGTAAGAGTCCGTGCCCGTGGTGATGATGTGCGCCCGGTCGGTCAGACGGTCGATCAGCGCCTTACACAGCCGCGGGTTGGGGACGACCTGCGACCATTCGGAGAATGGCAGGTTGGTGGTCACGATCACCGCCGCCTTCTCGGCCCGGTCGGCGATCACCTGGAACATCAACTCGCACGCGGTTTCGGCAAGCGGCACGTAGCCCAGCTCGTCGATGCAGATCAGGTCGAGCCGCTCCCATCGGCCCAATGCGCGGCTGAGCTGGTTGGCGTGGGCCGCCTCGGCCAGTTCGTTGATCAGCGCGGTCGCGGTCGTGAACCGAACCCGGCGTCGCTGGCGACAGGCCGCCACGCACAATCCCGTCGCTAGATGGGTCTTGCCAGTGCCAGCTTCGCCGACCAGCAGGACTGGTTCGGCCTTGGCCACGTAGTCGCCCTCGGCCAGCGTGCGCAGCTGGGTGGCCGAGACGCCGGAGCGGTCGAACGCGAATGCGTCGAGCGTCTTCATCCGCGGCAGCCGCGCCTCGTGCGGCAGGCGGGCGATCGCCCGCCTTTCGCGTTCCTCCATCTCGGCCGCCAGCAGGGCCTCGAGGTAGCCGATGTGGGATTGCCCTTCTCGGAGGGCTGCCTCCGCCAGCCGGGCGAACTGGCCGCCGATCGCCGGCATGCGCAGCGCGCGGCAGTGCTGGCGGATAGCCTGGCCCTGCAGGTCGCTCATCACGCCGTGCCCGCGCAGGGGCTGGAGAGGAGAAGCGTGTCGTAGTCGGCCGTCGACGGCATGGGTCGGTCGTAACGAGCCAGCTCGCCGACATCGACCGGCTTGGCGGGCGCCTTGTGCAGCCCCGCCTCGGTCAGCAGGTAGCGCACCGCCGCGACGTCGCAGGCGCCCAACGACACCGCCGATGCCACGGCCCCGCGCAGTCGGTCGTGGCCGAACTCCCGCCCGAGCGCCACCACGCTCACCATGGCGCGGGTGCCGTTCCGCTTGCCATGCCGGGCCCGCAGCTGGTCCCAAAGCGCGTCGTAGCAGGCCGGCCAGCGACCGGCCTGGCGCCACCGCTCCAACGGCTTGGACCCGGCAAACGCGCCGGGCCTGTGGCCCGGCACGTCCAGATAGTGGTCGAGATCCAGCACCTGCTGACGGCGGCCATGGCAGCGCTCGTGACGCGCAATCCGCCGGCCCGCGTACCAGAGCTCGACATGCAGCGGATGGATGCGCGCCTCCACCCGGGTGCCGGCCTTGACCGGCACCGAATAGAAGTTGGTCCTGACCGCCACGCAGCCCCGCTTGTCCACCAGAGGGAATACGATCTCGGCCAGGTCGAACCCTTCGGCCGCGCGGGGGCAGCAGGTGATCGCGCTCCCCCGCCATCGCGGCGCCGACCGGCTCCACACGCCTCTCCAGGACGCGCGCCTCGTCCTCGCGGCAGGCCGTCAGCAGCAGAGCGTTCAGCGCATCGAGGTCGGCCACGCACGGCACCGGGACGAGGTGGTTGCGCCGGAAATAGCCGCCCTCTCCCTCAACGCCGCCTTTCTCATGCCCCTCGCCGGGGGTGCGGAACTCCGCGGCAAACCGCCAGTGCGAGCGGAACGCCACGAACCGCACCGTCTCCTCCCGCCGATGACCGCGCAGGATCTTGCGCACGGCACTCGCCAGGTTGTCATGGCGCAGCAGGTGGAACACGCCGCCGAAGCAGTCGAACGCACGCTCGTGCGCTTCCAGGAACGCCTGCTGCGTCGCGTGCAGGTGGGCGCGGTGGAACGCCGCCCCGCTGGCCATCGACCGCATCGCGAACACCTGCACCCTGGTCCGTTCGCCGCCGAGGTCCGCCCAGGCCTCGTACCAGTCGACCTGCGCCTCCTGGCCCCAGCTGTAGCTCTGCGGCACGAAGGTCTCGCGCAGGACCAGCCCCATCTGGCGCTTGCGCGCCCGGACATGGTTGCGCACCGTCGACTCCGCGATTGCAGCGTCCGGAAACTCCCCCAGGATCCGCCGGTGGATGCGACGCGCCGTGTGCCGCTGCTTGCGCGGGGCTCGCCGGTCCTCGTCCAGCACACCCGGTCGATGAACGCCGCAACCGCCTCCAGCTTCGGCCTGGCCCGTTGCGGGTAGCTGTGCGTCGGCGGTGTCGCACCCGCGATCGCCTGCCGAACTATCCGGCGATGCACGCCGAACTTGGCGGCCACGCCCGCGATCGTCCCGACACCAAACTCATGCTCCCGGCGCAGCTGCCCAAACAATTCCACTCTGGCGTTCCAATCCACTCCAAGCCCTCCGGCAAAGCCGGAGAGACCGTAGGTTGAGCCCGCTTATCGGCCAATCGACCCGCTCTTGTACTTTGCAGCAGGGAAGCGCAAAGTCGCTCTGAACGCGGCGTCTCGGAGCAGAATGATGCGGGCAATCATGAAGGGGCTGACGGACGTTGAGTTCGAACGACTCTACGGGACGGAGGGTCAGTGTCTGGCGGCGTTGGTGGCGGCGCGCCAACGTGAAGGAATGCCTTGCCCGCGCTGCGCCAATCTGAAGAGCTATGTCTACGGCCGCCGTGTCGGCTGCACGCGCTGCGGCCGACGTTGGTCGGTCACCGCGGGCACCGTGATGGCGGACACCAAGCTGTCTCTGACCACTTGGTTCCGCGCCATGCACCTGATGAGCAGCACCAAACAGGCGATCTCGGCGGTCGAGCTCGGCCGCAGGCTGGGCCTGGGCTATGAGACGGCCTGGTATCTGCACAAGCGGCTCCGCCACGCCATGACCGAGCGGACGGAGCGCTATTCGCTCGGGGGCGCGAGCGACGACGATGCCGCGCCGCCGGTAGTGGAGGCGGATGACGTGTATCTGGGAGGTGAAAGGAACCAAGGCAGCGGAACCGAAGGCAAGACCTGCGTCATCGTCGCCTGCGAGCGGCATGCGGACGGGCGCATGGGCCATGTCGCGATGCGCGCGGTCAGCGCCTTCTCCAGCGAGGCGGTGGCCGCGTTCCGCGATGCCCACATCGCCGCCGGCGCGACTGTGCACACGGACGGCTTGCGGGCGTTCAACGCCTTCGGTGAAGCCGGGCGGACGCATGTCGCCACCGTCACCGGCGGCGGGCGTCCGGAGCGCGAGCGCAGCGCCCCGTTCTTCACCGTCAACACCCTGGTCGCCAATCTCAGTACCGCGCTCAAGGCCACCCACAAGCGGCTCTCCCCCAAGCATCTGCCCGACTATCTCGGCGCCTTCTGCTGGACCACCAACCGGCGCCGCAACATGCGAGGCATGGTCAACGCGCTTTGCCGTGCCGTCGCTGCGTCGTCCCGTCTGACCCACAAAGGCGTCTACCCGTGACGGGTCGATTGGCCGATAAGCGGGTAGGTTGAGGGACGGAAGATGGGCCAAAATCCGTCAGCACCCTGGGCCAGAATTCGCTAGCAGAGCCATCCGTCATCCAAGACCGGCCAAAGGTGCTGACAGGCCGGGGCCAAAATGGCATGCGGGTCGGCTCGTCGAGTGGAACCCTCGACGACGGTGGCGACACGACCCGCCGGACTATAGGACGCAGCCGCCCCATCCGCTTCTCCACATTGGACAACAGGGTAAGCCCCATTCGTCCCGCCGCCGTGAGGTGGCGGTATCCCGACCGCAAGGGCGGGGATGGCGGAGGGGGTAGAGGAGCGGCGGAGCAAGCGAAGGCCGCCCTGTAATGGGGCGGACAGGGCCTCGGCGACGAGGGGATACCCGGCCCGAAAGGGCACCGACTTCCGCTATGGTCTCGACGGTTGGGAGGACGTGCATCGCTTTGAATTGCTGGAGACGTTAGACGGTGCGAACCGAACAGACCGGCGAGCGGGGGCAGACGGCGTGGACCGACATCGACTGGACCGCGACGGAAGCCGTCGTGAGGCGACTGCAGGATCGGATCTACCGGCAGAGGCTTGAGCCGGATGACGAGCAATCGTCACGTCCGGTTCTGAGGGGGCCGGGCCTCGGCAACGAGGCCCGGCTACCCGACATCTCTCGATGCGCGTGCGCCATGTCGAGTAGACCTTGCTCGGCCTGCAAGCCCTAGAGCCGGCACACCCAGCGCCGCTCGACTGCGCGCAGGCCGACGTGGAGCGCCTGCGAAGTCTGCTGTGGAATGGTCGCCACGAGGACGCCAGCGAGGCTCTGGTCCGGATCGCGAGCTGGGCCGAGAGCGCCGCCTTGCTCGACAACGCCGCGGTAGCGGCGAAAGCTGGCCAGCTCGTTAAGCTCTGCACGGAGCTGCGCTCCTACATCGAGAACAACGAGGACGCGCTGATCGACTACGGCGCGCGCTACGAGGCCGGCAAGCCGATCTCGACCTCGCGTGCCGAGGGCACGGTCAACCACCTGGTCAGCGCCCGCATGAACAAGCGTCAGCAGATGCGCTGGACACCGAGAGGCGCCCACCGTGTGCTGCAGGTCAGGGCCGCGGTGCTGGACCGACGCGACGGATTCGGCCAGCAGCCCATCCGGCTCGCGGCGTAGCGCCCCAGGTTTTTGCCGGTCCCGGCGGCGATGACACCATTGAACTCGCGTTCAAGCGCCTGAAGTCGCTGCTGCATATCGACCGGCTCCCAACGTGGAGCGAACGCGGATCGCGAAGTTGCGATATCATGTAGCAAACGCCACCGGCTGATGTCTTGTGACGCGGCCGGGTTGCCGTGACCCTTTCTGCGGATTTTGGAAGGGAGTGGACCATGGCTGCATCCCCGGTCATCCACGCGTTGCGCGACAAGCACGCGACCCTGTCTGGTCAGATCGCGGCCTTGGAGAGGCAGGTGGCGCAACACCGCGCCGACCTGATGCACGTCGATGCCGTACTGCGGCTGTTCGCGCCGGAGATGGAGGTGGCGGCGATCGCGCCGAAGGCCGTGCGCGGGCGCAATGAGTGGTTCTGGCCGGGCGGGCTGCCGCGCCTGGTGCTGGACATCCTGAGGGTGGCGCCGTCGCCCCTGGCGGTGCGCGACATCGCCATCGAGGTGATGGCGCGGCGCGGCCTCGACGGCGGCGATGCCCGCACGCTCGATCTGCTCCGCAAGCTGGTGCGGAACGCGCTGACCCGGCAGGGAGCGGACCTGGTCGAGCGGGTGGTGGACGGCACCGCCGTCCGCTGGCGGGTGTCGGGTGGCGACGTCACGCTGCCCGCGAACGTTGCCAGTAGCCGCAGAAGTCGACCGAGGGAGCCAGCCGCATCGCCAGCTTGACGACGCCGTGCGCCTGCTCGCCGTTGCTGAGCGTAGCGGAGGAGATAGGGCCCGGCGATGTGGTGGTGGTGGCCGATCTCGCCGCGGCGCAGGCGGGAGAAGAAGGCCTCCGCGCCGTTGGTGCAGGCACCGTCCAGGCTGTGGCCCTGCTGATGGTTGATCCGGCGCATCTCGAAGCGGGCGTGCAACGGGTTCCAGGCCGGGCTCTCGTCAGCGTGCAGCACGGTGCCCGGGGCAAGCCGCTGGCGCACGCGCGCGACCACCGCCTCCTCGGACGCCGCCACCCACGGCAGGGTGCGGCCACCGCGCTCGCGCAGGGCCACCACGACCTGCCGTTTGCCCGAGCGGCTCTCGGCCAGGCGCCGGTCCACCCGGTCGGCCACCCGGTTCTCCGGCCGCACATGGCCGCCGAAGAAGGCGCCGTCGACCTCGGCGACGCGGCCCTCGCCCCCAAGCCGCAGCCCCTTCGGGCTGGACGCCATCGCCTCGCGCAGCTTGTGCGCCAGCACGAACGCCGACTTGTATTGCACCCCAAGATCGCGGACGAGCGCGAGCATGCTCTTGCCCTTCACCTCGTCGCAGACCAGGACGGTCGCCAGTAGGTAGAGGCGCAGCGGCAGCTTGTGCCAGGCGAACAGAGTGCCCGAGGTGATCGAGAAGTCGTGGCGACACGCCGAGCAGCGCCAGCGCGCCTGGCCACCCGCCCGGCGGCAATCATAGCAGCGTGCGCATTCGCACCGCGGGCAAACGGGCTCGCCGCCCGTCTCGGGCCATCGCAGACGCATGAACAGGGTCTCGATCTCCTGATCGGGCAGGCTCATCACCTGGACGATGCTGAGCGAGCGAGCCGCGGCGGTGAGGAGGAAGTGCTGCGCCATGGCCGCCATCTTGCCGACATCAGCCCTGGCGTACAAGGCCAATCCGGTTGGTGGCAGCTGCTACATGATACCGAGCTGAACAGCCTGAGCCGATCCCTTGTTGCCCTGGAACAGGACAGCACGCTGGTCGCGGTCATCGACATGGGCCAGTCGAGCTGGCTCGTGGCGGGGATCGTCCCCGGCGTCGAGCGGCACCCGCTCAAGAAGCTCGAGGCGGACGCGGCGGCGCTGCTGCGCCTGCTCGAGCGCTGGCGGGGCGAGGCGGCGAAGGCCGGTCGCACCGTCACGCGCGTCGCCGTCGCCTACGAGGCCGGCCGCGACGGCTTCTGGCTCGCGCGCTGGCTGCGGGCGCGCGGCGTCGAGGCGCACGTGATCCACCCGACCAGCATCGCCGTCTCGCGCGAGCACCGGCGGGCCAAGACGGATCGGCTCGACACCGAACTGCTCAAGCGCGCCTTCCTCGGCTGGCTGCGCGGCGAGCGGGGTCACTGCGGCATGGCCGCGGTGCCCAGCCTTGAGGCGGAGGACGCCAAGCGCCCGACCCGCGAGCACGAGAGCTTGGTGGCTGAGCGCACGCGCGTGGCCAACCGGATCAAGGCCGCCCTCGCCCGCCTGGGCGTGCGCGGCTTCACGCCGACCCTGCGCCGCGCAGCCGAGCGGCTGGAAACGCTGCGCACGCCGGAGGGCGTCGGCCTGCCGCCGAACACGCTGGCCGAGCTGCGGCGCGACCTCGCCCGCCTGCGCTTCGTGCGCGAGCAGATCCAGCAGCTCGAGGACGCCCGGACGGAACGGCTGGAGAGGGCGCCCGCAGAAGGCGGCAACGCCATGGTCCGCCTGCTCGCCCGGGTGGTCGGGGTCGGCCTGGAGACGGCGGACATGCTGGTCCACGAGGTGCTCTCGCGCGACCTGCGGGACCGCAGGGCGGTGGCGCGCTGCGCCGGGCTGACGGGATCGCCCGACGAGAGCGGGGCCACGCGGCGCGAGCAGGGCCTGGCCAAGGCGGGCAACGCGCGGGTGCGCCGGGGCATGATCCAGCTGGCCTGGCGCTTCCTCTTGCACCAGAAGGGCAGCGCGCTCGCGCAGTGGTATTGCGCGCGGACGGCCGATGCCCGGCCGGGCACGCGCAAGACCCTGATCGTGGCGCTCGCCAGGAAGCTGCTGGTCGGGCTCTGGCGCCTGGCGACCGCGGGCGAGGTGCCGACGGGCGTCGTGCTGCGGCCCGCGGCGTGAGCAGGAGGCCTAGAGCGGGTCACAACACCAACGAGTTCGGCGCCCGTCCAGGTCGGTCTGGCGAGCCGCCGATGACGGTCCGAGGTGGCGGCAACCCGAGCGCAAGCATGGTCGCGAACGCGGCCGCGGTGCAGAATGGGCCCGCCGCCCCGGAGCTTCGCTCCCGATGCGCATGGCTGCATCATGGTTCGACCCCACCGCGGGTCACCGAATACAAGTTCGCGGCGCGATGACCCGCGCCCCTGGCAGCGAGCTCCCCTCCGACCGGCCACTGCTTCACCACGACCCAGTGACACGCGACTGAACGCTGAAGCCACACGGAGTGCCAACGATGAGCGCTTGACACGAACGGCCCCATACAAGCTTGCGCCACCGCCGGCGCGATCGGGTGCCATGTTTCTGATCGAGCCACTCGCCCTCGCCATAGATCTTGAGGCCAGTGCTGTCGACGAGGAGATGCAGCGGCTCGCCGGGGTCGACCCGGTTCGGCAAGACCGTCAGGCCGCCGCCGCGGCGGCTCAGTGTTGTGTGGTCCGGGATGGCGATATCGATCTCCAGCACGTTGGCGATCGATCGCCGCAGACCTTCGGTCTGGCGCAGCGGCTGATGAAACACCAGGCGGAGCGCCAGGCCGGTCTCGATGGCGATCGCCGCATAGAGCGGCTGGCCACCCCGCTCGCCGGTCGCCGGCGCGTGCCACGCCTCCACCGCTTCTTCGGTGAACCACACCGTGAGGCTGCCCCGCCGCACCAACGCAGCCTCGTAGTCCGGCCAGTTCGTGACCCGGTGTCGGGCCTTCGGGATCTTGTGGCGGCGGCTCTCGTTGAACTTGTATGGCATGGCGTTTCCAACGCTGGGCGTTTCGCCAGCTTACCCGACCATCGTCCCGCCACCCGCTTGGTCCCTCACCGAGGCGTCCCGCAATCGCCCGAAGCGCGAGTTGCTAGGAAACTCCACAACCTTCGCTCTATCCATGTTGGGGTGGACGGCCCCAACGGCATCATGTGCCAAGATCGGAGCTGTCGAAGCGTCCATCAGAGGAGCCGTCCGCCGTGGAGTGTAAGCGCATCGCTGTTGACACGTCCAAGTCCGTCTTCACCCTTCATGGGGTGGATGAGCGCGGGCGCCCGATCCTGCGCGAGAACCTGACCCGCGCCCGGTTCGAGAAGTTCCTTGGCAAGGTGTCGCCCACCGAAGTGGTGCTGGAAGCGTGCGGCAGCTCTCACCACTGGGGCCGGTTCGCGCAAGAGCGGGGCCACACGGTGCGGCTGGTCCCGCCACAGTATGTCAAGCCGTTCGTCAAGCGTGGCAAGAACGACCGCAACGACGCCGAAGCGATCTCGGAGGCGGCGTCCCGCCCCAGCATGCGCTTCGTGCCGGTGAGGTCGGCCGAGGCGCAGGCCGAGGCGATGGACCTGAGCGCGCGCGACTTGCTGGTGCGGCAGCGGACGCAGCTGGTGAACGCGATCCGCGGGCACGCGGCGGAGTTCGGCGTGATCGCCGCCAAGGGCGTCGCGCACATCGCGCCGCTGCTGCAGAAGGTTGCTGAAACAGACATGCCGCAGGCCGCCAAGGACACGCTGGCCCAGCTGGGCCGCGTCGTCGCGCAGCTGGACGCGCAGCTGGCGGAGATCGACCGGCGCCTGGCCGAGCGGCACAAGGCCAACCCGGTCAGCCGGCGCCTGGCGGCAGTCCCGGGCGTGGGGCCAGTCACGGCACTGACCGTGGCAACGACGATTGACCCTGGCCAGTTCGCGTCCGCGCGCCACTTCGCGGCCTGGCTCGGGCTGACGCCGAAAGAGCACTCAACGGGCGGCCGTCAGCGCCTCGGCGGCATCAGCCGGGCCGGCAATGAAAGGCTCCGCCAGCTGCTGGTCGTGGGGGCCATGGCGGTGATCCGCCAGGCCAGGCCAGGCAGCAAGACGGCCAGCCCCTGGTTACTCGCCTTGCTGGAGCGTCGGCCGCGCAAGCTGGCCGCGGTCGCCCTGGCCAACAAGATGGCCCGCATTTTGTGGGCGGAGCTGGCCAAGGTTCTAACGACGTCAGTCGTTGGAATGCCAGCGGAGGGCATGATGGCGAACGGCACGGCCTACCGGCGCTCGCCGCAGGCCGCCTAGCCGTTCGTCACCGCCGAGGAGCAAAAGGGCAGACGCAGGAGATGGCAGCCGGTCGAACCGACGAACAGGAAACCCCGCTTGGTGCAAGGGCTCATCGAGGCCGCATCCGTGTTTGGAGGCCTGCTCGGCGAAACCCATCTGGGCCAGCGGTCATCGGCCGCGTTGTAGGCCGGACACATGACCGCACTCGTTCCGCGCGCCAGATCACGCAAAAGCCCTTGCGCTCCAGGGGCCGTCCACACATGCACCAACGCGACGTGGAACCTGTGGATCGGCTTGGTCGGCGCCGGATGGTTTGGTAGGATTTGTCATGCCTCGTGCCAACCACATGGGTCGAAAAACGTTTCCTGATTACGCATCTTCCTCAGCCGCGTTGGGCATGGCACAAACCACGAACGATGCTGTGTTTTGTGGAGGATGACGGTGGCGCGCAACACAGTGCAACTCCAGAAGGGTCTCAGCGAGCCTGAGTTCGAGCGCCAATACGGCACCGAAGAGGCCTGTCGCGCGGCGCTGATCACTTGGCGATGGCCCCACGGCTTTGAATGCCCGGTGTGCGGTGGCCGGCAGTGTAGCGAAGTGAAGAGCCGCCTGCTCTTCCAATGCACGGCGTGTCGCCGGCAGACCTCGCTTAGCGCCGGGACGATCGTCGCATCCACCAAGCTGCCGCTGCGCACCTGGTTCCGCGCCCTCTACCACCTGACCCAGAGCAAGCAGGGCATCTCCAGCATCGAACTCGGCCGCCGCCTCGGGGTGACGCAGACCACCGCCTGGAAGATCAAGCACAAGCTCCAGCAGGTCATGCTGGAGCGGGATGCCAAGAAGCGCCTGAGCGGGCGCATCGAATTCGACGACGCCCATCTCGGCGGCGCCCGCCCGGGCGGCAAGCGCGGCCGCGGCGCTGCCGGCAAGACGCCGTTCGTCGCCGCCGTCGAGACCACGCCCGCGGGCAAGCCGGTCCGCCTGAAGCTGTGCCGGGTGGCGGCATTCTGCGGCCGCTCGATCACCGCCTTCGCCAAGCGCAGCCTCGATCCGGCCTGTGCCGTGGTCAGCGACGGGCTGCGCTGCCTCGGCCGCGTCGTCGAGGCCGGCTGCACGCATCAGGCGATCAAGACTGGGTCGGGCGCCAAGGCGGCGCGCGCGCCCGCCTTCAAGTGGGTCAACATCGCGCTCGGTAACATCAAGGCGGCGATCACCGGCACCTACCGCGCCATCCGGCAGAAGCACGTGCCGCGCTATCTCGCCGAGTTCGAATACCGCTTCAACCGCCGCTACGATCTGGCCGCCATGATCCCGCGTCTCGCCTGGGCCTCGGTGCGAACCCCGTCAATGCCATACCGGCTGCTGAAGCTGGCTGAGGTTTATGTGTAATCAGGAAACGTTTTGTCGCGTCCGGCGACCCGTCAGCGAACTCTCTAGTCTTCGACGTGGGTTGGCGGACCGGCAAAGCTTCTTAGGTGTCCCGCTCTTTGGCGCAAGCGCTGACAGAATCATTCCAATGGCACTATGCTCTTGAATAACACGAAGGGAAATGAGATGCGACAAAACCCGAATTTGATTGTTGGTTTTTCCCTTGCAGCGATTCTGGCAGTCGCCAGTGGCAACAGTTATGGTGCGTCACGCCGAATGAAGATTTGCGTCGCTTATCATTCTAGTGCAGCAACTTTCAACGTCGTCGACCGCAAAGCCAAGGAGGCTCGGGCTGCCGAGCTTGGGGTTGACATCGCCCAAGCGGATGCAAATGAAGACGCCGACAAGCAGGCTCAACAAATCCGTGACCTCCTCACCGCCGGCTGTGATGGCCTCATTGTGCAAGCGGTTGATGTAACCGCGACCGCGGAGGCGCTTCGGCCACTTGTCAACTCCAAGATTCCGATGATCACCGGCGACCGCTTCGTTGACATGAAGTACGGCGGGCCGCATGGCGCAAATCCGAAGGTGCACGTCGGGTGGTCCGACTTCGAGCGCGGGAGAATCACCGGCGAGATTGTCGTCGACGCCTGCAAGAACAAGGATCCTTGCCGCGCTGTGCTAGAGGAAGGAACCGCAGGCTCAGCTCCTCAGATCGAATTAGCGCGGGGTGTCGAAGCGGCGATTGCCAATCATCCGAACATCAAGATCGTCGCTCGCCAGAACAACAACTTTGATCCGGCTCAGGCAGTAACGGTAACCGAGGCGTTCCTCACTAAATACCGAAAGGGCGAGCTCGACGTCATCATAGCCGATGACGACAACAGTGCAATCGCGGCACTTGAAGCAGCAGAAGCAGCAGGACGGAAAGAGATCAATGTGGTGGGATCGGGCGGTAGTAAGGCCGCGACCGATGCGATTGCGCAAGGACGCATGTACGGGACAGCCAAGATCTCGCCAATCAATTACGGCCGGCTTGCGGTCGACACCATCGTGGCTTTGGTTAGAGGCGAGGACGTCAAGGTGGTCGAGCAGGACGGTCGGCCAACGGTGCCAGTGCCGCTGGTCCTAGTTACTAGAAGCAACGTTGCCCAGAATCCTGGTGAGTGGTAGCCGGTTCCCTGGTGAAGAGCAGCACTTGATGGTACCCGGGGCGCAGCGCCATGTTGTTCTCGCGCTGCACGACGTGAGCAAGCGCTACCCAGGTGTGCTAGCACTGGTCGGCATCTCGCTTAAGTTGCACGCGGGCGAGGTCGTCGGCTTGCTCGGAGAGAATGGCGCCGGGAAGTCGACCCTCGTGAAGCTTCTGAGCGGCGCAACCCGGCCGACGAGCGGTGAGGTTGTCCTTGGCGGCATGCCGGTCCGGTTCTCTTCCCCTGCCGACGCACTCGCAGCAGGAATTGCGGCTGTCTCCCAAGAAAGCATGCTGGTTCCCAATCTGACGATAGCGGCGAACCTTCTCCTGGGTCGGGAGCCGGTCAGCGGCGGCTGGTTTGGGCCGATAGCGCGCCGACGCTTCGGCGAACTTGCAGCGTCGGCGCTCCAGCACGCAGATTTCTCGCTCAATCCCGACGACCTTGTCGCCGATCTCACGCAAGCAGGACGTCAACTCGTCGAAATCACTAGAGCTCTCAGTCTGGGTGCTAGAATCGTAATTCTCGACGAACCGACTGCGCCACTCTCCTCGGAAGAAGCGATCGGCCTCTTCGCTGCAATAAGACGGCTGACCAGGGAGGGAATCGCCGTCATTTTCATCACCCATCGTCTCGACGAAGTCGCACAAATCTGTGACCGAGTTCTTGTCCTTCGAGACGGACATCTCGTCGGCACGTTCCCCGGAGATGCGCCGCAACGCGATGTGGTCTCATTGATGGTGGGACGCGAGGTGGGGGCACTCTTCCCGCCGAAGGATGCACGCACAGGGGGCAGGACGCCCGCCCTCCAGGTGGGCAGCCTGTGCATTGGTCCAATTGGGCCGGTCGACCTTGAACTGCGGACGGGTGAGGTGCTCGGACTGGTGGGCCTGCTCGGGGCAGCGCAACAAAGCATAGGGCGCGCAATATTCGGCGCCATACGACCGGACCGAGGCTCGATCATCCTCGCGGGCCGCCCGCTGGCCCTCGGCAATCCAACAGCCTCGGCCGAGGCAGGACTGGCCTTTCTGGGCTCGGACCGTCAGCGAGAGGGAGTTGTGCCCACGATGAGTTTGAAGAGCAATCTGTCTCTTTGCTCGCTGGCGAAGATCTCCATTGGACCACTCTTGCGGCCTCGGCGAGAGCAACGCCTCGCGAATGGCCTGAGGGACCAGTATGGCATCCGATCCTATGGTGTGGATCAGCCTATGGCTACCTTGAGCGGCGGGAACCAGCAGAAGGCGCTTTTGGCTCGCTGGCTCGCGACCGATCCTCAAGTTATGATCCTGGAAGAACCAACCCATGGGATCGACATCGGAGCGAAGCAGGAAGTCTACCGTATCATTCGCGAGCTGGCGGATAAGCGAAAGAGTGTCATCGTTGTCTCCTCCGATGCGCAAGAGACCGCAGGCCTCTGCGACCGCGTGATCGGATTCGACCGTCATGGTGCGGTAGGGGAGCTTAGCGGGCAAAGTATCGATCCAGCGGCGATTGTTGCATTGACGATCCAGCACCGAACTGCCGAACATGAGCACATCGCCGAGGATGGCTAGGTGTCATTACCAAGGAGGTTGTCCCCGGTGATGCGGCTGAGGGGTCGTTGTCCGCCGAGGGCCGAGTGAGGTCGGCTGTGGTTGTATCGCGTGATCCAGTTCTGCATGGCGAGGCCGCGCTCGGCGGAGCTGTGGAAGGGCTGGGCATACGCCCACTCGCGCAGACTGGACTGGACGAAGCGCTCGGCCTTGCCGTTTGTTCTTGGCGTGTACGGCCGGGTGCGGATATGGCTTACTCCGCCGGCGCCCCTCGCAGCGGCAAGCTCCCGCGAGCGATAAGCCGAGCCGTTGTCGGTCATCACTCGTTCGACACTGATGCCATGCCGGGCGAACCAGACAAGGGCTCGGGAGAGGAAAACTATGGCGCTTGCCTTGCGCTCGCCCGCCAGCAACTCGGTGTACGCGAGCCGGCTCGCGTCATCGATGGCGACGTGCAGATGCTCTCAGCCGATGCCGCGATTGCGCACCATGCCGGTATGATGGCCGCTGATGCGGTGGCCGATCCCGTCGATGCGACCGAGCTTCTTGATGTCGATATGGATCGGCTCGCCCGGACACTTGCGCTGGTAGCCGAGGACGGGCGGCCGAGGATCGAGCGCGCCGCGCCGGCTGAGGCCGCGCCGGCGCACTACGACGCCGATGGTGGAAACCGGCCGGCCGAGACGCCGAGCGGTAGCCGCGCCGGTTATCCGCTGCCGGCGCAACGCCTCGATCTCTTCCTCCGCCTGCTCCGTCAGCATTCGACTGTAGCGCTTCGTGCGCGCATTCTGGTGGGTGTCCATCCAGGGCTCCGAGAAGCGGGTTGCAGGTGTGGCAACCGCAGCCTCCCTCCCCAGCCTCGGATGGATAACCTCCATAGCACCGACAGCTACCGTGACTAGAACCTCGCGCGATAAGGGCGGGCATGGGAAGGCCAGCCCGGCGATAGCTCTGATCCGCAACAACGGCCTGACCGTATTTTTCTTGGTTCTCGTCTTGATGCTAGCTGTCGCCAAGCCCGTTTTTCTTGAATGGAGCAACATTCAGTCCATTCTGCGGGGAGCATCCGTAATCGGGATCATTGCTGCAGGCATGACGGTGGTGATGATTGCAGGAGGCTTCGATTTGTCAGTAGCGCGGGTTGCCGCCCTATGCGGAATTGTGGTGGCCCAATTGAGCGGAGACGGCCCGATCGTGACGATCTTGGCCATGCTGGGCGTCAGCATTGCAATCGGCCTCATAAACGGAACCCTCATAGCCAAGGCAAAGGTCAATCCCTTCGTAGTGACATTGGGGATGTTGTCCATCGCATACTCACTCACCCTCCTTGTTTCGGGCGGCCGGGTAATCCGCAATCATGATCCGTGGTTGGCATCGGTGGCTCAAGGCGACATAGGGCCGATTCCCAAGGCCGTGGTCCTGTTCCTACTAGTCGCGACACTGGTCCATTTCTTGCTGTCGAGGACCCAGTTTGGCCGCCACGTCTACGCGGTAGGCGGTAATTTCGAGGCGAGTTGATTGGCCGGAATCAGGGTCGATCGACTGCTCATCGTTTGCTATGTCTTGGTTGCGGTGTGCAGCGGCCTGGCGGGCATGGTACTCACATCGCGGCTCAACTCCGCCTCCCCTTTGGCCCTCCCCAGCGGTGAGCTCGACGCGATAGCTGCGGTGATCATCGGCGGAACACGACTGGGTGGCGGGGAAGGCAGCGTCTTGCCCGGCACGCTGATAGGCGTGCTCATTCTGGCCGCCATGGACAATGGCCTCATTCTCCTCGGAATCGATCCGGACTGGCAGGGCTTGATGAAGGGTTCGGTTATCATCCTCGCCGTCGGATTCGACATCTTGCAGGGTCGTCGTTCCGGCCGGATCCGTTCGTGATCTTTGCATCGGAATGCATGAGGGTTCAACGAGGTCCCGCGAGACAGATGGCACCCGCGGCGAGACGCGGTCGTCGTTGAAGCCTAATCGAACGAGACTCTTTTCGGATTCCGGGGTGATGGACCGGGACTGAGATGGCGCACCTGAAGGGCAGGTGCGCGCCGGATTGCTAGCGATGAGCGCGGCCACCATTGACCGGGCGCTGCGTGAGGAGAGAGGGCCTCCGGAAGGAGGCAGACGCAAGCGTCGTGCGCCATCGACGATCCGGCACAGCATCGCGGTGCGGACATTTGATGGCTGGGATGATCCGCCGCCCGGGTATGTCGAGGCGGACCTGGTGGCGCACAGCGGGCCTTCGGCGAGGGGACATTTCATCCAGACGCTGACCGTGACGGACATCGCGAGCGGCTGGACCGAATGCGCACCGGTGCTGGTTCGCGAGCAGATGCTGGTCGCTGAGGTCTTGGGCGAGCTCCGCACGTTGCTGCCGTTCCACCTGCGTGGGCTTGATACCGACAACGACAGCGTATTCATGAGTGAAGCGGTCCGGGACTACTGCCAGGCGGAAGGCATTGAGTTCACGCGCTGTCGTCCGTATCGCAAGAACGATCAGGCGTGGGTCGAGCAAAAGAACGGTGTGGTGGTGCGTCGGGCGGTGGGCTACCGACGCTTTGAGGGACTGACGGCAGCGGCGGCATTGGCGCGACTGTATGCGGCTTTGCGGCTCTTCGTGAATTACTTTCAGCCGTCGTTCAAGCTGGCCGGCAAGGCGCGTGATGGGGCGAAGGTGAAGAAGCGATATCACGCACCGGCCACACTATCAGCGATTGCTGGCGGACCCGCGAACCCCGGTGGAGGCGAAGCAGCGGTAAGCGTCGGCGCATGGCCGCGGAATCTGTCATTCGGCGCGGGTGTAGAGGGCGGTCCAAATCCAGGCCACTCCACCGCCGCAGGATTCTGGCTCCGAGCGCCGAAGGTTCAAAGGCCAAAACGGTAAGCGGGGCAAAACCCCGGGCAAAGTCAGAACCTATGTAGATCGATCCGGGTGCGCCGGATCAGATATGACTGAACTCTGCGGGTGACGTTGCAGATTCGGTCGTATGCTGCACCTGCGTGCCCGGGGTTTTGCCCCTCTTACGCCAAAACGGTGCTAAGCACCTGAACAGTCTGGCGATCTTGCGATCCGCGACCTAGGCCAGTGACCGCCGCGGTGGCCGGTATTTCCTCCGCCGCAGTGGCCTGGATTTGGACCGCCCTATACAGCGACAAGAGCTGGGTCGTTGCCGCGCACGTGCCCGGTCTGCCGGGGCGCAAGCCTCGTCGCACGCTCTTCCCGACCACGGGGGCATTGCTGGAGACGGTTGAGAGCTATCGGGCGCGTGCGGCGCGAGCGGGCAAGAGCGTGGACCGTGTGGTGCTGGTCTATGAGGCGGGCTATTCGGGGTTCTGGCTCGCGCGCTGGCTGGCGCGGCGCGGCGTGGAGACCTTCGTGATCCAGCCGTCCAGCGTGCCGGTCGACCGCCGCGTGCGCCGCGCGAAGTCCGACGGGATCGACGCCGAGCTGCTGTTGCGCACGCTGCTCGCCTGGCTGCGCGGGGAGCCGCGCGTGTGCTCGATGGTGCCGATCCCGACCGAGGCCGACGAGGACGCGCGGCGTTGCGTCCGCGAGCGGCAGGAGCTCATGGGCGAGCGGGTCGCGATCGCCAACGGGATCGCCTCCATCCTCGCGACGCTGGGCGCCCGGGGCTACGATGCGCTGCGACGGGATCGGCGGCAGCGGCTGGAGGGCCTGCGGACCGCGCTGGGGGATCCACTGCCGCCGCAGGCGCGGGCCAGGATCGGGCGCATGCTCGACCGCCTCGAACTGGTGCTGACCCAGATCGCCGCGCTGGAGCGCCAGCGGGACGCCGTCCTCGAGGAAGCGGCGCCGAGCGAGGCGGAGAGGATGATCCAGCAGCTCGTGCGGCTGCGCGGCATCGGCGTGCAGAGCGCGACGCTGTTGGTGCGGGAGGCATTCGTGCGACCGTTCGCCAACGGCAAGGCGCTCGGCGCCTACGCCGGCCTCTGCCCGACGCCCTACAGCAGTGGCGGCACGGAGCGCGAGCAGGGGATCGGCAGGGCGGGCAACGCCCGGCTGCGCACCGTGCTGGTGGAGCTTGCCTGGATCTGGCAACGCTACCAGCCGGACAGCGCGGTCGTCGGCTGGTTCCGCGACCGCCTCGGCGGCGCCGCGCGGCGTCTGCGCAAGGTCATGGTGGCGGCCCTGGCGCGAAAGCTCCTGATCGCCTTGTGGCGGTTCGCGACCCAGGGCGTCCTGCCCGAGGGAGCCGTGCTCACGCCGGCCGCCTGAGACACGACATCGGCCAGCCCCGCAGTCTCACGGGCCTGGCCTGACCGATCCAAGGGGGTGTCGCCGTTGTCCGGCAAGGCGCGACCACGCCGTCTCAAAGAGTGGTGCCGCCCTCCTGGAGCTCCTCTGTCCCGGATGCGGGACCGTGGCCGGGACCTGTGGTCCCGCCGGATGTGAGGTTGGTGGGGAGACCTACCATGACGGGAGCTCCGCCTTGGGCAGCCAGGCCACCTTGGAACGCAGAGACGATGTGGCACGGGGCCGGCAAAGCGTCTCCCACCGATCATAACATGCTTGACGGAGCTACCCTCATGTGAGGCCGGACACATGACCGCACTCGTTCCGGAAGCCAGATCACGCCAAACCCCTTGCGCTCCGGGTGCCGTCCACACATGCACCAACGCGATTGCTTGCCACACGAGCGGCAGCGGAACCGGCGGTAGCCCTGCGCGGTGCGCTCGGGTCGCTCCGTCACGGCCTCCGAGCCGCACCCGATGCACTGCATTGCCGTCCGCCCCAGCCGTGAGCGACGGTGCTATAGCCAGGCCAGCCCCGGCCGGCCGGCCGCCTTGGCGCGAGCTCTGACGGAACCCCAGTCTGCATGCTCCCCTGACAAGGCCAAGAAGCTCGGGATTCCGCTGTTCGACTTTCGCAAGGGAGGCGGCGCGTGAGCGCCGTGTCCCTTGCCCTATTCAGCAATGGATAAGTTGACCCTCAGGCGCGAGCTGCTGAATGAGGTCGAACTCGTCGCGGTTCGCAGTCAGGACCGGGATGCCGGCCTTGGCCGCGGTCAAAAAAATCAGCGCGTCGTTCAGGCACTCCTTGCGCTGATGCGGCTGAAACCCCTGCGTTCGCGTCAGCGTACCGGCAATGACGCCGGCGTCCGTCCAGATCTGCGCATCTGGCGTCACCAGCCGGCTCGCCGGAATGCTGGCGAACAGTTCCGCATAATGGTCTTGCATGGCCGTCCAACCCGCCCGCGACGGATCGGCGTTGGCAACACCCAGCGCCAGTTCCGCAAGCGCAACTGAGCAGTGGAACAGCAGCGCTTGGTCGACGGCATCGCGCACATGAGGTGCCAGGCGTCCGGCGGCGCGGTTGATGTAGACATTGGTGTCGAGTAGCAGGAACAGCGGCCCGCTCGGCAAGGCCGTCAAGTCGACCAGCGCCTCGCGAGGCCGCGGGACGAGTTGCGATGTCCGTTTCGCCGGCTTGCGCCGCCGCAGAGTGCTCTTGAGGTCAATACTCAAGATCGTGGTCTGGCCCGAGCCGTCCCTCGGTGCGACGGAAGAACGCCGCGACAGGATCGGGCCGCGCCAGCATCGCCAGCGCCAGTACGCCCAGCTCGCTGGTCGAAGTGACCCCCGCCTCCCGCTTTGCCGCCTCCACGAGCGCCGGGGGCGCACGAAAACTCACATGCTCCGTCTTCTCGCCCTCGAGCAGACCGGCGCGCCGGGCCTCGTCCAAGACCGAAGCGACGAGCGGCGCCGCGCCGGGCGACCGCGCCACTCCAGTTGCGTCCTTTGCGCGCGCCGCCTGCTTAGTCCTCGTCACGCCGCGAGCGACCGTCATATCCGCCTCGCCTCCTGTAACGTGCGCAAAATAGGCACGGTTGTCACACATGACAAGCGTCGCGGGTCGCACCACCACGTCGGTCCGGTCTTCTCGGCGGCCGAACTGCCGAGGGCTACGGGCTTTCTAGTGCCCCCTCCCCTCCCCGACTGTCAATCGGCGTCGAACTTTGACCCCGGATCGGCGTCCAATCGTGACCCCGTGTTGTTTGCTTGTGCCGGTAGTCCATAGGGGAGACCCTCGCGTTGCGGAGTGCCCATGCAGAGGCTGGCGCAGCGGCGCGCGGGGGGTCCCCCGTGGACCCACCGGTGCAAGCCCTGGCGGTTGCTTGTGAAGCTCAGGCGCGGTTCTTGAAGCGCCAGCTGTCGTTGCCGGTCTCGACGATGTCGCAGTGATGGGTTGGGCGATCCAGCGGCGCGGTGGTCATCTTGGCGTCGCCCGCGAACACGCTCGGCCATTCACCAAAGGCGAGGTTCGTGGTGACGATCACCGAGGTGCGTTCGTAAAGGCGACTGACGGTGTGGAACAACAGTTGCCCGCCGACTTGGGCGAACGGCAGGTAGCCGAGCTCGTCGAGGACCACGAAGTCGAGACGGGTCAGGAAGTCGGCGAGGCGTCCCTGACGTCCAGCGCGGCCCTCAGCCTCGAGGCGGTTGACCAGGTCGACGGTGTTGAAGAAGCGCCCGCGCGATCCGGCACGGATGCAGCTTCGCGCGATCGCGATGGCCAAGTGCGTTTTGCCGGAACCGGTTCCGCCGACCAGGGCCGCGTTACGCTGTTGCGCGACGAAGTTGCCGCCGGCGAGATCGCGCACCAGGCTCTCGTCGATCGGCGTTCCCTTGAAGGCGAAGTCGTCGAGATCCTTGGCGAGCGGCAGCTTGGCGATGGTCATCTGGCACCTGATCGAGCGTGCCTGCTTCTCGGACATCTCGGCCTTGAGCAGGTCGCCGACGAAGCGCTGCGGTTCGTGCTTGCGCTTGATCGCCGCGGCCAGGGCCTCGTCACAGGCGCCCCTCATGCCGAAGAGCTTCAGCGTGCCCATCATGTCGAGGACTTCGGTCCGCTCCATGCTCATCGGCTCCTGAGCTGATCGTATCGGGCGCAATCGGCGGCGGGCACATGCCGAAGGGTCAGCGCATCCGGCGTGGCGATGACGGCGGTCGGTCCGGGATCGCGCTGCCGGGTGAGGATGTTGATGATCACGTCGGAGGAATGGACGCCTTCGGCCATCGCCTGCGCGCGGGCCGCTTCGACCGCCGGCAGCCCGTCGGTCAGCACGGCTGCCAGAATGGCGACCATCTGCCGGTCACCATCGTCAGATCCGGTAAGGCGACGCCGCACCCGCTCCATCGCCGCGGGCAGGATCCAGTCCCTGAACGGCGCGCCATTGCGCAGGGCGCCAGGCTTGCGGGCCAGCACCGGCACGTAATGCCAAGGATCGTAGATTGTCTCGCCCCGTCCATAGCGGCGGCGATGTTCCCCTACGGCGCGTCCGTCCTGACGGATGACGATCCGGTCGGCATAGGCGTGGATCTCGACAGGTCGGCCGACCGCCCCGGCGCTGACCGAGCACTTGTTTTTGTCGAAGCGGACCAGGCAGGTCTTCGACACCGAGGCCGCCAGCGCGTGGAAGCCGTCGAAGCGACCGCAGTGGGGAACCAGCTTTGGCCGCTCGTCCTCGAACACCTCCCACACTGTCTGCTCGGGGCGCTCCGGATGGGCATGCGCCTTGGCGTAGGCGATGCACTTGTCCAACAGCCAACCATTCAGTTCGTCGTGGCTGTTCACCCGCAGCCGTGGCGTGAGGAAGCGCTCGCGCACCAAGCCGGCCTGGCTCTCCACCTGGCCCTTCTCCCAGCCCGCGGCCGGTGTGCAGGCAACCGGGTCCACCAGGTGATGGGCGCACATCTGCAGAAAGCGGCGATTGTATTGCCGGTCCTTGCCGACAAACACCGCCTCCACCGCTGTCTTCATGTTGTCGTAGACGCCGCGTGTGCAGGCGCCCTTGAAGAAGGCAAACGCCCGCTCGCGGGCGTCGAACACCATCTCCTGCGTCTCGCGCGGGCAGGCGCGAACGAACATCATGCGGCTGTGGCACAGGCGAATGTGCGCGACCGTCACCGTCACCGTGACGCCGCTCATCAGGACGACTTCGTGGCTCCAGTCGAACTGGTAGGCCTCACCCGGCGCGAACGACAGCGGCACATACGCCTCGGCCGTCTGTCCGGCGTGCTGCCCGCTCCAAAGCCGGGCATAGCGGCGAATTGCGGCGTAGCCGCCGTCGTGGCCCAACCCTCGCCACTCCTCGAAGAGGCGAACGAGCGTCAGCCGTTCGCGCGTCCCGCTCTCGGCGTTCTTCGTCAGCAGCTTGTCCAGCTCCGCCTTCCAATGCCCGATCTTGGGACGCGGCTGAACCTCCCGCTCATACGAGAACGACGTCTCGCCCGACCGCAGCACCTTGCGAACCGTGTTGCGCGACACCTTCAGGTCACGCGCGATCTCCTTGATCGACTTGCCCCTGACGAAATGCTCGCGTCTGATCCGGCCGACCGTCTCCACAATCAGCATCCCCCACCGCCCACCTCGAACTGAAGCAGGCAGCCCAGCAGCCACACATTCAGGGGTCAAAATTGCACGCCGATCCCCCGGCTCAGGGGGTCAAAATTGCACGCCGAAACACAGCAGCCAGGTCGCGAGCGGCGCGAGTTCTACCTCCATGCGCTCCAACCAGTGCCGGACCCGGCTCCGGTCGAAGGGGCCAAGCGGCGCGACCCGAACGGCCGGGAGCGGCGCCTCAGACGGCGCTAGGCTCCGAGAGACGATCGAGGTCCCGTCGCGAGCTCGGCTGCCGAACCAGGTACACGCCCCGGCCCAGGCCGTGGCCGGAGGTCAGCGGGTGGTGCGTGTGGCGCGCCGGCTCCGGCCTCTCCGCGGAGACGATCAGGAACACCCCCGCGATCAGCACGACGGTCGCCACCACCATCCGCACGGTTACCGGCTCGCCGAACAGTATCCAGCCCAGGCCGACCGCCACCACGGGGTTCACGTAGGAGAACGTGGTCGAGACGCTGGTCGGCACGCGCCTGACCAGGAAGCCATAGGCGCTGAAGCCGCCCACCGCGGTCAGCACCAGCCAGCCCAGACCCAGCCAGGACGATTGCGATACGGCTTGCAGGCGGAAATGACTGAAGTTGCCACTCACGGCGCCGGCGATCAGCAGCACGCACCCTCCCCCCAACAGCTCCAGGCCGGCCGCGAGGCGCGGGTCCGCCGGGAGTCGCAGGCGGGGCGCCAGCACCGCCCCCAAGGCCCAGGCGACCTGGGCGGCGATCACCAGGGCCACGCCGAGCGGGTCGAGCGCGGAGCCCGGGCGGAGCAGCAGCGCGAGGCCGGCGAACCCGACGGCAAGCCCGACCATCGCACGCCGGGCAAGCCGCTCGCGAAACAGCGCGTAGCCCAGGCAGGCCGCGAGCAGCGGCATCGCCGCCGACAGCACGCCGACCACGCCGGAGGGCACCGTCCGCTGCCCGATCGTGCCCACGCCGGAGCCCAGGGCCAGGATCAGGGTGCCCACCAGGAGGGAGCTCGCCAGGCGCCGGGGCCCGGGCCGCTCGGCGCCCGCCCAGAGCGCCCAGCCGGACAGGACGGCGCCGGCGACACAGCCGCGCACGCCCATGATCAGCAGCGGCGGGAGGGAGCCGAGCGCCGCCTTGGTGCCGGCGGGCGAGGAGCCGAAGCAGGCGTAGGTCGCCCCGAGGGCGAGGGCGACGCTGGCCCAGTTCGAAGCCTTGCGGAGCCGTTCGCGGTGACGCCCCGAGCGGCCAGCCCGTTCTGGCGCGGGATTTGGGAAGGAGGGGGCGCGGCTCGACATAGTGGCCGAACCTACATGCAGCGTTGGGACATATCACCGGACAGGGCGGCGGATCAGGGATGCGCTACAGGTGGTCGAGGTGCAGATCCCGGCTGGCAATGAGCTTGGAGCGCGATACAGCAGCTCGCCGTCATTTCGGCTCGCGGTCTGTCTTCCAGATGATCGGCTTTCCCGGATCCTGACGCTTGGGCTTTCGGGCCCGGACAATCTGCGACGCCTCCGCCGCGAGCGGTTGGGGGTATTCGAGGGGCGCTTGATCTTGGATGGGTAATGGGCGGTACGACCGCGGGGCGTTTCGATCGTCTGGCGGTCTGGCATCCGGATGTGACGCCATGTCGATTTTCGAAGGGAGCTGTAACGAGGGTGCTTCCACCCTAGTAACCTCTGCGCCACAGCGAAGCTCCATTTTGCTGCCAATCTATTCGAGAAACACTGGCCTAGAGCTTGTAGTGTATCTAGCTTTGCTAGCGCGGCTAAACGATCTAGGAACGCTAGGTGGGACAGATCCTTACGATAGCGACCAGCAAAGGCGGCGGCGGTAAGACCACGCTGGCCGCATGCTTGGCCGCGAACCTCGCTGCCCAGGGCTATCGGGTATCCGTGGTGGACGCGGACCCCAATGCCACCTTCAGTGATTGGCATTCCGTCTACGAGGGGCCGCCTTTCATTTGCGTAGCGGAGGCGCGCCACATCGAGGTGGTGGATGTCGCCCAAGCCCACGCGGACGCGCATGACGTGGTGCTGGTGGACACAGCCGGCTTCGGTAACCTGACAGCTGCTAGCGCTATGGGCGCGGCAGATTACGTACTGATCCCCTGTATGCCGGATCGCGGCTCGATCCGTGAGGCGCTGCGGACGGCGCAACAGACCGATAGCCTTGCTAGAGCTGCTAGGCGTGCTATCCCGTATAGGATCGTGCTTACCCAATGGCGGGAGGGCGGCCTAGTTGAACGAGCAACGCTAGATGAGCTAGCCGTGCTACCTCAGCTAGCACTACCTTGGCACTTTGGAAGCATGCCGCGAAAACCGCCGATGGCAGTGTGGGCAACGATGCGGAACCGCAGGCGGAGCGAACAGCTTGGTGATGATGGCGCGGCGGATCTCAGGCAGCGACGGCTGTGGCGGCGGTCCGTTGTGGCCCAGCTTTTTTCCCCCGACCCGCCGCCTTCAGGCGCCGGTGTTGCAGATAGGCAAAGGCGATGCAGGTCATCAGCGCGTGCCGATGCAAGCCAGTCCAGGACCGCCCTTCGAAGTCGCCGAGCCCAAGTTCCTGCTTGAGCTGCTGGTGCCCCTGCTCGCAGGACCAGCGCGCCTTGACGGTGGCGGCCAGCCGCCGCGGCGAGGTCCGCTTCGGCAGGTTGCTGAGGTAGTGCTTCGTCTCGCCGCTGTCGCGCCATTCACCGATCAGCCAGACCTCCTCGCTCGGCAGGCGGGTGTGTTCGGCGTTGAGCCGTCCGTCCGCCACGCGCACCCGCACGGCGGCGAAGCGGGCACTGAGCGGGCCCTTGGTGCCGTCGCGCCAGGTGATGCGATGCCAGCGCTGCGTCTCCAGCATCTCGGCCGCCGAGCGCGGTGGTCGGTCGGGCACCGGGTGTTTGGCCGCCCGCCCGGTCGGCGTCCGCGCCGGACGCGGCCTGACCGTGGTCGGATAGACAAGCTGGGTGCAGGCGATGCCGACCGCCCAAGCCAGGCCGCGCGCGTTGAGCCCATGGCGGAAGACGGGGCTGCTGCCGAAACCGGCATCGGCCAGCACACAGGAAAAGTGCAGACCGGCCGCACACACCCGGTCGATCTCGGCCAACGCGATCTCGGGCTTGGTCCGCGCCGAGCGCGCCGCCTCCGGCACGCCTGCCGCTTCGCAGCGGCACGGATCGTCTGTCCAGGCAGGCGGCAGGAACAGCCGCAGCCCGACCGGCAGCGGCACCGCGCCGCGCGCCAGCGTCAGGGAGACCAGCACCTGGCAGTTCGCCACCTTGCCCAACGCGCCGCAGTATTGCCGCGCCACCCCGACCGAGAGCGCGCCCTTCTTGGGAAGGCCCGTGTCGTCGACCACCAGCACGGCGCCCTCGCCGCCGACCTCTCGGTCGACCTGCTCGGCCAGCACGCGCCACAGCGGCGCGTCATCCCAGGCCGGGCTGCTGATGAAGTGGTGCAACTGGTCGTGCCCGGACAATCCGAGCCGCTCGGCCATCGGTTGGATGCTCTTGCGCCCGCCTGACCCCAGCAGCCCGCGCACATACAGCGGCGCCATGGTGCGCCGCGTGCGGCGGCCGGTCACGGCGAGGAAGGGTTCAAGCCAGCGGTCGAGGTCAGCGTCGATATCGCGCGGCAGGCCAAAGGCGGTTCCCAATTGCATGCCTGAAAGATGGGACCGCGCACTCAGACCTAAAGTGCCAAGGTAGTGCTAGCCCACCGGCTGCCGTTCCTCTCGGGCTTTCGGAAGGCCACGTTCGACGGAAAGGTGCCGGTAACCGGTCGGATCGGGCATGAAGCTGACAAGCTGATAGCCGAGCTAGCGCAGCTAGGGGCAATAGCATCGCTAGCGGAGGGGGTAGCATGAGTACGTTCAAGCCCAAGCGCCTTGGTGGAGCCGAACTCGCGCGCATCATCGCACCGGCCGTGGCAAATCTCCCACCGGCAGGTGTGCCCGAACCCTCTCCGGAAACATCTCCTGTCCAAAAGCGCGAGCGTACCGAGCAGATTAACTTTCGAGCATCCCGGGAAATGGCCGAGCTGGTGGCCCGCCTGGCCGTGGAGCATGGCAGTGTCCGCCGGCTGTTCGCGCGGCTGCTCCGAGATGCCGGACATGACGTGCCTGAATCCGACCTGGCACCTCCGCCTGGACGACGCAGACTGGCCGAGGATGCGGCCTAGCTCCAATACGGTTCACTTTAGTTGTTTGTGCCGCAGGGAGAACCAAGGCGGATGCTGCATTTTCAATTGGTTGGTATTCGGCCGATAGCTTAAGTGAACAGGATTTTGCCTTAAGTGAACCGTATTGGGCCTAGCTCATACGGCAACGCTAGCTTCGCTAGCGTTGCTACTCACTATAGCAGAGAGCCGGGGAGGCTACGCAGAATCGGCTACATTCCAGGTCGACCTGTCCACGCTGCGGAATGCGTGACTCTCGCAGAGTTGGCTACGCGAAGCCGACGTGATTTGCGCAGAGTTGGCTTCCTAGCTCCGGGTTACCCACGCAAACTCGTATCCACCCGGTGATGGCCGTCTTGCCGGCGGGATCGGGGCTTTGATCTAAAGGGCGCCTGTATGAGCGCCGCTAAGATCAGGGGCAGTCGGCGGGATGGAGATCATCACCGGGGTTGAACGGCGACGACGTTGGAGCTCGGAGGAGAAGCTTCGGATCGTGGCGGAGACCGAGCAGGCTGGTTCAGGTATCGCCGAGGTTGCGCGCCGATATGAGATCAGCCGTGGCCTGCTGTGGAACTGGCGGAGTCAGGTGCGCCGCGGGGTGCTCAGGCAAGAACCGCCCTCGGTATTCTTGCCGGTGCAGATGATCAGCGAACCGGCACGTGCCGACGGGAGGAAGCACGCGCCGGTGGCGACTGGTCCGGATCCTGCGGTATCCAGAGGCAAGATCGAGATCACGCTGCCCGACGGCACGTCGATCAAGATTGGACATGATGTCGGCCTGGTGGCGCTGCGCCGTGTGATGACGGTGCTGCGCGGATGATTGTCCCGCCGTCGGGTGTTCGTGTCTGGCTGGCGACCGGCGCGACCGACATGCGCCGTGGGATGAATGGCCTGGCATTGCAGGTTCAGCAGGCGCTACAGCGCGATCCGCATGCCGGTGATCTCTACGTCTTCCGCGGAAAACGCGGCGATCTGCTGAAGATTCTTTGGCATGACGGGCTCGGGATGTCACTCTACGCCAAGAGATTGGAGCGCGGCAGGTTTATCTGGCCCTCACCGTCAGATGGTGTCGTTCCCATCACCGCCGCGCAGCTCGGTTACATGCTGGAAGGGATCGACTGGAGACACCCACAACGGACCTGGCGGCCGGAGATGGCTGGCTGACGGGATAATTGGCAGCCATCTGCTGCAATTTCCTGGTGCATGACAACGGGCGATTATGATTCCATCGCACTTGCGATGGGTGCTCCCGACATGATCTCCGACGGCATCGACGCACTGCGCGCTGAACTCGCAGCCGAGCGGGCGGCACGCCAGGAGGCGGAGGCCCGCGCTTCAAGTGCCGAGGCGATGGTGACCCATCTGAAGTTGGTGATCGCCAAGCTCAGGCACGACCGCTATGGCGCCTCCTCCGAACGTGGCCGCAAGCTGCTCGATCAGCTGGAACTGGAGCTTGAGGAGCTGGAGGCCAACGCCGCCGAGGACGCGGTCGCCACTGGTGGCACTACGGACAAGGTCGCCGTCGTCAGCAGCTTCACCCGCCGCAAACCGGTGCGCGGCGCTCTGCCGGCGCATCTGCCACGCGAGCGTGTTGTCGTCCCCGGTCCGACCGAATGCCCCTGCTGTGGTGGGACCCTGTCCAAGCTGGGCGAAACGGTCACCGAGACCTTGGAGAGCATTCCGCGCCAGTGGAAGGTGATCCAGACGGTGCGTGAGAAGTTCGCCTGTCGTGCCTGCGAGACGATCACGCAGCCACCCGCCCCGTTCCATCCGATCGCACGGGGCCGCGCGGGTCCGAACCTGCTGGCGATGATTCTGGACGCCAAGTTCGGCAATCACCAGCCGCTCAACCGGCAGAGCGAGGTCTATGCTCGCGAGGGGATCGAGCTCGACGTCTCCACCTTGGCCGACTGGGTCGGCGCCTGCACGGCCAGCTTGGCGCCGCTCATCTCGCTGATCCGCGCGCACGTGATGGCGGCCGAGCGCATCCACGGCGATGACACGACGGTGCCGGTGTTGGCGAAGGGCAAGACCATCACCGGCCGACTATGGACCTATGTGCGCGACGACCGACCGTTCGCCGGACCCGCGCCTCCGGCGGCGGTGTTCTACTACTCGCGCGACCGCACGGCGGAGCATCCGAACAAACACTTGGCCGGGTATGCCGGCGTGCTACAGGCCGACGCCTATGCCGGGTTCAATGACCTCTGCCATCTCGGACGCAAGCCGGGCCCGATCACCGAGGCAGGGTGTTGGGCGGAGCTGGCCAAGGTTCCACTCGCGAAGCGAGTGGAATGCCAGCGGAGGGGCATGGCCGTCGCAAACTCTTCGATTTGGCCAACCTCGCGAAGGCGCCACTGGCCGTTGAGGCGCTGCGGCGGATCGATGCCATCTTCGATGTCGAGCGCGCGATCAACAGTCTGCCGGCCGCGCGGCGCCGCGCCGTGCGCCAGCGGCATGTGAAGCCCCTGGTCACCGCACTCGAGACTTGGATGCGTGCCGTCCGCGGCAAGATGTCACGCCACGCCGAAGTCGCGAAAGCACTCGACTATATGCTCCGGCGCTGGGAGACGTTCAGCCGCTTCCTCGAGGATGGTCGGATCGATCTGACGAACAACGCCGCAGAACGCGCCCTGCGCGGTATCGCGATGGTCCGTTCATTGTACACCTCTTCTTCAAGTCTCTGGAAACATTGGGACTTGGTTTTCTGGCGACGGCTGACACGGGCGGCCTTTGCGCCCGATCGCCTTGACGACCCGCACGTCACAGAGGTCGGCGGCCTTGATCTGATAGGGCGCGCCCGGCACGACTTGCGCGGCCGGCAGCACGCCGGCCTCGATCAGCCGACGGATACGGTGGGCGGTGACGCCGCACGCCTTTGCGGCTTCGGTCAGCGTGAGCCACTCTCCGTTTTTGTCCGCGGATCTATAAGCGTGGATGCCTCGGACGCGCCAATCGAGCTGACCCGATGCGCCGTCCACGTCTTGCCTTGTCCAGTCGGCAGCCCCATCCGGTTTAAGGTGGCGGCGATGTTCTCGTCGGACCAACGGCTGGCCATGCTCTCGATCACGGCCAGCGCGTCGTCGGAGGTGACGCACTCATGCTCACCCGATTGCGGCTTGCGCAGTCGCAACTCGGAGTGGCGACCGCCTTTCCAGTGGATCGTCAGAACGACCTCGCGGCCTGCCTCATCGATGTCGACGGTGATGTCGTTCACGAGCGCTCGCACCAGTTGCTGACGCGTGCGCATGGTGACGGCCGGCGACGACCAGGCCGCATCGAGATCTTCAGCAAGGCTGGTGAAGTCGGGAATAGGCGTCATCGGGGTGGGCGTCTTCGCCACCTCCAACCGGGCCTCGCACTCGCCGACGCGGCGCAGAGAGGCCTCCCAGCTCTTCTCAAGCTGGACGGCGATCAAGCGGTTATCCGGGTCGCAGGCGGCGTATCGCCGTTCGGCCAAGGATGCCTCGTACCGGGCCTGTTGCAGCTCCAGTTCGAGAATGCGTTGCTGTTCGCGCCGGCCGTCCATATGCACCCGTTCTGCCACCAGCGCCGATTCGATCGCCATCGGCTGGACGACCCGGATGAGCTCGCGAGCAAACGCCGTATCGACGCGCTGACCGGCGAAGCACATGCACCGTGGCGTCCCAATCGCCGTCTCGGCGGCGCACTGGTAGACCGGGTAAGGATAGCGCCCTCGATAGGCAACCTTCAAACGGCGTCCGCATCGGCCGCAGGTCATCAACCCGACCAAGAGGGAGCGTCCGCCGCGACCGGACTTGGCTCCATCGGGCCGACCATAGGCGTTGGTGGCGAGCTGCCTCTGATTGCGCTCGTACTCCGCCCAGTCGATATAGCCCTCGTGATGGTCTTTCAGAAGGATCTCGCACTCGTCGAGACGGCGATGGTGGCCGTAGGTCTTGCGGGCCCGACCGTCGACGATCGCTGTTCGGTGCTCACTTTTGCCGTAGGCGTAGGCGCCGGCGTAGAAGGGGTTCTTCAGCACCGAGATCACGTTGCGATATCTGATCGGCGTCCAATCGAACGTGACCAGCTTCCGCCCGTCCGACGGGCGCGGAAAATGCACGTGCTCCCGCCGGAGCGCCAAGTGAACCTGACGAGCGCTCCCGAGCTGGCGAAAGCGGCTGAAGATCTGCCGAACGGCCTCTTGAACGCGCGTATCCGGGTCAAACCCCAAGCCGATTTCGCGATGCCACGTGTAGCCGATCGGCACGGAGATGCGCAGTTCGCCCCGCCGCGCCTTGGAGCGGGCGGCCTCGTACATGCGCGTGCGCAAGATGCCCTGCTCGAACTCGCTGATGCTGCCCTTCATGCCCAGCAGCAACCGATCGTTCGGGCGGCAGGGGTTGTAGACGCCGTCGAGATCGATCACGCGGGCCTCGACCAGGCCGCAAAGCTCCAGTAGGTGATGCCAGTCCCGGCCGTTGCGAGCGAGGCGGGAGGCGTCGAAACACAGGACAGCCCCGACCTCGCCGGCGCACAGCCAGGCGACGAGCTTCTCGAACCCAGGTCTGGCCACGGTTCCGCTTGCTGAACGGCCCAGATCGTCATCGATGACCTCGATGTTCTGAAAGCCGCGCCGTCGCGCCTCCTCGACGAGCTGGTACTGGCGACGCTGGCTCTCGCGATTGAGCTGAACCTGGGCTGGAGTGGACTGGCGGACGTAAACCACGGCCTTGCGCTTCAACAGTGCCGGCGGCAGCAGATCAGCATTCGTCATTGCTGATCTCCTTGATCTCCCCTCCGGCTGCCTGCAGGATCAAATGCGCAAGGCGCTCGACCATGGCGCGGCGCTCGGTCTCGCTTACGCCCGTCAACTCGTGCGACCCCAGCGTCATGATGAGCTGGAGTGGTGGCTTGACGACTGTAAGCGGCTGTAACGTGTTTCTCATTGCGAGCCTCCTCGACGACGCCTGCGTCATTCGAGACCACTCGCCTGAGTCCCTGAGCTTTCAGCAGCCGATCCAGTTCCACCAGCGCCAGGACCGATACCTGAGGCTCGCCGAGCTCCAGTCCCGCGCAGGTGGCCCGATCCAGCATCCACGCCGCGACGGCAATTGCCACGCCGGGCTTACCTTCAACGACGACCACGTCAGTGCCAGCACGCTTCTCGCCGTAATACCGGCGGACGCGGCGCCCATAAAGCGCATGCCAGTGGTAGTGAACTCCTACCTCTTCTCCGATATGGGCAGAATGACCCAGTGATTGCGCTCGGACGAAAGTCATGGCTGTTCGCAGGGAGTGATCGCGGCGGCGAGCGAGCCGCAGCCATGTATTCGCTCATCGTCACCGCCAAGCTGAACGGGGTGGACCCGCGCGCCTGGCTCGCCGATGTCCTGGCCCGGATCGCCGATCACCCCGCCTCCAGGCTGCACGAGCTGCTGCCCTGGAACTGGCGCAAGCAACCCAGCAACATCGCACAGGCCGCCTGACTGCCATACCGCACTGCCATACCGCCGTGCTCCTGCCCGGATGGATACCTGACATCTGCCGCTCGTTCAGTATCTCCCGCTGGACGCTGCAGCGGTATGTCAAGGGGAAGTGAGGCTTCTGCACACTGGGGTTGTGGAAGCACCAATGTGCAACTGAATCCAGCACCCGCCCTATAGCGGCACCCTCTTCCGTGGCACGACGGCCGGCTCACCGCATGCGTTCCGCGAGATCCGTGCCTCGGGACCCGGCCTCGTTGAACGCCCTCCGGCCTACCGCCTCGTCCACCCAGTCGGCCTCGTCCACGATCTTCGCGATGGCCGAGAGATCGTCCGCGGCAATTCCGTCGCGCTTGCCGTCATGGCAGTTATAGAGGCAGTTGTTCCGCCGCTCGATGACGGCGAAGCGGTCCCCTCGTGCGATCAGCAGATGAGTGCCTTTCTCCTCGAGGATGGTCGCGAGCGTGAAGAATGCTAACTTCATGGTGGGCTCCTACTGTTTTGGTAGACGTTCATCCGTTCCGGCGTATCAGATGCTTTGGCCTATACTTAGCCGCTCTGGTCGCTCGGTGATGAAAAACACTATGCTTTTCTGCGCGCGCTCAGGTTACGCTCGCCCGGCGCGGTAAGGACGATGCCTGCAAATTATTGCGCGAGATACCGCTCGTGGTCGCCGATGAGAAATGCAGGTTAGAGGCACTTTTTCGCGGTTTTCACACCCGCTATGAAGGTTAAAACCATGAGGCCCTTTGTAATTATTGGCGATTCGTTGGACTACTTTTAGTCGCGCCCTGAGCTCAACACATATTTCCACTAATTTCAGAATTTTTAGACCCGCTCTCGTGACAAATCGGACATTTCCACCTTGCAAGCGTTTTGGAAATCGTTGAGCGGGGTAGTTGCTTGCGGTTCGGAGGGCGTCGCTAAAACTGGCCCATTTCCTAACATCGAGTGCCCACAGGGCTGGCCTTTCGGCTATGTCGGCTGGTAATCTATTTCCGAAGAGAAAATGCATACAGGAGGTTCCATACGTGCAAATCGGCAAGACCCGCAACAACCGTGGATCACATTAGATGGCCCATATCATCTCTCTCCTAATCCCCCTGGACGCCTCAATATCTTCGGTTTTATACTAACGTTTGACAACGCAGGGAATGTATTTTAGCCCTCCCGTGATCTAATAGGCAGGATATCGCTAAAGCCGTAAGACGTGAAGAATTCAATTTCGAATCCGAACACCCGATCTGCTATAGTAAGCCTGCACACTGGGGTTGTGGAAGCACCAATGTGCAACCCACAATTGTGCCCTGGCAAGAGGGGAATTTAAGGGTTCTCCCGCACTTGCCGTGCTGTCGTTGCGGGGTCATGCGGCATGGAGGACGCGTGCACGGAGGAGAGTGAAGCCTGCACGCCCATACCTCGATCGCTTGATCGTCTTAATGCGGTTGATCTGCCCTTCGGCCGGGCTTGTGGTCCAGGGGAGGTCAACCGCGGCCTGCACGGCCTTGAGATCGCGGCGCAGGCCGGCGGTGAAATCGGCGAGCAGTGTCGGCTCGGCTGCGGCGAGCACATCCTACAGCGTCTCGCTTCCGTCCCCCTCAGTGTCAGAGAAGTTGCCGCGCAGATAGGATCTGGAACCTCGGGGCAGCGTGTTGCATGGCGTGGTTCAAATCAGGTAACACCCAAAACGAGAAATCCCTTTACCATCAAAGCTCTATCGATTTCCGGTGTTACCTGGAAATGGCACGATACCGTTGGCGAAGTCGGCGGTCAGGCTGCGAGTGCGGCAAAGCGTGAGATGCGCGTGGGAGCCAGCGGGCGTTTCGTGAGCCAGGCCCCGAGCCGGTCGAGGTTGAGCGCCGCAGCCGTGGCCACGCTCTGCAGGCCGGTCTTGGCCAGACCGCGGTAGCGCGCCCGACGCAAGCCAAAGGCGCGCACGCCTTGTGAGAACGTGCCCTCGATGCCCTGGCGCTGGGCATAGAGTTGCCGTCCTTCCTCGCTCTGCTCGCGCGCCCGAGCCAGCGCGAGCGCTTCGTGCTCAGGGCGCGGATGCAGGGTCAGCCTGCGGCCATGTCCTTGCGTGCGCGTGCATCGCGCCTGGGACGGGCAGGCTGCGCAGTCGCTCCGGCGAAAGCCGACCTTGACGCAGGGGCCGCGTCCCTTGGCCACATACTCGCCCCAGTGCGTGCTCTCCTTGCCTTCCGGGCAGCGCACGCGCCGACGCTCCCAGTCCACGACGAAGTCGCTGACGCCGAACGCGTCCTCGCTCTGCCGTTGCCAGCTGACATCGCGCCGCGGCGGGCCGACCAGGTCGATGCCGTAGCGCTCGCGGGCGCCCACCAGGTGCCCGGCACTGACATAGGCGGCGTCGACGAGGTGCTCGGCCGGTGCCAGGTTCTTGGCGACGAGCGCAGCGTGGATCGGCTCAGTTCGCATCGCCTCGTGCACGTTGGCCGGCGTGGTGTCGGTGTGAACCACCAAGTGCGGCGCGCCCTTGTCGCAGGTTTCGGTGAAGTGGGCCATGTAGCCAACCCAGGTCACCTCTCTCTTGGTCCGGAACCGCGCGTCGATGTCATAGGGCGACTCGACGCGGTCGCCCGGACCGCGGGCCTGTAGCGCCCGCGGCTGGACGCCTTGCGGCGCTGACCCATCCGGACCGCCCTGCGCCCGCTCGAAGTGGCGCCCCTCCGGCCGGCTTCCACCGGCTGCGCCGGCGGAACCTTCCCGGCCTCCGCCCACACGCGGCGCAGCACGGCAACGGCGGGCAGCGCGGCCGCGTCCGGCGGCGCGCCGGCCCCGTCCAGCGCGTCGAGCAGCAGGAAGCCGTCCGCCCCGGCCTGGACGAAGTAGGCCTCCCGCTTGGGTCCGCTCTCGGGCAGGCGCATGTCCTCGACCCGGCGGTCGTAGCGCTCGTGCCAGTCCAGAGGGGCGATGCTGCGCAGCCAGTCGGGTGCGACCACGGCGATGGCGTTCAGCGCGGCCCGCAGCGTCTCGCCCACCAGCTCGAGACGGTTCAGCGTGCGGATAGCTGCGAGCACGTGCGTGCTGTCCGTGCGCTGGCGCCCTCGTGCCTTGAGCAAGCCACCGTCGCGGGCCGCGCCCAACACGCGCTCGAGCAGGCGCTCGCTGGCCTTGTGCCGGAGCAGGCGGTCGCGGAACTCGCACAGCATGCTGTGGTCGAAACCGGCGTCGGTCAGGTCGGGGGCGAGCAGGTATTTCCAGTCGATCCGGCTGCGCACCGCCTCGGCCGCCTGTCGGTCGCTCAGCCCTTCGCGGAACTGCATGAGCGTGACCAGCGCGAGGCGCCACGGAGCGTAAGCGGGCTGCCCGAGGGCGGGGTAGAGATCGGCGAAGCCAGCGTCGTCGAACACGGCGCCGAGCTGGTCACGCAGGAGCACATACGGGTTGCCGCGCCGGAAGGCGGCCCGGGCGATGCGGGCGGTGTCGTCGGGCACGGGGGGATTGACTGCTGTGGGCGGAGCGACATGGCAGGTGGCCTCCCTCCGGACAGGAAATCCATCCAACTCCGCCACCGTCACACCGACTGCCGACTTCGCCAACGGTATCTGGCACTTTTTGAACCACGCCAGAAAAGCGCCCCAAGGGAAAGCGCTACCCAGAGGATTGGACTGGCACCGACAGCGCGCACGCTATCGGACACCGCTCTTTGCTTCGCCACTCCCTACCTGACCTTCCGCCGTGTCTCCCACCGCCTGACTGGCGGCTCGCCCTGGCGGTCCAACAGCATGTCGATCGCGTCGAGCATGAGGGTCTGGAATGAGACGTTTCGCTCCAGAGCCATGCGGCGGAGGCGGACGTGGTCGGCCGGCAGGAGATAGAGCGTGGTCGCCACGGCCTTGTCCTTCAGGCCTTGGCCTGCGGCGGGGGTTGGTGGAGACGGCGCCGGCGGTGCGGCGGGCTCGGCGCGCTCGTGCAGGAACGGCGGCCGTGGCGCCGCGCCGGGCGTGGCGCGCCTGGCGTCCAGGTCGAGGTCGTCGGGGAGGAGTGGCTTGCCTCGGGCCAAAGGGTCAGCTCCTGCTTTCCGTGGTCACGTGCTTCCTTGATGCCGTCATGCCGTCATCACGTTATGACATCCTAAGCCGGGCGATAACCTGGGTGTAGAGCTCGCCAATCTCCTGCGCGGAAGCGCCCCCCTCCTCGAAGCCGGTCATCCCCTGCCCCGGCGGACGGCTGTAGGCCGACCGAAAGGTCGTCCGCCCGAAGACCGGCGCCCGGGTGGCCAGCCGCCCCAGGGCCTCCGCCCCGTCCCGCGACCCTCGTGCCGGCGGCACTTGGGTCAGCACGAACCCGTAGTCGACAACCCCGTGCAGCAGCCGGACGATCGGCCCCACGGCGTCCAGGTCGTCCACGGTCGGTCGGGCCGGCACCAGCGCGAGGTCGGACGCCGCGGCGACGGCGCGGATCGTCTCGTGAACCCGAGGGCGGGGAGTTGACCACAGTCAGGTCGTAGCGGCCGCGCAGCCCCGTCGCGGCGCCGGGGATCTGGCTGGCGGCGAGTTGTAGGAGGTCCGGGGCCGGTGGCCGCTCCCCCTCCCCCGCTGTCCGGCGGTTCCACCATCGAGACAACCCCGCCTGGCCATCGAGATCGATCAGCGCGACCTTTTGCCCGGCCCGCAACGCGGCGGCGCACAACTCCCGACAGGTCGTGGTGGCCCCTGAGCCGCTTTTTAGCTTGCAGACCAGCAGAACCCGACCGGTTACTCCAGGCATCAGCTTGTCCCGTCGTCACGTGATGACGTTCTTCCATCATCGTTTGATGAAGGTCTCACGTCATCACGTTATCGCTTTGCCGCGAAGTGCCACAAGTGTTACTTAAGCGAGTGGCCCAGATACGTGAATATCAGACGCCCGACGGGAAAAGCCCCTTCGGGGCTTGGTTCGAGACCTTAGAGGCGCGCGCCGCCGCCAGAGTCTAGGAGGACCATCGACAAGGTCGAGCGGGGGCTCAGGCCCGACGTGAAGCCGGTGGGGGAGGGCGTCTTCGAGGCGAGAATCGATTACGGGCCGGGGTACCGGGTCTATTTCGGCCTGGACGGGGACGAGCTGGTGATCCTTGTCGGCGGCGGCACCAAGGTCGGTCAGTCAAGAGACATAGCCACGGCCCAGGCGCGCTGGGCCGACTACAAAAAGAGGAAGCGATAGGAGCACATCATGGCCCCACTCACCCGCGACTTCCGGGAAACAGTGGTGAACCGCGCCCGCCGGGATCCCGAGTTCAAAGCGGCCCTCGTGCAGGAGGCCTTGGACGCTTTCCTGGAGGGCGACCACGAGGGGTGCCGGTCCCTGCTCCGCGACGTGATCAACGCGACCGCTGGATTTGCCGCGATCGCCGAGGCGACGGGCATCGCTGAAAAGAGCCTCATGCACATGGTCGGTCCCCGCGGCAACCCGACCGCGAGCAACCTGGCGAAGATCTTTGCCGCCGTACAAAAGGGGGCAGGGGTGAAGGGGCACGTCGAGATGGAACTGTGCCCAGCGTGACAGCGCCACGGTGACGGCTTGGCTGATCCGGTTGCGGTGGAAGCCCTCCCGCCACGTGCTGCTAGAGGGGCGAGGCGCCGAGCCCGACGTGAAGGGGTGGGACGCCGCCCTGAAGATCGCGGCGTGATCTAGAGTCAATAAGTCAATGACTGTCACGCGACGGCAGCACCACGTTTGGCGGAGCTACCTGGAAGCATGGGCGACAGGTAAGAAAATCTTTTGCCTGCAAGACGGCAAGATATTCACCCCGAACGTCGCCAACGTCGCGGTTCAGCGCGATTTCTATAAGCTGCACACGCTAACCGACGCCGATATCCGGGCCATCCGGTTATTCTTCAAGGATAGCCCGCCAGCGGCGAAGGCAGTGGTCGAGAATTTCATTATCATGTTTGGCTGGCCTGGTCGTCTGAAGGAGCTATCAGCCAGCAACTCAGCCATTGCCGCCTACATCGACAAGTATATGATCACGGCCGAAGAGAACCTTCACGCGCGGCTTGAAGGCAGCATCATGCCTGTTTTTGATGCCCTCCGGCGCAAGGATCTCAGCTTTTATCGTGATCCCGATCTATGTGGGCAATTCACTCATTTTCTGAGCTTGCAGTATCTCCGCACTAAAGCGATACGCGAGAAAATGCTCTCCGACACATCGGAGAGGTCCAGCGGGTTTAGCGCAGAGCGGTGCTGGAACGTCATCTATCATTCTGCCGCGGCTAACGTCGGGGCCAGGTTGCTCCTCGAACACGACAAGCGCCCACTCATACTGCTGGAAAATGACACCGGGACGCCCTTCATCACCGGAGACCAGCCGACCGTAAATCTGCTCGCTCCGCCTCCGGGTGAGATGTCGCGACTGCTGGCGTTCTACTACCCGGTGAGCCCACGGCTCGCCGTCATTCTGGATGAAGCGGACGAACTCACGGGCTTCCGCCCGGGCCAGGTGTCCACCGAACAGGTGCAAAGCCTCAACCGCGAAATACAGCGCGCGGCGCACAAACAGGTATTCGCCAGCTCCCGCGAGATCCTGGAGGCTTTCGTTTAGATCTTATGAAACGATGCACACGGGGCTGTG
This sequence comes from uncultured Pseudomonadota bacterium, assembly GCA_963818725.1. Taxonomy (GTDB): domain Bacteria; phylum Pseudomonadota; class Alphaproteobacteria; order Acetobacterales; family Acetobacteraceae; genus DATFDN01. The sequence continues at coordinate 152,138 of CAWFTU010000003.1, read as the reverse complement.
GCAGGAGATGAGCCGGATGGCGCTCGCGCGCTGGGGCGCGACATCGATGTCCCTGACCGGCATCCTCGACACTGTCCGCCCCCTGCCAGACGAGAACGACCCGGACGCGGCGCGGGCGCGGGTCGACGAGATCGCGCGGGCGCTGGCGGGCGTGTTGGGGGCGTGACCGAGGGACTCGCCACCGTCCGCACTGCGCTGGTCGCCGACTGCTGCGTCTCCGCACATTGCCTGAAGTGTCTCAGCACCCAGGAGCTGGACCTCAAGATCCTGGCCGAGCGCTACGCCGGCACGCCGCTGATCCGGCTACCCCTGCGGTGCCAGCGGTGCGGGTCACGGGAATGTCGGGTCATTGTGTCTGGGCGGAGGCCTGAGGAGAGATAATCAAGGCCGCCCAAGCGCCCAGAATGCCCCTCAAGGGTTCGCACAGCGCCTCTGCGGCCAGCCACTTGATGCATGCTTAGGGTCTGACGCGAATTAAATGCGTCATATAGGATGTTGCTGTGGAGACTGCCTGGAGATTGGGGGTGCGAGCGCCGAAGCGATATTTTCGTGTCTGGTCTCTGGCCGGGAGTGGATGCGTGGCGTGGATTATAAGATTGGTGAAAGAAGGGGCTGGCGGTGAGAAACAGTCTGCCGACGTCATGACGATCAACCGGCCCGACGATCTCGGCGATATCGCCAGTTTGGGTCTGACCCTGGCCGAAGGGAAGCTGTTGCTGGCAGGCCTTCAACAGGAGATGGTTGCCGCACAGGCTAGAGGCCACGCCATTCGGCGGCCTGATTGCCGAAGCTGTGGCCGCGTCTGCCGGGTGAAGGATTACCGAGATCATGTGGTCGCGACACTGTTCGGCCAGGTTACGGTGCGGCTTCCGCGGTTTCGCTGTGCTGGATGCGGCGGACACGAAGCTGGTCATGGTTGGCCATCGCATTGCCGCTCGACGCCGGAGTTGGATCAGATCCAGGCGCATCTCTCCGCCTTGATGACTTATCGTGTGGCCGCTGACGTGCTGACGCAGATGTTCCCGGTGTCCACCGGCAACGATCCGGAGACGTTGCGCGGTCACACCCTAAAAATCGGTGCGGACCTTCGGGACCGGGCCGCGGTGCGGCCTGATACAGCGGCACCAGCGATTACGGTGACCTTGGATTCGACCTTCATCCGCAGCTGTGGGGACGGCGAACGGCATCTGGAGGTACGGGTCGGCAATGTCGAAACGGCGTCTGGCGGCCGACAGGTGTTTGGCGCCGTCGCCAAGGCGGATACGGACCTCAAGGTGCTGATCCGCCGGAACCTCGATGCCGTCGGGCGAACCGCGGACACAGTGTTGACAGCCTTCACCGACGGGTGCTCCGGTCTGCGGCACATTCTCGCTGATGCTGGTGTCACCGAAACACCGATGCTGGACTGGTTTCGTGCGACCTGAGGGCTACCGGGGTCAATACCGCCCCGGCAGCCCGCAAGGTTCGATGTTGAAGTGTTTCGTGAGGAAACCTTGTCCACCCAAGTGCTGCTATCCGGACATGCGAAGGAGCAATCCGACGTGTGAAGCTCCGGGGACAACGGCCTCAATCTGGCAGCACCAAGCCGGAGGCGGCCTAGCAGAGGATGGCAGGCTGAACGCGAGTGAACGTCCGTGGTTAAGGTCCGTCATCCAAGACCGGCCAAAGGTGCTGACAGGCCGGGGCCAAAATGGCATGCGGGTCGGCTCGTCGAGTGGAACCCTCGACGACGGTGGCGACACGACCCGCCGGACTATAGGACGCAGCCGCCCCATCCGCTTCTCCACATTGGACAACAGGGTAAGCCCCATTCGTCCCGCCGCCGTGAGGTGGCGGTATCCCGACCGCAAGGGCGGGGATGGCGGAGGGGGTAGAGGAGCGGCGGAGCAAGCGAAGGCCGCCCTGTAATGGGGCGGACAGGGCCTCGGCGACGAGGGGATACCCGGCCCGAAAGGGCGCCGACTTCCGCCATGGTCTCGACGGTTGGGAGGACGTGCAGCGCCTGAATCGCTGGAGACGTTAGACGGTGCGAACCGAACAGACCGGCGAGCGGGGGCAGACGGCGTGGACCGACATCGACTGGACCGCGACGGAAGCCGTCGTGAGGCGATTGCAGGATCGGATCTACCGGCAGAGGCTTGAGCCGGATGACGAGCAATCGTCACGTCCGGTTCTGAGGGGGCCGGGCCTCGGCAACGAGGCCCGGCTACCCGACATATCGCCATGCGTCTGCAGCACCTGGAGCAAACAGCCGGCGGTCTGTCGGCGGATGATCCGGCACAGATCGCCAATGAAGGCGCGAACATCCTCTCGGCGCGTGCCCATCCGACCCCGTTTGCCCATACCATCCACCCAACGAACAACCCGTCGGCGGGATTACAAAACCCGCGCGAATCGCGGCCAGACCCGGGACAGGTCAGAATGAGGGGATTCGTGAGGAGCGGCCCCCATTCGCCTACCCACTTATCTGAACAGTATTGGATAACCGCAACCATCGGCATGCTGATTGAGAGTATCGGGTGTTACAGACAGCGTGTCGGGCGCAGCCGAGGTCCAAGCAGCGGATGCTCAGCCTTCAGATAATCGCGAAGCCGATCACCCTGCCAATCACCGAGGCAGCTGCTTTCAGCACGGCGTTGACGGCCTCTTGCACGCGTTCGAGCGTCGCCTCGACGAAGCCGACAATCCAAGCTTCCGCGGCATTGCGTGCCATCTGGAGCTCGAGTTCGTGCGCGGTTCTCAGAGATCTCGTCAGCAGCCAGATCCTCGCCAATCGCGACGACCGCTTTAGCGATAGCGGCCAGCGCGGGAAAGACCTGCTTCTCGAGGTCGGTAGAGATCCCCCTGAACGCCGCCGCCGCATTGCCCTCTAATGCATCCATGATCTCTTGGAACGGTGACATCCTCCGATTCTCCTTTGATCAGCTCCTTTCGGGCTTCTTGGTCGGTCTTGAATAACTCGTTCAGGCTGGCTGGCAGGTAACCAGGTGGCGTCTGCGCGCGGGTGAAGCTGGAGCAGGCTGGCGAGGAGAGCCGTCAAAAGCGCCCGGAGGTGGGCGAGGATCTTGCGGATGTTGTGCCCGCAGCCGCAGAGGACGGCGAAGATGGCGTCGCCGAGCAGGCCCTTGAGGCCGCAGCGGGCGAGGCGGCCATCGGTCTTCATGTGGCCGATCTCGGGCTCAATCGCACTGCGGCGCTTGAGGAGCCTGGCCAGCCTCGGCGTGATGCCGCGCCGTGAGCCGCTGATGAGCACCCTGGTGCCCTGCACGCCGTGGCCGCGGTAGCCGCGGTCGACCACGGCGAGGCTGGGGCGGCAAGCCGTCAGGGTCTCGACCTGCTGGAGGGCCTCGCCGAGCGTGTGCCCGTCATAGGGGTTGCCGGGCATGGAGCGCATACCGACGACGAAGCCCTCGGCGAGGGTGGTGGCGACGCTGACCTTGGTGCCAAACTCGTAGCGCACCCGCGCCTTGCCCTTGGCGATGCAGTCGACCTCCGGCTCGTGCAGGGCGTAGATCTTGTTCCGGCTCTTGGGTGTCTGCCGCAGCAGGCGGGTGACGAGTGCCATGCGCGCCTCGATCCGCCTCCGGAGTTGCCCCTGGGGGACAGTGCCGAGCTTGCGGCCGGTGTCGCGCAGGACGCGTCCCGTGTAGCCCTTCAGCGTGCGCAGCGCCTTGCGCATGCGCCGGAACTGCCGGGCATGGGCGTGACGCCCGGCCTGGGCGGCCAGACGCGGGGCCTTGCGGTTGTAGTTTTGCCGCAGCCGGATCCCGACCTTCTGCGCCAGCGTCACCAAGGAGCGACGGGCCGTCTCGTAGAGCCGGCTGTCGGTCGGGTGAGCGATGGCTTTTTCCATGACGGTGGTGTCCACCACGATTTCGGAGAGGCTGCGCGGCTTCACGGCCCCCGAGGCCCGGCCTGCCTCGACCGTCTTGGTCAGCAGCCACTCCACGCCCTCTTCGCCGATCCGGCCGCGCCAGCGGCTGAGCGAGGAGGGGTGAAGGGGCAGCCGGTGCTGGAAGAACACCTCGCCGGTGAAGTGCTGGTAGGTACGGGTTCTCCACCCAACGGGCGAGGACGGCCTCGTCGGAGAGGCCGTGGGCGTGCTGCAGGTACATCAGGCCTGCGACCAGACGAGGGTGGAGGGCGGGCCGCCCCTCCGGGGAGGGGAAGAAGCCCGCCCAGTGTTCCTCGAACCAGGACCAGTCGATCAGCGCCGCCAGCCGGACCAACTCGTGCTGCCCATCGATCATGTCGACCAGGCGCGGCCGCCGCAGGTCATCCTGTTCGGCTGGGCGGGGACGGTGCTTCATGGTCGCGAGAATCGCAGGGTTTGCCGCCGAGGCCAACCAAACCGTGCAATTCCACAGCGTCCAATTCGGCGGATTGCTGAACCAGATCAATGCATTGGGAGTTGTTCAAGACCGACTTCTTGACGTCCAACACATAGATCAGCGCTCGCACGGCCGAGAGCACGAAGAACACCGGCCGGCCGCTACGCCGCATCGCATCATTGCTCTCCGGAGGTTGACGGCACCAAAGCTTGCGAGCCAACCAAGGCGCGATGAGATCCTAGTCACACGCTTCTCCCCTCAGGACCCGCTTCTCACTGCAAGCCTAAGTAGGTAGCCAGAAATCTTGTATCAGTCAGGCGAGCTCACCACAGTGGTGGGCATGGGTGGATGTGAGACGTCGACGGCAAGGCGCTTTGCTTTGGCCGATCGGCGGCGGCTTGCACGTGCCTTGTCGGTGGCGGGCGAGGTTCGGCTGTATCGCCGCCTTGAGGCGGTGTTGCTGGTTGCTGAAGGGCACTCGATCAGCGAAGCGGCCCGGCGGGTGCGCACGGCGCGGCTGAGCGTTCAGCGATGGGTTGCACGCTACGTGGCGGACCATGATGCCGCCGCCCTGGCGGACCGGACGCGCAGCGGGCGGCCGCGTGCGGCGCCCGCGCTGACGCGACCGCGTTTGGCGGCCGCGCTGACCCGCGACCCGCGTGTCTGCGGCTATCGGGCCACGAGCTGGACGGTGCCGCTGTTGGCCCACCACTTGCGTCAGCGCCACGGCGTCTCGGTCAGTGGCCGCACGCTGCGGCGTCGTCTGCATGAGGCTGGATACCGCTGGAAGCGACCGCGCTACGTCCATGCGGGGCGCGCGGCCCATCTGGCGCAGAAAAAGGGGCGTTGATCCGGCGGTTGCGTGCCGGGTGGCGAGCGGGCGACGTTCTGCTGTGCGCCGATTGGACGCTGCTGCGGCTCTTTCCGCCTCTGCGCGCGGCCGGGGCGCTCAAGGGAACACAGGCCACGGTGCCGATCACAGGTGCGAATGCCAAACGGGTGCTGTTCGGCGCCATCGACCTGCGCACCGCGCGCCGGGTCGTGCTTGTCCGTCGGCACGCGGGGGGCGAGGACGCGCGGGCCTTCCTGTCCGCGTTGCGCCGCCGCTATCGCCGGGCTGGCACGATCTGGCTGCTGGTCGACCGGGCCAGCGCGCATACCGGCCACCAAACGCAGGCGCTGGCCACGGCGCTCAACATCCGGATGCTGTGGCTTCCCAAACAGGCACCGGAGCTGAACGCGATGGATCAGCTCTGGCGCGAACTGAAGCGGCTCATTGCCGCCAATCGGCAGGCCCAAACCATCGATGTGCTGGCTGCCGATGCCGCCGCCTGGGTGAAGGGCCTGACACCACGCCACGCACGTCGCAAGGCAAGCATGAGTTCAAAACGCTTCTGGCTCAGGAAACCGCTACAGAACTTCTGGCTACCTACTTAGTGGTGCATCCGGCAAGTTAACTGCGACTTTCTTGAGCCCGAGGCGTTGAGGCAGGCGGTAGTTCTGCCTGGGGATGTCGCGATGACCATTCGGGTGCGCGCGTTGAGCGATGAGGAAGCGCACGGGCTGGCGCACATGGGGCGCTCGCGCATGCTCGGTGCTGGGCTGGTCCGCAGAGCCCAGATCGTGCGGCACGCGGTCGATGGCCTGAGTGCGCCGGAGATCGCGACCCGGATGGGCCTGTGCGGCGCCACGGTCCGGTTCTGGCTCAAGCGGTTCAACGCGCGCGGCCTGCAGGGGCTGGAAGAGGACCTGCGCTCGGGACGGCCCCCCACCTACTCCACCGAAGAGCGGAGTGCGGTCATCACCGCTGCCCTGAGCCGCCCGGCTGAGTTGGACCTGCCGTTTGCCTCGTGGACGCTGGACCGCTTGGTCGCCTACTTGGGCGAACGCGGCGTCGGCATGCGCCGCAGCCGGGTCAGCGAGGTCCTGCTCGCCGAGGGTCTCAAGTGGCGCCAGGAAGAGACTTGGTTCGGCGCGCGGGTGGACCCGGACTTCACCCGTAAAAGGGGGCGATCGAGCGGCTCTACACCGCCCCGCCCGCGGGCAGCGTCGTCGTCTGCCTCGACGAGATGAGGCCGCAAGCCAGCAAGAGCTATCCCGGCCAGCGTGTAGTCGCGCCGGCCGGCCCGCGGGCGGAGCGCGCCAGGCAGGAGATCGACTACGGCCGGCGCGACGTCGCGGGTTACGTGTTCGGCGCCTTCTGCCCGGCGACAGGCGCCGCGTTCACCGCGACGTGCGATGGGCGCACCACCGCGAACTGGGTCGACTTCCTGGAGCGGGTCGAGGGCTGGATCAGCCCCGCGGTCGAGCGGGTCTACGCCGTGATGGACAACCTCAACACGCACAGCGGCACCGACGGGCTCTTGTTCGCGCTCGCCCACCCGCGCTGGGAGTTCGTGTTCCAGCCCAAGTACGCGGCCTACCTGAACCTGATCGAGCCGTGGTGGAAGGTGCTGCGCTCGCTGGCGCTGAAGGGGCGCCGGTTCGACGCCTGGGCGGAGATCGAGCAGGCCGTCCGGCGTGCGACCGAGTACCTGGAACGCGCACAAGCACCCGTTTGTCTGGGGGCGCCGGCGCCGGCACCGCAGCCCGCGCCGCCTCGGCATCGCCGCGTCGCCCAATGCTACACTCATTTAGCGGATGCACCACTTAGCGGTAGTTTGTTAAACTCGGGCGTGGCGCATGCGATGAGACCATGGGAGGGACTCGCCGATGACTGCCCGTCAGCCTTGTCCACCTGCACCGGGGCCGCTCGAGGCGTTCGCGGCGCAGTTTGACGCGCTCCTCGGTTCGCTCGGCCAGCGCCGCAGCTTTCGTCACTACCTGAGTGGACTGCTCGCCCCGCGCGATCGCAACAAGACTCTCACGGCTCTTGCCGGAGCGGAACCGGTGGCGCAGGCGCAGAGCCCCGAGGTGCAGCGCCTGCAGTACTTTCTCTCGGAGGCCGACTGGAGCGCAGCGGCGCTCAACGCGCGGCGCCTTGCGCTGCTGCAGGGCGATGCAGCCACTGCGGCCCATCAAGGCGGCGTGCTCGTGCTCGATGATACCGGCGATAAGAAGGACGGCACGGCGACCGAGCACGTCGGCCGACAATATCTCGGTTCGGTCGGCAAGATCGACAATGGCATCGTCGCCGTCACCATCCTCTGGGCGGACGGGCGGGTGCACTATCCATTGCACCTTGCCCCCTACACGCCGGCGTCCCGGTTCTCCGGTGGCCCAAACGATCCGCGCTTTCGCACCAAGCCGCAGATCGCCGTCGCGCTCATTGAGCAGGCGCGTGCGGCCGGCATTCCCTTCCGCGCCGTCGTCGCTGATTGCTTCTATGGGGACAACATTGAGTTCGAGGGGCGGCTCACGCAGCGCAAGATCCCCTATGTCCTGGCCCATCGCAGCACCGGGGGGCATGGGTGGGCACGGGCCGAGGAGGCCCATTCTTTTGCGGAGGCGGTCAGGGATCTGCGCCGCGCTGCATGGAAGCGGGTCAAACGGCGCTTCCATGACGGACACCGCGAGAGCTGGTGGGTGGCGGAGCTGAAGTTTCTGCACTTCGGCCCGCGCCAGGCCCTTCGCGCCCTCTGCGTCACCAGCGACTGGCGTCGCCTGCCATCGCAGACGACGTGGTATCTGTCCTCAAACCTCAAGGGTGCCTCGCTCGAGGCGATCATCCAGCTCTATGCGTGGCGCAACTGGACCGAGCAGGGCTACACGTGCGTGAAGGGCGCGCTCGGGTGGGCGGACTTCCAGGTCCGCGGCGACACCGCCATCCGCCGGCACTGGGCGCTGGTATGCGCGGCATTCAGCTTCTGCTGGTGGCAGGCCGCGCGCGAGGGACACTTGGCCGCGCCGCGCCCCGCTGGCGGGCGATTGACGCCTGCGAGAGCCGGCCGTGCCGGAACGGGGAAAAAATCTCCGTCCAAAGCAATCTCTCTCCTGGCCGCAGGCGCTGCGAGCGGTGCAAGCCTGGCTGGCACCTTTCCGCTGGCTCACGCGCCGCTGGACTGCCTGGGCGCAAGCACCGCCACCGCCTGCGCTCGCAACGCTGCTTGAGGCCGTCGGATCAGGGGAGCCGATCAACCTCTATCTCCCGAATTAACAAACTACCGTTAGTCGATGCTGGATTCGCTATCGTCGCCCAATCCATGCTTTCTGCGCCGGTGCGCCATCACTTGCCTCGCACATAGTGTGTTTCGGCGTGCAATTTTGACCCCCTGAGCCGGGGGATCGGCGTGCAATTTTGACCCCTGAATGTGTGGCTGCTGGGCTGCCTGCTTCAGTTCGAGGTGGGCGGTGGGGGATGCTGATTGTGGAGACGGTCGGCCGGATCAGACGCGAGCATTTCGTCAGGGGCAAGTCGATCAAGGAGATCGCGCGTGACCTGAAGGTGTCGCGCAACACGGTTCGCAAGGTGCTGCGGTCGGGCGAGACGTCGTTCTCGTATGAGCGGGAGGTTCAGCCGCGTCCCAAGATCGGGCATTGGAAGGCGGAGCTGGACAAGCTGCTGACGAAGAACGCCGAGAGCGGGACGCGCGAACGGCTGACGCTCGTTCGCCTCTTCGAGGAGTGGCGAGGGTTGGGCCACGACGGCGGCTACGCCGCAATTCGCCGCTATGCCCGGCTTTGGAGCGGGCAGCACGCCGGACAGACGGCCGAGGCGTATGTGCCGCTGTCGTTCGCGCCGGGTGAGGCCTACCAGTTCGACTGGAGCCACGAAGTCGTCCTGATGAGCGGCGTCACGGTGACGGTGACGGTCGCGCACATTCGCCTGTGCCACAGCCGCATGATGTTCGTTCGCGCCTGCCCGCGCGAGACGCAGGAGATGGTGTTCGACGCCCACGAGCGGGCGTTTGCCTTCTTCAAGGGCGCCTGCACACGCGGCGTCTACGACAACATGAAGACAGCGGTGGAGGCGGTGTTTGTCGGCAAGGACCGGCAATACAATCGCCGCTTTCTGCAGATGTGCGCCCATCACCTGGTGGACCCGGTTGCCTGCACACCGGCCGCGGGCTGGGAGAAGGGCCAGGTGGAGAGCCAGGCCGGCTTGGTGCGCGAGCGCTTCCTCACGCCACGGCTGCGGGTGAACAGCCACGACGAACTGAATGGTTGGCTGTTGGACAAGTGCATCGCCTACGCCAAGGCGCATGCCCATCCGGAGCGCCCCGAGCAGACAGTGTGGGAGGTGTTCGAGGACGAGCGGCCAAAGCTGGTTCCCCACTGCGGTCGCCTCGACGGCTTCCACGCGCTGGCGGCCTCGGTGTCGAAGACCTGCCTGGTCCGCTTCGACAAAAACAAGTGCTCGGTCAGCGCCGGGGCGGTCGGCCGACCTGTCGAGATCCACGCCTATGCCGACCGGATCGTCATCCGTCAGGACGGACGCGCCGTAGGGGAACATCGCCGCCGCTATGGACGGGGCGAGACAATCTACGATCCTTGGCATTACGTGCCGGTGCTGGCCCGCAAGCCTGGCGCCCTGCGCAATGGCGCGCCGTTCAGGGACTGGATCCTGCCCGCGGCGATGGAGCGGGTGCGGCGTCGCCTTACCGGATCTGACGATGGTGACCGGCAGATGGTCGCCATTCTGGCAGCCGTGCTGACCGACGGGCTGCCGGCGGTCGAAGCGGCCCGCGCGCAGGCGATGGCCGAAGGCGTCCATTCCTCCGACGTGATCATCAACATCCTCACCCGGCAGCGCGATCCCGGACCGACCGCCGTCATCGCCACGCCGGATGCGCTGACCCTTCGGCATGTGCCCGCCGCCGATTGCGCCCGATACGATCAGCTCAGGAGCCGATGAGCATGGAGCGGACCGAAGTCCTCGACATGATGGGCACGCTGAAGCTCTTCGGCATGAGGGGCGCCTGTGACGAGGCCCTGGCCGCGGCGATCAAGCGCAAGCACGAACCGCAGCGCTTCGTCGGCGACCCGCTCAAGGCCGAGATGTCCGAGAAGCAGGCACGCTCGATCAGGTGCCAGATGACTATCGCCAAGCTGCCGCTCGCCAAGGATCTCGACGACTTCGCCTTCAAGGGAACGCCGATCGACGAGAGCCTGGTGCGCGATCTCGCCGGCGGCAACTTCGTCGCGCAACAGCGTAACGCGGCCCTGGTCGGCGGAACCGGTTCCGGCAAAACGCACTTGGCCATCGCGATCGCGCGAAGCTGCATCCGTGCCGGATCGCGCGGGCGCTTCTTCAACACCGTCGACCTGGTCAACCGCCTCGAGGCTGAGGGCCGCGCTGGACGTCAGGGACGCCTCGCCGACTTCCTGACCCGTCTCGACTTCGTGGTCCTCGACGAGCTCGGCTACCTGCCGTTCGCCCAAGTCGGCGGGCAACTGTTGTTCCACACCGTCAGCATTCAGCCATCAAACTGAGCAGGGCCATCCCCGTCACCTCGAATGCGTTCGGGTGACGGCGGCGCATCACCCGTTGTCTGGTCAACGGGTCGCGGTGGTGCGGCGCCTGCGGTGCGAGGGCGAACCTCACCTTGTGATCGAGGGCCTCGACGGAGGCCGACAGCTCCTGCCGGCTCGCTACGCGGAGCCAGCCGGCGCCGTTCCCCTGGTCGCGGCGGCGTCGGCGCTGGTCTTCACGCCGGGCAGCCTGCGAGCGCTGGCGGCCTTGGTCGCCACCTTACGGGGCGCGCCATCCCTTGCTCTGGAGGCCCGCCGTGCGCCCAGGTCCGCACTCGCGTCCCCAGCCATTGCCGCTGTGGAGCAGCTTTCGCCCCGAGACGCACCGCCACCTGGTCCTGCCCTGGACCGACCTGCTGCGACGCCGGCTTCCGGCCGCGCGGGAACGGGCGCACGCGCCAGGAGGGCCGTGCCATGACCGCCATCTCGCCCAAGATCGAGCCACGCCACCTGAGCCTGCGCGCCGTCGTTTACGTGCGCCAGTCGACGCCGCGGCAAGTGCAGGCCAACCAGGAGAGCACGCGCCGACAGTATCAGCTCGCCGAGCGGGCGCGGCAGATGGGCTGGCCGGCGCCGCAGGTCGAGGTCATTGACGAGGATCTCGGCCTGTCCGGCGCCAGCAGTCACGTGCGCACCGGCTTCCAGCGCCTGGTCGCCGCGATCGGCTTGGGCGAGGTTGGCCTCGTGCTGGTCACCGAGGTCTCGCGCCTGTCACGTCGCAACAGCGATTGGCACCGCGTGATCGAGCTCTGCGCGGTGTTTCGCACGCTCATCGCCGACGAGGACGGCGTCTACTGCGCACAGGACCCGAACGACCGGCTTCTTCTGGGCGTCAAGGGCACCCTGTTCGCCGCGGAACTGCATATCCTGCGCGCCAGGATGCGCGGCAACCTGCTCAACAAGGCGCGGCGCGGCGAACTCGCGCTGCGCCTGCCCGTCGGCTATCGGCGCCTGGGCGACGGCACGGTCGTGCTCGACCCCGACGACGAGGTGCGCGCGGTGCTGGCGCGGATCTTCGATCGTTTTGCCTTGCTGCGCAACGCGCGCGCTGTGCAGCGCGACCTGGCCGCGCACGGCCTCAGGATGCCGCGCCTGATCCAGCAGGGAGCGGAGACTGGCCGCATCGTTTGGGTCCGGCCCACCTACCAGATGATCCAGCAGGTGTTGACCAGCCCGGTCTACGCCGGGGTGTTCGTCTATGGCCGGCGCAAGCGGCAGGTCAGCCCGGGCGACCCGCCCGTGGTTGCCGAGCGGCGCCGGCCGCTGGAGGAGTGGGACATCGTCGTCCCCGGCGCCTACCCGGCCTACATCAGCCACGACCAGTATCTCGTGAACCGGCAGCGTCTGCGCGACAATCTCTACAACTTCGCGGCCAAGCGACGTGGGGCGCCGCGCGAGGGCCGGGCGTTGCTGCAGGGCCTCGTGGCCTGCGGCCGCTGCGGGCGGCGGATGAGCGTCAGCCACGGCAGTCATTACCTGCGCTATCAGTGCTGCCGGGCACAGATCGACTACGCCGTCCCCCTGTGCCAGGCGTTCCCCGTCGCCCACCTGGACCGCGCCGTGGGCGCGCTGTTCTTGGAGGCGGTCAAGCCGGCGGCCATCGAGACCACCTTGGCGGCGCTGGCCGTGCTCGAGCAGGAGCGCCAGGCGCTCGACCGCCACTGGCGGCTGCGGATCGAGCGCGCCCGCTACGAGGCGCAGCGCGCCCAGCGCCAATATGATGCGATCGAGCCGGAGAACCGCCTGGTCGCGCGCACCCTCGAGACGCGCTGGAACACGGCGCTGCAGGCACTCGAGCGGGTGGAGCAGGAGTATGCGGTCGTGCGCCGGACCGAGCTGTTGCCGCTCGACGAGATCGAGCAGCGGACCGTGCGCGACCTGGCCGCGGATCTGCCCGCACTCTGGCGCGCCGCGACCACGACCGACGTGGATCGCAAGCGCCTGCTGCGGCTGGTCGTGACGGAAGTGGCGCTGACCGTTGATGCCCGGGAGCGGTGTGCCGAGGCCACCATTGTCTGGAGCGGCGGCGCGACCACACGGCACACAGTGCGCTGTCCGCCCCTGGGCTGGCACGCTCGCACCGAGGCCGAGGTGATCGCGCGCGTGCGCGAGCTGGCGCAAACGCTCCCGGACCACCGCATCGCCGAACTGCTCAACGCCAAGGGCCTGCGCACCCGGACCGGCAAGGCGTGGACGTATGCGCGGGTCCACTCGATGCGCAAGCAGCACGGGATCGCGACCGCCTGCCCGTTGCACACCCGTGGCCAGGCCGTCCAGCGGCGCGCGGACGGGTTGATGCCCGCCGCGGCCGCGGCCCAGCGCCTGGCGGTGTCGCCGTCCCTCGTCCACGTCTGGGTGCGGCATGGGGTGCTCATGTATGACCAGCGTTGTTCGGCGTCGCGGGTCTGGGTACGGCTGGACGCGGACGACCTCGCCCGCCTCGACGGCTCAAGCCCGGCGGCGTCGCGCTTGCCGAGCTTCGGCGCGGTGATGCGGACCGAGCAGCTGTCGGCGGACGAGCTGTGGGAGCGCGTCCGCCGCGGTGAGTGTCGCGCATTCCGGGTGCGACGCGGCCGGTGCTGGGAATGGCGCCTGCAGCGCTCGCCCACGCCGGACGTTGGACGTGGCCGCGAGGAACCTGCTCACCATGCATGACGATCTAGTCGCCTTTACGAACGCACCTCGGTGATCGTCACCACGAACCTCGCCTTTGGTGAATGGCCGAGCGTGTTCGCGGGCGACGCCAAGATGACCACCGCGCCGCTGGATCGCCCAACCCATCACTGCGACATCGTCGAGACCGGCAACGACAGCTGGCGCTTCAAGAACCGCGCCTGAGCTTCACAAGCAACCGCCAGGGCTTGCACCGGTGGGTCCACGGGGGAGAGACCCCGCGCGCCGCTGCGTCAGCCTCTGCATGGGCACTCCGCAACGCGAGGGTCTCCCCTATGGACTACCGGCACAAGCAAACAACACGGGGTCACGATTGGACGCCGATCCGGGGTCAAAGTTCGACGCCGATTGACAGCCTCCGTCCTCGATCGCTTCAGCTTGGCGCTTCCATCCCGGGCTTGTCCTCGCCCGAGATCGGTGAGTGCCGCTCGCTCCTCGTCTCGCCTCACAGCCACCCGCGCTCGCGGAACGGCGCGAGATCGGTGCCGGCCGGTGCGTACCATCCCCCCTCGCGATAGCGGGCTCCAAGCCGCTGGGCGGCCTCCTTGTTGCCGAACGGAATGCGCAGGCGCGTCAAGGGAGGCGGCGCCTCTGATGTCCGCGACGCCGTCGACGGCACGCTCGTGACCGTGGCCCGCTCTCCGGCGGTCCTCGGCGTCCTGGCCCGCCCGCTTTTCGGGCCTCCGGTCCTCCGCCGCAGCCGCCCGCGTGTCGTGCCCTGATGCGCGTCGATCCAGGCGGACAGGCTGGCAGAGGTGGCCCTGGCCTCCTCCGGAATGGCAACGCCCCGCTCCCCGGCGATCCTGCCGGCGAAGGCCAGCTGCGCCGCCGAAGGTGGCCGAGGGCCGCCCTCCCCTTTGCTGGGCGCGTGCTCGTTGAGGAAGGCGCGGCAGAGGGCGCCTGACCGCGTGTGGCCGGGCGGCGGCGCGAGGCCCTTCTGCCGGGCCAGGCTGTCCACGTGGCGCCGCATCGCCTGCGTCGGCGGGCGTGCCGCCCCCTCTGCGCTCTTCGTGAGCCCGACGAGCGGTGCGGCCCCTGCCCCACCGCCCTCCGTGAGCCGGCCGATGATGCGCTGCGCCTGCGCGCACACGGCGTCGATCGCGCCCATCATTTCCTGCCGGCCCACCAGCACCTCATCCAGCAGGCGCTCGAGCTGCGCCGTCACGCCCGGGTCCACCAGCGCCGGATCGGCACGCTCGAGGATGCCGAACAGCGCCAGCCCCCGCTCGGTCGGCACGATGTGCTTGCCCGCGGAGGCCAGCAGCGCCTGCGCCCTCAGGCCCCGGATGATCTCGGCGCGCGTCGCCGGCGTGCCGATCCCCTTGGCCTCGCGCAGCCGCTCCCGCAACGCCGCGTCCTCGACGAAGCGCCACGCCGTCTGCATGGCCTCGACCAGCGTGCCCTCGCTGTAGCGCGGCGGCGGCCGGGTCTCCTTGTCCTCCACTGCCGCATCCCGCAGCCGCGCCGTCTCGCCCGGGCGCAGGCTGGGCAGCAGCTGCGCGTCCTCGCCCCGCTCCTCGGCCGGCCGCCAGTCCGGGAACGCCGCCCGCCAGCCGAACTCGAGGGGCTGGCGCCCCACAGCTCGGAACGGGTGACCCTGCACGTCCAGCGTGGCGGTGGTCTGCCGGTAGCGGAAGTCCACCATCACCGCGGCCAGGTACGACCGGGCGATCAGATCGAAGAGCCGGCGCTCGTCGGCCGACAGCCGCGGCCAGATCGCGGGCAGCGCGTCCACCGTGTTCACGTTGGGGATGATGGCGTGATGGCTCGCGCCCTCCAGGCCCTTGTCGTGGAAGGCGCCGCTCGCACCCTTGCGGATCAGGGGTGGCTCGGGCACCGGGATCGGGCTGAACGCCCGCCCGACCCGCAGGCCGGCGACGATCCGGGGCACGTCCGGGACCAGGCTCTCGGGCAGGTGGCGGGTCTCGGCCCGGGGATAGGTGATCACCTTCTTGCCCTGGCCATCGTAGAGTTCCTGCGCCACCTCCAGCGTCTTGCCCGCGGGCCAGCCGAAGCGGGCGCCGCACAGCTTCTGTAGGCTGGGCAGGTCGTGCAGCCGCGGCGGCCCCTGGCGCTTGTCCTCCACCGTGACCGCGAGCGGGCCGGCGAAGCCCTCAGCGAGCGCGGCGATCGCCTCGGCGTCCGCGCGCTTGAGGAGGCGCGCCTGGGGCGCGTGCCGCATCCGGAACTGCCCGGCCTGGACCTGGGCCGTCGCGACCACCTCGAAGTAGGCCTGGGGCACGAAGGCGCGGATCTCCAGCTCGCGCTGGCAGACGATGGCCAGGGTCGGCGTCTTCACCCGCCCGACCCCGATCACCGCCCGCGCGTCCCGGGCCAGGGTGACGGTGGCGGTGCGGGTGAGCGAGAGGTTGTAGATCTGGTCGGCCTGCCGGCGCGCGACCGCGGCGGCGTAGAGGGGGGCGTACGCGGCATTGGGCCGGGCCTGTGCAAAGGCGGTGCGGATGGTCTGCGGGTCCTGGGCGGTGAACATCACCCGCCGCACCTCGCCCGTGTAGCGGTGGTGCTCCAGGATCTCCTGACCGATCAGCTGGCCCTCGCGGTCGCAGTCGGTGGCCAGCCAGACCCGCTGGGCCGTGCGCAGCGCTTGGCGAATGGCCGCCAGCTTGGCCGCCTTGTTGCCGCCCGCCGCCGGGCGGGTGCCGTAGAGCCCAGCGGGGCGCAGCAGCACAGGGGCCCAGCGCTTCCACTCCGGCACCACGTCCTCCGGCTCCTCTAGCTCAAGCAGGTGGCCCTCGGCCGCCAGGATGGGCCCATAGCGCCCGCCCACGGCGGCGCGGACGTCCCTGGCCTGGCTGCTCTTCTCGGTGATGACGATCTGCTCGGGCATGAGAGGGCGTAGACGGGTTCTCTGAATGTTCTGTTTGGGCTGACTATTCCAGCTGCGGCGGGCTGAGGGCAATCCCCCTCTCACGCGCCGCCCGAGTAAGGAGTGGATCGCTCCAGGCGCGCAGGCGCCTGTGGTCGCCTCGCTATCCTGGCGGGGATAGGATCGCGGCATGTCCGCAGGATCCGCTCGTGAGGTTCACCCGTCCGAGGCGCTCGCCGGCCTGGTCGAGCGGGTGACGTTCCACAACGCCGAGACCGGGTTCTGCGTGCTGCGGGTCAAGGCCCGCGGCCAGCGCGACCTGCTGACCGTGGTCGGCCATGCTGCCAGCATAAGTGCGGGCGAGTGGGTGCAGATGAGCGGGACCTGGGTTAACGACCGCACCCACGGCCTGCAGTTCAAGGCCGCCTTCCTCAAGGCGACCCCGCCCACCACCCTGGAGGGGATCGAGAAATACCTCGGCTCGGGGCTCATTCGCGGCATCGGCCCGATCTACGCCAGGCAGCTGGTGCGGGCGTTCGGGGAGGCGGTGTTCGAGCTGATCGAGCAGGAGCCGGCCCGCTTGCGCGAGGTCACCGGCATCGGCCCCAAGCGCGCCAGCCGCATTGTCGCCGGCTGGGCCGAGCAGAAGGTGGTCCGCGAGATCATGCTGTTCCTGCACGCGCACGGGGTCGGCACCTCAAGGGCCGTGCGCATCTACAAGACCTACGGCCAGGACGCGGTGCGGGTGATCAGCGAGAACCCCTACCGGCTGGCGCGCGACATCCGCGGCATCGGCTTCCTGACCGCCGACAAGGTGGCGGAGCGGCTCGGCATCGCGAGGACGGCGATGGTCCGGGTGCGCGCCGGCATCTCCTTCGCGCTCGCCGAGGCGATGGACGAGGGCCATTGCGGGTTGCCCATGGATGAGCTGGCGGGCCTGACCGAGCGGCTGATCGCGGTCCCGCCGGCGCTGATCGCGGACGCCCTCGTGCTGGAGCTCGAGGCCGGCGAGGTCATCGCCGACACCGTCGAGGGGCGGCGCTGCGTGTTCCTGGCCGGGCTCTACCGCGCCGAGCGGAGCATCGCCGCGCGGCTTCATGCTCTTTCAGCTGGACGCCCGCCCTGGCCTGAGATCGACGCCGACAAGGCGATCCCCTGGGTGGAGAGAAAGACAGGCCTTACCCTGGCCGAGAGCCAGCAGGCGGCCTTGCGCCTGGCGCTCTGCTCGAAGGTGCTGGTCATCACCGGTGGGCCCGGCGTGGGCAAGACGACGCTCGTCAATGCCATCCTGAAGGCTATCCGGGCCAAGGGGGTCGATGTCGCCCTGTGCGCTCCCACCGGCCGAGCCGCCAAGCGCCTGTCGGAGAGCACGGGGCTGGAGGCGAAGACTATCCACCGGCTGCTCGAGGCGGACCCGGGCACGGGCGGCTTCCGGC
The DNA here is from genome assembly GCA_963818725.1 of uncultured Pseudomonadota bacterium. Taxonomy (GTDB): domain Bacteria; phylum Pseudomonadota; class Alphaproteobacteria; order Acetobacterales; family Acetobacteraceae; genus DATFDN01. Next base: position 134,460 of record CAWFTU010000003.1, on the reverse strand, counting down.
GCGGCGAGGACCACCCGCTCGACTGCGACCTGCTGGTCATCGACGAAACCAGCATGATCGATGTGCCCCTGATGCGCGCGCTCCTCGAGGCGCTGCCGAACCAGGCGGCGCTGCTGCTGGTGGGCGACGTCGACCAGCTGCCCTCGGTCGGGCCGGGGCAGGTGCTGGCGGACATCATCGGCTCGGGCGCGGTCCCGGTGGTGCGGCTGACCGAGGTGTTCCGCCAGGCGGCGCAGAGCCGCATCATCACCACCGCGCACCGCGTCAACCACGGGCAGATGCCGGAGCTGGAGGCGGTGGAAGGGTCGGACTTCTTCTTCGTCGCGGCGGACGAGCCCGAGACTGGCGTGCGCAAGCTGCTTTCGGTGGTGCGCGAGCGCATCCCCGCCCGGTTCGGGCTGGACCCGGTGCGCGACGTGCAGGTGCTCTGCCCGATGAACCGGGGCGGGCTCGGGGCGCGGGCGCTGAACCTCGAGTTGCAGCGGGCGCTCAACCCGCCCGGCGAGCGCCGGGTGGAGCGGTTCGGCTGGACCTTCGGGCCGGGCGACAAGGTGATGCAGGTGGCCAACGACTACGAACGCGAGGTGTTCAACGGCGACCTCGGCGTGATCAGCCGGGTTGATCCCGAAGAGGGCGAGCTCACCGTCTCCTTCGATGGCCGACAAGTCAGCTACGGCTTTGGCGAGCTGGACGAGCTGGTGCTGGCCTATGCGACCACGATCCACAAGGCACAGGGCTCGGAATACCCGGCGGTGGTCATTCCGCTCACCACCCAGCACTACGCCATGCTGGCGCGCAACCTGCTCTACACCGGGCTGACCCGGGGCAAGCGGCTGGTGGTGCTCATCGGTCAACCGCGGGCCTTGGCCATCGCGGTCCGGAACCAGGCCGGTCGCCGCCGCTGGTCCAGGCTGCGCGAGTGGCTCGCCGGCGGTCCGCCACCAGGTGTGGCGGCCCCGACCGGTGAGCGCGCGGTCCGATCCACATCTGTCGCCCACCTTGCCGGCTAACCGGTTGTCAGGTCAGCAAACCTCGTCAGCGCGTGGCGCCGCGCCTGTCGCTTTCGTCCTCATCATCAGCCCGACACTTTCATTTCGGTTCAGGTCGGTTCAAGGCGCCCCAAGGCTGCCGAGCTGGCGGCGCTCTGCGCGCGCTCGACCAGCGCCTTGACCGAGCTGGACGCCCAGGCCCCGCCCCCGCCGGGTGGGCTGATCCGGGCGTCCTCGGCAAGATGACGCGCCACCTGCGCCAGCGTCGGCGGGCGGTAGTCCTGGGGCGCGACGCCCCGCTCGGCGGCTTCGCGGCGGTGGCCCCGCAGGTAGCGCGCCACCGCCTCAACGGCGCGCGCCGCCTCCGGCCGGTGGCGCGGCCCCGCCCCGCCCGCGCGCGTCGGCGCGAGCAGGCCGGGCTCGGCCAGCCCCTCCGCGAGCAACAGCCGCACCGCGCGCACCAGCCGATCCCGGGTGAAGCGCCGCCGCCCGGGCAGCAGAACCTGGTTCACCGCCAGCACGACCCGCTCCCAGGCGTGGGCGGGGCGCAGCCGGCGCACGGTGGGCAGCCACTCGTCGAGGCTTACCAGCAGGCTGGCCAGCTCCGTCCGCCGCCGCCCCGCGACCAAGCGGCGCCGCGCCTCCGGGTCTTTGCCCTTCAGGCCGGGGTTGCCCAGGGACTTGCCCCGGCTCCGGGCCACGGCCAGGCCCGCCCGGGTGCGCTCGGCGATCAGGTTGCGCTCGAACTCGGCGATGGCCCCGATCACCTGCACCACCAGCCGCCCGCTCGGGCTCGTGGTGTCGACCGGATCGGAGAGCGAGCGCAGGTGCGCGCCCGCCTGTTGTAGGCGCTCAAGCAGGGCCAGCAGATGGGCGAGCGAGCGGGCGAGCCGGTCCAGGCGTACCACGACCAGCACGTCGCCCCGTCGTAGCCGGCCCAGCAGGCGGGCCAGTTCGGGGCGGGCGCGGTCGGCGCCGCTGGCCGTCTCCTCGATGACCTCCGCGCACCCGGCCGCGGCCAGGGCGGCGCGCTGCGGCGCGAGGTCCTGCCCCTCAGTGCTGACCCGCGCATAGCCGATCAGGGGCATGGACCTGCCCGTGGCGGATCGGCAGACCTCACGCTCGGGATCCCGAGGCGGTCGCCCACGGGTTGACCACGCCCGTCTCGAGGTCGTCGAAGTGCCGGGCGTTGCGCGTCGCCACCGCCGCGCGCCGGGCCAGCGCGATGCCACCGATCAGGGTGTCCCGGATGTCAACCACCCGCCCGGCCGCCTCGCGCCGCGCCGCCAGCAGGCCCGCGGCCTCCGCCGCGGCGCGGTCGAGCGGGGCGATGCGCCCGGCCAGATCCTCGCGCAGCAGTCCCTCGAATGCCGCCTCCAGCGCCGCGCGCCGGCGTCCCTCGGCCAGGCGCGCGAGGCCGAAGCGCACCTCGAAGGCGCTGACCGCGGTGGTCCAGACCCGCTCCGGCGCCTGCGCGTCGAGCCAGCGGAGCACGAGGGGGTCGGGCGGGTCGCGCATGAGGGCAGAGAGGACGTTGGTGTCCAGCAGAATCACCCGCCGAGGTCCGCGGCGCGTGCCGCCTGGCCACGCAGCTCGGGCATGTCCTCCGCCAGCCCCAGCCCGGCGAAGCGCCCGGCGATGCGCGTGCCCAGCCCCTCGGGCGAGGAGGCGTCCTCCTGGGCGGCAGTGCGCAGGATCTCGCGCACCTCTTCCTCCAGGCTGCGGCCCCGGCGGGCCGCGCGCTCGCGCAGGGCCTGCTTCACCGTCTCCTCGAGGTTGCGCACCACGAGCTGGGCCACCCCTGCCTCCAATGCTGGCCTGATATCACGATATCAAGCCAGCCACAGCAAGGCAACGCCGCTTTTCACCTTTGGCAAGTCCTTCTCAAACGGACGTTTGACGGGGACTTGGAGAAGGTGAAAAACGGCACGCTCTGAGCCCGCCCTGACCGCGCTTGCAGCCCACGGGAGCTGAGCGGTAGTCTATTCTTATGGGAATTCAGTTCCCACTCGCGGCAGCCTCGTCCGCCCCCTCGCTGCTCCGCATCACCGCGGAGCAGCTCGAAACCATGGCCGCGCGGGGCGCCTTCGACCGCCTACCCCGTGTCGAACTGCGCGAAGGCTTGCTTCATCAGATGAGCCCGCAGCATTTCCCGCACGGCATCGCCAAGACGGATATCTTCGCCGCGCTGCTCACCGCCGTCGCGCACTTGAACCTCCCGCTGCGCATCCTCTCCGAAGTCTCGGTCCGCGTGAGCGAGGCCGAGGTGCCGATGCCCGACATCTCCGTGGTACAGAGCGGCCGCTACCCCGGCGCCGTCCCGGTCGAACAGGTGCGGCTCGCGGTCGAGATTTCGGACACCACGCTCGCCGACGATCTCAGCCGCAAGCGCGCCTTATACGCCCTCGGCGGCATTCCCGAGTATTGGGTCGTTGATCTCTCCGCGCGCGTGATCCTCCAGCACTGGTCACCAGTAGGCGACGCCTACGCGAAGTCGGCGGTCGTGCCATTCGGCGACGCCCTGGCATCGGCGACGCTGTCCGGGCTGGTCATCCTCACGACTGGGCTCCGCGACGACAGCAACGGGTTCCCCTCCGCGGAGTAGAGGGACGGGTGAGCCTGTTGCATGGATCCGGCTGATTGGACTCTGAGCGGGTTCTGTCAGCTCTCGCGCCAAGCAGAGGCACACCAGCAATTTTAGTTCAGTTGAACTCGTCGTGCCGCCATTGCCGGATGTACCAGTCTGCGCGATTGTACGCTACGAAGACATCAGGGGAAGCGGTCATGGGAAAGCTGTTGCTCAGTGCGGCGGTCGGTGGCGCGCTCGCGCTTGGCGCTGGCGGGGCCTTGGCCACCGAATGCAGCGGCACGATCTCGGCGGACGAAGCTCTGAAAGGCGAGGATGCCAGGTACGCGGCGCAAACCACCGGTGACTTCGCGGCAATGGAACGACTGTTCGGCGACGAGTTGCTTTATACGCACTCGAGCGGCAGGTCCGACAGCAAGGCGAGCTACATCGAATTGCAGCGCTCAAAATCCGTAGTCTATCGCAGCATGCAGCGCAGCAATGTCACCGTCCGCACCTACGGGTGCGTTGCGATCGTCACCGGAAGCGGCCACTACGAAGTTACGGTGAACGGCAAGGACAGCACGGTCGACTTGCTGTTCCACAGCATCTGGGTCAAGCGCAACGGCGGCGTGCAGTTCGTCTCATGGGAGTCGACGCCGGCACCGAAACCGTAACCACTGCCCAGGCCGCGAGCCAAGTTGGGGCAGACCCAACATTCACGCCACCACATGCAAAGTGACAGGCACAGGCGGGTCGGGAGACAGGCAAGCGACCTTGTCCCAATTAGACTATAGTTCAGTTGGAACATTACATAGTTCTTCGTCGCCTAGCCCGAAGTTTGCACTGTCGGGTGGAAGAACCTGTGCTGCAGTCTGGGGATTTTCGTAATGACCCTGGCTGGTTACTGGACACGCGGCAAGGGTGCGCCGATCAGTTCGAAGGCCTTGCTCTGGAGCGGCGTGGGTTTGGCGGCGAGCACGAATGAGGCATTCGGTGCCTCGGGTGGCGCGACCACGTTAAGCGTCAGGGTGGCGAGGTGGGCCAGCAAGTCGCCGAAGCTGGTGACCGGCAGGCCGTCATCGCTGCGCCGGCGGCCGCGCTTGCGCTTGGCGGCCTCGGAGATGTCGGCCGCAGCGACTGGCGAGGCGCGCTCCTGTTGGGCAGCGTCCCGGTCGTGCTCATGAAACAGGATCGGTGCCCAGGCCGCGCGCAGATGCCACTCGACGTAGTAGGCGAGCATGCACAGGAACACGTGCGCCCGGACCCGCGGCTCGATCCAGTGATGGATGGGACGGATCCGCAGATCGACCGATTTCAGTGAGCGAAATGCCCGCTCCACCCGGGCCAGGTCCTTGTAGGCCCGGACAGTATCCGCGGCACCCATCGACGCTGCCGGCAGGCTGGTGCGGATGACATAGAGGCCGTCGAGCCGCGCCTCGCGGTCGATGCTCTCGGGCTGGCGGTGATACGTGAAGCTGTCGGCGGTGATGGTCAGCGCGAAGTGCTTGCCCATTTTGTGATGATCGATCACCGCACCGACCGCAAGCCCGATGGCGGCTTGGCCGCGCAAGGGCGCGTGCCGCCGCCGCACCTGGGCGGCGATCCGCGACAGATCGCGCTCGGTGGCGGCCAACAGCTCCGCGCGCTTGCGCGCCCGCTCGCGCGCGAGATCCGGATTGCGGCACACGATCAGCCGCTCGCCCGGATAGTCAGGGGCAGTGATCTCGGCCAAGTCGCGTTGGTCAAACAGCGACAACTGCAGGGGTCCGCTCTCGGCCAGCGCCTGGATCTGCGGCGCGCGCAGGGTGGTGATCCAATCGAGGCCAGCCGGCTTGAGGTCATCACGGATGCGCGCGGCGGTAATCATGCCGCGGTCGCCGACCAGCACCAAGTGCCTGAGCCCGAACCGGCGCTTCAGCTTCTCGACCTGTGCGGACAAGGTGGTGGGATCGCCGGTATCGCCTGCGAACACCTCGATAGCGATCGGGCAGCCGTCGCGGTCGCACAGCAGGCCGTAGACGATCTGCAGCCGATCGGGCCGACGATCCCGGCTATAGCCGTGCTGGGCAAGCGCACAGTGCCGGCCTTCCAGATACGACGAGCTCACATCGTAGAGCACCAGCGTGCCGTCTTTCAGGTGGCGCCGTGCCAGGCTCCGCTCGATGCGCATCTGCTCCCCGCCGAGCCAATCCAGCGCCGCATAGATCTCGCGTTCCTCGATGGCACCGAGGTCGAGGACCCGGCCCAGACTGGAACTCGCCGTCTCCGGCAACAGCCTCCGCAGGGTCGCCAGTTTGGAGCCAGGGGCGATGATCCGGCTGGCAATCATGGCCAGCGCCAGATCGCGCTCGCGCGACGGCGTGCGGCTGAGCAGCCGCGGCAGATCGAGCTTGCGCATCGTGCCGAGCACAGCGGCGACATGGCCATGCGGCAAGGCGCGCTGGATCTCGAATACCTCGCCCGGTCGTGCGATCGCCGTGCCGCCCTGCAGGAGCACCCGCAGTCCATCAATCACCAAGGCTGGCAATTGGCCCAGATTGGCCAAGGTGCGTTTCTTGACCGTGCGACCCTCGCGATAGCTTTCGCGCAACAGCACTGCCGGCGCAGATCGACCATTCGGCACGATGTCGATGAACATGGCCGAACCGAATCACGCCAGGTCGCGCCGACGCAAGCCCCGTGTATGGACACATCCAGCCCGCCAGTAACCCAGAAAACAGAAGGAAACTCTAGCGGATCAGGGCAGGGTCAATGAAAACTTCGGCCTAGAGGCAGAAATTTCGCGAACTTTTTCAAACGCTTCCGCCCTTAGCGTGTAAGAGGGGCAAAACCCGGGGCGATCAGGCTGGCTGGCCACGACTTCGAACGAGGTCCGGCAGCTGTGGGACGGCGGGCTGGCCCGGAATGCGGAGCCTGGCGCCGAGATAGTCCCAGAAGCTGAGGCCGAGCTTGCCGCAGGTCTTGAGCAAGCCGAGGAAGGCGTCCCGGCAGTCGCGCCCGGCGTCGCTGCGCGTGCCGGCGCTGATCTTGCGCCGGGTGACCTGGGCGCGGATGTCCCGTTCCGAGCCGTTGGTGTGCAGGGGGATCTCGGGGCGCTTGAGGACGCGCAGGAGTTCTTCTTTGTTGGCACGCAACCGCTTGAGCAGCTGATCCAGGGTGGCGAAGCCGGTGTGGCGACGAAAGATCCGGCCAAAGCGGGCGCGCAGTTCGTTGCGGCGGCGCCGGCTGGGCTCGGCCCGGTAAGCCTTGAGCTCGGCGTAGAACCACCAGATCAGCGCGCGCAGGTGGGCCTGCGCCGCCCGGTGCTGATCGGTGAAGGCCTCCAGTTTGTGCACGAGGCGCTCGGCATGCACCCAGCACAGGGCATGCAGGCCGAAGGCGAACTGGCCGGCATCGTCGCTAACAATCACCGTCTCGCGCAGCAGGCCATGGGCCTGCACGCTGCCCCAGAGCGCGCCCTCGGTGGCAAGCCGCACCGGGTCCGGCGTGACCGTCGCGGCCGTGAGGCCGAGCCGCTCGAGGTGCGCCTGCCAGGCGGTTTGGTCCGGGAAGTGGCGCTCCGGCTGGGCCGCCAACAGAGCGACGACGGCTCCCGCCAGGGCGCGCTCCCGCATGTGGGCCAGCGCCGCGCCATTGACCACGTAGTCCGTGTGGCCCGCGCGGAGCAGTTCGAGGAAGTTCAGCCGGCTCTTGCTGGCCGTGGTGCCGAACCAGGCGAAGTGGTCATTGCCGATCTGCGTGCAGGTGCCATTCATCGCCTTGTGGCGGGCGCCGGTGTCATCGACCGTGGCCCAGCCGGCGCTCGCCAGTCCGGCGCGCAGCACGTCGCGGGCCTCACCGAGAAAGCCCCGCTGGCGATCGATCAACAGGCGCATGACCTGGCGCTTGGAAATCGCCAGGCCGATGTCGCGCAGCTGCGCCACCAGACGCGGCACGGTGACCTGGCCCTGGTGGTATTGCGCCAGCACGAAACGGCACAGTTCCGCCCTCCGGCAGCTATTCCACCGGCTTCGCCGGCAGAACCTTGGCTGCCTTCGCCCAAAGTGTCCCGCCACTTCGTCTGGCAGCGACGCCACGACCAGCTGGCCCTCCGACGTCAGCCAGCGCTCGCGGCGGTAGCGGATGCACCGGGCGCGCAGCACCAGGTCCTGGACAAGAAAGTCCTCGTAGCCCCGGAATCGCGAGCCAGCCGGCACCGCCGCCTGCAGGATCTGATCCCCGACGGTCACACGCGGCGTCACCTTGCCGCGGCCGGGGCGGTGATGGGCATTCCCGGTTGACTTCGCCTCGCTGGCCTTCTCCATCCCGCTCGGTTTCAGTTGCGGGCGGCCCTTCAGCCCCTTGAGCCGGGCGATCTCCTGGCGCTGCGCCGCAACCGTCCGCTCCAGCTCCGCCACTTTGCCCAGCAGCTGGATCACCAGAGCTTTCAGCTCGGCCGGGCAGAGCCCATCAAGATCGGGCGGCACCATCCCCGTAGAGAATCAGACCCAGTCGCCGCGGCAAAGCAAAAACTGCACCCCCGCCCCGGGTTTTGCCCCTCTTACCGTTTTGGCCTTTGAACCTTCGGCGCTCGGAGCCAGAATCCTGCGGCGGTGGAGTGGCCTGGATTTGGACCGCCCTCTACACCCGCGCCCGACCGCCTGCCCGCGGTGGTGGCGGGCATCGTCGGCGTTGGTGCGCTTGCGGGTGCGCGGCGGCGGCCACGCCGCGAGCGCCTCGGGTGTGACCCAGACCGTCAGAATGCCTATAAAGTTGACGCGTCCACGGCAGGCCGGGTGGCGCCTGTAGTTTGGGACGGCTCGGGACGGCGCCGCCCAGCAGCTTCTGCTGGATGGATTGGGATATACGCTCAGCGTTATGATTTGTGCACCAACACCTCTCAAGGCGGCATCGGACGCAGCGGCACGGCGTGCTGAAGGAGAACTGACAACCCGTGGTTTCCGTGGCGCAAAATCTTGCAGATCCATTAGGAACAACCTGGACAGACCGCCGCGCTGTCTGTTGAATCAGAGAACCAGCCTCCGCGGGATCGAAGGAGAAGAACATGAGGAACGTGCTGTCTCGCCTGTGCCCACGCCTCATGGCTCCTGCCCTGGCCCTCGCGTTGCTTGGCGGCTCTATTCTCGCAAGAGCCGAGACCGCGCCCGCGATCGCCCCAGACGCGCTAAACGAAGTGGCCCAAATGGGCAAAACGCTCTCCGCTGGAGCGTTCTCTTTCCAACTCCAGACGATCCGCGAGTATGTCGACAATAACGGGCAGCCGCTGCACATCTTTCACACGATCCATGCGCTGGTGCGCCGTCCTGACCGACTGGCGATCACTGCCGCAGGTGACGATGGCACAGCCAAGATCGTCTATAATGGCAAGAACCTGGCGGTGTATAGCCAAGCGGCCAACAAATACCTCAGCATTGCAGTGTCAGGCTCGCTTGAGGATGTGTTGCGCGACGCGTCCGAACGTTTGGGCGTGGACTTTCCGCTGGCTGATCTCCTCGCCAACGATCCAGCCAAGGCGTTCCTGCATGGCGTGATCGCGGGACATGTGGTCGATACCGTCGCCGTCGACGGGGCGCCCTGTCTGCACATGATTTTCATACAGCCACCGGGAATCGAGCTCGAGCTTTGGGCGGAGAAGAACGAGCAAGCGTTGCCGCGCCGCCTGATCGTGACCTACCGCTCGCTCCCTGGCGAGCCGCGCTTCATCGCCGTAATGTCGGATTGGAACCTCGGGGTAAAACCGGCGGATTCAGAGTTTGCGTTTCAACCGCCGCAGGGTGCGACCATGATGGAGGCCCCGAAATGAAAACCCTCATTGGAGTGACGCTGCTGGCCGTGATGGGTTCCTCGCAGGCCTTCGGCTGGGGCGCTGTACAAGGTCGCTATGGGGGTGCGGCCTATCGTGGGCCTGCGGGTGCAACGGCCGTTCGCACGCCGTCAGGAGCTGCCGCATATCGCGGACCGGCCGGTGGGGCCGCCTATCGTCCGCCAGGCGCCTATGGAGGCTATCGTCCGCCGGCCTATGGCTATCCTCCGCCAGCATACGGCGTCGGCGCGGCTGCCGCGGCAGGTGCCGCCGTGGGCGTTGCGGTCGGCGCGGCTGCCGCACGGCCGTATTATCCACCCCCGCCCCCCCCCTACTATGCGCCCCCGCCCGTGGTGGTGGTTTCACCTTATTGAAACGGCGGGCGTAATTACCCACCCCCCTTGCGGCGGGGCGGCATTGCTGATGCAGTTTGGGCATGCAGCGGGACGAGCTGGAGCGCCTGAGCAAGGCCGAGCTGATCGAGTTGGTGCTGCGGCTACAGCGGCCGGAGAAGACCTCGCGCACCTCGTCCAAGCCGCCGTCCACAGACCGCAAAGCGCGTCGCGAGCAAGCCCGCCCCGGAGGTGCCAAGCCCGGACATGAAGGCCATAGTCGGGCGCTCAGCAGGGAGGTGGACCGCGTCGTCGATCACGCCCCGCAGCAATGCCCGTGCTGCCGCAGGGCGCTGTCGCCCGACCTGCCCAGCGAAGCGGTGAGCGTGCACGAGCGGATTGAGCTGCCGGAGATCAAGCCAATCGTCGAGCACCACCGACGCTTGGCGGTGCAGTGTCCCGGCTGTGGGGCGCGGGTCGTGGCAGCGCCGCCGCCCGCCGCGACAGGCACGCCGTTCGGCCCGCGCCTGCACACGCTGGCGACCTACCTCAAGACCTTTCAGAGCCTGTCCTACGAGCGGCTGCAGGCGACACTGGCCGACCTGTTCGGCCTGTCCATCAGCCAGGGCGGGCTGATGAACCTGCTGCGTCGCGCCCAGACTTGCTTCCAGGCCGGGCGAGGCTTGCCGAAGGTTCCATTCGGCGCAGCCGGATGGAATGGCAAGACGAGGGGCGAGCACGCCGTCGCAGCCCTGCGGCAGGCCAAGGTGGTGGCCTCGGACGAGACAGGCGTCCTGAAGTGGCCCCGGTCCTTTGAACAAAATTTCCGCGTCGTTAAGTGGATCGTCGGCCGGGGGTTATGCTGCCGTGCGGAGCGGCAGCGGGTGAGAGTAGGCTTGATCCGGGGTGCGGCCGTCAAGGGCTGCGTGAGGTCGCCTTGCGTTGTAGAAGGCGATGTAGCGGCCGATTGATTGCCGTGCTTCTTCGACGCCATCATAGGCACGCAGATAGACTTCCTCGTACTTGATGGTTCGCCAGAAGCGCTCGACAAAAACGTTGTCTCGCCATGCGCCCTTGCCGTCCATGCTGATCGAGATGGCGTTGTTGATCAGCACGCTGGTGAATTCGGTACTGGTGAACTGGCTGCCCTGATCGGTGTTGAAGATTTGCGGGCAGCCGTGTTTTGCAAGGGCTTCCTCGACAGCATCGATGCAGAACGAAGCCTCCATCGTGTTCGACAGTCAGAGGTGGCTCAGGAATTTTGAACAGGGCGTTATTGATCCGGCTTGGGTAGTGTTGGAATTGCCGCGTGGTTGATCCAGTTTGGTAGGATGGATCATGTGGACATGCGCAAGCTGCCGGCGGCAGCCCAAGAGGAGCGTCGGCGGCAGGTGGTGGGACTACGCGAGAGCGGCCTGACCTACGAGGCGATCGCGGCGCAGACGGGTCTGACCCGGACGGGGGTGTTCAACATCTGCCGGCGCTTCGCGGCGGCGGGGATGGCGGGCTTGCGCAGCGGACCGCGCGGTCCGGAGCCGGGGAGCGGGCGGTTCCTGAATGCGCGGCAGGAAGCGGAGATTCGTGAACTGATCTGCCGGCACCCGCCGGACCAGCTTGGCCTGCCGTTCGCGCTGTGGAGCCGTGCGGCGGTGCGCGCCCTGATCGAGCAGCGCTGTGGGGTGCGGCTCGCGGTGCGCACCATGGGAAGCTACCTGGCGCGCTGGGGGTTCACAGCGCAGAAGCCGCTGCGGCGGGCCTATGAGCAGCGTGCAGCCGAAGTGCGCCGCTGGCTGCGGCGGGACTACCCGGCGATCGTGGCTCGGGCCAAGCGAGAGAAGGGCACGATCTTCTGGGGCGACGAGACCGGCTTGCGCGCCGATGACGTGCGCGGCCGCAGCTACGCCCCACGCGGACGAACCCCGGTGGTCCGCCCCAATCACCGGCGGGCGGGCGTAGGCCTGATCTCGGCGGTAACCAACAAGGGCGAGCTGCGCTGGATGGTGCTCGACGGCGCGATCAAGGCACCGACGCTGATCCGCTTTCTCGACCGCCTGATCCGCGATGCCGGCGGCAAGGTGTTCCTGATCTTGGACAACCTGCCCGTCCACCGTGCCCGTGCCGTGCGGGAGTGGCTGGCCGGGCGCACCGCGCAAATCGAGGTGTTCCATCTGCCCTCCTACAGCCCCGAGTTGAACCCTGACGAGTGCCTCCATGCCGACCTCAAGCAGGCCGTCACCCGTAAGCCGCCCGCCCGCAGCAAGCAGCAGCTCAAGTGCACCGTCATCAGCCACATGCGCAAGCTCTCGAAGCTGCCCGAACGCGTGCGGAGCTACTTCGGGCACCAGCCTGTCCGTTATGCTGCCTGATTCAAGATCACCCAAGCCGGATCAATAAGTGGAAACTCGGCCTGACGGCAGGCATGTTTTGCCTGCGAATCAGGAGCGAAGATGAAGAAGCGAGCCCGCCGGAACCACACACCGGCCTTCAAGGCGAAGGTGGCCCTTGCTGCCCTGAAAAACGATCGAACGATTGCACAGCTTGCTGAGCAGTTCGACGTGCATCCCAATCAAATCACCTCGTGGAAAGAGCAACTGCTTGCAGGGGCTGCCGACGTGTTTGAACGCGGTGGCAGCACCAAATCATCGGTCCCCGAGGTCGATATCAAGGCCCTGCACGCCAAGATCGGCGAGCTAGTCCTGGAGAACGATTTTTTAGAACGTGCGCTCGGCAAGGCGGGATTTCCGAGCGCAAAGCGATGATCGACCGTAACCACAGGCTTGCGTTGACGAAGCAGGCGGCGCTCCTCGGCATCTGCCGAGGCAGCGTCTACTACGAACCGGCGCCGGTGTCGGATGCAGACCTTGCGCTGATGCGGCGGCTGGATGAGCTGCACCTGGAGTTCCCTTTCGCAGGTTCGCGGATGTTGCGCGGCTTGCTGGCTGCCGAGGGGAGCAAGGTCGGCCGTCGTCATGTCACAACATTGATGCGGAGAATGGGGATCGAAGCGATCTATCGCAGGCCCAACACATCGAAGCCTGCGCCAGGTCATCGCATCTATCCGTATCTGCTGCGCGGATTGACGATCAATCGGCCGAACCACGTCTGGGCGACCGACATCAGCTACATCCCGATGGCGCGCGGCTTCGTCTATCTCACTGCCGTGATGGACTGGTTCACACGACGCATCCTGGCCTGGCGACTGTCGAACACGATGGAGGCTTCGTTCTGCATCGATGCTGTCGAGGAAGCCCTTGCAAAACACGGCTGCCCGCAAATCTTCAACACCGATCAGGGCAGCCAGTTCACCAGTACCGAATTCACCAGCGTGCTGATCAACAACGCCATCTCGATCAGCATGGACGGCAAGGGCGCATGGCGAGACAACGTTTTTGTCGAGCGCTTCTGGCGAACCATCAAGTACCGAGGAAGTCTATCTGCGTGCCTATGATGGCGTCGAAGAAGCACGGCAATCAATCGGCCGCTACATCGCCTTCTACAACGCAAGGCGACCTCACGCAGCCCTTGACGGCCGCACCCCGGATCAAGCCTACTCTCACCCGCTGCCGCTCCGCACGGCAGCATAACCCCCGGCCGACGATCCACTTAACGACGCGGAAATTTTGTTCAAAGGACCGGGGCCACTTCAGTCGCCAGGCCAGGATGCGTCGTGTGAACCAGTCCATCACGGCAGTGAGATAGACGAAGCCGCGCGCCATCGGGATGTAGCTGATGTCGGTCGCCCAGACGTGGTTCGGCCGATTGATCGTCAATCCGCGCAGCAGATACGGATAGATGCGATGACCTGGCGCAGGCTTCGATGTGTTGGGCCTGCGATAGATCGCTTCGATCCCCATTCTCCGCATCAATGTTGTGACATGACGACGGCCGACCTTGCTCCCCTCGGCAGCCAGCAAGCCGCGCAACATCCGCGAACCTGCGAAAGGGAACTCCAGGTGCAGCTCATCCAGCCGCCGCATCAGCGCAAGGTCTGCATCCGACACCGGCGCCGGTTCGTAGTAGACGCTGCCTCGGCAGATGCCGAGGAGCGCCGCCTGCTTCGTCAACGCAAGCCTGTGGTTACGGTCGATCATCGCTTTGCGCTCGGAAATCCCGCCTTGCCGAGCGCACGTTCTAAAAAATCGTTCTCCAGGACTAGCTCGCCGATCTTGGCGTGCAGGGCCTTGATATCGACCTCGGGGACCGATGATTTGGTGCTGCCACCGCGTTCAAACACGTCGGCAGCCCCTGCAAGCAGTTGCTCTTTCCACGAGGTGATTTGATTGGGATGCACGTCGAACTGCTCAGCAAGCTGTGCAATCGTTCGATCGTTTTTCAGGGCAGCAAGGGCCACCTTCGCCTTGAAGGCCGGTGTGTGGTTCCGGCGGGCTCGCTTCTTCATCTTCGCTCCTGATTCGCAGGCAAAACATGCCTGCCGTCAGGCCGAGTTTCCACTTAACGCCCTGTTCAAAATTCCTGAGCCACCTCTTCCGGATTGAGGGCAGCAACGCCTATCACTGGGTGTTCCGCTGCAAGGAGGCCGTGGTGCACCACGCCGCCCCGACCCGCGCCGCCGCGGTCGTGCACGCGATGATGGCTGGCCACCAGCCCGAAGTCTGGCTGTCGGACCGCGACTCGGCCCAGCAGGGCCATGGCCAAGTCCAGCAGACCTGCCTCGCGCACCTGGCTCGCGACGTCGCCTACGTGTTGGAAGTGAGCGACGACCCCGTGCCGTTTCGGCTCACGCTCTGGCTCGCCTCGGCCTTCGAGTTGGCGGACAGCATCTCACAACTGGCTGCCTCCACCCTGGTCGCCAAGCGCCGCGCGCTGGCGGGCAGGCTGGTCGCGATCCTGGCAGCACCCACCACCTGCGACTTGGTAATTACCCACCCCTGTTTCGGGCGTAGCGATCAGGCCGTGACGGTCTGCAGGATGGTGTTGAAGACGCTGGTGCCCGGTTTGAGGCGAGCGGTATCGACGACGCTGCGTATGTCGGCCTCACCCTCGGCGGCCCACATGGCACGATAGCCGTTGGTCACCTTGCGCTGGATCACCGAGGGCCGGAGGTCGCGCTCACAGGCGTTGTTGGTGGCCTCGACCTGGCCGGGCCAGTCGGCGAAGGTTAGGAGCTGATCGCGCGCTCGGCGCACCTTGTTCTGAAGTTCACGGGCCAAGTCGCAGGTGGTGGGTGCTGCCAGGATCGCGACCAGCCTGCCCGCCAGCGCGCGGCGCTTGGCGGCCAGGGTGGAGGCAGCCAGTTGTGAGATGCTGTCCGCCAACTCGAAGGCCGAGGCGAGCCAGAGCGTGAGCCGAAACGGCACGGGGTCGTCGCTCACTTCCAACACGTAGGCGACGTCGCGAGCCAGGTGCGCGAGGCAGGTCTGCTGGACTTGGCCATGGCCCTGCTGGGCCGAGTCGCGGTCCGACAGCCAGACTTCGGGCTGGTGGCCAGCCATCATCGCGTGCACGACCGCGGCGGCGCGGGTCGGGGCGGCGTGGTGCACCACGGCCTCCTTGCAGCGGAACACCCAGTGATAGGCGTTGCTGCCCTCAATCCGGACGCCTGTCTCGTCCGAGGCCACCACCTTGGCCTGCCGCAGGGCTGCGACGGCGTGCTCGCCCCTCGTCTTGCCATTCCATCCGGCTGCGCCGAATGGAACCTTCGGCAAGCCTCGCCCGGCCTGGAAGCAAGTCTGGGCGCGACGCAGCAGGTTCATCAGCCCGCCCTGGCTGATGGACAGGCCGAACAGGTCGGCCAGTGTCGCCTGCAGCCGCTCGTAGGACAGGCTCTGAAAGGTCTTGAGGTAGGTCGCCAGCGTGTGCAGGCGCGGGCCGAACGGCGTGCCTGTCGCGGCGGGCGGCGGCGCTGCCACGACCCGCGCCCCACAGCCGGGACACTGCACCGCCAAGCGTCGGTGGTGCTCGACGATTGGCTTGATCTCCGGCAGCTCAATCCGCTCGTGCACGCTCACCGCTTCGCTGGGCAGGTCGGGCGACAGCGCCCTGCGGCAGCACGGGCATTGCTGCGGGGCGTGATCGACGACGCGGTCCACCTCCCTGCTGAGCGCCCGACTATGGCCTTCATGTCCGGGCTTGGCACCTCCGGGGCGGGCTTGCTCGCGACGCGCTTTGCGGTCTGTGGACGGCGGCTTGGACGAGGTGCGCGAGGTCTTCTCCGGCCGCTGCAGCCGCAGCACCAACTCGATCAGCTCGGCCTTGCTCAGGCGCTCCAGCTCGTCCCGCTGCATGCCCAAACTGCATCAGCAATGCCGCCCCGCCGCAAGGGGGGTGGGTAATTACGCGATTTTCCCGGTGGACTGGTCGGCATCATCGGCACGCCCACCATCGACAGGCCGAATAACCGGCTTGTCAATCGGCGTCGAACTTTGGCTCTCCGCGGTTTCTGGTGCAGCAGTTGTCCGGATCAGGCCGCTTGCAGAACCCGAGCCCGCAGCAGGTCATGCTTGGCTCGCCCATACATTTGCCGCTTGATCAGCTTCAGCCTGGTGATCTGGCCTTCGGTCTGCCCGTTGCTCCACGGCATCTCAAGCGCAGCCCGAACCGCAGCTTCATCCTGCTTGAGCCCGCCGGCAAACGACCGCATCTCGCTTTCGGCCGCGTCGGCCAGCCAGCGGTCGAGTTCGTCGCTCTTCCGCTCGCGCACGATGGCCGCGAAGCTCAGGGCGAGATCACGTGCCAGCGCAAGAGGCGCCGAGGTGGCGAGCAACTGATTGAGATATTGCTGCTCCTCCGCCTGCAGCGTGGACGGGTCGGCGGTGAGCATCCGAGCCACGCGCCGTAGCGGCGGCACCGTGAAGCAGGAGTCAGCCCGGCCGGGGTGACCTGCAAGGCGCTGCCGGGTAGCCCATTCGGTGACGACGCGCAGCCCGCCCTGGAACCCGGCATCCCGCAGTTCGCGCCACAGCTGGGTTCCATTGCGGCACCCCTCGGCCCAGCGTCGCTCGAGCGTGGCGCGGTAAGGCTCCAACATGCTCCGGCGGGGGCGGAAGGGATCCGGCCCAGCGCCGCGCAGCCAACGCCGGGCCGTGTTGCCTCCGATGGCCAGCCTGCGCACGATCTCCTTGATCGGCATGCCCTCCCGCCGGAGGCGCATCACCTCGTCATAGATGTCGTGTTGCCTGCGCCACCGTTCCCAGTGTCGCCGTTCGGCACTCGTCATCGGCGGTGCCACGGTCGTGGTCGTCTCTGCGGTATCCAGCTGCGCGGCGGACCGCACCTCGCGCCTGCGGCGCCGGACAGCATCGAGCAGGGCGCTGCTGCAGTTCTCCAGCAGGTGCCAGCGGTCGCTGACCTGAACGGCGTCGGGCGCGCCCCGGCCTGCGGCGTCCGCATAGGTTCCGCCACGGTCGCGGCTGAGCACCTCGGCTCCGGGATGTGCCTTAAGCCAGGCGACGAGCGTGTCGGCGCGGCGGTCCGGCAGGAGGTCGACCACACGGTGGCGCTCGAGGTCAACGAGAATGGTGCCGTAGCGCCTGCCACGGCGCCACGCCCAGTCGTCTACCCCGAGTACCCGCGGAGCCTGGGCGGGGGTCTCCGGCGCTCCGCGGCGGAGCATGCCGAGCAGGGTGGTGGCGCCAACCGGCATCGTCAGGCGGCGCGCCAGGCGAGAATCCGGCTTCGCCACCAAGCGCGAGACCGATATGGCGTTGGATCTCGGCCAGCCGTGCGGTCCGACGCGCTCGCGGTGCGGTCACTTCGGGAAGGCGCTCGGCAAAGATCCGGCGCTTGCATCCGCTGGTCGTGCAGCGGAACCGCCGCGCCTGGACGCGCAGGGCGACGATCTGTCCCTGCCAAGGCAGGTCGGCCAGGGTCCGCTGGTAATGGCTACCCGCTTATCGGCCAATCGACCCGCTCTTGTACTTTGCAGCAGGGAAGCGCAAAGTCGCTCTGAACGCGGCGTCTCGGAGCAGAACGGTGCGGGCAATCATGAAGGGGCTGACGGACGTTGAGTTCGAACGACTCTACGGGACGGAGGGTCAGTGTCTGGCGGCGTTGGTGGCGGCGCGCCAACGTGAAGGAATGCCTTGCCCGCGCTGCGCCAATCTGAAGAGCTATGTCTACGGCCGCCGTGTCGGCTGCACGCGCTGCGGCCGACGTTGGTCGGTCACCGCGGGCACCGTGATGGCGGACACCAAGCTGTCTCTGACCACTTGGTTCCGCGCCATGCACCTGATGAGCAGCACCAAACAGGCGATCTCGGCGGTCGAGCTCGGCCGCAGGCTGGGCCTGGGCTATGAGACGGCCTGGTATCTGCACAAGCGGCTCCGCCACGCCATGACCGAGCGGACGGAGCGCTATTCGCTCGGGGGCGCGAGCGACGACGATGCCGCGCCGCCGGTAGTGGAGGCGGATGACGTGTATCTGGGAGGTGAAAGGAACCAAGGCAGCGGAACCGAAGGCAAGACCTGCGTCATCGTCGCCTGCGAGCGGCATGCGGACGGGCGCATGGGCCATGTCGCGATGCGCGCGGTCAG
This sequence comes from uncultured Pseudomonadota bacterium, assembly GCA_963818725.1. Classification (GTDB taxonomy): domain Bacteria; phylum Pseudomonadota; class Alphaproteobacteria; order Acetobacterales; family Acetobacteraceae; genus DATFDN01. The sequence continues at coordinate 116,275 of CAWFTU010000003.1, read as the reverse complement.
CGCCTTCTCCAGCGAGGCGGTGGCCGCGTTCCGCGATGCCCACATCGCCGCCGGCGCGACTGTGCACACGGACGGCTTGCGGGCGTTCAACGCCTTCGGTGAAGCCGGGCGGACGCATGTCGCCACCGTCACCGGCGGCGGGCGTCCGGAGCGCGAGCGCAGCGCCCCGTTCTTCACCGTCAACACCCTGGTCGCCAATCTCAGTACCGCGCTCAAGGCCACCCACAAGCGGCTCTCCCCCAAGCATCTGCCCGACTATCTCGGCGCCTTCTGCTGGACCACCAACCGGCGCCGCAACATGCGAGGCATGGTCAACGCGCTTTGCCGTGCCGTCGCTGCGTCGTCCCGTCTGACCCACAAAGGCGTCTACCCGTGACGGGTCGATTGGCCGATAAGCGGGTAATGGCTATGCACGCGCGCGGACGCCGCGCCACAGCGCGGGCAGACGGAGGTCAGCGACTTCGGGCGGGAGAGAATGACGACGCGGTCAAGCCCGGGAAGGACCTGCTCGACGAACAGGCCCTCCGGGATCATGGGCAGGAGATGGGAGAGCAACTCGGCACGGAATGAAGAAGGAAGCTGTCCTCCTCCATATGGGGTCACGCCACCTCAAGCGACCACCTGCACCAGAAACCGCGGAGAGCCAAAATTGCACGCCGAAACACATTCACGACCGCGACCGCGCTGATCAACGAACTGGCCGAGGCGGCCCACGCCAACCAGCTCAGCCGCGCATTGGGCCGATGGGAGCGGCTCGACCTGATCTGCATCGACGAGCTGGGCTACGTGCCGCTTGCCGAAACCGCGTGCGAGTTGATGTTCCAGGTGATCGCCGACCGGGCCGAGAAGGCGGCGGTGATCGTGACCACCAACCTGCCATTCTCCGAATGGTCGCAGGTCGTCCCCAACCCGCGGCTGTGTAAGGCGCTGATCGACCGTCTGACCGACCGGGCGCACATCATCACCACGGGCACGGACTCTTACCGGTTCCGCCGAACCACGGCGCAGCGCAAAGCAGGCAAAGCATGACGGGGAGGACGGAACAGCGACGCTGACGGGCTGGCTCGAGCCCGTCCGTCACAAAACGGAGGGTGGGCCAGAATTCATCAGCACCACTGGGCCAAAATTCATGGACACAGCCAGCGTCGCGCCGGCGGACCGCACAGTGCCACAGTCAAAGTTGCCGTCGAGCAGTGGCCGGTCTGCCTGCGCGACGCCCATCCGGGCTATATCGGCTGGGAGGAATTCATGGCCAACCAGAGACGGCTGTCCGACAACGCCGCCCGGCACGTGGCGGGGCGGCCGGGCGTGCCGCGCAAGAGCGAAGCGCTGCTGCAGGGGATCGCGATCTGCGGGCGGTGCGGCCGGCGCATGGGGTTACACTACTCGGGGCCGCACGGCGATTACCCGGTGTATCTCTGCACCGCGGACCAAGCGCGCAATGGCCAGCCACGCTGCCAGGAGGTGCGGGCCCTGCAGGTGGACGCCGAGGTCGAACGCGTGCTGCTGAGCGCGCTGGCGCCGGACCAGATTGCATGGGCGGCCGCGGCTGTCGGACAGATCGAGACCGAGGCGCGACTGCTTGAACGGCAGTGGTCGCTCAAGCGCGAGCGCGCTCGCTACGAGGCCGAGCGAGCACGACGGCAATACGATGCGGTCGAACCGGAAAACCGCTTGGTCGCGCGCTCGCTGGAGCGGAGCTGGGAGGAGAAGCTACGGCAGGCCGAAGAAGTCGAGCAGGCCTATGCGAGCTGGCGGCGTGAGCAACCGGCACCGCTCAATACGGCGGAGCGTGCTGAGGTCCTCGCGCTGGCAGAAGACATGCCACGCGTGTGGCAGGCGGCGGCGCCGGCGGAACGCAAGCAGATCCTGCGGCTTGTGATCCGCGAAGTGATGCTCGATCAGAAGGAACCCCCCGCGCGTCGCTGCGTCAGCCTCGCGATGGGCACTCCGCGACGCGCGGGCCCCCCCTATGGACTACCGGCACAAGCCGGGGTCACGCTTGCAAGCCGATAGGGGGTCAACATTCCGAGCCGATTGACACCTGCTGGTGGACAGCGCGGGGCTGAAGCTGTGCGGCGCGGGTGAGTGGCTGATCGAGAAGCACGGCACCCACGCACCGCGGTCGTGGCGGAAGCTGCACATCGGCCTCGATGCCGGGACGGGTCAGATCGTCGCCGCGGCACTCACCGACCGCGACGTGGATGACGCCTCTCAGGTCGGCCCGCTGCTCGATCAAGTCGCGGGCGCGGTGGCCTCGTTCATTGCCGACGGTGCGTACGACCAAAGCAGCACCTACGCCGATGTCGCCGCGCGTTATCCAGACGCGGCCGTGGTCGTGCCGCCGCGTTCCACGGCGGTGCCGAGCGACACGGCCGCGACCGCGCCGACGCAGCGCGACCGCCATCTCCAGTGCATCGCCGAGCACGGCCGCATGGGCGGAGCAGCCGAAGGTTCCGCGCGCGACAGCGCGTGGAAGGGCCGCGGAGGGTGGCAGAAGCGATCGGGCTACAACTCGCGCGCTCGCGCCGAGGCGGCCGTCGCGAGATACAAGCAGGTGATCGGCGACGGGCTGCGCTCGCGCAAGGACGAGCGCCGTGCGACCGAGGTGGAGGTGGCCATCCACGCGCTCAACCGTATGCTGGCGTTCGGACGCCCGATCTCCGTCCGCATCGCCTGATCCCGAATGGGGTTGGGGCGGGTGCGCCCGCACTTCGGGTCCGTGCAACACGGCTTCGCAAGCTAGCTTCCATGCAACAACGCCGTCAGCCGTTGTACTTGAACTCCTGCATCGAAGTGAGAGACTCCTGGGTCGTACCCGGGGCTACCACGCTGTAAAAGACTGGAGGCGTGGCGTTTGGGTTGGACCCGGTGGTGGTCGCCGTGCTACCCGTTGCCGGCAATGCCGGGCCGGCCAGCGGGCCACCCCCAGCCGTATCCGACGGGGTACGTCCGACGCCAGCAGGGATACCGCTAGCAGGTCCTACGTCCAACACCAGCAGTGGTTGGCATGGCAGGGGTGGTGGTCCGGCTCTGCTCGAATTTAAGCTGACTAAATGGCACCTCAACCAGCTTGCTGCCGAGCCCGAGAAAGCCGCCGACCGAGATCACCGCGTTGCTGATTTTGCCGTCGTCCCCGATGAGAAGATCGTCGACTGTACCGATGCTATCTCCTTGGTCATTATATACCGTGGCACCGACTAGTTTGCTGGAGCGCCAGGAGTCATGCGACTTTTGCAGGGTTCCCCCTACAGGGTGCGAAGTAGCCATGCCGGAGGGGCTCACCGTCGACGGTACCGCTGGGTTGCTCGGCGGCGAGACGGTAGGGTTGGCACTCGGAGCGCTGGCGTTGGACTGCTGCGCGAAGGCGGGTGCGGCAAGTAGCGCCGCGATGCTGACCGCTGCACCGAGAGTACAGAGTCTTGGCCTTGGCATAGGAATCTCCGGATCTATAGGCGGAAAACGTCTTCGACAGATGCGGGTTTCGACTTCGATCTGCATCAAAATTGGTGGCGGCGGGCTGTCGGCAGCAGCGGCCCATGGCGCCATTCCGTCCCGACCCCGGCGTGACGACGCCCCGAGCAGTCACCAGTATCTGTCCTGCACAAGGAGGCGATTATGCCAAAATCTCTGACGCTCCTCAGGTCTTGCTGCCGGGCTTCCTGGCGCTCTTCGCGGCGGCGGCGATGGCCGCACCCACGGTCCGATACCCGATGCAGCGAGGAAGCCTCCGCCGCGGTTACGAAAGCCCCCTGGGGACGGCTGCGACTGGCGCCGCCGTGAGCACCGCCTGGAGCACGCGAGAGAAGAAGCGCACCGGCGCTGGGAGCACCGGCACGAGCGCTACTAGCGGCCGTGCCCTGACTGCCGCACTCCAATCCAGCTCGACGAGAGCAACTGTTTGAAGAGGAAGGGGACATGAACGCGACCATAATCGAGGAGAAGGGCACTCACCTGCTGATCGCGCGAGAGGACCGTTTCGCTCTCGTCGAAAGGCGGAACAATCGCCTCTACAACTGCCATGGCGGCAAGCGCGACGGGATTGCCGCAGACGATCTCTCCGCCATTGCGGAGGTCGTGGACGAGACCGACTGGGTGGACGAAGCGGCCGCCCGGAGGGCGTTCAACGAGGTTGGGTCGCGCGGCACCGACCTCGCGGAACGCATGTGGTGAGCCACTGCGTGGAACAGGCGAGATGCCGCAACGGGGGCAGACGACGCCGGCGCTCAATCTATTCCCACCGTCAGCTCGAGCAGCTCCTGTGCGGCTCCGCCTACAATGCCCGGGGTCAGCGCGTGCTCGACGGCAAGACACCCGATCAGGTCGTCGCCGAACGCCTCAAGCCAAACCCGAACTCGCCAACCCCAAGCCTCACGGCCGCGTCGGTCCGTGTGACACCACCAAGCCGCGCCTCATCGCTGAAGCTGCCAAGGAGGTCTGGCAACCAGACAGCTAGGATCAATCGCTGCACGCGGCCTGTGCGACAGGGTCATCGACGTTATCCTCACAGGCGAATGGGTCGCTCGGCGACTGGACCGGCACCCGGCGCAACACCGCGTCGCAACGCGCAGGGTACTTGTCAGGTCCCGCCAGCGCGGCGCGGGTGCAGGCCGCGCGCATGATGTCGTCATAGGCCTGCTGCGCGCCCGCCGTGTCGGTGCTAGGCTGGTGAGCCCGCTTCGCGGCGCGCGCCGCAGCGATTTGCTGATGGAACCAATCGGTCGCCGGCGCCTTCGGCCGGACGTGTGCGGCGGCACGCGGTTGAGGCGCGGCCGGCAAGCTCGGTCGTTGGGCGCACCCGGCCAGCATGACGGCGGCGCCGATCGTAAGCGCGAGGAATCTCATGGCGAGGGGCATCGGTTTCAACAGGGCCATGGAATTGTCTCAGGTTCGCAGAGGAAAAGCCCAAGGCGGTCAAGCGGCATGTGGGCATGCCACGGAGGTGATTCGCAAAATCCCAGGTAAGGGGAATTGTAGACCTCCCGGCGGTGATCGAGTTGTGTGGCACCAGCGCAGCCGCAAGGAGACCCGCATGCGAGCCCAACAACCACCCGGTCCCACTCCTGACCCCGACCCAGCACCACCTCCACTCGACCCGGTTCCCGCTCCAAATCCCGAGCCGATGCCGGCGCCTGGCCCACCAATGCCAACGCCGCTCTGATATGAGCACTGGATCGGCAGTTTAGCCTTGTCCGTTGACGACAGAAGCTGGAACGCGTCGCTTGCGACGAAGCGCATGCGCGTTACGGGCACAGGATTCCGGCACGTTTATTGGCCTGGAAGCCAGCTTGTCGCGAGTGCGGCTATCCTGCCGAAAACGCCGCTGGTTTATAGGGCGGACCGCTGAGCTTCAATCTTTTCGCTTCAACAGCAGGGGCACGCCGTATGACGCGCGTACTTATGGCCCTCGCCTGTCTCGCCGCGCTTGCCGGCGCTGCGCAGACTGCGCACGCCCAAGGGGAGCGGCCCACGGCACCGGGAACTGTGCCTGGGGCGCCGCCTGGCCCCTCGGTCACGCCGGTCCCGCCCGAGGTGATCGCTCCCGACCAGTCGCATGGCGGGAATGCCAACCAAACTCTCAGCTCGAGTCTGGCGCAGACCAATGGCACGCTGCGCCCACCCGCCGTGGATCCGGGGATGCAGAAGACCCCAACCGAGCCGGGCACGATGCCCGTCATTCCACCTCCCGGCACGCCGGGCGGAGCGCCCGGCGCTGTCGCCAAATAACGTGCTGGCAAGCGGTTGCGGCCTGGACCCAAGGCTGTGCGCCGAGGGTCGGCAAGGTAGGCGCGGGTGCTGGAGGGCGCGAGGCATCGCGGAAGACAAAGCCTGAGGCCTGGAAATGGAAGGCGCCATTGCCGGGCGCTTCGGTTGTTGATCAGGCAACTCGGCGCCGGCCTGTCGGCTTGACGTTCCTCCTCGCCGCCAGGCGGCGTCATTGACGGCCGGGGCGTTCGCGATAGCCGGGCCCACAGAGTGGGTGGTAGGGGCTGCCGTCCCGGCTCGGCCAGCGCCGCTTCTCGCGGATGCCCTCCGTGACGCAGGGGGCGCGCCTCCGCCAGTGCCGCCCTCCTGAGCAGTCAACACTGCTTTGTCCATGATCGCGCGGAAGTCGCGCAGAAAGCCGATCCTCTCAGTGGACGATACCCGGAGACAACTGCCGATGACCTCCTGCACCAGCACCGCGTCGCGGCAGTCGCCAGCCATACGGGAGTAACTAGACGACGCGGTTTCCCGCTTCGACGTCCTCCGTCAATGTCAATCGGCTTGGAAACGGGACCCCGGATCGGCGTGCAATCGGGACCCCTTTGGGGCCTGCCGGTCATGACCTGGTCCTGAGGCGGTAGCTCTCGTTTCCGGTTTCGATGATGTCGCAGTGGTGGGTGAGGCGGTCGAGCAAGGCTGAGGTCATCCGGGCATCGCCAAATATCTGCGGCCAGTCGGCGAAGTCGAGGTTGGTGGTCACGATGACCGAGGTCTGGGCGTAGAGCCTGGCCAGGAGATGGAACAGCAGCTCGCCGCCGGAGCGCGGGAAAGGCAGGTAACCGAGCTCGTCGAGCACCACGAGGTCGAGGCGTCGCAGCTGGTTGGCCAGCATCCCGGCCCGGCCGTTGCGGCTCTCCGCCTCCAGGCGGTTGACGAGGTCGACGGCGTTGAAGAACCGCGCCCGCATGCCGGCGCGGATCACGTTGGCGGTGATCGCGACGCTCAGATGGGTCTTGCCCGTGCCGGTTCCCCCGACCAGGACGGCGTTGCGCCGGTGGGCCAGGAAGGCGCCCGCGTGCAGGCTGCGCACCAGCGCCTCGTTCACCGGCGAGAGGTCGAAGCGGAAGCCGTCGAGGTCCTTCACCTCCGGCAGGCCGGCGATGCCGAGCCGGTAGCGGATGGACCGGCTCTGCCGCTCGGCCGCCTCGGCGCGCAGCAGCTCGCCGAGGATCTCCTCCACCGTGCGCCGTTGCCGGATGCCGTGCACGACCGCCTCGTCGAAGGCAGCCGCCATGCCGCGCAGGCGCAGCTCACCGAGGGCGGCGATCAGCTCATGCCGCTGTACGCTCGGCCTCCTGGCCCGGGGTGGCGCCAGAGGATGGCCGCAGCCGGTCGTAGCGGGCGCAATCCGCCGTCGGCGCCACCGCCAGCCTCAGCGCCGGCGGGATGGCGATCGCCTCCGGCCGTGGCGGCTCGTGGCGGCGAGCCAGGAGGGTGAGCACCACGTCCGCGTTGGTGGCCCCAGCCGCGAGCGCCTCCTGGCAGGCGCGGACCACGGCCTCGATCCCCTCGCGCGGCACGGCGGCCAGCACCGCCACGAAGTCCCGATCCGCCTTGTCGCCGCGGCCGAGGGCGCGCCGCAACCGCTCCAGAGCCGTCGGCAGCGGCCAGTCCTGGAACGGGGCGCCGTTGCGCAGCGCGCCGGGCTTGCGCAGCAGCACGGGCAGGTAGTGCCAGGGGTCGAACAGCGTGCGGTCGCCGCCGAACTGTCGGACGTGCTCGGCCACGACCTGGCCGTCATGGCGGATCACGAGGCGCTCGGCATAGGCGCGCACCTGCACCGGCCGGCGCGCCGCGGCGGCGGCCACGCTGTAGCGGTTGCGGTCGAACGTCACCAGGCAGGTTGAGGACGCCACCGCCTCCACCTCCCGGAAGCCCTCGAAGGGCACGCCCAGCGCCACCAGGGCCGGGCGCTCGGCCTCGAGCATCTCGCTCACCATGATGCGCTCGCGCCGTTCGGGGTGGCGGTGCTGCGCCATCCAGCGCCGGCACTCCGCCTCCAGCCAGGCGTTGAGCGCCTCCAGCGAGGCGAAGCGCGGCCGCGGGCGGAAGATGTTGTCACGGGCGAAGCCGACCTGATTCTCGACTTGACCCTTCTCCCAACCGGACGCCGGCGTGCAGGCGACCGGCTCGACCAGGTAGTGCGAGCAGAGCTGCAAGAAGCGGCGATTGAAGGCCCGCTCCTTGCCCTGGAACACCGCATCCACCGCCGTGCTCATGTTGTCGTAGATGCCGCGCCGGCAGGCGCCGCCGAAGAAGGCGAATGCCCGGACATGGGCGTCGAACACCATCTCCTGGCTCTCGCGGGGATACGCGCGCAGGTAGAAGGCCCGGCTGTGGCACAGCCGCACGTGCGCCACCTTGACCAGCATCGTCACGCCATCCAGCACGACATACTCGTGCGACCAGTCGAACTGGTAGGCATCCCCGGGCGGGAACACCAAGGGCACGAAGGCCTGCCCGCCCGAGGCCGGCTGCTGCGACCGCCACTGCCGCGCACGCCGGCGTACCGCGTCGTAGCCGCCCGTATAACCCTCCTGGCGGAGCCGATCGGCGATCCGCCGCAGGGTCAGCCGCTCGCGCCGCGACCGGGCCGCATCCTCGGCCAGCAGCGCCTCGAGCCGCTCGGCAAAAGCGCCAAGCTGCGGCCGCGGCTGCACTTGGCGTGTGTAAGCGAATTCTGTCGCCCCACCGCGCACGACCTTGCGAACCACTTTGCGCGAGACCGCCAGCTCCCGCACGATCTCCTTGATCTTCTTGCCGTCGCTGAAATACGCGCGCCGGATCAGCGCAACCTTGTCCACCGTGAACATCCCCTGCCTCGACCAGTCCTTGTCAGACCGGTCGGTTGCCACAGGTCAGGGGTGGGGTCCCGTTTCGACGCCGATCACCCCCCTGCAGGGGTCCCTATTCCACGCCGATCAACAGCCACCGCCCCCTAGACCCTCACGGGCTCCGAAATTCGTAACTGCTCAACCCACCCCTCCCTCCGCAAATCATTGATAAACAACGCTTTCTGGGCGAGGCGATTTTGGGCGTAACGGCAGTATCGAATCCGACGCATGTAACGGCCAAGGCTGCGATATTACGATATAAATAAGTATCTGGTATCGCCGCGGATTTTACTTCAACTGCCCAAATTTATCCCGTTTTCTGAGACTGCTGAAAATCATTCTATATCAACGCATTGCGCGAAGCGGGGTGGGTTGAGCAGTTGCCGAAATTCCACCACTCCTGCGGACACTACCTGAGAAGGGGGTGGCCAGCGCACCCTTGTGCAACCTATTCCTGCTCTTCGGGCTTCTTCCGCTACACCTAGGCCACAGGGCTGTTCAACGCTCTTTTCTTTGGGGTTTGGGGCCGGGTGAGGCTGCAATGCCACATGCCGATGCAAACCGCCCTGTGATGGCTGCGTAGGGGTTCCTGCGACGCGGACCCTCTGCCTCCCTGGCTGGCAACCGTCACAGCCGTACACGAGGTTGCCATGGCGCCGTTCGCCCCTTTTGTCAGCTTGCTGGCCGACATCGAAGACCCAAGGCGGGCCGAGGGCAAGCTGTATCGACTGCCGCACGTCGTGGTGTTCGCCATCCTGGCGATCGTCGCTGGCGCCAACTCCTACCGAACGGTCCACAGCTTCATCGATGTTCACCTGGCCCAGTTGCGCGATGCGTTCGGCGTGACGTGGCGCAAAGCCCCCGCCTACACGACGATCCGTGGTGTCCTGCAGCAACTCGACCCGCTCTCGGTCGAGGCGGTGTTTCGCCGCCATGCCGCGGCCTTGAACGATGCCGCCACGGCCGGGGACCACCGCCATGTGGCCATTGACGGCAAGACCTTGCGCCGCAGCTTCGACAACTTCCTCGACCGCCGTGCCGCGCACCTGCTGAGCGCCTTCGCCTCCGATACGGCTCTGGTGCTGGCGCACCTCGACTGTGACGACAAGTCCAATGAGATCCCGACCGTGCAGACCCTGATCGGCGCTCTTGGGCTGAGCGGTGCCGTGGTCACGGTCGACGCCATGCACTGTCAAAAAAATCCTTCGCGCAGGCCGCTGCAGGCGGCGTTCACCTGATGGCCCAGGTCAAAGCCAATCAGCCCGCCCTGCATCACATCATTGCCGACTTGTGCGAGACCGCCGTGCCGCTCGATAGCACCCGCACGGTCGACAAGAAGCGCCGTTCCCGTGACGAGGCCCGCCAAGTCGAGGTGTTCGCGCCGGGCGATCGCCTCGCCAAAACCGAGTGGGCTGGCCACCTCCGCGCGGTGATCCGCGTCCATCGCGACGTTCTCACCCGCTCCGCCGCGACCGGATTGTGGCGCGCCACCAGCGAGACCGCCTTGTTCGTCAGCGACATCGTCCTGCCGGCCGCCGTCTGCGCCAAGGCCATCCGCGACCACTGGAATATTGAGAACCGCTCCCACTACGTCCGCGACACCAGCTTCGCCGAAGACGCCAGCCGCATCCGTTGCAACCCGGGCATCTTCGCCCGCCTGCGCTCGTTCGCCACCAACATCTTGCGCTTCAATGGCATCCACAACATCTCAGACGGGCGGCACCGCATTGCCTTCGGCGGCATCGACGCAATCCTCAGCATGCGCGTCATGAATTGAGCGTTGAACAGCCCTGACCTAGGCCATGGGATTGAGAGTGGCCCCAACGTGCCCAATCGACTTGCGAATCAGCCTCTTGCAACGCAATGCTGGCACGCTGGCTTGCTGTAGGGAGCGGCAAGCGGGCGGTTCCGGGAGGCGAAATGGCGCTCATTGGCCCGAAGCAAGCGGCAGAGCTGAGTGGGAAGAGCCAGCCGGATCGCCATGCGAGGAAGGGAAGGGGCGAGAAGCTCTCCTTTAGGGTAGATGACAGCGGGCGGCGGCTCACCGCCTCAGCTGGGCCGGAGCACGAGGGGTCGGACCATCTCAGCCCTCTGGATGGCGGCAGGGCTGGCGGCAGCGGGCGCGCCGCGAAGCTGAGAGCCGCCGCCTTCGCGGTGTGCTGCGCTTGCGTGGCCGCCACCCACGCTCTGGCAGCGCACCGAGGCGGAACCCACAGGCCGCAACCACCCCCCACCTACTCACAGGCAGAGATCGATTCCAAAATAGATCAACTTCGGCAGGACATACTCTCCAACGTGCCGACAAGGCAGGCGCGCCAGAACGAACTCGGCCAATTCTACACGAAGTCTGACGTGGACGGGCTGTTGGACCAGGTTCGGAAGGCCCCCCCGCAGCAGGCTGTCACCCGGCCGGAGCTGAATGCGGCAATCACGAACCTGGACAACGAGATCCAGGAGCGGGATCGGCAGCTAAGCAAGAGCCTAGGGGATCAGATCAGGAGCTTAGACGATAGGACTTCAACAATTCCGTCCTGGGTGTCACTCAGCGTATCCCTTATTGCGCTATGTGCGGCTATCTGGGTCGGCTGGAGAGCCAGGGTAAATGCCACTGCCAATGCCGCCGCAATAAAGGCGCGGTTTATTCCCAGAGCCGAGCGTGCAGACAGGCTTGTGGAGGAGTATGCGAGCAAACCCAGCGAGCGGCCTGGCCCGACAGTTTAGCACGGGCTGGAAAGCGGCTGGCCCGCGTTTGGCTATAACTAACCCCGACTACGGATAAGCCTCGATTTGTTGGCCGCTGCGGGAGATGGAAGGTTTGCCGGGTCTGAAGGCGTAAGCGACGAGGCAGGACAGGACATGGACCATGGCGTTCACGACCGACCGGTGGCGTGAATGCTCAAGCCCCATTTCGCATTTGAGGATATCGAGCACGGTCTCGATGACGAAGCGCTTGCGCAGCATGATCTTGTCAGCGAGGGGCATGAGGTAGTTCTTCATGTTCCGCCGGATGCCGGTGATGAGATGCAGGCCACGTTGCCAGAGTTTGTTGAACAGTTCGTGGCCAATATAGCCTTTGTCGGCATAAAGCTTACCCGCCAGGTGCCTGGTCATCTCATCCAGCACGGTGCTGTCGGCGGTGTTGCCGGGGGTGATCTTCAGCGCCACGATCTGGCCCTTGTGGTTGATCACGAAGTGCAGCTTGAGCCCGTAGAACCACCCTCATCTGGTCTTGCCCCGCGCGGCCAGGCCGTCGAAGACCTTGTGGCGGTGAATCCGACGATTGTGACAGACGGCGAGCTGGGTTGAGTTGGCGAAGTAAACACCGGTCTGCTCGCCGCTGAGGCTGTGCAGCAGCACCATCAGGGGGACGAACAGCCGCGGCACCAGGCTGACGAAGCGGTCGTAGTGCGGCAGGTCGCCGAAGCAGGCGCGGTGCTGATGGCCGACCCCGTAGAGGTAGAACGCCTTGAAGTGCTTGAACGGCGAGAGGTGAAACAGCACCACGATGAGCAGCATCTCGGACCGAGACAGCTTGCCGGTGCGCTGCCGGGTCATCGGCGAGGGGATCAGCCGGTGCGCTTCCCAGTCCTCGAACACCCTGCAGAAGTCATCGAGACAGCAGTAGAGCGCTGTGATATCCACCGCCATTGAGGGGATCCTTCGGAACCAGGTTTGAGGCTCAGTCGTCGCAAACCGATGCTGCCAAACGATTTAAAACGATTTAAGAGTTTCTGCGTCGCGTAGCCGATGCAGAAACTTGGTTGGACTGAACGGCTTGGCGCGATTGCGGCCTTTGGAATTTTCAGGTCAGGCGCCTGGCTATGAAATTCGGGTGCGCCAGCGATTGGCGCTGCTGGCGGCGCAGCGAGCCCAAACAAGCGCGCGCGACCCGGGATGAGGTCGGGTGTGCGGGCGGGCCCGTCAATCCGAAGCAGCTGTTTCGGGCGCCATTGACCGAACTGCGACGATATCGGGCAACACCCCGCCTTCGCCTGCGTGGCGGTGCTGGGGAGGGGAGCAGCAAACAGCGGTGTTGATCGGATGGGACAGGAGCCCTCGTCATGGTCCGCACGCCTGCTTGGGGGAAAGGCGGCGGATGCGGACAAGATGCCCTTGTCGGCAGCACGGACAGATCTGGGGGCCGTCGGGTCGCGCGCGGTCTGTGGCCGCGCCGGCGGCGACCTCGACCGTCTCGTCATGGCGCGCGGCCGCAGCCGAACGGTCGAGTTGCAGCAGAAGCCGGGCGCGGGCCGCCTGCTCGCGCCTGGTATGGTGCCACAGGCCGAAGTAGCGGACCTTGTGCAGGCCCTTGGGCAGCACGTGCTGCAGGAACCGGCGCATGAACGCGTGGCCCGGGATGCGGCTGGCCCGCCATCGGTTGGATTGGCGGTGCCTGTGGCGGATGGTCACGGTCTGGTCGTCGAGACCGACGATGCGGGCATTGGTGATGGCGACGCGGAACACGTAGCGGGCGAGATAGTCCAGCACGGCCTGCTCGCCCTCGCCCCAGGCGGTGCAGTGGACGACCCAGGGCTTCGCCCAAGCCGCGGCGGGCAGGACCAGGTCGGGACGCTGCGCCGCGAACCCGGCCCTGAGCTTGCCGCGCACGAGCTTGGCGAGTGCCCTGACCGGCACGAGGAAATCGGTGCGGGCCGGATGCCACAGGCGACCGTCATCGGAGACACCGCCGCCGGTGACCAGACAGTGGACGTGAGGGTGGAAGACGAGTTGCTGTGTCCAGGTGTGCAGCACCGCGAGCACACCGACGGTGCCGCCGACATGGTGCGGGTCGCGGGCGAGTTCGATGATCGCCTCGGCCGCGGCTTTCATCAGCAGGGCGTAGCCGTCGCGCTGGTTGGTGCGCAGCACCTCGCGCAACTCCTCGGGGATGGTGACGGTGACGTGGAAATAGCGGCTCGGCAGCATCTCGGCCTGGCGGGCCTGCAGCCAGCGCTCGGTCTGGTCGGTGTGGCATTTGGGACAGCTCCGGTTCTTGCAGGAGTGATAGGCGAACCGCTCGGCGCTGCACTGGTCGCAACGCCAGAGGTGGCCACCGAGGGCTTTGGTGCGGCAGGCCAGGATGTCGGTGATGGCACGCCGATGCGATGGCAGCATCGACGCGCCATGGGCCGCCAGGTAGTCGGCCGCAAAGCGGCGGAAGACGTCCGCCACCTCGATCACGGCGGGGCCGCGGTGTCAGAGGCCGGTCGTCAATCCGTCGACGACACCGCGCAGCGAGACGCGGGTCGGCTCGGTCAGGTGGGTGTAGATGGCGGTCGTCGAAATGTTGGCGTGGCCGAGCAGGATCTGCACGATCCTCGTATCGACGCCATGCTCGAGCAGCCGGGTCGCATAGCTGTGCCGCAACGCGTGCGCCGTGACCGGCAGTGTGATGCCGGCGGCCCGGGCGGCGGCCCTGAAGGTGCGGCCCAGCACGTGCTGGTTGACCGGGTTGGCGCCATCGCGGCTGGGAAACAGCCAGCGCGGATGGCGATGCGTTCGCCACAAGCTGCGCAACTCGTCCAGCAGGGGTGCAGGCAGCGGCACGAGGCGCTGCTTGTCGCCCTTGCCGATGATGCGCAGCAGCCGATTGGCGCCGTCGATGGCGCCGATCTCCAGGGTCGCGGCCTCGCTGACCCGCAGACCGCAGGCATACATGAGGGCAAGACAGGCCTTGTGGCTCGGGCTCCTGATGCAGCCCAGGAGCTTACGGACCTGCGCGTCCGGCAGGGCGACCGGGAGGCGGCGCTGCTTCGGGGGACGGATCCTTTTTCCCCCCGAACAGCGGCCAATCGCGATCCAGCGTTCGACGGTAGAGGAACTGGATGCCGCCGTGGTTGGTCTTGAAGGTGCCGAGGGCCACGCCCCGCTCGCGCAATGCAAGCAGGTAGGCGCGCACCTCTGCCTCGCTCAGTTGGTCGGGCGCGCGCCGGTAGTGCTTGGCCAGACGGCGAACCCCGTCGAGGTAGATGCGCTGGGTTCCGGCCGCCAACCCGGCCACCCTCATGTCTTCGGTCATTTGCACGCGTAACGTTGTCATCGAGGTCTCCTTTCGGTATGCCGGCCCGCAGCTTCATGCAGACCAGACCCGAAAATACCCTCAACCGTTCGACCTCGCGCTACCGCTTCTCCTACGGCGTAGCCGTTCAGTCCAACGATCGTTTTTTGAGACAGGGGGTCAGCAGGAAGACCAGACTGCGGCGGGCGCACCTCGCGCTCCCGCGGGGTCAGTGCACGGTGCTGGAGACCCCTCCAAAGATCAGATAGAGGAGGATCAGGAGGACCAGGACGCCCACCAGCCCACCGAGTGGGCCAGGGCCGTAGTAGCCGCGGTTGTAGCCGTAGTAGCCGCCGCCCCCTCCGAAGATGAGCAGGAGGATCAGGACCAGCAGAACAAGGGACATGAGCCGTTCCTTCGGGGCATCGCCCGAACCCGGCCATTGCCGGATCCAAGGCGCAACGGATCTCTCGTGGGGCGGTCCCAGAGGATCAGGGCACGGCCACCGGCGCCAGTCTCGGCCTCGGCCAGTTCCCTGAGAAAGCAGACGACGTCACGGCCCCGGGCCGACCGCGCCCACGGGCGCGAGCTACCGGGCCGAGAGCCGGGGGCCGCTCCCTCAATGGTGCGCGGTGAGCGCCCCCACCCCGGCGCCGCCCGCGCCGCCGAGCAGCGCCCCGGTGCCAGCGCCGAGGCCGGTCACCCCGCCCAGCAGGGCGCCCCCGCCCGCGCCCAGGGCGCCGCCCGTCAGCGCCCGGCTGCCGGTCGTGTTGCCACACCCCGCCAGCGCCACGGCGCAGAGGACCACCAGCTGTCGCATACCGGCCTCCTTGAGATCCTGTCCGCTAGTAACCGTAACCATGGTTGTAGCCGGTACTGGTAGGTACCCGATGGGGGTGATGGTAGTACCCGCCCTGGTGATAATACCCGTCCCACTGCCAGCGGCGCTCCTCCCAGCGGCGGTGGCGCCAGGTACTGGCAGCGCGGGCCGCAATACCAGTCCACGTTCTGGACGGCGGCCCCCTGCCCTCTCGCCTGCACCCCAGCCGGCTGAGACGGCCCGGCTGACGCGGCCAGTGACCCGAGGGCCAAGAACGCGGCCCCAGCGGCCAGAGCTATCGTCGTACGCATGAGGTTGCCCTCCCTTCTGCCGCCACAACGCACCGGTGGAGGCGAAGGCTGGGCCACATGGTGACAACATCGTGGCGGGTTGAGCCGCGCCCGGTAGTTTCAATCACAAGTATCTAAGACTGCTCGGCTCGGTGGCGACTTGGTCCATGGGCGAGGAGACGGCGGCCCACTATGGGGGGCCAGGGCTAACGCATGAACCTTTGTTAATTCTTGCTCGCCAGTTTTGGTTTAGTGGTGACCAAATTCTCTCTCAAAGTAAGAAGCAAAACCAATACTTTTTCACCTTTGAGTTGAATATTCCTGAGCTAATTAAACCAGAGAGCCGTCATCAATAGCTCGAATAGCTCGGGAGGTCATGCATCTTCCAGCGAGAACACGTCCTTGTAAGCAGCCTGCTCTACCACACCGATTTCATGCGTCGCCCCTGCGTCGCAGTCCGCGCGGCAGGGCGCACCACGGCAAAAGCAGTGCTCATCGAAGTGCTTGACCACTGCCTCAAGCGCCAGCGGGTGATTGGCCTTGAGCGTCAACAGGTAGTCGCCCCCGCGCGCCCGGATCCGTTCCGCGATCGCGGTCTGGCACCCCATGGCGTCCAGCGTCACGATGCCATTATCCAGGGCCAGCTGGTCCAGCAGTTCGGGGACGGCGGTGATCTCGTTCGACTTGCCGTCCACATAACGCTGGCCCAGCACGAGGCTCTGCTCGCTGGCCCAGGCGCTGACCAGATGCAGCGGCGAGTGCTGGCGCCGATGGTCGAACGAGCGGCGCACTGTCTTGCCGTCAATGGCGATCACCTCGCGCGCGAAGCCAGCCGCGAGCGAGCCAACCCAGGCCGTGAACCCGGCCTCGAAGGCGTCGGGGTCGATCAGCATGAACACGCGCCGGAAAGTGTCGTGCGAGGGGATGCCGTTCGGCAGGTCGAGGAAGGTGCTGAGCCAGGGGCGACGCATGAAATCGGTGTGGTAGAGCAGGCTGCTTACAAGGACGTGTTCTCGCTGGAAGATGCATGACCTTCCGAGCTATTCGAGCTATTGATGACGGCTCTCTGGTTTAATTAGCTCAGGAATATTCAACTCAAAGGTGAAAAAGTATTGGTTTTGCTTCTTACTTTGAGAGAGAATTTGGTCAACCACTAAACCAAAACTGGCGAGCAAGAATTAACAAAGGTTCATGCGTTAGCCCTGTATGGGGGGCTTTGACCCTTGCTCCGTCCGGTCGGGAAGGTGCGGCCCTCTCCGCGATGAGTGGAATTGCCAGCCGCCTCGGAATCAGATGCGCCCAGGAGAAGATTCTCGCCCTGGTGTCAGCCCTTCGATCTTGGCTCGAACGGGCTGAGGCCTGCGCCCAGGCTATGCAATGACCAGAAACACCCTCCCGAAGGTGGCGACATATGCTCCGGCGTGGGCATCACCGCACCACGGCCAGCCCCAGCAAGCCAAGCCAGGCTCAGCGCCATCCGTCTAATGGCCGCCGACGGTGATCTCGACCCGCCGGCTGGCGACCCCCGGGTTGACCCCGGTCTGCCCCTGCCCCTTGCGCACCAGCCGGTTCGCGGCGACCCCATGGGCCACCAGGGCGTCCGCCACACTCTGCACCCGCTCCTGGGACAGCAGCACGTCGGCCTGCGGGCTCCCGGAGCTGTCGGTGTATCCGCGGACCTCGACCGGCTCGGCCGGCTCGGCGTTCGCGCGCCTCGCGGCCTCGGCGATTACGCCGCGCGCCGGCACATCGAGCCGGGCCGAACGCTCCTGGAAGAACACGACATAGTGGGGTCCACTCGGCCCGAAGAGGGAGCAGGCAAGGAGAGCCAGCAGAAGCAAGAAGAGGGGCGCGCGTCGCATCGCCAGGCCCTCCAGAAATAGCCCGAGCCGGGAACAATTTATCACCCGGCTCAACCCCGATGCTAGCACACCATCCTGTCCAGTTGGGGTATACCCCAACTGGACAGGATGGTGACAGCGATTGGGATAAAAAGAGAGCCGCTTATTTGGACATTTACGTCCCGGACAGAGGACGTTTCAAAAACGATCCCCCTAGGCTCATTGCGGAACGGTCATCAGCTCGATGACGTGGCCGTCGGGATCCTTGAAATAGAAGCCGCGGCCGCCGTTCCAGTCATTGAGCTTCCCGTCCTCGAGGCTCCAAGGGCCACTGCCGAAGGTAAGCCCCGCACCCTTGACTCGCTGCAGGATCGCGTCGAACTCGGCGTCGCTCACGTGGAACGCGTAGTGCTGGCTTGTGACAGCGCCCTTCGCATCAGCAAAGTCGAGCGTCAGGGTGTTGTTTACGCGCACCGCCGCGAAGTGACCACCCGTGCTCTCAAAGGGCAGCCCGAAAACCTGCGCGAAGAAGCGAGCTGCGGCCTCCTTGTCTCGGGCGGGGACGATAGTGTGATTTAGCGTGATTGCCATGGGCTTCCCCTCCTGCCGCATGGATATGGGATGGGTTTCCGACCCGTGTAGCTGGGCTTCCGGTTCAGCGAATCCGGCTTACGGGCTGTCCTGCAGGCACCAGCCGGGACGGCTTGAGGGTGGTCGAGGCTCCCCACTCACCCCCGAGCCGGCGGGAGTTCTCCTCCACCGTTTCGTCGTCGGCCGCGCCCTTTGGCCGGATGGACTTCAGGTCAACGCGCCTGCGGGGAGGCTCATACTAAATCCGGCTGATTAGTTTTGATGAACCGGGTTTGGCCACCAGTGAAAGCTGGTGTGCGGACGGATCAGGCTTGGGTCGAGGCGGGTGCAGCGTTCGGCGAGGGTGGCGTCGAGGTCGGCCAGGGTGGGGAAGTGCTTGTTGGCCACCGCCTCGTCGAGCAGCGGCCAGAGCCGCTCAGCGGGTTGGAGTTCCGGGCTGTAGGGAGGCAGGAACACCAGCGTGATCCCGTCCGGCACGACCAGGCCCTTGGGGCCGTGCCAGCCGGCGTTGTCCAGCACAAGCACGATGTGGCGTTGGCGTCCCGCCCCGCTCTCGCGGGCGAAGGCAGCGAGCAGGCAACTGCTCAACCCATCCCGCTTCGCGCAATGCATTGATATAGAATGATTTTCAGCAGTCTCAGAAAACGGGATAAATTTGGGCAGTTGAAGTAAACCCCGCGGCGATACCAGATACTTATTTAACCCGAACTATGGATAAGGGTTGAGGGGATTCCCAGGAATCCAAGGGCTTGACAGCATCGGCTTGCGAAGGCTGAGCGTCAAACCAGGTTCCGGGGGACCCCCTCAATGTCCATGGATATCACAGCGCTGTACTGTTGCCCGACGATTTCTGCAAGCTGTTCGAGGCGTGGGAAGCGCATCGGCTGATCCCGTCGGAGCAGACACGGCAGCGCCCTGGCAAGCTGTCGCGCTCCGAGATGCTGTTCATCATGGTGCTGTTTCACCTCTCGGCGTTCAAGCATTTCAAGGCGTTCTACCGCTATGGGATCGGCCAGCAGTATCGCGCCTGCTTTGGCGATCTGCCGCATTATGATCGCTTTGTCAGCCTGATGCCGCGGCTGTTCGCCCCCCTGATGGTGCTGCTGCACAGCCTCAGCGGCGAGCAGACAGGCGTCTACTTCGCTGATTCAACCAAGCTTGCCGTTTGTCACAATCGCCGCATCCATCGTCACAAGGTGTTCGAGGGTCTCGCCGCGCGTGGCAAGACCAGCATGGGGTGGTTCTATGGCCTCAAACTGCACTTCGTCATCAACCACAAAGGCCAGGTCATGGCGCTGAAGATCACCCCCGGCAACACCGCCGACAGCACCGTGCTGGACGAGATGACCAAGCACCTGGCGGGCAAGCTGTATGCCGACAAAGGCTATATTGGCCACGAACTGTTCAACAAACTCTGGCAGCGCGGCCTGCACCTCATCACCAGCATCCGGCGGAACATGAAGAACTACCTCATGCCCATGGCCGACAAGGTCATGCTGCGCAAGCGCTTCGTCATCGAGACCGTGCTCGATACCCTGAAATCCGAAATGAGGCTCGAGCATTCACGCCATCGGTCCGTCATCAACGCCATGGTCCATGTCCTCTCCTGCCTCGTCGCCTACGCCTTCAGACCCGGCAAACCCTCCATCTCGCTGACACGCCAACACATCGAGGCTTATCCGTAGTTGGGGTTATTTACATCGTAATATCGCAGCCTTGGCCGTTACATGCGTCGGATTCGATACTGCCGTTACGCCCAAAATCGCCTCGCCCAGAAAGCGTTGCTTATCAATGGCTTGCGGAGGGAGGGGTGGGTTGAGCAGTTACGCGAGCAGGGGTTCGAAGGCCGGCTTGTTCACGCGGGTGCAGAGATACCAGACCGTCTCGCCGCTGGTCGGCTGCACGAAGGCCGCGACGTGCAGCCACTGGAACCGGTGATGACCCAGTGCTGTGGGACGTGCGCCGACCGGCCCCTCGGCTTGCCCTTCCATCCGGCTTCGTCGGACGGAACCTTCGGGCAAGCCTCGCCCAGACCCGACGGCGGATCGGCTTCAGGCCGAGGCGGTGCTCGTCTTCCACCCAGACCTCGACTGGCTGCCCAGGGTGCGCGGCGCGTGCTTGCGCAACGGCAACGGCCACCTGTTTGCAAAAGCCGCCCGCGCCTCCGGATCAGCGGCCCGCGGATGACGCGGGCGCGGCGCCTGCACCGACCAGCCGAGCCGCTTCAGCGCCTCCCAGCCGCGCTGCGGATGCACCCGCTCCAGCTTGAGGTGCCGCGCCATCCGGGCCGCCACCTTGGGGCCGCTCCACAGCCCACCATCCTCGGGCGGCTCGCGCAGCCGCTCGGCCAGGGTGGTCAGCACCGCCGCGGTCAGCACGCTTGCCGCCCGTCCGTTCCGCCGCCGCCCATCGCCCAGCGCCGCCGGGCCGCGCGCGTTGTAGCGTGCTGCCAGTGCCTCCACCCAGCGCGGCGTGAGCGCCAGCACCCCGGCCACCTCGACCACCGTGCGGCCCTGGGCCAGCAGCCAGATCACCTGGGTGTGTCGCGCCTCGGCCACGGTTTGCGCCGCGCGGAAGCGTGCCGCCAGCTCCGCCACACTCAGATGCTCGGCAATTCGCGCCATAACCCGCCCCTGTTCAACTGCCCGCAGCATAGGCGCGCTCCGCGCAGCCGCCAGCCTAAGCCGAACCTATCACCCGGATTTGGTATCAGAGGCTGTCAGATATACGGCCCGAGCTCGCACCCAAATGCACTGGGTGGCTGCATCAGGCCCTCGCCTGGAACGATCTCCAACACATCCCAGTAATCGTCGGGCGATCTCATGTCGGACGGCTTCTTGCCACGCTCGACAACGACCGGCCGGACAAGCTGGTGGTCCTCCGGGCGGAACCACACCTCGCCCACGAGCGAATCGAAGTGCTCGCCCTTCTCGTAGGTCTTGATGACCTCCACCGGATTGAACGTGCCGGCCTCGGAGGCCATGCGCGCCCAGCAGGCGAGCTGCATGTAGGCGGACGCGGCGGTCCATTCCGGCTTGTAGTTGTGCTTCTTCTGGAACTCCTCGACGAACACCTTGGCAAGTGGATACTTGTCGCCAACGGTCCACCAGAAATCGGTGGCGGCGTACATGCCCGCCGTCAACTCCGGACCGACCTCCCTTGGCAGGAAGGGGCTCGAAACAGGCATCACCACCGGCATTTCCTTGAGGATCCCGAACCCGTTCGCCTGCTTGATGGACTGGACGGTGTCGTGGCCCCAGGTGATGTTGATGAAGACGTCGGCGCCGCTGTGGGCGATGTTCAGCAGGTAGCTGCTGTAATCAGGCACACCGAGCGGGCAAACCTGGTTGGTGGCGACCGTCCATCCGCCCTTCGAGAGGTATTGCTGCATCGAGGCACGGACGGTGTGGCCGTACGTGTAGTCGGGCGTGAGGAACGCGACCTTTTTGTTCTGCCCGAGATGCTTGAGCAGCACCGGCGACAGCGCCGCCGAGGCGGTCTGGCCGTAAAAGCAGGTGCGGAAAGAGTAGCGCACGCAATCCTTGCCGGTCGTATCGTTCGAAGTGCTGACGCCTGGCAGGTAGATGACCCTCTCGCGCTGGGCGAACTTGTTGTTGGCAACCGCCTCGGCGCTGGAGCAGCAGCCGGTCAGCAGGATCGCCTTGTTGCCGGCGACGAACTTGGAGAGGTTCTGCACCGCCACGTTCGGCTTCGCCTCGGAGTTGGCGACGCCATAGACCACCCGCTTGCCGAGCAGCCCCTTCGTGACCTTGGGCGCCATCCTGCGGATCAGCTCGTTGCCGTCGTTGATGTGCTCGATGGCGAGCAGGTAGCCCTTCAGCTCGTCCTCTCCCGGGACTGCGTAGGTGCCGGTGCGCGGCAGGCTGATGCCGATAAAGGCGGTGGAGCCGGCGACCCCGGCGGGCCAAGTCCCGATCGCCTCTTCGGCCGCCCAAGCGTGCCAGGTGGGTGACACGCCGAGCGCCGTGGCACCGGCGAGGCTGGTGCCGGTCCTGAGCAGCGTGCGCCGTCCAAGCGCCTGGCCTGTCTCGCGTCTCATAGTGTTTGCCCCGTGAGTATTTCTGCGCAGTATGAGCATGCCTCGCTAATTGGCAAGCCGGCTTTGTGGCTTGAAGGTCCTGCCCGTGTGCTCTGCCCGTCATGGAGCTAATAGGATGTTCTTGAATAAAAGCCTGAAAAGCTAAAGTAGCGAGCCCAGCGAATAATATTTTGGCGTCGTCCAATGGGGGATGTACGACGCGGACTCATCTTGATTCACCGTTTCGGCGCGATGGGCAAGAAATCCATATTTGGCGACATGTAACCGGGGTTAATCTGCTTGCTGCGGACGCCGGAGGATTTTATCAACCCTTGCTCGTGTTTCCTCAATAGCGCCTTGCAACACTTTCAATGTGGTGTTTGTGCGATTTTGGCCGTCCTCAAGCCTATCTACCTTAACATCAAGTTTATCCAGCTTTTCGCCGTGCACTTGCTGGACGTTCTTGACAGTAGCAGTATCCTGCTTGACGGACTTGATATCCCTTCCCTGCTCGTCCAGTCGTGAGAGAATTTGATTGAGCAAATTGTTTATATCTGCCATACCGTTCCCTGATTATACCACCCCCATGCTTTACCAACAAGAGAGCAAAAATACTGTCACACCCTCACAACGCCATAACTGATGTTTTCCGTTCGGAGCCCAAAGAGGCCTGTTTTCCGTCCCGTCGCCTGAGCTTGAGGGGGCCAGCGCGCGCAGCGGAGGGCAAACCCCCGCCGGAGGCGGCTACGAAGTGGCGCGGAGCCACGCGCAGCCGAAGGCGAGCATGGCGAACGGGGTTGCCCGCAGCGAGCACGATGGCGGGATAGGGGGCGGAGGCAGGGGCTACGCATGAAAATTCGTCTCGATCTCGCATAGAATACATCGGCTACCCGACCAGGAGCTGAAGCATGTAGCTGTCGTTCCAGGCAGCCTTCTTCCGCCGGGCACGCATGCTGACCTTCGATGTCCGGTCGCGGCCGACGATGTTGAGCGCAATCTTGCGCAGGAGTGTCAATCGGCGTCGAACTTTGGCTCTCCGCGGTTTCTGGTGCAGGTGGTCGCTTGAGGTGGCGTGACCCCATATGGAGGAGGACAGCTTCCTTCTTCATTCCGTGCCGAGTTGCTCTCCCATCTCCTGCCCATGATCCCGGAGGGCCTGTTCGTCGAGCAGGTCCTTCCCGGGCTTGACCGCGTCGTCATTCTCTCCCGCCCGAAGTCGCTGACCTCCGTCTGCCCGCGCTGTGGCGCGGCGTCCGCGCGCGTGCATAGCCATTACCAGCGGACCCTGGCCGACCTGCCTTGGCAGGGACAGATCGTCGCCCTGCGCGTCCAGGCGCGGCGGTTCCGCTGCACGACCAGCGGATGCAAGCGCCGGATCTTTGCCGAGCGCCTTCCCGAAGTGACCGCACCGCGAGCGCGTCGGACCGCACGGCTGGCCGAGATCCAACGCCATATCGGTCTCGCGCTTGGTGGCGAAGCCGGATTTCGCCTGGCGCGCCGCCTGACGATGCCGGTTGGCGCCACCACCCTGCTCGGCATGCTCCGCCGCGGAGCGCCGGAGACCCCCGCCCAGGCTCCGCGGGTACTCGGGGTAGACGACTGGGCGTGGCGCCGTGGCAGGCGCTACGGCACCATTCTCGTTGACCTCGAGCGCCACCGTGTGGTCGACCTCCTGCCGGACCGCCGCGCCGACACGCTCGTCGCCTGGCTTAAGGCACATCCCGGAGCCGAGGTGCTCAGCCGCGACCGTGGCGGAACCTATGCGGACGCCGCAGGCCGGGGCGCGCCCGACGCCGTTCAGGTCAGCGACCGCTGGCACCTGCTGGAGAACTGCAGCAGCGCCCTGCTCGATGCTGTCCGGCGCCGCAGGCGCGAGGTGCGGTCCGCCGCGCAGCTGGATACCGCAGAGACGACCACGACCGTGGCACCGCCGATGACGAGTGCCGAACGGCGACACTGGGAACGGTGGCGCAGGCAACACGACATCTATGACGAGGTGATGCGCCTCCGGCGGGAGGGCATGCCGATCAAGGAGATCGTGCGCAGGCTGGCCATCGGAGGCAACACGGCCCGGCGTTGGCTGCGCGGCGCTGGGCCGGATCCCTTCCGCCCCCGCCGGAGCATGTTGGAGCCTTACCGCGCCACGCTCGAGCGACGCTGGGCCGAGGGGTGCCGCAATGGAACCCAGCTGTGGCGCGAACTGCGGGATGCCGGGTTCCAGGGCGGGCTGCGCGTCGTCACCGAATGGGCTACCCGGCAGCGCCTTGCAGGTCACCCCGGCCGGGCTGACTCCTGCTTCACGGTGCCGCCGCTACGGCGCGTGGCTCGGATGCTCACCGCCGACCCGTCCACGCTGCAGGCGGAGGAGCAGCAATATCTCAATCAGTTGCTCGCCACCTCGGCGCCTCTTGCGCTGGCACGTGATCTCGCCCTGAGCTTCGCGGCCATCGTGCGCGAGCGGAAGAGCGACGAACTCGACCGCTGGCTGGCCGACGCGGCCGAAAGCGAGATGCGGTCGTTTGCCGGCGGGCTCAAGCAGGATGAAGCTGCGGTTCGGGCTGCGCTTGAGATGCCGTGGAGCAACGGGCAGACCGAAGGCCAGATCACCAGGCTGAAGCTGATCAAGCGGCAAATGTATGGGCGAGCCAAGCATGACCTGCTGCGGGCTCGGGTTCTGCAAGCGGCCTGATCCGGACAACTGCTGCACCAGAAACCGCGGAGAGCCGAACTTTGACCCCGGATCGGCGTCCAATCGTGACCCCGTGTTGTTTGCTTGTGCCGGTAGTCCATAGGGGAGACCCTCGCGTTGCGGAGTGCCCATGCAGAGGCTGACGCAGCGACGCGCGGGGGGTCGCCCGTGGACCCACCGGTGCAAGCCCTGGCGGTTGCTTGTGAAGCTCAGGCGCGGTTCTTGAAGCGCCAGCTGTCGTTGCCGGTCTCGACGATGTCGCAGTGATGGGTTGGGCGATCCAGCGGCGCGGTGGTCATCTTGGCGTCGCCCGCGAACACGCTCGGCCATTCACCAAAGGCGAGGTTCGTGGTGACGATCACCGAGGTGCGTTCGTAAAGGCGACTGACGGTGTGGAACAACAGTTGCCCGCCGACTTGGGCGAACGGCAGGTAGCCGAGCTCGTCGAGGACCACGAAGTCGAGACGGGTCAGGAAGTCGGCGAGGCGTCCCTGACGTCCAGCGCGGCCCTCAGCCTCGAGGCGGTTGACCAGGTCGACGGTGTTGAAGAAGCGCCCGCGCGATCCGGCACGGATGCAGCTTCGCGCGATCGCGATGGCCAAGTGCGTTTTGCCGGAACCGGTTCCGCCGACCAGGGCCGCGTTACGCTGTTGCGCGACGAAGTTGCCGCCGGCGAGATCGCGCACCAGGCTCTCGTCGATCGGCGTTCCCTTGAAGGCGAAGTCGTCGAGATCCTTGGCGAGCGGCAGCTTGGCGATAGTCATCTGGCACCTGATCGAGCGTGCCTGCTTCTCGGACATCTCGGCCTTGAGCAGGTCGCCGACGAAGCGCTGCGGTTCGTGCTTGCGCTTGATCGCCGCGGCCAGGGCCTCGTCACAGGCGCCCCTCATGCCGAAGAGCTTCAGCGTGCCCATCATGTCGAGGACTTCGGTCCGCTCCATGCTCATCGGCTCCTGAGCTGATCGTATCGGGCGCAATCGGCGGCGGGCACATGCCGAAGGGTCAGCGCATCCGGCGTGGCGATGACGGCGGTCGGTCCGGGATCGCGCTGCCGGGTGAGGATGTTGATGATCACGTCGGAGGAATGGACGCCTTCGGCCATCGCCTGCGCGCGGGCCGCTTCGACCGCCGGCAGCCCGTCGGTCAGCACGGCTGCCAGAATGGCGACCATCTGCCGGTCACCATCGTCAGATCCGGTAAGGCGACGCCGCACCCGCTCCATCGCCGCGGGCAGGATCCAGTCCCTGAACGGCGCGCCATTGCGCAGGGCGCCAGGCTTGCGGGCCAGCACCGGCACGTAATGCCAAGGATCGTAGATTGTCTCGCCCCGTCCATAGCGGCGGCGATGTTCCCCTACGGCGCGTCCGTCCTGACGGATGACGATCCGGTCGGCATAGGCGTGGATCTCGACAGGTCGGCCGACCGCCCCGGCGCTGACCGAGCACTTGTTTTTGTCGAAGCGGACCAGGCAGGTCTTCGACACCGAGGCCGCCAGCGCGTGGAAGCCGTCGAGGCGACCGCAGTGGGGAACCAGCTTTGGCCGCTCGTCCTCGAACACCTCCCACACTGTCTGCTCGGGGCGCTCCGGATGGGCATGCGCCTTGGCGTAGGCGATGCACTTGTCCAACAGCCAACCATTCAGTTCGTCGTGGCTGTTCACCCGCAGCCGTGGCGTGAGGAAGCGCTCGCGCACCAAGCCGGCCTGGCTCTCCACCTGGCCCTTCTCCCAGCCCGCGGCCGGTGTGCAGGCAACCGGGTCCACCAGGTGATGGGCGCACATCTGCAGAAAGCGGCGATTGTATTGCCGGTCCTTGCCGACAAACACCGCCTCCACCGCTGTCTTCATGTTGTCGTAGACGCCGCGTGTGCAGGCGCCCTTGAAGAAGGCAAACGCCCGCTCGTGGGCGTCGAACACCATCTCCTGCGTCTCGCGCGGGCAGGCGCGAACGAACATCATGCGGCTGTGGCACAGGCGAATGTGCGCGACCGTCACCGTCACCGTGACGCCGCTCATCAGGACGACTTCGTGGCTCCAGTCGAACTGGTAGGCCTCACCCGGCGCGAACGACAGCGGCACATACGCCTCGGCCGTCTGTCCGGCGTGCTGCCCGCTCCAAAGCCGGGCATAGCGGCGAATTGCGGCGTAGCCGCCGTCGTGGCCCAACCCTCGCCACTCCTCGAAGAGGCGAACGAGCGTCAGCCGTTCGCGCGTCCCGCTCTCGGCGTTCTTCGTCAGCAGCTTGTCCAGCTCCGCCTTCCAATGCCCGATCTTGGGACGCGGCTGAACCTCCCGCTCATACGAGAACGACGTCTCGCCCGACCGCAGCACCTTGCGAACCGTGTTGCGCGACACCTTCAGGTCACGCGCGATCTCCTTGATCGACTTGCCCCTGACGAAATGCTCGCGTCTGATCCGGCCGACCGTCTCCACAATCAGCATCCCCCACCGCCCACCTCGAACTGAAGCAGGCAGCCCAGCAGCCACACATTCAGGGGTCAAAATTGCACGCCGATCCCCCGGCTCAGGGGGTCAAAATTGCACGCCGAAACACAGTCGATGAGCCGATCGCCAACCGGCACTTCGCCACGCTGGGCGACCTCGACGCCGTCGTCGCCGAGCGCTGCCGCCGTCTCGACACCGCCATGATCAAGCCGCACACCAATTTCCACTGGTGGCCGAAGTCGGTTCAGCCGAGCTGATCAGCCGGAGTTCGTATGACACGTCCAGCGCCCGGCCGGTCGGGGTCGGCCGCGCGGCTCCAGAACCGACGCCTCTTGCCACACCGGCCCCAGTCGTCCGGCCCGGGCGGCGTCGCCGGGGGGACCACGGGCGCGGTTCGCGGATGGGCGACAGACCACGGGCAGGCGCCTCTCGGTTTCGGCCTGGGCGAGGTGTCCCTGCTAAGACTGCTAAGACTGCTAAGACTGCTAAGACTGCTAACGAAGAGACGGAACTGGCGCCGGGGTTAGCTGGATTAGCCGGCTTAGCAGCGGGCGGTCCCTCCACCTTGGCCTCCGCCAGGAACCCAGGAGCCGAAGGCGGGCGCGCTCACGGCACCAGCGCCCAGGCCTCCTTGCGCGGCGCGCCGTCCACCTCGGCGTTGGACGGCAGCCGGGTGACCCAGCCGTGGTCCTCCAGGATCGAGACGACGCGGCGGGCCGTCGCCGCGTCGCGCACCGCGCCCGGCCCATACTGATAAATCATCGCGAGGTGGCAGCACGGGTCGGGGCGCCCCTGCCACCAGGCCAGCACCTTCGCCGCGAGCCGCAGATCCGGCGCGACGCTGCCCGCGCCCTGTAGGCGCAGCGCCTCGGCCGCGTAGTGCTCGGCCAGCGCGATGCCGCAGGCGATCTCGTCGACGTACACCTCCATCGCCTCGGGGTCGGCGTAGGCCGCCAGCACCGCCGCGAGCCGGCCGGCGTGCTCGGCCATCTTGGCCCCGAAGGCGCGGATCGGCCGCAGCGCGCCCGCCTCGCCCAGGTCGCGCTCGACCGCGTCGTGGAAGCCAATCCAGCTCCCCCGGGCGGCATCCGACAGCCGCATGGCCGGCGGGTCGAGCACGTCGCTGGTGCCCGCGGCCAGGGCGGGCGGGCGGGACAGGAGTTCGGTGAGGCGGGCGTCGTAGCCGTCCAGGACCGCCTGGCACGCGGCGGGCGCCTCCCGGAACAGCCGGGTGCCCGCCGTGCTGTCGGGCGCGACGACCAGGAACCGCGCCAGCAGCCCGATGCCGTCGAACATCGCGTTGCCGAACAGCCGGTCGGCCACGACGGGCTGCATCATGAGGTGCGCCGAGCACCGCCGGCCGGGCAGGTACGCGCTCCCCGTGCCGACGCGGGTGCGCCGGATCGGCTCGCCGTCCCAGAGCAAGTTCAGTAGCGCCGCGGTTCGCATGCGGCTCTCGTCGGCGAACGCCGAGCCGCCGAGCAGGAGGCCGCCCTCAGCCGTGAACAGACCGGCCCACGGCCGGGAGGCCTGGAGGTGCAGCTCCAGCGCCTGGGAGGTCGGGTCGGCCACCAGCAACATCGGTTGGGGCGGCTCTTTCGGCTCGGGCCCGAGGGCGTCCAGGGCCGCCTTGAGCGCGGCGCGGTCGCCCTTGTGCTTCTTCACCGTGCTGTCGTGCGCCGCCTGCCAGGCCTCGCGATCGTTCGCGCAGGTGGCCAGCTCGGTCTGGCGCGCCGCGCGCCAGCGCGCCTCGACGGCATAGACCGCGTCGAGCGCGATGCGATCGACGCTGCTCTTGCGCTCGCCGCTCTCGGCGACCGAGGCGAGCAGGCCCGTCAGGGGCCTCACGCCGCCGCCGGGCAGCTCCACGTCGCGGTGCGCCTGGACCGCCAGCGTCGCGGCGGCGAGGACGGACTGCGCACAGATCGCGAGCGGCGCCTGCGTGCGCAGCTGGAGGGCCTCCGCCGGCTCGCGGAGCGGGCCGAGGGCGTGGAGCGGGAACTCGGGCGCGGGCGGGAGCGGACGAAACAGCGGGCGCTTGCGGTCGGCCAGCGGGGACGGCGCGTCTGACAGGGGAGGGCCGGAGGCGTCGGGCATTCGAGATTCCTCAACCAGAGTAAAGCGGGAAGACGGGCGGGGCGGCCGATTTACGCGCGCGCGAGAAATTCCCTTCCCGGGGGAGCACGCTGGCTCTCGCTGGAGCGCCTGGATGGTCTGGGTGTCCAAAGTGTCCCGGCGCCCGCGAACGCGAGAGCGCCGCTCTCCCTGAGCGTGTTGCGTGGATCGGACCGACTGGAGGCCTGGTCGGGTTGGCGCAGGAGAGCCCCTCTTCCTGAGCTGGGGTGCCCCATGCCGCTCAAGGCCAACGCCGATCGCCGCCACCGCATCCCTCGGCAGCGACAGAAGGGTGACGAACTGGCGTGCGTGTGACGCCGGCCTGCGCCGGCGCGGCAGCCTGACGGTGGGTTCACCTGGGGGCGGTCGCAGTCGCGGCCTGGGCTGATTCGTCCCCCACGAGGTGGTCCGCCCTGAGGTATGGCCTTGCGCCGGAGGAGGGCCGAGATGGCGAGGGCGCGACACAAGCCCGCGGAGATCGTGGCCAGGCTGCGCCCGCTGGACGTGCTACTCGCGCAGGGACTAGGCGTTGGCAGCGTCCCGCCCGGTTTCGACTGCCTCCACGACGATCCCTGGACCGAGAGCAGGAGCTGTTTGACAAAGGCCCTTACAGCAAGGGCCCTTTCTACAGCGACGGTCCGGTCCCGGTGCCGAGCCGCTTCGGCCTTTAGTGTCGTGAGACTTAGCGGAATCCGTCAACACTATTTCCGTCAACACTATTAAGGAAACCGACTTCCATGCGCATTGGGAGTTCGAACCTGGTGCGGCCCTATTCTGGCGTGGTTCAAATCAGGGTAACACCTAAAACGAGAAATCCCTTTACCATCAAAGCTCTATCGATTTCCGGTGTTACCTGGGAATGGCACTTTCTGAACCACGCCCCGCATAGTCTCGTTCGCGGAGGTAGGATGCGACAGCCTCCGCCATCATCTGGGGTGCCGCTTCGTCCCCCCAATACCAAACGTCACTGAGGCCGAGGACAGAAATGTCACCCTGCTGCGACTGTGGCACCGGGGGCATGCGAAACAGTGGCCCGCAGGCCGATGCGGTGGCAGCGGCGAGCAGCGCGAGTAGCGCAAAAAAGAGGCGTGCCGCTCGCGTCATCAGCGGGGCTGCCCATGTCTCATCGAGGGGCAGGTCGCTGTTGACTTGGCTCGCGATGTTTAGGTTTTCTGAACTTCCCATGCTCTGGTGGCCTCCAGACAGCGCAACGGTGCGGGTCATAGGCTAGCGCCTAGCTCATTAGCTCATCACCCGAAGAGGGCTGCGATTCGACTGAGCACACCTAACCTGCGGGTTCAACCGGGAGGGCCCGGACGTTGCCCGGATCCACAAGAAGATACTTGTAGTATCGTTCGCTGGCGCCTTTGGAACGGGAAGCCAGACATAGCCTTCGCTCCCTGGTCGGTGTGATAGCCCTAGGATAGCGAGCACGGGGCTGGGGAGTCATCTCCTGCCCATCGTTCTCAAGGGCCGCCCGCGCGCGGACGTTGATGTGGCCTAACATACGGCAGCACCATAGCCTGCTTGCACGCCGCAAGCGGCCGAGCGGAGCGCCGGAAACACCCCGCCCGACCTAACCCACGGAAGGAGGGGCCAATGCCTCCGAGCATCGGACAAGCCGCTTGCGGCAACCTGGCTCGCAGAAGGTGGCTCGGCAGCCTCGCGCGGGTTGCGGCAATCGTGGGTATGACGTTCGCTCTCGTCCCCGCCGCGCGTGCCGAGAACACGGCCGCCGACGCGCGCTCCGTTCTCAAGGCGATGGCCGACTATTTGGTCAACCAGAAGACGATCGAGTACAGCTTCGATTCTTCCATCGAGGTGATCACACCGGAAATTCAGAAGGTCCAGTACACCAGCTCCGGCCACGGTCTTGTGGAACGGCCCGACAAGCTGCGCGTAAGCCGCCTCGGTGGCACTGGCGAGCTCAATCTCTTCTTCGACGGCAAGACCGCGACGCTCTACGCGCCTGGCGACAAGACATACGCGGAGGCCGGCAGCGCAAGTTCGGTCGACCAGTTGATCGACGAGCTGGAACACAAATACGGCTTCGCCGGTCCGGGCGCCGATCTGCTTCTGTCCAACGCTTATGACGTCCTGATGGCGAACGTGACCGACGCCCGGTACCTGGGCACCGGAATCATCGGCGGAGCAACGTGTGACCACGTCGCCTTCCGCACCGAGGAGACCGATTGGCAGCTTTGGGTCCAGACCGGCGCCGAGGCGATCCCGCGTAAATTCGTCATCACCAGCAAGACCATCGCCGCGGCGCCGGAATACAGCGTGGTGGTCACGGGCTGGAAGACCAGAGTGAAAGTTGACCCGAGCGCGTTCGTCTTCACGCCGCCGCCTGACGCAAAGAAGGGTACCCTCGCCGATCTCGCCCGTTTCGATGAGTTTCCGCATAGTGCGGCGTCGGGGGAACACCAATGAGGAAGCAAATGGGAAAGATCGGAATCACACCGCCGCGGGTCGCGATCGCGACTGCGGCAACATTCGCGGCATTGCTCTGGGGCGGAAGCCTGTTGCCCGGCGCTGCCCCGAAATCGTTGTCGTTCGTGGCGACCGCCTATGCCTGGATCGGCCACCCAGCCACCCCGCTCAGCTATGCCGGCGTCGCGCGCCGGACGACGCGCAGGGCGGTTGTGGCGACGACGCCGTACTACCACTAACCGATCACGCCGCTGCCTCTCCAGTCCAGGGCGGGGCGCGGCGGACGCGGATACCATCGATTCCGGCCGGTTGGCCGGCACCGGCGCTTTGCGCCTGCACTTGGCATGGCGCGGGTGCGCGGACAGCTTGCGATAGTTCATCGCGTGCAACGCGCGGTCGAGCGTCTGCCTGGACACGCTGATCCGGAACTCGTCCCAGACCCACTGGCACAAGTCGATCAGCCGCCAGCGGACGACACCGTGGATGGCGGGGACAGGCCCGCTCTCGATGACCGCCGCCAGCGCTGCACGATGCTGGCCGTCGAGCCGTGACGGCTGGCCCGGCGCCTCGCAGTCGATCAGGCCCTCGGGGCCGTGCGCGTTGAACCTCACGACCCAGTCCCGGACGACCTGCAGCGTCACGCCGCCGATCTCGGCGGCCCGGGTGCGCGTGGCTCCCTCATAGGCCACGGCCAGCGCCAGCAGGCGACGGGTCTGACGAGCATCCTGGCGCGCGCGCACCGCACAGCGCAGGCGCGACGCGTCGAAATCAGGCCTCAGCGGGATCGGCATGGCGAAGTCCTTCGTTCGCCAGCCTTGAATTCAGACCCCGATCACGTCGGAAACCGCCGATGAGTCCTGCTCAATGGGCTCTGGTATAAGCTTGCCGATTCTGCATAGACTGCGGTGGGCGCGCCATCTGTAATGGCCGTCAAACAGGTGTGGCTTACATGGTGTCGACTAAGAGGCTAGCCGCGAGGTTCTCGCTGCTCGGGCCTCCGGTCATCGTTCATGCTCGGGTCGACAAACGCGTTGCGGAATTGGCCGGGTGGCAACGGTCCGAGGCGCCCGAACGAACCAAGCAGAGGGTTCACACATGCGGATCGTCATTGATCTCAATCGGTGCCTCGGCTATGCGCAATGCGTTCCCTTGGCGCCGGACGTCCTTCGATTGAAGGGCGACGAGGCGCTCCAGTACGACCCCAATCCCGACGATGTTCATCGCCTGCGCGTCCTGCGCGCCGCGGCGTCGTGCCCGGTTCAAGCCATCCTCGTCGACCAGCTGGACGAAGCCGAGTCCAAGCCATGAGCGGCTCGGCTTCCGAGACTCCCAAGACCCTCCAGGCCTTCAAAACGGGCGGCCGGATCGTCATCGTTGGCGCTTCGCTGGCCGGGCTTCGTGCCGCCGAGGCCTTGCGCGCGGCAGGTTTCACGGGACACCTGTCGATAATCGGCGATGAGCCGGACGAGCCCTACGACCGCCCGCCGCTCTCCAAGCAGGTGTTGACCGGCTGGGTGCCGGCGGGTCACACCAAGTTGCCGCGCATGCGCAGCGTCGACGCCGAATGGCGGCTTGGGATGGCAGCAACGGGCCTGGATCGGGCGGCCAAGGTGGTGCGTCTGGCCAACGGCGATGAAGTCCGCTTCGACCGGCTGCTCATCGCCACCGGGGTGCGGTCGCGCCAATGGCCCAACCCGGCGGAAGCCTCCCTCGACGGTGTCTACACCCTGCGCACGAGCGCCGACGCGGCGCGCCTGCAGAAGGCCCTGGCTGCTGGCCCGAAACGCGTGCTGATCATCGGGGCCGGCTTCATCGGCTCGGAGGTCGCCTCGGTATGCCGCGAGCTCGGGCTCGAGGTGACCGTCGCCGAGCGCGCCGCTTCGCCGCTCGCCGGCGCGCTCGGCGGCGTCATCGGCGCGGTCGCGGCCGAAATCCAGCGCGAGCACGGAGTTGACCTGCGCACCGGTGTCGGCGTGTCAGCGCTGGAAGGGGACGCCGGTGGGCATGTGCGACGCGCCCGCCTTTCGGACGGAACCACGCTCGAGGTCGATGTCGTCCTCGCCTCGCTCGGATCAATTCGGAACACCGAATGGCTGGAGGGCGCTGGACTGGCCACCGGCTTCTGGGGCGTCGGCTGCGACGCCGGCTGCCGCGCATTCGACATCAACGGTGTCGTCACCGACAACATTTTCGTGGCTGGCGATATTGCCCGCTCCCCGCATGTGCTCTTCGAGTATCAGTTCCTGGCAATGGAGCACTGGGACAACGCTGTTCTCGGTGCGGAGATCGCGGCCCACAACATGGTGAGCGACGAGACTCAGCGCCGCCCGCACCTGCTGGTGCCGGGCTTCTGGTCGGGACAGTTCGGCATCAACATCAAGTCAGTCGGCGTGCCGTCCTTCGGCGACGAGATTCTCCTCACCCAGGGCTCGTTCGAATCGCACCGGTTCGCAGCCGCCTACGGTCGCCGCGGCCGGACCGTCGGCGCCGTCACCTTCGATTACGGCAAGTGGCTGCCGTTCTATGGCGCGCAGATCGAGCGATCAGGCCCGTTTCCACCTCCGCCATCCGGCTTCGACCGGCCGGCCGACGCCCGACCGGTCCCGGCCGACTTCCCGGCCCGGGGCGTCCCGACCGGTATCCCCGACGTCGTCCTGACCGGGCACGACCCAAGCGAGCGATCCGCCGAGTTCCGGCCGCGAGACCATTGAGTTCGCCGATGCGTGCTTGATCGAGGCATGAAGACGTGAGGTCGTCGGGTGAGGCGAGGCTGAACAGCGTAAGAGGAGACCAGGAGCGTCATGACTCCTCAGACGGCCTTCGCCGAGGCGATGAAGTTCGAGAACCGTGCGAATCCCTACCCGTTCTTCGACGAGCTGCGGAAGACGCCTGTGGTGCGGGTGGACAATGGGGTGTACGCCGTAAGCGGCTACCGGGAGATCCTCGCGCTGGCTCATGATCCCCGAGTCAGTTCCGATCTTCGCAACAATGCCCTGGCCGCCAGCGTGAGAAGCGGGGCGAAGCCCATGCCGGACGCGCTCGCGGCCTATGGGCAAGACCCGTCGATGATCGCGAGTGACCCGCCCGACCATGACCGAACGCGCCGTCTGGCGATGCGTCACTTCGGCCCTCCGCATTCGCCGCACCTGATCCCGAGCATGGAGGCCCAGTGTCTGAGCATCGTCAACGACCTGCTCGACAAGGCGAGGGGGAAGACGCGGATCGACATGGTCGATGACTTCGCCTATCCGCTGCCGGTCGCCGTGATCTGCAAGATCCTCGGTGTGCCGCTGGCCGATGAACCTATGTTCCACGGCTGGATCGGCGACATGATGAACGGCGCCGACCTCGGCGCCGAAGAGTTGACGCCGGAGCAGGAGGCTCTCAGGGAGAAGGGCCAGCAAAGTCGGGTTGAGCTGATGCAATACCTCGTCGGCCTGATCGAGCGTTTCGCCAAGGAACCCGGCGATGGCCTGATCTCCAAGCTGGTGCACGACGACGGTCCTGACGGCCGCATGACCCCGAGCGAAATCGCCAACAATTCGGCTCTACTGCTCATCGCTGGGCACGATTCGACGGTCAACCTCATAGCCCATTGCATCCTTACGTGCCTACGGCACCCAGGATCCGTCGAGCTGCTGCGCCGGCGGCCGGAGTTGGTGCCCGGCGCCATCGAGGAGGTGCTCCGCCTCCAGTCGTCGGTGCAGTTCTTTCCCACGCGCAGCGCCTTGGCCGATATCGAGATCGCCGGCACGACCATTCCGAAAGGCGCGCCGATCTTCTTGCTGTATGGCGCCGGCAACCGCGACCCGAAGCGGTTCCCTAGCCCGAACGAGTTCGACCCCGCGCGGGAGGACAATCAGCATCTCGGCTGGGGCCGCGGAATTCACGTCTGCTTCGGCGGCCCGCTGGCGCGGTTGGAAGTGAATACCGCCTTCGAGGCCTTTCTCCGCCGAGTTGAGAACCCGCGGCTGGTGGTCGATCCGCCGCCGTACAGGCGCAGCCAAGTGTTCCGCGGTCCACGCCACCTGCTGGTCGACATCGACGGCATACGGGACTAGGGGCGCAGCCCATGAAAGCCTTCCAGCTCGTCGGCTGGCAGAAGCCGCCCGAGCTCCGCGAAATCTCGGTTCCGAAGCCCGGCCCAGGAGAGGTGCTGCTGAAGATCGGAGGGGCAGGCGCCTGTCACTCCGATCTGCACCTTATGGAGGCGCCGGAGGGCTCGGCATCGGTGACGTTTCCCTTCACCCTGGGTCATGAGAACGCCGGCTGGGTAGAGAGGCTCGGACCTGGCGCGGCAGGTTACGCGGTCGGGGATCCAGTTCTCGTCTATGGCCCCTGGGGATGTGGGCGCTGCCTCAATTGCCGGATGGGCATGGAGAATTATTGCGAGAGCGAGGGAGGGGAGAGACCCGGTGGCCTCGGTCGCAACGGCGGCATGGCCAATTACCTGATCGTTCCATCGACGCGCTTTCTCATCCCTGTCGGCGATCTCGATCCGCGCGAGGTCACGCCGCTGACGGACGCCGCCCTCACGAGCTATCACGCGGTCAAGAGGTCGCTGCACCTCCTGGGGGCTGGCGCCACGGCGGTGGTGATCGGTGTCGGCGGCCTGGGTCAGATGGCGGTTCAGTTGCTCAGAGCGATGAGCGCGGCGGCGACGATTGTTGCCTTGGACACTGTGCCTGACAAGCTCTCGACCGCGAAGGGGATGGGGGCCGACGAGGCGCTGGTCTCCGGCGACGACGCGGTGCGGCGGATCAAGGATATGACGCGCGGCCAAGGCGCCAACCTGGTGCTCGACATGGTCGGCATCGATCCGACTCTCAAGATGGCGGCCCAGGTGGCTCGTTCGCTCGGCCACGTGACGATCGTGGGCTTGGGCGGCGGCACGCTTCCTGTCAACTTCTTCAGCTTGCCGCACGAATGCTCCGCCACCGCGCCCTATTGGGGCTCGATCCCGGAATTGGTGGAAGTCGTCAGTCTCGCGCAGGCGGGTAAGATCAAGATGCTGGTGGAGCATTTCCCGCTGGATCGCGCGGCCGAGGCCTACCATCTTCTGCACGATGGCAAGATTGCTGGACGCGCGGTCATCACACCGAACGACTGATTGACACCGCTTCTTCTGTCCCGAATGTCTGTGCGCCAGGTATTCGGCTGCCGGGGCCAGGCCAAGCTATGGGGTAACGTGCAGCCGCCATTTGAACAGATTGTAATTACTTTCGCGGCTCTTTCCATAACGGCCGTTCGGCAGCTGGGGATCGGGCTACCCGCGTCGTAAAACCTCCATTGGACGTGCGCGATCCAACCAAACTCTGTCTCAGAGAGGGGGTGCAACTGCACCCATGTGCAACTTTGCGGAATCGGACAAGACATCGATCACATTGTTGGCCTTTCCGCCGCGGGTTGCCACAGCCGCCATTCGACGTGCTGTCAAATCCTTGATCCTTTGGGAATCCCCTCAACTCCTATCCGTAGTTCGGGTTAACTATGGGCCTCAGCAGTCGTAGCGGCCGATTCGCTTGACGGCGAATTGCCGGTGCGATCAAAGCGGGACCGGAATGGCACGGATGATCAAGACAGACGACGGATGGGTGAACCTCGACCATATCGTGACGGTTGAAGCCGGGGGCGGCAAACTGCTGTTCAAGGACGCTCAACAGTGCGTCTTGGCAGTAGTCTCCGATCAATTTCTCGATCCAGACGAAGTGCTTGCCCTTATTGATCCGGCTTGGGTAGTGTTGGAATTGCCGCGTGGTTGATCCAGTTTGGTAGGATGGATCATGTGGACATGCGCAAGCTGCCGGCGGCAGCCCAAGAGGAGCGTCGGCGGCAGGTGGTGGGACTACGCGAGAGCGGCCTGACCTACGAGGCGATCGCGGCGCAGACGGGTCTGACCCGGACGGGGGTGTTCAACATCTGCCGGCGCTTCGCGGCGGCGGGGATGGCGGGCTTGCGCAGCGGACCGCGCGGTCCGGAGCCGGGGAGCGGGCGGTTCCTGAATGCGCGGCAGGAAGCGGAGATTCGTGAACTGATCTGCCGGCACCCGCCGGACCAGCTTGGCCTGCCGTTCGCGCTGTGGAGCCGTGCGGCGGTGCGCGCCCTGATCGAGCAGCGCTGTGGGGTGCGGCTCGCGGTGCGCACCATGGGAAGCTACCTGGCGCGCTGGGGGTTCACAGCGCAGAAGCCGCTGCGGCGGGCCTATGAGCAGCGTGCAGCCGAAGTGCGCCGCTGGCTGCGGCGGGACTACCCGGCGATCGTGGCTCGGGCCAAGCGAGAGAAGGGCACGATCTTCTGGGGCGACGAGACCGGCTTGCGCGCCGATGACGTGCGCGGCCGCAGCTACGCCCCACGCGGACGAACCCCGGTGGTCCGCCCCAATCACCGGCGGGCGGGCGTAGGCCTGATCTCGGCGGTAACCAACAAGGGCGAGCTGCGCTGGATGGTGCTCGACGGCGCGATCAAGGCACCGACGCTGATCCGCTTTCTCGACCGCCTGATCCGCGATGCCGGCGGCAAGGTGTTCCTGATCTTGGACAACCTGCCCGTCCACCGTGCCCGTGCCGTGCGGGAGTGGCTGGCCGGGCGCACCGCGCAAATCGAGGTGTTCCATCTGCCCTCCTACAGCCCCGAGTTGAACCCTGACGAGTGCCTCCATGCCGACCTCAAGCAGGCCGTCACCCGTAAGCCGCCCGCCCGCAGCAAGCAGCAGCTCAAGTGCACCGTCATCAGCCACATGCGCAAGCTCTCGAAGCTGCCCGAACGCGTGCGGAGCTACTTCGGGCACCAGCCTGTCCGTTATGCTGCCTGATTCAAGATCACCCAAGCCGGATCAATATCATCCCAGCCACTCCGGCCCTTGCGGCCTCCGCAGTAACCGTCAGGACCAGCGACGACAACGGCCGCCCGACGGAAGAGGATATGCTGGTTGACCGCGTCTGGGTCGTCGGCTGGCGGCTCAGGGGGAGGGCACTACCCCGACCCCATCGTCGCGCCCACCCCGTTCAGCAGCAGCACCGCCATATTCGTGGCGATGCCCGATGGGCGGGTATGGGACACCACCTGCGAAGACCTCTGCATGAGCTTCGAGGAAGCCAAGGCTTGCCTGCTCCAGAGCGCCCAGCAGCAGTGGGATCGAGCGCGCGCCAATCCGGAGGCGGATAACGGCGAACAGCCAGACACTATCGACGCCATGGCCGAAGAGATGGCATGAGCGCAAGGCTCAAGCTCGCCGGCTTCAGCCAGTTTTCGCCATCGGAACAGCATTCCGCTTGCATCGGCACCAGGACCGGCACTTCACTTGGGGACATGCCCCGCAAACCACCCGTCCCGACGATCCCCGAAAAGCCGACCGGCCGAACCAAGCCGGAGCGGTCTCACATGGTTCCCAAGCACGAGCCGGGCCCTGGTTTCGAGCAGTTGGATCTATGGGGTGCGTTTGCGGCCAGCTCGGAACAGGATCAGGCAACCAAGCACCAGGCCAAGGCTAGGCAGCGCCGCGGTTCACGCAGGCCCTGAGCCGCCTCGTCAAACTGGCGAATTTTCAGTCGCCCGATTTGGGGAGCCCGATTTGGGGAGAATGCAGGCGGCGATGACAGGCAGCTCGCCCAGGCGGGTGGTGTAGCCGGGCGAGCGGCGCGCCGCCCGCGTCTCCCAGCGGCGTTCGACGCCGGCGGCCGCCGGGAACAGCGTGTCTCGCCCATACCTGGCGTTCACCCGGTCCATGACCGCCATCAACGCCGCGCGCCGCGGCGAGGCGGCGGCAAAGAGATCAAGAGGGGCGGCGCTTGCTGGGCAGAGGTCAGCCAGGAGGACACCCGCCTTGGTGTTGTGGGGCACCCCGCCCGTCGCGCCAGGCGGCCTCCACGCAGCGCAGGGCGGCGGCGATGAGCCGGCAGCTGTCGGCCGTCATCGGCACCAAGCTTAGCCCGGCTTTCGCAACTGACCCCGATTCGCGACAATTTTGCGGCCCGCCGCCATCGTGAAAGGCGCGGGCAAGGCGGGGCTTGCGCGCGCGATCCGGGGAAATCGGGCTGCGGTGCCGACCAAGTCTCTTGCGCGGCGGACCGCGAGTTTGGAACCCTGGCGGCATGTTTCTGCGCCACAAGACTCGCCACAAGGACGGCAAGAAGCACCGGCATTGGAGCATTGTCGAAAACTGCCGTATCAGTGGCGGCCGCACTGTGCAGCGTCACGTGCTGTATCTTGGCGAGATCAACGACGCGCAGCGGGCGGCTTGGTGTCAGACCATCGAAGCATTCGATGAACGCAGCGAACAGCCCCGGCAGGTTGCGCTGTTCCCCGAAGGCCGCACGGCACCGGCGCTGGATTGCGATGTGGTGCATGTGCGGCTGAGCGAACTGCGGCTCCGCCGGCCACGGCAATGGGGCGCCTGTTGGCTGGCGGGCGAGTTGTGGAACCAGTTGCAACTGGACGAATTCTGGCTACCCCGCTTGCCGCCCTCACGCCAGGGCACACGCTGGGTGAACGTGCTGAAGACGCTGGTGGCCTATCGGCTGGTGGATCCCGGCAGCGAATGGCGGCTGCACCGGCGGTGGTACGAGCAGACCGCGGTGAGCGACCTGCTCGGCGAGGACTTCGCTCTGGCCGGCAAGGACAAGCTGTACCGCTGCCTGGACAGACTGACCGAGCACAAGGCGGAGTTGTTCAGCTTCCTGCAGCGACGCTGGAAGGCGCTGTTCCACGCGGCGTTTGACGTTCTGCTCTACGACCTGACCAGCACCTACTTCGAATTGGACCCGCCGGACGCTGGCAAGCGGCGGTTCGGCTACAGCCGCGACAAACGACCCGATTGTGTTCAGGTGGTGATTGCCCTGGTGATCACGCCCGATGGCTTCCCGCTGGCCTATGAGGTGATGCCGGGCAACACCGCGGACAAAACCACTCTGCGCGACTTTCTCCAGCGGATCGAGACGCAATACGGCACGACCGGCCGTGTCTGGGTGATGGACCGCGGCATCCCCACCGAGGAGGTGCTGACCGAAATGCGCCAGTCGGTGCCGCCGATCTCTTACCTGGTGGGCACGCCACGCGGACGGCTGGGCCAGATGGAAAAGCAGTTTCTGCCCAAGCCATGGAGCGAGGTGCGCAATACGGTACGAGTTAAGCTCGTTGAGCAGGGTGGCGAGCTTTATGTAATCCCGCTTATCGGCCAATCGACCCGCTCTTGTACTTTGCAGCAGGGAAGCGCAAAGTCGCTCTGAACGCGGCGTCTCGGAGCAGAACGGTGCGGGCAATCATGAAGGGGCTGACGGACGTTGAGTTCGAACGACTCTACGGGACGGAGGGTCAGTGTCTGGCGGCGTTGGTGGCGGCGCGCCAACGTGAAGGAATGCCTTGCCCGCGCTGCGCCAATCTGAAGAGCTATGTCTACGGCCGCCGTGTCGGCTGCACGCGCTGCGGCCGACGTTGGTCGGTCACCGCGGGCACCGTGATGGCGGACACCAAGCTGTCTCTGACCACTTGGTTCCGCGCCATGCACCTGATGAGCAGCACCAAACAGGCGATCTCGGCGGTCGAGCTCGGCCGCAGGCTGGGCCTGGGCTATGAGACGGCCTGGTATCTGCACAAGCGGCTCCGCCACGCCATGACCGAGCGGACGGAGCGCTATTCGCTCGGGGGCGCGAGCGACGACGATGCCGCGCCGCCGGTAGTGGAGGCGGATGACGTGTATCTGGGAGGTGAAAGGAACCAAGGCAGCGGAACCGAAGGCAAGACCTGCGTCATCGTCGCCTGCGAGCGGCATGCGGACGGGCGCATGGGCCATGTCGCGATGCGCGCGGTCAGCGCCTTCTCCAGCGAGGCGGTGGCCGCGTTCCGCGATGCCCACATCGCCGCCGGCGCGACTGTGCACACGGACGGCTTGCGGGCGTTCAACGCCTTCGGTGAAGCCGGGCGGACGCATGTCGCCACCGTCACCGGCGGCGGGCGTCCGGAGCGCGAGCGCAGCGCCCCGTTCTTCACCGTCAACACCCTGGTCGCCAATCTCAGTACCGCGCTCAAGGCCACCCACAAGCGGCTCTCCCCCAAGCATCTGCCCGACTATCTCGGCGCCTTCTGCTGGACCACCAACCGGCGCCGCAACATGCGAGGCATGGTCAACGCGCTTTGCCGTGCCGTCGCTGCGTCGTCCCGTCTGACCCACAAAGGCGTCTACCCGTGACGGGTCGATTGGCCGATAAGCGGGTTATGTAATCGCTCGCAGCGAGGCGCGCCGCGGCAAGGAGCAGGCGATGCGGCGCCGGCGGCTGAGGAAACTGGTGAGGCGGCTGCACGAGCTGCGCCAGCAGAAGCTGACCCGCGACCAGTTGCTGATCAAGCTGGGCGCCGCCAAGAAGGAGGCTGGCCCTGCGGTGTGGCGGATGCTCGAGATCGCGCTGCCGGACAAGGACCAGGAGGTCACTTCAGAAACCTTCGGCTTCCGCCTGAACTGGCAAAGATTGCGCGAAGCCCGCCGCCGGGAGGGCAGCTATCTGCTGCGGTCGAACCTGACCGACCCTAGACCATCATGTCCGCCGAGGCTGCCACAAAC
Organism: uncultured Pseudomonadota bacterium; assembly: GCA_963818725.1. Taxonomy (GTDB): domain Bacteria; phylum Pseudomonadota; class Alphaproteobacteria; order Acetobacterales; family Acetobacteraceae; genus DATFDN01. The sequence continues at coordinate 73,864 of CAWFTU010000003.1, read as the reverse complement.
TTGAGGTGGCCCGCCTCGAAGTGTCGAGTAAGGCGCTTGCAACGCAACGGGGGTTGCTCGGGGACCGAGCCTGTCCCCAGACACTGGAGGCGGACCGTGATGGAGAATACGCTGTTTCTGGGGTTGGACGTCCACAAGAAGACGATTTCGGTGGCGATCGTGGAGGCGACAGCAGGAGCGGAGGTTTGGTTCTACGGAACCATCGAGAACAGGCCGGACGCGATCCGGGCGCTTTGTAAGAAGCTCTCCAAGGAAGGGCGACGCCTTCATGCCTGCTACGAGGCCGGTCCATGCGGATACAATGTGCAGCGGCATCTGGCCAGGCTCGGTCATCGCTGCGACGTCGTGGCACCGTCGCTGATCCCGCGCAAAGCGGGCGACAAGGTGAAGACGGACCGGCGCGACGCCATGATGCTGGCGCAGACGCTGCGGGCCGGACAGCTGACAGAAGTCTGGGTGCCGGACCAGGCGCATGAAGCGATGCGCGATCTGGTGCGGCTGCGCTCGCAGGCGATACGCGACCTGCGAAAGACGCGCCAGCATCTGCTGAGCTTCCTGCTGCGCCACGAACGAATCTCGCCATTCGGGCACTGGACAAGGGCGCATCGCCGCTGGCTGGGCGAGTTGAAGTTCACGCATCCGGCTCAGCATCTTGCCTTGGAGGAGATGCTGCATCGGATCGAACGCGCGGAGGAGCTGTGCGAGCGATTGAAGCGGGCCATCGGCGAGCTGGTGCCGCAGTGGTCGCTGGCTCCCGTCGTGCAGGCGCTACAGGCCTTGCGCGGCGTCTCGCTGATCACGGCCGCCGTGCTGGTTGCCGAGATCGGCAGCTTCGAACGGTTCGCCAGCCCGCGTCAGTTGATGGCTTATCTCGGTTTGAGCCCATCGGAACATTCGAGCGGCGCCACTGTCAGGCGTGGCGCGATCACCAAGACCGGCAACGGGCTTGCCCGCACCAGCTTGGTCGAGGCCGCCTGGACATACCGCTTTCCGGCGCGGATCACACAAATCATCCGTGACCGGCTGAAGGGCCTGCCGGAGCCGATCCGTGCCGTGGCCTGGAAGGCGCAGGTCCGCTTGTCGGCGCGCTATCGCGCACTCATCGCGCGCGGCAAGTCGGCGCCCACGGCGATTGTCGCGGTCGCACGCGAGCTGGTCGGGTTCATCTGGGCGATTGCGCGGATGGTCGAACCGAAGTTCGCCTAGTGCAGACGCGAACGATGGTGCAACGGGTAACCGGAGAGGAGAACGGAAGCCGCAGATTTCGGCGCTCAGTGCGGACGGCAGGCTGGGGAGGTTGGGGAACCCTCGATCCGGGTTGGAGCAGGCCTCGGCTGACGCACGTTCGCTAGACAGAGGAAGCCCCACGACGAACCTTGGTCATGCGGCATTGACCCGCGGATAAGAGCCAGATCAACCGTCGTCCATGCTGCCTGCCGTCCACATCGAGCGCCGAACAGCACAGGTATAGCCTGCAGATGCGGGAGTTTTTAACACGCCATTGTCTTGACACGACGGACATAAGAGCCCGTATTTCTCACACTGAGTAGGTGCATCGGGGTTCCGAATTCGGCGAAAGTTCTTCTGTGACAAAGTCTTAGCGCTGAACGGAGGAACTCCCCGATGCCCACAGAGTGTAAACCTCCGCTGTTCGATTTTGCACCCGTGGAGGAGCGTGCCGTGGTGGCGGCCTTCGATGGTGGCGTGATCACCTCAGATGCCGGCGCCCTGCTGCTCGGGGCGACCGACCGGGCGATCGGCTTGATCGAACGCTTCGCTTCCTGCTTCGGCGACCAGCGGGCGCCGGAGCTGGTGGAGCACGCGATCGAGGCGTTGCTGATGCAGCGCGTGTTCGGGATCGCGCTGGGCTACGAGGATCTGGTCGACCACGACCAGCTGCGGCACGATCCGGTCCTGGCCGTGCTGGCGGGGAAGCTGGCGGCGCGGCGGCCGGATTGCGCGCCGCTGGCCGGGAAATCGACCCTGAACCGGCTGGAGCTGGGCCGCGCCGAGCCGACGCGTTATCACAAAATCAGCCACGATCCGGCGGCGATCGAGCGGTTGTTGGTGGATCTGTTCCTGGAGGCGCATCGGCGCGCGCCGGCGCAGATCACGCTCGATCTCGACGCCACCGATGATCCGCTGCACGGGAATCAGGAAGGCCGCTTCTTCCACGGCTATTACGACTGCTACTGTTACCTGCCGCTCTACGTCTTCTGCGGCCGTCATCTGCTGGCGGCCAAGCTGCGGCGCTCGAACATCGACGGTTCGGCCGGCGCGGTCGAGGAGGTTGCCCGATTGGTCGCGCAAATCCGCCGGCGCTGGCCACGCGTGTGCATCCTGCTGCGCGGCGATTCCGGCTTTGCCCGCGAGGCGCTGATGGCCTGGTGCGAGGCCAACCGGGTGGACTATGTGTTCGGTCTGGCCCGCAACGACCGGCTGGAGGAGGCGATCAAGCCCGAACTGCTGACCGCGTCGATTGAGAGCTTGCGGACCGGCAGGCCGGCGCGGTGCTTCCGGGATTTTACGTGGTCGACGCTGGACAGTTGGAGCCGCCAACGCCGGGTCATCGGCAAGGCCGAGGTGACCGGCGGCGAGGCCAATCCCCGGTTTGTCGTCACCTCGCTCAAGCCGGCCGAAGTCGGCGGGCGGCATCTCTACGAGCGGGTCTACTGCGCGCGCGGCGAGATGGAGAACCGCATCAAGGAATGCCAGCTCGACCTGTTCGCCGACCGGACCTCGGCGGCGACGATGCGCGCCAACCAGCTCCGCTTGTGGTTCGCGTCCATGGCCTATGTGCTGCTCTGCGCCTTGCGGCGCATCGGTCTGGCGCACACGCAATTCGCCCGAGCGACCTGCGGCACCATCCGGCTCAAGCTGCTGAAGATCGGCGCCCTGGTGCGGGTCAGCGTGCGGCGGATCAAGGCGGCGATGGCCTCGGCCTGTCCCTATCAGCACGAGTTCGCCTTGGCCCACGCCATGCTCAGAAACGCCACTGCCTGACACGAACCAGCCAGCGCACAGCCGACATCACACCCCGCACCCACGCTGCCCGCCGGGCGGCGCCGGCGCGGTCTCGCCGAGCCTCGCGCCCATAGCGCCCGCCCCGCCTCACTTCACGAATGCACGCCGGCGGAGCGCCATTCAAACGACAAGCGCTCGCCCGTATGAGAAATGCGGGCTAGTCCGGCACAGCTCTGGACCTTCTACCTGCAGCTGGTGGAAGTGGAACAGGCGTTCAAAGAACTGAAGAATGATCTCGCGGTGAGGCCAATCTATCACCAGACCGACGCGCGCATCGAGGCTCACATCTTCGTCGCCTTCCTCGCCTATTGCCTGCAGGCCACGCTGAAGCAGCGGCTGAAGGCATTGGCCCCCGGACTGACCCCGCGGGCGGTGCTGGACAAGATGGCGGCAATCCAGATGGTCGATGTGCATCTGCCGACCACCGACGGACGCACTGTCGTGCTTGCCCGCTACACCGAGCCCGAGCCGGACCAAGCCGTGCTGCTGCAGCAGATGAAGCTGCGCCTGCCGGCCCAACCACCACCCCGGATCACCGCGCAAAATGTTCCTGCTGCAGCATGAACCAGGCTGCTGTGGTGCCGACCTTGCCACCATCGACCCGGCAAAACCGGCTATTTACCGTCACTCCGCCACGCCAGTTGCGAAAGTCGGGTTAGGCTTCGCTGGGCATGGTGCTGCGGGCCGGCACGGTGGGGGAGGTGTGGAAGAACGCCGCGAGCTGGCCGGCCACCAGGCCGTGCGCGCGCAGCCTCTCGCCGGCGCGCGTCGCAAAGGCAGAGTTCCCGGTAGTTTTTCTCGATTTGCAGGCGGGTTTCGGTTGTGAACCCTGCCGCAATTCTCTCCCAAGAGCAGAAGAGGCGCCTCCCCAAGGCCAAGACCGCCGTCGCCCCCCGGGACGGGCTCGGGCACGTCCCCTCGGGGAAGAGGGTCAATGAGGCGTTCCTCCCAACGCGGGTGATGTGTAAAGCGGCCCTTGGGTTACACTTCAAACGTAAGGAACAGGGGCGAGAGGGGCGGCTGGCCGTCCCCTGGCACCAACACGCCCCTCGGCCACGGAGGAAGAACATGGCCGCCTGTCGCTTCGTCCCAGTGCTGCTGACCGGGCTGCTTGCCACACCGGCCCTGGCCCAGGTGTCGCCAACCGCCGCGCTGGCGGCCCACAACGCGGAGCGACAGAACTATCCGGGTGTCGGCCCCCTCCAGTGGTCACCCGAGCTGGCCGAATACGCCCAGGCCTGGGCAGACACGCTCGCCACGCGCGACGTCGGCGAGCACCGCCCACTCACGACAGACAACCCCCTCGCGCCGGGCCAGCCCGCCGGCGAGAACCTCTTCTGGGGCTACGGGCTGCCGGTACACGGTGCCCGACGCCGTCCAGAGCTGGGTCGCCGAGAAGCAGTGGTACCACCACGACCTGGACAACGGGTACGGGGGCTGGAACCAGCCGCCGGGCTGCACGCCGCCGGCCAACGAGCCGTTTTGCGGCCACTTCACCCAGGTGATCTGGAGAGACACCCAGTACGTGGGCTGCGGCCAGGCGCAGGCCAGCGCGGGCGCCCGCACCACCTACATAGTGTGCAACTACTACCCAGCGGGCAACTTCGCGGGCCAGAGACCTTACTGACCTGGTGTTGCTCCGCTCGCTTCCTGCTGGCGCGGGGGCGTGGCGGGGGTGGCGAGGGGATTGGCAAGTGCGGTGGTGGTCAAGCGTCCCCGCCCCTGGGACCACCTGGCGCGCAAGTTGGTGGGTGCCCGACATGCAGACCGTGTTCGTCGAGGCCAACGGGTTGCGCTTTGAGGTGCTGGAGGAGGGCGGCGGCGACAGGCTGGCGCTCTGCCTGCACGGCTTCCCGGAGCACGCCATCTCCTGGCGGCACCAGATGCCGGTGCTGGCGGGGATGGGCTACCGCGTCTGGGCGGTGAACCAACGGGGATACGGCCGCACCAGCCGGCCCACGCAAGTCGCGGACTACGCGCTGCCGCACCGGGTGGACGACGTGGCGGCGCTGATCGATGCCGCGGGCGCCGAACGCGTCGCGCTGATCGGACATGACTGGGGCGGGATGGTCGCCTGGTGCCTTGCCGCCGGGCGGCGCCGCCCGCTTGAGCGGCTGGTGATCATGAACGACCCGCATCCGCTCTGCTTCCGCGCGGCGCTGAGGCACTGGCGGCAGCTGCGCAAGTCCTGGTACGTCGCCCTCTTCCAGCTGCCGTGGCTGCCGGAGCGGATGCTGACGGCAAACGGGGGCGCGGCGGTGCGACGGATGTTCAGGGGCGTGGCGCTGCCGCCGGACGTGCTCGCCACCTACACTGCACAGGCCACACAGCCCGGCGCGGCAACGGCGATGCTGAACTGGTACCGCGCCATTCGGCTGCCGAGCTCGCGGGCGCTGGACCTGGCGGGCGTGATCGACGCGCCAACCCTGATCGTGTGGGGCGAGCGGGACGTGGCGCTGGACCCGATCTGCCTGGACGGCACCGAGCGCTATGTGCGAGACTTGACGGTGAGGCGACTGCCCGGCGTGTCCCACTGGGTGCAACAAGACGCACCGCAGCTGGTGAACGGGCTGCTGCGGGAATTCTTGCGTTAGCCGCAAAGGTCGGCACCGGCCTGCCGGACAGCGCCCGACCAACTCGCGAGCGACGGCCCCAGAGGCTGCTGGAGGAAGAGACCGCGCCCGCTCCGCCGGCGCCCCCGCCCAGCCGCCCCGCGCCGCACCCGGCACCGGCCCTGCCGGTCTATGACGTGTTGCGCGCCTGCGTGAACCGGCTCGGCATGGCCGTGGGGAGCATCGCGCGATGCGTGGAAGAAGAGAACGGGGCCGCGGATTACCTGCGGGGCGCGCTGGCGCGGCTGCCCCCGGACGCGCGGGCGCGGTGCGTGGGGTCGGTGGGCCCGTCGGATCGGCGGGTGCTAGGCCGAAGTTTTCACTTGATGCGAGCTGAACGGTCAGTCTTTTCCGGCGATTGTCGTCGGACAGGCTTGGGTTTTGTGTCCATGTAGGGATTCCCAAATCGGCGGTAGTATGATTCGATTCGGGCATGTTCATCGAGACCGTGCCGAACCGAGCCTCTCCGCCCGCGGTGCTGCTGCGGGAGAGGCCCAGTGACCGCGAAGCTGTGCGAAACGGCCACGGCATACAGAACGCGTGTTTTGTTCAAAGGTACCTTGCGCCGGAGCCCAGGAAACCGGGCCTTTCCACGTCGCTTCCCGATCCTTGCCGACCGGCGAAGTGTAAAAAGCTGGGACGGCCGCTCGGATCGGCGGCCGTAAGTGGCTGAAAGTCTGGCCTTGCTGTAGATGGCCGTTCCGCACAGCTTCGCGGTCACTGGGCCAGTAGGCCCTGTTGTGGCGGGCCCTCACTCTTGCCCCTGGTCCGGAGCAGGCCGCGGCGCCCAGCCCACGATGGCGCGCACGCACCGCCGCGCATTCTCACCATCGGTGATGAGCGGGAAATGCCGGCGCAGCTCGATGACGGCGGACAACTCGCCGCCTTCATCCCAAGCCCGGCGGATGGCGTCCGTAGTCGCCTCGTCAACGAGGAACATGCCACCAAGGTTGGGACCGCACACTGCGCAGGCAAGCCGAGGTCACTTGGAAGGCCCGCCAGACGCGCCACTGGTCGGCGGCAATCCAGGCCGGTGTGCAAGCAACGCGGCGGGACTACTTACGGCCAAAGCGAAGAGCGACGTCCATATCGGCGTCAGCGACATCGAACTCCTCAGGGTCGAAGTCCTCGCCGACCCAGGCGCGCTGATCGGCGTGTTCGGGATGAGTGGGATCAGCGAGGACGTCCAGGAGTTCGGCATAGCCCCAAGGGCCGCCACAATCCTCCGGCGGGCAGTGGCGCTTCCCTGCCACGCAAGCTGGATACTGGCCCGCGTCGAGCGCCGGTGGCGTTCGCTCGACCAGCACCTGATGCTGCCAGTTATCGCCGAGGTCATAGGTGTAGGTGAAGCGGACGACGCCGGACCGCAGCACGCCATTCAGGGTCAGTCCGGTCTCATCGGCGACATCCTCGAGGATCTGCGGGTTTCCATACTGGCGTCCGGCGATGTCGAAGTCATGGAGATGGCCGCCAGCCCAACCCATAGCGGCCTGGATGGCCTCATGTAGGTCCACCAGGGTCATCGTCGCGGGCACGATGAGACGGCGCCAGATCGGCGGCTTGATGTCGCGTAGCGTCACCTTCAGGACGACGACGGTCTTGCCGGCGCTGCGACCAGGGGCGGTCACGGCGGACGCTGGCGATGATGTCCCTCGCCGCCTGGTGCTTTGCGGGTTCCTGCTCATCCTGTGAGCCGCGCAATCGTCCAGCCGCTGACATTGTAGCTGCGGCCGATCTCGGCCAGCGTTTCCCGGCCACTCTCGCGCCGGTGGACAGCCTCGCGCTGCTGGTGCGGGGTGAGCTTCGGCTTGCGCCCGAGCTTCACACCGCGCGCCTTGGCGCGCTCGCGACCCTCGCTGGTGCGGGTGCGGATCAGGTCGCGCTCGAACTCGGCCAAGCCGCCAAGCACGGTCAGCATGAGCCGGCCGTGCGCCGTGGTGGTGTCGGCCCATGTGTCGCCCAAGGAGCGGAACCCAGCTTGCTTGGCGGCGACAATGGCGAGCGTGTTCAGCAGGTCGCGGGTGGAGCGGGCCAACCGGTCGAGGCGCGTCACCATGAGCACGTCGCCCGCGTCCAGGGCGGCAATCGCCTTGCGGAGCTGAGCGCGATCGGTCTTGGCGCCGCTGGCCGTCTCCCGGAACACCTTGCCCGCACCTGCGGCCTGCAAGGCGGCGACCTGTGCTGCCACGCTCTGGCCGTCGGTCGAGACCCGTGCGTAGCCGTAGATCATGCGGTCATTATGCACGCATATTCTGCACAGGAAAGAGGGCCTGATTACAGGAGTTTAGGTTTTGTGCAAATTTCTGGCAGACCGTGTGAAATCTGTGCCGCAACGGATTCCGGCTCGACGCAAGATGCGTTAGACTCGGGGTCATGACGCACATCGCCGGTCACGACCGATCCCAGACGCTGCTGCTTCCAGAATCGCTCGATGATTACGTCGGCCCCGAGAACCCCGTCCGGTTCATTGAAGCCTTCGTTGATGGATTGGATCTGACCGCAGCGGGCTTTATCCGCGTCTCCGCCCAGCGAACCGGCCGGCCGGGCTATGCGCCCGCCGATCTGTTGAAGCTCTACATCTACGGTTATCTGAACCGCGTCCGATCCAGTCGCCGTCTGGAAGCCGAGACCCATCGCAACATCGAAGTCATTTGGCTGCTGCGTCACCTGAAGCCGGACCACAAGACCATCGCCGATTTCCGCCGCGGTAACCGCAAAGCGTTCCGCCCGGTCTTTCGGCAGTTCGTGCTGCTGTGCCGTCAGCTGGATCTGTTCGGCCGGGAACTGCTGGCGGTGGATGGCACCCGCATCAAGGCGGTCAACAACAAGGACCGCAACTTCACCCGCGCCTCGCTGACCAGGTTTATCGAATTGGCCGATGCCAAGCTCGACGATTACCTCCAGCGTCTTGACCAGAGCGATGCCGCCGAGACCACAACAAGTGGCTCGCGGGTCGACAACCTGGCCGAGAAGATCGCCGCCATCCGCTCCCGTCGTACGCGGTGCCAGGACATGTTGGCGCAGTTGGATCGCACCGGCGAGGACCAGATCTCGCTGACCGATCCCGACAGCCGGGCGAGGCTGGCCAAGGTTCCTGCGGCGAAGCCGCTGGAATAGCCAGACGAGGGGATGGCGGCGCACACGCATGTCGCGGTGGGCTACAACGTCCAGGTTGCGGTGGATGCCAAGCACAAGCTGATCGTCGAGCAGCAGGTCAGCAACCAGGTCCTCGACATGGGCTCGCTGACGCGGACCGCCGAAGCGGCGAAGGCAGTCCTGGGCGTCGAGGCAATCGACGCCGTGGCCGACAAGGGTTACTTCAAGGTTGAGGACATTGAGGCCTGCGAGAACGCCGGGATTGTGCCCTACGTGCCGCGTCCGCAGCGCGGTCCCTCGGTCAAGGCCGGCCTGTTCCGCAAGGATGAGTTCCGCTACGACGCAGACAGCGACAGCTATGTTTGCCCAGCGGGTCAACGCCTTCATCCGTATTCATCGTCTCTCCTGCGTGGGCTGAAGAAGATCAACTACGCCAACAAGCTGGCGTGCGACGATTGCACAATCCGTTCGCAGTGCACGGCGGGCAAGTTTCGCACGGCCTCTCGTCTGGAGAACGAAGCGGTCCTGGACCGGATGCAGGCCCGGTTGGCGAACCGTCCAGGCGTTCTCGACCGCCGTCGCGAGACGGTCGAGCATCCGTTCGGCACGATCAAGCAATGGATGAACCAGGGCGCGTTCCTGATGCGTGGCCTGGAGAAGGTCCGCGCCGAGTTCAGTCTGACCGCGCTCGCCTACAATCTCCGGCGGGTGCTCAATATCGTCGGCTTCGCGCAGCTGATGGCCGCGGTGGCGGCCTGAAAGGCTGCTGTTGGCGGGGTTTCCCCGGACCGGCTGGCAGGATCGCCGGCAGCCACGATGTGGAACCGGGGATTTCTTGAAATCGCCCGTTCGGCTCACCGGGACCTCGGCGTGCACCTCCGACTGCCGATTTCACCAGCATTGCCGCCCCAGCGAGTTTTCGCACGGTCTGCTTGAGATTTGCACCGTCCGATCTGGATGGGTAGCCGATTTCGCTCTTATCGGCTTCCGGGGTGGTGAAGTCGGGACCGGGCCGTTGGGCTGAGGAGGTCTGGTGCGCGAGCAGGGGCGGGAGTAGCTGACCAGCTCGCGCGAGGAGCCCTTGCCACCATGGCTGCACCCGACCTGGTCAACCTCTCCGGCCTGATGGACGACGCCAAGTGCTTCGCCTTCGTGCGCCAACACCGCTGGCCCGAGGGCGTGCGTTGTCCTGGCTGTGACAGTGATGCGGTGAGCCGAGACGGGTACGACGACACCCAGCCCTGCCGGCAGCGCTACCGCTGCAAGGCCTGCGCTGGGCGCTTCGACGACCTCACCGGGACCGTGCTGGCCGGCCATCACCAGCCGCTGCGGGTGTGGGTGCTGTGCCTTTACTTCATGGGGCTGAACCTCTCGACGCGACAGGTCGCGCTGGAGCTGGGCCTGAGCCAGTCTGACGTGCAGGCCATGACCGAGCAGTTGCGCCACGGTCTCGTCGCCAAGGCGCCAGTGGTGAAGCTTGAGGGCGAGGTGGAGATCGACGAGGTCTACGTGGTGGCCGGGCACAAGGGCCAACCGGCCGAGGTAGCCAAAAGAATCTCATGGGCATTGGACGGCCGGGCTGGTGAAGTCTGGCGGTCCTCATCCCTTACCGACACGGGAGACCCACGAGCGCCGACACGATCTTCCTGGCCCTTGAGCTGAGCGGCACGTGCTGGCTCGTAGCGCTGCATGCGCCTGACACCGACAAAGTCGAGCGCCACCGATTATCAGCAGGTGTCGCATCCGAGGTGCTTGACCTGATTGCCCGCACCAAGGCCCGGGTCGAGCGACGGCTCGGCACGGCTCCGCACGTCGCATGTTGTTACGAAGCTGGCCGCGACGGGTTCTGGCTGCGCCGCGTGCTCGAGGCGAAGGGGATCGCGAGCCACGTCATGGACCCGACCTCGTTGCAGGTCGATCGGCGTGCCCGGCGCGCCAAGACGGACCGGCTGGACGCCCAGGCGCTGCTGCGGGCCTTGATGGCCTGGTCGCGAGGCGAACGGCAGGTCTGCTCCATGGTGCGCCCGCCCTCGCCGGAGCACGAGGATGAACGCCGCCTGAACCGCGAGCGAGGAACGCTGCTCAAGGAGCGCGTCCGGCTCAGCAACCGGATCAAGGGACTGTGCGCAGCCCAGGGGATCTACGACTATGAGCCGATCGGGGCGGACCGCCGCGACCGCCTGGCCGGTCTGGTGACCGGGGACGGCCGCGCGTTGCCGAGCCGGCTCGCGGCGGAGATCGCCAGACAGCTCGACTGCCTCGAACTCGTGCTGCGGCACCTGGCGGAGGTCGAGGCCATGCGCGACGCGCGCGCGGTAGAGGCTCGCAAAGAGGGCAGCTCGAAGCTCGCGGCGTTGCTGCGGCTGAAGGGCATCGGCCCGGAGATCGCGACGGTGCTGCAGATGGAGGTCTTCTACCGCCACTTTGCCAACCGCCGCGACGTGGCGGCCTACGCGGGCCTGGCACCCAGTCCCTTTGCCAGCGGCGGCACGCGCCGTGAGCAGGGCATCACCAAAGCCGGCAACCCGCGTGCGCGCAAGGTGCTCATCGAGCTTGCATGGCTGTGGCTGCGGCATCAGCCCGAGAGCGCGCTGGCTCGCTGGTTCCGCGACCGCGTCGGCACCGCCACTGGCCGCGTCAAGCGCATCGCCGTCGTGGCCCTGGCGAGGAAGCTCCTGGTCGCGCTCTGGCGATACGTGGAAGCCGGTCTCGTGCCGGCCGAGACCGCGGTGACGACCTGACCTGACCGGATCGCGCGCTCACCGGCACGCCGCCGGGTCGCGCGTGGATGTCCGCGGTGGGCGTGTGACCGTGATTCGCCCCCTGGCCCGACCATGCCGCTCAAAAGAATGGTCCCGCCCGCCTCGGAGCCCGTTCCCGTCGCACGCGGGATGTTGGTCAGGGACACGGTCCCGACCGGATATAAGGTGATGCGGACAGATATTCCGCATGGGTGCAAGCGGGCTCAACCTCGGACAGATCCACAACGCGTCCACATCGCGAACAGGCGTCCGGAGATGAAGTAACGCTTGACTTCAACGCCCATATAAGGGGCGGCTGGGACGGTGCCGCAGGCTGGCGGGTGCGCCGGGCGGAGCTGCGCAAGGTTCCGTCGGCGAAGCCGAGGGAAGTCGCAGCGGAGGGCGCGGCACGCTGGCGAAGGACAAGCCGCCCATCCTCGGCCTGATCCAGCGCGGCGGCCAGGTCGTGCTCCGCATGCTGGCCAACGTGCGGCAGACCACGATCCAGCCGATCATCACGCAGACCGTCGCCCAAGGCAGCCTGGTCCACACGGACGAGTACAACGCCCACACGCGCCTGCCCGCCTGGGGCTACCGGCACAAGACCGTCTGCCACGCACGCGGCGAGTATGCGCGCGACGAGGGCGGCGACGGCTTTTGCGAGGTGCACGTCAACACCATGGAAGTGCGCCGTTGTGGCGCAGGTAAGGGAGAATGAACAATGGCGTAACAGCTACGGCGTTCATCGGGACGCTGGGTCCCGTGCGCACCCGGCTCACCTCGGCCCAGAGATGGGCTGTAACTCCGAAAGGAGCGGGGGACCATCGCCTGCCGGGAGAAGGCCCAAGGGGACGAAGCCGTCGTGATCCCGGAGGGTCAGCGCAAGACGTGAAGGGTGAGAGCTACACTGCCCGAACTCCAGCCATGGACTCTGGTGTTGAGACAGCCGCAACGATGGCTGAGGCGGCTGGCCGCGACACGGCCGATGGACACACCGGCCCAGGGGATACCCTCCGTGCCCCGACCCGGCAATCGCGGTCCGCTCCCGGTAAGGGAGAGAAATGGCGAACGGAGCACCCGACCCACGTCGCATCTCCGATCTGTGCAACTACGGGATCGCCTGTGGCTGGCCCTCTCCGGTGTCCAGCATGGCGACAGAGCCGTCGTCGTAGCCAAACGCTGGGGGTAACGCCCCGGACAGCCGCCAAGGCGGATGGGCATGGATACAAGCGTGTGGGCGACCGCCGCGAAGGTCCCGCTGCCCAGGCGAAGGGCGGCAGCATCCTGCGGTGCGTATTCCGGAGCAAGTCGGCCAGGCATTCCGATCTCATGTCGGCCACTGATTCCGAGGTGATGTCGGCCATTCCGATCTGATCTCGGCCATCCCTGAGAGGGGTGGCGTTGCCCGACCGCTGGGCAGGTGAGCGGTCTGTCCTCTCGTCAGGGCGAGAGGGAGACCGATGCCGGCCGAGAGAGTGTCGATGCGACGTGTGCGTGAGATCCTTCGACTGAAGTACGAGTGCGGCCTCTCCGACCGCGCCATTGCGGTCGCAGTCGGCGTGGCGCGCAGCACGGTGCGGCTGTGCCTTGATCGGGTTGCCGCGGCGGGGCTGAGCTGGCCGTTGCCGGCGACGGTGATCGACCAGGGGCTGGAGGCGCTGCTGTTCGCCCCGCTTGGCGGCTCGCAGCCGGGTCATCGGCACAAGGCGGAGCCGGACTGGACGGCGGTCCACCACGAGCTGCGCCGCCCGGGGGTGACGCTGCTGCTGCTGTGGGAGGAATACCGGACCCTCCATTCCAGCGGCTACGGCTACAGCCGCTGGTGCGAGCTCTACCGGAGCTGGGAGAGCCGGCTATCGCCGACGATGCGCCAGACACACCCAGCCGGCGAGCGGCTGTTCGTCGACTACGCCGGGCAAACGGTGGCGATGGTGGTGGACGCCAGCACCGGCGAGCTGCGCGCGGCGCAGGTGTTCGTCGCGGTGCTCGGGGCATCGAACTACACCTACGCCGAGGCGACGTGGACGCAAAGCCTGCCCGATTGGATCGGTTCGCACGTCCGCGCGCTGAGCTTCCTGGGCGGCGTGCCGCGACAGATCGTGCCGGACAACCTGCGGGCCGGCGTTTTGCGGGCGAACTGGTATGAGCCCGGGATCAACCCGAGCTACCGCGACCTGGCGGCGCACTATGGCACGGCGATCCTGCCGACGCGGGTGCGCCGACCGCGCGACAAGGCCAAGGTTGAAGCCGGCGTGCTGGTGGTCGAGCGCTGGATCCTGGCGCGGCTGCGCAACCAGCGCTTCTTCTCCTTGGCCGAGCTCAATGCGGCGATCGCAGGACTGGTCACCGACCTCAACGCTCGGCCGATGCGCAAGCTGGGCGTCAGCCGCCGCCAGTTGTTCGAGCAACTGGACCAGCCGGCACTATTATCGTTGCCGACGCAACCGTTCGTCTATGCCGAGTGGCGCATCCGGCGCGTCGCGCTCGACTACCACGTCGACATCGACGGCCACTACTACTCGGTGCCGCACCGGCTGCTGCGCGAGCAGGTCGAGGCCCGCATCACCGCGCGCACCATCGAGCTGTTCCACAGGGGCGAGCGGGTCGCGGTGCATCTGCGCGGTGGCGCGCGCGGTCGGCACGCCACCCTGCCCGAGCACATGCCGCGGTCGCACCGGCGGCAGGCCGAGTGGACGATCCCGCGCATCGGCCAGGAGGCAGCCGCGATCGGCGCGGCGACCGCGCGATTGACGGCGCTGATCCTGGAGACCCGGCCGCATCCCGAGCAGGGATTCCGCGCCTGTCTCGGCATCCTGCGCCTGGTGCGCAGCTATGGCCGCGAGCGCGTGGAGGCCGCCTGCGCGCGGGGGCTGGAGATCGGCGCCCGCTCCTACGGCAGCGTGCAGTCGATCCTGCAGCACGGCCTCGATCGTCAGCCGCCCACAACGTCGGCCCGTGAGGGCGAGCTGCCGCTGCTGCACCCGAACATCCGCGGTTCCGGCTACTACCATTGAGGAGAGCGCCAGTGCTGACCCATCCCACGCTCGACCAGTTGCACCAGCTCGGCCTCGCCGGCATGGCGCGCGCCTTCGAGGAGCTGAGCGCCACGCCGCGCGGCGCCGAACTCGATCATGCGGAGTGGCTCGGCTTGCTGCTCGACCGCGAGCTCACCGACCGCCAGGACCGCCGGCTCAAGGCGCGGCTGCGCTACGCCCGGCTGCGCCATCAGGCGGCGGTCGAGGATGTCGACTACCGCACCCCGCGCGGCCTGGATCGCGCGCTGTTTCAGAAGCTGGCCACGGGCGGCTGGATCGAGGCCAAGCAGAACCTGATCATCGAGGGTCCGACCGGGGTCGGGAAGTCGTGGCTGGCCTGTGCGCTCGGCCACAAGGCCTGCCGCGACAACCACTCCGTCCTCTACCAGCGCATCCCGCGCCTGTTCGCCGATCTGGCGCTGGCGCGCGGCGACGGTCGTTACGCCAGGCTGATGCGGGCCCTCGGCGGGGTGAAGCTGCTGATCCTGGACGACTGGGGGCTGGAGCCGCTCGGCGCGGAGCAGCGGCACGATCTGCTGGAGATCGTCGAGGATCGCTGCGGCCGCGGGGCCATGCTGCTCACCAGCCAGATCCCCGTGGACCGCTGGCACGATCTGATCGGAGATCCAACGATCGGGGATGCCATCCTGGATCGCATCGTCCACAACGCCCATCGCATCCAGCTGCGCGGCGAATCCCTCCGACGAAAGAAGGCTCAGGAGGCCATCATGGCTTGACCCAGCCGATATCGCAGTGAAGAGATCAGCCCAGCCCACGGGCAGCCACCCCGGCCGACTTCGATCGGAACGTCCGGCCGACTTCAATCGGAAGAGGTGGCCGACATCAGGCCGGAATCACCGGCCGACTTCAGCGGAATGCGCACCCTGCGGGGGCAGGCGTCCAGAAGGTGGGTGTGCTGATGCTGCCCGACACCTTCGAGCGACGCATGAACTCGATCCCCGGCCTACAGAGGGGAGCAAGGGTGTGGAGAGCCGGATGAGGGGACGACTTTCACGTCCGGTTCGGTGGGGGGAGGAGGGCTGTCCTTCCGAGGCGGCACCCCTCCTACCCAATGGCTTCTGGTCGCTGCTGCGGTCGTGGCTGCGCCCGCACCGGGGCATCTCGCAAGACAAGCTGCCGGACTACCTCGGATTCTTCCAGTTCGTGCACAACGCTCGCCGACGCGGCAAAGCCCTGCTCGGTGCCCTCGTCGCTGCTCTGGTGGCATGACCCAGCCCAACACCCCGGAAGCCAACAAGAGCCAGCAAAAATTGCACCCCCGCCCCGGGTTTTGCCCCTCTTACGGCCACCCCTTTCAGGGTGTTCGAGGCATTCCCAGCCTTGCTGAATGAGCGGTGCATCGGATGGGGCTGGGTCGGTATGGCCGGTGGTTCTGGAGCGGTTTGAGCGGCATGCGCCGGCGGGCGTGATGGCGCGGATGGCGCTGGAGCACGCGCTGCCTGCGGGCTGGGTGGACGAGGTATTCGAGGCGCACCGCCAGAAGCAGTATTCGCGTGAGCTGCTGTTCTCGACCGTGGTTGAGCTGACCACGCTGGTGTCGCTCGGATTGCGCCCTTCCTTGCACGCCGCGGCGCGGCAGATGCCGACGCTGCCGGTGTCGCTGGGATCGTTGTATGACAAGGTCAACCGCACGGAGCCTGCCATCCTGCGCGCGCTGGTGCGCGGCAGTGCCGGGCGGCTCGTGCCGGTGATGGCGGCGCTCGGCACCGGGGCGAGCCTGCCCGGCTGGCAGGTGCGGGTGCTCGACGGCAACCACCTGCCGGCGAGCGAGAAGCGGCTTGCCCCCTTGCGCGGGTTCCGCGGTGCCGCGCTGCCCGGGCAGTCGCTGGTGGTGTATGATCCGGACAGCGGCCTGGTGACCGACCTGGTGGCCCACGAGGACGCGCACGCGAGCGAGCGTGCCGCGGTTGAACCGTTGCTGGACAGCGCCCAACCCGGAGAATTGTGGGTCGCCGACCGGCACTTCTGCACGGGCGCGGTCCTGCACGGCTGGCAGGAGGCCGGAGCCGGCTTCATCGTGCGCGAGCACGGCCGCCACCCTCGCCTAGCCGGCCAAGGGGAGTGGCAGGGCCGTGGCCGCACCGGAACCGGCCAGGTCCGCGAGCAGGGGATCGAGGTCACGGACCAGCCAGCGTCCTGGCGACGCATCGAACTCGTGCTGGACGCGCCCACCGAGGCCGGCGAGACCACGATCCGGATGTGGAGCAACCTGCCCGAGGAGGTCGGCGCCGAGCGGATTGCCGAGCTGTACCGCACGCGCTGGCCCATAGAGGGCCTGTTTGGGCGACTGGAAAGCGTGCTGAGCAGCGAGGTGGCCGGCCTCGGCCACCCCCGCGCGGCGCTGCTGGGCTTCACCGTCGCGGTGCTGGCCCACAACGTCCTCGCCCTGCTGCAACGCTGTGTGGAGCAGGCGCACCAGCGGCAGCGCGAGCCGCCGCCGGAGGTGTCCACCTACCACCTGGCCCTACAAATCAAGGGCAGCTACGAGGGCCTGCTCATCGCCGTGCCGCCCGAACGCTGGCCGCCTTGGCACAGCGCCGACCCCAGCCGCCTGGCCGAACGACTGCTCTGCCTGGCACGCCACATCGACCCGCGCCAGGTCGCCACCAGCAAACGCAAGCCGAAGCCGAAAACACCCCAGGGCTATGTCGATGGCAAGACCGCCCGTGCCCACGTCGCAACCGCCCGTGTCCTCGCACAAGCAAGAACACGACCCTGAAAGGGGTGCCTCTTACGGCCGTAAGATATGCTCGAAAAGAACCCGCAAAACCGCCGTCTCGGCTACGCCCGCGTTGTCTAATCGCGCCTCCCCGGTCAAGCTCTTTTTCATCTGCTTCGCTTGCCTTGAGCGGACGCTCTGCCGGTTCAGGGTTGTCTCCGCGGTCAGGGACGGTGCCGCTGCCGCACGATGGTTTCCGGTGGGGGACCTCACAATGTCAGCGAACGCGGTCTTTTCGCCGCGGCGGGCATATCGTGATGGTCCTGACCACGTCCCGGCAGGGACGCCTCTTCCGCCAGGGCGGGCGGAACTGGTGATCTCGCTCCTATACCGTCACGCGGCCTTGGCCAGGGCGGGTTCCGCGCAGAACGCCTCGCCGCTGGACCACATCGCATGCAGGATGGCCGAGAGCTTGCGGGCCACGGCAACGACGGCCTTCTTGTGGCCGCTCCTCGCCTTCAGCATCAGCCCCCACCGCCTCAAGGCGCTGTCCGAGCGCGAGCGGGTCAGCACCTGGTTGGCGGCCTCGTAGAGGTAGGTGCGCAGCAACGGGTCGCCGCAGCGCGAGATGCGTCCTGAGACGTCGATCTCGCCGGACTGGTAGCGACTGGGTGTCATACCAGCGGACAGAATTGTTGACTCTGGGCCTTCCGGCTTGGTCGCGCGCGTGATTTGCTTGTGCCATTCATCGATTCGGGGCGGGCATGGCGATCGCGATCACACGGAAGGATTACACGGCCGAAGGACTTCGTCGCGAGGCGGCGAGCTGTCAGGATGGCGGTGCAGCGCGCCGGATATTGGCTTTGGCGTTGGTTCTTGATGGCCGCTCGCGCAGCGAAGCGGCGAAGCTGTGCGGCATGGACCGGCAGACCCTGTGCGACTGGGTGCATCGCTACGCCGGCGAGGGTCTGGCAGGGGTCTATGACCGACCTCGGCCCGGGCGGCCGCCTGGCCTCAGCCCTGAGCAGGAAGCAGATCTTGCCCGGATCGTCGAAGCTGGTCCTGATCTTGAAAAGGATGGGGTGATCCGCTGGCGCCGCGTGGACCTCCAGAAGGTGATTG
Organism: uncultured Pseudomonadota bacterium; assembly: GCA_963818725.1. Taxonomy (GTDB): domain Bacteria; phylum Pseudomonadota; class Alphaproteobacteria; order Acetobacterales; family Acetobacteraceae; genus DATFDN01. The sequence continues at coordinate 55,554 of CAWFTU010000003.1, read as the reverse complement.
CGGAGAAGTTCGGCGTCAGCCTGCACGAGCGCAGCGTGGGTCGGCTATTGCGCAAACTCGGGTTCCGCCGCCTTTCGCCGCGGCCACGTCGCCCCCAAACCGACCCGGCGGCGCAGGAGACCTTCAAGAAGGCGTTTGCCGCGCCGGTAGCCGAGGCACTTCCCGCCACGGCGAAGGGCAAGTCGATCGAGGTGTGGTTTCAGGACGAAGCCAGGGTGGGACAGCAGGGCACCTTGACTTACGTCTGGGCCAAGCGCGGCTCCCGCCCGCGCGCGCTGCGGGATCGCCGCTTCACCTGGGCCGATTTGTTTGGTGCCGTCTGTCCAGCCCGCGCCACTGGCGCGGCGGTGATCCTGCCAGAGGTCAACGTCGAGGCGATGGAAGACCACTTGGCGGAAATCAGCCGATGCGTTTCGGAGGGGGCCATTGCCGTCCTGCTGCGCGATGGCGCCGGCTGGCATAGCTCCTCACGGCTCAAGCTCCCGGACAACATCGTGCTGTTGCCACTGCCGCCGTATGCGCCGGAGCTCAATCCGGCGGAGAATATCTGGCAATACCTCCGCCAGAACCAGCTCAGTCACCGCGTCTGGGAGACCTACGAGCAGATCATTGAGGCTTGCCGCGAGGCTTGGAACAGTCTCATCCGTGACCCAGCTCGTATCACCACAATAGCGACACGCGATTGGGCAAAAGTGTCATAACTTCCGTCCGCTGGTATGACACCCCCAATCTCCAGGCAGTCCCCCCTACAACGCGATACTGTCGGAGGTGATCGGCCGTCACCTTTTCACGCGGGTGAGAACGTGACGAGATCACCTTGGCTGATAGCGCCTCCATGCAGCACGTGGGCATACACGCCAGCACAGGGCTGATTGCCGAAGCCAGGAACATCGAGGCGATTGTGCTCGGCGGCGGCCCGAAGCGCGCCGGGGCGCGGCGGCAGCGCACCGTGCCCCAGCATCGGGATAGCACAGCGCGGGGTCTGAAGGATGATGCGCAGCGCTACCGAGTTGCCGATCTGAATCGTGCCGCCGACCCAACCATTCTCGGGAAACCAGGGCGTCCCAGACGGTGATCGGACGACGACGTTGGCGCGATACCGGATTGCCTCGATGGCGCCATCCGGTAGCGCGGCGGTCAGGCCGTCGAGGGTGGCCGTGGTCATCAGGTGAACCGGCGCATAGTCGAGGAAGGTGCCACGCGGTGCGGCCGCGCCAAGCTTGAGAATATCAGAGGCCACGTCCGCGTGGAGGCCCGCCGCGAGCTGCGCCTCAGGATGCGCCCTGTCGATTTCCGCTTCGTCCGGCGGCACGCTCGCAAGCCGCACCGGTCGGCCGGCCAGTGAGGAGAGAAGGCTGTCGAGCCTCGGGTCGCCAGCGCGCCGCCGTGTGCCGTCGGGGCACTCGATTTCGATTGCGGCGTCAGCCCCGCTCTCGTCGGCGAGGGTCCGTGCGGCACAGGCCAGGAGGCCGCTCCAGAGCTTTGGGCGTTTCGCGCTCGCCACCTTTCCTGTCGTTTCGTCGTGGACAGCCCAGGCACGGTCCCCGGCAACTCCGCGAGGGAACAGGGAAAGGCTGTCGCGCGCTTCGCCGAGCATGGACTTGACAGGGTATCGATACAGCATCGCTACCGTGCCGACGAGATTTTTGCTCCGAGCATCCATGCCGATCCTCTCACCCTCGCGTACTCAGCGTCTCCAACAACTTTCTACTCGTCCAAAAGCTCCTTCAGCTTCACGTCGATGAAGCGCACATCGTCCGGGTTGGTGCCCGGACCCCCGGCGAAGTGGCCCCATATGGATGGAATGGGTATGTACTCGGCATTGGGCATGTGCTCGACCTCGATCTGGCTATCCTCGGGCGGGAAGTAGAGATCAGTCTGACCGGGCATCACATAGGCCCTGGCTGTGATGGCGCCGAGCGCCTTGCGGAAGTCGCCGCCATAGAGCTCGTTGGCGCTGATGTCGCCGTTCTGCCAAGTCCACAGCATGGCCAGCAAATTGTTGGCGTCCTTCGACAGGAAGAGCCCTTCCCAAAAGGCGACCAGGAAGTCCTCGACCGAGGAATAGCCAAGCGTCTTCAGGTCGAGCTTCTCGCGGTAGAAGGCCTGGGAAAAGCCCCAGCCCGCGTACACCCGCGCCATCGCGCGTAGACCCCTCTCGGGCTTCGACTTGTACCAGCCGTCAGCGAAGGCCGCATCCGCGGTCAGCGCCGCCTTGACACCCTCCAGGAACACGAAGTTGTGGCGCGAGCACTTTGCCGAGCCGCAGAACGGGGCGATGCGCTCCACCATGTCCGGGTAGAGCGCGCCCCAGTGAAAGGTTTGCAGCGCGCCCATCGACCAGCCGACGACCAGCCGGAGCCTGTTGACGCCAAACTTCTCGGTGACGAGGCGGTGCTGCAACCGCACGTTATCGCACGCCGTCACCTTGGGAAAGCACGGCCCGTTATAAGGCTCCGGCGTATTGCTGGGCGAGGACGACAGCCCGTTGCCGAGCATGTTCGGGATGATGATGAACTGCGACCCAGGGTCCAACGCCATGCCGCGCCCGATGAGCCATTCGTTGTCGTGGTGCTGGCCCGAGTACCAGGTCGGATAAACGATAACGTTGTCCTTGGCGGGGCTGAGCGTGCCAAAAGTCTTGTAAACCCGCTTGCAGCCGCGGATCGTTGCTCCACTCTGCACCCTGACATCGCCAAGATCAAAGATCTCGTAATCGGCAGGCATGGCCGCTTCCTCCCTTTGTTCGCGCGTGGGCGGTCAGTGACCGATCGTCCAGGGCCGCTGGCTCGGATGGATGCGGCCATGCGCACGCCCAGCGTGGGCGTGGTGGTGCCCCGTCGTGCCCTTGAGGCGATGCTCGATCGTCGGTTCGTTGGCGCTCTTCTCGTTCCGGGCCTCCGCCCTATAGCGAACCCCGGCGCGGGAGGCGCGGACATGCGGACTGGCGAGCGCGCGGGGGGCCGGCTCTCCGCAGTCCGGGCAAGGCTGCGGCGCGGCTGCTTCCGCGATCGGCCGCGAAGCCTCGAAGCCGCCGCAGCTCGCGCAGACATACTCATACGCTGGCATTAATCCCTCCTTCGATCGGGACAGGGTACCGAGTGGCACCCTGCCCGTTCGCAACGCTCAGGTGCAGCGCGCGAGATCGGCCTTGCTCGAATTGACGTGCCGGCGCGGCCCCTGCGCGTTCGGCTTGATGTCGAAATCAAACATTTCGCACGGCAGGGCGACCGAAACGCAGGCGTTCGGGATATCGACGACTCCACCGACGCGACCCTCGACCGGCGCACAGGACAGGATCACGTAAGCCTGCTCCCGCGAGTATCCGAATTGCGCAAGATAGTTGATCGCGTTCAAGCAAGCGCGGCGGTAAGCCACGGTCGCGTCATTATCGTACTGCGTACCGTCATCGCCGACACTGATCCCTTCGAAAACCAGGTAGTCCGAGTAGTGCGGGTCAACGGGACTCACCTTGAACATCGCCTGCTCGATGCCGTACTTGGTACAGCCGCCCTTGATCAGGTCGATGTGCAGGTCCATCCATCCCGCCATCTCGATGGCACCACAGAAAGTGATCTCGCCGTCGCCTTGACTGAAATGGTAGTCGCCCATCGAGAGCTTCGCGCCCTTGACGTACACTGGGAAGTAGATGCGCGAACCGCGGCTGATGTTTTTGATATCACAGTTGCCGCCGTGCTCGCGTGGTGGAATTGTACGGGCTGCTTCCCGCGCCGCCTGTTGGAACGCCTCCCCCTGTAGCGAGCCGAGTATGCAGTTCGTCTCAAGCGGGGGCAGCGCAAGGGGTGGCACGCGGTCGGGATTGGTGGCAATGAGCGCCCTCTCCCGCTTGTTCCACGCTGTCAGCAGCTCGTGGCTCGGAGCCGTTCCAATCAGGCCCGGATGCGTCACTCCGGCGAAGCGTACTCCCGGGATGTGGCGCGAAGTGGCGTAGATGCCGTGGAAATCCCAGATCGCCTTGCGCGGCTCGGGAAAAATGTCCGTCAGGAAGCCGCCGCCATTCTGGGTCGTGAATATACCGGTATAGCCCCACTCATTCCCTTGGTGCGGACCAATGTCCAGCACGTCCACCACGAGCATGTCGCCGGGCTCCGCACCCTGCACGTCGATCGGACCGAACAGATGGTGGCAGGGCGTCAGGTCGCAGTCGCGGATATCGCTGGCGTTGTCGTTGTTCTTGATCTGCCCACCCGTCCAGTCGAGCGTCTCGATGCGGAACTCGTCGCCAGGCTTCACGCTGGCGACAGGAGGGATATCGGGATGCCACCTGTTGTGCGGAAGCGGGTGTTGCTCACGGCCCGATTTGCCTAGGTCAACAGTGATGATTGATTTCGGCATTTGCTGCTCCCTCCTGCTCTGTCGTCATACCAAGCTTGGGCCATGGCTTCGGCCCGTGCCTTCGAGCGGCATGCGCGCCGGTCATACGGCCATGTAGCGATGCACGAGCGCCTCGGTGAGTTCCGCAGCGGGGCCAGAGGCGGCGACGCTGCCCTTGTCCATGATGACGAAGCGCTGCGCCGCCTTTCGCGTGAACGCGATGCTCTGCTCGACCAGGACGATCGTCATGCCACGTTCGGTGTTGAGGCGGATGATGACCTCCTCGACCTCCGCGACAATATTCGGCTGGATGCCCTCCGTGGGTTCGTCGAACAACATCACTTTTGGGTTCGTCAGCAGGGCGCGCGCGATCGCCAATTGCTGCTGCTGTCCACCCGAGAGATTACCCCCTAGGCGGTAGAGATGTTCCTTAAGCGCGGGAAACAGCGTGAACACCTGCGGATCGATGCGCCCATCCGAGGCTTGGTTCGCGAACAGACCGACTTTGAGGTTCTCCATGACCGTGAAGCGTGGCAAGATGCCACGCCCCTGCGGCACATAGCCAATTCCTGCCTTGGCTCGTTGGTCACTCCGCTGCCCTGAGATATCCCTGCCGTCCAGATAGATCGCGCCGGTGGCACGGTCCATCATCCCCATGATCGTGCGGAGCAGAGTGGTTTTGCCGACACCATTTCGCCCCACCACACCGAGCAACTCGCCGCTGGCCATCTGGAAGCTGATGCCACTCAGAGCCCGACTGCGGCCATAATACGCGCTGACATCGTCGAGCCTAAGCACCGCTGATCCCTCCCGAGCCCAGGTAGGCTTTTCTCACCTCCGGATTGCCCTCGATCTCGCTGACGCTACCCTGTGCGAGCAGCCGGCCCTGGTGCATCACCGAGATCACGTCGGCAATTTCCTTGATAAAGCCCATGTCGTGCTCGACCACGACCAACGTATGCCGCCCGGCCAGGCGCTTACATAAATCGGCGGTCTTGCGTGTCTCCGCTGCGGTCATGCCAGCGGTGGGCTCGTCGAGCAGGATGAGCTGCGCGTCCTGCGCCACCAGCATGGCGATCTCAAGCCATTGCGTTTGCCCGTGCGAGAGGGTGTCAGCCGGAAGTCGAAATTGATCCTTGAGCCCGACGAACTCGGCAAGCTTTTCCAGCTCCTCGGCGGCTCTTCTGCCGCGCCGGGTGCGCAGGTTGCTGAGCACGCTCGGCTGCCTGCAGTGTGCGACGTGCAGATTGTCCTCGACGGCGAGCTCGCGGAAGACACTGGGCACCTGGAACTTGCGCCCGATACCGAGTTGGGCGATCCGGTGCTCGTCGAGCCACTCGATTTGACGACCGTTGAACACAATCGTCCCGGCGCTGGCGCGAGCCTTACCACAAACGACATCCAACGTCGTTGTCTTGCCGGCACCGTTCGGACCGATAAGGCAGCGAAGCTCGCCTTCTTGAACAGCGAGATCAAGGTCACGCAGGGCGCGAAAGCCGCTGAACTCGACGGTCACGCCGATAATTTCGAGCAGGGCCACGGTTCACCCCAGCCTGAACCTGCGTGCCGGAACCGCGGCGGCCCCTTCCGGCGCTGGCTCCGCCCCACCCAGCCAACGGATAGCCCCGTTGGCCACGCTGACCAGGCCCTTTGGCAGCAGCAGCACCACCGCGACGAACAGGGCACCCATGATCAGCATCCAGACGTTCAGGAAAGCCGGCGTTTCCGAGAGGCCGCCTTGCACTCCCGTGATCAGAAGCGCGCCCAAGACGGCGCCCAGCAGCGAGGCGCGGCCGCCAACGGCGCACCAGATCACGATGGAAAGTGACAGTTGCACGGATAGGAAGGTTGGCGAAGCGAACGCCATGACTATTGTGTAGAGCACACCGGCAAAGCCGGAGATGCCAGCGGAAAAACAAAGGGCGAATATCTGGTAAGCGGCTACATCGTAACCGAAGTAGCGCACTCGCGTCTCGTCGTCGCGGATCGCCTGCATGACCAGTCCGGTCTTGCTGCCGACCACCCAGAGCCCGAGCAGGAGCGTAACGATGAGCGAAGCCGCGACGAGGTAATAGGTCCCTGCGCTGTAGGGATCGAAGTCGAAGCCGAAGAGCTTGAGGTCGGAGAGGTCGGTGATACCATTGAAGCCGCCGGTGAAGCGCTGCTGATCAATGATCAGCAGGTTGATCACCACCAGCATCGCCAGAGTGATGATGGAGACATAGACCCCGGTGACACGGGCGCGGAAGATAAACCAGCCGAGCAGGAAAGCGAGCAGCGCGGGCAAGGCAATGCCCGCGATGATGGCGAAGGCGTAGGAATGGAACGGCTGCCAGAACCAGGGCAGTACGGTGACGTTGTTCCAGACCATGAAGTCGGGCAGCCCGCCCGCGCCGGTTTGGATCGGAATAGTACGCAGCTTCAGCGCCATCGCCAGGCAATAGGATCCGAGGCCGAAGCTCAGCGCCTGGCCGAGATTGAGGATCCCGGTATAGCCCCAGGAAATCGCCAGTGCCGCCGAAAGAATGCCGAAAATCAGGTAACGCGAGAACTTGTTCAACAGATAGGGGTCGTCGATAAGCGATGGGATAGCCAGAATGATCGCCGCGAACAGCACATAGCCAAGAATCCAGACCCGCGACAGGAGGGCTTGTTTGGTCGGGGGACGGTTCATCGGGTTATCCCCTGCGGAGCTGCGCCGCGAACAGCCCTTGCGGGCGGAAGCGGATCAGGACCACGACGAGAAAGAAGACCAGCGCGCGAGCGAGCGTATCATTGGACAGATAGGCCAGTCCGCCGGAGAGCTCACCGAGGATGCCGGCGCTGGCCACGGTGCCGAACAGGCTCTGCACGCCGCCCAGAACCACCACCAGGAAGGCATCGACGACAAAGCCCGTCCCCATCTCGGGCGAAACGCTCTTAAGGGGCGCCACGAGCGCCCCGGCGAGACCCGCCAGGCCGGCACCATAGGCGAAGGTCATCGCATAGACCTGGGCGTTGTTGATGCCAAAGCAGCGCGCGATATCCGCATTCTGGGTCACTGCCCTGAGCGCCATTCCGAATCTGGTGCGGAAGATGAGCAGATAGGTGACCGCCAGCAGCGCCAGTGTCAGTCCGAAAATCAACACGCGATAGGCCGAGACTTCGACCCCCAGCAGGTGGACGGGATTGACGAAGAGATCCGGCATCTTGACGTAACGCAACTCCGCCCCCGCGCCGAGGCGCACCGCCTGCTGGAGGATCACGCCGATCCCCCAGGTCGCCAGGATGGTATCGAGGGGTCGGCTGTACAGAGGGTGGATCAACGTTCGCTCCACCAGCCACCCGAGTGCGCCGACGACAAGGAAGGCTAGAAACAGGCACGGAATCAGCCCGATGCCGAAGGTGCTCTGGAAAAACCACACCGTGTACGCGCCGAGCATCAGAAAGTCGCCATGGGCGAGATTTATCACGCCCATGACCCCATAAATAATCGCCAGACCGAGCGACACGAGAAGCAGGATCGAGGCGATGCTCAACCCAGTCACGACTTGATTGAGGGCATCCGTCATGGTTCGCCCCAAGTAAGGCTTTGCTCAGGCCTTCTTTTCTGCCAAGCCCTCCGGCGTGCACACCTCACCGGGATAGGCCCAGTAAGGCAGCGGCTCAACCCACTCCTTTGACTGCTCAATGATCTTAAACTGCCCGTCGGCCTGCGCTTGGCCGATCTTCGGCCAGAGATAGGTGTGAGAGTTCTCCTGGTCGATCTTCACCAGGCCCTCGGGCGCTTTGAACTCCTGGCCCCACGCCGCTTTGCGGATCTCGGGCGGATGCAAGTCCTTGCCGCCCAGCTTCTCGATCGCCTGCTTGAACAGATAGACCTGGAAGTAGGCCGGCTCGGAGACGAAGTTGGTGACCTTGTTGGCTCCCCAGCGCTTGCGGAACGCCTCGACGAAGCGATGGTTCTCGAGAGAGTCGTATGACATGAAATAAGGTGCCGACGTGAAGTGGCCGGCGGCGAATTCCCCGCCCATCGCTGCAATCTCCTCCTCCGAGGTGGTGAGACTGGCCATCGGCATCTTCGCCGGGTCAAGCCCCGCCGCCTTGTACTGCCGGTGCAGCGCCACCACCGAATCACCCACCACGGTCGAGAAGATCACGTTGGGTTTCGTGGCCTGGAACTTCTGGATTACCGAGCTGAACTCGGAATGTCCAAGCGGCACGTACTCCTCGCCGACGACCTCGCCGCCCAGCCTCTTGAGCAGGATTTTGCAGACGTTGTTCTCTTCCTTCGGATAAATGTAGTTGGAGCCGATAAGGTAGAAGCGCTTACCGAAGTTCTGCACCAGCCAGGGGATGAAATCCTTCTGCTGCTGGTTCGGCACGGCCCCTGTGTAAATCACGTTCTGCGAGCACTCGCGCCCCTCGTAGAGAGTTGGGTACCAATAGAGGTTCTTGTATTTCTCGAACACCGGCAGCACCGCCTTGCGGCTCGCCGAGGTATAGGAGCCGAACACGCTGGCCACCTTGTCGCTCAGCACTAGCTTACGCGCCTTCTGCGCGAATGTCGCGGGATCAGATTCCGGGTCTTCAACCACCGGAACGAGCTTCATGCCCCCCACGCCGCCGCCAGCGTTGATTTCCTCGATGGCAAGCAGCGTGGCCTGGTTAAGCGATGTCTCGATGATCGCCGTTGTGCCAGTCAGCGAATAGAGCACGCCCACCTTGATCTCGCCGCTTGCCGCCTGAGCGACGCCGGCGCCCTTGGTCCAGATGTGCGGAAATCCCGCGGTGGCCCCAGCCCCGAGCGCCGCACCGGCCTTTAGCAGGCCCCGCCTGGTCAGGCTCATTCGTGTCTCCCCTGATTTCGAAGCGAATAAGCTAAGGCAAAAACCCCCGCGACGGCCACTGATGTGATGTAATCGCTTTGGAGGTGCAGTTGCCTAACTTTTCGGCGGCGATGCTACCGCTCGCTCCTTATCGGAGCACTTGTTTGTTGCTATCCGAGGATTCTGGTGCGAGTCAACGACGAGAGCATCAGGAAGTCTGGGTGCCCGCGACGGCGAGGGGGCGATCAGCGGTAAGCTGGCCGGATGGCGCGAGCCCCGAAGCGAGTCAGGCCCGTTGTTGAAGCTGACCCGTCCGCGGCTGCCGCCGACGCAGCCGTGCAGGTCAAGATCTGGCTGCTCGGGATCAGCCCGATGGTGTGGCGGCGCCTGCTGGTGCCAAGCACGTGCACCCTGCGCGAGCTGCACGGCGTGATCCAGGTCGCGATGGGGTGGGAGGGCATCCCCCTCTATCAGTTCCGCCTCCGCGCCGCCCGATACGGCTCGTGGGAGCTGTCGGCATCTTCGCCCGACGTCGCGCTGGTGGCGCTGCGGCTGCGCCAGGGCGCCCGGTTCACCTACGAGTACGACCTGAACATCCCGTGGCGGCGCGAGGTCAGGATTGAGGACCACCTGCCGGCCGAGCCGGGCAAAGCCCACCCGCGCTGCATCGGCGGCAACGGCGCCTGCCCGCCCGAGGATTGCGGCGGACCAGGCGGCTTCATGGCCGGTCGAGACGCCATGCTGTCGCTGGACGCCCTGGAAGACCTGGACACCATGGCCGAGATCATCGGCCAGGTCGTTCAGGAACGCCGGATGGATCTGCTGGACGACGACGAGACCCGCTGGCGGCTGGAGCAGGCCGTCGAGCGCAGCAAGGTGCGCGAACGGGCCCAGGGGCAGCCATTCTCCCGGCGGACAGTCAATGCCCGCCTGCGCCGCGGCGAGCACCGCGACCTCATGCATCAGCAGTATTGACCCGCTCGGCCCGACGCCGCGCGAGCAGATCGGCGGCGAGCAGAGCGGCATCATCGCCGCGCTGCTGTCGGATGCTGGCGATCAGCGCGTGGGCGGGCGGGTCGGTCAGCTGGTCGAAGCGGCGCTGCAGCGTGGCGGCCGTCGTCTCGGCGTAGAGCCGGGTGGTGCTGATGCTCTCGTGGCCGAGGAACCGCTGCAGGTCGGTGATGTCCATGCCCCGCGCGAGCAGCCGAGTTGCGACCGTGTGGCGCAGCAGGTGCGGGTAGACGCGCTTGGTGATCCCGGCGGCACTGGCCACGCCCCGAACAACCTGGCCCACGCGCTGCCGGGTCAGAGTGTATGGCGCCGGCCCGGACCCCTGCTGGCGGCTGGCGAACAGCGGCCCGGCTCGGCGGGTGCCGGTATGGAGCCGGAGCAGCTGGGCCAGCTCGCGCCGGATCGGCACCTCCCGGCGTTTGCCTCCCTTGCCGTGGCGGATCGTGACCACGCGCTCGACCAGGCTCACGTCCTCGACGCGGAGCTGGACCAGCTCGGACGCTCGCGCGCCGGTCTCGAGCAAGGTTTGCAGCATCAGCGGGACCGTCGCAAAGTTGGGGGTCAGGCTGTGATGGCCGCTGGCGGATGCGGGTCGTTGGCGGCGCGGAAGCGCTGCCCGAAGCCGGTGCCGAGCGTGCCGTTGTAGACGGCGCAGCGGACCTGGAGCAGCCGGTCGGCGCCGCGCCGGGTCCAGCGCATCTGCTGCGCCTTGTTCATCCGGCGGTTCACCAGGAAGTTGGCCGTGCCCTCGGTCAGCGCCGTGCCGACCCGCTGCCCGGCTCGGTGCCGCTCGGCGTGGTTGACCAGCCAGTCGCTCTGGCCGACCAGGTAATCGTTCAACGCCCGCAAGGCGGTCCACAGCTTGCGCGAGGGCGCGACGGAGCGCCGGCTGTCGGGCTCGCCCTGGAAGTGATGCAGGACGGCGCGGATGCGATCGAGGCTGATCTGCGCGTCCTGGGCCTTGCCGTTCCACAACCGCCAGCGCAGGCGCCCGACCTCCTCGACGATCACCGCCTTCGCCGCCGCGTGCTCCGGGCTCTCGGACGACAAGCTGCCGGCGACCTGCGTCAGGTGCTGCAGCCGCATCGCGAGATGGAGCCAAGCCAAAGTCGGAAGTCCAGCGACGCCAGCTTCGAGAAGGATCCGTCGCAGCCCGGGACAGCCGTCGGAGAACGCGGTCAGCGCCGTATCCTCGGTGCGCCCGACAGCGTCGAGGCTGCCGCGGATCAGCGCTGCGAGATCTGTGTCGGTCTTCGCCACGGCGCCGAACACCTGCCGGCGTCCCGTCGTCGTCTCGACATTGCCGATCCGGACTTCCAGGTGCCGCTCGCCGTCCTCGCAGCTCCGGATGAAAGTCGAATCCAAAGTCACCGTGATCATCTCGGCTGGCGTGGCCGGTGTGACGGTCGCCGGCATCGGTAGCTCCCCGGCGACCTTGAAAGCACGACGGCGCACCGTCTCGTGAGCCGTGCCAGCGTCGACCGGGAACATCTGCCCGAGCACCTCGGCCGCTGTCCGATACGTCAGCAGAGCGGAGAGCTGCGCCCGCAGCCGATCCAGCTCCGGGGTCGAGCGGGCGTGCGGCGGCCACTCCATGCCTGACGCGATCGTCCCGCATCCCCCACAGCGGAAGCGGGCAAGCCGGACCGCGACTTGGCCGAACAGCGTCGCGATCTCGTGCTGGCGGTAGTCCTTCACACGGCAAGCCGTGCCGCAGCCACGGCATTCTGGCCGCCGGGCGGCGTGAACGCGGGCCTGAGCGGCGACGATCTCCTGCTGGACGCCGGCCAGGAGCCGCTTGCCCTCGGCCATGGTCAGACCCAGGCTGGCCAAGTCGGTGAGGTCGCCGGGCCTGGCGATCCGCAGGACATCGGTGCTGTGTTCCTCCCCCTCAGCGCCAGCGCTCACCAGTCTCACGATCCAGGCCACGTCGTCTCTACCTCACCGGGAAAACCGGCCTGAAAATACCGCCTCCCGGTCTCGCACCCCCAATCTCGAGACAGTGCCCATTACTCGCTGCGCAGGTTATGCAGTCGGTGGAGTTGTAGGGCTTTATGGTTTTTATGGGCGGGATAAATGCGACGTAGACCATGCCTTCGGCTAGGGGATGATCTGCCGGAGCCTCCGCGATGACGCCTTTATGCAGAACACCCATCAAGGGGACCATGACGCGGGTGTTCGGTGGCAGATCCTCAATGTTAGCCATCGGCGTCGCCTCCGCTACCCGCACCTGGCTCACCCTTCACGCCGAAGGATGCGAGAATAGAGAATGACGGCGGAGGCAGCGAGCCAAAGGGGGAATTGGTGGCGGCCCTCGATCTGGTTCTTCTCGGCACGTTGCTGTTCGCCGGAGCGGCCCTCTATGCCTCGGTCGGCCAGGCTGGCGCTACCGTCTTCATTGCCGCCATGGGTCTCGTCGGATTGCCGGCGGCAACCATGCGGCCGACGGCGCTGGCTCTCAACATCCTCGCCGCCGCATTCTCGACCTGGCGTTTTCATCGCGCAGGCCTGGTCGCGTGGCGCACCCTGCGACCCTTGGCACTCGCCGCTGTGCCGTGTGCTTTTCTGGGCGGTGCGATCGCGCTGCCGGACTCGATTTACAAGCCGGTTATCGGTGTCGTCTTGCTGATCGCCGCTGCGCTCCTGTTCCGGCGCGTGATGGCTGGGGCTTCCGCCGTGGCAGGCATTGCCCGGCGGCCGCCTTTGCCACTGCAATTGTCGGTCGGCGCCCTCATCGGGCTGCTGTCTGGCCTGACAGCAACAGGCGGTGGTGTGTTCCTCAGTCCGCTCCTGATACTTTTTGGATGGATGACGCCGCGGCAGGCGGCGGGACTCTCATCACCTTTTATCCTGCTGAACTCGGTTGCCGGGTTAATCGGAGCAGCGGCTCTGACGCCACAGGCATTGCTGCCGCTGTTCCCGTTCTATGCCGCTGTCACTCTGACCGGCACGTTGCTCGGCGCGACACTCGGTATCCGGTATCTTCCCACGGCCTGGATTTTGATGGTGCTGGGGATGGTTCTCACGATGTCCGGCATGTGGCTGCTCTGGGCGTGACTCCCACCCGGATACACCCTATCGGATCGCGGCGCCTCTCCGTCGTCGCGGCGATCGGCATAGCCCAAATCCTTGCCTGGGGATCGTCCTACTATCTGCCCGCCGTGTTGGCCGCTCCCGAAACCCGCGCGACGGGGTGGGGTGAGACCTGGATCATCGGCGCGCTGTCGCTCGGTCTTCTCGTCTCCGGCCTGGTGTCGCCGCACGTGGGATACCTGATCGAACGTTTTGGCGGCCGGCCGGTGCTGGCGGCGAGCGCGCTCCTGCTTGCCGCCGGCCTGGTGATACAGGCTTTGGCCTTCAACCTGCTGATCTTCATCTTGGCTTGGCTGGTGCTGGGCCTCGGCATGGGCGCCGGGCTCTACGACCCCGCCTTCGCGACGCTGGGCCGGCTCTATGGCGATGAGGCTCGCAGCGCCATCACGCAGGTGACGCTGTTCGCCGGCTTCTCAAGCACGTTGTGTTGGCCGCTCAGCGCGTTCTTCGTCGAGACCGTGGGTTGGCGGGGTGCGAGCCTCGGCTATGCCGCGATCAACATCGCCGTGGTCCTGCCGCTCTACCTCCTGGGCGTGCCGCGCGAAGCACGCCATCCGGCGCCGGCCCGGCACGCCGTCGGAACCGCCGCGCAAAGGGAGCGCAGCCGGCCCGGTGATCGCCCGGCCTTCCTCATTCTGGCCGCCGGCCTGACGGTCGCTTCCGTCATCATGACCGTCGTTTCCGTGCATCTCCTGACGCTGCTTCAGGCGCGCGGCCTGACGCTGGCGGCGGCCGTCGGCCTCGGTGCCCTCATGGGTCCCTCCCAAGTCGGCGCGCGCGCCCTGGAGGCGTTGTTCGGACGCAAGTTTCATCCGATCTGGAGTTTGGTGGTCTCGACCGTGCTGGTGGCGATCGGTCTCGCCATGATGCTTGGCCCGGCGCGCGTCATCGGCGCCGGCGTGGTGCTGTATGGGGCGGGGGGCGGCATCCGCTCAATCGCCCGCGGCACAGTTCCGCTCGCCATGTTCGGGCGCGAGGGCTACGCCATTCTGATGGGTTGGCTCGCCATGCCGAGCCTTCTCGCCCAGGCCGCATCGCCCTCCATCGGCATCGTTCTGATCGAACAGCTGGGGCCGAGCCTGACCCTCGCCGTGCTCTGCGCCACAGCTGTCCTCAACATCGGGTTGGTGCTGTGCCTGGTGCCGTTTGCGTTAGGGCGTCCCATGGTCGCGTGACGGCCTAGAGCGGGATGCGTTTAGGCGGCACCGGGCAAGCGGTCGTCATTGCGAGCGCAGCGAAGCACGCCAGTGGTTCAAGGCTGGCTTGCTTCGTCGCTTCGCTCGTCGCAATGACGGGCTTCGTGGTTCCACCTGATCTCATCCCGCTCTAGACGCGCTTCTGTATAGCAGCGCAGCACTCTGACGGCGAAGGGTGCCGTCGCGGATGTGGTGGAAATGGGAGTGGCGTAATCTCCGGCTTGTGCAACGAGTCATGACCGGCGTTCGAGCGCCGGCGGAGATCACGCCATGGACAAAGATAGCACGACGGTGGCGGACGGCACGACGCTGTTCGCGGGCGAGGCTTGGTTCGACCCGATCGAGGCCGGCATCCGCGATCGGGTGCGCGGCTTCCTTGAGGAGCTGATCGAGCAGGAACTGGAGACGGCGCTGCGGCGCGGCCGCTACGAGCGGGATGCCAGCGCGCCAAAGGGGTATCGGAACGGCAGGCGCGCGCGTCAGCTCACCGGCAGCTTCGGCCCGGTGCGGATCAGCGTGCCGCGCACCCGGCTGGCAACCGAGGACGGCAGCACCCGGGAGTGGCGCAGCACGGCGCTGCCCCGCTACGCCCGGATGACCCGGCAGGTGGAGGCGCTGATCGCGGGGGCCTATCTCGCGGGCACCAACACGCGCCGGGTCAAGCGTGCGCTGGCCGCGCTGTTCAAGGGCGCGGTAGACAAAGACGCGGTCAGCCGCACGTGGCGCAAGATGCGCACGGACTGGGAGGCCTGGAACAAACGCGACCTCGCTCATGAGCCGATCGTACGCCTGATCCTGGACGGCACGGTCGTGCGGGTTCGGCTTGATCGGAAGGCGACCGCGATCTCGCTCCTGGTCGTGCTCGGCGTGCGCCGCGATGGGCAGAAGGTGCTGCTCGCGGTGCGCAACATGGGCGAAGCTGGCTCAAGGTTCCAGCGGCGCAGCCGTTGGAATAGCCAGCGAGGGGGGGAGAGCGAGGCGGCGTGGCGCGGCGTGCTCGACGACCTGCTCGCCCGTGGCCTGCGCACACCGGCGTTCCTGATCATCGACGGAGCCGCCGGACTGGAGCGCGCCCTTGCGGCGCTGTGGCCTGACATACCCGCGCAACGGTGTACGGTTCACAAGCATCGGAATCTGTTGGCCCACGCGCCCGATGCCCTGCATGAGGAGGTGTCGGCCGACTACACCGACATGATCTACGCCGCGACGCCCAAGGAGGTGGAGACCAAACGCAAGGCGTTCCTGCGCAAGTGGCGGCTGCGCTGCCCGGCCGTGGCGACCAGCCTGGAGGAGGCCGGCGATCGCCTGTTCACCTTTCTCCGCCTGCCCCCGAGCCAATGGAAGTCGGCCCGGACCACCAACGCGATCGAGTGTCTGCACGAGGAGTTCAAGCGTCGCATCAAGACCCAAACCGTGCTGCCCTCGGCCGAAACAGCGGCCATGCTGTTCTGGGGGCTATTGGCATCAGGTCAGATCACGATGCGCAAGCTGGATGGCTGGCAGACGCTGGCCGAACCGCCCGCGCCAATCGTTCCCGTTGACCTCGCCGCCTGAGCCGGTAGCCTCATCCCGCTGGAGACGCGCCGCTCAGGCAATTTCCACACAACTCGCGACAGCACCCGGCGAAGCGCGCGCGGATTGTATTGAGACGGCTCGGGTGGTCTCGAACTGTGCCGCAACCCGGATAGGGTTCACTGCCCTATTCGTGGCTATGGACCTTTCAACTGCACCCGAGCCGTCTCAATAGGGTCAGTTCTCATGTGCGTGTTGGCCAGAGGTAACGAGCTGGCTTTCTGGTACGCATAAGCGGATAGCGGAACGAATTTTATGAGTAGCCTGGGTATGTTGCAGGTCTCCCGCTGCTCCGGCTTCCAACATATCGGTGCCGGCACGGAGACAGAGCTATAGTCCTATATCAAAGCGTTATCAGATGCGTGTTCCTATCTGTCTCGTTGTGCGTACTGAGAGCAGAGTTCGTTACTTCTGGCCAGCCTCGGTGACGTGGACTTTGTATCCCGCCCAACCGAGCTGCCGCTTCATGCTGAAGTGCGTCTCGGGATCGTAAGGGGACTGCATCCGCTCGGCCACCGGGGGCAGTTCCGCGACGCCGCGCCACCGCAGTTGCCGTCGCGCGCGTAGTGCACCCGCCACACGTCGCGCAGCGTGCCCACCATGGGCACCTCGCGCGCCGCAGCCGGCGCGCCCTGGTCGTCCAGGGCGTCAAGCAGAACAAACCCGTCCGCTCCGATCTCCAAGGCGAGCGCCTCGCGCTCGTCCCGGCGCTTGGGCAAGCGGTATTCCTCGACCCGGCGGCCGTAGCGCTCGAACCAAACAGGCCGCGCGACCCTGCGCAGCCAGTCCGGCACAACCAAAGCCAAATCGTCCAGCGCGGCGCGGAGCGTCTCGGCCACCAGCTCAAGCAGGTGCAGGTCGTGCACGGCGGCCAGCACGTGCGTGCTGTCCGTGCGCTGCTTGCCGCGCGCCTTGACCAGGCCACGCGCCTTGAAGCGCTCGAGCATCCTATCCAGCAGCAGGTGCTCCGTCCCGCCAACAACAAGGCGGGCGCGGAACTCCGCCAGCACGCTGAAGTGGAAGCCTGGGTCGGTCAGCTCGAGGCCGAGCGCATACTTCCAGTCGATGCGGGCGCGCACGGCGTCGGCCGCCTGCCGGTCGCTCAGGTGCTCCAGGAACTGAAATACCGTGACCAGGGCCAAGCGCCACGGCGCCAGGCCGGGCTGGCCCCGAGCGGGGTAGAGGGCGCGGAAGTCCCCGTCCTCGAACAAGGCGCTGAACCCGTCGCGCAACCGCGTAACCACCGTGCCCTTGGGACACGCGGCGCGGGCCACGCGCGGTCTCGGCAGGAACCTCGTCAATCGGCTCGGGATGCAGGCTCATGGAGCACCTCCATGCCCATGCTACCCCGCCACCTGAATTCGCCGACAGCATCAGGTGTTCATCCGCATCCGCGGCAAGCTGCAGCATCTCTGGCGCGCCGTCGACCAGGATGGACACGTGCTCGATATCCTGGTGCAAAGCCAGCGTGATGCCAAAGCTGCGAAGCGGTTCTTCCGCAAGCTTCTGAAGGGCCTGCAGTACGTTCCGCGTGTGATTGTCACCGATAAGCTGCGCAGTTATGGCGCTGCAAAGCGCAAGATCCTGCCCGGCGTCGAGCACCGACAAAGTCGCTATCTCAACAACCGAGTTGAGGTGTCGCACCAGCCGACGCGGCGACGAGAACGGCAGATGCAGCGCTTCAAGTCAGCCCGTCAGGCCCAGCGTTTCCTGTCCAGTCACAGCCAGATCCACAACCACTTTCAGCTTCGTCGTCATCGCCTGTCCGCCCGTGACCACCGCCAAGCTCGTGATACGGCTTTCCGCACGTGGCGCGATGCGGCCAGGATTCCAGTGGCCGCGTGACATCAAACGGCTCTGAAGCCCACCGATGCCTACCCAGCGTCAAGTTGACAACGCCGTCAGAGCGCCTCAGCCGCACCTGCAATTACCCGATGTCCACACGTGCACCATGCTGGGGTTGCGTCCCAGCCGGCAAGCGCCGATGCTGGCTGCAGTCAAGGGCATAACCTTGGGGGGAAGCATCCGTGAAATTCATGTTGTTCGTGCTGCCCACGGTGCCAGCGACATTGGAAGATCGCAAGCGGCTGCGGCCGATCGGCCGGAACAACGACCGCTACCAGGCCATGCTGGACGAACTTCGCCGGCTCGCGGTGTTCGCCGACGATGCCGGGTTCGACGTGATGTCCACGACTGAGCACCACTTCCATTCGGAAGGCTACGAGACCTCCGTGGCGCCGCTGCTGCTCTATGCCGATCTGGCTGCGCGCACGAAGCGGATCAAGTTCTCGCCCCTCGGCCTCGTCCTGCCGGCCTGGGATCCGATCCGCTGCGCCGAGGAACTGGCGGTGCTCGACCACCTGACGAAAGGCCGCATTTATGCCGGCTTCGCGCGCGGCTATCAGGACCGCTGGGTGAACGTGCTCGGCCAGCAGTATCACGTGACTGGCGCGCCGATGGACGGCTCCTCGATCGACCAGCACAATCGCAAGGTCTACGAGGAGACGCTTAAGGTCATCAAACTGGCCTGGACACAGGAGTCCTTCGACTACGACGGCGAATACTACAAGGTGCCGTATCCACATGAGGGGATTCGGCGGTGGCCAGTAGCAGAATGGACCCGCACCTACGGCGCTCCCGGCGAGGTCGACGAAGAGGGCGTGATCCGCAGGATCTGCGTCGTGCCAAAACCCTATCAGCAGCCGCACCCGGGTCTCTTTCAGCCCTTCTCGGTCAGCGAGAACACGATCCGCTACACCGCCCAGTCCAGCATTGTGCCGTGGATTCTGGTCTCCTACCCGCCCGAGTTCCAGCGTCTTTGCCGTGTCTATCGCGAGGTGGCTGCCGAGGCCGGGCGCAGACTCGGACTGGGCGAGAGCGTCGGCGCCTTTCGCGCCGTGCATTTCGGCAATACCGAGGCGGAAGCGGTCGAGCTGTTGCGCCAGACCAACTACACCGGGTTCAACGACTACTTCGCGGGTTTCGGGTTCTGGGAGGCATTCCGCGCGCCGGAGGACAGCGGGGTCTATCCGCCGGGCCAGAAGATGCTGCCGCCGTCGGAGTGGACGCTTGAGCGGATGCGCCGCGTCAAATACGCGCTCGCCGGCACGGTCGATCAAGTGAAGAGCGAAATCGAGGCGCTGCACAGAATTGGCGGCGACGGCGAACTGGAATGGTTCGGCTGGTTCTTCGACCAGGGCTTCATGTCCTGGGACGAGTTGATGCGCCAGATGGAGCTGTTCGCCAAGCACATCATCCCCGCGTTCCGCTGAGGCCCGCAGCCACGCGGCTCCGCGTATCCGCCCATGCCGCCGCCAGCGCGCGACATCAAGACCATCCGTTTGGACGCAAGGAGGATAAAACCATGTCGGGTCTGCGCCTGACTGTCGTCAATGCCGGGCCGATCAGTTGTGCCCGGGCAAACCTGGTCGCATTCGCGCCGGGTAATGTGGATGCCCCGACCACCGTCGGCATCATCGAGCACCCGAAGCACGGACTTGTCTTATGGGACACTGGCGTCAATGACGCGGTCGCCGATCCGGAGCGGGGGGACGCCTACTGGGGCGCGGGCTTGCGCGACGCGTTCGGGGTTCACGCCTTCACCCGCGATCACGCTATTGACGCGCAGCTCAAACGGCTCGGCTTCCGCCCCGAGGACGTGCGCTACGTGGTCTATTCCCACCTGCATCTCGATCATGCGGGGGGCATGTCGTATTTTCCCAACGCGGTTCACGTGGCGCAGCGCGACGAGCTCCGCTACGCGCTCTGGCCCGATCCGTGGACGCGCCCGGTCTATTGCCAGAACGACTTTCGCGACATCCGCCAGCTGAACTTTCTGGAGCTTGAGGGCGATTTCGACCTGTTCGACGACCGCACGATGCGGCTGGTGAAGACGCCCGGCCACGCGCCGGGGCACCAGGCGCTGATCCTCGAGCTGGCGCAGCATGGCCGCGTCTGCCTCGGCGGCGACGTCGGGCATCTGCGCGAGGGCTACGACCAGATGGTCCCGATGCCTTGGGATTGGAGCACTAGCGCGATGACGCTGACCCGGATGCAGATGAAGCAATTGGAGCGGAGTGGCGTGCCGGTGTTCCTGTGCCACGACCCGGGAGATTTCGCCAAGCTGCCCACCAGCGGAGAGTATTGGGACTGACGTCGGGGGATGACAATGCAATCGGGTCCTGAGAGGCGCTACGGGGGGATGACCGGGGGCGCCTGGGTGCCGCCGGCTCCGCAACTGCTCAAGGACGTCTGGATGCTGATCGTTGGCTACAAGGCCGATGATCATGTGTTGCGCGACCTGTTGCCCCCGGGGCTTGAGCCGCACCCCAGCGGGCTCATCCAGATGAACATGTATGTCTGCCCCGATCCGGCGCAGACAAGCGGCTTCGGCGCCTTCAGCCTGACCTATCTGACGGTGGAGATCGCCGGGCATAACAGCACCGCGGCCGAGGGCACGATCGCCATCCCGGGGCGGTATTGGGTTGGCTACTGGAACGAGTCATCGCGCGTCCGCACCTATGCGCGCGAGGCGGTCGGCATCCCGGCGCTTCCCGGCACGTGCTCGTGGGAGCGGACGGGCGACCGGCTCGTGTCAACCCTCACGGTCGACGGCGCCCCGGTCATCCGCGCCACGGCTGTCACCGAAGACCACCAGGTTGGCACGCTGGGCGGACACCTCAATTACTACGCCCACCGCGAATTTCCGGCGCCGGAAGGCGGGCGGCCGGTGATCAGCGAGCTGATTGAGGTTCCGATCCCGTTTGTCGCCGAGCTTTATCCAGCGCGGGTGGAAGGGATCGCGTTCAGCTTCCCGGAAGGCTCGGTGTCATCCCGGCTTGCACCCGTGGAGCCCTTGCAGACGCCATCGGTGTTGTACGGCAAGGTGACGTTCACCTATTCGATGGGCCGGCGCGTAAGGAACTACATGAGCGAGACGGGCTGACTGCGCCTGTCTCCGTGCCGTGTGCAGAGAGCATGCAAAGTTGTGGCTCTCCCACACTTTTGACACTGCTGGCGAAATGCGGTCGACCGGGGCGGCCGGGCGTTGATGGAATTTTCTTTGGGACATTGAGGCTGGCCATGTGTCTGCGCTCTACATCACCGCTGCCGGTCCCGGACGACACCGCAAGGTTGCGCGGCTGGCGTTCCCGCATGGCAATCTGTTGCTGAGCCTGCGCGACAAGCTTGGCCCAGTCTTCGATGATTGCCGCTTTGCTCACCTCTTCCCAACCAAGGGTCAACCTGCGGCGGCGCCCTGGCGTTTCGCAGCATATTGTCGACACGGGCTACCTCAGTGCCAGGCTGCTGGTGCAGACGCAGCGTGACTTCGGCATTGACCTGGTCGGCCCGGCCCGCGCCGACCTTCGTTGGCAGTCGCAGGCCGGCAAGGGCTTTGCGATGGATGCATTCACCATCGACTGGGACGCGCAGCGGGTCACCTGCCCCATGGGCATTCACAGCTCTGGCTGGACCCCGGCGACCAACAACCGCGGGACAGCCGTTATCAAACCCCGACTATGGATAAGCCTCAATTTGTTTGCTGCTGAGAGAGATGGAGGGGACTGCCGCAAGGTTGGGGGTGCAAGGGCCAGTTGGGTATTTTCGCGTCTGTTCTCTGACCAAGGGTGGATGCGTGGCCTGGATGTTGAGGTTGGTGAAAATTGGGGGTGGGGGCGAGGGGGCGTGCACGGACGTCATGCAGGTCAACCGGCCCGATGACCTCCGCGACATCGCTGATCTGGGTTTGACCCTGGCTGAAGCGAAGCGGTTGCTGGCGCGTGTTCGACAGGAGATCGTCGCCGCGCAGGCCAGGGACCACGCCGTTCGGCGGCCGAATTGCTCGCACTGTGGCAGCGCTTGCCGACTGAAGGACTACCGGGACCATGCGATGGCGACGCTGTTCGGCCAGCTCACGGTGCGGCTTCCCCGCTTTCGCTGCCCCGTGTGTGGCGGGATCGAGGCTGGCATCGCTTGGCCATCACATTGCCGATCGACACCGGAGCTGGACCGGCTTCAGGCGCATCTTTGCGCCCTGATGACCTACAGGACCGCTGCTGATCTGCTGGAGCAAATGTTCCCGGTCGACGCGGGAAAGCATCATGCGACCTTGCGCCGCCATACCCTGAAGGTCGGCGAGGCGCTTGGTGAGTGCGCTGCGATCAGGCCGGAAGCAGCTGCGTCGGCGGTTGTGGTCACCCTGGATTCAACGTTCATCCGCAGCGGCGCGGAGGGCGAGCGGCATCTGGAGGTGCGGATCGGGAATGTCGAAACGCAGTCCGGTGCCCGGCAGGTTTTCGGCGCTGTCGCCAAGGCCGGCACGGACATCCAAGCACTAATCCGCTGCAGCCTTGACGCTGTCGGGCGAACCAAGGATACGGCGCTGACCGCTTTCACCGATGGCTGCCCTGGCCTCCGGCGCATTCTCGCCGACGCCGGTGTCACCACGCGGCCGATGCTCGACTGGTTCCATATCGCCATGCGGCTCCAGCACCTGAAGCAGATCGTCAGCGCACTGTCGGCTGACGACCCGGCGCGGGCGGCGGCGAAGGCGGTGATCGTCGCGGAGGTCGAGCGGCTGCACTGGCGCATTTGGAATGGCAAAACCCAGGATGCCCAAATCAGCATCGACCGGATCCGCGCGGTCATGCATCATTTCCAGGGCGAGCCGGATCCGCGAAGGTCTACCGCACCCTCACGAAGGCTATGGACCGCCTTGCACGCACTGGACGGCTATCTGACCGGCCAGAGCGCCTGGCTGGTCAACTACGCCGAGCGCCACCGTGCGGGCCGGCAACCCGCAGCAGACCCCCTTGCGCTCCAGGGGCCATCCACACCTGCATGCTCTCCTTGTCGGTGGCTTTTGCGACACAGTGGAACCCCGTTTTGCGGACTAAGCCTCCGCTACGCTGGCGTAGCGTTCATAGCCATCCTAGCGTGGCTAGCACCGCTAAGCGGCCTAGGAGCGCTACATGGGGCAGATTCTCACGATCGCCACCAGCAAGGGCGGCCGCGGCAAGACCACGCTGGCCGCGTGCGTGGCCGCGAACCTCGCGGCCCAGGGCTATCGGGTGGCCGTGGTGGACGCGGACCCCAACGCCACGTTCAGCGACTGGCACTCCGTCTACGAGGGGCCACCCTTTGTCTGTATGGCTGAGGCGCGGCACATCGAGGTGGTCGACGTGGCCCAGGCCCAGGCGGACGCGCACGACGTGGTGCTGGTGGACACGGCCGGCTTCGGCAATCTGACGGCAGCCAGCGCCATGGGGGCTGCAGACTTCGTTCTGATCCCCTGCATGCCAGACCGCGGCTCGATTCGCGAGGCGCTGCGAACAGCGCAGCAGACTGATAGCCCTGCTAGGGCGGCTAGGCGCGCTATCCCGTATAGGATCGTGCTCACCCAGTGGCGCGAGGGCGGCCTGGTCGAGCGGGCGACGCTGGACGAGCTAGCAGAGCTGCCCCAGCTAACGCACCGACTGTCGTTTCTCTCCGGATTTCGGAAAGCCACCTTTGACGGGAAGGTGCCGGTGACCGGCCGCATCGGGCATGAAGCCGACAAGCTCATAGCCGAGCTAGCACAGCTAGGGGCGCTACCCGCGCTAACGGAGGGGGTGGCATGAGCACGTTCAAACCCAAACGCATCGGGGGGCCGAACTTGCGCGCGCCATCGCCCCGGCCGTGGCCAATCTCCCGCCCGCCTCTCTGCCATCCTCGGAAGCGCTTCCAGCCCCGAAGCGCGAGCGCACCGAGCAGATCAACTTCTGGGCCTCACGGGAGATGGCCGAGCTGGTGGCACGCCTGGCCGTGGAGCATGGCAGCGTGCGCCGGCTGTTCGCGCGGCTTCTCCGGGATGCTGGGCATGCCGTGCCCGAAGCCGACCTGGCGCCCCCGCCGGGACGGCGCAGACTGGCCAACGAGGCAGCCTAGTCTAGATAGCAGCGCTAGCGAAGCTAGCATCGCTATCAACTACGGGCTGAGAGCCGGGAAGCTACGCAGAATCGGCTACATTCCAACTCGACTTATTCACGCTGCGGCGTGCTTGATCCTCGCAGAGTTGGCTACGCGAGACCGGCTTGATTTGCGCAGAGTCAGCTTCCTGGGGCTGGATTATCCACGCAGAGTCTGCAACACATTCCTATAAAAGACTGATATTCTTTGCCTATAAGGGGCGGATGTAGCCGACTCTGCGCGTCAGGCATGGTTCCGAGGGGTAGCCGATTCTGCGCACAACGTTTGCACGCCTGGGCTAGACCAGCTCAGGGAGTCGCGAATGGTCCTGAGGCTCATTGACCAACTAGAAATGTTCGGTTTGGAAGAGGCCCGCAGGCGGGCTCAGGGAGAGGGGGCGTCTCCACGCGAGCGGATCCGGCTGGAGCGGCGCGTCGAGGTCACCCACGATCTCATGTCTGGACTGCCCAGCGCCGAGGATCTGTCGTTCCTGCATTCCGGCTTGTGTCAAGTTGCGCTGCCTCATAGCCGCCCTTTCGACAATGGCGCGATTTGGCACCGGCAGTCCGGTCGCTTTTCGCTTATGGTCCAGCCGGGTGTGTTGGATGTGGATGGCATGCCCCGCTATGTCGGCGTGCCATACGGCCCGAAATCACGACTCATTACCCGCTTATCGGCCAATCGACCCGCTCTTGTACTTTGCAGCAGGGAAGCGCAAAGTCGCTCTGAACGCGGCGTCTCGGAGCAGAACGGTGCGGGCAATCATGAAGGGGCTGACGGACGTTGAGTTCGAACGACTCTACGGGACGGAGGGTCAGTGTCTGGCGGCGTTGGTGGCGGCGCGCCAACGTGAAGGAATGCCTTGCCCGCGCTGCGCCAATCTGAAGAGCTATGTCTACGGCCGCCGTGTCGGCTGCACGCGCTGCGGCCGACGTTGGTCGGTCACCGCGGGCACCGTGATGGCGGACACCAAGCTGTCTCTGACCACTTGGTTCCGCGCCATGCACCTGATGAGCAGCACCAAACAGGCGATCTCGGCGGTCGAGCTCGGCCGCAGGCTGGGCCTGGGCTATGAGACGGCCTGGTATCTGCACAAGCGGCTCCGCCACGCCATGACCGAGCGGACGGAGCGCTATTCGCTCGGGGGCGCGAGCGACGACGATGCCGCGCCGCCGGTAGTGGAGGCGGATGACGTGTGTCTGGGAGGTGAAAGGAACCAAGGCAGCGGAACCGAAGGCAAGACCTGCGTCATCGTCGCCTGCGAGCGGCATGCGGACGGGCGCATGGGCCATGTCGCGATGCGCGCGGTCAGCGCCTTCTCCAGCGAGGCGGTGGCCGCGTTCCGCGATGCCCACATCGCCGCCGGCGCGACTGTGCACACGGACGGCTTGCGGGCGTTCAACGCCTTCGGTGAAGCCGGGCGGACGCATGTCGCCACCGTCACCGGCGGCGGGCGTCCGGAGCGCGAGCGCAGCGCCCCGTTCTTCACCGTCAACACCCTGGTCGCCAATCTCAGTACCGCGCTCAAGGCCACCCACAAGCGGCTCTCCCCCAAGCATCTGCCCGACTATCTCGGCGCCTTCTGCTGGACCACCAACCGGCGCCGCAACATGCGAGGCATGGTCAACGCGCTTTGCCGTGCCGTCGCTGCGTCGTCCCGTCTGACCCACAAAGGCGTCTACCCGTGACGGGTCGATTGGCCGATAAGCGGGTAATGCTTGGCCTCCATCGGGTTATTTTCGGGGCAGGTGATGCGGCGGCTCGTGCCGCATGGTGAGAGACGGGCTCGAACCACGGATCCGACGACGAATTGGAGACCGATCATGCGCGCTTGACAGCGATACCCTCATGTGAGGTTCCGCTCGCACAGCGAGTGGAATGCCAGCGGAGGGCATGATGGCGCGTGGTGAGGCATACCGGCGGCAGCCGGCTACTCCCGTCTGATCCGCGCGCCGGTGCCGAGGGTTCAGGGGCGAAGCAGGAGATGGTGATCGGTCGAGCCGACGAACGACAAAATCCGTCTTGTTCAACGGCGATCACACGCCGGAGCGTTGTTTGGATGTCGTTCGCGGATCCCATCTGGGCCAGCGGTCATTGTGCCGCCCAAACAGGCCGCACACATGACCGCAATCGACCCGCCGCCAAATCTTGCATCCGCCTCTTGAACCCAGCGGGCCGTCCACACATGAACAGCCCTGGGGTCTGCCTGCTCCGCGTCCAACCGCCATGCACCCGCGTTCCGCAACCGGGTGAAGAAAGGAGGTGCCGGCGTTCCCGCGAACTCCGTCGGAGCTTGCCTCTGCCGTGCGCGACACCCAAGCTCCTGGCATGTTCGTCGTCGACGAGGAGACCGCGGAGGCGATCCGCCGCGCCTGGGACGAAGGCGGCGAGCTCTCGGCCGTGGCGGAGCTGCGCCGGCGCTTCCCGCTGATCACGGACGGCGCCGACGCGCGCCGGTGCGTGCGCACCATCGTGGGGTGGGGGCAGCGCCGCTCCCCCGCCCCGGACGGCTGAGAGCCGGGGCCGTGATGAGGCCGGCCGGGCATCGCAGGCACGAGGCGCGCGATGACGGCCGCCGCGAAGGGGAGAGGTGGGCACACGGCATGACGATGACGACCGTCGAGGCGTTCCGGCGCACGCTCTCGGGCGCGGCGCCGCCGGAGGGGCTAGGCCTCGCCCTGCAGGCGCTCTGGTGGGCGGGCAAGGGCGAGTGGGGGCGCGCGCACGGGTGCGCCCAGCAGGGGGAGGGAGATCCCGCCTGCGACTGGGTGCACGCGCACCTGCACCGGGCGGAGGGCGATCTGGCGAACGCCGGCTACTGGTACCGGCGCGCGGGACGACAGCCGCCGGTCGCGACTGACGCCCCGCTCGAGGGGGAGTGGGAAGCCATCGTTGCGGCGCTACTCCTCCGTCGCGGTTGAAGGGCCGGTCCGCCGGCCGGCCCGGGCAGGTGATGCGTGCAGCCACGAACCGGTCGAACCCTGCCGCGTGACTGGCCTGTATGCTCCCCCGCGTGGACCAGGCCCCCTGCCCCGCCACCATCGGCGCCTACGACGCCAAGACGCACTTCGCCGCCCTGCCTGACCCCGTCGAGCGCGGCGAGGAGGTCACCATCACCCGCCGCGGCCGGCCCGTGGCCAAGCTGGTGCCGCTCACGGCTCACGGCGTGGCAGCTGCCCGCACTGCGGTGGCCGAGCTCGCGGCCGTGCGCCGCGAACTGGTGGGCCAGGGCGTGCGCTCCACGCGAGAGGAGCGCCAGCTCTGGGCGCTCTCGCGCACGCCGACCTGAATGGCTTTGCTATCGAATCCTGGCCCAGAGTGCTGGCGAATTTTGGCCCAGCATCCGTCCCTCAAACCTAGGGTCGTCCCGGATATGCCGGGGGGCTTGGTGTGGACTGGAAAGCCAAGGTGGAATTGTTTGAGCAGCTGCGGCGCGAGTATGAGTTCGGGATCGGCACGGTGGTCGGTGTGGCCGCCAAGTTCGGCGTTCACCGTCGGATGGTGCGGCAGGCGATCGCGGGTGCGGTGCCTCCGGCCCATCGCTATCCCGATCGGGCGAAGCCCAAACTGGAGGCTGTCGTGGGGTTCATTGACGCCGTGCTGGACGAGGATCGGCGTGCTCCTCGTAAGCAGCGGCATACGGCAAGGCGCATTCACCGGCGGATCGTGCGGGAGTTTCCGGACGCCGTGGTGGCTGAGTCGACGGTGCGCAACCATGTCCGGGCACGCCGCCGCGCGCTGGGCCTGATCCGGCGCGAGACATTCGTGCCGCAGAGTTATGGCTGGGGCCAGGAGGCTCAGGTCGACTGGTATGAGGCGTCGGTCGATCTAGCCGGCGAGCGGACCAGGGTGCAGGTATTCGCGATGCGCTCGATGGCCAGCGGGGCGGCATTCCACCGCGCCTATCTGCACGCCACGCAGCAGGCGTTCCTGGAGGCCCACGAGCACGCCTTCGACTACTTCGGCGGTGTGTTCAGGCTGCTACGCTACGACAACCTGGCGAGTGCGGTTCGCAAGATCTTGCAGGGCTACCGGCGAGAGGAGACGGCCCGGTTCATCGCGTTTCGCTCGCACTGGCGGTTTGCCGCGGAGTTCTGCACGCCCGGCGAAGGCCACGAGAAAGGCGGCGTTGAGGGGGAGGTTGGCTACTTCCGGCGCAACCATCTGGTCCCGGTGCCAAGCGTGGCGAATATCGACGCGTTGAACGCCGTGCTGCTGGCAGGGTGCCGTGCCGACGAGGCGCGGGTGCTGCACGGTCACGTGGAGCCGGTCGGCGCGGCCATGGCAGCGGAGCGCGACCACCTGCTGCCACGCGCGACAGAACGGTTCGATCTGGCTGACGTCACGTTTCCCCTGGTCGATAAACAGGGGTGCGTCACGGTCAAGACCAACCTGTATTCGGTCCCGGTTAAGGCCGGTATCCGGGTGGAGGCCCGTGTTCACCCGCTGCACGTCGAGGTCTGGCATGACGGCCGCCGCGTCGCGCGTCATGAGCGATGCCACAGCCGGCGCCAGCAGGTGCTCGATCTCGAGCATTACCTGGACGTGCTCGGCCACAAGCCCGGCGCATTGGCCGGTTCGAAACCGCTGGAGCAGTGGCGGCAGGCCGGTCGCTGGCCCGCTGGTTATGATGAACTGTGGGACCGGCTGCGCGCCCGGCACGGCCGGCAGAACGGCACCCGCGCCATGGTGGCGGTGATGCTGCTGGGCCGCGAATTCGGCCACGATGCTCTGCGTGCGGCAGTCGCGTCCGCGGTGTCGTTGGGAGCGTGCGACGTGGCCGCGGTGCGCTACCTGCTGACCGAGGCACGCCTGCAAAAGGCGCGGGTGTTGCCGATCGATGTCGGCGTGCTCGCCCGCTACGACCGACCGATGCCGGCGACGGCCGACTACGACACGCTGCTCTGCGCGGTGGCGGCGTGATGGCCGAACTGCAGGACCAGGCGATCGCGCAGCATTGCAAGGCACTGCGCATGCCGACGATCGGCATGCAGTTCGCCCGCATGGCCGACGCGGCACTCCGAGAGGGACAGTCGCACCTGGGCTACCTCGAAGCCTTGCTGTCCGCCGAGATGGAGGAGCGGGAGAGCCGCGCGGTCGCCCGCCTGCTGCACGAGGCGCGGCTGCCGCGGATGAAGACGTTGGATGAGTTCGAGTTCGACCGCTCCGGGGTGTCGGCCGCCCGCCTGCGGGATCTGGCAACCGGCGACTATGTGGCGAAGGTCGAGCCGGTTCTGCTGGTTGGCGAAGCGGGCACGGGCAAGACGCATGTATCGATTGCGGCGTCGGATCCGGGGCCGAGGGGAAAGTCGCTTGGAGCGCGTTGTGGCCAGACGAAGTGATCGCGGCTCGGGTCCGGCACCGGCGCACCGATGCCGGACCGTCGCTATCCTCTCGCCGGGCGGCGGTTCCGTGGGCGTCACCAGCAGTGAGGGCTCCGCAGCGTCTCGACGACGTGACGACGAGCCCCGGACCCGGCCTGGGCAGGCGAGAGTAAGGAGATTGTGGCGGCATGACCGGCCACGGATCAAGCACATGGCTGCGCCACTCAGGACTTCGCCCGTAACTTCCTGGGAGGATGCCTCATGGGCCAGCGCACAGTCGGGATCGATCTCGCCATCCGCGGTGATCACGTCGCCCGCATCCTCGACGACGGGCGGCCAAGCGGCAAGCCGATCCGCTTCCGCCTGACACCCGACAGCCTCACTCGCCTGGTCACGAGCCTGCGGGCGGGTCTGCCATCGGGCGGCACCATCACCGCGGTGATGGAGCCGACGGGCATGTCCTGGTTCCTGGTTGCCCACTGGCTCAAGCGGGCGGGGATCACGGTGATCCGCGTCAAGGGCCAGCGTGTCCGTGCGCTGCGCCGCTACCTCAGCGAGCACACGAAAACCGATGCCGCCGACGCCTATGTGCTCGGTGCCATTCCGCTGTTCGGCGGGGTGCCTGCGGATCCCGTCTACGTGCCGGATGCCGAACGCCACGCGCTCCAGCGGCTGACGCGCCAACGTGAGCGCCTGGAGGACGAGGCCTGCGCCATCAAGCGGCGGTTGCTCGACCTGATCCGTTGGGCCTGTCCGGCCTTGGAAGCGGTGCTGCCGGACTTGCGGACGAACCTGTCGCTCGCGGTCCTGCGCGAGCTGCTTGATCCCGCCCGCGTCCTCAAGATGCGGCGGTCCGCGCTGCTCCGCTTCGTTGCCAAGCACGCCAGCGGCAACCATCCCCACAGCGGGCCCTTTGCCGAAACCCTCGTGGACGGCCTCAAGGCCGCCGCGTCGGAGACGCAACTCCTGCACGAGGGCACAATCGACTTCACCCGTCTACAGGTGGAGGCCGCCATTGAGATTGATCGCATGCGGTTGGTCGAACAGCACCTCTCGGAGCTCCGCCGCGAGATCGCGGTGCTCTACGGCAAGCTCCACCCATCGGACGCCCTGCGCACGATCCCAGGCATTGGCGATGCCCTCGCGCCGCTCGTGTTGGGCGTGCTGCACGAGGCGCGGCGGTTCGCTGGCCTGCATCAGCTCCGTGGGTTTTGCGGCATGTTTCCCCGGACCAACGCGTCGGGGGGCGCCGACCAGCCGGGGCAAGCGGTCACCCAGTCCGGAAACAATCGGATCAAGCGCGCGCTCTACCTCGCTGCTGACGCCGCGCGGCGCATCGATCCCGGATTGGCGGAGGTCTACTGGCGTCTGATGGTCCGCAAAGGCCACCACCACAAGCAAGCCCTGTGCGCGGTGGCGACACGTTTGGTCAATCGGATCGGCAAGGTCCTACGCACGGGTGAGGGCTATGAGCTGCGCGACGCCGACGGCACACCGATCAGCGTCGCCCAGGGGAAAGCCATCGTGGCGCAGCGGTTCAGCGTCCCGGCAGAGATCCGCAATGCCAGGCGCCGGCACCGCGTGGAAAGCATCGCCTGAGGCCAAAATAGGACTTGGCAATCGGTAGGAAATCATGTCGCCCTGGCTCTTGGCTTGGCGGCCTGCCAGCGTGGCCTATCGGTGGGGTTCGTGACGGCGGCCGGGCTGGTGCACCAGCTGATGGAGGCGCGGGACGAGCGCCGCCTGCTGAAGCTGCAGGCGCAGATAGCGGCGCTGAAGCTCCTGATCATCGATGAACTGGGCTATGTGCCGTTGTCGCGGACAGGGGCGGAGCTGCTGTTCGAGGTGTTCAGCCAGAGGCACGAGCGCGGCGCCAGCATCGTGACCTCGAACCTGCCCTTTGAGGACTGGACGAGCGTCTTTGGATCGGAGCGGCTGACCGGCGCGCTTCTGGATCGCCTCACTCACCACGTCCATATCCTGGAAATGAACGGCGAAAGCTACCGCCTGAAACAGTCCAGGGCCCGGCGGCGCCAGAAGGCAGATGAAAAGGTCGAGGACCCGGCTCATCATCCAGAAACCGGCGAGATCACCAGCAGCTGACGGCCCGTGCCGATCAGGCCGCGGACATGAGAAAGGCCCCTGCAGGGGCCTTTCTCATGTCCATCATGCCACAGCCCAATGGCCTGGTTTTACTCCGCCACGCTGGCCTGGTTTTACTCCGCCGTTGACAGTTCACCGGTCCTGTGGAGGTTCTCGGCGATGACGGCCTCCCGCTCTCGTCCTCTGCGGGAGGGAGTTCCTGCATTATGTCGTTCGGAAGAGGCCGTGATCGCATGCAAGGGCGGCATCGCCGCGTGCCAGGCCCCGATCGCTCCGGGTGCCCGGGCGCCTCCGGGCCTCACGACTTCCCACCCTCGCGCGGATCGGCATCGAGCCGGGCGACGATGCCCTCCAGTCCGGGCCTGGCTGCCGGATACCGCGCCAGCACCAAGGGATCGTGGCCGGGGATGATGGCATCCGGTCGGCTCGCCAGTCGCCGCATCGTCGCGTAGCCCTCCAGTGTCTCCTCCAGATTGTGCAGGATCGGGAAGGCGCGGCCTTCCTCCATGTTGGCGTAGAAATGGCTGGCGTCGGCGGCCAGCACCAACCAGCCGCGGCGGGTGAGGACCCGCACCACCTGCAAGCCCTTGCTGTGCCCGCCCACGTGATGCACCGACACGCCGGGCGCCAGCTCCGCCGCGCCGTCGTTGAACGCGACGCGCCCGGCGAACAGCTTGCGGATCATCGCGACCACGTCCTCTTCCTCGAACGCGACGCGCAACCCGGCGTGACACATGCAGCGGCCGGTGCAAAACGCCATCTCCCTATCCTGGAGGTGGTAGCGGGCGCGCGGGAACAGGTCGTAATTCCCGCAGTGATCGTAATGCATGTGAGAGATAATGACGTCCTCGACGGACGCTGGATCGACGCCGATCGCGCGCAGGCAGGCGCGCTATGAGGAGGCCGCCCGGCTGCGGGCCAAAGGCGTCCCGCTCCGGCGCATTGCCGTCCGGCTCGGCGCCGAGCGCAAGACGGTGCGACGCTGGCTCCGGCTCGGCCACGCGCCGCTCTGGAAGAAGCCAGCTCGGGGCAGCCTGCTCGCGCCCTATCGGGAGGTCCTCGATCGGCGCTGGGCCGAGGGCTGCCGCAATGCGGCGCAGCTGTGGCGCGAGTTGGTCGGCCTTGGCTTTGCCGGACGGCCAGGGGTGGTGCGCGCCTGGGCGGGACAGCGCCGCCAACAGGAACCGGCGGCCGCGATGAGACGCACGGAACCGGTGACGCCCGCATGGCAGCCGCCCTCCAGCCGGCGTATCGCGTTCCTGCTGACAGCCGAGATCGAGAGGCTGAGCGAGAGGGAGCGCGCCTTCATCACCCTCCTGCGCTCCGAGGCGCCGCGGCTGGTTGAGGCGGCCGCGGTCGCTGTACGTCTTCGTCAGGTGCTGCGCCGGGAAGGAAGCGAGACGCTGTAGGATGTGCTCGCCGCAGCCGAGCCGACACTGCTCGCCGACTTCGCCGCCGGCCTGCGCCGCGATCTCAAGGCCGTGCAGGCCGCGGTTGACCTCCCCTGGACCACAAGCCCGGCCGAAGGACAGATTAACCGCATCAAGACGATCAAGCGCATGATGTATGGGCGTGCAGGCTTCACTCTCCTCCGTGCACGCGTCCGCCATGCCGCATGACCCCGCAACGACAGCACGGCAAGTGCGGGAGAACCCAGAATTCATGGACACAGCCAACCTGAAAGCCCAGGAGCCCCTTCTTGCCCTCCGGGGTGGCGCCGATCAGCACCAGGACGCACTCGGCCATAGCCCGGTCCGGCCGAAGGCCAAGCGCCGCAGGTGCCCGGTCTCGATCGCCACGTCCGAGTGGTCGCGTGGCCGGCCACGCTGACCCGTGCGGGGCGGCTGCCACGCCGCGAGCGCCCCGGGCGTGACCCAGACCGTCAGGCTGCCGCGCTGCTGCAGTGCCCGGTCGTATTCCCGCCAGTTCTGCACCCGGTAGCGCGCCCGCGGGATCCTGCGGCGGCACGCTTCGCTGAACCTCTGGGGCATCAGGCGTCCAGAGAACGAGGGAGCGGCCCTATACCGCCCCAACGTTGCCCTGCCCAAGCCCGCGAACAGCTGATATATGCACCAACGCCTTGGTGCTCTGGCGTCGGGACGCGCAGGTCCCCCTAACCCGAACTGTTCTGGAGGCCTCGCGCATGGGACACACGCTCGCCAAGGCGCCGCTGATCCTCAGCCGCGAGGAGTACCGCCGCTGGGCCGAGGCGCAGCGGCGCGGGCGCTACGAGCGGGTCGCCGGCGAGGTCGTGGCGATGGCGCCGGAGCGGGGGGCGCATCTTCGGATTAAGGCCGCCACGTGGCTCGCGCTGCGGCAGGCCATCGCCGCCGCCGGTGTGCCCTGCCAGGCGCTGCCAGATGGCGCCACGGTCGAGGTCGGGGATGATACCGACTACGAGCCCGACGCCGTCGTGAACTGCGGCGAGCCGATGGACGACGACGCCGTGGCCGCGCCCAACCCGGTCGTCGTGGTCGAGGTGCTCTCGCCTTCGACGCGAAGCGTGGATACCGGGGCCAAGCTCACCGACTACTTCCGGGTGCCGTCGATCCGGCACTACCTGATCGTGCGCGCGGACCGGCGCGCCGTGGTCCACCACCGCCGCCGCGACGATGCGGGCGGCGGCATAGAGACCCAGCTCGTCACCGAGAGGCGGATCATGCTCGACCCGCCCGGCATCAGCATCTTGGTCGAGGACCTGTACGCGCCCTAGCGAGGCGGCGGCCTCGGCCAGGGAGTTCCTGCACTCGGTGCTGTTGCCTTCCTTGATCACCAGCCGCAGCGAACCTATCTGACCGTTGCTCTCCGCGACTGAGCGGCTGCGGCGTCGTCCCGGACGGTCGCGCGCTCAGGACCCCGGCGAGACCATGACCTCCTATTTTATTGCCCCATCGTGGGGGGGGGGTTGGTCTGGTCGCTGGCGGTTGCACGGACCAGGCCAGCTCCCGGAGCGAGCCATGGCCCGAGTCCCCAATTCCCGCGAAAAGCCCCAGCCGGCGTCGCGCCCGGCCCAGCCCTTCGCCCGACCCCTGGAGCCACTGCTGACGGTCAAGCAAGCGGCCGCGCTGCTCCAAGTGAGCGAGAAGACCATCCGCCGCCGCATGGCGGAGGGCGAGCTGGTCGCGCACCGGATCGGCGCGCAGTGGCGCCTCGCTCCGCGCGACATCGCCGACTACCTCCGCGATCGCCGCGTCCCATGATGTCCCGCTTGGGCCAGCGATTTCCGAGGCCTCTCGGTTTCTCGGGAATACTCTCAGGGAATACAAGATGTATTTGCCTTGCAGGAGTATGCCCGAATGGGCCACTCTGTGCGCCCGTGTCCACCCGAGGCCCGCGCCGTCCAAGCCGCCAGGTTCCCGATGCGTGATCTCCCGACCCCGCCCCGCTCGCTCGCCGATGTGGTCCACCGCCTGCAGGACCAGCCCAGCCTGCCGGACACGCGCCGGCGCGACCTCGTCTCCGCCGTCCGGCGCGTCGCCGCCCTGCTTGACGCGCCCGCCGCGGACCTGCCCGCCTCGCTCGGCGCGCTCCGTCCGCGGTTGAACCGCCTCCTGCCAGCCGCTCACGGGCTCAGCCCGAAGACCTGGCAGAACCTGCGCTCCAACCTGGCCGCCGCGATCCGGGCGACGGTGCCGTCTGGAAGCCGCCGCCGCCCCTGCGCCGCGCCAGCCTGGCGGCAGCTCCGGGGGCTTCTGCCGGGCAAGCGGATGCAGAACGGGCTGTCGCGGTTCCTGACCTGGTGCGAGCGGGAGGGGCTCCAGCCCGACCAGGTCACCGACGCGGTCGCGGACCGGTTCGCCCGTGAGCTGGTCGCGGGCACCTTAGTGGCCGAGCCGCGGGACCTGCACCGGCGCGCCTGCCGGTTGTGGAACGAGGCCACCGCCATCCCGGGCTGGCCACAGGTCGCCCTGGCCGTCCCGGACTACCGCAAGCCGCGCGCGACGCTGCCGGCGCACGCCCTGCCAGAGCGCTTCCGGGCGGACCTCGCCCGCCACCTCGCCTGGCTCGCGGGCCACGACCGGTTCGCCGACCGGCCGCCGCCGACCGTGTGCAAGCCCCGCACCGTCGAGCTGCGGCGGCGGCTGGTGCTGCTCGCCGCCTCGGCGCTGGTGGCCGGCGGCGCCACGCCCGACCGGCTCGCGGGCCTCGCCGACCTCGTCGGCGTCGACGCCTTCAAGACGATCCTGCGCCACTACGTGCGGGCCAACGAGCCGGCCAGCGTCTTCGCCCACAATCTCGCCGCGGCGCTGGTCGCCGTCGCCGAACACTGGGCGGGGGTGTCCCCGGCGCACCTGGCCACGCTGAGGGGCCTCCGCCACCGGCTCGGCAAGGCGCCGCTCGGGTTGACCCCCAAGAACCGCGCCACCCTGCGCGAGCTGTCCGATCCGGCCATCCGGCACCGGCTGCTCGCCCTGCCCCGCCAGCTGGTCGCCGAGGCCGAGGCGGGCCGCCTCGCCGCCCCGCGCGCCGCCCTCCGCTTCCAGCTCGGGCTCGCGATCGAGCTGCTGCTACACGCGCCGATCCGGATGGGCAACCTGACGGGCCTGCGGCTCGAGCAGAACCTGGTCCGGCCCGGCGGGCGCCGGGGCCTGTGGCACCTCGTCCTGGCGGGCGCGGAGGTGAAGAACGGCGCGCCGCAGGAGTACGAGCTGCCGGCCGAGGTCACCCGGCTGCTCGATCGCTACCTCACGCGCCACCGCCCCCTGCTCAGACCTGGCGACGGCCGGTTCCTGTTCGTCGCCCAGGGCGGCCGGCCGAAGAGCCAGACCACCCTCTCCCAGCAGCTGACCGGGCTCATCAGGGACCGTGTCGGGGTGCGCATGACCCCGCACCAGTTCCGGCACTTCGCGGCCAAGCTGCTGCTCGAGCACAGCCCCGGGGCGTTCGCGGCGGCCGGCCAGCTGCTCGGCCACCGCAACACCCAGACCACGGTCACCTTTTACGCCGGCATCGACACGCTGACCGCCGGGCGGCATTTCGATGGCATCCTCGCCGCCGAGCGGGCGCGCACCGCGGGCGCGAAACCCGGCCGGGCCCGGCGCGGCGCGCCTGGCCGGGAGCGCCAGGCATGAGCCCCGCCCGTCCACGGCCGCGCAAGTCGCTCCCGCTCCCTAAGTGGCCAGAGCCCGACCGCCTGGCCTGGCTGGCCGCCCTCAACCCAGGGCAGGACGTCTTCGATGACGGCGGCCCGGCGGCGCGCTGGGCCGCGTCGACCCGGGCCGGCGTGCAATACAACTACGGGCGTTGGCTCGGCTTCGTCGCCGCCCGCGAGCCCGACGCCCTCGCCCTCGCGCCCGACGCCCGCGCCGGCATGGCGCGCGTCGCGCGGTTCCTGGCGCACCTCTCCGAGACGGTCGGCTCGGCCAGTCAGCACATCATGATCCATCACCTGCGCGACGCGCTCGCGGCCATGATGCCCGATCACGACTGCGCGGCGCTGAGCCGGATGGTGGCCCGGCTCGGACGCGACCGCCAGCCGCGCGACAAGCGCCCCCGGCTGGTCACCACCGGACAGCTGCTCGCGCTTGGCCACGCGCTGATGGACGGGGTGCCTCCCGGGGCGGTGCTGGGGGCAAGGGACCTGCTCGCCTACCGCGACGGGCTCTTGATCGCGTTGCTGGCGACACGGCCGCTGCGGCGGAGGAACTTCGCCGCGATCGAGCTCAAGCGGCACCTGATCGCCACTGGGGCGGGCTTTCGCCTGGCGTTCGACGCTGGGGAGACCAAGACCGGGCAGCCGATCGAGACTGAGATCCCTGCCGACCTGGCTCCCCGGCTGGCGCGCTACCTGGCCGAGATCCGCCCGCGCTTTCCAAACGCGGCGGCGCACCGCGCCCTGTGGGCCGGGCGCAAGGGGCGCGGCCTGGGAGGGATAGCGGTCTATGGCGCCATCGCGGCGCGCACCAAGGCTGCCTTCGGGCGGCCGGTGAGCCCGCACCTGTTCCGCGACTGCGCGGCGACCACCATCGCGATCGCGCGGCCGGGGCAGGTCGGCGTGGCGCGCGACCT
The DNA here is from genome assembly GCA_963818725.1 of uncultured Pseudomonadota bacterium. Taxonomy (GTDB): domain Bacteria; phylum Pseudomonadota; class Alphaproteobacteria; order Acetobacterales; family Acetobacteraceae; genus DATFDN01. The sequence goes on along the minus strand of CAWFTU010000003.1, from coordinate 18,156 downwards.
CCTGGGCCACGCCTCGCTGGCGACCACCAACGCCCACTACAACCAGGCCCGCTCGATCGAGGCCAGCCGGCTGCACGCCGACGTTCTGGCGGCCTGTCGAGCCGCAGCCAAGACCCGGGGCGACGAATAGCACGGCGTCCTGGGCTCTATGGCTCGTTTCGGAGCTGCGGAACGCGGCGTGACCGGCGTTGGCGCATCAATCCCGCCGGTTGAGGGGGACTTCCGCGATTTGACACGGGCGCGCCGGCGGGGCGCCAGCCGCGAGAGGCGCCCGGCCGCCCAGGGAACAGGGCCGACCCAGAGGCTGCGGCCGGGATGCGGTCACTGGACCGCGATCCGCCGCGGCCGCGCCTCCTTGGCCTTGGGCAGGGTCAGGACCAGCACGCCGTCCTCGAGCTGCGCGCCGATCCCCTCCCGGTCGATCTTGCCCGAGAGCGCGAAGGGGCGCGTGTAGTGGCCAACGTTGAACTCGGTGTAGACCGGCTCCATCCCCTCAATACTTGGTGAAGTCGATCTTTCACTCCACCCGGAGCACGTCGTTCTCCAGGGCGATGCTGACACCCTCGGTTCTGTCAGGTCTCGCGCCAGGCGACCCGTTTGGCTGACCGGGGTAGGACTGGTAGGCTCCGGGACCGGCGGAGCGAGACTCGGGGATGGACTGTGTGGCCTGCGGCTCCGCCGCGGTGACGGAGCGGCCGGAATGCACCCCCTCCGCTGGCTTTCCAGCGGCTCACGCCGCCGGAACCTTCGCCAGCTTCGCCCGTGGCTACCGCCGGTTCCGCTGCCGCGACTGCGGCAAGCAGTACAACGAGCGCTCCGGGACCCTGCCGAACCACGCCCAGTACCCGTCCGACGTCATCGCACTCGTGGTGCTGTGGCGGCTGCGCTACCGGCTGACCCTGCGCGACCTCAGCGAGATGTTCCTCCAGCGCGGCATCGTGTTCAGCCACGAGGCGGTGCGGGAGTGGGAGGCGAAGCTCGCGCCGGTGCTGGCCGACGGACTCCGCCTGCGGCGCCACGGCAGGGGCGGTGCCCGCGGCCGGCACTGGCACGTGGATGAGACGTACCTGAAGGTCCGGGGCCGCTGGGCCTATCTCTATCGGGCCATCGACCGCGACGGCAGCCTCGTCGACACCATGCTCAGCGGGCACCGCGACATGGCGGCGGCCCAGGCCTTCTTCCGCTCGGCCAAGGCCGCCACCGGTGTGACACCCGATCAGGTGACCACGGACGGGCACGGGTCCTACCCGCGGGCGATCCGCTCGACGCTCGGCCGTCACGTCGCGCACCGGACCAGCGCCCACAAGAACAACAGGCTCGAGCAGGACCACCGCGGCGTGAAAGGGTGCACACGATGTATGCGGGGCTTCAAGAGCTTCGCCTCGGCGGAGCGGTTCTGTCGAAGCCACGACGAGCTCCGCAACTTCCTTCGCCTCCGCCACCGCCACAACCAACACATCCCCGCCGACCGCCGTCGCCTGCTCCATCTCCGTCGTGCCAGCTGCGCGCTCGCGATTCTCGAAGCCGCGTAGGCGGAGCTCGCCGCGCATCTCACGCCGTCAGGTTTGGCGCGAGCGCTGACAGAACCGCCACACCGGCAGCCGCGCAGACTGAACGCCCGAGGGGCTTCTATGCGGCGACGCGCGCCGGCAAGAAGAAGGCGACGGCCCCGCTCAGCGTTGAGGCGCACCGCCAGCTCAAGGGGCTCGCGGTTGAGCAGGGCGGCCAGATCGAGGGGCTGTTGATCGAGGCGATCAACGACTTGTTTCGCAAATACGGCAAGCGGCCGATTGCCTGATTGCCAAGTTGCCAGCAATGCGGCAAGGCGGCGCGTATGTGCAGTCTGTTCGTATCTCGCAATAACATTGACGTTGTATAGACAATTTGCCTATATCATGATATGTTTGAATGGGATGAGAAAAAGCGGCTTAGAAACAAGGCGCGGCACGGCCTCGATTTTACAGACGCTGATTTGATGTTTGATGGTCGCCCGCTAGTCACGGCACCGTCTATCCGCAACAACGAGAACCGCTTCGTGTCAACATCCGAAATAAATGGCAAGTTTTATACGGTGGTTTGGATATGGAGAGGGCGGAACCAGCGCATTATTTCCTTCAGGAGAGCGCGAGATGGCGAGGAAAGAGCATATCGTAAGGCACACGGCTAAGGAGTTAGCCGAGGCGCGGGCGCGGCATGGAAGCCGATCCGATTGGGCGCGGGCGCGCGCAAAGTCGCCTGCCGAAATCGAGGCAGGCGTTGAATCTGATCCTGACGAGGCGGGCATGGTGGTGGATTGGGAAAGGGCCACGGTTGAGATGCCGCAGCCGAAAGCAGTGCTCAACATGCGTGTTGACCGGGATGTGCTCGACTACTTCCGCAAGCTCGGCAGGGGCTATCAGACGCGCATCAACGCGGTGCTGCGATCTTACGTCAGCAGCCAGCGGCACGACAGGCATTAGGTGAATGGGAAGGGCCGGCGCACTTGCGCGCACCGGCCCCATTTCCTTGACGGTCATCGGCTCTCCAGCCTCTGTACCGTGTGGCGATCATAGACGGGAATCAGCGACAAGTGAATCCCTGATTTCGCACGGAACAACCGCCCATCTGAAAACCCGTAGCCATTTCCTTGTTCAAATACTCCGGGAGAGCGCGAGAGGGCTGGCCCTCTCGCATGGCACGACGCTTTAGCGGCGTGCCATGAGGAAGCGGTATCGCGGCAGGGGCTAGACCGAAGTTTTCATTGACCCTGCCCTGATCCGCTAGAGTTTCCTTCTGTTTTCTGGGTTACTGGCGGGCTGGATGTGTCCATACACGGGGCTTGCGTCGGCGCGACCTGGCGTGATTCGGTTCGGCCATGTTCATCGACATCGTGCCGAATGGTCGATCTGCGCCGGCAGTGCTGTTGCGCGAAAGCTATCGCGAGGGTCGCACGGTCAAGAAACGCACCTTGGCCAATCTGGGCCAATTGCCAGCCTTGGTGATTGATGGACTGCGGGTGCTCCTGCAGGGCGGCACGGCGATCGCACGACCGGGCGAGGTATTCGAGATCCAGCGCGCCTTGCCGCATGGCCATGTCGCCGCTGTGCTCGGCACGATGCGCAAGCTCGATCTGCCGCGGCTGCTCAGCCGCACGCCGTCGCGCGAGCGCGATCTGGCGCTGGCCATGATTGCCAGCCGGATCATCGCCCCTGGCTCCAAACTGGCGACCCTGCGGAGGCTGTTGCCGGAGACGGCGAGTTCCAGTCTGGGCCGGGTCCTCGACCTCGGTGCCATCGAGGAACGCGAGATCTATGCGGCGCTGGATTGGCTCGGCGGGGAGCAGATGCGCATCGAGCGGAGCCTGGCACGGCGCCACCTGAAAGACGGCACGCTGGTGCTCTACGATGTGAGCTCGTCGTATCTGGAAGGCCGGCACTGTGCGCTTGCCCAGCACGGCTATAGCCGGGATCGTCGGCCCGATCGGCTGCAGATCGTCTACGGCCTGCTGTGCGACCGCGACGGCTGCCCGATCGCTATCGAGGTGTTCGCAGGCGATACCGGCGATCCCACCACCTTGTCCGCACAGGTCGAGAAGCTGAAGCGCCGGTTCGGGCTCAGGCACTTGGTGCTGGTCGGCGACCGCGGCATGATTACCGCCGCGCGCATCCGTGATGACCTCAAGCCGGCTGGCCTCGATTGGATCACCACCCTGCGCGCGCCGCAGATCCAGGCGCTGGCCGAGAGCGGACCCCTGCAGTTGTCGCTGTTTGACCAACGCGACTTGGCCGAGATCACTGCCCCTGACTATCCGGGCGAGCGGCTGATCGTGTGCCGCAATCCGGATCTCGCGCGCGAGCGGGCGCGCAAGCGCGCGGAGCTGTTGGCCGCCACCGAGCGCGATCTGTCGCGGATCGCCGCCCAGGTGCGGCGGCGGCACGCGCCCTTGCGCGGCCAAGCCGCCATCGGGCTTGCGGTCGGTGCGGTGATCGATCATCACAAAATGGGCAAGCACTTCGCGCTGACCATCACCGCCGACAGCTTCACGTATCACCGCCAGCCCGAGAGCATCGACCGCGAGGCGCGGCTCGACGGCCTCTATGTCATCCGCACCAGCCTGCCGGCAGCGTCGATGGGTGCCGCGGATACTGTCCGGGCCTACAAGGACCTGGCCCGGGTGGAGCGGGCATTTCGCTCACTGAAATCGGTCGATCTGCGGATCCGTCCCATCCATCACTGGATCGAGCCGCGGGTCCGGGCGCACGTGTTCCTGTGCATGCTCGCCTACTACGTCGAGTGGCATCTGCGCGCGGCCTGGGCACCGATCCTGTTTCATGAGCACGACCGGGACGCTGCCCAACAGGAGCGCGCCTCGCCAGTCGCTGCGGCCGACATCTCCGAGGCCGCCAAGCGCAAGCGCGGCCGCCGGCGCAGCGATGACGGCCTGCCGGTCACCAGCTTCGGCGACTTGCTGGCCCACCTCGCCACCCTGACGCTTAACGTGGTCGCGCCACCCGAGGCACCGAATGCCTCATTCGTGCTCGCCGCCAAACCCACGCCGCTCCAGAGCAAGGCCTTCGAACTGATCGGCGCACCCTTGCCGCGTGTCCAGTAACCAGCCAGGGTCATTACGAAAATCCCCAGACTGCAGCACAGGTTCTTCCACCCGACAGTGCAAACTTCGGCCTAGAGACGGAAATGGCCGGGAGATGGTGTTGCACCACACAGCCCGACCACCGTCTTTTCGAGATCAATCTACCGGGCACCCGTTAACAAACTCAGAATATCGCCCGCCTATTCCGCGACTTCGGGAAGGGCAGGGGCAGGGGCTGGATGGTCAGCCAGCAGATCGGCGACGGTTGCCGGCGTGTTGCATGGTAAGCGATGCGTCGGGGCCCTTGGGGCCGGCCGTCACTCCTCGTCTTCGTCCTCGGGCGGGTATTGTGGGGGGGCTTTGCCTGCAGCCTTGAGCAGCTTCGGGTAGCGCGTCTTCGGAGCCTTCTCCCCCAGCCCGATCACCTCGACTTGGAAGCGCCAGTCGTCGCCGTAGTCGAAGAGGAACTGCATCTTGGCGCCCACGGCGGGGAACGCCTGCGCCACTTTGGTCCGCTTGACGCTGCCGGACTCGCTGCCGGCCTCCAGGTCGGCGAAGAGTTCGTAGCGCACGGGCGAGTCGAAGACGTGGTGGTCCAGCTTGCTGAAGAAGCCGAAGGCGTGATCCAGGTCGAAGTCGAAGGCCTGCACGATGGCGGCGGCCAGGTCGTAGAGCGACTTCTCGCTCGGGATCTCGATCTCGCGGTAGACCCTGGGGCGAAGCCGGACGCGGAAGATGTGGGTGCTCGTGCGCGACATGCGGCTATCCTCCATGACCCCTGCCCCGCGCAGCCCGACGCTCAGCCGCTCCCCTGGGCGGCCCAGTGCCAGGGCATGAGCTCGTCGATGCGCGCCTGCGGCCAGCCACCGACGAGCCGGGTCAGCAACTCGCAGAGGTAGGCCTGCGGGTCGACGCCGTTCAGCTTGCAGGTCTCCACGAGCGAGGCGACGTGGGCCCAGTTTGACCCGCCTTCATCGCTTCCGGCGAAGAGCGCGTTCTTTCGACTCAGTTTCACCGGTCGGATCGCGCGCTCGACCGTGTTCGTGTCCGGCTCGATCCGGCCGTCGTCGAGAAAGCGCACGAGCCCGTCCCAGTGGTTCAGCGCGTAGCGGATCGCGCCCGCGGTCGGGCCGCGGCCCGGCAGCTTGGCCAGCTGCTGCTCGAACCAGGCGCGCAGCTCCAGCACCAGCGGCCGGCTCCGCTCCCGGCGCGCCGCCAGCCGTTGCGCCGGCGCCTGGCCGCGGACCTCGGCCTCGATCCGATAGAGCGCTGCAATTCGCTCAAGCGCCGCTGTGGCGATCGGGGCCGTGCCGGTCTTGGCCAGGTCGTAAAAGCCACGACGCACATGCGCCCAGCAGAAGACCAGCGTCACGGCGCCGCTGCCCTGTTTGTCGCGCGCGGGCTCGGCCAGCTTCTTATAGGTCGTGTAGCCGTCGCACTGCAGAATGCCACGGAAGCCGCCGAGCAGCGTGTCGGCGTGCTGCTGCCCTCGGCCCGGCGCGTAGCTGTAAACCACCGCCGGCGGGTCCGTCCCAGACCAGGGCCGGTCGTCGCGTGCGAGCGCCCACAAGTAGCCGGTCTTGGTGCGGCCCCGCCCGGGGTCGAGCACCGGCAAGGTGGTCTCGTCGGCGAACACCCGCGCCGAGCCGAGCACGATCGCGCGCAGCCTGCTGACCACGGGCGCGATCTCGGCGGCGGCATAACCCACCCAGGAGGCCAAGGTGGAGCGCCCCAACTCCACCCCTTGCCGGGCCATGATCTGCGCCTGGCGATACAGCGGCAGGTGGTCGGCGTAGCGCGCCACCAGCACGTGCGCGACCAGCGCCTCGGTGGGCAGCCCGCCCTCGATCAGTCGCGGCGGAGCAGGCGCCTGCACCACTGTACCTGCGCAAGTCCGGCACGCCAGCTTGGGGCGCTTGGTCACGATGACGCGGAACTGCGCCGGGATCACGTCGAGCCGCTCCGCGGTGTCGTGGCCGATGACCGCCATCACGCCGCGGCAGCACGGGCAGGCGCTGTCCTCGGGGGCCAGCGTCACCTCGACCCTGGGCAGGTGCGCAGGCAGCGCGCCGCGGCTGGCCCGGCGCTTGGCCGCGCGCCGCGCGCGCAGGCCCGGGTCGCGCTTCTCTCCCTCGGCCTCGCCCGTGGCGATCGCGGTCTCGAGATCCTCCAGGCCGAGCTGCAGCTGCGCGTCGGGCAGGCGCTCGGAGCGGGCGCCGAACTGCAGGCGCTTGAGGCGGAGCAGCAGGTGGCGCAGGCGGTCGTTCTGCTCGGCGAGCGCGTCGCGCTCGGCGGCCACGCTGTCCCGCTCCGTCCAGGCCGCGCGCAGCAACGCCTGCAGCGCGCCGACATCCTCGGGCAGAGCAGGCATCGGCTCGGGAGCGGCGCGCGTCACAGCACGAATCCTACGCCGGCACGGTCGGGGTGGGAATCCTGCGCACCGCCTGCACCCGCGTCCAGTCGAGCCCGTCGAACAGGGCGGCGAACTCCACCGCCGACAGCCGCACGACGCCGTCCGCGATCGCCGGCCAGCGAAACCCACCCTGCTGCAGCTGCTTCCAGACCAGGACCAGGCCACTCGCATCCCAGACCAAGATTTTCACCCTGTCGGCCCGCTTGCAGCGGAACACCACGACCACACCCGAGAACGGGTCCTCGCCCAGCACCGCGGATGCCAACGCCGCCAGCCCGTGCGCCCCCTTGCGGAAGTCCACGGGCCGGGTCGCCAGCAGCACGCGCGCGCCGGCCGGGATGGTGATCACGCCGCCGTCGCCGAGGCGCGGATCGCACGCAGCACCGCCGCGAGCAGCGTCATGTCCGTGCCGGCCCTGAGGCGCACGACGGCGCCGGCCAGCGCGATCTCGAGCGCAGGGGCAGACGCCATCGCTGCCACGGGGTCTGCCGACCCTGCCGCCTCGGTCACGGCCAGGATCGGCACGAACTCCGGCACCGACGCGTCCTCCAGGGCCACCTCCGACTGCGGCACCCGCTCGGCACAGCCCGCCTCACGCCGCCACGCGAACACCTGCTGCGGGTGCACCTGCCAGCGCCGCGCCACGGCCGAGACCACCGCGCCCGGCGCCGTCGCCTCGGCCACGACCCGCGCCTTGTCCGCAGCCGACCAGCGCCGTCGCTCAGGCCTCGTCCGGACCTCCGCCCGGCGATGCTTCCCCCTCGTCTCGTGGTTGCCGTCAAACATGATGTCTGCCCGAAGCTGCCAGCCTCAGGCACACCCACCATACTCACCCTCACCCGGGAAGAAGGGCCGCAGAGCGCCGCTTACGTTGCATGGACCCGGAGTTCAGGCGCACTCGCCCCAACCCCATCTGGGATCAGGCGATGCGCACAGAGATCGGGCGTCCCAGCTCCAGCATGCGGTTGAGCGCGTGGACGGCGACGTCCACCTCGGTCGCCCGGCGCTCGTCCCTGCGCGAGCGCACCCTCCGCCGACATTCCACGTGCTGCGCACGCGGAACCTTGGTCGGCTCCGCCCGTCCCCGATCACCTGTTTCCAGCGCGCGATGGCGGCCTCGGCGCGAGCGCGCGAGCTGTAGCCCGATCGCTTCTGCCACCCTCCGCGGCCCTTCCACGCGCTGTCGCGCGCGGAACCTTCGGCCGCTCCGCCCATGCGGCCGTGCTCGGCGATGCACTGGAGATGGCGGTCGCGCTGCGTCGGCGCGCTCTCGGCCGTCTCGCTCGGCACCGCCGTGGACCGCGGTGGCACGACCACGGCCGCGTCCGGATGGCGCTGGGCGACGCTGTCGTAGGTGCTGCCTTGGTCGTAGGATCACGCACGTTGATGCTCCTGTCTCTCTGCGAGGTTGTCGAAGCGCAAGCGGTCGATCTGCCCGGCCCTGAGACTATGGAAGCGAGCAACGGTCGCCCCAGCATCGGGGAACAGGTGCAGCTTCATGGGCGGATGCGGTCCGACAACGACGACACCGCTGCGGATGCGCTGATCGATCCAGCGCCGTGGAATGCCAAGCTGCTGGGCGAGTTGGGCGACGGTCAGCCAGCCCGGCACGCGACGCGGGTGAGGTGGCGCCTGCAGGACCCTGTGGCGTCGGCGGATAGCCTTGACCGTGTTGACCAGGACCTGGCTGCCGTGCCGCGGTGAGCGGAAGCCCTCCTGCGTCAGGAGCGCGGCGATCACCGCGTCCTCGATACCGCCCTGTGCCAGGTCGAGAACCCTGGCCTCCATCGCCGCGCCGCGCGCGAGCGCGGTCAGCGCGCCGACCGCGATCGCCACATCCAGCTCCGTCGTCGCCCCGCCGCGCCAGACGATGCGCAGCTGGGCGCAGTCGGTCGCGCGGCGCATCACCACCTTGTCGATCAGGCAGCGCAGCAGTGCCTTCTTGTGCGCCCGGGTCACGCCGGGCTGGCGCCAGAGTTCGGGCAGCCGCGGGGCGAGCGCGCAGAACTCGGCGCGCTCCGCCGCGGTCAGGCAGGGTGGCTGAGCGCTGGCCGCGCGGCGCCGGGCCAGCGCCGCCTCGGCCTGGCGCAGGGCGCGCAGGGCCACTTCCCAGCGGTGTTCCAGTTCGGCGGCGACCAGGCGGTTGTCGGGGTCGACCCGGTTGAACTGGCGCTCGGCCAAGAGCGCCTGGTAGCGCAGCCGCTCGACCTGCTGTGCCTCGGCGCGGTCGAGCGCCTCGGCGGCGGCGGCACGGGCCGCCTGGGCGTGGTTCAAATCAGGGTAACACTCAAAACGAGAAATCCCTTTACTATCAAAGCTCTATCGATTTCCGGTGTTACCTGGAAATGGCACGACACTGTTGGCGAAGTCGCGAAGTCGCTCGGAAACAGGCGCTTTTGGACGGATTTGGCCCGCGTCGTAGTACAAAGCAGGGCAGAATTAAGATTCATTTCCTAGAAAGGCGGCAAGTAGGCCGCTTTCGACGCCCCGCCCTGATTTCGCCAACAGCGTCTGGCACTTTCTGAACCACGCCCCGTCCAGAGCCAGGGTTCACGCATAAGCCGGGTGACTCGCTGACCGAAGATCTTGCCGGACGTTCTCTGATCGAGGTAATCGGGAACGAGCGGTATGATCGAAGGTTTGGCGGCGTGCTTTGCCGGGCTCGCTGATCCGCGCGACGCGCAGGTGCGATCATCGGCTGATCGACATTCTCGTGATCGCAGTGTGCGCGGTGATCGCCTGCGCGGAAAGCTGGGAGGACATCGAGCTCTACGGGCGCAGCAAGCAGGCCTGGCTGAAGACCTTCTTGACCCTCACGAATGGCATCCCCTCGCACGACACGTTCCGGCGGGTCTTCATGCTGATCGATCCGGACGCATTCGAGGCCTGCTTCGCGCAATGGGCGCATTCCTTGATGGGCAAGGTCGAGCGCGAGGTGGTAGCGGTCGACGGCAAGACGGTGCGGCGATCCAACGTGCAAACTGGCACCTTTAAGATTCTCATACCGCCTTGGCTGTCCTCCCTGTCTCACAAAACGATCGTTTTTTGAGACGGGCCCCTAAGTCCAAGCAGTCAAGAATTGTGCGCTCAATGGTTGCACTTGGCTTACAATCTTGGGCGTCCTCGGATTGCCCTGGGTGTCCCGGACGGCCCCTGCGCGCTATGTCCCACTTCAAGATCGCCTGGCCATCTCAGCGAAAACGACGGACGTGAGGGCGTGTCATGAAGCCAATGAACGAGGCGCACTTCGCCATCCTGCGCCGGCACATGGTCGAGGTAGTCGAGATCCAGGCCGAGCTCATGAGCGAGTAGCTGGGCAAGGCGGCGCTCGACGCGCGGGTGCTGGCGGCGATGCGGCGGGTTCCGCGGCACCTCTTCGTGCCCCCCCTGGTCCCCCTCGCCTACCAGGACACGCCGCTGCCCATTGGCTTCGACAAGACGATCTCCCAGCCCTTCATCGTCGCGCTCATGGCCGACCTGCTCGCCCCCGAGCGGCACGACAGGGTGCTCGAGGTCGGCACCGGCCTGGGCTACCAGGCGGCAGTCCTGGCGGAGCTGGCCGGCCAGGTCTGGAGCGTTGAGATCGTCGAGGAGCTGGCCGGCCAGGCCGAGGAGCGGCTACGCCACGCCCCGAGTTCGCATCGGGGACGGCTGATGTCACCCTGACCCGGCGCGAGGCAGCGTGACCGTCTCATCCTAGCCGAGCTCAGAACCTATGCAATCAATTAGCGGCCAGGGACTTCGTTGTGGTTCCGGGTCACGGCGGTCATTGACCTGTAACCGTTTCCCACCTTGGCGTTGCTCCGCGCGTCGGCTTCCATGAACCTGTGGGCGTTGGCGGCAAGAGCTCGCTGCGACTGGACGTAGCTGGGCCAGCTGCTGCTCCAAGCGGAGTTCGGCGGGGCTCCCTGGGCCAGGGCCGTTCCGCCGCCAAGGGCCGTGAGAAGGGCGGCTGCAAGCGTCATCTTGTGCATTTGAGCGGCTCTCCGAGTATCCCGCTGGGTGCGCGAAGCCGTCGCTGGGCTATTGAACGGCCCTGTCTCGGGCACCGTGCGGGCTGACGGAGGCAGCATATTCGGCCCGGCGCAGGCACGCTGTGAGTTGGGCCACACCTGATAGCACTGCTTATTTGCCCTGCACTGACATCCTGCTGAGCTACAATTCCATGAAGTCCAGAGAGGGCGGCGAAGGGCACGAGAGCGAGCAGCGATAGCCCAGGGGCTCAGTAGGGAGTAGAATGAGCATAGGACGAGGCTTCGACCTGTCCACCGAGGAAACGCCAGGCAAGTTGCCAGGGATAGGACGACAAAGTAAGCCGCTAGCAACTTACGAAACGGTTCCTCGGATCGTCCCGCTAGGTCCATCATAAAATGGAGCCCAGAAATGAAGCCTTACTTCTACAGGGGATCTATCACCAGTGCATTACGGGCGCACATCGCCAGCAACCCGCCTCAGTTCCAGTCGACAATGAGGGCAAGTGTCGAGGCGTTTGGCAGCAATCTCATTCGGTGCCACTTACTTGCTAGTACTGGTATTGATCCCATTGGCTTCTTGGAATTCCCAAACGACATTGCGGCGCGATCTTGGAATGCATTCTATGCCAGTCAAGAGGGCGTATTATCGTCGTCTATCAAACGCCTCTTAGATGAGTCCGACCTTGTGGAGATGCATAGGCTTGTCGAGCAAAATAGCGCCGCCGCTGTCGCACACCGTTCGGTCTAAGGCCGCTTCTGGCGTCGGTGGACGCGGCGATAACGTCGTTAAGTAGGCACTCGTGGAAATCCAGTGCAAGGACAAGAATATGGTTAACATCCAGCGTTATTGTGCGGAGGCGGTGTGGGATCCTCCGAGCTATTCGCAAGCAGTAAAGGTCTCTGGGGCTGAAACGCTGCTCTACATATCGGGCCAGGTTGCGTACGATGACAAAGGCGGCACCCGCCACCCTGGCGATTTCGCGGCACAAGCGCGAGCCGCATTGAGTAACCTCAAAGCGCAGGTGGGGGCCGGCGGAGGGACTCTCGAAAATGTAGTTAAGGTGAATACTTATCTGACCGACATGCGCTACAGGGCTGAATTTGGGACGATACGGGAAGAGTTCTTCGGGAAGAAGATGCCTTCGCATACTTTGGTTGCCGTTACGGCCTTGGCTCAACCTGAATGGCTTGTAGAGATCGAGGCAGTGGCCGTCCTGTAGCGTGCGCCATGCTGCCGCAATGGCTTGCATTTCCTGCACCGGCGGATCAGCGACATGTCGCCGAGACTGCGGCGGACCACGTCCTCGAGGCCGGCGAGTCAATTTTCTTGGGGTAGGTTCCTCGAGCTTTCATCCGGTGCAGGTAAGTCTCCTGCTAAGCCATGTCTCAAAAAACGATTTAAGAGTTTCTGCGTCGCGTAGCCGATGCAGAAACTTGGTTGGACTGAACGGCTTGGCGCGATTGCGGCCTTTGGAATTTTCAGGTCAGGCGCCTGGCTATGAAATTCGGGTGCGCCAGCGATTGGCGCTGCTGGCGGCGCAGCGAGCCCAAACAAGCGCGCGCGACCCGGGATGAGGTCGGGTGTGCGGGCGGGCACGTCAATCCGAAGCAGCTGTTTCGGGCGCCATTGACCGAACTGCGACGATATCGGGGTAATTACCCACTCCTGTTTCGGGCGTAGCGATCAGGCCGTGACGGTCTGCAGGATGGTGTTGAAGACGCTGGTGCCCGGTTTGAGGCGAGCGGTATCGACGACGCTGCGTATGTCGGCCTCACCCTCGGCGGCCCACATGGCACGATAGCCGTTGGTCACCTTGCGCTGGATCACCGAGGGCCGGAGGTCGCGCTCACAGGCGTTGTTGGTGGCCTCGACCTGGCCGGGCCAGTCGGCGAAGGTTAGGAGCTGATCGCGCGCTCGGCGCACCTTGTTCTGAAGTTCACGGGCCAAGTCGCAGGTGGTGGGTGCTGCCAGGATCGCGACCAGCCTGCCCGCCAGCGCGCGGCGCTTGGCGGCCAGGGTGGAGGCAGCCAGTTGTGAGATGCTGTCCGCCAACTCGAAGGCCGAGGCGAGCCAGAGCGTGAGCCGAAACGGCACGGGGTCGTCGCTCACTTCCAACACGTAGGCGACGTCGCGAGCCAGGTGCGCGAGGCAGGTCTGCTGGACTTGGCCATGGCCCTGCTGGGCCGAGTTGCGGTCCGACAGCCAGACTTCGGGCTGGTGGCCAGCCATCATCGCGTGCACGACCGCGGCGGCGCGGGTCGGGGCGGCGTGGTGCACCACGGCCTCCTTGCAGCGGAACACCCAGTGATAGGCGTTGCTGCCCTCAATCCGGACGCCTGTCTCGTCCGAGGCTACCACCTTGGCCTGCCGCAGGGCTGCGACGGCGTGCTCGCCCCTCGTCTTGCCATTCCATCCGGCTGCGCCGAATGGAACCTTCGGCAAGCCTCGCCCGGCCTGGAAGCAAGTCTGGGCGCGACGCAGCAGGTTCATCAGCCCGCCCTGGCTGATGGACAGGCCGAACAGGTCGGCCAGTGTCGCCTGCAGCCGCTCGTAGGACAGGCTCTGAAAGGTCTTGAGGTAGGTCGCCAGCGTGTGCAGGCGCGGGCCGAACGGCGTGCCTGTCGCGGCGGGCGGCGGCGCTGCCACGACCCGCGCCCCACAGCCGGGACACTGCACCGCCAAGCGTCGGTGGTGCTCGACGATTGGCTTGATCTCCGGCAGCTCAATCCGCTCGTGCACGCTCACCGCTTCGCTGGGCAGGTCGGGCGACAGCGCCCTGCGGCAGCACGGGCATTGCTGCGGGGCGTGATCGACGACGCGGTCCACCTCCCTGCTGAGCGCCCGACTATGGCCTTCATGTCCGGGCTTGGCACCTCCGGGGCGGGCTTGCTCGCGACGCGCTTTGCGGTCTGTGGACGGCGGCTTGGACGAGGTGCGCGAGGTCTTCTCCGGCCGCTGCAGCCGCAGCCCCAACTCGATCAGCTCGGCCTTGCTCAGGCGCTCCAGCTCGTCCCGCTGCATGCCCAAACTGCATCAGCAATGCCGCCCCGCCGCAAGGGGGGTGGGTAATTACATATCGGGCAACACCCTGCCTTCGCCTGCGTGGCGGTGCTGGGGAGGGGAGCAGCAAACAGCGGTGTTGATCGGATGGGACAGGAGCCCTCGTCATGGTCCGCACGCCTGCTTGGGGGAAAGGCGGCGGATGCGGACAAGATGCCCTTGTCGGCAGCACGGACAGATCTGGGGGCCGTCGGGTCGCGCGCGGTCTGTGGCCGCGCCGGCGGCGACCTCGACCGTCTCGTCATGGCGCGCGGCCGCAGCCGAACGGTCGAGTTGCAGCAGAAGCCGGGCGCGGGCCGCCTGCTCGCGCCTGGTATGGTGCCACAGGCCGAAGTAGCGGACCTTGTGCAGGCCCTTGGGCAGCACGTGCTGCAGGAACCGGCGCATGAACGCGTGGCCCGGGATGCGGCTGGCCCGCCATCGGTTGGATTGGCGGTGCCTGTGGCGGATGGTCACGGTCTGGTCGTCGAGACCGACGATGCGGGCATTGGTGATGGCGACGCGGAACACGTAGCGGGCGAGATAGTCCAGCACGGCCTGCTCGCCCTCGCCCCAGGCGGTGCAGTGGACGACCCAGGGCTTCGCCCAAGCCGCGGCGGGCAGGACCAGGTCGGGACGCTGCGCCGCGAACCCGGCCCTGAGCTTGCCGCGCACGAGCTTGGCGAGTGCCCTGACCGGCACGAGGAAATCGGTGCGGGCCGGATGCCACAGGCGACCGTCATCGGAGACACCGCCGCCGGTGACCAGACAGTGGACGTGAGGGTGGAAGACGAGTTGCTGTGTCCAGGTGTGCAGCACCGCGAGCACACCGACGGTGCCGCCGACATGGTGCGGGTCGCGGGCGAGTTCGATGATCGCCTCGGCCGCGGCTTTCATCAGCAGGGCGTAGCCGTCGCGCTGGTTGGTGCGCAGCACCTCGCGCAACTCCTCGGGGATGGTGACGGTGACGTGGAAATAGCGGCTCGGCAGCATCTCGGCCTGGCGGGCCTGCAGCCAGCGCTCGGTCTGGTCGGTGTGGCATTTGGGACAGCTCCGGTTCTTGCAGGAGTGATAGGCGAACCGCTCGGCGCTGCACTGGTCGCAACGCCAGAGGTGGCCACCGAGGGCTTTGGTGCGGCAGGCCAGGATGTCGGTGATGGCACGCCGATGCGATGGCAGCATCGACGCGCCATGGGCCGCCAGGTAGTCGGCCGCAAAGCGGCGGAAGACGTCCGCCACCTCGATCACGGCGGGGCCGCGGTGTCAGAGGCCGGTCGTCAATCCGTCGACGACACCGCGCAGCGAGACGCGGGTCGGCTCGGTCAGGTGGGTGTAGATGGCGGTCGTCGAAATGTTGGCGTGGCCGAGCAGGATCTGCACGATCCTCGTATCGACGCCATGCTCGAGCAGCCGGGTCGCATAGCTGTGCCGCAACGCGTGCGCCGTGACCGGCAGTGTGATGCCGGCGGCCCGGGCGGCGGCCCTGAAGGTGCGGCCCAGCACGTGCTGGTTGACCGGGTTGGCGCCATCGCGGCTGGGAAACAGCCAGCGCGGATGGCGATGCGTTCGCCACAAGCTGCGCAACTCGTCCAGCAGGGGTGCAGGCAGCGGCACGAGGCGCTGCTTGTCGCCCTTGCCGATGATGCGCAGCAGCCGATTGGCGCCGTCGATGGCGCCGATCTCCAGGGTCGCGGCCTCGCTGACCCGCAGACCGCAGGCATACATGAGGGCAAGACAGGCCTTGTGGCTCGGGCTCCTGATGCAGCCCAGGAGCTTACGGACCTGCGCGTCCGGCAGGGCGACCGGGAGGCGGCGCTGCTTCGGGGGACGGATCCTTTTTCCCCGAACAGCGGCCAATCGCGATCCAGCGTTCGACGGTAGAGGAACTGGATGCCGCCGTGGTTGGTCTTGAAGGTGCCGAGGGCCACGCCCCGCTCGCGCAATGCAAGCAGGTAGGCGCGCACCTCTGCCTCGCTCAGTTGGTCGGGCGCGCGCCGGTAGTGCTTGGCCAGACGGCGAACCCCGTCGAGGTAGATGCGCTGGGTTCCGGCCGCCAACCCGGCCACCCTCATGTCTTCGGTCATTTGCACGCGTAACGTTGTCATCGAGGTCTCCTTTCGGTATGCCGGCCCGCAGCTTCATGCAGACCAGACCCGAAAATACCCTCAACCGTTCGACCTCGCGCTACCGCTTCTCCTACGGCGCAGCCGTTCAGTCGCGTGCCTGACATGTTCGATAGCTTGGGGATGAAAGTTCCCTGGCCAACCTGATGGAGGTGAAGGCTTAGCGAAGCACAAGGGCATCACCGCGAGGCGGTGTCTGAAGGAAGTGTGGAGCAAAACCGCGACCTGACGAACAGAAACCGGATACAAGGCATCCTTGGTCGGACGAGCGGGCGACTGATCGCGAAGTCCATATCCATCAAAGACCAGGGCTGTAGATCCGGCAGGGGTGCGGGGAAGGCGATCGAACTTACTCAGGGAGGCCTGCGTCGCGTTCCGGCTTCGGAACTGAGGAACCCGCAAGGGGACCTGACCGCGGCGCAGGAGTCAGCAGAGGGCATAGTAGGTCATGCTGTCGGCAAGGCTGATTGAGGCACTCCAAACCGAAAGGTGGAGCCACGGCTAGGCCAAGCCGGAAACGATGAAGGAAGGCCCGAACGATTGGGAGTGGCAACTAGGACTGGCAACTCATGAGTGGACAGCGGCAGCCTATCCAGGTACTCACTGGCCTTGGAGTCAACGGAGCGGGGTGAAACCCCACTCCCTGGCTCGCCAAGGGCCGAACCACTTGCGGCGAAGTCAGCACCCGAAAGCCCGGCTGAGACGGAACAACTCATGGAGGCGGTGTGCGATAAAGAGAATCTCCAAAGTGCGTGGAACCGCGTTCAAAGGAACCAGGGCAGCCCGGGCGTGGATGGGATGACCATTGACGACGCCAAGGCCTACCTGCGTGAACACTGGCCAGGCATACGGTCTCAACTGCTCGACGGAACCTACCAGCCACAGCCGGTCAAACGGGTTGAAATCCCCAAGCCGGACGGCGGGGTCAGAAAACTCGGCGTGCCTTGTGTCGTCGACAGGCTGATCCAACAAGCCGTGCTGCAAGTGCTGCAAGGGCAGTGGGACCCGACGTTCTCCGAGCATAGTTACGGGTTCCGGCCGGGACGCTCGACCCATCAGGCGGTGGCCCAGGCGCAACGCTATGTCGCCGAGGGCTACAATGTGGTGGTTGATATCGATCTCGAAAAATTCTTCGATCGGGTGAACCACGACATCTTGATGTCGCGCGTTGCCAGGCGGATATCTGACAAACGTGTGCTCAAACTGATCCGGGCATTCCTGACCGCCGGGATCATGGAAGACGGCCTGGTACTTCCGGTGGATGAGGGGACTCCGCAAGGGGGTCCGCTCTCGCCCCTCTTAAGTAACCTCCTGCTCGACGAGCTCGACAAGGAGCTGGCCCGCCGAGGGCACCGCTTCTGCCGGTACGCCGACGACTGTAACATCTATGTTCGCAGTCACCGCGCCGGCGAACGGGTCATGGCCTCGGTAAGCCGGTTCCTGACCACCAAGCTGCGGCTGAAGGTCAACGAGACGAAGAGTGCGGTGGCGCGACCAGAGGAGCGCAAGTTCCTGGGGTTCAGCATCGCGAATGACGGGAGCGAACGGCGCATCGCGCCAAAGGCGCTGACCACATTCAAGACGCGGATCCGGGAACAGACCCGCCGGACACGGGGTCTGAGGCTGTCGCAGATCATCGAAGAACTGACGCCATACCTCATCGGCTGGCGCGGCTACTTCGGCTTCTGCCAGACCCCGCAGGTGCTCACAAACCTCGAAGCGTGGATCCGCCGAAGATTACGATCTTATCTTTGGCGGCAGTGGGGAAACGGGCGCAACCGCTTCAAGGAACTGCGCCGCCGTGGCGTTACACAGTTCCGCGCCGCGGTTGCCGCCGGTTCGCCAACGGGATACTGGCGCATGTCAGGACACCCGGCGGTGCAATCGGCCCTGCGCAACCACCACTTCGATTCCCTGGGTCTACCCCGTCTCTATATTCCGATACCGGCTTAACCTGGTCGAACCGCCGTGGTACGCGACCCGTATGCCCGGTGGTGTGGGAGGGGCGGCGCCGTGAGGCGTCCCCCTATCCCGAT
>CAWFTU010000002.1:0-722853 GCA_963818725.1 uncultured Pseudomonadota bacterium | reverse complement strand
TCTGATACCGGGCGATCGGGCGACGGCGGGCGTGATCGGCACGCTGCCGGTCGTGGACAACGTCACCATGCCGGTGCTCGGCACAACCTTCCAACCGCTTGCCCTGGCGCGGCGGCGCATGGCGCTGCTCGCGGCGGATCTCGGGCGGCGCTTCGAGGTCACGCCCAACCGGCCAATGCTGCCGGTGTCGGCCCTGAGTGGCGGCAACGCACAGAAGGTCGTCCTGGCCAAATGGCTCCAGGGCAAGCCGAGGCTGATCCTGTTGGACGAGCCGACCCAAGGCGTCGATGTCGGTGCTCGCTACAAGGTGTTCGAGGCGATCCGTGCCGCGGCGGCGGATGGTGCCGGCGTGCTGTGCGCGAGCTCCGATTATGAGCAACTTGCGTCGATCTGCGACCGCGTCCTGATCCTGGCGCGCGGACGGATAGCGGCCGAGTTGCCGCGCGGTGATCTCTCCAAGGAATCGATAGCCGAGCGCTGCTACCAGGCTGGCGCCGTCGCCCCGCAAATGGCGGAGGCCGAAACGTGAGCGAGCAAATCCAGCGGAATCCGGGCACGCTGCCGCGCGCCGATCGCCAGCGGGCCATCGATTTTGCCGAGCGCTATGGACTGATCGCGGCCTTGCTGGTCCTGACGATTGCCTTCGGCGTGCTAGAGCCGACGACCTTCTTCACATGGGCGAACCTCTGCAGCACACTCGGCTCGCAGGCCGTGCTGGTGGTGGTGACCCTCGGCCTGCTGATCCCGCTGACCGCCAACGATTTCGACGTGTCGATCGCCTACGTGCTGACGTTCTCGTCGATGGCGGTCGCCGTGCTCAACGTGCAGCTCGGCGTGCCGATTTGGGTGACCGTCGCCGCTGCGCTGGCGATCGGTGTGGTCGTGGGTGCTATCAACGGCCTGCTGATCACGTTGTTCCGCATTCATTCCCTGATCGTGACGCTCGGAACGGGCACGTTCCTGCACGGGGTCACGCTTTGGATCAGCGGGTCGATGACCATCAGCGGCTTGGATCCGGCGCTGATCCAGTACGTTATCGTTGACCGCCTGCTGGGTATTCCGCTGGAGTTCTATTATGCGCTGCTGCTCTGCATCGCGCTTTGGTACGTGCAGGAACACACGGCGATGGAACGGCGGCGGTTGTTCGTGGGACGGGGGCGGGAGGTGGCGCGGCTGTCGGGCATCAACACAGATCGGGTGCGTCTGGGCTGCCTCGTCGCTTCCAGCCTGATGGGCGCGATCGGCGGTGTGCTTTACGCGGGAACGCAGGGCGCGGCCGATCCCTCGTCCGGCGCGTCGCTCCTGCTGCCCGCATTCGCGGCGGCGTTCCTGGGCTCGACCAGCGTGGTGCCTGGCCGGTTCAACGCGTTTGGATCGCTGGTCGCCGTGTATTTCCTGGTGACGGGCATCACCGGGTTGGTGTTCCTGGGGGTGAGCTCGTTCGTGCAGGACATGTTCTATGGCGGCGCGCTCGTGCTCGCGGTCACTCTGTCGCAAATCGTGCGTGGACGCGAGGAACAACAGTTCTAGGGAGGGGCGCATGACCGCGAAGGATGGCGAGCGGGATCTGGTCGGCTATGGCCGCAACCCGCCGCACGCCGACTGGCCGGACGGCGCGCGTGTCGCACTCAATTTCGTGCTCAACGTCGAGGAGGGCTCGGAATACTCGGTCGGCAACGGCGACGGGTTTTCCGAGGCGACGCTGACCGAGGTCGGCGAATCCTGGGTGCCGCGAGGCGAGCGCGATCTCGCCGCTGAGTTCGATGTTCGAGTACGGCAGCCGTGTCGGGGTCTGGCGCATATTGCGTCTGTTCCAAGAGCGAAACTTGCCCCTGACCGTGTTTGGTTGCCCCATGGCGATCGAGCGCAACCCGGAACTCGCGGCTGCCATCCGCGAAGCCGGTTATGACGTGTGCTGCCATGGCTGGCGCTGGGTCGAGCATTACCGATTGCCCGAGGCAGAGGAGCGCGAGCACATCGCGCGCGCCATAGCCAGCTTGCAAAAGACAGTCGGCGAGCGGCCGCTCGGATGGTACTGCCGCTATGGACCCAGCGTGAACACACGGCGGCTTCTGGTCGAGGAAGGGGGCTTCCTCTACGACAGCGACACCTACAACGACGAGCTTCCCTACTATGTCGATGTCGGCGGAAAGACGCATCTTGTGGTGCCGTACAGCCTGACCAACAACGACATGAAATACGGCAGGGGCGGCTTGTCCATTCCGGCGGATTACACCTCCATGCATGTTGACGCGTTCGACTTTCTCTACGCCGAGGGTGCGACGGCGCCAAGGATGATGTCGGTCGGCCTGCACGCGCGGCTGATCGGCCATCCGGCTCGCGCGGCAGGGCTCGCGCGCTTTCTCGACCATGCGGCGCGTCACCGCCATGCCTGGATTTGTCGCCGCATCGACATCGCCCGGCATTGGCTCGCACGGCACCCGTCAAAAGATGCAAGCCATGCATGAGATTCCGGTCGTTCCAATCTCGGAAGCGGCTTTCGCGCCTTTTGGGACGGTGGTGGAGTACAGCGCCGGGGAGGGGCGCCGCAGCCTGATCGACGAGTTGCGGAACTTGCGGGCGGAAGCCCGGCCCCGTCTCGACTTCGCGACTGTCGGCGCACGGCAGTTGCCACTGACCGCGACTGTCATGGAACGGCACAGCTTCTCCTCGCAAAGCTTCGTGCCGATTGATGTGGCTCGCTATCTCGTTGTTGTCGCGCCCCACGCGCCGGCGGGCGGCCCCGATATGGCACAGGCTCGCATCTTTGTCGCGAGCGGTCGGCAGTCAGTCACGTACCATCCCAATGTGTGGCACCACCCGCTGACGCCGCTCGACCGCGACGGCGTGTTCGCAATCCTCACGTTCCGGACCGGCGGTTCCGGCGATGAGGAGTTTGTCACGCTTCCTGAGCCGGTGCGCCTTATGGAGAGTGGCGGGGGTCGCTAAGGTTGGGAAACACCTCTCCGGCCACAATGCGGCACAGGCCGTCGGGGGTTCCGAGCAAGAGGGCGCCATCGTGATCGAGGCCGGCGAAGGTGCCGTCCCTCTGACCGGCGCGCAGGGGTGTGCCCAGCGGGTGGGCTCGGACGAGCCAGCCGGCGCGGATAGGGCCGAAGCCAGCGTTCAGCCAAGTGTCGAGCCACGTGGCGAACGCCGCGAGGAGAGCGTTTCGGCAGGTCTCGACGGATGGCGCGGTCAGGCCTTCCCCTCTCTCCCGCGCTAGGGACGTGGCCGGATACGGCGTGCCTGCCGGCTCGTGGGCGATATTCACGCCGATACCCATGATCGTCGCCTCGTCCAGCTGTTCGATCAAAACGCCGGAGATTTTCGCGCCGCCCACGAGCACGTCATTCGGCCATTTCAGCATCGCCCGGGAGCCTGGGGAAAGGAACGCATCCACCATGTCGGCCACCGCCAGGGCAGCGACGAAGGACAGCTCGGCAACCCGCGCCAGGGGAAGATCGAGCCGTAGCAGAATCGAGACATCGAGGTTCCCCGGCGGACTGATCCAGCCTCGCCCGACCCGCCCCCGCCCGGCGGTCTGCTGGCGCGCGGCAACGACCGTGCCGTGCGCGGCGCCAGCGTGCGCGAGACGCCGCGCCTCGCCGTTCGTGGACCCGACACTGTCGTAAAGCCGCACCTCGAACATCACGATCGACCTCCAGGCCAGGGCTGCTATCCTGAATTTGGAGGAGATGGGAATGCCCGAGGCAAGCACCTGCTGTATCGTCGGCGGGGGACCGGCTGGGATGATGCTCGGCTATCTCCTGGCCCGCGCCGGCGTGGATGTGGCCGTCCTCGAGAAGCACGGCGACTTTCTCCGCGACTTCAGGGGCGACACGATCCACCCCTCGACGCTTCGCGTGATGGACGAGCTCGGCCTACTCGACACCTTCCTGGCGCTGCCGCACCAGCGCGCGGAGCGCCTTTCCGCCCGCGTCGGCTCGCGAACGTTGCAGCTCGCGGACTTCTCGCGTCTGCCTGGCCGTTGCAAGTTCATCGCCTTCATGCCGCAATGGGACTTCCTCGATTTCCTCGCCGGACGCGGCGCGGAGCTGCCGCGCTTCACGCTGCGGATGAGCACAACCGCCATGGCGCCGATCGAGGAAGGCGGCCGCGTCGTCGGCATCAGGGGCCATGGCCCCGAGGGACCGGTCGAGATCCGCGCCCATCTCGTCGTCGCGGCCGATGGAAGGCACTCGACACTGCGCGACGCAGCGGGGATGGACGTAACCGAGGTTGGCGCGCCAATCAACGTGCTGTGGTTCCGGCTCCCGCGCGCGCCGCGGGACAGCGCCGAGACATTCGGGCAATTCGACACCGGCAAGCTGCTGGTATTGATCAATCGCGGCGCGCATTGGCAGTGTGGCTTCGTGATCCCAAAAGGTTCGCTCGACGAACGCCACGGTCGGGGAATCGAAGCATTTCGCGCCGAGATCGCCGCGCTCCAGCCCGAGTTCGCCGATCGGGTCGACGCCATCGAATCCTGGGACGACGTGAAGCTGCTGACCGTTGCGGTGAACCGGCTGGCCAAATGGTGGCGGCCGGGCCTGCTCTGCATCGGCGACACGGCCCACGCGATGTCCCCAGTGGGCGGGGTCGGGATCAATCTGGCGATCCAGGACGCGGTGGCCGCGGCGAACATCCTTGCCGCGCCGCTTCACGAGCGGCGCGTGGGCGACGCCGAGCTCGCCGCCGTGCAGCGGCGTCGCGCGTGGCCGACACGAATGATACGAAATCCGCGTGATCGGTGCCTGTGAACTGGAGTAGGCTGACGGCTCTGGCGAGGGGGCAAAGCCGTGGCGCACATTGTCGAGCACCTGCCTGTGGGGGAACTGGAGCGGCTCTATCGGGCAGCCCGAGACGCGACCGCGGCGCGGCACATCCAGGCGATCTGGCTATTGGCCCAGGGGCGGACGGTGCTGGACGTCGCCAGCGTGCTGGCGTTCGTGCCGCGCTGGGTGGAGGAGTTGGCCGCACGCTACAACGCGCACGGCCCTGACGCCTTGGGCGACCAGCGACGGCGCAACGGACGCGCAGCCAGCGTGCTGACGCCTGCGCTGCTGGCCGCACTGTCCGAGCGCCTGAGGGCACCCCCCGAGGACGGCGGGCGCTGGACCGGCCCCAAGGTCGCGGTCTGGATGGCGCGCCACCTCGGGGTGGAGCGGGTGCACCCGCAGCGCGGCTGGGAGGCGCTGAAGCGGGTCCGGTGGTCGATCCAGGCACCGCGCCCGCGGCACCCGCGCGCAGCCACGCCCGAGCAGCAAGCCGAGTTCAGGGGGGGCTCGAGGCGGCGGTCGCACGGGCCAAGGCCGCGCACCCCGACCGGCCGGTCGAGGTCTGGGCCGAGGACGAGCACCGCCTCGGCCTGAAGCCGGTCCGCCGCCGTGTGTGGGCCCCAGTCGGCGCGCGGCCCATCGCCCTCGGCCACCACCGCTACAAGTGGCTGCACGTCACGGCCTTCGTGCAGCCGACCAGCGGCGAGGCAGTCTGGTTCCTGTCCACCGGCCTGAGCAAGCGGCTGTTCGAGGCCCTGCTCGCCGCCTTCGCGCGCGAGACCGGGGCTGGGCGCGCGCGCCACATCCTACTGGTGCTGGACAACGCCGGCTGGCTGGTGCTGGACAACGCCGGCTGGCACGGCCCCAAGGGCCTGGCCGTCCCCGACGGCATCACGCTGGTGTTCCTGCCGCCGTACTCACCCGAGCTCCAGCCCGCCGAGCGACTCTGGCCGCTGGTGGACGAGCCGGTCATCAACCGGCACTTCGCAACCCTCGATGACCTCGACGCCGCCGGCGCCGAGCGCCGCCGCCGCCTCGACCCGGCCGCCATACGCCCGCACACCAGCTTCCATTGGTGGCCCAAGCCGGTTCAGCCGAGCTGATCAGACGGAGTTGGTATGACACAGCGCATGCAGGTGCTGATTTCAGGATCGCATTCTCCGCCCCGCTCTCGGCAGAACCAGCCCTGCCGCTCCGCCTGTGCTAATGCGGGCCGTCGCGGCCACGCCGCTGCTGCGGGGCATTCCCGCGCGCATCATCGGACTTCCCGCTTATCGGCCAATCGACCCGCTCTTGTACTTTGCAGCAGGGAAGCGCAAAGTCGCTCTGAACGCGGCGTCTCGGAGCAGAACGGTGCGGGCAATCATGAAGGGGCTGACGGACGTTGAGTTCGAACGACTCTACGGGACGGAGGATCAGTGTCTGGCGGCGTTGGTGGCGGCGCGCCAACGTGAAGGAATGCCTTGCCCGCGCTGCGCCAATCTGAAGAGCTATGTCTACGGCCGCCGTGTCGGCTGCACGCGCTGCGGCCGACGTTGGTCGGTCACCGCGGGCACCGTGATGGCGGACACCAAGCTGTCTCTGACCACTTGGTTCCGCGCCATGCACCTGATGAGCAGCACCAAACAGGCGATCTCGGCGGTCGAGCTCGGCCGCAGGCTGGGCCTGGGCTATGAGACGGCCTGGTATCTGCACAAGCGGCTCCGCCACGCCATGACCGAGCGGACGGAGCGCTATTCGCTCGGGGGCGCGAGCGACGACGATGCCGCGCCGCCGGTAGTGGAGGCGGATGACGTGTATCTGGGAGGTGAAAGGAACCAAGGCAGCGGAACCGAAGGCAAGACCTGCGTCATCGTCGCCTGCGAGCGGCATGCGGACGGGCGCATGGGCCATGTCGCGATGCGCGCGGTCAGCGCCTTCTCCAGCGAGGCGGTGGCCGCGTTCCGCGATGCCCACATCGCCGCCGGCGCGACTGTGCACACGGACGGCTTGCGGGCGTTCAACGCCTTCGGTGAAGCCGGGCGGACGCATGTCGCCACCGTCACCGGCGGCGGGCGTCCGGAGCGCGAGCGCAGCGCCCCGTTCTTCACCGTCAACACCCTGGTCGCCAATCTCAGTACCGCGCTCAAGGCCACCCACAAGCGGCTCTCCCCCAAGCATCTGCCCGACTATCTCGGCGCCTTCTGCTGGACCACCAACCGGCGCCGCAACATGCGAGGCATGGTCAACGCGCTTTGCCGTGCCGTCGCTGCGTCGTCCCGTCTGACCCACAAAGGCGTCTACCCGTGACGGGTCGATTGGCCGATAAGCGGGATCGGACTTGGCTTCCGGCCCGAGCATGTCGCCCAAGCGCTCCGCTCGCGGCGGCCCGATTCGCGACCGTTCATCCTGGCCCGCGCGCCGACGCCTGACGGGCGAGCGAGAGGATCGCGTGACGGCAGATCGCCAGATCCGGCGCGCTGGTGCGTTTGCAGGCACGCTCGGCCTCGGTCAACGCGACCATGGCCGCCATCAGCGCGGGTTCCGTCCACAGGCCCAGCGCGCGGGTGAACGCGCCAACTCGCCGGAAGAAGACCGGCGGGCGGGTCGCCTTGGTCGCCTCGGCCGGGCTCGTGCCGCGATCGACCGCCAGGCGGGCGCGATGGAGCCGCTGCATGTGCGACAGCGCGACCCGCAGCACGCCCACCGTGCTGCCGCCTTCGGACAGTGCTAGCTCCAGCGCGCGATCCGCGGTCGCGATGTCGCCCTGGGTGGCGGCGAACAGCGCGTCGTCCAGCGAAAGACCTGCCAGGTCGCCGACGCAGGCGGTCGCGGCGTCCATGTCGACGCGCCCGCCCTTGCCCACGAAGAGCGCGAGCTTCTCGATCTCCCGCCGGGTCGCGGCCCGGTCGGCTCCGAGATGGGCAGCGAGCCAGGCAAGCGCCTCGGGCTCGACAGCGACACCGGCACCGCCCAAGGCGTCGCGGATCGTCTCCTGCAGCGCGCGGCCTTCCTCGGGGTAGCACCCGACCGCCGCGCCGTCGGGTGCGGCCTCGACAGCGCGGCGCAGGCGCGAGGCGCTGTCGAGGCTTGGTGCCTCCAACACCACCAGGGCCGGGGCCGTGCTCGCCAGCACCGCTTCGACGGCAGCGCGCGCCGCCTCCCCGGCGTCGCGAACCCGGACCACGCGACGCCCGCCCGTCATCGGCAGGCTGGCGGCCTCCGCCTCGAGCCTGTCCACCTCGTCGCGGGCCAGCTCCGCCACGCGGAATGGATCGTCCAGCCCTCCGGCGACCGCGCGGGTCAGCGCCTCGCCGCGTTCGCGGATCATGCCGACATCTTCGCCGTACAGCAGCACGACGCGAACGCTGCCCGGATCGCGCAGGAAGGCCGGAACACGGCGGGACTCGAGCTTCACGTCGCTGGCTAGCCCCCTCCCCCCGGCCCCCTCCCGCAAGGGGAGGGGGAGGGGTACCCCGAGCGACTCATCATCTTGCTACCCGGTCTGCATCCCCGCCCGCGCACGGAAAAACGTGGCGAGACGGAGCGTAATCTGGTCCGCCACCTGGTCCGCCAGGCGCACGGTGGCCTGTTCGGTCTCGAGATCGGCGGCGAAGTATTGCGTATTGTAGATGTTGACGGTGTCCATCGCCCGAGCCGAGCCGTCGGTGACGTGGGTATGGCCAGGGTCGCGGGCGTTGAGCGTCCAATTTGCGCGGGCGATCAGGCGCGTGGCGGTATTGGTGTTGTCAGGCAGAACGGCGATGCCCTCCCCGGCGATCCAGTAGAATACGCCGAGGTCGTATCGAACCGTGGCCTCGCTGCTTGCTCCATAGAAGCGTTGTTGCAGCGCCTGCCGCAGCAACTGGCCCGGCCGATCCGGGATCAGCACCACGTTGATCGTCGCCAGCTCGCGCGCGGCAGGACCAGGATTGCCGGAGGCGGTGCGCCGGTAAACCGGCTGGAACCCGCAGCCGGCCAGCGGCACCAGGCCGAGCACGCCCAGCAGGCCGCGCCGGGGCAAGGGCCTCATGGGACGATGACGAAGTTCACGATGCGGCCGGGCACGTGGATGCGCTTGACCACCTGCTTTCCGGCCAGCGCGCGCGCGACGTTCGGCTCTGCCTCGGCGGCCGCGATCACCGCGCCGGCGGGCGCGTCAGGCGCGACGGCGATGGTGCCACGCAGCTTGCCCATGACCTGCACCGCGATCGTGACCTGGTCCGCGGCAAGCAGGCTCGACTCGGCCTCTGGCCAGGGCAGCTCCGCGACCAGCCGGGCGCCCTCGGGATGCAGGCGCGCGAAGATCTCCTCGGCCAGATGCGGCATCATTGGCGCCGCGAGCCGGGCCATCATCTCCACCGCCTCGCGCCGCGCCCAGCCCATGCCGGGGACGTCGCCCGCGCGTTCCGCCTCCCCGATGGCGTTCGCCAGTTCGTAGAGGCGCGCGACGGCGACATTGAGGGCGAAACTTTCCAACGCCTCGGTGACGGCGGCAACTGTTTTGTGCGTCGCCCGGCGCAGCGTGCGCGCGGCCTCGCCAAACGCCTCTGGCATGGCCCCATCCGCCACGTCCGCCGCCGCCGCCGCCAATCGGAACACGCGCTGGGTGAAGCGGAAGGCGCCCGCGACGCCGGCCTCGGTCCACTCCATATCGCGATCGGGCGGGTTGTCGGACAGGATGAACCAGCGCGCGGTGTCGGCGCCGTAGCGCTCGATGATGGCGCCGGGATCGACGGTGTTGCGCCGCGACTTGCTCATCGCCTCGACGCGGCCGATGATGACCGACTCGCCGGTCGCGCGTTCGATCGCCGTGCCGTCGGGCTGCTTGATAACTTCGTCAGGGTAGAGCCAGCGTCCGTTGGCGCCGGGCGCGGTGCGATAGCTCTCATGCGTCACCATGCCCTGGGTGAACAGCCTAGTGAACGGCTCCTCCACGCCGATATGCCCTGTTTCCTTCATCGCGCGGGCGAAGAACCGGGAGTAGAGCAGGTGCAGGATCGCGTGCTCGATTCCGCCAATGTACTGATCGACCGGCATCCAGTGATTCGCCGCGGCCGGATCGACCGGGGTCTCTGCCTTGGGGCTGCAATAGCGGGCGAAGTACCACGAGCTGTCCACGAACGTGTCGAACGTGTCCGTCTCCCGCACCGCGGGTCGGCCGCACTCGGGGCAGGTGACGTGCTTCCAGCTCGGATGATGATCGAGCGGGTTGCCGGGGCGATCGAAGCTGACATCCTCCGGCAGAGTCACGGGAAGCTGAGCCTCCGGCACCGGGACCACGCCGCACGGGTCGCAATGGATGATGGGGATCGGGCAGCCCCAATAGCGCTGGCGGCTCACGCCCCAGTCGCGCAGCCGCCAGTTCACCTCCCCCTGGCCCAGTCCCAGGCACTCCACCTCGGCAATGGCGGTGCGCTTGGCGGCCTCGACGTCAAGCCCGTCCATGAAGCCCGAATGATAGATTGTCCCCGGCCCGACATACGCCTCATCACCGAGGGCAAAATGTGCGGGATCAGCGCCGGGGGGCAGGACGACCGGCATGACCGGCAGGCCATATTTGCGGGCGAACTCGATGTCGCGCTGATCGTGCGCGGGGCAGCCGAAGATCGCGCCGGTGCCGTACTCCATCAGCACGAAATTGGCGATCCAGACCGGGAAGCTGACATCGGACCGGAAGGGGTGCCGTACGCGCAGGCCCGTGTCGTAGCCCCGCTTCTCGGCGGTCTCGATCACCGCCTCACTGGTGCCCATCCGGCGGCACTCGGCGATGAAGTCAGCCGCCTTGGGATCGCGCGCGGCGACGGCGGCGGAAAGCGGATGCTCGGGCGCGAGCGCGAGGAAGGACATGCCGAACAGCGTGTCCGGGCGCGTGGTGTACACCTCGACCTCGGCGATCCCGCCCTGCGGACGATCGAGCGGAAAGCGCACGCGCGCGCCCTCGCTCCGGCCGATCCAGCGGGCCTGCATGACCCGCACCCGTTCCGGCCAGCGGTCCAGATGGTCCAGCCCGTCGAGCAGCTCTGGCGCGAAGCGAGTGATGCGCAGGAACCACTGGCTGAGCGGCTTCTTCTCCACCGGGGCGCCGGACCGCCAGCCGCGCCCGTCGATGACCTGCTCGTTGGCGAGCACGGTCTGATCCACGGGATCCCAGTTCACCCAGCTCTCCCGCCGCTCGACCAGGCCGGCGCGCATGAAGTCGAGGAACAGCTTCTGCTGGTGGCCGTAATAGGCGGGATCGCAGGTCGCGATCTCCCGAGCCCAATCGAGCGAGAGCCCCATGCGTTGCAGCTCCGCCCGCATGGCGGCGATGTTCTCCGCCGTCCAGCGGGCGGGATGCATACCCCGCTCGCGCGCCGCGTTTTCGGCCGGCAGGCCGAACGCGTCCCAGCCCATCGGGTGCATCACCGCGTAGCCCCGCGCGCGCTTGTAGCGGGCGACCACGTCCCCGAGGGTGTAGTTGCGGACATGCCCGATGTGGATCTTGCCACTGGGATAGGGGAACATCTCGAGCACGTAGTATTTCGGCCGCGTGTCAGGGGACGAGGACGCGAGCGGCCGGTCGGCCACCGCGAAGCATTCCCGCGCGGCCCACTCCGCCTGCCAGCGCGGCTCGGCGGCCCGGAAGTCGTAGCGCAAGGCGGCGTCGGACACTATCTCGTTCATCGCGCCTGTATCCGATTCTGCCGCACGCCGCGCAAGATCGGCTGTGGAGGGCGAATTAACGAAACGGATAGCCTTCTCAAGGATCCGCGAGGGTTTTCGTTGTTTCGGCCATCCAGTTTTGCTAAGTGCCGGGTCAATGTCAGAGAGCACGACCCCTCCCCCCAACCCCCTCCCGCAAGGGGAGGGGGAGTCGCAAACCGTTAGCCCCCTCCCCTTGCGGGAGGGGGTTGGGGGAGGGGCCGCATTCGACGAGGACGCGTACCTGCGGCTCTACCCCGACATTGCTGACGCGGTGCGGAGCGGGAAATCAAAGTCCGGCGCCGAGCACTACCAGCGCTATGGCAAGGCGGAAGGGCGGCACTATGTCGGCCGATCCGATCCCTGGACCGAGGTGAGGATCGGGCCTACGGCAGGATTCAACGCGAACGGGCCGGCCGCGCCGAGACATGCCGTGGAGACGCTGCTGCTCTCGGAGGACGGGCGCGTTTTCATCACCGGCTGGGTCGATGACCGCACCGCGCCCTTGACTTCGTTGCGCCTTGAGGGGCGTGGCTGGATCGTGTCGGCGCGCGCGGAGGCGCTGGCGCGGCATGCGCGTGCCGACGTGGAGGCGGCCCTGGCCGTCACCGGGCGCCGTGCCTTCGGCTTCTTCGGTCTCCTGAGCGCGGGTGTCGCCCTGCCGGCCTCGGCCGAGTGCCGGTGCGTCCTGGAATGGGAAAGCGGGCAGCAGGTGGCGGCCACGGTGCCGATACGGCCGAGCACGGCGCGGGATTCTGCGCGAGACGGTGCTGGGCTTCATCGCGGGCACGGGAGCCGGAGGGGCGCAAATCCAGGCCCTGCTCGCCCTCGACGGCTCGGTGGGCGAGCAGATCATCGCGCTTAACCGCGCAGTGACCAGCGCGATCATCGCCGCGCCATTCGTGGAGCGGTTCGGGCCGCGGACGCGCGCCCGTCGGGGCTCGATCATCGTTTGTCTCTATGGACGGCCGGAGTACATGTTCGTCCAGAACGCGCTGTTCTCGGGCAAGCCGGGGATCGAGGACTACGAGTTCATCTACGTCTGCAACAGCCCCGAATTGCTCGACCGGCTGCTGAAGAAGGCGCGGTCCAGCGCGCTGATTTACGGGCTGGCGCAGACCGTGATCGGGCTGCCCGCCAACGCCGGCTTCGGTGCCGCCAACAACCTGGCCGCCGCCCACGCGAGAAGCCCCCGCCTTCTTTGCGTCAATCCCGACGTGTTTCCGAAGGACACCGGCTGGGCGGCGCGGCACACGGCCATCCTCGATGAAAGCGCCCCGGGAGCGCGGCTCGTCGGGTCCACGCTCTACTACGACGACGGCTCGCTGATGCATGGCGGGATGTACCTCGAGCTTGACACGGGGCTGGCCGTGCGGCCCGCCGGGGTCGAGGCGCGGCAATTCGCCCGAGTTCGAGCACTACGGCAAGGGCGCCCCGCCCGACACCGCCGCGTTTTTGCGCACGCGCCCGGTGCCCGCCGTCTCCGGTGCATTCATGTCGGTGGACCGGAACTGGTTCGAGACGCTGGGCGGGTTCTCTGAGGATTTTGTGTTCGGCCATTACGAGGATGCCGACCTGTGTCTACGGAGTTTGCAGGCCGGTTCGCCCGCCTGGGTGCAGGACTTGCGGCTGTGGCACCTGGAGGGGCGGGGCTCCGTGCGGCGCCCGGTCCATGAGGGCGCGAGTCTGGTCAATCGCTGGCATTTCTCGCGCACCTGGGCCGAGTGCATCGCCGCCGACCTGTGCGGCCCGGCGCCCGCTCGCGATCTGATGTCGGCGGCGCCCCCTCCCCTTGCGAAAGGGGGCCGGGAGAGGGGTTCGGCTCAGACTCCAGAGATGGCCGCATGAGACAACAGCGCGTGCTGCTGGTGAGCGTGCACCATCCGGAGCTGGTGCGGGGTGGTGCGCAGCAGGTCTGCTACGAACTGTTCGAGAGGCTGAAGGAGCATCCGGACTTCCGGCCCGTGCTGCTCGCCGCCATCGACAACAGCACGCCGGCGCTGTTCCGCTCCGGCGCGCGCATCACCGGGTTCGATGGCCGCCCCGGCGAGCACCTAT
The DNA here is from genome assembly GCA_963818725.1 of uncultured Pseudomonadota bacterium. GTDB lineage: Bacteria > Pseudomonadota > Alphaproteobacteria > Acetobacterales > Acetobacteraceae > DATFDN01. The sequence continues at coordinate 709,351 of CAWFTU010000002.1, read as the reverse complement.
TCCTGATGCGTGATTACGATCATTTCTGGCACAAGACATCCGACCCGCTCCTGGTCGAATCCTTTGCCGAGTTCCTGACGCTGACCCGGCCCGACATTGTCCACTTTCACCACTTCATGAACGTGGGGGTCGATCTGCTGACGCTGACGCGCCGGGTGCTGCCGGAGGCGCGGATCGTGTTCACCTTCCACGAGTTCCTGGCGATCTGCTGCGCGTACGGCCAGATGGTCCGCACGGTGGACCGATCACTCTGCACGCGCGCCTCCGCCGTGCGGTGCCATCAGTGCTTTCCCGAGCGCGCGCCGGAGACATTCTTCGTGCGCAAGCAATGGTTCCAAGAGCATCTCGGCGCGGTGAACGTGTTCACCGTGCCGAGCCGCTTCATGATCCCGGCCTACACCGACTGGGGCATCCCGCCGGACCGGATCGTGCATGTCACCAACGGCCAGCGAAACTATGGCGCCAGCCAAGTTGGCGCCGAGACGCCGGGGCCGCGCAACCGGTTCGGCTTCTTCGGCCAGTTGGTGGACGGCAAGGGCGTTACGGTGCTGCTCCGCGCGGCGGAGCTGTTGCGCACCCAGGGCTTCACAGACTTCGCGGTCGAGATCAACGGCGACAATCTGCGCTATGCCTCCGAGGCGGGACGGGCCGAATTCGAGCGTTTACGCACTGCCGAGGAGGCGTTGCCCCTCGATCAGCAGAACGTGGTCTTCAACGGCCCCTACCACGTGGACCGCCTGCCGCGCCTGATGGCGCGGGTGGATTGGTGCGTGGTCCCGTCCGTGTGGTGGGAGGTGTTCGGGCTGGTCATTTCCGAGGCTTGGATGTTCCGCCGCCCGGTGATCGCCTCCGACGTGGGCGGCATGGCCGAGCGCGTGCAACACGAGGTCGGCGGCCTCCTGTTCCCGATGGGCGATGCCTGCGCGCTCGCCGCGACCATGCACCGCGCCTGCACCGAGGCCGGGTTGTGGAAGCGGCTGGTCGCCGGACTGCCCCAGCCCCCGACGCGCGAGACGATGGTGGCCCAATTCGCCGAGGTGTACCGGGGCGCTCCAGCGCGATGCGGATCAACGCGCGAAGCTGTAAGGGCCGCCGCGCTCTAGCGCCGCCTTGTACGCTGGACGGGCATGCAGGCGGGCAATCCAGCCTTCAATCGCAGCATAGCCTGCCCGCTTGCCGAAGGCCCCCGCAAGCTCGCCGACAAAGCTCATTTGGATGTCGGCGCCGGTCAGGTCGTCGCCCACCAGGTACTGTCGGCCCCTCAGTGCCCCGTCGATATAGCCCAAGTGGTTAGCGATCTCGCTCTCGATGCGCGGGTGTAGCGGCGCGCCGGCCTCGCCCAGTCGCGAGACATAGAGATGGAGCAGCAGCGGCAGCATCGCTGAACCCTCGGCATAGTGCAGCCATTGCATGTAATCGTCATACGCGGGAGTTGCCGGATCGGGTTGCAGCCGCCCTCCCCCGTGCCGGCGAATGATGTGGTCGATGATCGCGCCAGATTCGATGATCGTCCGGCCACTATCGGTGATGACCGGGGACTTGCCGAGCGGATGCACCGCCTTCAGTTCGGGCGGGGCAAGCCTGGTCTCGGCATTGCGCCGGTACTGCTTGATCTCGTACGAGAGGCCGAGTTCCTCAAGCAACCACATGATGCGTTGCGAGCGCGAGTTATTGAGATGATGCACGACGATCATGCGCGATCCCCCATAAAGCCAGAGCAGCTTAGCCCCACGCGGATGCCGGGGCTATCGTCGCTTCCGGCCGAGTCCCGGACAGACCGGGACTCGGGATTGGGATCGCTCGGTATTCGAGCGCCTTAGGATGGGCTAGTCGCGACCCGTGAAATTGGCGCTGGTGAGCCGGTTCATGCCGAGCACCGTGATTTTGGTGTTGTCGGAGAGGGTGATGCTGACCGCGCCGTTGGCGACCATCTGCGATTGCAGCGCGTGCTTCTCGGCCTCTGGCCCGTAGCCGACCAGGTTGATCTTGTCGAGGCTGGCGAAGTTCTCGAGAAGGGTGCTCCCGCCGGCCTCGCCCCGGATGAACGTGAACACATCGTGGCCCGTGCCGCCGCCGATGGTGGCGCTGCCGGTCCCGGCGACAACCTTGCTGTCGCCGCTGCCGAGCACGATCTGGTCCGCGCCGCTGCCGGCATTGAGGGTGATGTCCCCGCGGGCGAAGGCGCTGGACAGGGTCTCGTTGCCGCTTCCGGCGTGGAGGGTTTGCGCCTTCGATCCCTCGGCGAAGAGCTGGTCGCCATCGCCGCCGCCGAACAGGGTTGCCTGGCCGTAGCCCGCGAAGAGAAGGTTCTGGCCCCCGGTTCCGCCATGGACCACTTCGTCGCCAGTCCCGCCAAGGACCGTATCGCTGCCCGAGCCGCCGAACACCTCGGCGCGGCCATGGCCGCCGACGAACACCAGCTTGCTCGAATTCGCATAGATCAGGTCATGATGCGCGTCCGTCGCATCCACCGTCTCGGTGCCAGCGCCAGCGACGACCGTGTCATCGCCCGTCGACAGGACCCGTGTCCTGGCCCGAGCCGAGCATGATCTCGTTGTGGCCTGTCCCGGCGCTGATCGTGTCGTTGCCGCTGCCCCAGGCGAGCACCCGGTTGTCGCCGTTTCCGGTGTTAATCGACCAGTCGCCACCATCAAAGGCGGGAATGACGATGGAGTTGCCGCCGCTGCCGCCGACCACGGTGCCAGAGCCGCCCCTCGCCACGAAGGTGAGCTTGCCGTCGCCGGACAGGATCGCCTCGTCCGCATCGCCCGAGCCGAAGATGATGGCGTTGGGCGCAGTGTCCACCACGTCGGCATACCCGCTCGGCAGGGCGATCACGCCATCTTGGGTCTGCACGAACTCTCCCACTATGCCCGCGGGCAGCACGGGCGGCGGCCCATCGCTTTGGGAGACAGGCATGACGGAGGATGCATTGACTCCGGCCGTGATCTTGGCCGCCAACTGCCGCGCCATGTCGACATTGGCCTGGGAGTTGTATTGCAGCGTGACGGTCTGGCCGAGCGCGCCAGGAACAGTGACAGCAGCCATGTAGATGCCTTTTGGTAACGACCCCCACCTTGCCCGCGCGACGCGGGGCGGGGTGGGAAATCGTTGTCAATCCGGCATCAAATCTGGCGGGAAGCGCGCGTTTCCTCTGTTACAGAATGAAGTCGCGCAGCGGCGCCCGACTGTCTAGAGGCGCGCACCCCGCATGCAAGTGGGATCGCCGCCCACCGCCGGAAATCCGTAGCGGCGCGTCAAAGGGCCGAGCGCGGCGCCCAGGATGGCGTCCTTGAGCAATCCCTTCCCGCTGAAGGTCCAGAACCCCTTGCCATTGTAGCCGTCTTCGCGGACGAGGCGGATCAGCGCCTTGGCGCGGGCCACCGGAGTGGGCGAGTCGTAAATGCGCTGCCTTGCCTCGTACAATGTCGCCAGAGCCTCCCAACGCGCGGCACCGGCGCGGGCCCGCTCGTGCCAGACCTCGGGGACATTCGACGGCAAGTGTCGAAGCACGTCGGCGCGGTGCAGCGCCGAACGCCTCAGGCGGTCATAGACACGGGTGCGGTCTTCCAGGCGGTAGCGTATCCGCTCCAAGGCCCCGATAGGGCGGGTCGCCCAGCCTTCGGCGTTCGACGTATGAATTCGATATTGAGCCAGGCGCGCATCGAGATAGACGATGCGCCCGAGTATGGAGCACAGAAACACGCTCCACTGATCGTGCGCCATTGGCTGGGACTCGGCGTAGAAGTCGACGCTGGTCGGCCATGCCGCACCCATATCCCCAATGGCGCGACGGAATACCTGCGTGAAGCCTGGGACTACAAACCATGGCTCGAGCGAAAGCGGCTCCGCGACAGGGGGCTGCGGTGCTTCCCGCCGCAACAGACCAATGGGATTGCCTTGCGCGTCGATCATGCCCGCATTGTGGTGAACCAAGATGGCGTCTGGATCGTCGAAACATGGGACAACCGTGGCGAGCTTATGCGGATGCCAGATATCGTCCTGGTCACAAAAGGCGATCAGGTCGCCGGAGCAGAGTCCCATGGCCCGCATGAAATTCGCGCGATACCCGAGCCGCGTCGGGTTCTGATGGATATGGACCGTAAATGGCGCCGTCCGCGCGAAATCCCGCGCGAGTTCGAGCGTGTTGTCGGTCGAGCAGTCATCGGTCATGACCAGCTCCATAGGCAGGCGCGTTTGCGCGGCGAGGGATGCGAGCTGGTCCTTGAGGAATGCCGCGCCATTATAGGTCGCCATGGCGATCGAGACCGAAGGGGCGCCTGGGGACACGGAATTCATGTTACAATCGAGCACTGCCGCGTCCTCTAGCTAGTCTGTGGAGATTGACGATAGGATTGCTGATCGGCCGAGGATGGGATGCCGCCAGGCGTCGAGTAATTTCCCAGCTTGCGGCTCGTGTCGCGGCCAACCAGATTGAGCCGTGCGTCTCGCGGAGAATGCCCATGCGGCAGGTGGCGGATCGGGAGTGGCAGCACGGCGGCGGAGCCTTGGGGGCCTCGCCAGCAGCGCCCCTGCATCTGTCGTTCGCATCGTTCTGGGCGGGTCAAGGCATGTCCGCGCTCGACAAGGCGTGCCTTCTGTCCTTCGTTTCTGGTGGTTACTCCGTCGTCCTCTATAGCTTCGAGCAAATTGAGGGGTTGCCCGACGGTATCGCCGTCCGTGACGCCAGGGAGATCGCCCCCTTCGAGTCACGCGATGCGTTCCTCTACCAGGGCAAGCCCAACCTCCCACACTTCTCGGACTATTTCCGCTACCAGCTCATGGCTCGCAGCCCGCATGTGTGGATTGACACGGACCTGCTCATGCTGCGACCCCTGGATTTCGGTCCCGTGACAAGCCTCTTTGCAAAGGAAACCGAGAAGAGCATTTGCAACGCCATCCTGCGTATCGCCAGTGACGATCCCGCCCTCAAGGAGGTCATCGCCCGCACCGAACGCCTCATGCACGCTAATCTGGTATGGGGCGCGACCGGTCCACGGCTCCTCAACCAGGTGCTCGGCGCCACGGCGGTACTCAAGCAAGCGCACCCCCCGAACCGCTTCTTCCCGATTCATTACGACGATTTCTGGAAGCCGTTCCTGCCCGAATGCGCGCGGGAGTGCGCCGACGCCTGCCGGGACGCCTACACGCTGCATCTCTGGAACAATATCGTGGTCCGTATGGGTGTCTGGAAGGAGCTTGCCCCGCCCGAGGGCTCGTTTCTCTGGACCTGCCTGCGCGAGCGCGGCCTGTTGCATCTGTTTCGCGACACCTACCCGGCCGAGGTCATGCGCCACATGGTGACGAACTGGAAATTCCGGAAGAACGGCGCCGACATCGGGGTGGTGAAGCTGGCGCGGCAGGTGTTCCCGAGCATGATCCGCACGACCGCGCCGCGGATTCGTGCCCTCATGCAGGCGCGGCGATAAAGCCGTTTTATGTGTCATCGCCCAGCGTCGAAGGGGCATAGGCGCCAGGGCGAGCTCCGGCGAGGCGCGGCCTGACCCAGGCCAGCAGCGAGCCACACAAGCCGCGCAAGCCAGGCTCCAGCATCAGGCCAATCGCGCAGACCGCTAGCGCGGCGGCGGCGGCCAACCCCGCCGTGAACCAAAACCCCGTGACATAGAAGCGCGCGAGCGCCCACGACCCGATCAACAGAATGCCGGGCGAAGCCAACCGCGCGACGACCGGCACCGGCAGGCCGGCAAGCAGGAACAGCAGCAGGCAATCGACGGCGACGCGCAGCGTCCACGCGATCGCGGCGCCCTCCAGGCCGAGCAGCTTGGTCATCCCGAAAAAGAGCAGCAAGCACGGGACGAACTGGATCGCATGGATCTTGGCGACCAAGTCTGGGCGCCCCTGCGCCTGGAGCAGTCCGAACGGGATGAAGGCGATGCCGTTCACCCAAGCCCCGATCAGCAAGATCTGGCCAACATGGACCGATCCCGCGGCGAAGGCAGGCCCGACCCACAGCTTGAGAAAGAGTCCGACGAACACGATGCCGGCGGCACAGACCGCGCCGAACAGATAGGCGAGGGCTATAGACGCGCGCGAGGCCAATGCTCTCGCGGACACGGCATCAAGATGCGACATTCGCGGAAAAAGTGTGCGGGCAAGCGACGTTGCGACCAACTGGCCGCGAACCGCCAGATTCATGGGCACCGCGTAATGGGCCACGGGAGTCGGTCCGAGCAGCGTGCCGATCATGATCTGATCGGCGGAGCTGAGGATTGGGCTAATGATGTTGGTGACGCTGACCCACGCGCCGTACTTGAACAGGCGTGGGACATGCGCGCGATCGAAGGCCCACGGATAGATGCCGCCCTCGGCCACGATGACGACGCCGAATGTCGCGATGGTTGCCACGACGCGGCCGGCCAGAGCGGCCGGCACGAGCAGGGCCAAGCTCGGGCTCACGAAGATCGCGCACGCCACCGGAGCGAGCTGGCCAAGCACGTACCCGATGATCTGGAGGATGTTCGCGCCGAAGAACTTTTCCCGCGACTCCAGGGCGCCGATGCCGATGCTGGACACCATCGCGAGGGGAAGCATGAGCACGGTCCAGGGAAAGGCGGCCAGAACCTCCGCCCTCAACTCCCCTTCAAGAACGACGTACCCTTTCAGAAGAATGAGCCCGGTCAGGTAGAGCAGGCAGCTTCCGACGAGGCCGAGAGCCAGGTTGAGGTAGAGCGTGGTGCTTAATATCCGCGCGCGCTCGTTGCGCGGTGCGTCGCGCATCTGTCCCAGTGCGTTGGCCGAGGCTCGCGACAAACCGAAGTCCAGGAAGCCGAAATAGCCAAGAAGGATCCAGACGATCGACAGAATCCCGTAGCGCGCGGAGCCGATGTGATGGATATATATCGGAACCGTCACGAGCGCGATCAGGGTCTGTATGGCCGTGCCGGACGTGTTGACGAGATAGCTTCTGAACAGCCTGTTGGTCACGGCCTGCCTCTCGATGAATGACCCGTCCGGGCTACTTCGCGGCGGCTAGCCGCCGCAGCACGGCCATCTGCGGCCGTTCCCGCCCGTCCTTCGGCTCGACCGAGAACATGTACTCTCCCCACCAAGGCCCCCCAGCCCAATAAGCCCATCCCGACCAGGCATCCGGGTTGGCGTTGACCGTGTCCAGCAGCGCGGCCAGCGACGCCAGGCATTGCGGCGTCGCCGCGGCGCCAACCTCTCCCAGGAACCCACGCCGCCCGCCCGCGCGCAGCCAGTCCGTGACCGGCGCCAGGACGCGGGCCGCCGCGTCCGGTGGCATGCAATCCGGATGCGTCCCCGAGTGATCCGGGTCAAGGTACCTGATGCACCTCGAAAGCGATATTGTTCGCCGGATCACGAAGGCTTGCCAGGGCCACCGCGTTCGGCTCGCCGTAGCCATTGCCCGAGACGAAGTTGTGCGCCCCGTCCCAGCCAGTTCCCGACACGAGCACCAGGTTTCGCGCGCCGGCGCCGCGAATGGCGTCGATGGCCGCCTGCTCCGCTATCGCCCAGCCCGCGGACGGCATGTCATGCGGCTCGTTCATCAGCCCGAAGATCACGAAAGAGTCATTGGCGAACGCCTTGGCCACACGTCCCCAGAAGCCGGCGAAGGCGTCCCTGGGAACGTCGGCCGTCCCAACCTGGACACCCCGATAGGTGCCGTAATCATGCGCGTCGATAATCAGACGCAATCCGCGCCGCTCGGCCTCATCCCTGATCGCGCGAAGCCGGCCCAGCTCCGCCTCGTCAAGCGGTCCCTCAAGCTGCGGTTGCAGCCGCTCCCACAGGACGGGAAGCCGGATCACGGTCATTCCCGCCGCTTGGGCGTGATCCAGCTCTGCCGGGGTGGGATAGATATAGTCAAACCCAACACGGCCAGGCAGCTTATCCGGGTTCAGCTCCGCGCCAGAGAGATTGACGCCGCGCAGCGGGCCGGTTCCGGAGGGTGCCGCCGCGACGGTGAAAAACAACAGCAAGGCCGGCACGACAACCCGGCCAGTCATTCGCCACATTTCACGCTCGCTCGCACCTGATGCGCACTCCGACCCAAGGTAGCCGTTCATGCCGGACCAAGCCAGACAGTAAGTCAGACGCAAGCCTGGCGGATTTCCGGCCACCAGAACTCGAACTGGGCGGAGAACGCGTGTTAGTTACATGTACCGCGTTCCAAAAGGAAGGTGTCAACCGTGATGCCTGGGGGCTATGTGTTCATTGACTCTCCGAAGCGATTCGATGAGTCTGAGCACTAGGGAGACCGACGTGGACTGGAGCGCGCGGCGCGGCATTCTCGGTTTGGCGTGGCGAATCGCGGTCAGCCGTCCGCGCTTGTGGGCTGGCATCATCTGCGGCGTGCTCGCGTGGGTGCTGCTGCCGCGCGATCTGTCCGTGACCACGCGCGCCGTGATTGCGTGGGATTGCGGCGCCCTGCTCTATCTCGGACTCGCCGCCTTCCTGTTCGGCACCGAGCGCCGCTCGCGCATGGCGGCCGACGCGGCACGTCAGCAGGAAGGCGAGTGGACCATCTTTTCGCTGACCATTGCCGCCACGGTGTTCAGCCTCGCCGCCATCCTGGGCGAGTTCGCCACCGTCAAGGATCTCCACGGCGTGCAGCGGAACCTGCGCATCGCCCTCATGGCGGGAACGCTGCTCCTATCCTGGTTGATGGTCCACATCTTGTTCGCGTTCCGCTACGCCCATGAATTCTACGCGTCGGACGCGAACCCCCCGAATCTTGACCGCGGATTGGAGTTTCCTGGCGAGCAGAGCCCCGACTATCTCGATTTCGTCTATTTCGCCCTGGTGCTGGGCATGACGTTCCAGGTCTCCGACGTGCAGATCACAGCGCGCAAGATGCGCCGGCTGGCGACCGTGCATGGATTGCTGGGCTTCCTGTTCAATACGACCATCCTGGCGCTGAGCGTCAACCTTGCCGCCAGCCTGGTGTGACCGCGCCTTCCCAGCATCGCCCAGGCGCCGCATCATTGCCGCCGGAGGATGGCCATGGACACAAATTTGATCGCGGCGCTCGCCAAGGAGGCTGGGCTCGAGAAGGCGCTCGCCGAATTCCCCGGGGACGTGGCGGAAGCCGGCACCCAGGCGCTCGCCATGCGCCGGATGATCCGGTGCCCGGCCGACCCCTATGCAGAGCCCTGGCCGCCGATGCGGGCGGGAACCGGGCCATGACCGAGCTGCACTGGCTCAGCGCCGTCGAGGCGGCGCGCGCCATTGCCCGGCGCGACTTGTCGCCCGTCGAGCTGACGCAGGCGCTGCTCGCGCGCATCGACCGGCTCGATCCGACCCTGCACGCCTTCGTCCATCTTGATGTTGAGGCGGCGCTGGACGCGGCACGCGGCGCCGAGCGGGAGATCGCCAGCGGGCACGCGCGCGGCCCGCTCCACGGCGTTCCCGTCGGCATCAAGGACATTATCGACGTGGCGGGGCTGCCGACCACGTGCCATTCCAAGATCCTGCTCGGCAACAGGGCGCACGCCGACGCGCACGCTGTCTCGCGCCTGCGCGGAGCTGGCGCGATCGTGCTGGGCAAGCTGTCCACCCATGAGTTCGCCCTCGGCGGCCCAAGCTTCGACCTGCCGTTCCCGCCCGCGCGCAACCCGTGGAATCCGGCGCACCATCCCGGCGGATCGTCCTCGGGCTCCGGGGCCGGTGTCGCAGCGGGACTGTTCCCGCTGGCGCTCGGCACGGACACCGGCGGCTCGGTGCGCAACCCGGCGAGCTGCTGCGGCATTGTCGGGCTGAAGCCGACCTATGGACTGGTGTCACGGCAGGGCGTCTTCCCACTGTCCTACACGCTTGACCATGTCGGGCCGATGACACGCGGCGTCGCCGACAATGCCCTGCTCCTCAACGTGATCGCCGGCCACGACGCCGCCGACCCGGCGAGCGCGCCAAGCCGTGCGCGAGATTTCGGGCGTGAGCTCAATCATCGCGTAAAGGGCCTGCGCATCGGTTTCGTCCGCCACTTCCACGAGGAGGACATGCCAGCGCACTTCGAGGTTGCGGCAGCGCTGGAGGAGGCCGCGCGGCTTCTCGCGGACGCGGGCGCGGCGGCGCGCACCGTGACCCTGCCCAACCTCAACGAGTTCGCCGCCGTCAACCGGGTGATCCTGGCCAGCGAGGCCTATGCGGTCCACGCTCCCTGGCTGCGGGAGCGCCCCGGCGATTACGGGCAACTGTCGCGTCAGCGCCTGCTGGCGGGCGCCTTCCTCTCCGCGAGCGACTATGTCGGCGCCCAGCGCCGGCGCGCGCAGATGATCGCGGCGGTCGAGGACGTGCTGCGCGAGGTGGATGTGCTGCTCTGCGTCAGCTCCATGGACCCGCCGACGCGCATCGAGGACGCGGCGGAGACGAGCCGCACCTACCCGCGCCAGGCGCGCGCGCCGTTCAATGTCACCGGCCACCCGGCTCTCGCCATGATGGCCGGGCTGTCGCGCGACGGACTCCCGCTCTCGGTGCAGTTCGTTGGCCGGTACTTCGAGGAGGCGCTGGTGTACCGGGTGGCGGCCGCCTATGAGCGGGCGGCTGGGCTGGAGGCGCGGCACCCGCCGATCGGGTGACGCTGCCCCCTCCCGCAAGATGGGCGAGGAATCAGCCCGCAGGCGAGAGCACGTGGATCACCCGGCTCGCGATCATGTCCTTGGTCTTGGCCCCGTACGCCTGCATGTGCGGCGCGCGCGCGTGCGCCGCCAACGCCTCCGGGCTCTCCCATTTTTCGAGCACGACGAAGGTGTCCGGCCCGAACTTGGTCTGGAAGCTGCCAATTCCCTCGGCGTCCACGGCCGGGCCGTACTCGATGCAGCCTTGCTCGGCGTGGACCGCCGGCATGTTGGCGCGGAACGCCTCCAGGATTGCGTCGCGCTGGCCTGGCTTCGCGGTGATGATGGCGACGACGTGGATCATGGCTTCCCCCGATAGTTCCAGATAGTTAGTGCGCGAGGCGGCGCACGCGGCCGGCGGTCATGCCGCCATCGATGACAAGCTCCGAGCCGGTCACGTGCCGGGCGGCGTCGGAGGCAAGATACAGCACCCCGTTGGCGATGTCCTCCGGCTGGCCCGCCTCGCCGATCGGCACCTGTTCGGCGGCGATGGCGTTGGGATCGACCTTGGCGTTGCCGCCCGCCGGCAGCTTGTCCCAGATTGGGGTGTCGATCACGCCGGGATGAACCGAGTTCACCCGCACGCGATTGCCCGCCTGCGCGCACTCCAGCGCCACCGACTTGGCGAACAGCCGCACTGCGCCCTTGGTGGCGCTGTAGCCGGCGAGCCCGGCCGAGCCGCGCAGCCCGGCCACGGAGGACATGATGATGATCGATCCGCCTCCGGCCCGGATCATTGCCGGGATGGCGTGCTTTACCGAGAGGAACACCCCGTCCACATTGACCGCCATCTGCCGGCGCCAGTCGGCGAGGCTCATCTCCACCACGGTTGCCATGACGCCGATGCCAGCGTTGGCGACCATCACGTGCAGGCCGCCGAACCGTTCCTCCGCCGTCCGGATCACGGCCGGCCAACCTTCCTCGTCAGTCACGTCGTGGCGGATAAAAAACCCGCCGATCTCAGACGCTATTGCCTCACCCGACGGGTCTAGGTCGGTAACCAACACCTGCGCCCCCTCGCGCGCCAGGGTCCGGGCGCAGGCCGCGCCTATGCCTGACGCCCCTCCGGTGATGATCGCCGCCTTGCCATCAACCTGCCCCATGGCGCCCTCCTCATCCCGGCGCATTTGGCGGTATTGGCGAACGGGAGGCAAGGTGACGCAGTTAACGTTTGGTATCGTTACGGGAACCTGATCGCGTTGTCCGCGCCCCTTATCGCGTGCCCGCATTGCGCTACGATCCAGGTCATGCCACCCCCGCCCAAGCGGGGCAGGATCGCCTGCGTGCGATGCGCCGACGTGCTGGAACGGACAACGGGCCGCAGCGTCAGAGGTACGCTCGCCTGCGCCTTGACGACGTTAGTGCTGCTGCTCCCAGCCAATACGATGACCCTGCTGACGGTCCGCGCACCGGCCGGACTGGTTTCCAGCACACATCTGTTTTCGGGAGTGCAAACCGTCTGGTCCCAAGGCTGGCCGCTGATGGCCGTCGTTTGCGCGCTCGAGGGGATCGTCCTCCCTTTCGTGCGCTTCGGCCTGCTGGTCATCGTGCTCACCACGATCAGGCTTGGCCGGCATGATGCCTGGATGGGGCCAGCCTTCCGGTACGCCGAACTGCTCGACGCCTGGGCCATGGCGGACGTGTTGCTGCTGGGCGCGACCATTGGCTGGGGGCGCGTGGAAGCGTTGATCCCGGTGCGGATCGACGCCGGGGGCTGGTGCCTGTTCGGCGCCGGCTTCATGACGATGCTGACTCGTGCCTGCCTGGACAGGCGGGCGGTCTGGCGCCTGATCGCAAGGCCCCACATCGATCCGGGAGCGGATTGCATCGGCTGCACAACCTGCGACTTGGTCCTGCCAGCCCGGCTGATAGGTGGGCGCTGTCCGCGCTGCCAGGCCCGCCTGTACCGGCGCAAGCCGCGCGCGATGCTCCGTTGCCGCGCACTTGTCATCGCCGGCTGGGCGCTGCTGCCAGTCTCGAACTTCTTCCCCATGAGCGCGTACTACGAATTGGGCGTGCCGCATCCGCACACGATCTTCGCCGGCATCATGCTGCTGTTCGACAACGGCTACGCCCCCCTCGGGGTGCTGATCTTTTGCACCAGCATCGGCATCCCCGTGTTCAAGCTGGTCGGGCTGACCTGGTTCATGAACTCCGTCCGCCACCACTCGACCCGGCGCCTCAATCTAAAGACCCGCGTCTTTCGCGTGGTTCACGCCGTCGGGCGCTGGTCGAACCTCGACCCGTTCACGGTCCTCGTGTTCGCGCCGATGGTGCAGTTCGGGGGAATCGCGCATATCCAGGTGCATGGCGGCTCGCCCGCGTTCCTGGCCGTGGTGGTGATCTCCATGCTCGCGGCGCGCAGCTTCGACCCGCGCCTGATGTGGGACGCAACGGAATGGGGGCGGCGCGCCGGGCGACCCATCGAAGCCGCGCCCCCTCCGGTGGAGACGGCCGCGGTGCCCGCAGGTTTTTCACTGCTGGAGGCGGGCCCGCACCCGCCTCCAGAGCCTCGCTGGCCGCTTGGTAGCCAGGGCTGGGCCAAAAGGCGAAGTCCGGTCGGCGAGTTCCTGCGACGGTTATTGTTTGGCCCGCGCGCTCTGTTCCAACAGCTTTTCAATCGAATCCCATACGAAGGCGGTCTGCATCACCCAGCGGCCGCCGACCATGATCGCGGCATCGGCCATCGCACGCCCGCCAAGTCGTTCGTAGAACCAGCGGCTCGGGTTGTCGCGGAGCACCCACAGGAACAGCGTGCGGCAGCCGTCTTCCAAGAGCGACGCGGCCGCGGCGCGGACCAAGCGGCGGCCAACGCCACGATCGCGCCAGTCATCCAGCACGTACAGGGTCGCGATCTCGCCATCGGCGAGGCGCCGCCCCATGACCTCGCTCCAGCGCGCGAGCCCAGATGTGGCGAAGCCGACGAGGCGGGGCGCCGAGCCCTCTGGCACGTCGAGACCCGACGCCACGGCGACATGGACGCCCTCCCCCATTCGGATCGCGGCTTCGTAATGCGCTGCTTGGCGCCTGGCCGACATTCTGGACAGGTAATCGTCGGGAAGAATGCCCGGATATGCACTTTGCCAGGCGGCGACATGGACCGCCCCGATCCCGGGCGCGTCGGCCGGCCGGGCACGCCGGATGGCGATCATGGCGACGACCCCTCGCGGCGCTCCAGCACGGCGACGAAAAACCCGTCCGTCCCATGGCGGGCCGGAGTGAGCGCCAGAAACCCGCCATGCTCAGGCGCGGGACTCGGTAAGGCCCAGACACGCTGGGTGGGAACCGGCGAAAAATCGGGATGGCGGTCCAGGAAGGCGGACACGGGCTGCTCGTTCTCCTCCAAGAGAAAAGAGCATGTAGCGTAGATCAACTTCCCGCCAGTGCGAACAAGTTTTGCGCCGGTATCCAGGACTGCTTCCTGCTTGACACGGAGCTCGGCCAAATCCTGTTCGGTCAGGCGTCGCCTTGCGTCCGGATTGCGGCGCCATGTTCCGGTGCCGGTGCAGGGAGCGTCCACCAGTACCCGGTCGAAGCTGCCGGCCCGTCGTTTGACCAGCTTGTCTCCGGCGGCCAGAAGGTGCTGCTCGACGTTGGAAACCCCGGCCCGCCGCAGCCGGCGGACCGCGGCCTCAAGCCGCGGGGCGGACACGTCACAGGCCAGCAGGTATCCGCGATTGGCCATCGTCATCGCCAAAGCGAGCGTCTTGCCGCCAGCACCAGCGCACAGATCGCCCACTCGCATCCCGGGCCGCGCATCGGCCAGGAAGGCGACGATCTGACTACCCTCGTCCTGGATCTCCACCAGTCCCGATCGAAAGGCTGCCCCGGTCGTCACCGCCCGGCGCTCCGCGACTCGCAGTCCCCAGGACGAGATCGGGGTTTCGGTCGCCTCGATCCCCTCGGCCGCGAGCGCCTCCCGCGCTTGCTCGCGTGTCGCTTTCAGCAGGTTCACCCGCAAGTCGAGCGGGGCCGGGATGATCCACGCCGCCGCCTCGGCGGACAGCGCCTTGCCGAAGCGGGCCTCCAGGCGGGGTGCGATCCAGTCCGGCACTTCCAGTCGCACCGGTTCGGGCATGTCCGGGTGATCGAGCGTGTGGCCCTCGATTCGAGCAAGCGCCCCGCGCTCAGTGGTGGAGAGCCGCGCGGGAGCGAAGCGCCCGCCTGAGAAGGTTTGCTCCAACCCGGACAGGTGCCAGTTCTCGGTCAGCAGCGAGGCACCGACCAGAAGCCGGGGCTCCGGATCGCACCCGCCGCGCGCGAGCCACCAGCTCAGCCGGCGCCACGCGCGCAAGATACGCCAGACGCGGCCGGAGACGGCCCGCCGGTCCCCCGATCCAATGAAACGGCGGGCACGGAAGAAGTCGTTGGCAACGGCGTCGGCTGGACGGTTGGGCGCTGCCTCGATCACGGCGAGCAGGTCGATCGAAGCGGCGAGACGGGCGGCGGGTGTCACGTCTCAGGGAGAAGCGGCAACCCTACCGCCGCAGGCGAACGCGGTGCGTCCCACTTGATCAAGCAGTTCCGCCACATTGGCGGGGTGCTCTTCCACCACGTTCTGCGTTGTCACATCCATAGCCGGAAGCTAGGCCCGCTCCCCTGGGCGTTCCAGCGGCACGTTCCTCAAATCCCGCAATTCAGTGACGCTGCTCCGTAGCTCGTATTCGTCCGGTTGGCCCGCGCGGTTCACCCAGAAAACCCGGAATCCGAAACTCCGTGCCCCAAAGGCGTCCCACGGATTGGACGAAAAGAACGCGATCTCGGAAGCGGACACGCCGAAGCGTTCGGTCGCCAAGCGGTAGACGCGCGGATCGGGCTTGTACACGCCGACCGCCTCGACGCTCAGGAGATCGTCCAACAAGTCGGCGACGCCGGCGGCCTGCACCGCCTCGGCCAGCATTGCCGGCTCTCCGTTCGACAGGATAGCGCGCATGAACCCCTTCGCCTTCAGCCCGCGCAGCATGTCGGGCACCTCGGGAAAGGCGTCGAGCCGGCGATAGGATCGCAGCACATCCTCCAGCAAGGCGGCATCACCGATGCCGTGGCGGGCGGCCACCACGGCCAGAGAGTCCCGCGCGAGCTGCCAGAAGTCGCGATGCAGTGTCGGCCCGGCGAGGCTGCGCACCCAGGTGTACTCGACATGTTTGGTGCGCCACTCCTGGCTGATGCGCTGCCAGTCCGGCCCAAGCCGCCCGGCGTGGGCGCGCATCGCCGCGTCCACATCGAGTAGGGTGCCGTAGGCGTCGAAAACCGCGACACGCGTCACCGCCCTACTCCTGTCGGTAGTTTGGTGCCTCGCGGGTGATCGCCACGTCATGGACATGGCTCTCGCGCAGGCCGGCACCCGTCAGGCGGCGGAACCTTGCATGGCGGTGCAGATCCTCGATCCGCTGGCAGCCCGTGTAGCCCATGCCGGCGCGCAGCCCGCCCACGAGTTGATGCACCACCGCCGAGACCGGCCCCTTGTAGCCGACGCGGCCCTCGATTCCCTCGGGAACCAGCTTGAGCTGATCCTTGATGTCCTGCTGGAAGTAGCGGTCGGCCGAGCCGCGCGCCATGGCGCCCAGGCTGCCCATGCCGCGGTACGACTTGTAGGAGCGGCCCTGGTAGAGGAAGACCTCGCCCGGCGCCTCCTCCGTCCCGGCGAGCAGGCCGCCCATCATGACGCTGTCCGCCCCGGCGGCGATGGCCTTCACGATGTCGCCGGAATTGCGCATCCCGCCATCGGCGATGGCGGGCACATCCCGTTCCCGGCAAGCGGCGGCGCACTCCAGCACCGCCGTGAACTGCGGCACGCCGACGCCAGCGACCACGCGCGTGGTGCAGATGCTGCCCGGCCCGATGCCGATCTTCACCGCGTCGGCCCCCGCCTCGATCAGCGCCAGCGCGCCCTCGGGCGTGGCCACGTTCCCGGCCACGACCTGGACCGAGTTGGAGAAGCTCTTGATCGCCTCCACCGCCTGCAGGACGCCTCGCGAGTGCCCGTGCGCGGTGTCCACCACGATCACGTCCACCTCGGCCTCGATCAGCGCCCGCGCCCGGCTCGCCCCCGCCGCGCTAACACCGGTCGCGGCGGCCACGCGCAGCCGGCCGAGCGCGTCCTTGTTGGCCAGCGGATGCGCCTGCGCCTTATCCATGTCCTTCACGGTGATCAGCCCGACGCAGCGATAGGCGTCGTCCACCACCAACAACTTCTCGATCCGGTGGCGATGCAGCAGCCGGCGGGCCTCGTCCGGTCCAACATCGCCGTTCACCGTGATTAAATTTTCACGCGTCATCAGCTCATAGACGCGCAAGCCAGGGTCGGTGGCGAACCGCACGTCGCGGTTCGTCAGGATGCCGACCAGCCGGCCGGTGCCGCGCTCGACCACCGGGATGCCGCTGATGTGGAACCGGCTCATGAGGGCGCGGGCGTCGGCCAATGTCTCGTCCGGGTGGATGGTGACGGGATTGATCACCATGCCGGACTCGAACTTCTTGACCTGCCGCACCTGTCCGGCCTGCGCCTCGGGATCCATGTTCTTGTGGATCACGCCAATCCCGCCCAGTTGCGCCATCGCGATTGCCATGTCGCTCTCCGTCACCGTGTCCATCGCGGCCGAGACAAGCGGGATATTGAGCGGAATCTCTCGCGTCAGGCGGGTGCGCGTGTCGGTCTCGGTCGGCACCACCTGGGAATAGGCGGGAACCAGCAGGACATCATCGAAGGCCAGGGCCTCCTCGATGCGCAGGTTGGCGGGAGTGGGAGCATCGGGAGCCATGGACGGGCGAGCCTTTCGCGCTGCGGGCGCCCGCGCCTGGCGCCGGCTGCCCGACCTTGGCGGCTCCTCATAGGCCGCGACGGGCGCGGACGCAAGCGAGGTCCTGCCCCTACGCCGTCGTGCTCACGGTCTAGGTCGCGGATTCTGACGAGCGGCGAGCGCTCCAGCGCCGCCACGACCGCGTCCAGCTCGGCAGGGTCGGCCGTGGTCGGCACCAGAGCGGCGGCGAGTTCGACCTGCCCCTCGCTATCAGAGAGCGTCTCGACCGTGCGCACCGGGTAATTCGCCCCGCTCAGCTCCGCGTCGATCAAGTCGCGCACCTCGGACACGGCATCGGGGCGGCAGATGACGTGCACCTGGTACAGCGCCTCGGTCATCCCCGCGGCAATGGGCCGGCGATTGATCCAGTTCACGAGGGGGCGGAGGAGCGTGTTGGCGCCCAGCACGGCGGCCGTCAGCAGCGCAGCCTCGGCGAGCAGGCCGGTGCCGCAGAACGTGCCCACGGCGGCGGAGCACCACAGGGTCGCGGCCGTGTTCAAGCCGCGGATATTGGCACCGTCCTTGAGGATCACGCCGGCGCCGAGGAAGCCGATGCCGCTGACGACGTAGGCGACGATCTGGGTGCCGCCCTCGACCCCGTGGAGGCGCAGGCCGAGATCGGCGAAGGCGGCCGCGCCCAAGGCGACCAGCACGTTGGTGCGCAGGCCCGCCGTGCGCTGGCGCCATTGCCGCTCGAAGCCGATCAGGGCACCGAGCAAGAAGGCCGTGGCGAACGCCAGCGCCGTATGCAGTTCCACAGCGAGGCCAGGCCATCCGATCAGAGCCGTCGCCTCCCTACGCGCCTAGACCGCCTCACCGAGGCCAGCCGCGGTTGTTGCTCGATTGCCTGGTGCCATGCTCTGAACACTTGCTCGGGCCGCGCCGACAATCTGCACGGGCAGGCCAGGCTTCAACCGGGTCGCGTTTCATCAGGGCTTCAACAGTGAGGTCGTGCGGCCCTTGAACAGCCGCTCCGGCCTTCGGCACGGTGAACCGGGACATCAAGGGGCGGCACGCGGCCCGCGAGACTCCGTCGCCACTCCGTAAAGCTCGCTCAATTCCTTTTCCTGACCGCTTGGGTTTTGATAGGATCGGTTTATGCCCACGGTCCTGCGCATCGGCGGCTGGCGGATCGCGATATACCCCAATGACCATCCGCCCGCGCATGTCCATGTTCTCGGGCCTGGCTGGGTGGTGGTGGTCAACCTTCTCGGGCCGGAGGTGCGGGAGGTGATCGGCTGCGGCGAGCACGAGGCCCGGCAGGTCTTGCGGTTGGTCGCCGAGCACCGGGGGGTGCTGATGGATGGGTGGAGGCGGTTCCATGACTGAACTGACCAGGGAGCAATTCGAGGCGGCCAAGGCGCGCGGCGAGGCGCGAATGCAAGGCCCGCGAGCCGTGAGCGCGCACTACGACGCCGGACGCAACCGTGTCATCGTGCGGCTGACGACAGGGGTGGAACTTGGCTTCGCCCCTCGCGACGTTGAAGGATTGCAGAACGCCTCAGCCGAAGATCTCAAGGCGATTGAAGTGGAGGCATTCGGCCTCGGCATCCACTTCCCAAAGCTCGACGCGGATCTCTACATTCCGGCGTTGCTGGAGGGCGTGCTCGGCTCCAAGCGGTGGATGGCCGCGCAGCTCGGCGCTGTCGGGGGACGGATCCGCAGTGCCGTTAAGGCTGCCGCCTCGCGCGAGAACGGAAAGCGGGGTGGTAGGCCGCGCAAGATCGCCGGGGACAAGGGATAAATCCTCCCTCAATGAAGCCGCATTCGATCAACGCTCGAACCTCGCGGACATGCGCTTCTTCAAACGGAAGCCGCTCTTTCGCTCAGAGATATCACCGGCCGCGAAACCCTGTCGCCACCACGTATAGCTCGCTCGACTCCTTGCGACTGGCCGGCGGCTTGGCGTGGCGGACCTGGGTGAAGGCGCGCTTCATCCGATCCAGCATCTGCCGCTCCGACCCGCCCTGGAACACCTTGCAGACGAAGCTCCCGCCCGGCGCCAGAACTCTTAGGGCGAAGTCCAGCGCCAGCTCGGCGAGCGCCATGATGCGCAGGTGATCGGTCGCCGCGTGGCCCGTGGTGTTCGGGGCCATGTCGGACAGCACGAGGTCGGCCGGCCCGCCCAGGGCCTCGGCCAGGCGGGCCGGCATGGCTTCGTCTTGGAAATCGCCCTGGATCAGCGTGGCGCCGGGCACCTTGTCCATCGTCAGCAGATCGACGCCGACAACGATCCCGGCCCCGCGCCGGGCCGCCACCTGGGTCCAGCCGCCTGGTGCCGCGCCGAGGTCCAGAACGCGCGCGCCCCGCTGGATCAAATGGAAGCGGTCATCCAGCTCGATCAGCTTGAACGCGGCGCGCGAGCGCCAGCCCCCCGGCGCGCGGCCTGCACGTACGGATCGTTGAGCTGGCGCGCGAGCCACCGCTGAGAGCTTGTGCTGCGGCCGCGGCTGGTGCGCACGCCGACGCTGAGTCCGCGCGGAGGCGGCGATGCGGACCGGGTCACGGTCTCCGAGGCCAGTGACCGTTCCGACGGTTCGGGCGCTGGCCGCTGCCGCGCATCATGCGCAGCAGCATCCCCTCCCGCAGGCCCCGGTCGGCGACGACGAGCTTGGGCGCCGGCCATAGCCGGGCGATGGCCGCGAAGATCGCACAGCCCGGCAGCACGAACTCCACCCGGTCCGGCCCGACACATGGGTTCTGCTCCAGCCCGGCGCGGCCCATGGCGCATAGCCGCTCGAGGGCAGTGCCCGCTTCCTCACGGGTCAACACCGTGC
Organism: uncultured Pseudomonadota bacterium; assembly: GCA_963818725.1. Lineage (GTDB taxonomy): Bacteria > Pseudomonadota > Alphaproteobacteria > Acetobacterales > Acetobacteraceae > DATFDN01. The sequence continues at coordinate 689,176 of CAWFTU010000002.1, read as the reverse complement.
CGTCCACCAGGGGGCGGCTGTAGCGGAGCAGGTTGAGCGCGATGCCCGCTAGCGTGGTCACCGTGCCGCTTGTGCCAAGCAGGAGCACGCCGCCCTGCCGGATCTCGCGGCTGATGCAGTGGACCGTCTCGAACGGAGCAAGGCGGGCGGCGATGTCCTCGACCATGGCATCGAAACCCGCCCGGGAAAATGTATGCCCGGCATACCGCTCGGCCAGCGTGACGACGCCGACCGGCAGCGACACGTAGCCGATGAGGGCTGGTGGGCGGGTCGCGTCGAGGCGCACCCAGGCAAGTTCGGTCGAGCCGCCGCCGATGTCGAACAACAAGGCGCGCCTCGCGTTCCCGGTCAGCAGCTGCGCGCAGCTCTCGAGCGCGAGCTCCGCCTCTTCGCGGGCGGAGATCACGTTGATATCAAGGCCGGTCTCGGCTCTCACCCGGTGCAGGAACTCCGCGCCGTTCTCGGCCTGACGGCAGGCCTCCGTCGCGATTGCTCGCACGCCGCGCAGGTTCCGGTGCTGCAATCGCCCGGCGCAGGCATGCAGGGCTGCCAGCGCGCGGGTCATGGCAGCCTCGCTCAACCGGCCGTTGTGATGCAGCCCCTCGCCTAGACGGACGATGCGACTGAAACTGTCCAGAACGCGAAATCCGTTGCCGGCTGGCACGCCAACCAACAACCGGCAGTTGTTCGTTCCAAGATCGAGCGCGGCAAAGACCTCCGCGAAGCGGCGCGACGGCGAGGCGGGCTCGACCCCTGAGGAGGTCTGTCCCTGAAACATCCTGTTATCTTGACCCTGCTTGGCCTCCGCATTCAAGCTGTCATTCGCGGGTAACGGAGCATATCATGCCGCAGTATGTCTCGATCCGGGAGCGAGTGAAGAAGCCGCCCGCCGCCACCATGGTCGAGAGCCACTACAAGCCGAGCCTGGCGCGGGACTTCAGGTACCAATTCGGCCCTGAAATCTGGGTTCACTTGGCGCATTGTCAGATGCTCCACCGCCAGCGCATTGTCGCCGACGCGGATGCGCGGCGCATTCTGGCGGCGCTGCTCGACTTGCACGAGGCCGGCCCGGAGGTGCTGGCGATCGATCACGCGCTCGAGGATCTGTATTCCTATGTCGAGCGGTACCTGACAGCCAGGCTGGGTGCGGACGTTGGCGGACGGCTCCACACTGGGCGCAGCCGCAACGACCTGCACGTGACCACGTGGCACATGACGCTGCGCGTCCTGATGCTGCACGTGATGCAGAGCCTGAATGCGCTGCGCCGCACGGTCCTGACGCTCGCTCGCAAGCAGGCGGACACGGTGATGCCCGGCTACACGCATTGGCAGCACGCGCAGCCGATTACACTGGGCTACTACTTGCTCGCCTTTGCTGACCACTTGGCGCGCGATTTCGCCCGTTGCGAGGCGGCGTTCAGGCGCACAAACCGTTGCCCGCTCGGGGCCGGCGCCCTGGCCACCACCGCCTTTCCCCTGGATCGCGAGGGAACCGCCGCCGCGCTCGGCTTTGATGGCTTGGTCGAAGTGGCCTATGACGCGGTCGCCAGCCGCGACGATGCCCACGAGGCGGTTTCGGCGTTCGCGGTGCTGATGACCGGCCTGTCGCGCCTGGCGACCGACCTCCAGGCTTGGAGCACCTACGAGTACGGCTTCATCGAGCTGGGTGACGAGCACTGCTCGGTCAGCAGCATCATGCCGCAGAAGAAGAACCCGGCCGCCCTGGAGCATGTCAAGGCGGCGTGCGCGATGGTGACGGGCGCGCTCACCGCCGCTCTTTCGGCAAGCAAGAACACCGCCTTCGCGGATGTCAGCGCCGGGGTGAGCGCGCTGAACGAGCCGGCGGTGGACGCGGCGGAGCGAACGCGGCGCGCGCTTGATCTGTGCGCGGACGTTCTCGGCGCGATGACCGTGAATGCCGAGCCGATGCGGCGCCTCGCCGAGGAAGGGTACGGCACGGCGACCGAGCTGGCCGACGTGATCGTACGCGAGACCGGCCTGTCCTTCCGGATGGCCCATAATGTCGTCGCGAGCGCTGTTGCCGAGGCGATCGGCGCCGGACGCGTCGCCACCGCGATCACCGGAGCCGATCTCGACCGCGCCGCCGACACGCTGTTCGGACGGCGGCTCGGCCTATCGGCGGATGCCGTGCGCGCGGCCCTGGACCCGGCTGAAAATATCCGTCGCCGCACTCTGACCGGCGGGCCAGCACCGGCGGCAATTCGAGACATGCTCGAACACCGGACGGCGGCGCTTGCCGTGGACGAGGACGCGGTCACGCGGGCAGAGGCGTTGCTCGGCACGGCGCGTGACGCTGTGTTCGCCAGCGCGCGCGAACTGGCGGCGGCCTAGTAGGGTGAACCACGCAAAGGCGGCCGTTCCGTTGTCCTTCCATAAACACGGCCGCTTCAGCACAAGGCTTTGGGGGCAAGTTGCGGTAACGTTCTGCCTCGTTGCAGCGCGTTGCTCCGCACCGCCTCTCAGGCGGCGTCCTCGCGCCGGTCGCGCACCTTCACATAGGCCAGCTCCGCATGCTCGGTGCAATACGGCTTGCCGGGCATCGATTCGGCGTCGCAGAAACGGAATGTCCGGGTTCCCGGCTCGCCAATCGGCCAGCAGCAGGTGACGATCCGGCCATAAGGCCGAGGCGCGACCGCCGCGAGACGCGGGGCCGGAGCCGCGGCGGTCTGGGGAGCGGCCGGGGTCTTCAGCGCGAGGGCGCCGAAGCTGCGCGCCGTCGCGGGGCCGGGCGCGCGCGCGGCGCTGGGACCTGTCCCGGCGAGCGACATGGGGCGGGTGCTGGCAAGCGGCGGCAACGTCGGGCCAGTACCGCGGCGCGCGGGAGGACGAGGGCGAGAACCCTCGGGCGCAGGCCGGATCGGCGACGGCCGCGCCGCCAAGTCGAGCCTGTGCGCCTTACCAACCACCGCGTTCTTCGAAATGCCCAGCCGGCGACCTATCTCGGCGGTGGAATGTCCTTCTGCCCACAACGCACGCAGTCGCGTGATGGTCTCGTCCGTCCACTCCATTTTGGGGTCTCCAGTAGCTCGGTACGCTAGATACGGTATCTTGCCTTTTGGTGACGGAGCAACGGAACAATGCACGCTAGACGAAAAAACTTGTGGACAACTTGAGACTACACCAATAAGTGCTTGAAAAGCAAGCCATGTACTCCTTTTTCCCGATTCACGCTCTGGGTCACATGGAAGTCGACCGCGAGCGAGCAGAGCTGGTAGGCCTGCTGGCGGGAGAGGTTGGTGCGCCCGGTGATAAAGGCGATCATCTCGCGCAGCGCCGTCTTTAGGGCGAGGTCCAGATCCTCGTGCATCCCCATGCTGATGAAATGCGTCTCCGTTTCGGCGCGCGGATAGCGCAGCAGTGGATCGCGTGCCCCGCCGCCCTTGTGCAGGACCAGGGTGAAGGTGCCGGTCAGGCATATCTCGAGCGCGTTGATGCACACCTCGCCATCGCCCTGGACTCCGTGGCCGTCGCCCGCCGAAAAATTGGCGCCGGGGACGAAAACGGGCAGGAACAGGCGCGCGCCCTCGCCCAGCTCCTTGTTGTCGAGATTCCCGCCATGGGCGCGCGGCTCGACCGTGGAAATGACACCCCACTCTGGCGGCGGAGCGACGCCCATCACGCCGAAGAACGGCGCGAGCCGCAGTTCCATGCCCCACGGCAGACGGCACGTTCCGCGGGCGCGGTCCACCGCGATGTGGCTTAGGAAACGCTCCGGGAAGTCCTCGGGCAGGGTTCCGGCGAGCGGGCGGAAGCCGCAATAGCCCCAATCGGCGCCGAGTTCGATCCGGTCGATCCGCACCTCGAGCATGTCGCCCGGTTCGGCGTCCGCGACCGCGACCGGACCGGTCAGGATGTGGCTGCCCAGCCGCGGCAGTCCCGCGTTGTGGATCGCCGTGAGCGCCGTCGGGATCACAAGGCCGGCCTCGGGCGGGGGCATGACCTCAGGACCGCCGGACACAGTCTCGATGACGACAGTCTCGCCGGAGGCGATGGTGACCAGCGGCGGAAACGCCGCGTCGAACATCCCCCAGCGCACAGTCCGCGGGGTCGGCGAAAGGCGCTGAGCGGGCATAGCGTGTCTCCGTTAGAGGTCTAACGGAATCCACCCGTGTTGCAGTGTCAAGCTAGGCAACCGCCGGTCCTTTGGCCGGCGGCACGCGATCAATTGTGCGGAGCGCCGACGGTCTCTGTCGCGCGGGTGGCAGTAGCGGGCTGCTGCGGCGCGGCGATCGTGGTCGGGCGCTCGACGTTCGCAGGGGTCATCGACGCGTCGTCGTCGTCAGCCATGGTCTTCTTGAACGACTTGATGCCCTTGGCGAAGTCCCCCATCAGCGTGCTGACCTTGCCGCTGCCGAACAGCAGCAGAACGACCATCAGCACCACCATCCAGTGCCAAATGCTAAAACTGCCCATGATCCCTCCTGACGCGAACCTTCTGGGCCGCGCGCCCTTGCTAGTGATGGCGCGCGGCCCGGCGGGACGCAAGCGGTGTTTGGCGGCGCGCGGCTTAAACCCCGGTTATTCGCGGGGTGGCGCGTCCGGCAGGCCGAGCAGCTCGTTCAGCACGTACTCCGTGTGCGCGCCGGGCGCCGGACCAGTCCACCCGATCACCGCCTCGGGCGGATCGCCGTCCAGACGGATCGCCGGGCCGAAATGCAGGGTCGGGCCGATCAGCGGGTCGCTCACGGACAGGACCGATCCGCGGGCGCGGAAATGCGGATCGTTGGCGCAGTCGGCGATGTCATAGAGACGCGAGCAGGGCACATCGGCGGCCTCGAGCCGGTCCTGTGCCTCGGCCGCGGGAAGGGTCCGCGTCCAGGCGGCGATGGCCTCATCGAGCGTCTCGCGATGGGCGCAGCGGGCAGGGTTGGTGGCGTAGGCCGGATCGGCGGCGAGGTCGGGACGGCCGATGGCGGCCATCATCCGGGCGAAGATCAGGTCAGAGTTGCCGGCGATGCAAAGCCACTTGCCGTCGGCGCACGGATAGGTGTTGGTCGGCGCGGCGGTCGCGATGGCGGCGCCCGCCGGCTGGCGCACGCGCCCATCCAGGGCGTACTCGGGCAGCATCCCCTCCATAAGGCTGAACACGCTATCGACGAGGTTGACGTCCACCACCCGGCCGCGCCCAGTTCCGGCCGCGTCGCGCTGCCACACCGCGGCGAGAAGGCCGATCGCGGCGTAGAGCCCGGCCAGGTCGTCACTGATCGAGATGCCGCAGCGCGGCGGTGGCAGGCTGGTGGCGCCCGCCGGATAGGCGGTGAGGTGGCGGATGCCGCCCATCGCCTCCCCAATGGCGCCAAAGGCGGGCTTGTCGCGATACGGGCCATCCTGCCCGTAGCCGGAGATGCGCGCGATCACGAGACGCGGATTAGTTTTGTGAAGCACCTCCGGACCCAGGCCCAGCCGCTCGAGTTGTCCAGCGCGCAAATTCTCCACGAGCACGTCGGCCCGCGCCGCGAGGGCGAGCGCCAGGTCGCGCTGCCGCTTGAGGTCGAGCGTGACGGAGAGCTTGTTGCGGCCATGGATGCTGAACCAGACGGAATGCCCCTGCTTCGCCGCGCCCCATCCCCGGACCGGATCGCCGCCCGGCGGCTCGATCTTGATGACCTCGGCGCCAAGGTCAGCGAGGATGCGCGTGCAAAATGGCGCGGCGATGTAATGGCCGATCTCGACCACTTTCAGCCCGACGAGGGGGCCGGTGCGCCTCGGTATCTGCATCGCTGACCTTGTTTAACGATCAAGAAACTTTCCTTCACCATAAGGGATGTCGCCGCGGCCGGCACCCCCGGCCGCCGGCTTCCTCCCCCAGTCGCCAGCAGGCGACGAACTTCGGGCGGTGCGCCGGGCGCGCCGCCCGCCTTTTTATGGGCGCGATACAAGCGGGGCGACAAACCGCCGCAGGTCGCCACCAGGAAACAGGTGGCCTTTCACCCCGGCCGCCGCGGCCGCGGCAAGGTCGCTCGGCTGGTCGCCCACCAGCACGCAGTGCGCGGCGTCAAGCTCCCAGGCGCGCATCAGGTCGCGCACCATGCCGGGCTCGGGCTTGCGCCACGCGCTCGCGCGCCGGTACGCCGCGAGCGGCGCCTCGGGGTGGTACGGACAGTAGCGCGCGTCGTCGATCGTGCCTCCGGCAAGGCGGATCTCCTCGGCGATCCAAGCCAGCAGCGACTGCACAGCGTGCTCGTCGTACAGGCCGCGCGCGACGCCCGACTGGTTGGTGACGACAAAGACGTGCCAGCCGGCCTCGGTTGCCAGCCGCACGGCCTCACGCGCGCCCGGCACCCATGCGAAGCGGTCCCGCGTGCCGACATAACCGTGATCGATATTCAGCACTCCATCGCGGTCCAGGAATAGCGCGGGACGGAAGAGGCGGGAGGGCAGCTCGTTTCGCGCGCGCGCCAGATCGTCCGGGATGCCAATATCGATGAACCAGCCCGGCGCCTGCGTGCCGCGCAGCGCGCCAGAAGCGGCGAGCGCGGGCAGCACCTCCCGCTCAAGCGAGCAGATAGGCGCCAGGTGCCCGAGAATGCGGCGATCCAGGACATAGACGCCGGCATTGACCACACCCGCCTCGCCCGGCGCCGGCCGTTCGCGGAAGTCCGTCACGCGATCCGCTGAGAGCGTCACCAGTCCGTAGCGCGCCGCAACCTCCGTTCGCCGCAGCAGCAGGCGGCCGAGCACGTTCGGCGGATCGGCCATCGCGTCGCCCAACAGCCGGGCCAGGTTGGCATCGAACAGGCTGTCGCCGTTGCAAAGCAGGAAGCGCCCGTCCAGCCGGTCACCGGCACCCAGGAGCGCGCCCCCGGTGCCGGCCGGAGCCGCTTCGGCGACGAACTCGATCTCACAGCGCTTGGGCAGGAGCGGCGCCGCCGCCCGCACCTCGCGTTCGAGCACGGCCGCGAGGTGGCCCGCGAGGACGAGGAACCGCTCGACGCCGAAGCGCTGCATCTCTCGCATCAGCCAGAACAGGAACGGCCGGCCACCGATCTCCAGGACGGGCTTGGGCGTGGTGGCAACCAGCGCACCAAGCCGCGTGCCCAGTCCACCCGCCAGGATAACGCATTGGCGGATCATGGGGACGGCGCCTCACTGGGACTGTCATCGAAAGGGGTCAAACGGCGCGTTGACACGATCCGCCCAGTTCCCTAGAGCCCCGCGCGTTCGGGAAACATCCCCCGCTCCACCAAGGCGCAGAATAGATGCGCGGCGGTGATGTGAAGCTGTTGGATGATTGGCGTCTCCCGTGCCGGCGCCCGGAACAGCGCCTCGCACCGATCGGCCATGGCGCCGCCGTCCTCGCCGGTGAAGCCGAGGCACAGCACACCGGCCGCTCGGGCCGCATCCAAGGCCCGAAGGATGTTGGGCGACCGGCCGGACGTCGAGATGGCGAGAAACACGTCCCCTTCCCGCGCCAGAGCGCAAATCTGGCGCTCGAACACACACTCGTATCCAAAATCGTTCGCGCTGGCGGTCAGCGCCGAGCTGTCGGTGGTCAGCGCGAGGGCGGCCAGGGGGGGGCGATCGAACATCAGCCGGGAGACGAACTCCCCCGCGACATGCTGGGCATCGGCCGCGCTGCCGCCATTGCCGGCCAGCATCAGCTTCCGCCCGGCGCCCATCGCGGCAATGGTGGCCTTTGCCATGCGCGCCAGCACGGCGCGCGCCTGTCCGTCGGCGGCCAGCGCGGCGGCGGCCGCGGCCGAGCGCGCAAGGAAATCGGCGGCATAGCCATGATCGTCCAGCTCCATGACGCCGCCTGATAGCGGTTTGTTCATCGTTGGCAAGCTATTCGTTGCGCGATGGCACGGTCCCTCATCGCCGAAGCGCGCCACGCCGCCGCCGGGCCCTTGCGCCTGGCGCGGGCGCGGGCGCCGCTGCGCCTGGGCTTGGCTGGCGGGGGGACCGACCTGCCAAGCTACGCGGGTCGCTTTGGCGGCGCGGTGCTGAACGCCACGATCGATCGCTACGCCTTCGCCTCGGTCGCCGCGCGCGCGGATGGCCGGCTCGTGTTCGATGCCTGCGACGTGGAGCGGACGGAGACGCACCTCCCCGCGCCCCGGCTGCCGGACTCGGACCTCGACCTGCATCGCGGGGTCTATGAGCGCATGATGCGCGACCACAATGCGGGGGTGCCGCTTGCCCTGACGGTGACGACCTCGGTGGACGCGCCGCTCGGCTCCGGCCTCGGCTCGTCCTCGGCGCTCGTCGTCGCGCTGGTGGAAGCCTACGCCGCGTTCCTCGGCCGCTCGCTCACGCCGCGCCAAACCGCCGTGCTCGCCTGCGACATCGAGCGGCGGGAGCTCGGCCTGGCGGGCGGGCGGCAAGGCCAGTACGCCGCCGCGTATGGCGGGATGAACATGATGCGGTTCCCGCCGCGTGGCGACGTGGTGGTGGACAGGCTGCGCCTCGACCCGGCGATCACGCGGGAGCTGGAAGCCTCGCTCGTGCTGTCCTTCTCGGGCCAGGCGCGCGCCTCCGCGCGCATCATCGCCGAGCAGGCGCGCAACCTCGACACCGGCAGCGCGGCAGCGCTGGACGGGATGCACCGGCTGAAGGAGGGCGTGGCCGCGATGCGCGACGCCCTGCTCGCCGGCGACCTCGCGGCGTTCGCCACCGCGCTCGACCGGTCCTGGCAGGCGAAGAAAGCGACCGCCCAGGGAATCGTCACTGCCGAGACCGAGCGGCTTGAGGCTTTGGCCCGGTCGGCTGGGGCGGTGGCGGTGAAGGTATCCGGCGCGGGCGGCGGCGGCTTCGTCATGTGCCTGGTGCCGCCGGAGCGGCGTGGACGCCTGATTGTCTGCTTGCAGGCGGCCGGGAGCCCGACCTATCCGGTCCGGCTGACAGGGGAAGGCAGCGAGGCCTGGGTTGTCCACCGATCCGCCCCGATCGCCTCAGCGAAGGAAACGCCGCGTGCCCCGTTTGCTGCTGCTCGCGCATCGCATCCCGTTCCCGCCTGACAAGGGCGAGAAGCTGCGCGCCTATCACTTCATCGCTCATCTCGCCGACCGCTTCGACATCCGCCTGGGCTGCCTGGTCGACGATCCGGCCGATTGGGACGGGGTGGCGGCCCTGCGCCGGTTGTGCGGCGAGGTCGGCGCGTTCCCCATCTGCCGCCGCCGGCAACGCTTGATGGCGCTGCTGCGCGCCCGGCCGGGGCGTTCGCTGATGCTCGACTACTACCGGAGCGCCGCGCTGCAAAGCTGGACTCAGGGCCAGCTTGCTCAGGGCGTCGATATGGCGCTCGTCTACACAGCGGCGATGATGCCGTACGTGCTCGGGGCGAGGCTGCCCACGATCCTGGACATGGTCGATGTCGATTCCGAAAAATGGGCCATGTACGCGCGCCGGGAGCGCGGAGCGATGCGCGCCGTCTGGCGGCGCGAGGCGCGCAACCTGCTCAGATTCGAGCGGCGGGCCGCTTCGGCCAGCACAGTGGCACTGTTTGTGTCCCTTCAGGAGGCCGCCCGTTTCGCCGAGCTCGCGCCGGAGGCGGGAGAGCGGATTGACTGGGTTGAGAACGGCGTCGATTTGGACGCCTTTTCCCCGGCGCGCGCCTGGCCCAATCCTTTCCCCGACGCCGGCCCGCACCTCGTCTTCACCGGACACATGGATTATTGGCCCAATGTCGACGCGGTCGGCTGGTTTGCGGCCGAGGTGATGCCCCGCTTGCGCGCACAGGGCGCGGCGCCACGCTTCTGGATCGTCGGTGCCAATCCCTCCGAGGCGGCCAAGAAGCTCGCATCCCTTCCCGGCGTGCATGTGACCGGACGGGTTCCCGAGGTGCAGCCCTACATCGCGCACGCAACCGTTTGCGTGAGCCCGCTGCGCATGGCGCGGGGCATCCAGAACAAGGTTCTGGAGGCGATGGCCATGGGTCGTCCGGTCGTCGCCTCGCCGCAGGCTTTCGAGGGCGTGCGGGCCGAAGCGGGAACGCATCTCCTGGTCGCGGACGGCGCGGAGCAGACCGCCCGCGCCGTGGCCGCGATCCTGGACGGACGCCACCCCAAGCTGGGCGAGGCGGCGCGGCGGGCCATGGAGGAAGGCTATGCCTGGAAGGCGACGCTGCGCCGGTTGGACACCCATCTCGCCCGGTGTCTCGACCGACCCCTCCCGCTAGGGGAGGGGGCTCTTCTTCTCCCCCTCCCCTCGCGGGAGGGGGCCGGGGGGAGGGGACTTTTTAGCTACATCGCCGCCGGATCGCTCGTCTCGAACGTGTCCCCGCCATAGCCCGCCTCCCGCGGAATCCGCATCACCCGCCCGGTTTCGGTCCGCGTCACCCTGGGCTGGACCGTCACGATCGGCGCCGCCCGCGCGGCCTCGATCGCTGCCGCCGCTGTGTTCCAGCGCGCGAGCTTTTGCAGGTTGAGCCGGGTGGGAAACACCAGCTTCCAGCGCCCCTCGGCTGCTTCGGCCAGTGCGCGGGTCGGTTGAATCCACACGGAGTCGACCGACTCCGACCCGTCATGCACCGCCAGATGGTCGGCTGGCGCGCGGGCGAGAAAGAAATGCGTGTCGAAGCGCTTGGGCACCGCCGGCGGGGTGATCCAGTGCGCGAAGCGGGTCAGCAACTCGGTCCCGAGCACCAAGTTCTCGGCCTCCAGCATGGCCGCGAAATCCGGTCCTGGCGCTATCGCGCGCAGCCTTCGCGCGTCGATCAGCCCCGTGGCGCCGCGCGGGCGCGCGAGCAGCACGCCGCACTCCTCGAACACCTCCCGGATCGCGGCCACGCGCAGCGCGCGCTGGTCGGGATCAAGGCCCGCTGGTCCGCCGCAGCGCGGCCCCTCGGCCAGGGCGCGGTCCCCCGGATCGACCCGCCCGCCCGGAAACACCAAGGCGCCGGACGCGAACTCGATTTGCCGATGGCGCACGACCATGAACACCTCGATCCCCGCCGTTCCGTCACGCAGCAGCATGACGGTGGCGGCCGGGCGCGGGATGGCGGGCTCGGTGCTCATGGCCTGAGTGGATCACCCATGGAGGGACCCGGCAAGCGGCTAAGGCACGCTCGATGACCGAAGCGGACAGGAGGCGCGGCTCCGACACGAACGCGGCCGCGAGCGATTGACGCTGACGGTTAATCACCCACCCCGCCGCTTCAGCGCGCGCGTGTCGATGCAGCACGCGGTCCCCGGCAACCGGCGGGCCAGCTCCTTGAGCTCCCCGCGCGCGACCTTCTGGCTCGCGGTCAGCGGCAGCGCGTCGAGAAAGGCGACCCAGCCGGGAACCTTGAAATAGGACAGCTCCTCCAGCGCCGCCCGCATGAGAGCCTCCGCCGCCTCCGCCATGCGCGCCGGCTGGATGGTTGCGCGCGGGACGACGCAGGCCAGCACCTCTTCCTCGCGCGTCGCATCCGGCGTCGAGGCGACCGCGACATCGGCAACCAATTCGTGTCGGCGCAGCACGCTTTCCACCTCGGCGGCGGCGATGTTCTCGCCGCTGCGGCGGATCAGGTTCTTCTTGCGCTCGACGAAATAGAAAGTGCCGTCCGCGTCCGCGCGCACGACGTCGCCGGTGTGGAACCACCCGCCCGCCCAGGCCTGCGCGGTCGCCGCCGCGTCCTTCAGGTACTCGGTGAAGAAGCCTGCGCGCGGATCGGGGCCGGCGGCGCGAACCAGGAACTCGCCCGGCACGTATCGCGGGCAGGGTGCGCCCGAGTCATCGACGACCAGCGCTTCCATGAATGGCTCGGCCCAGCCGATGCAGCCCTCTCCGACATGGCGCGGCGGCCGGGTCGCCCCCGTGGCCGCGGCCCCACCGGTTTCGGTCATCGCCCATAACTCGATCCAGGGAAAGCCGAAGCGCGCCTCGGCCAGGGCGTGCAGGCGCCGGTCGATGCCGGCGCCGAAGCCGAAGCGCACGCGGTGATCCCGCTCGCCGGGGTCGGGCGCCGCGCTCATCAGCATCGACGGCATCACGCCCAGATAGTGGATGATCGTCGCGCCGCTCGCGCGCACGCTCTCCCACCAGGTGCGCGGGTGAAAACGGTCGAGCTGGATCAGGCAGCCGCCGCTCAGGATCATCGCCATCGCGGAAAAGGCCATGGCGTTCATATGCGTCAGCGGCAGCGGAGTCAGCAGCCGGTCATCCGGGCGCAGGGCGCAGAGGCCGCCGATCCCGTTGTACCACTCGCCCGTGCGCAGGACGTAGCGGTTCGACAGCACGCAGCCCTTGGGCCGCCCTGTGGTGCCCGATGTGTAAAGCAGCGCGCACTCGGCGGCGGCGTCCGGCGGCGGCGCGTCCAGCCGCGCCGTGGCGGGGCGCGCCGATGCGTCTTCAGTTATGGTCGGACAGGCCAGGCTAGGACGGAGCCCCCGTGCCAAGACGGCGAGCGCGATCTCGCTGTGCCGCACCAAATAATCAAGTTCGGTTGGCCGCAACTCGGTGCTCAGTGGGACGACGCTGACGCCGAGCCCGTTCAGCGCGAACCAGTGCAGGAAGAAGGCCGGCCGGTTCTCCAGCATGAGCCCGATACGATGACCGCGCCCGTAGCCGGCCTGGGCGTAGGCGTCGCGCAAACGGGCGATCGCCTTGGCCGCCGCGCCATAGGTGATGTCGCCCGCCGCTATACCGTACGCGGCGGCGGTCTCGGGCAGCACCTGCAGGAACACGCGGCTTGGGTCGCGCTCGGCGCTGGCGGCGAAGGCGGCGGCAACGCTGGGGAAGCGCATGGGCTGGCCTCTGGCGGCGTTCGGACAGGCGGCGAGCCTACGCCGGGGTGTCGCGCCTCTCAATCACGGCGCCATCGCGCGTATAGGACCGCCCGCGCCAGACCGCCGGACGGCCCAGCGCGGCGCGGAGCAGCGCCCACCACTGCACACCAAGCAGCATCGCCACGCCCAACGGATGCAGCAGCGCGCTCCATACCGGCTGGCCGAAACGCACCGCGAGAACCAGCCGCGAGCCGATCGAAAGCGCTAGTGCGGCGATGCTCGTGGGACCCGGCGCCAGGGCCACCAGCGCCACCGGCAGAACCTGTCCGAATCCCAGCAGCACCGTCCAGACCGGCAGCGCCACCGGACGCGCCATGCCCTCCGTGGCGTTCTTCGCCAATCCCGCGAACAGGTCGGGCGTGCCGGTGTACATTCGGCAGCGGGCGATCCGGCTGGCGTCGAAGACCCCGGTCATGAAGCCGGCGCGGCGGAAGGCGCGCGGCAGCGTGATCCCGTCATGCAGCGTCATGGGCACCGCGCCATGCCCGCCCGCGCGCCGGTACGGATCGCGCCAGGCCGCCATGACCTGCCCGCAGCCGGCCCCCAGCGCCGCCGCTTTGCTCCAGCGAGCCGCCGGCAGCGGCAGGAAGCCGAGCAGGAGGAAGTGAATCAGCGGCAGCAGCAGGCCCTCGGCCCATGATCCGGTGATCTCGGCGGGGAAGCCGCTGCCCAATGCGACATCGCCGCGCTGCATGAACCCGGCGACCCGCGCCAGCGCGTCTGGGGCGAGCCGCACGTCGGCGTCGATGAACACCATCAGCTCGTGATGCGCCAACCGGGCCAGGCAGGCGCAGGCGTGCTGCTTGCCGACCCATCCCGGCGGGAGCGGCGGGGCGGGCGCGAGCCGCACGCGGCGGTCAGAGATGGCGCGCACGATCCGGTCGGTCCCGTCCTCCGAGTGGTCGTCCAGCACCACAAGTTCCAGTTCCACGCCCTGGCTGGCGAGCACGGCACCGCACGCCGCCTCGATGTTCGCGGCCTCGTTGCGGGCCGGGATCAGCACTGAAAGGGGCGGCGGTTGAGTCGCGGGCGCCGGCGTGCGGAACAGGGGCAGGTTGGCGAGCAGGGTCAGCGCGGGAACTGCGGCACAGGCGAGCGCGATGGCCGCCAGGATCATGCCTCGCCCTCATGGCTGGGGTCGAATCGCCGCCCGGTACCCCAGGCGGCGGCCCGGCGCCACAGGTCGTATATGCCACCCACGCCAGCCTCGCCCCGCAAAAGGGTCAGGAAGCGGGCCGGGTCGCGGCTCATGGCGGCGGCGGCCAGTGTGTCCATGCACGAAGCCAGCGCTTGCTCCAGCGCAGCGGTCCAGGCTGCCACGGTGCGACACCCCCCCTCTCCCCCGCTCGCGCGGGAGAGGGCCGGGGCGAGGGGGCTCGACGCACCCCCCTCACCCATCCTCTCCCCCCGTTCCGGGGGGAGAGGGGCTACATGAAACGGCTCAGCGTCCAAGGGCGGACCGAACCGCACCAGGGCCTCGGGCTTGCGCTCGTTCCAGAACGGAAGCTCGATCGCGAGGGGCAAGATCACCGCCTCGGCGCGCCGCGCGAGGTGGGCAATGCCGGGGCGCAGGCGCACCGGGCGCTGACGCGGATCGGTGAAGGCGCCCTCGGCGGTAATCCAGAGCAGCGTTGCCGGGTCGGCCAGCAGGTGGAGGCCAATGCGCAGAAAGCGCGCCGCGCCGCGCGCGCCCGGTTCAATTCCGAACACGCCGACGCGGCGCAGCACGCGGTACTTGCCGAGCGCGTCCGCATCCATCGGACCGTAGCCTCGCCGGCCTGGGAACAGCGTCCGGGTCAGCAGCGCGAACAGGGCGGGATCCCACCAGGACGGGTGATTGGAGCAAACGATGACCGCCCGGCCCGGAACCGCCGCCGGCAACCCGTCACGCGCGATGCGGACAGCGTGAAAGTTGCGGCTGAAATACCAGCGCAGATAGGGCTCGGCCATCGCGCAGGCCAGCGCCGAACGGACACGCGCGGGATGCTCATCCGGCACGCCGCGCCCCTTCCGCGCCGCGCACGTCATGGTCCAGCGAGTCCGCCGCGATCCAGCCCGACATGAGCACCATCGGCATTCCCGGCCCGGGATGCGCCGCGCCGCCCGCGAGATAGAGGCCGGCGAGGTCGCGCGAGCGATTGCCTGGCTTGAACGCGCCCATGAAGCGCCCATGGCTCGCCAGCCCGTAGATGGCCCCGTCCAGCACGCGATAGCGCGCGTGGATGTCGGCCGGGGTCAGCACGTGCTCGACGACGATGCGGCGCTCGAGGTCGGCCATCCCGGCGCAGCGGGCCAGCTTGTCGAGGATGACCCGCCGGTAGGTGGGCAGCATCGCCGTCCAGTCATGGTGCGGGCGCAGATAAGGCGTGTGGACCAGGATGTACAGCGCCTCCCCACCCGGCGGCGCGACACCCGGTTCGGTGCGGGCCGGAGCGGCGATATAGCAGGTCGGATCGGGCGCGGGGTCGCCCCGCCGGTAGATGAAGTCGAACTCCTCCTCCGGGTCGCGAGAGAAGACGAAGTCGTGGTGCAGCAGGTGCTCGTAAGCACGATCGAGACCGAGATAGAGCACCACGCCCGAGCACGCTGGCTCGCGTTTCCAGCGCCGCGCGAACTGAGCGGCAGGAGTACCGCCCACCAGCTCGCGATAGGTGCGCACGCTGTCCATGTTCGAGACCACGGCCGAAACCGGCACGTTCGCGCCGTCATCGGTCTCCACCGCCACGGCGCGGCCATCGCGCGCAACAATGCGCCGCACGCCAAGGCCGGTATGGATTTGCACACCCAGATCACGCGCCAGCGCCTCCAGCGCGGCCGGAACCGCGCGCGTGCCGCCCATCGGGTACCAGACGCCGAACTCCGTTTGCATATGCGCGATGCCGCACAGCACGGCGGGCGAGCCGTACGGGGACGACCCGACATACTGCACGAAATGGTCCAGCATCTGCGCGACCTTGGGATCGCGGATGCGCCGCCGGATCGTGCCGGCGACGGTCGCGCCCATGCGCAGGTTCGCGATATCCATCATGGTGGCACGATCGAAATTGCCGCGCAGGCTCATCGTGTCGCGCAAGTCCTCGACCGAGCGCCAGAAGAAGAACCGCTCCGATATGCCGTGCAGCCGCCGCGACAGGGCCATGAAGTCGCGATACCCGCCGCCGTCGGAGGGATCTTGGGCGGCGATCTCGTCCGCCATCCCGGCCACGTCCTCCCGCAAGTCGAGCACCGATCCGTCATCGAAGAAGCAGCGCCACTGCGGATCGAGCCGGCGCAAGTCGAGATGATCCTCCATCCGCCGCCCGGCCTCCGCGAACACGCGGCCCAGCACGTGCGGCAAGGTCAGAATCGTCGGCCCCATGTCAAAGCGGAAGCCCCGATCCTCCAGGATCGCGGCCTTGCCGCCCAGCCATGAGTTCTTCTCAAACAGCTCGACCGCGTGACCGCGCGCGGCGAGCGTGCAGGCGGCGGCCAGTCCGCCCAGTCCGCCGCCGACGACGGCAATCCGTGACGCGAGGCTCACGCCACTGCCTCCAGCATGGCCGGGCGACGCAGCCCGCCGGGCAGGCGCAAGCCGAGATCCTCGGCGAGCAACTGCGCGGTGATGCGCGCGCCCGCGAAGATCACCGGAAGGCCGCTGCCCGGATGCGTGCCGCCGCCGACGAGATACATGCCATCTAAATCCTCGAACCGGTTGCGCGGGCGCCGGTGCAGCATCTGCCCTAGCGTGTGCGCGAGATTGAACGTCGCCCCACGATGGATCGCCAGGTCCGCCTCCCAGTCGTTCGGGGTCAGCACCTTCTCGTAGCGGATGCGCCGCTCGATATCGGTAATCCCGATGCGTGACAAACGGTCCAGCACCAGGCGGCGATAGCGCGGCGTCTCCCGGTTCCAGTCGATGCCCCCGTCCCGGCGATTTCCGACCGGAACGAGCACGTACAGCGTGGAGTGGCCCTTGGGCGCCAGCTCGGGATCCGTCACGCAGGCATTCTGTACATAAAACGACGGCTCCGCCGGCGGAGCGATCCCGGCCTCGATCTCGGCGAGGTTCCGGCGGTAGTCGCGGGCGAGATGGATAGTGTGGTGCGGCACTGTGTCCAAGCGGCCTTCGATGCCGAGATAGAGCATGAACGTGGAGCAGGAGAACTTCTTGCGGGCGATGCGGCGATCAGACCAGCGCCGGCGCAGCCGATCCGGCACGAGATGACGCATGGCGTGCGCGAAATCGGCGTTGATGATGACCGCGTCGGTTCGGCGGATTCCTGCCCTGGTCCGCACGCCTACGGCGCGGCGGCCCTCGAACAGCACCTCCTGCACCGGGTCGGAGAGGAACAGCCGAGCGCCCGATTGCTGCGCCGCGTGCGCCATCGCCGTCATGACGGCCCCGCACCCTCCGCGCGGGTGCCACACGCCATACTCGTGTTCCATGAACGCGAGGATCGTGAACAGGCTGGGGCAGCGGAACGGCGACATCCCGAGGTATTTGGCCTGGAACGAGAAGGCGAGCCGCACGCGGGGATTCTTGGAAATAGTGGGCGAGGTCACGATCGACCGTGCGGCCGGGGCGCAACAGCGGCAAGGCGCGGCGCGTGTGCGGGCGCATGAAGTCACGCACGCTGCTGAACGGGGACTCCAGCACCGGGCGGAACGCGTTCAGCTTGGCGCGGTTCTCGGCCATATAGCGCGAGACAGCGTCGGCGTCCGCCGGGGACAGGCGCCGGACGGCGTCCGCCAGGTTCGCCTCGCCCGAGCCGGCGTCCAGCGTGCCGCCCTCCTCGAACACCAGACGGTAGAGCGGATCGAGGCGGATCAGGTCGACGGTCTTGTGCAGGTCACGCCGGCAGGCGGCGAAAATTTCCTCGAGGATGCGTGGGTAGAGAAAGAAGGTCGGGCCGCGGTCGAAGCGGAACGTGCCGGCGTCGGACGAAGCCTCGAAGGTAGCGGAGCGGCCGCCGACATGGTCCAGCCGCTCGTGGATCGTAACGTCCGCGCCGGCGGCCGACAGCAGCATCGCAGCCGCAAGTCCTCCTGGGCCGGCACCAATTATGGCCACATTGTGTCGCATTCTGCTCTCGCGCTGAGAAGGGCGCGCGGTCACACTTGGCCTCATGGGTGAACTTGTCACGGGTGCCGGGGTGGAAGAATTCGCCGCCGACGCACTGAACCGTGCGCGGAGCGCGCAGCCGGACTGGGCGGAAGTCTCGGTGGCTGGGCGCGTCCGGCTGCTCGGCCGTCTGCGGCGGGCCATCGCCGCCGACCCGCTGCTGCTTGCCCGCTCGGTGGGGGACCACCGGTCCTTGGCCGAGACGCTCAGCGCCGAGGTGCTGCCACTGCTGGAGGCCATCCGGTTTCTGGAACGGCGGGCGGTGGCGCTGCTGCGCCCGCGCCGGCTCGGCCGGCGTGGCCGGCCGCTCTGGCTTTGGGGCGTCTCGGCCGAGTTGCGGCGGGAGCCGTGCGGGACGGTGGTGATCCTGGGACCAGGCAACTACCCACTGTTCCTGCCTGGGGCGCAGGTGGCGCAGGCGCTGGCGGCGGGGAACGCGGTGGCGGTGAAGCCAGCGCCGGGCTGCCTCGCGCCGATGCGGGCGCTGGCGGGCCTGCTGCGCGACGCTGGACTGCCCGAAGGCGTGCTCGCCGTGCTGCCCGACAGCCTCGACGCGGGCGTAGCGGCCGTGGAGGCGGGGTTCGACCGCGTGGTGCTCACTGGCTCGGCCGCGACGGGGCGCCGCGTCCTGCAAGCCGCCGCCGGGCGGCTCACACCATGCACGATGGAGTTGTCGGGCAGCGACCCGGTCTTCGTGCTGGACGGCGTCGATCTCGACTTGGCGGCGGCCGCGCTCGCCTACGGGCTGCGGCTGAACGGCGGCGCCACCTGCATCGCGCCCCGCAAGGTGTTCATCCGCCCCGACATGGCAGGGACGCTGGAGCGTGCCCTTGCCGCGCGGCTGGCGGACGCGCCCGCTGTCGCGTCGCCCGCGCCGGTGCTGGCCCGGCTGCGCGGTCTGCTCGCGCAGGCCCAGGCGGCCGGCGCGCGCTTGTCCGGCTGGCCGGGCGAGGCGGCGACGCGGCCGATCCTGGTCGCGGACGCCCGGCCTGATCTTGAACTGCTGAGCACGGACGTATTCGCGCCCGTGCTGTCGATCGTCCCGGTTCCCGACGAGCACGCGGCCTTGGTGGCGGCGGCGATGTCACCCTATGCGCTGGGCGCCGCGATATTCGGCCCCCCCGAGGCGGCGCGGCGCCTGGCCGGGCGCGTCCGCGCGGGCAGCGTCGTCATCAACGATCTGATCGTGCCGACTGCCGACCCGCGCCTGCCGTTCGGCGGCCGCGGCGAGAGTGGGTTCGGTCTCACCCGCGGCGCCGAGGGCTTGCTCGAGATGACCGTCTGCAAAACTGTCCTGCTGCGCCAGGGCCGGTTCCGGCCCCATCTCGACGCGCGCGGCGAGGATGCCGGGGCGTTAACAGCGATGATCGGCCTTCTGCATGGCGCACCGGCCGCGCGGCTCGCGGCGCTGCGGCGCGTGATAAAGCGCTGATCGGAGCCCTCCGCTCGCGCGGGTTTGTGATTCGAAAGCGGCTGGCCCGACGCGGCTGGCACCAGCCAGGATGGTGCGATGCTGGATAGATTTCCACGCGCGGGGCTGGTGCTCCTGCCATCGCTGCTGGCCCTGTCGGGCTGCGGCTCGTTCCTCAGCGCGACGACGGCGGATGTCGCGGGCATCGCCGGCGCGGGCATCGCCAACGCGGTCACGAAGACCCCGGCCGTCGCCACCGGCATCGGCCTTGGCGTTGCCAGTGGTGCCAGCGCCGGGCTCGGCTATGCCGAGCGGCGGGTGCATCGCACCGAGCAGGACCAGATCGCCGCCGCCGCCGGGCCGCTCGCTCCGGGACAGGTCGCGCCCTGGCGCGTCGTCCACAGAATCCCGATCGAGGCCGACGAGCACGGCCAGGTCACGGTGACGGGCGAAACCGGCGGAACCGGCGTGCGCTGCAAGGCGATCGTCTTCTCGGTCGCTCAGGAGACGGACGGCAAGCCGGACCCGGCCTTCTACACCGCGTCGGTGTGCGG
This sequence comes from uncultured Pseudomonadota bacterium, assembly GCA_963818725.1. GTDB lineage: Bacteria > Pseudomonadota > Alphaproteobacteria > Acetobacterales > Acetobacteraceae > DATFDN01. Next base: position 669,379 of record CAWFTU010000002.1, on the reverse strand, counting down.
CCAGGGCGGGACATGGCACTGGGCCAGCGCCGAGCCGGCGACGCAGCGGTGGGGCGCGTTGCAGTGAGGGGACCACACCGCCTGGTGCCAATACTCGCTCTCGGCGCCGCCTCCCTGCTCACCGGCTGCAACACCATCCCGCAGATCGCAGGCGTGGTCAGCGGCGCGGTGGCGGGTGGAACCACGTCGAGCCCGGCGGTCGGCTTCGCCGTGGGCGTCGGCGTGGCCACCGCGACCGGGGCGGCCGAGCGATGGTACGGCCGTTCCCGCCAGCACGCGGAACAGCAGGCAATCGCGGATGTCGCCGGCGCCCTTCCAGTCGGCGGGCAAGCGCCTTGGCGCATCCGCCACATCGTCCCCATCGGCGACGAGCACGGCGAGATTTCGGTGCTGGGCGAGATCGTCAACCCGCTCGCCCCCTGTCGGGCCATCGCGTTCTCGGTCGCGGACGACTCGCCACGCTGGTACTTGGCCGACATTTGCCGGCGGGCGCGGGGATGGCAGTGGGCGAGCGCGGAACCGGCCGTGCCGCGCTGGGGATACCTGCAATAGCGCCACTCGCGTTGATACCAGCATGGGTGGCCGCTACATGCGCGCCATGAGTAACGAAGCTGACACCGACCTGCTGGACATCCTGATCGCGCCCAATCCGCTGCTGAAGGCGCGCGCCCGACCCGTGACCGGGGCGGACGCCGATACCCTCCGTGACCTCGTGCCGCGCCTGTTCGCGACCATGTACCGCGCTCCCGGAATTGGGCTTGCCGCGCCTCAGGTGGGAACGGGCTTGCGGCTGGCGGTGGTGGACCTGATGCCGAACGAGAGGCCCTCGCCGATCACCCTCATCAACCCGGAGATCGCCGCCACCAGCGAGGAGCTTGCCACGCGCGAGGAAGGCTGCCTGTCGCTGCCGGGCCAGTACGCCGAGATCACCCGGCCGGCGCGCGTGACGGTGCGTTACCTGGATCAGGCGGGCGCGCGGCACGAGATCGAGGCCGAGGGCCTGCTCGCCGCCTGCTTGCAGCACGAGATCGACCATCTCGACGGCGTGCTGTTCGTTGACCACCTCTCCAGCCTCAAGCGCAACATGATCCTGCGCCGCCTCGCCAAGGAGATGCGCCAGAAGCGGGAGGAGGAGGCGCGGTAGGATGCGCCTCGCCTTCATGGGCAGCCCGGATTTCGCCGTGCCGGCGCTGCGGGCGCTGCACCGGGCAGGCCATGAGATTGCGACGGTCTATTGCCAGCCGCCCCGGCCCGCCGGACGGGGGCACGCGGTGCAACGCTGCCCGGTCCACGTCGCCGCCGACGCGCTTGGCATTCCGGTCCGCACGCCGGCGCGGCTGCGGCGCGACGCGGCGGAGCAGGCCGCGTTCGCGGCGCTGGAGCTGGATGCCGCGATCGTCGCCGCCTATGGCCTGATCCTCCCGCAAGCCATGCTGGACGCGCCACGGCGCGGCTGCCTGAACATCCATGCCAGCCTGCTCCCGCGCTGGCGCGGGGCGGCGCCGATCCAGGCCGCCGTGCTGGCGGGCGACGCCGAGACGGGCGTGACCATCATGCGCATGGACGCCGGGCTCGATACCGGGCCGATGCTGCTGCGCGAAGCGGTGCCGATCACGGCTGAGACAACGGGGGCGGTGCTGCATGACCAGCTCGCCGGGATCGGCGCCCGGTTGAGCCTCCGCGCCCTCGCCGAGAACCCGCCGGAGGTGCCGCAGCCCGAAGCGGGCGTGACCTACGCGCCGAAACTGTCGCGGGAGGACGGGCGGATTGACTGGACGCGCCCGGCCGAAGCCATCGCCCGCCAGGTGCGCGCCTTCGACCACTGGCCTGGCACATTCACCACGCTCGAGGGCGCGGTGCTCAAGGTGCTGGCGGCTCGGCCCGGGCCGGGAAGCGGCGCGCCCGGCACGACCCTGGATGACACGCTGCTCGTCGCCTGCGGCAGCTTCGCCCTGCGCCTGCTGCGTGTGCAGCGCGCGGGCCGGGCGGCGATGGACGCGCCTGCCTTCCTGCGTGGCCACGCGGTACCGGCGGGGACGGTGCTGGGCGGGACCATGTGACCCGCTGGGCACTCCTGCTCGAGTACCGACGGTACCCCGTTCGTCGGCTGGCAACGCCAGGCGAACGGCCTATCGGTGCAGGACGTGCTCGAATCCGCCGCCGCCCGGCTCGCGCGCGGCGGGTCGGTCAGCACCGTTGTCGCCGGACGCACCGACGCGGGGGTCCACGCGGCCGGTCAGGTGGCGGAACTGGCCTTGCCAGCCGCGCTCGACGCGGAGCGGCTGCGGGACGCGCTGAACTACCACATGAAGCCGCATCCAGTCGCGGTGCTGCGCGCGGCGCCGGCGCCCGACGGCTGGAGCGCGCGTTTCTCGGCGATCCGCCGCACCTACCGCTACGCGATCCTGAACCGCCGCGCCCGCCCCACACTTGACCTTGGCCGCGTGTGGCATGTGCCGGCGCCGCTGGACGCCGAGTTGATGGCGGCCGGCGCCGCCCCGCTGCTGGGCCGGCACGATTTCACCAGCTTCCGCGCCGCCGCCTGCCAGGCCAACAGCCCGCTGCGCACGCTCGACCGGCTGGATGTGGCGCGACGCGGCGAAGTGATCGAGATCACCGCCGAGGCGCGCAGCTTCCTGCACCACCAGGTGCGCAACATGGTGGGCACGCTGAAGCTGGTGGGCGACGAAAGCTGGCGGCCCGACCGGGTCGCCGCCGCGCTCGCCGCTCGCGACAGGGCGGCGGCTGGACCGACCGCCCCGGCGGCGGGCTTGTGCCTGGTATCGGTCGCCTATCCGGCAGACCCGTTCCGGAGCTGATGTTTCAGCGCAGCGTCGGCGTGACCGACTCGCGCTCCGCCTGCTCGCTGGGCAGCGCTTGTTCGGCGGTTCTTGCTGGGATGAGCGGCTCCTCGGTGCGCAGGACCGCATAGACCCCCGCCGCGAGCGCGGCGCCGATCAACGGGGCGACAATGAACATCCATAGTTGCGAGAGCGCCGCGGAACCGGCGAAGATCGCCGGACCGATGCTCCGCGCCGGATTGACCGAGGTATTCGTGACCGGGATCGAGACCAGGTGGATGAGCGTCAGCATTAGCCCGATGGCGAGCCCAGCGAACCCGACCGGCGCCTTGACGTCGGTCGCGCCCAGGATTGTCAGTATCAGGAAGGCGGTAAGGACCACCTCGCACAGGAAGGCCGCTCCCAGCCCATAGTGGCCTGGCGAGCGATCGCCGTAGCCATTGCTGGCGAAACCGGTCACGGTCGGGTCGAAATTGCCAGTACCGTGGGCGATGACCAGCAGGACGCCGGCGGCGACGATCCCACCCACGATCTGCGCTACCCAATAGCCCGCGATGCGGTTCGCCGGAAACTTTCCGCTCAGGAAAAGGCCCAGCGTCACCGCCGGGTTGATGTGGCAGCCCGAGATCGGTCCTATGGTGTACACCATCGTCAGGAGCGTCAGGCCGAAGGCCGCCGCCACCCCGGCGAAGCCGATATGGTCCCCGGCGAGCACGGCGCTGCCGCAACCGCCGAATACAAGGACGAAGGTGCCGATCGCCTCCGCAAGATACGCCTTGGTGGGCATGTATGCCTCCCCTTTCAATGCACGAGCACTTTGCCAGGAACCGCGAGGCCGCTAGCCCAAGCGGTTGGTAAATTTATCGTATCTCAATCCGATTTTGATTCCAACTCGACGAGCGGGTGCGGCTAGGCTCCGTTTCGTTGGTCACGCATAAGGTCATAAGGAGGCACCATGTGGATCGTCTGGGCGATTATCATCGGGTTGATTGTGGGCGCGGTGGCGAAGCTGATCATGCCGGGACGCGACCCTGGCGGAATTATTGTTACAATCCTGCTCGGCATTGGCGGCTCGCTGGTTGCGACCTGGATCGGCCAGGCCGTGGGCTGGTATCGTCCTGGACAGGGCGCGGGGTTTATCGCGTCGGTGGTCGGCGCGATCATCATCCTGGCGATCTATCGCGCCGTCGCGGGACGGCCGGCGGCCTGATGCGGGTGGTTACGCCTGGAAGCCGAACAGCCTCGCCGCGTTGCCGCCCAGGATCGCCGCCTTCTCCTCGTCGCTGAACGCCGCTGTCGCCATGACCGGGTCCACCGGGTGCAGCTCCCATGGGTACGGGTTGTCGCTGCCCAGCATGATCTGGCTGGTGCCCACCTGTGCGGCGAGGTGGCGCAGCGCCTCCGGGGTGAAGACCAGCGAGTCGAAGTAGAGCTGGTTCAGGTACTCCGTCGGACGTTTCTTCAGCTTGATGTTCGGATCACAGAAGCTCTCGCCGACGAAGCAGGCGTGGTCGTCGCGCGCCGCATAGGAGGGGAGATAGCCGCCCCCGTGCGCGCCGATGATCTTCAGGCCGGGGAAGCGGTCCAGCGTGCCTTGGAAGATCAGGTGTTGCAGGGCGATCGTCGTCCCGAGCGGGTTGCCGATCAGGTTCGGCAGCCAGCCATTGCCCTTCAGGCGCGGCGCAAGATCCGGCACGCCCTCGGGATGGATGAACAGCACGGCGCCAAGCTCCTCCGCCTTGGCCCAGACCGGGTGGAACTTGGGGTCGGAGAAATCGGCGCCCGCCACCATGTCGCCGATCGCGGCGCCGCGCAGGCCTTGATTCCTCATCGCCGTCTCAAGCTCTTGGACCGCGAGCTGCGGGTCTTGCAACGTGAGCGAGGCGAAGGCCGCGAAGCGGTCCGGGTGCGCGGCGACCAGCTCGGCCAGCTTCTCGTTTTGAATAGCAACGATCTTGGCGGCAAGGTCGCGATTCTTGCCATACCAGAACGGGTTGGTCGACAGCACTTCCGTGTCGATCGCCTGCGCGTCCATGCTCTTGAGGCGGTTCTGGATGGCGATATACGCGTCCTGGGCGCCTCTGATCGGCGGGGTCAGCGTTGCGGCCTCGTCGCCAAGCAGGGCGGCCGCTTCGTGAAAGAGGCAGTGCGAGTGGACATCGATCGTCTTCACGCGGTTGCCGTTGACGGTGACGGGCTGGCGCGCTCGGCCTTCCTGTTGCGCGTGGGCCGCGCCGGGCAGCCCGCAGCCACAGAACACGAGGCCGCCTGCGGCCGCCTTGAGGAAGTGGCGGCGTGTGTTCATGTTCGTTCCCTCCGACACGTGGTGCTGGCAGGCGCGTGGCGCAGACCATGCTTGCGGCGACCATCCTGGCTCGCCACACCGGCTGGCGCTAAACTCGCTACCCTATTGTTGCAAGGAGGGTTCCATGCCCGAAGCCTGCATCGTCGGATGGGCTCATTCGCCCTTTGGCAAGCTCGATGACCCCGACGTAGAAAGCCTGATCGGGCGCGTGGCGGGCGCGGCGATCGCGGACGCGGGGATTTCGCCGGGCGAGATCGACGCCAGCTTCGTCGGCCTGTTCAACAACGGCTTCTCGGACCAGGACTTCCCCGCCTCCCTGGTGCTGCAACACCTGCCGGAACTGCGCTTCAGGCCGGCAACGCGGTACGAGAACGCCTGTGCCTCCGGCTCGGCCGCCGTGCATGGCGCGCGCGACTTCCTGGCCGCTGGGCGGGGCCGGTTCGCGCTCGTGATCGGGGTCGAGAAGATGACCGCGACGCCGGGCAAGGAGGTCGGAGAGTACCTGCTGAAGGCCAGCTACAAGAAAGAGGAATCCGACATTCCAGCCGGCTTCGCGGGCGTGTTCGGGCGTATCGCGGAGCGGTATTTCCAGCGTTACGGGGACCAATCCGACGCGCTCGCCGCGATTGCCGCGAAGAACCACCAGAACGGCGTGGCCAACCCGTTCGCGCAGATGCGCCGCGACCTCGGCTTCGAGTTCTGCCGCACGCTAAGCGAGAAGAACCCCTACATCGCCCCGCCGCTGAAGCGCACCGATTGCTCCCTGGTCTCCGACGGCGCCGCCGCGCTGGTGCTGACCGACGCGGAGACCGCCTCCGCGATGGGCAAGGCCGTGCGCTTCCGCGCCGCCGTGCAGGTGAACGACTACCTGCCGATCTCCAAGCGCGACATCACCGGCTTCGAGGGCGCGGCGCAGGCGTGGCGGCGCGCGCTGGACGCCGCCGGCCTTCAACTCGATGACCTGTCCTTCGTGGAGAGCCATGACTGCTTCACCATTGCCGAGTTGCTGGAATACGAGGCGATGGGCCTTACGCCGCCTGGCCAGGGCGCGCGCGCGGTCCTGGAGGGCTGGACGCAGAAGGATGGGCGCCTCCCCGTCAATCCGTCCGGCGGCCTGAAAGCAAAGGGCCATCCGATCGGCGCCACCGGGGTCTCGATGCATGCTTTGGTTGCGATGCAGCTCGCCGGACAAGCGCCCGAGGGGATGCAGTTGCCAAAGGCCGATCTTGGCGGCGTCTTCAACATGGGCGGCGCGGCGGTCGCCAACTATGTCTCCATCCTGGAGGCGACGCGCTGATCGCAACGGCGAACCTCGCCTGCCTGCTGTTGCAGACCGCGCGGCGCCTGCCCGACCGGCCGGCGGTGATCCGCGGCGAGCACAGCGTATCCTGGAGCGCCTTTGCGCTCCGGGTGCGGGCGGCGGCCGGAGCGCTCGCCGCGCGCGGCGTCGGCGCCGGGGATCGCGTCCTGCTCCATGCCCGCAACTCCGCCGCGATGCTGGAGACGATGTGGGCGTCGTGGATGCTGGGCGCGGTCTGGGTGCCCACCAACTTCCGCCTCGCCCCGGCCGAGGTCGCCTATCTCGCAGAGTCGTCCGGGGCGGCGGCGCACATCGTTGACGCGGCCTTTCCCCAGCACGCGGTCGCCGCGCGCCGCGCAAACCCCCAGATGCGGCTTGAGGTCACGCTGGGCGGCGACGGCGCGGTGACGTGGGAGGCGCTGGCCGGAGGCGGGCAGGCCATGCCGTTCCCGGCCGATGCCGATCGCGACCATCCGGCGTGGTTCTTCTACACGTCCGGCACCACCGGCCGCCCCAAGGCGGCGGTGCTGACCCATGGCCAGCTCCAATTCGTGGTGAACAACTACCTTGCCGACCTGATTCCCGCCACGACGGAGCGCGATGTCTCGCTGGTGGTCGCCCCACTGTCGCACGGGGCGGGCGTTCACGCCGTGATCCAGGCGCCGCGCGGCGCGGCCAGCGTGCTGCTGTCGGGCGAGCGGCTGGACTGCGAGGAGGCGTGGCGGCTCGTGGAGCGGCACCGCGTGACCAACATGTTCACGGTGCCGACGATCCTGACCATGCTCACCCGGCACGACGCGGTCGATCGCTATGACCACTCCTCCCTGCGCTATGTCATCTACGCAGGGGCGCCGATGTACCGCGCCGACCAGCGCCGGGCGCTGGAGAAGCTGGGCAAGGTCTTGGTCCAGTACTACGGCACGGGCGAGGTGACGGGCGCGATCACGGTGCTGCCGCCAGAGCTGCACAGCGTGGACGATGACGCGATGCCGGTCGGAAGTTGTGGCTTCGTCCGGACCGGGATGGAAGTCGCGATCCTGGACGCCGAGGGCCGGCGCGTGGCGGAGGGCGAGAGCGGCGAGATCTGCGTACGCGGTCCCGCCGTGCTCGCTTGCTATCACGACAATTTGGAAGCGACGGAACAGGCCTTCGCCAAGGGCTGGTTCCACACCGGCGATCTCGGCCGCATGGACGAGCGGGGGTTTGTGTTCATCACTGGCCGGGCCTCGGACATGTACATCTCCGGCGGCTCCAACGTCTATCCACGCGAGGTCGAGGAGGCGCTGCTGGCGCATCCAGCGGTGTTGGAGGCCTGCGTCATCGGGATGCCGCATCCGAAATGGGGCGAGTGCGGCGTGGCGGTGCTGGTGGCGAGCGCCCCTGTTTCCGAGGCGGAGCTGCTGGCCCATGTCGAGGGCCGGCTGGCGCGCTACAAGTGGCCGACCCGCTTCGCGTTCTGGCCGGAATTGCCGAAATCCGGCTACGGCAAGGTTGCGAAGCGCGAGTTGAGGCGGATGCTGGAGGGTGGGGATGTCTGAACAACCGAAGGATGCCGGACTGATCCGGGTACTGGCACGCGCACATCTACTACGACCCGGAGCGCACCAAACCGCAAGCCGCGGAGCTGCGCGGCTGGATCGAGCAGCGTTTCCCGGCAGTGCGAATGGGGCGCTGGCATGATATGCCGGTCGGGCCGCATCCAAGCGCGATGTACCAGGTGGCGTTCGCGCCGGAGGTCTTTCCCGCCCTCGTGCCCTGGCTGGCGCTGAACCGGCAGGGCTTGACGGTGCTGGTCCATCCGGAGACCGATCGCCCGCGCGACGACCACTTGCTGCACGCCCTTTGGCTTGGCGAGAAGCTGCCCCTCAAGGCCGATATCCTGCCGGAGGTGGACCGCGGTCAGTAAGAGGCCGCGTGCTTCGTTACGCAGCCTGTGTCTCAGTGGCTTCTCCGCTGTCTAGCGACATGCAACCGATGTCTCGCGCCGTCGTTTCCTGAGCCTCAGCTTTTCCGACGTTGCTCGCAATTCGAACTGTTCGCGCCCAGGAGGCGTCATGTCCTACCAACCAGTCTCGTCTCCCGCATTGCTGGTGCCCGTACCCCTGCCGACTGGGACGAACGCGCAGGATGTCGCGTTCTTGCAACAGGCTTCTCAGTCCAACTCTTTGGAAATTGTCGAAGCGAGCCTGGCGCAGACGAAGGCGACCAATCCGGCGACGCAGCAGTTCGCGAACTGGATGATCGTTGACCATGGCGGCGTCGGACCTACCCTCACCCTCCTGGCCCAATCGCTCGGCGTGACGCTGCCCACCTCCTTCACGGCCTCTCAGACATCGGAGTTCAACCAGCTCAGTTCGTTTAGCGGCGCTGCCTTCGACGCCAACTACGCCGTCGGTGACGTGGCGGACCACCAGCAGACCTTGGCGCTATTCGCGCAGGAGGTCGCCAACGGCCAGAACCCCGCTGTCGTCGCCTTCGCGCAGCAGCTGATTCCAACCCTGCAAGCGCATTTGGCATCCTCGGAACAGCTCGTCGCCGCAACCACCGGAATCACCTTGCCGGTCGACACGGTCACGCCGCCGACGCCGCTGCCATCCAACGGTCCCGCGCTCGGCACGCCAAACGCGCAAGATGCCGCCTTCGTGCAGACCGCCGCCGTGGGTAACATGGCCGAGATAGCGCAGGGCCAGCTCGCCACCAAGCAGACAGGCAATCCGGCGGCGGTCCAGTTCGCGAATTGGATGATCGCCGACCACTCCGGCGCAGAGGCGTCGTTGCAGACGCTGGCCAGCCAGGAAGGGCTGTCGCTGCCGAGCGGGCTCGATCAAGCCAACCAGCAATTGCTCACGCAGTTGCAGCCGCTGACGGACGGCGCATTCTTGGCCCCCTATGTGGCCGGCCAGGTTGTCGCCCACACGCAATCCCTCACCGCCTTCATCCAGGAAGCGCAGTTTGGCCAGGACACGGCCATCAAGGCCTATGCGTCGGCGGGCATTCCGACGCTCGCGGGGCATCTCGCGAGCGCAATAACGCTTGAGCAATCGACCCCTGGCGCGGCGTCAGCCGCGCCCGCCATCGATCAGGGCTTGACAAACCTGCTCAATACCGCCGCGGCGACCGGCAATGCCACACTCGTGAACGATCTGCGGCAGGTCGCGGCACTCCAGCCCGGATTCACCTATACCCCATCGGCGGCGACAGCCGCCGCCGGAGCGGCGTTGCCGGCCTCTGCCACCGCCATGCCGATGGTGGCGATGTCCCACTAAACAAGCAGACCGTGCGAAAACCAACTTGGGTGGTCCTGCTGCCGAAATCGGCGGTCGGCGGGATACGCCGAGATTCTGGCGGGCCGAACCGGCGATTCTCAGGGCGGCCCTGGTGCCATGCCGTGGCTGCCGGCGATCAGGCCAGTTCGCCTGGCGAACTCCCGCCGGCGGGTTTCTTTCAAGCCGCCACCGCGGCCATCAACTCGGCGAACCCGACGATGTTGAGCACCCGCCGCAGGTTGTAGGCCAGCGCCGTCAGGCTGAACTCGGCCCGAACCTTCTCCCGGCCGCGCATCAGGAACGCCCCCTGGTTCATCCATTGCTTGATGCTGCCGAACGGGTGTTCCGCCGTCTCGCGGCGAAGGTCGAGGATGCCGGGGCGCTTCGCCAAACGGGCCGCCATGCGGTCCAACACCGCCTCGTTCTCCAGGCGAGACACCGTGCGAAACGGGCCGCGTGTGCAGCGCGCGCGGATCGCGCAATCGTCGCACGCCAGCTTGTTGACATAGTTGATCTTCTTCAGGCCGCGCAGAAGAGACGATGAATAGGCATGAGGACGCTGACCCGCTGGGCAAATGTGGCTGTCACTGGCCGGATCGTATTGAAACTCATCCTTTCGGAACAGCCCAGCCTTGACCGAGGGGCCTCGCTGCGGGCGCGGCACATAGGGCACGATGCCGGCTTTCTCGCAGGCCTCGATGTCCTCGATCTTGAAGTAGCCCTTTCGGCCACCGCCTCGATTGTCTCGACACCGAGGGCCTCCTTGGCCGCTTCAGCAGTCTCGGTCAGCAGACCCATGTCGAGGACCTGGTTGCCGACCTGCTGCTCCACGATCAGCTTGTGCTTGGCATCGACCGCGACCTGCACGTTGTAGCCCACCGCAACACGCGTGTGCGCCGCCATCGCGCGGCTGTCGGGGTCGGTGAGGGAGATCTGGTCCTCGCCGGTGCGGCCCAGCTGCGCCAGCATGGCCTGGCACCGCGCGCGCCTCTCGCGGACGGCGGCGATCTTCTCGGCCAGGTTCTCAACCCGTGAGCCACCGGTTGTGCCCTCGGCGGCGTCCCTTTGGTCGAGCCTTCGCAGATAGTCGTCGAGCCTGGCATCCGCCAGTTCGATGAACTTCGCCAGGGACGCCCGGGTGAAGTTGCGGTCCTTGTTGTTGACCGCCTTGACCCGCGTGCCGTCCACGGCGAGCAGCTCGCGGCCAAACAAATCCAGCTGGCGGCAAAGCAGCACGAACTGGCGGAACACGGGGCGGAAGGCCTTGCGGTTGTCACGCCGGAAGTCAGCGATCGTCTTGAAGTCGGGCTTGAGGTGCCGCAGCAGCCAGATCACCTCGACGTTGCGGTGGGTCCCGGCTTCGAGCCGGCGACTGGAGCGCACGCGGTTGAGGTCGCCGTAAACGTAGAGCTTCAGGAGGTCGGTCGGCGCGTAGCCAGGCCGCCCCGTCCCTTTGGGTGTCACACGAGCAAACCCAGCCGCGGTCAGATCCAGTCCGTCGACAAAGGCTTCGATGAACCGCACCGGGTTCTCGGGGCCGACGTAGTCATCCAGCAATTCCGGGAGCAGCAGCGTCTGGGAGCGGTCGGAGCCGGCAACGTGGGTCATGGCCCCGATTCTAGCCCCTCTTGCGCCAAGCCGAAATCCATTGCGACAAAGATTTCACACGGTCTGCAAGAGATGTGCGTGACACGCCGCGCTTAGGTGCCGCAGAACGTCTGATACACGCGTTCCTCCGGCTCGGGCGGCGCGGCGTAGCGCTCAAAGCCGGGCCTATCCTCGTAGGGGTGGGACAAAACCTCCACTAGCTCCTCGAACAGGCTGAAATCCTGCCGGGTTGTCGCGGCATCGAGCGCGGCCTCCACGCGGTGGTTACGCGGAATGAAAGCCGGATTCACCGCGCACATCGCGGCACGCCGCGCTTGCGGCGCAGCGGGCTCCTCGGCGAGGCGCTGGCGCCAGCGCGCGGCCCACTGGTCGTACGCGCTGGCATCCGTGAACAACGCCCGCACCGCCGCGTCGCCCGCTGGCCCGACCGCCGCGTCGCACAGGCGGCGGAAGGTCAGGGTGAAGTCGGCAGCGTTCTCCGCCATGCGTTTCAGCAAGTCCTGGATCAGCGCCGTGTCGCCCTCGCGCTCCGTGGAAAGGCCGATCTTGCGCCGCAAGCCGTTGAGATAGGCCCCCTCGAAGCGAGGGCCAAACGCCGCAAGCGCCTCCTCCGCCGCTGCCAGCGCGGGGCCTTCATCCTTGTCCAGCAGCGGCAGCAGCGTCTCGGCCAGCCGCGCAAGGTTCCAGTGCGCGACGCGCGGCTGGTTGGCGTAGGCGTAGCGGCCAAAGCTGTCGATTGAGCTGAACACCGTGGCCGGGTCGTACGCGTCCATGAAGGCGCAGGGACCGAAATCGATCGTCTCGCCGGAGATGGCCATATTGTCGGTGTTCATCACGCCGTGGATGAAGCCGATCAGCAGCCAGCGCGCCATAAGCTCCGCCTGGCGTGCCACCACCGCATCCAGCAGGGCGCGGTACGGGCGTTCGGCCCGCTCGGCATCGGGGTAATGGCGGGCGATCGCGTAATCGGCCAGCGTTCGCACCGCCTCCATGTCGCCCCCCGCGGCGAAGTACTGGAAGCTGCCCACGCGGATGTGGCTCGCGGCCACGCGCGTGAGCACGGCGCCCGGCAGCGGCCTTTCGCGCAGCACCCGTTCGCCGGTCGTCACCGCGGCCAGCGCCCGGGTTGTCGGCACACCCAGCGCCGCCATGGCCTCGCTGACAATGTATTCGCGCAGCACCGGGCCGAGCGCCGCGCGGCCGTCGCCACCCCGGGAAAACGGCGTCCGCCCGGAGCCCTTGAGCTGGATGTCGCGCCGCGCGCCGTCCCGCCCCACCACCTCGCCCAGCAGGATCGCGCGCCCATCGCCGAGCTGCGGAACGAACTGGCCGAACTGGTGCCCGGCATAGGCGAGCGCGATCGGCTCCGCCCCCTCCGGCACCCGGTTGCCGGCCAGGACCGCCACGCCTTCGGGGCTGGCCAGCGTGCCGGGGTCGAGTCCGAGGCAATCCGCCAGCGCGGTGTTCACCCGCACGAGTGCAGGTGCCGTCACGGGCGTCGGATCAAGCCGGGCGTAGAAGCGCTCCGGCAGGCGCGCGTAGGTGTTGTCGAACGGGAACCGGACGGACGCGGCAAGGACGTGTGAATCGGGCATGACACTCCCGAGATCGGTCGCCATTGCGTGCGAGACAAGGCGGGGCACAAATTTTCGGTTGCGAACGTCCGCCTTGGCCCCGATTGTGAGCGGGATCACAGCACCCCGTCTCCGAAAGGGCGATGCTGGCGGCGCATCTTCGGGGGAACACGACCATGGACGGATTCGTTGCTGGGTGGATATCGATCCTGAAGCTCCCGCAGCTCGTCTATGTGGTGCTGTTGAGCCTGCTCATCCCGCTCTCGATTTTCGTCGGGCGCCGCAACATGCGCGTCCGGCGAATATGGCTGCTCGAAAACGTGCAGAAGGCGTTGTCTCCAGCCAGCAACGGCGCCATGCCGGCCTCCTTCACCGCGATCGAGGCCCGCTACCGCGATCGCGCGGATGGAGCGCCGGTCTGGATTCGCGCTGGTGCCTGGATCCGGGAGATTGGCCTCTATATTCTGCCAACGCTGGTTTTCATCCTGGTGAGCGGCTGCGGCTTCGCGCTGCTGTTCGCACTCGGCGGCGACTGGCTGGCGGCCGCCAAGGTCTTGCTGCAAGGGTTGCAGGCCGAAAACGGGGCCCCCGGCAGCTTCACGACCGCGACGGCGCTGATCATGGGCGCGGCCTTTGTCGGGGCGTATATCTGGTCCGTCAACTACCTCATCCTGCGCATCGCCAACTTCGACCTCTCGCCGATCAGCTTCCTCTCGACATCGGCTCACATCCTGATCACCGTCTTTGCTGCCTGGGTACTCCGGCAGGTGATCGCCGTACCGGCACCAGAGGCGATCGGGGTCGCGATCCTGCTCGGAATTGCGTTTCTGTCCGGCCTCTATCCGTCGCTCGGTGTCAATGTGCTTGTTGACCGCCTGCCGGCATGGCTCCGGTTCAAGCGCGAAGTCGCGGAGGCATCGCAGATCAAGCGATCCTTCCCGCTCGATCTCATCGACGGAATCGACACGACAATCAAGTTTCGCCTGAATGGGCTCGATGTCACCGAGGTGCAGAACTTGGCGGCGGCGAATCCGATCGAGCTGTTCGTGGAGACACCATACGGCTTCGGCCAGATTTTCGATTGGATGGCGCAAGCACAGCTACTTGCGGAACTCGGCCCGCAGCGCTTTGTCCGCGCCCGCGATGCAGGTATCCGCGACATGAAGTGCGTTCTCGACCTGAGCAGGACCGAGACGGGCCGGGCCCTGCTCAAACCATTTTTCGCCGCGGACACGAACGAGACGGACGATGCGCTGCACGTGCAAATCGACAGCATCGCCAACAAGCTTCATGTACGCCAGCTCGCACAATGGACGACACTTCTGGCGCGGGCTGTTGACGATCCTCCAGCTACTGACGCGAATCATCCCGACGGCCACAAGCCCTGACCGATATTCGTCTTCGGCCCCTCCCCGGTTCCTTCCACTTGCGGGAGGGGGCGGGGGAGGGTTTCGATTGTTCGAATCGGCTCAAATCGTTAGGCCGCGCGCTGTCGCGGTTCACGCCGGGTGAATTGCATAACCCCGTCATTGACGCTGCCGAGCCGGAGCGTCGCCATGTCCAGGGCGTAGTTCTGGTAGAGCCGCCACGGCTTCTTCGATCCCTGCTTCGGCAGCGTGTCCAGCGCGCGCTGGATGTACCCCGAGGAGAAATCAACGAAGGGCCGCTCCTCGACCGAGAGATCGCGGCGCGGCATGGCCGCCGCGTAGCCGTGCCGCCGCATGTGGTTGAGCAGCCGGCACACGTACTCGCAGGTGAGGTCGGCCTTCAGCGTCCAGGACGCGTTGGTGTAGCCGAACACCGACGCGAGGTTCGGCACGTCGCTGAACATCATGCCCTTATACGCCAGGCTCTTCGATAGATCGACGCGCTGCCCGTCCACGCTGAACGCGACGTCGCCCAGCAGGTTGAGCTTGAGGCCGGTCGCGGTCACGACGACGTCGGCCTCAAGCTCGCGCCCCGAGCGGAGCCGGATGCCGGTCTCGGTCAACGTGTCGATATGGTCCGTCACCACGGACACGCGACCGGCGCGGATCGCCTCGAACAGGTCGGAGTCGGGCACCAGGCAAAGCCGTTGGTCCCACGGGTTGTAGCGCGGCGTGAAATGCGTGGCGACGCCGTACTCGGCGCCCAGTTCCTGGCGGACCATGTCAAGGATGCGCTGCTTCGTCCGCTCCGGCCGCTTTCGGGCCATGTTGTAGAAGAACATGGTGAGGGCTACGTTCCGCAACCGCGTGAGTCGGTAGGCCAGCTTCGCCGGCAGGCGGCGGCGGAGCCGGTTGGCGACGGCGTCCTCCGACGGGCGCGACACGATGTAGGTCGGCGAGCGCTGGAGCATGACGACATGGGCCGCCGCCTTCGCCATCTCGGGAACAAGCGTCACCGCGGTCGCGCCGCTGCCGATGACCACGACCCGCTTGCCCGCATAGTCGAGATCCTCGGGCCAGAACTGCGGGTGGATGATGTGGCCCTTGAATCGCTCGGTGCCGGGGAAGCTGGGCGCGTGGCCCTCGGCGTAGCTGTAATAGCCGCTGCACATCAGCAGGAAGTTGCATGTGAAGACGACGGCCTCGCCGGTATCGGTCCGCTCGGCCTCCACCGTCCAGCAAGCCTCGGCTGACGACCAGGAAGCGCGCCGGACGCGATGGTGATAGCGAATATGCTGGTCGATCCCATACTCGGACGCAGTGTCGCGCACATATTTCAGGATCGAGGGGCCGTCGGCGATCGCCTTGGCCTCGCGCCATGGCCGGAAGGCGTAGCCGAGCGTGTACATGTCCGAGTCCGAACGGATTCCGGGGTAGCGGAACAAATCCCAGGTGCCGCCGATAGCATCGCGCGCCTCGAGGATCGTGTCGCTCAGCCCTGGGCACCGGGCCTGGAGATAATAGCCCGCGCCGATGCCGGACAAACCAGCGCCGACGATCAGGACGTCGAAATGCGCCGTCGCTCTTCGCGCTCCCGCGCTGCCTGCTGTCTGTTCGATGGCCGCGTCCTGGTACGCCATGCATGCGATCTCCCGTGTGCTGAAAGAAGTGATGCCTACGTGCGGGCCGGCAAGTCCGATCTCGTGGCCGTGCCTGCCTGGTGCAAAAAGGCGGCGGCGGCAGCGAGCGAGTGCCGCGCCTCGGGAATGAAAGCGTGGCCGAACTGCCAGACATGCGGCACGACGGGCCAGACTTGCAGCTCCACTCGCACGTTGGCCGCGCGGGCACGCTTTGCGAGGCGAATGGAATCATCGCGCAGAACCTCCCGCTCGCCGACATGAACGAGCAATGGCGGCAAGCCAGCGAGATCGCCATAGAGAGGCGAGGCGAGCGGCGCGCGCGGGTCGGCTCCGTTCAGATAGGCCAGAGCCAGGTGCGCCAGGGCGGGGCCACGAAACATCGCATCACGCCGCGAGTTGTCACGCAGCGAGGCGCTGGTTCCCGCCAGGTCGGTCGCGGGCGAGAACAGCGCGGCCGCGTCGGGCAGGATGTCCCCCCTGTCCCGCAAGGCCAGCATCAGGGCCAAGGCGAGATTGCCGCCCGCCGAGTCACCCGCCACAACCACCCGGCCCGGCGCCGAGGCACGCAGCGCGCGCCACGCCGCGACGGCGTCCTCGACCGCGGCCGGGAACGGGTGCTCGGGGGCGAGGCGATAGTCCGGTGCGAAGACGCGGAAGCCCCGCGCGGCGAAGGCGGCGGTGATCGGCCGGTGCGTACGCGGCGAGCCAGCGATGAACCCGCCGCCGTGCAGGTAGAGCAGCGTCGCTCGAGCCTTGCCGTGACGCTCCGTCCACTCGCCGGGAACCCCGCCCAGCCTGTCCGGACGGAAGCGCACGCCGGGCAGTGGTGGCGGCTTCGCCGACTCGAACACGGACCGGACGCGGCTGAGATCCTCCATCCCGCCCAGGCGAGGCTTGACGAACTGCCGGACCACGAGCGCCGCGAGATGAGCCTGCCAACTAGCCATGGGCCGTGCCCCGTGGCCTCATGTGTCACCTCCTCTCATGCTTCCCAGTTCGGCCGCGAGTTGGCGGGCCGCGCGTTCCAGGGGTGAGGCCCGGACCTTGCTGCTCCTACCCTGCCCGCCGGCACGGGCGAGCCGTCGCCGGAGTTGGCGCACGCTGGCGAGGGCGAGATGGGCGAGGGAGTCATTGGGCAGGGCGGCGGCGAGTTCATCCAGCTCGGCGGCGGACAGGCGCGCGGCGAGCGCGTCGATGCCCGGTTCCGCTGGCAAGTCCTGCGGCTCCGGAGGAGCGGGCGCCTGGCTCCGGGGCTTGCTCTTGAGCTGCCGGGCAGGTGGGCTTTCCGGCTCTGACGCGGGCTGCGCGGGAAGGGATGCGCCAAAAATATCCGCCTGCCGCTCGTCCACCACTGGCCGCCGCGCCACCTGAACCCCTGCTGTTTATCGGTTTCCCCACTCATTTAGGGATGCGGGCAGTCCGACTCCACAGGGATGAGGCAGCGCGCCCTGGTTCGCGTCACCTGCCCTTCGAACCGGCCAGGTCGGCCGCGGCGCGCTGCTCCCAAAGCTTCGCCCCCTGCGCGCGGGCGACCGCGATTGCCGCCTCGAAGGCGGACCGTGCCTCGGCGGCATCGCCGGTCGCCAGCCGGGCGCGTCCGAGCATTCGGTAATTCTCCGCCAGGAGCCAGCGGTCAGGGGCGATATCGGCGCGCTGAACCGTGTCAGCCATGAGACTAAGGGCCTCGGCCGCCTGCCCGCACCGGAGCAGCACCTCGGCTAGCACGTTGAGGCCGGCTCGCAGCATGAGCTTCGAACCGATTGCCTGGTGAGTGTCTAACGCACCCCTCACCAGCGCCAAACCCTCCGAGATCTCGCCGGCCTCCGCGAGCGCCCAACCTCGGCATATGGAACCAATGCTCATCCAATACGGATATTTCTGCTCGGCACACAGCGCTAGCAGCGGCTCGGCCTTTGCCAGAACTCCAGCCCGATCGCCTCGGAGTTGAGAGAAGTAACAGCTAAGGCTGAGGAAAGTTGCCGCTACGAACGGGTTCGGACTGAACCGCGCCTGTAGCACTGCTTCTCGGTCCCGCTTACACGCTTCATCAATTTGGCCGGTCACCAGCAATGCGAACGTCTGATACGGTAAGGCTAAATCCAGGTGGGTGCCATACCGTTCGGTAAACCGCTGTCTTACCTCCACGACGTTTAACGCGCGGGCAAAGCGCAAGCAATCAAGCGCGATTGTGAAATTGCCCGTGTGCAGATGGAGCACCCCCATCAGGCAGTCGATCGCGGCCGCGAACATGGAATCACCAGTGCGCATCGCACGCTGCCGAACCTCGGCAGAGATCTCCTGCGCCGTGTCAAAATCGCAAACCGCGACATAGAACACGAATTGGCCATAGTAGAGTGGAAACGACGGCATCCTATCGTTCATTAACCGACAGAGCTCACGTGCCCGCGCGAAAGCTGTGCCGGTCGATGGATCACCGAACCCGCGCGTTGCCATCAATGTGCTACCGACGGCCGTCCAAAGAGCAAGTTCCTGGGCAAGCCGCCGCTCAGACTCCGGCAGCAGAGGCACCAGCCGCAGCCCGTTCCGCAAATGCGCGATGGCTTCCATGAGCGCCGATTTGCCAATCGCCTGCCGGCCAGCACGCAGCCAATAATCCACCGCTTGTTCCGTAAGCCCAGCCCGCGTGCAGTGATGTGCAAGCATCTCCGGCTCCCGCCTCGCCGCGTCCGGAAACCGCTCCTCAATGCAACTTACAACGCGCGCGTGAAGCTGCTTGCGGCGGCTCAGCAACAACGTGCTGTAGACCGCATCTTGGATCAGCGCATGCTTGAACAGATACGCGCCCTGCCGGGCAGGTTCGTGCCGGAACACGAGTCCCGCGTCATCTAGATCACGAAGCGACTTCTGGATTGTGGCTTCGCTCAAGCCAGAGACATGCCTGACCATCTCCGACGAGAAGGCGCGTCCGAGGACGGAGGCGATTTGCGCAAGCTCCAGCGTGTCGGGTCCGAGCCTGTCGATACGCGAGAGGAACGAGGCGCGTACCGCCCCTGGGACCGACAGACGGACAGAAGGCTCCGTCCCCGGCATAAGAGCTTCGTCGCGTAGGGGCGCCTTGCCTACATCCAGCGCGGCGCGGGTTAACTCCTCGATATAGAGCGGGACCCCCTCCGCGTGCCCAATGACCTTGGCAAGCATCTCGCTAGGTAGCTCAGAGCCGCCGGCGAGATGTCTCGTGAGCTCGACCGCCTCATTCTGACCGAACCGGTCGAGCACAATGCCGCGCACATGCGACCGTTTGCGCCAGGCGGGCTGGAACTCAGGCCGCGCCGTCACCAGCAGCAGCGCCCGCAACCCCGCGACCCGCTCGACCGCACGTTCAAGCAACTCCCGCGAGGTCGGATCGATCCATTGGGCGTCCTCGACAGCGATCAGCAGCGGCTCGCGCCGCGCCAGCGCCTCGATGTGCCGCAACACCGCCTCAAACGTCTTCTCCTTGGTCCGCTCCGCGCTGTCCCACGGCGCGGAGCGGATAGCGGGGAGCGGGATCGCGAGCAGGCCGGCCAGGAGCCGGAACTCCTCTTCTGTCGGGGAAACCGGGCTGAGCAGCGCTGCCAGGCGCTCGCGTTTCGCCTCGTCACCAGCGGCATCACCGTTGCCGGCCGCGCGATCGAGGTACTCGATGACCGGATGAAGCGGGCTGTTGCCGTGATAGGGCGAGCCGGACAGCCGCAGTCGCATACGCGGCGTGCGCCGCAACCGGTGCTGCAACGCAAGCGCGAGGCGGGACTTGCCGATGCCAGGCTCGCCGGAAACAAGCGCCACCCGTCCGTGACCGCGTTCCGCGTCCTCCCACAGGCCGAGCAACGTGGCCATCTCCTCGCCGCGTCCTACGAGCGGCGTGAGGCTGCCTGCGCGCAAGCCGGTGAAGCGGGTGTCCGATCCGCGCGCGCCCGACACCTCCCAGGCCCGCACGGGCTCGGAAAATCCCTTGAGCGCGACGGCGCCCAAATCCCGCAGCCGGAACAGGGCGCCGATCAGCTTGCGGGTGCCAGGCGCGACAACGATCCGGTTCGGACCCGCCACGGCTTGGAGCCGGGCGGCGAGGTTGGGTGTCTCGCCCGCGATGTCTCGTTCCGGCGCGGTCCCGCCCCCGGCGATGTCGCCCGCCACCACGAGGCCGCTCGCAACGCCGATCCGCACCCGGAGAGCGTCGTTCCGGCGCGGGGACAGCGCCCCGACCGCCTCGACCACCGCGAGCGCGGCGCGGACCGCGCGCTCCGCGTCGTCCTCATGGGCGTGCGGATAGCCGAAATAGGCCAGCGCGCCATCCCCTGAATGTTGCGCAACGAACCCGTCGAACCTGGCCACGGCGTCGGCGACGCAACGCCGATAGGCGCCGATCGTCTCGATCAGCTCCTCTGGATCAAGGCGCGCAGCGAGGGAGGTTGAACTCGACCAGGTCGCAGACCATCACGGTCATGAACCGCCGCTGCGCCGACGCCCAGCGCCCACGCGCCGCCGTCCCGAGATTCTGGCCGCACTGCCCGCAGAACCGGGCCTCGGCAAGGTGCGGTGTTCCGCAGGCGGGGCATCTCATCGCGCGCCTCGGTCCGTTCAGGTCAGCGCGCGAGGGACCATATCACTCCGCGAGCAAGTCCTCCACCCGGATCGGCAAGTCCCGCACCCGCTTGCCCGTGGCGTGCCAGACCGCCTCGGCGATGGCGGGTGCCACGCCGCACAGCGCGATCTCCGCCAGCCCCTTGACGCCGAGCGGGTTGAAGATGGTGTCCTCCGACGGGACGAACGTCACGTCCAGCTCGGCCACGTCGGCGCAGACCGGGACCAGGTACTCCGCCAGGTTCGCGTTCATCACCCGGCCCAGCCGCTCGTCCCATTCGGCGGTCTCGTGCAGCGCCATGCCAATCCCGCCCACCATGCCGCCGATGCACTGGCTGCGGGCGATCATGGGATTGACGATGCGGCCGGCATCATAGGCGCCGACCAGGCGGGGCACGCGCACCGTGCCAAAGGCGGGATCGACGCGCACCTCGGCGAACACCGCGCCGAAGGCGGCGGAGGCGTATTTCTCGCTCTCATCGCCGGGCTTCGACTCGGCCTCGGCCTCCAGCCGGTCCAGCCCGTGCTTGCGCAGGACCTGCTCGGGAGAAGCGTCCGTCTCGTTCCCCGCCAGCCCGCGCAGCTTCTCGCGCAGCGCCTCGCAAGCGGCCTTCACGCCGCTGCCGACGCTGGCCATGGTGATGCTGCCGCCATGCACCGGCGCCTTCGGCATCTCGGTGTCGCCGATCTCCACATCCACCTTCTCGATCGGCAGGCCCAGCGTCTCGGCTGCTACCTGAGTCATTGAGGTATACGTACCCGGCCCCATGTCGCTGGCTGCCGTGCGCACCACCGCTTGTCCGTTCGCGTACAGGATTGCCTGCGCCGCGCAGGCGCTGCGATCGGCGTGGTAGATGGCGCTCGCCATGCCCCAGCCGACCAGGCAGCCTCCGTCGCGCATGGCGCGCGGCGCGGGGGGGCGGCGGCTCCAGCCGAACCGCTCGGCGCCGACCCGGTAGCATTCGCGCAATGCCTTGCTGCTCCAGGGCAGGTCGCTGCTCTCGTCGCGCTCGGCGTAGTTGCGTAGGCGTAATTTCAGCGGATCCATTCCTAGCGCCTCCGCCAGCTCGTTCATCGCCATCTCGACGGCGAGCAAGCCGGTGGACATGCCCGGCGCGCGCATCGGGCAGGGCGTGTTGGTGTTCATCTCCACCAGACGGTACTGCGTGCGCACATTCGGGCAGGAATAGGTGGTGCGCGCCGGCTCCAGCGTCGTCTCGGCGTATTCCTCGTACGTCGAGGTCTGCCCGTACGCCTCATGCACGATCGCTTGCAGCCGGCCGTCATGCGCCGCGCCGAGGGCGATGCGGTGGCGGGTCAGCGGGCGGAAGCCGATGGCGAAAAAGCACTCGCGCCGGCTCAGCTCCACGCGCACCGGGCGATGCACGCGCCGGGCGCACAGCGCGGCGATGGTGACATGCGGCCAGGTACGCAAGGCCGATCCGAACGCGCCGCCCACGAACGGAGAGATGACACGGATATTCGACTCCGGGATGCCGAAGATGTGCGCGATCTCCATGCGCACGTTCAACACCCATTGCGACTTGTCGTACAGCATCAGCCGATCCCCGTCCCACTCGGCGATCGTGGCGTGCGGCTCCATCGCGTTGTGGTGCTCGCGCGCGTGGCCGCACGCGATGTCCACCTTCACCGGAGCCAGGCCGAGGGCATGGTCTGCGTCGCCGCGCGCGCTCTCGGCCGGCCGCCCAGCCTCCGCCGTCTTCCTAGATGGCGGCTTGCCGTCCGAGATTCTGAAACACCGTGGTCGGCTCATCGACGTTGTAGGTCACGCGCACCAGCCGCGCCGCGCCGTCCGCTATCTGCTGGGTCTCGGCAACCACCACGGCCACGGGCTGTCCTGAGAACGAGACCTCCGCGCTCTGGAGAACGTGGAGCTGCTCGCCCGAGTTGGGATCGACCTGCGGCCGTTTCCCAAGCTCCTTGTAGGGCAGGCGCTCGCAATTCTCGTGCGTGATGATGGCGAGCACGCCAGGGGCGCGCTCAGCCTCTGTCACATCGATCGCACTGATATGGCCGCGCGGGATGGTGCTGGAGACGATGGCCGCGAAAGCAAGGTTGTACGGCCGGAACTCGGCGGCGTATTGCGCCTGTCCCGTGACCTTCGCTGGCCCGTCCACGCGCGGGACCGGCTGACCGATGATCGCGTTCATGCCAGGCCTCCCGCCATCAGCAGCACCCGTTCGACCGCCCGGCGCAGCAATGTCGCCTTGAACGCGGTCCCTGGACGAAGATTGGCGCCATGCGGGGCGGCCTCGGCGGCGGTCAGGGCCACCGCCTCGTCCAGCTTGCGGCCGACCAGCCGACGCTCGACGTCCGGCAACCGCCAGGGTTTCGTCGCGACCCCGCCGGCGGCGACACGCGCCACGCGCACCGCGCCATCATCCGCGACCTCGATCGCCGCCGCCGCGGACACCACCGCCCACTCGAAGCTCGCCCGGTCGCGCACCTTGAGGTAGTGCGAGTTGCCGGCGTGCGCGCTGAACGGGAGATGGACCGCGGTGATGATTTCGCCCGGACGCAACGTGGTCTCGATGTGCGGCGCGTCCCCCGGTTCGCGGTGCAGTTCGTCGAGCTTGAGCCGCCGGTCGCCCTCCGGTCCACGCACAGTCAGCTCGGCATCCAGCACAACCAGCGCGTTCGCCATGTCGCCCGGATACGCGGCGATGCAGTGCGCGCTGCCGCCCAGGATGGCACTCATGCGGTTCTGGCCATCCAGCGCCGGGCAACCGGAGCCAGGCTCGCGCTTGTTGCAGGGCACTGTCACGTCGCGGAAATAGAGGCAGCGCGTCCGCTGCAACAGGTTGCCGGCGACGCTCGCCACGTTGCGCACCTGCGGCGAGGCGGTTTCCGCCAGTGCGCGGGCCAGCACCGGAAACGCGGCCTGCACGCGCGCGTGGTCCGCGACATCGGAGAGGCGGGTCAGCGCGCCAATGCGCAGGCCCTCGCCATCCGGTTCGATGCCGGCGAGCGGCAATCCGTTCAGGTCGATCAGCTCGGTGGGCTCGATCACGCCTTCCCGCAGCAGTTGCAGCATATCCGTCCCGCCGGCCACCGGCATGGCGTGCGGCGCGCGGCTCAGGAGCTGGATCGCGTCGTCGAGGTCGCGCGCCTGGGCGTAGCCGAATGGAAGCACTGGCTCAGCCCTCCATCTGGTCGCGCGCGTCGCGGATCGCGGCGACGATGTTCACGTAGGCGCCGCAGCGGCAGAGATTGCCGCTCATCTGGTCGCGTATCTCGTCATCGTCGCGTCCGCGCCCCTCCTCGATCATGCCAGCGGCGGACATGATCTGGCCCGGCGTGCAGTAGCCGCACTGAAAGGCGTCGTGCGCGATGAACGCCGCCTGCACGGGATGCAGCGCGCCGTCGCGCGCCAGCCCTTCGATGGTGGTGATCGCCTTGCCGTCCGCCATGACCGCGAGCATCAGGCAGGCGTTGACGCGACGCCCATCGAGCAGAACGGTGCACGACCCGCACTGACCCAGGGCGCAGCCCTTCTTGGTGCCGGTCAGGTTCAGCCGGTCGCGCAACGCGTCCAGCAGGGTGGCGCGGGTATCCACCGTGAGCCGGTGCGTTTGCTCGTTCACGTCCAGGGTTATCGCGAGGCTTGTCGGATGGGATGGCGGGGTGCGCGGGGCGCCCGCGGTCCCGGTCGCCTGCCAGGCGTGCAGGCCGATGCCGGGCACGGCGTTGCGGGCAACGAAGCCGTCCCCGCCCGCATCGTGGGATCGCGCCGGGCGAGCCGGGCCTTGCGCGGCGGTGGCCTCGTCCTCCTCCAGCACCGCCTCCACGATGCCGGGGTCGATCCGCTCGGCTTCGGCGAACAGGCGCTCGGCGGTGTCCGCGTCCCCTGCCCGCTCGGCCTCCAGTGCCTGCTCGGCGAGCCGGCGCGCCTGCGGCACACGCGTCTCGTCGGCCGGTGCGCTGTTGTCCTCCGCCATGGCGTGCTCCCCGTTCCTTGGCTGCCTAAGCCGGTCGCGCTCCATCCCGGTTGCCCTTTCGCGCCAGCATTGACGCCAACGTGAGGAACACCGGCGTTCAGCGGCCGAAGGCGGGTATGCGACAAGATTGATTGACCCGCGGGGCGGCGCCGGTTCATCGCTTCGCGATGCTACGACGACTCGAAGCCTGGTTTGATCCAACCGCGGGAGCGCCGAGCGAGCCGCCTGTGGACGGCCTGGGGCGGTTTTATTGGCACTTCATCCGCCAGGCGCGCTGGCTGGTGGCGGCGCTGTTCATTGGCGGCGGGCTGCTCGCGGTGCTGGATGCCAGCATTCCGGCGTTCATCGGCCGCGTGGTCGCCCTGGTCTCGGCCCACAAGCCGCACGACTTGCTGCGCGACTCCTGGCCCCAGCTCGCCGCCATGGCGGGCGTGCTGCTGGTGCTGCGCCCGGCGGTGTTCCTGACGCACGCTGTGCTGGTCAACCAACTCGCCAACCCGGGTCTGACAAACCTGATCCGCTGGCAGAACCATTGGCATGTGGTGCGGCAGAGCTGGACGTTCTTCCAGAACGACTTCGCCGGCCGCGTCGCCAACCGGGTGATCCAGACCGGCCCGGCGCTGCGCGAGAGCGTGGTGATGGCGTTCGAGGCGGCGTGGTACATCATTGTCTACGGCAGTAGCGCCGTGGGGCTGCTCGCGACCGCCAATTGGCGGCTCACGCTGCCGGTCCTGGTCTGGTTCGCCTGCTATGCAGCCATGCTGAGCTACTTCGTGCCCCGGCTGCGCGACCGCTCGCGCGCCATGAGCGAGGCGCGCTCGACGCTCACCGGGCGGGTCGTCGACAGCTACACCAACATCCTGACCGTGAAGCTGTTCGCCCGCGCCCGCGACGAGGACGCCTTCGTGCGCGACGCGGTCGATCAGCACACTGCCCGGTTTCGCGACCAGACACGCATGATTACGGGCTACGTCCTCATCCTCGCGATGATGAACGCGGCGCTGCTTGTCACTATGGCGGCCTTGGCGATCTGGCTCTGGAGCGCGGGGCGCGTCAGCGTGGGATCGGTCGCGATGGCGCTGCCGCTGGCCTGGCAGATCGCCAATATCGCTGGCTGGGTGGCGCGCAGCGTGACCGCGATCTTCGAGAATGTCGGCACGGTCCAGGACGGCATGCGCTCGATCGCGATCGAGCGGCAGATGCCGGACGCGCCCGGCGCCGCCGAGCTGATCGTGCGAGCTGGCGCGATCCGCTTCGATGCCGTGCATTTCGATTACGGCCGCGACCGCCCCTCCCCCGATCGAAGAGCCGTGCTGCGAGGAATTGATCTCGCCATCGCGCCGGGCGAGCGCATCGGCTTGATTGGTCCGTCCGGGGCGGGAAAGTCGACGCTGGTGAACCTGCTGTTGCGCTTTTACACGCCGGCGCGCGGGCGCATCCTGATCGACGGGCAGGACATCGCGACGGTGACGCAGGAGAGTCTGCGCGCCCGGATCGCGATGGTGACGCAGGACACCTCCTTGCTGCACCGCTCGATCAGCGACAACATCTCCTATGGTCGGCCCGATGCGACCCAGGCCATGATCGAGGACGCGGCGCGGCGGGCGGAGGCGCATGATTTCATCCTCGGGCT
The DNA here is from genome assembly GCA_963818725.1 of uncultured Pseudomonadota bacterium. Classification (GTDB taxonomy): domain Bacteria; phylum Pseudomonadota; class Alphaproteobacteria; order Acetobacterales; family Acetobacteraceae; genus DATFDN01. The sequence goes on along the minus strand of CAWFTU010000002.1, from coordinate 643,345 downwards.
GGAGGACTGGCACGGGTGGCGCGGCTATGACGCCCATGTGGGCGAGCGCGGCGTGAAGCTCTCCGGCGGCCAGCGCCAGCGCATCGCCATCGCCCGCGTTATTCTGAAGGACGCGCCGATTCTGGTGCTGGACGAGGCGACCTCGGCGCTTGATTCGGAAGTGGAGGCGGCGATTCAGGACCGGCTCGACGCGCTGATGGAGGGGCGCACCGTGATCGCCATCGCCCATCGGTTATCAACAATCGCGCGCATGGACCGGCTTGTGGTGCTGGAGGCGGGCCGCATTGTCGAGGTGGGCACCCATGCCGAGCTTCTGGTCCGCGGTGGCACCTACGCGCGGCTATGGCGGCGCCAGTCAGGCGGGTTTGTTGCGGCGGATATGGAGCACGCACACTAGCGGGCAGGAGGCCCGGTTATGTCGCTCAAGCGTTTCACGATCCAGGATTTCCCACTTGAGAACGGGGGCGTCCTCGCGGAGGCAGACATCGCCTACCTGACTCTCGGTCAGCTCGCCCCGGATGGGCGCAACGCCATTCTCACGACCCATGGCTACACCTCCGGCCCTGAATACGTGCTGGGCGGGGCGGGCGCCTCGGAGGGCTCCTGGGCGGCCTTGGTGGGGCCAGGGCAGGCGATCGACACGGACCGCTACTTCGTCGTTTCCTCGAATATGCTGGGCTCGTCCTTCGGCTCCACCAATGCCGCCAGCATCGATCCGGCCACGGGGCGGCCGTACGGGTCGCGCTTTCCCGACCTCACCCTGACCGACATCGTCACCGCGCAGCACCGGCTTGTCACGCATCTCGGCATACGCCGGCTGGTCGCGGTGATCGGGCCGTCCTATGGCGGGTTCCAGGCATTCGCGTGGGCGGTCACGTTCCCGGACGCCATGGCTGGCGTCGTCGCGGCCGTGACCTCGCCCAAGGCGCCGCAGCGCGGGTTGGAGCCGCCAGAGGCCCGGCTGGCCCAAGACCCCAACTGGAACGGGGGCGACTACTACGACCGGGGCGGCGTGCTGGAAACCGCCACGCGGATGCGCATGGAGACGCTGCGCGGCTACGGCATTGACGCCCAGCTCGCCGAGCGCGTCCCCGACCCGGCCGCCCGCGAGGCCGAGCTGCGCCGCATCGCGCGCGCCTGGGCCGAGCAGTTCGATGCCAACTCGCTGGTCATCCTGCGCAAGGCGCTGCGCGGCTACGACGTGGAGGCGGCGTTCCCGCGCATCCGCGCCCGCGTGCTGTACGTGCTGTCGACAACTGATTCGCTGTTCCCGACAAGCTTGGCCGAGCCGGTCATGAGCAAGCTGCGGGCCGCCGGCGTGCGTGCCGAGTACGTGGAGCTGGATAGCCCGTATGATCATCTCGCCTCCGGCCGGGACGCCGCGAAATGGGCTCCGGCGCTGCGCAGGTTCCTGGCTCGGTTGGAGAGAGATGAATGAGTGCCTCGGACGATCAGCTCCGGCGCAACTCGAGTATCAACATTGTTGACACCTACCAGCGGCCTCCATTATGGGTGACATCAATGATGTTACCCATAGTGGAGAGCTGGTATGAAGGTGGTCATCAAAAAATGGGGTAACAGCGCTTCCGTGCGCATTCCCGCCTCCGTCATGGCGGCGGCGAACATCAGCCTTGATCACCCAGTTGAGGTGCGGGAGGAGCATGGTCGGATCATCATCGATCCGATCCGTCCGCCGAGCTATGATATCGCGGCGTTGATCGCCGCGATCACCGATGAGAATCGGCACGAGGAGATCGACTTTGGACCCGCGGTGGGGAAGGAAATGGCCTAGTGTCGGGACGCTATGTCCCGGACGCCGGAGATATCGTGTGGATTGCGTTCGACCCCCAGGCGGGACACGAGCAGGCGGGACACCGGCCCGCGGTTGTCCTCAGCCCAAGCGCCTACAATGCAAAATCGGGATTGATCCTTTGCTGCCCGACCACGACGAAGATAAAGGGCTACCCGTTCGAGGTGCATCTGTCCGGGACATCGGCGAGCGTCGTTCTCGCGGATCAGGCAAAGAGTTTGGATTGGCGAGCACGAAAAGCCGTAAAGACGGGTCGAGCGATCCCAGCCGAATTGGCGGAAATCCGCTCCAAGCTGCACGCGCTGACTGGATGACGCGGCAACCGCGATCGGACAGGGCGATCTTGCGCACCCCGATCCTGGTCACCCATTCTTGACACCCTCGCAACCCGCTTGTAGCAAGCGCCCGCTTTCCGGCGGGGCGACCTGCACGGGGCGGACATGACAGAGGAACACGGCGGAACCTCCTTCGAGGATCGGCTGCGCGCGGCGCGCGAACGGCGGGGGCTTGAGCCCAAGCCGCCGGTGCCGGGGCCATCCGGGACCGGAGAGCCAAGCGCGCTGAGCGTTGGCTTCCGCGTGGCGGTGGAGTTGCTTTCCGCCATGCTGGTGGCCTGTGCCATCGGCTGGGGAATCGACTGGCTTGCGGGCACACGGCCCTTGTTCCTGATCCTGTTCGTGCCGTTGGGCGGCGCGGCCGGGATTCTGAACGTTTGGCGCGTGTTCGCGCCACGGCAGGAGGCTGGCAAGGAGCGCAAGTAGTCCGCCAGCGCCTGCGCGGACCGACAAGGGGGGTGTGTCTTGGCTTCTGGAAACATCGACGCGCTGAGCCAGTTCGAGCTGCATCCCGCGCTCGGCGAGGTCGGCGCCGCGGTCCATTTCAGCCAGTCCAACCTCATGATGGTTGTCGCGGCGGTGCTGACCCTCGCCCTGCTCGCGATCGGCATGCGTCCGCGCGCGATGGTGCCGGGCCGGCTGCAATCGGCGGCCGAGATGATCTACGAATTCGTCTACTCGATGTGCGTCGATACGATCGGGCCGGAGGGGAAGCGGTTCTTCCCGTTCATCTTCACCCTGTTCCTGTTCATCCTCATCGGCAACCTGATCGGCGTGTTCCCCTACTTCTTCACGTTCACCAGCCACATCGCCGTCACCCTGGCGCTGACCGTGGTCGTCGTCCTGATGGTCACGCTCGTCGGCCTCGCCATTCACGGGCTGCACTGGTTCAGCTACTTCGTGCCGCAGGGGGTTCCCAAGGCGCTGCTGCCGCTGCTGGTGCCGATCGAGATCCTGTCCTACCTCTCGCGCCTCATCTCGCTCTCGGTTCGACTGTTCGCCAACATGATGGCGGGTCACGTCATGCTGGAGGTGTTCGGCGCGTTCGTGGTGATGCTGGGCGCCGCCGGCTGGCTCGGCATCCTTCCCGCGATCTTCGCCTTCGGCGTGAACGTGATCCTGATCGGTTTCGAGATCCTGGTCGCCGTGCTGCAAGCGTACGTGTTCGCGGTCCTGAGCTGCATCTACCTGCACGACGCCGTCCACCTGCATTGAGTGCGGGCTGTATCACCTTCGCCACACAGCGCGTCCCGCGCTGACCCATATACGTACAGAAAGGAACAGGACCCATGGATCTCGCTTCCGCCAAGAATATCGGTGCCGGTCTCGCCGTGATCGCGTTGTCCGGTGTCGGCATCGGCATCGGCCAGATCTTCGCCGCGCTGGTCAACTCGGTCGCCCGCAATCCGGCCGCGCGGGACCGCGTCTTCGGTCTGGCAATCCTTGGCTTCGCCTTGACGGAAGCGGTGGCGCTCTACGCGCTGGTTATCGCCTTCATCATCCTGTTCGTCTAACGCTGGACGGGCCGGGCGCCGACGGCGCCCCTCTCCTCGCCTTCGTTTCGGGGGACAGACACATGCCGCGTTCGCTCCGTCGCGCCGTCCCGCCCGCCATCGTTGCCCTGGTGTCCCTGCCCGCGGCGGCGATGGCGGCGGGGATGCCGCAGCTCAATTTCAACAACCCGCTGACCCTCGACCAGGTCGGCTGGGGCGCCGTGATCTTCGTGATCTTCTTCCTGCTTTGCTGGAAGTGGGGCCTGCCGCAGGTGCAGCGGGTGCTGGACCAGCGCGCCGACATGATCGCGGCCGACCTCGATGCCGCCCGGTCGGTCAAGTTCGAGGCCGACACCGCGGTGCGAGAGGTGACGGAGGCGACGGCGCGGGCGCGGGCGGAAGCGCAGGGCGCGATCAACGCGGCGGTCGAGAAGGCCAAGCGGGAAGCCGCGGAACGGGCGGCGGAACTGGATGCGCAGCTCGACGTGCGGCTCAAGGACTCCGAACAGCGCATCGCCGCCGCGCAGGCATCGGCGATGCGGGCGCTGCGCAGTGTGGCAACGGACGCCGCGACCGCGCTGATCGCGCGGCTGACCGCGAGCACCCCTGATCCCGCGCGGGTCGAGCGTGCGGTCGGCACCGCCCTGGCCGCGCGCGGCCAGGGCTGAGGGCCAGGGCTGAGGAAGGACCGAGACGATGGAAACTGCGTTCTGGGGCGAGCCGAAGGTTTGGGTCGCAATTGCCTTCGTCGTGTTCTTCGTCCTCTTCGGCAAGAGGCTCTGGACGGCTCTCGCCGAGATGCTCGACGGTCGCGCCAACGCCGTGCGTGCCGAGCTGGAGGAGGCCGCCCGCCTTCGCCGCGAGGCCGAGGACATGCTGCGCGAAGCACGGCTGCGCCGCGACCGTGCTCTTGAGGAGGCTCAGCAATTGATCGCCGGCGCCCATTCCGAAGCGGAGCGTCTCGCGGCCAGCGCTGCACAGGAGGCCGCGGCGGCGGCGGCACGGCGGGAGCAGATGGCGCTCGACCGGATAGCCGCGGCCGAGAAGGCGGCCGTCGATCAGGTCCGGCTCACGGCGGCGGACGTCGCAACCATCGCTGCCCGCCACGTGATCGCGGAAGGCTTGTCGCCCGACGCCGATGCCGCGCTGATCGATCATTCGATCCGTGCGCTTCCGGCCGCCCTGACGGGACGGCGGGCGGCTTAGGCTCAACGCCGGTCGGAGCTCTCGGCAGGGCACCCCTGAGTGCGGAACTCAGCGCCGGCCGCCGACCTCGTCGAGGTGGGTCAGCATGTCCGCCGGATCTTCGTAGACCCGCACGGCTCCGGCACGCTCCAGCTCGTCGGGCCCGTAGCCGCCCGAGAGAAGGCCGACGCCGAGCGCTCGGCACCGACGCGCAGCCAGCATGTCCCAGATGCTGTCGCCCACCACCACCGCGGTCTCGATACGAGCGCCGAGCCGCTCCGCCGCGGCCATGAACAGGTCGGGGTCTGGTTTGGCGTACTTGACCTGGTCGCGCGTCACGACCGGTGTCGTCGCGGGATCGACGCCCAGAGCCGTCAGGTTCGGGGCCGCAGTCTCCATGCGCCCGCTCGTGGCGATAGCCCAGGGGATGGCCGCCTCGGTCAGCGCGGCCAGCAGCTCGCGGGCGCCAGGCAAGGGCCTGACCGCGGCGACGTGCCGCCGATAGGCCTCGGCGTGCAGGCGGCGCAGCCGATCCAGGCGCTCGGCGCTGATCTCGAGACCCGTCTCGCGCAGCAACTGGTTCATGAACAGCCCGCCGCTCATGCCGATCTTGCGGTGGATGCGCCACACCGAGAGCTCGATGCCCTCAGAGTCCAGCGCGTCTTTCCAGGCGAGGACGTGCTGGTAGACGCTGTCCACCAACGTGCCGTCGAGGTCGAACAGAAACACTGTCTCAAGCCGCATGACTTACTCCTAGCGCTGTCGGTAGGATCACGTCGGGGCGCACCCCGCCCGCTCTAACCGCCGGTGATGGACAACCACGCGCGAATACTAGAGGAGATCGCCGATCACCGCTCGATAGCGCCGGATCGCCTCCAGGTGGTCGGCCATGGCGCGGCCGGGAATGCGCTTGTGGATGCCCCGGCCGTGCGTGCTCGCCAGTGTGACATGCGTGACCCCGGCCGATTCCCAGAATCGGAACTCGTCGCGCCACTCGCGTTCTCCCGCGCCTTGCGCCGTGGAGGTCCAGACCTCGATTCCGATGCTGGCTGGGTCGCGCCCTTCCTGCTCGGCGTAGCGGCGCAGCGTGTCGAACCCGGCGGTTGCCTCCGGCCCCGCCGGCAGCGCCAGCATCATCCACCCGTCTCCCCACTTGGCGATGCGGCGCAGCGTGTTGTCATGGTGCCCGCCGAACCACAGGGGCACGCGCCCGCTGGCCGGGCGCGGGTTGATCCCGGCGTCGTCGATGCGGTGCCAGCGCCCCTCGAAGGTGACATGCTGATTCGCCCAGAGGGCGCGCATGACCTCGACCTGCTCCTCCGACCGTCGGCCGCGGTTGTGGAAGTTCTCGTTCAGGCCGATGAACTCCACCTCGTTCCAGCCGACGCCGACCCCAAGACGGAACCGCCCCGCGCACAGCACATCGAGGCACGCCGCCTGCTTGGCGACGAGCACGGCCTGGCGCTGCGCCAGGATCAGCACGCCGGTCGAGAACCCGAGCCTGGTGATCGGGGTCAGGAAGCCGAACAGCACAAAGGGATCGTGGAACCAGTCGGCGGAGGTGTTGAGGTCGCCCCAGTTGGGCCGGTTGGCGGCATTGACGCCCAGTACGTGGTCCGCCGCCTCCAGGTAGTCGTATCCCGCGTCCTCGGCAGCGAGGGCGAACTCCTTCATCGCCGCCGGCGAGCCGCCGATATCGTCCTGCGGGATCAGCGTGCCGATCTGCATGTTGCGTCCTCCCTCACCCAAACAGCTCGCCGAGCCTGCGGATCGAGGCGAGCGCCTTGTCTTGCGGCAAGCCTGGCCATTGCACGCGCATGATGAAGTGGTCCACGCCCAGCGCCTCGCGGTAATGCGCCACCTGCTCGCGCACGGACGCCTTGTCGCCAATGATGAAGCGCTCCCGCGCGAAATCCTCGAACGGCACCTGCGCCGCGTCTCGCAGCCCCCAGGCCGCATAGGCGGCGTACTTGTACTCGAGCGGACCGCGACACTCCTCGAGCGCCCCGGCATGGGTCGCACCGACATAGCACTCACGCTCGATCGGAAAGCAGCTCGGGTGGCGGCCGTATTCGGCGAGCGCGGCACGGTAGGTGCGCATCTGCCCGGCGACCTCGGGCAGCGTCGCCGACGGCACGATCAGCCAGGCATCGCCCAGCCGCGCCGCGCGCCGGATAGCCGGGTCGGCCTGCGCGGCGACCCAGATCGGCACCGTGTCCCCGGCCGGCCGCAGGCTCAGCCCGTGCTCGCGCACTTCATAGAAGCGGCCCGCGTGCGTGATGTTCGACTCGGCCCACAGCCGGCGCATGAGGCCGATCTGTTCGTTCATGCGCGCCGCGCGCTCGGCAAGCGGCACGCCGAAGGCGGTGAACTCGCCCTCCCGATAGCCGAGCCCGACGCCGAGGACGTAGGTGCCGCCGCTGAGCGCGTGCAGTGTCGCGGCCTCCTCGGCGACATGCACGGGGTTGAGCAGCGGCAGGATCAGGATGCCCGGCCCGACCGTCATCCCCTTCGCCTCGGGCAGCAAGTAGGCCAGCAGAGGCGTGAGCTGCAACATCTGCAACGGCGCGGTCAGGTAATGGTGCGGCAGCCAGAGCGAGGCGAAACCGGCGCCGCGCGCCGCCCGCACCTGCTCGACCAGTCCGGGGATGTGCGCGGGGACACCGGCGCTCTCCGGGAACTGCGTGTTCAGGAACAGTCCGACCTTCATCCCTCCTCCTGTCACCCCGGTATCGAGGCATACGCGGCCAGCAAGACCAGCCCGAAGATGGCGAACGTGGCGTGCAAGCCGATCGCCAGCATCGGATCGCCGCGCCGCAGCCGCAGGGTCAGCACCAAAAGCCCAGTCGCGACCGCCAACCCCAGCAGGACCACGGCCATGGTGCCGAACTCGGCAACGCCGTAGACCGCGCCGCGCACTGGCCCGCGCAGGGCGAGCACCAGCAGGATAAGGCCGGAGAGGCCGGCCAGCCCGTGCAGCGGTCCCAGCAACCGGATCGGGGCAATGCGCCGCATGCCGTGCAGCACGATCAATACGACCCCCATCGCTGCGGTGGCGGACAGCACGAACAGGCTTGGAGAGAGCGTCAGCGGCTGTTCCCACGAGGACTTGAACGCAAGGCCATGACCGGCCAGATCCATCGCATGACCCCTCGGCCTCCACCTATCATCGATATGCGCCTCGATGGCAGCTTCCCGCCGCCGCGCGGCCCGACGCTGCCCATGAAGGTCGCGGGGGCGGCCCTGGCAGTCGCCGTTCTCGCGGGCGCGCTGGCCGTGGCCGCGCTGATCGTCTGGATCGTGATGTGGGCGATGATGATCCTGGTGCCCCTGGCGTTGCTGGCCGGGGCCATCGCCTGGGGCGCGTATCGCTTTCAGGTATGGAAGATGCGCCGCTCATTCGGCGGCCCGCGCGACCTGTTCCGCCCCTAGCCCGAACGCCTCCGCCAAGAGCGTATAGGATCGCCGCCGCGCCGCTGGGTCGTGAACGGTGGTCAGGATGGCGATCTCGCTCACGTCGTGTTCCGCCGCCAGCGCCCGCAGCTTCGCCGTCGCGGCATCCGGCGTGCCCCAGATCGCGCGGGCGCGTATCCGTTCCAGGCGCAGCCGCTCGCCCTCGGTATAATCCTGGGCCAGCGCCTCCTCGGGCGAGGGCAGGGGAACGTACTCGCCACGGTCGCGGCGCAGGCGTTGCAGCTCGCGCGAGGCGAAGAGCCGGGCCGCCTCCGCTTCGGTCTCCGCCGCGACCGCCCAGACGCAGAGCGCGGCATGGGGAGAGGGGTGCCGGGCGCTTGGCCGGGTACTGGGCGCGGTACAGCGCGAGCGCCTGCTCGGTGCCGCGCCCGTCGGTGATGAAGTGGGCGAAGCAATAGGGCAGGCCGAAATAGGCGGCGACCTGCGCGCCGTAGTCGGAGCTGCCGAGCACCCAGACCTCTGGCGCGGTTGGCCCTGTCGGCTGCGCGATCACGCCTCGGAACGGATGGCCTTCCACCAGCTCCTCCCCTCGCACCCAGGCCAGCAGGTCGCGTACCTGGGCGGGAAAGTGGTCCGCCGCCGTGTCCGCGAGGGGGTTGAGCGCGAAGGCGGTCCGGTGGTCCGATCCGGGGGCGCGGCCCACGCCGAGGTCGATCCGCCCCGGTGCGATCGCCTCCAACGCCCGGAACTGTTCGGCGACCTTGAGGCTTGAATAGTGGGGCAGCATCACGCCGGCGCTGCCGACCCGGATGCGCGTGGTGGTCGCGGCGATCGCGGCCATCAGCACCTCCGGCGCGGTGCCGGCGATGCTTTGGGTGTTGTGGTGCTCGGCGAGCCAGTAGCGCGCGTAGCCGAGCCCCTCGCAGTGCCGGGCGAGCGCCAGACTCTCGCGCACCGATTGCGCCGGCGCGCGGCCGGTGACGATGGTGGACTGGTCGAGCACCGAAAGCCGGATCATCGCGCGGGAGCCTCCTCGGTGCCTCAGAGAAGGCGCATAGCGGCCAGGGTGCAAGGCCCTTCGGCGGCGCTATCAGTCGGGATTACGGCGTCGTAAACCCGGCCAACACGTGAGGTGTGCGCTATGGCTGACGCGCTTCGCAACTGGCACGATTTCTACATCCTGGTCGGAACGGCCTCCGCCACGCTTATCGGATTGATGTTCGTTGCCGCCTCAGTAGGCACAAGCTACTTCACTGCCGAGAAAGAGATCCCGCTGCGCTCCCTGCTGACCCCGACAGTGGTGCATTTCAGTATCGTCCTGGTGAGTTGCCTGGCGAGCATGGCGCCGTCGCTGAGAAGCGTTTCTCTCGGTGCCCTTCTGGCGACGGGCGGCGCCATCGGGATTGGTCATTCCTGCCGAGTCTCGCTGAGAATGCGCCGACGCGGCCTCGCGCAGAGGATGGATCTGGCCGACCGATTTTGCTATATCATTCTTCCTATTGCGGTTTATCTGACACTCGCCGTGATCGGCATCGTGCTGCCGGGGCGGCCGGTTTTCGGCCTGGATATGCTGGCGGCTACGCTCGTGGCGCTCCTGCTGCTGGGCATTCGAAATGCCTGGGACATGACGCTTTGGATCGTGCTGAACACGCCGAACCGATAACGGCGGCGTGCCGCGCAAATCCGGCTCAAAACGCCACCCCCCCGAATATCGCGTTCAGCACTGCGTAGAGCGCGCCCCCGACCAGAAACCCCACCAGCGTTCCGTTCACGCGCACGAACTGCAAATCCTTGCCGACCCGCAGCTCCACCTTCTCGGTGATGGTCCTGGTGTCCCAGTTGCCCACCACCTGGGCGATGAACTCAGCGATCCGGGCCTGCGCGGTTGGCAGCATGGTGCGCACCACGCCCTCGGCCGTGTCCTGGATGCGCCGGCGCGCGGCCGGATCGTTCTCGATCAGGGCTCCCAAATTGGCCAGCGCCCCTTCAATCGCGGCCATGGTCCGCCCGTTGGGTCTGGCCGCGTCCGCCTCCAGCGCGAGGCGCAGGCGCGCCCACAGATCCCAGACCCACGCCGTCACGGTCTCGTGCGCCAAGACCCGGCGCAGCGCGACACCGATCTCGGCGGCGCGCTGCGGGTCTTCCTCCATGCGCGCGATTTCGCGGCGCACCCACTCGTCGAAAGCATCGCGCAGCTCCGACCCGTCGGGGCTCATTCGCTCGAGCTCGGCCTCCACCATCGCCAGCACGCGGCGGGCCACCGAGGCGCCGATCGCCCAGCCCACCAGCCGGCCACCCTGCTCGCTCACCCGCTCCTCGATGGCGGCCTGAAGCTGGTCGTGCCTGCTCGCGATCAGCTCCTTGAACTGCTCCAGCATGAACCCGAACACCTCCTGGTGCCGGCCACCCTCGACCATGCCGCGCAGCGCCCGCGCGACCACCAGTCCGCCGCCTCGGCCGCCGATCACGCGCGGAATCATGCGCGCCACCAGCCGCCGCGCGCGCCCGTCTTCGACCGAGGCGAGGATGCGCGGCAGCGTGCTGGCCAGCGCCTCCGCCGTCGGCCGGGCCGAGACGGGGTCGGCGAGGAAGCGGTGCAGGATGCCCGGCAGGTCCAGCCGGTGCAGCACGTTCGCCACCTCGGCCCCGGTAAAGACATGGTTGGCGACGAAGCGCCCGAGGGCGCGGCCGAGACGCTCCTTCTCATGCGGGATGATCGCGGTGTGGGGAATTGGGAGGCCGAGCGGGTGGCGGAACAGCGCCGTCACCGCGAACCAGTCGGCAATGCCGCCGACGAACCCGGCCTTGGCGGAGGCTTGCAGCCACGCTGTCCCGGCGCCCGGCGGCAGCGCGTAGCTGAGGAGGATCAAGCCAACCATGAGCACCAGCAGCCAGGCTGCGAGAGCCTTGTGCCGAGCCAGGGAACGCCGGGCCGCAAAGTCAGGATCAAGTTGGAGCATGGGCGCCTACATATGAGCGACTACGCCCACCTGCACGCCCGTCCGCTTGCCGGTCAGGGCTGCGGATGGCGGCCAGGACGGATTGTCCCGCCGCCATCCGCGCCGAAGACGACGCTAGCGGGGCGCTACCTGCGTATTGCCGGTGACGGGGTTGGTCGGCCCCTGGACGGGCGCTGTCGCGCCCTCGTTCACCTGGCCCCCCCTAGCCGCGTTCTCTTGCTGCGCTTCCCGCTGCTGCGGTGCCAGGCCAGGGACAACCGCGGAGCGCGGCGCCGCGTATTCCGGCGAGCTAGCCGGGGCGCTCATTGAGGTCGCCGTGTTGTTGCCGATCGCCCCCTCGCCACCGCCGCCGCCACCCCCACCGCCGCCGCCCCCACCCTGGGCGAATGCCACGCCTCCTGACAGCGCCAATGCCGCCGCGGCCGCAAGCAAAGCTGATCTCATAGAAAACTCCTTTCTGTGTTTTTTCGGGTAGCCGCCGAGCCGGGTGATCGCACCGGCGCGGCGAACGAACCGCACGTTTAACGCGAGACGGTCCGGAAGGTTCGTTAGCGTAAGGGGCGAGTTTTTCTTGCGCGGGTCGCGACTTCATGCAGAACAGACCCATGCGCGCCCTTGTTGCCTGCCTCCTCGCCCTTCTGCCTGCGTGTGTCGCCACGGCGACGACGCGACCGTCGCCCTCCGGTTTGTGCGAGCAGGCGGCGGCGCGGGCGGAGACGGCGCGGAACTTGCCAGGGGGACTGCTGCCCGCCCTTGCCCGCGTCGAGAGCGGCCGGCCGGATGCCGCCGGGGTCGTGCGCCCCTGGCCCTGGACGATCGATTTCGACGGTCAGGGCCAGTTCTTCGCCAGCAAGGAGGAGGCGGTAGCGGCAGTACGCGCCTTGCAGGGGGGCGGCGTTCGGTCGATCGACGTCGGCTGCCTGCAAGTCAACCTGTTGCACCATCCGAGCGCCTTTCCGACGTTGGAGGCGGCGTTCGATCCGGCGGTGAACGCGCTCTATGCCGCGCGATTCCTCTCCGCCCTGCACGCGCGCGACAACGATTGGGCGCACGCGATCACCGCCTACCATTCCGAGACGCAGCGCCTGGGCTCCGCTTACCGGGAGAAGGTTCTGGCGATCTGGCACCCGGACGGGGCTTCGGTGCTGGCCGATCCGCGCCGCGCGGCCTACGCCGACTTCCTGCCCCGCAGCGCGCGCTACGCCGCGTTCGCAGGCTGCAAATGCGTCAGCGCCCCCGGCCAACGCCCCGCCTGCCGCTGCAACTGACGTATTCGGCTTGCCTCTGACACGAACCAACTTATAGGGTGCGGGCGAAACGCAGGAACACAGCATGAACGATCTGTTCAGCCCGGCGCGCACCAAGAGCGCCGGGCGGGAGGCGGACGACTATTCCGCCAAGGACATCGAGGTTCTGGAAGGGCTGGAGCCGGTCCGGCGCCGTCCGGGAATGTATATCGGCGGCACGGACGACACCGCGCTGCACCACCTCGCCGCCGAGATTCTGGACAACGCGATGGACGAGGCCGTGGCCGGACACGCCAGTTTCATCGAGGTCGCGCTGGAGGCGGGCAACTGGCTCACGGTGCGCGACAACGGGCGGGGAATTCCGGTCGATCCGCACCCGAAGTTCAGGAAACTGAGCGCGCTCGAGGTGATCCTGACCACGCTCCATTCGGGGGGCAAGTTCGGCGGTAAGGCGTACGCCACCTCTGGCGGCCTGCACGGCGTCGGCAGTTCGGTGGTGAACGCCCTGTCCGAAGCGATGGAGGTGGAGGTCGCGCGCGACCGCACCCTCTGGCGTCAGCGTTACGCGCGCGGCAAGTCAGTCACAAAGCTTGTCAAGGCCGGCGCGGTCCACAACCGGCGCGGCACGTCCATCCGCTTCAAGCCCGATCCGCAGATCTTCGGCGCGCTCGCGTTCAGCCCGGCGCGGTTGTACCGGCTTTGCCGGTCGAAAGCGTATCTGTTCCGGGGCGTGGAGATCCGCTGGACCTGCGAGCCGTCGCTGCTGCTGGCCGGTAAGAAGGAGACGCCCGCTGAGGCCGTGCTGCACTTCCCCGGTGGACTGCGCGACAGCCTGGAGGAGGACATTGGGGAAGCGGCGCGTGTCCTGCCGCTCCCCTGGACGGGCGAGGCCGACCTGCCGGCCAGCGCGGACGGGCAGAGCGGCGGACGGGCGGAATGGGCCGTCGCCTGGTTGGAGTCAGGCGAGGGGTTCCTGCACTCCTACTGCAACACTGTCCCGACGCCGCTGGGCGGAACGCACGAGGCCGGGTTCCGCGCGGCGTTGGTCAAGGGGCTGCGCGCGTGGGGCGAGCACCGGGGCAACAAGCGGGCCGGGAACGTGGTCGCCGAGGACTTGCTCGGTCCCATGGCCGCCAAGCTGTCCGTATTCGTCCGCGACCCGCAGTTCCAAGGCCAGACGAAGGAGAAGCTGACCAGCCCCGAGGCCGCGCGCCTGACAGAGGCGGCGCTGCGCGACCGCTTCGATCACTGGCTGGCGGGCGATCCGGCGCAGGCCGACAACCTGCTTGCCTTCGTCATCGAGCGCGCCGAGGAGCGGCTGCGCCGCAAGGAGAGTCGTGACACCGCGCGCAAGTCGCCGACGCGCCGGCTCCGCCTGCCCGGCAAGCTCACCGACTGCACCAGCGAGAACGCGGCGGAGACCGAGATTTTCCTGGTGGAGGGCGACAGCGCCGGCGGCTCGGCCAAGCAGGCCCGGAGCCGGGAGACCCAGGCGGTGCTGCCGCTGCGCGGCAAGATCCTGAACGTCGCCTCGGCCTCGGCCGACAAGCTCCGGCAAAACCAGGAGCTGAAGGATCTGATCGAGGCGCTGGGCTGCGGTGTCGGCGAGCGCTTCGACCGCGCCCGGCTGCGCTATGGCCGCATCATCATCATGACCGACGCCGACGTGGACGGCGCGCACATCGCCTCGCTGCTCATGACGTTCTTCTATCGCGAGCTGCCCGAGCTGGTGCGTCACGGCCATGTGTACCTGGCCCAGCCGCCGCTGTATCGGCTGACGCACGGGGCGAAGTCGGTCTACGCGATGGACGACGCCGACCGGCAGCGAAAGATGAAGCGGGAGTTCAAGCCGGGCGCCAAGGTCGAGGTCAGCCGCTTCAAGGGTCTGGGCGAGATGCCGCCCGCCCAATTGAAGGAGACGACGATGGACCCGGCCCGGCGCACCCTGCTCAAGGTGCTGGCGCCCCCCGAGGAACGGGCACGGACCAATGAGCTTGTGGAAAGCCTGATGGGCCGCCGTCCGGAGCTGCGCTTTCAGTTCATCCAGGAGCGGGCGCGCACGGTGGAGGAGGTAGACGTATAGCCGGTCCCTAAACTCAAGGTATCCGCGTCGAGCATCGAGCCGTCCGCATGCCACGTCGCGTGCGCAGGCTACTCTTGCGCATGGGGAGAGAGTATAGGTTTATGGCTGACAAAACCTAGAAGGAAATGCTGGGAGGAAGCCGATGCTGTCTATTGACAAGCGGGAGCATCATAAGCCTCGCGCCGTGCTGGCAGGCGCGCTCCTGCTCGGATCGGCGGCCGCGCCTGCCGTGGCAGCGGCCAGCGACGTAGCGCCGTTCACGGTTGCTCTGCCCAGCGTGAGCGGGCCAATTCCCTCCACGTCCACCAATTTCGCGGCCACGATCGATGGATTCGACGTGCAGCCGCCAGTTCCGTCCGGCTATATCGAGGAGGAGTACTTTTTCTCCGGGCAAGGGAATCTGTACGAGTACACACCGACCGGAATCGAAGTGGTGACGCCTTGTCCCGAAAGCGCGACCCTTGGCTGCACGAACATCCCGTACACCACGCGAATGATCGTAAAGCGCCCGGCTGATCCGGGCCGGTTCAGCGGCACGGTGGTCATTGAGCCGCTGAATCCAAGCGCAAACTATGACATCGCCGCCGTATGGGACCGCTCGCTCGACCATTTTGTTCGCCGCGGCGACATATTCGTGGGGTGGACCTCGAAGTCGGTGGTGGTGGACACGCTGAAATCCTGGAATCCGACGCGGTACGCCGAATTGGACTGGCCATATGTCCCATTTACTCCGGGCGGAAACAGTGGCGTCTATGACGGCATCACGTTCGATATCGCTGCGCAGATCGGCGCATTGTTCAAAGTGAACGGAGCAGACAGTCCGATCCATGAATATAACGTCAAGCACGTAATCGAGGCCGGATTCTCCCAGGACGGCAGCTTCACCTTCACGCAGGCTAACATCTTTCACAATCTGGAACGCATGCCCGACGGCGGCGCGATCTACGGCGGCTATGTTCCCGGCGGAACGACCGGGCCAAGCAATATCAATTTCGGCCTGACGCCCGCCGGCACACTGCCGACCGGCGATCCGCGCTACCAGATGCAGCCGCGCGACGCTCCCGTCATCCATATCAATACGGAGACCGAGGTGGCACTCGGCGCCGCTTCCGGCCTGCCCTATCGTCGCCCGGACAGTGACGCGCCCGCCGACCGTTACCGCCTATGGGAAGTGCCGGGCGCCAGCCATGTCTCTAACGACTTCAGCGCCCCTGTGATTACCTTACAGTTGGATCAGGCAGAGATCTCGAAGATACCGGTTTCAGACCTTCCGCCCCTTGGATGCACTCACATGGAGTACGTCACCGGGCCGATAAGCGGCGTTCCCGGCGTGGTGGACCCGAACCCCTTCCCGTTCGCCTACACCGCCAATGCGGCCTTCGCCGATCTGAACCAATGGATCGATTTCTCCCTGCCTCCGCCCAAGGCAAGCAGGATCGAGGTCACGGATTCGACGCCGGCCGAGATCGCACGTGATGAGTTCGGCAATGCCTTGGGGGGAGTGCGGACGCCCTACCTCGATGTCCCGACCGCTACCTATGTTCCGACGGACACTGTGGCGCACACGACAGCTCTTTCGGGCTTTTGCGTCCTGTACGGCTATGCGGAGCCGTTTGAGCAGCCCCATCTTGCGTCCCTTTACGTCAACCAGTTCGACTATGCTTCCCGCTTTTCCGTTGACGCTGCAAAGCTTGTCTTCGAGCGCTTCTGGCTTGAGCCCGACGCCAAGCTGGCCATCGACAAGGCTGTACAAGCTCGCGTCCCCTAAGGCTGTTCGTGGACCGCCCGGGAACCCTGGGTCGAAACTGGCCCAGGCTCCCGGTCTGGCCGCGGGCTGATGCGTCGTCTGGCTGACACGCCGGGACCGTGCTAGACGAGCGGCGATGTCGCCCCCGCCCGATGCCCACACCACCGATCTTCCACGCGCCCGCTTCCTGTTTGCCCTGGTCACGGGGGGTTTGGTGCTGGCGGCGCTGCTGTTCGGAATCGGACTCTATCTATGGCTCAGCGGCACCGCCACTGCCGCCATCGGCGGGCCGTTCGCATTAGAGAATGGGAACGGCCAAACCGTGACCGACAGCGACTTCCGCGGGAAGTACATGCTCGTCTATTTCGGCTACACATACTGCCCAGACGTCTGCCCCACGACGCTGACCGAGGTGGCCGGCGCGCTGGACAAGCTGGGGCCGAAAGCTTCGCTCGTGCAGCCGATCTTTATCACGGTTGACCCGCAGCGCGACACGCCGGCCGCGATCAAGCAATATGTCAGCGCCTTCTCGCCCCGAATCGTCGGACTGACGGGCACGCCGGAGCAGATCGTCTCGGCGGAGCGAGAGTACCACGTCTTCGCCGCCAAGCATGTGACCGGGCCGGGTCCGAATGACTACGCCATGGACCACAGCTCCGTGCTGTACCTGATGGGACCGAATGGGCGCTTCATCGCACCGATCGACGCCGAGCAAACCGCGCCTCAACTCGCGCAGGCGCTCGCGGGCCTGATTTCGTAGGAGGGAGGGCTGTGCGCCGAGCCATACCTTTGGCCGCAATGCTCTTGGCCGCATCACCCGCGGTCTCCCAGAACAGCGGCCTTGAGATCGCGCATGCCTGGTCCCGCCCCGCTCCGGCCGGGCGGGTGGGCGTGGCCTATCTCACGGTCACGGACAGCGGGGCGCCTGATCGCCTCATTGGCGCGAGCTCTCCGGTCGCCGGGCGCGTGGAATTGCATCAATCCGCCACAGTGAACGGCGTGGCGACGATGCGCCCGGTCGACGGGCTTCCGGTGGCGCCCGGCGCGCCTGCCGTGCTAGCGCCCGGCGGATACCATCTCATGCTGCGGGACCTGAAGCGTCCGCTCGCGGCTGGGCAGAGCTTTCCGCTCACGCTCGAGTTCGCCAAGGCTGGCGCATTGACGACGACCGTGACCGTGGCTCCACTGGGTGCCGGGGCGGCTACGGATGAGATGAACGGGATGGGCGGGATGCACCACCCCTGACGCGGCTGGCCGTGCCAAAAGGTATTCGCATGGACAAGCTCTCCACCTCCGCAGCGGCATTGGCCGAGACTGGCGAGCTGGCCCGGGCACCTGTCCTACAGGTTGCCAAGGCGGCTCCGATCCTACCCGACAGCCCGGAGCGATTTATTAACCGAGAGTTGTCTTGGCTTGATTTCAATCATCGCGTGATTGAAGAAGCCGAGAATTCGCGCCACCCCCTTTTAGAACGAGTTCGATTTATTTCCATCAGCGCGTCGAATCTGGACGAGTTCTACTCTGTCCGCGTTGCCGGGCTGATGGGGCAGGCAAAGGCGGGTCTGACCGCGACCTCGCCGGACGGGCGCACGCCCGCCCAGCAGCTTGCCGAGATCAAGGTGCGTTCCGAGGCGCTGCTCGCCGACCAGCAGCGGGTCTGGCGCGATCTGCGCTCCTTGCTCGGGGTCGCGGGTGTCGAGGTCCACGAGCCGGGCGCGCTGGGGTCTGATGACCTGGCTTGGCTGGAAGCCTGGTTCATGGACCGCGTCTTTCCCGTGCTGACGCCGCTCGCCATCGACCCGGCGCACCCATTCCCGTTCATTCCCAACATGGGCCTGGTCATGGCGCTGCGCCTGACGCGCGAGCCGGGCGGGACGGGAATGCGCGCGCTGATTCCGCTGCCCGCGCAGGTGGAGCGGTTCGTGCGCCTGCCCTCTCCCGTAACCCGCCCCGGCGGCACCACGGCGCCGATCCGCTTCGTGATGCTGGAGGCCGTGGTGGGGCTGTTCCTTGCCCGGATGTTTCCCGGCTTCCGCGTCACCGGACAGGGTATGTTCCGCCTGATCCGGGATACCGACGTGGAGTTCGAGGAGGAGGCGGAGGATCTGGTCCGCTCCTACGAGACCGCGCTCAAGCGGCGCCGGCGCGGAGTTGCGATCCGTCTCACCCTGAGCGCCGACATGCCCCAGGAGCTGCGCGAGCTAGTGGCCGACGAGGTGGACGCCGGAGCCGACGAGATACACCTCGAGAGCGGCATCCAGGGCGTGGCCGATCTCCGCCAGTTGATCGTGGATGACCGGCCGGACTTGCTGTTCCCGCCCTACACGCCGCGCTTCCCCGAGCGCATCCGCGACTTCGGCGGCGACTGCTTCGCCGCGATCCGCGCCAAGGACATCATTGTCCACCACCCCTTCGAGAGCTTCGATGTGGTGGTGCAGTTCCTGCGCGAGGCCGCCCAAGACCCGACGGTGATCGCGGTCAAGCAGACGCTGTACCGCACCAGCCGTGACAGCCCGATCGTGAAGGCGCTGATCGAGGCCGCCGAGGCCGGGAAAGCAGTTACTGCCGTGGTGGAGCTTCGCGCCCGTTTCGATGAGGAGGCGAACATCCGGCTGGCGCGCGCGCTGGAGGCTGTCGGCGTCCAGGTGGTGTTCGGCTTCGCCGGACTGAAGACGCACGCCAAGATGTCGCTGGTGGTGAGGCGCGAAGCGGGCACGGTGCGCTCCTACGCGCATTTCGGCACCGGCAACTACCACCCGATCACCGCGCGCATCTATACCGATCTGAGCTTCTTCACCTGCGATCCCCATCTGACCTGCGACGCCGCGCGGCTGTTCAATTACCTGACCGGCTACGCGCAGCCCGAGCGGATGGACGGGCTCGCCTTTTCGCCGCTGACACTGCGCCCTGTGCTGAAGGAGCTGATCGAGCGCGAGGTGGCGTTCGCCCAAGCGGGGAAGCCCGCGAATGTCTGGCTCAAGCTGAACAGCCTGGTGGACGAGGAGCTGATCGACGCGCTGTACCGCGCGTCCAGCGCCGGGGTGAAGGTGATGGCCGTGGTGCGGGGGATCTGCTGCCTCCGCCCCGGCATTCCGGGTCTGTCGGAGAACATCCGGGTCAAGTCCATCGTCGGCCGTTTCCTGGAGCACAGCCGCATCTGCGTGTTTGGCAACGGCCATGTGCTGCCCAGCCGGCACGCGAGCGTCTTCATCAGCTCCGCCGACTGGATGGTGCGCAACATGGACTGGCGGGTTGAAACGTTGGTGCCGATCCACAACCCTACCGTCCATGCCCAAGTCCTGGACCAGATCATGGTCGTGAACCTGCGCGACACGATGCAGTCTTGGGAGCTGACGTCGGATGGTGCTTGGCGGCGCGTGCCGACGGGCAAGCGTCCGGTTTCGGCTCACGACTACTTCATGACGAACCCCTCCCTCTCCGGCCGTGGGTCGGCGTTGCACGGTCCGGTGGCGGCCGCCTCGCTGCCACCGCGCCGGCCTGACCGTGTGAACCAGGATTGACCATGCCGTTCGTGCCGCCTGCCAACGCGCCGCGCTGCGCGGTCGTCGACCTCGGGTCGAACTCCGTCCGCCTCGTCGTCTACGAGGGCGTGTGCCGCAACCCGGTGGTGATCTTCAATGAAAAGGCGGTGCTGCGGCTGGGCAAGGGCCTGCAAGCGACGGGGCGGCTCAACCAGGAGGGCGTGACACAGGCGCTGACCGTGCTGCATCGCTACCGTGCGGTTGCCCGCGCCATGGGCGCCGATCCGCTTGAGGTCCTGGGCACGGCCGCTGTGCGCGACGCCAGCAACGGGCCGGCGTTCATCGACCAGCTCCGGGAACGGCTTCCGGGCGTGCCGATCCGGATTCTCTCCGGCGCCGAGGAGGCCGAGGTACTCGGCCCTGGGTGTGCTGTGCGGCATTCCCGGCGCGGATGGGTTGCTGGCCGATATCGGCGGGGGCTCGCTCGAGCTGGTGCGTCTGACGGCGGGGCGGCCGGGCGGCGAGGCGCAGACCCTGAAGCTCGGCGTGATCCGGCTGGCGGAGCGCGCGGGCGGCGACATTGCCCGTGCGCGCTCGATCGCTGAGGGGGACCTTGCGGCGGTGCCTTGGCTGCGCGAGGTCGCGGGCAGGGATCTTTATCTGGTGGGCGGCGCCTGGCGGGCCTTTGCCCGGATGCACATGGAGCAGACCGCGTACCCGCTGCACATGGTGCACCAGTACGAGATACCGAGCGAGGAGGCGCGGGAACTGGCGGGCATGGTCGCGGGAGCTGGCCGCCGCCTATTGGAACGAATGCCCGGCGTGCCACGCAAGCGCGTCGACGACCTGCCCTTCGCTGCCGTGGTGCTGCGGCGGGTGGTGCGCGCGAGCGGCGCGCGGCGTGTCGTGTTCAGCGCGAGCGGCTTGCGGGAAGGCTGGTTCATGCGCCGAATGCCCCAGGAGATACGCACGCAGGATCCGCTCATTGCCGCCGGGGAGGAGTATGCCCGCCGCTTGGGCCGCGATCCCGCCTTCCCGCCCCACCTGATCGCCTGGACCACTCCGCTGGTGGCGTACGAGACGGCGGAAGCGCGCCGGCTGCGTGAGGCGCTGTGCTGGATGTCCGATCTCGGCAGCCGCGATCATCCCGAGGTCCGTGCCGAGCAGGCGTTCTGGCGCGTGCTGCGTGGACCAGGGCTTGGTCTCGACCACCATGCCCGGGGCTTTCTCGCCCTCGCCATGGCGATCCGCTACGAAGTGGAGACCAATGCCGGGTTCCTGCACGCCGCCCGCGTGATGCTCGACGTCGGGGCCGCCCGCCGGGCTGAAATTCTTGGCTCCGCTCTGCGACTGGCGTACACCCTCAGTGCCGGAACGCCTGATCTGCTCGCCGCGACCACGATTGCGGTCCAGGACGGCCGGCTGGTCCTGCGCCTGCGCGAGCAGGGGGGCGTGTTCGCGGGTGACAGCGTGCTGCGCCGACTAGACCGGCTGGCCCAGGCGCTAGGGCTGGAGGCGGTCACGGAGGTCATGGACCGCGGCGACTCCGGCCCAGCGCCCGGCTCCCCTATTTAGCAAGCTATCGAGCGAGCCGGCGCGAACTAAACCCCGTCCGGTTTGAGAGGTGTGGTTTCGGAGGCAGGGTCCCTATCTCCAGGGGATGATGAAACTTAGCCTTGTTCGCTCCTGTCATGCTGCGCGTTGACCATGCCCGGTGGGGCCAGACGCCGGAGGACCTGCGTCGGCTCGCAACGAGCGCTGCCCATCAACGCACTCGCGAGCGCTTCTTGGCGCTTTACGAGATCACCGAAGAGAGTTGCGCCACGCAGGTTGCCGAACGCACTGGCCGCCACCCGCAGACCGTGATGGAGTGGCTGCACCTCTACAACGAGCGTGGCCCCGAGGCGCTGACCTACCGACGCACTGGCGGCCGTCCCCCCTTTGTCCCGCCATCGCCGCCGTACTCGGCGCAGAGCTCCGTGCGGCCCAGCAGGCTGCGGCCAGCCCATCCGTAGCCGGAGCTGATCCGCCGCCGCGCTGGACGCTCAAGCGCCTGGTCGGCTGCGTGCGGGCGCGGTTCGGCCGTCCCTGCTGCCGCGAGACCATCCGCGCTGCCCTGCACCGGCTGGACCTGTCGTGGAAGAAAGCCCGCAAGCTGCTCGGTCGCGCCGATCCCGAACGGCGCGCCGCCTTTCTCGAC
The DNA here is from genome assembly GCA_963818725.1 of uncultured Pseudomonadota bacterium. Lineage (GTDB taxonomy): Bacteria > Pseudomonadota > Alphaproteobacteria > Acetobacterales > Acetobacteraceae > DATFDN01. Next base: position 621,389 of record CAWFTU010000002.1, on the reverse strand, counting down.
CGGCTACGGCCGGTGCTGGACAGCGCCCAGCGCGATCGGCACGTGCTGGTCCACCTCGACGAGGCGCACATCCACCAGGACGCCGATCTCGGCTACGGCTGGGGCGAGCGCGGCAAGCGCTTCCACGTGGCCTCCTGCTCGCCCGGCCTCGCCGCCAGGGTCTCGCTCTACGGCCTCTACCTCTACAACGAAGGCCAGGTGCGGCTATGGCCCTATGCACGGGCCAACGGCGAACACACGATCGATGTGCTGCACCGGCTCCGTGCCGAGTTCCCCGATGGCATGCTCGTCGTGATCTGGGACGGTGTGCCCTGTCACCGGGCCAAGGCGGTATGGGCCGCCGCTGCCAGCCTGGGCATCACGCTCATGCCGCTGCCGGGCTACAGCCCGGACCTGATGCCGGTCGAGGCGCTGTGGCGCTGGCTGCGCGAGGACGTCACCTACCATCACTGCCACGCCAGGGCCGACGACCTGACCCGGCGCGTCGCCCTGTTCGAGGCCAAGGTCAACCAAGCCTCTTGCGTCGTCGCCGATCGCCTCTGGGTCAAGGACTGCCTCGATCCCGAGGAGGAGAAACTACGATTCTCAAACTAGACGCGGTTTAAATCCTGGCGCAGCGCGCCTCTGCGCGAGCCGGAGACTGCCATGAGCCTCAACTCGGATTTCAGCGCCCGCGCCGTGGTCCACGCCGGGCAGCTCGACTGGACACCATCGCCAATCCCTGGGGTCGATCGGCGCATGCTCGACCGCATCGGGGGCGAGGTCGCGCGGGCCACGTCCATCGTGCGCTACGCGCCCCATAGCCGCTTCTCGGCGCACACGCATGGTGGTGGTGAGGAATTCCTAGTTCTCGATGGTGTGTTCCAGGATGAGCATGGGGACTACACGGCCGGGAGCTACGTTCGCAACCCTCCCCTATCGCGCCACACGCCCGGCTCGGAGACGGGATGCACCCTTTTCGTCAAGCTCTGGCAATTCGACCCGAGTGATCGAACGGAGCTGCGGACCGACACCGCTGCCGCTCCTTTCGTGGCCATGCCCGGCCGGCCAGGTGTCGAGGTGGCGCCGCTGTTCGAGGACGCCGGGGAGTACGTCCGGTTGGAACGGTGGGCCTCGAACGCCGTTATCGAAGCACCGGCGTCGGGCGGCATCGAGTTGCTCGTGCTGGACGGCGGCTTCGCCGAGGGTGGGGAAACGTTCGAGCCTCACTCGTGGCTCCGGCTTCCTGCCGGGTCCGTGCTGCGGGCCGTGACCGGACCGCTCGGGTGCCGCGCCTGGGCCAAGTCCGGCCATCTCGCGCGCGACCCGCAGGTGCCACGCTAACGCGGGTCAGTTCCGACAGGGCACAGATCTCGCTGCGGGAGAGACGAGTCGGACGGTTGCAATTATCCTGCAAACTGCTACTAGCTGTTCTGGTGCAAAATCTGATTCTCCTATCCCGCTAAGCCTACTTCCATTACCCACGTCAGGAGGCGATGGAATGAAGCCAATATTTACCGAGGGTAGGGCAGGTCGAAAGCTCTTGAGTCTTCTCGCCGTCGCATATCCGTTGGCCATCGGAGCCGGCACTTACTTAAGTGTTGGGCGGGACTGGCCCTGGTACGAGAGTGTCCCGGCCGGCTTCGGCGTCCTTTGGGCCACATCCATCGTGTGGATTGTTTGGGAGGCTGTTACGATTAAATAAGCTGTAACGCCCGGGCCACAGCGATCACTTGAGGGCGATCCGCCGGAGCAATCGCCCTGACGCCCAATCGTTTCGCCCGGTTGCAGCACTTTCAAGTCACTCCAAATACGCCCAGAACTTACGGCCGCTGCCGTGACGACGTCATTTCATTTCATCCCGCTATCACCTTCTAGTGCCGCACACGCAACGGATCAGGTGGTCATTCACCATGCCGGTCGCTTGCATGAAGGCGTAGCAGATCATAGAGCCGACGAAGCCGAAGCCGCGCTTGCGCAACGCGATGCTCATAGCGTCCGAGAGCGCGGTGCGCGACGGCACGTCACTGGCGTGGGCCCAGGCGTTGACAACAGGGCGGTGGTGGACGAACGACCAGAGGTAAGCATCCAGGCTGCCTGCGGTCGCAATCACCTCCAGCGCGGCGCGCGCGTTGGCGCGCACCGAAAGCACCTTCAGCCGATTACGGATAATCCCGGACCCGCTCAGCACGTCCGCGAGCTCGCTATCGGTCATTGCCGCGACGCGGGCGATGTCGTAGCCGTGAAAGGCCGCCCGGTAGGCGGCGCGGCGGTCCAGCACGGTCCGCCACGACAGGCCGGCTTGCGCGCCCTCCAGGACCAGAAACTCGAACAGGGCCGCGTCGCCGTGCAGAGGCACGCCCCATTCCTCGTCGTGGTAGGCGCGTAACGCATCCGAGCCGTTGGCCCAGTCGCATCGTATGATCTCTGTCACCGGAGCCGCCCCATGCCGCCGCCCACTTTGCCCCCTGGGGACCGCCTGAACATCTGCTTCGCTCACGTTGCTTATCAGATGCAGTCGCAATTCGATGCGCGGAGCACCGGGATACGCTGCTTTCAGGTGCGCTCGCGCGAGGAACTCGCGTCCCGCGTCGCCGAGGCTGATGTGCTCTCGGTCTCCATGATGTGGAGCAACGCGCTCATTGCGCGGGCGCCGCGGCTGCGCCTCATCCAATCGATCAGCGCCGGGATCGACCAGTACGACCGTGACGCCTTGGCGGAGGCGGGGATCAGGTTGGCGAGCGCCGCGGGGGTGAACGCGAACGCGGTGGCCGAACACGCGATGGCGCTGATCCTCTCTCTGGCCCGGCGATTGCCTGAGGCCCGCGACAACCAGGCAAGACGGGTCTGGCGCGGCATGATCTCCGATCGGGACCAGCGTGAGGACGAGCTGACGGGCCGGACGCTCCTGATCATCGGGCTAGGCCGCATCGGCTCCCGTCTCGCGCGGCTGGTCAAGGCATTCGATATGCGCGTGCTCGCGACCCGGCGCGACCCGTCCGCTGGGGCCGCAAACGTGGACGCGGTGGGCGGAATGGACAGGCTCGGAGAGCTGCTGCCGGAGGCCGACTACGTGGTGCTGGCCTGCCCGCTGACGCCCCAGACCGAGCGACTGATGAACGCCGAGACGCTCGCGTTGATGAAGCCGGGCTCGGCGCTGGTGAACGTCGCGCGGGGACGCTGTGTCGATGAGCCGCAGCTTATCGCCGCGCTTGCCGACGGGCGCATCGCCGGCGCGGCGCTGGACTGCGCCATGGAGGAGCCGCTGGCTGAATCGTCCCCGCTCTGGGCCATGCCGAACGTGCTGATCACCCCGCACACCGCCGGCGAGACTCGCGCCTATGAGGACAATGTCATTGACATCCTGCTCGACAACATCGGCCGGCTCTGGCGCGGGGAGGCGGGGTTGCGCAACCAGGTGGTCTGATTTCCATGGCCGGAGCGAGTCCGGCCATGACTGTCACCACGTCCGACTGGACACTCAAGCCACAGTGTTCCCCCGCTGGCGACAATCCCCTCGTCCGCCTCGCCTCTCTGCCCATCTCACGGCCAAGACGGTAAAAGGGGACGCATCGATGAAGCTCGCCATCCTAGGCGCTGGCGCCGTTGGGCAGGCCTGCCTTCTCGCCACTGTCATGCGGGGTCCGGTCCATGAGATCGTCGTCGTGGACCGAACACGCGAACGTGCGGACGGCATGGTGACTGACATCCAGTATGGCGCCGCGCTGTCGCCCCCCCTCACCTTGCGCGCCGGGGACTATGGCGATGTGCGGGACGCGGGCTTGGTCATGATCACCGCTGGCGTCAATGAAAAGGCGGGCGGGGCCACCGACCGCAGCGATGCCGAGGGTCGCCTCAAGCTGCTGGCCAAAAATGCCAAGATTTACCACGACATCATTCCGCGTGTGGCAAAGGCCGCGCCCGACGCTATCCTTCTTGTCGTGACCGATCCCCCCGACGCGCTCGCCGATGTCGCGCGCAAGGTCGCGCCCGATGCGCGGGTGCTCTCGACCGGCACCTTCCTGGACAGCCTGCGCTTCCGCGTCCACCTCGCGCGCAAGCTCGAGGTCAGCCCGCGCGCGGTGGAGGCGCTTGTGTTGGGCGAGCATGGCACGTCCTCCGTTTTCCTCTGGTCCTGCGCGCGCGTGGGCGGGCTGCCCATCATGGATGCGCTTGGCGAGCGCTCGCACGATCAGGTGCGCGAGGCGGTCGAGAAGGAGGTTCGCGAGGCGAACATCACCATCATCGAGGGAACCGGGGCCAGCCAGCTTGGAATCGGCATGGTCTGCGCCCGGATCGCCGAGATCGTGGCGCGCGACGAGCGGGCGGTGCTGCCGATCGGCGCCTTCAGCCGCGAGTACGGCGTGACCCTGTCGCTTCCCGCCGTGCTGGGACACGCGGGGGTCGTCCGGACCCTCACGCCGAAGATGACCGACCAGGAGCGCGCGGCCTTGCGCGCGAGCGCCGACCACATTCGTCAGGCACTCGACAAGGCCGCATGAGACTGGGCAGGGCCAGCCTGTGTTTCGGGACGGTCGCGCTGCTTGCCGCGTGCGCCACCCCGCCGCTGGGAGTGCCGCCGGCACCACCCGCCTGGTCGGGTTCAGCTCGCCCGATTGGCATTGCGACTGGCAGGCGCCGCCGTTGATCATCCGAAATAGCCGCTTCAGCGCCGATATCGATGGCGCGCCCATGACAGTTCCCATCGCGCCAGACGGGGCATTTGGCCACTACGCCGCGCGGCCGGTCTACGCGCAAACCAAGTATGAAACCCCGGTCCACATCTTCGGGCGAATCGCCGATGGGATGATGGACGCCACCGTTCACCAGCCGCGCTGCACGTTCAAGCTGGCTCTAGCCCGCCAGTAGCGCGGGCCGCCTCCGCCTTCCGACGGCGCTCGTGCCAAGCCTCCATCAGATGCAGCACGGTCGCCGCCGTCTCTTCGATCGAGCGGCGGGTGACATCGATCACCGGCCAGCCACGGCGATTGCACAGGCGCCGCGCCCATAGCAGCTCGGCCTTGACCGCCTCCTCGTCCACGTAGTCGGTGCTGCTCTGCCGGATCACCGCCTGGCTGGTCGTGGAGCTGGCGATCAGGCGTAGCCGGTGACGACGGATCTCGATCAGTGCCGGTGCCTCCAGCGTCAATCCAATGACCGGTCGCCCGATCCCTTCCAGCCCCTCCGGTTCCGGCAGGTTGGGAACCAGTGGAATGTTGGCCGCCTTGATGCCGCGATTGGCAAGGTAGAAGCAGGTCGGCGTCTTGGAGCTGCGCGAGACGCCGACCAGGACCACGTCCGCCTCGGACAGGCCGGCTTGCGCCTGGCCGTCGTCGTGGGCCAGCACATAGTGCATGGCATCGATCCGCCGGAAGTAATCGGCGTTCAGCACGTATTGCCGGCCAGGCCGCGCGGAGGCCTGTTCGCCGATGTAGTCCTGTAGCAGGTTCATCACCGGGTCGAGCACATTGACCACCGGCACACCGAGCCGCTGGCACGTGCTGTCCAGGTCGGAGCGCAGCGCGCGGTCCACCAGGGTTGAGAGCACGGGTCCAGGCTCCGCCTCGATGCCCTCCAGCACGCGATGGAGCTGAAATCGGGTTCGGATCAGGCTCCAGCGATGGTAAATGATGTGCGAGTGCTCGAACTGCACGGTCGTCGCCCGGGCGATGGCGTTCAGCGTCTCTCCGGTGGCATCGGAGACGAGGTGCAGGTTCATGCGGTCGCGGACCATGCGCGCAGAATACGAGCCTCGGCTTGCCGGGCAAGCGCGAGGCAGCCTCGGCTTCAGAATTCATTTCGAAAGGAAGTACCATCGTGATCTGGTGCCGCGTTGGTCAGACTTGGCAGCTCGACACAGATCTCTGGAACACCAATTGAAGCGTGAGTCATGGGGAAAAGGGGGACAGGGCAGGGCCGCTCGACCTTCCGAACTCATAAGTCGGGGATATCGCCGACTCACGCGCATCATCGGGACGGATGCGCGCTGGCGATGGGAGTCATGGGAGAAGCACGCAATTCCTAAGTACGCCAAGTGGTTGCCGGTAGCCTTTCCTGTGGGTAATTGGGTGCCTATCCTTGGTCCAGTGGGGTACCCCACCGTTCACAGCCCCATGTACCCCTCCTGCCTCTCTTATTCTTCTTCTTCCTTATGGTAGTAGGGCTCATGGACAGCGGATCGCGGCTGGGCCTCCTGCGCGCTTTGGGCGGGGAGGCGGTGTGGCCGCCACCCCTATGGCTCATGCGGCAGGCCGGGCGCTACTTACCCGAGTATCGAGCCGTGCGGGCCAAGGCGCGCGATTTCATCAGTCTCTGCACGACGCCAGAGCTGGCAAGCGAGGTGACGCTCCAGCCGCTTCGGCGTTTCGGGTTCGACGCCGCGATCCTGTTCAGCGACATCCTGATCGTGCCCTGGGCGCTTGGGCACGGCTTGGCCTTCAAGGAGGGCGAGGGTCCGGTCTTGCCCAAGCTGCGTGATGCCGCCGGGCTCGCGGCGCTGGATCGCGATCGGTTGCCTGCCGCCATCGCCCCCGTTCTGGAGACAGTGCGGCGCGCGCGGGCGGGCATTGCCGCCGAAGGTCACGACTCAGCGCTGATCGGCTTCGCCGGAGCCCCCTTCACAGTGGCCTGCTACATGGTCGAGGGCGGCGGGTCGAAGGATTTTGCTGCCCCGCGCCATCTAGCCTATGTGCAACCCGACTTGTTCACCGGGCTCATCGAGCTCTTGACGGATGCCACCATCCTCTACCTTTTGGCTCAGGCGGAGGCGGGAGCGCAGGCTTTGATGCTGTTTGATTCCTGGGCGGGTGTGCTCGCCCCCTCCCTGTTCCGTCGGTACGTGATCGGCCCGGCGAGCAAGATCGCGGCTGCGCTGAAGGCACGCGCTCCGGCCGTGCCGGTGATCGGCTTTCCGCGCCTGGCGGGAGTCATGCTGGGCGACTACGCCGCCGAAACTGCAATGGACGGGATCGGCCTGGACACCGCGACAGATCCGATCCAGGCCCGCCGCGTCATCCCGGAGCACGTCGCCCTGCAAGGCAACCTGGACCCGATGGCCCTGCTGGCCGGAGGCAATGCGTTGCGGGCCGAGACGGTGGGCATCCTGGTTGCCCTGCGCGGCCGCCCGTTCGTGTTCAACCTGGGACACGGCATCGTGCCGGAGACCCCGCCGGAGCACGTCAGCGCGCTTGTGGAGCTGGTGCGTGCCGGCTGAGACGGGGCTGCGGCCGCGCATCGCTGTCGTGCTGTTCAACTTGGGCGGCCCGGACCGGCCGGAGGCGATACGTCCGTTCCTGCTGAACCTGTTCAACGACAAGGCGATCCTGCGCGTCCCGTTTTTGGTCCGTCCCATCCTGGCGCGGATCATTGCCGGGCGGCGGCTCAAGCCGGCGACGGAGAACTACGCCCTGCTCGGCGGCCGCTCGCCGCTGCTTGAGCTGACTCGGGCTCAGGCTTCGGCGCTGGAGATGGCGCTGCACGAGGTCGAGGCACGCTGCTTCATCGCCATGCGCTACTGGCACCCGTTCAGTGAGGAGACCGCGCGCGAGGTCAAGGCATTCCAGCCACACGAGGTGGTGCTGCTGCCGCTCTACCCACAATTTTCCACAACGACGACAGGCAGCTCGCTTGAGGCGTGGCGTGAGGCGGCGGCCCGAGTCGGGCTGGTGGCGCCGGTGGCAACGCTGTGCTGCTGGCCCGAGGACGCGCCCTTTGTCGAGGCAACCACCGCGATCGTCCGGCGGTCCTGGGAAGAGGGTGTGTCGAGGGGCGGCAGGGTCCGGTTGCTGTTCTCCGCGCACGGCTTGCCGGAGGCGATCGTGCGGGCGGGCGATCCGTACCAATGGCAGGTCGAGCGCACCGCGCGCGCCGTGCTCGCGGCCTGGGGACCGGACGCGCCCGCCGACTGGGCGGTCTGTTACCAGTCCCGCGCGACCCCCCAGAAATGGCTCGAGCCGAGCACCGATCAGGAAATCGCCCGCGCGGCCCGCGACGGGGTGGCGGTCCTGGTCGTGCCGATCGCCTTCGTTTCGGAGCATAGCGAGACCTTGGTGGAGCTGGATGTCGAGTACCCGGGACCTGGCCGAAAAGCTTGGCGTCCCCGGCTATTTCCGTGTCCCGACGCAGAACAGCGATCGCGGCTTCATCGCCGCGCTCGCTGGCCTGGTCCGCCTGGCGCGTGGGGCTGGCCCCGGCCTGTGCAGCCACGCTGGCGGCCGGATCTGCCCGGCCGAGTTCACAGGCTGCCCGTTTCTGGTTCGCGCTTGACCGGCCGATACCGGATATTCAATGTATATACGGTAGGAGCCAGGCCGTGATCGTCAGCGTCAGCAAGTGGGGGAACAGCTTAGGGGTACGGATCCCGAAGGAGGTCGCGAGCCAGCTCGGCTTGCGGAACGGGTCGCCGGTTGATGTTGTGGCCGAACAGGGCCGAATCGTGATCTCGCCGCGGCGGCCAAGGTTCACGCTCGATGAACTGCTCGCGAACGTAACGCCAGAGATCCGCGAGGCATTCGACTGGGGGCCTGACAAAGGGCGCGAGACATTTGGCGAGTGATTATGGGCCTGACGCTGGCGACCTGATCTGGGCCGAGTTCGATCCGCATGTTGGCCGCGAACAGGGCGGGCGCCGCCCTGCCCTGGTGGTTTCCCCGCGCCCCTTTTGGGAGGCGAGTCGGCTCGCCTTCGTGTGCCCGATCACGTCGCGGCTTCACAGATGGAACTCAAGCGTGATCTTGCCAGCCGGACTGGCGGTCTCGGGAGAAGTGCTGATATCGCACATGCGCAGCATCGACACCCTGGCACGCCCGATCGTCCATGCGGGGACGGTGCCGTTTTCGGTCCTGGAAGAAGCCCGCGCGCGGATCGCGACCCTGCTCGGCATCGAGCCATGACCCCGCTGCGTCTCGTCATCTTCGACTGCGATGGCGTTCTGATCGACAGCGAGCCGATTTGCAACCGCGTGGTGGCGGCCGTCCTCACCGGGCTTGGTTGGCGGATCACAGCCCAGGAGTGCGAGCGACGCTTCATTGGCATGTCGTTCCACGCGATGCGCCCGCTGGTCGAGGACCGCCTCGGCCGCGCCCTGCCGGTTGTCTGGGAGGATAACCTGGCCGCGCGCGTCGCGGAGAGGATGGCACGCGAGGCGGTGGCCATCCCTCACGCGGAGCAAGCGATCCGGGTGGTGGCCGAGTTGGGCCTGGAGTGGCGTGTTGCCTCCAACTCCTCGCACCAGGAGATGGCGGCGAAGTTCGGACGCACAGGGCTCGATGGGCTTCTTGCTGGCCGCCTGCACAGCGTCGAGGACGTGATCGCCGTGGGCGGTCGCGGCAAGCCGGCACCGGATCTGTTCCTGAGCGCGGCCCGCGCGGCGGGAGTGGGGCCGGACGCCTGCCTGGTGGTGGAGGATTCGGTCCTTGGCGCCCGCGCCGCCGCCGCGGCCGGGATGATGTGCTGGGCATACTGCCCGAACGGCGCGGCGGCGCCTCTTTCTGCCGAAGGCGCGGTGCCGTTCCGGTCCCTGGCGGAGGTTCCGGCGCTGCTGCGGACGGAGATCCAGCTTCGGGCCGGATCATGACAGTTCCGTTCCTGGCCCATGCCTATCCCTGGACCAAGGCGCTGCACGTCATCTCATTGATCGCCTGGATGGCGGGGATGTTCTACTTGCCGCGCCTCTATGTCTATCACTGCGAGACCCGCCCCGGCTCGGCCGAAAGCGAACGGTTCAAGGTGATGGAGCGGCGCCTGCTGAAGCAGATCGTCAACCCGGCGATGGTCGCGACCTGGACCTTCGGTATCCTGCTGATCCTGACCCCCGGCGTGATCGATTGGTCGTGGGGCTGGTGGCACGTCAAGTTCGCCGCTGTCATCGCGATGTCGGCGCTGCACGGATCGTTCTCGCGCTGGCGCAAGGACTTCCTGCACGACCGCAACCGCCGGCCACAGCGTTTCTACCGGCTGGCGAACGAGGCGCCGACGCTTCTGGTCATGCTGATCGTTATTATGGTCATCGTCCGGCCATTTTGATCCGCGTGCTTGACACGGCCCACGTGCCTCGCCACCTACTGGTTGACGATTCTTCCGGTCCTCACTACACTGAGGCTACCTCCTAGGCAGATCTCCAAACTCTGCCGACCACCGTCACCGGACGGGACCGACGCCAGGCATGGCGAAACGCCGATACCGGACCCCCCAGTTGTTATCCAAGAAGTCGCCGAGGCGTCCCAGATGCATCTTGCCGAACTAAAGGCAAAGTCCCCAGCGGACTTGCTGAGTTTTGCCGAATCCCTTCAGGTCGAGAACGCGTCCAGCCTGCGCAAGCAGGACATGATGTTTGCCATCCTGAAGAACCTGGCCGAGAACGACCAAGCCATCCATGGCGAGGGCACGCTTGAGATCCTGCCCGACGGGTTCGGCTTCCTGCGCAGCCCGGAGGCGAACTACCTGCCGGGTCCGGACGATATCTATGTCAGCCCCACCCAGGTTCGCCGCTTCGGCCTGCGCACGGGCGACACGGTGGAAGGCCAGATCCGGGCGCCAAAGGACGGGGAACGGTACTTCGCGCTGCTCAAGGTCAACACCATCAACTTCGAGCCGCCTGACGCGGTGCGCCACCGGATCAACTTCGACAACCTGACCCCGCTCTACCCGAACGAGCGGCTTCGGCTGGAGACCGAGAATTTCCAGTCGGTCGCCAAGGGGCCGGGCAAGGACTTCACCCCGCGCGTGATCGACCTGATCGCGCCCATCGGCAAGGGCCAGCGAGCGCTGATCGTGGCGCCCCCGCGCACCGGCAAGACGGTGATGCTGCAAAACATCGCCACCGCCATCTCCACCAACCATCCCGACGTGTTCCTGATCGTGCTGCTCATTGACGAGCGGCCCGAGGAGGTCACGGACATGGCCCGCAGCGTGAAGGGCGAGGTCATCAGCTCGACCTTTGACGAGCCGGCGACGCGCCACGTCCAGGTGACGGAGATGGTGCTGGAGAAGGCCAAGCGCCTGGTCGAGCACAAGCGGGACGTGGTGATCCTGCTCGAACTCGATCACCCGCCTGGCGCGCGCCTACAACACGGTGGTGCCCTCGTCAGGCAAGGTGCTGACCGGCGGCGTGGACGCGAATGCGTTGCAGCGCCCGAAGCGCTTCTTCGGCGCGGCCCGCAACGTCGAGGAGGGCGGCAGCCTGACCATCATCGCCACCGCGCTGGTCGATACCGGCAGCCGCATGGACGAGGTGATCTTCGAGGAGTTCAAGGGCACCGGCAATTCCGAGCTGATCCTGGACCGCAAGATCTCCGACAAGCGCACCTTCCCGGCGATCGACATCACCAAGTCGGGCACGCGCAAGGAGGAGCTGCTGGTCGAGAAGGCCACCCTGTCGAAGATGTGGGTGCTGCGGCGCATCCTGAACCCGATGGGGACGGTGGACGCGATGGAGTTCCTGCTGGACAAGCTGAAGTACAGCAAGACCAACGCGGACTTCTTCGACGCGATGAACACATAGCGTCCACTGCATCCGGGCAAGGCGGCCCGGATGCAGCCCGGGTCGGCCGGGACATTCTCCATGTCTTACCAACTGCCCTTGGTCTGATCCATGCCGTCACAGGCCAGGATTTCGGACGGTTGATATCACGCTCCCAGCAGCTCGATCCCGAGTGATCTGGCCGCGACACACAAATTCCGATCGAGAGATGCCAGCGGGAGACTACGGCGCTGAGCAAGTTCCAGATACAAGGAATCGTAGATCGTCAAGCCGAAGCGGGTCGCCAGGCGGGTCGTGGTTGTCCAAACGTACGTGTTCGTGTCGGCATCAATCACGATCGCCCACAATGCAAGGTCGGCCAGAGTCGCATCGCGAAAAGCGATGTCGATGCGCCCGCGCCGTATGCCTGATTGAAGGCCGTTAGCCACCTCGGCCGGCCAGATGGCCGGAACCCAAGCTTGGGTGTCGGCGATCTTGTTGGATATCTGTTCGATCGCTGGCGTGATTTCGTCGGCATAGACCCAGGCGAGCGCAACGGAGCTATCGAGCACCAGGGTCATTCACGGCCTTCGTCGCGGAGAGCCTTCCATTCTTGCCAGCCATACTAAATCCGGGTGATAGGTTCGGCTTAGAGTGGCGGCTGCGCGGAGCGGGCCTATGCCGCGGGCGGTTGAACGGGGGGATGATGGCACGGATTGCCGAGCACCTGAGTGTGGCGGAACTGGCGGCGCGGTTCCGCGCGGCGCAAACCGTGGCCGAGGCGCGGCACACCCAGGCGATTTGGCTGCTGGCGCAGGGCCGCACGGTGGTCGAGGTGGCCGGGGTGCTGGCGCTCACGCCGCGCTGGGTGGAGGCGGTGGCGGCGCGCTACAACGCACGCGGCCCTGGCGGCGCTGGGCGATGGGCGGCGGCGGAACGGGCGAGCAGCGAGCGTGCTGACCGAGGCGGTGCTGGCCGCCCTGGCCGAGCGGCTGCGTGAGCCGCCCGAGGACGGCGGGCTATGGAGTGGCCCCAAGGTGGCGGCCTGGATGGCGCGGCACCTCAAGCTGGAGCGGGTGCATCCGCAGCGCGGCTGGGAGGCGCTGAAGCGGCTCGGCTGGTCGGTGCAGACGCCGCGCCCGCGCCATCCGCGGGCCGCTGATCCGGAGGCGCGGGCGGCCTTCGCAAACAGGTTGACGTTGCCGTTGCGCAAGCACGGGCGGCGCACCCGGAACAGCCGGTCGAGGTCTGGGCGGAGGACGAGCACCGCCTCGGCCTGAAGCCGATCCGCCGCCGGGTCTGGGCCAAGGCCGGCGCACGCCCAACGGCGCTGGGTCATCACCGGTTCCAGTGGCTGCACGTCGCGGCCTTCGTGCAGCCGAGCAGCGGCGAGACGGTCTGGTATCTCTGCACCCGCATCAACAAGCCGGCCTTCGAAACCCGGCTCGCCGCCTTCGCCCGCGAGAGCGGGGCGGGACGCCGACGCCACATCGTCCTCGTGCTGGACAACGCCGGCTGGCACGGCCCCAAGGGCTTGGCCGTGCCGGACGGGATCACGCTGGTGTTCCTGCCTCCCTACAGCCCGGAACTCCAACCCGCTGAGCGGCTCTGGCCGCTGCTCGACGAGGCGGTGGCCAACAAGCACTTCCCCACCCTGGCCGACCTCGATGCCGCCATCGCCGAACGCAGCACCCGCCTCGACCCCAGCATGATCCGTCCGCACACCAGCTTCCACTGGTGGCCAAAGCCGGTTCAGCCGAACTAATCAGCCGGATTTGGTATCAAACGGCTGATTGAGCGCTGCGGCGCGCGCGCGGATGCGGGCGAAAGCGGCGCGCGCGCCATTTGAATCGGAAGCGCGCGTGCTCGGGACAAGCCGGGCCACGGGCTTGCCTCGCCGCGTGATGACAATCTCCTCGCCGGCTTCGACCCGATCCAGCAAGCCACCGAACTTCGTCTTTGCCTCGAAGGAGCCAATCTCATCCATAACACCAACCCAACTGGTCTTTTGACCAGTCTATCTAGCCGGTGCTGATGGCCGCGCCCAGGGTTCGACCTTTCCCTACAGCGCCCCCCCGCGCCGCCCCGCCATCGCGCCCAGCCGCAGCCGCAGCGCGTTCAGCTTGATGAAACCTTGGGCGTCGCACTGGTCGTAGGCGCCCTCGTCCTCCTCGAAGGTGACGTGCTTCATCGAGTACAGGCTGTTCGGCGACTCGCGGCCGATCACCGTCGCGCTGCCCTTGTAGAGCTTCAGCCGCACCTCGCCGGTGACGGATTTCTGGCTCTCGTCGATGAGCGCCTGCAACATGCGCCGCTCCGGGCTGAACCAGAGGCCGTTGTAGATCAGCTCGGCATAGCGCGGCATGAGCTGGTCCTTGAGGTGGGCCGCCTCGCGGTCCAGCGTGATGCTTTCGATCCCGCGATGCGCGGCGAGCAGGATTGTGCCCCCTGGCGTCTCGTACACGCCGCGCGACTTCATGCCGACAAAGCGGTTTTCCACCATGTCGAGCCGGCCGATGCCGTTGGCCCTGCCAAGCTCGTTCAGCCGCGTCAGCAGCGCCGCTGGAGAAAGCGCGGTGCCGTCGATAGCGACCGGATCGCCGTGCTCGAAGGCAACCCGGAGAACCGTGGCCTTGTCGGGCGCGTCCTCCGGGCGGATGGTCCGCTGATAGACGATCTCGTCGGCCTCCACGGCCGGATCTTCCAGGATCTTCCCTTCCGATGAGGAGTGCAGCAGGTTCGCGTCCACGCTGAACGGCGCCTCGCCGCGCTTGTCCTTGGCGATTGGGATTTGGTGCGCCTCGGCGAACTCCAGCAGCTTGGTCCGGCTCGTCAGCTCCCATTCCCGCCAGGGCGCGATGATCTTGATGTCAGGCTTGAGCGCGTAGTAGCTGAGCTCGAAACGGACCTGGTCGTTGCCCTTGCCGGTTGCGCCGTGCGCGACCGCGTCGGCGCCCACCTCCTCGGCGATTTCGATCTGGCGCTGCGCGATCAGTGGCCTGGCGATGGAGGTGCCAAGCAGGTACTGACCCTCGTACAGCGCGTTCGCACGAAACATCGGGAACACGAAGTCCCGCACGAAGCTCTCGCGCAGGTCGTCGATGAAGATTTCCTTGATCCCAAACATCTCGGCCTTGCGGCGCGCTGGCTCCAGCTCCTCGCCCTGGCCCAGGTCGGCGGTGAAGGTCACGACCTCACAGCGATAGGTGGTCTGGAGCCAGCGTAGGATCACGCTTGTGTCAAGCCCGCCGGAATAGGCGAGCACGACCTTCCTGACATCCTTTACCGCCATTCCATGCCTCCACGCACCACCCGTGCGTAGCCCCGGCGCCGCTCGGCGCGCAAGCCGGGGCGGCGGGCCTCCATGCGCTGACCCGGTCGAGCGGCCACGACGGTCAGCACGGGCTTGGGCGGCGCGGCGGGCATCGGTGCGGCGGCGGGCTTGTCGGGCGCGGTTTCCGGCATCGCCAGCGCAAGCAGCGCGACCCCGGCCATGCCGACGCCTGCCAGGGCGGCAAACGCGACCCGATCTCCCGTCATGTCAGCGATCCAGCCAGCGAGCGAGGTGGAGACCGTCGCCCCAATCCCGGTCGCCAGTCCGAAGATGCCGACGCACAGATTGAAGCGCCCCCGGTTGCGTGTGAGATCGGCCGCGATCAGCGGCACCATCACCCCGAAAACCGTGGCGCTGATTCCGTCCAGCGCCTGCGCGGCCACGATCAGCGCCGGCGTGGGCAGGATCGCGAACAGCGCGGCGCGCACCGGTATCGCCGTCCAGCCGATCAGCAGCACCGCCCGGCGTCCCCACGACATTGCGCGCCGCCCCGCCAGGGGCGAAAGGAGCGCCACCACGCATTGGGGCACGACGATGCACGCGGCGATGATAAGGCTTGCATAGGAGCCCACGCGCGCGGTGATGAGGCCGGCGGCAAGGGGCAGCAGGGCGGCGTTGGCCATGTGGAACAGCACGACGCAGGCGCCGAACGCGAGCAGCCGGCGGTCCATAAAAAGCCGTTGCACGTCTCGCCAGATGAATGGCCTTGGGGCAACCTGGATCGCCGCCCGAACCAATGCGGGTGCGGGCGCGGGCCCCACGCGGGACAGCATGAACAGCGCCGGAGCCGCGAGGGCGGCGGTCAGCAAGAACACCGCGCGCGTAGAGACGTAGGTGCCGACGGCACCCATAACCGCCGCCGCCGTGGCATTGCCGATCGCGGCGAAGCGCGCGTTGCGGCCGAGCCGTTCAGGAAAGCCGACATGACCGACCAGGCGCAGGCTGACGGCGGCGACGGCGGGAGTCAGCACGCAGCTCGCGAAGCCGTGCAAGACCTCGGCAACGGCAACAGGAAGCTGGTAGGGCAGCAACGCCAGCAGCAGCGCCGCCAACGTGATCGCGCAGATCCCGCCCGCCAGCGCCAGCCGCTTGCTGCGCATCGCGTCGACCAAGGCGCCTGCCGGGATCTGGCTCGCGATTGTCGCCACGGTGCCGATGCTGAGCACCGCGCCGATCTGCAACGCGGTCCATTTGTGCGACGCCAGATAGACCGCGAGGAACGCGCCAAAGCCGGTTTGCGCGTCGGCGATGAAAAGGTTGAGCAGATCCAGCGCGCGCAATCCGCGCACACGGAGCAGGATTGCGAGGAATCGCATCGCCTAGTGCGCCGGCGCCGGGTTGGCCGCCAGTGGCGCGACGACTGGTGCTGGCTTGTCATCAAGCCCCTTGTACTCAGGCGTCGCCTTGATCTCGTCGAGCGTGAGATCAAGCGTGATCGGCGTCTTGGGGTCCGCGGGGGCGAAATGCAGTGCTTTCCAGTGGACGGCGATGCTGCGCGTGCCGACTCCCATGAAGCCGCCGACATCCAGCACCGCCGCCTGCGGCTGGCCGGTTCCGTCCACCAGAACATCCGTCAGACGACCGACCAACTTGCCTTCCGGTCCAGTGACCGGCCTGCCGAGAATCGCCACAACCTGATCCTTGTCCACTGGCTCCACGGTGGTCCGCGCCTGCGGTGCATTCGACGGCGCCGCCACCGCGGTAACGGAGGCGTCGGCCCGCGCGGCCCTAACCCAATTGACTTCGCCCAGCGTAGCTAGGATACCTAGCGTCGTGGCTGACCGTCGGGATAGCAGGGCAGGCCTCCACCGATCGTTACATCACCGCCCGATTCGGGCGTGATAGGGTACATGGTTCCTGTCACCGCCGTGCAATGCGCAATGAAGCGAGCAGGGCTGGCGACCAGAGCAATGCGATCCCGAATAGATCACAACCACGAGATCACCGCTCGGCACAACAATTTCTTGCGTCCATCGTTCAGAAAAGTCGGCATCGCTATCGGTGACGCTCATGCGACAAGTCGCCTTGCGTGGCGAAACGGACTTCGCGGGCTGGCGCCACGCAGCCCGGCAATTGGCGCTGGACGGGCTGCCCCCTGAGCAGGTTCGCTGGACTGTTCAGGGCAACCAGGAACCCGAACCAGTCGAGGCCAAGGACAGCTTTTCCGTTCCACGCGCCCTGGTGACGCTCGCCGGCCTGGCGATACAGGCGCGCGAGCCCGAGCGATTCGACTTGCTGTACCGGCTGATCTGGCGTGCCCAGGCCGGGACTCTGGACCTGGAGGACCGGTCCGATTCAGAGGTGCGCCAGGCGCGCGGCCTTGCGCTGGCCGTGCGCGCGGAAGCGCACCGGATGCGCGGCCAGCTCCGCTACCTTCACGCTGAGACCCGGTTCGTCGGCTGGTACCGGCCCGCGCACTACGTGGTGGAGGGGAATGGCCAGCTCCTGTCGCGGCAGTTTCCGGACCAGGCCGTGTCTGTCCTCACACCGGACGGCAGCGCCCATTGGGATAAGGAGGGGCTGCGCTTCGGACCCGGTGCGCCCGCGGCGGCGGTGCCGGACGATGCGGGCCTGGAGTCATACTGGCGGGCGTACGGGAGCGACTTGCTGGACGCGGCGCGGCCGGGCACCAGCGTCCCGGCGGCCGAGCCGCTGATCGAGGAGTCCTGGCCGCCAGAGCGCGCGCCGATCGGCCCGGTCGTGCTGCCGACCAGTACGGATGACGGAGTGGAGCAAGCGGCGCATGAGGCCGCGGATTGCAGGCGCTGTCCGCTTTATGCGCCAGCGACGCAGACGGTGTTTGGCGAAGGGCCGGTCGGGGCACGAACAATGTTCGTGGGCGAGCAGCCAGGAGATCAGGAGGATGTCGTCGGCCGCCCCTTCGTCGGACCTGCGGGCCAGCTTCTCAACCGCGCGCTGCTGGAGGCTGGAATCGATCGCCGCGCGGTCTATGTCACCAACGCGGTGAAGCATTTCAAGTTTGTCCCGCGCGGCAAGCGGCGGATGCATCAGACGCCGGACGTGGCCGAGGTCAAGGCGTGCGGCTTCTGGCTGGACGTGGAGCGGGTGGGGCTGCACCCGGCGCTCGTCGTCCTGCTCGGCGCCACTGCGGCGCGCGCGGTGCTCGGCCGCGCTGTTACCATAGGCCGCGAGCGCGGGCGCCCGATCCGCCTCTCGGAAACGGAGACCGCCTTTGTCACGGTGCATCCCTCGTTCCTGCTGCGCGTGCCGGACGAGGAGGCTCGGGAGCGGGAGTACAGAGCCTTCGTAAAGGATCTGCGGCATGTGGCGGAGTTGATGCGTGGCTCAGATTAGAGACGCGTACCGGAGGGTTCGGCCGGGGAGAGATTGCACCGACGACAGACAGGATCGTGACATGGCTCTTCTCGAAGATACCCTGTCGGGAAAAGTGGTGGCTGCCGTGGCGGTGAGCGCCGCTGCGTTGGCGCTGCCGCGTTTGTTCCCTCAGCTCGCCCCGCCTTTGCGCTCCGCCATCAGGACCGGCGCATCGCTGTTCCTGGAAGCGGAGTTCGAAGCCGAGGGCGGGCTCATCGACAAGCTGGTGTCCGAGACCCTCGAAGCGTTGCTCGATGACGCGGCAAAGGCGCGGACTCCCGAGGAGAGGAAACAGTCCGCCCACCGCGCGGTGCGCCGTTTCGAGCGCCGCGCCCGCGCCCGCGCCCAGCATTGGGGCGGCGATAATCACGTGGAACGCTCCCGTCGCTATCGCCGGCACGTGGCCCATCTTCGGCGTGCTGTTGCCGAGGCGGAAAACCGATCGCGGGAAGAGCGCGAGCTGCTCGGCGAAGTTGTCGAGGGTGTGCCGGAAGCGTGGTGAACCGCCTCGCACAAAACGGCGTGACATAGCCCTTCACGTCACGCCAGCACGTTATATGACACTTCTTTGACGGAGTTGGCACGATGGCAATCGGAGACGTGTTCGAGGGTGTGTTCGAAGGCAGCCTGGGCACTGGTCTGGCCGTTGGGCTCGGCGTGGCGATCCTTGGTCCGCTGCTGCGTCCCATGGTGACCAATGTTGTGCGGCCGGCGGCGAAGATGGCGATCCGCGGCGGGATCTACGCTTATGACTCGGCGCGGGAAGCCGTGGTGCAAGCGCGCGAGATGGCCGGCGACGCGGTGGCCGAGGCGCGAAACGACATGAGGACAGACACTTCGGCTATAGGTTCCGGCGTGGATTCCTCGATGTCCCGCCCTGGCAAGCGGCGCGCGCATGACGCCGAGCCGGCGCCCACGCCAGCCGTAGCCTAAACTCACACCCATGGCGCCTCCCGACGCCGGTGGCGAGCCGGCGGAGGCGCCGGCGCTTCATCAGGGGCCGCGCGTCCGGCTGGTTCATACCCTGCCCGGACGCACCCGTATCGCCGTACGCGGGCTGCGCCGCGCGCCTTCCATGGGCGAGCGGTTGCAGCGCGGCCTTCTTGAGGCGGCTGGCGTCAACGATGTACGGGCGAGCGCGGACACCGGCACCGTTCTCGTCTTGCATGACCCGGCCTTGGAGCGGGTCGCGTTGCTCGCTCAGACCGAGGCGATCGCGGCTGGCCGGAGATCGTGCGCCGGCGCCGAGGCGGACTGGCACGCTCAAACGGCGGACGCCGTCCTTGCGGAGGTAAAGGGCGGATCTCGCGGACTCACTTCGGCCGAGGCGCGGCGTCGGCTGCGCGAGGCCGGACCGAATCTGCTGCCACGGTCGCCCACGCGCGACACTCTCGCGATCCTTGTGGACCAGTTCCGCACGATGCCGTCGCTGCTGCTGGCCGGAGCGGCGGCCTTGTCGGTGTTCACCGGCGGATTGCCGGAGGCGGCGGCGATCGCCGCGGTTCTCGGGCTGAACGGCGCGATCGGATTCGCTGTCGAAAGCCGCGCCGAGCGGACGATTCAGGGGCTGGAAGGGCCAGCGGGCGTGGCCCATGTGCTGCGCGACGGGCGGCAGACCAGAGTGCCGGCGGCCGAACTGGTGCCCGGGGACTTGATGGTGCTGTCGCGCGATCACGCGGTGCTCGCGGATGCGCGCGTGCTTCGGGCGCAGGAGCTCTCGGTCAACGAGGCGATGCTGACCGGCGAGAGCCTGCCGGTGTTGAAGTCGGCGGAGGCGGTTGCCCCTGCGACGGCTTTGGCCGACCGGGACAGCATGGTCTGGCGCGGGACGGCCGTGACGGGAGGCAGCGGATCGGCGGTCGTGGTCGCGACCGGGCGGCGCACCGAGATTGGCCGCATTCACGCCCTTCTGGGCGAGGCTGTCCCGCCGCCCACCACGATGCAGGTCGAGCTTGATCGCGTTGGGCGGCAGTTGGTCTGGGCCTCGCTCGCGGCCTGCGGCGCCGTGTTCGGCATCGGCGCGCTGCGTGGGCTGGGGCTGATGGGGCTGTTGCGCTCCTCCGTCTCGCTCGGCATCGCCGCGATCCCGGAAGGGCTGCCCACCGTCGCCACCACCACGCTGGCCCGCGGCGTGGAGGAAGCGCGGCGCGAGGGTGTGCTGGTGCGCCGGCTGGACGCGGTCGAGACACTCGGCTCGGTGGACGTGGCCTGCTTCGACAAGACCGGGACGCTGACTGCCAACCGGATGGAGGTCGCGGCGCTCGTGACCGAGGGGCCGGTCCTGGAGGCCGGACGGTTCGCGGATATCATGGCCGACCCGGTGCTCGCCCGGCTCGTCGAGGTGGGCGTGCTGTGCAGCCAGACGTCGCTCGATCCGGACGAGGGCTCGGCCACCGAGCTGTCCCTGGTCGCGCTAGCCCGCCAGGCTGGGGCCGATCCGCGCGCGCTGCGCCGTGCCGCGCCTCGGTTGTCGGTGCGGTATCGGAGCGAGGCCGAGCGGTTCATGACCACGGCGCACCGGCGAGGGGCGGAGACCCTGCTCGCGGTCAAGGGCAGCCCGTCGGATGTGCTCGCGCTGTGCGCGACGGAGCTGACCGGCGGGGGGTGCGTGGAGCTGTCCGCTGCCCGCCGGGAGGCGATCGAGCGGGCGAATGCCGAGCTTGCGGCGCGGGGCTTGCGCGTCCTCGGCTTCGCCTATCGTGAGGGAGCGGATGTCGCGCCCGAAAGCCTGACCTGGCTCGGCCTGGCGGGACTGTCGGACCCGGTGCGGCCGGGCGCCGCGGCGCTGATGGCGCGGCTGCGGGAGGCGGGCATCCATCCGCTGGTGATCACAGGCGATCAGAGCGCCACGGCGCGCGCTGTCGCGGCCGCGGTTGGCTTGGGCGGCACTGAGGGTCCGCGCGTGCTGGATGGCGCCGCGATCGAGGGCCGCGATCCACTCGCTCTGGCCGCCTTGGTCCGGGGGGCGGACGTCGCGGCCCGGGTCAGTCCGGCGCAGAAGCTGCACATCGTGCGCGCCCTGCAGGCGGCCGGCTTGGTGGTTGCCATGGCAGGCGACGGCTTCAACGACGGCCCGGCGCTCAAGACCGCCGATGTCGGAATCGCAATGGGCGGCCCCGGCGCGGAGGCGGCGCGGGAGGTGGCTGGGGTGGTGCTGCCACCCGGCGGCCTGGAGCCGCTGGTGGATGCGATCGGGCGCGGCCGGGCGACCCGCGCCAATGTCCGGCGTGCCACGCGCTATCTGCTCGCCACCAACATGAGCGAGATCCTCGTCGTGCTGGCGGGCACCGCCCTTGGCTCGGCCGAGCCGCTGAACGCCTTGCAGCTTTTGTGGATCAACCTCGTTTCCGACGTCCTGCCCGGTCTGGGTCTCGCCTGTGAGGCGCCAGCGCCGGGGCAGATGCGGCGCCCGCCGCCCCCGCGCGAGGCGCCGATCCTCGACCAAGCGGCTTGGCCGGGCCTTGTGCGCGAGGGAGGCGGGATGGCGGCCGGCGCGCTCGCGGCCGGCAGTTGGGGCGCGATGCGGGGCGGCGGACAGGCATCCACGATGGTGTTTGGCAGCCTGCTGCTCGGTCAACTGCTGCACGCGCTCAACTGCCGCGATCCCGGCGCCCCGCCCAACCCGGCGTTGCGCGGCACGCTCGCCCTGTCCTTCGGCGCGCAAGGCGCGGCGGTGCTGGTTCCCGCCCTGCGCCGCCTGCTCGGGCTGACACCGCTCGGCCCGGTCGAGGTCGCGGTCACGCTGGCTGGCGGGATTGTTCCGTTCCTGTTTAATCGCGCGCTGCGCACGCCTGCCCTCTCGCCGGGCTAACCGGGTTCCGTGCTAGGATCGGCCCCGGCACCCGGAGGGAAGGTCATGGCGAACAAGGTCATCATCAGCTGCGCCGTCACCGGCGCGATCCACACCCCGAGCATGTCGCCTCACCTGCCCATCACGCCCGAGGAGATCGCGCGCGCCTCGATCGAGGCCGCCGAGGCGGGGGCGGCGATCATCCACCTGCACGCCCGCGATCCCCAGACCGGCGCCCCGACGCCCGATCCCGGCGTGTTCATGCGTTTCTTGCCCACGATCAAGCAAAGCACCGATGCGGTGGTGAACATCACCACGGGCGGCGGACTAACCATGACGCTCGACGACCGGCTCGCCGCGCCTTTACTGGCCAAGCCCGAGATGTGCAGCCTTAACATGGGCAGCATGAACTTCAACATCTCCCGCGCCGGTGACCGGGTGAAGGTCTGGAAGCACGACTGGGAAAAGCCGTATCTGGAACGCACTGTCGATCACATCTTCCGCAACACGTTCGGCGACATCGCGGGGATCGTCGAGCGGCTGGGCAAGGCCCACGGCACGCGCTTCGAGTTCGAGTGCTACGACGTGGGGCACCTGTACAACCTGGCCTATTGCCTGGACCAGAAGATCGTCGAGCCGCCGCTGTTCGTGCAGACGATCTTCGGCATCCTGGGCGGGATAGGGGCCGATCAGCGCAACCTGCTGTTCATGAAGGAAACCGCCGACCGGCTGTTCGGCAACGCCTATGTCTGGTCGGTGCTGGCCGCGGGGCGCCATCAAATGGCGTTCACCACCATGGCCGGGATCATGGGGGGCAACGTGCGCGTCGGGCTGGAGGACAGCCTCTATATCGGCAAGGGCCAGCTCGCCACCTCGAACGCCGAGCAGGTCGCGAAGATCCGCCGAATCCTGGAGGAGCTGAGCCTGGAGATCGCGAGCCCGGCCGAGGCGCGCGCGACCCTCAAGCTCAAGGGCGGCGACAGGGTGGGATTTTAGCCGTGCTGGCCAAGCTCGTCGCGGCCGGCGCGCTCGCCGCCGGTGTCGGCTACCTCTACCCGCTGTGGAACGAGCACGCCGCCACACCCTGCCAGGCGGTCGAAAAGCGATTCCTCACAACGGCCGACGCGGACGCCCACCCCGCCCACCTGCTGAGCCTCGCGGTCGCGAGGGCCTATCTCGAGCCGCTGTCGCATGGCTGGGTTGCCGCGACGCAAGCCAAAGGACACTACCCCGCGCTGCCCTCCGACCTGGGCTGCGCGGTCGGGTATTGGCGAGACCTGCTCGACTTGCCCTCGCGTTGACCCTGATTATTTGGACAGGTAATCGCAAGGCGGCGGCTCTCGCCGGGGGAACACAGGCATCGTGAGGGATGTGCGCGACGCGCTCCTGACGGGGCGCAGGAGCGACGGCAAGCTGGTCGAGCGGCCGCTGTCGCCCCATATACAGGTCTACAAATGGCCGGTGAGCATGGTGCTCTCGATCAGCCACCGGGCCACGGGGATTGGCCTTTCGGTCGGCGCGTTGCTGATGACCTGGTGGCTGGTCGCTGCGGCCGCCTCCGACGCGGCCTTCGAGACCGTGCAGGGCTTCCTCGGATCGTGGTTCGGCGTGTTCCTGCTGCTCTGCTGGGCGGCGGCGCTGCTGCTGCATCTGTTTCAGGGCATCCGCCACCTCGTTTGGGACGCCGGCTATGGGTTCGACGACCGGCGCTATCGCGTCACCGGCTGGGGCGTGATCGCGGTGACGGTCGTGGCGACGCTGATCGTCTGGATCGTCGGGTTCGTGGTGTGGTGATGGCGGTCAAGGGCAGTATCTCCGGCAAGTCGACCCAGGTCGACATCCTGCGCTCCCAGCTCGGGCGGGTGCGCGGGCTCGGCGCGGCGCGCGCGGGGTCCGGCACATGGTGGATCGAGCGCGTGACCTCGATCGCCCTGGTCCCGCTGACACTCTGGTTCATCGGCGCCGTCATCGGGCTGGAGGGCACGACGCGCGCCGGCATGATCGCCTGGCTGCAAGCGCCGGTGCCGCTGGTGCTGATCCTGTGCCTGGTCGTCATCACCTTCTGGCACATGGCGATGGGCCTCCAGGTGGTGATCGAGGACTACGTGCACACGGAGCTGCCGCGCATGGGGCTGCTCCTGCTTGCGCGCGCGGTTTGCATCCTGGCCGCCGTGTTCTGCGTCATCGCCGCGCTGCGCCTGGGGCTTGGGAGTTCGGTTCCATGAACGTCATCGCCACGCCGTTGCGCCCTGCCTACAGCTTCGTCGACCACACCTATGACGTGGTGGTGGTGGGCGCGGGCGGGTCGGGTCTGCGCGCCACGCTGGGCATGGGCGCGGCCGGGTTCAAGACCGCCTGCATCACCAAGGTCTTCCCGACCCGCAGCCACACCGTCGCCGCGCAAGGCGGGATTGGCGCCGCGCTCGGCAACATGGGCGAGGACGACTGGCGCTGGCACATGTACGACACCGTGAAGGGATCGGACTGGCTGGGCGACCAGGACGCCATCGAGTACATGTGCCGCGAGGCGATCCCGGCGGTGTACGAGCTTGAGCATTTCGGGATGCCCTTCAGCCGCACCGAGGACGGGCGGATCTACCAGCGCCCCTTCGGCGGGCACATGAAGGAATACGGCAAGGAGCCGGCGATGCGCGCCTGTGCCGCCGCCGATCGCACCGGCCACGCGATGCTGCACACGCTGTATCAACAATGCCTGAAGCACGAGGCGGAGTTCTTCATCGAGTATTTCGCCCTCGACCTGATCATCGACAACGAGGGCGTCTGCCGCGGCGTCACTGCGTGGTGCCTGGAGGACGGCTCGCTGCACCGCTTCCGCGCGCAGACAGTGGTGATGGCGACCGGCGGCTACGGGCGCGCCTTCCTCTCCTGCACCTCGGCGCACACCTGCACCGGCGACGGCAACGCGATGGTGCTGCGCGCCGGACTGCCGTGCCAGGACATGGAGTTCGTGCAGTTCCACCCCACGGGAATCTTCCCCGCCGGTTGCCTGATCACCGAGGGCGCGCGCGGCGAGGGCGGGTACCTGACCAACGCCGAGGGCGAGCGGTTCATGGAGCGGTACGCGCCGACCGCCAAGGACCTCGCCTCGCGCGACGTGGTCTCCCGCTCCATGACCATCGAGATCAACGAGGGGCGCGGCTGCGGGCCGAACAAGGACCACATCATGCTCCATCTGGAGCATCTCGGCGCCGAGCTGCTGCATGAGCGCCTTCCGGGGATTTCGGAGACGGCGCGGGTGTTCGCGGGCGTGGACGTGACGAAGGATCCGATCCCGGTCCTGCCCACGGTGCATTACAACATGGGCGGGATCCCGACGAACTACCACGGCGAGGTGCTGCGCCCGACGCCGTCCGACCCGGACGCGGTCATTCCCGGCCTGATGGCGGTGGGCGAGTGCGCCTGCGTCTCGGTGCACGGAGCGAACCGGTTGGGCACGAACTCGCTGCTCGACCTGGTGGTGTTTGGCCGCGCCGCCGCGCACCGCGCGGCCGAGGTGGTGCGCCCCGATGAATCCCAGCCGCCGCTGCCGCAGGGTGCGGGTGATGCGACGCTGGATCGCTTCGACCGCGCGCGCAACGCGCGCGGCGGCACCACGGTCGCGGCGCTGCGGCTTGAGATGCAGCGCACCATGCAGAGCCACGCGGCGGTGTTCCGCAACAGCGCCAGCTTGAGGGAGGGCGTGGACAAGATCCACCGCGTGTGGGACGGGCTCGCCGACATGTCGGTGTCCGATCGCGGGGTGATCTGGAACAGCGACCTGATGGAGGCGCTGGAATTGCAGAACCTGATGGGCAACGCCGTGACCACCATGGTCAGCGCCGAGGCCCGCACGGAGAGCCGCGGCGCGCACGCGCACGACGACTATCCCGACCGCGACGATCAGCACTGGATGAAGCACACGCTGTCCTGGTGCGATCCGGCGGGCGAGGTACGGCTTGACTACCGCCCGGTGAAGATGCGGACGCTGACCAACGAAGTGTCGGTGTTTCCGCCGAAGAAGCGGGTTTATTAGGAGAATTGCGCTCCCCACTCGTCATGGCTGGGCTCGTCCCGATCATCCGCGGCTTTCGAAGGTGCAAGAAGGGCGTGGATGCTCGCGACAAGCGCGAGCGTGACGGCAAGGGGGCGCCAACACGAGGTCCAACGACAACATGGTCGCCTTCAACCTTCCCCGGAACAGCCGCGTCACGCAGGGCAAGACCTACAAGGCCCCGGCGGGCGCCAAGCGTGTCAAGGCGTTCAGCATCTATCGCTGGGACCCCGACCTGGGAGAGAACCCCCGCACCGACACCTACGAGATTGATCTCGACGCGTGCGGGCCGATGGTCCTGGACGCGCTCATCAAGATCAAGAACGAGGTCGATTCCACGCTGACCTTCCGCCGTTCCTGCCGCGAGGGCATCTGTGGCAGTTGCTCGATGAACATCGACGGCGGCAACACGCTCGCCTGCCTCAAGCCGATCGGGGAGGTGAAGGGCCCGGTGCGGATCACGCCCCTGCCGCACCTGGCCGTGGTGAAGGATCTGGTTCCGGACCTGACCCAGAACTACGCCCAGCTCCGCAGCATCGAGCCCTGGCTGAAAGCCGACACGCCGCCTCCGCCGGACGGCGAGCGGTTGCAGAGCCGCAAGGAGCGGTCGCAGCTTGATGGGCTGTGGGAGTGCATCCTGTGCTTCTGCTGCACGACCTCGTGCCCGAGCTATTGGTGGAATGGCGACCGTTATCTGGGTCCGGCGGTCCTCCTTCAGGCGTATCGCTGGATCGCCAATTCGCGCGACGAGTACACGGGGGAGCGGCTGGACGCGCTGCAAGACCCCTTCAAGCTGTACCGCTGCCACACGATCATGAACTGCACGGATACCTGCCCGAAGGGGCTGAATCCGGCCAAGGCGATCGCCGCGATCAAGCAGTTGATGGTGGAGCGGCAGGTGTGACGGACCTGTTCTCGCGGCGGTCGAGCGGGACTGGCAGGACCGGAGAATTTAGCCCGCGAGAACTACGTCGAGGAGCCGACTTATCCCCTTCCCTTGCGGGAGGGGGTCGGGGGGAGGGATCGAGCGCAATAGTGGCACGGCCGGGAGCATCGGGCCGCCGCGGCAGCCGCGCCACTTCACTTCCGCTCTCCAATTCGGCAACCCGCACGTCGGACAGGCTTTGCAGGTTCATCCAGAATGCGGCGCTGGTGCCGAACCAGTAACCCAGCCGCAGGGCGGTATCGCCGGTGATGGGCGCGCTTGCCCTGGAGGATCTGGCTGATCCGGTTGTGCGGCACGCGAAGCTGGCGCGCCAGTTCGGTCGGCGCGATCCCCAGCTCGGCCAACTCGTCGGCCAGGATGTTGCCGGGATGGATGGGAGCGCGCGCCATTGGATGGTTCCCCCTAATGATAGTCCACGATCTCTACATTGGCCGGTCCAGGATCACCCGGCGGCCACTCGAAGCAAATCCGCCATTGAAGATTTACTCTGATGCTCCACTGGCCTTGACGGGTGCCGTAAAGGGCTTCCAGGCGGTTCGACGGCAGACCCCGCAAATCGTCGAGCCCGGTTGCCGCCTCCAGGACTATCAACCGTGGCTCTTATCGGCTTCCGGGGTGGTGAAGTCGGGACCGGGCCGTTGGGCTGAGGAGGTCTGGTGCGCGAGCAGGGGCGGGAGTAGCTGACCGGCTCGCGCGAGGAGCCCTTGCCACCATGGCTGCACCCGACCTGGTCAACCTCTCCGGCCTGATGGACGACGCCAAGTGCTTCGCCTTCGTGCGCCAACACCGCTGGCCCGAGGGCGTGCGTTGTCCTGGCTGTGACAGTGATGCGGTGAGCCGAGACGGGTACGACGACACCCAGCCCTGCCGGCAGCGCTACCGCTGCAAGGCCTGCGCTGGGCGCTTCGACGACCTCACCGGGACCGTGCTGGCCGGCCATCACCAGCCGCTGCGGGTGTGGGTGCTGTGCCTTTGCTTCATGGGGCTGAACCTCTCGACGCGGCAGGTCGCGCTGGAGCTGGGCCTGAGCCAGTCTGACGTGCAGGCCATGACCGAGCAGTTGCGCCACGGTCTCGTCGCCAAGGCGCCAGTGGCGAAGCTTGAGGGCGAGGTGGAGATCGACGAGGTCTACGTGGTGGCCGGGCACAAGGGCCAACCGGCCGAGGTGGCCAAAAGGGGCGGCTGGGACGGTGCCGCAGGCTGGCGGGTGCGCCGGGGCGCGGCACGTTGGCGAAGGACAAGCCGCCCATCCTCGGCCTGATCCAGCGCGGCGGCCAGGTCGTGCTCCGCATGCTGGCCAACGTGCGGCAGACCACGATCCAGCCGATCATCACGCAGACCGTCGCCCAAGGCAGCCTGGTCCACACCGACGAGTACAACGTCTACACGCGCCTGCCCGCCTGGGGCTACCGGCACAAGACGGTCTGCCACGCACGCGGCGAGTATGCGCGCGACGAGGACGGCGACGGCTTTTGCGAGGTGCACGTCAACACGATCGAGGTGCGCCGTTGTGGCGCAGGTAAGGGAGAATGAACAATGGCGTAACAGCTACGGCGTTCATCGGGACGCTGGGTCCCGTGCGCACCCGGCTCACCTCGGCCCAGAGATGGGCTGTAACTCCGAAAGGAGCGGGGGACCATCGCCTGCCGGGAGAAGGCCCAAGGGGACGAAGCCGTCGTGATCCCGGAGGGTCAGCGCAAGACGTGAAGGGTGAGAGCTACACTGCCCGAACTCCAGCCATGGACTTTGGTGTTGAGACAGCCGCAACGATGGCTGAGGCGGCTGGCCGCGACACGGCCGATGGACACACCGGCCCAGGGGATACCCTCCGTGCCCCGACCCGGCAATCGCGGTCCGCTCCCGGTAAGGGAGAGAAATGGCGAACGGAGCACCCGACCCACGTCGCATCTCCGATCTGTGCAACTACGGGATCGCCTGTGGCTGGCCCTCTCCGGTGTCCAGCATGGCGACAGAGCCGTCGTCGTAGCCAAACGCTGGGGGTAACGCCCCGGACAGCCGCCAAGGCGGATGGGCATGGATACAAGCGTGTGGGCGACCGCCGCGAAGGTCCCGCTGCCCAGGCGAAGGGCGGCAGCATCCTGCGGGGGCAGGCGTCCAGAAGGTGGGTGTGCTGATGCTGCCCGACACCTTCGAGCGACGCATGAACTCGATCCCCGGCCTACAGAGGGGAGCAAGGGTGTGGAGAGCCGGATGAGGGGACGACTTTCACGTCCGGTTCGGTGGGGGGAGGAGGGCTGTCCTTCCGAGGCGGCACCCCTCCTACCCAATGGGGTAATTACCCACCCCCCTTGCGGCGGGGCGGCATTGCTGATGCAGTTTGGGCATGCAGCGGGACGAGCTGGAGCGCCTGAGCAAGGCCGAGCTGATCGAGTTGGTGCTGCGGCTGCAGCGGCCGGAGAAGACCTCGCGCACCTCGTCCAAGCCGCCGTCCACAGACCGCAAAGCGCGTCGCGAGCAAGCCCGCCCCGGAGGTGCCAAGCCCGGACATGAAGGCCATAGTCGGGCGCTCAGCAGGGAGGTGGACCGCGTCGTCGATCACGCCCCGCAGCAATGCCCGTGCTGCCGCAGGGCGCTGTCGCCCGACCTGCCCAGCGAAGCGGTGAGCGTGCACGAGCGGATTGAGCTGCCGGAGATCAAGCCAATCGTCGAGCACCACCGACGCTTGGCGGTGCAGTGTCCCGGCTGTGGGGCGCGGGTCGTGGCAGCGCCGCCGCCCGCCGCGACAGGCACGCCGTTCGGCCCGCGCCTGCACACGCTGGCGACCTACCTCAAGACCTTTCAGAGCCTGTCCTACGAGCGGCTGCAGGCGGCACTGGCCGACCTGTTCGGCCTGTCCATCAGCCAGGGCGGGCTGATGAACCTGCTGCGTCGCGCCCAGACTTGCTTCCAGGCCGGGCGAGGCTTGCCGAAGGTTCCATTCGGCGCAGCCGGATGGAATGGCAAGACGAGGGGCGAGCACGCCGTCGCAGCCCTGCGGCAGGCCAAGGTGGTGGCCTCGGACGAGACAGGCGTCCGGATTGAGGGCAGCAACGCCTATCACTGGGTGTTCCGCTGCAAGGAGGCCGTGGTGCACCACGCCGCCCCGACCCGCGCCGCCGCGGTCGTGCACGCGATGATGGCTGGCCACCAGCCCGAAGTCTGGCTGTCGGACCGCAACTCGGCCCAGCAGGGCCATGGCCAAGTCCAGCAGACCTGCCTCGCGCACCTGGCTCGCGACGTCGCCTACGTGTTGGAAGTGAGCGACGACCCCGTGCCGTTTCGGCTCACGCTCTGGCTCGCCTCGGCCTTCGAGTTGGCGGACAGCATCTCACAACTGGCTGCCTCCACCCTGGTCGCCAAGCGCCGCGCGCTGGCGGGCAGGCTGGTCGCGATCCTGGCAGCACCCACCACCTGCGACTTGGCCCGTGAACTTCAGAACAAGGTGCGCCGAGCGCGCGATCAGCTCCTAACCTTCGCCGACTGGCCCGGCCAGGTCGAGGCCACCAACAACGCCTGTGAGCGCGACCTCCGGCCCTCGGTGATCCAGCGCAAGGTGACCAACGGCTATCGTGCCATGTGGGCCGCCGAGGGTGAGGCCGACATACGCAACGTCGTCGATACCGCTCGCCTCAAACCGGGCACCAGCGTCTTCAACACCATCCTGCAGACCGTCACGGCCTGATCGCTACGCCCGAAACAGGGGTGGGTAATTACTGGAAGGGTTCTGGTCCCTGCTGCGCTCGTGGCTGCGGCCGCACCGGGGCATCTCGCAGGACAAGCTGCCGGACTATCTCGGCTTCTTTCAGTTCGTGCACAACACGCGCCGACGCGGCAGAGCTCTGCTCGGCGCGCTCGTCGCAGCCCTGGTTACATGAGCCAGTTCACCACCCTGGAATCCCACAAGAGCCACACGGATTTGGATTGTGCCGACGTCGTTGTCGCAGGTCAGTCGGCGATCCAAAAGACGGGTGCCGATACAGGTCTGAGGGAGGTTTGGCAGCGCATCTGGACCGTGTTTAGGATGCCGAGCGACCGTCCACGCTGCGCTCCTAGCCTCTACGTCGTCGGCCGCGCCGGCGCCTCGATCTCCTCGGCCAGTTGGCAGCTGGAACTTGGCTGCGAACCAACACCGTATGTGCCGAGCGATGCCGGCGGGCTTGCCCCGCATCGTCCGCCCAAAGGCAGCTAGTCGTCACCTCACCAGGTGCTCTCGTAGGTTCGCGCGGCCGATTTCTGTCAAATTCAACACCACCCCCGCGTACCGCTCAAATCCCCCGAACGCCCCCTCGATCGCATCGAACGCCGCGTCCAGCAGCTCCCCATGCACCCGCAGCAGCGTCGCGGCGATCGGCTCCGGCAGCCCGGCCGCGACTCCTCCTCCGCCGCGCCATAGCCGGTTCGAGGCCAGGTAATCCTCTCGCACCGCCTCCCTCGGCACCCCCAGCGCGGTCAGGATCAGCGCCGAGCCGAACCCCGTGCGGTCCTTGCCGGCCGAGCAATGCAGCAGCAGCGGCAGCGCCGACTCGTCCTGGAGCAATTCGAAGATCGCCCGGTACCGGTGCGACCAGTCCAGCGCATAGGCCACATAGGCCCGCTTCATCACCGTCAGCACGTCCTCGCCGGTGGCGTCGCGCGTCGCCAGCAGGTCGCGCAGGCTGGCGCCGACCGAGGGCTCGATCGGCAGGCGACGCACCCTCACCCCCGGCAGGCCGCCCAGCGCCGAGGGCGCCTGCTCCGCCTCCCGCGTGCCGCGCAGGTCGCAAACCGTGCGCAGCCCGGTTCCCGCCAGAGCGGCGGCGTCGCGCTCGGTGAGCCCCGTGAGGGCGGCGGAGCGGAACACGCGCCCGAACCGCACCCGGCGCCCGTCCATCGTCGACCAGCCGCCGAGGTCGCGCACGTTCGACGCGCCCTCCAGGTCCAGCACGCGCGGAAGCTCCATTTCGATCAC
Source organism: uncultured Pseudomonadota bacterium (assembly GCA_963818725.1). Classification (GTDB taxonomy): domain Bacteria; phylum Pseudomonadota; class Alphaproteobacteria; order Acetobacterales; family Acetobacteraceae; genus DATFDN01. The sequence goes on along the minus strand of CAWFTU010000002.1, from coordinate 589,547 downwards.
CGGCGCATCCCCGCCACCGCCTCGGCCAGCCGCGCGGGATCGACCTCGACCGACACCCCCGCACGCTCCACTTGCAGCAGCATCGCGGAACGCGAATCCCGGTCGCCCCAGCCCCGGTTCAGCGCCTCCGTCATCTCCGCCAGCACCAGGTTGGCCAGCCGCATCGGCACCCCCACCTCCCGCCCCAGCGCGCAGGCGAGCGACACGTCCTTGTGCGCGAGCCGCAACGCGAAGGCGGGTGGCTCGTAGCGATTGGACAGGAACTGGTCGGGCAGGCCGTCGAAGGCGCCGCGCCGTCCTAGCGCGCCTTGGCGTACCGCTTCCCAGATCGCCAGCGGCTCGACGCCGGCCTTCACCCCCATGGTGAACACCTCGGCCAAGCCCGTCGTCATGATGTAGCCGAACATGTTGTGGACCAGCTTAACGATCGAGCCCGCGCCGATCGGCCCGACCCAGCGCGGCTGATCGCTCATCGCCTCCAGCACCGGCTTCCACCGCTCGAACACCGCCTGCTCGCCGCCGACCAAGATCGCCATCTTGCCGGACTGCGCGCCGCTCGGCCCGCCGCTGACCGGCGCGTCCAGCATGTGTGCGCCGCGCTCGGCGAAGGCGGCGTGGACGCGGCGGACCAGGCTGGGCGCGTTGGTGGTCAGGTCGAAGAACGCGGCATCCCCCTTAATCCCGGCAAGCAGGCCCTGGTCGCCGAGCGCCACCGCCTCCATCTCCGGCGGGCCGGGCAAGGAGGCGAACACGACCTCCGCCTGCTCGGCCACCGCGCTCGGCGTGTCGGCCCGCACCGCGCCACCGGTCAGGAACGGCTCGGCCGCCGCGTGGCGCACGTCATGCACCACCAGGGCGTGCCCGGCCTTCTGGAGATTGGCGGCCATGCCGGCACCCATGGTGCCGAGGCCGATGAATCCGACTCGCATGGCTCACTCGTTCGCCGCGAACACCTCGCGGGCGATATTCGCCGCGGTCATCGCCGCCGGCCAGCCGGCGTAGAAGGCGACGTGGGTAATCAGCTCCGACAGCTCCTCCTTGGTCACGCCGTTGAACAGGGCGCGGCCGAGATGGCCCTTGAGCTGCTCGGGGCGATAGGTCGCCACCAGCACGGCGCAGGTGATCAGGCTGCGGTCGCGCTTGGACAGCTCCGTCCGCTCCCAGATGTCGCCGAACAGGGTCTTCTCGGTCACGTCGATCAGCTTGGGAACAGTCTCGCGCACCCGGTCGCGCGCCTCCGTCGACGGTGCCTTGGCCATGGAATTTCCCCCTCCGTTCGCCAGGGCATTGCACACCGAACCGTGTGCCGAGTCCAACCTCAAGCCGCCGGGCCAGCCTTGCCGGTCGGCCAAACCGCCCCGACATCCATCAACTCGCCCCTTTGCCGCAAGGAGGGTCCGCGTGCCGGCTCCGCGCATCCCACAAAAGAACGGACCCAAGACCCCGACCTTCTCGCTCTGGTGGATGTGGCTGGCATTGCTCGCGATCATCGTCGCTGGCGTGGTGGCCGGCGGCAACCAGAGTGGGCGCGGCGCCGAGGCGATCCCCTACAGCGAGTTCCAAAATCTGCTTGATCAAGGCAAAGTGAAACAGGTGGTCGTCTCGGGTGATCAGATCACCGGCACGCTGACCCAGGCCCGCAAGGACGGAAGCACAACCTTCACGACGCAAAGCGTTCCGCCCGCCTTGGCCAGCGAGCTGCAAAAGCACAACGTTGTCTACTCTGGCGCCGCGTCCAGTTCCGGCATGAGCCTGATTCTGTCCTGGATCATCCCGCCGCTGCTGTTCGTTGGCATCTGGTTCGCCGCCGCGCGCTTCATGGGCGGCGGGGGGGCCGGCGGCGGCGGTCTTGGTGGTCTGATGCAGATCGGCCGCAGCCGCGCCAAGCTGGCCCCCGAGACCGGCATTCAGACCACCTTCGCCGATGTCGCCGGCGTCGACGAGGCCAAGGACGAGCTGCGCGAGATCGTCGACTTCCTCAAGCGGCCCAAGGAGTTCGGGCGCCTCGGCGCGCACATCCCACGCGGCATCCTGCTGGTCGGGCCGCCGGGGACCGGCAAGACCCTGCTCGCCCGCGCCGTGGCCGGAGAGGCCGGGGTGCCGTTCTTCACCACCAACGGCGCCGAGTTCGTGGAGATGTTCGTGGGTGTCGGCGCCGCGCGGGTGCGCGACCTGTTCGAGAAGGCGCGCAAATCCGCTCCCTGCATCATCTTCATCGATGAGCTGGACGCGCTGGGGCGCGCGCGCAACGCCGCGCCCGTGGCCGGCGGCGACGAGAAGGAGCAGACGCTCAACCAGCTCCTGGCCGAAATGGACGGGTTCGACCGCGCCTCGGTCCCCATCGTCGTGCTCGCCGCGACCAATCGGCCGGAGATCATGGACCCCGCCCTGCTGCGCGCCGGCCGGTTCGACCGGCAGGTGCTGGTCGATCGCCCCGACCGGAAGGGACGGATCGACATCCTGCGTTTGCACCTGAAGGACAAACAGATTCTCGCCTGACGTGCGGCTGGAAGACCTGGCGGCGCTTACGCCTGGCTTCACCGGCGCCGACCTCGCCAACCTCACCAACGAGGCGGCGATGCTGGCCACGCGGCGCGGCGCCCCCTCGGTCGCCATGACCGATTTCACCGAGGCGGTGGAGCGCATCATCGCCGGGCTGGAGAAGAAGTCCCGCATCCTGGTGCCGAAGGAGCGGCGCACCGTCGCCTATCACGAGATGGGCCACGCCCTGGTCGCGCTGGCGATCCCCGGCACCGATCCGGTGGAGAAGGTCTCCATCATCCCGCGCGGCATCGGCGCGCTCGGTTATACGCTGCAACACCCGACCGAGGACCGCTTCCTGATGAGCCGGCAGGAGCTGCTGGACCGCATGACCGTGCTGCTCGGCGGCCGCGCGGCGGAGACGCTGATCGGCCCGGACATCTCGACCGGCGCGGCGGACGACCTGGCGAAGGCGACCGACATCGCGCGCGGCATCGTGATGCGCTACGGCATGGACCAGCGCCTCGGGCCGGTCGCCTGGGACACCGGCCAGACGAGCCCGTTCCTGCAACAGCAGGAGATGCTTGGCGGCAAGCGGCGCTTCAGCGAGGAGACCGCGCACGACATCGATCTCGCCGTGCGCGGCTATCTGGAGACCGCCCTCAAGCGCGCGCTCACTATCCTGAGCGAGAACCGGGCCTCGCTCGAGGAAGGCGCGCAGGCGCTGCTCGACCACGAGGTGCTGAACGGCAAGGACATCCCCCGCCCCAAGCCCGTCGCGCTCGCCGCCGAGTAGGCTTCACATCCTCTTGGATTGACCACACCGTTGCAGGCGCCTTCGCTGGCGGTGTGTAGCAAGAACGGGAGGAATGTCGATGAACGCGCATTCGCGCCTATCGCGCCGCGGATTGCTGGCCGGCGCCGCGGCCCTCGCGCCGGCACTGGCCTGGGGCCAGGAAAAGCCGCAGCTCGGGAATCCCCCGACCGTTATCAGCAACCCGCCGCGCCAATGGGGCCGCGACGCCCCGCCCGAGATCTATCCCGATCCTGACATCCTGGTGGTTGATCCCTCGTTCAACCAGTACCTGGTTGGCCTGGCGGCGATCCATAGGCTCTGGACCGGGTTCGAGTGGGCGGAAGGCCCAGCTTGGTCGGGCGAGGGCCACTACCTCGTGTTCAGCGATGTGAAGGGCAACACGCAGTACCGCTACATCTGGGAAACCGGCCGGGTCACGCCGTACCGCAAGCCGTCCTACAACAGCAACGGCAATGCCTTCGATTTCCAGGGCCGGCAGCTCTCGACGCAGGACTTCTTCCGCCGCGTGATCCGCTGGGAGCCGGATGGTTCAATGACCGTCATCGCCGACCAGTTCGAGGGCAAGCCGCTCAATTCGCCGAACGACCTCGTCCCGCATCCAGATGGCAGCATCTGGTTTACCGACCCGCCCTATGGCGGCCAGCTCACCGAGGGCCATCCCGACCTGCCGGGCGGGCCGACGAACCCGAACGGGTTGTACGATCCCAATGTGGGTAACGGTGGCGTCGGCCTGATCTGGGGCGTAAGGCGCGCTCTGCCCACCAACGTCTACCGCTGGGATCCGAGCGGGCGTTTGGACGTGGTGGTGAACGAGAGCCAGGTGCCCGATCCCAACGGGATCTGCTTCTCCCCTGACTACAAGACGCTGTACCTCATCAGCACTGGCCCCGGCCCCGGCGAGACGACCGGCGGCCATGGCAACATCTACGCTTTCGACGTGCAGGGCCAGAAGCTGGCCAACATGCGCCAGCTCACCGATTGCAAGGTGGACGGCGTGCTGTGTGGCCCGGACGGGATGCGCGCGGACCGCGCGGGCAATCTCTGGGTCGGCTCCAATGCGCCGCTAGGGTACTGTGGCGTGACGGTCTGGAACCCGCAGGGCAAGCTGATCGGACGCATCCGGCTGCCCGAGGTTTGCGCCAACTTGACCTTCGGCGGCCCGAAGCGCGACTTCCTGTTCATGGCGGCGAGCCAGTCGCTCTATGGCCTGCTGGTCAACGTGCAAGGTGCGGCGCCGGGCTGAGACCACCGGCACCGAGCGAGAGTCGCAGCATCTCTCTCCTGATCCTCAGGTATTTGGCGTGCCCGCGATTTCATCGCGGGCTGCCTGATATGCCTGATTGACCAATCAACGGCGCTGCCATCTGAGGCGCAACAAGCTGGTCCGCGCTTTGCATAGGGAATCGCCCAACACCGCTACGTGCAGAGGGCGGCAATATGATACGAACTCCGGCTGATCAGCTCGGCTGAACCGATTTCGGCCACCAGTGGAAGCTGGTGTGCGGACGTACGATGGCGGGGTCGAGACGGCGGCATCGCTCGGCGACCACCGCGTCAAGGTCGTCGAGAGTCGCAAAGTGCCGATTGGCGACCGGCTCATCCACCAGCGGCCATAACCGCTCAGCGGGCTGTAGCTCCGGGCTATACGGGGGCAGGAACGCCAGCGTGATGCCGTCAGGGACGGCCAGGCCCTTGGGGCCGTGCCAGCCCGCGTTGTCCAGCACGAGGACGATGTGCCGCTCGCGCCCTGCCCCGACATTGCGAGCAAAGGCCGCAAGCAGCTTCTCGAACAAGGGTTTGCTCAGGCCGGTGGACAGGAACCAGACCGTCTCGCCGCTGGCCGGCTGCACGAAGGCGGTCACGTGCAGCCACTTGTAGCGGTGATGGCCCAAGGCGATCGGGCGCTCGCCGACGGGCGCCCAGACGCGGCGGCGGATCGGCTTCAGACCAAGGCGGTGCTCATCGGTGGCCCAGACCTCGACCGGCCGATCGGGGCGCGCGGCCTTGGCGCGTGCGACCGTCTCATCGAGCCCCTTTTAAACTCAGCCCGTTGCTCGGGTGTGGCCGAGCGCGGGTGCCGCGGGCGGGGTGTCTGGAGCGACCATCGGACCCGCTTCAGCGCCTCCCAGCCGCGCTGCGGGTGCACCCGCTCCACCCCGAGACGGCGCGCCATCCAGATCGCAACCTTGGGGCCGGTCCAGCGCCCGCCGTCCTCGGGCGGCGTGCGCAGCCGCTCGGCTAACGCCTCCAGCACCGCCGCGGTCAGCACGCTCGCAGCACGGCCGTTACGCCGCCGCTGGTCGCCCAGGGCGCCGGGGCCGTGCGCGTTGTAGCGCGCGGCCAGCTCCTCCACCCAGCGCGGTGCGAACGCGAGCACGCTGGCCACATCCAGCACCGCCCGCCCCTGCGCCAGCAGCCAGACCGCCTGGATGTGGCGCGCCTCGGTCACGTCCCGTGCTGCCCGATAGAGCCGCTCCAGTTCCCCCACAGGCAGGTGCCCGACGATGTGCGCCATGGCTTTGCTCCCTCGCCAGAGCCGTCAGCCTACTCCTGTTCATACGCACCGATCACGCGGATTTCGTATGACAGCAACCGCGACGATGATCGCCGGGGCGGCGCGATACCCTTCGAGGCGCTGGTGGCAGCTCGTGCTCGGCCTCGTCTGCATGATGGCGATTTCCAGCCCGCAATACGTATGGACGTTGTTCACCAAGCCCTTGGCGAACGCGCTGGCGGTCAGCCTGCCGGCGATCCAGGTGACGTTCTCGCTGCTCATCGTCCTGCAAACCTTCTTCTCTCCATTCCAGGGCTATCTCGTGGATCGGTTCGGCCCGCGGCGGCTGATCGGGGCGGGGGCAGTTCTCACGGGGCTTTCGTGGGTGCTCGCGGCACACGCCGGATCACTCGTCATGATCTACGTGACCTATGGCATCGTCGGCGGGCTTGGCACCGGCATCGTCTATATCGGGGTTGTGGGCCAGATGGTCGGCTGGTTCCCTGACCGCCGCGGCTTCGCCGCCGGCGTGGTCGCCGCCGGCTATGGCATGGGCGCGATTGCGACGACCTTCCCGATCGCCGAAACCATCGCGCATTCAGGATACCAGGTCGCGCTGACGCGGTTCGGGGTGATCTTCGGAGTCGTCGGCCTGCTGGCCGCGCTTGGGCTGAAGGCGCCGCCGGCAACGCAGCCAAGCGTGCGGATCGCGTCAGGACTCCAGCACCAGTGCGATGCTGCGCTCGGGCGTGTTCTGGCTCATGTTCCTGATGATGACCCTCATGTCCACCTCCGGGCTCATGGTCACGTCCCAAATGGCGAGTTTCGCGGCTGAGTTCGGCGTCACCAAGCAGCTTGTGTGGGGAGTGGCGGCGCTGCCGCTGGCGTTGACGATCGATCGCTTCACCAATGGGCTGACCCGTCCGTTCTTCGGCTGGATCTCGGACCGCATCGGGCGCGAGAACACCATGGCGATCGCCTTCACGATGGAGGCCGCGGCGATGGCGCTCTGGCTGGCGACTCGCGGCGATCCGCTGCTGTTCGTGCTGCTGTCAGGTGTCGTGTTCTTTGGCTGGGGAGAGATCTTCTCGCTGTTTCCCTCCACCCTGACCGACACGTTCGGCACGCGCGACGCCACGCGCAACTACGGATGCCTCTATATGGCGCAAGGCATCGGGGCCATCTTCGGCGGCCCGCTCGCCGCGCTCCTGCACGACTGGGCGGGGAACTGGACCGTGGTCTTCATCGTCGCAATCGCCGCCGACCTGCTCACCGCGACATTGGCGATCACGGCGCTAAAGCCGATGCGGCGCGCGAAGGGTGCTGTCGCTCTCGCGGCCTAGAGCGGGATGAGTTTAGGTCGGATCATATCCGGCCTGGGCAAAGTAGTTTCGGCATTCTGTTGCGGTGACGGCATTGAGGGTCTCGGCGAGTGTGCCGCAGAGGGTCTCGACACTTCGGCCTGCGGCCTGGCGCAGCCAGTGCTTGAGCTTGGCGAACAGCATCTCGATCGGGTTCAGATCGGGTGAGTATTTCGGCAGCAGGAACAGTTTGGCCCCGCTCGCCCGAATGGCACGCCGCACGGCTTTGCTCTTGTGGCTGCCCAGATTGTCCATGACGACAATGTCGGTCGGGCGCAGCGTCGGCACCAGCACCTGCTCGACATACAGGCGGAACCGCTCGCCATTGATCGGCCCATCAACAAGCCACGGCGCTTCGACACCGTCATGGCGCAGCGCGGCCAGAAAGGTCATGGTCTCCCAGCGCCGGTGCGGCACCTTGGCCTTCAGGCGCTGGCCGCGCGGCGCCCAGCCGCGCAGCGGGGCCATGTTCGTCTTGACCCAGGTTTCGTCAATGAACACCAACCGCTTGGGATCGACATCACCGCGGTGGCGCAGCCACTGTGCGCGGCGGCGCGCCACATCGGCGCGGTCCTGCTCGCTGGCGATCAGGGTCTTTTTTTGTGCGTCAGCTTCTCCGCACGGACGAACGCCCACACCGAACGATAGTCGACCCTCAAGCCCCGTTCGGCCAATTCACTGACCAGACCACGCAAGGTGGAGGCGCGTTCGTGGCAGCGTTCGAGCAGCCAGCGTCGCCATGCGCCGGTCAGCTTCTTGGGCCGATGCCCGCGCATCGGACCAGGCTCGATGCTGCCCGTCTCGCCCCAGCGCTGCACCCATTTGATCGCCGCGCTGACGCCGACACCGAAGCGCTGAGCCGCCTCGCGCCGCGACAAGCCATCCCGCGTCACGGCAGCGACAACCCGTTCACGCAGATCGTTGGAGTAGGGTCTCGCCATCCATGCTGGCCTCCCATCCCAGCCAGCAGGTTGAATCGAATTCCGGGTGGTCTGAGAATCCCCAAGTGATTCAAGCTTGTGTCATCCCGCTCTAGCTGGCGTCTGCGCGTGCTCAAGCTGACACTGAATGGTTACGGCGTGCTGTGATCTCGTACGCGAGCCGCAGCGCCGCGATGAGGCTGGCCGGATCGGCCACGCCTTGGCCCGCAATGTCGAACGCGGTGCCGTGGTCAGGCGATGTCCGGACGATCGGCAGCCCGAGCGTCACGTTCACCCCGTTGCGCATGTCGAGGGTCTTGAGCGGGATCAGTGCCTGGTCGTGGTACATGCAAATCGCGACGTCGTAGCGCGCCCGCGCCGCCTCGGTGAACATCGTGTCGGGCGGCCAGGGGCCGGAGACGTCCAGCCCTCCGCGCGCAGCGCCGCGATCGCCGGGCTCGATGACGTCCGCCTCCTCCGTCCCGAGCGCGCCCCCCTCCCCGGCATGCGGATTGAGGCCGGCGACGGCGAGGCGCGGGCCGGGCGAGGCCGAATCCTGTCTCGCAGGGCTGTATGGGTGGTGCGGGCGACAGCGACGATCATCTCGCGGCTCAGCATCTCCATGAGCGCGCGCGCAGCGAGCACGTGCACCGTCACCGGCACCACGCGCAGCATGGGGCCGCCAGCATCATCACCTCCCGACCCGGCACGCCGGTCAGCGCGGCCAGGAACTCGGTATGGCCGGGAAAGCCGAACCCGGCGTCGTACAGCGTCGCCTTGCTGATCGGGTTCGTGACGACCGCGCCCGCCTCTCCGGCCTGGAGCCAGCCGCGTCGCGCGCTCGATCGAGGCGATGACCGCGGAGGCGTTCGCGCGCGTCCGGCTGCCCCGGCCGGACCGGGGCCGCCAGCCGGACCGGCAGCACCGGCAACGCCTGAGCGTAGACGGCGGGCGCGGCGGCAGGCGCCGCGATCTCGGCGACCGGAACCTCCAGCCGCAAGTCTCGCGCCAGCGCGCGCAGCCGATCCGGATCGTCCAGTGCGAAGAAGCACGGCCGCGCGCGCGGGCTGCCAGGCACGCAGGGTCAGCTCGCCCGCCGATGCCGGCCGGGATCTCCCATCGTGAGCGCAAGCGGCACATCGGCATCACATATGCAGCGCGCGGCCTTCGACCGCCAGCGCCGCCTCCTTCACCGCCTCGCTCAATGTCGGATGCGCGTGGCAGATGCGCGCGACATCCTCGGCGGCGGCGCCGAACTCCATCGCGGTCGCCAGCTCGGCGATCAGCGTGCCGGCGTCGGGGCCGATGATGTGCGCGCCCAGGATGCGGTCGGTCGCCGCGTCGGCAAGGATTTTCACGAACCCATCCGTGTCGCCCATCGCGCGGGCGCGGCCGTTGGCGGTGAAGGGGAACTTGCCGACGCGATAGGCGACGCCGGCCGCCTTCAGCTCCTCCTCGGTCTGGCCGACCGCGGCCACCTCGGGCCATGTGTACACGATGCCGGGAATGACGCCGTAATTGACGTGCCCCGCCTGGCCGGCCAGTCGCTCGGCCAGCGCGACCCCCTCCTCCTCGGCCTTGTGGGCCAGCATCGGGCCGGCGATCACGTCGCCGATCGCATAGATGCCCGGCACGTTCGTCGCCCAGTGCGCGTCGGTCTCGCACCCGGCCGCGCTCGTCCAGCGCCACCCCGACCGCGTCCAGCCCCAGCCCGTCGGTGTTCGGCCGCCGTCCGACCGCGACCAGCACGACATCGGCGGTGATCTCCTCCGACGGCGCCGCCGCGCTCGGGCTCCACGGTCAGCACCACGCCCTCGTTGGTCACGCGCGCGCCGGCGACTTTGGTGTTCAGGCGGAACTTGAGGCCCTGCCGGGTCAGGATGCGCTCGAACGCCTTGGCGATCTCCGCGTCCATCGCGGGGACGATGCGCTCCATGAACTCGATCACCGTCACCTCGGCCCCGAGGCGGCGCCAGACGCTGCCGAGCTCCAGCCCGATATAGCCGCCGCCGATGACGGCGAGGCGCTTCGGCACGGCGGCAGTTCGAGCGCGCCGGTGGAGGTGACGATCTGCCGCTCGTCGATCTCGAGGCCCGGCAAGGCCACGCTCTCGCTGCCGGTGGCGATGACGATGTGCTTCGCCTCGTAGGCGTTGCCGTCCACCTCCACCCGGCCCGGCGCGGTGATGCGCGCGGCGCCCTTGAGCCACGTCACCTTGTTCTTGCGGAACAGGAACTCGACGCCCTTGACGTTGGCGGACACGACCTCGTCCTTGCGCGCCATCATGCGCGCGAGGTCGAGCGTGACGGAGCCGACCTCGATGCCGTGCGCGGCGAAGTCGTGGGTCGCGGCGATGTAGTTCTCCGAGGATTGCAGCAAGGCCTTCGACGGAATGCAGCCGATGTTGAGGCAGGTGCCGCCCAGCGTCGCGCGCTTCTCGACGCAGGCGACCTTCATGCCGAGCTGCGCGGCGCGCAGCGCGCAGACATAGCCGCCGGGGCCGGCGCCGATGACGATAAGGTCGAAGGATCGTTCATGCGTGCATGTGCCCGTGTACAGATCGTGCGCCTAGCAAATCCAGCAGCAGCCGCCGCGGATCCTCCACGCCCTCCTTCACGCGCACCAGGAACGACACCGCCTCGCGCCCATCGACGATGCGGTGGTCGTAGCTCAGCGCGAGGTACATCATCGGCCGTATCTCCACCTTGCCACCGATCGCCATCGGCCGGTCCTGGATCTTGTGCATCCCGAGGATCGCCGATTGCGGCGGGTTCAGGATCGGCGTGGACATCAACGAGCCGTAGACGCCGCCGTTGGTGATGCTGAACGTGCCGCCGGTGAGTTCTTCGAGCTTCAATGCGCCGTCACGGGCGCGGCGGCCGAAATCGGCGACGCTGCGCTCGATCTCCGCCAGGCCCATCCGATCGGCGTCGCGGATCACCGGCACCACGAGGCCGGACGCGCCGCCCACCGCGATGCCCATGTTGACGAAGTTCTTGTAAACGATGTCCTCGCCGTCGATCTCGGCGTTGACGGCGGGGAACTCCTTTAGGGCAACGACGCAGGCGCGCACGAAGAAGCCCATGAAGCCGAGGCGCACGCCCTGGTGCTTCTTCTCGAACGCCTCGCGATACTCGCGGCGCAGCGCCGAGACGGCGGTCATGTCCACCTCGTTGAAGGTGGTCAGCATCGCCGCGGTGTTCTGCGCCTCCTTCAGCCGGGCGGCGATGGTTCGCCGCAGCCGTGTCATCCGGACGCGCTCCTCCCGCGGGTCAGCCTCACGCGCGGGCTTCGGGGCAGGCGGCGGGGCGTGCGGTGCGGGACGGTTCAGGAACGCCAGCACATCGCCCTTGGTGATCCGGCCGTCCTTGCCGCTGCCCGGAGCGAGCGCGGCGGACGCCAGATGCTGCTCCTCCATCAGCTTGGCGGCCGAGGGCATTGGCGGTGGCATCGCGACGACCTCCGCAGGCGGCGCGGCCGGACGTGCAACGGGGCCGAGCGGGCGGGGCGGCGGATTGATGCCGGGTGGCGGATTAGCGGCCGCCCGCAACTGAGGCGATTGTGGTGCGCTGACTGGCGCAACCGCTGGATCGCTGGCCGGCGCGGCAGCAGCCTTGGGCGCTGGCGCGGACTTGGCGGCCGGGGCCGCCGTGGCGGTCGCACCCGCTTCCATCACTCCGAGCGTCGCGCCCACCTCCACCTCGCTACCCGCATCGACGCTGATCGCGGACAGCACGCCCGCTACGGGCGCGTTCACCTCGACCGTGACCTTGTCGGTTTCCAGCTCCACCAGCGGCTCGTCGACGGCAACCGCCTCGCCCGCTTGCCGGAGCCAACGCGCCACGGTCGCCGACGTGACGCTCTCGCCCAGCGCCGGCACCTTGATCTCGGTCGCCATCATCCGCTTCCCTTATCGCCCAGCGCCTCGGCCACCAGCGCCGCCTGCTCGGCGGCGTGGGTGCGCGCGAAACCAGTGGCGGGACTCGCCGCCTCGGCCCGCCCCACATAGCTTGGCCGCTTCGCCGTGCCGTTCAGGGTGCCCAGCACCCTCTCGATGCGCCGGTCAACGAAACACCAGGCGCCCATGTTCCCAGGCTCCTCCTGGCACCAGATCACCTCGGCGTTGCGGTACGGGGCGAGCAGCCGGCCAAGGGTCTTCTCCGGAAACGGATAGAGCTGCTCGAGCCGGAGGATCGCGACGTCATTCAGGTCGCGCTCGCGGCGCGTGGCGAGCAGGTCGTAATAGACCTTTCCCGAGCACAGCACGACGCGGCGAACCGCCTCCGCGGGACCGATCTGATCGATTTCCGGGATCACGCAACTGGAAAGCGCTGCCGGCCGCCATCTCGTGCAGCGGCGAGACCGCGAGCTTGTGGCGCAGCAGCGATTTCGGCGTGAACAGCACCAGCGGCTTGCGGAAATTGCGCCTCAACTGGCGACGGAGCGCGTGGAAGTAGTTCGCCGGCGTAGTCAGGTTGCACACCGCCATGTTGCGCTCGGCGCAGAGCTGCAAGTAGCGCTCCGGCCGGGCCGAGGAGTGCTCCGGTCCCTGCCCCTCGTAGCCGTGCGGCAGCAGCAGGGTCAGCCCCGACATGCGCAGCCACTTCGTCTCACCGCTCGCCAGGAACTGGTCGATGATGACCTGCGCGCCGTTGGCGAAGTCGCCGAACTGTGCCTCCCACAGAACCAGCGTGCGCGGGTCGGCCAGCGAATAGCCGTACTCGAACCCGAGCACGCCCTGCTCGGAGAGCAGCGAGTTGTAGATCTCGATCCGCGCCTGGTCGGGGGCGATATTGTTGAGCGGGACGTACTCGTTCTGGTTCTGCTGATCGATCAGTACGGCGTGGCGCTGGCTGAACGTGCCGCGCTGCGTGTCCTCGCCCGACAGGCGGACGCGGTTCCCCTCCAGCAGCAAGGTGCCGAACGCCAGCGCCTCGCCGGTCGCCCAGTCGATACCCTCGCCGCTCTCGATCATCTGCCGCTTGGCGTCGAGCTGGCGCGCGATCTTGGGATTGAGATTGAACGCCTCTGGCACGTGCGCCAGTGTCGCTCCGACCTTGCGCAGCACCGTGGGATCGACCCCGGTGGCCTCCTCGATGCGCTCCGGCTCCTCTTCGGGGCGCGACAGCCCGGCCCAGTGGCCTTCCAGCCAGTCGGCCTTGTTCGGCTTGTAGGACTGCGCCGCCTGGTTCGCCGCGTCCAGGTGGGCAGTGAACTCGTCCCACATCGCCTTGGCTTCCTCGGTCGGCACCACGCCCTCGGCGGCAAGCGTTTCCGCATACAAGCGTGCGCGTGGTCTTCTGCTGGCTGATCGCGCGATACATCAGCGGCTGGGTGAATGCCGGCTCGTCGGTCTCGTTGTGGCCGTGGCGGCGGTAGCAGACGATGTCGAGCACGATGTCGCAGCCGAAGCGCATCCGGAACTCGGCCGCCATGCGCGCGCAGAACACCACCGCCTCGGGGTCGTCGCCGTTGACGTGCAGGATGGGCGCCTGGATCGACTTCGCGACATCGGTGCAATAAAGGCCCGAATAGGCGTGCGCGGGAACGGTGGTGAAGCCGATCTGGTTGTTCACCACCAAATGCACGGTGCCGCCGGTGCGATAGCCGATCAACTGACTCATCGCCAGCGTCTCGTACACCAGTCCCTGCCCCGCGAAGGCGGCGTCGCCATGCATCAGGACCGCCATGACCGAGCGCCGCGCCCGTGTGTCGCCAGCCTGGTCCTGGCGCGCGCGCACCTTGCCGATCACCACGGGATCGACCGCCTCGAGATGTGACGGGTTCGGCTGCAATGAAAGGTGGACGGTGCGGCCGTCGATCTCGACATCGGTGGAGGTGCCGAGATGGTACTTCACGTCGCCCGAGCCTTGCACGTCCTCGGGCTTGAAGCTTTCGCCGCCGAACTCGCTGAACACGGCGGTCAAGGGCTTGCGGACGATGTTGACCAGCGTGTTGAGCCGGCCGCGATGCGGCATGCCGATGGCGATCTCGTTCGCGCCTCCCGCGGCGGCGGTTTCGATGATGGCGTGCATCGCCGGGATCGTGACCTCGCCACCTTCGAGCCCGAACCGTTTGGTGGTGACGTAGCGACGCTGGCAGAACGCCTCGAACCCCTCGGCCTCGGTGAGCTGGCGGAGGATGCCGCGCTTGGTCTCGGCATCGAAGCAGTCGGCCCACGGCGCCCCTTCGACCTTGCGCTGGATCCAGGCCTTCTGTTCGGGATCCTGGATGTGCATGAATTCGACGCCGATATGGCCGCAATAGGTCTGACGAAGGATGGCCACAATCTCGCGCAATGTCGCGGTCTCGCGGCCCAGCACGTTGTCGATGAAGATCAGCCGGTCGAGGTCGGCCTCGGTGAAGCCATAGGTGGCGGGGTCAAGCTCCGGGTGCGGAGGCGGCACTTGCAGACCGAGCGGGTCAAGCCGCGCCTCCAGATGCCCGCGCACGCGATAGCTGCGGATCAGCATGAGCGCGCGCAGGCTCGGGATGATGGCGGCGCGGAGATCGCCGGCCGGGGCAGGGGCCGGCTCGCGCGGCGGGGGACGCGGCGCCCAGGAAGCGCCGGTCGCCTCCTCCAGCACGGCGCGGGAGTCTTCGTTCAGGGTGCTGAACAGCTCGCCGAAGCTCGGATCGACCGAGCCGGGGTCGGTGGCCCAGCGGGCATAGAGGTCGCCCAGGAACGCGGCGTTCGCGCCGCTGAAGGCCGAGGCCAGGATATCCACGCCAGCCATAGAGGGTGCTCCTTGTGTGCCGTCCCGAGCCCAACCGGTTCTTGCCGGGCCGCGCCCTTAGATAGGGCGAGCGTCCTACTTACGAGAGTCTGGCAACGAACGGGCTGAGCTTCCTGGACTGCATAAGGGACGGTTGGACTACGACAACCCAATTGCCGGGCGAATATCGGTGTTATCGAAAGACCTATCCCTTCAGCACCCCCACCATCGTGCTACCCAGCGCCGCCGGGCTTTCTGCCACGTGGATGCCCGCCGCGCGCATCGCTTCCATCTTGGCCGCCGCCGTGTCGCGCCCGCCGCTGATGACCGCGCCGGCATGGCCCATACGCCGTCCGGGAGGCGCGGTGGCGCCGGCGATGAAGCCGACGGTGGGTTTCTTGCGGGTGCTGCGGGCGAGGAACTCCGCCGCCTCGATCTCGCTCTCCCCGCCGATCTCACCGATCATCACGATCTGCCTGGTCTTCTCGTCGGTGAGGAACAGCTCCAGCACCTCGATGAAATCGGTGCCCTTCACCGGATCGCCGCCGATGCCCACACAGGTGCTCTGCCCCAGCCCCGCCGCCGTGGTCTGCGCCACCGCCTCGTAGGTGAGCGTGCCGGAGCGCGAGACGATGCCAACCGAGCCGCGCCGGTGGATGTGACCCGGCATGATGCCGATCTTGCAGGCATCGGGCGTGATGACGCCGGGGCAGTTCGGGCCGATCAGGCGGGAGCGCGCCCCGGTCAGCGCGCGCTTCACCCGCACCATGTCCAGCACCGGAATTCCCTCGGTGATGCACACGATCAGCGGGATCTCGGCGTCGATCGCCTCCAGGATCGCATCGGCCGCGAAAGCGGGAGGGACGTATACCGCACTCGCGGTCGCGCCCGTCGCCTCGCGGGCCTGAGCCACGGTGTCGAATACCGGAAGGTCGAGATGGGTCGTGCCACCCTTGCCAGGGGTCACGCCACCCACAACCCTGGTGCCATAGGCGATTGCCTGCTCGGAATGGAACGTGCCCTGGGCGCCGGTGAAGCCCTGGGTGATCACGCGCGTGCTGGCATCGACCAGGACCGCCATGTCAGGCCGCCTCCGCCACCGCTGTCACCACCTTCTGGGCGGCGTCGGCCAGGTTGTCGGCGGCGATGATCGGCAGGCCGGACTTGGCGAGGATTTCCTTGCCGAGATCGACGTTGGTCCCTTCCAGCCGCACAACCAGCGGCACCGACAGCTTCACCTCGCGCGCGGCGGCGACGACGCCCTCGGCGATCACGTCGCAGCGCATGATGCCGCCGAAGATGTTGACCAGGATGCCCTCCACATTCGGGTCCGACAGGATGATCTTGAACGCCGCCGTCACCCGCTCCTTGGTGGCGCCGCCGCCGACATCCAGGAAGTTCGCGGGCGCCGCGCCGTAGAACTTGATGATGTCCATGGTCGCCATCGCCAAGCCGGCGCCGTTGACCATGCAGCCAATGGTGCCATTCAGGGCGACGTAGTTCAGCCCATAGCGGCTGGCTTCCAACTCCTTCGGGTCTTCCTCGGATTCGTCGCGCAGCTTCTCCAGCTCCTTGTGGCGGAACAGCGCGCTGTCGTCGAAGCTCACCTTGGCGTCCAGCGCCAGCACCTCTCCAGCGCCGGTCACGACGAGCGGGTTCACCTCCACGATCGCACAATCCAGGGCAACAAAGGCCCGGTACATGGCTTCCACGAATTGGCCGAACGCGCCGATCTGCTTGCCCTCCAGTCCGAGCCCGTAGGCCACTCGGCGCGCGTGAAACCGCTGGATGCCGGATGCCGGATCGATGGTGACGCGCAGGATCTTCTCCGGGCTGCGGGCCGCCACCTCCTCGATCTCCATGCCGCCCTCGGACGAGGCCATGACCATGATCCGCCCGGAGGCGCGATCGACCAGCAGCGAGAGATAGAGCTCGCGGGCGATGTCGCAGCCCGCCTCGACATAGACCCGATGCACCTTGTGCCCGGCCGGGCCGGTCTGGCGGGTGACGAGGACGTGTCCCAGCATCGCCTCGGCCGCCGCCCGCGCCTCCTCGACCGATCGCGTGACGCGCACGCCGCCCTTGCCCGAGGGATCATCGGCAAAACGGCCGGCGCCGCGTCCGCCGGCGTGGATCTGCGCCTTCACCACGAACACCGGACCAGGCAGGCGCCTCGCCGCCTCCGCTGCCTCGTCGGGGGTCCAGGCGACGTGCCCCTCCGGCACCGCGACCCCGTAGCCGCGCAGCAGCTCCTTGGCCTGGTATTCGTGGATGTTCATGAGAAGCTCACCGCTGTCACCCCACCAGCTTCCTGGCAGCCTCGATCAACTCGCGCACGGCGTTGCAGGACTTGTCGAACGCCGCCTTCTCCTGGGGGTCGAGCGCGATCTCCACGATTCGCTCCACCCCGTTGGCGCCGATCACCACCGGCACGCCCACATACAGGCCGCTGACGCCGTATTCGCCGTTCAGATAGGCCGCACAGGGCAGCACGCGGCGCTTGTCCTTCAGGTAGCTCTCGGCCATGGCGATGGCCGAGGCGGCCGGCGCGTAGAAGGCGCTGCCGCGCTCCAGCAGCTTGACGATCTCGCCGCCGCCGTTGGCGGTGCGGGTCACGATCGCGTCGATCCTGTCCTGCGTGGTCCAGCCCATCTTCACCAGGTCTGGCACGGGGATTCCGGCCACGGCGGAGTAGCGGGTCAGCGGCACCATGCTGTCGCCGTGACCGCCGAGGACAAAGGCCGTCACGTCCTCCACCGAGACCTTGAACTCGTGCGCCAGGAACAGGCGGAAGCGCGAGCTGTCGAGCACCCCGGCCATGCCCACCACGCGATTGGCTGGCAGCTCCGACTTCTCCTTCATCACCCAAACCATCGCGTCGAGCGGATTGGTGATGACGATCACGAACGCATCCGAGCAGTGCGTCTTGATTCCTTCGGCGACCTCGGCGATCACCCCGGCGTTCTTGCCGATCAGGTCGTCGCGCGACATGCCCGGCGTGCGCGGAAAGCCGGCGGTCACGATTACCACGTCGGCGCCCTTGATGGAGGCGTAGTCGGAGCCGCCGGTCATCAGGCTGTCGAAGCCATTCACCGGGCCGGACTGCATGATGTCCAGCGCCTTGCCTGCCGCGACCCCGCCGAACACGTCGAACAGCACGACGTCACCCAGATCCTTCAGCCCGACCAGGTGGGCGAGCGTGCCGCCGATATTGCCGGCACCGATCAGGGCGATTTTGTTCCGGGCCATGGGAGTCCTCGTGAGCGGGCGCGAAGGATGAGACCTGATAGACGGCCCGTCGCACCCCGGCAAGCGGACCGCTGTTCAGGTAAGATGCGGCAGCGCCTGCCACTCCTGGCTCCGCATCTCGATCAGCCGGGATGCCGTGCGTTCGAACATGCGCGCGTTCTCGCCGCGCTCATAGAGCTGATCGGGCATCGCCTCGGCCGAGGCCAGCAGCTTCACCCGATGGTCGTACAGGGTGTCGATCAGGGTGATGAACCGCCGTGCCTCGTCGAAATTGTCCGGCGACAGGCGCGGGATCTCGTCCAGCACCAGCGCGTGATAATGGGTCGCGATGGCGAGGTAGTCGCCCGGCCCGAGCGCGGTGCCGCACAGCGTCGCAAAATCGAAACGGGCCACGCCTTCGGCCGCCGCGGGCACGATCAGGCGCCGTCCCGTCACCCTCAAGCTCTCGGGCCGGGGCGGAGCGCCCCCCGTCATCTCCAGGAACGCGGCATCCAGCTCTCGCCGCGCCAGCGTGTCGGCCGGGACGTGCCAGGTGCGCAAGCCCCGCAGCCGGGCACGCCGGAAGTCGCGGGCGGCGTTCATCTCCAGGACGTCGAGATGCTGGTTCAACAAGGCAATGAACGGCAGAAAGGCGTCGCGGCCCGGCTGGCCCTTGAACAGGTCGTCAGGCCGCGTGTTGGAGGTCGTGACCACGACGACCCCTCGTTGGAACAACGCCTCGAACAGCCGGCCGACGATCATCGCGTCGGCGATGTCGTTGACCTGGAACTCGTCCAGGCAGAGCAGCGCGGCTTCGGCGGCGATGGCGTCGGCCAATGGGGGGATCGGGTCGTCGGTGCCGGGATGGTCGCGTTTGAACGCGTGGATGCGGGCGTGCGCGTCCTGCATGAAGCGGTGGAAGTGGACACGCCGCTTGCGCCGCACGTCGGCGGCGTCGAAGAACAGGTCCATCAGCATCGACTTGCCGCGCCCGACCGCGCCCACGAGATAGAGCCCGTTGGGCTTGCCCTCTGGCGCCTCGTCCACCGCCCGGCGGCGCAGCAGGCGCGAGAGGAACCCGCTCTCGGCCGGCCGGGGCGGCGGGTCGTAGCCGCGCAGCTTCGCCCATAGATCCTGCATCCGTTCGGCCGCCAGGGCCTGAGCCGGGTCAGGTACAAGGGAGCCGGTTCCCACCATCGCCCGATAGGCCGGCAGCGGTCCGGCCCCGGTCGGGGCGGCTTGGATGTCCATTGGCGGGGGCGCTTAGCGCGGAACGCGAAAAGGTTCAACGCGGCGCGATCCGTGCTAAGCCGGGACCACCAGGAGAGCCGCATGATCGAGCTAGACTACGCCGCGTTGAACCAGGCCCGAGTCGAAACCGAACCGTTCCCGCATCTGCTCGTTCGCGACTTCGTGCCGCCGGCCAGCCTTGGCAGGGTGTTGGGCGACCTGCCCGCGATCGGCCAGCGCGGCTCCTTTCCGGCCGAGGCGGTGCGGCTCGGCCCGGCGGCGCGGGCGCTGACGACGGAGCTTCAGGGACCACGGCTGCGCGCGGCCCTGGCCGACCGCTTCGGGCTCGACCTCGCCGACGCCCCGACCATGCTCACGCTCCGTGGCTGGACTACCGAGCGGGACGGACACATCCATGTCGATTCCGTCGCAAAGCGCGTCACGGTTCTGCTATACCTCAATCAGGGAACCGAGACATTCGGCCAGCACGAAGGCTGCCTTCGCCTGCTCCGCGGGCCGCACGACCTGGAGGACTACGCCGTGGAAGTGCCGCCGGTGAACGGGACTTTGCTGGCCTTTCCGAACGGCCCCAACACCTGGCACGGGCACAAGGTCTTCTCCGGCCGGCGCTACAGCATCCAGCTCAACTACATGACCACCGACGAGCGGGCGCGAAACGAGCTGCGCCGGCACCGTCTGTCGGCCCTCATCAAGCGCCTGACCCGGGCCGCGTGAGCCAGCAGGAGGAGAGACATGACCGAGCAACGCATCCAGCCTGTCATCCTCTCGGGCGGCTCTGGCACCCGGCTCTGGCCGGTCTCGCGGGAGAGCTTTCCCAAGCAGCTCTGGCCCCTGCTGTCCGAGCGCACGATGATTCAGGAGACGGCCCTGCGCGCGACCGGCGCGGCATTCGCGCCGCCCATCGTGGTTTGCAACAACGAGCATCGGTTCCTGATCGCCGAGCAGCTTCGGGGCGCCGGCATCGACGGGGCGCGGATCGTGCT
The DNA here is from genome assembly GCA_963818725.1 of uncultured Pseudomonadota bacterium. GTDB lineage: Bacteria > Pseudomonadota > Alphaproteobacteria > Acetobacterales > Acetobacteraceae > DATFDN01. The sequence continues at coordinate 569,296 of CAWFTU010000002.1, read as the reverse complement.
GGAGCCGATGGGACGCAACAGCGCGCCAGCGATCGCCGTCGCCGCCGTGCTCGTGGCCGAGACCGACCCGGAGACAGTTCTTTGGATGATGCCGGCCGATGCCGCGATTGGCGATGTCGCCGGGCTGCGCCAACACCTCGACGCGGCAGCCGAGTCGGCGCGCGCCGGGCGGATCGTGCTGTTCGGGATGCGGCCGACGGCGCCGGAGACCGGCTATGGTTATATCGAGCTCGGCGCCGCGCTGGAATTGGCGGGCGGCGTGCGCCATGTCGCCCGGTTCCTTGAAAAGCCGGACGCCGACACCGCCACCGAGCTGGTCGGCTCCGGGCGCCACCTGTGGAACTCCGGCATGTTCGTCTTTACCGCCCAAACTCTGATCGAGGAGCTGGCGCGGCACGCACCGGAGGTGCTGGACGGGGCGCGGCGGGCGGTCGCCGGTCGGTCCACCGATCTCGACTTTATCCGGCTTGAAGCCGAAGCGTTCGCCGCCACCCCGGCGATCAGCCTTGATCACGCTGTTGCCGAGCGCACCGCCCGGGCGGCGGTGATCCCGGCCGATATCGGCTGGTCAGATGTCGGAAGCTGGAACGCTTTGTGGGAGCTGGCCCCCAAGGACGCGCGCGGCAATGTCGCCCTGGGCGAGGCAGTGCTGGAGAACGCGGAGAACTGCTATGTGCGCAGCGATGACGGCCGGCTGACGGCTCTGGTTGGGTTGCGAGACGCGGTGGTCGTCGTCACCGAGGACGCGGTGCTGGCGATGCATCGCGACCACGCGCAAGACGTGAAGACCCTGGTCGACCGACTAAAGCAGTCCGGCCGCCCCGAGGCGGTCGCCCATAACCGTGTGTATCGGCCCTGGGGCTACTATGAAGTGCTGACGCGCGGCGACCGATTCCAGGTCAAGCGGCTGGTGGTCAAGCCGGGGCAACGGCTTTCATTGCAAAAGCATTTCCACCGCGCCGAGCACTGGGTTGTCGTCACCGGCAGCGCGCTCGTCACCCGAGGCACTGCGGAACTGCTGCTGCAAGAGAACGAAAGCGTCTACATCCCCCTTGGCGAGATCCACCGCCTGGAGAATCCTGGCAAGATCCCACTGGCTCTGATCGAGGTCGGGTCCGGTCCCTACCTCGGCGAGGACGATATTGTTCGCGTCGAGGACATCTACGGGCGGTTGTAGCCCCGGCTCAGCCTAAGGGTCGAACTGCTCCAGGTCGGCCGCCGGGTGTCGCAGGTGCCACAGCCGTTCATGCGCGGCGACAAGGCTCTCCATATTGCGCCGTCGCCCGCCGTCCGGGGTCAACGGTCGGCGGATCAGCATCATCTCAAGAACGTGCAGGAGCTGCTCCGCCACCTCCAGGTCGCTTTGGTCGCAGGCATGGTGGAAGGCCAGCAAAATCTTGTCCGAGAGCCGACGACTATAGCGCGGCGTTCCGGCAGAGACGGATGAGGGTGCCTGCCGCTCCTGGACGACGTCATTGTCAATCTCGCTCACCGTGCCCCCTGCTTGGACATGCTGTATTACGCGATGTGCCAGCCAAAGGTAATGCTGACACGACCACACGAGAACTCAAGTTAATCCCACGGCTTTGCGGCGCGCAAGATAGTCTCGCTCGGTCAGTTTGCAAAAGCTTCTTCCCAAGAACCGATAGTGGCAGCTCTGCTATACTCTGTGGAGCGGTTCTCGAAAAAATTTGCGTGCTCAACCGCATTCAGCATCTCATCCAGCCACGGCAGCGGATTACGTTCGACATTGAACAGTGAGTCCAAGCCGAGCTGAATCAACCGGCGGTCGGCAATGTAACGGATGTACTCCTTTACCTCATCCGCGCTCAGCCCATCAACTCCGCCTTGCTCAAAGGCCAGATCTATGAAGGCGTCTTCATGGAGAACAATAGTAGCGCAAGTATCGCTAATTTCGCGCCGCAAGCTTTCCGTCCAGATATCAGGGTTTTCCTGAACGAATGTACGGAACAGGCGTATTACCGATACGCAATGCAACGTCTCATCACGCACCGACCAGCTGATGATTTGGCCCATGCCCTTCATCTTGCCGAAGCGCGGGAAATTCAAAAGAATTGCGAACGAGGCAAAAAGCTGTAGACCTTCCGTAAACGCACCGAACGCCGCCAGGGTCTTGGCGATCTCATGCCGGCTCTGGACCGAGAAGCCCTGCATGTAGTCGTACTTGTCTTTCATCTCCTTGTAGCGAAGAAATGCCTGGTATTCAGTCTCGGGCATGCCGATCGTGTCAAGCAAATGGCTGTACGCGGCAATGTGGACGGTCTCGATATTGGAAAAGGCAGAAAGCATCATCAGCACTTCAGTCGGTTTGAAGACCTGGCTATAATGTTTCATATAGCAGTTATTTACCTCGACATCCGCCTGGGTGAAGAAGCGGAATATCTGAGTGAGCAGATTGCGCTCTGCGTCCGTCAAGTTGCGATGCCAGTCCTTCACGTCATCCGCGAGCGGCACTTCCTCTGGCAACCAGTGAACGCGCTGCTGGGTGAGCCAAGCCTCATAGGCCCACGGGTATCGAAATGGTTTGTAAACCGGATTGTCGGTCAGCAGGCCGGTTGTCGCCGGCGCGTTCCCTGCACCCTGAGAGCTGCCGTCCATACACGTCCTCCGCTTCCGATCCAACCCCATATCACGATTTCGAGTGCTTCGCACACGCATCCGCGAGAGAGGCCGCCATGACAAAAGAGCGGGCGGCCTTGCCGAAAGCGCTGAAGCTCTCGCGTCCCCTCTCCCTACCGGACAAGCGGCGCCGGGGCGCAATGGTTGCGCCCCTGCGCGTCCCAGCCTCAAACATCACGCATGATGTGCTCGATTCGTCCAGCCAAGCCCGCGGAGCCCAAAGACGCATCCCGGTTGTTCGCTAACCGCCGGATCTGGGTCATGGCGGCCTATGGCCTACTGTCGGGGTTGCCGCTGCCGCTGTCCGGCTTCACGCTACGGTTGTGGCTCTCCGAGGGTCATTTGTCGCTCGGGCTGATTGGGTTCACCGCCAATATCGGCCTCGCCTACTCGCTGAAGTTCCTGTGGGCGCCGCTACTCGACCAGGCGCGTCCGCCTTGGCTGCTCCGTCGCTTCGGGCGACGGCGGGGATGGCTCCTGGCGATCCAGCCGGCGCTGGCCGGCGCCGCCGTGCTGCTTGCGCTGTCGCGGCCGGACGCCGCCCCGCTGGGCGCGCTGGCCGCGGCGGCCCTGGTGGCATTGCTCTCGGCGAGTCAGGACATCGTGGTGGACGCGTGGCGGATTGAGAGCTTCCCACCCCGCCTGCAAGGCGCGGCGATGGCCGCGTATGTCTGGGCATACCGGGTCGCTCTGCTGATCGCTGGCGCCGGGGCCATCAAGGCGGCCGACGTGGTCGGCTGGCACGGGGCGTTGCTGGGCGTGGCCGGGCTGCTGGCGCTCGGCCCCGTGGCGACTCTGGTGGCGCCAGAGCCGCACGTCGCGCGACCGGCTGTGCCCATGCGCCTGATGGCCCGCCTGAGGTCAGCGATCATCGCTCCGCTCCTGGACATGCTTGGGCGGCCCGGCGCGAGTACGATCCTCGGCTTCGTCGCGCTGTTCAAGCTGGGCGAGGCGATGGCCGGGGTGATGACGGCCCCCTTCTATACGCATCTCGGCTTCGATCGGGCAGCAATCGCGGTCGCCAACGGGCCGTTCTCGCTCACCGCCACCTTCGTCGGCACGGCATGCGGCGCGTGGTTGGTGGCCCGGCTTGGCGTCGGGCGAGCCTTGCTGCTCACCGGCTGGGTGCAGACGGCGGCGATGGGAATGTATCTCTGGCTTGCCGCCTCGGCGGGCGACCGGCACGCGCTGCTGGCGACGGTGGTCACGGAAGCCTTCGCCGAGGGCATGGCTGACGCCGCCTTCATCACCTTCCTCTCCGGCCTCTGCGCCCCCGCCTTCACCGCGACGCAATACGCGCTGCTGTCCTCGCTCGCCGCCTTGGCGCTGCGCACCGTCGGCGGCCTGTCTGGCTTCGTCGCCCAGGCGGTCGGCTGGACCGCGTTCTACGGCCTCGCCATGTTCGCGGCGCTTCCCGCCATGCTGCTGATGCTGCGCATCCTGCGGCGCTACCCTCCGGTCGAGCGTGCCTAGTCGGCCCGCGCGCGCGGCAGCCAGACGCTCACCTTGGTGCCGACGCCCTCCTCGCTTTCGATCAGCAACTGGCCACGGTGGCGGTTGACGATGTGCTTGACGATGGCGAGGCCCAGTCCGGTCCCGCCAGCGTCGCGGGACCGGCCCTTGTCGACCCGATAAAATCGTTCGGTCAGCCGCGGCAGGTGGGCGCGCGGGATTCCGGATCCCTGGTCGGCCACGGTGATCACCACGCCGGGCCGGCTTGGCCACCGGCCTGCCGAGGCGGGCGCCGCCCCCAAACGGATCGTGCCGCCGCGCGAGCCGTATTTCAGCGCATTGTCGAGCAGGTTCTGAAGCACCTGGGCGAGCTGATCGGCGTCCCCCGTCACCAATGACAGGTCCGGCGGCAGCTCGAGCTCGATCCGGGCGGCGCGCTCCCGGAGCCGGGGCTCGAACGCCTCCACCAGCGGCGGGATCAGGGTGCCGAGATCGACCTTTTCGGCGGGTGGCTGGTGCTCGGTCAGCTCGATGCGCGACAGGCTCAGCAGATCGTCGATCAGCCGGTTCATGCGCGCGGCCTGCTCGGCCATGATCGCCAGAAAGCGCTGCTGCGCCGGCGGGTCGTCGGCGGCGGGGCCTCGCAGCGTCTCGATGAAGCCGATCAGCGAGGCGAGCGGGGTGCGCAGCTCGTGGCTGGCGTTGGCGACGAAGTCGGCGCGCATCCGCTCGATCACCCGTTCCCGCGTGCGGTCGGACAGCGCCACGAGCACGCGCCCGCCGTCGTCGAGTGGCGAATCCAGCGGAACCACCGCCGCGTGGACCTCGCGCGGCACCGGCACGGGCAGCGACAGGTCGGCCCCTTGAGCCACGCCGGCGGCAAGCGCCCGGTCGATCGCGCTGCGCAGGCCCGGATGACGCAGCACCGCCCCGGTGTCGGCGCCGAAGGCGGCGCGGGCGGCGGCGTTGGCGCGCCGCACGGCGCGATCGGCGTCCAGCAAGATCAGCGGATCGGGCAGGTGCTCCAGCACCGCGCCATCAGGCCGTCGCACGGCTTGCAGCTCCTCGGCCTGCCGTGCGACGAGCCGCCGCAGACGCTCCGCCTCGCGCTCGGCGCCGTGCCGATGGGCTCCCATGAGGGAGACCAGCAGCAAGAGGGCCAGGATGGCGACGCTGAGTGCGACGATAACCACGATTCGCGAACTCTCCCGCTTGAGAAAAGGAGAGTGAGCGATCTTTTATCCAGTCCTTACACGTTAGGTTCCAGCCATGACCTTGGAGATCAGGGCCACGCCGCGCGTGCTGTGGCTGCTGCGCCGCGCCGACGACGCGCTGATCCTGGGCCATCGCCTTTCTGAATGGTGCGGCCACGCGCCGACGCCCGAAGAGGACCTGGCGCTCGCCAATATCGGGCTCGACCAGATCGGCTTGGCGCGCGCGCTGTACCAGGAGGTTAGCGCCGCCACGGGTCAGTACCGAGGATCAACTGGCCTATCTTCGCACCGAGCGGGAGTGGCGGAACTGCCTGCTGGTCGAACAACCAAACGGCGACTTCGCGCACACCATGGTTCGCCAGCTTCTCTACAGCGCCGCCCTCGATCCATACTGGCGCGAAACCGCCCGGATCTCGACCGACCCGGCGATCGCCGCGATCGCCGCAAAGGCTGAGAAGGAAGCGGCGTACCATCTGCGGCATGCGGCGGAATGGGTGGTGCGGCTGGGCGACGGCACGGCGGAAAGCCGGCGCCGTGCGGAGCGGGCGCTGGACTTGCTCTGGCCTTACACCGCGGAACTGTTCGACGCCGATCCGGTCGAGGCGGCGCTGATGGCGGATGGCGCGGTTCCCGACCCGGCTGGAATCCGCGTTCTTTGGGAGGAAGACGTGGGAAACGTGCTGCACCGCGCGACGCTCGCCCGGCCCGAGGCCCGCTGGCAGCAGCGCGGCGGCCGCGCCGGGCGGCACAGCGAGCATCTGGGGTTTCTGCTGGCCGAGCTGCAATATATGCAGCGGACCTACCCAGGAGCGGCATGGTGAGCGCGGACCAGGACTTGCGAAGCCGAGCGGAGGCGGCGGTGGCGTCGGTGCCAGACCCCGAGTTGCCGTTCCTGACCATCGCCGAGCTGGGTATCGTGCGGGAAATCGCGGTGCGTGACGGCAGGGTGGAGGTGGCGATCACCCCCACCTACACGGGCTGCCCCGCCACTGCGGTTATCGCGGCGGACGTTGGCGCGGCGCTCAGGCAGGCCGGCATTGCCGATGCGCGGGTGCGGACCGTGCTGGCCCCGGCCTGGACCACCGATTGGCTGAGCGGCAGCGCGCGCGCGAAGCTTGCCGCCGCCGGAATCGCTCCGCCGCGCCCTGTGGCGCGAAGCCGCGCACTGTTCGACGCCGCCCCGATCGCCTGCCCGCACTGCGGGAGCGAAGCGACGGAGCGGCTCAGCGCCTTCGGCTCCACCCCATGCAAGGCCCTGCACCGCTGCCGCGCCTGCGGGGAGCCCTTCGAGGCGTTCAAGTGCCTGTAGGCGCCCCAGTCGAAGACGCTTGTGGACATTACAGATCGCCCCAGTCCAGCCACCCAACCATTCTGGGGATCATGTTCGACTGATATTGATAGGGCGCGCCCAAGGACGGGGTGTGGGGCCGTCCGGCATCGGCTTCGCCGCCAGCGCCTGCGCGACGCCCATCCAGCCAGCGTCGAACGCATGCGCCATGCCGGGCACTCAGAGCCCCGCTGCCGCTGCAAGGCGCCGCAAGTCCGCCTGGGGCCGCGCGCCGTAGTGCCCGATGACCTCGGCGGCCGCGAGCGCGCCCAGGCGGCCGCAGTCGCCGATGTCGCGCCCCGAGGTCAGGCCAACGAGAAATCCCGCGGCATAAGCATCGCCCGCCCCCGTGGTGTCCACGACGCGCGTGGGGACGGCCTGCACGCGCACCGTCTCGGCCCCGCGCACGATCAGGCTGCCGGCCTCGCTCTGTGTCAGCGCCGCGAGCCTCACCTCGGCTCGCGCGGCTTCGACGGCCTCATCGAGGCTGTTGACCTGATACAGGCTCGTCACCTCGGCCTCGTTGGCGCAGAGAATGTCCACCCCATCGCGAACCAGGCCGCGGAAGGCGTCGCGGTGCCGCTCGACGCAGAACGGGTCCGACAGCGACAGCGCGACCTGCCGCCCGGCGGCGCGCGCGGCGGCGGCGGCGGCCCGGAACGCGGCCTGGGCCGCCGGCGGGTCGAACAGGTATCCCTCCAGATAGAGCACCGCCGCGTCGGCGATCAGCGCCGTGTCCACGTCGCGCTCGGCGAAGGCGACCGAGGCGCCGAGATAGGTGTGCATCGTCCGCTGCCCATCCGGCGTGACCAGGACCAGGCAGCGCGCGGTCGGGGCGCCCTCGTGCGCTGGCGCAGAGGGAAAATGCACCCCCGCCGCCGTGATGTCGTGGCGGAACACCCGGCCGAGCTGATCGTCGGCGACCTTGCCGAGATAGGCCACGCGCGCGCCGAGCGCGGCGGCGGCGGCGCACGTATTGGCGGCCGAGCCGCCGCTGCTCTCCTCTCCCGCGGGCATCGCGTCATACAGGCGCTCGGCATCCCCGGCGCCGATCAGCGTCATGCTGCCCTTGCGCATGTCGTGACGGGAGAGGAACGCCTCGTCGATGCGCGCCACCACGTCCACGATGGCGTTGCCGATGCCGATAATGTCGAAGCGAGTCGCCATGCCGGTGCTCCCCTGTAAGGTCCGTCGAATACGGATGCGCGAGCACCCCGGCTACCACGGCGCGCGGGCTTGGCGCATCCCGGCCGTTGGCACCGATTCGTAATCAAACGTCGCGATCCTGTTGTTGCGGCGCGAATTGCCATGCTAGCGGATCGCGGACCGCAGCCTCGATCAAGGGTGAAAACCCGTGTTCAAACGTCGCAAGCCAGACGAGACGACCGCCGCCGACGCCGCCTTGCCTGCCGGGCTGGGTGCTGAGGACGCGGCGGAGACCACGCCGGGGCAGGCGGAGATCGTCACCACCGCGCCGGGCGATAACGGCCTTGGCGTACCCCCGTTCCGTCCCGCCGTGCGCAAGGAGGCGCCTGCCATGTCCAGTTCGCCGTTTTCCTTTGGCGCCAATCTTGGCGCCCTGGGTCCGTCCAGTTCCGGCAGCTCCGGCCCGAGCGGGTCCACTTCGGGCGGAGCGCCGGCGCCGGCGTCAAGCCTGGCCGTCCCGCCACGCCCGGCCGCCGCGCCCTCCTCCGCCCCAGGCCCCGCGACAGCGGAGCGCCGGACCTTGGTGGTCGGGCGCGGTATCAGCGTGCAGGGCACCGTGCAGGACGCGGAACGCCTGGTCGTGGAAGGCACGGTCGAGGCGAGCATGATCCACGCCGCCGAGCTCGCCATCTCCACCGGCGGCATGGTCAAGGGCGAGGTCGAGGTCGAGGACGCCGAGATCGCCGGCACATTCGATGGCACGCTGACCGCTCGCGGCAATCTGGTGATTCGCGGCAGCGGACGGCTGCTGGGCCAGGCGCGCTGCGGGCGGCTCCGGGTCGAGGATGGCGGCCATATCTCGGGCCGCATGGAGATGCTGGGCGACGGCGTAAAGGCCGAGGCGTCGGTGCGCGCCGTGGCCGAGCAGGCCGCCTGACCGAAGGACGACGCGATGCCATCGCTGCGGGCGGCGCTGCCCGTGCTCGCCGCCGCGTTCCTCGCCGGGTGCGCGGCACCGCAATCCGCGCGTACCGCGCCTGAGCCGGTCCCCTCCACGCTGCCCAGCGCGTCCGGGGCACCGGCCGCGACGCAAGCTGGTGCGACCCCATCCGGCATCGACGGCCTCTACCGGGGCAGTAGCACACGCTACCAGGCGGACCGCAGGGACTGTCCACATCCTGGGTTGGTGGCGCTTTTCGTGCAGGACGGGCAATTCAGCTATCGCTGGAGCAACCTCACCGATGTGCCGGCTTCGATCGGCCCCGATGGCTCGGTCAGCGGCCAGGCCGGAGCGGTCGCCTTGTCCGGGCACCTGAGCGGCGATGAGTTGCAGGGCGATCTCACCAACGGTGCCTGCGCCCTGCACTTCACCGCGCACCGGCGCTTCTCCGCCACGTAGTCCTGTTCGGCGCCCTCGCCTAAAGGCGTTGGCGCCGGTAGGAAGCGCCATGCGCTACGTCTCCACCCGCGGGCAGGCGCCCGTACGCGACTTCGCTGGCGTGCTGCTGGCTGGCTTGGCCGAGGACGGCGGACTCTATGTGCCGGAAACCTGGCCGGTGCTGTCCGCCGACGAGTGGCGCGCGCTTCGCGGCCTCTCCTATTCCGTTCTGGCCGCTCGTCTGCTCGCGCCCTTCGTGGGTGACACGGTGCCCGCGCCGGCGCTGGAGGCGATCTGTCGTGAGGCCTATGGGAGCTTCAGCCATCCGGCGGTGGTGCCACTGGTCCAGCTCGACACCGCGCTGTTCGTGCAAGAGCTGTTCCACGGCCCGACGCTCGCCTTCAAGGACTTGGCCCTTCAGGTCGTTGGCCGACTGTTCGACCGCGTGCTGGCCGAGCGGAACGAGCGGGTCACGATCATCGCCGCCACGTCCGGCGACACCGGTTCGGCCGCCATCGAGGCGTTCGCCGGCCGGGCGCGGGCCGACATCGCCGTCCTGCACCCGCTCGGCCGCACCAGCGCGACGCAGCGGCGGCAGATGACCACGGTCCAGGCCGCCAATGTCGCCAACATCGCCGTCGAGGGGACGTTCGACGACTGCCAGGATCTGGTGAAGGCGATGTTCGCCGACGCGGACTTCCGCGCCGAGCTGCGCCTTTCGGCGGTGAACTCGATCAACTGGGCGCGCGTGGCGGCGCAGGTGCCCTATTACGCGGCGGCGGCGCTGGCGCTCGGTGCCCCGGATCGGGCAGTGGCGTTCAGCGTGCCGACCGGCAATTTCGGCAACGTGCTGGCGGCTTGGACGGCGGGGCGAATGGGCCTGCCGATCGCCCGTCTCCTGGTTGGGTCGAACCGCAACGACATCCTGACCCGCTTCCTGGATCGCAACGACATGTCGATCCGCGCGGTCGAGCCGAGCCTGTCGCCCAGCATGGATATCCAGGTCAGCTCCAACTTCGAGCGCCTGCTGTTCGAGTTGCTGGACCGCGACCCCGTCGCTACGGCGACGGCCATGCGCGGCTTTCGGCGCCTCGGCCGGATGGAGATCTCGGAGGCCGCCTGGCAGCGCGCGCGCGCGACCTTTGCCGGGTTCCGGCTGGACGACGCGGGGATCGATGCGGAGATCGGCCGGCTCCACCGCGCGTGCGGCTATGTGGCCGACCCGCATACCGCGATTGGCGTCGCCGCCGCGCGCGCGCTGCCGCCCGGCAACGGCGTGCCGACGATCGCAATGGCGACCGCTCACCCAGCCAAGTTTGCGGACGCCGTCGAGCGCGCGACCGGGCACGCGCAACCACCCCCGCCCCGGCTTGCCACGCTCGACCGGCTGGAGGAGCGGTTCACCGTGGCGCCGAACGACCTGCGTGCCGTGCAAGGGCTGGTGCGGAGCTTCGCCCGGCGCAATGTCGGACCCTAGTGCCGCCTACATATAAGCCGCCTACGCATAAGTGGACTGGCAAAATCGCCCGGCAAGCGTCCGTGGACGAGATCGATGTAAATTCGATTCGAATCAGCTCAAGCTGTGTGAACGGAAATGCCTTCCCGTGCGCGTCGTCTACGCGGCCTGATAAAGGCGACATTTCGGCCCATATACCGCCTGTGCGATCTCTGAAAGGAGTGTTCGTGTCCGATCCGACCCCCGCCAGCTCCATACGCCTGACCCGGCTTCCCTCCGGCCTCACCATCGTGACGGAGCGCATGGAGCGCGTCGAGACCGTCTCTCTCGGCGCCTATGTGGGCACCGGCTCGCGCCACGAGACCGAGGCGGAGAACGGCGTGTCGCACTTCCTGGAGCACATGGCGTTCAAGGGCACGGAGCGGCGCACGGCGGCGCAGATCGCCGAGGAGATGGACGCCGTCGGTGGCCACCTGAACGCGTATACCGCCCGCGAACAGACCGCCTACTACGCCAAGGTGCTGAAGGAGGACACCGCGCTGGCCGCCGATATCATCGGCGACATCCTGACCCACTCCACCTTCGACCCCGAGGAGCTGGAGCGTGAGCGTGGCGTGATCCTCCAGGAGATCGGGCAGGCCAACGACACGCCCGACGACATCATCTTCGACCGTTTCCAGGAGCAAGCCTTCCCCGGTCAGTCGCTTGGTCGCCCTGTTCTTGGGACCGAGGACACGATTCAGGCCATGCCGCGCACCGCCCTGATGGGGTACATGCGCCGGCATTACCCGGCCTCGAACGTCGTCATCGCCGCTGCCGGCGCGCTGGAGCACGATCACGTCGTGGAGCTGGCTCGGGCGCACTTCGCCGACCTGGCCACCGATCCCGCTCCGAGCTCGCTCGACGCGCGTCTACCAGGGCGGCGAATTCCGGGAGGATCGCGACCTGGACCAGGTCCACATCGTCCTGGGCTTCCCCTCCGTGGCGTACCAAGACCCCGATTTCTATCCAACCTTGCTGCTGTCCACGCTGCTCGGCGGCGGAATGTCATCGCGACTGTTCCAGGAGGTGCGGGAAAAGCGGGGGCTGGTCTACTCGGTCTACTCGTTCACCGCGCCCTTCCACGATGCAGGCCTGTTCGGCATCTACGCCGGCACGGGCGAGAGCGAGGCGGAGGAGCTGGTTCCGATCACGCTGGAGGAACTGCGCAAGGTCCAGGAGCAGATCTCGGATGCCGAGCTTGCCCGCGCCCGCGCGCAGGCCAAGGCCGGGCTGCTGATGTCGCTAGAGAGCACGGGCAGCCGGTGCGAACAGCTCGCACGGCAGATCCAGGTGTTTGGCCGCGTGGTGCCGGTCGCCGAGACCGTTGCCAAGATCAACGCCGTCGACAAGGCTGCCGTGCAGCGCGCCGCCGCCCGTCATTTCCGCGCCGCGCCGACGCTCGCGGTGTTGGGGCCAAGCCGGCGTGTGCCGAAGGTGGCCGATCTGGCGGAGAAGCTTGCGGCGTAGTCCCACAGATCATTCCGGTTTGCCCCATTCCCTTGCGGGAGGGAGCCGGGGAGGGGCCAGGTTGACGGCCTCTTTCGGCTTCGCACATAGGCCCCATGCGCGACCTGTCCGAACTGTCCGAACGCGAAGTGCTCGCCCTCGCCATCGCCAACGAGGAGGAGGACGGGCGAATCTACACCGATATCGCCGAGGGCCTGCGTGAGGACTACCCGGCGAGCGCCAATTTGTTCACCGAGATGGCGGCCGAAGAAGGCGATCATCGGCGCCAGTTGATCGACCTCTACCGCGAACGGTTCGGCGAGCACATTCCCCTGATCCGTCGCCAGGACGTTCGCGGGTTTCGCCGCCAACGGCCCATCTGGCAGCTTCGCCCGCTCGGGCTGAACACGGTGCGCGACCTGGCCGAGAGCATGGAGATGGAATCCCAGCGCTTCTACCGGCAAGCGGCGTCCCGCACCACCGATGCTACGGTCCGCAAGCTGCTCGGCGACCTTGGCGGAGGCGGAGGTCGGCCACGAGCACACCGCGACCCGACTGGTGGCCGAAAATCTCCCCGCGCCCGTGCGTCAGGCGGAGGACGCCGCGGCCCGCCGCCAGTTCGTGCTGCGCGTCGTCCAGCCGGGGCTGGCCGGGTTGATGGATGGGTCGGTCTCCACCCTCGCCCCGGTCTTCGCCTCCGCCTTCGCCACCGGGCGCACCCGGGACGCCTTTCTGGTTGGCTTGGCGGCATCGGTCGGGGCCGGAATATCGATGGGCTTCGCCGAAGCGTTGTCGGACAATGGCAGCCTGACCGGGCGCGGCCAGCCGGTGATCCGCGGCGCCATCACCGGCCTTATGACGGCAATCGGTGGGATCGGACACACAATCCCGTTCCTGATCCCGTCATTCAGCACCGCCCTCGCCGCCGCCATCCTCGTCGTGGTGATCGAGCTGGGAGTGATTAGCTGGATACGCTGGCGGTACATGGACACCCCCCCGCTCTCCGCCACCCTGCAAGTGGCATTCGGAGGGGCGCTCGTCTTCGCGTGCGGAATCCTGATCGGCAGTAGTTGAGGAAGTTTCCAAGATGGACGTCGCCACTGCCGGACGCCCGCGCTACGACGCGACCACGATCGCACTGCACTGGCTGACCGCCGCGCTGGTCGTCGCGCAGTGGTCGATCGGCCAGACGATCGACGCCATTCCCAAGGGGCCGGGCAAGCAGGACTACTTGGGGGTCCACCTGACCATTAGGGTGTTGATCACCCTGGTGCTGCTGTTCCGTCTCGCGTGGCGCGCTGGTTCCGGCCGCCGACTGCCGCCCGCCGATCCGCCCGCCCTCCATGTCGTCGCGAAGGCCACGCACTGGGGCCTTTACGCGCTGATGGCGGCGACGGCGACCCTGGGCATCGTCACAGCCTGGGCTGAGGGCGCGCCCGTCTATACCCTCGCCCGTATCCCATCCTTCGCGCCGGGCAATCACGACTTGGGTGAGGCACTGGCGGGATGGCATGGCACTGTCGCGGACGCGCTGCTGATCCTGGCCGGAGTACACGCCACCGCCGCGCTGTTCCACCAGTACATCCTGCGCGACCACCTCATTCGACGCATGGCGCCCGCGTCTCTCGCCGGGCCAGATCGCTAACGTCTGGCGAGTTCGGGCCGGCTGGGGTAGTGCTCCACGCATGAACCGAGTCGCCACTGTCACGCGCACGACCACGGAAACCGACGTCACGCTCACCGTCGATCTCGACGGGTCGGGCATGGCCGAGATCGACAGCGGAATCGGCTTCCTCGACCACATGCTAGTGGCGCTTGCCCGGCACGGCCTGTTCGACCTCACGATCCGGGCGACGGGCGATCTGCATATCGACTGTCACCACACCACCGAGGATGTCGGCATCGTGCTGGGCCGGGCCTTCGCCCAGGCGATCGGGGACAAGCGCGGCATCCGGCGCTTCGGCCAGGCCGTGGTGCCAATGGACGAGGCCCTCACCGAGGCGGCGGTGGACATCTCCGGCCGGCCGTATCTGGCTTGGAACGTGGCCTTCGAGCGCGAGCGCCTGGGCGAGATCGACACCGAGCTGTTCCAGGAGTTCTTCCGCGCCTTCGCCATGAACGCGCTGCTCACGTTGCACGTCACGAACCGCGTTGGCGGCAACGCCCACCATGTCGCCGAATCGTGCTTCAAGGCGGTCGCGCGGGCGCTGCGCATGGCAACCGAAGCGGACCCGCGCGCCGCCGGCGCGATTCCCTCCACCAAGGGCGCGCTGTGAGGATCTGGACGGCCCATCTACGCGCGAATGCCGCGCCGGTGCTGGTGTGCGAGGGCTTCAGTTTCGGCGCCTTCCTGTTCGGTCCGATTTGGCTCCTCGCACGCGGCGCCCTCATCCCCGCCGCGCTCGCCCTCGCGATCGCGCTGCTGGTCGGGCTTCTGACCGGCGGCGGATCGCGCGTCATGTTGGAGCTGGGCATCGCGTTGCTGCTGGGCCTGTCGGGGCGCGACTTGGTGCGCTGGCATCTGGACCTGCGCGGCTACCGAACGGCCCATGTCCTCGCGGCGAATGACGAGGACGCGGCTCTGGCTCGGCTGCTCGTGGTCCGTCCCGATCTCGCGGGCAGCTTCATGCCGCCGGAGAGGGCGTGATGCGGATCGCCGTCGTCGATTATGGCAGCGGCAACCTCGCCTCTGCCTCGCGCGCCCTGGCGGTGGCCGCGTCGCGTGCCGCCATCGCGGCAGAGGTGGCCGTAACAGCGGACCCCGACGCCGTCGCCCACGCCGATCGGATCGTCCTGCCTGGCCAGGGCGCTTTCGCCGATTGCGCGAACGGCCTGCGCGCCGTGCCTGGTATGTGGCAAGCGATCGAGGCAGCGACGCGGTCGGGCACTCCGTTCCTCGGAATTTGCGTCGGAATGCAGCTCATGGCCGAGCGCGGGCTGGAGCACGAGGTCACGCCCGGCTTCGGCTGGATCAGGGGCGAGATCAGGATGATGAACCCGCCAGGGTTGCGGCTTCCGCAAATGGGCTGGAACGCGCTGGACTTTCCCCCCGAGGCCGCCCATCCGCTGCTCGATGGGCTTGCGCTTGGCGACCATGTCTATTTCGTCCATAGCTACGCCCTCGCCGGTGCTGACGCGGCGCAGGTGATGGCCACGACGGACTACGGCGGGCCGGTGGCGGCCCTGGTGGCGGAAGGCAACCGCGCGGGCACCCAGTTCCATGTCGAGAAAAGCCAGGATGTCGGCCTGCGCATCCTTGCCAATTTCCTGCGCTGGACGCCATGAGCGAATCACCCCCCGCGGACGCCACCGCCAACCGATCCGTCGGACGGGCCGAGAGCCTGTCCGACGACGAGCTGAATGCGCTGTGCGAGGCGACCCATGCGGCCATCCTCGAAGGAGGCGGCTTTGGCTGGATCAACCCGCCCGGCCGGCAGTCGCTGGAGACCTATTATCGCGGCGTGCTTTTGGTGCCCGAGCGGTCGCTCTATGTGGCGCGTGTCGGCGGCGCCATCGTCGGCTGCGCCCAGCTTGTCCGCCCGGCGCGCAACAACGAGGCGCAAGCGTTCGCCGCGACGTTGATGCACGCCTTTGTCGCCCCATACGCGCGCGGACACGGCATTGCTCGCCTGCTGACCCAGGCGGTCGAGGACGGGGCACGTACCCTCGGGTATCACGTGCTGAATCTTGACGTGCGGGAGACGCAGACGGCGGCCATTCGGCTTTACGAGTCGCTCGGCTACACGCGGTGGGGCGTGCATCCCACCTATGCCCGGGTGAGCGGCAAGACGATCCGGGGTTTCTACTATTACAAGCTGCTCCAGGAGCGGTCAGGCGGCAAACCGGCGGACGGTGATTGATGATCCTCTACCCCGCCGTCGACCTCAAGGATGGGCAGTGCGTGCGGCTGCGCCGGGGCGACATGGAGCAGGCGACCGTCTATTCCCACGATCCCGCGTCTCAGGCACGGGCTTGGCAGGACGCCGGCTTTACCTGGCTGCACGTTGTAGACCTGAACGGCGCGTTTGCCGGTCGCCCCGTCAATGAAGCGGCGATGCGCGCGATCTTGGCGGCTGTCTCGGTCCCCGTCCAGCTCGGCGGCGGCATCCGCGACATGGTGGGGGTGGAAGCCTGGTTGTCCGCTGGCGTGCGGCGGGTCATCCTGGGGAGCGCCGCGGTGAAAAGCCCCGCTCTGGTGCGGGAGGCATGCCGGGCCTTTCCCGGCCGCGTCGTTGTGGGGATCGATGCGCGCGCTGGAATGGTCGCGACCGAGGGCTGGGCGGAGACGTCGAACATGGCAGCGACCGACCTTGCCCGGCGTGTCGAGGATGCGGGGGTGGTGGCGATCATCTACACCGACATCGCGCGCGACGGGATGCTGAGCGGGCTCAATCTGGCGCAGACCGTGGCGTTAGCGGAGCATCTGTCCATTCCAGTCATCGCATCGGGCGGCGTAGGCGGGATCGAGGATCTGCGCGCGCTCAAGCGCGCGGCGGCCGGCAAGGCGATCGAAGGCGTGATTGTCGGTCGCGCACTTTACGATGGCCGGATCGACCCAGCGGCGGCACGCGCTTTACTGGCGAATTAAGAGTAGATACGCGTCATAGTTGTAACCGTGCCCGCGTGGGAAGGGAGATCATGCTGAAACTTCGGGTCATCCCCTGCCTGGACGTCAATCAAGGGCGCGTCGTCAAAGGGGTGAACTTTGTCGCGCTGCGCGATGCCGGCGATCCGGTGGAACAGGCCGCCTTGTATGACGCGGCAGGCGCCGACGAACTGTGCTTTCTTGATATCACCGCCAGCCACGAAGATCGCGAGATTATTCTCGATGTGGTCGGCCGTACCGCCGCGCGCGTCTTTCTCCCTCTGACCGTGGGCGGCGGCGTGCGCTCGACGGAGGATATGCGCCGCCTGCTGCTGGCCGGTGCCGACAAGTGCAGCGTGAACTCCGCCGCCGTGGCTCGGCCCGAGCTGGTGCGCGAGGCCGCCCGGAAGTTTGGCAGCCAATGCGTGGTGGTCGCGGTGGATGCCAAGCGGGCAGGAGCCGGTTGGGAGGTATTCACCCATGGCGGGCGGCGCGGCACCGGCATCGATGCGATCGAGTGGTGCCGCCACGTCGCCGAGCTGGGCGCCGGCGAAATCCTGCTGACCAGCATGGATCGCGATGGCACCCGCCAGGGCTTCGACCTCGACCTGCTGCGCGCGGCCTGCACGGCCGTGCGTCTGCCCGTGATCGCCTCGGGCGGCGTGGGTTCGTTGCAGCACTTCGTCGATGGGGCGCGCGCCGGGGCGACCGGGCTGCTGGCGGCGAGTGTGTTTCATTTCGGCACCTTCACCATGGCCGACGTCAAGCGCGCGCTCGCCGCTGCCGGTCTCCCAGTTCGCCTGCCCCGACAGGCTGCCTGAAACAGCGATGGCAAAATCCGTTAAGAAAAAGCCCGAGAAGCGCAAGGAGCGGCCCTTCAGCCAGCGCGCGCGCAAGCCGGCCATGTTCGAAAAGGTGACAGACGAGCAACCCCTCCGCCTACCCCCGACGCCGGCTCCTGGGCCGGCGTCGGGGGTGCTGGATCGGCTGTTCGAGGTGGTGATGGAGCGCCGGACGGCCGATCCCGCGGTGAGCCACTCGGCCCGCCTGCTGTCGCGCGGCATCGAAAAGGTGGCGCAAAAATTCGGCGAGGAATCCGTCGAGTGCCTCATCGAGGCGGTGGCCGGCAATCGCGACGCGGTGATCGCCGAGAGCGCTGACGTGCTCTATCACCTGATTGTTCTGTGGGTGGCAAGCGGTGTGCGTCCCGATCAGGTGTGGTCTGAGCTGACCCGCCGGGAGGGTGTCAGCGGCATTGTCGAGAAGGCCAACCGCGCCCTCGAAAGCCGGGTTGCCTTTGGGGTGAATACGAAGAAAATCCCCTGACCCTGCCAGGAGCGCGCGCCATGCCGGTCAGCGGTTTGCCGCCCTATGACGACGCCAACATTTTCGCCCGTATCCTCCGCGGCGAAATTCCCTGCCGGAAAGTCTACGAGGACGATTGGGCGCTCGCGTTCCACGATATCGCGCCGCAGGCGCCGACGCATGTTCTGGTGGTCCCTAAAGGCAAGTGGTGCGGCTGGGCGGATTTCAGCGAGAAGGCCAGCGCCGAGGAGATCGCCGGCTTCATCCGGGCGGTCGGCAGGGTCGCCAAGGAGTTGGGCCTGGAGGCGCCCGGCTATCGTCTGCTCGTCAACCTGGGGGCGGATAGCGGCCAGGAGGTGCCGCATCTGCACGTGCATGTCTTCGGCGGCAGGCCGCTAGGGCGGATGTTGGCGGGAAGCTGAGGGTTACCCCGTAGCCGCCTCACTCGAACCGAATCCGATTCCATCTCTCCGCGATGGGAGGAGATGGAAGAGTGAAATGGCGGCAACACTTTGATTTCGCTTCGTGCGACGAGGAACGTGGACGTCTTTCAACCATTTGGAGGGGTTTTTTTTAGCCTTGCGTCCGGGGGCTGGTCGCTTATATGCCCAGTCCACGCAGCAACGCACGTGCCTCTGGCCCTGTGGGGTTACGCAACGACGTCAAGCGTTCTGGCAACTCGCTTAGGTCGCTGGTTCGTTCGACCGTTTCGCAACTCCGCCCGTCGCCTATCCAAGGCGGGCGCCCGATCTGGGAGGCGCGGTGCATGACCCCTAAGGTCGCCCGATTCCTTGCTGATGTCCAGCCGGTAACGCCGTGCCTGATACTCGATGTCGATCGCGTGGAGGATAACTACCGCGCGCTGCGCCGAGTTTTGCCGCTCGCGCGCATTTACTACGCTGTCAAGGCCAACCCGGCGACACCCGTGTTGGAGCGGCTGGTGCGCGTCGGCAGTTCCTTCGATGCCGCGAGCTTCGAGGAGATATCGGCCTGTCTCGCGGCCGGGGCCGAGCCCGCCGCGATCAGCTTCGGCAACACCATTAAGAAGGCGTCCGCGATCAGCCGCGCCTTTCAGGCCGGTGTGAACCTTTTCGCGTTCGACTCGCGCGAGGAGCTGGAGAAGCTTGCCCGCCACGCGCCCGGGGCGCGCGTGTACTGCCGCATCCTGGTGCAGAACGAAGGTGCCGATTGGCCGCTGTCGCGCAAGTTCGGCACCACGGTGGAGCGGGCCAGGGAACTCATGCTGCTTGCCGGCGAGTTGGGACTGGACCCGTATGGACTGTCGTTCCACGTCGGCAGCCAGCAAACCAGGACCGAGGCCTATGAGCTGGCGATCAGCAAGGTGGCGATGCTGTTCACCGACCTGACCGAGGCCGGCGTGAATCTGCGCATGATGAACCTTGGCGGCGGATTTCCCGCCCGGTATCGCGACGACGTGCCAGAGATCGACAGCTTCGCTCAGGCCATCATGCACGCCATGACCGCGCATTTCGGCAACGCGCTGCCCGAGATCGTGCTCGAGCCAGGCCGCTTCCTGGTGAGCGACGCGGGCGTGGTCAGCGCCGAGGTGGTGCTGGTCAGCCGGCGCGACGCGGATGACCCAGTGCGCTGGGTCTACCTCGACATCGGCCGATTCGGCGGTCTTGCGGAGACCGAGGGGGAGGCGATCAAGTATCGCATCCTCACGCCGCACGACGGAGAGCCGGCCGGCCCCGTGGCGATTGCCGGCCCGACTTGCGACGGTGCCGACATCCTCTACGAGCGGGCAAACTATCGCCTGCCGCTCAAGCTCTCCTCCGGAGACAGGGTCGAGCTGCTATCGACCGGGGCCTATGTCACGACTTATGCCAGCCAGCGATTCAACGGGTTCGCGCCGCTGGCGGAGTACGACGTGTAGGCCTGTCCCTCCAGGCGGGGCTATCGCATATGGCTTTCCAGCCTGGTTCTCTTACTCGTCATGGCCGGACGTGTTCCGGCCATCCACGCCTGTTTTGCGGCGCCTGAAAGCATGGATGCCCGTGACAAGCGCGGGCATGACGGAGAATGGGGCGGTGCCTGCGACCCATATGCGATAGCGTGCCCCCGAGGGAAGGCATTTTCGCGCTTATTCAAGCTTTTCTACGGCCTCCATGACCTGGGCAGCGTGCTTCGGCACGCTTACCTTCCGCCACACCTTTGCAACCCGTCCGTCCCTGTCGATCAGGAACGTGCTGCGCTCCATCCCCCAGTATGTCCGGCCATACATCGACTTCTCGCCCCAGGTCGCATAAGCCTCCGCCACCCCTCCTTCATCGGAGGCCAGCGGAAAGCTGAGGCCGTACTTGGTCGCGAACTTCTCCAATGCGGGCAGCGCGTCCCTGGAGACGCCGATTAGCTCGACGCCCAAGCGGCCGAGCTGGGGCAGCGCCTCCTGGAAGGCGCAGGCTTCCTTGGTGCAGCCGGGCGTATCGGCCTTCGGGTAGAAGTACAGAACGAACGGTCGGCCGCGCATGGTCTCCAGGCTCACCCGCCGGCCGCCCGTTGCGGGCATGTCAAACGCGGGCGCTGGATCACCTTCCTGCAAGCTCATTTCCTCATCTCCCCAATCAGTCGCGTAAAGGCGTCGCGCACCGAAGTGGCGGTCGCGTCAAGCTTGGCGCGCAGCGCGGCGATCGTGTCGGCTCCGGTCGCGCGCAGCAGGGGACGGGCCGAGGCTTCGGGCAGTGCGTCCGGATGCGCGCGGCCAAGCGTTAGGCGCAGCATTCCCTGCACCGTGCGCCACAGGTGATCGGCGCCAATCAGGAGCGTGGCATCTTCGCGTGCCAGCAAGCCGCTCTCGGCGAGGTTGACGAGCGCGATGCGCGTCGTGGGATCGCGGACCATAGGCTCGCGCCCGTGAACTAGTTGCAGCGCCTGGGTGATGAATTCCACCTCGACCTGCCCGCCGGAACGCAGTTTCACATCCCAAGGCCCGTCCGGCGGCAGGTCGCGCGACATCCGCGCGCGCATGGCTGCGGCATCGCCCTGGACCTGGTCTGGGTCGCCCGCGTTCAGGGCCTCGGTCATCGCGGTCTCAACGCTTCGCCGCAGCTCCGCCGGACCCGCCGCCACGCGCGCCCGGGTGAGCGCCATCCGCTCCCACGTCCAAGCCGCCTCTTGATGGTAGCGGCGAAACGCCGGAAGCGAGACCGCGACCGGCCCCTTGTTGCCAGATGGGCGAAGCCGCATGTCCACGGCGTAGAACGGCCCGTCCGCTCCCGGCGTGGTAAGGGCGCCGACAAAGGCGTGGGCGGCGCGAACGAACCATTGCGGCGCGGGCAGGCTGCGCTGGCCTCCATTGGACTCGCTCGCCTCCGCCGGATGGTCGTAGATCAGCATCAGATCAAGATCCGAGCCGGCCATCATTTCCCGCCCTCCTGCCTTGCCCAGGAGCACGACGGCCATCGCACTCCCCGGCACACGGCCATAGCGTTCAGCGAAATCGTCTAGAACCGCGGGCAGGAGTGCCGCGAGCGCGGCATCCGCCAAGGCGGAGCGGCGCAGTCCGGCGGCATCGGTGTCGATCCGGCCTTCGAGCGTGGCGACCGAGATCGAGAAGTCCTCCTCGCGCACCGTCCGCCGCGCGATGGCAACGACATCCTCGAGACGCCGCGCGTCCCTTAGGCGAATGCGAAAGAGATCGGACGGAGCCTCTCCCAAGTCGGGCGACAGCAAGCCATCCAGCGCCGCCGGATAGCGGGCGAGGTGATCGGCAAGGGGCGGAGCCGCGCCGAGCACGGCGGCGACGCGGTCCAGCAGGCCGGTGTTGCGCCGGAACAGCGACAGAAGCTGCACGCCGGCGGGAAGCCGCGACAGCAACTCATCCAAGCGGCTGAAGGCGGCATCAGGTTGAGGCTGACGCGCCAGGGCCGCCAATATGGCAGGCAGCAGATCACCCAACAGCTCGCGCGCCCGCTCGGACCGCAGCGCGCGCAGCCGGCCGCTCTTCCAGCCCCGCACCGACGCAATCACATGCACTGGGTCGGCAAAGCCCAGAGAGCGCAACGTCGCGACGGTGCCGGCCGGCGCGGGATCGTCGCCGTCAAACGCAAGCTCCGCGCCGGCCACGGGGTGATCGGCCTCCGGAACAATGTTAAAGATTTCCGCGTACCGCGCCCGCACACTGCGGAGCTGGCCCAGCATTGCGCCCGCGAACGACGCGGCATCGGCGAAGCCGAGAAAACAGGCGATCCGCTCGAACTCCGCCTGACGCTCTGGCAACCGATGTGTCTGGCGGTCCGCGACCATCTGGAGGCGGTGCTCCACTTGGCGCATGAAGCGATAGGCATTGGACAAGGCGATTGCCGCATCTGGCCCGAGATGCCCGGAGCGGGCGAGCACACGCAAGGCCCCCAGCGTTGTCGGATCGCGCAGCCCTGGATCGCGTCCGCCCCATACGAGCTGGAGGGTTTGCACCAGGAACTCGATCTCTCGAATGCCACCCTCGCCCAACTTCACATCGTATCCGCCAAGCAGAGTCGGATTGGTCGCCTGTTCCAGCACGAGGCTGCCTTTGCGCTGGTCGATCCGGCTCTTCATCGCCTGGATATCGGCCATCGCCGCGAAATCGAGACCCCGGCGCCAGACAAAGGGCCGTATCGCTTCCAGGAAGGCGGCGCCCGCTGTCCGGTCCCCTGCGACCGGGCGGGCCTTTATCATGGCCGCCCGCTCCCAGTTCTGCCCCATGCCCTCATAGTACGTCGTCGCCGCTTGCAGAGAGATGACCGACGGGGTTACGCCGGGATCAGGGCGGAGCCGTAAATCGGTGCGGAACACATAACCCTCGGCATCGCGCGTCTCCATCAGCCCGACCAGCGCGCGTCCAAGGCGAGACATGAATCCTTGGCACGCATCGCCCTCGGTGCGCGCGGTGTATATTCCTGCTTCAGGGTTGTGGATCAGGATGAGGTCGATATCGCTGGAATAGTTCAGCTCGCGCGCACCCAGCTTGCCCATGCCGAGCACGATGAAGCCGGTGCCGTAAGCGGGAGCCTCCGGATGGGGCAAACGCAGCTCGCCCGAATGGTGTGCGGCGCGCAGCAGGTGCGCCGTGGCAAGGTCGAGCGCGGCTTCGGCCAGATCGGACAGCGATCCGGTCACTTGCTCCAGCGACCAGATCCCGCCGATATCGGCAATTGCCGCGGTCAGGGAGACCACGCGCTTGGCTCGCCGCATCGCCGACGAGACCCCTGCGCGGGGAGCGTCAGGGGGAACGCGACGCAGTTCGTCCAATGCCCGTGCCAGCACCGGATCGGGACCGGCCAAGATGAGCTCCGACACTGCGCTCGCTTCCCGGACCGCCAGATCGGACAGGAACGGGCTGTTGCCGCCCAGGGCGCGCAGCAGGGCGGCCACGTCTGGTCGGGCCGCGAGCGCCGCCATCTCCGGTCCGATCTCGCTGATCCGCTCGAGCAGCCGGTCGGCCGAAGCGGCGTCATGTGGTCTGGGCCAGGTAGCGGGAAGGGCGAACAACGCTTGAGACATTCGAGCGCAGGCTGGCCGTGAGGCGGCTTAGCGGTCAAGCGGCGCGCGGGCTCTGGGCGGTCCTGCGCGTGCTGCTCGCGCTCGGGCTCGGGATTGTCGTCGTCGCCGCAAGCGGTTTCGCCGTTCTCGCCTGGCGATTGGCTGAGCACCCGATCGAGATGCCCTGGCTCGCGGCCCGCTTGCAGGCGGCTGCTTCGGAGGCGGCGGCGCCGGCCCATCTTCGCATCGGCACGGCCACCCTGGCCTGGGAGGGGTTCCGCTCCGGCCTGGGCGCACCCATCGACATACGCCTCACGAACGTCGCGGTGAGCGATCCAACGCGCGGTGTGCGCCTTGAGGCCCCGCGCGTGCAGCTCGTGCTGAACCTGGCACCGCTGCTCCGGGGCCAGCTCCATCCGCGCTCGATTGCGATTGTCGATCCTCAAATCACGCTGAAGCTCGACGCCCTTCATGCCAGACAAGCCACGGTTGGCGGACATGATTGGCGGGAGACGCTTCGGCAACTCGGCCAGCGCGTGATCGTGCGCAACGCCCGGATTTCGGCGCCGGGGCAGAGCTGGGACGTGACCCGGCTGGACGCGGAGCTCACGCACCAAGGCGACGGCGGCGCGGACGCCAAAACCTCGATCACCGTCGCCCTCGCCGGCACGCCGGCCACGGTGTCGCTGCACGGGGTGCAGGCTCCCTCAGGGACAGTGGGGCTGCATGTCGCGTTGCAGCCGGTGCGACCGGCCACGCTTGCCGCTCTGTGGCCGGCGACCAGCGAGGGCGCCGCGCGGCTGGACGCGCTCATCACAGGGGAAGCGGAGGCGAACCTGGGCGCCTCTCTGTCACCGACAGCCCTGCGCTTCGACCTACGGGCAGAGCCTGGCGGTCTTCGAATAAGCGATGCGCCCGTGCCGCTGTCGGGAGGGCATCTCGCTGGTTCCTGGAAGGAGGGAGAGGCGGCGCGTGCCGATTTGAGTCTCGACCTGCGTCCGCGTCCGGAGCGGCCAGTCACCCATCTGGCGGTGCAGGGCGAGGCGCGGCTCGGCTCCGAGAATGTATCCGGTCAGGTCACGCTCGATCTCGACCGCCTGGCGCTGGATGATTTCGCCGGCTTTTGGCCGGCTGATCTGTCCCGCGGGGCGCGGAAGTGGATCCTAGAGAATGTCACGGCCGGCATGGCGCATGAGGCGCACGTCGTCGTCGGATTTGCGGCGCCCGCGCGTGTGTCCGCCCTGTCGGACCTTCATTTGACCAGCGTAAGCGGGCGTTTGGCGGGGAGCGATCTCACCGTGCATTGGTTGCGTCCTATCCCGCCGGTGGACCACGGCACGGCATCATTGCAAATCGTCGATGTGGACACGGTGCGCGTGGATTTGGGAACGGGGCGGCAAGCCCTGGGGCAGGGCCGTGCCGGGGAGCTGTCCCTTAACGGCGGGAGCGTGCTTATAACCGGCCTTTCCCAGGCCGAGCAGACGGCCGAGATTCACGTCAATGCAGCCGGAAGCGTTCCAAACGCGCTCGCCCTGCTCAGCCATCCGAGGCTTGGTTTGCTTTCCAAGCATCCAGTTCCGCTGAAGCAGCTGCGTGGACAGGTTGCCGCCAGGGTCTCCGTCTCCCTGCCGCTTAGTGCGTATGTCAACATGGACCAGGTGTCGATTGATGCAGCCGCGCGTCTTGCGGACGTGCATCTTGCGGACGTGATCGCCGGCCGGGAACTGGACGGTGGCGATTTCGCGCTGGCCGCGACCGGAGATGGGCTGAAGCTCGCTGGAACAGCCCTCATCGCGGCGATTCCGGCGCACATCGCCGGAACTTTTGATTTCACGCCTGGACCGCCGGCGCAAGTGCAGCAGCGCATCACCGTGACCGGCCGCGCCGAAGCGCGCGCCTTGGCGGAAGCTGGATTTGATGTCGGCGGGGTGCTCGCCGGCCCAGCCGATTTGGATGCAGTCTATGCACAGCGGCGCAACGGGATCTCCGATATCGACATTCGCGTCGGGCTCCGGGACGCGGAACTGCGTGTCGCCCCACTTGGCTGGCGCAAGCTCCCTGGCCACCCGGCGACCGCGCGCGCGCGGCTGATCCTGGATCGCGCCAGCCGGTTGCGCAAAATCGATCTGATCGAAGCGGACGGCATCGGGCTTCGGGCGCGGGCGCGCGCAGCGCTGGGCGCGGGCGGCGGTGTCGCTCTCACAATCGACCAGTTGATCCTGGGAGGGACGGCTGCGCGCGGGACGGCGCGCATCAGCGGTGACGCGCGCAGAATCGAGGCGAGCCTGTTTGGGCCGCGTCTCGACGTATCGGGCCGGTTCGCGCCGCCGCCGGACAAGCCGGCCAGCGGGGGCGCCTTGGGCGGCGGGGCAAAAAGCGGGAGCGGAACAGATTGGCGTCTCGACGCCCGATTCGACCAGGTCGCGCTCGCTCGCGGGCGGCTCGCCAGAGATTTGAGGCTCCAGGCAGAGGTCTCGGCGGACATGCTGCAGGCCGCGCGATTGTCGGCGTCGACCGGGCCAGGGCGCCCGGTCACAGCTTCCATAACGCCCGGCCGCTCCGGCCGGCTGGTCGCGATTACGGCGATGGATGGCGGAGCCTTGCTGCACGACTTGGGCTTGCTCGAAAGTATTGAGGGCGGCCGGTTGATACTTTCAGGCCGCTACATGGATCATCGTGCCGACCACCCGCTGTCTGGCGTGGCGACGCTCGACAATTTCAGGATCCGAGGGGCTCCGGTGCTGGCCAGGGTACTCCAGGCGGTGACGCTGTATGGATTGGTCCAGGCGGTTCAAGGTCCGGGGATGACATTCAACAATCTCACGGCTCCTTTCCTTTACGCGAACGAGGTACTGACGCTTGACGATGCCCGCGCATTCAACGCATCGCTTGGTGTGACCACAAAGGGCCGCATCGGTTTCGGCAACGAGCGACTCGCGCTGGAGGGAACAATCGTTCCAGCATATATGCTGAACACGGCCCTTGGCCGTATTCCGCTGATCGGTCGCCTTCTCAGCCCCGAGAGGGGCGGAGGCGTGATCGCTGCCAGCTACGTGGTACACGGTTCGCTCACCGATCCAGTCGTGCGAGTTAATCCCCTCAGTGCGTTAACCCCCGGTTTCCTGAGGGGAATTTTCGGATTCCTGAGGGGACTGTTCGGACGCTAGGCGCGCTCGCGGGCGCGTGATCCGAACCCGAGCAGAGGGACGTCGTTGCAGACCAAGTAACGAGTGCGCCATGTTGCTCACGCTTTCGACCTGGACGACGCTGTTCGCGCTCTACTTGCTGTTCACCGGGCGGGTGACGGGGGCTGAACTATGCGCCGGTGCCCTGACGGCTACAGCCGGGGCCGCATTGCAGGTTTATCTGCACCGGGCAGGGAGGCGTCCTGTGCGGCTCGACGCGCCCTGGGGCCGGCTGGGTATCCGCGTTTTCGCTTCCTTAGCGCGCGACGTGATGGTCATCGGAGGCGCTCTGGTTCGCGCCAGCATGGGACAGCCGGTCCAGGGCTTCGTCCAGCGTCAGGAATTCATCGTTGGCGGACGTATGGAGGCGGGGCGAAGGGGAGGGGTGATCTTGGCGGCGTCCGTGGCGCCGAATGGCTTTGCGACCCGGATCGCAGCCAAGGACGGAGCATTGATGGTGCATCGCTTGGTCTCCACACCCCCTCGGGAGGATCGTCTTTGGCCGGTTTAAGCCCGCCCTGGCTTGCCGCAGTTATTGGCACGATTCTTGGTCTCGTTATGCCAATCTTTGCCGCGCTGCGCGGTGGGGTCGGCCATCGGCTTGCGGCCGTGCAGATGGTCTCGGTTATCGTATGTTGGGTCTTGGTGGAACTGAGCTTCGCCTTCGG
The DNA here is from genome assembly GCA_963818725.1 of uncultured Pseudomonadota bacterium. Taxonomy (GTDB): domain Bacteria; phylum Pseudomonadota; class Alphaproteobacteria; order Acetobacterales; family Acetobacteraceae; genus DATFDN01. Next base: position 541,971 of record CAWFTU010000002.1, on the reverse strand, counting down.
CCAGCCGTCGTTTCTCGACCTCGCGCTTACGCTCGGCCTCTTATCGTTGCCCGGCACACTCGTGTTCGCGGTGTTTCTGGAGTTCTGGCTCTGAGCGTCTTGACGGACCTGCTGCTCGCGGCGGCAACCCTCTCGGTCTGGCTCGCGTGCATCGGCTTCACTCGGCTTCGTGGGCCGCTGGACCGGCTGCATTGCGCGACATTCGCGGCCAGCACCGCTGGACCCGCCGTGCTGGCTGCGGCGTTCGCGAGCCAGGGTGGCTTCCCGTCTGTCGCCAAGGTCGTCCTCTTGCTGGCATGCCTGCTGCTGTCCGGAGCAGCCATGTCGCACGCGATTGGGCGCGCGCTGACCTGGCGTGACCAACACGGTGCCGAACCGTGACCGTCCTGCTGTTCGTGCTGCTCCTGCTGAGCGCCATGACGGGGGCCGGAGTCGTGCTGACCCGCGATCCCACGCGTCAGGCGCTCGCGATCGCGGCGAATGGGTTGGTGCTGGCCCTGTTGTTCCTGGCGCTGCAAGCGCCCGACGTCGCCTACTCCGAACTTGCCGTCGGCACCGCGGCTATCCCGCTGCTGTTCCTCGTAGTCCTGGCCGCGATCCGCACCGATCGAAAGCCTGATTGACCCGTGCCGCGGCCGATCCGCTTGCTGCTGTTCCTGGTCTCGATGGGCGGGATCGCGGGGGCGCTGCCGTTCGTGGTAGCGGCCATGCCGACCTTTGGCGCGCATCCCTTGCCTTATGGGGAACTCATCAACCACCTGGCCCCGATTCAGCGGCACGTCACGAACGTGGTGATGGCGGTGAACTTCGACTATCGAAGCTTCGATACGCTGGGCGAGGAGATGATGCTGTTCGCTGCCGTGACTGGGACGGCCGTCCTGCTGCGCAGCCGCCGAGAGGACACGCCCGCCGACCGGCCCGCGACGGCACACGGCCGCCCAATCTCAGAGCGCAGCGACGCGTTGGTCTTAGCAGGGCGGCTATTCGGGCCGCTGACCATGGTCTTCGGTCTCTATGTCGTGCTGCACGCCCAGCTCACGCCTGGGGGCGGTTTCCAGGGCGGGGTCGTCGTCGCCTCCGGATTGCTGCTGTTGTTCCTCTGCGAAGGCTACCGAAGCTGGCGCGTTCTGATGCGTACTGGCTTGTTGGACGCGCTGGAGGGGGGGTGGAGCGGCCATCTATGCCGTCGCGGGCCTCGTGCCCATGATTGTCGGCGCTCATTATCTGGAGAATGTGCTGCCGCCTGGACAGCTTCGGGCATTGCTCTCAGGCGGAATGATTCCGATCCTCAACGGCGCGGTGGCGCTCGCCGTCGCCGGGGGATTTAGCGTCCTCTTTGTCGATTTTTTGAAGGAGACCCGCGCCGTCGAGGAAACAGAAGAGGAAGATGCATGAGCGGCCTCGTCAACGCGCTACCCTGGGCCGTGACGGCGTGGCTGTTCGCCATGGGCATGTACGGCGTTGTCACCAGCCGGCACTACGTCCACCTGATCGGGTGCATGTCCGTGGTGCAGTCGTCCACCTATGTCCTGCTCTTGGCGGCGGGATTTCGGTGGGGCGCGGGGGCGCCGATCTTCTTTGACCACAATCCGGGTACGCCGGCCGTCGATCCAGTGGTCCAGGCCCTGGTGCTGACCGACATTGTGGTGGGCGCTGTCGCTACGGCGCTGCTCCTGGCTTTGGCTCTCAGGCTGCATCGCAAGCGGGGTACGCTTGATCCCGACGTCTTGCGGCCCCTGCGGCGATGAGCGGCTTTCTCGCCGCGGCGCTACCGCCGCTGCCGGTGGCCGTACCTCTGGCAGTTGCCGGCGTGCTCCTGTTATGCAACCGGCTGCTGCCGGGGCGCGTGCCCGACGTGGTGGCCCTGCTCACCGCCTTGTTCGCCACCGCCACGAGCGCGCTCTTGCTGCGCGCGGCCGCTACCGGTCCGATCACGTACTAGTTCGGTGGCTGGTCGCCGCAGCAAGGGCACGTAATTGGGATCGCCTTCGTCATTGGGCAAGCAGGCGCGCTCCTTGCGCTGTTCACGGCAGGGTTGACCGCACTGACACTCGTGTTCTCGTGGGGCTTTTTCGCCGAGGTCGGCACGCAGTTCCATGCCATGATGCTGGTCTTCATGGCGGCCATGATCGGCTTCATTCTCACCCACGACGTCTTCAACATGTTCGTGTCGTTCGAGGCCATGAGCGTCACCGCGTTCGCCCTGACCGCCTACGCCCTGAACGAATCGGCGCTGGAGGGCGCGCTCACTGTCACCGTGACGAACGGCATCGGCAGTTTTCTCATTCTGGGCGGCATTGGTCTGATCTATGCTCCAGCAGGAGCGCTCGATTTCGGTGCCCTCGAAGCCTTTGTCCGAGGCGCCCCCGACTCCCCTGTGGTGGCGGCCTCGTTCTGCATGATTGCGGCGGCGCTCCTCATCAAGGGCGCGATGGTGCCATTGCACTTCTGGCTAGGCGACGCCCACGCCGTCGCGCCAAGCCCTCTTTCGGTGCTCTTTTCAGGCATTATGGTTCCGCTCGGCCTGTTCGGCTTGATGCGACTGGTTTGGACCGTGTTCCTCCCTGCCCCTGCGGTGCAGCATTTGGTGCATGGCCTGTTGCTGTCGCTAGGGGCGGTGACAACGCTCCTGGGTGGGCTTGCGGCGCTGGAGCAGCGGCATATCAAACGGCTGCTCGCATTCTCGACCGTCTCGCATATGGGCGTGCTGCTGATGGCTCTTGCGTTGATGACGCCGGCCGGGATCGCGGGATTTCCAGCGTACCTGGTTGGGCATGGAATGGTGAAGGCGGCGTTGTTCATGATCGCCGGCATTCTTCTTGCGCGGCTGGGAAGCGTTGACGCCATCGTACTGCGGGGCAAGGGCAGGAACTTATGGCCAGCGGGTGTGGCGTGTGGGCTGGGCGGCCTCCTTTTGGGCAGATTGCCGGTCGGCGTCATGGACCAGGGCGCGGACCTGATTGATGGCGCGGCAACGGCGGCGGGAGCTTCCTGGTCGGCGGCGCCGCTGGTGCTGGGCACTGGACTGACGGGAGCGGCCGTCCTGAGAGTAACAGGCCGGGTTTTCGCTGGGCTTGGCTCCCGTCCGGGACTCGAAGAGGAGGCCCCGCATGAGAACGAGCGGGAGCCGCAAAACCGCCCGCTCTGGCTGATGCTGTCCCCAGCGCTCGTCCTGCTCGGCGCAGCTCTTGTCTGGAGCAGCGGGGTGCGTGCCCTCGCGCGCGCTGGTGCGCACGGCTTCTTGGCGACGGCCGGACTAGACGCCCTGTCCGTGCCGTTTTTGAAGCCACCTCATCCTTTCTTGCCGTGGACCTCATTGAGCCTGACGGTTGGGCTCGCCGCCTATGATTTGTGGCGAGATCGGTTTCCTATGTGGCTGGCGAGCGGAATCGACCGGCTGAGCGCGCCCTTGTTCGGCGCGGTCGTCCGTCTGCACAGCGGGATCATCGGTGACTATGTGGCCTGGATCACCGCCGGCTTGGCGGTGTTCGCGGCCGTGCTGGGGCTGAGCTAAAAGTTTGTGATGCAATGTCCCACGGCAGCTCCCGTTGAACGCTCATAGGCCGCCGAGGGAAGCAGCCGCAAGGGATCTCTCTCCGGCGCCTGAGCAGGGCCGCGAGCTGATCGGTACACAGACATATTCCTTGCCCAAGGGAAGCGGCGTATTCTCAGGCCGCGTGCTCCGTCCGAGGCGCGGCAGAGCAGCCAATGGCTAAGGGTTCATCCTGCGCATTGCCTGACCAAGGCGAGACGATCTTTGCTCTTGCCAGCGGCAGCGGACGATCAGCGATCGCCGTGCTGCGGATCAGCGGGCCTGCGTCCCGCAGCCTGATACTGCGCCTGTGCCGCACACTCCCGATACCCCGGCGCGCGTCGCTGCGCCGCTTGCGGGATGCGACCGGGGCAGAGCTGGACAGGGCGGTCGTGCTCTGGCTACCGGGGCCGGGCAGCTATACGGGCGAGGACTCCGCCGAACTGCACCTGCACGGCGGGACGGCGGTGCTGGAGGGGGTCGCCTCCGCGCTCGTGGAACTCGGCGCGCGTCCAGCTGAGGCTGGAGAGTTCACGCGACGTGCCTTCCTCAACGGCCGTCTCGACCTGCTCGAGGCGGAAGCTGTTGCCGATTTGGTGGCTGCCGAGAGCTCTGCACAACGCGAGCAGGCACTGCGCCAGCTCGGCGGCGAGCTGGGATCGATCTACAAGGGGTGGGCGGACCGGTTGCTTCGGTTGATGGCGCATCAGGAAGCCCTGATCGACTTTCCCGACGAGGATCTTCCGCCTGAGACAGAGACCTTGCTGGCCGAGGGCATTGCCGAGTTGGTGGCGGAGATCGGCGCGCATCTCGCCGATGACCGCCGGGGCGAGCGGGTGCGCGAGGGATTGGTATTCGCGGTGATCGGCCCGCCGAATGTCGGGAAGTCCTCCCTAATCAACGCGTTGGCGGGCCGTGATGTCGCGATCGTCTCGGATCAGCCGGGCACCACGCGGGACGCCTTGGAGGCGCGGTTGGTCCTGGCCGGGGTGCCGACGACCCTGGTCGATACGGCGGGGCTTCGAGAGGTGGCGGACCTGGTGGAGGCAGAAGGCGTGCGAAGGGCCCAAGCGCGTGCGGAGGCGGCGGACCTCGTTATCGCTGTGGAGGCGTATCCGGAGCCACGTGTCCATCAAGCCGGACGTAGTCTGCGGGTGGTGAACAAGATCGATCTTGGCGGGACGGTTCCGGACGATGCCATCGGGGTGAGCGCCCTGACGGGCGCGGGCATGCCGGTATTGCGCGCGCGTCTTGAAGCGGCAGCTGTCGATCTCACTGCCAGCGCCGGCCCGCCGCCGCTCACGCGCCAGCGACACCGCGCGGCATTGGCCGAGGCGGAGACCCGTCTGCGCGCGGCGCTGCGCGCATCGCTCCCTGAGCTGCAAGCAGAGGATCTCCGCCTTGCGCTGCGCGCCTTTTGCCGGGTGACAGGTACGGTAGGGGTCGAAGACATACTGGACGCGTTGTTCAGCTCACTTTGCATCGGGAAGTAAATCTGGAGAGCATGCGCGACGTCACGGCCGTGACCCTGACGCGGATCTTCAACGCGTTACGCCGTCCCACCACGCTTTCCCACGCCGATCCAGCTAAACCCCGTCCGGTTTGAGAGGTGTAGTTTCGGAGGCAGGGTCCCTATCTCCAGGGGATGATGAAACTTAGCCTTGTTCGCTCCTGTCATACCAACTCCGTCTGATCAGCTCGGCTGAACCGGCTTGGGCCACCAATGGAAGCTGGTGTGCGGGCGTATGGCGGCCGGGTCGAGGCGGCGGCGGCGCTCGGCGCCGGCGGCGTCGAGGTCATCGAGGGTTGCGAAGTGCCGGTTGATGACCGGCTCGTCCACCAGCGGCCAGAGTTGCTCGGCGGGCTGGAGCTCGGGTGAGTACGGCGGCAGGAACACCAGCGTGATGCCGTCGGGGACGGCCAGGCCCTTGGGGCCGTGCCAGCCGGCGTTGTCCAGCACCAGCCAGCCGGCGTTGTCCAGCACCAGTAGGATGTGGCGCGCGCGCCCAGCCCCGGTCTCGCGCGCGAAGGCGGCGAGCAGGGCCTCGAACAGCCGCTTGCTCAGGCCGGTGGACAGGAACCAGACTGCCTCGCCGCTGGTCGGCTGCACGAAGGCCGTGACGTGCAGCCACTTGTAGCGGTGGTGGCCGAGGGCGATGGGCCGCGCGCCGACTGGGGCCCACACACGGCGGCGGACCGGCTTCAGGCCGAGGCGGTGCTCGTCCTCGGCCCAGACCTCGACCGGCCGGTCGGGGTGCGCGGCCTTGGCCCGTGCGACCGCCGCCTCGAGCCCCCCCTGAACTCGGCTTGCTGCTCGGGCGTGGCTGCGCGCGGGTGCCGCGGGCGCGGTGCCTGGATCGACCACCGGACCCGCTTCAGCGCCTCCCAGCCGCGCTGCGGGTGCACCCGCTCCACCCCGAGGTGGCGCGCCATCCAGACCGCGACCTTGGGGCCGGTCCAGCGCCCGCCGTCCTCGGGGGGTGCCCTCAGGCGCTCGGACAGTGCGGCCAGCAGCGCAGGCGTCAGCACGCTGGCTGCGCGTCCGTTGCGCCGTCGCTGGTCGCCCAAGGCGTCAGGGCCGTGCGCGTTGTAGCGTGCGGCCAACTCCTCCACCCAGCGCGGCACGAACGCCAGCACGCTGGCGACGTCCAGCACCGTCCGCCCCTGGGCCAATAGCCAGATCGCCTGGATGTGCCGCGCCGCGGTCGCGTCTCGGGCTGCCCGATAGAGCCGCTCCAGTTCCCCCACAGGCAGGTGCTCGACAATGTGCGCCACGGCTTTGCCCCCTCGCCAGAGCCGTCAGCCTACTCCAGTTCACAGGCACCGATCACGCGGATTTCGTATCATGCTGCGCGTTGACCATGCCCGGTGGGGCCAGACGCCGGAGGACCTGCGTCGGCTCGCAACGAGCGCTGCCCATCAACGCACTCGCGAGCGCTTCTTGGCGCTTTACGAGATCACCGAAGAGAGTTGCGCCACGCAGGTTGCCGAACGCACTGGCCGCCACCCGCAGACCGTGATGGAGTGGCTGCACCTCTACAACGAGCGTGGCCCCGAGGCGCTGACCTACCGACGCACTGGCGGCCGTCCCCCCTTTGTCCCGCCATCGCCGCCGTACTCGGCGCAGAGCTCCGTGCGGCCCAGCAGGCTGCGGCCAGCCCATCCGTAGCCGGAGCTGATCCGCCGCCGCGCTGGACGCTCAAGCGCCTGGTCGGCTGCGTGCGGGCGCGGTTCGGCCGTCCCTGCTGCCGCGAGACCATCCGCGCTGCCCTGCACCGGCTGGACCTGTCGTGGAAGAAAGCCCGCAAGCTGCTCGGTCGCGCCGATCCCGAACGGCGCGCCGCCTTTCTCGACCGGCTACGGCCGGTGCTGGACAGCGCCCAGCGCGATCGGCACGTGCTGGTCCACCTCGACGAGGCGCACATCCACCAGGACGCCGATCTCGGCTACGGCTGGGGCGAGCGCGGCAAGCGCTTCCACGTGGCCTCCTGCTCGCCCGGCCTCGCCGCCAGGGTCTCGCTCTACGGCCTCTACCTCTACAACGAAGGCCAGGTGCGGCTATGGCCCTATGCACGGGCCAACGGCGAACACACGATCGATGTGCTGCACCGGCTCCGTGCCGAGTTCCCCGATGGCATGCTCGTCGTGATCTGGGACGGTGTGCCCTGTCACCGGGCCAAGGCGGTATGGGCCGCCGCTGCCAGCCTGGGCATCACGCTCATGCCGCTGCCGGGCTACAGCCCGGACCTGATGCCGGTCGAGGCGCTGTGGCGCTGGCTGCGCGAGGACGTCACCTACCATCACTGCCACGCCAGGGCCGACGACCTGACCCGGCGCGTCGCCCTGTTCGAGGCCAAGGTCAACCAAGCCTCTTGCGTCGTCGCCGATCGCCTCTGGGTCAAGGACTGCCTCGATCCCGAGGAGGAGAAACTACGATTCTCAAACTAGACGCGGTTTAAATGGCGATTCGTGATAAAGCCTGAGCGGCGGCAGAGGTGCTGTGAGGGCCGGGGCTCTGGCCATGAAATATATGGGTGAGGCATGCGGCGTTATGACGTGGTTGTGGTTGGGGGTGGGCACGCGGGGTGCGAAGCGGCTGCCGCATCGGCCCGTATGGGCGCACGGACCCTGTTGCTGACCCATCGGCTTGAGACGATTGGAGAAATGTCTTGCAATCCCGCGATTGGCGGGATCGGCAAGGGGCACCTCGTGCGCGAGGTCGACGCCTTGGACGGCATCATGGGCCGGGCGGCGGATTTGGCCGGAATCCATTTCAAGGTCCTGAACCGCCGAAAGGGGCCTGCGGTCCGTGGTCCTCGCGCCCAGGCCGACCGGGCGCTCTATCGTCGGGCTGTCCGCGCGTTGCTGGATGAGCAGTCTGGCCTCGATATCCGAGCGGGATCTGCCGAAGACGTGGAGCTTGATAAGACTGGCCGGCTGGTGGCGGTGGTGTGCGGCGATGGAACCCGCCTGCCCTGCGCTTCGGCGGTGTTGACCGCCGGCACCTTCTTACGCGGCGTGATCCACGTCGGTCTCTGGCAGCGGCCAGCCGGCCGCGTCGGCGAGGCGCCAGCGGTTGGATTGGCGGCGAGCTTGCGCCGGCTCGATCTGCCTGTCGGGCGGCTCAAGACCGGCACACCCCCAAGGTTGGAGCGGCGCAGCATCGATTGGCACAGCCTTGACCCGGAATGGGGCGATACGCCGCCCGAGCCATTCAGCCCCATGACTGATCGAATTCCCGCACCCCAGCTTCCGTGCTATTCCACCGCCACCACACCCGCGACCCACGCCATCGTGCGCCGGAATCTGCACCGGTCGGCGGTGTGTAGCGGGCATATCGCAGGGCGTGGCCCACGCTACTGTCCTTCGCTGGAGGACAAGGTGACGCGGTTCGCCGAACGGGATCGCCATGGCATCTTTCTCGAGCCCGAAGGCGTGGAAGATGACGTGATCTATCCGAACGGTATTTCCATGAGCCTTCCCGAAGAGGTGCAGCTGGACGTGCTCCGCTCGATACCAGGCCTTGAGCACGTTCGGATGGTGCGTCCCGGTTACGCGGTCGAGTATGACTTCGTCGACCCGCGCGCCGTGTTCCCCTCTCTTGAGCTGCGCGCGGTTCGGGGGCTTTTCTTGGCCGGACAGGTGAACGGAACGACCGGCTATGAAGAGGCTGCGGCACAGGGGGTGCTCGCTGGCATCAATGCCGCCCGCCGCGCCGCTGGCCAGGACCTGGTGACGCTGGACCGCAGTACCGCCTACATCGGTGTCCTGGTTGATGACCTAACGAGCCGCGGCGTCACTGAGCCATACCGGATGTTCACCTCGCGGGCGGAGTTCCGGCTGAGCCTTCGAGCGGATAACGCTGACCGACGCCTGACTCGCATCGGCATGTCGTGGGGATGTGTGGGGAGCGCCCGCGCGCGCCGCTTTGCCTCCCATGAAGGGTTTGTAGCGGAGGCCATTTTCCGCGCCCGTTCTGAAGGGGCGTACCCCGGCGAATTGCGGCGGCGCGGCGTCAGTGTGCGTCTGGATGGAACATGGCGATCCGTTTTCGATCTGCTTGGTTCGGCCCCGGAGGCAACCCAAGCGGGGTTTCCTTGGATTATCGCCTTGCCCCCGCGGGCACGGGAGCAGCTGCGGATTGAGGCGCTCTATGCGGCTTATCTCTGTAGACAGGACGCTGACATCGCGTCCTTTCGGCACGAGGAGGGCATATCCCTCAGTGGCCTCGACTTTTCCGCCGTTCCCGGCCTGTCCGCTGAATTGAGGCAGCGACTTACCGTAGCTCAGCCCACCTCCTTAGGCGCGGCTGCCCGGCTCGAGGGAGTGACGCCCGCGGGATTGGCCGCACTTCTTGGCTATATTGGGCGAGAGCGGGCCGGCCCAGATCCTTCGATGCCGAAGAATGTCTTCACGTGAAACACTTGAGCGCTTCATAGCGCTTTTGCTGCGCTGGAACCGGGTCATTAATCTCGTTTCACGGCAGGATGAGGGTAAGCTCTGGGAGCGCCACATCGACGACTCTCTCCAACTGGCGCCATTGCTGCCGCCCGGAGCTGAGCGGGCGATCGACCTGGGATCCGGAGCGGGCTTTCCTGGGTTAATCCTCGCTCATGCCACCGGCATCCGTTTCGACCTGATCGAAGTGGACCAACGGAAGGCCGCGTTCCTGCGTGAAGCTGCCCGTCTCCTCAATGCGCCTGTGCAGGTTCACGCGGCGCGAATTGAGGATGTTTTAACTCCAGCCGCGCCAGTCGTCACGGCACGGGCGCTTGCCCGTATGCCTCGACTGCTGGCCTTGGCTGCCCCAAAGCTCGCACCCGGCGGCATCGGTTTGTTTCTTAAGGGTACGGACAGCTTTGCCGAATTGACCGACGCGCGCCGCGAGTGGCACATGAAGATTGAACAGAGTTCAAGCCGCACCGCCGCAGATGCAGTCGTTTACAAGATAAGCGAGCTCCGCCGTGTCTCACCGTCCGCATGAGTTCGCGTAAACTGTCGGGACAGGGGCCCCGCATCATCGCGGTTGCCAACCAGAAAGGCGGCGTCGGCAAGACGACCACCGCGGTCAACCTGGCCACGGCTCTGGCGGCATCTGGCGAGTTTGTTCTGGTCATCGACCTTGACCCCCAAGGAAATGCCTCGACCGGCCTTGGGGTGACTCCCGAGGAACGCACGATTGGCAGCTATTGCGTGCTCGTGCTGCATGCCCCTTTCGAGGATGCGGTGCGTTCGACAGGCATCCCCAATCTCTCGATTATGGTGGCCGAACCCGACCTCGCGGGCGCAGAGGTGGAGTTGGTCAACCTTAGCCGCCGGGAGTATAGACTGGCCGACGCGTTAGCGCCCTTGCGGGATGCTGAAAAGCCATTCGGCTTTATCTTGATCGATTGCCCGCCGAGCCTTGGAATGCTCACGCTGAACGCGCTTGTGGCAGCGGACGCGATCTTGGTGCCCTTGCAGTGCGAATACTACGCCCTCGAGGGTATCAGCGGTCTGATGCGCACGATCGAGGCCGTCCGGCGCACCCTGAACCCAAAACTTCGGCTTCAAGGCATTGTGTTAACGATGTTCGATCGACGCAACACCCTCTCGACGCTCATCGCCGAGGATGCGCGCAGCTATTTTGGCGATGCCGTTTACGAGATCATCATCCCGCGCAACGTTCGGATTACCGAGGCGCCAAGTCACGGCAAGCCTGTCCTGCTTTACGATTTCAGGTCGCCTGGGTCGCAAGCCTATGTGCAACTCGCGCGGGAGGTGCTGCGGCGGGAGCGCGCGGCGGAGTTGGCGGATCACGCCGCGATTGGAACCTCGGCATGACGGCACGCGAGGCCAGTCCGCGTTTAGGGCGGGGCCTTGCTGCCCTCTTGGGAGAAAGCTCACCAGCGGCGGGCACCGCAAGTGAGGGTGGTGCTCGCGCGATCCCTCTTGACTTGTTGGAGCCGGGGCCGTTTCAGCCCCGTGGCGCGATGGACGAAGCGGGACTGGCAGAGCTCGCCGCGTCGATCCGGTCCAGAGGTATCCTGCAACCACTGTTGGCCCGGCCACATCCGACAAATCGCGGCCGGTTCCAAATCATTGCTGGCGAAAGACGGTGGCGTGCCGCCGCCATGGCCGGACTGCACGAGGCGCCGGCCCTGGTCCAAGACCTCGCTGACGCTGACGCCCTGGCCGTTGCCTTGGTAGAGAATCTGCAACGCCAGGATCTCAACGCTCTCGAGGAGGCCGAAGGCTATCATCGGCTGATTGAGGAATTTGGACTGACCCAGGAACAGCTTGCCCAAGGTGTTGGTAAGTCTCGGGCGCATGTCAGTAACATGCTTCGCCTCCTCAACCTGCCGGGAAGTGTCAAGTCGGCTCTGCACGCGGGTACCGTGACCGCTGGTCATGCGCGGGCGCTGTTGGCTCACCCCGCTCCAGAACAAGCGCTGGGACTTGTCATCGCCAATGGCTTGTCGGTCCGTGCGACGGAGGCATTGGCCTCTGAGCAGAAAAAACCCGATCGCGCTCCACGGCCGCGTGATCCTGACATGCTCTCCGTGCAAAGGGAGTTGTCAGAACTCCTCGGCCTAAAGATAGAAATTGGAGGGTCTTACGAACGCGGGGTTGTTCGCATTGCCTACGCCAGTTCTGACCAGCTCGAGGGAATTTTAGCGAGGTTGCGCTCCACTTGAGGCAGGGTAGGGGTCCGCTATCATCGCGTGTTGAGCAATGCGCACTGGTCGGCCCCCGCCGCTTGCCGCGGTCGGCGTGAACACGCGCACGGTGGTTGCTTTCGAGAGGCCTTCAGGCCCTATCTGATTACGTTCATTATAGTACTAATATAGTAAGAGACATCCTACTTCCGCGGCCTTAACGAGTGCTGGTCCGCCAGCCCGGAACGCCCTCGGGTGAACTTGATGCCGCCGTTCTAGGCGGCTTGACTCCGCGAGGCCGAGGGCGGCGGCACCCGGCAGTCAAGCGCGAACAACACCCTTCGGCGCGGCCAGCCGGTTGCGGATCGCCAGCGCCTGCATGGACGGTCCGAAGGCCGGTCGAGGGATATAGCGACCGGCGCCGCGCGCTGTGCGCAGATCGCCGTCGTTCCATACGAGCATGCCGCCCGCGACCGTGCGGCGCGCGAGACCAGTAACTTCCATGCCTTCGAAGACGTTGAAATCGACGTTCTGGTGATGCGTCCCGACCGAGATGGTGCGGCTGGCCTGCGCGTCCCACAGCACCAGGTCGGCGTCGGAACCCAGCGCCACCGCGCCCTTCCGCGGATAAATGTTGAAGATCTGCGCGGTGTTGGTGCTGGTGACGCGCACGAACTCCTCCGGCGTGAGCCGTCCGGTGGTGACGCCGTGATGCCAAAGGATGCTCATGCGATCCTCAATCCCGCCGGTGCCGTTGGGAATCCTTGTGAAGTCGTCGCGTCCAGCCGCCTTTTGCGGTGCGCAGAACACGCAATGGTCGGTTGCCGTCGTCTGCAGGTTGCCCGAGCCCAAGCCCGCCCACAGCGCCTGCTGGTGATGCTTCGGCCGGAAGGGGGGGCTCATGACATAGGCGGCCGCCGTCGCCCAGTCCGCGTTCTGGTAGACGCTCTCGTCCAGCACAAGGTGTTGCGCCAGCACCTCCCCATACACGCGCTCGCCACGTGCGCGGGCGGCCGCAATCGCCTCGGTCGCCTCGGCGGTTGAGACGTGCACGATATAGATCGGCGCACCGAGTATGGAAGCGAGGGCAATGACGCGCTGAGCCGCCTCGCCCTCGACCGCAGGCGGACGCGACAGCGCGTGCGCCTCCGGCCCGGTGATGCCGGCGGCGAGAAGCCGCTTTTGCAGATGCACGACGGCATCGCCGTTTTCGGCGTGAATGTTGCAGATGGCACCAAGCTCCAGTGCGCGGCCGATGGAGTGCAGCAGCACGCCGTCATCCACCATCAGCGCGCCCTTGTAGGCCATGAAGTGCTTGAAGCTGTTCACGCCATGCTCGCGCACGAGGGTGCCCATCTCCTCGCTCACCTGGTCGGACCACCAGGTGACGGCGACATGGAAGCTGTAGTCGGCGGCGGCCTTCTCCGCCTTGGCGCTCCAGTCCTTCCAGGCGCCGAGGAGCGAGGTGCCTGGGCCGGGGATGGCAAAGTCGATGATCATCGTGGTGCCACCCGCCACCCCGGCCGAGGTGCCGGTGAAGAAGTCGTCGCTCGCCACCTGGCCCATGAACGGCATTTCCATATGCGTGTGCGGGTCGATGCCGCCGGGCATCACGAGCAAGTCCCCGGCGTCCACCACCTCGGTCCCCGTGGGCGCCGCAAGATCGGGGCCGATCTGGGCGATCGTGCCGCCCTCGCACAGCACGTCGGCCCGGAAGCTGCGCTCCGCCGTCACCACTGTCCCGCCGCGCACCAGAAGCGTCATCGTCCCACTCCGCTTGTGCCAGTCCGATGGGTGACGATGCCGTCCGACACCGCGCTCGGCAAGATGATGCCGGTGCAGAAACCGCATTGACGCAGGCGCGTGGCATGCCCTTAGCTTCGGAATGAGACAAGCGCCGAGCCTTTCTGGAGCCGACCGTGTGACCGCATCCGCCGACGTCCCACACCCCGTCCCGCCAGACCTCCGGCCCGGCCGCCTGCTGCCCGAGGCTCTGGCCGCGAACTTCGCCGACGCGCACCCGCCGCTCTCCCGCCACGAAGCGGTGGTGGAGGCTGAGCGTTGCTATTTCTGCTATGACGCGCCGTGCATCGAGGCGTGCCCCACGGGCATCGACATCCCCGGCTTCATCCGCGCCATCGCCACAGCCAACCTGCGCGGCTCGGCCCTGACCATCCTGGAGGCCAACATTTTCGGCGGCGCCTGCGCCCGCGTCTGCCCGACCGAGGTGCTATGTCAGGGCGCTTGCGTGCGGATGGCGGAGGAGGGGCGGCCGGTGCGCATCGGCGCCTTGCAGCGCCACGCGACCGACTGGCTGATGGCGAACGACGACCCCGTGCCGTTCACCCGCGCCGCCCCCACCGGGAAGCGTGTCGCGGTGGTCGGCGCCGGTCCGGCGGGCCTCGCCTGCGCCCACCGTCTCGCCCGCCATGGTCATGCGGTGGCGGTGTTCGAGGCGAGGCCCAAGCCTGGCGGGCTGAACGAGTATGGCATCGCCGCGTATAAGGTGCCGGACGACTTCGCCCAGCGCGAGGTGGACTTTATCCTGGGCATCGGCGGGATCGCGCTTGAGTGCGGCAAGCAGCTCGGGCGCGACATCTCCGTATCGGCGCTGGCGCGCGAGTACGATGCGGTGTTCCTGGGCATCGGCCAGGCCGGCGTGCGAGCCCTTGGGCTGGAAGGGGAGACGCTCGGGGGCGTGCGGAACGCCGTCGACTTCATCGCCGAGCTGCGGCAGGCTCCGGACAAGGGCACGCTGGCGGTTGGCCGGCGCGTGGTCGTGATCGGCGGCGGCAACACGGCGATCGACGCCGCCACGCAGTCGCGCCTTCTGGGGGCGGAGGACGTGACCATCGTCTATCGCCGGGGGCCGGCCGAGATGTCGGCCACGGAGAAGGAACAGGAGTGGGCGCAGACCCACGGCGTGCGCATCCGCCATTGGGCGACGCCGCTCCGGCTGCTCGGCGAGAACGGGCAGGTGACGGCGGTGGAGTTCGCGCGCACGCGGGCGGACGAAACGGGCCGCGCGCTCCCGACCGGGGAGACCCTCACGCTCGTGGCCGACATGGTGCTCAAGGCGGTGGGGCAGGTGTTCGTCGCCGATCCTCTAAGCCAGAACGGCGCGCTGGCGCTGGCGACCGAGGAGGAGCGGATCGCGGTGGACGCCGATCGCCGCACCTCCCTGCGGCGCGTCTATGCCGGCGGCGACTGCGTGGCCGGCCTCGATCTGACGGTGTCCGCCGTGCAGGACGGCAAGGTCGCGGCCGAGGCGATCCATCGGCAGTTGATGGGCTAAAGGGGGCAGAACCGATGGCCGATCTGACTACCAACTTCATCGGCATCACGTCGCCGAACCCGTTCTGGCTCGCCTCCGCGCCGCCGACCGACAAAGAGTACAACGTCGTCCGCGCCTTCGAGGCTGGTTGGGGCGGCGTGGTGTGGAAGACGCTTGGGGAAGACCCGCCGATCGTGAACACGTGCAGCCGCTACGGCGCGGTCAGCTACAACGGCGCGCGCGTCGCCGGCTTCAGCAACATCGAGCTGATCACCGACCGGCCGCTGCACGTCAACCTCGACGAGATCCGGCGCGTGAAGCGCAACTGGCCGGACCGCGCCCTCGTCGTCAGCCTGATGGTGCCCTGCACCGAGGAGAGCTGGAAGGCGATCCTGCCGCCGGTGGAGGACACCGGCTGCGACGGCATCGAGCTCAATTTCGGCTGCCCGCACGGTATGAGCGAGCGCAACATGGGCTCCGCCGTCGGGCAGGTGCCGGAGTACGTCGAAATGGTGACGGCGTGGTGCAAGCAGCATTCGCGCCTGCCGGTGATCGTGAAGCTCACGCCCAATATCACCAATATCCTCGCCCCCGCGCGCGCCGCGAAAGCGGGCGGGGCGGATGCCGTCAGCCTTATCAACACTGTCCAGTCGATCACGGCCGTCGATCTGGACGCGATGGCGCCGGAGCCCGTGGTGGACGGGCAGGGCACGCATGGCGGCTATTGCGGCCCGGCGGTCAAGCCGATCGCGCTGCGCATGGTGGGCGACATCGCGCGCGACGACGTCACGCGCGGGTTGCCGATCTCCGGCATCGGCGGGATCTCCACGTGGCGCGACGCCGCCGAGTTCATCGCGATGGGCGCTGGCACGGTCCAGGTATGCACCGCCGCCATGCACCACGGCTTTCGCATCGCGGGCGACATGATCGATGGCCTGTCCAACTGGATGGACACAAAGGGCTATCGCACCGTCACTAACTTCCAGGGGCGCGCGGTGCCGAATTACGTCCACTGGAGCGACCTGAACCTGAACTTCAAGACGCTGGCACGCATCGACCAGGCTCTCTGCATCAAGTGCGGCCTCTGCCACATTGCGTGCGAGGACACCGCGCACCAGGCGATCGCGGCGCTGCGCGCGGACGGTAGGCGGCGCTACGAGGTGATCGACTCGGAATGTGTCGGCTGCAACCTATGCGCCCATGTCTGCCCCGTGGAGGGCTGCATCACCATGCAACCGCAGCGGGCAACGAAGCCCAAGCTGGTGTGGACCAACCACCCGAACAACCCGATGCGCGTGCCGGAGGCGGCCGAGTGAGCGCGCCCGCCAACATCGCCGTCAACGCGGAGCGGCTCTGGGCGTCGATCATGGAAACGGCACAGATCGGCGCCACGCCGAAGGGCGGCATCAAGCGGCTGACGCTGACCGATCTCGACCGGCAAGTGCGCGACTGGCTCCGCGCCGCCTGCGAGGCGGCCGGCTGCACGGTGACGGTGGACGAGGTGGGCAACATGTTCGCCCGGCGTCCCGGCCGCGACAACGCGCTGCCGCCGGTCGCGATGGGCAGCCATCTCGACACGCAGCCCACCGGCGGCAAGTTCGACGGCATCATCGGCGTGCTCTCTGGGCTGGAGGTCATCCGCACGCTGAACGACCTTCAGATCGAGACCCATGCGCCGCTGGAGGTCGTGAACTGGACCAACGAGGAAGGCAGCCGCTTCGCTCCCGCGATGCTGTGCTCCGGCGTGTTCGCTGGCGCTTACACGCGCGCGTTCGCCGACAGCCGGGAGGACCGGGAGGGCAAGCGGTTCGGCGAGGAACTGGAGCGCATCGGCTATCGCGGAACGGAGACATGCGGCGCGCACAGGCTGGGCGCGCATTTCGAGCTGCACATCGAGCAGGGGCCAATCCTTGAGGCCGAGGGCAAGACGATCGGCGTCGTCACCGGCGTGCAGGGGATGCGCTGGTTCGATGTGACCGTCACCGGAAACGAGGGCCACTCTGGGTCTACGCCCATGAGCCTGCGCCGCGACGCGATGCTTGTCGCCGCGCGGATCATTCAGGCCGTGAACGAGATCGCGGTCCGGCACGAGGGCGTCGGCACTGTGGGCCTCGTCGAGTGCCGCCCGAACAGCCGCAATGTCATTCCAGGGCACGTGTTCTTCAGCATCGACTTCCGGCACCCCAGCGACGAAGTGGTGGAGCGGATGGAACAGGATGCGCGCGCGCGGATCACCGCGATTGCGGGGGCGAGCCGCGTGGACGTGGCGGTCGAGCGTGTGTTCGACAGCCCTGCCGTGCGCTTCGATCCCGACTGCATCGACGCGGTTCGGCGTGCCGCCGAGGTGTTCGGCTATCCGGCGCGCGAGATCGTCTCCGGCCCGGGCCATGATTCCTGCCACGTCGCGCGCGTGTCGCCGACCTCGATGATTTTCGTGCCGTGCGAAGGCGGGCTCAGTCACAATGAGTTGGAGAAGACCGAGAAGGACCAGGTCACGGCGGGCGCCAACGTGCTGTTGCGCGCGGTGCTCGACACCAACCAGCGACTAGCCGAGCGCGCGCGTGCCGGCTGACCTGCGCCTCGCGGAACAAGCTCCCATCGCGGCGGTCTCCGTCGCCGCGCCGCCAGCGGTGCAAGCGCGCAGTCTTAGCGTGGTGTTTGACTCCGACAGCCAGCGCACGGTGGCGCTGGAGGACGTGTCCCTTGACATCGCGCGGGGCAGCTTCGTCTCGCTGATCGGCCCGTCCGGCTGCGGCAAGACCACGCTGCTGCGCGCCATCGCCGATCTGGAGCGCGCGACCTCTGGGTCGCTCGTCGTCAATGGCACCACGCCGGAGCGTGCGCGGCTGGATCGCGCTTACGGCTACGTGTTCCAGGCGCCGGCACTGTACCCGTGGCGTAGCGTCGAGCGCAATGTGATGCTGCCGCTGGAGATCATGGGTCTGCCCACGGCGGAGCGCCGCGCGCGGGCGGAGCGTTATCTCGATCTGGTGGGGTTGCGCGAGTTCCGTCGACGCTTCCCCTGGCAGCTTTCCGGCGGCATGCAACAGCGTGTCTCAATTGCCCGCGCGCTCAGCTTCGAGCCGCAGCTACTCCTGATGGACGAGCCGTTCGGCGCGCTCGACGAGATCACGCGCGACGGCCTCAACCAGCATCTGCGCGTATTGTGGCGCCAGTCCGGGATGACGGTGGTGTTCGTCACCCATTCAATCCCGGAGGCGGTGTATCTCTCCTCCCGCATCGTGGTGATATCGCCGCGGCCCGGCAAGGTGGTCGAGGTGATCGATGTCGATCTGCCCGAGGCGCGCGAGCTTGATCTGCGGGAAACTCCGGCGTTCCTGCGTGTGGCGCACCGCGTGCGCACGGCGCTGCGCGCCGGCCATAGCTACGACTGATGCACGGCGCTTGGAGCAAGGCGGCGCCGGTCCTAACCGTGCTCGCGGCGGTGCTCGCGGTCTGGTACGCGGCCGCAGTGCTGCTGAACCTCGACCTCGCGCGCAACCTTGCCGACGATGGCGCGACGAACTGGGACATCGTACAATCGACCCTCGCGCTCGACCGTCCACTGCTGCCGGCGCCGCACCAGATCGCGGGCGAGATGTGGAGCAGCATTTTCGATGAGCCAGTCGCCAGCCCGAAGAGCCTTGTCTACCATGCCAGCGTGACCGCTGCCGCGGCGGTCGCCGGTTTCATGTTCGCGCTGGCGCTGGGCATCGTGATCGCCGTCGGCATCGTGCATCTGCGCGTGCTGGAACGCTCGCTGATGCTGTGGATCATCGCGAGCCAGACCGTTCCGGTGCTGGCGATCGCGCCGATGGTCGTGGTCGCGCTCGGCAACATGGGACTGACCGGGCTTTTGCCGAAGGCGCTGATCTCCGGCTATCTTAGCTTCTTTCCGATCGTCACCGGCATGGTGAAGGGATTGCGCTCGCCCGATCCGTTACAACGCGACCTCATGCGCACCTACAGCGCGAGCGGAAATCAGGTGTTCCGCTACCTGCGCTGGCCAGCTTCCATGGGATTCCTGTTCCCAAGCGTGAAGATCGCGGCCTCGCTGGCGCTGGTCGGCGCGATCGTGGCGGAGCTGCCAACGGGCGCCCAGGCGGGCCTCGGCGCGCGGCTGCTCACCGGCTCCTACTACGGGCAGACGCTGATGATCTGGTCGGCGCTGATCGCGGCGTCGCTGTTGGCGCTGCTTGCAATCGCCGCCGTCGATCTGGCGCAGGCCGCGCTGGTGGCGCGGCGCGGCGGGCGGCTGTGACGACGGCGCTGCTGCTGGCGATCCTGCTCGGCGGCGGGCTCGCGCTTGCGCTGCTGTCGCGCCACGAGGGGCGCTTGGGGCAGGTCGCGACGCCGCTGCTGTTTGGCCTGCTGCTGCTGGTGCTGTGGCAGGTCGCGTGTGACGGCTATGCGATCCCGAAGATCCTGCTGCCCGGCCCGGTCGCGATCGGGCGAGCAATTGGCCGCGATCTACCGATACTGGGCGCGGATGTCGTGCAGACGTTCCTGCGCTCCGTTGTGCCGGGCTGGGCGTTCGGCTGCGGCGCGGGCCTGGTTGCCGCGATCGCGCTGGACCGCTCGCCGTTCGTGCGCCGCGGCGTGCTGCCGCTCGGCAGTCTCGTCTCCGCCATGCCCATCGTCGGCATCGCGCCGATCATGGTCATGTGGTTCGGCTTCGGCTGGCAGAGCAAGGCCGCCGTCGTCGTGGTGATGACGTTCTTCCCGATGCTGGTCAATGCGATAGCCGGGCTGGAGAGCACGGGCGCGATGGAGCGCGACCTGATGCGCGGCTACGGCGCCGGCTACTGGCCGACGATGCTGAAGCTGCGCCTGCCGAACGCGCTGCCATTCATCTTCACCGCCTTGAAGCTGAACTCGACGCTCGCGCTGATCGGCGCCATCGTCGCCGAGTTCTTCGGCACGCCGATCGTCGGCATGGGCTTTCGCATCTCCACGGAGGCCGCGCGGATGGACATGGACATGGTGTGGGCCGAAATCACGCTCGCGGCGGTGCTCGGCTCGGCGAGCTTCGCGGCGCTGGCGCTGATCGAGCGCGCGGCGACGTTCTGGCATCCGTCATTCCGCGAGTAGGGCGGCGGCAGCGCAAGTGGGAGGAAGCACATGAGAAGGTTGCTGTTGGCGGCTGCGACGGCGGTGTTCGCGCTGGCCGGGTTGGGGGCCGCGCGCGCCGCTGATCCGGTGACGATCCAGCTCAAATGGGTCGCCGACGCGCAGTTCGCTGGCTACTACGTCGCGCAGGCGAAGGGCTACTACAAGGATGCCGGGCTTGACGTGACGATCAAGCCGGGCGGGCCTGACATCGCGCCGGAGCAGGTGATAGCCGGCGGCGGCGCCGACGTGATCGTGGACTGGATGCCGGCCGCGCTCGCCGCGCGCGAGAAGGGCGTGAAGCTGGTCAACATCGTGCAGGTGTTCCAGCGTTCGGGCCTGGAGCTGACCTGCCGCAAGGACAGCGGCGTGCGCACGCCCGCGGACTTCAAGGGCAAGACGCTCGGCGTGTGGTTCGCCGGAAACGAGTACCCGTTCCTCGCCTGGATGGCGAAGCTCGGCTACAGCACGAATGGCGGGCCGAACGGCGTGACGGTGCTCAAGCAGGGCTTCAACGTTGATCCGCTGCTGCAAAAGCAGGCGGCCTGCATCTCCACGATGACCTACAACGAATACTGGCAGCTCATCGAAGCCGGGATGAAGCCGGCGCAACTGGTCGTCTTCAGGTATGAGAACGAGGGTGTGGCGACGCTGGAGGACGGTCTCTACACGACCGACGCGAAGCTCAAGGATCCGGCGATGCTCGACCGGCTGGCGCGCTTCACCAATGCGTCGCTGAAAGGCTGGCAGTACGCGATCGACCATCAGGACGAGGCGGTGAAGATCGTGCTGGCGGCCGACACCACCGGCGCGCAGACCAAGATTCACCAGACGCACATGATGGGCGATGTCGCCAAGCTGGTCGACGCCGGCAAGAACGGGCACGGTCTCGGCTATCTGGACCCCGCCGCCTACGAGCGCACGGTCAGTGTGCTCCTTTCCTCCAAGTCGGACCCGGTGATTACGAGGCAGCCAGAGGGCGCGTGGACACACGCGGTCTGGGACAAGGCGAGCGGCAAGTAAGGGAGCGAGGATTCAAGGGTCATATGGTCCGTCGCACGCTTGAACATGCCAGTTGACAGTGGCCTCGCTCCGCCGCGGTTGGAAATGCGTGGCATCGACAAGGCATTTCCCGGCGTGCGCGCGCTTGACAACGTCTCGTTCGACTGTCGCGCCGGCGAGGTGCATGTCATCTGTGGCGAGAACGGCGCCGGCAAGTCGACATTGATAAAGGTGCTAGGGGGCATCTACCCGCCCGATGCCGGGACGGTGCTGATCGACGGGAACCCCGTGCGCTTCGGCCATCCGCTGGAAGCGCGCGAGGCCGGGATCGGCATTATTCATCAGGAGCTGAGCCTCCTGCCCGACCGGACGGTCGCGGAAAACCTGTTCCTCGGTCGGGAGCCGGCGCGCTATGGCCTGCTGGATCGCGCCGCCATGCGCCGCGGCGCGCGCGAACTGCTCGCGCGCCTCGCCTCGCCGATCGACCCCAATCTGCCCTGTAGCCGACTCACCATCCACGAGATGCAAACCGTCGAGATCGCGAAGGCGTTCGGGCTCGCGGCGCGCATCCTGGTGCTCGACGAACCGACGGCAGCGCTCGACGCAGTGGAGTCGGAGCGGCTGCTCGCGCTGGTGCGCCGGCTGCGCGCCGATGGCGTGGCGCTGATCTACATCTCCCACCGCATGGCCGAGGTGATGGCCATCGCCGACCGCGTCACCGTGCTCAAGGACGGACGCAACGTGGGAACAGCCCCGCGCGAGAGGTTGAGCGTACCGGACATCGTGCGCATGATGGTCGGGCGCGAGATCTCCGAGATGTATCCGGCGCCGCTTTCCGATGCGTCCGGCGAGGAGGTGCTGCGCGTCGAGCGCGCCGGCAACGGTGCGCTATCGGATATTGATCTCACCGTGCGCGCGGGCGAGATCGTGGCCGTGGCGGGGCTTGAGGACTCGGGAAAGTCGCTGCTGGCGCGCGCTATTTTCGGCGACTCGCCGTTCACCTCCGGCCGCGTCCTGCTCGGCGGCAAGCCGGTCGTCATCAACTCCCCGCGAAGGGCCATCGCCTCCGGCGTCGGCTTCCTCTCCGAGGACCGCAAGGGCGAGGGGCTCGCGCTGCGCCAGTCCGTGCGCGACAACGCGCTGCTCACCTTGCGCGCCTTCGCCCTCTCGCTTTCCGACGCCTTCGCGGGCGCGCTGTCGCCACGGCGGGCCGACGCGCTGCTGCGATCGGCGGACGTGCGGCCGGCGGCGTACGGCGGCCCGGTCGAGTTGCTGTCGGGGGGCAATCAGCAGAAGACGATCATCGCCCGCTGGCTCACGCGCGCACCGCGCCTGCTGCTGTTCGCCGAGCCGACGCGTGGCATCGACGTGGCCGCCAAGGCGGGCGTATACCGCGCGATGCGCGACTACGTCGCCGGGAAGCGGGCGATCCTCATGGCCTCCTCAGACTTGCCGGAGGTCATCGGGGTGGCGGACCGGATCGTGGTGATGCGCGCCGGACGGATTGCCGGAGAGCTGCCGGCGGGGGCAACCGAGGAGCAGGTGATGGCGCTCGCCGTCGGCGCCGCCACGGAGGAGAAGCCGCGTGCGCCGGTTTAGCGTGCCCTCGATCCCCCTGGTTCTGATCCTCGGGTCGTTGCTGGCATTCTCGGTCACTGCGGTTGCGACCCACAGCGACGACCAGCTCACCGGGGCGGGGTTCAGCGGGCTGATCGAGCGCATGGTGGCGCTCGGCATTGTCGCGCTGGGTCAAACGTTCGTTATCCTGGCCCGCTCGATCGACTTGTCGGTGGCACAGGTCATCAGCGTTGCCGCGGTCATGGCCTCGTTCGTCATGCAGGGCCGTGTTGACATGATCGGCCCGGCGATCGTCCTGGTTCTGGCCATCTCGATCGCTGTCGGGCTGGTCAACGGGCTGCTGGTCGTCCGCGCCCGGGTCAACCCGTTCATCGCCACGCTCGGCGTCGGCCTGTGTCTGCAGGGCGCGCTCTCCGCCGCCTTCACCGATTTCGCCGGATCTGTGCCGCGCGGCTTCCAGGTGCTCGCTTATGGCAGCGCCGGTGGGCTGCCGCTGCCCATCCTGCTGCTGCTGCTCCTCACCGCGCTGTGCTGGCTCGTGCTCGAACACACCCGCTTCGGCGCCCATCTCTATGCGGTCGGCTGCAACGCCGAGGGCGCGCGGCAGGCGGGCATCCACACAGGGCGCGTGCTGATCGCGGCGCATGTCATCTGTAGCACTCTGGCCGGCTTGGCCGGGCTGTACCTCGCGGCGCGGCTGCGCTCCGGCGCGCCCTGGATTGGGCGGGACGGCGTCTACGATTTGCAGTCTATCGCGGTCGCGGTCATCGGCGGGACGCTGCTGTCCGGCGGACGCGGCGGCGTCTGGGGCAGCGTTGCCGGCGCCCTGCTGTTCGCCACGTTGGATGCGATGTTCACCATGCTGGCCGTGGACCCGTTCTTCCAGCAGGTGCTGCGTGGCATCGTGGTGGTTGCCGCCGTGGCCGTCTACTCCAGCCGCTCGCGACTGCTCGTCGCATGAGGGTGCGCGCCGTCCTCGCGCGGCCGAGCTTCGCGCTGCGGCAGGTGCATGTCAGCCTCCTCGTGCTGCTCGCGCTCTATGCCGCGATCGCCGTCATCCAGCCAAGCTACCTGGAACCGGCGAGCGTCATGAACTTCCTGCGCCGCACGGCGCCGCTGGTGGTGCTCGCCTGTGGCCAGCTCACGGTGCTGCTGACCGGGGGATTCGACCTCTCGATGGGCTCGCTCGTGACCCTGACGGTGCTCGGCAGCTCGATATTGATCGGCAACGACCCGGCGCGGACCTGGTGGGCGATCAGTGCGCTCTATCTGATCGGTCTGGGGACGGGGCTGGTGAACGGGCTCGTGGTGAGCTGGCTCAGGGTGCCCTCGATCATCGCCACGCTCGGCACCCTGCTTGCCGTGCGCGGCGGGGCGCTGCTGTGGTCGGGCGGTTCGCCGCGTGGCTACCTGCCCGAGAACTTCCGCTTCTTCGGCCGATTTATGTGGCGCCACGTGCCGGTGCTCGACATCCTGCCGGTTGCGGTGCCGATCGCCGCCGTCATCGCGCTTTTCTTTGCTTGGCTCGTGCATCGCACCGTGTTTGGCAAGCAACTGGTCGCGGTCGGCGACAATCCGCGCGCCGCCCTGCTCGCGGGCGTCCGGGTCGGCGCGGTGCGAGTCGCGGCCTTCGTCATCTCCGCGCTCGCCGCGGTGACGGGCGGCATTCTGCTCGGCGGCTTTGGCGGCGTGTCCAACGACGTGGGCCAAGGGCTGGAGCTGCAAGCGATCGCCGCGTGCGTGATCGGCGGCACGCATTTGATGGGCGGTGGCGGCACGGTGCTCGGCGCGGTTGCCGGGGCGTTGACCCTGTTCGCGCTGTTCACGCTTCTCAATCTCCTTGGCCTGCAGGAGCCCCTGCGCGTGGCGGTTCAAGGCGTGATTCTGATTGCTACGATGGCTTCCGGCAGCCTACGCCGTGGCGCCGCTGGTGGCGGCAGGGCATGATGGTGCGATCTGAGCAGGCCCAGCAAGAAAGGAGGGAACGATGAGACGACGGCTGATCCTGGCGGCGATTGCCCTGGTCTGGGCGTCCGCGCAGAGCGCCCAGGCCCAGAACTTCAATGATCCACAAGCGTTCGCCGAACAGGACAAGCTGCTGCACACGCCATCGCAGGGACCCGCGGGCCAGCCTTGGCTTCAATGGGTCGGCGGCTCCCCGGAGAGCACCGCGCAATTCAAGAAGCCCGGCCCCTATCGGGTCTGCTTCTCCAACGCTGGCGTCGGCAACCCGTGGCGCGTTGTCGGGATGACCGACATCAAGGCCGAGGCCGACGTGCTGAAGCAGGACATCGCCGCCTTCACCATCGCCGACGGGCAGAGCAAGGACGACAAGCAGATCTCCGACATCGCCGACTTCGTGAACAGCGGGAAGTGCGACATCCTGATCGTCTCGCCGAACACCACCGCGGCGCTGACGCCGGCCATCGAGCAGGCCTGCAAGAAGCTGCCAGTCGTTATATTCGATCGGGGCGTGAACACGAACTGTCCCGTCACGTTCGTTGGGCCCATTGGGGGCTACGCCTGGGGCATTGAATCCGCCACCTTCATGGCGGATCACCTGAAGAAGGGAGCGAGCGTGCTCGCGCTGCGCATCCTGCCCGGGGTGGACGTGCTGGAGACTCGCTACTCGGCGGCGAAGCGCATCTTCGACCAGCGGGGCATCAAGATTATCGGCGCTGAATTCACCGAGGGCGACAACGCCAAGACCAAGTCGATCGTCGAGGACTATCTGAACCGCTTTGGCAACATCGACGGTGTCTGGATGGACGCTGGCGCGACCGCCGTCGCGGCGCTAGAGGCGTTCGAGGACGCGGCCAAGCCGTACCCGGTCATCAGCGGCGAGGACCAGGAGGACTACCTGGAGTTTTGGCACAAGCACAACCTCACCGCGATCGCGCCCACATACCCGACCTACCAGTGGCGGACGGCGCTGATCGCCGCGATCCGCGTATTGAAGGGCGAGGATATTCCGCGCCCGCGCTGGAACCTGCCGCAGCCCGCGATCACCCAGGCGGATCTCGCCAAGTATGTTGACCCGCGGATGCCGCCACTGTTCTACGCCATGTGCGGCTGCCAGGACATGCCGGGCTATCCGCAACGCTGGGGCGGCAAGTAGCAAGGGAGGACTTCCTATGACCGATCTGCATATCCGCAATGCGATGGTTTTCGACGGCAGCGGCGCCGACCGATTTCCAGCGGATGTCGTCGTTCGCGGAAACAGAATTTGGCGTGTCGCGCCGGCAGGCACCGCGCTCGACACGTCCGGCTGCGAGTCGATCGACGCCGTCGGCCTCACGCTGATGCCAGGCATGACCGAAGGACACGCGCACCTCAGCTTTTGCGGCGCGCGCACGAACACCGACCTCGGCGACATCCCGCCCGAGGAGCACCTCCTGGCGACAATGCGCAACGCGGAGCTGCTGCTCGACCATGGCTTCACCAGCGCCTACAGCGCCGCCAGTGCCAAGATCCGGCTCGACATCGTTATCCGCAACGAGATCGACGCCGGGTTGCTGAAGGGCCCGCGCCTCCGCGCGTCCAGCCCCGAAATTACTGTGAGCGGCGGGCTTGGCGACGAGACGCGCCTGCACCAGCAGCGCAGCAGCTTCGGCCTCGTCGCCGACGGTCCCGACGAGGTGCGACGGGCCGCGCGCATCTGCATCCGCGAGGGTGCGGACAACATCAAGCTCAACATTTCCGGCGATGACTTCGTCAACCCCGCCAAGGGCGCGATGACGGTCATGAGCGAGGCCGAGGTGCTGGCCGCGGTCGAGACCGCGCACGACTTCGATCGCCGTGTGAACTGCCACGCGCGCGCCGGCAAGTCGGTCAAGCGCGCGGTCAAGTGCGGCGTGGACGTGATCTACCATTGCGAGCAGACCGACGCCGAAGGGCTCGATATGCTGGAGGCGGCCAAGGACCGGGTGTTCGTCGGCCCGGCGATCGGGCTGATCCATAACACGATCCATGAGGCGGCCGAGTTCGGCATCACGCCCGAAATGGTCGAGAAGCTCGGCATGCGGCGGGTGATCGAGGGCAGTTGCCGGACCTACAACGAACTGCGCAGGCGCGGCGTGCGCGTGCTGATCGGCGGGGACTACGGCTTCGCCTGGACGCCACAAGGCACGAACGCGCGCGACCTTGAGCACTTCGTCAACATGTTCGGCTACTCGCCAGCCGAGGCGCTGGTTTGCGCAACCAAGTTCGGCGGCGAGGTGATGGGCATGGGCGCGGAGTTGGGCCTGGTCAAGGAAGGCTATCTCGCCGACCTCTTACTGGTCGACGGCGATCCCACCAAGGACGTGCGCATCATGCAGGACAGGAACCGGCTGGTGCTGATTATAAAGGACGGGGCCGTTCACAAGCGCAGCCTGCCAGCGCGTCTTGCCGTGGCCGCCGAGTAGCGTTCTCCGCCGGTCGGGCGAGGCCGCGCGCCCGGCCCAAGCGGCATCGGCCAAGGTCCGTGGGTCACTTGGCCGACGCGGCCTTCTCTTTGGTTTTCACCTTGACAACCATCCCGCTGGTCAGCGAATCGGCTGGGTTGGCGACGACTTGGTCGCTGGCCCGAAGACCGGAAACGACTTCGACCGTCTCACCGAAATCGTGTCCGATCTTGATCGGCACCAGGTCCACCTTATTGTCGCGCACGACCCCGACCTGAAGCCCCTCCTTTCGGAAAAGCAGCGCGTTTGCCGGGATGGTCACTGCCGTCCCAGTCGTCGGTACGCTGAAAGTGACATGGGCGTAGGAACCGGGCAGAAGCTTCCCGTCCTTGTTGGGGACATCGACCTCGACCAGCAACGTGCGAGAGGCCTGGTCGATGGCGTTCGACGTTCGGACAAGGACTCCCTCGAACGTCTCGCCGGGATACTCGTCAAGCGTCACCTTCGCGGTCGCGCCGACGTGCATCGCCGGCGAACAGATTTCCGGGACCGACACATAAATCCTGAGCCAGTCGATCGCGACCAGGTGGAAAAGCTCATGGGCCGATGCGGCGCCGCCTGCGTTTATCAGCGCCCCGACATCAACGGAGCGTGCCGTAACAATGCCATCAAAGGGGGCCTCTATTCGCTCGAACGACTGCAACTTCTCGAGCCGGGCCACCTCCGCCCTTCGCGACTGAACCATGGCCTTGTCGGCGTTCATGGCGCCGACAGCGTTATCGCGATCCTGCACCGGGGCCGCGCCCGTCTTCAGAAGCCTCTCCTTCCGCTCCGCGGTCGTGGACGCGAGCTCCATCGTCGCTTCGGCATTGGCCAGGTCGGCTCGTGCCTGGCGCAGCTGGTCGTCGACTTCCGGCGTGTCGATCTCCGCCATCAGAGCGCCGCGCTTCACATGAGCGCCAATGTCGAAGTACCAGCGCTTCAAATAGCCGTTCGTGCGCGCGTAGATCGCGGCATCGCTGAAAGGCTGCGTGTTGCCGGGCAGCACGAGGGTCACGTCAGGCGCGCCGCTTTTCGGATGAATGACCTCGACAGTCGGCACCGCCGCTTCGTTCGTGGTTCGTGTCAGCTCAAGTTCAGCATCAGCCCGACTGCGTATGCCGGCATAGATCGCAGCACCCGTCCCCACGACCACCACCGCGGCCAGCACGGGGCCAATCCACCGGCGCCGACGACCTGTGACGCGTTCGTCAGGAACCCGGTACGTTGCAGGGCGATCCGCCTCGTGCAAATCAGTGGGCCGCATCAACAAACTCTCCCGTGAGGCATTATAGCGAATGCGCGAGCGCGGGGTTGGTGGGAGGCGTCACGGACGACTTTCGATTGTGCAAGAGCGCGAACAGCGCGGGAACGAGGAACAACGTGGCGACCGTCGCCATCGCCAGCCCCCCGATCACTGCGCGTCCGAGCGGCGCGTTCTGTTCGCCGCCTTCGCCTAGGCCCAGAGCCATCGGGATCATGCCGATAATCATCGCAAGCGCCGTCATGACGACTGGCCGGAACCGCGTGAAGCCGGCCTCGAGCGCCGCTTTGACCGCGTCGCCGTGCTCTGCCAGTCGTTCGCGCGCGAAGGAAACAACGAGAATGCTGTTTGCCGTCGAGACGCCCATGCACATGATGGAGCCCATGAGCGCCGGAACGCTCAGAGTGGTGTGCGTGAAGAACAGGCAAAGGGCGATTCCGCCAAGCGCCGCTGGAAGCCCCATGATGATGATGAACGGATCAAGCCAGGACTGGAAGTTGACAACGATAAGAAGGTAGACCAGCAGGATCGAGAACGCGAGTCCGCTCAGCAGGTTGAGGTAGGACGCGCGCATCGTCTCGAGCTGCCCCCGGATGGTCAGGAAGCTGCCGCGCGGCAGAGACTTTTCGGAGTCATGGACGATCTTCGTAACGTCGGCCCCGGCGGCTCCGAGGTCACGGCCTTGCACGGACGCGTAGATGTCGATGACGCGGCGTATGTTGTAGTGGTCGATCACGGCCATCTCCTGCGACCGCTTGATTGTCGCGACATCGGCCAGCACGCCTGCATGCGGAGCTGTCGGTGACGTGATTGGGATGTTTTGGATGTCTTGCAGGGATTGCATCTTGTACTGCGGGGTCTGCGCCGCGAGCGTGTAGTTGACGCCATTGCCTCTGTTCAGGAAGAACATCGGCGCGGTTTGGAAACTGCCACTCAAGGTGTCGAGAACGCTGCCCGCCACGTCAGCCTCGGTAAACCCGCCCTGCTGCGCCTTGGTGCGATCGACGTCCACCTTGAAGTCCGGATAATCGAAATCCTGCTGGATGCGGGCATCGACAATGCCGGGCACACGGCGAATTTTGTTGAGGATTTGGGTCGCGACCCCGCGATTGGCCTGAACGTCGCGCCCGTCGATCCGGATGTCGATCGGCGCCGGCAGGCCGAAATTCAGCACCTGAGTGACCATGTCGGCAGGCAGGAAGCTGAAGGTGACGCCAGGAAACTCCGCCGGCAATACCCTGCGCAGCCGCGCAACGTAGCCCGCTGTCGGACGGTGATCCTTCTTGAGCGTCACCATGATATCGGCGTCCGACGCGCCGATCATGCCAGAGATCGAGTGGGTCAGGTTGATGGTGCTGTACGGCAAACCGATGTCGTCGGTGACGTTGTCCTGCTCCCCAGAGGGAATTTCGCGGCGGATAGCCGCTTCGACAAGGTCGCAGATACGCGCCGTCTCCTCGATCCGGAGGCCAGTCTTGGCACGCATATGCAGGATGAATTGACCGCTGTCGGTGTCAGGAAAGAAATTCTGGCCGAGCCAGGGAACCAGCCCCAGAAAGCCGAGGGTGCAGACGAGGAACGCCGGGATAAACACCCGCCGCCGGTTCACAAAATTCGTGACCAGACGACGATAACTCTCCCGCAGCCGCTCGAACTGGCGCTCAAAGCCGCGCTGAAACTGGGTGAACGGATTGCGCGTGGGCGCGTCATCATGAGGCTTCGCGCGCAGCAGGTACAGCGCCATGGTGGGGACCAGGGTGCGCGACAGCACGTAGGACGCAAGCATGGCGAAGACCACAGCCTCCGCCAGCGGAACGAAGAGATAGCGCGCCACGCCTCCCAGCATAAACATCGGCACGAAAACGATGCAGATGCATAAGGTCGAGACCAGGGCCGGCACGGCGATCTGTGACGCGCCTCCCAGGATAGCGCTGCGCAGCCCGAACCCTTCCTCGAGATAGCGCTCCATGTTCTCGATCGTGACCGTCGCGTCATCGACTAGAATGCCGACGGCAAGCGCCAGGCCGCCCAGGGTCATGATGTTGATGGTCTGCCCAACGAAGCCGAGCGCGATGACCGAGGTGAAGATCGACAGCGGGATCGACACCGCGATGATGAGGGTGCTGCGCCAACTGCCGAGGAAAAGCAGGATCATGGCCGCAGTGAGACAGGCCGCAAGGATCGCTTCGCGCACAACGCCGGTGATCGCCGCGCGCACGAAGATCGACTGATCGGACAAGGGCTGGATCTTGAGTTCCGGCGGCAGCGTCTGAGCGACCTTGGGCAGCAGTTTGCGGATGCCCGAGACAACGTCGATGGTCGAAGCGTTGCCGGCCTTGAGGATGTTCATCAGCACGCCGCGCCGCCCATCCGCTCGCGCGATGTTGGTCTGCGGCGCGAAGCCATCGGCTACCGACGCCACGTCACGAAGGTAGATCGTCGTGTTCCCGACCAGTTTGATCGGCAGGTCACGGAGTTGATCAAGTGTCTCCGGGCTGCCGTTCACGCGGATGTCGTACTCGAACTCGGAAATTTTTGCGGTTCCCGTCGGCAACACAAGATTTTGCTTGGCCAACGCGGCCGTCACGTCGCCAGGCGAGAGCCCCTTCTGTTGCAGCAATGCCGGATCGAGATTGACGAGAACCTCACGCATCTTGCCGCCATACGGATAGGGCACGACGGCTCCGGGCACGGTCACCAACTGCGGGCGCACGAAGTTGATCGCAAGATCGTTGAGCCTCGACTCCGACAGGCTGTCGCTGGAAAGGCCGAGTTGCAGGATAGGTACGCTCGACGCGCTGTAGTTCATGACCAAGGGAGGCTGGCTACCCGGTGGCAGACCGCGCAGGATCGTCTGCGAGACGGCCGTGACCTGAGCGTTCGCGGTGTCGAGACTGGCACCTGGTTGCAGAAAGATGCGGACGATCGAAATGCCTGGGTAGGTGGTCGACTCGATATGCTCGATATTATCGACGAGGGTCGTCAAAACGCGCTCGTACACCGTCGTTATCCGGCCTTCCATCTCCTCGGGATTGAGGCCGTTGTAGCTCCAACCCACGGCTATCACGGGAATGTCGATGTTGGGAAAGATGTCTGTCGGGGTCCGCAGAACGGCCAGGGGCGTGGCGATGAGAATCAGCAGCGCCAGGACGACGAAGGTGTAGGGCCGGTCCAGTGCGAGGCGAACAATCCACATAGCGAGCCGCTTTCTCCCCTAGCTGACCGACGCACACCCCGATGTCCGGGTCGAAGCGCTCCGCCATCGCGATCGTCGATATCGCGTTGCCCTTATTCGCAGCAGGGACCGCCCCACACAAGGGCCGGACCGCAGCCCACAAGGTCGGGCGAACGGCTGGTCTACAATCGAGAGTTGCGGCTGGCGGCGTCTGGACACCCGCCGAACGCATTGCTGACGTTCTCGTGATCCACTCTAGCCGTCCCCGGCTTTGCCCTGATGTTCCCGACCAGGAAAGAGCAACGGGAGAGGACATGCGATCTGCCGTGAAGCGGCGCAGGGTCGGAGTCGCCGTCGTGGGTCTGGGGGGCGCGGTCGCGACCACCGCCGCGGCAGGGGTGGAGATCCTTCGCAAAGGTACGAACCGACTGGACGGACTGCCTCTTGCGCATGTTTCCGTTCCCGGTTTCGCCGGCTACGAGGATCTCGTCTTCGGCGGCTGGGATCTTAATCGGCAAAGCCTCGCCGACGCTGCTGCCGAGCACCGCGTTCTGAGCGATGACCAGCTCACCGAGGTCTCGTCCGCGCTGTCCGACATTCGCCCTTGGCCGGCCGTGGCCAGCACCGATTTCTGTCGTCGCATGGACGGCGCCAATCGGCGCCGGGTGGAGGGTCATCGCGCCGCGATCGCGGCCATCATGGAGGACCTCTTGCGATTCAAGGCGACCAACGGCCTCGATCACCTCGTCATGGTCAACTTGGCCTCGACCGAACGCACACCCCCCGATGGCCCCGCGCTGCGCACGCCAGACGCATTCGAGAGCGCGCTCGACCGGGACGATCCGGATATCGGGCCGGCTATGCTCTACGCCCGTGCCGCCATCGAGGCGGGCGTGCCCTATGGCAACTTCACCCCGTCCGTCGCGGCGGACGCCCCCGCGCTCGTAGAGATGGCGCGCCGGCGAGGGGTGCCTATCGCGGGCAAGGACGGCAAGACCGGCCAGACCCTGCTGAAGACCGTGCTGGCGCCCGCGCTGCGCGCTCGCGCCTTGCGCGTGGATGGCTGGTTCTCGACCAACATCCTCGGCAATCGCGACGGCATGGCCCTCGACGACCCGGACAGCTTGCGGTCAAAGCTGGGCACCAAGGGCAGCGTGCTCGATGGCATCCTCGGCTACCATGTCGAGGACCACATCGTTGACATCCGCTACTACCGTCCCCGCGGCGATGACAAGGAAGCGTGGGACAATATCGACGTCAGCGGCTTCCTCGGCCACCGAATGCAGGTTAAGGTCAATTTCCTGTGCAAGGACAGCATTCTCGCCGCCCCGCTGGTCCTGGAGATCGCGCGCGTGCTCGACCTTGCGCACCAGCGCGGCGAGGCCGGACCGCAGGAGCAGTTGTCCATGTTCTTCAAAGCGCCGATGACGGCGAACGGCCACGCGCCGGAGCATGCCTTTCACGCGCAGGAGCGCATGCTGACGGATTGGCTCGCCGACGCCGGGCCGTGAATGCCGCGATGCTGGCGCGGCAAGGCCGTTTGGCACCTCCGGCGTTGATGCCGCTGCTACGCGAGCTTTGCGATCTCAAGCGCGTTCGCTCGGCGGGCCGCCCCGACTCGATCGCCGAACGGCTGTTCGCCGCGGCTTGGGCGCGGATCGCAGCAGGGGAGGCGGAGATCGAGGTGGCGCGCGGCACGACATTGGAGGCCCTGGCCGCGACTCGGCTGGGCGATCTTGACGCGGCGACGCTGGAAACCGTCGGCGTGCCGCCCGCCGAGGCGTGCCGCATCCGGCATCGCGCCGCCGAGGAAGCGGCCGCTCCGCTCGACGCCGCACTCCGCGCCTGGCTCCTGAGGGAGTTGCCCGCGCCGCCAGCCGGCGCACCTCCACCCTTTGTCGGCCAGCTTCTCTCGCAGCCGCGTGCCGGGGCCACCTGCCCCGGCCGCGGCCGGCTTGTGCTGGAGCCGCCGGAGAGCCATGGGGACCATTGCGCCCTCGTCGCCATTTGTGGCGTCGTGCTTGCCCCGGCTTGGGGCGCGCGGGCCGAAACGGTATTCCTGGCCGCGCTGGCGCACCACCTGCA
Organism: uncultured Pseudomonadota bacterium; assembly: GCA_963818725.1. Lineage (GTDB taxonomy): Bacteria > Pseudomonadota > Alphaproteobacteria > Acetobacterales > Acetobacteraceae > DATFDN01. The sequence continues at coordinate 508,390 of CAWFTU010000002.1, read as the reverse complement.
CAACGCACTGCTGCCGGATTCCGGCTTCGCCGGCGAGACAATGCTGGGCGCGTGGCTAGAGCCAGCCATGGCGCGCGCGACCTCCATCGCCTTGTGGAGGAACTCGGCCCCGAGCCGCGCGCCCGGGTCGAGGCGGCGCGGCGCATCCTGCCGGACGCCGACTCTCCGGAGGGCTGCGCGTTCCACGCCGCCGATACGCTCGACCGCGTGTTGCAAGTGGAGCACCACCTGCGCGCCGCGGGCACCACCATGGCCTTTGCGCTGGAAGAGATGGAACTGGTGCATGCGGGTCCGGTGAAGCCGTTTCAGGACGCGGTGCTGAGTCGGATGGGACTGGCCGCGTGAACGGCGGTTTCGCGCCCGACACGCCGCACTCCGTCCGCGATGCCGCTGGCCGGCGCCGGACGGCATTCCTTTCCTGCGGGCGGGACGCGAGGCCCTGGCCATGGAAGCGCTGGCGCGACTCGACGCGGGCGATGGCCAGGGTGCGCTGGTGGCGCTGCTCGCCGACCAGGATGACTGGTGGCGCGGTCCCACCGCCGACCCTGCGGCATTACGCGAACTGATCCGCGCGCGTGACCGGCTCACGCTGCGCGAGGCTATGGCGCTGCTCGCCTGGGGGCCGCTTGGCGACTACTTCGCGCACCGCTGGTCCGACCCCACGTTCCTCGCGGGGCTGGCGCTGATGGAGGCCCACTGGACCGCGCCCCGCCACGCCTTCGAGCTGGCCTGCGGCATCGGCCACCACCTGCGGGAGCTGGCGCGTCTCGGCGTGGCGACGACGGGCGTGGACGTGGTCTTCGCCAAGCTCTGGGTCGCCCGGCACTGGGTGGCCCCGCAAGCGCGGCTGCTCTGCCTGGACGCGGCGCAGCCCTGGCCGCCGATGGGGCGCTTCGATCTCGTCGCGTGTCACGACGCTTTCTACTTCCTGGAGCCCAAGCCCGCGATCCTGGCCCGGTTGCGTGACCTGCTCGATCCCTCGCGTGGTTTGCTGGCCGTCGGCCATGTGCATAACCGCGAATGGCCCAATCTCTCGGCCGGCGCTGCGGTAACGGCGGCGGACATGGCGGCGTTGTTCCCGGACGCGCTGCTGTATGACGACGCTGAGCTCACCGGTGCCCTGGCCGACGGCCGCGCGCCGCGTCCCGCGCCGGCCGAGGCGCTGCGCGACGTCGAGGCGTTCGCGGCCGCCCTCGGCCCTGGTCTCGCCCCGCCGCGCGCCGTGGGGGGACTGCTGGCCTTGCCACCGTCAGGCGCGACGCTGCGGCGCAATCCTCTTTACCAAGAGGATGGTCACATCACCTGGCCGTCGGAGCGCTACGGCCGCGAGTACGGCCCACGCGCCACGTATCCGTCCCGGAGCCTTGTCCCGCCTGTCGCGGTGTCAAATGCGGCCATGTCCGGGCCAGCGCGACGGCGCGAGTTGCTCGACCTGCCGGAGCGCTGGTGACAATGCGAGGGCGTCTCGCCGCTGACAATGCGGTGTTCCACCCCTCCCGCAAGGGGAGAGGAGCTTGTCCGCCCGGCGCTTTTCACCCCCTCCCCTCGCAGAAGGGGGCCGGGGAAAGAGACGGACGGAACGATGATCCCGCTCCGCTGGCCTGCGGCGTGATCGGCTTTGGCTGGGTCGCGCGCGACTATGCCGGACCAGGCATCCGCGCCGCGGGCGGACACCTGGCCGCTGTCGCCGACCCCGATCCCGTGGCGCGTTGCGCGGCCGGGCCAACAGGTGCCCGCGCCTACACCACAGCCGAGGCGCTATTAGGCGATCCCGCGGTGCAGGCAGTCTATGTCGCGACGCCCAACCACCTTCACCGCGCGGCAGTGGAGGCCGCGGCGGCGGCCGGCAAGCCGGTGCTGTGCGAGAAGCCGATGGCGGCGACCCTTGCCGATGCCGGGGCCATGGCGGCAGCCGTCGCGCGGGCCGGCGTGCCCTACGGCACCGCCTTCGACCAGCGCCACCAACCCGCGCATGCGGCGGTTCGCAAGGCGATCGCGGCCGGCGCGATCGGCACCGTCACGGCGGTCCGCATTGTCTACGCCTGTTGGCTGGACGCGGGCTGGGCGCCCGATAATTGGCGCGCGGACCCGGCGCGGGCCGGCGGCGGCGCGCTGATGGACTTGGCCCCGCACGGGCTTGACCTGGTGCAGTTCCTGCTCGGGGAGCCGGTGGAAGAGATCGCGGCACTGACGCAGCGGCGCGTGCAGCGCTATTCCGTCGATGACGGCGCTGCGCTGATCGGCCGTACCTCGTGCGGTGTGCTGGTGCAACTTCATGTCGCCTACAACTGCCCAGAGGCGCTGCCCCGGCGACGCCTGGAGGTGTTGGGCACACGCGGGCAGATCCTGGCCGAGCGGACCATGGGGCAGACGCCGGGCGGCGACGTGTGGCTGGTTGACGGCCGCCTGGGCCTGCGGAGGCCCCTGCCGGTGCCGGACGCCAACGCCTCGCCCTTCGCGCGCCAGATGGCGGCCTTCGCCCGCTTCGTCACAGAGGGGCGCGGCGACTTCAGCGCCGCGCGGGATCTGAACACGATGGCGCTGCTCGCGCGCGCCTATGCGCAGGAGGGCGCCGCGCCATGCCCCTGAGACCCTATGCCTGCGCCAATTGCGGGCATTGGCAGCGCTACTTCGCGCCGCCCCCCGACTGCCCGGTCTGCACCGATACGCGCAACGACCTGCCGGAGGATGGCTGGCGCTTTCTCGCCGTAGAGGACGTGGGCGCCATGCTCTGCGGCCACTGGCGACGGCTGCGCGAGGACATGGTTGCGTTCTCCACCACCCCGCCGCTGGGCTTGAATGGTACCGGCTGGCTGCTGCTGCACCCCGAGGACAACCTGGCTTTCGAGGCAGCGCCCTTCTACACCGACGACATGCTGGCCGAGATCAAGCGGCTCGGCGGCATCCGCTTCCTCGCGGCCTCCCACGTGCATGGCTACGGCGCGCTGTGGCAGCTCCAGGACGCCTTCCAACCGGAGGTGGTGGCGATCCAAAAGGACGATTTGCGACTCACCAAGGCGTTTCGCGTCATCTGGCCCTACGACGAGGCATTGGAGTTGCTCCCTGGGATGGTGCTGTACCACGTGGGTGGCCATTACGAGGGCCAGGCGGTTCTGCACGACGCGCGGCGGCACATCCTGTTTTGTGGCGACGCCTTCAAGGTGGACCAGGACGCGGCGGGCAAGAACCTGGCCGTTTCCACCCATAAGGCGTTCCACAAGGCGATCCCCCTGACGCCGGCCGAGATCCGGCGCTACCGCGAGACCATCGCGCCGCTCGCGTTCGACACGGTCTGCACCCCCTTCGAGTACGCCCCCGGCGTCACGCGCGAGATCGCGCTGGCGGTGCTGGACGACCAGCTCCGTGGCCCGCCGGGCGTGCGCCACATTCCCATGGACGAGCTAAGCCGGAGGATCGCGCGATGAGCGGCACGGAACACCTGTGCGCGGTCGCGGACGCCTTCCGCGCCACCATGCCGCCGAACAGCCATGTTTCGGTCTTTCGCATCGACGGGCTGGACCGCGTGGGCGTTCCCGTGGTGCAGGCCAACCTGATCCTGGAGAACGAGCCAGCCACCATCGGCTACGGCTACGGCTTCACTCCGGTGGAGGCAGAGGTCGGGGCCTTGGGCGAGTTGTGCGAGGAGGTGCATGTCGGCGCCTGGGTGAAGCGGGCGCCCCGGACCGTCGCCTCCTATGCCGAGCTCGCGCGCGCGCATGGTCCGCGCGGCGTGGCCGACCCGCTGACGCTCTGCTTGCCGGCGGGAAGCTCTTACACAGCGGACATGCCGCTCCCTTGGGTAGAGGCGCGACGCTGGCCGACCGATGAAACAGTGCTGGTGCCGCGCGAATGGGTCGCGGCCTATCCCTACCAGCTCGGCGAGATGTCTCGGTTGATTACGCCTATTACCAACGGGCTCGGCGCCGGATTCGACTACGGCCACGCCATCGCGCACGGCGTGATGGAATTGCTGCAACGCGATGGCAACGTCCTCACCTATCGCGCGCTGGACCAGGGCGTGGTGATCGAGACCGATGCAGTGGCGGATGTGGAGGTGGCGGCGCTGCTGGAACGGCTGCGGCGCGTGGGCATTGGCGTCACGGTCAAGCTTGCGGGCACCGAGTTCGGCATTCCGAACGTGTATGTCGTGGGCGACGATCGCGGCACGCCGACAGCACCGATCCAGGTGACGGCGTGCGGCGAGGCGGCGCACCCGGACCGGGGGCGATCGCTGCGCAAGGCGCTGCTGGAGTTCTGCGGCTCGCGCTCGCGCAAGGCCGCCACGCATGGGCCGATCGAGGCGCTGCGCCGGGTCATGCCGCGCGAATATGTGGAACGGCAGATCAGCGTCGCCATGCTGGACGAGGAGCGCCGCGCGCTGGAGGCGATGGCCGACTGGGTCGCGCAGGATGCTGACGAACTGCGCGGGCGGCTTTCAAGCAGCGTCTTCTCGGAGCGCCGGCGCGTGCGCCTTTCGGATCTTCCAGACTCCGGCCCGGCGGCGGCGGCGGACCCCGAGGACAGGTTGCGCTGGCTGACCGGCCGCCTGGAGACGGAAGGGCTGGAGGTGCTCTGGGTGGATTGCTCGCCGCCAGACACGCCGGTGAAGGTCGTGAAGACCATTGTTCCTGGTCTCGAGAGCGAGACAATGAGCTATCACCGGATCGGCTGGCGCGGCGTGCGCCGGCTGCGCGAGCGTCGCGACACGCTCGTGCTCGATGCCCCGCGCGGCGGCGCCACGCGCGTCCTGCTCCGGCCGCAGGACGAAGAGCGCTGCGGGGGCCCGGCCTGGTTCGACGCGGCGCTCGCGGACCGGCTCGTGGAAGATCTCTACGCGCTTTATCGCGAGAGCGGGCCGTTCTCCGCGCAGCTTCTGCTGCAACGACGTCTCGGGGCGGCCTGACCATGGCGCTGCGGTTCGCCTACAACACCAATGGCGCGGCCAATCACCGCCTCGACGACGCCATCGCCCTGATTGCGGAGGCAGGCTACGGCGGCGTGGCGCTGACCCTCGATCACCATCACCTTGACCCGACGGGAGAGGGCTGGGTGGCCCGGACCGAGGCCCTGGCGCGCGATCTGCACGCGCGCAGGCTTGGCTGCGTGATCGAGACTGGCGCGCGGTTTCTGCTTGATCCTCGCGCCAAGCACGAGCCGACGCTCCTGACTCCGGAGCGGGAGGGTCGCGCGCGACGGATCGCTTTCCTTCAGCGCGCGATCGACATCGGCGCCACCCTGGGCGCCGAGGCGGTCTCGTTCTGGGCGGGCGTGCCTCGGCCTGGGGTGGACCGTGGCGAGGCAGCGGGCTGGTTGCTGGATGGCATCGCGCAGGTTCTGGAGCACGCGGCGCGACGCGGCGTGACCGCGGCGCTGGAGCCCGAGCCGGGCATGCTGGTGGAAACGCTGGACGACTGGGCGCTGCTGCGCGAGCACCTGCCAGGCATCACCCTCGCCGTCGATCTCGGCCATTGCCTGGTCACGCAGGAAAGGGAGCCGGCAGCGGCGATACACGAGTTCGCGCCCCATCTCGGCACGGTGGCGATCGAGGACATGCGCTGGGGCGAGCACACCCACTTGCCCTTTGGCGAGGGCGACATGGACGTCCCTGCCTGCCTGGGCGCCTTGGAGGCGATCGGGTTCGCCCGCCTGGTCTGCGTCGAACTCTCGCGCGAGAGCCACCGCGCCGACCGCATGATCCCGCAGTCCTTGGACTGGCTGCGCCATTGCCAAGGGGAAAAGGCCGCCCGATGAGGATTCTGCTTTGCAGCCGTCGCTTCTTCCCGGCGATCAGCGGCATGAGCGTCTACGCGACGAACCTGCTGCGCCAGCTTGTTGCCGCGGGCCACGACGTGACGATGGTGAGCCAGTATCGCGCGGACCCCACGGGCACTCGGGTCTATGGCGGCGGGCCCCCGCCTGAAATTCCGGGCGCAACCGTGATCGGCCGCCGCTCCCTCGGCGAGGAGGCCTTTGCCGAGCCGGGCGGCGCCGACTTCGAGCGGGACGTGGACGACATGGTGGCCACGATCCTGACCGAGCATCGCAAGCGGCCCTTTGACGTCCTGCACGCGCAGTACGGCTATCCCAATGGCTGGGCCGTGCTGCTCGCCGCGCGGGAGGCCGGCGTGCCCACTGTCGTCTCCATCCAGGGCGGCGACGGGCATTGGGTCGGCAGTTGCTGTGAGACACACCGGGTCGGCATGTTGAACGTGCTGAATCACGCGAACGCCTTGCTGATCGGCTGCGAAAGCTTCTCGCAGGAGGTCGTGGACCGTCTCGGCGTTTCCCGCGACCGCTTCATCATCGTTCCCGGCGCGGTGGACGTAACTCGTTTCCGTCCACCGCCGGGCCGCGAGCCTGGCGACGCGGCGAACCCGGTACGGCTGCTGTATCACGGTCGCGTGGATCGGCGGAAAGGCTCGCTCGACTTCCTGGAGGCTCTGGCATTGCTGCGCGGACAGGGCGTGCCCTTCGCCGCCAGCATTTCGGGCATCGGACCGGACTACGACAGCTCGCGCGCGCTGGCGGAGCGGCTCGGCCTGGACGTCGCCTTCACCGGCTATGTCGATTACGATGCGGCACCGGCGCTCTATCGCGAGGCCGATGTCTTTGTCAGCCCGACCTATGCCGAGCCCGCTTATCGGCCAATCGACCCGTCACGGGTAGACGCCTTTGCGGGTCAGACGGGACGACGCAGCGACGGCACGGCAAAGCGCGTTGACCATGCCTCGCATGTTGCGGCGCCGGTTGGTGGTCCAGCAGAAGGCGCCGAGATAGTCGGGCAGATGCTTGGGGGAGAGCCGCTTGTGGGTGGCCTTGAGCGCGGTACTGAGATTGGCGACCAGGGTGTTGACGGTGAAGAACGGGGCGCTGCGCTCGCGCTCCGGACGCCCGCCGCCGGTGACGGTGGCGACATGCGTCCGCCCGGCTTCACCGAAGGCGTTGAACGCCCGCAAGCCGTCCGTGTGCACAGTCGCGCCGGCGGCGATGTGGGCATCGCGGAACGCGGCCACCGCCTCGCTGGAGAAGGCGCTGACCGCGCGCATCGCGACATGGCCCATGCGCCCGTCCGCATGCCGCTCGCAGGCGACGATGACGCAGGTCTTGCCTTCGGTTCCGCTGCCTTGGTTCCTTTCACCTCCCAGACACACGTCATCCGCCTCCACTACCGGCGGCGCGGCATCGTCGTCGCTCGCGCCCCCGAGCGAATAGCGCTCCGTCCGCTCGGTCATGGCGTGGCGGAGCCGCTTGTGCAGATACCAGGCCGTCTCATAGCCCAGGCCCAACCTGCGGCCGAGCTCGACCGCCGAGATCGCCTGTTTGGTGCTGCTCATCAGGTGCATGGCGCGGAACCAAGTGGTCAGAGGCAGCTTGGTGTCCGCCATCACGGTGCCCGCGGTGACCGACCAACGTCGGCCGCAGCGCGTGCAGCCGACACGGCGGCCGTAGACATAGCTCTTCAGATTGGCGCAGCGCGGGCAAGGCATTCCTTCGCGTTGGCGCGCCGCCACCAACGCCGCCAGACACTGACCCTCCGTCCCGTAAGTCGTTCGAACTCAACGTCCGTCAGCCCCTTCATGATTGCCCGCATCATTCTGCTCCGAGACGCCGCGTTCAGAGCGACTTTGCGCTTCCCTGCTGCAAAGTACAAGAGCGGGTCGATTGGCCGATAAGCGGGTATGCCGAGGGCTTCTCCAACACCATCCTTGAGGCGATGGCCTCCGGCTTGCCCAGTGTCTCGTGCTTCGCGGTGGGCGTGGTCGATTGCCTGCGCGACGGCGAGAACGGATTGCTGGTGCGACCCGGCGACGTCCCCGCCTTGGCCGAGGCGCTGCGCCGCGTGATCGAGGACGCGCCGCTTCGGCGGCGCCTTGCCGCGACAGCGTTGGAGGAATGCCGCCGGACCTATTCCTGGAGGCGGTCGGCCGCCAGATCATGGAAGTCTATGCCGCGGTGCGCGGGCAGAAGCCTGACACGCGCTTCGAACCCATCCTGTGCCCCGCGACCCTGATTGCCGCTTCCGCGCCACGCCGCATCTGCTGTAGCGCCCGTGCCGCGCGCCCTCGCGCTCTCGCCGCACCTGGACGATGCCGCCTTCTCCTGTGGCGGCTCTCTGGCGCGGCTTGCCGCTGCGGGCTGGGAGGTCACGGTCTGCACCGCCTTCACGCTTTCGGTCCCAAACCCAACCGGCTTCGCGCTCGCCTGCCAGACCGACAAGGGCTTGCCACGAGAGGCGGACTACATGGCGCTTCGCCGCGCCGAGGACGCGCAGGCGTGCCGCAGCCTCGGCGCCCGCCCTCTCTGGCTGCCCTTCGCGGAGGCGCCGCATCGCGGCTATGGCGACGCCCATGCGCTCTTCGGGCCAGCGCGCGCCGAGGATCCGGTAGAGGCGCCGCTGGCGCAGGCCTTGGCGGGGGGCTGTCGCCACGGCCCGACCTCGTGCTCGCGCCACAGGCCGTGGGCAGCCATGTGGATCATGTGCAACTCGTGCGCGCGCTGCGCCGGGCGCTGCCGGGCGGCGTGGCGGTGCTGTGGTGGATCGATTTCCCCTACGCGGCGCGGCCGCAGCGCTATTCCGCCCAGCCCTTCGGGGCGGAGATGGCGCTGCTTCCCGAGTACGCGGCCGCGGGAGACATGCTAGCGCGTCAGGCGGCCTGCGGGGCCTATGCGACGCAGCTCGGCTTTCAGTTCGGCGGGGCGGACGGCCTCGCCCGCGCCCTGGCCGAAGCCGGGCCGGTGGAGCGCATGCGCGCGCAGGGCGCGGTGCCAGTCGAACTGCGCACATTCGCCGCCACTGCATCCAGATCTATGAGCAGCCGTACGGCCTGAGGCAAGTTGCATCAAACCTGATGCGCCACTTCGCTGAGCTAGATCGCGCAGGCGGACCCGGTCATCGTCCGTTCCTTATCGGTTTTGGATTGATACCGATCGCCGCTTGCGTCGGTGTCATACTAAATCCGGGTGATAGGTTCGGCTTAGAGTGGCGGCTGCGCGGAGCGGGCCTATGCCGCGGGCGGTTGAACGGGGGGATGATGGCACGGATTGCCGAGCACCTGAGTGTGGCGGAACTGGCGGCGCGGTTCCGCGCGGCGCAAACCGTGACCGAGGCGCGGCACACCCAGGCGATTTGGCTGCTGGCGCAGGGCCGCACGGTGGTCGAGGTGGCCGGGGTGTCAATCGGCGTCGAACTTTGGCTCTCCGCGGTTTCTGGTGCAGGTGGTCGCTTGAGGTGGCGTGACCCCATATGGAGGAGGACAGCTTCCTTCTTCATTCCGTGCCGAGTTGCTCTCCCATCTCCTGCCCATGATCCCGGAGGGCCTGTTCGTCGAGCAGGTCCTTCCCGGGCTTGACCGCGTCGTCATTCTCTCCCGCCCGAAGTCGCTGACCTCCGTCTGCCCGCGCTGTGGCGCGGCGTCCGCGCGCGTGCATAGCCATTACCAGCGGACCCTGGCCGACCTGCCTTGGCAGGGACAGATCGTCGCCCTGCGCGTCCAGGCGCGGCGGTTCCGCTGCACGACCAGCGGATGCAAGCGCCGGATCTTTGCCGAGCGCCTTCCCGAAGTGACCGCACCGCGAGCGCGTCGGACCGCACGGCTGGCCGAGATCCAACGCCATATCGGTCTCGCGCTTGGTGGCGAAGCCGGATCTCGCCTGGCGCGCCGCCTGACGATGCCGGTTGGCGCCACCACCCTGCTCGGCATGCTCCGCCGCGGAGCGCCGGAGACCCCCGCCCAGGCTCCGCGGGTACTCGGGGTAGACGACTGGGCGTGGCGCCGTGGCAGGCGCTACGGCACCATTCTCGTTGACCTCGAGCGCCACCGTGTGGTCGACCTCCTGCCGGACCGCCGCGCCGACACGCTCGTCGCCTGGCTTAAGGCACATCCCGGAGCCGAGGTGCTCAGCCGCGACCGTGGCGGAACCTATGCGGACGCCGCAGGCCGGGGCGCGCCCGACGCCGTTCAGGTCAGCGACCGCTGGCACCTGCTGGAGAACTGCAGCAGCGCCCTGCTCGATGCTGTCCGGCGCCGCAGGCGCGAGGTGCGGTCCGCCGCGCAGCTGGATACCGCAGAGACGACCACGACCGTGGCACCGCCGATGACGAGTGCCGAACGGCGACACTGGGAACGGTGGCGCAGGCAACACGACATCTATGACGAGGTGATGCGCCTCCGGCGGGAGGGCATGCCGATCAAGGAGATCGTGCGCAGGCTGGCCATCGGAGGCAACACGGCCCGGCGTTGGCTGCGCGGCGCTGGGCCGGATCCCTTCCGCCCCCGCCGGAGCATGTTGGAGCCTTACCGCGCCACGCTCGAGCGACGCTGGGCCGAGGGGTGCCGCAATGGAACCCAGCTGTGGCGCGAACTGCGGGATGCCGGGTTCCAGGGCGGGCTGCGCGTCGTCACCGAATGGGCTACCCGGCAGCGCCTTGCAGGTCACCCCGGCCGGGCTGACTCCTGCTTCACGGTGCCGCCGCTACGGCGCGTGGCTCGGATGCTCACCGCCGACCCGTCCACGCTGCAGGCGGAGGAGCAGCAATATCTCAATCAGTTGCTCGCCACCTCGGCGCCTCTTGCGCTGGCACGTGATCTCGCCCTGAGCTTCGCGGCCATCGTGCGCGAGCGGAAGAGCGACGAACTCGACCGCTGGCTGGCCGACGCGGCCGAAAGCGAGATGCGGTCGTTTGCCGGCGGGCTCAAGCAGGATGAAGCTGCGGTTCGGGCTGCGCTTGAGATGCCGTGGAGCAACGGGCAGACCGAAGGCCAGATCACCAGGCTGAAGCTGATCAAGCGGCAAATGTATGGGCGAGCCAAGCATGACCTGCTGCGGGCTCGGGTTCTGCAAGCGGCCTGATCCGGACAACTGCTGCACCAGAAACCGCGGAGAGCCGAACTTTGACCCCGGATCGGCGTCCAATCGTGACCCCGTGTTGTTTGCTTGTGCCGGTAGTCCATAGGGGAGACCCTCGCGTTGCGGAGTGCCCATGCAGAGGCTGGCGCAGCGGCGCGCGGGGGGTCCCCCGTGGACCCACCGGTGCAAGCCCTGGCGGTTGCTTGTGAAGCTCAGGCGCGGTTCTTGAAGCGCCAGCTGTCGTTGCCGGTCTCGACGATGTCGCAGTGATGGGTTGGGCGATCCAGCGGCGCGGTGGTCATCTTGGCGTCGCCCGCGAACACGCTCGGCCATTCACCAAAGGCGAGGTTCGTGGTGACGATCACCGAGGTGCGTTCGTAAAGGCGACTGACGGTGTGGAACAACAGTTGCCCGCCGACTTGGGCGAACGGCAGGTAGCCGAGCTCGTCGAGGACCACGAAGTCGAGACGGGTCAGGAAGTCGGCGAGGCGTCCCTGACGTCCAGCGCGGCCCTCAGCCTCGAGGCGGTTGACCAGGTCGACGGTGTTGAAGAAGCGCCCGCGCGATCCGGCACGGATGCAGCTTCGCGCGATCGCGATGGCCAAGTGCGTTTTGCCGGAACCGGTTCCGCCGACCAGGGCCGCGTTACGCTGTTGCGCGACGAAGTTGCCGCCGGCGAGATCGCGCACCAGGCTCTCGTCGATCGGCGTTCCCTTGAAGGCGAAGTCGTCGAGATCCTTGGCGAGCGGCAGCTTGGCGATAGTCATCTGGCACCTGATCGAGCGTGCCTGCTTCTCGGATATCTCGGCCTTGAGCAGGTCGCCGACGAAGCGCTGCGGTTCGTGCTTGCGCTTGATCGCCGCGGCCAGGGCCTCGTCACAGGCGCCCCTCATGCCGAAGAGCTTCAGCGTGCCCATCATGTCGAGGACTTCGGTCCGCTCCATGCTCATCGGCTCCTGAGCTGATCGTATCGGGCGCAATCGGCGGCGGGCACATGCCGAAGGGTCAGCGCATCCGGCGTGGCGATGACGGCGGTCGGTCCGGGATCGCGCTGCCGGGTGAGGATGTTGATGATCTGTACTAGCTGACATTTGATCGGACAGCTGGCCTGTATGGTGTCGGATGGATCATGTCTGACCGACGTCAGGCGGCGTTGAGCATTTTTTCCCTGGCGAGCGGGAGGGTGTCAAGGAAGGTCTGCATCGGGGTCTTGCCGTAGCACCAGCGGCCCTGATGAGGGCGTTGCTCATTATAGCTGCTAACCCAGACATCGAGATCGGCCTGTAGCTGCTCGATGCTGCTGTAGATGCGCTTGCGGAAGGCGACCTGATAGAACTCGTGCAGCACCGTTTTGTGGAAGCGCTCGCAGATCCCGCTGGTTTGCGGACTCTTTGCCTTGGTCCGGCTGTGGTCGATGTCCTCGATCGCCAGGTAGAGCTCGTATTCGTGGGCCTGCGAGGTGCCGCAATACTCGGTGCCGCGATCGGTCAGCACGCGGGACAGCTTGACCCCGTGCTCGTCGAAGAACGGCACCACGCGGTCGTTCAGCAGGTCGGCGGCGGTGATCGGGGCCTTGCGGTCGTAGAGCTTGGCGAACGCCACCTTGGAGTGGGTGTCGACGCAGGTCTGCTGATAGATCCGCCCGACCCCCTTGAGCGTGCCGACATAGAAGGTGTCCTGGGCCAGGCAGTAGCCCGGACACTCGCTCTCGAACTCGCCATGCGCCTCGTTGTCCTGCCGGGCCCGCTCCAAGGCGGCGACCTGGGCTTCGGTCAGCACCAGGCCGTCCTGTGCGCTCTTGGCCTCGAGTGCCTGGAGCCGCTTCTTCATGGTCTCCAGGTCGTGGCGCTGCCAGACACAGCGCACCCCGGCCGGGGAGATCGTCAGGCCGCGCTTCTTCAGCTCCTTGGCCACCCGGACTTGGCCAAAGGCCGGCTGCTCGACGGCCAGCTCGACGACCGCCTGCTCGATGGCCGGCTCCACCCGATTGCGCAGGATTGGCTTGCGCCGGGTCATCTCCGCCAGCGCGATCTCGCCGCCCTTTTCGTAGAGCTCCTGAAAGCGGTAGAAGCTGTCGCGCGAGTATCCCATGATCTTGCAGGCCTGCGACACATTGCCGAGCTGTTTGGCCAGCTCCAGCAGGCCTACCTTGGCCCGGATTACCTTGCGTTCGTTGGTCATGGTCGGCTCCTCGGTTCTGGGCGACCGGAGCGAGACATTCCTGTCCTCCGGTCCCGGGTTGCCCGCACCAAACAAACCAGATTGTCAGATTAAATCCTAGCTAGTACAGATGATCACGTCGGAGGAATGGACGCCTTCGGCCATCGCCTGCGCGCGGGCCGCTTCGACCGCCGGCAGCCCGTCGGTCAGCACGGCTGCCAGAATGGCGACCATCTGCCGGTCACCATCGTCAGATCCGGTAAGGCGACGCCGCACCCGCTCCATCGCCGCGGGCAGGATCCAGTCCCTGAACGGCGCGCCATTGCGCAGGGCGCCAGGCTTGCGGGCCAGCACCGGCACGTAATGCCAAGGATCGTAGATTGTCTCGCCCCGTCCATAGCGGCGGCGATGTTCCCCTACGGCGCGTCCGTCCTGACGGATGACGATCCGGTCGGCATAGGCGTGGATCTCGACAGGTCGGCCGACCGCCCCGGCGCTGACCGAGCACTTGTTTTTGTCGAAGCGGACCAGGCAGGTCTTCGACACCGAGGCCGCCAGCGCGTGGAAGCCGTCGAGGCGACCGCAGTGGGGAACCAGCTTTGGCCGCTCGTCCTCGAACACCTCCCACACTGTCTGCTCGGGGCGCTCCGGATGGGCATGCGCCTTGGCGTAGGCGATGCACTTGTCCAACAGCCAACCATTCAGTTCGTCGTGGCTGTTCACCCGCAGCCGTGGCGTGAGGAAGCGCTCGCGCACCAAGCCGGCCTGGCTCTCCACCTGGCCCTTCTCCCAGCCCGCGGCCGGTGTGCAGGCAACCGGGTCCACCAGGTGATGGGCGCACATCTGCAGAAAGCGGCGATTGTATTGCCGGTCCTTGCCGACAAACACCGCCTCCACCGCTGTCTTCATGTTGTCGTAGACGCCGCGTGTGCAGGCGCCCTTGAAGAAGGCAAACGCCCGCTCGCGGGCGTCGAACACCATCTCCTGCGTCTCGCGCGGGCAGGCGCGAACGAACATCATGCGGCTGTGGCACAGGCGAATGTGCGCGACCGTCACCGTCACCGTGACGCCGCTCATCAGGACGGCTTCGTGGCTCCAGTCGAACTGGTAGGCCTCACCCGGCGCGAACGACAGCGGCACATACGCCTCGGCCGTCTGTCCGGCGTGCTGCCCGCTCCAAAGCCGGGCATAGCGGCGAATTGCGGCGTAGCCGCCGTCGTGGCCCAACCCTCGCCACTCCTCGAAGAGGCGAACGAGCGTCAGCCGTTCGCGCGTCCCGCTCTCGGCGTTCTTCGTCAGCAGCTTGTCCAGCTCCGCCTTCCAATGCCCGATCTTGGGACGCGGCTGAACCTCCCGCTCATACGAGAACGACGTCTCGCCCGACCGCAGCACCTTGCGAACCGTGTTGCGCGACACCTTCAGGTCACGCGCGATCTCCTTGATCGACTTGCCCCTGACGAAATGCTCGCGTCTGATCCGGCCGACCGTCTCCACAATCAGCATCCCCCACCGCCCACCTCGAACTGAAGCAGGCAGCCCAGCAGCCACACATTCAGGGGTCAAAATTGCACGCCGATCCCCCGGCTCAGGGGGTCAAAATTGGGCTCTCCGCGGTTTCTGGTGCAGCAGTTGTCCGGATCAGGCCGCTTGCAGAACCCGAGCCCGCAGCAGGTCATGCTTGGCTCGCCCATACATTTGCCGCTTGATCAGCTTCAGCCTGGTGATCTGGCCTTCGGTCTGCCCGTTGCTCCACGGCATCTCAAGCGCAGCCCGAACCGCAGCTTCATCCTGCTTGAGCCCGCCGGCAAACGACCGCATCTCGCTTTCGGCCGCGTCGGCCAGCCAGCGGTCGAGTTCGTCGCTCTTCCGCTCGCGCACGATGGCCGCGAAGCTCAGGGCGAGATCACGTGCCAGCGCAAGAGGCGCCGAGGTGGCGAGCAACTGATTGAGATATTGCTGCTCCTCCGCCTGCAGCGTGGACGGGTCGGCGGTGAGCATCCGAGCCACGCGCCGTAGCGGCGGCACCGTGAAGCAGGAGTCAGCCCGGCCGGGGTGACCTGCAAGGCGCTGCCGGGTAGCCCATTCGGTGACGACGCGCAGCCCGCCCTGGAACCCGGCATCCCGCAGTTCGCGCCACAGCTGGGTTCCATTGCGGCACCCCTCGGCCCAGCGTCGCTCGAGCGTGGCGCGGTAAGGCTCCAACATGCTCCGGCGGGGGCGGAAGGGATCCGGCCCAGCGCCGCGCAGCCAACGCCGGGCCGTGTTGCCTCCGATGGCCAGCCTGCGCACGATCTCCTTGATCGGCATGCCCTCCCGCCGGAGGCGCATCACCTCGTCATAGATGTCGTGTTGCCTGCGCCACCGTTCCCAGTGTCGCCGTTCGGCACTCGTCATCGGCGGTGCCACGGTCGTGGTCGTCTCTGCGGTATCCAGCTGCGCGGCGGACCGCACCTCGCGCCTGCGGCGCCGGACAGCATCGAGCAGGGCGCTGCTGCAGTTCTCCAGCAGGTGCCAGCGGTCGCTGACCTGAACGGCGTCGGGCGCGCCCCGGCCTGCGGCGTCCGCATAGGTTCCGCCACGGTCGCGGCTGAGCACCTCGGCTCCGGGATGTGCCTTAAGCCAGGCGACGAGCGTGTCGGCGCGGCGGTCCGGCAGGAGGTCGACCACACGGTGGCGCTCGAGGTCAACGAGAATGGTGCCGTAGCGCCTGCCACGGCGCCACGCCCAGTCGTCTACCCCGAGTACCCGCGGAGCCTGGGCGGGGGTCTCCGGCGCTCCGCGGCGGAGCATGCCGAGCAGGGTGGTGGCGCCAACCGGCATCGTCAGGCGGCGCGCCAGGCGAGATCCGGCTTCGCCACCAAGCGCGAGACCGATATGGCGTTGGATCTCGGCCAGCCGTGCGGTCCGACGCGCTCGCGGTGCGGTCACTTCGGGAAGGCGCTCGGCAAAGATCCGGCGCTTGCATCCGCTGGTCGTGCAGCGGAACCGCCGCGCCTGGACGCGCAGGGCGACGATCTGTCCCTGCCAAGGCAGGTCGGCCAGGGTCCGCTGGTAATGGCTATGCACGCGCGCGGACGCCGCGCCACAGCGCGGGCAGACGGAGGTCAGCGACTTCGGGCGGGAGAGAATGACGACGCGGTCAAGCCCGGGAAGGACCTGCTCGACGAACAGGCCCTCCGGGATCATGGGCAGGAGATGGGAGAGCAACTCGGCACGGAATGAAGAAGGAAGCTGTCCTCCTCCATATGGGGTCACGCCACCTCAAGCGACCACCTGCACCAGAAACCGCGGAGAGCCAAAATTGCACGCCGAAACACAGCCTCGCAGTCCCTGGCCGAACCGCGCCAAGCGGCCGAATAGGCTTACAGCCGCACGGCCGCCGCTTGATGCCGGGCTGGCGTCGGAAGAGCCCATGCGCGTGCCGCACAAGCGCGGCCGCGCATGGGGCGGTAACGGAGGCTAACCCGTCCGATCGTTACCTCACGCCCGCTACGCGCCCTCCATGACCCTGTCGGATCAACGACCACTGAGCGCTGGCAGCGCGACGGTTGCTGAGCCGAGGCTACCCGCCCGCCGCCGCTTCCTCGTGCCAGGTGCGCCCATCCCGCTCGATCAGCGCGATTGCGGCGGTTGGTCCCCAGCTTCCGGCGGGATAGGGGCGGGGCTGGTCGGGGCGCGAGGCCCAGGCTTCCAGGATCGGCTCCACCCAGGTCCAGGCGGTCTCCACCTCGTCGCGGCGCATGAACAGGGTGGCATTGCCGCGCACCGTGTCCATGAGCAGCCGTTCGTACGCATCCGGATAGCGCAGGCCGAAGGTCTTCTCAAAGCTGATGTCGAGTCCGGTGGGGGTGAGCCGCAATCCGCCCGGCCCCGGCTCCTTGGTCATCATCTCGAGCCGCATTCCCTCCTCTGGCTGGAGGCGGATCACCAGGCGGTTGGGCTGCAACTCGGCGAGGGTCGGGGGGAAGATGGAGAACGGCAGGGCACGATACTGTACCACGATCTCGCTCATCTTCTGAGGCAGGCGTTTGCCGGTCCGCAGGTAAAACGGCACGTTGGCCCAGCGCCAGCTCCGCACCTCGGCCTTCAGGGCGACGAAGGTCTCAATCGTGGACGGTTCGCCCAGGTCGGCCAAGTAGCCGGGCACCGGCCGGCCATCCACGGCGCCCGGCCCATACTGGCCGCGCACGGTCAGCGTGCTGACATCGTGCGGCTCCAGCGGGCGCAGGGCGCGCAGCACCTTGAGCTTCTCGTCCCGCACCCGGTCGGCATCAAGCGAGACCGGCGGCTCCATCGCCATCAGGCAGAGAAGCTGCAACAGATGGTTCTGCACCATGTCGCGCAGCGCGCCGGCGTGGGCGTAGTAGCCGCCGCGTCCCTCCAGCCCGACCGTCTCGGCGACCGTGATCTGCACATGGTCGATGACGTCGCTGTTCCAGAGCCGCTCGAAGATCGAGTTGGCGAAGCGCAGCGCGAGCAGGTTCTGCACCGTCTCCTTGCCCAGGTAGTGATCGATGCGGAAGGTCTGCGCCTCGCTGAAGACTTGGCCCACCTCGTCGTTGATGGCGCGGGCCAACTCGAGGTCGTGGCCAATCGGCTTTTCCAAGACCACGCGCGAGGCCGGCGTCGCGAGGCCATGGGCACCGATGTTGTGGCAGATCGGCCCATAGAGGCTGGGGGCGACCGCAAGATAGAAGACCCGAACCCGGTCCGGCTCCAGCCTGGCTCGCAGCGCGTCCCAGCCACCCCCCGGACGCGTCACGTCCACCGAGACATAGGAGAGCTGCGCGAGGAAGCGGCGCACGGTCTCCGGCTCAAGTGCCACCGGATCGACATGCGCCTCCAGCGCGGCGCTGGCCCGCTCCTGGAACTCTGAATCGTCAAGCTCGGAGCGCGCGGCGCCGATGACGCGCGAGCCCTCCGGCATTTGTCCGTCGCGGAACCGCCAGTATAGGGCGGGTAGCAGCTTGCGGAGCGTCAGGTCTCCCGTGGCGCCGAACACGACGCAATCAAACGCGGAGACGGGGATGATCTTCGCAGCCATGGCCTCTCTCCCGGATGACGGGGGCTTCTACACCACCGGGGAGGCCCCGCCGTCCATATTGATCGCGGTGCCGGTCGTGAACCCGGCGTGGTCGGAGCACAGAAAGCAGGCCATGGCGGCGAATTCCTCGGCCCGTCCCATGCGGCCGAGCGGGATGTTCGTGCCCAGCTTGGCCGCGAAGTCCTCGAACGGCGTGTTGGCGCCTTGGGCGGCGTGGCGGCGCACCCACTGATCGGAGACAATCTGGCCCACCAGCAGCGCGTTCACCAGCACGTTGTGCGGCGCGTTCTCGGTGGCCAGCACTTTTGTCAGCGCCATTCCGGCAGCGCGTGAGACGGCGGTGGGCGCGCTATTGGCGCGCGGCGCCTTCGCCCCGATGTTCAGCACATTGATGATCCGGCCCCAGCGCCGCTCCCGCATCCCTGGCAGTGCCAGGCGGGCCAGGCGGATCGCCGCGAACAGCTTCAGATCCAAATCCTCCTGCCAGATCTCGTCCGTCACCTGCTCGAACGGCATGGCCCGCGAGGTTCCGGCGTTGTTGACCAGGATATCGACCTTGCCGAAGGCGCCGATCGCGGAGTCGTACGCGGCGCGGCAGTCCGCCGCCTTGGCGACATCGCAGGGGATCGCCACCACCCGGCCGCGCGCGGTGCGCTCGATCTGGCTCTTGGCCTCCTGTAGGACATCGGGCCGGCGGGCGAGAATGGCCACGTCCGCGCCGGAGGCGGCGAACTCGGTCCCCAGGGCCAGGCCCAGCCCCTTGCTCGCCCCGGTGATTAGTGCGACTCGGCCAGACAACTCGACAAGCATTCACCTTCCCCACACGATTTCGCGCCAGTTTTGCGCGCCGTGAACGCGGCGGGCAACGCCTGTCCGGTAGCGCCATGGAGAATGCCGGATGGGAGGCGGATGTGGGCCAGGAAGCCAGCGTCGGCGTCTATGACGCGCTCCACGCGACCGTCGAGTCGGATGGCGGTGCGCGCGCCAGGGCGATCTATGCCCCGTTGTTTCGCGCCATGCTTCAACTTGTCCTCGCCAGTGGCGCCACGTCGGTGCTGGAGGTCGGCTGCGGCAGCGGTCTGCTGGCGGAGCTGCTGATCCGGAATGCGGCGATCACCTATCGAGGCTTCGATTTCAGCCCGGCTGGGGTCGCCCTCGCGCGAGCGCGCGTGCCACGGGCCGATTTCTTCGTCGGCAACGCCCTCTCACCCGAGAGCTACCGCGGCGACTACGGCTGCATCATTTGCGCCGAGGTTCTGGAGCACATCCACGACGATCTGGACGTTGTCTCGCTCTGGCCGAGCGGCACGGAATTCGCGTCCAGCGTGCCGAATTTCGACTATCCCACCCATGTCCGGCACTTCCGTAGCGAGCAGGACGTGCGCGAGCGGTATGGGACGGCACTCGCGGCATCCGCCGGATTCCCGCCCCGGCATTCGCCGGGCGCGGCTTGCGCGAGTATGTTCAGCGCCTGATCTGAGCGCGCGCGGAGCCGAGAAAGCTCCTGGGCCTCTTGGGGTCAACGCGTTCGAGTGGAACGCCGGCTGGTTCGTCTTCGCCGGCAGGTGCCGGTGACGTCCGGCCCCGGCTCAGCGCCAGTCGCGGTAGTGCCAGTGGTCGTGCCAGCCGCCAAAGCTGAACCCGACGACCGGGGCGGGTGCGTAATAGGCCGGGTAGCCGTAGCCATACGGGCCGTAGCCGGGAGCCGGATAGGCCACGCACCCGCCGAGCGCGGCCGCGGCGGCGATGGCCAGGACGGGGGCCAGGAAGCGGGGACGAAACAGCCTGCGCATCGCTCAATGCTCCTTCACATTCGCCTCCTTAACTGGCGCGAGTACGCGGCGTTCTGATGGCGCAGACGGACGCGATTTCGCCACGCTTCGGCGTGATAACACAATCGTTACAGATGAGAGTCCCATGCGACGCGACACCGCCCTGTTCCGCCTTGCGGCAATCACCGCAGTTGCTGGCCTGTCAGCTCCGTTCGGTCCGCCGCCTGCCCGCGCCCAGGCGTCCGCCGCCGATATGGAGCCGCCCGCGCGCGTCGGTGCCCTGACCGGCGCGCGCGGAACCGTCTCCTTCCACCCGGACGGTGCCGAGACGTGGACTCCGGCAGCGGTGAACTATCCGGTCACATCCGGCGAGGGCTTCTGGACCGAGCCCGACGCGGAGGCGCGGATCGACCTCTCGGCCACGGACCTGGTCATGAACGGCGCGACCGAGATCGAGGTCGACGCCCTCAATGAGCGCAACTTTGTCGCCACCCTGCCTCAGGGCGAGGCGTATGTGCGCATCCGCGGCCTAATGGAGGGCGAGACCTATACAATCGTCACCCCGCGCGGCGCCGTGATGATCGCCAAGCCCGGCCGCTACGCCGTGCTGGCCGGCGACACCGAGACGCCGACGCGGGTTGTCGTGCTGGACGGCGCGGTCACGTTGAGCGACGGCCTGACAGGCAACGTATCGGCCGGGGAGGCCGCCGAGGTCACGGGAACCGAGGCGCCGTTCCAGGTTCAGCCTGTCGCTGCGGCGCGCGATCCATTCATCGACCATGTGCTGGACGAGGAGCGGCCCCGGCCCGCACGGGCGAAGCTCCCGCCTATGGTTGCGGCAATGCCCGGCGGCACTGTGTTGGCCGAGTACGGCACATGGTCGCAGACCCCGCAATACGGGGAGGTCTGGTATCCCGAGGTGCGTTCCGGCTGGGTGCCATACCGGGAAGGGCATTGGGCCTATGTCGCCCCCTGGGGATGGACATGGGTCGATGCCGAGCCGTGGGGCTTCGCGCCCTTCCACTATGGCCGCTGGGCCGACATCGGCGGGCGCTGGGCTTGGCTACCCGGCCGGCCGGAGCCGGTGGCCGAGGCGCCGTTCTATCCGGTCTACGCGCCGGCGCTGGTGACGTTCTTCGGAGTCGGCGCGGCGGTCGGCGCAGCGGCGGCGCTGCTCGGCAGCGGCTCCGTCGGATGGGTGCCGCTCGGCCCCGGCGAGGTCTACCGTCCGTGGTTCCACGCCGGGCCGCGCTACGAGCGCGACGTGAACGTCCGCAATGTGACCAACGTCACCCAGATCACGAACATCACCAACACGACGAACACGATCAGCATCAACCAGTTCCATAATGCCGCGGGCGCGACCGTGATGCCCGCTTCGGCGATGGCGACCTCGCGGCCAGTGGCGAGTGCCGCCCGGCCGGTAACGCCACAGGTGCTGGCCGCCGCGCAGCCAGTGGTCGGGCGCTCGCCGGTTCCGCCCACCACGGCGACGGCGGGGGTCACGCCGGCAGTGGCGCGCGCCGTGAACGCTGTGCCACCCCCGGCAGGGGCTACTCCCGCGCCCGCCGCGCCAGGTCCGGTCATCCATACCCAAGCGCCCCCCGCCGGCATGCCAGCGGCAACGGTCCGGCACATGGCGCCTCCGCTCCTGCAACATGGCGGACCGCCAAGCGCGCAGATCGCTCGGCCGGCCAACCCCTCGAGCACTGCGCCATCCCACGCGGCCGCTCCGCCGCATGGCGAAGCGGCGAGCACGGGGGGGCACGCGCCCCCGCCCGCCACCGTGCCGGCCCAAGCTGCCAGCGCCGCTGCGCTGCGTCCTGTCACAGCTCCGCCGCTACGCCCGCCGGGTGCTAGGCCGCCCGAGCCCGCCGCCCAGGCCGGGGCCGCAACCCCGGCGCACGCGCCAGCCCCACCCGTCCCCCCTCAGGCGCCGGTGCATGGCGCGCCAGCCTTGGCCCATGCCGCGTCTCCGCCCCCGACGCCAGTGCCGCATCCGGCACCAGCATCGGGGCCACACGCCCCGTCGCCGGTCTCGCCCGCCCGAGCCACGGTGCCGCCCCCTTCGCATTCCCAGGCTCCTCCCGTCGTCCATCCAGTGACGGCGGCACCGATCACGGTCCGCCCGCCTGTGGCGCCAGCCGCCCATCAAGCGCCGCCCGCACCGGTCGCTCATCCGCAAGCCCCGGCCGCACCTGCTTTTCACCCGCCGGCGCCCGTGCCTGCCGCCCACCCGGCTCCTGCTCCAGCACCTCAACCTGCTGTTCACGCGATTCCTGCCGCTGTCCATGCGGAGCCGCCGCGCGCCGCCGCTCCGCCACCCGCACCGGCGCACCAAGGGCCGCCGCCTCCCATGGCTCACGCGGCGCCTCCGCCCCATCCAGCACCGCACCAGGAAAAGCGCCCAGGCCAGCCGTAAGCGCTCGGCAAGCGTTTTGACTTCACGGCTGCCCTCGGAGCCCCTAGCTTCTGGCACGAGGGAGAATGATGGACTCGCTGCCCCGGCGCCTTCTGGTCTGGCTTCTGGACGTGCTTCTGCTGGTGCCGGCACTGCTGCTTGTACTGGGGGAGCACGTGCTCTGGCAGGGCTCGCGCGCCGTGCTGCGCGCGGTCGCCGGGCAGCCGCTTATCAAGGCGCTGCATTTCTGGCTGGGCCTGCTCCCGCCCAGCCTCGCCTTGCTGCTGTTCCTGATCCCCGAGATATTCAGCCATGTCTCGGAGTTCGGCACCGCGTTCCTACTGGCCAAGGGCCATGTCGCCGCGGCGACGCTGCTGGTCGTGCTGGGCAAAGGGGTGGCGACGCTGATCCTGGTCTGGATCTATCAGGCCTGCGAGCCGGCCCTGCTGCGGGTGCGCTGGTTCGCGCGCACCCATCACGCGGTCCTGCGGGCACGCGCGGCGCTTCTTGCGAAATTCGCGCCGGTCCGGCGGCGCGTGCTGATCCGCTTGCGCCGCGCCGCGCCACGTGGGGCGATCGGACAACGGTTCAGGCGCTTGCGCGTTCGCCTCGCGTCGGGTCTTGAGATGGCTTGGCCGAAACGATAGGCACGCGGACGCAGGCCAGCCCGTGGGCGGAGAAACCGAATGCGGTGCAGTCGGCCGATGTCTCGTCACGTGCTCGCGGCCGCCCTGACCGCCCCCTGGCCTCGCCATTAGCGGCGTTACCCTTCCAAGCCGAGCCGTCGACCACGGGGCGCGCGGTGTTCGAGGGGGCGTGCGCCGGATGCCACGCGGCCGGCTCGCCCCGCGTGCTCGCCGGGTTGCCCCTGCTGGCGCGCACGCACGCCATCACCGGAAGCGATCCGTCCGATGCGATTCGTATTGTCCTGGAAGGCCGCCAGCCGCCGCCTGAGCAGCGTGGAGCCTGGATGCCTGGCTTTGCGACGATCCTGAGCGACGGACAGATTGCCAAGGTTCTCGACTGGTTGCGTCAGGACGCCGACGAGCCGCCCTGGCCGGGGCTGGAGCAACAGGTGAAGGCGCAACGACGATGATGCTCTCGGTGAACGGCGGGACGCGGGAGGTGGTGGCCGACCCGGCGACACCGCTGCTTTATGTGCTGCGCGACGATCTGGGTCTGGTCGGGGCCAAGTTCGGCTGCGGGCTTGGCCAGTGCGGCGCCTGCACGGTGCTGTTGGACGACGAGCCCGTGTTCTCCTGCATCACGCCGCTTTTGGCCGTCGAGGGCCGGCGCGTGCGCACCATCGAAGGCCTGGGCACCCTCGGCAATCCCGGCCCGCTGCAACGCGCCTTTATCGCCGAGCAGGCAGCGCAATGCGGCTACTGCATCCCTGGAATGGTGATGCGTGCCCAAGCCCTTCTGGAGCGGAACCCGGCAGCGAGCGAGGCCGAGATCCGCGCGCACATGCAGCCCAATCTGTGCCGCTGTGGCACGCACATGCGCATCCTCCGCGCGATCCGCCGGGCTGGCGCCGAGATGGCCGGGCCCAAGCAGCAAGCGGCCTCGGGCAAAACGGAGGCGAGCCAATGATGCCCCTGTCGCGCCGCGCGGTGCTGCGCGGTGGGGCGCTCGTGGTCGGGTTCGCGATCTCGGGGCGTGTCCTGGGCGCTGAAGCACCCTTCGCTGGCGACCTCTCCAGCAGTCCCTACCTGGATTCCTGGATCAGGCTTGACCCCGATGGGCACGTCACCGTGCTCACCGGCAAGGTTGAGCTTGGCCAAGGGATCAAGACCGCGCTGGTACAGGTCGCGGCGGAAGAGCTGGACGTTGATCCCGCCCGGATCACCCTGATCACCGCCGACACCGCGCGTACGCCGAGTGAGATGTACACGGCGGGCAGCCATTCCATGCAGGACAGCGGCACGGCGATCCGCGACGCTGGGGCGGAGGTTCGTAGCCTGCTCATTGCGGCGGCAGCGGCGCGGTGGAACGTGCCAGCCGGCGCGCTGACAACCAGCGATGGCACCGTCTCCGCGCCCGATGGGCGGAGCCTCTCCTATGGCGCGCTCGCTGGCGGGGTCGACCTGCACCAACCTGCCCGGCCGCCTTACGCGTTGAAGCCGCCGGAGCGATTCACCCTGATCGGCCGGTCGATGCCCCGTCTCGACATCCCGGCCAAGCTGACCGGCGTTCCGAGCTATGTGCAGGATCTCGCCCTGCCCGGCATGGTCCACGGTCGAGTGGTGCGCCCCTTCGCCTATGGCGGGCAGCTTTTGGCGGCGGACACGGACGAGGCCGAGCGCATGCCCGGCGTGCTGCGCGTGGTGCGCGACGGCAGCTTCCTCGGCGTGATCGCCGAGCGGGAGTTCCAGGCGATCCAAGCCATGCGCGCCTTGGCAGCCAGCGCGCGCTGGGCGCCGGGGCGCCCGCTTCCTCGGCCTGGCGACATCACGGCAACCCTCCAGCGAATGCCGGCGGAGGACATCGTGGTTCTGGACCGGCGCGAGCGGGCGCGGGCGGATGCCGGGGCGACAGGGCGGAGCTTGGAAGCGCAGTACGCGCGCCCCTATCTCGCCCATGGCCCGATTGGCCCGTCCTGCGCGGTGGCGCGGTTCGACTCTGGCGAACTCACTATCTGGACCCACTCGCAGGGCGTGTTTCCATTGCGTGGAGCCATCGCCGAAATGCTGCGAATGCCGGCGGAGCAGGTGCGCTGCATCCATGTGGAGGGTTCCGGCTGCTATGGCCAGGACGGGGCCGACGACGTGGCGGCCGACGCCGCCCTGCTGGCCCGCGCCATGCCCGGCCGCCTGGTCCGCCTGCAATGGATGCGCGAGCAGGAACAGCAATGGGAACCATATGGGCCGGCGATGGTCGCCCAGGTGCGGGGCACCCTCGATCGAACAGGCCGGATCTCCGCGTGGGACTATCAGGTTTGGAGCAACACCCATGCCCGGCGGCCAGGACCAGCCGGCGTTCTGCTCGCTGCCCAGTCGCTGGCTAGTCCCTTCGAGCCGCCTCCGCCGCACCCGATCCCGATGCCGGAGGGCGGCGGGGATCGCAATATCGTTCCCATCTACCGGATACCGAACGCGCGGACGGTGTACCACTTCGTCCCCTCCATGCCGCTGCGCGTCTCCGCGCTGCGCTCGCTCGGCGCGCATCTAAACGTGTTCGCGATCGAGAGCTTCATGGACGAGTTGGCCGGTGCCGCTGGAGCCGACCCGGTGCCCGCTTATCGGCCAATCGACCCGCTCTTGTACTTTGCAGCAGGGAAGCGCAAAGTCGCTCTGAACGCGGCGTCTCGGAGCAGAATGATGCGGGCAATCATGAAGGGGCTGACGGACGTTGAGTTCGAACGACTCTACGGGACGGAGGGTCAGTGTCTGGCGGCGTTGGTGGCGGCGCGCCAACGTGAAGGAATGCCTTGCCCGCGCTGCGCCAATCTGAAGAGCTATGTCTACGGCCGCCGTGTCGGCTGCACGCGCTGCGGCCGACGTTGGTCGGTCACCGCGGGCACCGTGATGGCGGACACCAAGCTGTCTCTGACCACTTGGTTCCGCGCCATGCACCTGATGAGCAGCACCAAACAGGCGATCTCGGCGGTCGAGCTCGGCCGCAGGTTGGGCCTGGGCTATGAGACGGCCTGGTATCTGCACAAGCGGCTCCGCCACGCCATGACCGAGCGGACGGAGCGCTATTCGCTCGGGGGCGCGAGCGACGACGATGCCGCGCCGCCGGTAGTGGAGGCGGATGACGTGTGTCTGGGAGGTGAAAGGAACCAAGGCAGCGGAACCGAAGGCAAGACCTGCGTCATCGTCGCCTGCGAGCGGCATGCGGACGGGCGCATGGGCCATGTCGCGATGCGCGCGGTCAGCGCCTTCTCCAGCGAGGCGGTGGCCGCGTTCCGCGATGCCCACATCGCCGCCGGCGCGACTGTGCACACGGACGGCTTGCGGGCGTTCAACGCCTTCGGTGAAGCCGGGCGGACGCATGTCGCCACCGTCACCGGCGGCGGGCGTCCGGAGCGCGAGCGCAGCGCCCCGTTCTTCACCGTCAACACCCTGGTCGCCAATCTCGGTACCGCGCTCAAGGCCACCCACAAGCGGCTCTCCCCCAAGCATCTGCCCGACTATCTCGGCGCCTTCTGCTGGACCACCAACCGGCGCCGCAACATGCGAGGCATGGTCAACGCGCTTTGCCGTGCCGTCGCTGCGTCGTCCCGTCTGACCCACAAAGGCGTCTACCCGTGACGGGTCGATTGGCCGATAAGCGGGATCATGCTTGGGTCGAGGCGGGTGCTGCGTTCGGCGATGGCGGCATCGAGGTCGGCCAGGGTGGGGAAGTGCTTGTTGGCCACCGCCTCGTCGAGCAGCGGCCAGAGCCGCTCAGCGGGTTGGAGTTCCGGGCTGTAGGGAGGCAGGAACACCAGCGTGATCCCGTCCGGCACGGCCAAGCCCTTGGGGCCGTGCCAGCCGGCGTTGTCCAGCACGAGGACGATGTGGCGTCGGCGTCCCGCCCCGCTCTCGCGGGCGAAGGCGGCGAGCCGGGTTTCGAAGGCCGGCTTGTTGATGCGGGTGCAGAGATACCAGACCGTCTCGCCGCTGCTCGGCTGCACGAAGGCCGCGACGTGCAGCCACTGGAACCGGTGATGACCCAGCGCCGTTGGGCGTGCGCCGGCCTTGGCCCAGACCCGGCGGCGGATCGGCTTCAGGCCGAGGCGGTGCTCGTCCTCCGCCCAGACCTCGACCGGCTGTTCCGGGTGCGCCGCCCGTGCTTGCGCAACGGCAACGTCAACCTGTTTGCGAAGGCCGCCCGCGCCTCCGGATCAGCGGCCCGCGGATGGCGCGGGCGCGGCGTCTGCACCGACCAGCCGAGCCGCTTCAGCGCCTCCCAGCCGCGCTGCGGATGCACCCGCTCCAGCTTGAGGTGCCGCGCCATCCAGGCCGCCACCTTGGGGCCACTCCATAGCCCGCCGTCCTCGGGCGGCTCACGCAGCCGCTCGGCCAGGGCGGCCAGCACCGCCTCGGTCAGCACGCTCGCTGCTCGCCCGTTCCGCCGCCGCCCATCGCCCAGCGCCGCCCATCGCCCAGCGCCGCCGGGCCGCGTGCGTTGTAGCGCGCCGCCACCGCCTCCACCCAGCGCGGCGTGAGCGCCAGCACCCCGGCCACCTCGACCACCGTGCGGCCCTGCGCCAGCAGCCAAATCGCCTGGGTGTGCCGCGCCTCGGTCACGGTTTGCGCCGCGCGGAACCGCGCCGCCAGTTCCGCCACACTCAGGTGCTCGGCAATCCGTGCCATCATCCCCCCGTTCAACCGCCCGCGGCATAGGCCCGCTCCGCGCAGCCGCCACTCTAAGCCGAACCTATCACCCGGATTTAGTATGACCAGCCGCGATTGGAGCGGCTATCCAATCCTGCGGTTCGACGCCGCGCCCGACAGCGTCGAGGTGCATGTGATCGATCGCCCCAGCGCCCCGTATCTCGGCACTGGCGAGTGCGGCCAAGGTCCGACCTCGGCGGCAATCGCCAATGCTATTGCCGATGCGACGGGCACGCGGCTGAGAGAGATGCCGTTGCGTGTGCCGGGGTGAAGGACAGCGTCCGTTTGTGGGATCTGGATTTCCAACACTATGGCGCAACGAGAACAGAAAAAATCTCGTCCAAGCTGCGTCGTAGCAGGCGCGTATAGGGAGGAAGGCGGCCCGTGAGAAGTTCTCCGACGCCGGCGAAGGTTGGCGTTCTGCTGACATGGCTCGCACTGTCCGCCTGCGCTCCGATAGCAGCGATGTCGCCCACCGAATCGGCGCGGTCCGCAACAAGCACCCTTTCTCCAGCCTTGCGTCAAGATATTGATCGAGAATGGGTGAGCTCAAATGGCCAGGTCAGATGGCCGCCAAACGAGGGGTTCGCCACGGCACCGGTGCTTGTAGTACTGCCGCCAGGTACTCTCTTGGACCGATTTGGTAGTCAAAATGGCCGCTTTTTCAGCCCAAGAGGCGCAGGATATCCAGCCCGTGCGCTACCATACGAGTGTAGAACTCTCGCCTACACCGAGTACCGAGTTGTACGACCGCTGCCGGCATGGGGTGGCAGGGCCGCGACTTGGTTCAACGAGCCTGGAGGAGCGATGCAGTTTGAAACCGATGCACCCGCCGCTTCGCTGGAGGCTGACAGCACGCTTGAAGTAGTGCCTCTCAGAGGAGGTGACCGGCCCTGCCGAAACGAAGCCTCCAGAGGTGGCCGCATCGGTCATGGTCCAATGCCTTGGCATCACACTGAAAAATACTTCGCCCGAGGATTCAGTACCACGATGGCGCTGGTAGATTGTTCCGGGTGCAACTGGAACTCGTCCGACAGCGACACGCCGATCCGCTCGGCCTCCAGCAGCCGGAGGATCTGCGTCTGGTCCTCGAGCCTTGGACAGGCGGGATAGCCGAAGGAGTACCGCGAGCCGCGATAGCCCTGGGCCAGCATCCTATCCATGTCGCGGTCGTCCTCGGCGGCGAAGCCGAGTTCGGCGCGGACGCGCTTGTGGACGTACTCGGCCATGGCCTCGGCCATCTCCACCGACAGGCCGTGCAGGTAAAGATAGTCCTGGTAGCGATTGTCTTCGAACCAGGTGCGCGCGACCTCGGAGGCGGTCTGGCCGACCGTGACGACCTGGAGACCAATCACGTCGCGTTGTTCATCCTCGACGTCGCGGAAGAAGTCGGCGATGCACTCGCCGCCCTCCTTCGGCTGGCGCGGCAGGGTGAAGCGCGCTAGTTCCGTGGTGCCATCGGGCGCGAACAGCATCAGCTCGTTGCCTTGCCCCGCCGCTTTCCAGTATCCATAGGCCGCGCGCGGGCGGAGGATGTCCTGCGCCTCGCAGAGCGCGAGCATCCGCTTCATCACCGGGCGCAGCTCCTGCTTCGCCCAGCCCAGGAAGTCGTCGAGCGAGCGGCCCTGCTTCCGGAAGCCCCACTGGAATTGATAGAGGCTGCGTTCATTCACGAACGGCACGATCGCCTTCGGCGCGGCCTCGATCACGCGCGCGCCCCAGAACGGCGGTTCGGGTACCGCCACCGCCTCGGTCATGCGCCGGCGTCGCGCCTGCACTGCGCCAATATCGACCGGCCGGAGGGCGCGCGCGTCGGCCTGGCCCAGCGTGCGTGCCGCGTTGCGCACCTTGCCGATCCGCTTCGCCTGTACCGCCGCGAGGTAGTCGTCGAAGCCGTTCCCCATCACCTTGTCCATCAGGCTCAGCCCGTCGAACGCGTCGCGCGCGTAGGCGACCCGGCCGCAGGCGTAGGCGCGGACGCAGTCATCCTCCACGTAGTTGCGCGTCAGCGCCGCGCCGCCCAGCATGACGGGGATCTCCATGCCCTGGCGCGACATCTCCTCCAGGTTCTCGCGCATCACCACCGTCGATTTCACCAGCAGGCCGGACATGCCGATGGCGTGGGCGCGGCTCTCGCGCGCCGCGCTCAGCATGTCGGCGAGCGGCACCTTGATGCCGAGGTTGACGACGCGGTAGCCGTTGTTGGTGAGAATGATGTCCACCAGGTTCTTGCCGATGTCGTGGACATCGCCCCTCACCGTGGCGAGGACGATCGTGCCCTTCTCCTGGCCCTCCACCCGCTCCATGAAGGGCTGGAGATAGGCCACCGCCGCCTTCATCGTCTCCGCGCTTTGCAGGACGAAGGGCAGTTGCATTTTACCAGCGCCGAACAGCTCGCCCACGACCTTCATGCCGTCGAGCAGCACGTCGTTGATGATCCCGAGCGGCGGCATGGTCCGCATCGCCTGGTCGAGATCGTCGGTCAGGCCCTTGCGGTCACCGTCCACGATGCGGTCCTTCAGCCGCTCCTCCACCGTCACGGCGACGCGGCGCTTGGTGGCGTCGGCCGCCTTGCGGTCGGCGAACATCTCCAGAAGGCGCTGCAAGGGGTCATAGCCCTCGCGGCGGCGGTCGAAGATCAGATCCTCGGCCACCACCACCTCCTCTGCCGCGATCAGATGGAGCGGGCGGATCTTCGAGGCGTGGACGATCGCCCCGGTCATCCCGGCGCGCACGGCATGATCGAGGAAGACCGAGTTCAGCACGGCGCGCGCGGCCGGGTTCAGGCCAAAGCTGATATTGGACAGGCCAAGGATGATCTGGACATCGGGAAAGGCCTCGCGAATGGCGCGGATGCCCTCCAACGTCCAGAGGCCGAGCTTGCGGTCGTCCTCGTTGCCGGTGGCGATGGTGAAGGTCAGCGGGTCGATCAGAAAATCCGACGGCGGCAGGCCAAAACGCCCGCAAGCGAAATCGACAAGCCGGCGCGCGACCTCCAGCTTGCGCTCGGCGGTCTTCGCCATGCCCTGCT
Organism: uncultured Pseudomonadota bacterium; assembly: GCA_963818725.1. Lineage (GTDB taxonomy): Bacteria > Pseudomonadota > Alphaproteobacteria > Acetobacterales > Acetobacteraceae > DATFDN01. The sequence goes on along the minus strand of CAWFTU010000002.1, from coordinate 477,810 downwards.
CGTCAATGGTGAGCGCGATGACGCCCGCGCCGAAGCGGCGGGCAAGCCGCATCCGGTCCATCGCGTGACGCTCGCCATCCTCGAAGTTGATCGAGTTGATGATCGGCTTGCCGCCGTGCAGCTTCAGCGCCGCCTCGATCACCGGCGTCTCGGTGCTGTCGATCACCAGCGGGGCGTTCACCGAAGCGGTGAAGCGACGGATCACCTCGTTCATCTCCGCCTGCTCGCCGCGGCCGACGAAGGCGGTGCAGACATCGAGCGCGTGCGAGCCCTCCCCGGCCTGCTCGCGGCCCATCGCCACGCAGCCGTCCCAGTCGTTCTTCTCCTGCAACTCCCTCCATTTCTTCGAGCCGTTGGCGTTGCACCGCTCGCCGATGGCGAAGAACGCGTTCTCCTGGCGCAGTGGCACCGACTGATAGAGCGACGCGACGGAGGGCACCCAAACCGGGCGGCGCGGCACCGGAGCCGGGCGCGGTTCGCCGCGCCGGCGCAGCATGGCGTCCAGTGCGGCGATGTGGCGCGTCTCGGTGCCGCAGCAGCCGCCGATCAGGTTGACGCCGTCCTCAGCCACGAACCGCTCCAGCCAAGTCGCCAGCTCAGCGGCGCCAAGCGGGTAGTGGGTGTGGCCATCGACCAGCTCCGGCAGTCCGGCATTGGGCTGCACGGACAGCAGCCCCGGCCAGGACTGGGAAAGGAAGCGCAAGTGCTCGGCCATTTCCTGCGGACCGGTAGCGCAGTTGAGGCCGATCAGCGGGACATCGAGCGCGTGGACGATGGCCGCCGCGGCGCCGATGTCGGGGCCTACCAAAAGGGTGCCGGTGGTCTCCACGGTCACCTGCACGAAAATCGGCGTGTCCACGCCGGCCTCGGCGCGGGCGAGCTTGGCGCCGTTCACCGCGGCCTTGATCTGCAAGGGGTCTTGGCAGGTCTCGACGATGATCGCATCCACACCGCCGGCGACGAGGCCACGGCACTGTTCGGCCAGCGCCGCCTCCAGCGCGTCATAGGCGATGGCCCCAAGCGTGGGGAGCTTGGTTCCCGGCCCCAGGCTGCCCATCACCCAGCGGTGCCGCCCGTCCGCGAACTGCTCGGCCGCCTCGCGAGCCAGTTCGCCGGCGCGCTTGTTGATTTCGAACGCCTTATCCGCGATGGCGAACTCGCCCAGCGTCACGGGCGAGGCCCCGAAGCTGTTGGTCTCCGCCATATCGGCGCCGGCTTCGAAATAGCTGCGATGGGTTTCCCGCACGAGATCGGGACGCGAGAGGGTCAGAATGTCGGTGCAGTTTTCGTGGCCCCAGTAGTCGCGCTCGACATCCAGCGTCAGCGCCTGCGTCCGCGTGCCCATGGCGCCGTCGCAAAGAAGCACGCGGTCGCGCAGGACATCAAGCAGATGAGGACGGGACATGCGTGTTCCTAAGCTATGCGGGTTGCTGGCCAGAGGCGGACGGACAGTGCCCCATCGGGGACAGTAACCGCGGTTTCGGCGCGCAGCCCCACCTCGGCCAACAAGCTGGACATCGTCTCGTCGCTAAAGCCGGACCAGCGATGCGCCAGGCGCTCAACCACATCCTGGCGCTCGTGCCGCGCCAGATCGACGATGACGAGCGCCCCGCCCGGCCGCAGCACGCGCGCGGCCTCGGCCAGCACCGCGCCAGGCTGCTCGGCGTAGTGCAGCACCATCTGCATCACGCCGACGTCGAACTTCGCGTCGCCAAGCGGCAAGCGGTACATGTCGGCGAGCCGGACCGAGCAATGGGACAGGCCGGCCCGGGCCAGCCGGGCACGGGCCACGGCGAGCATCGCCTTGCTGGCATCGATCCCCACCGCCTCGCGCACGCGGCCGCCGAGCAGTTCGAGCACGCGCCCCGTGCCGGTGCCGATGTCAATGAGCCGGCCCGCCTCCGGCACAAGCGCACCGAGCGCCTCTTCCACCGCAGGGGCGGGCAGGTCGAGGGCGCGCATCTCGTCCCAGTCCGCGCCCTGGCGGCGGAACGTCTCGGATGCGACACGGGCGCGTTCGGCCAAAACGCGCGCGGCCTGGCGGCGGTCGGATTCGAGCACCGGATCGTGTTCGGGCAGGCGCGCGATCAGCTCGCGCGACAGTACCCCCGCCGCGCCCTGCGGCACCGCGAACCACACGTTCGCTCCCTCGCGCAGCCGCTCCAGCAATCCTGAGTTGCACAGCAATTTGAGATGCCGCGACAGGCGCGGCTGGGATTGGCCGAGAATTTCGGTGAACTCGGTGACGCAAAAGGCGCCACGCCCGGCCAGCGCGAGCAACCGGAGCCGGGTTGGCTCGGCGGCGGCACGCAGGGCGGAGAGGAGCCGGTCCATACCTTGTGCATGACATAAACATATCCTTATGTCGAGATATGGCTGCCTCCGATATCCGGATTCCCGTTTACTTTGGCGCCCTCGCGGACGCGGCGCCGAATACGGCCTTGCTGGTGGAGGGCGACGCGCCCGCGCCAGCCGGCATCGCCGTCGCGCGATTCGTGCCGCGGGCGATGTTCGGCCATGCCATCGGATGCGTCTGCTGCGCGCCGCGCGGCCCGGTTGCCGAGGCGCTGTCCCGGTTGTTCCTGACGGAGGCGCGTGGACGGGGTGCGCCGTTACGGGGAGTTGTGGCAGTCACGTGCTCGGAGGCAGGCCGCCAAGCGGTGCGTTTGGCGTTGGATGCTGATCCGCTGAGCAGAGCGCGGTTTCGTCTGGCTTGAACCGAACGAACCCCTCTTTGCGGGGGGCCCGACCCTACAACGGGTACGCGAGCGCACATGCTGTGCTGGCATAAGGCCCGCACCCAACTTGCCCGGCTCAGTCCATCACTGCATGTCCACCCCCGCCGCCACCAGTCTTGGGACGGCGCATGAGGAACACCAGGCCCAGCACCGGCAAGGCCATCAGCATCATCAAGAGGAAATCGTTATTATAGGCTATGATCTGCGCCTGTTGGGTGATCATTTGGTTGAGCATCGCCGCCCCGTGCGGGGTCGTGGGCGCGAGCATCTGCGCCGCTGGCGAGGCGGTGAACGCGCGGTTGAACGGGCTCGCGAACCCCGACAACACCGAGTGCTCGATCTGTGTGTTCTGCGTCAGAAGGGTCTCGGTGACTGAGATGCCAATTGCGCTGCCAACGTTGCGCAGCAGGCTGAGCAGCGATGTCGCCTGCGTGCGCAACGCCGGATCAAGCGTAGCGAAGGCGACCACATTGAGGGGAATGAACACGAAGCCCAGGCCGAAGCCCTGCACGATCGTGTTCCAGATCATCTCGGATTCCGAGACCGCCGGGGTCCAGCCAGTCATTCGCCACAAGCTGAACGCCAGCATGCAAACGCCAGCGGCCATCAGCTTGCGCGGGTCCATGACGCTGCTGAGACGTCCGGAGACCAGCATGGCGATCATCGTGCCAACGCCACGCGGGGCCATCAGCAATCCCGCCGTCTCCACCGGATATCCACCGAGCTGCTGTAGCCAGGGTGCGAGCAGCGCCGAGCTTGCCAGCAGCACCATCCCGATCATGAACATCACCAAGAGGCCGGCGGCAAAGTTCCGGTCGCGGAAGATGCGTGGCGGCACGAAGGGCCGCTCGGCCGTGAACAGATGAACCACGAAGAAATACAACCCAAGCGCCGCGAGCACCGCCTCCGTCAGGATCTCGGTCGAACTGAACCAGTCCTTCGTGTCGCCGCGATCGAGCATGAGTTGCAGGCCGCTCAAACCGACCGCCAGGACGAAAAAGCCGAACCAGTCAAAGCGCAAATTCGATTGCGACTGTTCTTTTGGCAGGAATAAAGACAAGCCGAGGGTGGCGAGAATGCCAAATGGCAAGTTGACGAAAAAGACGTAGCGCCAGTTGTACAGTTCAGTGAGATAGCCGCCCAGGGTCGGGCCAAGGATCGGACCGACCATCACGCCCATGCCCCAGATCGCCATCGCCTGGCCCCGGCGCTCGGCCGGGTAGATGTTCAGCATGGTCGCCTGCGAGAGCGGCACCAGCGCGGCGCCGAACATTCCCTGCACCAACCGAAACAGCACCATCTCGTACAAAGAAGTGGCGATTCCACACAGCATCGAAGCCACGGTGAAGCCGACCAGCGAGACGATATAGAGCTGCTTCTGCCCGAACCGCGCCGACAGCCAGCCGACCGGCGCCGTCATGATCGCCGCCGCGATGATGTAGGAGGTCAGAACCCAAGTGATCTGGTCGTAGCTCGCCGACAAGCTGCCCTGCATGTAGGGAAGCGCGACATTGGCGATCGTCGAATCGAGAGCCTGCATCAGCGTAGCCACCATCGCGCAGACGGTGATGACCCCGCGATGCGGCACGACAGTGAAGCCTGCTGGACGTGCGGTGGCCATGGCCGATGCTTAGAACAGGTCGCTAAGGTGGCGGGTGTGGCCGGTGTCGATCGTCACCTCGGCGCTCATGCCCGCCGACAGCGGAGGCGCGTCCTTGACCGGCTTCAGCGTCACGCGCACCGGCACGCGCTGCACCACCTTGACCCAGTTCCCCGAGGAGTTCTCGGCCGGAAGGAGCGAGAATTGCTGGTCGGTCGCCGAGGCGACGCTCTGCACCTCACCCCGCCACGTGATGCCGGGATAGGCGTCCACCGTGACCGTGGCCGGGTCGCCGGGCCGGGCATAGGTCAGCGCCGTCTCCTTCGGCTCAGCGGCAACCCAGAAATTGGTGGTACCGACCAAGCCGAACGCCGCTGTGCCGGCTTGCAGGACTTGGCCAAGCTGGAGCTTGCTGACCTGAGTGACGGTGCCCTCATACGGTGCTCGCACCATCGAGTGATTTAACTGGCGCTGCGCCTCCCCGAGCTGCGCCAGGGCGGTCTTGTAGGCCGGCATCTCGGTCACGGGCAGGTCGGCATTGCCGCCGAGCTTGGCCAGGGCAGCCTTCACCTGCGCCTCGCCCGAGCCGAGCTGCGCCTGGTCCGCCAGCAACTTGAAGCGCGCCTCGTCATATTGCTGCGGCGGCATGGCACGGGTCTTCACCAACTGAGCGGCGCGGTCGTATGTGGCCTGATCGCCCTGGACCAAGGCGGCTTGCGCGGCCCGCGCCTGAAGCGCCTGCAGGTAGTTCGCTTTGAGGCTCTCCAGGTCGAGCTTCGTCTGCGCCAGGCCCGCGCGCGCCTGATCCACTGCGAGCTGGAATTTCAAAGGATCAAGGCGGAACAAGAGCTGCCCGGCCTTGACCTGCTCCCCGTCGCGGACGGCGATATCCTGCACCACGCCGGAAACGTCGGTCGCGACGTTCAGGACGTCAGCCTGAACATAGGCGTCCGTGGTGGTGACGTAGCGCCCGCTGGACAGCCAGTACCACAGTCCGCCGATCAGCAGCACAAGGACCGCACCGCCCATGAGCACATAGCGGACAAGGGTGCGCCGGCGCGGGTGGGCCTGGCCGTCGGGCGCGGGTGCGACATCGGGCCGCGGTGGCGCCGGTGTCCGGCCTGGAGCGAGGGCCTGCTCCAGACGAGTACGCTCGGCCGTGGTCATTCCCTCAGGCATTAGACATACCCTGGTTAATCGTAAGCAAAGCATATAGTCAGGTGGCTATGGAAGCTTCATGCGCCTCCGCCACGGCCGCTATGCGCAGAGCGCGGAGCGGGCCAACAGCTCATCACGTGTTCCTCTGCTCCAGGAGGTGGAGGACAAGTCGCCCGGCAACTGCAATCGCCCCGCCCAGGAGGGTGGCCAGAGCCCGATGCGCCGCAATCACCGGCTCCGGCAGGCCAGCCAGGGCAAATCCCAGCACCAAGTAAGAGGTGATGCCGACGGTGATGTCGGCGCAAGGTAGAAATGTCACCCGGCGCGCAAAGTAGAGATGACACCCCCCGGGGCTGCGGACACACCTTTGCGAAGCGGCATCTCAACCAAACGCGGGGGTGCGGGTGAGGGGGTCACGGGCCGCAGCCGGCGTGCCGGCGCGCGTCAGCGCGGCCCTTGAGGCCCTCACCCCAGCACAATGGGTCCGCCGTGCGTCGGTGACGGCTCAGGTGGGCGGGACGGCATTCCCATCGCGCCGCGGCCGGCTCTTCGTCGGCATCCCCGGTGCCTCCAGATTGTTTGGCGGCCTTTGCCGTGCCGGGTCGAAGCGGCGCCGATTCGGCGCATAGGTTGCCTGATGCTCTTTCACCAACGCCAGCGCCGCACCCAGGCGTTTATTCTCGACGATCGCTCCGGACGTCACCGTCTGGATCTTGTCGAAGACCCGGAACGGCACCGATACTCCGTCAAACTGAACCGCGAACCGGCCATCCGGGTAGTTCACCACATCGACCTTCTTGCGAGCCAAGCCGCGCGCGAAAACAGTCGGCTCCAGCACCAGCATCATCCGGTCGTAGTGCAGCGTCAGATTGGTCGTGACCGTCCGCGCTTCGCGCCAGGCGATGATCTCGTCGAGGTTGTCCGCCTCCGTAAGCGGGCGGTGCAAGTCCTTGGCGTTCTGCGGCAGCCTGGCAAAGCGGGCGTTGTGGCTGGCGATGAAGCCAGGCAGCCAGGCATTCGCCGCCGCGATCGTCGCGATCCCCGCCAGGCGCAGCTCCTTCACCAGCCGGTCCTGCAACGTGCCGAACGCACGCTCGATCCGGCCCTTCGCCTGCGGGCTGTTGGCACAGATGATGTCGATGTTCAGCTCCGCCAGCACGCGGCCGAACTGCGTGATCCCGTCGCCTCCCGCCGCGTCCTTGGCGTTCACCCGGAAGATGCTGTGTTTGTCGCTGTAGAACGCCACCGGCTTGCCGTGTTCTTCCAGGTAAGCCCGCGTCGTGCGGAGGTAATCGAACGCCAATTCCGAGGCCACGAACCGCAACTGCATCAGCCGGCTCGTGGCATCGTCGATGAACGCCAGCAACGTGCAGGTCTCGCCGCGGGCCTCGAACCACGCATGTTCCGACCCATCGATCTGCACCAGCTCACCCACACAATCCCGCCGCCGGCGCGGCTGATGCGGCGAGGCGAGGCGGTGCCGGCGATCGACCCACAGCCCGTCGGCGATCATCCAGCCGCGCAGCGTCTCGCGCGAGACCGTGCACCCGTGCAGCTCCGCCAGCTTCTCCGCCGCGAAGGTGGGACCAAAATCGGCATAGCGCTCGCGCACGATCGACAGGGCGAGCACGCGAACCTCGGCCGGCAGCCGGTGATTGCTGGGTTTGCCACGGCGCTTCGACAGCAGGCTCGGCGGGCCGTCCTGCTTGAGGTCACGCAGCAGGCGAAACACCTGACGCCGATGCCGACCAAGCAGTGCACAGGCATCAGCGACCCGCAGCCGGCCCGACTGAACCCGCAACAACACGTCGAGCCGGCTGAACTCCTGCTTGCTCATCGACAGCACCGCCATGACGCCTCTCCCGGGACCCCAAAACCCGGGGGAGTGTCATCTCTACTTTGCAGAGGGGTGCCATCTCTATATTGCTGCTACAGGTGAGCGTCGCATAATTCACAAACTGGAAAGCGTAGGAGACCCAAGCAGCGAGAACGCCCAGTCCGTTCAACGCTTCGGGAGGGGGCTTTAGAAACGCAGCGAAGAGCGTGACCGCCAGCGCCCCCGCGAGCGTGCCGAGGCCGCGTGCGACGGCACGGGCGAGCGTAACTTCCTGGCTGCCCCAGCGCAGGACCAGCAATACGGTCATGGGCGTCCAGTAGCCGTTCTGCACGTAGCTCAGCCGGAACACGCCAACCCCTGCAGCCACGGACAAGCCGAGGCTGACGCAGTACCGCAAACGGTCGGAGTGGAGCGCGGCGGTTCGACCCAGCGTTCGCCAGGCTTCGTACAGCGTGCGCGGCGGCGGCTGCTCGTTCGGCGGCGCCATGGCGGCAAACGGCCTTGGAAGAAGCGACCACAAGGCGCTGATGGCCAGAATTTGCATCACACCGCCCGCCAGTACCAAGCCGGCCCGCTCCACCGCGTGCAGCACGTCAGAGGGAAAGGTCGTGGCGATCACCAGCGCCACGCCACATTGCAGCAGCACCCACCAGCTTGCGGTGCCAAGCACCGTAAACAGGCCGAGAGCGAAACCCCATAGCCCCGCGGTTGCCGCTTCCAGTACGGGAATGCCGCTGACAATTGTGCCGATCGCGGCGGAGATGCTGACCCCTGCGGCGGCGAGCAACATCGGGGCCGCACGCAAGCGCGTGAGGTGCTGGAACGCGCCGAAGCCAACCGTCAGCGCGCCGCTCGCAGCGATCAGTCCCTCAAGCGCGCGATCGCTGAGCTGGCCCGCGAGCACGACCGTGATGATGGCGGGCAGGCAATAGAGCGCGGCGATCGGATGGAATTCCCGCTTATCGGCCAATCGACCCGTCACGGGTAGACGCCTTTGTGGGTCAGACGGGACGACGCAGCGACGGCACGGCAAAGCGCGTTGACCATGCCTCGCATGTTGCGGCGCCGGTTGGTGGTCCAGCAGAAGGCGCCGAGATAGTCGGGCAGATGCTTGGGGGAGAGCCGCTTGTGGGTGGCCTTGAGCGCGGTACTGAGATTGGCGACCAGGGTGTTGACGGTGAAGAACGGGGCGCTGCGCTCGCGCTCCGGACGCCCGCCGCCGGTGACGGTGGCGACATGCGTCCGCCCGGCTTCACCGAAGGCGTTGAACGCCCGCAAGCCGTCCGTGTGCACAGTCGCGCCGGCGGCGATGTGGGCATCGCGGAACGCGGCCACCGCCTCGCTGGAGAAGGCGCTGACCGCGCGCATCGCGACATGGCCCATGCGCCCGTCCGCATGCCGCTCGCAGGCGACGATGACGCAGGTCTTGCCTTCGGTTCCGCTGCCTTGGTTCCTTTCACCTCCCAGACACACGTCATCCGCCTCCACTACCGGCGGCGCGGCATCGTCGTCGCTCGCGCCCCCGAGCGAATAGCGCTCCGTCCGCTCGGCCATGGCGTGGCGGAGCCGCTTGTGCAGATACCAGGCCGTCTCATAGCCCAGGCCCAGCCTGCGGCCGAGCTCGACCGCCGAGATCGCCTGTTTGGTGCTGCTCATCAGGTGCATGGCGCGGAACCAAGTGGTCAGAGACAGCTTGGTGTCCGCCATCACGGTGCCCGCGGTGACCGACCAACGTCGGCCGCAGCGCGTGCAGCCGACACGGCGGCCGTAGACATAGCTCTTCAGATTGGCGCAGCGCGGGCAAGGCATTCCTTCACGTTGGCGCGCCGCCACCAACGCCGCCAGACACTGACCCTCCGTCCCGTAGAGTCGTTCGAACTCAACGTCCGTCAGCCCCTTCATGATTGCCCGCACCGTTCTGCTCCGAGACGCCGCGTTCAGAGCGACTTTGCGCTTCCCTGCTGCAAAGTACAAGAGCGGGTCGATTGGCCGATAAGCGGGGATGGAATTGGGACCAATCGCATGCCACCGCATCGTGCCACGCCGCGCGGAGCAGGCCATGGGTTGAGGGCTGGTCGCGCGCCATAGCTCCTTGACGCGCCACCGCCCCAGCGGTTGCAGCGGGCTCTGGAGCGCGAGGCCGATCCGCCGGGTCACGCTTCGCAGTGGGGCGGCCCCGGGTTTGGATTAAGCTGGATCATCGATGACCGTCAGCAAGTCTTGCCACTTCCTGGATCATTTTCTCGCCATGTTTGCTGACTGGCGCCACCTGTTCGTTTTCCTCAAAGAAGATCACATTGGCACTGAGAAGAGACTGGCGGCGCGCATCCGCATCCATAGGCAGCTCATACAAATGGCCGCCCGCGAACTGCATGCGCCTGGTGTCCCAGTAGAACCATTCGTCAATTTTGGGTGGACAGGCGAGCTTCTCCAGCGCGCTGTTGAGGCCTCCCAGGAAGCTGCCGCCCACTTCAGAGATGGTTATCGTGCGGCAACCATTTGGTGGCGGCGTCGACTGATACGTCAGCTCCGGAACCGGATAATGCGCGTCCGGGTCTGGCATATTCAGGACGTCCAGCAGATCGCGATCGCTTCCCTGTGGTTTGTATGAGATGTGCCAGGTAAAGCTGAGCGTCGCCAACAGCGGTTCACGCCGCTGCGCGTTCAGGGCTGCGATCACTTTCTCTGTCCCAAGCCCTGATGCCAGCGAGTTCCAGTGAGCGCCGCCGCGCGGGAACATGTCAACGCCGTACTCCTCTCGAGCGGCGATCAGGCCCGACGCAGCGTCGACGAACCGCACGCCATGGCGCGCGAGTATCTTATCATACACCCGGAGCTTGTCCGTCCGATCCGTGGCGGGCGCCGGGCAAATGTAGCCGTCCGGAATAATTCCTGGATCCTCTGCCACTTTGGAGGGTGTGATAATGTAAAGGAATGCCTTCCCGCGCGCTTCGAAAAAGTCCTGCATTCCGCGAATCCGGGTGGCCCACTCTTCGTCCCTGGGCCGTGATTTCGCGGCATTGCGACTGCAATACTCTTCCAGATAATGCAGCTCCATCAACTGGTGGTGCTTGCCAACGACGATGTGAACCGTCGGGGCCATGCCCAGCAGCTTGTAGTAGATTTGGCTTTTCCAGCCGATCGCCGGTTTGAACATCGGTGACAATTGCCCGATCGATCGCGAGATCCACTGCTGGTACGCGCCGGTCAGCACCGAGTGGAGCGACAACACTGGCGCACCCTCCTTAACGACACCGGCGATCGTCGTCTTGGTCCGGAAGCGGAGCGATGGAAGCAACTCACCCGCCGTGGTGTTCCACATCAGGTAAAACCACGAGACCAAAAGCACCGACGCGCCGATGGCGATCGGCAGAAGACCGGGTCTCAGCCAGGACAACCGACGGCGCATATCAGAAACGAAAATAAAGGAATGGCTTGAACGGATCAGCGACCGCCTTGCCCACCGCCAACACGAATAGCAGCGAAATCGCGGTCTGCATGGAGAGCTTCCACACGGGCGCGGCGAGGACGAAGTGCCGCAATCGGTGGAACCCTGGCACGCGCGGCAGGGCGCAGATGACGGCCGCGATCAGGGCGGCGATTTTCACGTCAGGGGTGATCAGCATGCCGGCGGCATGGCTCGACAGACCTGGTTGAATCATCGCTCCCAGGAATGCAATCGCCTGATCCATCGAGCGAGCGCGAAAGATCGTCCATCCGACTACCACGATCGTGAAGGTGACGAGATTGGCCAGCACGCGCGGCATGCGATCCAGGATGCGAAGCAGGAACAGCCGGTCCAGCACGAGAAACAAGCCATTGTACGCGCCCCAGACAACATAGATCCACGCCGCACCATGCCAAAGGCCGGAGGCAAGAAAGCACACCCACAGATTGAAATAAAGTCGCGCCGGAGCGACGCGATTGCCGCCGAGCGGAATGTAGAGGTACTCGCGAATCCAAGTGATGAGCGAGACGTGCCAGCGGCGCCAGAATTCGGTGATGCTGCAAGAGATATATGGCATGTCGAAATTCTCCCGCAGGCGGAAGCCGAGCATCCGGGCGATGCCGATCGCCATGTCGGAATATCCCGAGAAATCGAAATAAATCTGGAACGTAAAAAGCAAGACCCCTATCCAGGCATGGCTGAAGCCGATCCGGGCCGGGTCCGCGGCAAAGATCTGGTCGGCCCCGATCGAGACCGTGTCGGCGATCAGAGTCTTCTTGGCCACACCCACCATGAAGCGCAGGAACCCTGTCGATATGTCGTCGAACCGCGCCGCCGGTAGCGCGCGGAGCTGGCTCTCCATCTCGTGGTATTTTATGATCGGGCCGGCAAGCAGCTTTGGGAAGAAAAAGACATAGAGCAGGTAAGTCTGGAAGCGTTCCGCAGGGCGACTGATCCTGCGGTAGACGTCAACCAGATAGGTGATCTTCTCGAAGACGATGAATGACACCCCGATCGGAAGAATGATGTCGGGCACCGAAAGCGGCGCGGCCGAGGTGCCGCTCAGGAGCCCGTCAAGATTCTCGATCAGAAACCGGGTGTATTTGTAGTGGACCAGGATCCCCAGATTGATCAGCACGCCGATGATAAGCAGCGTTCTTGCTCTTGGCGACGCGTGTGGCAGGCGCTGGACCTGCACCGCGATCAGGTGATCGGCCAGGGCCGAGGCCAGAACCACCGGGACGAAGAGCGGTTCGCTCCAGGCATAGAACAGCACACTCGCGCCGAGAATGACGCCGCGCCGCAGGCCCTCGCGCCGCTCCCCGAGCAGGTAGATGAGGTAGAAGCTTGGGAAAAAGACGAAGAGAAACAGCGGCTCAAAAAACAGCATACCGGATGTCTAGAGGCTGGAATCGAGCGATGGCAAGTCCGAGGCTCGTTTGGCTGTCCAAGCCGGCGTTCCAGCCTGACGTCCCTCATCCGTCCGGTGATGGGGGGCCAGACCCCGCGGGCTTGCCGCGGCGCCGCGTTCGCAGGGAGAGTGGGCCATGATCCCGCGCGTCGTATTCGACCCGACCGCCCCCGCGCCGCTCGACGGTGTGCGGGTGATCGACCTGTCGCGCTTGGTGGCGGGCAACATGCTGAGCTTGCAGCTCGCAGACCAAGGCGCCGAGGTGATCAAGATCGAGGAGCCGTCGCGCGGCGACCCGCTGCGCGCGTGGCGGGTGAATGGGCTGAGCCTCTATTGGAAGGTCTATGCACGCAATAAAAAGAGCCTGGCGCTCAACTTGCGCGCCGAGGAGGGTCGGGGGCTACTGCGCGAGCTGGCCGCGGGTAGCCAGGTGCTGGTGGAGAATTTCCGTCCCGGCACGCTGGAGGAGATGGGGCTTGGTCCTAACGCGCTGCACGCCGCCAATCCCAAGCTGGTGATCGTTCGCATTTCCGGCTTCGGCCAGGACGGGCCATACCGGGAGCGGCCGGGCTTCGGCACCCTGGTCGAGGCAATGTCGGGCTTCGCCGCCAAGACCGGCTTTCCGGAGCGCGAGCCGGTGCTGCCACCCTTGGCGCTCGCCGATATGGTGTCGGGATTGTACGGCGCGTATGCGACGATGGTCGCGCTGCGTGTCGCCGAGCAGAACGGGCCGGGGCAGGTGATCGACCTGCCGCTGCTGGACCCGATCGCCTCCATTCTGGGGCCGGACGCCGCTACCTTCCGGGTCAGCGGGGAGCCACCGCGCCGGACCGGAAGCCGGTCCAACACGACCTCGCCCCGCAATGTCTGGCGCACGAGCGATGGCCGGTACGTCGCAATCTCGGCCTCCATACAGAGCATGGCCGAGCGGCTGTTCCGGGCCATTGGCCGGCCCGATATGATCGATGACCCGCGCTTTCGCACCAACACCGACCGCGTGCGCAACGCCGATGCCTGCGAGGCGCCCATCGCCGCGTTCATCGGCACGCGGACGCTGGAGGAGAATCTGCGCGCGTTCGCGCGGGCCGAGGTGACGGCAGCCCCGGTTTACGAGATCGATCAATTCCTTGACGATCCGCATGTTCAGGAACGCGGGGTGGTGGTCGAGGCGCCGGACGCCGAGGCGGGCTCGGTGCTGATGCACAACATCATTCCCCGCCTGTCGGCGACGCCCGGCCGGCTGCGCTTACCAGCGCCGGCGATCGGGGAGCATACGCGGGAGGTGCTGACAGCGATCGGATACGATGCCGAGCGCATCGCCGGGCTGGCGCGGCGCGGCGTGGTGAGCACGGCCGGGCCGTGCTAGAGGCGCGCATGACCGTCCGCACCCGCTTCGCGCCCAGCCCAACAGGCCCCCTGCATATCGGCGGCGCCCGCACCGCGCTGTTCAACTACCTGTTCAGTCGCCATCATGGTGGAACGTTCCTGTTGCGCATTGAGGATACCGACCGCGCCCGCAGCACGGACGAATACACGCGCCTGATCCTGGACAGCCTGGCCTGGCTCGACCTCTCGCCGGACGAGCCGCCTTTGTTCCAGTCCACGCGCGCCGCGCGCCACGCTGAGGTGGCGCGGGAGCTGCTCGCGGCGGGACACGCCTATCGCTGCTACTGTACCGCCGAGGAGCTGAAGGCGATGCGCGAGCGAGCCATCGCCGAGGGCCGTCCGCCACGCTATGACGGCACATGGCGTGACCGCGATCCGGGGGACGCGCCAGATTGTGTCGCTCCGGCGATCCGCCTGAAGGCGCCTCGCGAGGGCGAGACCGTGGTGGGAGACTTGGTGCAAGGGCCAGTGCGCGTGGCCAATGCCGAGCTTGATGACATGATTATCCTGCGCAGCGACGGCTCGCCCACCTATCTGCACGCGGTCGTCGTGGATGACCACGACATGGGAATCACGCATGTGATCCGCGGCGACGATCACCTGACCAACACGTTCCGCCAGGTGCAGATCTATCAGGCCATGGGTTGGCCCACCCCGCGCTTCGCGCATCTGCCGCTGATCCATGGCCAGGACGGCGCCAAGCTGTCGAAGCGGCACGGCGCGGTTTCCGTGCTCGAGTTCCGCGAGCAGGGGTACCTACCGGAAGCGCTCTGCAACTACCTGCTGCGGCTGGGTTGGGGCCACGGCGATATCGAGCTGGTCAGCCGCGACGAGGCGATCCGCCTGTTCGACCTCGACGGCGTGGGCCGGGCGCCAAGCCGGATGGATTACGCCAAGTTGACGCATATGAATGGCATCTACTTGCGTCAGGCCGATGACGACCGGCTGACCGAAGAGGCGCTCGCCCGCCTCGCCGGACGCCCCGGCCTGGTGCTGGATGAGGCCGCCGTTAGGCGCATCCGTGCGCTTATGCCGGGGCTGAAGGAACGTGCGAAAACGCTGGTTGAGCTTGCTGACTCCGCGGCTTTCCTGGCCCGGCGGCCGCCGCTGCCGCTGGACGCGAAGGCGTCCGCGCTGCTGACCGCGGACACGCGGGCGATGCTACGCGAGCTTGAGCCGGCGCTGGTGAAAACCGACTTCTCCGCCCCTGCCCTGGATGCGGCGCTGCGCCGCTTCGCCGAGACAACCGGACGCAAGCTCGGCCAAATCGCCCAGCCATTGCGCGCGGCGCTGACGGGCAGCACCGTCAGTCCTGGCATCGACGCGACAATGGCGGCGCTGGGGCGCGATGAGGCTTTGGCCCGGTTGCGCGCGGTGGCGGTGTAGTGTCGCCGCCTTCCGCAAGGAGAGGGAGGCGAGACTACCCGCGAAAACTTGGCGGGCCGCCGCTCTCGCTCGCCTCCCGCCAGCGGCACAGAAAGAAACGTGGCAGCTCGTCGGCATAGGGCGTGAAATCGAGGTCGCGAACGAACGCGTAGGGCACAGTATAGGTATAGAGCGGCAGCCAGTCGGCATGGGCGGTGATGGCGTGGATCGCCTGAGCGTAATCAGCGTTGCGGCGCTCGAGGTCGCGGGTCGCGCCGGCATCCTCAATCAGGTCACGCACGGCCGGATCGCGCGTGTAGTCTTGCGGCGTAAAGGTGAAGAAGTGAGGCAGGATCGCGGAGACGTCGTTGATCGAGTAGCTGCCCCAATCCCCCACCTGCATCCGCGCTTGGCCTTCGATCACTTGCATGAGCACCTCGCCCGGCGATCGCTGGATCACCTGAGCGTCGATCCCGACTGCGCGGAGATAGCGCTGTATGACCGCCGACCATTGTAACGGCTCATAGGTGACGACCTGGACGGAGAAGCCGTTCGAATAACCCGCCTCCGCCAGGAGGTGGCGCGCGCGGTTAGGATCATAGGGGTAATGAACGGCATCCGCCGTCATGCATCCGACCTGGGTGGGATAGCACGGCGCATCTAGCGGACGCGCGCCCCCGCCGGCCAGCTCGCGCGCCATTGCGCGACGATCCAACGCATAGGAGATCGCCTCGCGAACTTTCTCGTTGCAGAGCGGATTATCGAGGCCTGTCCGGCCGGCAGCATCAAGCGAGAGAAACCCGATCCGCATCGATTCCGCCTGCACCGCGATCAGGCCAGGATTGCGCAGGATTGCGGGAATGCGATCGGGATCGAAATTCCAAATCCAGTCGGCCGCTCCCCTCAGCAAATCGGCAACCTCGGTGGTAGCATCTGGCACGACCCGAATGGCGATATCCTTGATCGCGGGGCGCCCTTTGGGACTGTCCGCGTAGTAACCGTCGAAACGCGTGAGATCGATCCGGCTGATGCCGTCGGCGGCGGCGACACGGTATGGGCCCGTGCCCACGACGGCGCGGGCGAACCGGCCGGAGCGGACATGGCTTGCCTTTGGCAAGATCCAGATCGCCATAGCGAAATACTCGAGCGCGGCGGGCATCGGCGACTTCAGCCACACGCGCACGCGCAGCCTATCGATCACCTCCGCCCCAGCAAGCCACCGGTACACGCTGGGCGCCGAGAGGCGACGGTCAGAGGCGATCATGTTGACGGTGTACGCGACGTCCTCGGCGCTGAACTCGTTGTCGTCATGCCAGCGCACGCCGGGGCGCAGGGTGAACAACAGGCGGCGATCGTCCTCCCACGTCCATGACGTTGCGAGCAGGGGGACAACCTCGAAGCTAACCGGATCCCGATAAACCAGAGTGTCCCAGATCTCATGGGCCAACACGAATCCGGCGCGAGGCTGATTTGAGTACGGGTCGAGATCGGGGACCGCGTCGCGCCACGAAATGCGCAACGGTCGGCTCCTGTCCTGCGCACGGGCCGTGCCCGTGGCAAGCGCGGCCAGCGAAAGAAGGAGAACCTCGCGCCGCCTCACGCGCGCTCGGCCTCCTGGCGTGCGGGATGGGCTTGCAAGTGGCACCAGGCAGCCCGCAACATTGGCGCGGAAAGATCGCCGGCGCGGGCGCGGGTCAGCATGTCGCCTACGACATGCGCCGCCTCGGTGGGACCGCCACGTTCCAGATCGCGCAACATCGACGCGGCGAAGCTGGAGCCACGCTCGGTGAGCAAGGCCCGCGTGCGTTCGAGGAACGCCGGACGGCTCCTATGACCGGCGGCGTGGGCGACGAGGTCGCATTCATGCAGCATCTCGATCATCAGCGCCTCGCCATCATCGGCCTGCATGATCTGGCCCACATTGGCGCGCATCAGGCAGGTCATGGCGGCCATCGTCGCCAGCATGACGAACTTCTCCCACATGTCCTGCGCGACGTCACCGCTGAGGCGGCAGTCGAAGCGCACGCCCGATGCTGCCTCTATAAGGGCAGCCGCAACGCTCTCCTGGCTGGCCGCGCGCGGACCAAGACTCAACGTGTGCGGCGGGTTCAAGTGCATCACCTCTCCCGTTGGCGCCAGCGTCGCGCCAATCTGGCACAGCCCGCCCAGCACTGCCGCCCGCCCAAAGGCAAAATCCAAGCGATCAAGGTGGCGCATCCCGTTCAGCAGGGGCACTATCACTGCCCCTTGGCCGACCGCCGGGGCGACAGCCGCGATTGCGGTTTCCAAATCGTAGGCCTTGCAGGCGAGCAACACGGCGCCGTATCGACCATCGGAGGCCAGTTGCTCGACACTGATGGACCGCACCGCCCGTTCGATATCGCCCGCCGGGCTGCGCACCACCAGGCCATCGCGCGCGAGCTGCGCCGCACGCCGGGGGCGGACCAGGAACGTGACATCCGCGCCGGCCTCGGCCAGACGTCCGCCGAAATATCCCCCGATCCCGCCAGCGCCGAGGACGAGCAGCCGCATCGGTCAGTTCCAGCCCGCAGGGGCGACGAAGCCATGCCCGGCCCGCTCGATCATCTCGGCAACCCGAATGGTCGTGCGATCGCCGAACAGCGGCCCGACGATCTGCACGCCGGTGGGCAGTCCATCGGCCGACCGGCCGATGGGAGCGACCGAAGCAGGCAAGTGGAAGCCACAGGTGACCCCCGGCCAGAACAGCATGTCGTTGTACGGGATCGCGCGGCCATCGACCGTGTAGGTACGTTCCGAAGTGGCGCCCTGCTGCATGTGCGGAAGAGCCGGGACGGCCAGCGCCGGACAGAGCAGCACATCCCACTCTTTGAAAAAGGCGGACCAGGCACGGCGAATTTGATGGCGTCGCTCGTTCAGCAGCAACCAGTCGCGGTGGGACAGATCGGTTGCGCGGAGCATGACCGCATCGGCGCTGGCATCCTCGGGCCGCAGCCGCGCCTTCTCCTCGCGCCGTTGGGCGAGCACGTCCTCCGCGATACGCGCACTCCATGCCGCGTCGAGGAGCGTGAGATACATACGATACGCCTCGGCGGGATCAACCGCGGGCCGGGCGGTGCGGCTGACCTTGGCGCCGGCGCGCTCAAGCTCGGCCGCGAGCGCCTCGATCAGCGCCGTGGTCTCGCCGCTGGTCGCCTGCCCGGGCTCCGCCGCCCACACGGCGATCCGTAGGTCGCGCAGGTGGCCAGCTCGTGGTTCGGGCAGGTTCAGCGTGAGATCGGTCTCGATCGGGTCCGGCCCGGCGAGCGCGTCGAGCGCCAGCCTCAGATCGCGGGCCGAGCGCGCCAGCGGGCCAAGCACCGATATGTCGGTCACCGCCGCCGCGTTCGCCAGCGAGTGCCCGCGCGGCGGGCACAACCCCCAGGTCGGCTTATGTCCAAAGATGCCGCAGAAATGGGCGGGAACGCGGATCGAGCCGCCGATATCGGTGCCGATCTCAAGGGCCGTCAGCCCCGCCGCCGTTGCCGCCGCGCCGCCGCCCGAGCTGCCGCCAGGGGTGCGCGACGTGTCCCACGGGTTGGAGGTCGTGCCATAGACGGGGTTGTAGCTCTGCCAATCCGCCAGCGAGACCGGCACGTTGGTCTTGCCGAACACCACCGCGCCGGCAGCCTCGATGCGCTGCACCGCCAGTGCGTCCTGCTCGGCGCGATGCGCCCGGCGTTCCTCGTAGCCCCAGGTGGTCGGCAGGCCGGCCACATCGAAGCTTTCCTTGACGGTCATCGGCACGCCGAACAGTGGGCCGGCATCAGCCCGGCCGGCCTGGTCGAGTGCGCGGGCGTGGCGCCGGGCGCGCTCGAAGTCGCGGACGACGACGGCGTTGATCTGGCCGTCAAGGCGCTCCACGCGGCCGATCATGTGGTCCAGCAGTTCGACGCACCCGATCTCGCCCGCCCGCGTCAGCTCCGCCAGGCGCCAGGCCGGAAGGAAGGTGGGGTCCATAATGCCGCCTCACGCGATGGAGGAATTGAACGCGCCGCCGTCAAGCAGGAGGTTGTGGCCGACGATGTAGCCCGAGGAGGCGGCGCAGAGGAACGCGCACGCCTCGCCGAACTCCGCCGGATCGCCCACACGGCCGGTGGGGTTTTCCTTGCCGCGCAGCGCCAACTCCTCCTCGACCGAGCGATTGTGCCGCTGCGCCAGGTGCGCCGCGCCGCTGCGCAGGCGGTCGGTCAGGAACGGACCGGGCAGGAGGTTGTTGATCGTGACATTGTGCTTGGCCACCTGGCGAGCGAGCCCGGCGACGAAGCCGGTCAGCCCCGCCCGCGCCCCATTGCTCATGCCAAGCTGCGGGATCGGCGACTTCACCGAGGCGGAGGTGATGTTGACGATGCGCCCGAACCGGCGCTCCGCCATGCCGTCCACCAGGGCCTTGATCATGAAGATCGGCGCCAGCATGTTGGCATCGATCGCGCGGATCCAGGCGTCGCGGTCCCAGTCGCGGAAATCGCCCGGTGGCGGTCCGCCCGCGTTGTTGACCAATATATCGGGGTCGGGACAGGCGGCGAGCGCGGCCGCGCGCCCCGCTTCGGTGCTGATGTCCCCCGGCACGGCGGTCACGCGCGCGCCGGTCGCCTGCCGGATTTCCGCCGCGGCGGCTTCGAGCGTGTCGGCGGTGCGGGCGGTGATGACCAGGTCGACGCCTTCCCGCGCGAGCGAGAGGGCGCAGGCTTTGCCGAGCCCCTTGCTGGCCGCGCATACGATGGCCTTCCGCCCCTTGATGCCAAGGTCCATGACATTCCCCCTGTTCAGCGTTCGACGGCAATGGTCTCTAGGAGCGCTCGCGATGCCTGCGGAATGGGCGCCGGCTTCTGCGATCCGCGCTCCACGAAGACATGAACGAAATAGCCCTCGGCAGAAGCCGTGTCCTCCGCATTGCGGAAAATGCCGATCTCGTAGCGGACGGAGCTTGCGCCGAGTTGCGTCACGCGCAGGCCCACGGCGATCCGATCCGGCCAGGCGAGCGAATTATGATAGCGGCACATGACCTCGGCCACCACGCAATGCGCGGGGCCGTCGAGCAGGTCGACGGCCCCGGTGGACATCTCGAAATACGTGACCGCGGTATCGAAGAACGAAAAGTAGTTCACGTTGTTGACGTGCCGGAACACGTCGTTGTCCATCCAGCGCGTCGTGATGTCGTGGAACCAGCGATAATCGGCGCGGCGGCCCGGCGGTTGTCGGCTCATGAGGCTGGACTAGACCGGATTGACTGCCGGCGTCCACCGAAGGCTGCGGCCGTTAGCCGCCCCTCCGGCAAACGGGCCCACGAACGCCGCTCCGCCTTTACCCGGAACGCTTGGACGAGGTTTTCCGGGCCGATTGCTTGCGCCCCCCTTCTTCCTCCTCGTCTCCCATTTGCAAGGCGGCCGGCAGGACGCTGCTCCGCGTCACCTCGGTCAGCCGCTCGTCCTGGGCCTTCTCCTCTTCGAGCGTCTGCGAGAGCAGATTGGCGACCTCGGTTTCCTCCAGGGCGCGGGCAAGCTCCGTCATGGTGCCATAAGCCGAGATCTCATAGTGCTCGATCCGTTGGAGAGCCGCGATTGTGACAAGATCGAGAAGCGGACCCTTCTCCTGCTCATCCTGCTCGTGCTGCGCTTCCTCGACCAGCCCGCGCATCGCCTCGCAAACCTTCCGGCCTGGCTTGGAGCCCAGGCTGGAGAGCGCCTGCTCCACGCGCTCCCTCTGGGTTTCGCTCTGCTCCACGTGTGCTTCAATGCCTTCCCGAAGCTTCGGGTCGGTCACTTTCCGCATGTTTTGCTTCATGCCTTGAATGGCTTGCCTTTCGGCGCTGTGGGCATCCCTCAGATGCTCGACCAACATCTCCTTGATCTGTTCCATGCGAACTCCCCTATGCCGGGCGAGATCATCCCGCCCGATCTCGGGCCTAACGCAGCGGGCAGACCGGAGTTACCGGACTTTCGCAACGAGATCGGACCCGTCTGCCGGTTGCCTGCTCATCCGGCGCGGGGGATGTGGGCGCCCAAGACCCTCGCCAGATAGCGGAGCCCCGCCCATTGCTGACGCAGATATGTACCGCTTTCCAGCGCCGCCTCGGCGCCCGGCACCCCAGTGGGCGCGTACGCCCGCGCGAAGTCGGCGGTGCCGAACAGCATGTCCCACCAGGGAAGCACCGCGCCATAGTTGCAGCTTCGCTGCCCCGCTGCGAGCACGCCATGGTGTGCGCGATGGAAGCGCGGCGAGACCAACAGCCGGTCCCCGAGCCAGCCGAAGGACAGGCGTGTGTTGGCGTGCGACAGGCTCTCCACAAAACGGAGCAGGAGGACGAGGACCGGGAACTGCAAGGGCGGAACCCCGATTGCCAGGGCCACCACGCCAAAAAGGAGGAAGGCGATCAGGTCATCCAGCAGATGGTTCCGGTCGTCCGACCAGAACGTCATCTGCCGTTGCGCGTGGTGCAGGGCGTGCAGCGCCCACCACCAGCGGAACCGGTGCGACAGGCGGTGCCGCCAGTAATCCGTGCAGTCGAGGATCGCGGCGTAGCAGAGAAATGTCAGGACCGGGCGGCCCATCAGGCTGGGGAACACGGTTTCCAGCATCGGCGGCACCCAGCCATGATCCGCCATCCAGCCATTCAGCGTCACCTGCGCCTGATAGAACAGCACGAACGTGACCAAGGGCAGCACGCCGACGCGCGAGATGAGCGTGTAAAGCACATCGACGCTCACCGCCCGCTGGTCGGGCCAGCGTTCCACCGGACGCCAGCGTTCGAGCGGCACGCAGACCGCGTAGGTCAGGGCGACCTGGGCCATGCCGTACAAAGCGAACAAGGCCCAGCCGAACGAGACCTCCTCCCAGCGCATGAGGCCCAGGGCGTAGAGCAGCGGCAGGAGCGCGTGCTCCTGGAGCCATCCGGCCGCGAGATCGAACGGGTCGCCCATCACTGTTAGTCCCCGGCGAGCTTGGCCGTGCCTGGCGCCCTGGGGTTGAGGAAAATCCCGTGCGGCGAGCGGCCGGCCGGGATCGTCGCGACCGCGCCGCTGGTGGGATCAAGCACCGCCACGGATTTGGCGAAGCGCCGCGTGATCCACACCTTGCCGTCCGGGGCGAAGGCCAGGTCGTCCGGTCCGCCGGAGATGTGGAAAGTGCGGATCGGCGCGAGCGTCTTGGCGTCCAGCTCCTCGGTCGTGCCAGCGACGCGGTTGTTTACCCAGATCACGCGCCCATCAGGGGAGAGGAACAGGTTGTGCGCCCCCTTGCCGGTCACGATCCGGCGCAGCACCTGGCCATCCGCCGGGTCGAGTGCGACAAGGTGATCGGTTCCCATGTCGGCGACCAAGAGATGCCCATCATGCCACAGCACGCCTGCCGGCGTGCTCCCGACTGGGACATCCCACAGCGTGCGCATCGCCTTCAGATCGAGCGCGACCAGCCGGTCGGTTCCCTGCAATGTCACGAACACCCGAGACGAGTTGGGCGCGAAGGCCAGGTGGCTTGGCATGGAGCGGATCGGGAAGCGCTTCACCAGGGCGAAGCTGCGCGCGTCGTAAATGTCCACTTGGTTGCGGGCCAGCCCGTTCACCACCAGGAGCTTGCCGTCCGGGCTGTAGCCGAGCTGGTAGGGATCGGCGACGGTCACACGGCGCTGCAAGGCACCCGTCGCAGGGTCCAGCAGCAACAGGGCATTGCCCGCCGAATCGCCCACCACCAGCGATGCCCCGTCCGGCGAGAGCGTCCAATGGTGCGGCTCGCGCAGCGCCGGGATACGGGACAGCTCCTTGTGAGTGCCCATGTCGATCAGGCTGATCGAAGCCGCACCGGAATTGATAACAAAAGCCACCCCTGCGGCGCCGGCGGGCATGGGCGCGAGGGCGATAGCAATGATCGCGGCGAGTTCCTGGCAAGGAAGAGAAGGGTGAACACCCCGCCCCTTGCGAGAGGGGCTGAGCGCGAACGAATGCTCGTACATGGGAGAAGAGGCGCATGGCCAAGAACGGCTCCGGGCTTCACGAATCCCTAGCCCACCGCCTCCCGCTCCAGCGCGCCGCGCGCGAAGACGGCGGCGCAGAAGGCGAAGAACACGCAGGCTGAGGTCGAGATCAGGACGTTGTCAGTGTAAGCGTGACACGCGAACGCGACGAATACCAGTCGCATGACGACCCGCTCGGCGAATGACAGTGGGCGCGTGTGTCGCCAGGCCCACAGTGCGAACAGCGCCACCAGGGCAGCGCGGCCGAGCTGTCCGCCCTCCACCAGGATGCGCAGCCACTCGTTATGGGCCGCCCAGGTGTGCATCAGCAGGACCACCTCGCTGTCCTGCGGCACCACGACGTTCCCGGCGCCCAGGCCCCAGCCGAACCAGGGCGAACGTGCAGCCGCCTGCTCGAAATACGGCCAGAGTTCCTCGCGTCCGCTGAGATCGCCAACATCAGCGAGGAGCAGATTGAATACGCGCAGGCTTGATAGTGCCCCGGCGCCCGCCAGCAGCAAAGGCGCGGCGATGGCGGCGGAGAGCAGCAGCAGCGCGCGCCGGCCGAGCGGCATCACGGGCGCAGGGACGAACGCAAGGGTCAGCACGACAACGGCGATTCCGTAAAGCAACGGAGCGCGCGCGCCGGTCAGCAATAGGATGACGCCGTTCGCCAGTAGGAGCGCAAGATCGCGCCCGCCCCGGTTGCGATACGCCTCGATCAGGCTCGCATACACTGCCGTCAGAGCGGCGCCAGCCAGGAACGCGGGATGACCGAGCGCCTCCAGCCGCAGTCCCCCCGACTCCACGAGGAGCGGGCGCAGGCCAGCAAGGGAAAGGCAAATCCCGCCCGCCACGGAAAGCGTTGGCGCCCACTGCGCCGCACGGATGATCGCCGTCACCCAGCGGCGCGAGGGCCGGCTGAAGGTGAATGCGTAGGGCGCCCCCGAGCCGAGCAGCGAGCGCAGGCTTTCGGCAGGCGTGAGCCCTGGGTGGAGGCCGTGCGCCAAGCCCACGACGAATATCAGGAGAAAACCCCACCCAGGGTTGAATAGGTCGAGGCGCGGCCCGTAACGCAGGGCGCAGAGGAGGGCGAGAGCCAGCCCCGCCGCCTTCGTGACCGCGATCGTGGCCTGGTAGGCCTCCGGACCGACCAGGTCCAGCAGAGTCATTTCCAGCGTGCAGGCGGTCAGCACCAGCCAGACGACACTCGCAGCCTCCGTGTGCCGCCAGACGAGGATAGCCAGGCTGAGCACGGCGGCCGCTTCCAGCAGGCTCCAGTAGAGCCACGGGGCCAACGCCGCGCAGGCCGCGCCGGCGAGGATCAAGCCGGGCAGGGCGAGGCTGGCTGGTCCGGGCAGGCGCAGGGTCGCGGGAGCGGACACGAACGGACCTCCGGCCGGAGTATGCCCGCGCCTGTGCTAACGAATTGTTTCCGCGCTAGGCTGGCGGGGAGCGGACGGGGAGGATGACGCGATGGATGCGGCGCAAGTGATCGCCACAGGATTGTGTTTCCCGGAAGGTCCGGTGGCGCTCAGCGACGGCTCCATCGTGCTAGTCGAGATCGAGCGCCAGACGGTCAGCCGCGTGCAGCCGGATGGCCGGGTCCAGGTTGTCGCCCGCCCTGGCGGGGGGCCGAACGGACTGGCGGTTGGCCCGGATGGCGCGCTCGATGTCTGCAACAACGGCGGCTTCGCCTGGCGCTACGAGCATCGGATGCTGCGTCCGGTGCTGCAAGGCGCCGACTACGTGGGCGGGCGCATCGAACGAGTGGACATGGGCACAGGCGAGGTCCGGGTGCTCTATGACCAATGTGGCGGGCACGGGCTGCGCGGTCCGAACGACATCGTCTTCGACGCTCAGGGCGGATTCTACTTCACCGACCTCGGCAAGACGCGCCCGCGCGACCGGGACCAGGGCGGGCTCTACTACGCCCTGGCGGACGGCTCGCGGATCACCGAGGTCGCCTACCCGATCCTGACACCGAACGGGGTCGGCCTGTCGCCGGATGGGCGGGTTGTATATGTCGCCGAGACCGAAACCGCCCGGCTCTGGGCCTTCGACCTCGAGGCGCCAGGAGTCGCGCGCAAGCAACCCTTCCCCTCCCCGCATGGCGGGCGGCTGGTGATTGGCCTCGGCGGGTTCGCGCGGTTCGACAGCCTGGCCTTGGACGGCGCCGGCAATATCTGCGTCGCCACCCTGCTGAGCGGCTGCGTCAGCGTGATCGCGCCCGACGGACGGCTGCTCCGGCAGGTGCCGACGGGCGATATGATGACAACCAATATCTGCTTCGGCGGCGCGGACCTGCGCACCGCTTACATCACGCTGTCGGGCAAGGGACAACTCGTCGCTCTCGACTGGCCCGAGCCCGGCCTGCGGCTCGCCTACGCCGCATGAGAGGGCTCGGCCGGGCCGTACGCCAGGAATGGATGCTCGACCCGGCGTGGCTCTCGGTCAACCACGGGTCGTTCGGCGCGACGCCGCGCTGCGTGCTCGCGGCGCAGGAGGAGTGGCGCCGGCGCATGGAGGCGCAGCCGGGGCGGTTCTTCCGCCGTGAGATGATCCCCGCGCTGCGCGACGCGGCAGCGCGGATGGCGACGTTCATCGGCGCCGAGGGCCGAGACCTCGCCCTTGTCGAGAACGCCACGACTGGCTGCAACGCCGTGCTGCGCTCGCTGCGGCTGGAACCGGGGGATGAGATTCTGACCCTCGCCCACGGCTACGGCGCGGTCCGCAACGCCGCCCGTTTCGTCGCCGAACGGGCCGGCGCCTCGGTGATCGAGCTGCCTCTGCCGTTTCCCCGCCCGACCGCCCAAACGGTGGTGGAACGCGTCTCCGGCGCCTTGACCGGGCGGACGCGGATCGCGGTCATCGACCATATCACGTCGCCAAGCGCCCTGGTGTTGCCGGTCGCGGGGATCGTCGGCGCCTGCAAGCAGGCCGGCGTGCCCGTGCTGATCGATGGCGCCCACGGGCCAGGGCAGGTTCCCCTCGACCTACACGCGATCGCCGCGGACTGGTACGCGGGCAACTGCCACAAGTGGCTGTGCGCGCCCAAGGGGTGCGGCCTGCTCTGGGCGGCGCCCGAGCGGCAGGGGGCGCTGCATCCGGTCACCATCTCGCATGGGCTGGGACGCGGCTTCCTCGAGGAATTCGATTGGACCGGCACGCGCGACCCGAGCGCGTTCCTGGCGATCCGGAGCGCGATCGACTTCTTTGAGGGCCTGGGCGGCACCGCGCTGATGGAGCGCAACGCCGACCTCGCCTGCCAGGCCGCGTGCTTCCTGGCCGGCCAACTCGGCACCGAGGTCGGCGCGGAACCCGACATGACCGCTGCCATGAGCCTCGTACGATTGCCCCTGCGCGGCGCGGTGGCACCGGAGCGGGCGGACGGCATCCGCGAGCGTCTGCTGGATGCCCACGCGGATGCGCCCGTGCATATGATTGACGGATCGGCGTGGCTGCGCCTGTCGGCGCACGCCTATAACGAGATGCAGGACTATGAGCGTTTGGCTAAACTGCTCGGAGACGTGCTGGCGACCATGTCGTAGGGGATCCGTCGTCGCCGACCATCCCCTTGGACGGGTGTCGCAGGGTTCTGCGCGCAATGGAGGGGAGGTGCGATCATGTCGGTACGCGGAGTTGGGCTTCTCACGCTGGCAGTGGGTTCGGGGCTGATCGCCGGCCTGCCGCTACCCTCTCGCGCGGACGAGGACGGATTGCGGTTTCCGCTGCCGCAGGCGCCGAAAAGCCGGGGAGGCTACCAAATCGTGCTCGGATCGGTCGGCATGGATTTGCGCGCCGGCACGTCGCGCTGGAAGGCGATGCCGGAAGACCCCTACCGCTTCTGGATTCCAGCCGACCGGTCGGCGCCCAAGGTTCCCGGATTCATGGTGCGCATTCCGTTTGGCGGGGCTTCGGCAAAGTGATGCCGGCGGGCTTACATTGACCTCTTCCGTCGCGGGCCAGTCCCCCATTCCCGCTTTGGGAGGGGGACGAGGCGGGTGATTTCACCCTCCCTCAGCGAGGAGGCGCTGGGTGTCCCGTTGCAATTTACCACGCGGCCGAGAGCGCGTTATGGACCTAACCTATGGTTGTAGATTACCGAAATGACATGATTGTCGCCACAAACTACCCGCGGCCCAAAACCGACTTTCGCACCGGACTTCTGCAACGCCTAACCTGTTGGCTAGCCTCAATACGGTTCACTTTAGTTGTTTGTGCCGCAGGGAGAACCAAGGCGAATGCTGCATTTTCAATTGGTTGGTATTCGGCCGATAGCTTAAGTGAACAGGATTTTGCCTTAAGTGAACCGTATTGTGGCTAGCCTGGGTCTAGCCGACGGCACAGAAGTCTTCCAGACCGTGTGAAATCTGTGCCGCAACGGATTCCGGCTCGACGCAAGATGCGTTAGACTCGGGGTCATGACGCACATCGCCGGTCACGACCGATCCCAGACGCTGCTGCTTCCAGAATCGCTCGATGATTACGTCGGCCCCGAGAACCCCGTCCGGTTCATTGAAGCCTTCGTTGATGGATTGGATCTGACCGCAGCGGGCTTTATCCGCGTCTCCGCCCAGCGAACCGGCCGGCCGGGCTATGCGCCCGCCGATCTGTTGAAGCTCTACATCTACGGTTATCTGAACCGCGTCCGATCCAGTCGCCGTCTGGAAGCCGAGACCCATCGCAACATCGAAGTCATTTGGCTGCTGCGTCACCTGAAGCCGGACCACAAGACCATCGCCGATTTCCGCCGCGGTAACCGCAAAGCGTTCCGCCCGGTCTTTCGGCAGTTCGTGCTGCTGTGCCGTCAGCTGGATCTGTTCGGTCGCGAACTGCTGGCGGTGGATGGCACCCGCATCAAGGCGGTCAACAACAAGGACCGCAACTTCACCCGCGCCTCGCTGACCAGGTTTATCGAATTGGCCGATGCCAAGCTCGACGATTACCTCCAGCGTCTTGACCAGAGCGATGCCGCCGAGACCACAACAAGTGGCTCGCGGGTCGACAACCTGGCCGAGAAGATCGCCGCCATCCGCTCCCGTCGTACGCGGTGCCAGGACATGTTGGCGCAGTTGGATCGCACCGGCGAGGACCAGATCTCGCTGACCGATCCCGACAGCCGGGCGAGGCTGGCCAAGGTTCCTGCGGCGAAGCCGCTGGAATAGCCAGACGAGGGGATGGCGGCGCACACGCATGTCGCGGTGGGCTACAACGTCCAGGTTGCGGTGGATGCCAAGCACAAGCTGATCGTCGAGCAGCAGGTCAGCAACCAGGTCGTCGACATGGGGCTGCTGACGCAGACCGCGGCGCCGGCGAAGGAGGTTCTCGGTGTCGAGACAATCGAGGCCGTGGCCGACAAGGGTTACTTCAAGGTTGAGGACATTGAGGCCTGCGAGAACGCCGGGATTGTGCCCTACGTGCCGCGTCCGCAGCGCGGTCCCTCGGTCAAGGCCGGCCTGTTCCGCAAGGATGAGTTCCGCTACGACGCAGACAGCGACAGCTATGTTTGCCCAGCGGGTCAACGCCTTCATCCGTATTCATCGTCTCTCCTGCGTGGGCTGAAGAAGATCAACTACGCCAACAAGCTGGCGTGCGACGATTGCACAATCCGTTCGCAGTGCACGGCGGGCAAGTTTCGCACGGCCTCTCGTCTGGAGAACGAAGCGGTCCTGGACCGGATGCAGGCCCGGTTGGCGAACCGTCCAGGCGTTCTCGACCGCCGTCGCGAGACGGTCGAGCATCCGTTCGGCACGATCAAGCAATGGATGAACCAGGGCGCGTTCCTGATGCGTGGCCTGGAGAAGGTCCGCGCCGAGTTCAGTCTGACCGCGCTCGCCTACAATCTCCGGCGGGTGCTCAACATCGTCGGCTTCGCGCAGCTGATGGCCGCGGTGGCGGCCTGAAAGGCTGCTGCTGGCGGGGTTTCCCCGGACCGGCTGGCAGGATCGCCGGCAGCCACGATGTGGAACCGGGGATTTCTTGAAATCGCCCGTTCGGCTCACCGGGACCTCGGCGTGCACCTCCGACTGCCGATTTCACCAGCATTGCCGCCCCAGCGAGTTTTCGCACGGTCTGCTTCATTTATGCGCACTGGTCGGAAGGACCGTTTTGCGGAATGGCTGCGCAAAGATGGTCCACCCTGACAACCTCCAGAATATGCCCTATGGTGCTAAGGGACGGCAAAGCAGACGCGGCAAATGAGATGGATTGCATCCTTTTGGTCCTTCATCCGCGCCACCATGGTCGAGAACACCGGCGCCGCTCATGACACCTTGGTAGCGCTGTCTGCCGGGATCCTTACCCTGCTGGGAACCTTTGCTATCTCCCTTGCTATCGAGTGGTGGAAAAATCGGCGAGAGACGCTAAGAGCAATCCAAGACGAGGACAGAATTTCAAGATTGGCCCTCGCCCACTACATGGATGATACCAAATCCGGCTGATTAGTTCGGCTGAACCGGCTTTGGCCACCAGTGGAAGCTGGTGTGCGGACGGATCATGCTGGGGTCGAGGCGGGTGCTGCGTTCGGCGATGGCGGCATCGAGGTCGGCCAGGGTGGGGAAGTGCTTGTTGGCCACCGCCTCGTCGAGCAGCGGCCAGAGCCGCTCAGCGGGTTGGAGTTCCGGGCTGTAGGGAGGCAGGAACACCAGCGTGATCCCGTCCGGCACGGCCAAGCCCTTGGGGCCGTGCCAGCCGGCGTTGTCCAGCACGAGGACGATGTGGCGTCGGCGTCCCGCCCCGCTCTCGCGGGCGAAGGCGGCGAGCCGGGTTTCGAAGGCCGGCTTGTTGATGCGGGTGCAGAGATACCAGACCGTCTCGCCGCTGCTCGGCTGCACGAAGGCCGCGACGTGCAGCCACTGGAACCGGTGATGACCCAGCGCCGTTGGGCGTGCGCCGGCCTTGGCCCAGACCCGGCGGCGGATCGGCTTCAGGCCGAGGCGGTGCCCTCGGTGTCAGAGAAGTTGCCGCCCGGATAGGATCTGGAACCTGGGGGCGCGGATAGCAGGCAGTGGCTCGATACGGACAGGCATACAAGGACAGGATAGTGGCGCGGCTATTGCCGCCGGAAAGCTCAGCGGCCGAGGTTGTCTCACGAGAGGTGGGCGTCAGCGTCGCGACACTGGAGCGCTGGCGGGCGGATGCGCTGGCCAATGGCGCCAGCGACCGGCGCGGCGGCGGCGGTCAACGCTGGACGGCGGTGGCCCGGCTGGAAGCGGTGATTGCCACGGCGGCGATGGATGAGGCCGCCCGCAGCGCCTGGTGCCGTGAGCACGGGCTGTATCCGGCCGAGCTGGATGGCTGGAAGCAGGATGCCGTCGCCGGCCTCGGCGAGCCGCGCGCGGCCAGTGCCGCGGAGGCCCGGGAGGACCGGCGGCGGGTGAAGGAGCTGGAGCGGGAACTGCGTCGCAAGGACAAGGCGCTGGCCGAAACGGCCGCCTTGCTTGTGCTGTCACAAAAACTGGCGGCGGTCTTTCACAAGGACGAGGACGCATGACCCGTCTGGAAGACCGCCAAACCCTGGCAGACCACATCGCGCAGGCCCGCGCGGACGGCGCCCGGCTGAGCCCGGCCTGTGCTCTGGCCGGCATCGATGCCCGCACCCTGCGGCGCTGGAAGGCCGGGGCCGGTCTGGCGCGGGGCGATCGCCGGCCGCACGCCGACCGCCCCGTCCCATCGCATGCGCTGAGCGAGGCCGAGCGGGCGAGGATCGTGGCGGTGTGCAATGAACCGCGCTTCGCCGAGGCGCCGCCGGCGCGGATCGTTCCGATGCTGGCGGACGAGGGCCTCCACATCGCCAGCGAGGCCAGCTTTCACCGCGTGCTGCGCGCGCACGGGCAGATCAACCGCCGCGGACGCGCCCGCCCGCCGCGAGCGTCGGAGCCGCCTCGCACTCACATCGCCAGTCGCCCTGGCGAGGTCTGGTGCTGGGACGTGACGTTCCTGCCGTCGCAAGTCCAGGGACGCTGGTTCTATTTCTACCTGATCCTCGACCTCTACAGCCGCAAGGTCGTCGGCTTCGAAGTGCATGACACCGACACCGCCGCGCATGCGGCCCATCTGGCCAGGCGAACCGCGCTCGCCGAGGGCGCGCATGCCACCTCGATGCGCCCGGTTCTGCACGGCGACAACGGCGCCACCTTGAAGGCGACCACCGTGCTGGCCATGCTGCATTGGCTCGGCATCGAGCCATCCTACTCACGCCCGCGGGTCAGCGATGACAACGCCTTCGCTGAGGCGCTGTTTCGTACGGCGAAGTATCGGCCGGAATTCCCGCTCAAGGGACTGGTCGATCTGGATGCCGCCCGGCGATGGGCGGGGTGCTTCGTGCACTGGTACAACCATGAGCACCGGCACAGCGGCCTTCGCTACCTCACCCCGGCGCAGCGCCATGCCGGCCAGGATCGTGGCCTGCTGCGTGCCCGCCACGCGCTTTACCAGGCCGCGCGGGCCGGCAATCCACGGCGCTGGAGTGGGCGGACCCGCAACTGGACACCGGTTGGCGTCGTCACCCTCAATCCGGAGCGCGACAGCATCGTCCGGACGGCGACCTCACACATCCAGCTTTCCAGTTCGATCGGCGCGCCTGCTTTCCCGTCCCGACCTGCAGACGCCCAAGCCACGGAGCGCAACGGAGGAGATGGGAGGCGTGGAGCCACCCGCAGCCACGCACAGCGCGCCCTATCGCGCGCGCGCATGGCGAGGATGGCGAGCACCGGACCTTCTCCGCAGTGAGCACCGTGGCACACTCGTCACCAGTCGGAGGATAGGAAAGATCGTTACGAAAGGCAGGCGGCAACTACGTTGACACTCACCGGGTCGGCGACGTCGCGCACGTCCACGAGCGGCCAGCCGAAGCGCGGCACCCCGGGCAGGCTGCCCTCCGTCAGCTTCCGCACGATCTCGATGGAGGCGGAAAAGTCGCGGCCCAGCACCGGACCCAGGATCGCGCCCGGATTGATCGTCGCCAGCTCCAACGCGCAGCCCTCACGCCGCATGAAGTCCCACGCTGCCCGTTCGGCGATCGTCTTGGAGCGTTCGTAGGCCGAGGTATCGGCGCGGTTCGTTTCGTCCGACCAGTCCGCCTCGGTGAAGGGCTCGCTGCGTCCGCCATGCCCGTAGGCGACCGCCGCCG
Organism: uncultured Pseudomonadota bacterium; assembly: GCA_963818725.1. Taxonomy (GTDB): domain Bacteria; phylum Pseudomonadota; class Alphaproteobacteria; order Acetobacterales; family Acetobacteraceae; genus DATFDN01. The sequence goes on along the minus strand of CAWFTU010000002.1, from coordinate 445,768 downwards.
TGGAGGCGGTCATGACCACGCGCCGCACCCCCGCGTCGCGGGAGAGCCGCAACACGCGCAGCGCGCCGTCGCGCGCGGGACGGACCAGCTCGTCATCATCGCGTGGGTTGGTGGTCGGCAGCGGCGAGGCGACATGCAGGACGTAGTCGCAGCCAGCGATGGCCTCGGGCCACCCAGGATCGGCTATCAAATCCGCGGCCACGAACGACAGCCGCTTGCCGGAATGGACGAGCTGCGCGAGCATCGCCCGCACCTCGGCTTCGCGCGAGAGCTGCCGGACGGTCGTGCGCACGGCCCAGCCCTCTTTCAGAAGCTGCGCGATGCAGAATCCCGCGACATAGCCCGAGCCGCCCGTGACCAGCACAAGTCCGCGTTCGTCCGGTGCCATGATCCCTCACCTCGCTTCCGTCTCGCATCAAGCCAAGGCGATCTCCGCTTGCAGCACCTTGCCCTTGGTCTCGGGGCCGAGCAGGAGCGCGATCACGAAGAGCACGGAGGCGCCAATGGTCCCCACCGCCATCGGTATGGCGAAGCCGAGATGCCGCTCGACTGCGAAATAGGCGATGACGGGGGCCACCATGCCGGCCCAGATCGCGCCCTGATGGTAGCAGAAGCCGGCCGCCGTGGCGCGCACTTCGGTCGGGAACCGCTCGATGAGGTAGCTTGGGTTCTGACCGTAGATCGAGCCCCCGAGCGCACCCTGCACGATGAAGGCGGCTGCCACCACGGCGTAGCTTTCGCTGAACAGGTAGAAGGGTGCGGCCTGGATGCCGAGAGCGGCGGGGATGATCATCGCCCAGCGCCGCCCGATCCGGTCGGCGGTCCAGCCCCAGAACCCTTGCGCGAAAAAGCTCACCAGATTGGCCGCCCCGAGTGGGAGCGCCACCAGCGCCGGGCTGAGATGGAGGTCTTTTTGCAGGTGGGTCGCGAACAGCGAGTAAATCGAGTAGTAGACGATGAAGCTACTGGCCATCCACAGACAGGCGGTGAGCGTGTTGCCGAGCACGCGCGGCCGAAAGATATCAAGCAGCGGGGCGCGGAACTCCTTCCGCTGGAGCCGCTGCTGGCGGCGGTTTTCGACCCAGACCGCCGGCTCCTTGACGAAGCTGCGGATCGGGATCAGCACCAAGGCAGGCAGGATGCCGATCCAGAGCAGGCCGCGCCAGCCGATGCTCTCATAGAGCCATCCGTAGGCGAGGCTGGAGAGCAGGAAGCCCAGGCCCCAGGAGCCTTGCAGCAAGCCGCTCATCAGGCCGCGCGAGCGCGGCGGCCAGCTCTCCATCGCAAGCGACGCGCCGGCCGGCCACTCCGCCCCCATGCCGATCCCGAGCAGGGCGCGGAACAGGAACAGGAAGCCGAAGGTGGGAGAGAAGCCGGCGATGAAATTGCAGACCGAGAACCAGGCGATGGAGAGCATCAGCGGGATTTTCCGCCCGACCCGGTCGGCCAGCCAGCCGGACGCCGTGGCGCCCAGCAGGCGCATCCACAGCGTGAGCGCCAGCACGGCCGTCACCGCCGTTACCGGCACGCCGAACTCCTTCGAGATCGGCAGTATGATGAGCAGGAAGATGGTGAAGTCGAAGGCGTCGAGGGTCCAGCCCGCCCACGCGGCGAACCAGGCGATCCACTGATCCTTGGTCGGCTCCTTCCACCACGGAACCGCCTCTTGTCCCCCCACGGACAGCACGGCCATGGCACGCTCTCCCCCCGATATTTTTCTAATGCATAGCTGCTATGCTACTATCGAAAGTCGCGCAAGTGCGCCGCGGCGCCACGCTGCTTCAGTCGGCGACTGTTATGGTGAGATGGCAATCAGGAGCGAGCGGGAATGGGCCGACTGGATGGGAAGGTCGCGGTTGTGACGGGCGGCTGCTCGGGCATCGGGCTCGCGACGGTGGAGCGGCTCGTGCAGGAAGGCGCGCGCGTGCTGGTGGCTGATGTGCAGGAGGATGCGGGCCGGCAGGTCGTGGCCGGGCTGGGCGATGCCGTGCGCTTTCGCCGCTGCGACGTGACCCAGGACGCCGATATCGCGGGGACGATGCGCGACGCGGTGGACGCCTGGGGCGGGCTGGACATTGTTTTCAACAATGCCGGGTCGGGCGGGGCGCGGGCGCCGATCGACGAAATCACCGCTGAGGAGTGGGACGCCACCCAGGCGCTGCTGCTGCGTTCGGTGGCGCTCGGCATCCGCCACGCCGCGCCGCATCTGAAGGCGCGCGGTGGCGGGGCGATCGTGAACACCGCCTCGGTCGCCGGGCTGCAAGCCGGTTTCTCGCCCATCGCCTACGCCGTCGCCAAGGCCGGCGTGATCCATCTGACGAAGGTCGCGGCGGCGGAGCTGGCGCGCTACCGCGTCCGCGTCAACGCGATCTGTCCCGGCTTCATCATGACCAACATCTTCACCGCCAGCACCGGCATTACCGGGCAAGCCGCCGAGCGGGTGAAGGCGGTCCTCGTGGACATGGCACCGCGCATCCAGCCAACGGCCGTGCCGGGCAGTCCCGGCCATATCGCCGATGCTTGCGTGTTCCTCGTCAGCGATGAGGCGGCGTTCGTGACCGGGACGCACCTGCTGGTCGATGGCGGCCTGACGATCGGTCCGCGCAACGCCTGGGATCCGGAAGCACCGTCGCCCATTCGCGACGTGGTCGCGGCGGCCGTGCGCGGCTAAGATCATGCGGCATTGTGGAGTGGGCATATGTGCGATCAAGACACGGAACTTCCAAGCGGCATCGCGCTGACACCGCTCAACCCGGTATTTCGCGAGCACCCGCACATCTACCTGGACCGGCTACGCGCGGAGGCCCCGGTGCTGCGCGACGTGGCGATGAACCGGCTGTTCCTGACTCGCTTCGAGGATGTCAGGGCCGTCCTGAACAATCGCGCGCTGGCTGTCGATCCGCGCAAGGCTCCCCCCGATTCGTATCACCGCCGGGTGGTGATCGGCGACCAAGATCCCGCCGAATTCGAGCCCTCGATGCTGCATATGGACGATCCCGATCATAAGCGCATTCGCGGCCTGGTGTCGCAGGCATTCAATCAGCGGGCAGTAGAGACGTTCCGGCCGCGCATTCAGGAAGTCGCCGACCAGCTTCTGGAGGCGGTGGCGGATCGCGACGGCTTCGATGTGATCGCCGACTACGCCGCGCCGCTGCCGACCATCGTGATTGCCGAAATGCTGGGCGTCGACCCGCGCGACCAGGGCCGGTTCAAGGCATGGTCGGACGCGCTGGCGCACACCTTCAATCCCCGCCGCACGCCCGAGCAGGATGCCGAGCTGGTGGAGGCGGACGCGGGCTTGGTCGATTACTTTCAGCAGATTGTCGATGCGCGGCGCAGGGAGCGGGGCGCCGACCTGGTCAGCGCCCTTGTCTCGGCTGAGGAAGCAGGGGACCGGCTGACCGAGCGCGAGGTTATAGGCATCTGCTTCCTTCTGCTGGTTGCCGGCAATGTCACGACCACGGACCTGATCGGCAACGGCGTGCTGGCGCTGCTGCGTCACCCGGACGAGCTCACCAGGCTGCGCGCGCAACCGGAGCTGATCCGCAACGCGGTGGAGGAGATGCTGCGCTACGATCCGCCCGTGGCGCAGGGCGGCCGGCTCCCGCTGGAGCCGATGGAGGTGGGCGGGGTGAAGGTGTCGGCGGGCCAGTCGCTCAGCGTCTCGCTTCTGGCGGCCGGGCACGATCCTGCCGTGCATCGCGAGCCACACCGCTTCGACATCGAGCGGGCGGACACGAGCCACCTCGCCTTTGGCGGCGGCGCGCATTTCTGCCTGGGCGCACCTCTGGCCCGCGCCGAGGCGCAGATCGGGATCGCCACGCTGCTGCGGCGGTTTCTCCATTTGTCGCTGGACCCGGCGGCGACCGTCGCGCACAAGCCGGTGCCGGTGTTTAACGGAGTCGCTGCGCTGCGGGTTCGGACGCGCTGAGCCCTCCCCCCGGCCCCCTCCCGCACGGGGAGGGGGAGTCATCCATCTTCCCCTCCCCGTGCGGGAGGGATTATGGGAGGGATCGAGCTTTAAGCCGCGATCTGCTCCACGGTCGGCGCGTCACCGGCGACCGTGGTGCGGCGCATGTCGCGGGGCTCGGTCTCGTTGAAGCGGCGGACACGGTGCATTGTCTGGCGGTTGTCCCACATGACGATGTCCCACTGCCGCCACCGATGGGCATAGACGAAGCGCGGCTGCGTGGCGTGCTCAGTCAGGTCGCGGATCAGCGACAGCGATTCCGGGCGTAGCCAGCCCACGATCGTGCCAATGTGCGAGCTGAGATAGAGCGACTTGCGTCCTGTCACCGGATGGGTGCGCACCAGGCGTTGGCGCACCGGGTCGAAGGCCGCGCGCTCCTCGTCCGTGAGTTCGGTGAAGCCGAGAGTGCCGCGCGAGTAGATCAGCGAGTGCTCGCACACCAAGTCCTCGATCTCCGACTTGGTCCGCTCGTCCAGGGCATCGTAGGCGGCGCGCATGTCGGCGAATTCCGTGTTGCCGCCGAAGGACGAGGGCAGCCGGCAGGAAAGGATCGAGTATTTCGCCGGCACCGCGCGGAACGAGCTGTCGGAGTGCCAGAGCTGGTTCGCCAGGTTGAACAGCCGCCGGCGGTCGTCGCGGGCCAGCGGCTGGTTGTCCCGGCCGAGATTGGAGACGTCGTTCATCCCCGGCGGCAGGCGCTGCTGGTCGGGGCGGGTGATGTTGCCGCCGCGCGCGGGCTCGATGGCGCCGAAGTTCCGGGTGAAGTCCATTTGCTGGTCGTTGTCGATGCGCTGGTCGTGGAACACCAGCACGGCGTACTGGTCCATGCCCGCCTCCAGCGCCGCGACCTCCTCGCGCGCGAGCGGCCGGGTCAGGTCGATACCTGAGACCTCGCCCACGAATACCGGATGGATCTGGCGGATGCTGAGGGCCACGGGTGCCTCCCTGTCGATTTCTTCCTCCCCTCCCTATACCCCATTCGGCCAGCGAGCGGAGGGGGAAAGCCATGAGCGAGAGTCTGACCACGGTTGACATCGGCGAGGACTACCCGGAGCTGCGCCACTCGGTCCGCCGTATCTGCGAACGCTATCCCGGGGCGTACTGGCGGACGCTGGAGGACGAGCAGGCCTACCCGACGGCGTTCGTGGACGAGCTGACAGCGGCTGGCTTCCTGGGCGCGCTGATCCCAGAGGCATTTGGGGGCAGCGGCTTGCCGCTGCGCGCTGCGGCGGTGATCCTGGAGGCGATCAACGCCGCCGGCTGCGTGGCGAGCCAAGGCCACGCGCAGATGTACATCATGGGCACGCTGCTCCGGCATGGCAGCGAGGCGCAGAAGCGCGCGTACCTGCCGGATATCGCGGCGGGCCGGCTGCGGTTGCAGGCGTTCGGCGTGACCGAGCCCACCACGGGATCGGACACGACCAAGCTCAAGACCCGCGCCGCCCGCGACGGGGATTCCTACCTGGTGAGCGGGCAGAAGGTCTGGACCTCGCGCGCCATGCACTCGGACATGATGCTGCTGCTGGCGCGGACCACGCCGGCGGACCAGGTGGCGCGGCGCACCGATGGATTGTCGGTGTTCCTGGTCGACCTGCGCGAAGGCCGCGGGCATGGCCTGGAGATCCGGCCGATCCAGGCGATGATCAACCACAACACGACGGAGGTGTTCTTCGACAACCTTCGCGTTCCGGCCGAGAATCTGATCGGCGAGGAGGGCAAGGGATTCCGTTACATCCTGGATGGATTGAACGCCGAGCGCATCCTGGTGGCCAGCGAAGCCGTGGGCGATGGGCGGTGGTTCATCCGCAAGGCAACGGAGTACGCGAAGGATCGCGTCGTGTTCGGCCGCCCGATCGGCGCCAACCAGGGCGTCCAGTTCCCGATCGCGCGCGCCTGGGCGGAGCTGGAGGCGGCTGACATGATCTGCCGCCGCGCCGCCGCCCTGTTCGACGCCGGCAAGGAGTGCGGGGCGGATGCCAATGTCGCCAAGCTGCTGGCCTCCGAGGCGACCTGGAAGGCGGCCGAGGCGACGATGCAAACCTTCGGGGGCTTTTCCTACGCGCGGGAATACGAGATCGAGCGGAAGTGGCGCGAGTGCCGATTGTATCAGATCGCGCCGATCAGCACGAACCTGGTGCTGGCCTATGTGGGCCAGCACGTGCTGGGACTGCCGCGGTCGTATTAGGAACGTCGCCCGCTCACGCGGAAGACGTGGGCGATCGGGAACGAGGTGCAGCCACGCCATCTCGTGGGCGCGATCCTCGGTTGTCATCCGCCTTCAGCAGAATCGGACGATCGGCTGGAAGGCGATCGCATTGTAGTCCCCTTCCTTGCGGCAGGAGTTTGGGGAGCGGTAGATCGGTCTTCACATGATCGCTTTCGCCGAACTCCTCGAACGCCTCGTCTTCACCCACGCCCGCAATGCCAAGATCGCGTTGCTGCGTCGTTACTTCGCCACCGAGCCGGACCCGGAGCGCGGCATTGCGTTGGCCGCCATCGCTGGGGAACTGGCCTTCACCGCCGCCAAGCCTGGGCTGATCCGCGACCTCGCCGCCGCGCGCACTGACCCGGTGCTGTTCGGCTGGTCGTATGATTTCGTGGGTGACCTCGCCGAGACCGTCTCGCTGATGTGGCCGGCCGCGCCGACCAACGCGCCACCGCCCACGCTGTCGGAGGTTGTCGGGACCTTGGAAACGGCCGAGAAATCGGCGCTGCCGGGCATTGTCGCCGCCTGGCTGGATGCGTGCGAACCCTCGGTGCGCTTCGCGCTGCTCAAGCTGATCACGGGCAGCCTGCGTGTTGGCGCCTCGGCCCGGCTGGCCAAGGTCGCGCTGGCGGCCATGGGCGAGGTGGAGCCCGACGCGGTGGAGGAGGTCTGGCACGGCCTCGCGCCCCCGTACCTGAAGCTGTTCGCCTGGCTGGAGAAGCGCGGCCCGCGCCCGGACCCGGAGGACGCGCCGGTGTTCCGCCCGCCCATGCTCGCCCAGCCGCTGGAGCCAGCCGATCTCGCGGCCCTGGATGCCGGCCAGTTCCGCGCCGAGTGGAAGTGGGACGGCATCCGCGTCCAACTGGTCGCGACGGCGCGCGGACGGCGGCTCTACTCGCGCGCGGGCGAGGACATCTCGGCAGCGTTCCCCGAGATCATCGCCGCGATGGAGTTCCACGCGGCCTTGGACGGTGAGCTGTTGGTGATGCGCGACGGCCTGGACGGTAAGCGCGTCGCACCGTTCGCCGACCTCCAGCAACGTCTCAATCGAAAGCAGGTCAACCCACGGATGCTACGGGATTTTCCGGCCGGGGTGCGACTCTATGACATCCTGTTCGACGGCGCGGAGGACGTGCGGCCCCTGCCCTTCGATGCCCGCCACGCCCGGCTCGAATCATGGTTCGCGCGCGTCCGCCCGGCGCGGATGGATCTCTCGGAGCCGATCGGCTTCACCTCCCTCGGCGAGCTGGCCGCCTTGCGCGAGGGCGCGCGCGCGGCATCCCGAGAGGGCATCATGCTGAAGCGCCTCGACAGCCCGTACGTGCCGCGCCGGCCCAAGGGCTTGTGGTGGAAATGGAAGCGCGACCCGCACACGGTGGACGCGGTGTTGATGTACGCGCAGCGCGGGCACGGCAAACGCAGCAGCTACTACTCCGATTACACGTTCGGTCTTTGGCACGGGGCGGAGCTGGTGCCCGTGGGCAAGGCCTATTCGGGGTTCACCGACACGGAGCTGGGCTGGCTCGATCGCTGGATTCGGAACCACACGACCGCCCGTTTCGGTCCGGTGCGGGAGGTGGAGAAGACTCTGGTGTTGGAGGTGGCCTTCGATGCCGCCCAGCTCTCGACCCGGCACAGATCGGGCGTGGCCATGCGCTTCCCGCGCATCGCCCGCCTGCGCACCGACAAGCCGGCCGCCGAGGCGGACCGGCTGGAGCACCTGATGGCACTGGTGGAGAACGGGACGCCCGGTTAGTCCCGTTCCGCGTTTGGGTGCCTACTGCACCGGCCCGCTGATCCCGGCCGCGGCGAAGCAGGCCTGCCATCCTTGCTGGATGAACAGCGCCTCGTCGCAAAACACGCCGACGGGATAATCATCCATCGCCACCGGACCGTTTCCAGGGAGAATGATCCTGAAGATCAGGTTTTTTGGAAACGTCGTGTTGCCCCAGGGCAGCCAAGTTGCGGTGTCCGGAAGCCAGGGTGGAGGGGCTTGGTCGTTCGAGATGACATACGTGTAGGATTGGCTCTCGTCCAGCTTCGTCGCGAAATCAGGTTGGCACGCTATCACCGTATACGGAATGACCCGGTCGTTGTTGTACATCGACCAGTACCGCACCTGGATCTGGTCATCGAAGGCCGGCTGGAACACTGAACCTCCCGGATACGTATTGGGAAAGACGAAAGCCTTGCCCCTCACCACGACGACCTTGTTCGTCTGAAAGCAGAAACCCGGTGTCTCAAGGTACGTCGTCTGCGGATTCGCGAAGAAATTCGCTCCGAGAGTGGCAATCGCGAAGGTAACGGGAGCCGGGCCCGGTTGGCCCGGATTGCAGGCGCCTGTCACAAGTGGCGACTGGCTCGCGGCCGGCGAAATCGTCTGAAGGAAGTTGGCGGCGTCGACAAACCCATTCTCGGCCAACATGATAACCAGATTGCCCAAGCTGGTTTCCGCATCCGCGAACGGGCATGGCTGGAGCCTCTGCACGCTTCCATCGGCGGCAACGAGGCTTGTGGCAGGAACACCAACCCCTCCGGTTCTGTCCAGGCCCTGGTCGGGAAGATAGACCCGGTACACGATGAACGCCAATCCGCCTCCTCCCACGCGCAGGGAGTTGGCCGACCCCGGGGAATTGGCGCTGATCGTGAGCGTGTAGGAGCCGGGTCCAGCCGCCGTCGGCGTCGCGAACGGGTTCGCGCCGCCAGGGTCGGGCGCGATGTTGCTGTCGGCAATGGTGTCAACCAGGGAGCCCGTCGCGGTGTACGAATTGAAATTGAAGAAACGAGCCTCCGGATACCTGCCCTGGACGACCATCGTTGTCCAGCGGTTCGTATCGAGCGGCATGATCCAGTAGGTCGCGTGCGTGTCAGGCGTTGCCACGTTGGTGATGCCGCGCCCCGTGCTTTCGAATGGCCAGCTACATCCGGCCAGGTTCGGGACAGCGGCCCGGGCGGAAGATGCTCCGAGAATGACGAGCAAGCAAGCCAAGCGTACGCGCGAGAATAGGCTCCCCAGCCAGTTCATATGACCCTCCCCCGGCGGCATGGTGTCCGCTGTTCAGGACACTTTTTGCATCACCGCCTCTGGAATATCGAAATTGGCATACACGTTCTGCACGTCTTCGTTCTCGTCCAAGGCCTCGACCAGCCGCAGCACCGACGCGGCGCGGTCCTCGTCCAGCGTGACCGTCGTGGTCGGGCGCCAGTCGAGCCGGGCGAACTCCGGCTCGCCGAAACGCGCCACGAGGGCATCGCGCACGGCGAACAGGTCGTCGATCGCGCACGTGACCTCGTGCGCCTCGGCGTCGCTCTGCACATCCTCGGCGCCGGCCTCGATCGCGGCCTCAAGCATGGCATCGGAGCTGGCGGCCGAGACCGGGTAGCGGATCACGCCAACCCGGTTGAACAGGAAGCTGACCGCGTTGGTCTCCCCCAGCGCCCCGCCGTACTTGGAGAAGGCGGCGCGGATCGCGGCGGCGGTGCGGTTTCGGTTGTCGGTCAGCGCCTCCACCACGACGGCGACGCCGGCCGGGCCATAGCCCTCGTAGCGCACCTCGGCGTAATCCTCCCCGCTCCCGCCCCCGACCGCTTTCTTGATCGCCCGGTCCACCGTGTCCTTGGGCATGTTGGCCTGCCGCGCGGCGGCCACGGCGGCACGCAGACGTGGATTGGAGGCCGGGTCGGGCATGCCCTGGCGTGCGGCGACGGTGATCTCGCGGATCAGCCGGGCGAACTGCCGGGTGCGGCGCGCGTCCTGCGCGCCCTTGCGGTGCATGATGTTCTTGAATTGGGAGTGGCCGGCCATGATCGCGCTATCGGTTATTGGAAGATTCGCCCAATCTAGTCCAACTCAGGCCCCAGGTGGAGGGAAGGCATGTTCATCGCCATGAATCGCTTCAAGGTCCAGCACGGTTCGGAGAAGGCGTTCGAGGAGGTCTGGACCGGGCGCGACACGCATCTGCGCGAGGTGCCCGGCTTCGTCGAGTTCCACCTGGTGCGCGGGCCGGAGCGCGAGGACCACGTGCTGTACGCCTCGCACACGATCTGGCGCTCACGCAACGAATTCGAGGCCTGGACCCGCTCCGAGGCGTTCCGCGCCGCCCACGCCAGCGCCGGGCAGAACAAGCCGCTCTATCTGGAGCACCCGGAGTTCGAGGGCTTCGAGGTGATCCAGACGATCCGGCCGCGATAATCCTCAATGCCGGCCTGACCCTTCCCGAAGGAGTGGCCAAGCCCCATACGCTCTCAGCGAGGCGGCGGATAGTTGTAGCCGGAATCCGGTGGCGGACCGTAGTTCCGATTGCCACGGTCCGGCGGGTAGTCGGGCTGGCGGTCCCGGTAGTCGGAGCGCTGATTGTAGCGATCTCCCGCCCGCCGATCCTCACGCGCCTGGTCCGAGCGCCCTTGGTCATAGCCGCGCTTCCAGGCGTCGCGCAGCGCCTGATCCTGTTGCTGGTTGCCGGTCAGCAACCCGCCCAGCATTTGCTGGAGATTCTGCGCCTGGGCGGCGACGGGCAGCGCCAGGGTCGATCCCAGTAGCAGCGCCGCAAGGGTGGTTCGCATGTGAGCCTCCGGAAAAGCCCCGGCATGGGGTCGTTCTGAACCGAAGCTAGAACGCCTCCTGCCCCGCTCGGACCGGCTCAAGAATGCTTGATGGCGGGCGCTTGCCATCCGCCCGGCCGCGTGCGAGAGCCGCACGGCCAAAAACAGGAGGAAGGCGATGCAGCGCGAAGTCGTGGTGGTGTCAGGCGTGCGGACGGCGATCGGCGATTTCGGCGGCGGGCTCAAGGACGTGCCACCGACCGAGCTGGGCGCCCAGGTCGTGCGCGAGGCGCTCCGCCGGGGCGAGGTGGCCGGGGAGGAGGTCGGTCACGTGGTGTTCGGCAACGTGATCCACACCGAGGCCAAGGACATGTACCTGGCCCGCGTCGCCGCGCTGGACGCCGGCGTGTCGCAGAACGCTCCGGCGCTGACGCTGAACCGGCTGTGCGGCTCGGGCTTGCAGGCGATCGTCTCCGCCTCGCAGAACATCCTGCTCGGCGACACCGACATCGCCGTGGGCGCCGGCGCCGAGAGCATGAGCCGCGCCGCGTACCTCGCCAAGGGCGTGCGCTGGGGGGCGCGGATGGGCGACACGGCGATGGTCGACATGATGCTCGCCGCGCTGCACGACCCGTTCCATAACATCCACATGGGCGAGACCGCCGAGAACCTGGCCGAATCGCACCAGATCACCCGCGCCCAGCAGGACGGCCTGGCCGTGGAGTTGCATCGCCGCGCCGCCCGCGCCATCAAGGAAGGGCGCTTCAAGGAGCAGATCGTCCCGATCCGCCTCAAGACCCGCAAGGGCGAGACGGTGGTCGACACCGACGAGCACGTGCGCGCCGACGCCTCGGCCGAGGATCTCGGCAAGCTCCGTCCGGTGTTCCGCAAGGATGGCACGGTGACGGCCGGCAACGCGTCGGGCATCAACGACGGCGCCGCGGCGGTGGTGCTGATGGAGGGGCGGGCGGCGGAGAAGCGCAACGCCAAGCCGCTCGGCCGGCTGGTGGCCTACGCGCACGCGGGGGTTGATCCCAAGGTCATGGGCATCGGCCCGGTCCCAGCGACCCGCGCCGCGCTGGAGCGGGCTGGGCTGCAACTCGGCGACCTCGACGTGATCGAGTTCGAACGAGGCGTTCGCCGCCCAGGCTTGCGCCGTCGCCAAGGATTCTTGGCTTCGACCCGGAGAAGACGAACCCCAATGGATCGGGCATCGCGCTCGGCCATCCGGTCGGGGCGACCGGGGCGATGCTGACGGTCAAGGCGCTTTATGAGCTGAAGCGCGTCGGCGGACGCTATGCCCTGGTCACGATGTGCATCGGCGGCGGCCAGGGAATCGCGGCGATCTTCGAGCGGGTGTAAGGCTCGACTGCTTCCCCGGCTCTCTCCTTGCGGGAGAGAGCCGGGAGAAGGGGTCGCGCTCCCAGATCACTCCGCCGCCATCACCTGCTTCGGGTCCGCTCCCACGCGGCCGGAGCCTTCGCCGTGCGCGTGGCCGAGGCGGAAATCGTAGCGCACGGCGGGAATGCCCTGGATTGGCGCCTCGGGGTCATCGGCACGGGGCTTGACCACGAGCGCCTGGGACACCCCGAACACGGTGTCGCTGTCAATGTGTGGGTCGTCGCCGAAATAGAGCGCGGTCACGAGTTCCCGGTATCCGGGCGCGCTGATCAGCGCATGGATATGCGCTGGCCGGCAGCCGTGGCGGCCTTGCTGGCGCACCAGCGTGCCCACCGGCCCGTTCATCGGGATCGAGTAGCCGAGCGGCACCAGGGTCCGCACATGGAACCGCCCTTGCTGGTCGCAGCGCACATTGCCTCGCATGTCGATCGCCGCGTCGCGCGCCTGAAGGTCATAGTGCCCCTCCGCGTCCGTCTGCCACAGTTGCACCAGCGCGTGCGGGATCGGGTGGCCCGCGTTGTCGCTCACCCGGCCGTACAGCAGCAGCTCCGGTCCTGTCGCCTGGCGCGCGAGGCTGCCGCCAGACGGGATCTCCGGCGCGTCCTGGCGGTAGAACGGCCCGAGCAGGCTGCTCTGTGTCCCAGCCTCCGGCGCCGCGGCGTCATGCATGAGGTGGACCAGCGCCGAAAATCCCAGCACGTCGGACAGCAGGATGAACTCCTGGCGGGTCGGCGAGCAGGCTTGGCCCACACGGGTCAGGAATCCGACCGCCTTCAGCCATTCGTCCGGGGTGAGCCGCACCTCCCGCGCGAAGTCGTGCAGGTGGCGGACGAGGCTCTCCATCACCTCGCGCAGGCGGGGATCGGGCGTTTCGGCCATCTGGTCGAGCACGGCCTGGGTTACGGTCGATGCGCTGAGGTCTTGCATGGCGTCCTCCCTACTCCGCGGCGGCCCGGCGCGACACGAATGCCGGCATCACCGTTTCAGCGAAATCATGCAGCCCACGAAGGGATGCCCTTGGATCAACCAGCAGAACCCGCTCCACGCCGCCCGCCTGCAAGCGGCGCAGGCGCGCGACGATCTCCTCGGGCGTGCCGAGCAGCGGCGCGTCGTCGGCGCGCACATCCTGAGGCGGGCGTTCGCCGCGCGCGAGATCGCCGATGACGCCGAGCACCTGGCGCCTGGTCTCGAACGCCGCCTCGCGCTCGGACTCCGTGCGGACTATCTGCAACGCGCGCGCCACGGCCACCATTTCAGGATCGTAGGTCCGGCCGACGCGGGCGCATTCCTCGCGGAAGATCGCGACGCGCTCAAGCGTCAGGCGCACCGAGCCGAGCTGATCGAGCAGCAGGTTGAAGCCTTCGCGCGCGGCGCGGCGGATCGACTCGGGGCTGCCGGCGGCGAGCCACAAGGGCGGGTGCGGACGCTGCACCGGCGCGGGCTCGACCACGATGTCGTGGTAGCGCCACCGTTCCCCGCGATGCGAGAAGCGTCCCTCGCTGGTCCACGCCCCGCGGATCACCGCGATCGCCTCGTCGAAGCGCGCGCCGGCCTCCTCTTGCGGGATGCAGAACCCGCCGAATTCAGCGGCGCGGTAACCCTTGCCCACGCCAAGGTCGAGCCGCCCCCCCGAGAGCAGGTCGAGGGTCGCCGCCTGTTCAGCGACCAGCACAGGATTGTGCCAGGGCAGAACGACGACGGCGGTGCCCAATCGGATGCGGCTGGTGCGCGCCGCAAGATAGGCGAGCAGGGTCAGCGAGGCTGAGACCTGCCCCTGGCCGGTGAAATGGTGCTCGACCAGGAACACGCTGTCGAAACCGAGCCGCTCCGCCTCGATCACGTACTCGATGAAGCCGCGATAGGAGTGGCTGTCCCCCGTGCCGAGATTGGCGCCCCGCTTCGTCCGCGCGCCGCCGAACAGGCCAAACCGCATCGCACCCTCCTGAATGGAGAGTATCGGGCGAGGGAGCGCGGTCAAGCAGCGGTCAAGCAGGCGAGGCGGGCGGCGGCGAGTTGAGGCCCTGAACCATTCAGCAATTTGAGATCTCAAACAAGGGATTGTACTCGGGCTTTATTTCTGGCACTACCCGCGTTTCGAAGGGAGGCTCCGATGGATTGGCAGGAGCGCATTGAAAGCTACGCGCGGCTCACAGGCTTTCCGCGCAGCCTGTTCATGGCCGAGGATGGGCGGATTGTCGGCACGTGGATCATGGGAAACGATTACCGGGTGAAGACCGGCTATTACGGCGGCTACCCGGCCGGCTATCTCAAGCGCATCGCAGCGCTGTTCCCCGATCGCCGGCGCGTGCTCCATATCTTCTCCGGCCAAGTGGACTTGACGGCGATGCCCGGCGACACGGTGGATTGCAATCCAGCTCTCAAGCCCACCTACGTCGCGGACGCGCATACCCTCGCGCGCGTGCCCTTGCATCTTTACGACCTCGTGCTCGCCGATCCGCCGTATAGCGTGGAGGACGCCGAGCGTTACCAAACCACGATGGTGAAACGGAACGTGGTGCTGCGGTCCTTGGCGGCGGGTATGCGGCCGGGCACCCGTGTGGTATGGCTCGATCAGGTGCTGCCGATGTATCGCAAGAACGAATGGTCCATTGAAGCGGTAATCGGCATGGTGAAATCCACCAATCACCGCTTTCGCGTGACCACGATCTTCCGTCGCCTCGACAGGCCATCAAAAGTCAAGAAGCTCGCGCAGGGAGCGGCGAAACGCGCGCTTGAGACGACTCTGGAATCCGCCTGACCCGTAGCGGCTCATATAGCGGATCAGCTCGCCCAGTTCGCGATCATCAAACGTCACTTGTAGACCGTGCTGGAGGTCTTGCGTCAACCTTCGATGCATATCCTGATGACCACCGGACCCACCGCTATAGTGATTTCGGCTGCTTCTTCAGGAGTGAGCGTAAAGACAAATGGCTTCGGTTCCGTGCTCACGTGCTTTCTCCCGCTTTTAG
Organism: uncultured Pseudomonadota bacterium; assembly: GCA_963818725.1. GTDB lineage: Bacteria > Pseudomonadota > Alphaproteobacteria > Acetobacterales > Acetobacteraceae > DATFDN01. Next base: position 430,680 of record CAWFTU010000002.1, on the reverse strand, counting down.
TCGGCTTCGTTGACGTGCTTCCATGCAAACACGCACGCCCTCCCCGATGCAGCGACGCTTGAACCGACAGCGGCAGGGCGGAATCAAGCGGAGTGCCGCCTATATGCAAGATGCGGGGACCGCAGATGCGCAAGCAGCGGCCCAATGTCCTCGGCTGGCGCCGGGCGGGCAAGCATGAAGCCCTGCGCCGCGTCGCAGCCGAGACGGTGCAGCAAGGCAAGCTGCGCCTCGTTCTCCACTCCCTCCGCCACCACGCGCTTACCGAGCGCGTGGCCCAGGCTCACCATCGCGCGCACCACTGCTTGGTCCTCCGGATCGCGGCCAATGTCGCACACGAAGGAGCGGTCGATCTTGATCTTCTCGACCGGAAGCCGCTTGAGGGAGGCGAGCGAGCTGTACCCGGTCCCGAAATCATCCAGGGCCAGCCGGACGCCGCGCGCGGCAAGGCCGGACAGGGTGCCGTCGGTCGAACCCTCGGAACGCTCTAGCAACAGGCTTTCGGTGATCTCCAGCTCAAGGCAACGCGGGTCGAGGCCGCTTGCGCGCAGCGCGGTATCGATTTCGCACAGCATGCCGTCATGGCGAAGCTGCGCCGGCGACAGATTGACCGCCATCACCAGATCCAGACCGGTGTCCCGCCACGCCCTGGCCTGCCGGCAAGCCTCGCTCAGCACCCAGGCGCCGAGCGGGCGAATAAGCCCGCTTGCCTCGGCGGCTGGGATGAACTCGCCTGGCGGCACCAGCCCGCGCTCCGGATGTCGCCAGCGCACCAGCCCCTCCACGCTCTCCACGCGGTCGGTCGCGAGGTTCACCTGTGGCTGGTAGTGAAGAACAAACTCCTCGCACTCCAGCGCGCGGCGCAGCTCGCTTTCAAGCCGGCGCCGGGCCTGCACCTCGTCGTCCATCGCGGGCTCGAACAAGCGGGAACGGCCGCGGCCCTCCTGCTTGGCCCGGTAGAGCGCCAGATCGGCCTTCCGAACCAGACCGTCCGCATGGTCGCTATGATGCGGAAACACCGCCACGCCGACACTGGCCGAGATATGCACTTCCTGTGCCTCCAGCCTGAACGGCGCGGTGAGCGTCTCGATCAGGCGTTGCGCCAGCGCCGCCGCGCAGGTCGGTCCATCCAGGCCCGGCTGGGCGATGGCGAATTCGTCGCCGCCCAGCCGGGCGAGCGTGCCGTCCTGGCGGATCGCCGCCCCAAGCCGCTCGGCAACCGCGCGGAGCAGCCAGTCGCCAGCCGGGTGGCCCAGCGTGTCGTTCACGTCCTTGAAGCAGTCGATGTCGAGCAGCAGCAGGCCAAGGCACGATCCACCGCGGCGCGGGGGGGCCAGCGCCTGCCGCAGCCGATCCTGAAGCAGGATGCGGTTCGGCAGGCCGGTCAGTTGATCATGATGGGCCAGGTGCCTGATCTGTTCCTCCGACCGCTTGCGGTCGGTGATATCCACGCCGGCGCCGACCGCGCCCGTCGGCTTGCCCGCCGTGTCCCGCACTGTCGCCGCACTGATGAGCATGTCGAACGAGGCGCCGTCATCGAACACCACGCGCAGCTCCTCGCCGTTCACCGGACAGCCGCGCGCGGCGCGTGGCAATGGCAAGTCCTCGGGCCGCACCTCCTCGCCGTCCCTGAGCACGCGGAACGATCCTGCCTGCCCTCTGTAAGGCGCGGCCAGTGACGCGCTCGCTCCTGGCGCGACGCGCAGCATCTCGGCGGCGCGACGGCTGGCGGTGATCCACCGCGCCTCGGGGTCGTGCGCGAGCCAGACGGCCACCGGGACAGTCTCCAAGACCGCGTCCAGCTCGGCGCCGCGCCGCTCGACCAGCCGTTGAAGGCCGCGCTGCGCCTGCTCGAGGTCCGCGACCAGGCGCGCGTTCTCAAGATGTAGCTCGACAGACCGGCGGAAGGAGCGATGCACCTGATAGGCGACGGCCGAAAGACCCGCCGCAAAGGCGAGAACGGTAAGCGCCATCGCGCGCGCGGTCGGTTCTCCGGTCAGGGCGAGCCGCGCCGCGTAGGGCAGGAGCGCGGGAATGGTGAAAGCGTACAGGACTGGAAGATGGCCGGCGAGGTTGGCCACCGCCCCCGCGGTCATGCCGGCGAGAAAGAACGGCACCAACATCTGCTGCGCCGGCGAGCCGAGATCATAAAAAAGTGGACCGGTCACGCCCCAGCCAATGCCGACCGCGCCCGATGTCGCGACCAGCCAGACAACAGGCTCGACCGACAGCCGCCCTATCACGTGACGGTACCATAAATACAGACGGACCGCCTGCGACAGCCCCATGTAGCTAAGCCAGAGCGCGAGCGTCAGAGGCGGCGCGGTGCCGGCCAAGGCCGATGCGAACAGAAATCCCGTGACCGCGTGGATAACGGCAAGCAGCGGCTGCCGTGGCACGATCTCCGCCAGCAGCTCGTCACGGACGCGACCCCGGGCACCATCTCTCGCTGGCATTGGCGTCCCCTTTGCCGCGCCAGCCCTGTTTCGGGTCTGCGTGAGCTGACACCTGGCTCTGACGAGGCAGCCCGCATGATGCGATAGCCCTTCCCGCAAGGACAAGAGAGGCGAAGCGGCATTGAACGGACTGCCTCGTGGGGCTGACCTTCCACGCTCGGCGCAACGCTACAACGCGCGCCGGCTCAGTTCCGTGGCGCAGAACAGATCCAGCAGCGTGATTCCCGCAACCGAGACCAACGCGGCGGTGGCGCGGTCGCGCTGCTCATTCCGCGGCTCCAATGCCGCCCCGAGCGTTGCGAGATCCAACACGTCGCCCGCCACGCGCCCCCACATCCAGGGCGCGAGGCGAGATGCGGTCAGCAGACCAATCCCGACACCGATTTCGCGCAGGCCGAAGGCTCGCGTCAGGTCCGGCGAGCTGCGCATCCCAAGCCAGCGATTCACGCTTTCTCCGGCTGCCAGCTCGGTCAGCCCGAGTCCAAGGCTGAACCAGCCAAGGCCCCGAGCCAGGCCGACAGGATCCATGATCGCCCCGCTCACAGCATGGGCTTGCCGCCCGTCACCGGGATCAGCGCGCCGGAGATGTAGCTTGCGTAGTCGGAGGCGAGGAACACATACGCGCCGGCAAGCTCGGCCGGCTGGCCAGGCCGCCCGAGCGGCACCTGCTCGCCGAAGCTTTCCAACTTCTTCTCCGGCATCGTGGAGGGAATGAGCGGCGTCCAGATCGGGCCGGGTGCGACGCAGTTCACGCGGATGCCCTTTTCGGCCAGGAGCTGGGCGAGGCCTGCGGTGAAGTTGGCGATCGCGCCCTTGGTGGTCGCATAGGCCAGAAGCTGCGGCGAGGGTGTCTTGGCGTTCACCGAGGTGGTGTTCACGATCGCCGCGCCCGGCTTCATATGCGGCACCGCCGCCTGGCACAGATAGAACTGGGAATAGATGTTAGTGCGGAATGTCTGGTCCCATTCCTCCGCGCTGATCTCGTCCAGGCTCTCATGGGTACACTGCATCGCCGCGTTGTTCACCAGGATATCCAGCCGCCCGAACTCGTTGACCGCGCGCTGCACCAGCTCGCGGCAGTGGCTTTGCTGGGAGATGTCGCCGGGCATCAGAATGGCGCGGCGGCCGGCCTTCTCCACCCAGCTCGCGGTCTCCTTCGCATCCTCGTGCTCGTTGAGGTAGGCGATCAGGACGTCGGCGCCTTCGCGCGCGAAAGCGATCGCCACGGCGCGGCCAATGCCGGAGTTGGCGCCCGTGATGATCGCGGCGCGCCCCTCGAGCTTGCCGCTGCCCTTGTAGCTTGTCTCGCCGTGGTCGGGCTTCGTCCGCATGTCGCGCTCGTGCCCCGGCGGAGACTGCTGCCCCTCGTGCATGGGCGGCTGCGGGTGGGCGGTCTTGGGATCGGTGGCCATGGCTGGGCTCCCCTGTTGATGTCCTGCTCAACAGCATCCGGCCCGGTTGGTTAGTCCGTTCCGCCCTCACCCCGACCCTCTCCCAAGGGGAGAGGGCGCGCGGTTGGCTGCGCCAGTGCGTTCAACGCCCCCTCTCCCTCTGGGAGAGGGCCGGGGTGAGGGGCGTCTCGTTCAATACATCGTTTGCCGCAGCCGCTCCGGCGCCACCTTGTCATAGGCTGAGCCATCGATCGCGCCGCGCGTGATGTCAGCCAGGATCGTGCCGGTGCTGGGCAGCGCGTCGCGTCTGATGTGCCGGTCGGGGTTCCAAAGCTCGGAACGCAGTATCGCCTTCGCGCATTGGAAGTACACCCTCTCGGCACGGACGATTATCACCGAGCGGGGCAGCTTGCCCTGGGCGGGGAAGCGCTCCAGCAGCGAAGGATCGACCGAGATCGATGCGCGCCCGTTCACGCGCAGCGTCTCGCCGATGCCCGGAATCAGGAAGAGCAGGGCGATGCGTGGGTCACGGACCAGGTTGCGCAACGTGTCAATGCGGTTGTTGCCGCGACGATCCGGCAGCACCAGCGTGCGCGCGTCCTCCACGACCACGAACCCGGCCGGGTCGCCGCGCGGGGAGACGTCAAGCCCGCCAGGTCCGGAGGTCGCGACCACGACGAAGGGAGACGCGTCGATGAGGGCACGGTAGTGCGGGTGGATGTAGTCGACCTCCTTGCGCAGCGCCGGCTCGGACGGCAGGCCATAGAGCGCGTCCAGCGCCGCCTCATCGGTGATCACGTAAGAGTCGGTCATCCCGGCGCCTCCTCGACACTGCACTGCACTGCACTGCGCAGCCCATGCCTCAGCCCTCAGCGTGCCCGGCCTTCGCCTTCATCATCTCACCGGTCATCGGGATGAAAAACACGCCCATGTCGCGGCGGGAGTGAATCTTCTCCTCGGAATCCTTGGTGTAGATATACAGCACTTGGCCGCGCTTGAACGGTTGGCCGATCGGGATGATGAGCCGGCCGCCCGGCTTCATCTGCTTGAACAGGTCGGGCGGAGCATATTGCGCGGCGCAGGTCACGATGATGACATCGAACCCGCCTTCCACCTCCGGCCAGCCGAAATACCCGTCGCCCACCCTGGTGCGCACGTTGCCGTAGCCGAGCGGGGCGTAGATGCGCCCCACCGCCTTGCCCAACGGCTCGATGATCTCGATCGAATACGCCTTGCGCACGATGCGCGACAGCAGCGCGGTCTGAAAGCCGCTGCCCGTGCCGATTTCCAGCGTCACATCCTCCGGACCAGGCTTGGCCGCCTGGGTCATGTACGCCTGGCCCAGATAGTCCGACAGCGCCGAGCCGTAGCCGATCGCCCAAGGCTTCGGATCGGCTTCGTAGGCCGCCCCGCCGAGGCTGCGACGCTCCTGGTACTGATAGTGGAAGTACTCGCGCGGCACCGCCTCGAAGGCCGCCAGAACCCGCGGGTCGGCGCTGCCCATGTGCGCCTTGAGGTACGCGGCGATGCGTTGCATGGCCGCTGGCTTGCGCGCCTGGATCTCGGCGAACTGCGCGTCGGTCAGGCTGACCGGCCGACCGGAGTCGCGCATCGCCCGCTCATAGGCCGCCCGCGTCCAGGTCTCGGAGCCGGCGCGGGCCGCCGGAGCGAGCGGCAGCGCGGCCGCCGCGGCGATCAGTCCGCGACGGGTGAGCAGGCCGGAAGATCGTGCCACTGGCGAAGCCTCTGCGGTAAGGGGAACGTGGCAAAGGCAATAGCATACATCATCGCCCCGCACAGCAGAACGGCGCCATACCCCGCCTCCCGCGCCAGCAGTGCGGCCCCCGGCGTCGCCACCACCGAGAACGCGCCGTTCAGCGCCCAGGCCCAGGGCAGCGCCGGGCTGTCGCCGATCCGGCCAAGCCCCAGCGGGAACGGCAGGCCCAGCGCGACGGAGACCGGTGCCAGCACCGCTATCAGCAGGCAGGCCCGCGCTGGCGCCGGCCAGCCGAGCGTCGCCAGCGCGAGCGGCCCCAAGCCGGCCCAAGCGGCCAGGCACCAGAGCACGATCCCGAGCACCGCGACGGTGAGCCCGCGCCGGGGGACGGCGATGCGGCCCGACAGCAGGCTGCCCAGGCCGGAGAACACCAGCATGGCCGTCAGGACCAAGGCGAAGCCTCCGGTCTGGTCGTTCAGCCAGAGGGAGGCCCGCGCGATCAGCGCGATCTCGATGAACAGGAAGCCGAGCCCGAGCGCCGGGAAATACAGCGCGATCCGCGCCACGGGCACGTCTGACGCCCGCAGCCGCGATGCCAGGAGCGGCAGCAGCAGCACGAGCGCCGCGATCACCGCCGCCTGGGCCAACACCGCCAGGTTGATGAGCGCGCCGATCTCCGCCTGCGGCAGCATCTCCAGCCTGGCCAGCAGCGTGCCAAGCCGCGACAGCCGCAGCGCGGCGTAAAAGAAAGGCCGATCCAGCGTGGTTGGCGCCAAGCTGAAGGTTGCCTCCGACGCGCTCGGCCGTCCCGCCAATACCGCCCCGGCCTCGTCGGCGATGGAATCATCCGGCCCGGAGGCGCCCGCCTCGCCAGAGGCGAAGGAGACGGCGGGCAGGTCGTTGTACAGCCCTGCCCGCGCCGCCTGCACGTCGATGCCGGGATAGTAGGACATATCGAAGGAGCGCGCCTCGCAGAACCGGCGCAGCGCCGCGACGCGGGCGACGTCCCAGGGCTGGTTGGACAGCAGCACGCGCATGCTCCAGGCCGAGCGATAGGCGACGACATGCCGGGCTGGATCGATGATGCCCGCATCCAGCAAGGCGGCGCGCGCGGTTGCCAGGACGCGCAGCGCATAGACCGGGAAGTCGCGGATCGAGACCGGGACCGAGACGATGCCGCCCGGCGCCAGGGCGCGCAGGTCCGCGGCCAGGGCCTCGACGCTGAACGCCGCCTGGTTCGCCTCCGCCGCGTCGAGGTAGTCCGCCGAGAGGTCGATCACGTCGTATGGCCCACCTGTCCGCGCGGCGGCGATCGGCGACATTGCGCGCACGCTCGCCCGTGGATCGCCGGCGGGCGCCGGGGACGGCCCCAACCCGCGCCGCAGCGCTCCGGCCAGAACGGGATCAGGCTCCAGCGCCTCGATCCGCCCCGCGCCCAGGGCCAGCAGCTCGGCGATCCGGAACCCGCCCGAGGCGCCGGCGAGCAGCACGCGCGCGCGGGGGATCAGCGCGTACGGCGCCGCGTCCAGCGCGGCGCGGGCATAGCCGACATCGAGCCCGCCAGGGCGCGGCAGCGCGGCGATGCGCGTGCCGTCGCGGTATAGCCCGTAGGCGCGCGGCGGGCCGGGCAGGCCCAGCTGGCCGGCATCGTTGGAAATGTCGGTGTCCACCCGCTCGGTAAAGTCATCGAGCAGCGTGTACTGCCCGCGCGGGGAGAGACGCTCGGCGACGACCCGCGCGCCGGGCGTGTGCAGCGGCGCGTAGATCGGCTTGAACTCGTTCACGCCCGCCTGTGGCCCGAGAAGAAGGACCGCCTCGGCCACGCCCAATGCGAGAGAAGCGGCCAGAAGCGGACGGCGGCCATGGAACATCGCGCTGACGGCGAGGGGAACCAGCAACGCTGGCACCAACGCGAGTGGCGGCAATACAAACATCAATGCCGTCACCGCCGCCGCGCCCGCGCCCGCGCCCGCCAAGTCCCAAGCGTAGACCACGCCGACCCGGCGCGCGTTGAGGATGAAGCTCAGCCCGATGAACAGCCCGGCGAGGAAGAAGAACGGCAGCAGCGCCGCGTAGTATCCGGCGATGTTCCAGAGCTGCGCCGCCCAGGTGATTTGATTTTGCAACTGCAATGGGTTGAAGGGGTTGGCTAAGGTTGCGCGGAAGCCCAGCCCGGCGGCCAGCACCAGCGCCGCTGGCAGGCTTGCCAGCAGCCACGCCCCGTGCCGCGCCGCCGCCTCCCGCGTCAGGGCCAGCGCCACGCCACTCAGCGCGAACCCGGCCATGACAATGGAGATGACCCAGTAGCCGTATTCCGACCACTCGGCGACCGCGAAGAACCGCGTCAACGCGATCTCGTAGGCGACCGCCGAGAACGAGACGAGGAAAAGCGGCGCGAATCCGCCTCGCGCCCTCAAGGCCAGACCCGCTCGCGAATGAACTCCCCCATCACCGCATTGAACCGTCCCGGCTCATCGACGAACAACGCGTGTCCCGCGTTCGAAAACACCACCGTCTCCGTATTCGGCCGCATCCGCTGCACGTTCGCCGCTTGCGCGGCGAACCGAGGCCGCACGACATACAGCAGCGGCCGGTCGGTGGCATAGAGCGCCTCCCGCCAATAGGCGCGCGGCACCGGATAGGCCAGCAGTGCCCGGCAGGCGGGCTCCGGTGTGCGCATGCTCGCCTCGGTGAGCCGGCTCAGGTAAGCGGCCGGCTGCGGTGCGTGGAACATGGCGCGGACGAAGCGGGCCATGAACCGCGCGTGCGGGACAGGTGCTGGGGCGCGCCGCCCCGGTGCGGGCGCCGGCTCCTCGCCGACTGAATTGTCCACCAGCACCAGCCCGGCCACGGCCGCGTCTCCGTGCATGTGCAAATAGGCGAGCGAATCGAGCACGCCTAGCGACCAGCCGACCAACAGCACCTTGGTGTGCAGAAGCGCGATCAGCTCGGCGATGTCCTGCCCGCGCCGCTCGGGCGTGTAGCCGTGCGACGGCACGTCCGACTCCCCCTGCCCGCGCGGGTCGAAGGCGATGACGTGGTAGGTTCGCGAGAAGGCCGCGATCTGCGGTGCCCAGATCCAGGCAGGTATGGTCCAGCCCGGCACCAACACGATCGTCCGCCCGGCTGGCGGCCCGGCCTCCAGATAATGCAGCCGCACGCCGTCGCGGGTCACGAAGAAGCCGTCGCGAGCCTCGGCCCGCCCCTTGACCGGGTGGACGACGATCCCGTTGAGGACAACCAGAGCGATAAACGCAAATCGCCGGACTACACGCATAGTGGTAACAAAAACCGAGAGCAAGCCAGGGTGTCAAACAATTTCAGAAACAAGAAGGGGGCTCGCTTTCCGGTCCTCGTCGGCGTAGTGTTTCATACGCGACCAAACAAAGGTCGCGATGATGGAGGAAAGTCATGCGAATCGTTCTCGCCACGATCGGCGCGACAATCTTCTTGTCGGGCATTGCTCATGCGCAGCAATCCCAACCGGCCCCGGCGTCCGACCAGGACTACATGCAGCAAGTGCTGAAAGCGGCACCGCAGCAGGTCGGGGAACAGGCTACGATCATCCGGATGCACAAGGGCGAAATGCGGACAGTGAAGAAAGGAACCAACGAGTTTACCTGCATGATAGTGAATGAGGGTGAACCCGGAACGGCTCCGATGTGCATGGACCCGAACGCGGTGGAATGGGCCCATGCTTTGGTGAGCCATGCTCCGCCCCCCCGATAAGACTGGCTTCATTTACATGCTGGCCGGCGATACAGGAGCCAGCAACACCGATCCCGATGCGAAAGGGCCGAAACCGGATAACCACTGGATCCAGACCGGCTCGCACGTGATGATTGTCGGGGCCGGCGCCAAGGCCATGCAGGGCTATCCCAGGACAGGCCAGCCCGATCCCACCAAGCCCTACGTGATGTGGCCGGGAACGCCGTACGAGCACCTGATGATCCCGGTGAAGTAGCCGGCTCGCCGGGCGCGTGACGCCGGCGCTCCGACCTGCTTGATTTGGAGCGAGCAGGGGAGTGACCCATGACCGAGAGCCTCGAGACGCTGCGCATCGGGCATCCGCAACCGCATACCGTGCTGGTCACGCTGAACCGCCCGGATGCGGCCAACGCCATGAACACGCAGATGGGGCTCGACCTGCTTGCCGCGTTCGACGGCTTCAACGCCGCCCCCGGCAAGCAGCGCTGCATCGTGCTGACCGGCACCGGGTCACGCGCCTTTTGCGCCGGGGGCGACCTGAAGGAGCGCAACGGCATGACTGATGCGCAGTGGCAGGACCAGCACCTGATCTTCGAGCGCGCGATCCGCGCCATCATCGATTGCCCCGTGCCGGTGATCGCGGCCGTCAATGGCGCCGCCTATGCCGGCGGGCTGGAGATCGCGCTCTGCTGCGACTTCATCTACGCCGCCGAGACCGCGCGCTTCGCGCTGACCGAGGTGACGCTCGGCATCATGCCCGGTGCGGGCGGCACGCAAAACCTGCCCCGCGCGGTGGGCGCGCGGCGGGCCAAGGAGATCATGCTGACCGGCAAACCCTTCACCGTGGAGCAGGCCCACGCATGGGGCATGGTCAACCGCGTTTGCAAGTCCGACACGTTGCTGGTCGAAACGCTGGAGACCGCCGCCACGATCAGCGCCAACGCGCCCATCTCGACGCGCCAGATCAAGCAATCGGTCAACCAGGGCCTGAACATGGACTTGCGCAGCGCCATGATGTTCGAGATCGAGGCGTATAACCGCATGGTCCCGACCGAGGACCGCCGCGAGGGCATCCGCGCCTTCAACGAGAAGCGCAAGCCGAACTTCCAGGGACGGTGAAAGGCTCCCTCTCCCTTGCGGGAGAGGGCCGGGGTGAGCGGTCGAGCAAAACCCGTGCCCCTCCGTCACAGGGACGGACAGAGGAGACGAACCGCATGGACGCTCTATCCGATTTGCAAAACCAGCCCCTCACCGCGGCCCTCGTGGCCCAGGCGCGCGCGATCCAGCATGACGCGCTCCCCGAGGACGTTCGCGCCCTCGCGCGCCAATGCGTCCTGGACACGCTCGGCTGCGCCCTGGCCGGCGCCATGAGGCGCTGACCCGCCTGCTGCTCGCCGATCTCGCCGAGGATGGCGGCACGCCATCGGCCACCGTCATCGGTCATGACCTACGCCTTCCTGCGCCCGCGGCGGCGCTGGTCAACGGCGCGGCGGGCCACGCGCTCGACTTCGACGACGTGAACATGGCCATGCCCGGCCACCCCTCGGCCGCCATTCTGCCCGGCCTGCTCGCGCTCGCCGAAGCGGGCGGGTCCTCGGGAGCGGACGTGATCACCGCCTTCGTCGCGGGCTATGAACTCGCCTGCCGCGTGGGCCGCATGATCGCGCCTGGTCACTACGACGGGCTCGGCTTCCACGCGACCGCGACTGTGGGCTGCCTCGGCGCCGCGGCCGCCTGCGCGCACCTGATGCGGCTGGACCCCGAACGGTTCGCGACAGCGATCGGTATCGCCGCGACGCAAGCGGCCGGGCTGAAATCGATGTTTGGCACGATGTGCAAGCCGCTGCACGCGGGCGAGGCGTCCGCAACCGGCCTGCGCGCCGCCCGCCTCGCCGGGCGCGGCTTCACCAGCCGGACCGATGCCATCGAATGCACCCAGGGCTTCGCCCGTACCCACAGCCCCGACTTCCACCCCACGCGCGCCCTCGCCGAGCCGCCGAACGGATTTTTCATCCGCGACAACCTGTTCAAGTACCATGCCGCCTGTTACCTGACACAAGCTCCGATCGAGGCCACGCGGCGCCTGCGCGAACGCCACCAGCTCAGCCCTGACGGTATCGCGCGCATCCACCTGACGATGAACGAGGCCTGCGACCGCGTCTGCAACATCCTTGCCCCCCGCACCGGGCTGGAAGCGAAGTTCAGCCTGAGCCTGACCACCGCGATGGCGCTCGCCGGGATCGAAACCGGCGCGCTCGCCAGCTACTCCGACGAGACCGCTGCCAACCCGCGCCTGATTGCGCTGCGCGACAAGGTGGAGATCGACTTCATGCCGAGCGGCGCGCACACGATGGCCGATCTGCGCGTCACCCTCGCCGATGGAACCGTGCTCGTGGCAAGCCACGATTCCGGCAAGCCCGCCGCCGACATCGCCGGGCAGGGTCGCCGCATCGGGGCGAAGTTCACGGCGCTTGCCGAGCCGGTCATCGGACCGCGCGCCCGCGACCTCGGGGCCTTGGTCGAGCGGCTGGACAGCCTCCCGAATGTCGGAGCCATGATGGCGCTCTCGGCGGCCAAGGGACCCTGAACTGGCCTACCGTGCGCCCACCCCTCTTCTGGCGGAGGGGTCGGAACAATGACGCGCTACGGCAGTTCCCCCTCCGCGCGTATCTCTCCGAACACCTTGCGCGCGACGATCAGCGCCTCGCGCACCAGCGGCAGGCCGCAATAGCCGGAGAGGTGGAGCAAGGCTTCCACCAGCTCGTCCTCGCTCCAGCCCTGACGGCGTGCCATGCGCAGGTGGATCGCCAGCTCCGCTTCCCGGCCCATGACGGTGTCGGAGACCACGCAGACCAGCGTCCGGGTTTTCAAATCCAAGCCGGGACGTGTCCACAGCCCGCCGAACACGTTCTCGACCGCGATCTCCCCAAACTTCCGCATGATCGGGTCGTCGTACACCGTCTTGTCGATGCGCTCGGAATAGGCCTCGCCCATCAGGCGGCGCCGTATCGCGCGGCCTTGCTCCACGCGGCTGGTTTCACTCATGGCGCTACTCCGGCAGCGTTTCGCCCGAACCGCCGAACGGCTCCGGGAAATCGCGGAACTTCGGCAGGCCGTCGTGAATCGCCAGCACCTTCTCGCCGTAGTTCACATGCAACGCCGGCTTGAACGGAAAATCCGGGATCATGGCGGCGAACACGTCCACCATCCCGAAGGTCGGATGCCGCGTCATGACATGGCCGCCGCACTGCCGGCAGAATTGGCGGTGGCTCGTCTCCGTCTTGGCGTAGGTTCCGATCTGATCTTCCCCTTTCGTCACCGTCACGCTCTCTGGCTTCCACAGCGAGAAGGCGTTCACGGGCGAGGCCGACCAGGACCGGCAGGAGGTGCAATGGCAGTAGCCCATGGCCTCCGGCTCGCCCCGGACCTCAAGCGCGACAGTCCCGCAAAAGCAGGCGCCGGAGTAAGAGTTTGCCATTACGAGCCTCCCTCATGCACTGACTTCGCGGATCGTATCGGGCGGCCCCCCGAGACGCAAATCAGGCGCCCTTCACACGTCGACAACGACATAGTCGTGTTCGACCGAGACCGGGACCGTTTCGGCCACGAACGGCCCCTTCGCGAGCGCCTCGCCGGGCTCCACGCTGACATTGTAGGTGCGCGCCTTCACGCCGTCGGGCTCGCACCAGGACTGGCCGGTGCGGATGTCGAACTCCCAGCCGTGCCAGGGGCAGCGCAGCATCTCGCCATGGCGCGTCAGCCGGTACTGGCCCGGCCGGTCGGCCTCCATGGCCGCGAACAGCCGCCCGCGGCACAGCGCCGCGCCCTCGTGCGGACAGCGGTTGATCAACGCGAAATACGCGCCGTTGACGAGGAAGACCCCGATCTCGCGGCCTTTCACGGTGACGATCTTGCAGGTGCCCGGCGCGATGTCCCCGACGACGGCGACGACGTGGCGGCTCATCCCAGCCCGTAGAACGCCACGGCATTGTCACGGAAGATGCGCTGGCGTCCCTGCTCGGGCAACTGTACCTTGAACGCGTGGCGCGGGTCGTCCTGGTCCCAGTGCGGATAGTCGGTCGAGAACATGACCCGGTCCCACCCGATCCACTCGATCGTCGCCAGCAGGTCGGCCGGCCGTTCCGGCTCCTCAATGGGCTGTGTCGTGACCCACACATGCTCGCGGATGTATTCGGACGGCAGGCGCTTCAGGTGCGGCACCTCGTCGCGCAACCGGCGGAAATGCTTGTCGAGGCGCCAGCTCAGCGCCGGCAGCCAAGCGAAGCCGCCCTCCACCAAAACCACCCGTAGCTTGGGGATACGCTCGAACACGCCTTCCACCACCAGGCTCGTGACCAGCGCCTCCATGCTTTGCACGTAGCTATGGTGCTCCTCGTGGTAGAAGGACGGCCACCCGCCTCCTGTGGAGGGATGGCCGCTGGTGCCGCCCAGGTGCAGCGCGATCGGGAATCCGTTGGCGGCGCACGCCTCCAGGACCGGCCGATAGCGGCGCCGTCCCAGCGGCTCCAGGCCGCGTGGCGGGATCTGCACCTGCGCGAAGCGCCGATCCCCGGCGCGGCGCTCGATCTCGGCGACCGCCGCCTCTTGGTACTCAAGCGGGATCTGCACCGCCGCCTTCAGGCGCGGCTCCCGGTCGCACCAAGCGGCCACCTGCCACTCGTTCACCGCGCCGCTCATCGCCGCGGCGAACTCCAAATTCCGCTCGTCCGAGCAGCGCCCGACCAGCGGCAGGACCATCCCGTACGCCGCCCCGAACGCGTCGAGCAGTTGCGCCCGAACGAAATCAAGATCCGAGCCCGGAATCCCGCCCCCTGGCGGCCAGGCGTCCACCCGCATTCCCACCTCGGGCGACATGCGCGGATACTGAGCGGTGCCGCTCAACGCCTGCCGCGCCCGCCCGCCAATCGTTCGGCGATGCTGGCGCCAGCGCTCGGAGAGGAACGGGTCGAAATCCGCGCCGCCATTCCTCGGGTAGAGATGCACGTCGCAATCGACATAGCCGAGCAGGGTCTGAGTGCCGAGATCGGCGTTGCGCTCCAGGACCGTTACGGTCATCATACGCGCTCCTTGCTTTTATCCCCTGCCCCTTCCCCTTGCGGGAGAGGGTTGGGGGAGAGGTCGAGACGCGGATAGGTGCTCATCGGGTTATCAATCGAAATCTTCCGCGCCAGTCCCGCCGGCAGCCCGTCGGGCAGCGCATCCTTCCCCTCGAAGTGCCAGTGCGGGTAATCGGTCGCGAACAGCAGCATGTCCTCCGAGCCGATCTCCTCCAGTATCCGCTCGAGCTGCGCCGGTTCGGGCGGGGCGTCGAAGGGCTGGATCGTCAGACGCACATGCTCGCGCAGATACTCGGCGGGCGGACGTTTCAGCCACGGCACCTCGGCCCGCACGCCGCGCCAGGTCTTGTTGGCCCGCCAGATCCAGGCCGGCAGCCAGGTCACACCGGATTCGATCAGCACCACCTTGAGGCGGGGAAACTCCACGAACACGCCCTCGACGATCAGGCTGTTCAGCGCGGCGGCAAGGCCCTGCGACTGGACCACGTAGTCCTCGAGCAGGTAGCTCGGCCAGCCGATCGAGGTCGTGGGATGGCGCATGGTCGATCCGGCGTGGATGCCCACCGGCAAGCCCAACCGCTCGGCGGCACGATAGATCGGCCAGTTCTGCCGCCGCCCCAGCGGCAGCTCCTGCATCGCCAGCAGCAGCACCTGCACGAAGCGCCGGTCATCGGCGCAGCGCTCGATTTCCTGCGCGGCCAGTTCGGGGCTGTGGACCGGCACCACGATAGAGGCGCGCAGGCGCGGATCGGCATCCAGCCATTCCGCCGCGATCCATTTGTTGATGGCGCGGCAGAACGCGGCCGAGAGATCCTCGCTGAACACCGCCTGGGCGCCATGCAGCACGTTGCAGATCGCGAAGCGGCTGCCAAAGGCGTCCAGTGCCTGGGCGCGCAGCAGGGTGGGATCGCTGCCGGGCCGCTTGCCATCCCACCGCCACTCGGGCCGCCCAGAAAGCGCCGCATTCGGCGGATAGGCGCCCAGGTCGTAATTGTCCCGGTCCAGCCCGCGCATCCGCACATGCTCGCGCCAGGTACTCATCCAGGTAGGGAAGCAGGACATGTGTGCCGGGCAGCGCCGGGTGGACGTCGCAATCGATCGCGCTGGGCGGGGGAATGCTCACCACACCTCCTTGACGGGGAAAACATACGAATGGATACCTCGGCCGGCAAGCGCCGTCCGGATCACCGGGCGCGGCGGCTTGGATGCCGCACTGGCGCGCGGCCGATCGGGCAATTTGCCGCGACCAGTCCGCCGAGCCACCCACGATGCGCTATGTAGCTCTCGACATACGATACGAGAATGCCTATCTGGTGCGCCTTCGGAAGGAATTCGATGATGCGCTGGTGCGAGGCCCTTGCCGGCTGTGTTCGGGTGCGGAAAAATCCCGGAATAGTTGTATGACGACCCTGGAAAGCGTCCGAGCCCTCCGAAGGCGCGATGCGATCCGGGTCTTCTGGCTCATCGTCGACCAGGCAATCTACGCCGGAAGCAATTTCATAACGAACATCGTTTTCGCCCGCTGGCTGAGCGAGACGGACTATGGCCTCTACTCTCTCTCGTTCAGCGGTTTTCTGTTCCTGACCGTGCTGCACTATGGGGCGTTCCTGGAGCCGCTGTTGATCCAGTCGGCGCAAGTCGGTCAGCAGCACCGTCGATCGTACGTCCTCGCCATGGGCCGGGTACACGCGGGCATGCTTGCCGTGGTTTCGGCGATTAGCGCGCTCGGCTTCGGCCTCGCGATGTACTTGCGCGTGCCCGATGCGGCCTGGGCCATCCTGGGGGCAGGAATTGGCGGCACGATGGTGCTGATCCTGCTCACCGCGCGCCGGCTCTGCCTGGTGTTCCTGTCCGCCTTCACCTCGGCGGCGATTGGCGCCCTCTACTTCGTCGGCGTGCTGGCGACGGCGTTCCTGCTGCACTGGCAGCGGGACATTTTTTGGGCCGAGTTGTGGCTGATCATGGGTGGATGGAGCCTTTTGAGCTCGATCATCATTTTCGGCTTGCTGTACCGGCGCACGTCGGGAACGGAGCCGTATAGCCTGCTCGACCTGTACCGGTTCCAGCGCCGGTACGCTGGCTGGTCAATCGTTTCCGCCTTCTGCGTATGGCTCCGATTCGAGAGCATCCTGATGATCATGGCCCGGCTGGTCGGCCTGGAGGCGGTGGCCGCAACCCGCGCGATCCTCAACCTTGGCAACCCCTTGGTGCAGGCGCTGAACGCCATGCACGCCTCATGGCTGGTGTTGTTCAGCACCGCGCACAGCGAAGGGCGGACTCAGCGGGTACTCGGCATGATCGTCCTGTATTGTGCCGCGGTTGGCCTTGCCGTGGCGGTCCTATGGATGGTTTCGACACCTCTGGTTTCGTTCCTCTACGGCGGGAAATACATCGAGTACGCCTGGCAAGTACCCTTGGTACTATTTCGGGCTGGGGTTCCTTGGCGTCGATCACATGATTAGCAGCGCGTTCAAGGCGCGCGGGTTGCTGACACAGGGATACATCTCGCAGGTGAGCAGCGCCGTGATCGGGGTTTCGGCTGGATTGATCTTGATCCCGCTCTTCGGCCAACCAGGCGCGATATATGCTATACTGACGATGTACGTTGGTGGAACAAGCCTTGTGGTGGCGCTGATGTGGAGACACTCTTGATGGCGGCGATCTTCACTTCCTGGGAACGCAAGCATTCCGAGCTGTGGGGCAACCAGCCGCTCCGCCTCGCACACGCGCTGCACGAGCACCCGCTGTTCAGCCGGCAGTCCCTGGCTCGGCTGATCGAGAGCTACCCGCCGAAGGCTTACATGCTGGTCGCCATGGGCGCGCAAGGGGAGGAGAAGCTTTGGCGTGAGGGCGAGATCGGTTCGCTGTCCGGGGAGCAGGTGATCGACGCCATCACCGCCGGCCGCATGTGGCTCAACCTGATCCGCGTCAACGAGATCGACCGGCGCTACGGCGCGCTGCTCGATGACATCTTCGCCGAGATCGAGCAGCGCGTTCCGGGCTATGCCACCTTCCGCCGCATCAACGGCATCCTCATCTCCTCGCCCAAGGCGCAGGTCTATTACCACTTCGACACATCCGGCCAAAGCCTGTGGCAGATCGCGGGCGGCAAGCGGGTGTACGTCTATCCGCCGGTCCCACCTTTCCTGACCCAGCCGGCTCTGGAAGAGGTCACACTCTATCATAACGAAGTCAACATCAAGTATGAGAAGTGGTACGACGAGTACGCGACGGTCATGGAGCTGGAGGCCGGCCAGATGGCGACCTGGCCGCTCAACTGCCCGCACCGCATAGAGAACTGGGACCAGCTCAGCATCTCGATGACGGTGGAGTACCAGACCAAGGAGATTCGCCGCCGGGGCATGGTCAACAGCGCCAATGGCATCCTGCGCGAGACGTTCGGCGTCGAGGCCAGCCGCAATCTCTACGGGCTCAGCTACTGGACCAAGACGGCCATGTACGGCGCGGTGAAGAAAGCCGGGCTGCTGGAAAGCCCGCGGAGCAAGCGACGGCCCAGGACGTTCAGGCTTGATCCGACCTCGCCGGGCCGGATCATCGACACCGTCGATGCGCCAGCACCGCCGGCCGGCAGGGGCGCGCTGTCCGGAATGCGGTACGGGTCATGACCGAGCCGTTGCGCAGCGGTTCGGTTGCCCAGACCCCGGCGGTGAGCCTGGCAGGCGTGGTGGAGATCGACGACGTCTAGGTCGTGGCCGGGCACAAGGGCCAGCCCGCCGAACTGGCCAAAAGGGGCGGCTGGGACGGTGCCGAAGGCTGGCGGGTGCGCCGGCGCGCGGCACGCTGGCGAAGGACAAGCCGCCGATCCTCGGTCTGATCCAGCGTAATGGTCAGGTGGTGATGCGCATGCTCGCCAACCGGCAACAGAGAACAATCCAGCCGGTCATCGCCGCGACCGCTGCCAGGGGCAGCCCGATCTACACCGACGAGTATGACATCTACGCACGTCTGCCAGCCTGGGGCTATCCACACAAAACGGTCTGCCACGGGCGCGGCGAATAGGCCCGCGGCGAGGACGAAAATGGCTTCTGCGAGGTCCACATCAACACGATCGAGGTGCGCCGTTGTGGCGCAGGTAAGGGAGAATGAACAATGGCGTAACAGCTACGGCGTTCATCGGGACGCTGGGTCCCGTGCGCACCCGGCTCACCTCGGCCCAGAGATGGGCTGTAACTCCGAAAGGAGCGGGGGACCATCGCCTGCCGGGAGAAGGCCCAAGGGGACGAAGCCGTCGTGATCCCGGAGGGTCAGCGCAAGACGTGAAGGGTGAGAGCTACACTGCCCGAACTCCAGCCATGGACTTTGGTGTTGAGACAGCCGCAACGATGGCTGAGGCGGCTGGCCGCGACACGGCCGATGGACACACCGGCCCAGGGGATACCCTCCGTGCCCCGACCCGGCAATCGCGGTCCGCTCCCGGTAAGGGAGAGAAATGGCGAACGGAGCACCCGACCCACGTCGCATCTCCGATCTGTGCAACTACGGGATCGCCTGTGGCTGGCCCTCTCCGGTGTCCAGCATGGCGACAGAGCCGTCGTCGTAGCCAAACGCTGGGGGTAACGCCCCGGACAGCCGCCAAGGCGGATGGGCATGGATACAAGCGTGTGGGCGACCGCCGCGAAGGTCCCGCTGCCCAGGCGAAGGGCGGCAGCATCCTGCGGGGGCAGGCGTCCAGAAGGTGGGTGTGCTGATGCTGCCCGACACCTTCGAGCGACGCATGAACTCGATCCCCGGCCTACAGAGGGGAGCAAGGGTGTGGAGAGCCGGATGAGGGGACGACTTTCACGTCCGGTTCGGTGGGGGGAGGAGGGCTGTCCTTCCGAGGCGGCACCCCTCCTACCCAATGGCGTCTGGTCGCTGTTACGCTCCTGGCTGCGCCCGCACCGCGGGATCTCGCAGGACAAGCTGCCGCTCTATCTCGGCTGCTTCCAGTTCGTACACAACGCGCGCCGCCGAGGCAAAGCCCTGCTCGGCTCCCTCATCGCTGCCCTGGTGACGTGATGCGCCCGATCACCCTGGAAGCCGACAAGAGCCGCCAGCGATTGCGCGGGCGAGGCGGCTATCCTCCCACCTTCTCCTCCGAATGCACCCCAAGCTGCTTCAGCTTGCGGTGCAGCGCGCTGCGTTCCATTCCGACGAACTGGGCGGTGCGGCTGATATTCCCGCCGAACCGGAGCAGCTGCGCTTGCAGATACTGCGTCTCGAACAGGTCGCGCGCCTCGCGCAGCGGCAGGGACATGATGTCTGCGGCCGGGTCCAGGGTGAGCAGCGCCGGGGCGCCAGCGCCGATCTCAGGGGGCAGGGCATCGGCGCGCAGCGGGTCGCCGGGCGATCCCGGCGCCATGATCATGAGCCAGTCCATCACGTTGCGAAGCTGGCGCACATTGCCGGGCCAGTCATAGGCTTGCAGCGCGGCCATCGCGTCGGCGGACAGCTCGCGCCGAGGCATCCCGGAGGTCTCGGCCGAGCGGGACAGAAAGTAGCGCGCCAGCGCCGGAACGTCCTCGCGCCGGTCCTTCAGCGCGGGCAGGCGCAGCGGCACGACCGCGAGCCGGTAGAACAGATCCTCGCGAAAGCGCCCTGCGGCGATCTCGGCATGCAAGTCCCGGTTCGTGGCGGACAGCACGCGGACATCGACCTTAACCCGCGCCGAGCCGCCAAGCCGCTCGAAGCCCTGGTCCTGCAAGACCCGGACGATCTTGCCCTGAGTCTCGAGCGGCATGTCCGAGACCTCGTCGAGCAGCAGCGTGCCGCCATGCGCGCGCTCCAGCACGCCGGCGCGGCGGGGATGCGACACCGGGTCCAGTCCGGCCTCGATGCCGAACAGCTCCTCTTCGAAACGCGCGGGGGCAAGGGTTGCGCAGTTCAGCACGGCGAAAGGCCCGTCCGCCCGGCGGGAGCGGGCATGAATCATGCGTGCGGCCACCTCCTTGCCGCTTCCGGCCGGCCCCTGGATCAGCACGCGCGACCCGGTCGGCGCCACCTTCTCAATCTGGGAGCGCACCGCCTGGACGGCCGCGCTCTCCCCGGTTAGCGACGCTTCCGGCCCCGCGCGCAGGCGCAGCTCGGCGTTCTCGCGCGCCAGCGCCGCCGCCTCCAGCGCGCGCCGCATGCACAGCAGCAGGCGGTCGGCCTCGAATGGCTTTTCGATGAAATCGTAGGCGCCTTGCTGGATCGCCTGCACCGCCATCTCGATGGTGCCGTGACCGGAAATCATCACCACCGGAATCTGCGGCTCCTCGCGATGCAACGCCGCCAGAATGCCGAGCCCATCCAGCCGCGAGCCCTGCAACCAGACATCGAGGATGGCGAGCGAGGGCCGCCGGGTGCGGAACGCCGCGAGCGCCGCGTCCGAGTCGCCCGCCTGGCGGGTCTCGTAGCCCTCGTCACGCAAGATGCCATCGATCAGCAGACGGATGTCCGGCTCGTCGTCAACGATCAGGATGTCATGCGGCATCGGCTATCCTCGCTGGCAGGCTTAACGTCGCGACTGCGCCCGGCCCGTCCGGCCGATCCTCAAGCGCGAGCCGTCCGCCATGCTCCTCCATGATCTTTTTCGCGATCGCGAGTCCCAGCCCGGTGCCTTTTGGCTTGTGGGTCACGTAGGGCTCGGTCAGACGCGCGCGATCCTGTTCCGGCAGACCAATGCCGTTGTCCGAGACACTGATACGCACGCCCG
This sequence comes from uncultured Pseudomonadota bacterium, assembly GCA_963818725.1. Taxonomy (GTDB): domain Bacteria; phylum Pseudomonadota; class Alphaproteobacteria; order Acetobacterales; family Acetobacteraceae; genus DATFDN01. The sequence continues at coordinate 409,636 of CAWFTU010000002.1, read as the reverse complement.
CCCCTTCAGGATGCACCACGAGCGCGATTCGCCCGGTGACCTCGTTCGCGGGTGTGGTACGCATCGCCACCGCATCGGCCGCGTTCTGCAACAGGTTGGTCAAGGCCTGGCGCAGCATCCGCCGGTCGCAGAGGGCGACCGGGCCGCGTTCGGGAATGTCGGTCTCCCAGTCGATTTCGGGCCGCGCGGCCTTTTGCAGGACCAGCGCCTCGCGCGCGACGCGGCCGACATCCTCGGCCTTGATGACAGGCTGGGGCATCCGCGCGAAAGCCGAGAACTCGTCCACCATGCGGCGCATGTCGCCGACATGGCGCACAATCGTGTCGGCGCACTGGGTGAACGTTTCAGGGTCGGACGAGATTTCCCGCGCGAAGCGCCGCTTGAGCCGCTCCGCGGCAAGCTGGATCGGCGTGAGTGGGTTCTTGATCTCGTGGGCGATGCGCCGGGCGACGTCGGCCCAGGCCGCCTTGCGCTGGGCCGCCTGAAGCTCGGTGATATCGTCGAACGTGACCACGAAGCCGCGCACCTCGCCACTGGTGAGATCGGCGCTGACGCGCGCGATCAGGGTGCGCCGGTTGTTGGATGGGCCGATCTGGATATCGGCGGTGCGGGCGCGCTCCGGCGTTTCCAAGGCGCACTGGAGCAGCGGCGCGAACTCGGGCACGACCTCGGCGAGGGGCCTACCCGTGGCGGCGATCAGGTCGAGGCCAAGCAACTCGTCCGCGGCCTTGTTCGGCAGCTCGATGCACTCCTTCGCGTCCAGCCCGATCACCCCGGCCGAGACCCCGGACAGGACCGTCTCGGTGAACCGCCGGCGTTCGTCGATTTGGCGATACGCCTCCATCAGCTCGGCCCGCTGCGCCGCGAGCTGGCCCGTCATGCGATTGAAGGCGCGCGACAGGCCGGCGATCTCGTCATCGGTCGGCGGGTCCGGCACCCGCACCGACAGGTCGCCGCCGCGCACGCGCTCGGCGGCGAAGATCAGCCCCGCGATCGGGCGGGCGATCTGGTTGGCCAGGAGCAGGCCGATCAGGACAGCGGCGGAGAGCACGAGCAGCGCGACGGTCGCGAAGATCCAGGCGAAGGCGAGTTGCAGCCACGACCGGCTCTCGTCGAGGCGCTTGTACTCCGAGACGGCGCGCTCGGTGCGCTGCATGTAGCCGACGATCTGGGGATCGACGGGGCGGCCGATCATGAGCATCAGCGGCGGAGTCGAGTTGAGCTGCACCACGGCGCGCACGCGGGTTCCGTCCGGAGAGTTGATGAGGACCACCTCACCGGAGCGGGCCTGGTCCGTCGCCCAGGCCGGCGCCGGGTCGGTCCCGAGCCCGCCGAACAGCCCGGCGGAGGCCATCACCCGCCCACTCGCCGGATCGTAGATAACCGCCTCGGTCAGCCCACGCAGCGTCGTCTGCTCGCCCAAGATCTGCGCGAACATGGCCGGTGCGGACAGCAGGAACACCCCGGCGCGATTCAAGTCGTTCGCCATCTCCAGCGCAACGGCGCGGATGTTGTTGCGGTGCTCGTCGAGGTATCCGCGCGCCACCTGCAGGGATTCGTTCAGCGCGGCGCGGACCGGATCGTTGAACCAGGATTGGATGCCGAAGTGGAAGAACGCGACGGCAAAGCCCGCCACGAGGATCGCCGGCGCCACCGCGACACCGCCAAACAGCAGCACCAGCCGCACATGCAGGCGCGAGCCGGCCGAGCCGCGCCGCCGGTCCGCCCAGACCCGGGTCAGGCGGCCAGCCATCACCGCGCCGAGCAGGAGCAGCACCGAGAGGTTGGCGAGCATCAGCCCCACACCGGCCCCGCGCTGCACGCCGAGCGGCGCGCCGCGCGCGAGAATGATGAAGGTGCTGATCCCGCCCGCCAACGCCAGGGAGACCAGGAAGAACGTCACGGCCCGGCCGAGCAGCAGCTCGGAGAAGCGAGTGCCGAACCCTGGGGCGCGGTCAGCGAAGCTCACGGCGTGCCCCGCGTGAGCGGAATGTCGAGGTCACGGATCTTCTTGCGCAGCGTGTTCCGGTTCAGGCCCAGCATGGCGGCGGCCTTGATTTGGTTGCCTCGGGTCGCCGCCAGGGTCAGGCGAATCAAGGGCCGCTCCACTTCGGCGATCACCCGGTCGTACACATCGGACGGACCGGGACCGCCCTCATAGGCCGCGAGGAAGGCACGAACATGGCGCTCCACAGCACTTGCGAGCGACTCGGGGCCGGCTGGCGCGAGCGGGGGCGCGGGCACCGCCTCGGCCAGCTCCGCCTCGACCGCCTCGGCGCCGATCGTGTCCCCAGGATAGAGCGCGGCCAGGCGGCGCATCAGGTTCTCGACCTCGCGGACGTTACCCGGCCAAGAGTGGCGCTTCAGCCGGTCGATCGCGCCCTGGTCCAGCAGCTTCGCCGGTAGTCCGTCGAGGCGCGCGCGGTCGAGGAAGTGGCGCGCGAGCAACGGGATGTCCTCGACCCGCTCGCGCAAGGGCGGAAGGCGGATCGGCACCACGTTGAGCCGATAGAACAAATCCTCCCGGAACAGGCCCTGGCGGATAGCGGCGCGCAGGTCGCGATGCGTGGCGGCGATGATGCGCACATTGGCCTTGATCGGCTGCCGTCCGCCAACGGTCGTGAACTCGCCCTCTTGCAGGACGCGCAGAAGGCGGGTTTGCGCCTCGGCCGGCATGTCGCCGATCTCGTCGAGGAACAGCGTGCCGCCGTTGGCCTGCTCGAAGCGCCCGGCAAAGCGGTTCAGGGCGCCCGTGAAGGCGCCGCGTTCGTGGCCGAACAGCTCGCTCTCGATCAGCTCACGCGGGATCGCCGCCATGTTGATGGCCACGAACGGGCCGCCCCGGCGCTTGCCATGCTCGTGCAGGGCGCGCGCCACCAGCTCCTTGCCGGTGCCGGACTCGCCGTTGATCATCACCGTCAGGTCGGCCGTCGTGAGCCGGGCGATCGTGCGATAGATGTCCTGCATCGCCGGGCTGCGGCCGATGAGCGGCAACGCCTCGTCCGCCTCGCGCGGCTCGCCGTCGAGCGCGACCGGCGGGCCCGGCGCCGTCAGCGCCCGCGCGACGACGGCGAGCAAATCTTGCAAGTCGAAGGGCTTGGGCAGGTACTCGAAGGCGCCGCGCTGGGCCGCCTTGAGCGCCGTCATCAGCGTCGACTGCGCGCTCATGACGATCACCCGCAGATCCGGCCGGACCCGGCGGATGCGCGGGATCAGGTCGAGCCCGTTCTCGTCGGGCATGACGACATCGGTGATCACCAGGTCGCCCTCGCCGTCCTCGACCCAGCGCCAGAGCGTGGCGGCGTGGCCGGTCGCGCGGACCTGGTAGCCCGAGCGGCCGAGCGCCTGGGTCAGCACGGTGCGGATCGAGCGGTCGTCATCGGCGACCAGGACGGTCGGCAGGGTCGTCATCGCGCACGCCGCGGCGAAGGGCGATCAGGCATCCGCGTCCTCGTCGGAGACCACCGGCAGGTGGAGCCGCACCTCGGTCCGGCCGGGGCGGCTCTCCACCTGCACCAGGCCGCCATGATCGCCGATGATCTTGGCGACCAGCGCCAGCCCCAAGCCGCTGCCGGCGGACTTGCTGGTGACGAACGGCTCGAACAGGTAGGGGCGGATATCGTCGGGGATGCCGGGGCCGTTGTCGCGCACGGCCACCCACAGGGGCAGATCGAGCCGGTGCGGCGAGCCCGGCACCGCGACGCGCACACCATGCTGAAACCTGGTCAGGAGCTGGATCTCCGGGTTCGCCTGCCCAGCCAGCGCCTCGGTGGCGTTCTTCACCAGGTTCAGGATCACTTGGATGAGCTGGTCGCGATTGCCCGAGACGGGGGGTAGCGACGGATCGTACAGCTCCACGAAGCGCACGCCCGCAGCAAAGCCGGTCTGCGCGAGCTTGCGTACGTGATCAAGCACGCGATGGATGTTCACGGCCGAGCGGGCCAGCGGCTTTTCGCCAAACGTCTCCATCCGATCCACCAGGCCACGAATCCGGTCGGCCTCGTCGCGGATCAACTCGGTCAGCTCCAGGTCGGAGCCGGTCACGCTCGATTGCAGGAGCTGCGCGGCACCCCGTATGCCCGAGAGCGGGTTTTTCACCTCGTGGGCCAGGATCGCCGCCATCCCGGTTACGCTGCGGGCCGCCCCCCGGAAGGCAAGCTGGCGGTCGAGCGTCCGCGCCGCCGAGGCATCCTGGAGTACCAGAAGCACGGCCCCCGGCTCCTCCGGCAGCGGCGTGGCGAAGACGGTGATGCCCGTCTTGTGCAAGCGCGGGCTGTCCAGAGTGAGGTCGTGATCGGCGATCGTCGACTCGTGCGCCCGCACCTGCCCGATCAGCAGGAACAGCGGATTGTCGGGGGGGACGAGATCGGACAGGTGCAGGGTCGATAGATGGGCGGCGGAGGCACCCAGGAACTGCTCGGCGGCGTGGTTGGCGAACAGGAAGCGGCATTCGGCGTCAAGCAGCACCACCGCGACGGGCAAGGCACTCAGCATCAGCGCGGAATCGGGGAGGCGGCGAACCGAGCGTCGCCGGCGTGTGTCCAGCGCGCCCTGAGCCGTGTCCTTCACGCCGCCTCCGCCAGGGCTAGCTCGCGCACCGGGGCAGCCCGGCGCGCGCCGGCCGCGATCAGCCGGCTGTAGAACGCCTCGATGCGGGCGATCACGGCGTCGGCCTGGGTTATCCGGTTCACTTCGGCCCGGAACTCCGCCGATCCGGGCAGTCCGCGCGAGTACCAGGAGACATGCTTGCGCGCCAGCCGCAGCCCGGCCTCGGCGCCATGTTGGGCGAGCATCGCCCGGTAGTGCTCGAGGACGATCTCGCGCTGCGCCGCCAAGGGTGGTTCCGGCAGGCGCGCGCCGGTGCGCAGGAAATGCGCCGTGTGGGCAGCGAACCAGGGCCGGCCATAGCAGCCGCGCCCGATCATCACCCCATCGGCGCCGGAGCGGCGCAGCGCCTCGGCCGCGTCGTCCTCGGTCACGATGTCGCCGTTGGCGATCACCGGAATGCTGACCGCCGCCTTCACCTCGGCGATGAAGGCCCAGTCGGCGGTCCCGGTGTAGAATTGCTGGCGGGTGCGGCCGTGGACCGTGACCATGCGAATGCCGGCGTGCTCGGCCAAGCGGGCGATGCGGGGCGCGTTCAGGCTGGCGTGGTCCCAGCCCATCCGCATCTTCAGCGTGACCGGCACCGCGACCGCCCGCACCGTCGCCTCCAGGATCGCGCGCGCGGCGCTCTCGTCGCGCATCAGGGCGGAGCCCGCCTGCTGGCCGACCGCGACCTTCTTGACCGGGCAGCCGAAATTGATGTCGATCAGGTCGGCGCCGTGATCCACCGCCAGCCGCGCCGCCTCGGCCATCGCGCCTGGATCGCAGCCGGCGAGCTGCACCGCGCTGACGCCCCCGCAGCCGTCCACCTCGGCCATGCGGAGCGTGTTGCGGTTCTCCCGGACCATTGCCCAGGAAGCGATCATCTCCGAGACCACCATCCCCGCGCCCTGCCGCTTCGCCAGCCGACGAAAAGGCAGGTCGGTGACACCCGACATCGGCGCCAGGATCACTGGCGTGTCGATCCGAACACCTGACCCAAGGTTGATCGGCGCGAGCGGGCGCAATGTGGTGGTTGAATAACACTTGCCCATGATTTGGGCAGACTACTGCCACAGACGAGTGGGTGCAACGGGGTAAGGCGCCCTGGTCGCCTTCGCCGAGCCGTGCTGCTAAGAACTCGTCGATGGGCGATCTCTACCGAACCGATCTTGTCTTATGGTCCGCGCAGCAGGCTGCCGCGCTCCGTTCAGCGGCCCGCGAGCGTCACAACATCTTGGTAGACTGGGAGAACATAGCCGAGGAGATCGAGAGCTTGGGCGCGTCCGAGCGGAGGGCTTTGGCAAGCCATGTCAGGACCGTGATCGAACATCTGATGAAGCTGGAGGCTTCCCCGGCAGCCGACCCTCGGAACGGCTGGATCGCGACCGTCCTGCGCGCGCGCGATGATATGGACGATGTGCTGAGGACGAGTCCGAGCCTGCGGCGCGAGGTTGCGGAGATCATCGAGCGGCAGGTCATCCGCGCCCGGCGCGTGGTGCGATTGGAACTGGCGCAGCGGGGCGAAGCCGTGCGGGCCGGCCTCGACAGCCTGACCTATGCAGAAGACCAAGTTCTTGGGGACTGGATTCCAGAGGCGACGGACCCGTAACGTCTACCTCGGTTGACGCCTGCGCCCATGGCCGCGAACGTGCGAACCATGCGCGTCGCCGCCATTCTTGTCGCCGCCGGATCGGGCAGTCGATTCGGCATGGAGACACCCAAGCAGTTCCTGTCCCTCCTCGGCCGCCCAGTCATCCGGCACGCGGCGGAGGCCCTGGCGGCTCGGGTCGGGGCGTTGCTCCAGCCGGTTGGCGACTCCGCCCCGATTGAGAAGGCTCTCGCAGGGCTGGATCACCTTCCGCCCGTGCCGGGCGGGAACATGCGCCAGGAGAGCGTGTGGGCGGGGCTGGAGTTCTTGGCACCGCACGCGCCGGACATCGTGCTGGTCCATGACGCCGCCCGTCCGCTCGTGCCGCCGGGCACGATCAAGGCGCTGATCGAGGCGCTCCGCGAGGCGCCGGGCGCCATTCCCGCCGTGCCGGTCGCCGACACGCTCAAGCGCGGCGAAGCTGGGCGGATCGTGGCGACCGTGCCGCGCGAGAACCTGTATCGCGCGCAGACCCCGCAGGCGTTCCGCTTCGATGTTCTGCTCGCGGCGCACCGCGCCGGCCTGGCCGCGGCCACTGACGACGCGGCGCTGCTGGAGGCAAGAGACCTCGCGGTCGCGCTCGTGGCGGGCTCCGAGGACAACATCAAGCTCACCTATCCCGAAGACCTTCCCCGACTGGAGCGCGCCATGTCCGCCCGCCTGATCCCGCGCGTCGGCACCGGCTTCGATGTGCATGTCTTGGAAGCGGGACGGCGGCTGGTGCTGTGCGGCGTCGAGGTGCCGCACGAGCGCGGCCTGGCCGGGCACTCCGACGCCGACGTGGGCATTCACGCGCTGTGCGACGCGATCTACGGCGCGCTGGCGGAGGGCGACATCGGGCGGCACTTCCCGCCCAGCGAGGCGACCTGGAAGGACACCGACAGCGCGCGCTTCCTGGCCCACGCGGCGGGGCGGATCGCGGCGCGCGGTGGCGTGCTCGCCAATGCCGACATCACCCTGATCTGCGAGCGCCCAAAGATCACGCCGCACGCCCCCGCGATGATCGCGCGCCTCGCCTCCCTGCTCGGCGTCGAGCCCTCCCACGTCTCGGTCAAGGCGACGACGACCGAGCGCCTGGGCTTCACCGGCCGCGCGGAGGGGATCGCCGCCCAGGCGGTGGCGACAGTGCTAATTCCGGCGTAACTGTCCGTCCCGAAACTTTCCATCCGGGTTGAGGAGTTCCGCTCTCCAACGCCAGGCCCGCAAACGCGTCCGGATCCTAATCGCCGCCGCCGCCGCGTTCTCGGCTATAAGGCGGAGCGAACAACAATCGGAGGAAACCCATGGCGCAGCGCATCGTGCTTTGCTTCGACGGAACGTGGAACACGCCCGCCGAGAAGTTCTCTGGCCTTGCCGCCCTGCACGAGAAGTTCAAGGAACTGAACGCGCTTGCCGACGCCGACATGCGGGCGGCGATCGAACACGTCAATCCCAAAGCCGGCGTCGAGACGAACGTTTGCCGCCTCTACCGCTCCGTCCTACGTCTTGACAGAACCGCCGTGAAGCCCGGCGAGCTGCCCCAGACGAAATGGTACGACAAAGGCATCGGAACGGAGTGGTATGACAGGGTGGCCGGCGGCGCTTTCGGCCTTGGCCTCTCGAGCAAGATCAGGGAAGGCTACCAGTTCCTGTCCAACACGTACGAAGCAGGCGATGAGGTGTTCGTCTTCGGCTTCAGTCGCGGAGCATACACGGCTCGCAGCCTCGTCGGCATGGTCCGGAACTGCGGCCTTCTCCCGAAGGGAACGTCCGGGGACAATCCCGAAAGCGAGGAGATGCTCGAAGCCTACGAGCTCTACCGAACGCGCGATGAAGGCGCCGACTCGGAGCGAGCGATGCAGTTCCGGCGCGAGAAGAATGCCCAAACCATTAGCATCAAATTTCTCGGAGTGTGGGACACGGTCGGCGCTCTTGGGATACCACTCGAGTTCGTTTGGCCCCTTCAACAAGGCGCAATTCGAATTCCACGACACGGAACTGAGCGGGATAGTCCAGAACGCGTTCCATGCCATCGCGATCGATGAGCATCGCAAACCCTACAAGGCGACGCTCTGGAATCCGAAGGAGAAGCCACGGCAAACCATTGAGCAGCGCTGGTTCATCGGCGCCCACGCTGACGTGGGCGGCGGGTATCCATCGCGCTCCCTGTCCGATATCACCCTCCGCTGGATGCAGGAGAAGGCGCAAGCCTGCGGACTTCGGTTGGACGAGACCGGAATACCGGAGGTTGGCCCATCCAACATGCTCGGGACAATTGCCGATTTGTTCACGGCTTTTCTCGACGGAATCTTCAGCCTTTTCAACCAACGCTATTACAGGGTCGTGTGCATGTCCACGTTTGGGGACGAGGTGGTGGACGACTCGGTCCCCATTCGGATCACGCAGGACGTGAACTACCGGCCAAAAAATCCCGGTCTGCTGGCATTCCTGAAAGCGGCGTTGGGCATGACCCGCACCGGATCATGAGGCCGCACATCCATTCTGAGTGCTGACCGGGAACATTCGGCTTGAGGCCGAGCGGGTCTGAGAGCCGTGGACAAGCCGCCGGGGCTTGGGCATCTGTTGCGCAACGCAGACAAACCGAGGCTCCGACCCCGAATGCCGCGATCTTACCCGGCTGTCATCTTCGCTGGCGCCCTCGCACTCCTCGCCGGATGCGCAGGCCAAGGCGGCTCCATGTTCGCCCCCCCTCCGGTGCCGTCGGCGCGGCCGGAGCTCATCCCCAAGCCGCCGGTCACGGCCACGCCCCTAAGCTGGCAGCCAGGGCATTGGGACTGGAATGGCGGGGGCTATGTCTGGCAGTCAGGCGAGTACGTCCCGCGCGAGGGTCACGGCGACCTCTTCATGCCGGGCTATTGGGCGCGCACCCCATCCGGCTGGCAGTGGCAGCCGGCGCATTGGCTGTAGGCTACCAGATCTTCCTGAATTTAAGCGTGGCCCTCCGATCAGTCGGCTGCTCGGCATCGAAATCCCTCTGGCCGAAATCTACGAGTTCGTGGCCCTGACGGGCGACGGCGAGAGCCGGCCTACCACGCCCTCCTGAGCTTGATGGACGGTTCGGCCTGATCTCGACGCGCTCCCTCTCAGCCATGACACGACCAGCCTCCGCCCCTTGCGGCGCGGGGACGGCTGTGGTGTTACTCCCCGCCCAATGCAGAGGATCAGCGATGGCATCCACGTTCGAAACGGTCGCCGGCATCATCTCCGAAACATGTGACATCCCGCGTGAGAAGATCATGCCGGAAAGCCACGCCATCAGCGACCTCGGTATTGACAGCCTCGACTTTCTCGACGTCGCCTTCGCCATTGACAAGGCGTTCGGGATCAAGATGCCGTTGGAACAATGGACCCAGGAGGTCAACGACGGCAAGGTCTCCTCGGACCGCTACTTCGTGCTAAAGGATCTCTCGTCCAACATCGACTCCCTGGTTGCGGCGAAGGCCGCCTAACTCGGCAAGGATGCGGCTCGAATATTTCCAGATGCTCGACCGGGTGCTGGAGCTGGACCCGGAGGCGGGGCGGGTCCGCGCCGAGTGCCGGGTTCCGGACCATAGCCCAGTCTTCGAGGGCCATTTTCCCGGCCACCCGATCCTGCCCGGCGTCCTGATGATCGAGGCCATCGCGCAGACCGGCGGCTGGCTGATCCTGGCCCGCGCCCGGTTTGACCGGATGGCATTCCTCGCCCAGGTCAGGGAGGCGAAGCTGCGGGGCTTCGTGACACCGGGCGATCAGCTCCGGGCCGAGGCGCACCTGGTGCATGACGGCTCCGGCTACGCGGTCGCCAGGGGTTGCCTCGACCTGCGGGGCCTGTACGGTCGCCGAGGCCGAGATCACCTACCGCGTCGTCCCGTTCCCCACCGAGGCGCTGCGCGGCGCTGTGATCGAGGCGGCGCGCCGTGTCGCCGTGGCAGAGGAGTTGCTGCATGCCGCGTGAGCGGGACGCCCTGATCACCGGCATCGGCCTGGTCTCCTCGCTCGGGGAAGGGTTGGACGCGCACTGGACGGCACTGACCGCGCATGGGGGGTTCCGTCCCGTTGTGGATGGCGAACGCTTCGCGCCCTGGTCGGTCCACCCGATCGCCGCGCTCGACTTCGACAAGCAGATCCCCAAGCGGGGCGATCAGCGCCAGATGGAGCCGTGGCAGCGGATCGGCGTCTATGCCGCCGGCCTCGCGCTGGAGCAGGCCGGCGTGAAGGGTGACGCGGCGCTGCTCGCGCGAACCGACATGATCGTCTGCGCCGGGGGCGGGGAGCGCGACCCGGCGGTGGACGCCGCCGTGCTGGCGGCGCTTCCCGGCTCCGCCGATCCCCTGGCGGAACTGAACACGCAGCTCATGGGCGGGCTGCGTCCGACGCTGTTCCTCGCGCAGCTCTCCAACCTGCTGGCCGGCAATATCTCGATCGTCCATGGCGTGGTCGGCTCGTCGCGCACCTTTATGGGGGAGGAGGCGGCGGGTGCCGACGCGGTGCGGATCGCCTGCGCGCGGATCGCCGCCGGACAGGGCGACTTGTTCCTGGTCGGCGGCGCGCAGAATGCCGAGCGGCCGGAGATGCTGCTGACCTACGCGCTCGGCCGTGCCTTGCTGGGCGGCGGCTACGCGCCGGTCTGGGCGCGTCAGGAGCGGGGCGGCGGGATCGTGCTCGGCTCGCTCGGCTGCTTTCTGGTGATCGAGAGCCGGGCCCATGCCGCGGCGCGCGGGGCGCGTCCGCTGGCCGGGATCGCGGCGATCGGCGCCGACCGGTGCCGGCGCCGGCCGGGGGAGGCCAGCGCCAACGCCGCGCGGCAGTGGGAGGCCATGCGCTCGTTGATCGACTGGCCGCGCGCGGCCGTGATCTCGGGCGCGTCGGGGGCCAGCGCGGCATCAGTGGAGGAGCGCGCTTTTCTGGGCAAACTGGGCCTGCCGGTCCGCGCCGCCGCCACCGCCTTGGGCCACGCGGTCGAGCCCGCCTTCCCGGCGGCGGCCGCCCTGGCGGCCCTTGCGGTCCATCGCGGCGCGTTGTTCCCGCCCTTGGAGCCAGCCGAGGCGCCCATGGACGAGGCGCTGCGCCAAGCCATCGTCACCGGGTGGGGACACTGGCGCGGCGAGGCGATGGCGCTGGTCACGGCGGCATAGGATCGCCGAGGAGGGACGCGGGATGAGTTCGGGCCTGGACAGAAGCGGCCGGCCGGTGGTGGTCGTCACCGGAATCGGCGTGCTGACCTCACTGGGCGAGGGAGTCGAAGAGAACTGGGCGCGGCTGACCCAGGGCCAGTCCGGAATCAGGCGCGTCACGCGCTTCCCGCTGGACGGATTGCGCACGACCATCGCCGGGACGGTTGACTTCATCCCCTCCGATTCCTCCGTTGCCCTCGCCGAGGAGATGGGCCGCCGCACGGCGGCTGAGGCGATCGCTGGGGCCGGTATCGGCGCCAAGGGCGACTTCCCCGGCCCGCTTTACCTCGCTCTCGCTCCGGTCGAGATCGAATGGAGCCAGAGGCGCGCCCTGGCGGAGGCGTCAGGCGGCACCGGTTACGAGGCCCTGCTGCGCGCCGCCGATGCGGGCGCGTTCACGCCCTGGCACACGCGGTTCCTGCTCGGCTCGGTGGCCGAGACGTTGGCCGATGAGTTCGGCACCAAGGGCTCGCCGATCGCGACCTCGACGGCGTGCGCCTCGGGCGCGACGGCGATTCAGCTCGGCGTGGAGGCGATCCGGCGCGGCGAGACCGAGGCCGCGCTCTGCGTCGGCACCGACGCCTCGGTGAACCAGGAGACGCTGATCCGCTTCTCGCTGCTCTCGGCCTTGTCGGCCCGCAACGACGATCCGCAACGGGCGGCGCGGCCGTTCTGCAAAGATCGCGACGGGTTCGTGATGGCCGAAGGCGCCGGCGCGCTGGTGCTTGAAGGCCTCGCGCATGCCCGCGCGCGCGGCGCGCGCATCCTTGGCGTGGTCGAGGGCTGCGGAGAGATGGCCGACAGCTTCCACCGCACCCGCTCCTCCCCGGACGGCAAGCCGATCATCGCCTGTTTGCGCAATGCGCTTGCCGATGCCGGGCTGGCGCCGGATGCGATCGGCTACATCAACGCGCACGGCACCAGCACGCCGGAAAACGACAAGATGGAGTGGCTGGGCGTCTCGACTGTCTTCGGCGAGCGCGCCAGCACCCTGCCGATCTCGTCGAACAAGTCGATGATCGGCCACACGCTCAGCGCCGCAGGAGCGATTGAGGCAGTGTTCACCATGCTCACGCTGCTCCGCGGACGGCTGCCGCCGACGATCAACTACGACAACCCCGATCCGGCCTTGCCGGTCGATTGCGTGCCCAACGTGGCGCGCGACGCCTCCGTGACGCACGCCATCTCCAACTCCTTCGGCTTCGGCGGGCAGAACGTCGCCCTGGTCTTCGGCGCTCCGCCGGCATAGGAATGCGCGCCCTGCAACTGCTCGCCGAGCGCGAGGTCGCGCTGCGCGCCATCGACGCGCCCCAGGCGCCCGGCCCTGGCGAGTTGCTGTTGCGGGTGCGCGTGGTCGGGCTCAACCACATCGACCTCTGGGGCTTTCGCGGCATGGCCTTCGCCAAGCGAAGCTTTCCGCTGACCGTCGGCGCCGAGGCCGCCTGCGAGGTGCTGGCGGTGGGCGAGGGCGCGGCGAGCTTCGCGCCCGGCGACCGCGTGATCCCCTATGCGGCCATCACCTGCGGGCATTGCCGCTTCTGCCGCCAGGGCATCGAGAATCTCTGCGAGAACCCGCGCGGGGTGCGAGGTTTCCATCTCGACGGCTTTGCGCAGGAAGTGGTGGTCCACCCCGCGCGCCTGACCGTGCGCATTCCCGCCGGTGTCGACCTGCGCGACGCGGCCTGTGTGCCGGTCGCCTATTCCACCGTCGAGCACATGCTGTTCGACAACGCGCGGCTGGAGCCGGGCGAGACGGTCCTGGTCCACGCCGGCGGCTCAGGCATCGGCAGCATCGCCGTCCGCGCCGCCAAGTCGCTCGGCTGCGCCGTCATCACCACCGTCGGCAGCGAGGCCAAGGCGGCGAAGGCGCGCGCGCTCGGCGCCGATCACGTCATCAACTACCGCGAGGAGCGGTTTGAGGGCGTGGTGCGCAAGATCACGGCCAAGCGCGGCGTCGATGTGGTGTTCGAGCACACCGGCGCGGAGACGTGGAGCGGCTCGCTGCTGTCGCTGCGGCGTGGCGGACGGCTGGTGACATGCGGCGCGACCTCCGGGCCGTCGGGAAGCATCAACCTGATGCAGCTCTTTCAGCAGCAGTACCGCATCATCGGCTCGTTCGGCGCACCGATCGCGGCGCTGACCCGGGCGCTCGATCGGATCGCGGCGGGGGTGCGGCCGGTGATCGACTCCGAGTACGCGCTGGACGACATGCGCGTTGGCCTCGACCGGCTGGAGCGGCGCGACGTGTTTGGGAAGATCGTGGTCGCGGTGTGAGTTTCGTGCGGATTCTTGTCAGTCGAGATGACGCCTTGGCGCAACTGCGTAAGTGTGCTCTGCCTTGACCGGGTCGAGATAATTCGGACGCCATAGCAAAGCGGGCAGCGGAACCCCACTCCCTCCGTCACGCTTCTGCTCCGAAATGCAGACAACCCCAACCTTCACGCCAGACTTCCTCGTGATCGGTGCCGGCCCGGCCGGGCTAACAGCCGCGACCTACCTCGCCCGGTTCCGCCGGCGCGTTCTGGTGATCGACGGTGGGGCAAGCCGCGCGTCCTGGATACCCGTCTCCCACAACCTGATCGGCTTTCCTGATGGCATCTCCGGCAAGGCCCTGCTCGCCCGTTTGCGGGAACAGGCGGGCAAATACGGCGCTGACATCATCGAGGGCCAGGTGGAGAAGCTGGAGCGGTGCGCGGACGGAACATTCATCGCCAGCTTTGATGCCGGGACGATCCACGTCCAGCGCGTGCTGCTCGCGACCGGCGGGCTCGACGCGGACCCCGAACTGCCGGGCATCCGCGACGCCGTCCGCCGGGGCCTCGTCCGCTACTGCCCGATCTGTGATGCCTACGAGGCAGCGGGCCAGAAGGTCGCGCTGATCGCCTATGGCAAGTGCCGCCTCAAGGAAGCCCTGTTGCTGCGCGCCTACACCCCCGACCTGACGGTGCTGACGCTCGGACAGAAGATGGACATCTCCGGTGAGGAGCGGGATATGCTGCGCGCGGCGGGTATCCGCATCTTGGACGATCCTGTCCGCAAGCTTTCCTCGGAAGGCGACACCATCACGGCCTGGCACATGGAAAACGGGACGACGCACCGCTTCGACACCATCTACTCGGCGCTCGGCACGCGCATCCGCTCGGAGCTCGCGACCTCGCTCGGAGCCGAGGCCGACGAGGATGGCGCGCTGATCGTCCGCGACCACCAGCGGACGAGTGTTGATGGCCTATACGCGGCCGGTGACGTGGTCCGGGGCCTTTCGCAGATCAGCGTCGCCGCCGGGCAGGCGGCGGTCGCCGCGACGCACATGAACGCCAGCGTTCCCTTCCCGCATCCGCCGGCGTGATGCCGAAACTGGCCGAGCGGTGGCTTGGCGCGCTCACCTCCGGCCTGCTGCGGGGCTTGGCGCGCACCGATCCCGACCGCGCTTCGGCGCTCTGTGGCGCGGCGGCGCGGCGTCTCGGCCCGCTCAGCCCGGCGCACCGCATCGGACAGGCCAATCTGCGCGCCGCTTTTCCCAACTGCGACGCGGCCTGGATCGAGGCGACGCTGCGCGCGGCCTGGGACAACCTCGGCCGGGTCGCCGGCGAATACGTCCACCTTGGCCGGCTGTGGGATTTCGACCCCGACCACCCCGGCGCCGGCCGGATCGAAACCGATGCGGCGCCGCTCTTCTACGAGTTGCTGAACGACGGCAAGCCGGCGCTCTGCTTCTCCGCCCATCTCGGCAACTGGGAACTGCCGGCGCTCGCCGCCGCCGCGCACGGCCTGCCCTCGGCCGTGGTCTACCGCATGCCCAACAACCGCGCGGTCGCCGCCGAGATCACGCGAACTCCGCGCCCCGCTCATGGGCCGGCTGATCCGCACCCGGATGGAGGCGCCGCTCGAGATGGCGGGCGCGCTGCGCCAAGGCGCGCATCTCGGGATGCTGGTCGACCAGCATTTCTCGCGCGGCGTGGACGTGACCTTCTTCGGCAGGCCCTGCAAGGCAAATCCGGCCCTCGCGCGCCTCGCGCGGCAATTCGCGTGCCCGGTGATTGGCGTGCGGGTCGTGCGGCTGCCGGCTGGGCGCTTCCGGGTGGATGCGGTCGGCCCGCTGGACCTGCCGCGCGAGCCGGATGGCGCGGTCGACGTTGCACGGACCATGCAGCACGTAACCGGGATCGTGGAAGGATGGGTGCGCGAGCACCCGGGCCAATGGCTCTGGTTCCACCGGCGCTGGAGATAGGCCCTCGTTCAACATCTCGTCACCAGCCGAAGCGGGCCGTTGCCGAAAGGATTAGGTCTCGTGCGAGCTACCTTGGCAGGAGACCGAACATGCGCTCAGCCGTTCTTTCGCTCACAATGATGACCGCGCTCGCCGTGACCCCGACCTTGGCCCAGACGACAACCGGCCAGCCCGGCTTGTCGCAGGAGGGCTACCCCGCCGCCCAAAACAATATGTCGGACGCGGGATCCACCGGCGCTCCGATGGAAGAGATGCCAGCGCCGCCCAGCCATCAACCGATGTCGCGCCGCGCGACCAACATCAACCAGGGTGACACGCGTTCGATCATCTCGCCCAGCCTGCCATCGTCTGGACTGGGTCCGAACGCAACCGCCACCGAATCCCTGGCGGTCGCCGACAGCGCGCTCAGCCGCAACCGCACCGGCGAGGCCCAAGCCGCCCTTGAGAACGCCGAGACCTACCTCCTCAACCGCTCCGTCCCGCAGGGCATGGCCAACCAGCCAGACCAGAGCCCGGCCGTGCAGACCATCAGCAATGCCTTGCAGTCCCTGGCCTCCGGCGACCGGACCCAGGCGAGGCAGTTGGTCCGGCAGGCGATGCAGCAGGCGCAGGAGGCGCAGACGGCGATGCAATCGGGAATGCAGGGCGGAGGAGGCATTCAGCCCGGCATGAACGGGTACCAGCCTGGCATGAATCCCGGCATGAATTCCGGCCAGCCTGGCATGGGCAATGCAGCTTACCCGCCCGGTCCGAGCATGCAGCCCGGCGCGGTTCCGCAGGGCGCCTATGGCACGGGGAACCCGCCTCCCCCGCCGCCGCGCTAAGGGCTGACTCTTTGGCCCCCGGGCCGTCATGGCGGCCCCGGGGCTAACGCTTAGGCACCGACCGCGCGCAGCATCGGACGCTGGCCCACACACAACTCCTCGTAGACTGACACGTAATCTTCGGCCATGCGGCGGGCCGTGAAGCGGCGCTCGAACTGGCGGCGCACTTGGCGGCGGTCGAGGCGGCCGAGATTGCCGATGGCGCTCACTGCGGCCGCCTCGTTGGGCACGATGAAGCCGGTCAGGCCATGGTCGATCACTTCCGGCACCGAGCCGAACGGAAAGCCGATCACGGGCGTGCCGCACGCCATGGCCTCGATCATCACCAGCCCAAACGGCTCGGGCCAATCGATCGGGAAAAGCAGCGCGTGGGCGCCAGAGAGAAAGTCCGGCTTCTGCGCGTCGTTGATCTCGCCGATGAACTCCACGCGGGTGCTGCGGTCGAGCAGCGGCTTGATCTCCTGCTCCCAATACTTCTTGTCAGCCGCGTCCACCTTGGCGGCGATCTTCAGCGTGACGCCGGCGGCCTCGGCAATGCGGATCGCTTTGTCCACGCCCTTTTCGGGCGAGATGCGGCCGAGGAACGCGACATAGTCCTGCTTCACCGGGCGCGGCGTCAGCAGGTGTTCCGGCTTGCCATGCAGGACGGTGCGGACCCAGTTCAGGCCCTGGATGGGCGCGCGCTGCGCATCCGAAATCGAGACGAACGGCGCGTCCGGGAACGTTTCGTAGATGATCTTGAATTCGGGCAGGTCAAGCCGCCCATGCAAGGTCGTCACGAACGGCGTGCGCTGCCGCGAGAACAGCGACAAATGGAAATAATCAGTGTGGAAGTGCACTATGTCGAACTCGTCCGCCCGCTGCCGGACCAGCTCCATCATGCGCATATAGTAGGCGATCCAGTCCTTGACATTCGGATCGAGCCGGATGGCTTGGTCACGCATTGGGGCCAGGGTCGCGGAAGTGATGGAGTCTCCGCTCGCGAACAACGTCACGTCATGGCCAAGGGCAACGAGTTCTTCGGTTAAGGAATAGACTACCCGCTCCGACCCGCCATAAAGCTTGGGTGGCACCGCCTCAAAAAGAGGTGCGACTTGCGCTATTCGCATGCTTGATAACCCCTTGCTTAAGAACCCGCCGACTGAATGGACGCCGAATTTGTCTTGACTTCGAGCTGGCGACCCATCTGTTCACTGAGCGTAGATAGAGCGTGAATGTGGCGAATTTCCGGCGTTCCGGTCGCGTAATTACCCACCCCCCTTGCGGCGGGGCGGCATTGCTGATGCAGTTTGGGCATGCAGCGGGACGAGCTGGAGCGCCTGAGCAAGGCCGAGCTGATCGAGTTGGGGCTGCGGCTGCAGCGGCCGGAGAAGACCTCGCGCACCTCGTCCAAGCCGCCGTCCACAGACCGCAAAGCGCGTCGCGAGCAAGCCCGCCCCGGAGGTGCCAAGCCCGGACATGAAGGCCATAGTCGGGCGCTCAGCAGGGAGGTGGACCGCGTCGTCGATCACGCCCCGCAGCAATGCCCGTGCTGCCGCAGGGCGCTGTCGCCCGACCTGCCCAGCGAAGCGGTGAGCGTGCACGAGCGGATTGAGCTGTCGGAGATCAAGCCAATCGTCGAGCACCACCGACGCTTGGCGGTGCAGTGTCCCGGCTGTGGGGCGCGGGTCGTGGCAGCGCCGCCGCCCGCCGCGACAGGCACGCCGTTCGGCCCGCGCCTGCACACGCTGGCGACCTACCTCAAGACCTTTCAGAGCCTGTCCTACGAGCGGCTGCAGGCGACACTGGCCGACCTGTTCGGCCTGTCCATCAGCCAGGGCGGGCTGATGAACCTGCTGCGTCGCGCCCAGACTTGCTTCCAGGCCGGGCGAGGCTTGCCGAAGGTTCCATTCGGCGCAGCCGGATGGAATGGCAAGACGAGGGGCGAGCCCGCCGTCGCAGCCCTGCGGCAGGCCAAGGTGGTGGCCTCGGACGAGACAGGCGTCCGGATTGAGGGCAGCAACGCCTATCACTGGGTGTTCCGCTGCAAGGAGGCCGTGGTGCACCACGCCGCCCCGACCCGCGCCGCCGCGGTCGTGCACGCGATGATGGCTGGCCACCAGCCCGAAGTCTGGCTGTCGGACCGCGACTTGGCCCAGCAGGGCCATGGCCAAGTCCAGCAGACCTGCCTCGCGCACCTGGCTCGCGACGTCGCCTACGTGTTGGAAGTGAGCGACGACCCCGTGCCGTTTCGGCTCACGCTCTGGCTCGCCTCGGCCTTCGAGTTGGCGGACAGCATCTCACAACTGGCTGCCTCCACCCTGGTCGCCAAGCGCCGCGCGCTGGCGGGCAGGCTGGTCGCGATCCTGGCAGCACCCACCACCTGCGACTTGGCCCGTGAACTTCAGAACAAGGTGCGCCGAGCGCGCGATCAGCTCCTAACCTTCGCCGACTGGCCCGGCCAGGTCGAGGCCACCAACAACGCCTGTGAGCGCGACCTCCGGCCCTCGGTGATCCAGCGCAAGGTGACCAACGGCTATCGTGCCATGTGGGCCGCCGAGGGTGAGGCCGACATACGCAGCGTCGTCGATACCGCTCGCCTCAAACCGGGCACCAGCGTCTTCAACACCATCCTACAGACCGTCACGGCCTGATCGCTACGCCCGAAACAGGGGTGGGTAATTACCCGGTCGCTAGGTGCGTGCATCGCGCATATTTGGCTTGCACTCTCTTGCACTCTGAAGAAGTCGCGCCGCGATACCGATTCCCACGGCGCGACTTTCCGGCTATCGCGGCACGCGATGCGTATCCTGTTCGTCACCTCGAACCGCGTCGGCGATGCCGTGCTTTCCACGGGGCTGCTCAATCACCTGATGCATACGCATCCGGAGTTGCGGATCACCATCGCATGCGGCCCCTATGCCGAAGGCATCTTCGCGCGGATGCCCAACCGAGAGCGGACGATCATTTTGCGCAAGCGGCGCTGGAACACCCACTGGCTGGAGCTCTGGGCCTGGGCGGCGGGGCGGCGCTGGGATCTGGTGGTCGATGTGCGTGGCTCGGCGCTTGGCTGGATGATCCGGGCCAGGCGCCGCGTGGCTATGCGCTCGCACGCCTGGCGCGAAGCCGGCGCTGGGGCGAGGCATAAGACCGCGCAACTCGCGGCCATGCTCGGCCTTGATCCGCCGCCCGCGCCCGTGGCCTGGGTCGCGCCTCAGGACCGCGCGCGGGCGAACGCGCTCCTCCCCGTCCACCGCCCCGTGATAGGGCTGGGACCGACCGCGAACTGGGCCCCGAAGATATGGCCCCCCGAGCGCTTCGCGGCCCTGTTCCGCGCCTTGGCGGCGAACGCGTTGCCGGGGGCGGTCCCCGCGGTGCTCGGCGGTCCGGGCGAAGCGGAACGGGCGATGGCCACACCCCTCCTGACCTTGTTGCCGGAGGCGATCGACCTCGTGGGGACGCTGTCCTTGCCGGAGGCGGCCGCCTGTCTCGGCCGTATGGCACTATTCGTCGGCAACGATTCCGGCCTCATGCATCTCGCCGCGGCAACCGGCGCTCCCACACTCGGGTTATTCGGCCCGACCCCGGCCGCCGAATACGCTCCGATCGGGCGTCGTGCCGCGTCTGTCGTCGCGGCGGACGGCAGGATGGCGGGGGTAACGGTCGCCGAGGTTCTGGCGGAGGCGGAGGCGCTGCTTGGCTCGCCCGCCAAGCCCGCTTCCCTAGACCATGTGGACGGAATGGGGAGTATCAGGTAGGGGATCCCCGGATCGGGCTTCCGTAGAATTGATGGGTGACCGGCAGCACGGAGCCGGGCCATGCCGGCGGGAATGACCGAGGACGACTGGGTGATTGTTTTTGAGTGTTCGATTGCGGTTGAGTCTCGGCCGTGGTCCCGCACCGGCCGAATACCAAGGACCGGCCAGCGTCCAGCGTGACGTCGCGCCGGGCTAGCCGAGCCGTCCGTGGCAGTGCTTGTACTTCTTCCCCGACCCACACGGACACGGCGCGTTGCGCGGCGTCGCGCGCCAGGTCGCCGGATCGGCGGGATTGAGCGCCTCGGCGGCTCCGGCCAGCGAGAGCGCGGTCACGGGCGCTGGCGCCTCCAGCACAGCCTGCTGCGAACCCCCGCCACCAAACGGTGAGCCTGGATCCGGATGCAGCTCCATCATCCCCCGCGGCAGCGGCTCCGGCTCGGACGGGCGCTCGGGCGCCAGCTCGACGCGGGCGAGCATGCTTGTCACCCGCTCCTTCAGGTCATCCAGCATCGCGTTGAACAACGCGAAAGCTTCCCTCTTGTACTCGTTCAACGGATCTTTCTGCCCATAGGCACGCAGCCCAATGCCCTGGCGCAGGTGGTCGAGCGCGTAGAGGTGCTCCTTCCAGACCGCATCCAGGGTCTGGATCAGCAGCGACTTCTCGATGAAGCGCATCAGCTCGGGCGTCATCGCCGTGGTCTTGGCCGCCATGAACTCGTAAGCGGCATGGGCGATACGTTCGCGCACCTGCGTTTCGTCGATGCCGTCCTCGCGACCCCAATCCTCGATCGCCAGCCCGAGGTTCAGCACCCGATGCACGTCCTCGGCAAGCTCCTTCAGCTCCCACTGCTCGGCGAACGCCTTCTCTGGGATGCGGCGCTCCACCATGGCCTCGATGACCTCGGCGCGCATCGCATCAACCGTCTCGGAGACGTCCGACGCCTTCATGAACTCCTTGCGCTGGGCGTACACCTCCTTGCGCTGGTCATTCATGACGTCGTCGTATTTCAGCACGTTCTTGCGCGTGTCGAAGTTGCGCGCCTCGACCTTCTTTTGCGCCTTCTCCAGAGCCTTGTTGATCCAGGGATGGGTGATCGCCTCGCCTTCCTTCAGGCCGAGCTTTTGCAGCATCCCGCCCATCCGGTCGGAGCCGAAGATGCGCATCAGGTCGTCTTCGAGCGAGAGGAAGAAGCGCGACCGGCCGGGGTCGCCCTGCCGGCCCGACCGGCCGCGCAACTGGTTGTCGATGCGCCGGCTCTCGTGGCGCTCGGTGCCGATCACGAACAGCCCGCCCGCCTGCTTGACCCTCTCATGCGCCGCTGCGATCTCGTCGCCGATCTCGGCCTCGCGGGCAGCGCGCAGGCCGGGATCGTCGATGCCGGCCAGCTCGGTGCGCAGGCGCATTTCCAGGTTGCCGCCGAGCTTGATGTCGGTGCCGCGCCCGGCCATGTTGGTCGCGATCGTCACCGCGCCCGGCGCCCCGGCCTCGGCGACGATTCCGGCTTCCTGCTCGTGGAAGCGCGCGTTCAGCACCGCGTGCGGCACGCCCCGGCGCTTGAGGATGCCGCTCAGGTGCTCGCTCTTCTCGATCGAGACGGTGCCGACCAGCATCGGCTGGCCGATCTTGCGCGTCTCCTCGATCAGCGACGCCACAGCGTTCCACTTCTCCTCGGCGCTGCGATAGACCTCGTCGTCCTCGTCCTTGCGATCCACCGGCACGTTGGTCGGGATCTCGACCACCTTGAGTTTGTAGATCTCCTCGAACTCGTCGGCCTCGGTCGCCGCCGTGCCAGTCATGCCAGCGAGCTTGGGATAGAGCCGGAAATAGTTCTGGAAGGTGATGGAGGCGAGCGTCTGGTTCTCCGCCTGCACCTCCACATGCTCCTTGGCCTCCAAGGCCTGGTGCAGCCCGTCGGAGTAGCGCCGTCCCTCCATCATGCGGCCGGTGAACTCGTCGATGATGACGACCTTGCCCTGGCGAACGATGTAATCGACATCACGCGTGAACAGCGTGTGCGCGCGCAGGGACTGCTGGACGTGGTGGACGACCGAGACGTTGAAGATGTCGTAGAGATTGCCCTCCGGCAGCACCCCGGCCGTGCGCAGCATGTCCTCCACGCGCTCCGACCCCGCCTCGGTCAGGGACACGGTGCGGAACTTCTCGTCCTTGTCATAGGTCTCGGCGTCCTTCACCAGCTCCTTCACCACCGCGTCCACGCGGCGGTAGAGGTCGGAACTGTCCTCGGCCGGACCGGAGATAATGAGCGGCGTGCGCGCCTCGTCGATGAGAATGCTGTCCACCTCGTCCACGATGCCGTAGCTGAAGTCCCGCTGGACCATGTCCTCCAGCCGGTACTTCATGTTGTCGCGCAGGTAGTCGAAGCCGAACTCGTTGTTGGTGCCGTAGGTGATGTCGGCGGCGTAGGCGGCCCGCCGCTCGGAGTTGTCCAGGCCATGGACGATCACCCCGACGCTCAAGCCCAGGAAGCGATAGATCTGGCCCATCCACTCAGAATCGCGGCGGGCCAGATAGTCGTTGACTGTGACGACATGCACGCCCTTGCCGGCCAGCGCGTTGAGGTAGACGGGCAAGGTGGCGACCAGGGTCTTGCCCTCGCCCGTCTTCATCTCGGCGATTTTGCCGTCATGCAGCACCATCCCGCCCACGAGCTGCACGTCGAAATGGCGCTGTCCCAGCGTCCGCCGCCCGGCCTCGCGCACCACGGCGAAGGCTTCCGGGAGCAGGTCATCGAGGGCCGCGCCGTCGGCGAGCTTTTCCCGGAACTCGACGGTCTTGGCGCGCAGCGCCTCGTCGGACAGGGCGGAGATGGCCGGCTCCAGCGCATTGATCTGCGGCACGCGCCGCTGGTATGCCTTCAGCGAGCGGTCGTTGGCGGTGCCAAATACGGCGCGAGCGAGGGAGCCAAGCATCGAGATCTTTCAGGCCGGGTCGGGACAAGCAGAGGAGATAGGCCCCGCCCCCGGCCGGGTCAACGCGAACTGAATGCCCATGTCCTTAGCCAGGGTGCAAGTGCTTGATAACCTGGCCTGTTTTCCCTTGGATCATCTCCGCCACGATCCGGCGATGGCAGTGCGCCGGATCGCGCTCGAAACACAGCAGGCAGCACCGGCGGGCGCGGGCCAGTGCCGTGGCCTCGGCTAGGGCCAATACGGTTCACTTTAGTTGTTTGTGCCGCAGGGAGAACCAAGGCGAATGCTGCATTTTCAATTGGTTGGTATTCGGCCGATAGCTTAAGTGAACAGGATTTTGCCTTAAGTGAACCGTATTGCGGCTAGGGCGGCCTGGGGCTCGTCGCCGCGCATATGGGCGCGGAAGATCGCTCCCATCCGTTCCGGATGCCCGGCACGCACGGCGTCGCGGCCCGGTTTCGGGGTGCCGAGCGGCCGCAGGTGGACATAGCCGATCCCCCGCTCGTCCAGCGCCGCGGCAAGCTGGCGCTTGGAGAAGCCGGGCTTGCGGGAGGCGGCCAGCGCCCGGACATCGATCAGCAGGCCGACCTGGGCGCCAGCCAGCGTGTCCAGCACGGCGCCGATCGTGCTGCCTTCGTAGCCGATGGTCAGCAGGTTCGGCGCGGAGCTCAAACGGCAGCCAGCCAGTCGTCGATCAGCCGGCGCGCGATGGAATCGCCACGCGGGAGCATGAAGCCGTGCCGGTCGGGATCAGACAGTTGCTCGCGCGAGAACCAGCGAACGTCGATCAGCTCGGTCCGGTCCACCACGATGTCCTCGGTCAGCGCCTCGCCATAATAGCCCAGCATGATATTGCCGGGGAACGGCCAGGGCTGGCTCGAATGGTACCAGACATCGCCCACCTCGATGCCGGACTCCTCGCGCACCTCGCGCCGCACCGCCTCCTCCAGGCTCTCGCCCGGCTCTAGAAATCCCGCGAGCGTCGAGTACATGTTCGCGCGCGGGAAGCGCTGCGAGTGGCCAAGCAGGACGTGATCGCCCCGGCTGATGAGCATGATGACGGCGCAGTCGGTGCGGGGGAAGTGCTCGGCCTCGCAGGCCGTGCAGCGCATCACGTGGCCGGCGGCCCTCGGCTCGCACGGTGCGCCGCACACGCCGCAGAAGCGGTGACGCAGGCGCCAGTGCATCAGCCCGCGCGCATGGGCCAGCACGGCGGCCTCGGGGCGCGGCTCGCCCCAGCCGACGGCGCGGAGGTCGACGAAGCGGCCCAGCTCGGCGGGGAGCAGCGGGACCGGATCGTCGGCCGCGCTGATATCGATGGCGAAAACCGCCCGCTCGCCCAGCATCCCGAGGAAGGCCCACGGCCCGCCCGCCATGCGCAGCGCGGCGGCGGCCTCGCCGGAGACGTACACCGCCTCCGGCCGCATCTCGTCGAGGCCGGCGACCAGGTTGCGGTTGCGCCAGACGGGCACGAACAGCGTCTCGGGATTGGCCAGCCGCTCGGCGATCCACGCCGCGTCCTCCCGCCGCTCCGCCACGCGGTCGAGCGGGCTCGCGGAATAGACATTCGGGCGGGTGGCGAGGATGAGAGGCACGAGCGGGTCCGGGGATGGTGGTGCGAGGAACGGTGCCATGTGGGGAGGAGGGCGGCAACCGTGCTAGGGTCCGGCCATGGCCTCCTGGAATACGTGGACGGTGATTGCTCCTCCCCCCACGACGCCCCTAGGCTTGGCGCCATGAACATCGTCCTACGCGAGCCGTGTACGGTCGATCGCTTCCTCGCCTGGGAGGACAAACAGGAGGGACGGCATGAGTTCGACGGCTCCCGGGTCATGGAGATGACCGGGGGTAGTCGGGCGCACCAGCGCATTATCTCTAACCTCGTCCGGCTTCTGGAGGACGCCCTGGATCCGGATCTGTTCGACGCGGTCCCCGAGATGCGGCTCGAGGTCGAGGGCAAGATCCGGTATCCGGACGTGGCCGTGGTCGCCGGGCGGATTCCCGATGACGTTCGCACCCTGCGGGATGCCGAGGTGTTGTTCGAGGTGCTCTCCGATGACATGGCGGCTACGGACCGGCGGGAGAAGCGAGCCGAGTATGCCCGGCTGCCCGGGATCCGACGCTATGTGCTCCTCGAACAAGGCCGGATGGCAGCGACCATGCTTCGCCTCGGCGAACGGGGCTGGTTGAGACCGAGTTGACGCAGGGGGGATGCTGGGGCATTCGGCGCTGGAAGCGGCACGCTCGAATTGCCCGAGGTCGGCGTCGCCCTGCCTCTGGATGCGATCTACCGGGGCGTCCGGCTCAATGCGGGCACTTTTGATCCAAAGTAGCCCGGCTGCGCCCTGATAGCGCTGAACCGAGGCCATGCCGGCTTGTTCGGGTGGTGTAGCGGCTACTCGGCCTTCAGATAGACGGATGCAGTCACCCAGTTCACGGAGCCACCGATGATTAAGGGCACTTGCGCGTGCGGCGGTGTTCGGTTTGGGATTGGCCGAGTCCGGTCTCTGACGCATTGCCATTGCAAAACTTGTCGCAAGCTCACCGGGGCAGCGGGGAGCGTCCCCGAGCAGGGCCGTTGAGCGGTATGGAGCTCAAGAACCCAGGAGCCATGAGGCTGAACCAGCAGCTATTGCCCCTTGCTTCACATTTGTGTACACAGATTGTGCTCACGTAAGAGGCGCGTTATGGCGGAGCCGGAGCAGGATCGAAAGGCGCCCCAACCACAACGGGTGGGTGTGCGTGAATTTCGCGGAAACCTGACCGGGTTCCTGCGCCAGGTCCAGTATGGTGCCTCGTTTCTGATAACCTGTACCAGCTGACATTTGATCGGACAGCTGGCCTGTATGGTGTCGGATGGATCATGTCTGACCGACGTCAGGCGGCGTTGAGCATTTTTTCCCTGGCGAGCGGGAGGGTGTCAAGGAAGGTCTGCATCGGGGTCTTGCCGTAGCACCAGCGGCCCTGATGAGGGCGTTGCTCATTATAGCTGCTGACCCAGACATCGAGATCGGCCTGTAGCTGCTCGATGCTGCTGTAGATGCGCTTGCGGAAGGCGACCTGATAGAACTCGTGCAGCACCGTTTTGTGGAAGCGCTCGCAGATCCCGCTGGTTTGCGGACTCTTTGCCTTGGTCCGGCTGTGGTCGATGTCCTCGATCGCCAGGTAGAGCTCGTATTCGTGGGCCTGCGAGGTGCCGCAATACTCGGTGCCGCGATCGGTCAGCACGCGGGACAGCTTGACCCCGTGCTCGTCGAAGAACGGCACCACGCGGTCGTTCAGCAGGTCGGCGGCGGTGATCGGGGTCTTGCGGTCGTAGAGCTTGGCGAACGCCACCTTGGAGTGGGTGTCGACGCAGGTCTGCTGATAGATCCGCCCGACCCCCTTGAGCGTGCCGACATAGAAGGTGTCCTGGGCCAGGCAGTAGCCCGGACACTCGCTCTCGAACTCGCCATGCGCCTCGTTGTCCTGCCGGGCCCGCTCCAAGGCGGCGACCTGGGCTTCGGTCAGCACCAGGCCGTCCTGTGCGCTCTTGGCCTCGAGTGCCTTGAGCCGCTTCTTCATGGTCTCCAGGTCGTGGCGCTGCCAGACACAGCGCACCCCGGCCGGGGAGATCGTCAGGCCGCGCTTCTTCAGCTCATTGGCCACCCGGACTTGGCCAAAGGCCGGCTGCTCGACGGCCAGCCCGACGACCGCCTGCTCGATGGCCGGCTCCACCCGATTGCGCAGGATTGGCTTGCGCCGGGTCATCTCCGCCAGCGCGATCTCGCCGCCCTTTTCGTAGAGCTCCTGAAAGCGGTAGAAGCTGTCGCGCGAGTATCCCATGATCTTGCAGGCCTGCGACACATTGCCGAGCTGTTTGGCCAGCTCCAGCAGGCCTACCTTGGCCCGGATTACCTTGCGTTCGTTGGTCATGGTCGGCTCCTCGGTTCTGGGCGACCGGAGCGAGACATTCCTGTCCTCCGGTCCCGGGTTGCCCGCACCAAACAAACCAGATTGTCAGATTAAATCCTAGCTAGTACAGATAACCTCTCACGATCAGGTGGTCGCCGAACTCCGTCCGCCTTCGAAACCGGAACGGCCTTGTCGCCAGCCTGGCGGCCTACGCGGCAAGATTTGGATGGCACCCGACTTCGACACGCTCCCGCCGGATACGCTGGCTGCCATGGAGGGCGAGGAGGAGTGAGGCTCCTCCTCGACACTCATGCCCTTCTCTGGTGGCTGGCTGACAATGATCGGCTTGGGGCGCGGGCGCGGGAACTGATCGAAAATTCCACCAACGACGTTATCGTTAGCGTGGTGTCGCTCTGGGAAGTTGTCGTGAAGGCGCGCATCGGAAAACTGAAAGCCGACATCCGAGAGATCGTGGAGATCATCCAGCGGGAGGGATTTACACCGCTCGCCATAACCACTGCGCATCTCCAAGCACTTGCGGAGCTTCCAATTCATCACCGTGATCCATTCGGTCACCTGCTCATCGCGCAAGCGATCGCGGAGCAAGCCATCTTTGTCTCCGGTGACCGGAACACGCCTCATTACCCGGTTCAATTCGTCGCCTGTATGGATTCACCCAGTCTGAGGCAGTGACCATTTGGCAAGCCGTTGAGAAACGTGCGCGCGCAGCGGGAAGTCCCAGTTCTGCCTTTTCAACGCAAGGGCCGCTTCGGCGCCCCGCCGAACTCACCCTGCCCCGTCTCTCCCCGCGCGACCAAGGACGCGTTCGGCCCGCCGCGCGACCGCGCCCGGATCGACAAGCTCGCACTCCCACAGAACCAGGACGCGCCAGCCCATTTCCGCGAGGCGCCGTTCGTTGTCGTGGTCGCGCTCGGCGTTCTGGGCCAATTTCGGAACCCAGTACTCCTGCCTGGACTTGGGCACACGGGCATGGCGGCAGCCTGGGTGCTGGTGCCAGAAGCAGCCGTGGACCTGGACCACAACCCGGCGGCCGGGGAAGACGAGGTCAGGGCGGCCGGGCAAGTCCCGACGATGCAGGCGAAAGCGGTAGCCCATCCGGTGCAGCATCCGGCGTACCAGCAGCTCGGGCGCGGTGTCCCGGCACTTGTTGGCCTGCATGACCCGCCGCCGCGCCTCGGGAACGCCGGGCCAGGGGCCGTTCACCCGCTTGAAGCTGTCATGCGTCTGCATGCGCCAACATCTGGCGGCCCCCCGCTAAAGGAAAGCCGCCGCCGCGAAACGCAAACTGGGCGACCGCACCAACTCTGTTGCCCCCCGCCCCGCGAAGCGCTAATGCAGGCGTGGGAGGTCGGCGGCGGACGGGCGCCTTGCCAACCCGGTCAGGTCCGGAAGGAAGCAGCCGCAGCGAGTTTCCGCTCGGGTCGCCGTACCGGCCTCCCACCCCGCAATTCCTGAAAGGTGGCCGCCGCGGCGGCTAGGTTCGAACGCCGCATGTCCGGCCTGTTCCAGGACGATCCAGCACAGGACGCCCCTCCTCCCCCGCCCGGCCCGGGGCTGTTCGGCGATGCCAAGCCCGCGCCGCACGCCACCCCCTACCGGGTGCTGGCGCGCAAATACCGGCCGAACTCGCTTCGACGACCTGATCGGGCAGGAGGCCATGGTGCGCACCTTGCGCAACGCCTTCTCGCTCGGCCGCGTGGCGCACGCCTTCATGCTCACCGGGGTGCGGGGCGTCGGCAAGACCACTACGGCCCGCATCATCGCCCGCGCCCTCAACTGCATCGGCCCGGACGGCACCGGCGGCCCGACCGCCGACCCCTGCGGCGTCTGCGCCAACTGCACGGCGATCCTCGCCGACCGGCACCCCGACGTGCTGGAGATGGACGCCGCCTCGCGCACCGGCGTCGATGACGTGCGCGAGATCATCGAGGCGACGCGGTTCCGCCCGATGCAGGCGCGCGCCAAGGTCTTCGTCATCGACGAGATCCACATGCTGTCGCGCCACGCCTTCAACGCGCTGCTCAAGACGCTGGAGGAGCCGCCGGCGCATGTGAAGTTCGTCTTCGCCACCACCGACCCGCGCAAGGTGCCGATCACCGTCCTCTCGCGCTGCCAGCGCTTCGACCTGCGCCGGGTGCGCGTTGCCGAGCTGTCGGCGCACTTCGCCCGCATCGCGGCGGCCGAGGGCGTGGCGGCGGAGCCGGCGGCGCTCGACCTGATCGCCCGCGCCGCCGACGGCTCGGTGCGCGACGGGCTCTCGCTCCTCGACCAGGCGATCGCCCGCGCCGAGGTCGGCGTGACCGCGCCCCAGGTCGCCGACATGCTGGGCCTGGCCGACGGCGAGACGGTGTTCGACCTGCTGGAGGCGGTGATGGCGGGCCGACCCGCCGCCGCCCTGGAGGTGACGGAGCGCGCGCACGAGCGCGGCGCCGATCTCGGCGTCATGCTCGCCGACCTGCTCGAGCTGCTGCACACGATCACACGGCTGAAATCCATCCCCGGCCTGCGTGACGGTCCCGAATTGCCGGAAGCCGAGCGCACGCGCGGCGCGGCGCTGGCCGACCGGCTCTCCGTCCCGACCCTGGCGCGCACCTGGCAGATGCTGCTGAAAGGCATAGGCGAGGTCGAGGCCGCGCCGGACCGCCGCGCCGCCGCCGAGATGGTGCTGGTCCGACTCTGCCATGTGTCCGACCTGCCCACGCCGGGCGAGCTGGTACGCCGCCTGACCGAAACCCCGGACGCGCCTGCCGCCCTGGCCAGTGCCACCGGGCCAGGCTCGGGCGGAGTCCGCGCCGCCGCCGGGCCAGCCGCGTTGCGGATCGCGGAGCCCGCCGCCCACCCCGCCGCGCCGGTTCTGGCCGCGTTGCGCGATGTCGCCGCGCTGCTGGCCGAGCGGCGGGAGGCGCTGCTGCACGCGCACCTGCTGCACTCGGTCCACCTGGTCCGCTTCGCGCCTCCGGTAATTGAGATCCGTCCGCAGCCGGCCGCGCCCAGGGACTTCGCGCCACGCTTGGCGGCGTTCCTGCATCAGGCAACGGGTACGCGCTGGACGATCGCCTTGTCCTCCGCGGCCGGAGAGTCGACACTTGCCGAGCAGGGCAACGCCGCCGATGCCGGGCGCCGCGCCGCCGCCGCCGACCACCCGCTGGTGCGCGCGATCCTGGAAGCGTTCCCCGGCGCGCGCATCGAGGCGGTGCACGACGCGAACGCCGACTATTACGGTCTCCCGGCCGCGCCCGACATGCCGGACTTCGCGCCCCCGGACGCCGAACCCGCCGACGAAATGGAGCAGGATTGATGAAGAACTTGGCTGGCCTGATGAAGCAGGCGCAGGAAATGCAAGCGAAGATGGAGGAGATGCAGGCCAAGCTCGAGGCCGCCGAGACCGACGGCGTGGCCGGCGCCGGGCTCGTCGTGGTCACGCTCAACGGCAAGGGCGCGCTGCGCCGGGTCAAGATCGATCCCAAGCTGATCGACCCCCAGGAGGCCGAGATGCTGCAAGACCTGATTGTCGCGGCGCACGCCGACGCCAAGCGGAAGGTCGAGGCGCGCGCGGCCGAGGAGATGCAGCAGGTGACGGCCGGGCTGCCAATTCCGCCGGGGATGAAGCTGCCGTTTTAAGGAGTTCGGACTTGCGCATTCTGATCCGTCATGCCCGCGCCCGTTGCGCCCATGACAAAGGGAGAACGGCAACGTCCCGGTTCATGGCGGCCGAGATCTGACGAACCCCTATGGGCGGCCCCGAGGTGGAACGCTTGATCGGCTTGCTGGCCAAGCTGCCGGGCATGGGCCCGCGCAGCGCCCGCCGCGCCGCGCTGCGCCTGTTGCAGGAGCCGGAGACACGGATGGTGCCGCTCGCCGCCGCGCTGGCCGAGGCGGCGCGCATGGTGCGGCGTTGCGCGCTGTGCGGCAATCTCGACAGCCGCGACCCGTGCGCGATCTGCGCCGATCCCCACCGCGACCGGAGCACCATTTGCGTCGTGGAGGGCGTCAGCGATCTCTGGGCCTTGGAGCGCGCCGGGGTGTATCGCGGGCTTTACCACGTGCTGGGCGGAACCCTCTCGGCGCTGGGCGGCGTGGGGCCGGATGACCTGAACGTACGCCCGCTCCTGGCTCGGATCGAGGCGGGCGATGTCGCCGAGGTGATCCTGGCCCTGGGAGCGACGGTCGATGGCACGGCGACCGCCCACTGGCTGTCCGACCGGCTGCGCCCGCTGAAGGTGATCATCACGCGCCTCGCCCATGGCGTTCCGATCGGCGGCGCGTTGGACGTGCTGGACGAGGGCACGCTGGCGGCGGCGCTGCGGGCCCGCCGGCCGGCGCAATGAGCTTCTCCCGCCGCGCCCTGATCCACGGTGTCGGCCGCGCCGGCGGCATCGCGGCAGCCTATCGCACCATGGCCGCGATGGGGCTGCTGCCCGTGCCCGCCGCCTATGTCGGCCCGCCCGCCCTGCCCAACGGCGCCGGGCGGCGCGTGATCGTGGTGGGCGCCGGCATCGCCGGGCTCGTGCTCGGCTATGAGCTGGCCGCGTCCGGCTTCGATCCGCTGATCCTGGAGGCGCGGGGCCGGGCGGGCGGGCGCAACTGGACGCTGCGCGCCGGCGACCTGATCGAGGAGACGGACAGCGCCCAGCGAGTCCGTTTCAACGTCGCCGAGCACCTCTACTTCAATCCCGGTCCGGCACGCATCCCGTACCACCACGAGGCGATCCTGTCCTACTGCCGCACCCTGGGCGTGCCGCTCGAGGTGATGTGCAACGATAATCGTGGCGCGCTGATGCAGGACGACAAGGCATTCGGGGGAGCGCCGCAGCTCAACCGCCGGGTGGTGAACGACGCGCGCGGCTATGTGGCCGAGCTGGCCGCCAAGGCGACCCAGCGCGCGGCGCTCGACCAGCCCGCGTCCGCCGCGGACGCGGAGCGCCTGCGCGCCTTCTTGCGCGCCTTCGGCGCCCTTGACCGCGACCTTGTCTATCGCGGATCGAGCCGGGCCGGCTGGGCGGAGCCGCCCGGTGTCGGCGAAGGGGGGCGCGCCAACCCGCCGCTCGATTTCCAGGCCATCCTTGCCTCGGAGTTCTGGCAAGGCCCGATGCAGTGGGGCGAGCTCGCGAACATGGCGCCCACCATGCTTCAGCCAATCGGGGGGATGGGCCGCATCGGCGCCGCCTTCGGGCGCAAGCTGTGGGGGCGCATCACCTACAACGCCGAAGTCACCGCGCTGCGCCGGACCGAAACAGGCGGCCGTGTTGTGTGGAAGGATGCCTCCGGCGCCGAGCAGGCGGCCGAGGCGCCGGTGGTGGTTGTCACGATGCCGCTCAGCGTCCTGCGCGCCATTCCCAACGACTTCGCGCCGCCCATCCGGGAGGCAATCGCCGCCTCCGATTACGTGTCAGCCGGAAAGGTGGCCTTTCAGGCGGAGCGGCGGTTCTGGGAACTCGACTGCGGCATCTACGGCGGCATCTCCTGGACCAGCCGCCCCATCACCCAGATCTCGGTACCCCACGGCAGGGCTTCAGCAGAAAAAGGGCGTGCTCGTCGGCGCCTATATGTGGTCGCAGAAGGAGGGCGAGGCGTTCGCCGCCAAGCCTCCCGAGCAGCGGCTGGAAGACGCGCTCGCCGATGGCGAGGTTCTGCATCCGCAATACCGCACCTGGCTCGGACGAGGGATCACAGTCGCCTGGCCCAAGATGCCCTTCAGCCTGGGCGCCTGGGCGGAATGGAGCGCGGAGGCCCGCGCGCACCACTACGAGGCGCTGCTCGATGGCGACGGGCCGTTCCTGTTCGCAGGCGAGCATCTGTCCTGGATCAATGGGTGGCAGGAAGGGGCGGTGCGTTCGGCGCATGTGGCGCTGAGCGTAATCGGGGAGCGTCTGCGGGGCTGATGGATGGTGAGTGCGGTAGGGGAAATACTTGACCTGCGCGCTCAGGACGCTGGCAGAGGAGGTTCGTGCTCCAGGAGATAAGCAAAGTCCTTCAGAATTGCCTCGACCGGCCGGAACGGCGTTCGGAGCGGGAGCCAAGGCTCATGCGTTTCGAGCCAAGAAACAAGGTCCCACAGACTGCGTGATGCCATTTCCGGCATCCCACAATACTCCGCTACAACGTTCTTAAAATTTTCGCTGCTGCCACACAAAGGATGCTTTAGCATCTCCACCGCCGCAAGAAGCCAAGCCGCGCCGGGCACCTCGCGGCGAATGGCAAGCATGGTTTCAGTCAACGAGGCATCCTGATGTAGGTAGCGTTTCTGATCAAAGAAGGTCACTGACCCCTCGATAATAGCGGTGGCGGCGGCGCGCGCGGTGGTGGTATCGGTAAGGCCGGCTAGGGCTTGAATCATCTCCGCGTACGCCCGTAGCTGGTCCCAGTCTGTGGCTTTTACGATGGCGGCTGTCACCTGCTCGATCACCTGTCGCGCGGTGGTGACATCGGCAAGGCCGGCTAGGGCTTGAATCATCTCCGCGTACGCCCGTAGCTGACTCCACTTCTTAAGCTTTGCAAGGGCGCCGCGGGCATCCGTCTCGATTAGTATCCTCGATTGGTGCCTTTCACCCGCGGTTTTTGCGATGGCTGCGGTCGCCCCCTCGATTGCCTGTCGTGCAGTAGCGGCATCGGCAAGGCC
The DNA here is from genome assembly GCA_963818725.1 of uncultured Pseudomonadota bacterium. Lineage (GTDB taxonomy): Bacteria > Pseudomonadota > Alphaproteobacteria > Acetobacterales > Acetobacteraceae > DATFDN01. The sequence continues at coordinate 375,994 of CAWFTU010000002.1, read as the reverse complement.
GGCCAGGGCTTGGATCGCCTCGCCAAAGCCCCGCAGATGGATTGCGTCCGTGGTCCCTGCGACGGCTGCGGTCGCCCGCTCAACAACGGCCGTTGCGGCGGTGCGCGCAGTAGCGGCATCGGCAAGGCCGGCCAGGGCCTGGATCGCTCCCGCGTAGACCTGCAGCTGGCCCCAGTCTGTGGTCCCGCCGATGGCGGCGGTCGCCCGCTCAACAAGGGCCGTCGCGGCGGTGCGCGCAGTAGCGGCATCGGCAAGGCCGGCCAGGGCCTGGATCGCCTCCGCATAGGCCTGCAGCTGGCCCCAGTCGGTGGTCTCTGCGATGGCGGCGGTCGCCCGCTCGATCGCCTCTCGCGCAGTAGCGGCATCGGCAAGGCCGGCCAGGGCCTGGATCGCCCGCGCGTAGACCTGTAGCTGGCCCCAGTCTGTGGTCCCTCCGATGGCGGCGGTCGCCTGTCCAACAACGGCCGTCGCGGCGGTGCGCGCAGTAGCGGCATCGGCAAGGCCGGCCAGGGCCTGGATCGCCCGCGCGTAGACCTGTAGCTGGCCCCAGTCTGTGGTCCCTCCGATGGCGGCGGTCGCCTGTCCAACAACGGCCGTCGCGGCGGTGCGCGCAGTAGCGGCATCGGCAAGGTCAGCCAGGGCCTGGATCGCCCCCGCGCAGACCTGTAGCTGGCCCCAGTCTGTGGTCCCTCCGATGGCGGCGGTCGCCTGTCCAACAACGGCCGTCGCGGCGGTGCGCGCAGTAGCGGCATCGGCAAGGCCGGCCAGGGCCTGGATCGCCTCCGCATAGGCCTGCAGCTGGCCCCAGTCGGTGGTCTCTGCGATGGCGGCGGTCGCGAAGACAAGTGCCGACGGCGCAAGCTTGGATTCAAACCAAAAGAATCTCACGCGCCATGAGCAGCACCGCCTGCACCCGCGCGGGTCCGAGTGGCTCCTGGCGAGCAAGCCATGCTGATAGCTTAGCTGCAAAGCTCGCGGCCTGTTCCACATCGAGGACAAAGGCTGCTCGAAACGCGAGCCCGCTGTTCCGGCATAATCGGCGAGCCCGAGGCTCGTCTCTCAACGCGGCGAACATGAACTCCTGCCGGATCGCTGGGGCGGAACGCTGTAGTTCCAACAAGGCGTCATATTCATCTTCGCCTACCTCGAACCACGAGTTGAATTCCAGCCGATTCCAGATCCGGTCGGCATGTTCCCTTATGGCCTGCACGTCTGCGGCATCCCGGCTGGCTTGAACGAATTGTCGCTGTTGCTCGCTAAGTGCGTCGGCTCGCTTCTCCAGCCAGTGTTCGGCCTCCTCAAGTGCTCGGCTGTTCAGCATTTCCCGAGCATCCTGCCCCGCCGCCTCCCACTCCCGCCGTCGCTCATCGAGCCGTTACCGCCAGCGTAGGAAATCACGCTCCTCGGCGATCCAGGCGCGGAGCCGGGCCCAGCGGCGGAACAGTGCCTCGTGCACGACATCGACGACAGGCTCGGCCGTGGTAGCCTCGGCCATCGCGACGACCAAGCGCTTCTCCGCGAGGCGCTGGGCAAGCGCCCAAAATGTTGGGTCAAGCGCATCCAGCTCGGCCTTCGAGCGCGGACGCCGAGCGTCCTGATCGGTCGTATCCGTGACTCGCACAAGCTCCATGAATAGGCGCCGGACTTGGCGCTCATCAGCCTTCAGCGCATCGAGGACTTGGTCCGCGTGGCAAGCAAGGGCGCCCGTCACGCCCCCAATCTCGTCGTAGGCGGCCTGCGTCAGTCGTCGTCCATCGCGGTTGATCTCGAACTCGCTGCCATAAATCCGTCAGTGCGAACTCAAGCAGCGGGAGGGCGTCAGGGTTGTTCGCAATGTCCTCCATGATCTGACCAAGCAGGCCGTCCTGCAGCGCCACGTCGAGATGCGCCGCATCGAGGGGGGCCTGGATGGCACGCTGGCGCTCGGCGGGAACCATGGGCCGCAGCATCACTGTCGGCTCCCCATTCACCGCATCAACGAGGGCCGCCGCATCCTCATCCGACTGCAGGAGGCTCTGAAAATCGGAACGCATTCCGAGGACCACCCTGACCGACGCGGAAGCAGACTGACCCGCCAGGCTGGCGAGTGCCTTGAGTAGTGCCCGATGCTGGTCGGGATTAGTCGGCCGGGCGAGCGAGAACGTTTCCTCTAATTGATCGACAACAACACACAGACCGCAGCCGGTGGCTTGATGGCAGGCCTCCCCATAAGCCAGCAGTTGCTCGGGCTCACTGACCAGGGCCTTTTGCCGCTTTGCCGTCTCATCAGCCAGCGCGAGCGTATCAATGTCGGGCTTCAGGGCGGCCACGAGCTTCCGGCATAGATGGGTGATAGGCCGGTCGCCGGGGCGGAAGCGGAGAAATCGCCAGCGGCGCTCGGCTCGCAGGCGGGGAACGAAGCCTGCATTGATGAGAGATGATTTCCCGGCGTCTGACGGGCCGAGAAGCAGCGTCAGCGGATGACGCTTATAGATCCGGCTGTCATTATCTTGAATCATGCCGCATAGCGCATGGACTTCTGGCGGAGGAAGCTGCGGACCCGGGCGGGCGACTTGGCCAGCCGACGCATGTGGCGGATGGCGGCCTGCTTGAGCTGCTGTTTGCTGCGCATTGGCGCCTTGCGGGTGACGTGCCGCTTGAGGTCGGCATTCAGCCCTTCATCCGGATTGAGTTCCGGACTGTGGGACGGCAGGTAGGAGACCTCGATCTGCGCCTTGTGCCGGGCGAGCCACTCACGCACCACCGCCGAACGGTGCACTGGCAGCCGGTCGAGGATCAGGAACACCTTGCGCCCGGCATCACGGATCAGGCGTTGCAGGAAGCCGATCAGCACCGGCGCCTTGATCGCGCCGTCCAGCACCTGCCAGCGCAACTCGCCTCGGTTGCTGACCGCCGAGATCAGGCCCCGCCCGATGCGGCGCTGGTTGGGCCGCACGACGGGTGTCTTGCCGGGGAGCGCGTAGGAACGACCGCGCACGTCCTCGGCGCGCAGCCCGGTCTCGTCGCCCCAGAAGATCACCCCACGCGCCCGCCGGGCCCGGGCGACAATCGCTGGATACTCCCGGCGCAGCCAATCGCGCACCGCTGCCGGTTGCTGCCCATGGGCCCGCCGCAGCGGCTTTTGCGCGGTGAAGCCCCAGCGTGCCAGGTGCGTGCCGGTGGTGCGCACCGCCAGGCGCACGCCATACTGGCGGCGGATGAGCGCACCCACCGCCCCCTCCGCAGCCATTCCATGGACTGCGTCCATGGAACCTTCGGCTGCTCCGCCCGGCTCCACAGCGCAAAGTCCAGGCCCAACTCGTCGGGCACACGGCGGCAGATCAGCCGCTGGATCTCCCTCTCCTGTGCCGTCGTCAGCAGCTTCTGCTCGTCTGGCTTGCGCCCGCGCTTGCCGCTGACCAGCCCCGTCTCGCCCTGGGCGTCAAAACGCTTGCAGATGTCGAACACGCCGGTTTGGCTGAGCCCGACCTGGGCGGCGATTGCCGCATAGTTCGCACCGCTCTGGCGCAGGCCGATCACCTGTCGCCGTCTTTCTTCCTGGGCCGCCGGAGCCAGCTTGCGCATGTCCACGTGCTTCATGTCCGAGGACGTGGTGGCCCTCAGCTTCTATCCAAGGTAATGGCAGCCGGATCTGATAAAGCTGCGCCATAAGAGGTCTACAAAACGCTCTCGGCCGAAGAAGTAGGGCGCGTCCTCCTCGCGGAAGGCTTCCAGGCCACGATAAGGTTCGGCGAGTGGCGGCCAGGCACGCATGAGTGCCGTGACCGGGATCAGGACGCCCCGGCGCTCCTCCGGGTTGGTGACGTTGACCATGCCGAGCAGCCGCCAACCTGGACCATCCGCGATGGCCGGAGCACCCGAGAAGCCGGGCGCGATCGTCCGGCCATAGGACTGGTCAGCCTCGACATGGTGCCAACCGCCAGCATCGCTGCCGCGGACCGAGCCGCGCGCCGGAGCACCCGTATCAGCCCCATTGGGAAAACCCATAACCTTGAAGGTGGTATCCTCGGGAACCGCGGTCGGCGGCTGGGCGAGGACAGCATTCTCCGCAGGTGGTGTGCCATCCACCTCAAGAACGGCGATATCGACGCAGGCCTCGCCTTGGCGGCTGGCAAAGTCGATGGGCGGACGCCAGTCGATTACCTTCCCCCGGAAACGACCGCCGCCGGCCCAGGGTAGATCGAGCAGGATACTGTCCGTTGGCCGATCTGCACTCAGGTTTCCGTGTCCCAAGGCGTCGTTGACGACATGCGCGCAAGTGACAACCACACCGCGCGGCGCCAGGAAGCCGGCACCCACCACCCTGCCGTCGTCGGTGCGCAGTCGGGCGACCGGTCGCTGGTAGGGCTCCGCCACGACACGATTCAGCTGGTCGAGGGCTTGGGCTTCCAGTTCAGTGTCACCTTGCAGTTGCCCTCTACGGCGGAGGACGCAAGGATGACGCCGGCCTGGGCGTTGAACTTGATGCCGAACTCGACAGTAACGGCCTCGGGGGCAAGCGCCGTCACTTGGCGCAGGATCGTCTCCGCGATCGGTCCGATATCGGCAACCGCCTCCTCGAAGGACTGCTTGGCCTTCTCGATCGTGCCGCCGCGCGACGAGAGCTGGTCCCCGCGCGGTGCCTCCTCCTCAACCTCGACAAAGAGCGTCTTGTCGCCTTGCCGGAACTCGATGACGCGCTTCAATAAAGCCTCCCTCACCCACACAACCGGTGCGCGCTGAAGTATGCCGCGCCCCGCTGAGGGTTGCCAATAGGGTGTTGTAGGTTCCAGTGCATCCTGGAGGGTAGCGTTCGGAAAGCCGCGGCCAGTAGCTTCGCCGAAATTGAGCAGCCGCTAGCGTTCTGGCTTTGAACCCACCGCGAAGAGGACGTTCGTCTCGATCGCATCAATCCTGTGCGTGCGAATCCACTCCAGGTTCATGCGCCGCGTCTCCGCCGCGATCTTGGGTTCCATCTGGTCAATGGTCCAGCGATAGCCCGATCCAAGCACCACGCGCCACCAGTCCTCCGCCGAACGAAGACTCTGCGATCCGCTCTCCTGGGTGATCTCGGCCTCGGGCATGCCTGCTTCGGACAGGAGCTCACGGAGCGCCTCGGGCCCGGTGATCCGGTCCCATGGATTGACTGCCGCGTATAGGTCGGGACGCAGCGCCTGGACTGATGCCCGCCAGCCGGACGAAGCTGGCTCGAACATGCGCGGCCCCCAGGTCGTGATAGCGAGCTGCCCGCCGGGGCGCACCACGCGCCAAAACTCCCTTACCTGCGCCACCATGTCGGCAGCGAAGAAGATGGCGAACACGCACACGACGGCGTCGAAATGTGCGTCAGGGTAGCCGAGCTGCCGCATGTCGCCGAGGCGAAATTCGACGTTGCGCAATCCACTGGCCGCAGCCTTCTGCCGCGCGATCTCGAGCAGCCGCCCGGCGACGTCAACACCGATCACCCTGCCGGCCGGCCCCACCCGCTCGGCCGCCGGAATGGCCGAGGCTCCGGTGCCGCAGCCGGCGTCGAGGACGCGAGCACCGGGGGCAAGCGCAAGCCGCTCGACCGTCAGGCGGCCGTAGCGGCCCCAAAACGCAAGCGGCTCATCATCGAAATGGTCGGCAGCCGCGTTGTAGGTGATCGCCGCCTTCCGGGCGGGATCGGTCGTGTTCTGTATGGTCCCTTCTACGCTCATCGGATCGTCACCAATGCACCTGAAGGCCAAGCGCCTCCAGCAGGGGCCGGCGCAGGTCGGCGAAGCGAGGGCTGCCGCGATGCCGCGGATACGGCAAATCGATCGCCATATCCGCGAGAATTCGCGCCGGCCGGTGGCTCAGTACAAGCACACGTCCGGCCAGGTGCAACGCCTCCTCGACATCGTGCGTCACCAGGAACGCCGTGAAGCGCTCGCGCTGCCAGAGCGCGACGAGCTCGGCCTGCATGGCGAGGCGAGTCAGGCTGTCCAGGTTGGCAAGCGGCTCGTCCATCAGCAGCACGCATGGGTCGTTCACGAGCGCCCGCGCCAGCGCCGCGCGCTGCGCCATGCCACCCGAAAGCTGGTGCGGATAGGCTCGGTCGAAACCATCCAGTCCGACGAGGCGGAGCACATGATCGATCCGCCCGCTTCCGGCCCGCAGCAGACCGCGCGCCTCCAGGCCAAGGGCCACGTTCTGTCTCACGGTGCGCCAGGGATAGAGCGTGGCGTCCTGGAACACGAGGATGCGCGACGGACCAGGCGCGCCAACCTCCTGCTCGCCCATGAAGATGCGGCCGGCGCGCGGGCGCTCGAGCCCGGCGATCAGGCGCAGCAAGGTTGACTTGCCGCAGCCGCTGGGTCCAAGCAGCGCGACGAATTCACCTGGCCCGACGGCGAGATCGATCCCGTCCAGCACCGGCAGCGTCTGTCCATGAAGCTCGAACTGGTGGGACAGCTTCGCCAGCCGGACCATTGCCCCGCGCATGCCGCCTGTCGCTACCACCGCAGCAACCCCTTCTGCCAGGACAGCAGCCGGCCGCGCAGGCGGAACAGCAGCGTGATCAAGCTGCTACACATCAGCGCCATCACGATCAGCGCCGCGTACATGTTGGAATAGGCGGCCCAGCCTTGTGCCCAGCTCAGGTACCAGCCAAGCCCGGCCTTCACGCCCATCATCTCCGCCACGACCAGCACGGCAAATGACGCGCCGAGTCCCATGAAGAGCCCGACGAAGACCGACGGCATCGCCGCAGGGATGGCAACCTTGAGGATCAGAAAGCCAGGGCGGGCGCCGAGCGTTCGCGCCACGTCGTAATAGGCGGCGTTGACGCTCGCCACGCCGGACCAGGTCAACACGGTGACGGGGAACCCGGTCGCCAGGGCGATCAGGAACACACCGGCGCTCCAGCTCGACGGGAACACGAAGAACGCAAGCGGCAGCCACGCGGTCGCCGGCAGCGGCCCGACGAAGCGCAGCACCGGAAGCACCCAGTAGCCGATGGCCCGCGACCAGCCGATCGCGACACCACTGATGAAACCGAGCACCGCGCCGAGCGCGTATCCAGTGACCAGCAGCATGAGCGAGTGCACCGTGCTCTCGCCAAGGCGCGGCCAGTCATCGGTATAGACCTCGAGTATCGATTGTGGCGTGGCGAAGAAGGGACGCGGCAGCAGGTCGAGCTTTGCGGACGCCATCTCCCAAGCGCCGAGCAGCAGCGCGAGCGCGACGAGCCATGGGCCTGCCCGGAACAGCCTTGGCAGATCGACCCAAGAACTTGCGACGGTTGCTCCCAGCAGACCGAGACCGACAGAAGCCGTGCAGCCGGCAAGCAGGGCTGCCGGTCCCACGTCTCCCGCATCCGGCCATCGTTCGGTAAGCGCGGCAACCGCCAGCCATGCCACTGTCGCCAGTGCGCCACACCGCCATAGACGGCGGCGTGTCACGCGTGCTGTGGCATCCGATGGCTGATCGCCCGCAACTCGCGCGCTCCGCGTCAGAGCCTTCACGTGGCGAGAACGTCAACGCAGACGCGGTCCGCGAACTTGATGGGATCGGTGCTCGATTTGAACACCGCGGCCTGCTTCATCTCCTGTGCATAGAGCGTGATCTCCTGCTTGAAAGCGCCGTTCACCGGATGGTGGTGGTGGGTATGGCTGCGCAGCATCGCGGCCAACTGCGGTGCGGTCGCCACTTTGGTATAGGGGGCGAAGATCGCCGCGGCACCATCCGGATTCTCGGCCACCCACTCCTGTGCTTCCAGCAGCGCGGCGGTGATGGCGGCGGCGACCGGACGCTCGTCGCGGATCAGGCTGCCGCGTATGCCCAGCACGCAGCAGGAGCGGTTCGCGAACTCGTCGGACAGGTTGTTTGTCACCTCTGTCAGATGATCGCGGTCGCGCAGGATCGAAGCGAGCGGATCGATGCTCGAGAATGCCTGGATCTCGCCCTTCCGCAGCGCCACGCCGAGCAGATCCGGGGGATCGACGCGCCAGTCGATATCCCTGACCGGATCGATGCCCCGCTTGGCCGCCAGCACCGATACGAATGTCCGGTCGGGGCTTGCCATGGCGAACGTCCCCACCGCCTTGCCTTTCAGCGCCGCGACGCTTGTGATTCCGGAGTCGGGGCTGGTGAGCAGGCGGATGCAGCCGCCGTGGATACCCGCCGTCAGCTTCACGTCGAATCCCTGCTCCAGCGGCTTCAGCCAGCCGAGAGCCATGCTGACGCCCGCATCCGCCTTGCCGCTCGCGAGCAATTCCAGCAACTGGTCGCTCGTGGTGGAGAAATTGATCTTTTCGATCCTGAGGTTGCGCCGGGCGAAGAAGCCGAGTTGCTCGGCAACCGGAATACCCACGGTGCAGACCGCATTGGGGCTGAAGCTGATCTTGATCACGCGGGGCGCGGCGCCCGGAGCGACAGCATTCGCGTCCGCTTCCGCGTGGCAGATCGGGGCACGGACCAGCGGATCAGGCCCGGATGACCGGTCCACGCGCCAGGATGCCGGGGCCATCGCGCCGAGCGGCACGGCAACGCCCGACGCGGCAAAGCGCAGGAACGCACGACGGCCGGGGCTCATGGCCGGATGGGTATGACGGTTCTCACCCATGGACTCCCTCCTTATTTATCATTTGCAAAATTGAGAGGTATTGGTTCGTTATGGGTCGCGGCTCGGGTCGGAACCGGTCCGAAAGCGGCAGCGCCCAGCTCCGCCTGATGCCGGCCATCAGGGGCTTGGTCCCGGTCCATAGGCTGGGGCTGGACGGGACCGCGCCGGTCCACTGCTTGACGATACCCCCAGCCTTGACACGGGAGATCATCCTGTCGGCCAATACGGCACCCAGTTTCAGTCCCGTTTAGGATCAAATGGGTCCACTAGTTTATAACGGGACTGTGTTGCAAAAGCTCCCCCAAACAGGCGAGAACTGACTGTCGTTGCGTCACTACATCGTGATCAGTCAGAGATGTCGCATGCCGCATCGCATGCTGACGGCCGCAAGCGTGCTTAGCCCGTATCCAACGCTTGTGTTGTCTTGGAGTCGGCAGCGAGATGATGATGCCAGACCTGATGCGGGAGATGGCTGGATTGTGCGCCGCGCAGCATGAGGTCTTTTGCTGGACAGGACCCAACGGAGACACGTTGAACTACTATGCTATGTTTGCAGCAGTGTCGGAGCTGAAATTCTACTTCAAGGAATTTCACGGTCGGAAACGTGAACGTGAACGGTTCAAGCAGATGGACCTCACCAGTCAGTGGCCCCGAGGGTTTCCTTGGCTATTGGCCGATCACCAACCGGAGCCGTGTCGCGAGCTGGCCGCGGTCGTAGGGCTTTGGCAGCAGCGGCACGTCTTCCGGAACGTCACCCGCTTCCGCGGAGGCGCTGTACCCCGACGTCAGCAGGACCTTCAGCCCCGGCCGCAGCCGGCGCGCCTGCACCGCGAGCTGCACGCCGTTCATTCCTCCCGGCATGACCACGTCGGAGAATAGTGCGTCAATTCGCTCGGCACCTTTCAGACGCTCAAGCGCCAAGACCGCGTTGAATGCCGTGAGCGTGTGGTACCCAAGTTCTTGCAGGCACTCGACGGCAAGCTCCATCACGCTTGGCTCATCCTCGACGACCAGGACGACCTCGCCGGGGGTCGCGCGACGAAGTGGCACGATGTCGTGGCCCGGCCGGTCACGGGCGATCCGGTCCTGCAACCGGGGCAGTAGCATCTCGACCGTGGTGCCCTGACCCGGCGCGCTGACGATACGGGCGTGCCCGCCTGCCTGTCGAACAGTGCCGTAGACCTGGCTGAGCCCGAGACCCGTGCCCTTACCGACCTCTTTCGTGGTGAAGAAGGGCTCGAACGCCTTGGCCGCGGTGCCCTCGTCCATGCCGATCCCGTCATCCGTGACGGCCACGAGCACGTAGCTTCCCGGATCCAGCTCGGGCGCGGCGGCGACGTCAGCAACGCCGAGCGTCACGTTGCGGCTCCTGATTGTCACGGTGCCGCCGGCCGGCAGGGCATCGCGCGCATTGACAACCAGGTTGAGCACCGCCGCCTCGAACTGTCCGGGATCCAGCCTTACCGGATCCAGGTGAGGATCAAGGTCCAACACCAATGTGACAGCCTTGCTGGCCCCGCGCTCCAAGAGCGGCTGGAACTCGTTCAGGACCTTGTTGAGATTCACGATCTCCGGTCGCGTTATCTGTTGCCGCGAGAAGGTCAGCAACTTGTCGGTGATCTCGCTGCCCCGGCGGGCGGCCAGCAGGATGGCCTCGGCGCCGCGGCACACGCGGACCGGGTTCTCCGCCCTGCGGTCGATGCTCTCGGCGTTGCCGACGATCACCATGAGCAGGTTGTTGAAGTCGTGTGCCACCCCGCCCGTGAGCTGCCCGACCGCCTCCATCCTTTCGGCACGGCGCAGTCGCTGCTCCACCTGGTGGCGGTCTGTTGTGTCCATGACCACCCCAGCAATGCCGCGTGGCTGGCCGGCCTCGTCCAGGTATGTGCGCCCACGGACGGCGATCCATCGCTCGGCGCCGTCCTCATGGCGGCGGATACGGCACTCGAAATCAAGCCGTTCTTGCCTGGCCGCGAAGGCTTGCTCGACACACGGCCGGTCTTCGATCAACACATGCTGGAGGAAGCTGGCCTGGTCCCAACGCGGCAGCAGATCCGCATAGCCGAAGATCTGGTCGTGCCGAAGCGTGCGGCTGGAGCTGTCCCGCACCAAGTCCAGCTCCCAGTCGCCCATCTCCGCCGCATCGAGAGCGAGGGCAAGGTGGTCCCGGGCCGCTTCCACCGCCGCCTTGCGCGCGCGCACTCGTCCGCGAACCGCCCGGCACGGAGGTAGAGCAGATCGGCCTCGCGCAGATACGCTGCCAGCAGCACAGCCCCAGCGATCAGCGCCTCCAGACGCCCGGCAACCCAGCCCACGCTCCCGCGCGCGCCCCCTGTCAGTGTCACCGCGTGATCGCAGAGCAGTAGCAGCAGGGACACTGCCAACCAGAGCTGCAACGCGCTCCGCAGGCTGGTCGTCCAGCACAGGATGACCAGGGAGAGCCCGGTGAGCGCGAACACGCCGGGTCCGATACCTGTCGCTGTCAGCAGCCGGTAGTCGTCGCCGACCACGCTCTTTGGAAGCCAGCCAACAAATCGGGTCGTCGCGAGCACCACCAGCGCAACCACCACCAGGATTGCAAGTCCCGTTGCCCAGCCCCGCAGCCCGATATGTCCGCCCGGCACCGCGTGGCGGCGCCCGTCTCCCTCCAGGATGGCGAATGGCAAGGCGAACAGCAGCGGCCCGAGATGCCAAAACGTCCAGAGCCATATGGTGGTGTCCGGCCCCGCTCCCAGAACGCGGCCGGTGGCCAGGATGCCTGGAAACGACAGTAGTTGCGCGGCGACCACAAGGGTGACGTAGAAACTGCCGGCCACCAGGATCAGCAGCGGCGCCGAGCGGGCGTGCCGGTAATGGGTGAAGAAGAGGTAGGTGCTCAGCCCGTAGATCGCGATCAGCGCGGATTGGTAGACGGGCACGAACCCCGGCATCGGCGTCATCGGCCGCGCCGCCACGGGCAGCAGCACGCCGCTCGCGACCAGAAACGTGGCACATACTGCGACTGCCAGCAGGCGCTGGGCTCGCCCGGGCGATGCCCTCGCGAGTGTTTCCAGGGCGCCGTGGTCGCTCGGGGCTCTCATGCTGGCGTGGACCCGTCCGCGCGCCTTGGCGGTGGTGCGGGCTGTCTGCGGGGCTTCCGCCGCGGGAATGGATTGATGCGCTGGTCCGGCGGCTGCGGCGCGGCAACAATATCCATATTTGAGCCGAGTAGCCTGCCTGGCCAGGCGCCGCCATCAATTCACCAGGCGTTACAGCGGTAATCGACCGAAAATCGCTGCACGCGACCCTGAGCGCTCCGAGCGTTGCCGGCCAGCACGTTTGGGGCGGAGTTTGCTTCGACTTGGTGCCTGAGTAGGGGCAGGGAGCGAGCTGTCCAGGCTTGCACCAGTGCAGCCATTGCAGGCGAAACCGGTGTTGTACGGCGCGGTGGCGTTAACCGACGTCAGGGGCCGGAGCATGAGGAACTACATGAGCGAGAGAGGCTGACCGCGCCTGGCCGCCTTGACGCCCCCGGGCTCGCGCAAGTCGCGAGCCTCCGTGCCGCCAAACGCGCATGCGGCCTGCCTCGCCACACCTGTCGCGCACTGGTGATCGCGCGGCGGCGAAGCGTCCGCGCCTTGCCGCCACACCGCCCACTTTGCAGCAGGTTTCCGCCGCCTTTGACAGCCAGTTGTGGCGCGGATCACAGCGGCGCGCACGCGCCGCAGGTAAACCGGCTCATGCTTACGGGAGGCCGCCATGACCTACGACGACTTCGACCTGTGGCTCGACGCCGTGCGGACCCTTTCGCCGGTTCCCGTCGCCGCCAACGACCGCTGGTACGACGCGTTCCTCTGCGCCCTGGACCCGCACGTTGCGGTGCGCCTCATCGAACCCGACGAGACCCAGGGATGGTTCGCCTCGCTCTGGCTAGCGCTCAGGCGGTTTTTCGATTGAGCAAGGGCCGCATCAGGACCGGCTAGACCTCGGCGACGGTGCGCCGAACGGAGATCTCGGCCGCCGGGTTCAGGTCATGGACGGCGACCCGGATGCCGCGAGACTGGAACCATGCCGCCAACTCGCCCCAATGGTCCCGGCGCCGAGCACGGCGATGCGTCCAACCTGATCCGGGCTGGTCACGCGAACTCTCCTTTTCGATCTAGCTGAGCAGGCCGGCGCCCGAGAGCCCGCCAAAGACGCCGAGGGCGCAGGTGACGGCGGCGACGCCCAGCACCACCCAGAAATACGCGCCCCGCAACCGCTGCGCGGCAGGCAGGGCGCGGCGGGCGAGGGCGATTAGGAAACCCAGCACCAGCGGCGGCAGCAGGGCGTTCATTACCTGAACGCCGATATTCAGCGACACGAGATCGGGCCAGAACCCGACGATGACGCATCCACCGATGACCGAGGCGGCATAGACGCCGTAGAACCAGCGCGCTTGCAATGGCCGGTACTCGAGCGAGCGGCGATACCCCGTCACCTCGCCCAATCCCCAAGCAAAGGCGAGCGAGACAACAATCGCGGCCACCATGCCGGCTCCGAGCACGCCCGCGCCGTAGACCGCGCGCCCCACGCCCGCGCCAAGGAATGGGGTCAGCGCCTGGCTCATATCTCCCACGGTGGACAGCGTAGCGTTGGGCGAGGTACGCCCGATCGTCGCCGCGCACGCGACCAGGACGGCGGCCATGACCAACTGGGTTACGATGGCGCCAATCGCCGTATCCCACCGGGCCGCGGAGAGATGCTCAGGCCGCAGCCTCTTATCGGCCACCGCCGATTGCTGGTAGAACACCATCCAGGGCATGATGACGGCGCCGATATTCGCCGCGGCAAGGTAGAGGTACTCCTTGTTGGCGAAGGGAATGTTCAGTGCGCCGGAAATCAAGGCGTGCGGATCCGGGTGCGCCGCCCAGGCGACAAAGAAGAACGCGAACTCGAACAGGCCGACAGCGATCGCCACCAGCTCGACCCGGCGATACGAGCCGGTCAGCACCATGTTAAGCAGCGTGATGGCGGCGACCGGCAGGCTCGCCCAGCGCGGCAGGCTATACATTTCGCCCACCCCCGCAACGCCCGAGAATTCGGTGAGCAACGCACCAATTGTTGCCACCCCTAGCCCCAATACGGTTCACTTAAGGCAAAATCCTGTTCACTTAAGCTATCGGCCGAATACCAACCAATTGAAAATGCAGAATTCGCCTTGGTTCTCCCTGCGGCACAAACAACTAGTATCTGCTCATCCCCCTGGGGCGAGCGCGCGTTTCGATACCCTGGGAAGTGGGTTGACATGACCCTGGGGGCCGCGATTTAAGCTCTGGGTGACCCAGCTTCCCGATCTCAGTCAGCTGTCGCATGAGGCGAAGGACGCCCTGATCCTGGCGCTGTGGGCGCAGGTTCAGGCGCTGACGGCGCGGGTGGCGGAATTGGAGGCGAAGCTCGGCGGCCCGCCGAAGACCCCGGACAATTCCAGCCTGCCGCCGTCGCGGGGTCAGAAGCCGAACCGGGCGGAGAGGGCCGGGCGCCGCGGCCCGCGCCAGGGCAGCCTGGGCCGGATGGGCGGCGGACGGAAGCTGGCGCGGGAACCCGACGACGTGGTGATCGCCAAAGCGGTGCGGTGCCTGCACTGCCAGGCAGCCCTGGGCGAGGCCGACCAGAGGCTCGACAGCCGCTATGACAAGATCGCCCTGCCGAAGATCGCCCCTGTGGTGACACGGGTGGAGCGTTATGCCGGGCGGTGCCGGTGCTGCGGGGGCACCACGCTGGCACCGGTGCCGGAGGGGCTGGAGCCGGGCACGCCGTTCAGCGGCAACATCGTGGCGCTGGCGCTGTGTCTGCGCGTCGTGCACGCCGTCAGCTATCGGCGGCTGAGCCGTCTGCTGCTGGAGCTGTTCGGCCTGGCCATCAGCGAGGGGGCGCTGGATGCCGCGTTCCGCCGGGCCAAGCCGCGCTTCGATGCCGCGGTCGCCGCCATTCTGGCCCGGCTGCGTCGCGCCCGCGTCGTCTGCTCCGACGAGACCAGTGTGCGCATCGACGGCCGCACCTGCTGGAACTGGGTGTTCCAGAACTCTGAGGTGGTGATCCACGTCATCCGCAACAGCCGCGGTGCCGGGGTCGTCGGCGCGGTGCTGGACGGGCACCGTCCGGCGCTCTGGGTCTCCGACCTCTACGCCGCCCAGCAGGGACATGCCGAAGCCTGGCAGGTCTGCCTGGCCCATCAGCTGCGCGATTGTCAGTTCGCCCTTGAGGCCGGGGACGCGATCTTCGCCCCGCGCATGAAGGCGCTGCTGCTGCGCGCCGTCGTGCTCGCCCGGCGCCACCGGACCCTGGCCGAAAGCACACGACGCGAATACCGTCGCCGTCTCGACCGCGACCTGGACGCCATCACGGCGCTCGCGCCCGTCAATCGGCACGGCCAGCGATTGCGCAAGCGATACGGCAAGCTCCGCGGGCACCTGTTCACCTTCCTCGATCATCCTGAAGTGGCGGCCGACAACAACGGCAGCGAGCGCGAACTGCGTCCGACCGCCACCTATCGCAAGGTCACCGGCGGGTTCCGGTCCGACTGGGGGGCTGATCTGTTCGCCGCCGTCCGCTCCGTCATCGGCACTGCCAAACGCCGCGGAATCGACGCATATCAGGCCGTTCACGACACGCTCCGCGGGCAGTCTGTCCTCGCACCGGGTTGAGCAGATACAACAACTAAAGTGAACCGTATTGCCCCTAGCCCGGCTGCCGACACCCCAGCCCAGAAGCGGCCGAACGTCTCCCGGATCAGCTCCCCATGGCCGCGCCCGGTGAAGATGCCAAGGCGGACCGTGAGCTCCTGCACCATGAAAAGCACCGGGATCAGGACAAGCTGTAGCAGCAGCAGCCGATAACCCCATTGGACTCCGGACTGACCGGCGGTGATGACACTGCCGACATCGGTATCGGCCAGCATGACCACGATGCCCGGCCCTATCACGGCGAGGAATCGCGCCAGTGGCCGGGCGCGGGTTCGGTTCGTCGATTCGGATGTGTTTGCAGCCACGTTCATGGTCCGATACAGTCCTCGACATCGGCGCAACTGCGAGGCATTCGCATTTGTCCCTTGCGCGAAGTAGCCAGGATACCGCCTGGATGTCAATGAACTTCGCGCGTATCTAACGGCCCTATGACCGAACTTTACCTCCACAACAGCCTGACGCGTCGGCGGGAGAGGTTCATTCCGCTCGACCCATGCCATGTGCGGATGTACGTGTGCGGCCCGACCGTCTACGACCGCGCGCATCTCGGCAACGCGCGTCCGGTCGTCGTGTTCGACGTGGTGCGGCGGCTGCTCGGGACGCTGTTCCCGCGCGTGACCTATGTGCGCAACATCACCGACGTCGAGGACAAGATCACCGCGCGGGCACTGGAGACAGGGCAGCCGATCAGCGCAATCACAGCCTATGCCACGGCGGAATTCCACGCTGACATGGAGGCGCTCGGCAACCTCCCTCCGGATGAGGAGCCGCGGGCCACCGCGCACGTGGCCGAAATGATTGAGCTGATCCAATCGCTGATCGTCTCGGGCCATGCCTACGAAGCCGAGGGCCATGTGCTGTTCGCGGTCGGGAGCTATCCCGCGTACGGGCGCCTGTCGGGCCGCACTCCTGATCAGTTGTTGGCTGGCGCGCGGATCGAGGTGGCACCCTACAAGCGCGACCCCGGCGACTTCGGTACTGTGGAAGCCCTCCCCGCCCGAGCTGCCCGGCTGGGACAGCCCGTGGGGACGCGGCCGGCCGGGCTGGCACATCGAGTGCAGCGCCATGTCCTGGCGCTGCCTGGGAGCCGACTTCGACATCCATGGCGGGGGCAGCGATCTGATCTTTCCGCATCACGAGAACGAGCTGGCGCAGAGCGTCTGCGCCTTCCCCGGCAGCCACTTCGCCCGCTACTGGATGCACAATGGGATGCTGGTGGTGAATGGCGAGAAGATGTCGAAGAGCCTCGGCAACTTCTTCACCATCCGTGACCTGCTGGACCGGTGGCCCGGCGAGGCGATCCGCCTGCTCTTGCTGCGCACCCAGTATCGTGCCCCGCTCGACTTCACCGAGGCCGGGCTGGCCGAGGCACGCCGCGAGCTGGACCGTCTATACCGGGCGCTTGAGCGTCATCCGGGCGCGGGTACCGCGGCGGCGATTCCCGAAGCGGTCGTCGCGGCGCTGTGCGACGACTTGAACACGCCGCTCGCCATTGCCGCGCTGCACGGGCTGGCCGACCAGGCACTGCCGGGCGACGCGGGCGCGGCGGCGGCATTGCGTGCGGGCGGGCAGGTGCTGGGCCTGCTGAGAAGCGACCCGACGGCATGGTTCCAGGGCGGGGTCGATGCTGAGGCGGTGGCAGCCGCCATCGCCGAGCGTCAGGCCGCGCGAAAGGCTCGCGACTTCGCGCGGGCCGACGCCATCCGCGCCCGGCTCGCCGACCAGGGAATCGTGCTGGAGGATGGGCCGGGCGGCACGACATGGCGCCGCGGCTCGGCATGACGGGTCGGGACGGCGGGGCGGAACTTGCACCGCTCGGCAACGCCCCAGTCGTGATCCTGGTGCGCCCGCAGCTTGCCGAGAACATCGGCGCTTGCGCGCGCGCCATGGCCAATGGGGGGCTGTTCCATCTCCGCCTGGTCGCGCCGCGCGACGGCTGGCCGCGGGAGCAGGCGTGGCGCACCGCGTCGGGAGCCGACCGCATCCTGGACGCGGCGCGTGTTTACCCGAGCGTGGCGGAGTCGGTCGCCGACCTGCACCACGTCCTGGCCACCTGTCCGCGCCCGCGCCACATCATCAAGCCAGTGCTGACCGCGCGCGGCGCGGCAGCGGAGCTGCGCGCGATCTGTGCCCGGACGCTGCGCGCGGGGATCTTGTTTGGTCCTGAGCGGGCGGGGCTCGACAATGATGACATGGCGCACGCTGACGCGCTGGTGCGCTACCCGCTCAATCCCGGCTTCATGTCGCTCAACTTGGCCCAGGCGGTCATGGTCATGGCGTATGAGTGGTGGACGGCCGGCGAGGCAGTCGAGCCCCGTATGCTGATGACCAACGAGACGCGGGTCGCCACGAAAGCGGAGCTGGAGAACTTCCTGAGCCATTTGGTTGGCGAGCTGGATGCCTGCGGCTTTCTGCGCAACCTGCCGAAGCGTCCTGGGATGGTGCGCAACATCCGCCACCTGTTCCAGCGCGGCGAGGTGACGGAGCAGGAGCTGCGGACGCTGCACGGGATCATCACCGAGCTGGCGCGGGGACGGCGCCAGCTCGGGCGGGATGAGGAGATGGGGTAGCGCGAGAGAAGCAGGCGAACATGGCCGGCTTCTCATGTCGCTTTGCGGTTTGATAGCCAAGCGGACGGATGCTGACCCACCTCACCGGAACGCCGGACCCTCCTGTGACGAGCGTAGCTGGCGGCGTGGGGTTATCGGACTTGGACACCAAGCTTTGGCGGCACCATCACAATGACAGTCTCCACCAGCGCCGGACGTCTTTCCTACAACACGAGTCAACTCGTCGTGACAGATCACGGCCTTCGCGCGTAGACTGTGGGCTACTGACGGTGGGAACCCTGGCGAGGCCAGCGATGCGAAAGATCTCGTCCAAAGTCGCATTCGTAAGCTGCGCCACCGCCGCGTACGCGCAAACCGGCGCGTCAGGGCAAAATGCCCGCGGAAGCGCGAGCGTCACGGTCGGCAGCGCAGCGGTCCGGGCGATTTACGAAACGACCCAAGCGGGGCTTCGCGCCTCGATCAGCATCCTAGACAAAGAAAATCCGCGTGTGGTCCTGTTTCAAGAAACAATTATCTTACAAGAAGACCAGCAGCGGACTGTCGAACTGCCTCGACGAAAAGGCGGAACGACCGTTCGCGTCGTCATCACACGACGGGGCAAAGCAATCCACCTTACCGCGGGTGGTGAGCGGGAGAACTGACAGAAGCGTAAGTTTCTGGCAGTAGCATCGCACGGCTTGCGAGCATGGACGTACCGGCATTCCGCCCCACATCTGGGGCTTGATCACCGACTTTATCCGGAGTGCGTGCCCAGGTCGGACGTGTCGCTGGCCTTTGATCGCGAAGAGGCAGCCCAGCGTGCGGTACTACGAAAGCCATCCCAAGGCGACGTGAAGGCCCGGTTATCCGCAATCGGATATTCCCATCCGACCGCGCTGGTCGGGCAATTGCTGATCGCCACCTCCCCGGCTCCCCCGCCCGTCTAGGCGAGAACCAGGCGGCCCAACGGCCGCCGACACGGACGCGCGCTCAGCTTTGGCTTTTTGCAATCGCCCGCTGGAGGAACAGCGCGCCCAAGCTGATCCCCGCATCATCAATCCCATGTCCCAGCCCGCGCGTGTAGCTGGCCTGGACCGGCACGCCTGCCGCGCTCAGCGCCTGTTCGGCCTCGCGGGACCGGGATACCGGCACCACGTCGTCGGCCTCGCCGTGGACCAGCAGCACGGGGGCTCGGTTGGTCAGTTCGCTCGCAAGCGTCTCGGGTGCCAGGAGAGCGCCCGAGTAGGCAAGGATCGCCAGCGGTGCGGCCGAGCGGCGCAGGCCGGTGAACAGAACCGTCATCGCGCCCTGGCTGAAGCCCATCAGCGCATAGGCGGTCGGCGGCAGGCCGAGGCGTGCCAGCTCGGCATCAATGAATGGTCCCAGCACCGCGGCGGCACGCCGCACCCCTTGTGCCATCACCGCGGGCGTGCGGTCCGCGACACTGAACCATTGCCGGCCCGTCCCGAGCGGATCTCTGGTCGTACCGCTCCGGCGCGCTCGGCACCACGAAGGCCGCTTCGGGCAAGGCGTGCGACCAGGCGGGCGCGAGATCGATCAGATCATGGCCGTCCGCGCCCACGCCGTGACACAGCACCACCAGCTGCCGGGCTCTCCTGCCCTCGGGCGGACCCCAGCGTGGGCCGTCGAGCGTCGCCATGCGCATCTCTCCCCTTGCCGGACAAGGGCCTAGCCGCATGTATGCCCCGGTGTCCATCGTCACCCGCTTCGCTCCCAGCCCGACCGGCTACCTGCATCTGGGTCACGCGCACGCCGCGCTGTTCGCTTGGCGGCTGGCCCGCGCGGCCGGTGGACGGTTCCTGGTGCGGCTCGAGGACATCGACCTGGCCCGCTGCCGCCCTGCCTTCGCCGATGCGGCGCTTCAGGATCTGGCCTGGCTCGGCCTCCATTGGGACGGCGAGGTGCGCGTGCAGTCGCGCCATTTCCCGGAGTACCGCGCCGTCTTGGGGACGCTGAGCAGACATGGCCTGCTCTACCCATGTTTCTGTACCCGCGCCGACATCGCCCGCGAGATCGCCGCCGCCGCCAGCGCGCCGCACGCGCCCGACGGAGCGCTCCTCTATCCTGGCACGTGCCGCCGCCTCTCGCCGGCGGATCGCGCCGCGCATCTCGCGGCCGGCACGCCACATGCCATGCGCCTCGACATGGCGCGCGCCCTGGAGATGGCGGGCGGACCACTTCTCTATGAAGAGATGGGTGACGGCTCGACAACATGCCGGCCCGAACGATTTGGCGATGCCGTGCTGGGCCGCAAGGATGTCCCCGCGAGTTACCATCTCTGTGTCACGCATGACGACGCGCAGCAAGGCGTCACGCTGGTGACGCGCGGCCTTGACCTGAGGCCCGCGACTGATCTGCACCGACTTATCGAGGCCCTGATGGGCTGGCCCGCTCCAGCGTACGCGCATCACAGGCTGTTGCTGGACGCCGGTGGACGTAGGCTCTCCAAGCGCGACGGTGCCCTGGGGGTGCGTGCGCTGCGGGAAGCGGGCCACTCGCCCCGCGAGGTGCGGGCGATGGCAGGGTTCGCGGATTGACCTACGCCCTGGCCGAAATCAGCGTCCTTCCTGACCAGCTCCGGATGGTTGAGGTAGTCGGGCATGGCATACGCCGTGAGCCGAGGAATATCGCGCAGAGTGACGCGCGCGCCGCGGGTCTCCACGCCAAGCTCGCGCAAGGCGGCGAAAGCCCGCGACAGGTTCTCCTGCCGGCAGCCGAGGCGGGCGGCAAGAAGGCCCTTTTCGAACGGCAGCCGGATCACCGCCTCGGTTGCGCTCGGGTCCGGCATCAGCGTGAGCAAGTAGCAGCCCAGGCGTTGCGCGGTCGTGCGCACCTTCAGGTCACGGACTTGCAGGACCAGATTGCGGAAGTCTTTCGAAAGGGAGTGCAAAAGTGCCAGCGCGAGCTTTGGCGCGCGGTCGAGCAGGCTGCGCAGCGGCGCCTCCTTGATCGCGAGCAGGCGCACGCGCGTGACGGCACGCGCCGCCTGTAGAGAGGGACACTGGATCACCAGCGCCGCGAGAGGGAAACTGCCAGGCGGATGAGTCACCTCGATGACCGCCGTGGTTCCATCCGGCGCCGCCGTTGACAGGGCCACTTGCCCGTCAAGGACGTAATAAAGGCACGACGGCAGCGCGCCTTCGGCGCACAGCTCCTGTCCCGGCTCGGCCAATTCGATGGTGCTGATCTCATCAATCTCAAGCAGCAGGTCATCCGGCAGATGCTGAAAGGCAGGAATGGTGCGCAACGTGGTCAGGCCGGGTCGCATCAAAGAACCTACGGAAGTGGTGACGCCCCGGCACCTTGCCGCGTTCGCCGGGGCGCGCAAACTGCGCCGCGGCCATGCCGGAGTCGAGACCCGGCGCGGCTTGGCGGTGACGGAGGTGCGTGATGAGGGCGGTTGTGTGCGAAGCCTTTGGTGGACCCGAGACCCTGGCGCTGCGCGACGTGCCCGATCCGCCGCCACCCGGGCCTGGGCAGGTCCAGGTCCGCATCCGTGCGCGCGGCGTGCAGTATGTGGATGTCCTCCAGCTCGCCGGCAAATACCAAGTCCGCCCCGAGCCGCCCTTCATTCCTGGCAGCGAGGCAGCGGGCGAGGTGGTGGCGGTCGGCCCTGGCGTGCCGCGGTTCGCGCCGGGCGATCCAGTCATAAGTCGCCATCCCACAGGTGCCTTCGCGGAGCTGGGCAACGCCGCCGAGACCGCGTGCGACCCAATTCCCCACGGAATCAGTCTTGAGGAAGCCGGCGTGTTTCGCTCCGGCTACAGCACGGCATATCACACATTGCTGCAACGCGCGCGTCTCGCGGCGGGCGAGTGGGTGCTGGTGCATGGCGCCGCCGGGGGCATCGGCATCGCCGCCATCCAGATCGCGCGTCTGACCGGCGCGCGCGTGATCGCCACCGCCAGCACCGAGGCGAAGCGCGCGGCTTGCCTGGAGGAGGGCGCGGCCCACGCGCTGGACTACCGCGCCGAATTCGTCGACGCCGTCAAGGAGATCACGGGTGGTCGCGGCGTGGACGTGGCGTACGACCCGATCGGCGCCGAGGTTACGGAGCAGTCGCTGCGGTGCCTCGCCTATCGCGGGCGTCTGGTGATCCTCGGCTTCCTTGGTGGCGGGCCGGCGACGATCCGCAGCAACTACCTGCTTATCAAGGCGATCGAGGCGATTGGCGTGTACATGGGCGCGTTCCAGCAGAACGAGCCCCAACAGGCCGAGGCGAACACCCGCGCGCTGCTCGACCTCGCCGCGCAGGGCCGGCTCAAGACTCGCATCTCGCACCGCTTCCCACTGGAGCGCGCGACAGACGCGATCCAGGCCGTGATCGACCGCGCGGTGATCGGCAAGGCCGTGCTGGTCGGGTAGGCGCGGACGTGCGTGCCGATCATTTCCGGACCGGATTGCTATGCCTGTTCAGCTCGGTGCTCTTCCTGAGCAGCGCGTGGCCGCTGACCAAGCTCGCGGTCCAGCTCGGCACCACGCCGCTGTGGTTCGCCGAGAGCCGGGCCGCATTGTCCGGTCTCGCGACCGGGGGAGTGTTGGCGGCGGCGGGACGGTTGCACTGGCCAAGCCGCGCTGACTGGCCGGTCGTGCTCACCGTGGGCGTGTTCCAGATCGGTCTGTTCTTCGTCTTCTCCCATGTCGCTGTCGGCTGGGTGCCGGCCGGGCGCACGGCGGTGCTGGCCAACACCACAACGTATTACGTCGTGCCGCTGTCGGTGCTGGTGCTGGGCGAGCGCATTCCGCCGAGACGGTGGTTGGCGGCCGGGCTGGGGGTGGGCGGAGTCGCCGTACTGACCGGCCCATGGGCGATCGACTGGGGCAGCCGGTCGGTGCTGGTGGGCCATGCGTTCCTGCTGCTCGCCGGGCTCGCCTTCGCCATTTCGATCGTCACGGTGCGGGCCATGCCGCCCCGCGCGCCGATGTTCGAGTTGCTACCCTGGTGTTTCCTGATCGCCTCCGTGCTGATACTGCCACTGGTCCTGTGGGAGGCGCCGGGCGGCACACTGGGAACGCGGGCGCAGAGCTGGTCGGGCATCCTGTATGTCGGGCTGATCGCCGGGCCGCTCGGCACCTGGGGCATTATGGAGGCAACAATACGGCTACCCACGGTCGTCTCCTCTGTGGGCTTCCTGGCGACGCCGGCGGTGGGGCTGATCCTGTCCAACCTTGTCCTGAGCGAGCCGATCACGGCCGACCTCATGGCCGGCTCGGCACTCATCCTGGGCGGCGTCGCGCTGACAGCGCTCCCGGGGCGCGCATGATCCTGCATGTGGTCGAGATGGGCGATGGCCCCGCGGTGGCGCTGCTGCACGGACTGTTCGGCGCGGCACGGAATTTGGGCGCCGTGCAGCGCCGGCTGGCGAAGCGGTTCCGCGTGCTGGCGCTCGATCTGCGCAACCACGGTGGCAGTCCGCACGCGCCCGGCATGGGCTACGCGGCGCTCGCCGGTGATGTGCTGGAGACGCTGGCGCGGGCGGGCGCGCTGCCCGCGGCGCTGATTGGGCACTCGATGGGCGGCAAGGCGGCGATGCGCGCGGCGCTGGATCAGCCAGACGTGGTCACGCGGCTGCTGGTCGCGGATATCGCACCCGTGCCGTATCCACCAGGTTTCGGCGCCTATGCGCGCGCGATGGCGGCACTACCGCTCGCGCCGGGGCTGACGCGGACGGAGGCGGATGCCGCGCTCGCGCCCGCTGTGCCGGATACGGGCGTGCGTGGGTTCCTTCTGCAAAATCTTCGCGTGGGCGCGGCGCCCGCCTGGCGGATCGGCCTGGCCGAAATCGCGGCCGGACTAGCGGATATCGAGGGCTGGGAGGCTCCGCTCGGGGCCACCTATACCGGCCCAACCCTGTTCGTCGCCGGCGCCCGCTCGACCTACATCCAGCCAGGGCACCGGCCGGCGATCCGCGCCCTGTTCTCGGCCGCGCGGTTCGTTTCCCTGAAGGATGCGGGGCATTGGCTGCACAGCGACAACCCGGAGGGCTTTGTTGCCGTGGCTGAAGCCTTCCTGCACCATCCGGCGCGAGGCGGAGTGGAGCGGCGCAATGACTGAGGATGCGGCCTATGCCGGTCTCAAGGTGGTCGACCTCAGCCAAGGTGTCGCCGGTCCCTATTGCGCCATGCTGCTGGCCCAGCACGGCGCCGATGTCATCAAGGTGGAGCCGGTTGAGGGTGGTGACTGGAGCCGCGGCCTCGGTCAGCGTTATGGCGATCAGACCGCCTACTCGATCCCGGCGAACCTGGGAAAACGCTCGATCGCGCTGGACCTGAAGCAAGACGCAGGGCGCGCCGTTTTGTGGCGGCTGGTGCGTGGCGCCGATGTGTTCCTGCAAGGCTTCCGCCCCGGCGTGATCGACCAACTCGGATTCGGCTACGACGCAGTGCGCGCTGTCGCACCCTCGATCATTTATCTCTCCATCTCCGGCTTCGGGCAGACCGGCGCGCTGGCCGAGCGGCCGGCGATGGACCCGGTGCTCCAGGCCTATACGGGCCTCACTGCCGAGAATGTCGGCGAGGACGGCATCCCGCATCGCGTGCCGATCATTCCGATCGACATGACCTGTGCGCTCTACGCCTTCGCGGGGCTCGCGGCGGCGCTGCACGCGCGCCACGCCAGCGGGCGTGGCCGGCATATCGAGGCGAGCCTGATGCAGGCCGGCGCGGGGCTACAAGCGGTGCGGATGCTGCAACACTATCTGGAAGGCGGGCGGATACGGCCGCCCGCGGCGCCGAGCGGCGTGTACCAGCTTGCGGATGGGTGGATCAACATCACCGTCGCGCGCCAGCACGAATGGGTGGCGTTCTGCGAAGCGGTGGAGCTTTCAGCACTTGCCGAGGACGCGCGCTTCGCCGCCGTCGAGGGTCGCACGGAAAATGCCGAGACCCTACGCGCCCTGCTGCGCCCGGTTCTGGCCCGCCGGCGCTTCGAGGAACTGTCGGAGCGCCTGGCCACGCATCGGGTGATGCATGAGCGGCTGAACACCTATACGGAATTCCTGAACCAGCCGCATGTCGCCGCGAGCGGCGCGATCGCGTGGGTCGCGCATCCCGACGTGCCCGGAGAGCTGCCGCTTCCAAACGTGATCGGCGCTGCGCCGTTCCGCGACGATGATTCTCGTGCAACGGCACCCGCCCTAGAGCGGGATGACATAAGCTTAAATCGCCTGGGGATTCTCAAACCACACGGAATTCGATTCAATCTGCTGGCTGGGATGGGAGGCCAGCATGGATGGCGAGACCCTACTCCAACGATCTGCGGGAACGGGTTGTCGCTGCCGTGACGCGGGATGGCTTGTCGCGGCGTGAGGCGGCTCAGCGCTTCGGTGTCGGCGTCGGCACGGCGATCAAATGGATGCAGCGCTGGGGCGAGACGGGCAGCATCGAGCCTGGTCAGATGGGCGGAGCTGGCCAAGGTTCCAGCGGCGTCAGCCGTTGGAAGGCCAGCGGAGGGGGGCATCGGCCCAAGAAGCTGATCGGCGCATGGCGAAGCTGGCTGCTCGAACGCTGCCACGAACGCGCCTTCACCTTGCGTGGTCTGGTTAGTGAACTGGCCGAACGGGGCTTGAAGGTCGACTATCGGTCCGTCTGGACGTTCGTTCATGCGGAGAAGCTGACGCACAAAAAAGACCCTGATCGCCAGCGAGCAGGACCGCGCCGATGTGGCGCGCCGTCGCGCGCAGTGGCTGCGCCACCGCGGTGATGTCGATCCCAAGCGGTTGGTGTTCATTGACGAAACCTGGGTCAAGACGAACATGGCCCCGCTGCGCGGCTGGGCACCGCGCGGCCAGCGCCTGAAAGCCAAAGTGCCGCACCGGCGCTGGACAACCATGACCTTTCTGGCCGCGCTGCGCCATGACGGTGTGGAAGCACCTTGGCTGATTGATGGGCCGATCAATGGCGAGCGGTTCCGGCTGTATGTCGAGCAGGTGCTGGTGCCGACGCTGCGCCCGACCGACATCGTCATCATGGACAATTTGGGCAGTCACAAGAGCAAAGCTGTGCGGCGCGCCATCCGGGCCACCGGCGCCAAGCTGTTCCGGCTGCCAAAATACTCACCCGACCTGAACCCGATCGAGATGTTGTTCCCCAAACTCAAGCACTGGCTGCGCCAGGCCGCAGGCCGAAGTGTCGAGACTATTTGCGGCACACTCGCCGAGACCCTCAATGCCGTCACTGCGACAGAATGCCGAAACTACTTCGCCCAGGCCGGATATGATCCAACCTAAACTCATCCCGCTCTAGGCGAGCACGGCGAGGAGATATTGCGGGAGCACGGCTTCTCGCCCGCGGAGATCGCGGCGTTGCGAGAGCGGCGCGTGATCGGCGGTTGAAGGAGTTTACCCATGACGGACACGCTCACGCCCCTCATCCGCGATTTTCTTGCGTGGATCGGTACCGGACCAAGACCATACGCAGAGGTGATGGACGCTTGGCGCACGTCGTGCCCGAGACTCACGGTCTGGGAGGATGCGGTCGATCGACGCTTTATCGTCCAGAAGCGGGTGGGTCAGGAGCTTCTCGTCGACTTGACGCCTTTGGGACGCGACTTCCTGGGGATGCCTTGAGAAACTTCTGACCTACCCTTACTCCGTCGCGTGAGGAACTGCCGGCGCCGACACGGGACGGCCAGCCCAGCGCGGGCCGCGGCTATGACCGTTTGGCGCGACCCTGCTCGAGCCATTCGCTCAGCCGCGCCACGATCACCGCGCTATCCCCGGACAAATGCAGGATCTTCAGGCGGGCTGTTTCACCAGAGCGAATCATGACATCGGATTTCCTCAGCCTCAGCGCATCGGCCAGGAACGCTACCAGTGCCCGATTGGCGGCGCCGTCGACTGGTGGAGCGACGAGGCGAAGGTGCAGCGCCGCGCCCCCATCAGCGCCCTGGAAGACGCCCTCCATTTGGTTCCGATCGGCTCTGGGAGTGAGCCGCACCGCAAGACGAACGCCGTCCTTTACCGCTGCGAACGGCGTCAATGCCGGCGTCGCAGCCGCCCTTTTCACACCTACCCCGCCAGCACCTCGTCCAGCGCCCACTGCTCGGCCGACGCCCCCGCCAGGGCCTGGATACGCTCCTCGTCCCGCGCCAGCTCGGCAGCCGATCCCGACCAGACCATCTGGCCGTGGTCCAGCACGTAGGCGCGATCGGCGATCTCCAGGCTGGCGCGCACGTTCTGCTCGACGAGCAGCACCGACATCCCCTCCGCCCGCATCTGCGCCACCACGCGGAACACCTCACGCACGATCAACGGGGCGAGGCCCTGGGAGGGCTCGTCGAGGATCAGCAGCTTCGGGTTGAGCAGCAAGGCGCGGGCGACGGACAGCATCTCCTGCTCGCCGCCGGAAAGCTGGCGGCCGAGATTCTGGCGGCGTTCCTGAAGGCGCGGAAACAGCGCGTAGACACGCTCGATCGTCCAAGGGCCCGGCCGCTCCAGCGGCACGCGCAGGTTGTCGTGAACCGTCAAGTTGGGAAAAATCTTGCGCCCCTCCGGCACGTAGCCGACGCCCAGCGCGGCGATGCGGTACGGGGGCAGCCGCGTGGCATCGCGGCCGAAGATCGTGACGCGGCCGGCACGGGCGGGCGTGAGGCCAACCAGGCTGCGCAAGGTCGTGGTCTTGCCGGCGCCGTTGCGGCCCAGCAGCGTGGTGATTTGGCCCTCGGCCACGTCCAGGGACACGTCGTACAGGATGTGGCTCTTGCCGTAATAGGTGTTCAGCCCCTCGGCGGTTAGTGCGCTCATTCCGCCTTCCCCAGATATGCGGTCTGCACGGCTGGATCGGCGGCGATCTCGGCCGGGGTGCCCTCGGCGAGGGGGCGGCCTTGGTCGAGCACCATGATCCTGTCGGCAAGATTGAAGACCACGCGCATGTCGTGCTCGATCAGCACGATCGTGTACAGGCTCTGCTTGTGTAGCCGGCGGATCAGGCCGGCGATCTGATACGTTTCTTGCTCGCCCATTCCCGCCGTGGGTTCGTCGAGCAGCAGGATGCGCGGGCGCAGCGCGAGCGCCATGGCGATCTCGGCGGCGCGCTGGTCGCCGTGCGACAGCTCGCCCACGAGCCGGTGGGCCTGGGCCGTCAGTCCGGTCGCGACGATCAGCTCGTCGATGCGGTCGCGCACCCGCGCGGCCTCGGCGCGGGTAATCCAGGGCCGCAGGCGAAAGCCCGTGGCCACCTCCACCGCGACCTGCAGGTTCTCGCGCACCGTCAGTTCCGGAAAGATCTCCGTCACCTGGAAGGTGCGCGCCAGCCCCATCTCCACACGCCTGGTCGCATTGGCGCGCGTGATGTCGCATCCGTCTAGCAGGATCTGGCCCGAGGTCGGCGGAAAGAATCCGGTGATCAGGTTGAAGAACGTGGTCTTGCCCGCGCCGTTGGGGCCGATGATGGCGCGCAGCTCGCCGCTGTTCACCGCGAGCGACACGGAATCCACCGCGACCAGACTGCCGAACGCCTTGGTCACGCCGCGAACCTCAAGCAGGCTCATAGCGGCAGCCGCCGGAGGTAGCCGAGCACGCCGCGCGGGAAGAACAGAACCACCACCACAAAGATCAGCCCGATGAAGCTCATCCAGTTCACCGTCTCGGAGGAGATGTAGTCTTGGAGCGCGACAAACATCGCGGCGCCGATCAGCGGCCCCCAGAACGAGCGCATGCCGCCCAGCACCGCCATGATGACGATATCGCCCGAGATGACATAGTTCAGGGTGGTGGGATCGGCGAAGTTGTTGACCAGGGCATAGAGCGCGCCGGCGACAGAGGTGAAGAAGGTCGATATGGTGAAGGAGAGCCAGACATGCCGCTCGACCGGGATGCCGAGGAAGCGCGCGCGCCGCTGGTTCTCGCGAATGGCGATCAGCGTGCGGCCGAACGGGGAGCGCAGCAGCAGCGCCATCAGCCCGACGCAGACCGCGAAAGAGGCCAGGACGAAGTAGTAGAAGAGGGTCGCGTTGTTCTGGATGTCGATGACCAGAGAACCGAGGCTGATCGGCTGGCGCTCGAAACCCCTCAGCCCGTCATAGCCGCCGGTGAAGTCATTCCAGGTGTAGGCGATGTAATAGCAGATCTGCCCGAAGGCGATTGTCAGCATGGCGAAGTAGACGCCTTTGCGCCGTACGATCAGCGCCCCGAACAGCGCCCCGCCCAGCGTGCCGACCAGGGCGCCGATCAGCATGGCGAGCGGCGTGCTGTTGGCGAGGTATTTCAGCGTCATCCCGCACCCGTAGGCGCCAAGGCCGAAATACGCGGCGTGGCCGAACGACATCACGCCGGTGAAGCCGAGCAGGAAATTGAGCCCCATCGCCGCCAGGCCGAACGCCAGAATGCGACTGGCGAGTGAGGTGTAGCCGCCGATCGCGGGAAGCCATGCGGGCACCGCCAGCAGCACCACCCAGATGAGCGCGACCGAGAGCCAGTTGCGGTAGGTGGGCCGGCGATGGAAGGCCTCGCCGATCGTGGTGGTGCTCACGTCATCATTCCTTCCTCGCCCAGCAGCCCGCGCGGCCTCAGCAGCAGCACCAGGATCATGATGAAATAGATCACCACCTCGCTGCCGGCGGGATAGAACACCGTGGTGACGGCCGCCGCCACGCCGATGATGAGGCCACCCAGGAGCGTGCCAATCATGCTGCCGACGCCGCCCACGATGATGGCGATGAAAGCCGGCAGCAGCAGGTCATCGCCCATATTGGGATTGAGCCCGATCTGTCCGCCCGCCAGCACCCCGGCGAGCCCGGCGAGGAAGATGCCCAGGCCGAAATTGAACGAGCGCAACAGCCGCACATTGATCCCCAGAGCCGCCACCGTCTCCAGGTCGAGCGTGCCGGCGCGGATGCGCATCCCCATGCGCGAGTAGCGCAGGAACAGGAACAGCGCCCCTACTGCCAGTATGGCGATACCGATGATGAACAGGCGGTAGCCAGTGAGGAAGAAGAACTCGTTGCTGATCGGCTGGTTGATACTGGCCGGAACGGTGAGCGGCAGCGCGTTGGGCCCCCAGGCGGAGCGGCACACGTCCTGAATGATGAAGGCCAGTCCGAAGGTCAGCAACAAGCTGTATACCGGGTCGCGAGGATAGAGCGGGCGGATGATGGTCCGCTCCAGGATCAGCCCGATCGCGCCCACGATCAGCGGGGAGACGACCAGCGCGGCCCAGAACCCGATATAAGGGATCAGCAGAAACGCGAAATAACCGCCGAGCGCGAGGAAGTTGCCGTGA
Source organism: uncultured Pseudomonadota bacterium (assembly GCA_963818725.1). Lineage (GTDB taxonomy): Bacteria > Pseudomonadota > Alphaproteobacteria > Acetobacterales > Acetobacteraceae > DATFDN01. The sequence goes on along the minus strand of CAWFTU010000002.1, from coordinate 345,935 downwards.
GCGAAATTGATGACGCCGCTCAGGTTGAGGATCATTGCAAGCCCGAGAGCCATTAGCACGTAAAACAGGCCGACGATGATACCGTTAAAGACGTTGAACAGGACGAGGGTGAGCAAGGAGGTCTCCTGCGCGTTTCGCTGTCGCGATCCCTCCCCAACTTCTTCCGCAGGGGAGGGGGTAAGCGCAATGGCCTGCCTACGCTGTCGGCCAGGTTATGTGGCAGCCGGTTTCCGCCACGGGCAACGCCGCTTTATCGCCGGGGACGATGTTTTGGACCGTCACCAGGTTGGCGGGATTTCCGCCTTCCGCCGGATGCGGCGTGCCGACGAAGATATTCGCCATCAACTGGTGGTCGCCCTCGCGGTAATAAACTCGCCCCTTCTGGCACTTCACCTCGTCAGGCAGATCCTCGCCCTCCAAAGCCTTGGCCATCTTGATCGCGTCGAGGCTCTTGGCCTTCTCGGCGGCGAGCTTGACCGAATGAACGCCGACCCAGCCGAACCAGTGTCGTGCCGAAGCGGCAGGCACATTGTAGGCCTTCTTGACCATGTCGTTGAACGCCACCGCGGCGGGCACATCAGGCTGGTTCCACCACCACTCATAGGTCCACCAGCCGGTCAGCGCCTGCGGCGGCACGGATAGCAAGGTCTCCAATTCATACAGCGCGCCGCCGAGCGCCATCTGCTTGTCCATGCCGAACTGGACGAACTGCTTCATGCAGTTGAGCTGCGCCAGGCCGCCCATGTTGTTGAGCAGCACCTTCGGCCCATAAGCGCGGGCCTTGATGAGACTGGCGGAGAAGTCGGTGGTGCTGAGCGGCAGCATGTCACCCTGGTACTCGCCGCCAGCCGCCTTCAAATTCTTGATGAACGCGGCCTGCAAGGTCTGGCCATAGGCGTAATCGGGCGTGATGAAGTACCACCTCTTCCCGAAACGCTTGATCAGCTCACCGGAAACGGCGTTGGCGTCCATGCTGGTCGTGTTGCAGACGCGGAACACGTTCCACTTGCAGTCCTTGCCGGTGATCGGGTCGGTGTGTCCGCCCGGCACGATCTGAAAGACCTTGTGCTCGTTGGTCACTTGGCTGAGGGCGTAGGCGATGCCCGAGTTGACGTCGCCGAAGATGGCGCTGACATGGTCGCGGTTGATAAGCTTCAGCGCCTTCTGCACGCCGGTGCCGACGTCGTTGGCCGAGTCCTCGACCAGCAGCTCCACCGGGCGGCCAAGGATACCGCCCTTCTTGTTCACGTCCTCCACCGCGAGCTTCGCGCCGTTCACCTCGGACTGGGCGAAGGCGGAGTAGATTCCCGTGATCGGGTCGATGAAGCCGATCCTGATCGGTTCCTCCCCCCGCGCCTTAATGATCGAAGGCGCTGCCAATGTGATCGCACCGAGCGAGGCCCCAGCCTTGACCAATGTGCGCCGGCCGATATCCGGCGCGAATCTGCTTCCCATACGTAGTCTCCCAAACGACATCCATGTCGCGGCGTGTTCTTTTTGCCGACACAGCCTATCTCTGAAACGGAGGAAGGTCGAGCGGCGGGCCGCGGCCCGTTGCGGGAATAAGACGATTTCTTTCCGAATTTATAGACGCTTTAGGTCACGATCGCGGGATCGACACGGGCCATATCGGATGGTACGCTGCGGTGCAGTAGGCACAACTATAGGTTGGTCCCGTGCTGAGACCCTTCCTTGCTGCGCTGCCGTTCCTTGGTATCCTGGTCGGGTCCATCTTCCTCAATCGGGTCAATCCGCTCATTGCCGGACTGCCGACGCTGCTGGCGTGGCTGGTGATGTGGGTCGTGCTGACCAGCGCGATCATGGGCCTGATCTATCTGCTCGATCCGGAGAACCGGGGGCCGCCGGCCGGCGAGACCGAGCGGGATGCCGAGCCATGAACGCGGGCTCTGCGCTCGCCATCATCGCCTTCACGGCGGCCCTTGCGCTGGGCCTTGGCCTGCGGGCACGGCGCGGCAAGTCGATGACCCTGGAGGAGTGGACGGTGGGCGGCCGCCACTTCGGCTCGATTTTCGTGTTCCTGCTGCTCGCCGGTGAGATCTATACCACCTTCACCTTCCTCGGCGGCAGCGGCTATGCTTACGGGAAGGGCGGCCCAGCCTATTACATCATCTCCTATGGCTGCCTGGCCTACGTGATCTCCTACTGGCTGCTGCCTCCGATCTGGCGCTACGCCAAGGAGCGGCACCTCGTCTCGCAGCCCGACTTCTTCGTGGCGAAATACGACAGCCCCGCGCTCGGGGTGCTGGTCTCCATCGTCGGGATCGTCGCGCTGGTCCCCTACCTCGTGCTGCAATTCAAGGGCCTCGGCATCATCGTCTCCACCGCCTCGTACGGGCTCATTCCGCCCCACGTGGCGATCTGGATTGGCGCGGCGGTGGTGACGGCCTATGTCATGGTGTCCGGCATGCACGGCTCGGCCTGGACCGCCGTGCTCAAGGACATCACCATCCTCGCGGTCGTGCTGTTCCTGGGGATCTATCTGCCGATCCACTGGTACGGCGGGTTCGACCGCATGTTCAACGCGATTGAGGCTGCCAAGCCCGGCTTCCTGGCGCTGCCGGCCAAGGGGCAGAGCCTCGCCTGGTTCAATTCAACCGTGGTGCTGACCGCGCTCGGCTTCTTCATGTGGCCGCACTCCTTCGGCGCTCTGTACACCGCCCGGCACGAGCGGGTGTTCCGCCACAACGCGATCCTGCTACCGCTCTATCAGCTCATCCTGCTGTTCGTGTTCTTCGTAGGATTCGCGGCGATCCTTGAGGTGCCGGGGCTCACCGGGTCGGAGATCGACCTTGCGCTGTTCCGGCTGTCGATCAAGACCTTCGACCCGTGGGTGGTCGGCATTATCGGCGGCGCCGGCGTGCTGACCGCGCTGGTGCCCGGCTCGCTGATCCTGCTCGCCGCGGCGACGCTGCTCTCCAATAATATCTACCGGGTGTTCCGCGGCCCCACGGACGACGCGCATATCTCGGGAGTCGCCCGGCTGCTGGTGCCTATCGTGGCGCTCGTCGCCGTCGCGTTCACCTTGCGCGGTGGCAATACGATCGTCGCGCTGCTCCTGATGGGCTACAGCTTCGTCACGCAGTTCTTTCCGTCGTTGCTGATGAGTCTCCAGCGGCACAACCCGGTGACGAAGGAGGGCGCGTTCGTCGGCATCTGCGTTGGCGTCATCACGGTCGCGGTGATCACCTCGCTCGGCACCTCGCTCGGCAACATCGCGCCGGCGGCGCCGCAGGCCTTCCAGGACCTCAATATCGGCATCGTCGCGCTCGGCCTCAACATCATCGCGACAACATTGGTCAGCGTCCTCACCCGCCGCGTTCCCTCGCCGCACCACGCCTGATAGGCTCGCGCCTGGAAGGGGAGAAGGCATGGCGGCGCTCAAGACACTGATCGCGGGTCCCGAACCGGTCTGGGCGCCCCTTGTGCTCAATCCCCTGATGGCGCGGCTCGCGGCGAGCGCCGGTTTCCCGGCGCTCTACCTGGGCGGCGGCTCGATGGGCTACCTGACCTGCTTCACCGAGGCGAACCTCTCGCTGACCGAGATGGTCCATGCCGGGCTCGACATCCGCGCCGCCTGTGACCTGCCGCTGGTCCTGGACGCCGCCGGGGGCTGGGGCGATCCGATGCATTTGCGCCGCACCATCCGGCTGGCGGAGGCGGCCGGGTTCGCCGCCATCGAGATCGAGGATCAGTTGCTGCCCAAGCGGGCGCACCATCACGTCGGGCGCGAGCACAACATCCCGGCCGAGCTGATGGTGGCGAAGGTGGCCGAGAGCGTCGCCGCGCGCCGCTCCGACGCGTTCCTCATCATCGCCCGGACCAATGCGGTGCGCAACGCCGGCATGGACGAGGCGCTGCGCCGCGCCGAGGCCATGAAGCGCGCGGGGGCGGACATGCTGTTCGTGCTGGCCCGCACGCCAGAGGAGTGGCGTTTCATCGCCGAGCGGCTGGAGCCGCCGCTCATGTACATGATTTCCTCGAACGGGGTGGGTGCCATGGCGATCCCGACCGCCGAGCTGCATCGCATGGGCTATCGCCTGTTCGTCGATCCGGTGATGCCGCTGCTCGCCATGCATCGCGCGCTGCGCCAGTCCTACGCCGCGCTGCGGGACGGCCAGCCCGATCCGCTGGTGGGCGAGGAGGGGCAAGCCGAGCAGCGGATCCTGCACGAGACGATTGACCTTGAGACGCTGCTCGCGATCGAGCGGCGCACGACGGAGCGGCAGGCGTGAGCCCGAGCAAGGTCATTGTCGCTTTGACCGCCCATATGAGCGGTAGGCGGCTCTAGGCGTTCCCACCCATCCGGATCGGCCTTATAGGGGCGCGATGCGCGCCCGCTCGCTGACCCGAATCGCCGTCAACGTCATACTGGATGGCGCGTTGGCGGCCGCCGCGGTCCCGCTGGCACGCTGGATTGCTGACCCGTCGGGGCCGGCTCTGACCCCGATCTGGCCAATTCCCCTTGGCGCGGCGGCAGTGCTGGTGGCGGGGCGTCCGTTCGGACTGTCATTGCAATACTGGCGATTCGTCGGCATGGGCGACCTGCTGGCGGTGGCGGGGGCCAGTGTCACCGCGGCCGGATTCGTCGCCATCGCCATGGCCCTGGCGGGCGTGACCCTCGCCAACCCGGCCTTTCCCGCGATCCTCGGCCTCACCTTGCTCGCCCTTCTGGTCGCGCCGCGCGTTGCGTACGAACGCATGCAGATCCGGCCGGCCCCGCGCGAGACACCGCCCGATACGCCCGAACCGGCATTGCTGGTGGGCACCGGGGAAGACGCCGATCTTTTCCTCCGCGCCCTCGCGCAGGACCGGCGCCAGCGGCTCCGGGTGATGGGCTTGCTCGTCGGCTCCCGTCAAACCGGGCGGCGCATCCAGGGTCAGCCGATCCTGGGGTCGATCGACGACGCGCCATCGGTGCTTGCCCGGCTGCACGCCGAAGACCGGCTGCCGCGCTGCCTCGTGGTCGCCACACCCGACCTCTCCGGCACGCGGCTGAGCGCCCTGCTGGAGCAGGCCGACCGCTACGGGATGGTGACACGCCGCGCGCCGCGCCCGACCGCGCTCGATCCCGCCACGCGTCCAGCGGGGGGCGTCCTGGGCAATCGGGAGCTGGAGCTACGGCCCATCGCGATCGAGGACTTGCTGAACCGCCCGCAAGTCCCTCTGGACCGCGAGGGCATGGCGCGGCTGATGCAGGGGCGGTGTGTGATCGTCACCGGTGCTGGCGGCACCATCGGCTCGGAGCTGGCCCGCCAGCTCGCCACGCTCGGCCCCGAGCGGCTGATCCTGCTCGACAACGGCGAATACGCCCTCTGGCAGATCGATCTGGAGCTGGCCGAGACGGCCCCGGCGGTGCCACGGCAGGCGCTACTGGCCGATATCAGGGACGAGGCGCGCATCCGCGCCTTGTTCGAGCACTGGCGCCCCGAACTGGTGTTCCATGCGGCGGCGCTGAAGCATGTGCCGATGGTCGAGGCCAACCCTCTTGAAGGACTGCTCACCAATGTCGCCGGTACGCGTCATGTGGCGGATGCCGCCCGCGCGGTGGGCACGCGGGCGATGGTGCTGATCTCCACCGATAAGGCGGTGAACCCGACCAGCGTCATGGGTGCCTCCAAGCGCCTGGCCGAGATGTATTGCCAGGCGCTCGACATCGCGGCCCGTGCGGGCGGCGCGGGGATGCGCTGCGTCACCGTGCGCTTCGGCAACGTGCTGGGCAGCACGGGGTCGGTGGTGCCGCTGTTCCAGCGCCAGCTCGCGCGCGGCGGGCCGCTGACCGTGACCCATCCCGACATGCGGCGCTACTTCATGACGGTGCGCGAGGCGGTGGGCCTGGTCTTGCAGGCGAGCGTCGTCGGCACCAAGGCGCCCCCCGATCCAGCGGCCTCGGCGCGGGATGCGGGAATTTTCGTGCTAGACATGGGGGAGCCGGTGAAGATCGTGGACCTGGCCAGGCAGATGGTCCGCCTCGCCGGCCTGCGCCCCGACCAGGACGTGGAGATCCGCTTCACCGGCCTGCGCCCCGGCGAGAAGCTGTACCAGGAGCTGTTCCACGGCAAGGAGCCGCCAGCCCCGACCGGCCATCCGGGCCTGCTGATGGCAACGCCGCGCACCGCCGATCCCGCGATCGTCGGCCGCGCCATCGAGGAGATCGCCATGGCCTGCCGGGGCGGACAGGCGCGACTCGCCCTGACCCTGCTCGGCCGGCTCGTGCCGGAGTTCGAGCACAATGCCGACGGAGCCTGCCCGCCGCCACGCTCCCGTGACGCCGGCTCAGTGATACCAGCGGTCGTATCCGATGGCGGCTTTCGACCCTGAGCCGACATTCGCACCGGACTTCTGCAACAGGTTAAGTCGTTATTGCGAAAGGACTTGGGCGGCGCCTCAGAAAGCTTGCAGATTGTGTGAAATCTGTGCCGCAACGGATTCCGGCTCGACGCAAGATGCGTTAGACTCGGGGTCATGACGCACATCGCCGGTCACGACCGATCCCAGACGCTGCTGCTTCCCGAATCGCTCGATGATTACGTCGGCCCCGAGAACCCCGTCCGGTTCATTGAAGCCTTCGTTGATGGATTGGATCTGACCGCAGCGGGCTTTATCCGCGTCTCCGCCCAGCGAACCGGCCGGCCGGGCTATGCGCCCGCCGATCTGTTGAAGCTCTACATCTACGGTTATCTGAACCGCGTCCGATCCAGTCGCCGTCTGGAAGCCGAGACCCATCGCAACATCGAAGTCATTTCCCGCTTATCGGCCAATCGACCCGCTCTTGTACTTTGCAGCAGGGAAGCGCAAAGTCGCTCTGAACGCGGCGTCTCGGAGCAGAACGGTGCGGGCAATCATGAAGGGGCTGACGGACGTTGAGTTCGAACGACTCTACGGGACGGAGGGTCAGTGTCTGGCGGCGTTGGTGGCGGCGCGCCAACGTGAAGGAATGCCTTGCCCGCGCTGCGCCAATCTGAAGAGCTATGTCTACGGCCGCCGTGTCGGCTGCACGCGCTGCGGCCGACGTTGGTCGGTCACCGCGGGCACCGTGATGGCGGACACCAAGCTGTCTCTGACCACTTGGTTCCGCGCCATGCACCTGATGAGCAGCACCAAACAGGCGATCTCGGCGGTCGAGCTCGGCCGCAGGCTGGGCCTGGGCTATGAGACGGCCTGGTATCTGCACAAGCGGCTCCGCCACGCCATGACCGAGCGGACGGAGCGCTATTCGCTCGGGGGCGCGAGCGACGACGATGCCGCGCCGCCGGTAGTGGAGGCGGATGACGTGTATCTGGGAGGTGAAAGGAACCAAGGCAGCGGAACCGAAGGCAAGACCTGCGTCATCGTCGCCTGCGAGCGGCATGCGGACGGGCGCATGGGCCATGTCGCGATGCGCGCGGTCAGCGCCTTCTCCAGCGAGGCGGTGGCCGCGTTCCGCGATGCCCACATCGCCGCCGGCGCGACTGTGCACACGGACGGCTTGCGGGCGTTCAACGCCTTCGGTGAAGCCGGGCGGACGCATGTCGCCACCGTCACCGGCGGCGGGCGTCCGGAGCGCGAGCGCAGCGCCCCGTTCTTCACCGTCAACACCCTGGTCGCCAATCTCAGTACCGCGCTCAAGGCCACCCACAAGCGGCTCTCCCCCAAGCATCTGCCCGACTATCTCGGCGCCTTCTGCTGGACCACCAACCGGCGCCGCAACATGCGAGGCATGGTCAACGCGCTTTGCCGTGCCGTCGCTGCGTCGTCCCGTCTGACCCGCAAAGGCGTCTACCCGTGACGGGTCGATTGGCCGATAAGCGGGAAGTCATTTGGCTGCTGCGTCACCTGAAGCCGGACCACAAGACCATCGCCGATTTCCGCCGCGGTAACCGCAAAGCGTTCCGCCCGGTCTTTCGGCAGTTCGTGCTGCTGTGCCGTCAGCTGGATCTGTTCGGTCGCGAACTGCTGGCGGTGGATGGCACCCGCATCAAGGCGGTCAACAACAAGGACCGCAACTTCACCCGCGCCTCGCTGACCAGGTTTATCGAATTGGCCGATGCCAAGCTCGACGATTACCTCCAGCGTCTTGACCAGAGCGATGCCGCCGAGACCACAACAAGTGGCTCGCGGGTCGACAACCTGGCCGAGAAGATCGCCGCCATCCGCTCCCGTCGTACGCGGTGCCAGGACATGTTGGCGCAGTTGGATCGCACCGGCGAGGACCAGATCTCGCTGACCGATCCCGACAGCCGGGCGAGGCTGGCCAAGGTTCCTGCGGCGAAGCCGCTGGAATAGCCAGACGAGGGGATGGCAGCGCACACCCATGTTGCCGTGGGCTACAACGTGCAAGTTGCCGTGGACACCAAGCACGAGCTGATCGTCGAGCAGCAGGTCAGCAACCAGGTCCTCGACATGGGGCTGCTGACGCAGACCGCGGCGCCGGCGAAGGAGGTTCTCGGTGTCGAGACAATCGAGGCCGTGGCCGACAAGGGTTACTTCAAGATTGAGGACATTGAGGCCTGCGAGAACGCCGGGATTGTGCCCTACGTGCCGCGTCCGCAGCGCGGTCCCTCGGTCAAGGCCGGCCTGTTCCGCAAGGATGAGTTCCGCTACGACGCAGACAGCGACAGCTATGTTTGCCCAGCGGGTCAGCGGCTGTATCCGTATTCATCGTCGCTGCTGCGTGGGCTGAAGAAGATCAACTACGTCAACAAGCTGGCGTGCGATGATTGCACAATCCGTTCGCAATGCACGGGTGGCAAGTTTCGCACGGTCTCTCGTCTGGAGAACGAAGCGGTGTTGGACCGGATGCGGGAGCGTCTGGCCAAGCGCCCTGGTATCCTCGACTGTCGGCGCGAGACCGTCGAACACCCGTTCGGCACGGTCAAGCAATGGATGAACCAGGGCGCGTTGCTGATGCGTGGCCTGGAGAAGGTCCGCGCCGAGTTCAGCCTGACCGCGCTCGCCTACAATCTGAGGCGGGTGCTGAATATCGTCGGGTTCGCCGAGTTGATGGCCGTGGTAGCAGCCTGAAAGGCTGCTGCTGGCGGGTTTTCCCGGACTGGCTGGCATGATCGCCGACAGCCACGATGTGGAACCGGGGATTTCTTGGAATTTGCCGGTTTGGCTCACCAGGACCTCGGCGTGCACTTCTGACTGCCAATTTTGTCAGCATTACCCGAGTTAAACAGTGCGCAAACGCAACCTGCTGGAACTAAACGCTGAATCGGGAAATTGCCCTCAATGTGGTGCCACGCCTCTCTTCGGCTTGGAAGGCCCTTTGGCTACAAGGCCTTGGCGGAGCCAATTCGGCGGACATCGAGGGCGTGGCACCACAGAACGCATATTTTCTCGATTTCCTGAGCGATACCAATGAGTAGCGTTCTCGCACTGTTTAACTGAAGCATTACCGCTCCAGCGAGTTTTCGCACGGTCTGCATCAAATTCGCACCGAAAACTCGTTCAGGAACAGGTTATTAGTCGGTCTTGAACAACTCCCAATGCATTGATCTGGTTCAGCAATCCGCCGAATTGGACGCTGTGGAATTGCACGGTTTGGTTGGCCTCGGCGGCAAACCCTGCGATTCTCGCGACCATGAAGCACCGTCCCCGCCCAGCCGAACAGGATGACCTGCGGCGGCCGCGCCTGGTCGACATGATCGATGGGCAGCACGAGTTGGTCCGGCTGGCGGCGCTGATCGACTGGTCCTGGTTCGAGGAACACTGGGCGGGCTTCTTCCCCTCCCCGGAGGGGCGGCCCGCCCTCCACCCTCGTCTGGTCGCAGGCCTGATGTACCCTGCAGCACGCCCACGGCCTCTCCGACGAGGCCGTCCTCGCCCGTTGGGTGGAGAACCCGTACTACCAGCACTTCACCGGCGAGGTGTTCTTCCAGCACCGGCTGCCCCTTCACCCCTCCTCGCTCAGCCGCTGGCGCGGCCGGATCGGCGAAGAGGGCGTGGAGTGGCTGCTGACCAAGACGGTCGAGGCAGGCCGGGCCTCGGGGGCCGTGAAGCCGCGCAGCCTCTCCGAAATCGTGGTGGACACCACCGTCATGGAAAAAGCCATCGCTCACCCGACCGACAGCCGGCTCTACGAGACGGCCCGTCGCTCCTTGGTGACGCTGGCGCAGAAGGTCGGGATCCGGCTGCGGCAAAACTACAACCGCAAGGCCCCGCGTCTGGCCGCCCAGGCCGGGCGTCACGCCCATGCCCGGCAGTTCCGGCGCATGCGCAAGGCGCTGCGCACGCTGAAGGGCTACACGGGACGCGTCCTGCGCGACACCGGCCGCAAGCTCGGCACTGTCCCCCAGGGGCAACTCCGGAGGCGGATCGAGGCGCGCATGGCACTCGTCACCCGCCTGCTGCGGCAGACACCCAAGAGCCGGAACAAGATCTACGCCCTGCACGAGCCGGAGGTCGACTGCATCGCCAAGGGCAAGGCGCGGGTGCGCTACGAGTTTGGCACCAAGGTCAGCGTCGCCACCACCCTCGCCGAGGGCTTCGTCGTCGGTATGCGCTCCATGCCCGGCAACCCCTATGACGGGCACACGCTCGGCGAGGCCCTCCAGCAGGTCGAGACCCTGACGGCTTGCCGCCCCAGCCTCGCCGTGGTCGACCGCGGCTACCGCGGCCACGGCGTGCAGGGCACCAGGGTGCTCATCAGCGGCTCACGGCGCGGCATCACGCCGAGGCTGGCCAGGCTCCTCAAGCGCCGCAGTGCGATTGAGCCCGAGATCGGCCACATGAAGACCGATGGCCGCCTCGCCCGCTGCGGCCTCAAGGGCCTGCTCGGCGACGCCATCTTCGCCGTCCTCTGCGGCTGCGGGCACAACATCCGCAAGATCCTCGCCCACCTCCGGGCGCTTTTGACGGCTCTCCTCGCCAGCCTGCTCCAGCTTCACCCGCGCGCAGACGCCACCTGGTTACCTGCCAGCCAGCCTGAACGAGTTATTCAAGACCGACTTATTAGTCTCTTGCCCGTCGATGGCGGCCTGAACGCATGAAATTACCGGCTTCAGCCATCCGCAGATCAAATGCGTCACTGGCAATTCCATACGACAGGCCGGTCACGATGAGCAAAATCGGGGCAAAGAAATAAAGGCGCCACGGCACCTCATAATAGTCTGCGATTAGTAACAGGGTTAAGAAAAAACTGTTGAAGAATGCCCCGGTCGTGACACGGGTCGAGGTGCGCATATAGCTGAGATAGTCACCGGCTCGCCCTTCTTCCAACAGCACTCTGAATCGATTTGTACTCCATCCTTCCGGGTTTGTACTACATTCTCTCGGGCCGATCCCCCTCCTCGAGTTCATTGGCTCCCCTGGATTTCATGTTCTTTGATTTGAGGAAACCCCACAACTTTTGTAATTACCCACTCCTGTTTCGGGCGTAGCGATCAGGCCGTGACGGTCTGCAGGATGGTGTTGAAGACGCTGGTGCCCGGTTTGAGGCGAGCGGTATCGACGACGCTGCGTATGTCGGCCTCACCCTCGGCGGCCCACATGGCACGATAGCCGTTGGTCACCTTGCGCTGGATCACCGAGGGCCGGAGGTCGCGCTCACAGGCGTTGTTGGTGGCCTCGACCTGGCCGGGCCAGTCGGCGAAGGTTAGGAGCTGATCGCGCGCTCGGCGCACCTTGTTCTGAAGTTCACGGGCCAAGTCGCAGGTGGTGGGTGCTGCCAGGATCGCGACCAGCCTGCCCGCCAGCGCGCGGCGCTTGGCGACCAGGGTGGAGGCAGCCAGTTGTGAGATGCTGTCCGCCAACTCGAAGGCCGAGGCGAGCCAGAGCGTGAGCCGAAACGGCACGGGGTCGTCGCTCACTTCCAACACGTAGGCGACGTCGCGAGCCAGGTGCGCGAGGCAGGTCTGCTGGACTTGGCCATGGCCCTGCTGGGCCGAGTCGCGGTCCGACAGCCAGACTTCGGGCTGGTGGCCAGCCATCATCGCGTGCACGACCGCGGCGGCGCGGGTCGGGGCGGCGTGGTGCACCACGGCCTCCTTGCAGCGGAACACCCAGTGATAGGCGTTGCTGCCCTCAATCCGGACGCCTGTCTCGTCCGAGGCCACCACCTTGGCCTGCCGCAGGGCTGCGACGGCGTGCTCGCCCCTCGTCTTGCCATTCCATCCGGCTGCGCCGAATGGAACCTTCGGCAAGCCTCGCCCGGCCTGGAAGCAAGTCTGGGCGCGACGCAGCAGGTTCATCAGCCCGCCCTGGCTGATGGACAGGCCGAACAGGTCGGCCAGTGTCGCCTGCAGCCGCTCGTAGGACAGGCTCTGAAAGGTCTTGAGGTAGGTCGCCAGCGTGTGCAGGCGCGGGCCGAACGGCGTGCCTGTCGCGGCGGGCGGCGGCGCTGCCACGACCCGCGCCCCACAGCCGGGACACTGCACCGCCAAGCGTCGGTGGTGCTCGACGATTGGCTTGATCTCCGGCAGCTCAATCCGCTCGTGCACGCTCACCGCTTCGCTGGGCAGGTCGGGCGACAGCGCCCTGCGGCAGCACGGGCATTGCTGCGGGGCGTGATCGACGACGCGGTCCACCTCCCTGCTGAGCGCCCGACTATGGCCTTCATGTCCGGGCTTGGCACCTCCGGGGCGGGCTTGCTCGCGACGCGCTTTGCGGTCTGTGGACGGCGGCTTGGACGAGGTGCGCGAGGTCTTCTCCGGCCGCTGCAGCCGCAGCCCCAACTCGATCAGCTCGGCCTTGCTCCGGCGCTCCAGCTCGTCCCGCTGCATGCCCAAACTGCATCAGCAATGCCGCCCCGCCGCAAGGGGGGTGGGTAATTACCAACTTTTGACCAGCAAAGTCATATAACCGAATTACGGAGGCTCCAAGGCTGTATACGACAGAAAATATTACCAGCACTAGAGGCCATTTCTCCTGCATTTCGCCGATTGCGGCCAAGGTTTGCTTTGCGTCAAAGCTATTGTATTCAATCAGACTGAATGCAAACTATCCTAGAAGGCTAACCTGTACGCCAATTAGAAAATCGACAAAGATGATCTCGACCGAGCGAGAGAGCGCTTCCATGTTGAGGTCCTTGGCTGGGGTGGATGCAACTGCCAGATACACCCCCTGCACCGGTCCAAGTAGGATGTATTGCAGGTACAGGCGATGTCGGTCCCCGTTTGAAAAGGCATCTTTTGTCCCCGATAGAAATGTCACCGGGGATTGCCGCGCGAAGGTGAAATAGCGCCCCAGGCGGGCGCGCCTCCTCATCGGCCAGCACCCTCGATGAGCCGTGTGCCCGACGGTTCGGATGATCACTCTGCCGCCGCGGCGAGAACCGCGCGCGACGGCCGCCCCTTGCTTGGTCTGCCCGGTGCCTCGAGATTGTTCGGCGGCCGTTGTCGCCGCGGGTCATGGCGCCGACGGTGCGGCTCGAAGGCGTCCTGCTGCTGCTTGATCAACGCGAGCGCGGCACCCAGGCGTTTGTTCGCCACGATCGAGCCGGGCTCGACGAGTTGGACCTTGTCGAAAACCCGAAACGGCAACGCTGACCCGTTGAACCGCACCGCGAACCGGCCATCGGGATAGTTCACCACCTCGACCTTCTTGCGTGCCAGGCCTCGCGCCAGTGGCGTGGGGTCCAGCATGAGCATCATCCGGTCATAGTGGAGCGTGAGATTGTTGGTGAGTGTGCGTTCCTCACGCCACGCCAGGATCTCGTCGAGGTCATCCTGGGGCGTCAGCTTGCGATGCAGATCCTTGGGGTTGGTGGGCGTCCGGCCGAAGCGCCCGTTGTGGGTGGCGATGAACCTGGGCAGCCACGCGTTGGCCGCCGCGATCGTCGAAATGCCGGCCAGGCGCAGCTCCTTCACAAGCCGGTCCTGCAAAGTGCCGAATGCGCGTTCGACGCGGCCCTTCGCCTGCGGACTGTTGGCACAAATGATGTCGATGTTCAGCGCGGAAAGCGCCCGACCAAACTGCGTGGTGCGATCGCCGCCGATCGCGTCCTTGCTGTTGACCCGGAAGACGCCATGCTTGTCGCTGTAAAACGCGACCGGCTTGCCATGCGTCTCCAGGTACGCGCGGGTCGCGCGGAAATAATCGAAGGCGGACTCCGACGCGACGAATCGCAGGTGCATCAGCCGGCTCGTGGCGTCGTCGACGAACGCGAGCAGCGTGCACACCTCGCCGCGATCCTCGAACCAGGCGTGCTCCGAGCCATCGATCTGCACCAGCTCACCCAGACACGCGCGCCGCCGGCGCGGCTGATGCGGGGAGGGCAGCCTGTGACGGCGATCGGTCCACAGGCCGTCCGCCATGATCCATTGCCGCAGGGTCTCGACGCCGATCCTGAGACCGTGGCGCTCGGCCAGCTTCTCGGCCGCCAGCGTCGGGCCGAAGTCGGTGTAGTGCTCCCGGACCAGGGTCAGCACCGTGCGGCGAAAGGTCCCGCCGTGTTTGCGATTGCTCGGACGGCCGCGTTTGCGAGAGGCCAGCGCCGACGGGCCGGTGGCCTCAAACGCGCGACGCAGTCGGAAGACCTGACGGCGACCCAGACACATCAACGTCGCGGCGGCACCGACGGTGAGCCGACCATCCGCGAGATCGACCATCACGCGCCGTCGGCTCAGCTCCCGATCGCTCATCTGGATCACCGTCATCGTACGCCACCCCAAACGTGCCGACGACAGACTGATCTAGTGACAGCTCCATCGGGGACGCGGGCGACATTTCTATCGGTGATTTACAGGCGAAGGCCGCATAACGCCCATTGGACTAAACCTTTATCGTTGCTTCTGCGCTGTTCCGACAAGGTAAGCACCTGCGACCTGCTCGGCGGGAGCGAGCCGCACCGCGGCGTGCCCACCTTCAGATTGCTCTCCTGACGGCTCGCATACGGGACCATGGGATGCGCCCTCGCGCGCACCCATCCCGCACAGGAGCTGTCCATGACGCCACTTCGCCAGCGCATGATCGAGGACATGCACGTCCGCAACCTCGCGCCGCACACGCGACGCGCCTACGTCCAGCAGATCTCGCAGTTCGCCCGCCACTTCGGCCGCTCGCCCGAGCTGCTGGGGCCAGCCGACATCCGGGCCTATCAGGTCCACCTGGTCCAGGACCGGCAGCTGGCGGCCAGCTCGACCCTGGTCGCGGTCGCCGCCCTGCGCTTCCTCTACAAGGTCACCCTCAAGCGCGGCTGGAGCATCGACGAGGTCGTGCCCACCTGCCGCAAGCCGCAGCGCCTGCCCGTCGTGCTGAGCCGCGACGAGGTCAGCCGGTTCCTCGCTGCCGTCGCACTGCGCAAGCACCGGGTGATCCTGACCGTCTGCTACGCGGCGGGCCTGCGCATCTCCGAAGCCGTCCGCCTGACGGCTGCTGCGATCGACAGCCAGCGCATGGTCATCCGCATCGACGCGGGCAAGGGGCGCAAGGACCGCTACGTCATGCTCTCGCCCAAGCTGCTCGACCTGCTGCGGGACCACTGGCGCGCGACCCGGCCCGGGGAGTGGCTGTTCCCGGGCGACCTGCCCGGCCGGTCGATCTCGACGGAGGCCGTCGCACGCGCCTGCCGGGCAGCGCGCGACCGCGCCGAGATCGCCAAGCCGGTCACGCCGCACACCCTGCGCCACGCCTTCGCCGTCCACCTGCTCGAAGCCGGTGCTGACCTGCGCACCATCCAGCTCCTGCTTGGCCACCGCAGCCTGAGCACGACGGCGCGCTACCTGCGCCTGGCGACCAACACGGTGTGCGCCACCGCCAGCCCGCTTGAGGCCTTGCAGGCGACCTGTCGCATCATAGCCGAGCCCGTTCCCGCTCCCGCCTGAGCCGGCGCGACGCGCCCCGTGCTGGAGGTGGCGGACATCTTCCGCCGCCACGGCCCGGCATACCGGCAGGCCCACGCCGATCACCTCGGCCGCACCGAGCGCCGCGTCATGGCGGCGATCGAGGCGTGCCGCACGCCGGCCCTGGGCGGCCATGTCGAGCGCTGCGCCGAGTGCGGCTTCTCGCGCCCCGCCTACAACTCCTGCCGCGACCGACACTGCCCGAAGTGCCAGGGCCTGGCACGCGCCGAGTGGCTTGAGGCGCGCCAGGCCGAGCTGCTGCCGGTGCCCTACTTCCACGTCGTGTTCACCGTGCCCGCGCCGGTCGCGGAACTCGCCTTCCACAACAAGGCGGCGGTCTACGGCATGCTGTTCCAGGCCGCGGCAGAGGCGCTGCGCGAGGTTGCCGGCGACCGCCGCTATCTCGGCGCCGAGATCGGCGCCATCGCGGTGCTGCACACCTGGGGGCAGGCGCTGCACCACCACCCGCACCTGCACTGCATCGTCCCCGGCGGTGGCATCGCGCCAGACCAGACCCGCTGGGTCGCGTGCCCGCCCGGCTTCTTCCTGCCCGTGCGCGTGCTCTCCCGCCGCTTCCGCGACCTGTTCGTGCGCGCGCTGCGCAGCGCCTCCGCCGCGGGCGCGCTGCGCTTCCCCGGCGCGCTCGCCAGCCTGGCTGAGCGCGCCGCCTTCGGTGCCCAGCTCGATCAGCTGGGCCAGATCGACTGGGTCGTCCACGCCAAGCCGCCGTTCGCCGGGCCCGAGCAGGTGCTCGGCTACCTCGGCCGCTACACCCATCGCGTCGCCCTCGCCAACAGCCGCCTGGTCGGCCTCAATGACGGCCAGGTCCGCTTCACCTGGAGGGACTACCGCCAGGGCGGCACGACCAAGGTGATGACGCTGGCGGCCGACGAGTTCATCCGCCGCTTCCTCCAACACACGTTGCCTGACGGCTTTCACCACATCCGCCACATCGGCTTTCTCGCCAACCGCCATCGCGCCCGCAAGCTGGCCCTCTGCCGTGCCCTGCTCGCCGCGCCGCCGCTGGAGCCGCGTCCACCGCGCCGCTGGCAGGAGCGCCTGCGCGAGCTCAGCGGCCAGGACGTCGAGGTCTGCCCCTGCTGCGGCGGCCGGATGCTGACCTATGGCACGATCCGGCCGCAACCGCCGCCGCGACCAGCCATGTGGTGCGACAGCTCATGATGCCGCGTCAGTCGATCCCGATCCGCTCCGTCGCGTCCTGTCACGCCGACCTCGGTGGAGGTCAGCGCGTCCCGCAAGGTGTCTCGTCGCTCGCGAACATGGGCACGCAGGCCCCTGACCTGTGCCACGATGCCACGCCACTGGTTGGCAGCGCACCGGAGCACGCCATCGCGCCCGCCATCGCGCCTATACGAGCGCGACGACTGGCGGCAGTTCGTGCGTGCTCATCGGCTGGTCGGCACCAGGAATCCCCATAGCCGTCCGGAGGCTGACGGTTCAGTCCAACACGTTTTTGGCTTACCGGCGCGGTTCCCACCCGCCAGCGTCCACGGCAACGCTTGTGCGCCGCGCCGCCAAACCAAAAACGCTCTTCGTTATGACAAGCAATTCCAAGACGAAGCCAAGCACTCCTATAGCATAGTCACGCCGCCTTAAATATTCTCTGTGCGGTGCAAATCGCTTAATTTCGCACCAGCGGCAACTTCGTGGATGGTGAGCCGCACGAACATGAACGTCCGCTCCCCACAAGCGGTCCTCAGACTGGGCGGCTGATATAAGTCCCGTCGGCGAAGACACGCCGGTACAGCAGGATATATCCAGCCTGGTAACTGCTCATCCCGGGGTGAGCACGGACTGGCCGCATAGCGTATCGCGAATGGCCTGATAGGCGTCGATCCCGCGGCGCTTGGCGGTGCCGACGACGGAGCGGACGGCGGCGAATAGATCAGCACCCCAGTCGGAACGGAGTCCGCCGGTGACTTTGCGATACGTTGCGGTGGGACGCAGATCCCGTTCGCTCGCGTTGTTGTCGGCGGTGATCTCGGGATGGTCGAGAAAGGTGAACAGGTGCTCGCGGAACCTGGCGTATCGCTTGCGCAGCCGTTTACCGTCGCGCTGCGTCGGCGCCAGCGCGATCACAGCGTCGAGTGCCACTTCCAGCCGTCGCCGGTATTCGCGCCGCGTGCTCTCGGCCAGCGCGCGGTGCCGCCGCGCCAGCAGCACCGCGCGCAGCAGCAGCGCCTTCATGCGCGGGGCGAACACCGCATCCCCCGCCTCGATCGCATACTGGCAGTCGCGCAACTGATGCGCGAGGCAGACCTGCCAGATTTCGGCGTGCCCCTGCTGGGCGCCGTAGAGGTCGGAGACCCAGATCATCGGCCGATGCCCGTCCAGCACCGCGCCGACCACACCGGCGCCACGGCTGCCGCGGATGACGTGGATCGCGACGTCGCTGTTCTGGAACACCCAATTCCAGCGGGTCACGCCACCGACGCGCACCGAGGTCTCGTCCGATCCGATCACGCGGGCGCGGCGCAGGCGCGCGAGGATTGCGGCGACATCGGCCTCCAAACGTGGACGGGCGCGACGGAAGGCGGCGTCCAGCGCGCCCTCGCTGATCCGCAGGGCATGGAGATCCAGCATCATCCGGCTCAGCCGCTCGTAGCTGATCGCGTGGGTGAAACGCAGATACATCGCCAATGCGACGATGTTGATGCTAAACGGCGTGCCCGGTTCCAGCCCCTCCGGTAGCGCTGCCAGCGTGGTGCGACCGCAGCACTGGCAACGCCCGGCATAGCGTTCCACCCGCGTCACCACAGGGCGCACGCGGGGCAGCTCGACCTTATCGTAGCGGGCATCGAGCTTCTGGTCGGCGTCGGCGAGTGCCGACTGGCAGTATTGGCAGCGCGCCGCGCGGGCGATCACCGCCTCGTCGGGCTCGGCCGTCAATTCCCGCCCGCCGCCCCTGCGCCCCACGCTGCCCGCGCGAGGACCGCTCCGCTTCGGCTTGTCCGCCACGTTGTGCTTTAGACCCTTCGACGGCGGCACGCTGGAATTGTCCGGCGTCTTCGGCGGAAGCTGCAACTCGGCCAGCCGCTTCTCCAGTTCAGCAATCCGCGCCAGTGCCGCTTGTAATTGCGCAGCAAGCGAGAGGATGAGGGCATCCTTCTCCGCATGCGACAGCTTGCTCAGGTCAAGATCGGTGTTCACCCCAACCTTGAATCGAGTCGCCCGTTACCGCGTCAACTCCAATTTCGCCGGTCGCTCAAGACAAACTGGCGGGGGTGGGTTGAGCAGTTACCCAGCCTGGAACGCCGCGGCGAGCAGGAAGGGCGCGGTGAACAGGCCGGCGCCGAACAGCGTGCCGGCCACCCACGGACCGAGCGCGCGCGGCACCTGGGTCGAGACGCCGCTCACGCTCGCGGCAAGGCCCCGGCGGTGGCCGCGCACGGCTCCGAGCACGAGCGCCTGCCGCTGTCCCGCCGTCCCCCGGTTCAGCACGTTCCGCCCCGCGTAGGCGAGCATTGCGAGCGGGAAGCTCGGCGCGAACGGGAGCAGCAGCAACAGGACAAGCCCCCCGAGACGCATCCAGACTACGACGTTCACCAGCCCGACCCGCGCGCCGAGCCAGCCAGAGATCAGCGACGCGGCGCTGGCGAGCAGGAGCGTGGCGCCGATCGACGGCCCGATCAGCCCCGGACCCACGCCGAAGCGCGCTGCGAACCACCATGACAGCAGCGGGCCGGTGAGCCCGATGCCAAGCCCATTCAGGGCGTTGATACCGCTCAGGCGCAGAAGCAGGCGGTTCTCCGCGCGTCGCTCAGCCACCGGGGCGGGCTCTGTCCGGCTCCGCTCGTGCACGATGCGCGTGCGATCCTCTGTGCGCGCGAGCAGGAACAGCGAGGTCAGCGCGGCCAGGGCCGCGAGCGCGAAGAGCGGGCGATAGGCGAGCGCTCCGGGCAGCCAGCGCCTCCAGGCCTGGGGCAGGCCACCGGCAAAGGCGCCCAGCGCGGTGCCGAGAAAGCCAGCCGCGGCGTTGCGGGCGAACACCCGGCCGAGTTGCCCCTCGCCAACCGTTCCGGCGAGCCAGGCCTGCTCCGCCGACCCGAACAACGCGGGCGCTCCGACCGCGCCTCGTCCGTATCCGGCCAGCGCCGCCAACGGCGCGAGCACCCAGCGCGAGGCGCTGAAGGCTGCCACCGCGGCGGCGGCGAGCGCCAGGGTTTGGTACGCCATGAGAAAGGGCTTGCGGCCCCACCGATCGCTGATCGGCCCCACCGCCGCGCTCAGCAGGCCGCCAATCAGCATTCCGACCCCGACCACGCCGCCGAGGAAAGCCGCCGACCAGTGCAGCGCCCGCGCATAAAGGGCGAAGTCCACCGCGAGCGCGCCCTGCCCGACGCTGACGACCAGGCGGGAGGCGAGCAGCCGGCGAGTTGCGGTGGGAAGGGGTGTGCGCATCGGCTTGCGTGAACCAGCCTTCGATTATGGCGTCGCCGCCGGGCCGGGCTATAGGGTCGCGGCCTTCTGACGGAGTTTCTCGTATGGTGCGCCTTCCATGACCGAGTCCAGCGCCGCGCCGGCGGTTCCCTTCCTTGACCTCAAGGCACAGCAGGCGCGCATTGCGCCGGAGCTGCGTCGGCGGATCGACGCCGTGCTGGCGCATTGCCAATTCATTCTCGGCCCGGAAGTGGCGGAGCTGGAATCGAGGCTCGCCGCGTTTTGCGGGGCGCGGCACTGTGTCGGGGTCAGCTCCGGGACCGATGCCATCCAGATCGCGCTCATGGCCGAGGGCATTGGCCGGGGCGACGCGGTGTTCCTGCCCGCGTTTACATACACGGCAACGGCCGAGGTGCCGCTGGTACTCGGCGCCACGCCGGTGTTCGTGGATGTTGACCCAAGCACCTTCCAGATCGATCCCGCGCATCTCGCGCAACGCATCGAGGAGGTGCGGCGCGCGGGGCGGCTGCGTCCGCGCGCGCTGATCGGGGTCGATCTGTTCGGCCAGCCCGCCGACTGGCCAGAATTGAACCGGGTGGCCGCGCGCAAGGGGCTTTTCACCCTGGATGACCTCGCCCAGAGCTTCGGCTGCACCTTGCATGGGCGCCCGCTCGGCGCGGCGGCACAGGCCACCGCCACCAGCTTCTTTCCATCAAAGCCGCTCGGCGGCTATGGCGACGGCGGCGCGCTGTTCACCGAGGACGACTCCCGCGCGGCGCTCTATCGCAGCCTGCGCACGCACGGCGAGGGCACGACTCGCTACGAGGTGCTGCGCACCGGCATGAATGGCAGGCTCGATTCGTTGCAGGCGGCGGTGCTGCTCGCCAAGCTCACGGTGTTCGCCGGGGAGTTGGACGCGCGCGAGCGGGTGGCGCGGTTCTACGACCGCCATCTGGCCGGGGCGGTCACGACGCCTGCGCGCGTGGCCGGCAGCACTGCCGCCTGGGCGATCTATGCCATCCTGCTTTCCGACTCCGGGACGCGCGACCGGGTGCAAGCGCATCTGCGCGGGCGCGGCATTCCGACCGCCGTCTATTATCCGCGTCCGCTACACCTTCAGCCAGCGTACCGGGAGCATCATGACGGGTCGGGGCTGCCGGTCTCGGAGGCGCTGGCCGAGCGCATCCTCGCCCTGCCGATGCACGCCGACCTGACCGAGGCGGCCCTTGGCCGGGTCTGCGACGCGGTGTTGTCGGCGCTCGGCCATACTGCGTGAGACCTGCCCGGCGCAGACCGGGCAGGGGAGGTGTCAGGCCGCCCGGTGCAGCTTGGCGTCGGTCCGAGCCTGAAGCGTCTCGAAGTCGAGACCGGGGATCATGTCGATCACCACGAAGCCGCGCTCGGTCACGTCGATGACGGCGAGATTGGTGTAGACGCGCGTAACCGCGCCCACCGCCGTCAGCGGATAGGAGCACTTCCGCACCAGCTTGGGCTGGCCATCCTTGGTGGTGTGCTCCATCGTCACCCAGAGCCGCCTCGCGCCAGCCGCGAGATCCATCGCGCCGCCCACGGCGGGCGCGGTGTCGTTCTCGCTGGTGGCCCAGTTCGCGATGTCGCCGTTCTCAGCCACCTGGAAGGCGCCAAGCACGCAAAGATCCAGATGGCCGCCGCGAATCATCGCGAAGCTGTCGGCGTGATGGCACAGGCTCGCTCCGGGGCGGAGCGTGACGTATTGCTTTCCGGCGTTGATGAGCCAGGGATCGATCTGATCCTGTGGCGGCTGCGGACCCATTCCCAGGATGCCGTTCTCGGAATGGAACACCACCTCGCGCTCCGGCGGGACATGGTCGGCGACCCCGGTCGGGATGCCGATGCCGAGGTTCACGTACCACCCCTCTGGGATGTCGCGCGCCAGGCGGGCGGCCATCGCGGCGCGGCCCAGCGGCTTGAAGGCGGCGGCTTGGGTGTCGGGCATCACACTCTCCTCAAAAGCCGGACGGGTCGCCGTAAGGGACGTGCAGCACGCGATCGACGAAGATGCCGGGCGTGTGGACGTTGTCGGGGTCGATCTCGCCCAATTCCCTTATATGCTGGCTTTGCACGATCGTCAGCTTCCCGGCCATCGCCATCACCGGGTTGAAGTTCCGCCCGGAGCGGCGATAGGTCAGGTTGCCCCAGCGGTCCGCCTCCCACGCCTCGACCAGCGCGACATCGCCGGGAAGGGCCTTCTCGGCGATGTAGGTGCGCCCGTCGATCTCCCGGACCTCCTTGCGCGCCGCCATCTTCGTGCCGACGCCGGTCGCGGTGAAGAACAGCGGAACGCCGGCGCCGGCGGCACGCATCCGCTCGGCGAGCGTGCCCTGCGGCACGATCTCCAGCTCGATCTCGCCGGCGCGATAGAGGGTCTCGAACACCACCGGGTCGGAGGAGCGCGGGAACGAGCAGATGATCTTCCGCACCCGACCGAGATCCGATCAGGCGCGCGAGGCCGACCCGGCCGACGCCGGCATTATTGCAGGCGATAGTGAGCTCCTTGGCACCCTGCTCGATGAGCCCGTCGATCAGCGTGTTAGGCTGCCCGACCGCGCCGAAGCCGCCGAGCAGCACGGTGGCTCCATCCTGGATGCCCTCCATGGCCTCGGCCATGGAGCGGACGATCTTGTTGATCATCGGTGACAGGCTCCCAACTCCCAGATCGTTTAGTCGCGGAGGACGGAGCCGGCAAGGAGCGGGAGGAGCAGTCAGGTCGCGCCGAGGTGACGCATCTCTGCGGCGAAGGCGGCGCGCAACTGGTCTCGCTCAGGTTCCGGTAGCCAGTTCGCCATCTGACGGAAGAGGATCGCGTTGAGGCGCGTTTCCCTCGCGTCCCACGGGATGTGTGTCGCATCGCGTGCGAGCGCGAGGAGTGCGTGCAGGCGCGCGCGGATTTCGGCGGGGTCGGGCGTGGATGGGGCGCCGGAGAGTTCGAGCACGCCCTGACGGTTCACTTCGTGCATGGCAGACGGAGGTTAGGCCGCACCGTCGAGTTCGGGCTAGACTTACAGTCCCAGAGCGGACCTGGGGAGCGAATGGGCAATGGCTTGGTCCAGCACCAGGTCGGCGGCGTCGAACCAGTGGAGCAGTTCCTGAATGCGCCAGGCGATGTCGAGGATAGCGCGTTGCATGGCGGAGTTCGAGGGCTTCGCCGTTTCGGGCGAGAAGCCATCTTGGCAGAACGCGGTAACCGCTCACGGCGAAGTTCCAGACGCGCTCAGGCAGGTGCGCTATCCGGAGGGACTGATCTTCCTGAAGGGCGACAAATCCGGCGCCGGCACCATCCGACAGGAAGGCACGAGATATGGGCGGAATCGCGAGCGTGATGCCGCTCGCCCGACCTACCAGGCGTGCCGAGCGATACACTGGGGCTGGGTCACGGGCGAAAGTTTCGAGATCGATAATTTTCATGCCGATCCACACAGCTTCGTTAAACACGGTCACATCGGCGGGAAAGGGGATGTGGGCGAAGGTTTCCTCCAAATCCCAGGCGAAGCGGCGCGTATAGCTGGCAGCGGAGAGTAGAGCGGTTATGGTGGCGAACATATTCTCGGGCGGCACCGCCTGTCCATAGGCGATGGCGAGGCCGTGGAGGAGCACGGGGTTCAGATTGTGCGCGTCCGGATCGCGACGGCGGTCCCAGAGTGGGAAGGCGTAGCCGCCATAGCTGCCGCGAAACGCATGATAATCGGGAAGCAATCCATGGACCCAAACGGCGGGGCCGGCCCCGGTGCCCGACGGCAGCGCGTAAAGGGCGCGGTTGGAGGCACCCCAGGCGGCTTGCAGATCGGGGCGCCGCCGATCCACAAAGCGTGGCGCTGACATCAAATGGCGCCGGTCTAGCGGCCAAATGGCGCCGGTCTAGCGGCCGGTATCCTGCAACAATGATCTCGCCCTTTGAAAGTGGCGCCGCTAAACGGAAATCACGCTGGCAAGCGACGTCTCGTGAAAGAACTCGCTAGCCCCAATACTGTTCAGATAGACGGGCAGGCGGCGTATGCTGCTGGCTGGGATTGTCGGGGGGGCGGCAGCGATGGCCGGTGCTCCTGCCGGCCTGCCGGCCGGCGTTCGTCTCAGCGACCACATCAGCCTCGGCGTGATTGCCAAGGCGTTCCCGCCCGAACGGGTGCGGCAGATCCTGGCCGAGACCGGCACGGCGAGCGAGCGGGAGCGCGACCTGCCGGCGCAGGTGATGGTTTACTACGCGATCGCCCTGGCGCTCTACATGGGCTCCAGCACGCGGGAGGTGTTGCGCTGCCTGCTGGAGGGTCTGCGCTGGCTCTGGGGCACTGAGGCGGTCAAGGTGGCAGGCCGGAGCGGCATCTCACAGGCTCGCACCCGGCTGGGCGAGGCGCCGCTGCAGAGGCTTTATGAGCAGGTGGTGCAGCCGATCGCGGCGCGCGCCACCAAGGGGGCGTGGTATCGGGCGTGGCGGCTGGTCAGCCTGGACGGCTCCTGCCTGGATGTGGCCGACACTGAGGAGAACCGCGCCAGCTTCGGGTGTCCGGGTGCGAGCCGCGGCGAGAGCGCGTTCCCGCAGCTCCGTTTTGTGGCCCTGGTGGAGAACGGCACGCACGTGCTGTTCGGCGCCCGCCTCGGCCGGTGCGCGGATGGCGAGACGACGCTGGCCCACGACGTGCTGAGGGGACTGCGGCCCGGCATGCTGTGCCTGGCCGACCGACAATTTTTTGGACACGCGCTCTGGCAGGCCGCGGCGGCCACCGGCGCCGACCTGCTCTGGCGGGTGAAGCACAATCTGCGGCTGCCGCGCACAAGCGTGCTGGCCGACGGGTCCTACCTGACGACGATCTATTCCAGCGACAAGAACCGGCGACACGGCAGCAACGGCATCCGGGTGCGCGTGGTCGAGTATCGACTGGAGGGCGTCGCCGAGGCTGAGCCGCTGTATCGGCTGGTGACCACGATCCTGGATCCGGCGCAGGCGCCCGCTGCAGCCCTGGCCGCCCTCTACCATGAGCGCTGGGAAATCGAAGGCGCCTTGGACGAGTTGAAGACGCACCTGCGCGGCGCGGGGGTCGTGCTGCGCAGCAAGACCCCGGCGTTGGCGCGCCAAGAGTTCTGGGGCTTGCTGCTGGCCCACTTCGCGGTGCGCGGGCTGATGCACGAGGCGGCGCTGCAGGCCGCGGAAGACCCCGACCGGCTCTCCTTCTCGCATGCCGTGCGCGTGGTCCGGCGCAAGCTGCCGCTGTTCGCCGCGCTTCCCCCCTCGGGCCAGGCGGGCCCTGCATAAGGCGGTGCTGAACGAGATCCTGGAGGAGCGCGTGGCAAGCAGCCGAGGCAGGCAGGTGCCGCGTGGGGTCAAGCGCAAGATGAGCAACTATCAGTTACGACCGCGCACCCCACAGCCGGTAACGCGGATCGACTACGTCAAGGCCATTCGCATCATAAAGTGAACAGTATTGCGGCTAGCCGCAATGCTGTTCAGATAAACGGGTAGACGGCATATGCTGCTGGCTGGGATTGTCCGGGGGGCGGCAGCGATGGCCGGTGCTCCTGCCGGCCTGCCGGCCGGCGTTCGTCTCAGCGACCACATCAGCCTCGGCGTGATTGCCAAGGCGTTCCCGCCCGAACGGGTACGGCAGATTCTGGCCGAGACCGGCACGGCGAGCGAGCGGGAGCGCGACCTGCCGGCGCAGGTGATGGTTTACTACGCGATCGCCCTGGCGCTCTACACGGGCTCCAGCACGCGGGAGGTGTTGCGCTGCCTGCTGGAGGGTCTGCGCTGGCTCTGGGGCGCTGAGGCGGTCAGGGTGGCAGGCCGGAGCGGCATCTCGCAGGCGCGCACCCGGCTGGGCGAGGCGCCGTTGCATCGGCTTTATGAGCAGGTCGTGCAGCCGATCGCGGCGCGCGCCACCAAGGGGGCGTGGTATCGAAGGTGGCGGCTGGTCAGCCTGGACGGCTCCTGCCTGGATGTGGCCGACACTGAGGAGAACCGCGCCAGCTTCGGGTGTCCGGGCGCGAGCCGCGGCGAGAGCGCGTTCCCGCAGCTCCGTTTTGTGGCCCTGGTGGAGAACGGCACGCACGTGCTGTTCGGCGCCCGCCTCGGCCGGTGCGCGGATGGCGAGACGACGCTGGCCCACGCCGTGCTGGCGGCGCTGCGGCCCGGCATGCTGTGCCTGGCTGACCGGCAGTTCTTCGGCTATGCGCTCTGGCAGGCCGCGGCGGCCACCGGCGCCGACCTGCTCTGGCGGGGGAAGCACAATCTGCGGCTGCCGCGCACAAGCGTGCTGGCCGATGGCTCTTACCTGACGACGGTCTACCCCAGCGACAAGGACCGGCGGCATCGCACCCGCGGCATCCGGGTGCGCGTGATCGAATATCGGCTCGAGGGGATCGGCAATACCGAGCCGCTCTATCGGCTCCTGACCACCCTCCTCGACCCGCTGCAGGCGCCCGCGGCGGAACTGGCCGCGCTCTATCACGAGCGCTGGGAAATCGAAGGCGCCTTGGCTGAGTTGAAGACGCAGCTGCGCGGGGCACGGACGGTGCTGCGCAGCAAGACCCCAGACCTGGCGCAGCAGGAGTTTTGGGGCCTGCTGCTGGCGCACTTCGCCGTGCGCGGGCTGATGCACGAAGCGGCCTTGAAGGCCGACGAGGACCCGGATCGGCTCTCCTTCTCGCACGCCGTGCGCGTGGTCCGCCGCAAGCTGCCGCTGTTCACAGCGCTTCCCCCCTCAGGCCAGGCGCACTCTGCATGAGACCGTGCTGGAGGAGATCCTGGAGGAGCGCGCCGTGAGCGGCCGAGGTCGGCAGGTGCCGCGCGGCGTCAAACGCAAGATGAGCAACTATCCGCTGCGCCCTCGCATCGCGCAGCCGACCACCCGCATCGACTTCACTGCCGCCATCCGGATCGCAAAGTGAACAGCATTGGGGCTAGCCGGGATAATTCGCCGGAACGATCTGGGATTTGTGGCCCTTCGATGACGGTGCAACCGGAAGCTGTGGGCGCACAGGTCGCTGTCGGGCCCAGTGGGGTCCAGTGGGGTCCGTTGGAGGGGCCTGGCAGCTGATCGGCGTTGGGGTTGATCGGGCAGTGGGTGAGGTTGGGGCAATCCGCCCCGTGCGTCAGATGCTCAGGCGGGGCATGCGCGTCAGCAGCAAGGCAAAGAGCGCCTGGTCCGGCGTCGCTCGCGGCAGATGCAGGCGAATCTGCGTCTTCAGCACCGCGATGCGCACCGCCAGCTTGATCAGACGCGGCCGGATCGTGTCGAATTGCGCAAGCCGCCAGCGCGAACGGCGCGGCATGAGCGCGCGCAGGCTCCACATCACCCAGTGGGCGCCGACATGGAGGAACAGGCGCATTTGGTTGGCGCTCGCCTGGCAGCACGACGTGCGGTCGGCGGCCAGATGCGTCTTCCACGCCTTGACATGGTTCTCGGCCTGGCCTCGGGCGCAATAGATGTCCTGGTGAACGGTGCGGCCAGACGGGTCGCGCAGACTGGTGACGATGAAGCGTGTATCGGCCCCCTGCGGCCCGGCTTCGACACGGGCGGAGCTGCCCAAGGTTCCTCCCGCGAAGCGGGTGGAATGGCAGCGGAGGGGACGATGCGCTCCGCACGATCCCGGCTCGCTGCCCCGTCGTGGAATTCCTTGAACCGCCGCAGCCTCGTCCCGTCCGAAACGGCGGCGGCGCGGACGGCGGCGCTTTCCTCGAGGGTGGGGGTGTGCTTGCGCAGCGTCGAGGTCGGCGCCAGGCCGAGCGTGTGGTCCAACCGCCTGGCACGGCAGAGGCGCAGCACCTCGGGCGTGCAGTAATGGCTGTCGGCGCGCAGCATGATCTCGACGCGGGGCCAATTGGCACGGACCGCGGTGATCAGGCGGTGCAACCAGCGCACGACCTGTTTGCCCGCCGGCCGGCTGGCCGGGCGCAGCGCGGCAGCGATCATGCGGCCGTCGCCGTCAAACACCACGATCGGCTGGAAGCCGCACTCATCACGATGGGCGTTGAACAGGCGCAGCTGCTGGCCGCCATGCACGGCACCGAACGTGTCGTCGATGTCGAGCACGATCCGGCGAGGGTAGTATCTCAGTTTGAAATTCTCATTTTGTAGACCGTCGGTCGCCTCGGTGCCGCCTCTCTCGTGTCGATCAGCGCCACGACGTCATCCATGCCCCACAGCCTCTTGGTGAGCCCGGCAGCCATAGCCGGCGAGCACCGCAGGCTCTTATGAATCCTGACAAAGTTATAATAGACATAGAACAACGCCAGCGTGTCACAGTGGCCCTTCATCCTCTTGGAGAAGGCGTTTGTCAGCCGCGTAAAACGCCGCATGCTCATTCTCATAGTAAGATTTTGGCGTTCTGCGTAGCTAGTGCTGATATAATCTGGATCAGGCCGGCCCTCCACCCTCGTTTTACGTGCGCCGATGCATTCCGCCGGGCTGTAGCGCCCCTTCCTGTTCTCAGGAGCCTCGCCGTAGAGCTTCACCAACATGCCGTAATCGATGTCGGCGCCGAACACATCTTCGACCGCCTCTAGATACGCCTTGTGGCCGTCCGTGGTCAGTTGGACCCGGTTCGCGAGCCGCGCCGCCACGTCCTGCATGAAGGCGCGGGCGGTTTCGGAATCCCGGTCCCCGGCCTCCCACGCGATCATCAGCTTGGTGTCCGCGTCCAGGGCGGTCCAAGTCCACAAGTCGCCAGCCTCGGGAGGCGCTTTCTTCGCCGTCGCGACATTCTTCTCTTTGCTGTAGCAGAACGCCCAAATCTCGTCGCACTGGATGCGCTTGGCGCGGACGTTCCGCACCGTCTCGTCGTGGAACGCCTCGCACGCCGCGCCAGCGTCTTCCAGGAGCTTCGCCACGGTGTTGACCGAGACATCCACCACGCGGGAGATCGACCGCATGGACGATCCCTCCACCAGCATGGAGAGAACCTGAACCCGCTTGGCGTGAGGCAGCTTGTTCATGTCTCGTGTGTAGCGCGATCAAGGGCATTTAACAAGCATTTTTTTCATTATGGACAGCTAGCGACGAACGCTTTGACCCATCGTGGCACACGCGCTGACACATTGATTCCCACGCATATCCGAGAGAGCAGTTGAGGGGAGATATCATCGTGTTCAGAGTAATATCTAGAATCAACGAGCTTTATAAGGTTAGCAGCACGAATTTGAAGTGGCTGTGAATAATCTACGAATGACGGCTTTGTTACGAACCTATGCTCTCCAACGTTTATCAGACATGTTGGATCATGTCGTTTGAAGGGTTCAATGTGACTAAAGGAAAGCCCTAGATAAAAATGACCCGGACATTCATTCGTCACAAGCACAAATAGATGTTTCTGACCGGGCTTAGGTCCGGAGGGGACTAAAAACGTCTTTCCCTTTTGGGGTACGTAAGTCACATTACAAGAGGTGCCAGTGCCTCATCAAGCTGGCGACGCTCTTCGATTTTCTCGGCAAGTTCAGCGGCGCTCTTCTTCCCAAGAAACTTAAAAACTCTCTCGTAGGGAATTATGCAAGAAGACTGACGTGGGTTCTCCCACTCTGGACAGGCGCCGTGGACGTAGTTACGGATTTCATACTGATCCACGTTCCTGAACGTGGTCCAGATATGCGCTAGGATTGTAAGTTCAGCCTGACTTAACTCATCCAAGTCATCCAGCACCAACCGCTTATTAGTTAATCCGGCAGTGTGTCCAGATTTACTGGAAACATAGGCTGTCCAGAAATCTTTTTCTGTAGGTGGGAAATATCCGTTAACATAATCAAGAACCGTCGAGTTAACAGGACCATAATCCGTGGAAATAAGCACGTCGTACAACATAGGCTCATCATACTCAGCCATAAATTGACGATCAGCTAAGTAAATCAAACTAACAAGCTTTTGGGCACTAACAGTTCCGCCATTTTTTATTATAAAGTAAGCAGCTACCTGAGCCGCTTTCCTCGTGGAAAAAGAAGCGCTTGTCACGAAACCCACCTCGCGCCAGCCGCCTTCTTGGCGATCTCTTGACGCTCTTCGCGGGTTAGCTTCTCCGCCCGCGCCTTCGCACCGGCGTGGCCGCTCCGGACCTTCCCGGACGGCTCCTTGAGCCTTTCCTCGACGTCGCCGACCGAGATGCGGCCGACCGTGACCGCGCACCCGATCACGTCGGCGGGTCGCCTCTCCCCTCGGGGTCCACGCGGCATCTACCGCCTCCCTCCGCGCGGCCAGAACCCCCGCGCTCAATAAGCTCAACGTGTAACACAATGTGGGTTACACCTGGGAAGCCAAGCCAGGACGCAACACAATGGATTTACTAACTATTATGTAATGTCTGGACATTAACAGGGGGGGGTGTGCTCCGTCTCATTATTGAGATTTTCGAGCGGATGGGTGACACCCTAAGCAATTGTTGTTGGTTAAAAGCAAAAGGATAGACTAACAGTAAATATATTACATAGATTTATTCTGCTATCGGGACCGCTGGAATTTGTCCGGATATTATACAATTCTCACTGTCGCGCTCAGAATTTTTTATCTGACTTAGAATCTTTGTCCGATTTATTACCTCTGTAATTCCCCAGGCTGGAGCTACACACGTCATTCCACTCAAACCTTTCACAAGTTGACCGTCCGTAACCAGACTGTGTGCCTCAGACTCGGAATTTGAAATTCCATTAGAAATTTCCCAATATTCTGGGAATTGTCCCCAGTGTATCCCCAAAAGGCCAATAAATAGCTTTTCTCTGTTCAGATCAAGGGTGTTAGGCCGAGATAAATCTTCTCCAAAGGTTCTAAATGCAAAGACAGGGGAGCCGGAAAATCCTGTTCGCGAGTGCATATCGACACAATAGGTTGGCTGCCTTGCTCTATTGTGTTGCCGTATAAACTCAGGCATCATGCTGATGTGGCCAAATCTTAGTGCTGGCTTGTTCGTGTCCCTTCCGTCGTGGTCTATAAAACGTCCGGCCATAAAAACGTTCTCTCCAGGGCCAATCTCAAGATCAGTGATTCTATCCTCGGTCAAGAAGTCTTTAAGGTCAACCGCAGTCACGTCATGCACTGATTCATCAAGCTTAATCAGGACCGCAGCGATGTCATGCCCGCCAGGAACAAATTGCCACTCATCGGGCTGCAAGTCAAATACGTCCACACCACCGCCGATCTTGTTTACACGAATTACTGGGTAAGCGCGCTTACACATATTATGCCAATTACTCACAGCAATCATATAGAGCTGTCCCGGCTCAACTTCGGACGGTAGTCCAACAAAAAATCCAGTTCCTCCAAGATCCCTGCCAACCAAGGCGTCCTCTCTATTCCTATAGAGGTAAAACGTGCATTTAAGATAAGGTGTTGGGATTTTAGGCATGCCGACCCATGCTCTCCTGAGATATGGATATCCGGCGTGGGACCGAGCCGGTAGCCAGATTTGAGAGAATCCGGCGTTCCTAGCCGCCACCAAGCGCTCCACCGTAACATTCGAGAGACGCGCTACGTCAACAGCGCTGGCCGCACATGTCGGATCATTCGTCTCATTATTTGTATTTTCAAACTGAGACACTACCCCGGCGAGGCACCTGGCGAAAGCTATGCCAATAGTGGTCGACCATGGCTCGCCCCATGCGCAACAGGGCACGCGCATCCGGCAGGTTCTCCAAGCGCGAGATCGTTGGCTGTGAACACAGGTCGCCATCATCCGGCAGGCGGCCCATCGCCAGCTTAAACATCGGATCGCTACGCAGGCTGTCGGCGTCGTTGCCGTCCTCGTGGCCCGCCGCGATCATCAGCATGCGCATGCGAATGATCTCGGCCAGACCATGGAGCACCCGGCTTGGGTCGCGCGGATCACGGAGGCAGCCCGCCAGGCGAGATGCGATGGCAAGCCGCTGCTCGACCTCCCGCAAGGCGAGCAATCCGCCATCGGAGGACATGCAGGCGCCATCGAAACGCGCCACGATCGCCTTGCCGCCGACCGGTGACAAACCCGGCAGCATGGGAGTAAATTCAACTTTGACGGGCATGCGCTCCGGGATCCGATGGGAGTGGCTTCAACACCCAAATCCTACATCGTATCAGCCGCTTGTCCCATGCCCGTGTAATACCGGCAAAACCCCGGGCAGCGCCCTGACCTGCGGCGTTGGCTGGGTGCGCTGACGGGATGGCCTCCTGAAGCGAGTCCGAAATGCCACAGGCCGCCGAAGAATGCGGAGCGGATCGATTTTCCGGATTCGCACTGGTGCGGTTTTCCGATTCGACATCGGTGTGTCACCGCCGTCCGACCTCGATTCCCTGACGCCTGGCCAACTGAAGGACCTGGTCCTGCAGTTGCTGGCCGAGGTCGGCGCATTGCAGCAGACCGTTGCCGCCTTACGCGAGGAGAACGCCCGGCTGAAGGGCCTGAAAGGCCGGCCCGTCATCAAGCCCAGTGGCATGGAACAGGCCACGGCGCCGTCAGGGACGAAATCCCCCCGCGACAAGCCCCGCCGCGGCAAGGTCAGATCCCGCGTCAGCGTCGAAGACCGTGTGCTGAGCATCGCCGCACCGGCGGGGTCGCGCTTCAAGGGCTACGAAACCTACCTGGTGCAGGATGTGATCCTGGCGGTGCAGGCGATCCGCTACCGGCGCGAGCGCTGGGTCACGCCGGACGGCCAGACCCTCATCGCACCGCTGCCGGGGGGCGTCGCCGGACATTTCGGTCCCGAACTCCGTCGCTTGGTGCTGATGCTGTATCATCAGGGCCAGTCCACCCTGCCGCGCCTGGTTGCGCTGTTGCGCTCGATCGGTGTGGCAATCTCCGAACGGCAGGTGCAGCGGCTGCTGACCGAACGCCCCGATCCCTTCCTCGCCGAGAGCCGGGACGTGCTGCGCGCCGGACTTGCCAGCGCCTCCTGGATATCCGCCGACGACACCGGCGTGCGCCATAAGGTCGCCAACGCCTTCTGCACGCAGATTGGCGATGGCCGCTTCACCTTCTTTGCCACGCGCGGATCAAAAAGCCGGCTGAACTTCCTCGACCTGCTGCGCGCCGGGCATGCTGGCTTCGTGCTGAATGAGACAGCGTTCAGCTACATGCGCAACCATGCGCTGCCCGGGCCGTTGATCGCCCGGTTGGCGGCTCAGCCGGACACGGCGTTCGCCGATCAGGCAAGCTGGTCGGCGCATCTCGACCGGCTTGGCTTCACCGCCCTGACCACCTCGCCCAATCCGGTGCTGCTCGCCACCGAAGGCGCGATCTGGGGCAGCGTCGCGGCGCACGGCTTCCTGCGCGGCACTGTGGTGCTGAGCGATGACGCCGGTCAGTTCGCCGTCGGCGATCACGCGCTCTGCTGGGTCCATGCCGAGCGACTGGTGCACAAGCTCGACACCTTCACCGACACCCAACATGCGGCGCAGCAGCGCATGCGCGCGCTGACCTGGGACCATTACGCCGACCTCAGAGCCTATCGCGCCAATCCCGCAGCACGCCGCCGGCGGACGCTGCGGGCGCGGTTCGATCGCATCTTCCACCGCCGCACCGGCTTCGCCACGCTGGATCGGCTGCTGGCGCGGCTGCGGGCCAACAAGCCGGAACTGCTGAAGGTGCTGGATCGGCCCGAGGTGCCACTGCACACCAATGGCTCCGAGAACGACATCCGCTGCCAGGTCACGCGCCGCAAGGTCAGCGCCGGGACACGCAGCCATCGGGGCCGCGACTGCCGCGATGCATTCCTTGGCTTGGCCAAGACATGTGCCAAACAGGGCATTGCATTCTGGGATGGCTCTTATCGGCTTCCGGGGTGGTGAAGTCGGGACCGGGCCGTTGGGCTGAGGAGGTCTGGTGCGCGAGCAGGGGCGGGAGTAGCTGACCAGCTCGCGCGAGGAGCCCTTGCCACCATGGCTGCACCCGACCTGGTCAACCTCTCCGGCCTGATGGACGACGCCAAGTGCTTCGCCTTCGTGCGCCAACACCGCTGGCCCGAGGGCGTGCGTTGTCCTGGCTGTGACAGTGATGCGGTGAGCCGAGACGGGTACGACGACACCCAGCCCTGCCGGCAGCGCTACCGCTGCAAGGCCTGCGCTGGGCGCTTCGACGACCTCACCGGGACCGTGCTGGCCGGCCATCACCAGCCGCTGCGGGTGTGGGTGCTGTGCCTTTGCTTCATGGGGCTGAACCTCTCGACGCGGCAGGTCGCGCTGGAGCTGGGCCTGAGCCAGTCTGACGTGCAGGCCATGACCGAGCAGTTGCGCCACGGTCTCGTCGCCAAGGCGCCAGTGGCGAAGCTTGAGGGCGAGGTGGAGATCGACGAGGTCTACGTGGTGGCCGGGCACAAGGGCCAACCGGCCGAGGTGGCCAAAAGGGGCGGCTGGGACGGTGCCGCAGGCTGGCGGGTGCGCCGGGGCGCGGCACGCTGGCGAAGGACAAGCCGCCCATCCTCGGCCTGATCCAGCGCGGCGGCCAGGTCGTGCTCCGCATGCTGGCCAACGTGCGGCAGACCACGATCCAGCCGATCATCACGCAGACCGTCGCCCAAGGCAGCCTGGTCCACACGGACGAATACAACGTCTACACGCGCCTGCCCGCCTGGGGCTACCGGCACAAGACCGTCTGCCACGCACGCGGCGAGTATGCGCGCGACGAGGACGGCGACGGCTTTTGCGAGGTGCACGTCAACACGATCGAGGTGCGCCGTTGTGGCGCAGGTAAGGGAGAATGAACAATGGCGTAACAGCTACGGCGTTCATCGGGACGCTGGGTCCCGTGCGCACCCGGCTCACCTCGGCCCAGAGATGGGCTGTAACTCCGAAAGGAGCGGGGGACCATCGCCTGCCGGGAGAAGGCCCAAGGGGACGAAGCCGTCGTGATCCCGGAGGGTCAGCGCAAGACGTGAAGGGTGAGAGCTACACTGCCCGAACTCCAGCCATGGACTCTGGTGTTGAGACAGCCGCAACGATGGCTGAGGCGGCTGGCCGCGACACGGCCGATGGACACACCGGCCCAGGGGATACCCTCCGTGCCCCGACCCGGCAATCGCGGTCCGCTCCCGGTAAGGGAGAGAAATGGCGAACGGAGCACCCGACCCACGTCGCATCTCCGATCTGTGCAACTACGGGATCGCCTGTGGCTGGCCCTCTCCGGTGTCCAGCATGGCGACAGAGCCGTCGTCGTAGCCAAACGCTGGGGGTAACGCCCCGGACAGCCGCCAAGGCGGATGGGCATGGATACAAGCGTGTGGGCGACCGCCGCGAAGGTCCCGCTGCCCAGGCGAAGGGCGGCAGCATCCTGCGGGGGCAGGCGTCCAGAAGGTGGGTGTGCTGATGCTGCCCGACACCTTCGAGCGACGCATGAACTCGATCCCCGGCCTACAGAGGGGAGCAAGGGTGTGGAGAGCCGGATGAGGGGACGACTTTCACGTCCGGTTCGGTGGGGGGAGGAGGGCTGTCCTTCCGAGGCGGCACCCCTCCTACCCAATGGGTTCTGGTCCCTGCTGCGCTCGTGGCTGCGGCCGCACCGGGGCATCTCGCAGGACAAGCTGCCGGACTATCTCGGCTTCTTTCAGTTCGTGCACAACACGCGCCGACGCGGCAGAGCTCTGCTCGGCGCGCTCGTCGCAGCCCTGGTTACATGAGCCAGTTCACCACCCTGGAATCCCACAAGAGCCTCTGGGATTATCTTGGCAGCCGGTTGAACGTGCCGGGCGGCGCCGCCATTCCGCCCCTGCCGGACCTGATCCGCTGTCGTGGACAGCCAGCCTGACGCTGATCCCCGCCCAGGGTTTTGCCGGTATTACATGCCCGTCACCCCTGACGAATTATCCGGGCTCTTATGTCCGTCGTGTCAAGACAATGGCGTGTTAAAAACTCCCGCATCTGCAGGCTATACCTGTGCTGTTCGGCGCTCGATGTGGACGGCAGGCAGCATGGACGACGGTTGATCTGGCTCTTATCCGCGGGTCAATGCCGCATGACCAAGGTTCGTCGTGGGGCTTCCTCTGTCTAGCGAACGTGCGTCAGCCGAGGCCTGCTCCAACCCGGATCGAGGGTTCCCCAACCTCCCCAGCCTGCCGTCCGCACTGAGCGCCGAAATCTGCGGCTTCCGTTCTCCTCTCCGGTTACCCGTTGCACCATCGTTCGCGTCTGCACTAGGCGAACTTCGGTTCGACCATCCGCGCAATCGCCCAGATGAACCCGACCAGCTCGCGTGCGACCGCGACAATCGCCGTGGGCGCCGACTTGCCGCGCGCGATGAGTGCGCGATAGCGCGCCGACAAGCGGACCTGCGCCTTCCAGGCCACGGCACGGATCGGCTCCGGCAGGCCCTTCAGCCGGTCACGGATGATTTGTGTGATCCGCGCCGGAAAGCGGTATGTCCAGGCGGCCTCGACCAAGCTGGTGCGGGCAAGCCCGTTGCCGGTCTTGGTGATCGCGCCACGCCTGACAGTGGCGCCGCTCGAATGTTCCGATGGGCTCAAACCGAGATAAGCCATCAACTGACGCGGGCTGGCGAACCGTTCGAAGCTGCCGATCTCGGCAACCAGCACGGCGGCCGTGATCAGCGAGACGCCGCGCAAGGCCTGTAGCGCCTGCACGACGGGAGCCAGCGACCACTGCGGCACCAGCTCGCCGATGGCCCGCTTCAATCGCTCGCACAGCTCCTCCGCGCGTTCGATCCGATGCAGCATCTCCTCCAAGGCAAGATGCTGAGCCGGATGCGTGAACTTCAACTCGCCCAGCCAGCGGCGATGCGCCCTTGTCCAGTGCCCGAATGGCGAGATTCGTTCGTGGCGCAGCAGGAAGCTCAGCAGATGCTGGCGCGTCTTTCGCAGGTCGCGTATCGCCTGCGAGCGCAGCCGCACCAGATCGCGCATCGCTTCATGCGCCTGGTCCGGCACCCAGACTTCTGTCAGCTGTCCGGCCCGCAGCGTCTGCGCCAGCATCATGGCGTCGCGCCGGTCCGTCTTCACCTTGTCGCCCGCTTTGCGCGGGATCAGCGACGGTGCCACGACGTCGCAGCGATGACCGAGCCTGGCCAGATGCCGCTGCACATTGTATCCGCATGGACCGGCCTCGTAGCAGGCATGAAGGCGTCGCCCTTCCTTGGAGAGCTTCTTACAAAGCGCCCGGATCGCGTCCGGCCTGTTCTCGATGGTTCCGTAGAACCAAACCTCCGCTCCTGCCGTCGCCTCCACGATCGCCACCGAAATCGTCTTCTTGTGGACGTCCAACCCCAGAAACAGCGTATTCTCCATCACGGTCCGCCTCCAGTGTCTGGGGACAGGCTCGGTCCCCGAGCAACCCCCGTTGCGTTGCAAGCGCCTTACTCGACACTTCGAGGCGGGCCACCTCAAGTTTGTGGCAGCCTCGGCGGACATGATGGTCTAGGTAGATCGGCAGCCGCGTGGTGGGCACGACATGATGAGAAGCGATCTCACGCAGCATTCGGTAATGCGCGACCGTGTACGGGCCGACGAGCAGTTCGAGGCCGTACAACCGCGAGGCCAGGGCGGCGACCTCTCCCGCAACCGCCCCATCCCCGTAGGTGGCAAGAGCCTCCTCAGCCCCTGCGGATACCGCTGCTATCAGGAAGGTTCCTGTACCGCAGGCGGGATCAAGCAACAGGACATTCGGATCGAGCAGTGCCTGCGTGCCGAGATCCCGCAGCGCGCGCTCGGTTGCCGCAACCATGAATCTCACGATGGGAACAGGCGTGAAGAATACGCCGTGCCGCTTCTTGGCCTCAGGGTCGAATACGCCTAGAAAGTCCTCATAAAAGTAGAGAATTGGGTCGGTGCCGGCCCGTGGCATCAGCAGCGCGGGGTCAACCGCGTTCACGGTGTCCAGCATGACGTCGAACGCGGCACCAAGCGCGTCGAGGATTTCGTCCTGGGTGAGAGCGCGCACTGTGGCTCGCAACAGAGGGTAAGAGCCCCCTGGAAGCGCGCGGTACGCTTCACGGCCGATATCGCCGCCGCTCGCTTCGCGGGCGAGTAGGAGCCCGAACGCAAGGGTTTGGGCGAAGGCATTGGCGAACAAATCGTTTTCCCCAGCCATGTCGTATCCGCCAGCAGCGGGATGGGCGAACAGTGTCTCGCGGAACTCCCGCTGCACGTCGGCCAGGGCCGGTGGCGGGCTCACGCGGCAGTGATCGACCACGATCCCGCGTACCAGACGCGCCGCGTGCGCCAGTACTTCCGCGACTTCGGCCGCATTGCGCGGCTTGGCAGGGCTGGCAAGGGCGAGCGCCTCCAATATGGCGACGAACGGCGCCGGGTCGTGTCGCCGTATCAGGCGCTCGGCCTGCGTATCGGATGTTGTGGAGTCGAGGGTGGCGGCAGGCAGGATGACAGCCTGCTCAAGGAGTTCGGCCCGTTTATAGAGCTGGATCGAATGGAAGTTGCAGAACCCCCACAAGGGCAGCTCACGAAATCGTCGGAACTGGTCCGCGTCATGACCTCGGAGCCGCGCTGGCGTGAGGCTGGCATTCGGCTGCTTAAGTTCGATGAACGAGCGGGCCGGCTGCGCCGGGCGCGCGAAGGCCAAGTCGGGCCGGCCGATACCCGGCGCGCGGTACTCCGGCAAGATTCGGGGAGCCAACGGTAACGCCACTCCTAACAGCAATTCCAGGAGGCGATGAAAAAGCGGCGCGAGCAGCAGTTCCAGCGCCGAACCGCCGCCCGCGACGGCGGGATTGGCGCGGCGAGCGTCTCGTGCGTTCTTGGCAAATTCGACAAGGGCAGCGCGCATGGGTTCGGAATTCATCAAGGCCGGCTATCCCGACTTCGTGAACGACGGACCAATGAAAGGTCAACACAAAGTGAATTTTGCGAAAATTGCCTAACCGAGCCTGGACCATACCGCGTGCTCAGCCAATGCCCTTCTCCTCCTCCCTCACCTCCACCACCGCGTCCACCGCGAACGCCCCCTCTCCCTCCGACATCGCGAAGACCGGGTTTAGGTCCACCGACGCCAGCCGCTCCCCCGCCTGGTGCGCGAACACCGACAGCCGCGCCAGCATCTCGGCGAGCGCCCGCACATCGGCCGGCCTGCGCCCGCGCGCGCCCAGCAGCAGCGAAGCGCCCTTGATCGAGCGGATCATGCGCTCGGCCTCCTCAACGCCGAACGGGCAGCGTCGGAACACCACGTCCTTCAGGATCTCGACGAAAATTCCGCCCAGGCCGAACATCGCGACAGGGCCGAACACCGGGTCGCGGTGGATGCCCAGGATGCACTCGACGCCGCCCGTGAGCTGCTTGGCGACCAGCACGCCCTCGATCCGTGCCGATGGCACCGCTGCCTTGGCGCGGGCGAGCAGGGTCGCGAAGCCATCGCGCACGCTGGCGGCATCGCGCACATCCAGCAGCACGCCGCCGATCTCCGATTTATGCAGGATGTCGGGCGAGAGAATCTTCATCACCACGGGAAAGCCGAACCGCTCGGCGGCCGTGACGGCCGCCTCGGCGGTCTCGCACGCCGCCTCGGGGGCGGAGGCAATGCCGGCTTCGGCCAGCAGGCGCTTGGCCTCCGCCTCGGTCGGCGTCGTGCTCGGCAGTGTGACCCCTGGCACAGTCGGCGGCGGCGCGGGCTCGGGCGCCGCGAAAGCCTCCCCGAACCGCCCCATCGCGGCGATGGCGTTCACCGCGCGCGTTGGATCCTCGAGGCAGATCCAACCGGCCTCCTCCAGGGCGCGAAGCCGCTCGGTCGGGGCGATCACCGACAGAACGTAGAGTTGGTCCGGGTACTGCGCGCGCACGGCGTCCAACCGCTCCTGCATCGCCGGCCAGCGATCGGTCGAGGCGACCATGGTCATGAACGCCAGCACCGACCGGTAGCCACCGTCGCGGACCATTGCCTCCATGAACGGAGTGAGCAGGCTGATGTCGTTCGTCACCTGTGCGGTCGCGTCGACCGGGTTGCGCGGCGCGCAGAACGAGACCAGCGAGCGCAGCCGCGCCTGCGCCTCTGCCGGCATCTCCGGCATGGGCAGCCCGACCTGTTCCGCCACGTCGCTGACCAGCACGCCGGCGCCGCCCGAAATCGTGACCATGCCGAGCGTGTTCCGTGCCGGATAGATCCGTCTCGTCGCAGTCTGCGCTATGTCCAGCATCTCTTCCGTGGTGCGGGCGCGGACCACGCCGAACTCGGCCATCACCGCCTCGGTCACGGCGTCGTCCCCAGCGATCGAGGCGGTGTGGGACTTCGCGGCGTGGCGACCGAGCGCGCTACGGCCTACCTTCATCATAACGATGGGCTTCCTGGCCGCCCGCGCCGCCTCGAAGGCAGCTATCAGGCCCGGCGCTTCGCGGATGCCCTCGGCATAGACGGCGATCACGTCCACCTCCGGGTTCTCGGCCAGCCAGCCGATGCATTCACCGACCGTCACATCCGCCTCGTTGCCGGTCATGATGCAGAGCGAGGCGCCGATCCCGCGATCGCGGGCCAGGGTGTACAGATGCGTGCCGTACGCGCCGGACTGCGAGGCGATGCCGATGCGGCCGGGGATGGGCCAGCCGCTGTCGAAGGACGAGGAGAACGTGGCGTAGTAGCCGGTGCGCCCGTCGAACACGCCCAAGCAGTTCGGCCCCAGGATGCGCATCCCGTGCGCGCGGGCGGCGGCGACCATGCGATCCTGCGCCGCCTTGCCCTCGTCATCCACCTCGGCGAAGCCGGCGGTGAACACCAAGGCCGCCTTGGTGCCGCGCCGCCCGAGATCATCCACGGCTTGGACGGCGATCGAGGCCGGCACGGCGACGATGGCGACGTCCGGCGTTTCCGGCAGGTCGGCGACGGAGCGGTAGGCGCGCAGGCCCTGCACCTCGGGCCGGTTGGGATTGACCGGATAAAGGGCGCCCTTGAACCCAGCCTTTCTCATGTAATCGATCGGCCGGCCGCCGATTTGCGTGGAGTCGTTGGAGGCGCCGAGGATCGCGACCGAGCGCGGGGCCAGCAATGGCGTGAGGCCAGAAAAGCGCGTGGTGGAAGGCATGGGACGGCGTTTCCTCCTGATTTCGGCCAATCGTGGGGAGGGCAGGGACCTGGCGCAACCGTAGGCGCTCGACAAATTCCGGAACTCGGGGCAAGCGAAGCGACATGACGCTTGCTGCCGTGCTGCGCCACCTAGTCTTCGCCGCCGGGCTCTCCTGTCTGTCCGCCCTGACCGTCCGGCTGATGATCGTCGCCCGGGTCATGGACCAGCCAGACGCGCGCAAATCGCACGACCAGCCTATCCCCAAGGGAGGCGGGGTGGGAATCGTCGTCGCGTTCGTGGCCGGGCTGCTCGTGCTGTACCGGTTCGCGGAGTTCGCCCGGTTGGCCGATCCGTACTTCCTGGGGGTGATCGACGCCTCGCTCGCCATCGCGCTTGTCGCTTTTCTCGACGACCTTGCCGACTGGCCATTCGCCGTGAAGCTGGCAGCCCAGCTCCTGGCCGCGCTGGCCGCCGTCGGCTCGGGGGTGTTCGTGGAGAGCTACCGTGTGCCGCGCCTTGGTCCGCTCGATATCGGGTGGTTGGGAGGTCCGGCCACGCTGGCGTGGATCTTGTTCGTCACCAACGCGGTCAACTTCATCGACGGGCTGAATGGGCTAGCGGGCGGCGTCGCGCTGATCGCCGCCTGCTTCCTCGCCGGGATCGCGGCCGAACACGGCGCCTGGTTCGCGTATTTCGCTGCCCTCCTGCTCACGGCCGGATTGCTGGGGTTCCTGCCGTTCAACTTTCCGCGTGCGCGCATCTTCATGGGCGATGTCGGCAGCCAGTTCTGTGGCTTCGTGCTGGCAATGCTGGGCGTCGTTGCGAGCCGATTTGACGGCGTGGAACTGCCGCTGCTGCTGATGCCGATGCTGCTCTCAGGCGTGCTGTTCGATGTTGCGTTCACCTTGGCGCGACGGGTGCTGGCGGGCGAGAGGGTGACGGAGCCGCATCGGGGACATTTGTATCAAATCGCTCAACGCACTGGCGTGCCGGCACCGATCGTGGCTTCCGTCCACTGGGGATTCGCGGTCTTCGGCGGCGGATGCTGCCTTCTGTTCATCGCCGCGCCGTCACCGCTGAAGCCTTACGTACCAGCGCTGACGTTCTTGCCGCAGGTGCCCTGGGTCGCGTTTGTCCGCGCCCGATCCCGCACCGCAGGGCTTACGCGATGGTAGGCGCCACGGCGCCAAAGCCGGCCGGATCAGTCGCTGCCGCTTGTCGCCGGGGCCTTGCGCAAGGCCGAAGAGGGCTCCGTCGGCGCGGTGCCCTTGCGCGCGGTCGAGGCCGCTTCCGTCATGATCGCGCGAAGATCGCGGAGGAAACCTGAACCCTTCAGGGTCCGCTGCACAAGCACGCTGCGCCGGTCCAGGGGATCAACCTTCCGGCGCGCGAGGTCAAGCTCCCCCAACCGGTCGAGCGCGCGGGTGATCGCCGGCTTGGAGACATGTAGCTCGGCGGCGAGCCCCCGCACGGTGTGGGCACCGTCGTCCAGGTAACACGTCAGGAACACGCCCAGTTGTCGGGCTGATAAATCAGGACCGTCGCGGCGCACCAGCGCGACGATGGTATCGCGAAGGATCGCGATGAGCTGATCCGGGGCGGGGCTCGTTGCCATGCTTCAGTCCTCTCATGCACGCCGCGCGCGAGGGGCCGGGTGCATAGACTTATCGCGTATTAGCATTCCATTTACACGGCAAGACGACTCTCGTTGCAGGCGGCTCACCGTGATGTTACCCGGCTGTTTCGGTCTGGAAAGGCATCGACGAGCTTATTCGCGACTGCGGCGAAGGTTGCGCGTATCGCTTGAGCCTCCCCCCCTCGGGGCGACCGGGCTGCGTCTGGTCATTCCAAGCGTACAGGTCTATATGCGCCCAAGGAACAGTTGGCGCAACAAAACGCTTAAGGAATAGGGCTGCCACGATCGCCCCGGCGAAGGGTTTCGAGGAGACCGTGTTGAGGTCTGCGGTCGAACTTTGCAGCCAGGCACCATAACCGTCCCACAGCGGCAGGCGCCACAGCGGGTCGCCTTGCGCGTCGCCGGCGCGCAGGATCGCGTCGGCCCAGGACTCATCATTGCAGAAGAGAGCTGCCAGCTCGGGGCCAAGCGCCACGCGCGCCGCCCCGGTCAGCGTGGCGCAGTCCAGCAGGAGGGCGGGCGACTCCGCCGCAGCTTCGGCAAGCAGATCGCATAGGACGAGCCGCCCCTCGGCATCGGTGTTGCCCACCTCTACAGCCAAACCAGCCCGGGTGCGGAGCACGTCCATCGGACGCATGGCAGTTCCAGACACGGAGTTTTCAACGCAGCCGAGTTGCGCGACAAGTCGGATCGGCAGGTCTGCCTCCATGACCATGCGCGCGAGTCCGAGCACGGCGGCGGCTCCGCCCATGTCCTTCTTCATGCGCAGCATTGCCGCAGAGGGCTTCAGGTCATATCCGCCGCTATCGAAACAAACACCCT
Organism: uncultured Pseudomonadota bacterium; assembly: GCA_963818725.1. Classification (GTDB taxonomy): domain Bacteria; phylum Pseudomonadota; class Alphaproteobacteria; order Acetobacterales; family Acetobacteraceae; genus DATFDN01. The sequence continues at coordinate 302,369 of CAWFTU010000002.1, read as the reverse complement.
TGCCGCACAGTGACAGAAGCGGTGCGCTTTCCCGGGCCTGACTGCCAGCCCACTGGAACCGCGCGACGCACGGCGCGCGCGCTGAGCCGCGTCCGACCGCGGCGATCGCCGGGTACTCGCGCTCAAGCTTCGCCCCCCCGATCAGGTCGGCAGTCGCCCCGAACCGTTCGCCCAGGCTTACTGCAAAGGCGGCGAGCTCGGCAGGGCCGAGATCATTGGCGGGCGTGTTGACAAGATCCCGCACCATCCAGGCCGCCCGCGCCTGCGACAGCGCCAATCTGTGCGCGGCCGGCGCGGCCAGCAGCGCCGGCGCGCGCGGCGCTGCGCGGTAGGCGGTGAAGCGGTAGGCGCCAAGACAGAACCCAAGGGTTGCCTGCATCGCGTCGAAGTCGCCAGGCTGAATCTCCCAAACAGAGCGCGCCGGGAGGCGGAGAGCGAGTCCGCCGAACGCATAGGGCGAGCGGTCCTCGCCCAGTCCCAGCACCGCGCCCGCGATACCGTCTGCGCCGGGCAGGAGAATCAATTCCTGGGCCGCGGCGGCGAACCCGGTGTCTCGCACATAGGCAGCCTGCTCCGGGGAAAGCGAGTCGAGCAGTCCAGAAAGTCCAACGGGACGCACCGCGTGAAGTGGGCGCGCACCTTCGGTCGTGGCGGCGATACAATCAAGCGCCTGATCGGATATCGGCATTCGCTCTTCTCCCTCTCCCCGTGCGGGAGAGGGTCGGGGTGAGGGTACTCCCGAGAACGCTCTGCCCGCCTAACCCCTCGCCCCGATGCGGGGGAGAGGGAACTCCTGCCGTGATACCGTCACCCAATGCTGCCGGCGAGCAGTCCGGTTATGCGTCGCGCGAAGCGGGCCGGGTCGCGCGGCAGCTCGCCCTCCTGCACCCGGGCAAGGTCGAGCAAGGCCGCGGCGGTGTCCGCGATCAGTTCCTTGTCCTCCAGGCGGCGCCCGAGCGCCTCAATGAGCGCGTGGCGGGGATTGACCTCAAGAACCGGCCGGACCGGCATCCCGCCGCGGCCCGACCGACGCAGCAGCCGCTGCATCTGCAAATCCGGCCCGCTGCCCGAGGCCGAGAGAACCACAGCGCTGTCGCTCAGCCGCGCCGTGGCGCGCACATCGGAGACCTGGTCCTCCAAGGCCGCCTTCAGCGCCGCCGTGAGTGGCGAGATGTCGGGCAGGTCGGCCCCCTTGTCGAGCTCCGCGGCGACCTGTGTCACGCTGCGCAAGGGCTTGCCCTCGAACGTGCCCAGCCGGTCCGGCCAGAAGGCGTCGACCGAATCGGCCATCAGCAGCGTTTCGAGCTTCCGGGCGCGAAGACCCTCGAGCTGCGGCGAAGCCTTGAGCGCCTCGGTATCGTCACCGGCAAGGTAGTAGATTGCCTCCTGTCCAGCTTGCATCCGGCCGATATACTCGGCGAGCGATGTCCAGCCCTCCTGGGCGGAGGAGCGGAAACGCATCAGGCCGGCGATATCGGCGCGATGCTCGACGTCCTCGAACACACCCTCCTTCAGCACGGCACCAAAGCTTTCCCAGAACTTCGCGTAGACCGCCGGGTCTTGGGCGCGCGTCTTCAGCTCGGAGAGAACGCGCCCAACCAGCGCCTTGCGGATGCGCGCCAGCACCGGGGTCGTTTGCAGCATCTCGCGCGATATGTTGAGCGGCAAATCCTCGGTGTCGACCACGCCCTCGACGAAGCGCAGCCAGGGCGGCAGCAGCTCGGCGCGGTCGGTGATGAACATGCGCCGAACATGCAGGCGCACGCGCGATTCGCGCTCCCGGTCAAGGAAGTCGAACGGGCGCGCGCTGGGGATGAACAGCAGGGCGAAAAACTCCAGCAACCCCTCGGCCCGCCAGTGCAGCGTCGCCCACGGCTTGTCGAAGATATGGCCGAGATGCTGGAAGAACTCCGCGTAGGACTGCTCGGAGACCTCGGCGCGCGGCTTGCGCCAGAGCGCCGTTCCCTCGTTGGCGGGCTGGTCCTTGCCATCGCGGGCAATGGTGATGGGCAGGGTAATGTGGTCGGCCCAGCGGCGAACAACGGCTTCCAGCCGCGTCGGGTCCAGGTACTCGTCCGCATCGGGCCGGATGTGCAGCACCACATCCGTGCCCGGCCGATCACGCTGGGCAGCGGCTATGATGAAACCCCCGCCATCGGAGGACCAGGTGAACGCCTGCTCCGCGCCGGCCTTGCGCGATGTCACCTCCACCCGCTCGGCTACCATGAACGCGGAGTAGAAGCCGACGCCGAACTGGCCGATCAGGCTGGGCCTGTCCTCCGGTTTCGCCTGCGCCAGCTGTTCGCTAAACGCTTTCGTGCCAGAGCGGGCGATGGTGCCCAAGTTATCGATCAGCTCCTGACGGGTCATGCCGATCCCGTCATCGGCGATCAGTAACGTACGGGCGCCCTTGTCGGGGACAATGCGGATCTTGGCATCCGGCGGGGGCGCCAGGGCTGGGTCGGTCAACGCCTCGAATCGCCGCCGGTCGAGGGCATCGGCCGCATTGGCCACCAGCTCGCGAAGAAATATCTCGCGTTCGGAATAAAGTGAGTGAACAACCAGATCGAGCAGCCGCCCGACCTCGGCGCCAAAGCTCAGGGTTTCCGCAGTCTGGGTATCAGGCGCGTCCATCGTCACTCCTCCCTGCGGCCGGCCATATGCGCGGGGTGGTGGCGCGATTTAACATGTCATTGCCGGAAGGCTTGCATTCGCGTCCAACAGCCCCAAGAGTTCCCCTATGTCCGGCTTCGATGCCCGCGTGAAGGCTGTCCTTGGCCCAACGAACACCGGCAAAACCCATCTCGCCATAGAACGCCTGCTGGCGCACGCATCCGGTATTATCGGCTTCCCCCTGCGCCTACTCGCGCGGGAAAACTACGATCGCATGGTGGCCCGCAAGGGAGTGCGCAATGTCGCGCTGATCACGGGGGAGGAGAAGATCGTTCCCCCGACAGCGCGCTGGTACTCCTGCACCGTCGAGGCCATGCCGCTCGACCGCGCCGCGGAGTTCGTCGCCGTCGATGAGATCCAGCTTTGTGCCGATCCCGACCGGGGCCACGTGTTCACTGACCGGCTGCTGCACGCGCGGGGCCTGGTCGAGACAATGTTCATGGGCGCCGAGACGATCCGCCCTCTGCTGCATCGTCTGGTGCCGCAGGTCAGCGTGGAGACGAGGCCGCGCCTGTCGAATCTGACCTTCACCGGCCCCGCCAAGCTCACCAAGCTGCCGCCACGCAGCGCCATTGTCGCGTTCAGCGCCGCCGAGGTCTATGCGATCGCCGAGCTGATCCGCCGCCGGCGCGGCGGCTGCGCGGTGGTGATGGGGCGGCTCAGCCCGCGCACCCGCAATGCCCAGGTGGCTCTCTATCAGAACAAGGAGGTCGACTTCCTGGTGGCCACCGACGCGATCGGGATGGGCCTGAACATGGATGTCGATCACGTGGCTTTCGCCGGCATCACCAAGCATGACGGTCATCGTATCCGCCGCCTGGCCGCGGCCGAGATCGCCCAGATCGCCGGGCGCGCCGGGCGTGGGATGCGCGACGGCACCTTCGGCACCACGGCTGAGTGCCCAGACATTACCGAGGACGTTGTGGCCCAGGTGGAGGCGCACAGTTTTGAGGCGCTGGACTATCTCTGCTGGCGCAACAGCGATCTCGCGTTCGGGCACGTCGATGCGCTGCTCGACAGCTTGCTCGCCCCGCCTCCCGGACCGGGGCTGGTCAAGGGCAATGAGGCCTCCGACCTGACGACCTTGGCCGTGCTGGCGCGCGATCCGGACATCCGGCGGCTCGCGCGCGAGCGCGCGATGGTTCGCGCGTTGTGGGAGGTGTGCCAGGTACCGGATTTCCGCAAGCTCGCCGATGAGACGCACAACCGGCTCTGCGCACGCATCTTCACCCATCTGGCGACCGAGGGCAGGGTGCCGACCGATTGGCTGGCGGCGCAGATCGCCAGCCTGGCCCGCCCAGAGGGCGACATTGACACCTTGATGCAGCGGCTGGCCGGGGTGCGGGTCTGGTCCTACATCGCCGCGCGTCCGGACTGGGTCCGGGACGCGGCCACCTGGCAGGGCCGCGCCCGCGAGGTGGAGGATTTGCTGTCGGACGCGTTGCACGAACAGCTCACGGCACGTTTTGTGGACCGTCGCGCCGCGCACCTGATGCGTCGCCTGGACGAGGCCGAGGGCGCCGAGCTGCTGTCGGCAGTGACCCGTCGTGGCGAGGTGGTGGTCGAGGGCCATCTCGTGGGCCATGTCGCCGGGTTCGGCTTCGTCCCCGACCCAACGGCGGCGGGGGAGGAGCGGCGGGTCGTGCTGCGAGCGGCACGGCGGGCGCTGCGCGAGGAGATGCGAAGGCGGGTGACGGAGGCGGAGGCGGCGCCGGACCCGGCGTTCAGTCTGACAGCGGACCATCGAATTTCGTGGGCCGCTCACGCCGACGCGGATGCCGTTCCCATCGGCCGCCTGCGTCCTGGCGTGAGCCCGCTTCGCCCCCGCGTCGAGATACTCGACAGCGACTTCCTGGACGGTGCCCAGCGCGAGCGGCTGCGTGCCAGGCTGCACCGCTGGATTCGCGACGCGATCCAGGCCGACTTGGCGTCCCTATTCGAGGCCGCGGCACGGGCCGAGGCGGACGGAGCCTTGCGTGGTCCGCTGCATCGGTTACAGGAAACACTGGGCCTGATCCCCGGAGCGGACGCGGGGCAGGATCCCGAGCTCCGCCGCCAGCTCAAGGCGCTCGGGGTCAAGGCGGGACAGTTCGCGCTGTTCCTGCCCGCTTTGCTGAAGCCCCGGGCCGCGGCGATGCGGGCCCAGCTTTGGGCCTTGCAGCATAGCGTGCCGACGCCGGCGCTGCCCAGCGCCGGGCTGGTCTCGCTTCCAACCCCGCCGGACTGGCCGCGCGGATTTGCCGAGGCCATGGGGTGGCTGGAGGCTGGGCCAGTGCTGATCCGTCTGGATGTGGCAGAGCGCGTCGCGGCCGAGCTTGCCTGGGCAGCGCGGCGTGGCGCGGTCGCGTTGCCGGCGGGACTCTGCATCCCGCTTCTCCGTCGCGACGGCGCTGCTGCCAGTGATACTGCGCCGGCTTGGCCACCGGGTGATGCCCGGCGGCAGCCTGGCACCGGATGTCTACGGCCCGCCAACGCCGCCCATGCTGCTGCCGCCGCGCCGGCGCAGGCCCGCTCGGCTGGACTCCCCGCCCAAGGCCGGGCAGCCTCATGGCCCATTCGCCGCGCTGGCCGTGCTTCGGCAGTGATCAGCGGAGCGGGGGAACAGCCGTGGCGGCGGCTTGACTTCTGGCTCTGGTGCGCGCGTTTTGCCCGCAGCCGGGCCGACTGCGCGCGGCTGGTCAGTCAGGGCCTGGTCCGGATCAACCGTCAGCCGACGGAGAAGGCGCACGCCCGCTTGCGCGTCGGCGACGTCCTCACGCTTGGCCTGCACGGCAACGTGCGGGTGATTCGCGTCCTGGCGCTCGCGGACCGGCGTGGGCCGGCCTTGGAAGCAACCCAGCTATACGAAGAAATCGCGGAGGCGCCCGTGGCCTTGCGCCTCCCGTGAAACCCCGCCATATGGCGCGCGCTGGGACCGGGGGATCCGCATGACCTACGTGGTCACCGAAAACTGCATTCGCTGCAAGTACATGGACTGCGTCGAGGTCTGTCCCGTGGACTGCTTCTATGTCGGTGCGAACATGCTCGTTATCCATCCGGACGAGTGCATCGATTGCGGCGTGTGCGAGCCCGAGTGTCCGGTGGAGGCGATCGTCCCCGACAGCGATGACCGGGCCGCGGCCTGGGCCGAGCAGAACCGTGTCCATTCCCAGACTTGGCCCAACATCACCCGAAAGGGTGAGCCCCCGGCGGATGCGGACGAGTGGAAGGACAAGCCCGACAAAGGGGCGCTGTTCGACCCCGAACCAGGTACGGCCTAAGCCAAGTTGCTAATCGCCGGCCCCCTGACGGGGGCTTGATTACATGCTATATATTTGGCCAAGGCTTGATTATGCCGCCGAGCAACTTACTGCTTGGGCGTAGGAAAGTAAGTCGTTTGGTCGGTCGTCAAGCAGCGTTCATGCGGCAGGATTAGGAAATTAGAGGGCTTGTTATGAAAGAAGCCGCCGGAATTGAAGCGACAGACCGCGAGGGCGGGTCGGTACGGGTGTCGGACGAGGAATTGGCGCAGACGTCATCCGCGGGTTCAGCGCCCGCCCGGAAGCCTGCCGTTCACGCCAAGGCCACGATCGCCTTGGACGAGTACGCTGAGACTGGGCGGGAACCCGAAACCCAGGCATTCGAGTCCGAGTCACCCGAGGAGGGCCTGGACGCGGACGAGGTTGACGCCGATCAGCCGGTGGAGGCCGAATTCGGAGGATGCCGCCGCGGCACGTGACCGTGGCGCGCGGTTTCATTCAGGGCCTGCGCCCCGCGTCACGCCGCGACCCATAGCGCCAGCCGAGACGTTCGCTGAAGGCGACTACGTCGTCTATCCCACGCACGGCGTAGGCAGGGTCGAGAAGATCGCCACCGAGGAGATCGCCGGTCACAAGCTCGAGCTGATCCACATCACGTTCGAGGAGAACCGCATGACCCTGCGGGTGCCCGTCGTCAAGGCGCGCACCGCCGGACTGCGCAAGCTCGCCACGCGCCACATGTTCGACAAGGCGCTGGACGTGCTGCGGGGACGGGCGCGGATCAAGCGCACGATGTGGTCACGTCGCGCGCAGGAGTACGAGGCTAAGATCAACTCCGGCGACCCGCTGTCGATCGCCGAGGTGGTGCGCGACCTGCACCGCAACGCGGGTCAGCCAGACCAGAGTTTCAGCGAGAGGCAGATCTACGAATTGGCCATGGATCGCCTGGCGGCTGAGCTCGCGGCCCTCGACAGGACCGACAAGGCCGCGGCAGCGACCAAACTCGCTGAGTTCCTGAAGACGGTGGGATAACGCCGGCGGTTGTCGGGCGGCAACGCCTGGCTCTTGGATCACCCCCGCTGGATCAGCTCGATCGACACGTTTTCCGGCCCGCGCAGGAAGGCTATGCGCACGCCGGGACGGATCGTGGTCGGGTCCAACGTGAAGCGCACACCCTTGGCCTTCAGCGCGGCCACTGCGGCGTCGATGTCGGACACCGTCAAGCCAATATGCTCAAGCCCCATGTAGGGAGCGTCGGGCGCGGGTCCCGGCATGGCCGCCGGGTTGGCCGGCGCGACGAACACTTTCTGGCTGCCGCCGAGGATCAGATCGACCCGGGCAGGGCCGTCGGACTGCTCCGTGCGGATCACCTCCGCGCCCAGCATGTCTTGATACCAGCGGGCTGTCGCTTCCGGGTCGGGGCTGCGCAGGTGGATGTGCTCCCACATGAAAGTCGTCATGACTCATTCTCCATGGTTCCATCGCGCGATTAGTTCACCAGAAAACGGCCCGCGCAAGGATTCGTAGTCTTCCAAATGACGCGCCGTGGCGCCACACTCGCGCAATGTCGCGTCGCTTGGTCGAGATCACACCGGATCTGATGCTGCGGGCGTACCGTCACGGCCTCTTTCCAATGGCCGAGACGCGACGCGGCGACCGGCTCTATTGGCTGGACCCGGAGCGGCGTGGCGTGCTGCCGCTCGAAAGCTTCCACGTGCCGCGACGGCTGCTGCGCACCGTTCTGTCAGACGGCTTCGAGGTCAGCGCCGATCGCGACTTCGCCGCGATCATCGCCGGCTGCGCCGCGTCAGCCCCTGGTCGGGAGGATACGTGGATCAATCCGCAGATCGAGGCGCTGTTCCTCGAGCTGCACCGCATGGGGGTGGCGCACTCGGTCGAGTGCCGGCGTGACGGCAAGCTGGTGGGAGGATTGTATGGCGTCGCCCTCGGCGGCGTGTTTTTCGGCGAGAGCATGTTCAGCACTGTCCGTGACGCTTCCAAGGTGGCGCTGGTGCATCTCGTCGCGCGACTGCGTGTGTCGGGTTTTCGCCTTCTGGATACACAATTCGTGACCGCCCATTTGACCCAGTTCGGAGCGGTCGAGGTTCCACGTGACGTATATCGGGAACAGCTTGCCGCGGGACTGGAGGCGCCGGCGCGTTGGAAGGCGGCAATCAGTCCGGCCGTCATCGAGGCCGAGATCAGGCTGCTCGCCGCTCGCTGAGACAGAGAGGACATGGTGTGAGGCGTTCGCTTCTGGGTGCTGCGGCCCTGCTTGCATTCGCGGCCGCCGGCATGGCTCTGGCACGGGCCGCGCAGGACGTGCCGGCGCTGCGCCCGACGCGTGATGTGGCGGTCGTCTACCGGGTGGTTGGGTCGCCGCCGCCCAGCGGCGTGGAGCAGGCTCATACGATCCGCATGATGTGGGGCGATCGCGGCCAGGAGCTGCGGGTGGAGATCGATCGGCAGCGGGCCGCCGCGCTGATCGACTTCAAGCGGCAGCGCGTGACCATGTTGGTCGAGCCCCAACGGCTTGCGCTCGAGTTCACGCTCGATCCGAGGCTCATTCCTGGCTTCGTCATCCCTGCCGAGGCGCATATCAGCCGGGTCGGCACGGACACCGTGGCGGGCCAGAGCTGCGAAATGTGGAGCCTGACCGGGCCGCGCGGCACGGGCACGGCCTGCATCACAAGCGATGGGCTTGTCTTGCGCGCGAGGGGGACGATGGCGAATGCCGGAACCGGGCGGCTGGAGGCGGTATCCGTGACATACGGACCGCGGCCGTCCGCACTGTTCGCGCCGCCTCCCGATTTCCGGCGGATGGACCTGCAAACGTCGGGGCGGTAGGCTTGGCCGGCAAAAAGGGGGCGGCGATGCTCAAGCTTGGCTACAAGGCGTCTGCCGAGCAGTTCGGCCCGCGAGACCTGTTGGCTTTTTCGATCAGGGCCGAGGAGACGGGATTCGATTCCGTCTTCGTCAGTGACCATTTCCAGCCCTGGAAGCATACGGACGGACACGCGCCGTTTGCCCCAGCCTGGCTGGGCGCCTTGGGCGCGGGAACCCAGCGGATCACGATGGGCACGAGCGTGCTGACGCCGACCTTCCGCTATCATCCGTCGGTGGTGGCGCAAGCCTTTGGCACGCTGGGCGCGATGTTTCCCGGCCGGCTCATCCTTGGCATCGGGACGGGCGAGTCGCTCAACGAGGTGCCCGCGACAGGTGTTGCCTGGCCCGAGTTCAAGGAGCGCTTCGCCCGGCTGCGCGAGGCGGTGCAGCTTATACGCAGGCTCTGGTTGGAGGAGCGCGTGACGTTCGAGGGCCAGTACTACAAGACACAAGACGCAACGATTTACGACCGGCCTGATCCGCCGGTGCCGATCTACGTCGCCGCCGCCGGCGCGCTGGTTGCCAAGTACGCCGGTCGGCAAGGCGACGGCTTCATCTGCACCAGCGGCAAGGCTTGGTCGCTCTACACCGAGACCTTGCTGCCGAACCTCGCGGAGGGGCGGAAGGCCGCTGGCAACCCGTCTGGCGATGGGGACACGTACGAACGGCTGATCGAGATGAAGGTTTCGTTTGATAACGACAGCGCCCGCGCGCTTCAGGACACGCGCCATTGGGCGGCGCTCGCGCTGACCCCGGAAGAGAAGCTTTCGGTTCACAACCCGACGGAGATGGAGCGGCGGGCGGCCGAGCTTCCGGTCGAGCGCGCTGCAAGCCGCTGGATCGTCTCGTCCGATCCGGACGAGCAGGTGGAGAAGATCCGGCCCTACATCGAACTCGGCTTCAACCATCTCGTGTTCCATGCCCCTGGCCCGGATCAGGATCGCTTCCTGCGCCTCTACGCCGCGCAAGTTCTGCCGAAGCTGCGGCAGAAGTTCGGGTGACTGCGTCGGCGGCCCCTTCCTCCGGTTCCCGCGAGTCCAGCGGCGACGCGCTTCAGCTTTTGCCTCTCCCAGAGTTTCCCCTGGTCCGATCCGGCGATGACCTGGTGGAGCTGATAGCCGGAGCACTGGCGCGCGCATCGGTCGCGCTGCGTCCCGGCGACGTCGTTGTGGTGGCGCAGAAGATCGTCTCCAAGGCGGAGAACCGGGCTGTCGCGCTCGACACCGTGGTCCCCTCGGCGCGCGCCGTCGCGATCGGGGCCGAGATCGGCAAGGACGCCAGGCTCGTCGAGGTGATCCTGTCGGAGTTGGTGCGCGTCGTGCGCAGCCGGCCCAACCTGTTTATCACGGAACACCGTCTTGGCTTCGTCATGGCGAATGCCGGGGTCGATCATTCCAACGTCGCCGCGCCGGACGAGCCCGATCAGGTGCTGCTGCTGCCGCTCGATCCAGACGCCTCGGCGGCACAGCTTCGCGCTGGCCTGGCCGCGCGATGCGGGGTGGCGCCTGGTGTCGTCATTACCGACAGTTTCGGCCGCGCGTGGCGGAGGGGCACGTGCGGGGTGGCGATCGGCGCGGCGGGAATTGCTTCGTTGATCGACCTGCGCGGCAGCCCCGACCTGTTCGGGCGCACGCTGGAAGTCACCGTCGTCGCGCGCGCCGACGAGATCGCCGCGGCTGCTGGCCTTGTGCAAGGCCAGGCGAGGGAGGGAAGGCCGGTCGTGCTGGTGCGCGGGCTCGCCTGCAACGCACCCATCCTGCCGGCCGCCGCCCTGGTGCGCCCGCCGGCCGAGGATCTGTTCCGGTGATCGTCGCCCTGTCGGGCGGGATCGGCGGGGCGAAGCTCGCCCTTGGCTTGGCGCAGGTGCTCCCGGAGGGGCAGCTCACCGTGGTTGCCAACGTGGGTGACGACTTCGAGCACTTTGGGCTGGCCATCTCACCGGACCTTGACACCCTGACCTACACCCTCGCGGGCCTCGACAATACCGAGCTGGGCTGGGGAAGGCGCGACGAGACGTGGTCCTTCATGGAGACACTGGCGACGCTGGGCGGGGAAACATGGTTCCGCCTTGGCGACCGCGACCTCGCGCTGCATGTCGAGCGGACACGGCGGCTTCGCGCCGGAGAGGCGCTTTCGGGCATCACCGAGGACACCTGCCGGCGGCTGCGGATCGGCGCCCGCGTCCTGCCGGCGACCGATGACACGGTGCGGACCCGGCTGCGCACGGAGCGCGGCTGGATGGACTTTCAGCCGTGGTTCGTCGGTCTTCGCGCGGAGCCGGCCGTTACGGAGATCGCATTCGCGGGCACCGAGCTGGCCCGTCCATTGCCCGCTGTGCTGGACGCGTTGGCACGAGCGGATGGCATCGTGATCTGTCCCTCCAACCCGTTCATCAGCATCGACCCGATGCTCGCGCTTTCCGGCCTGCGCGCGGCCCTGATGGAGGCGCGGGCGCCCGTGGTCGCGGTCTCGCCGATCATCAACGGGCGGGCGGTGAAGGGGCCAACCGCTCGGATGATGGCGCAGTTGGGAATGGAGGTTAGCGCGCGCGCCGTGGCCGAGCGGTATGGCGATCTGCTCGACGTCTTCGTGGCCGACGCGGCCGACGCCGGCAGTTTGGACGGGCTCGCGTGCCAAGTCGTGCTTGCCCCGACGCTGATGACCACGCTGAGCGAGAAGATGGCGCTGGCGCGCATCGTGCGGAGCGCGGCGTCCGGCGCCCGATGAGCCGAGGCGTGTGGGCCGCGGTGGCGGTGAAGGAGTTCGCCGAAGCCAAGCAACGGCTGTCGCCGCTGTTGACGGCCGCCCAGCGCCGGGCGCTCGCCGCCGCCATGGTTCAGGATGTGCTGGCGGCGCTGGCTGACGCGAAGCTGGCCGGGATCATGGTCAACACGGTCGACCCCGAGGCCGCCGCGCTCGCCCGCGCCCACGGCGCGCGCGTGGTGAGCGACGACGCGCGGGCGGGCCACACCGCTGCCGTCGCCGCTATGGCGCGCATCCTGGCGGCCGAGGACGCGGGGGCCATGTTGACCTGCCCTGGCGACATTCCGCTCGTCACGGCGGCCGAAGTCGCTGCCGTGCTGAAGGCGCACCGCCCCGCGCCGGCCTTCACGATCGTGCCGGCACATGACGAGCGGGGCTCGAACGCGATCGTGCTCTCGCCGCCGGACTTGATGCCGTTGCGCTTCGGGGACGATAGCTTTCTGCCACACCTGGCGGAGGCGCGGCGGCACGGGCTCGAGCCAAGCATTGTGCGCCTACCCGGCATTGGTCTCGACATCGACAATCCGGAGGATGCACGAGCCTTCCTGCGAATCGCGCCAGAGCGCGCGACGCGGGCGATGGAGCTCTTGCGCACATTGATTTCCTAAAGAGAGCGGGGCTCTGTCCCGGCGCCCTGCCGAAGGCTGGCCTTCGGAATTGATGATGCCCCACTGACCCGAAGGAGATTCTGTTGATGGCTGACGCGCTTCCCGAGATTCCTGGCGGCCCGCACCTTCGCACGATCGCGATGCCGCGCGACGCGAATGCCGGCGGCGACATCTTCGGCGGATGGACGCTGTCCCAGATGGATCTCGCGGGCGGCACGGTCGCGGGCCGGCGTGCCAATGGACGGGTGGCGACCGTCGCGATCAAGGCCATGCGGTTCCTTCGGCCGATATCGGTGGGCGACGAGGTGAGCTGTTATTGCTCGGTCGTGGACGTCGGAGACACCTCGCTCCGCGTCAAGATCGAGACCTGGTCGCGCGGCCGTGGCGGTGAGGAGGCCGAGAAAGTCACCGAAGGGGTGTTCACGTTCGTTGCGATTGACGACAACGGAAAGCCCCGCAAGGTTCCGGCGGAGGGCTGAGCGCTTGGGGTTGATTTGTGTCGCCCGTTCCGAGGAGGCCGAGGCCGCTGCGTTGGCCCAACCTGCGGAATTGCTCCTCCCAGCCGCGTTCGGTTCAGAAGTCAGGTAGACCGTGATGGGGTGGACGCCTCCCCGACGGCCTTGGTGTGCCAGAGTGGCGGTGTTGGTCACCACTGAACAGGAGGCGCCCATGTCGGAGGCTAGCACGATCGGCTTGGACCTGGCGAAGCACGTCTTTCAGGCGCACGGGGCGGATGCGGCCGGCAAGGTCGTTTTGCGCAAACGGCTGCGGCGTGAGCAGGTGCGGCAGTTCTTCGCCGCTCACCCTGCATGCGTAGTGGCAATGGAAGCCTGTAGCAGCGCCCACTACTGGGCGCGCGAGCTTGCGCGGCTGGGCCACGAGGTCCGCCTGATCCCACCTGCCTACGTCAAGCCGTTCGTCTAGCGGCAGAAGAACGACGCTGCGGACGCCGAGGCGATTTGCGAGGCGGCGCAGCGGCCGACGATGCGCTTCGTGGCGGTCAAGAGCGAAGCGGCCCAAGCCAATGCGGTTGTGTTCCGGGCACGCGACCTCCTGGTCCGGCAGCGAACACAGGCGATCAACGCTCTGCGCGGGCATCTCGGGGAGTATGGCTTGGTCGCGGCGAAAGGCCCTGGTCACGTCACCAAGCTCATCGAGCACGTGGAGGATCCGGCCAGCAGTGTGCCCGAGGCCGCGCGGCTGGTTCTTCGCACGCTCATCGACTCACTGCGCTTCCTGTCGGAGAGGATTGACCTCCTCGATCGCGAGATCGCTCGTCGTGCCCGGGAGGACAGCGAGGTGAAGCGGCTGACGAGCATACCCGGAGTGGGTCCGATCACCGCCACGGCTCTGGCCGCATTGGCGCCACCCGCGAGCGCTTTCAGGAAGGGCCGTGACTTCGCCGCCTGGGTGGGGCTGACGCCCTTGCAGCACTCTACCGGCGGCAAGCAGAAGCTCGGCGCGACCTCGAAAATGGGTGAGCGAACGCTGCGACGGCTCCTGATCATCGGGGCGAGCTCGGTGGTGCGCATGGCGCTCAGGCAGGGCGTCTCAGCAGAGTCTCTGGCTCGGGAGGATGCTGGCTCGCAAGCCCAGGATGCTCGTGATCGTGGCCCTTGCCAACAAGATGGCCCGCACCGCTTGGGCGCTACAGGCCAAGGGCGAGATCTATCGGACTCCCGCTGTGGCGGCCTGAAGGTCACCCACAGTCAGGAGGCGTCGGCAGCGTAGGGCGGGCGGAAGGAGGGTATGGCGCACAGTCGATGAGAGACGGGATCGGCAAGCCAGTTTTATGGAATGGCCCGCCCCTCTCTCCCCTTCGGCGCTAGGCTGAAGGGGTAACCGGAGGGAAGGAGCGGGACCGATGCAGATCGCGGTGTTGGGGATCGACCTGGGCAAGAACAGCTGCAGCGTGGTGGGACTGGACCGGGCCGGGCGAGTAGTCCTGCGTCGGCGCCTGCACCGGGATAGCGTGGTCAAGCTCGCGGCTGGGATGTCGCCCTGCGTCGTGGCGATGGAAGCATGCTGTGGCGCCCATCATCTCGGTCGCGTGCTTCGCGAGCAGGGTCACCAGGTCCGGCTGATGTCGCCCGAGTATGTGCGCCCCTACGTCAAGGCGCAGAAGAACGACGACCGAGATGCGGAGGCGATCGCTGAGGCGGCGACACGGCCGACCATGCGGTTCGTGGAACTCAAGAGCGAGACGCAGCTCGACATGCAGACGCTGCATCGCGCCCGGGACCGGCTTGTGGGCGAGCGCACGGCGTTGATCAACCAGCTCCGCGCCGTGCTGCTGGAGCGCGGCATCACCGTGCCCCAGGGACGGCGCAAGCTGGAGGTGTTTCTTGAGATGCTAATGGCGGAGGAGAAGGTCCCGCTCAGCCCGCGGACCCGGTTGCTGGTCGAGGACCTGCGGGCCGAGTGGCGTGAGCTGGACCGGCGGATCTCGGCCTTCGACGAGGAGTTCGCGCGTCAGGCCCGCACTGACGAGACGGCCCGCCGGCTGACCTCGATCCCGGGCATCGGACCGCTGAACGCGACGGCGCTGACGGCGTCCATTGGTGATGCCCAGACGTTCGGGCGAGGTCGGGATCTGGCGGCTTGGCTGGGGCTGGTGCCGAAGCAGATGACGACGGGCGGCAAGCCCAAGCTGCTGGGGATCAGCAAGCGCGGCAACGGATACTTGCGCAAGATGCTGGTCCACGGTGCCCGGGCGGCCCTGCCGACGCTGTCCAAGGCCGACACGCCGCTCGGCAGGTGGTTGCGCGGCCTGCTCGCGCGGGCGCACGTGAACACCGTGGTGGTGGCGCTTGCCGCCAAGCTGGCACGGACCGCCTGGGCGGTGATCCGCCGTGGGCAGACGTTCGAGACGAAGGCTGCGGCGATGTCGTAGTCCAGAAGATCGGGCCCGGCGCGCTGACCCGGCGCCCAGGGCTGACGAGGTCTGCGGGTGGTGGAAGTGAGATGGCCTGACAGTCGATCGACGTTCTGGAACCCTGGTGTGTGAAATAGGGCACTGCGACCCTGAGAGTTTTATGAGGACCGGAACGTGCGGATCTCCATCTTGGCCAGGGTTCGCCCTGAGACCGGATACGTTGGCGCAGACTGATCAGAACACGTCACAAAACCCTTGCAGACGGGGCGGGCCATACGTTCACACTGCGCCTTGAGCGCGTGACTGTGATTTGGTATACTAGCTAGGATTTAATCTGACAATCTGGTTTGTTTGGTGCGGGCAACCCGGGACCGGAGGACAGGAATGTCTCGCTCCGGTCGCCCAGAACCGAGGAGCCGACCATGACCAACGAACGCAAGGTAATCCGGGCCAAGGTAGGCCTGCTGGAGCTGGCCAAACAGCTCGGCAATGTGTCGCAGGCCTGCAAGATCATGGGATACTCGCGCGACAGCTTCTACCGCTTTCAGGAGCTCTACGAAAAGGGCGGCGAGATCGCGCTGGCGGAGATGACCCGGCGCAAGCCAATCCTGCGCAATCGGGTGGAGCCGGCCATCGAGCAGGCGGTCGTCGGGCTGGCCGTCGAGCAGCCGGCCTTTGGCCAAGTCCGGGTGGCCAATGAGCTGAAGAAGCGCGGCCTGACGATCTCCCCGGCCGGGGTGCGCTGTGTCTGGCAGCGCCACGACCTGGAGACCATGAAGAAGCGGCTCAAGGCACTCGAGGCCAAGAGCGCACAGGACGGCCTGGTGCTGACCGAAGCCCAGGTCGCCGCCTTGGAGCGGGCCCGGCAGGACAACGAGGCGCATGGCGAGTTCGAGAGCGAGTGTCCGGGCTACTGCCTGGCCCAGGACACCTTCTATGTCGGCACGCTCAAGGGGGTCGGGCGGATCTATCAGCAGACCTGCATCGACACCCACTCCAAGGTGGCGTTCGCCAAGCTCTACGACCGCAAGACCCCGATCACCGCCGCCGACCTGCTGAACGACCGCGTGGTGCCGTTCTTCGACGAGCACGGGGTCAAGCTGTCCCGCGTGCTGACCGATCGCGGCACCGAGTATTGCGGCACCTCGCAGGCCCACGAATACGAGCTCTACCTGGCGATCGAGGACATCGACCACAGCCGGACCAAGGCAAAGAGTCCGCAAACCAGCGGGATCTGCGAGCGCTTCCACAAAATGGTGCTGCACGAGTTCTATCAGGTCGCCTTCCGCAAGCGCATCTACAGCAGCATCGAGCAGCTACAGGCCGATCTCGATGTCTGGGTCAGCAGCTATAATGAGCAACGCCCTCATCAGGGCCGCTGGTGCTACGGCAAGACCCCGATGCAGACCTTCCTTGACACCCTCCCGCTCGCCAGGGAAAAAATGCTCAACGCCGCCTGACGTCGGTCAGACATGATCCATCCGGCACCATACAGGCCAGCTGTCCGATCAAATGTCAGCTAGTACACCAAATCACAGTCACGCGCTCAAGGCGCAGTGTGAAAAACTGGCTTGCCGATCCCGTCTCTCATCGACTGTGCGCCATACCCTCCTTCCGCCCGCCCTACGCTGCCGACGCCTCCTGACTGTGGGTGACCTTCAGGCCGCCACAGCGGGAGTCCGATAGATCTCGCCCTTGGCCTGTAGCGCCCAAGCGGTGCGGGCCATCTTGTTGGCAAGGGCCACGATCACGAGCATCCTGGGCTTGCGAGCCAGCATCCTCCCGAGCCAAGACTCTGCTGAGACGCCCTGCCTGAGCGCCATGCGCACCACCGAGCTCGCCCCGATGATCAGGAGCCGTCGCAGCGTTCGCTCACCCATTTTCGAGGTCGCGCCGAGCTTCTGCTTGCCGCCGGTAGAGTGCTGCAAGGGCGTCAGCCCCACCCAGGCGGCGAAGTCACGGCCCTTCCTGAAAGCGCTCGCGGGTGGCGCCAATGCGGCCAGAGCCGTGGCGGTGATCGGACCCACTCCGGGTATGCTCGTCAGCCGCTTCACCTCGCTGTCCTCCCGGGCACGACGAGCGATCTCGCGATCGAGGAGGTCAATCCTCTCCGACAGGAAGCGCAGTGAGTCGATGAGCGTGCGAAGAACCAGCCGCGCGGCCTCGGGCACACTGCTGGCCGGATCCTCCACGTGCTCGATGAGCTTGGTGACGTGACCAGGGCCTTTCGCCGCGACCAAGCCATACTCCCCGAGATGCCCGCGCAGAGCGTTGATCGCCTGTGTTCGCTGCCGGACCAGGAGGTCGCGTGCCCGGAACACAACCGCATTGGCTTGGGCCGCTTCGCTCTTGACCGCCACGAAGCGCATCGTCGGCCGCTGCGCCGCCTCGCAAATCGCCTCGGCGTCCGCAGCGTCGTTCTTCTGCCGCTAGACGAACGGCTTGACGTAGGCAGGTGGGATCAGGCGGACCTCGTGGCCCAGCCGCGCAAGCTCGCGCGCCCAGTAGTGGGCGCTGCTACAGGCTTCCATTGCCACTACGCATGCAGGGTGAGCGGCGAAGAACTGCCGCACCTGCTCACGCCGCAGCCGTTTGCGCAAAACGACCTTGCCGGCCGCATCCGCCCCGTGCGCCTGAAAGACGTGCTTCGCCAGGTCCAAGCCGATCGTGCTAGCCTCCGACATGGGCGCCTCCTGTTCAGTGGTGACCAACACCGCCACTCTGGCACACCAAGGCCGTCGGGGAGGCGTCCACCCCATCACGGTCTGCAAGGTTTTCGTGCCGGCCTAGACGCTAGGTTTAAGCCATCTGAACTACGATTTCAGGGTTTTCCGGATAAACTCCTGAGCGGCCTCGGTACACACTCGGTAGGAATGCGCCAAGGCTTACGGGTCTTGAGCAAACCGAGAAGTGTCTGAGCAGCTAAACCCAAGAGGGAGCGGGCACGCCGTGGATGACGCGCATCGAAACAAGGTGGCCGAAGCTTCTCTCAGCCGACGCAATATACTTCTCGCGGGTTCGACCTTGGCGGCGACCGCAGCTCTTGGAGCTACGAGCGACGTTCAGACGGCTCGCGCGCAACAGCCTGCGCCATCCGGCCGCAAGCCCAACATTCTCATGATCATGGCCGACGACATCGGCTGGTTCAACGTGAGTGCCTACAATCTGGGGGTGATGGGCTACCGGACGCCCAACATCGACCGCGTCGCCAAGGAAGGCGCCCTGTTCACCGACTGGTATGGCGAGCAAAGTTGCACCGCTGGACGTGCTGCCTTCATCACCGGACAATCACCGATCAGGACTGGTCTGACCAAAGTCGGACTGCCCGGTGCGGCCATCGGACTTCACGCCGAAGACATGTGCGTCGCGGAAGCCTTGAAGCCGCTCGGCTATGCCACCGGCCAGTTCGGCAAGAACCATCTCGGCGACCGCAATGAGTATTTGCCGACCGTCCATGGCTTCGACGAATTTTTCGGCAATCTCTACCATCTCAACGCCGAGGAGGAGCCGCAAAATCCGGATTACCCCAAAAATCCGAGATTCCGGACCAAGTTCGGCCCGCGCGGCGTTCTTAAATGCAGGGCGACTGATACAGACGATGCGACCGTGGACCCGGCCTATGGACGGGTCGGCAAGCAGGTGATCGAAAATACCGGGCCGCTCGACACCAAGCGGATGGAGACCGTGGACGAGGAATTCATCGGCGCGGCGATGGATTTTATCGCCCGCAAGAACAAGGCAAACACGCCCTGGTTCTGCTACTTCAACCCGACGCGCATGCATGTCTGGACGCATCTGAAGCCCGCGTCCCAGGGAAAGACCAAGCTCGGGGTCTACCCCGACGGCATGGTCGAACTCGACGGATTGGTCGGTCAGTTGCTGAAGCAACTCGACGACCTCGGCATCGCCGACAACGCCATCGTCCTGTTCACCTCGGACAACGGCGCTGAAATCGTATCCTGGCCGGATGGCGGCGCCACGCCATTCCGGGGCGAAAAGGCTACGAACTGGGAAGGCGGCTATCGCGTGCCGATGGTGATCCGCTGGCCTGGAACGATCAAGTCAGGCACCATCTACAACGACATGTTCTCACATTACGACCTGCTGCCGACATTTGCCGCAGCCGGCGGCGATCCTGACATCGTCGACAAATGCCTACGAGGTGCGCAGATCGGCAACAAGACCTTCAAGGTTCATCTCGACGGCTTCAATCTCACTCCCTTCTTCAAAGGCGAAGCGAAGGAGGCGCCGCGCAAGGAGTTCGTCTACTGGAACGATGACGGTCAGCTCGTTGCGATCCGGGTCGAGGAATGGAAATGCATCTTCCTCGAGCAGGACAACAAGGGCATCGGCGCATGGTCCCGGCAGTTCACCGAATTGCGCCTACCGAAGCTATTCAATCTGCGCGCCGATCCGTTCGAGCGCGGCGACGAATCCATCCTCTATGACAAATGGATGATCGACCGCGCCTTCGTCCAGGTACCGATGCAGGCACTCGCCGCCCAGTGGCTACAGAGCTTTGTGGAATTTCCGGTGCGGCAGAAGCCCGCGAGCTTCAACCTTGACTCGGTCATGTCGAAACTGGAGAAGGCAGGGTCGAATTCGGACTGACACTGGCATTGCCGGGTTGGTCGGGCGCAGAGCGAGCGGTCTGAACCTCTTTTCCAGATCGCTTGCCATCCGCTTGGCAATGCAAGCGCTTGTCCCGCCCCTCTTGTGCAAAACTCAAGGCCATCGCGGCAGTTGTGGATGACATCGTTGCCGAGCAGAAAAAGGCCCCAACATTCGACTACCGCCCTAAGCTGGCGGAACTCGATGCCTTGATCGCCAAGCTATACGTTCTCACCAAAGGCGAAAACGACGAGCTCTCGACGTGGTATCGGCGGCACTACCCGAAGCTGACCGGCGACGGCATGGAAGAAGCGTAGCCGATGCGCAGCCGCCGCCTATAGAGCAGCCCGACCGCCAAGGATATTCGAGACGAGTTCAGGTCCGTCACTTTCCATAAGTCGGTTCTGCAACCATAGCTAATGTAAATCACCGATAGAAATGTCGCCCGCGTCCCCGATGGAGCTGTCACTAGATCAGTCTGTCGTCGGCACGTTTGGGGTGGCGTACGATGACGGTGATCCAGATGAGCGATCGGGAGCTGAGCCGACGGCGCGTGATGGTCGATCTCGCGGATGGTCGGCTCACCGTCGGTGCCGCCGCGACGTTGATGTGTCTGGGTCGCCGTCAGGTCTTCCGACTGCGTCGCGCGTTTGAGGCCACCGGCCCGTCGGCGCTGGCCTCTCGCAAACGCGGCCGTCCGAGCAATCGCAAACACGGCGGGACCTTTCGCCGCACGGTGCTGACCCTGGTCCGGGAGCACTACACCGACTTCGGCCCGACGCTGGCGGCCGAGAAGCTGGCCGAGCGCCACGGTCTCAGGATCGGCGTCGAGACCCTGCGGCAATGGATCATGGCGGACGGCCTGTGGACCGATCGCCGTCACAGGCTGCCCTCCCCGCATCAGCCGCGCCGGCGGCGCGCGTGTCTGGGTGAGCTGGTGCAGATCGATGGCTCGGAGCACGCCTGGTTCGAGGATCGCGGCGAGGTGTGCACGCTGCTCGCGTTCGTCGACGACGCCACGAGCCGGCTGATGCACCTGCAATTCGTCGCGTCGGAGTCCGCCTTCGATTATTTCCGCGCGACCCGCGCGTACCTGGAGACGCATGGCAAGCCGGTCGCGTTTTACAGCGACAAGCATGGCGTCTTCCGGGTCAACAGCAAGGACGCGATCGGCGGCGATCGCACCACGCAGTTTGGTCGGGCGCTTTCCGCGCTGAACATCGACATCATTTGTGCCAACAGTCCGCAGGCGAAGGGCCGCGTCGAACGCGCATTCGGCACTTTGCAGGACCGGCTTGTGAAGGAGCTGCGCCTGGCCGGCATTTCGACGATCGCGGCGGCCAACGCGTGGCTGCCCAGGTTCATCGCCACCCACAACGGGCGCTTCGGCCGGACGCCCACCAACCCCAAGGATCTGCATCGCAAGCTGACGCCCCAGGATGACCTCGACGAGATCCTGGCGTGGCGTGAGGAACGCACACTCACCAACAATCTCACGCTCCACTATGACCGGATGATGCTCATGCTGGACCCCACGCCACTGGCGCGAGGCCTGGCACGCAAGAAGGTCGAGGTGGTGAACTATCCCGATGGCCGGTTCGCGGTGCGGTTCAACGGGTCAGCGTTGCCGTTTCGGGTTTTCGACAAGGTCCAACTCGTCGAGCCCGGCTCGATCGTGGCGAACAAACGCCTGGGTGCCGCGCTCGCGTTGATCAAGCAGCAGCAGGACGCCTTCGAGCCGCACCGTCGGCGCCATGACCCGCGGCGACAACGGCCGCCGAACAATCTCGAGGCACCGGGCAGACCAAGCAAGGGGCGGCCGTCGCGCGCGGTTCTCGCCGCGGCGGCAGAGTGATCATCCGAACCGTCGGGCACACGGCTCATCGAGGGTGCTGGCCGATGAGGAGGCGCGCCCGCCTGGGGCGCTATTTCACCTTCGCGCGGCAATCCCCGGTGACATTTCTATCGGGGACAAAAGATGCCTTTTCAAACGGGGACCGACATCGCCTGTACCTGCAATACATCCTACTTGGACCGGTGCAGGGGGTGTATCTGGCAGTTGCATCCACCCCAGCCAAGGACCTCAACATGGAAGCGCTCTCTCGCTCGGTCGAGATCATCTTTGTCGATTTTCTAATTGGCGTACAGGTTAGCCTTCTAGGATAGTTTGCATTCAGTCTGATTGAATACAATAGCTTTGACGCAAAGCAAACCTTGGCCGCAATCGGCGAAATGCAGGAGAAATGGCCTCTAGTGCTGGTAATATTTTCTGTCGTATACAGCCTTGGAGCCTCCGTAATTCGGTTATATGACTTTGCTGGTCAAAAGTTGGTAATTACCCACCCCCCTTGCGGCGGGGCGGCATTGCTGATGCAGTTTGGGCATGCAGCGGGACGAGCTGGAGCGCCGGAGCAAGGCCGAGCTGATCGAGTTGGTGCTGCGGCTGCAGCGGCCGGAGAAGACCTCGCGCACCTCGTCCAAGCCGCCGTCCACAGACCGCAAAGCGCGTCGCGAGCAAGCCCGCCCCGGAGGTGCCAAGCCCGGACATGAAGGCCATAGTCGGGCGCTCAGCAGGGAGGTGGACCGCGTCGTCGATCACGCCCCGCAGCAATGCCCGTGCTGCCGCAGGGCGCTGTCGCCCGACCTGCCCAGCGAAGCGGTGAGCGTGCACGAGCGGATTGAGCTGCCGGAGATCAAGCCAATCGTCGAGCACCACCGACGCTTGGCGGTGCAGTGTCCCGGCTGTGGGGCGCGGGTCGTGGCAGCGCCGCCGCCCGCCGCGACAGGCACGCCGTTCGGCCCGCGCCTGCACACGCTGGCGACCTACCTCAAGACCTTTCAGAGCCTGTCCTACGAGCGGCTGCAGGCGACACTGGCCGACCTGTTCGGCCTGTCCATCAGCCAGGGCGGGCTGATGAACCTGCTGCGTCGCGCCCAGACTTGCTTCCAGGCCGGGCGAGGCTTGCCGAAGGTTCCATTCGGCGCAGCCGGATGGAATGGCAAGACGAGGGGCGAGCACGCCGTCGCAGCCCTGCGGCAGGCCAAGGTGGTGGCCTCGGACGAGACAGGCGTCCGGATTGAGGGCAGCAACGCCTATCACTGGGTGTTCCGCTGCAAGGAGGCCGTGGTGCACCACGCCGCCCCGACCCGCGCCGCCGCGGTCGTGCACGCGATGATGGCTGGCCACCAGCCCGAAGTCTGGCTGTCGGACCGCGACTCGGCCCAGCAGGGCCATGGCCAAGTCCAGCAGACCTGCCTCGCGCACCTGGCTCGCGACGTCGCCTACGTGTTGGAAGTGAGCGACGACCCCGTGCCGTTTCGGCTCACGCTCTGGCTCGCCTCGGCCTTCGAGTTGGCCCGTGAACTTCAGAACAAGGTGCGCCGAGCGCGCGATCAGCTCCTAACCTTCGCCGACCGGCCCGGCCAGGTCGAGGCCACCAACAACGCCTGTGAGCGCGACCTCCGGCCCTCGGTGATCCAGCGCAAGGTGACCAACGGCTATCGTGCCATGTGGGCCGCCGAGGGTGAGGCCGACATACGCAGCGTCGTCGATACCGCTCGCCTCAAACCGGGCACCAGCGTCTTCAACACCATCCTGCAGACCGTCACGGCCTGATCGCTACGCCCGAAACAGGGGTGGGTAATTACAGACGCTGCGCGGCAGCTTTGATAAGTTCCGCGATCGTGCCTCTGCCCAGGTGCTGAGCGCATTTGCCACCGACACCGCCTTGGTGCTCCCCTCCGCTGGCTTTCCACCTGCTACGCAGTCGGAACCTTTGCCAGCTCCGCCCACATCGACATCGCCGAGAAATCCAACGAAATCCCGGCGGCACAGATGCTGCTGGCCGAACTCGGCATCGCTCGCGGCACCATCGTCACACTCGACGCGCTGCATTGCCAAAAAAACATTTCGAGGTTGCAGCAGGAGCCAACGTCGCCCTGATCGTCGGCGTCAAGGACAACCAGCCGACCCTGCACCAGAAAATCCGGGCGGCTTCGGCCACCACAACACCACTCGGGTCTGTCCACAGCCATAACAAGGGCCGCAACCGCGACGAACGTCGCACCGTCACCGTCTTCGATCCCGCCGACACGCTGGCCGACACCGACTGGCATCCGCACGTGGCCGCCATCATCCGTGTCGAGCGCACTGTCCACACCCGCAACGCCAAGACCGGGCTGCTGCGCCACTCCGCCGAGATGGCCTTCTACGTTTCAAACACGCCGGTCACCGCCACCCGCGCCGCCGAGACAATCCGCGCGCACTGGAGGATCGAGACCACCTCGCATTACAGCCGCGACGTCACCTTGGGCGAAGACCGCTCGCGCATCCGCACCAACCCAGGCGTGTTTGCTCGCCTGCGCAGCTTCGCCTTCAACATCCTCAAGGCCAACCAGACGGACACGCTCAGCCAGGATCGCTACCGCGCCGGTCTCGCAGGCATCAAAAACGTGCTCTCACTCACCATCATTCGAAAGCGTTGAACAGCCCTGGGGCTAGGACCAATACGGTTCACTTAAGGCAAAATCCTGTTCACTTAAGCTATCGGCCGAATACCAACCAATTGAAAATGCAGCATTCGCCTTGGTTCTCCCTGCGGCACAAACAACTAAAGTGAACCGTATTGGGGCTAGGACCGTCACACGCTCTAGCCACTCGGTTCATTAGGACGACTTCTCCAGCCACGCATTCACGGCGCCCTCCGCCCCCGAAGGCAGAGGCGCGGCCGGGTCATCCATCCAGGCGATCACGTCGTCAATCGGCACGGCGCGGGCGTGGTCGCGCAGCATCAGGTGGTATGCCGCCGGATAGTACGCGGTGCGCACCCCATCCGGCAATTTGCGCCAAACGGCGCGGGCGGCGCGCTTCGGGATCAGGTCGTCCTTGCCGCCATACAGGAACAGCACCGGGCCGTGCATCCGGCTGATATCGGCCTGCGCCGCGTCCATCAGGTCCACCAGCCCCTTGACGGCGTTCCACCGCGTGCCGTGCAGCGTCAGCGGATCCGTCGAGAGCCGCCAGATCGCGGCGCGATTGTCGGAAGCGGTCACATGGACGATCGAGCCGGTGACTCGCATATCCGGCGCGACATGGACCATCATCCAGAGCCCGGCCCGCTCGAACAGGTTCATCTCGCTGCGGCCCCATACCGCGGGCGCGACCAGGATCGTGCCGTCAACCGGTGCGGGCGGGGACGAGGCGGCGAGACAGATCGCCACCGCGCCGCCCATGCTCTCGCCCATGACGTATAGCTTGCCGCGTGGGTGTTCCTTGCGGATCAGCGCGACCATGGTTCGCGCGTCCTCGACCAGGGCGGCGGTTCCGGGCCAAAGACCCCGCTCCGCCGTTGCCCCGAAGCCGCGTTGGTCGGGGGCGATCACCTCGATCCCCGCGGCGGCGAAGGCGGGGCCGGGCACCTCCCACGCGTCACGGCTGTCGTTCATCCCATGCAAGGCGAGGATGATCGCCCGCGGCGGCCCACTTGGCCGCCAGACGCGGTAGGCGAGCCGCGTCCCGTCCGGCATGACAAAGCTGCCCTGGGCCGGCCCTGGCACGCCCAATACCGTAGAGACAGGCGAAACGGCGCAGCCGCCGAGCAGGAGCGGCACGGCGAGCAGGATAGCGGCTACCCAAGAGCGGGCCACGCGGATGTTTGAAAGCACGGCGGACATCGCTATCATCCCTCCACCATAGCCACTAGAGGAAATCGCCTGCCTATGCCGGACGGCGCCGCCATCCCGACACCGACCGAGGTTATCAACGTCACCGAGCGCGTGGTCGCGTGCGATGGCGGCGTTGGACCGCTGGGCCACCCGCGCGTGTTCCTCCGGATCGAGGATCAGTCGGTCATGTGCCCGTACTGCTCGCGTCTGTTCGTGCTGGAAGAGGGTGCGGGCCACGCCGCCGGACACTGACGCCTTGGGTCTTGGCGGGTCCGAGACCATCGACCTGGTCGCCGAGGAGAGCCCGTCCCCGGCCAACGCGCCGCACCTCGTCCTGATCGACGGCTCGGGCTTCCTGTTCCGCGCCTTCCATGCCTTGCCGCCGATGGCGCGGCCCGACGGCACGCCGGTCAACGCGGTGTTCGGCTTCACCAACATGCTGGCCAAGCTGCTGCGCGAGCATGTCGGCACGCACATCGCCGTGGTCTTCGACGCCGGCCGGACCACGTTCCGCAACCGGATGTTCGAGGATTACAAGTCCCACCGCCCACCGCCCCCCGACGAGCTGATCCCGCAATTCGCGCTGGTGCGGGAGGCGACGGACGCCTTCTGCGTCCCCGCGATCGAGCTGGAGGACTGGGAGGCCGACGACCTGATCGCTGCCTACGCGCGCGCCGCGGCTGCGGCGGACTGGCAGGTGACGATCGTCTCCTCCGACAAGGATCTGATGCAGCTCATCCGGCCAGGCGTCGCCATGCTGGACCCGATCAAGGCGAAGCCCATCGGCCCGGCCGAGGTGATGGAGCGATTTGGGGTCGCGCCCGAGAAGATGATCGAGGTGCAGGCGCTGATCGGCGACACCACCGACAATGTGCCCGGCGTGCCGGGCATCGGCCCGAAGCGCGCGGCCGAGCTGGTGAACGAGTACGGCGACCTGGAAGGCGTGCTCGGCGCCGCCGCGGGCATGAAGCCGTCGAAGCGGCGGGATTCGCTGATCGAGCACGCCGCCTCCGCGCGCCTCTCGCGTGAGCTGGTGCGCCTGCGCGACGACGCCCCCCTGCCCCGGCCGCTCGACAGCCTCTCGGCCTGCCCTCTGGACCGGACCAAGCTGGCCCGCTTTCTTCATGCCCAGGGTTTCCGCAGCACCGCGCTGCGCATGGGTCTTGAGCGGGAGGACGCGACAGCGGGAGCGGCCGCCCCAGCCCAGGCGTTGCAGGCCGAACTCGGGCTTGTCACGCAGCCCCGTTCCGCCAAGCCGGCCGGGGAAGCGGGATTCGGCGCCTACGAGACTGTGACCGAGGCCGCGTCTCTCGCGCGCTGGATGGAGTACGCGCGGGCCGCTGGGCGGTTTGTGGTCCGCGTGCACGCCAGCAGCAGCGCCGAGCCCATGCGCGCCGAGCTGGTCGGCGTGTCCCTGGCGATCGATGCGGGTCGCGCCTGCTACGTGCCGCTGGCACATCAGGGACTTGCCGAGCAGGTCGGGCGAACCGAGGCGATCGCGCTCCTGGCGCCGCTGCTGACCGACACCAGCGTCCTGAAGATCCATCACGACGCGAAGTTCGACATGATGGTGATGGCGCGGGCCGGGTTCCCGGCGCCCTCGCCGATCGACGACACGATGCTGATCTCCTACGCCCAGGAGGGCGGGCTGCACGGCCACGGGCTGGATGAGCTGACCCGGCTGCACCTCGGCCATTCGCCGCTCAGCCTCGACGAGGTCACGGGCACCGGGCGTAACCGCCTCCCGTTCGCCTCCGTGCCCATCGACCGGGCGACGGCCTACGCCGCCGAGGGTGCGGACGCGACGTTCCGCCTTTGGTGCGCGCTCCGCCCCCGGCTGCGCCTTGTCCGTGCCCTGGCGCTCTACGAGCAGGTCGAGCGCCGGCTGGTTGGCACGCTCCTGCAGATGGAGCGGGCCGGGGTGAAGGTGGACGCCGATGACCTCCGCCGGATGTCGGCGGAGTTCGAGGCCCGCATGACGGTGATCGAGCGCGACATTCACCGTCTGGCCGGTCACGAGTTCAATCCCGGAAGCGCCAAGCAGCTCGGCGAGGTGCTGTTCGACGAGCAGAAGCTGCCGGGCGGCAAGCGCATGAAGACCGGCGCCTGGGGCACCGACGCGGCCGTGCTGCAAGGCTTGGCCGATCAAGGGCTGGCGCTGCCGGCGCGGGTTCTGGAGTGGCGGCAGCTTCAGAAGCTGAAATCAACGTACGCTGACGCTCTGGTGGAGCAGATCCATCGCGAAACCGGCCGGGTCCACACCTCCTTCGCCATGGCGGCGACCAGCACGGGGCGCCTGTCCTCGATCGATCCGAACTTGCAAAACATTCCGATCCGCACCGACGAGGGTGGGCGCATCCGGCGGGCCTTCATCGCCGAGCCCGGCCATGTCCTGGTCAGCGCCGACTACTCGCAGATCGAGCTTCGATTGCTGGCCCATTTCGCCGACCTGCCCGGCCTCCGGGAGAGCTTTCGCAGGGGCGAGGACATCCACGCGCGCACCGCGAGCGAGGTGTTCGGCGTTCCGATGGCGGGCATGGACCCGCTGACGCGGCGCCGCGCCAAGGCGATCAATTTCGGAATCATTTATGGCATCAGCGCGTTCGGCCTCGCGCGGCAGCTCGGCATCGGGCCGGGCGAGGCGCGGTTCTACATCGACGCCTACTTCGCCCGCTATCCGGGCATTCGGGACTACATGGAGCGCACCAAGGAGGAGGCGCGGATCCACGGCTATGTCATGACGCCCTTCGGACGGCGTTGCTGGGTGCCCGGGATCGCCGAGAAGAGCGGCCCGCGGCGCGGTTACGCCGAGCGCCAAGCCATCAACGCGCCCTTGCAGGGTGGCGCGGCCGACATCATCAAGCGCGCCATGGTGCGGCTGCCGCGCGCCATGGCCGAAGCGCGCCTGACCGCGCGGCTGCTCCTCCAAGTTCACGACGAACTGTTGTTCGAAGCCCTGGAGGCCGAAGCCGAGACGCTGGCCAGGGTCGCGCGGCAGGTCATGGAGAGCGCCGCGCAACTCGCCGTGCCGCTGGTCGCCGAGACGGGCGCCGGCCTCACCTGGGCCGACGCGCACTAGCCTCCCTAGCCCCGCTCCCCCCGCCAAAGGCCAAGCTTTTCCTGCACCGGACGGTCGGAGAAGCTGAACAGCACGGACTCGCGCGCCGGACGGTGGCGGTGACGATGCCAGGTCGGCACCACGAAAATATCGCGCGGCTTCCAGCGTATGACCGTGTCGCCCACGATCGTCTCGCCCTCCCCCTCGACAGCGACGTACACGGTGCCGTCGGTCGAGCGGTACTCCGCGGTGTCGAACCCGTGCGGAAGCAACTGAAGGAAAGCGCCGATGGTGGGCATCGCGTAGTCGCCGGTCGCGGGATTCACATAGCGCATCTTGTGGCCATGGCAGGGATCGGGCTCCCCGGCCCGGGCGAGGGCCGCCAGGGCCGCGCGCGAGCGTGCGTAGGGATAGCTGAACACCGGCGAACTCAGACCGCGCGGACGGTAATCCACCGACAGCATGTTGGACCCGTAGCGGGCCAGTGAATCGCCCGGCGGGCGCGTGACGGTCTGGCTCTCGGAATTGGCCGGTTCGGCGAAGCTCGCGCCGAAGAGGCGCACGATCGGGATGTCGAGCCCGTCCAGCCACACCATCGGCGTGCTGGTCTCGTTGCCATGATCGTGCCAGGTCCAGGAGGGCGTGATGACGAAGTCGCCCGGCTCCATCACCGTCCGTTCGCCCTCCACGGCGGTGTACGCGCCGTGGCCCTCGATCACGAAGCGCAGGGCCGATTGGGTGTGCCGGTGCGCCGGCGCGACCTCGCCGGGCATGATGAGCTGCAACCCGGAAAACAGCGACTGCGTCACGGCGGCTTGTCCGCCCAGGCCCGGATTTTTCAGGATGAGGACCCGCCGCTCGGCTTCCTTGGCGGTGATGAGCCCGGCCGCCTCCATCAGGTGCGGGCGAACGATGTCGTCGTAGTCCCAGTGCGCCGGAACGGCGGCGGTGGCGGGGGTGCGGCTGACGAGCTGGTGCAGGCTCTCCCAAAGCGGGGCGAGGCTGTGGGCGGCGATCCGGTCGTAGAACGCCTGGCGGTCGGCCGCGGGCGGGCTGACGGTGTCGTGCATCGCGTGTCTCTCCAATGCCCCAGCGTGGGCGGCGCGTGCGCTCCGGCGGCTAATCTCGGCGGAATTGCCGCGCACGGCAAGGCGCGCGGGCTTTTGATGGTGCTGTCAGGGAAGCACCCGCGCCCAGAACAGAACACCTTTGCCATAAAAGTGAAATACAGTTATAACGGCGATCCAACGGACCTTACTCTCGCATGGCGGAGAGAACGGATGCGCCACTTCGACCTGGTCGTATTCCATTTCATCAATGGATGGTGCGGGAACAGGTCTCTCGACCAGATCGCTAATTTCGAGGAAAGCGGGAACCTGCTCCGAGGCGGCCTGCTGCTGATCCCATATTGGTGGTTCTGGTTCTCCGCCGAGGGGGAGCGCCGAGACCAACGGAGGCGAATCGTCGTCGGCGCCTTGCTTGGAACGTTGGCGGCGTTGGTTCTGGCCCGCGGCATGGCGGCGGTGCTCCCGTTCCGGCTGCGCCCGATGCATGAGAGCGGTCTCGGCTTTCATGCGCCGTCGTTCCCGATTGCCATGAACATGGAAAACTGGAGCTCCTTCCCGAGCGACACGGCTACCCTGTTCTTCGCGCTTTCCTTCGGCATCCTGTGCCTATCGCGCCCTGTCGGCGCGGCCGCGATGGCGTTTTCCACAATTTGGATTTGCCTGCCGCGCATTTACCTGGGGATTCATTACCCTTCCGACATGCTTGCCGGCGCGCTGCTCGGAATCGGCGTGTCTTGGGCCTCAATAACGGCCGCAGGGGCGCGCGGCGGCATGGTCGGCCGGCGCATCATGAGGCCGCTATCGGTGTTTGAGGAGCAGCGGCCGGAAATCTTCTACACAGCCGCTTTCACCCTGACATTCGGGTTGGCGACAATGTTTGATGATTTGCGCGCCGTCGGTCGCACCGGCATGCGCTGGCTGCATCACAGCGGCTCGGCACTTGGAGGGGGGACCGTCGCAATCCTGGGATGCGGCGCCCTGACGGCGCTCGCGGTGATCGCCGTTCTCCTCCGGCGGCGCCCCCGGTACCGGGCCGGTGCCACTTTCCGCAGTTCCTGACCCGTGCGCACCTAGAGATGCCGCAGCCTGACCAATGTTATCGCGAAGAATAATAGTGCCAGTCCGAGCAACACGATCAGCATAGCCCAATTCCGGGCACGGCGGCGGCGATCCCGCTCCTCATCTCCCGGCAACACGGCCTTCACGTCCAAAGGCGATCAACCGCCAAGGCGGCAAACAACATGAAAAGATAGGTGATTGAGAATCTGAACCCAGCCTTGGCGGGCGCGTCGCCGCTCAAGCTGACGCCGTGAGCGTCTTGTCGGTCGCCCAGGATGCGGCGTGCATGCACCAGAAAACCGATGCCGAGCGCCGCGGCCAACAGCAGATAGAGCGGCCCGGAAAAGCCGATTGCCCACGGCACGAAGGAAACGAGCACAAGCAAGACCGTGTAGAACAAAATCTGCCACCTTGTCGCGCGAGCACCAGATGTCACCGGCAGCATCGGAACCCCCGCGCGCCGGTAGTCGTCGTTGGCCCACAGCGCCAGCGCCCAGAAATGCGGCGGCGTCCAAAAGAACACGATGGCGAATAGGACCAGCGGCACAAGGCCCACCGACCCAGTCACGGCAGCCCAGCCGATCACGGGCGGAAAGGCACCCGCGGCACCACCGATGACGATGTTCTGCGACGTGCGCCGCTTCAACCACATGGTGTAGACAAAGACGTAGAACAGGATCGAGAGGGTGAGAACCCCCGCCGCCACGGTATTGGTGGCAAGGAACATGACGAGCACCGCACCCGCCGCCAGCACAATGCCGTAGCCCAGCGCCGCCCCTGGCGGGATGCGGCCGTCCGGGAGAGGGCGCTTGCGGGTCCGGCGCATGATCGCGTCGATGTCCCGGTCGTACCACATATTGATGGCCCCGCAGGCTCCGGCCGCAACGGCGATGCACAACACGGCCGTGAAGCCCAACACGGGATTGAGATGCCCCGGCGCGATCAACACCCCGATCAGCCCGGTGAACACCACCAGGGTCATAACGCGCGGCTTGAGCAGCGCGATCCAGTCCTTCACGTCCGTCCCGACCTCGGCAAGCGGCAGGGCGGACGGTTCCCCCCGCCGTGACGGCCGAAATTGGCGAGCTTGCCGAGGAGCGCGCTCACGGGATGCGCGGCAGGGTCTCGTAGGTGTGGAACGGCGGCGGGGAGGGCAGCGTCCACTCCAGCGTCGTCGCGCCCTCGCCCCAGTAGTTCGCCGCGACCGGAACGCGCGAGGTGAAGGTGCGGTACAGGACGTAGAAGAACACCAGGAACGCGGCTCCGCTGATATAGGCCCCGATCGAGGAGACGAAGTTCCAGCCCCAGAAAGCATCCGGGTAATCGGGATAGCGGCGCGGCATTCCGTCAGCGCCCAGGAAGTGCTGCGGGAAGAACGTCAGGTTCACTCCGATGAACATCATCCAGAAATGCACCTTGCCCCAGAACTCCGGGTACTGCCGGCCGGACATCTTGCCGATCCAAAAATAGAAGCCGCAGAAGATGCCGAACACGGCGCCGAGCGACAGCACGTAGTGGAAGTGCGCCACCACGTAGTAGGTGTTGTGCACGATCTGGTCGATGCTGGCGTTCGCCAGCACCACGCCGGTCACACCGCCCACGGTGAACACGAAGATGAACCCGATCGCCCATAGCATGGGCGTCGTGAACTCCAGCGATCCGCCCCACATGGTCGCGATCCAGGAGAAGATCTTGATCCCCGTGGGCACCGCGATGACCATGGTGGCGGCCATGAAGTAGGCGCGGGTGTCGACGTCCATGCCGGAGACGAACATGTGGTGCGCCCACACGACGAAGCCGATGACGCCGATCGCCACCATCGCGTACGCCATGCCGAGATAGCCGAACACCGCCTTGTGGCTGAACGTCGAGATCACGTGGCTGATGATCCCAAAGGCGGGCAGGATCATGATGTAGACTTCGGGGTGGCCGAAGAACCAGAACAGGTGCTGGAACAGCACCGGGTCGCCGCCGCCGGCCGGATCGAAGAAGGCGGTGCCGAAGTTGCGGTCGCAGATCAGCATGGTGATGGCGCCGGCCAGCACCGGGATCGACAGCAGCAGCAGGAAGGCCGTCACCAGCATGCCCCAGATGAACAGCGGCATCTTGTGCAGCGTCATCCCAGGCGCGCGCATGTTGAAGATCGTGGTGATGAAGTTGATCGCCCCGAGCAGCGAGCTGACGCCTGCCAGGTGCAGGGCGAACAGTGTAAAGTCCATGCCCGGCCCGGTTTCGTACGTGCTGAGCGAGAGCGGCGGGTAGAGCGTCCAGCCCGTGCCGGATTCGCTCATCAGCAGGCCGGTGACGATCAGGCAGTAGGCGGGCGGAAGCAGCCAGAAGCTGATGTTGTTGAGCCGCGGAAACGCCATGTCCGGCGCGCCGATCATCAACGGAATGAACCAGTTCCCGAAGCCACCGATCAGCGCCGGCATCACGGCGAAGAAGATCATCAGCAGCCCGTGGGCAGTGACGATCGTGTTCCATTCCTGGCCCGTGCTGACCACGTGGTTGTTCGGGAACATGAGCTGGGCGCGCATGATCTCCGAGAGGAC
Source organism: uncultured Pseudomonadota bacterium (assembly GCA_963818725.1). Taxonomy (GTDB): domain Bacteria; phylum Pseudomonadota; class Alphaproteobacteria; order Acetobacterales; family Acetobacteraceae; genus DATFDN01. Next base: position 269,314 of record CAWFTU010000002.1, on the reverse strand, counting down.
CGTGGCGGTGACGGCGCCGACCAGGGCGAAGGTCAGGTAAAGCGTGCCAATGTCTTTGTGGTTGGTGCTGCACAACCAGCGGACGAAGAATCCCGGCTTATGGTCGTGGTGATCGTGGCTGTGATCGTGTGTCGTCGCCGACATGTCGGTCTCCTCTGGGCGCCGAGACGGCTCAGCGCCGCGCCTCCGTGGCACTCGCCAGCCAAATGCCGCCCTGCGGGGGCGGCGCCGGCGTGGCGTCCGCAAACTGCTTCTGCGCCTGTGCGACCCAGGCCTGGAACTCCTCCGCGCTCACGCCGCGCACAACGATGGGCATCCGGCTGTGATTGGTCCCGCAGATCTGGTTGCACTGGCCGTAAAAGACACCCGGCCGGTCGATGCGCACCCACGTTTCGATGGTGCGGCCGGGGATCGCGTAGCGCTGCACGCCAAGGGACGGAATGAAGAAGCTATGGATCACGTCCCCGCTCGTTTGCAGGATCCGGATGTTCTTGCCGACCGGCAGGACCAGCTCGTTATCGACGGTGAGCAGGCGCAGTTGGCCCGGCTTAAGCTTGTCGTCGGGGATGATGTAGCTGGAGAAGTCCAGGTTCTTCTGGTCGGGGTAGGTGTACTCCCAATACCATTGGTGCCCCGTCACCTTGATCGTCATGTCCGGATGATCGGTCCGATTCTCGTAGTAGACCAGTCGGAAAGACGGGATCGCGATCAGGACCAGGATCAGGATGGGCACGACGGTCCAGGCGATCTCGATCGGCGTGTTGTGGCTGAGCGGCAAGGCGACCGGGTGGCGGCGCGCGTTGTAGCGCCAGATCACCCAGGCCAGCAGCGCAGCGACGAACGCGGTAATCAGCGAGATAATGATAAGAACCAGATGGTTCAGGTCGACGATGTCACGTTGGACGGGGCTGAAAGGCTTCTGTAGCCCCACCGCCCAGGGACGCGGTGCTTGCGCCAAGGCCGAGGCGCACAGGAGGACAGAGAATGCGTAGCTGATTGTTGCGGCGGTCCCGAGCCGCCGTGCCACCCGCGTAGGCCGTGTCATCCGTTGTTCCCGTGCTCGATGGGCCAGGAGAGGCCCGGCCCGGCCTTCGGGTAGCCGAGAGGATGCACAAGATCAAGCACCGCTGCGGAACGGCTGCGGCGCGGCTGGCTCAGTTCGACAGATGCACCAGCGTGAACAGCCCGGCTGGCGGCACCGGAGCCAGGTGCGCGCTCGCACGGTCGTCCGCGCCGAGCAACTCCTCGACCGCGAAGTCCGGATGCCAGCCGAGTTTCCGCGATGCCGGCGCCATCGCCCACTCCACCCACCAGCGCGGGCCGCGCTCGGCTCGGAAGTGATTCACGAACAGCAGGTGCCCGCCCGGACGCACGAGACGGCGCATCTCGGCCAGGAGCCGGCGGGGGTTTGGCACCACGGAGGCGACAAACATCGCGACGGCGACGTCGAAGCGCCCCGCCTCGAACTCGGTCGCTTCGGCGTCCATCCGACGGAGCGCCTCGATATTGGAGAGGCCGAGCTCCTGCACGCGCTTGCGCGCCAGCGCCAGCATCTCCTCCGACAGATCGATCCCGGTGATGCGCTTGTCCGAGGCGTAATGCGGCAAGGCGAGCCCGGTCCCGACCCCCACCTCCAAGACGTGGCGTCCAGGCAGGACGTTCACCGCCTGCACGGCCCGGCGCCGGCCGAAGCCGGAGACGCCGCCAAACGTGAAGTCGTAGACGCGCGACCAGCGCCGGTACGCGGCCTGGACGGAGTCAACGTCAAGCGCCGATCGGGGTCCGGTCCGGCCCGATGGTAAGCTTTGTCCCATGCGACAACCCTCGCGCGGCTGCCTAGACCCCGAAGCGCCGCACCGCAAGTCCGGTTCCCGCGCTACATCGACCTTGCCGCGCCCGCCAGCCGGACTTATTGAGGCGGGCCGCGATGGGGCGTCGCCAAGTGGTAAGGCAGCGGATTTTGATTCCGCCACGCGGAGGTTCGAATCCTCCCGCCCCAGCCAGCTCGTTCGCTCACACCAGATGTCCCGCGAAGCGCGTTACGCGGGCCGGGCCTGCCGGTAGTCGCGCCGCACGATCTCCATCAGCTCCGGCACCGACGTCCTGGCCGCCTCGCTCTCATAGGTGATCCGGCCGCGTTGCATCAGGACAATGCGGTCGGCGACGTCGAGGGTCTGCGCGTAGTTGTGCATGATCATGGCGATCGCGAGATCGCCCCGGCCGCGCAGGCGCGCGATCAGGTCCAGGATCAGTCCGGCCTCGCGCGCACCCATCGCCGCCAGCGGCTCGTCGAGCAGCAGAATGCGCGCGTTCGAGTTCACGGCGCGCGCCACCGCGATCGCCTGCCGCTGCCCGCCCGACAGCCGCTCGCACTCCAGGTCCACGGACGGGATGTGGACCTGCATCTCGTCCAGCACCTCCCGCGCGCGCCGGCGCATCGCGCCGTGGTCGAGAAAGGGCAGTCCGCGACGCAGGATTTCGCGCTTGAGGAACATGTTGTGCGCGATGCTGAGGCCGCCCACCAGGGCCAGGTCCTGATAGACGCACTCGATTCCCAGGCTGCGCGCGTGGTCGACCGAGCGCAGCGCCACCGGCCGGCCATCCACGAAGAGGTGCCCGGTTGTCGGCGGGTGGAAGCCGGTGAGCACCTTGATCAAGGTGCTCTTGCCGGCGCCATTGTCCCCGAGAATGCCGAGGATCTCGCCCCGGTGCAGCGTCAGCGAGACTCCATCCAGCGCGGTCACGGCGCCGAAGCGCTTGGTAAGGCCGTCCGCCCTGAGGGCTTCCGCGCCGCTCATGCCGACCTCCGAAGCTGCGGCAGGTGAACGTTGCCGATCATGGCGAGCAGGATAGCGCCGCCCAGGATCATGTCGAAGGTGAAGGCGTTGACGCCTTGCAGGATGAACCCGTCCCGCAACACGCCCAGCACGATCGCCCCGAGCAGGGCGCCGATGATCGTCCCCGCCCCGCCCGCCAGCGGCGTGCCGCCGATGACGCCCGCGGCGACGGCGGTGAACATCATGTTGGTGCCCCCCGCGAGCGGGTCCGTGCTGCCGATGCGGAACGCTTCCAGGATGCCCGTGAACGCGGCGAGCGCGCCGGTCAGCGCGAAGGTGCCGATCCGGATGCGCCCCGTGGCGATGCCCGCCTCGGCGGCCCCAACCGGGTTGCCGCCCGTGGCGATCGTGTGCAGCCCCCAGCGCGTGTGGCGCAGCACGACGTGCATGACGGCGACGACGGCGAGCGCCCAAAGGAACTGGCTGTACCCGGCCGCCCCGAAGGCGGCGGCGAAGCCCTGGCCGCCGGGCGTGGCGACGGGGCTGCCATGGGAGATGGTCAGGGTGAAGCCGTTCAGCAGGTAGAGCGTGCCCAGTGTGGTCACGAAACTCGGCACGCGCAGCCGCACCGTCACCAAGCCGTTGATCAGCCCGACCACCGCCCCGGCCGCGACCCCAAGCAGCAGCGCGAAGAACAGCGGCACGCCGGCGCCGTTGGCGAAGAACATCACGAACGGCGCCAGCGCGAACATCTGCCCAGCCGACAGGTCGATCTCGCCACAGATCAGCAGCATCACTTCGCCACAGGCGATGATCGCGGGGGCGGCCACGAACTGCGAGAGCGTTCGCAGGTTCACGCCGGTCAGGAAGTTGGCGTTCGCCGCCTGGAAGTAGACCACGAGCGCAACGGCCACGACCAGGATGCTGGCCTCGCGCCAGCGCAGCACCGCGTCAAGCAGCCGCCCCGCGCCCGCGCCCGCGCGGGGCTGCGCGGCGGCGCTCACGGCTGGATCGCGCCTGCCTTGCCACGATCTCGTGCTGGGTGTTGTCGCCCTCGTAGCGCGTCTTCGTCGCCAGGTAGGGCTTCACGTTTCCCTTGGTAACGAACTTCAGACCGGTGTTGACGTCGGCCGGGCCAACGAGCCCGCCGCTCGCGAGGAATGTGAACATTTCGATCGTGGTGTAGAAGCCCTGCAGATAGGGCTGCTGGTCGATGGTGAAATCCAGGTTCCCGGAATCGATCGCCTGCAAGGTCAAGGGCAGCAGGTCGAACCCGCCGCTCTTGATGCCCTTCCGCGCCAGTCCGTTCTGGCGCACGACCTGGCCGATGCCTTGGGTGCTGCCGCCGTCCACGGCGAACATCCCCTTCACGTCCTGGTGCCCGAGGTAATAGGCTTGGATGGCGTTCAGCTCCTCGTTCACGGTCGCCCCCGTCGCGATCACGCTGGCGGTGATGTTCTTGCCGCTCCTCTTGATCGCATCCTGGGCGCCATCGACGCGGGGCTGGATGTTGGACTGCCCTGGCGTCGCGATGAACAGGGCCATTGCTCCCACGCCCACGAGCTGCACGATCCGCTCGCCCATGAGTTGCCCGGCGCGGAACAGATCCTGCCCAATGTAGGCGAGCCGGCCCGCCTGCGGCGCGTCCGCGTTGTAGGAGAGCACCGGAATCCCGGCGGCCAGCGCCGCGTGGATCGGGCGAACGAAGGCTTGCTGATCCACGAGCGAGACCGCAATCGCGTCCGCCTTGCCAGCAATCGCGGTGTCCATGGCGTTGACCATCTCGCCCGCGTTGCTCGTCGTCGAGCCAGTCCATTGATAGTCGCACCCGAGCAGCGCGCAGGCGTCCTGGATGCCGTACTGCGTGGGCACGAAGAACGGGTTGGTGGTGACGTGGTTGACGAACACGAACCGCCAGCGCGGGTGATTGGGGAACGGGTTGGACGCGGCCTGGGCGCGAGCGGGCGAGGCCGCGCCAAGCAGGCCCCCGGCGCTCCCGGCCGCGGCGGCGAAGGCGGCGGCGCGCATCAGCGCGCGTCGGGAGGCTTCGGATTCCTGGTCCTGCATCACGTTTCCTCCGCGTTTGCGCACGTTCCGGGCGGAGGCTGAGGAGCGTGCCGGAGCACTGTCAAGAGTGGAGGCGACACCGGGTTGCCCGCTGCCCCCGCCCTGCCCCACACTCGCCGCACCAACCGGGGAAACGGCATGACCCATCGGATCGCGGTCGTCGGCGCTGGCGCGGTCGGGGGCTATGTCGGGGCGGGGCTGGCGGCGAGCGGACATGACGTGACGCTCATCGACCCCTGGCCCGTCCATGTCGAGGCGATCCGGGCCGGCGGGATGCGGCTGTCCGGCATGACCCCGGAGGAGACCCGGACCGTGCGGGTGCCCGCGCTGCACCTGACCGACGTGCAGCGGATCGCCCGCGAGGCGCCGATCGACATCGCGTTCGTGTCGGTGAAGTCTGTACGACACCGAATGGGCGACGATGCTGATCGCGCCTTACCTCTCCGCCAGGGGCTTCGTGGTGTCGATGCAGAACTGTGTCAATGACGAGCGCGTGGCCGGGATCGTCGGCTGGGGCCGCACCGTCGGATGCGTCGTCAGCGGCGGCCTCGCGCTCGACCTGTATGAGCCGGCCCATATCCGGCGCACCATGGCGCGGCGCGCGGACATACCGTCGCTCCATGTCGGCGAGCCGCACGGAAAGGTCACGGCTCGCGTCACGGCCCTGGCCCGGATGCTCGGCGAGGTCGATACCACGCACGCGACCGAGAACCTTTGGGGCGAACGGTGGACCAAGCTGTGCGTGAACGGAATGCGCAACGGCATCTCCGCCGCGACCGGCCTTGGCGCCAACGAGCGCGACAGCCACGACGCGATCCGTCGCGTGTGCATCCGGCTTGGGGCCGAGTCGGTGCGGGTCGGCCAGGCGCTCGGCTTCCGGCTGGGCAAGGTCGGCGCGCTCGATCCCGAGCAGCTCGCGCGGGCTGGAGAGGGTGATCCTGGCGCCCTCGCCGAGATCGAGGCCCTAATGCTCGCGGGCACGCGCGCCACGGCGCGCAGCGACTTGCAACGTCCGTCCATGGCGCAGGACATCGCCAAGGGTCGGCGCACCGAGATCGAGTTCATGAACGGCTACATCGCCGCGAAGGGTGCCGAAGCGGGCGTTCCCGCCCCGACCCACGCCCGCCTCACCGAGGTCGTCAAGCAGGTCGAGCGCGGGGACCTGGCGGCGAACCCCGCGAATGTGCTCTGGAACTGAGAACTGGCCTGCCTAGATCACGGGGCCGTGCCTCTCGCGGAGTGAGCTTGGATGAATGACCTGGACGTAGTGGTGATCGGCGCCGGTGCCGCCGGCTTGGCCGCCGCCCGCGTCCTGGTCGGTCAGGGCCGCAGGGTGGCGGTGCTGGAGGCGAGCGGGCGCATTGGCGGGCGCACATGGACCGCGCACCCGCCCGAACTGGGCGCCGTCTGGTTCGACATGGGCGCGATCTGGCTGCACGCGGCCGAGTGCAACCCGCTGGTTCCCTTGGCGCGGGAAGCGGGTGAGACATTGCTCAACGCCGCCGAGATACGATGCAAGCGCACGTTCGTCGGAACGCGTCCGGCGACCGAGGCCGAGTGCGCCGACTACGACGACGCCTGGGGCCGGTTCGAGGAAGCTGCCGATCGCCTCCTGGCCGAGCCCTCCGACACGAGCCTGGCCGCGGTCGCGCGAACCCTGCCCGACGATCCCTGGGCGCCGACGATCGAGGCGTGGGAGGGGCCGGTGATCTGCGCCGTCGATGCCGACCGCTATAGCCTGCGGGACTGGCGGTCCAACGCGCTTTGGGGGTCCAACCTTGTGCCCAAGGGCGGCATCGGCGCCTTCGTCGCCCGTCGGCTCGGCGCCGGGCTCGACATCCGGCTGAACACCCCGGCAACCGCCATCGACTGGTCCGGCGCGGGTGGGGTCCGGATCGAGACTCCGCGCGGAACCGTGCGGGCGGGCGCGTGCATCGTCACCGTCTCGACCGGCGTGCTCGCGTCCGGCGCAATCCGCTTCGCGCCGGGCTTACCGGTCCACGCGCGGGAGGCCATCGCTGCGTTGCCGATGGGGCTTGCCATCAAGGTCGCGCTTCGCGCCACCACGGCGGATCGCCTGGACCTGCCGCGACACTGCTCGCTCGACCACCGAGTGGAGCGCGCGGGCGAGCCATTCATGATCTTTCAGTGCTGGCCCTATGGCCGCGACTATGTGCAGGGCTGGATCGGCGGCTCGCCGGCCTGGGAGCTTGCGCGCCAGGGCGACGCGGCGGTCGCCGATTTCGCGCTGGCGGAATTGCGCCGCATGCTCGGCGCGCGCATCGACAGGGTGTTCGCTGACGGGCCCCGATTGGTGACGCGCTGGGACGCCAATCCCTGGGCGCGGGGCGCCTACGCGTACGCTCCCCCAGGACAGGCGGGCGCCCGCGCGGCGCTGGCCGAGCCGCTGGCCGATGGCCGCTTGGTGTTCGCCGGGGAAGCCTGCCATGACGGGCTTGCCGGCACCGTGGGCGGCGCCTGGCTGTCCGGCGAGGCCGCCGCGCGAAAGGTTGGGTGATGGCAAGGCTCGCCTTTTGGCGGCGGCACCGTGTTCCCGTCGTGCAGCTGCACGGGCTGATCGCCGGACGGGCCGGGATGCTGAACCTGCGCGGCGCCGCGCCACTGATCGACCGCGCCTTCGCCACGGCACGCGGGCGCGCTCTCATCCTCGACATCGACAGTCCCGGCGGCTCGCCCGTGCAATCGGATTTGATCGCTGCGCTGATCCGCCGCCGCGCCGAGAAGGACCGGGTCGCGGTCCATGCCGTCATTCAGGAAGTGGGTGCCTCTGGCGGGTACTGGCTCGCGTGCGCGGCTGACCGGATCTGGGCCAACCCGATGAGCATCGTCGGGTCGATCGGTGTGCGCGGCGGCGGCTTTGGCTTTCCGACGCTGCTCGCGCGGCTTGGGGTGGAGCGCCGGCTGTACACGGCCGGCGACAACAAGGCCCGCCTCGACCCGTTCCTGCCGGAGAGGCCCGAGGATGTGGCTTTCACGCGACACCTGCTCGATGATCTGCACGAGCGGTTCAAGGGTTGGGTGCGGGCGCGTCGCGGGGGGCGCCTGTCCAGCGATGCATCCGTGTTCGACGGCAGCTTCATGCTGGGCGACCGTGCCCTGGCGCTGGGACTGATCGACGGCTTCGGCGATGTCGATAGCGTTATCCGCGAGATAGCGGGCGAGAAGGCAAAGCCCCGCGTCTTCCGCCCGCGCCCGCGCGGCTTGATGCGTTGGCTGCCAGGGCTGGGCGCCGAGGCGCTGCTCGATGCCATCGAGCAGCGAAGCTGGCGGGTCGACCTCCTGGGCTGAGTCGCACCCTTCACCAAAACCAAACTTTCCGATGTTATCGTCGTGATGCGACACGATCTTGCTATCGGAGTTGATCGCGGGTAAGGGGTTAGGCGCGAAACCTGATCGATTCGATGAGCGGCGGCCGTATCGGTCGTCGTGCCGCTCGGCTGCTCGCGCGGCCTCGCCCTGGACGGAGACTGACGACCGAATGCCCCGTTCCTCACGCCCTGATCGCGCCGCGTTCTCCTCCCTCCTCCGCGCGGCCGGTAGCGTCGCGATGCTGGCGCTGGTCGCCGCCTGCGCCACGCGGGGTCCCGAGAGCAGCGCGCCGCAGCAGGCCGCGGTGTACGCCGCGCACGCGCGAGGCAACTACGTCCCGCCGGGGCCGCCGGACGATCCCTGGGGTCCCTATATCGACGAGGCAGTCACGCGGTTCGATGTGCCGAGCCCCTGGGTCCGCGCGCTCATGCATGTCGAATCGGATGGGCAGGAGTACCGGGACGGCCAGCTCACCACCTCGCCCAAGGGGGCGATGGGCCTGATGCAGGTGATGCCAGCGACATACGAGGAGCTGCGCGACCGCTACGGACTCGGCCCCGATCCGTTCGACCCGCACGACAACATCACCGCCGGCGTCGCCTACATGCGGGAACTCTACGACATCTACGGCGCCCCGGCGTTCCTGGCCGCCTATAACGGCGGGCCGAACCGGCTTGATGACTACCTGAGCAACCAGCGCCCGCTGCCGGAGGAGACGCGGCACTACGTCGCCATGATCGGCCCGGCGCTGGAGGGCGTTTACCCGCAACGGCGTTCGCCCGCCGAGGCATACGCCATGAACGACCTGCCCCTCTACATCAGGCCAGGTCTCCGCTATGGCGGCCGGGCGACGGTGATGCTTGCCTCGGCCACGCATCACGGTCCGGCGCGGCACGGTTCGGCACGGCACGCGGTCCAGGTGGCGCGGCTGGCCCCTCGGGCCGAGCATGACTCCGGCACCGTCGTGACGCGCGTCGCCCTGCTGATGCCGCCGGGCGATCCGGGGCGGCATAGCCATGGCTTCCACCTGATCGCCCGTGCCGAAGCGGCCTCGGCGCCGGTGCGCGCGACGGGCGGGAGCTGGGGCATCCAGGTCGGTGCGTACGCAAGCGCGGCGCAAGCGGAGCACGCGGTCGACGCCGCGAAGGCAGGTGCCCACGGTGCGCTGGGCGGCTCGCACCCCGCGCTGGCCAGCGTCCACCAGGGGCATGGCCTGTTGTGGCGCGCGCGCCTGACGGGACTTTCGCATGAGACGGCCGTACATGCCTGCCAGAAGCTGGCACACGGACATGGCGGCTGCATCGTGGTCTCGCCCGAATCGCAGTCGTGATTCGGACGAGCGGGTAGCGTTTCCCGCCCGAGCGCCTACACTGGAGGTTCAGACGTAAGCCTGTCCCCGGGTATCCGGGGCGGTCGTCCTGAGCCATCCCGGAGGCGGTTGCATGACAAAATTCGGCGTTGCCCAATCCGTTCGCCGCGTGGAAGACCCGCGGCTGCTGCTCGGACGCGGACGCTACACCGACGACATCAAGCTGCCAGGGATGCTGCATGGCTACGTGTTGCGCAGCCCGCACGCGGCGGCGCGGATACAGCGCATGGATACGGGCGCGGCGGCCGCGATGCCGGGAGTGCGCGCGGTCTATACCGCGGCGGATCTGAAGGCTGACGGCATCGGCACGCTGCCCTGCGCGGTCGCGCTGAACAACCGGGATGGCTCGACCATGCCCACCCCGCCGCATCCCGCGCTGGCCGATGGCGCCGTGCGCCATGTCGGCGACCCGGTCGCGTTCGTCGTCGCTGACACGCTGCAAGCCGCGCGCGACGCCGCCGAGGCGGTGGAGGTCGATTACGACGTGCTGCCGGCGATCACCGAGCTTGCTCGCGCGATGGATGCCGGTGCGCCGCTGGTCTGGCCGGACGTAGCGCGCAACCAGGTGTTCGACTGGGAGATCGGCGACAAGGCGAAGACGGATGCGCTATTCGCCCAAGCCGCCCACGTGACGCGGGTGGACGTGGTGAACAACCGGATCGTCGTCTCCTCGATGGAGGCGCGGGCCGCGATCGCCGACTACGACGCCCAGGCTGGACGGTGGACGCTCTACGCCAACACCCAGGGCGGCTGGCTGGTCAAGGATCTGATCGCCGGATTATTCGCATCCGGCGGCGACAAGTTCCGGGTGGTCACGCCCGATGTCGGCGGCGGCTTCGGCATGAAGCTGTTCCTGTACGCCGAGCACGTGCTGACCTGCTACGCGAGCCGCAAGTTCGGCCATCCCGTGAAGTGGGCGGCTGATCGCGGGGAGGCGTTCCTGTGCGACACCCAGGGCCGCGACAACATCACCACGGGCGAGCTGGCGATCGACAAGGACGGTAAGTTCCTGGCGCTGCGCACACGCAATGTCGCCAACATGGGCGCCTACCTGTCGAATTTCGGCCCCTTCATCCCGACCCTGGCCGGAACCGGCGTGCTTGCCAGCGTCTACGGGTTCCAGGCCGTCTACGCGAACGTGATCGGGGTATTCACCAACACCGTTCCGGTGGACGCCTACCGCGGCGCCGGCCGTCCCGAGAGCAACTACTTGGTCGAGCGCCTGATCGACACGGCCGCGCGGGAGCTGAACATCGACCGGGCCGAGATCAGGCGGCGCAACATGGTGCCGCCCTCGGCGATGCCGCACGCGACCCCGGTCGGCAAGACCTACGACAGCGGCGATTTCCGGACCGTGCTGGACACCGCGCTCGCGCGCATCGACTGGGCCGGCTTCCCGGCCCGCCGCGAGGAAGCGGCGAAGCGGGGACGGCGGCGCGGCCTCGGCTTCTCCTACTATCTCGAGGCCACCGGTGGCAGCGACAGCGAACGCGCCGAGATCCGCTTCGCGGAGGGCGGGTTTGTGGACGTGCTCGTCGGCACCCAGTCGACGGGTCAGGGGCACGAGACCGCGTATGTCCAGCTTGTCTCGACCCGTCTGGGCGTCGATGGCGAGAAGATCCGCATCCGTCAGGGCGACACCGACACGATCCCCACCGGCGGCGGCACGGGCGGGGCGCGCAGCCTCTATTCCGAGGGGCAAGCGATCTATGTCACCACGGACAGCGTGATCGAGAAGGGCCGGCGGGCGGCGGCTGACGTGCTGGAGGCGGCGGCGGGCGACATCAGCTTCGCCGACGGCCGCTTCACCATCGTCGGCACGGATCGCGGCATTGACATCCTCGACTTGGCGGAGACCCAGCGCCTCAAGGCGGCGCGGGGAGAGGCCGCGGTGTCGCTCGACACCGCCGAGGTGGCGCAGATCGCGGCGCACACCTTCCCGAACGGGTGCCACATGGCCGAGGTGGAGATCGACCCCGAGACGGGGTATGTCCAAGTTGTGCGCTATCAGGTGAGTGACGACGTCGGCAAGGCGGTGAACCCGATGATCGTGCGCGGCCAGGTGCATGGCGGCGTCGCCCAGGGCTTCGGTCAGGCGGTGCTGGAGCGCACGGTCTACGACCCGGCTTCCGGCCAGCTCCTGTCCGGGAGCTTCACGGATTACGCCCTGCCCCGCGCCGCCGATCTGCCCGACATCGAGGTGGAGTTCCTTGAGATTCCGTGCGCGACCAACCCGCTCGGGGTAAAGGGCGCGGGTGAGGCCGGCGCCGTGGGCAGCCCGCCAGCGGTGATGAACGCCATCTTGGACGCCCTGGCCCAAGACGGCGTGACCCATCTCGACATGCCGGCGACGCCGGAGACAGTCTGGCAGGCACTGCACGGGCGCAAGGCGGCATAGGAGGAAATATCCGCCGGGTCTGCCAGCACTTCCCGTCATGCCCGTGACAAGGACGGGCATGACGGTGTGTGAGAGACAGGAGCTGGCGAACGCCCTCAAGCGTACCGCGCCAGCACTTCCGTGACCTGGCGCAGCACGTCGGCCAGCGCCGCGCGTTGCGCCGCAACGACGCCGGCCGGCGTGGGCGTCGGCATTGGCGCGGTGGCGGCGAGGGTGCGCTGCGTCAGCACGCGGGTGGGCACGATCCGTTCGTTCAGCAGCGTGATGGACAGAGCCGCACTCCCTTCCTGGGGCGGATCGGCGATGAAGCGCGCCAGCTCCGCTTCCAGGGTCAGATCCGCCATCAGCCCGCTATCCGGGCCGACAACCGCCGCAAACAGCCCGGACGCGGCAAGCCACCGTCGGGCGTCGTAGGCAGCGGTCTGGGCGGGTGGCACCTCCCACAGGTTGTAGAAATCGACATGCACGCTGCCATTCGCGTTCAGCCATTGAACCCCGAGCTGATCGAAACCCGGTGCCGCCTGGAAGTCCCGCACCAAGAGCACCTTCCCATGCGCCCGCGTAGGCCGTTGCTCCGGGGGCATGATCGCCAAGGACCAAGTCGTGCGCTGAATGTAGGCGGGCTTTGGCAACAGGCTGCACCCAGTAAGCGCCGCGGCTCCAGCAGTCAGCAGCGCCCTTCGTGCAATCATCGCAACGGACCCCTGACCGGCGGTGGCGGCCCGCTCAATACCTGAGCGGGGTATTGCCGGAGTGAGGCGGTCAGCTCGCGCAGATTCTCGGATGCCACCTGCATGTTGCGCACCAGCGGCGCGAGCCCAGCCTGAAGCTGCGCGGTGCCGCCACTGACCTGTCGAACAGTGCTCTCCAGCGCCGTGATCAAAGCCGTCATGCGCCCGGTCAACTGCGCCAGCCGCTCGGTCGCCGAAGCCCCCTGGCTGAGTAGCCCGCTCAGCTCGGGGCTCGTCGCGAGTGCCCGCAGCGTGTCCGAGGTCTTGCGCAGATCGGCGGTAAGTCCGGGCAGGTCCGCACCCTTGACCGCCGTGTTGGCCGAATTGAGCAAGGAGGTCGCCGATGTCAGGGTTCCATGAACGTCCCCGCTCGACAACTCGTTGCTGACCGTCTCGGACAGGGTGATGAGCGAGTCTACCAACCGGGTCACATCGACCTTGTCCAGCTTGGCCAGGAGCTGGCGCCCGGCATCTTGCACCTGAGCAAACGCGCTGGGTATGGATGGCACGAACGCCGCCTCCGGCGTCCAAGGCAAGTTGGGAACCGGATAGGCAGCCGGGGAAACAAAGTCCAAGTCGATGTAACTAAACCGCGTCTAGTTTGAGAATCGTAGTTTCTCCTCCTCGGGATCGAGGCAGTCCTTGACCCAGAGGCGATCGGCGACGACGCAAGAGTCTTGGTTGACCTTGGCCTCGAACAGGGCGACGCGCCGGGTCAGGTCGTCGGCCGTGGCGTGGCAGTGATGGTAGGTGACGTCCTCGCGCAGCCAGCGCCACAGCGCCTCGACCGGCATCAGGTCCGGGCTGTAGCCCGGCAGCGGCATGAGCGTGATGCCCAGGCTGGCAGCGGCGGCCCATACCGCCTTGGCCCGGTGACAGGGCACACCGTCCCAGATCACGACGAGCATGCCATCGGGGAACTCGGCACGGAGCCGGTGCAGCACATCGATCGTGTGTTCGCCGTTGGCCCGTGCATAGGGCCATAGCCGCACCTGGCCTTCGTTGTAGAGGTAGAGGCCGTAGAGCGAGACCCTGGCGGCGAGGCCGGGCGAGCAGGAGGCCACGTGGAAGCGCTTGCCGCGCTCGCCCCAGCCGTAGCCGAGATCGGCGTCCTGGTGGATGTGCGCCTCGTCGAGGTGGACCAGCACGTGCCGATCGCGCTGGGCGCTGTCCAGCACCGGCCGTAGCCGGTCGAGAAAGGCGGCGCGCCGTTCGGGATCGGCGCGACCGAGCAGCTTGCGGGCTTTCTTCCACGACAGGTCCAGCCGGTGCAGGGCAGCGCGGATGGTCTCGCGGCAGCAGGGACGGCCGAACCGCGCCCGCACGCAGCCGACCAGGCGCTTGAGCGTCCAGCGCGGCGGCGGATCAGCTCCGGCTACGGATGGGCTGGCCGCAGCCTGCTGGGCCGCACGGAGCTCTGCGCCGAGTACGGCGGCGATGGCGGGACAAAGGGGGGACGGCCGCCAGTGCGTCGGTAGGTCAGCGCCTCGGGGCCACGCTCGTTGTAGAGGTGCAGCCACTCCATCACGGTCTGCGGGTGGCGGCCAGTGCGTTCGGCAACCTGCGTGGCGCAACTCTCTTCGGTGATCTCGTAAAGCGCCAAGAAGCGCTCGCGAGTGCGTTGATGGGCAGCGCTCGTTGCGAGCCGACGCAGGTCCTCCGGCGTCTGGCCCCACCGGGCATGGTCAACGCGCAGCATGACAGGAGCGAACAAGGCTAAGTTTCATCATCCCCTGGAGATAGGGACCCTGCCTCCGAAACCACACCTCTCAAACCGGACGGGGTTTAAGACCGGTGATAAATTGCGTGTTCAGCCGCGCGCGCAGGCCAAGGCGAACCGCGTCCTCCACATTCTCGAAGTGACCGATCCGGTCCGTGTCCACCAAATACCGGACATAGACCTGTCGGAGCAGCGGATCGACCACATCCTGCTTCTCGCTGCCGTGAATCGCGCTGACCACCCCGAGCTGCACGACGCGCCCAACCGTTACGCCCCGGTACTCCACCTTCGAGCCCACCTCCAGGCCCTGCACTGATTCGGAGAAATACGTGACGAACATTGCGCCGTTTCGCACCTGCCCGCCGCGCAGGAACCAGATCAGGGCCAGCAGGAGCACGATCAGGCCCACGATCAGCAAGCCCACCCGCAGCGGCGCCGCCCTTCCGTTCATTCGACAGCTCCAAGCGGCTCGCGGCGGAAGAACGCCCGCACGCGGGGATCATCGCTCTCCTCGCGCAGGTGCTTGGGCACGCCCGTGGCGATGATGCCACCCGCGTCGGGGAAGGCATGAGCATCCAGCATGATGCACCGATCCGCGATGTTCAGGATGGAGGCAAGCTCGTGGGTGACGACCACGAACGTCGCCCGGAGCGAGGAGCGGAGATCCAGGATCAGCTCGTCTAGCTCGGCGGACGTGACTGGGTCGAGCCCGGCCGAGGGTTCGTCAAGGAACAAAATTGGCGGATCAAGTGCCATCGCGCGCGCGATGCCCGCGCGTTTGGCCATGCCGCCGGAGATCTCGGCGGGATAGAGGCTGGCGGCATCGGCCAGCCCCACCAGTCCAAGCTTGACCCGCGCAACGGCCGCGCGCGCCTCGGCCGGAAGGTCGGTGAACATTTCGAGCGGCAGCATGACGTTTTCCAGGAGCGTCATCGAGCCGAATAGAGCGCCGGATTGAAACATGACGCCGATGCGCCGCTGGACTTGCCGCCGCGCCGCCTCGCCATTGCGGCCCGTGACCTGAACGCCCGCGATCTCAATGCGCCCCGCGGTCGGCGGCAGAAGACCGATCAATTGCCGCAGCAGTGTCGATTTGCCGCTGCCTGAGCCGCCCAGGATGACGAACACCTCGGCGGCGGCGACCTCGAAGGACACGTCGCGGAAGATCGGCCGGGCGCCGAAGACCTGTGCCAGTCCCCAGGCCCGGATCACCGGTACGTCGATCACACGCCGAGCCGGCTGAAGAACACGGCGAAGACGCCGTCGAGCACGATGGTCGCGACAATGCCCCCGACCACGGCCGCCGTGGCCGACAGGCCCACCGAGCGTGGCCCCACCCCGGTCGCGAGGCCGGAGCGACAACCGACAGCGCCGATCACCGCGCCGAAGACCGCGGCCTTGGCCAGTCCGCCGACGAGGTCGCCGGTGGTGGTCCAGGTCCTGCACCTGCGCCTCCACCACCCCCACATCGAAGCCGAAGCTCTTCATCACCACCGCCATTCCGACCAGTCCGGCGACGTCCAACGCCAGCGCCAGGAACGGCATCACCAGCAGCGCCGCGGCCAGCCGGGGCAGCACGAGCATGGTGAGCGGATCGAGCCCCATGCTCACGAGCGCGTCGATTTCCTGGTTCACCTTCATCGTGCCGATCTCGGCGGCGTAGGCCGAGGCCGTGCGGCCCGCCAGGATCGTAGCGGCCAACAGCGGCCCCAACTCACGCAGCAGGCTGACCGAGACGAGGTTCGCGACATAGAGGATGGCGCCGAACTTGCGCATCGGCATGGCCGATTGGAACGCCAGGATCAGCCCCATCAGGAAGCCGAGCCCGATCACCAGGGGCAGGGCGCGCACGCCTGCCTGATCGACGTGGCGCAGCAGCTCCGCCCCGCGCAGCATTCGCCAGCGCGAGGGCAGCGCCAGGACCGCCAGCACCACGTCTCCAAGGAACGCGACCCCGTCTGCCGCCGCGCGGACGCCGAGCAAGAAGTCGCGCCAGGAGATCGGCATTCGTGGCAGCGGCCTGACCGCCGCACGGGGCTTTCCCTGGGCGTCGCGCGCACGCGCGATCAGATGCAGCACGCGCTCGTCCGCACCCTCGATCGCCGCTCTTCCGCCGTGGGCCGATTCCGCAGAGGCGAGCAACGCGGCGCCGGTCATGTCGAAACCCTTGACGCCGGTCAGGTCGAAAGCGAGCCCCTGCCCGCGCGCCCGCGCGGCGGCTGCCAGCGTCGAGCGCCAGACATGTCCTGTGCCGGCCACATCGAGCCGGCCGGTAAACACGAAGCGGTGCGCGCCGCCATCCACGCGTGCCGTCAAGCCTGCTTGCGAGTCCGCCATGGGCAATGGGTCAGTGCGCCAACCACCCCTCGAACCGCTGGCGCAGCTTGGCAAAGTTCGACTGCCAGAACGCGACGTCCAGCCGGAGCGCGCCTTGCAGGTTGGCGGGGCTGGTCGGCGACATGGCGGCAAGCTCCGGCGGAACCAAGTCGCTGGCGCCCTTGGCCAGGCCGCCTTCGTTCGCCGCCGTGGAGAGCCGCGCCTCGATGGCGGGAGTGCCGGAGAAATACAGGAACTGAATCGCGTCCCGCATCTGCGGGCTGCCCTTCATGATGCTCCAACTCAGGATGTCCATCAGACTGTCGGTCCATTGAACCGCGAAATTCCGGTGTCCCGCACGCGCCGCCTCCTCGACCGCCGGACTGGGCGCACTGGTCATCAGCACGTCCCCTGAGGCCAGGATGCGGCTTGCGTCCGCGGGCGTGTCCCACCACACAACATAGGGACGGAGCTGATCCAGCTTGCGGAACGCTCGGTCAACGCCATCCGAGGTGCCAAGCACCTTGTAGACGTCGCCGGGGGCCACGCCGTCGGCGATCAGCGCGATCTCCAGGTTGCCTTGCACACCCCGGTGCAGGCCGCGCTTGCCTGGGAACCGCGTGACGTCCCAGAAGTCCGCCCAGGTCGCGCTTCCCGCCAACTTGTCGCGATCCCAGGCGAGCACGATGCTGGATAGGGTCGCGCCCACTCCGCAATCGGAAACCGCAATGGGAAGGTAATGCTCGCGTCCGCCGATCTGGTTCCAGTCCAGTTTCTCAAGCGCCCCACCGGCGCAGCCGGCGGCCAGCTCCTCTCCGTTTACCATGACCAAATCCCAGCCGTTCTCCGGCGCCTTCGCCTGTTGGGCGAGCACCTCAGTTCCGCCTGGCCAAACACCCGAGGTGACCTTGATGCCCGTTGCCTCGGTGAACGGAGCGATGAACACCGTCTGCCAGGGTTGGAGCAGCCCAGGGTAGCGAAGCATCAACGAGAGGTCGCGCGCCCCAGCCGTCACCAACGACGCGGCGAGCAGGGCGGCAGCGCCAATCAGCGCGCACGCGCATCGTGAGGGTCCGACTGACATCCCGCCCGACGCTACAATCCGCGCGCCGCATGGGCAACGCACCTTCGGCAGGTTAGGCTGGCTGAAACACGGAGATCAGCGGAATGCAGGAAGCCAGCGTGGTCGCGGCCCAGGATGGGCGCGTCGGGCGGATTAGACTCAATCGCCCGAAGGCGCTGAACGCGCTCGATATCGGCATGATACGCGCGATCACGGCCGCGTTGAAAGGCTGGAGCGAGAACCCATCGGTCCACGCCGTCGTGATCGAGGGCGAGGGCGAGCGGGCCTTCTGCGCTGGCGGCGATATCCGCGCTATCCGCCAAAGTCAGCTCGACGGCCGCAAGGCGGAGGTGGAGGCGTTCTTCAGCGAGGAATACGCGCTGAACCTGCTGATCGCGACGTTCCCCAAGCCCTATGTCGCGCTGGTGGACGGGATCTGCATGGGCGGCGGCATTGGCGTGTCGGTTCACGGGACGGCGCGCGTGGCGAGCGAGCACGCGCTGTTCGCCATGCCGGAAACAGCGATCGGGTTCTTCCCCGACATTGGCGCCACCTACGTCCTGCCGCGCCTGCCCGGCGCCTTGGGCACCTATCTCGCGCTGACCGGCGCGCGCGTGCAGGGGGCGGACGCCGTCCACGCCGGTCTGGCGACGCATTTCGTCCCGCGCGCCGGCCTTGCCGCGCTGTCCGCCGCCGCGGCGCGCGACGGCGTCGCGGCGCTCGCGGTCCACGCGGCGGCGCTGCCGGATTTCTCCATGGCCCCGCACCGGGCGGTGATCGACCACGCCTTCGCCGCCGACAGCGTGCCCGAGATCATCGCGCGCCTGGAGGCTAATGGCGGAACGTTCGCGCGCGAGACCGTCAAGACGCTGCGGACGATGTCGCCCAGCTCGCTCGTGTGGTCGCTGCGCCTGCTTCGTCAGGGCGCTGGGCGCACGCTGCCCGCCTGCCTGGACGCCGAGCTGCGCGCCACCCGTACCGTGACCGCTGGTCATGAGTTCATCGAGGGCGTGCGAGCGATGGTCGTGGACAAGGACCGCACGCCCAAGTGGCAGCCGGCCCGCGTCGAAGACGTGGACCGTGGCGCGGCCGAGGCGATGGTGGGCTAGGATCAGCGGCCGCAGCGGCGATGGGATATGCATGATGCACGAAGCCTTCATCTGCACGACGTGCGGCACGCAGTTCCCGCCCTCGGACAGGCCCCCCGACGCGTGCGCGATCTGCCGGGAGGAGCGGCAATACGTGAACCCGCTCGGGCAGTCCTGGACGACGCTTGGCAAGATGGCGCGGACGCACCACAACGCGTTCGGCCAGGAGGAGCCAGGGCTGCTTGGCATCGGCACCGAGCCGCCCTTCGCCATCGGCCAGCGCGCGTTGCTGTTGCGCCTGGCGGACGGCAATGTCTTGTGGGACTGCATCAGCTTCATCGACCCGGCCACGATCGAGATCGTGCGTGCCCTCGGGGGGGTGGCCGCTATCGCGATCTCTCATCCGCACTACTATACGGCGATGGTCGAATGGAGCCGCGCCTTCGGCAATGTCCCGGTGTTCCTGCACGAGGCGGACCGGCAATGGGTGATGCGCCCGGACCCGGCGATCCGCTTCTGGAGCGGCGAGACACACACGCTTGGCCCGGGCGCCACGCTGATCCGCTGCGGCGGGCATTTCGCGGGAGGCACGGTGCTGCATTGGGCACAGGGGGCAGGGGGGCGTGGCGCGTTGCTGTCGGGCGACATCGTGCAGGTCGGGCCGGACAAGAAGGTCAGCTTCATGCGGAGCTACCCGGACCTGATCCCGCTCGACGCCACCAGCGTCCAGCACATCGCCGACGTGCTCGCGCCCTGGCCCTTCGATCCGATCTACGGCGCCTGGTGGGAGCGGGTCATACGGACTGGCGGCAAGCAGGCCATGGAGATGTCCGTGCGGCGCTATATCGACGCCGTGAGTCGCCCACCGCCGAACTGACGGTTGTGGTTGCATGAGGTTCACGCCGTATCGCCCGCAGGATCACTCCGAGAGTTCAGTCCACACCGTGAAGGCGCTGACCGTTTGAGGTGCGTACGCCGACAGATCGCGCTCCGGAACGGATTGCGGGCCTGTCCGGTTGGCCTACCGCCCGGAAAGCGCAATCAGCAACACGCCGGCAACCACCAGCACCAGCCCGGACGCATCGCCCGGCTTTAGCTGCTGCTTGAGATAGAAGCGCCCGAAAATCAGCGTCAGCACGACTTCGATCTGGCCTACAGAGCGAACCCGAGCCACATCGGTGAGCGCGAACCCTGTGAACCAGCAGGCCGAGCCCGCCGCCGAGAGCAGGCCGACCCAGGCCGCGCTGCGCCATGCCGCGATCGCCTTGCGCAACTCCGCCGGATCGCGCACCGCCAGATAGAGGCCCTGCATCAACGTCTGCAAGACGGTGGTAACGCATAGCACAAGCAGGGCGCGCTCGAACACGTTGCCTCCCGTTACGGCGCGGCTGGCGAGCTTGATGAGAACAGCGGTGATGGCGAAAAAGAAACCGGCGGCAAGGCCGGTGATCGCGGCGGGCTGCACCGTCGCCGCGAGGAGTTGGCGCGTACGGAGGCCGCGTCCGGCCAGGGAGAGGGTCAGCACGCCGATGAGCCCGATGGCGATACCGACCCAGGCCAGGGGACGCAGAGCCTCCTGTAGTATGATCAGCGCGAGAATGGCGGTCTGTGCCGCCTCGGTTTTGGCGTAAGCGGTGCCGACAACGAAGTTGCGGAAGCCAAACGCCATGATCAGAAGGTTGGTCGCGAGAATCTGGGTCAGACCGCCGGCGGCGGAGAAGGCGAGCATTCGCCAGCTGGGAACGGGCCAGCCGAACCCATTCGCGGCACCGGCGGCCAGCAGGAACACGAGCGCGGCCGGCACGCCATAGAGGAAGCGGACAAAGCCGGCACCGTTGACCGAGAGTACAGCACGCAACTTCGCCTGTATTGCAGTGCGCCAGCACTGGCACAGCGCTGCGGCGAGGGTGACGGGAAGCCAGAGGGGCATGTCTCGATGTCCGGCCGGATTCGGCTCCCCAGCATGGGCGCGAGCCTAGCGGCAAGGGGTTGCCCGTCAACACGGGCGGCGTCAGGGTTGCGCGATGATCGATCGGTTCGTCGCGACCGCTGTGTTTGTCTCCGGCCTGGCACTCGTCACAACGCCGGCGCGAGCCGAGACGATCCTCGACTTCTCCGAGACCGCGACCGTCATGGCCCAGCCGGATGAGATCACGGCCTCGCTGCACGCCGAGGCGTCCGCCTCGGAACCGGCGGCGGCCCAGGAAGCGGTGAACCGGACGATGGCTCAGGCCCTGGATACCGCGCGCCAGGCCAAGGGCATCACCCCGGCAACGGGGCAATACGCGGTTTGGCTGGTGCCGGAGCAACCTGGCAACGCGGTTCCGGCTTGGCGGGCGAGCCAAACACTTGACTTGTCCGCCCAGGATGGCCCGGCGTTGCTCTCCCTGGTCGGAGCGCTCCAAAAACAGGGCCTGGCCGTCCAACAGCTCGGCTGGCGGCTGTCCTCCCAGGCCACGCGCGCCGCGCGCGACCAGGCGCTGCGTCAGGCCCTCGGCGATCTGCGAAAGCGCGCCGAGGACGCGGCCGGGCTGCTCGCGCTGCGGTTCGTGTCGTTCCGCACGGTGCGGCTCACCCCCGAGCCCCCTCCGGTGATGCCGATGCGCGCGGCCATGATGGTCGCGGCGCCGGGACCGAGTGTCGAGCAGGGCCCGATCGAGGTCACGGCCACGATCACGGCCGAGGCGGTGCTGGCTCCAACGCAGCCGTGACCGGCGCGGCGCGGTAGGCCAGATCGGCGTGCCCCCAGCCGGCGACTCGCTCGGCATTGACGCGCCACGTGTAGTCCCGGCGCGCGATCTCCGCCCGCGCTGCCAGGCCCAAGCGGTGGCGCAAGGACGCATCCTCGACCAGTTGCAGGATAGCCCGCCACACCCCATCCGGCTCCGCTGGGTCAAACAGCAGCGCCGTCTCCCCATGGGTGAGGATTTCCCGAATGTTGGGCTGGTCGGGCGCCACGATGGCGCGACCGGCGGCCATGTACTCGAACACCTTGAGCGGCGAGGCGTAGGCGACCGCCTTGGGCTGGATGGCAATGTCCATCTCGGCCAGCAGGGGAGGCACCGCTGCTCGGTCAGCCAGGCCGGTGAAGCGCACGCGGGACGCCAGACCCAGCGTCTCGGCTTGGCGCCGCAACTCCGGCAGCGCCGGGCCGTCGCCCACGATGAGCACCCGCACTCGCTCCCCACCGTGCCGGGCCACAGCCTCCAGCAGCCGGTCCAGCCCGTGCCAAGCCCGCATGAAGCCGATGAACCCGAGCGTGACCGTCTCATCCTGCCCGGACGGCGCGGGGATCGCCGCGAAACAGGCCATGTCGATGCCATTCGCGACCACCTCGATCCGCGCGCGCGGCGCGCCCTGGGTGGCGATGATGTCGCGAAGCACGCCAGTCACGGCGGCGATCCGGTCCGCGCTCTTCCAGACGAACCGCTCCATCGCCCGCGCCAAGCCAATCAGCCCGAGCCCGCCCTCGCGGCTCCGCTCGTCGGCGAGCGGCGCGTTGACCTCCAGGTAGAAGGGTACGCGTGTTCGCCGGGCAAGCAGGGCGCCGGCGACATAGAAGAGGTTGTAGCGCTCGTAGATCACGTCCGGCTGGAATGACCGGGCAGCGCGCGCAAGGCGCATATAGGCGGGGACATTGTAGGCAATCTCGGCCAGTTCCCCAACCAGGTGCGGCAAATGGCGCCGGATCAGTCCCACCAGCCGGTTCTCGCCGCCAAACGTGCCTGCGTCGTACATGCCGGCCCCCACAACCAGCACTGTGTGTCCGGCTCGCCGCAGGGCAGCGACGAGCTCCTCCAGGTGGACGCTCTGGCCGTCGCGGGATTGAATGCGGTGGCTGTAAAGAATTCGCATGAAGATTCCGGAATGATCCGATATCGTTCTAGCTGGGAATATCAAGCCGACGCGAGCAGATTCCGCTCGCGCCGGCAGCGCGGTCAGGCCGGACGAGGCTGCGTGCCAGCCAGGTCGCGCGGAATGCCGCGGATCGAGGCAGAAGCGATCACGTAGGTGAGCACCGCCATCAGGAACGGTGCGCCGGGGAAGTACACTGGCGCGTCGGGTCCGGTGAACGCGCCGAACAGCCAGCCCGCTGCCAGGGGCGAAACGATCGCGGTCAGTCCTTGCAGGGACGCCAGCGCGCCCTGTATCTCGCCCTGCCGGTCCGGCCCGGCGTTGGCGGAAATCATGGCTTGCACCGCTGGCCCGGCGATGGCGCCAAAGGATTGCAGCACCACCCCCAGGTAGATCGCCCATCCCGCCCGGGCGAAGGCGAAAGCGGCATAGGCGCATGCGGCGAACGTGTAGCCGGTCAGCGCCGCCTGGCGCTCGCCGAGTTGGGGCACGACGCGCCGCACGAGAAGCCCCTGCACCAGCGCCTGGGTCACGCCCACGGCGGCCAGGGCGAACCCATTCTCCCGCGTGCCCCAGCCAAAGCGCAGGTTGTTGGACAGCACGAAGCTGCTCTGGAGCGCGCCGATCGCGAACCAGGCGCAGCACCAAGCCAAGCCGAGACGGATGAATGTTGGACTGCTCAATATGACCGCCAGCGAGCCGACCGGATTTGCCCGACGCCACTGGAAACGCCGGCGGCGCTCGCGCGGCAGGCTCTCGGGCAGGACCAGAAGGCCGTACAGGACGTTGCAGAAGGCCAGCCCCGCCGCAGCGAGAAAAGGCAGCCGCACACCGTACGTGCCCAGCACCCCGCCCAGCGCCGGGCCGAGCACGAAGCCCAGACCGAACATCGCCCCCACTAGCCCGAAGCGCTGCGCCCGGCGCTGCGGCGGGGTCACATCGGCGATGTAGGCGGTCGCCGCCGAGACGTTCGCCGAGGTCGCTCCCGCGATCACCCGGCCGGCGAACAGCCAGCCAAGGCTCGGCGCCCATGCGAGCATCAGGTAGTTCGCGCATACGCCTGACAGGGACATCAGCAGGACCGGGCGGCGCCCAAAACGGTCGCTCAACCCACCCAGCACCGGCGCGGCGATGAACTGGGTGACGGAGAACACGGCCAGCAGTGCCCCCACCCAAATCGAGGCGCCGGATGCGCCTTGATGCGACAGGTGCCGCACCAGTTCCGGCACGATGGGCACGACGATGCCAAAGCCAAGCGCATCCGTCGCGAGCGTGGCAAGGATGAAGCCGACGGATGCGGAACGCTTCGCCATGACCCTGACCGTGAAGTGACCGAAGCGCCGAGCGAGATTGCCTTGCCAACAACCAATCTTGATCCGCCTCGATTGATCTCCATGGCGCGCATCACTACACTTTATTTTGTCATGTCAGCCGTTGTTCACGATTGCGTGCGCGTCCGCAAGCCGCGCGGCCAAGGCCCCAGCCGTCGGGGCGAGATCCTGGCCGCGGCCTCGCGCATCTTCCTGGAGGAAGGTTTCTCGCACGCGACGATGCGGCGCATCGCGGCCGCTGTGGGCGTCTCCACCACCGCGCTGTATGTCTATTTTCCTGACAAGTACGCGATTCTTCAAGCAATCGCCGAAGCGACGTTCACGGAGCTCGTCGCGGTGCTCGAGGCCAACCAGCGAGGCGATGTGCCCCTGCCGGAGCGCTTTCGTGCCGGACTGCGCGCCTATATCGAGTTCGGCCTGTCGCGCCCTGACGCTTACCGGCTGACCTTTCTTTCCTCCTCGGCCTCGGCCAGCCGCACGGCCTGTAAGCCCTGTGACACGCTCCAGGCGATTGAGGCGGCGGACCACTCCTTCGCGATCCTCCAGCACGGCATCGAGGAGATGATGGCGGCCGGGCTGCTCCGTCCTGGCCCTTCCTTGCCCGCCGCCGAGGCCGTTTGGGCTTGTCTGCACGGCACCACGGCGCTGCTGCTGGACCAGGCGAAACACGTCACCACGCCCCCCGACTGCCTGATTGATCAAGTAATCGAGATGATCGTCGACGGACTCGCTAAGTGAACCTTGTAAACTGAACGCTGTGCAGTTATATGGGTCGGTGTCCCCCGCATGGTGCGGCGGACAGGAGACCGACTCAGATGAAGAAGATCGCGATTGCCGCAGCCTTGCTATCCGCTATTGGCAGCGGCGCCGCCCTGGCACAGGGCGCCCCTCCCGGCTCCCCGTCCTGGAACAACAGCTGGCCCGGTATCGTTGAGTTGTATCAGGCGCGGGCGGTGAACGCCCCCAAGACGACCACGGCGCGCTCCAACCAGTTTGCCCAGGCCAAAGCCGCTCCCGCTAGCAGAGCCACGCTTCAGGGTACTCGTTGAAGGCGCACGAGCGCTTAGGCCCGCTTGGCCCATCGCTTCGAACACCCCGTTCCTGACTCCTCCCACAAGCAGGCCTCTCCTCCCTCCCTTGCGGGAGGGGGGAGAGGAAGGGAACGAGGCGACTACCTTTTGCTAGACCAATTCCCCTGGCGGCTCGTGTGCGATCGGCAACAGCGTTGGTTGCGGCGGCTGCCTAGCGCTGGTCCAGCGCACGGTTCCAGCCGCGCCGCAATGGGGACAGGCGGGATGCCACGTCGCATGCGCGGTGTGGCAGTTCTCGCAAACCCAGGCAGGGTCGGGATCGGCGGCGGCGGCGTGGCGCAAGGCATCGCGCTGCGCGCGCCGGCCCGCCTCGGTGTCGCCCCCCTCCTCTTCCTCGATTTCCGCGAGCAGCAGCCATAGGCGACGCTGGTTCATCCCGGCCTCCCGCGCCGCTTCGGCTTGCCGGCGTGCCTCCCCCGTGAGGCCGGCCGCCAGGGCGGTGGAGGCGAGCAGGAACCGGCTCTCCGGGTGTTCGAGATGTTCTTGAGCCAAGCGCTGCGCCGCCTGCGCGCGGGCTAGCTTGTCGGTAATGCCCGCAAGCGCGAATTCGGCCAGCGCCGGATTCGGCGCCTGTGTCCAGGCTTGGCGGATCACCGCCTGGGCGCGCTTCTCCGCGCCCGTCTCGCGCAGCCGTCGCGCATAGGCGAGCGCGGCTGGAGTCGAGTCCGGGATCTTCCTTCCAGGCCCGTTTCGCAAGCTTCATCGCCTGCGCAGGATCCGTCTCCGCCTCGGCGGCCGCTGCCGCCAGGGAAGCCTTTGGTGCGTCAGCATCGGCCAGTGCCAGGGCTTCTGTCCAGTTGGCAGTGCGGATCGCCAGCTGTGACCGTTCCCTCCGAACCCAGATGGCACCCGGATGCGCCTCCTCCGCCTGACGGGCGAGCAACGCCGCTTCGGCCCAATCCTGCCGGTCCATCGCTTGGCGCAGCAGGCCGCGATAGCCCAGGAACGCGGCATCGGAGCGCTCGGTCAGGGTCTCGAACGCGCGGGTCGCCTCGTCCGCGCGCCCGGCGCGCTCGCCCGCCTCGGCGGTCAGCAGCAAAGTCTGAGCCGTGTCGCCCAGCAGGCGCCGCGCCCGCGCCGCCTCCCGCCGCGCATCCGCGATCTCGCCCGCGGCGAGTGCCACCAGCGCCCGCGTGCTCGCCACGTCTCCGGCCCGACGGCGGGCCAATGCCCGGCGGGCACGCAGCCGGCGAGGCAAGTGGATAAGGGCGCTCAAAAGGCGGAACAGCCCATAAAGGACGACAAGCGCGAGCAGCAGACAGACAGTGAGGACGGAAACCGACATCTGCACCGTCGTGTAGCCGACGGTCGCGGTGACGGTGCCGGGCAAGGCGGCGAGCCACCAAGCGAAGAAGACGGCGATTCCGGCGACGACCAGCCAGAGCAGAACCCGTCCCATCAGCCCTGCCCCGCCATGCCGATCAGCGCCGTGC
Organism: uncultured Pseudomonadota bacterium; assembly: GCA_963818725.1. GTDB lineage: Bacteria > Pseudomonadota > Alphaproteobacteria > Acetobacterales > Acetobacteraceae > DATFDN01. The sequence continues at coordinate 242,745 of CAWFTU010000002.1, read as the reverse complement.
GGGCCGCCAGCAGCGACCGGGCCGATTGCAGCCAGCCCGCCATCGCCGGCGCCGCCGGACCAGTCATTTTCGAGACCGCCTCGACCGCCCCAGCCAAGTCGCCGACATCGAGATCCTCGCGGGCCTGCGCGATCACGCCGGCGGCGGGATCACCCACGATAACGTGATCGCCTTGGCGGACCGTCACCAAGCCCTGCGCGCGGGTCCAGACCCGATCCAGGAAGCCGTCTCCTTGACCGGCCGGGCGGCTGGCCGCTTGCGCCTGCGCCGCCACCGCGTCGAAACTGCGCCGCAACTCAGCCAAGGTGGGCGGCGGCTCCGTGGCATACCGCGTGACGGCCGACGGGGCACCCGAGATCGTACCGACCGGACGCCCAGCCGCCAGCGCCGCCAGCGCCGCTTGCGCCTGCGCCGCGGTCGTCGCCCGGTTGAGGCCGGCATCAAGCTTGCGAACAGCGTCGCGCAGCTCCTGGATGACGGTCTCATTGTTCCCAATCCGGCTTGTCAGCCCCGACTCGGCATTCTTCTGGGCGGTGGTGAGCGACTGTATTTTCTCGGTCTCGCCCTGTTGCTCGCGCCCAAGCTGGTCCAGCTTCTGGTCGAGTTGGCCGATGTCGTCGCGCAAGGCGGCAAACCCGTCGATCCGCCCCGACAAGGCCGCGATCTGCTGGCTCATCGCCGCTGAACGATCCTGGATTTGCTTGTTCAGAGCCGTCAGTTGATCCTGCGCTTGCGTGCTGAGCGTCGTCAGGCGGTCTTGCACCTGCTGGAGCCGCTCCTGAACCTGCTGGTTTTGCGCCGTCAGCCGTTCCTGGGTTTGGCGACTTTGCGCTCCCAGCTGTTCTTGCGTTTGCTGGCTTTGCGCCTTGAGCTGCTCTTGAACCTGCTGGCTTTGCGCCGCGAGCGCCGTCTGATCCGCCCCGGATTGCGCGGGCGCCTGGCCCGCCTGCGTCAGCGCAGCGACCTGCTGCTCAAGCGCCGCGACCTTCTGCTGCACTGGCGCCAGATCCGGTGCCGGCGCGGCCTGCTCCGGCTTCCGCTGCTCTAGTGCGTCGATCCGGCGCTCCAGGCCGGAGAGGTCCGGCGTGGCAGGCTGGCGCGCAGCCAAGGCGGCGAGCTGTGCCTGCAAGGCCGAGATCTCTTGCGGCTGTCCCGCCGGCCGCGCCGCGAGCTGCTTCACCTCGGCGCCGAGTGTCTCAACCTGCTGGTTTAGCGCCGCCACCCGTTCCGCCTCAGCCGGCTGAGACTGGACTCCTGTGGGGTGCCACCAGAGGAACATCACTGCCCCACCCAGCACCACCAAGGCGAGCGCATAGATCCACGGCACCAGTGTCAGCTGGCGCCGTCGCCGTGGAGTCGCGCGCGGCGGTTCGGGCGCCTCTGAAGGCGGCACCTCCGCCGGCGCGGGCTCGGCGTCGATCGTGGTGGGTTCTGGCGGGATGGGAGAATGCTCGTCGCTCATCTCAGCAATGCCAGCAGATCGTCCTGAGTCGGGTGGGCAGCGACGCGCACGCGCCGCCAGGGCAGCCCCTCTAATGCCATGCCTGCCGCCGCGCCGATAGCGCACGCGTCGACATCGCGGGTCGCGTCCACGAGACCGGCACGCCGGATCGCCGTGACGAAGGCGCGCGCCGTCTCGGCCGAGAAGAACAAGGCTGCCTGCAGCCCGTCCGCGAGCGCGGCGCGCGCGCAGCCCGGCAACGATCGAGCGCGGCGGGCTTCGTACACCGCGCGGCGATGCAACGTGAAGCCATCAGCCCGCAGCCCAGCCGCCAGTGCCGCGCCCTGCCCGCGCGCGGTGGGCAGAAGCAGCACGGGCCGCGGCCCTGCCACGCTGCCCCGCACCAGCAAGCGCAACGCGGCGCCGTCCGCGTCGGCGCTGCGCACATCTGTGAAGCCGTCGCCGCGTGCCGCTGCCGCCGTCGCCGCGCCCACCGCGAAGAGCGGCACGCTATGCAGCGCCGCGGGCAGCCCGAGAAGCCCGTTGCGGCTGGTCAGCAGCACGGCATCGATGCGGGCCGGCAGCCGGCCGAGGGGCAGTTGCCGGATCGACAGCATCGGCGCGACCACCGGACGAAGCCCGAGCGCCGCCACGCGCGCGGCGGTCTCCTCCGCACCAGGGGAAGGCCGGGTGATGAGGATGGCGGCGCGCTCAGGCGAAGACATCGCTTGGCGCGTCGGCCTTGAGGCTTGCTCCCAGCTCGCCGCCGATGCGGGCCGCCTCGGTCATCGGCCCGGCCAGGGACCGTTTCAACAGGAAGGATCCGTCGGCGCGGGCCACCAGCCCGGTCGCGTGCAGCTCGCCCGATGGCAGCAGCCGCGCGTAGCCGCCGATCGGCGTGCGGCAGGAGCCGTCGAGCGCGGCGAGCAGCGCCCGCTCCGCGGTGGCGACGGCGCGCGCCTCCTTGTCCTCGATCCCGTCCAACAAGGCGTGCAGCTCGACGTCGCCGGCGCGGATCGTCACGCCGACAATGCCCTGCCCTGCCGAGGGCACCATAACGGCAGTGTCGAGAACCAAAGCTCCTTGCGGCTCCAGCCCAAGGCGGCGCAGCCCGGCGAGCGCCAAGAGCGAGGCGTCGCAATCCCCGCGCGCCACCTTGTCGAGCCGGGTCTGCACGTTGCCGCGCAGCACGGTCATCCGCAGGTCGGGGCGCGCGTGCAAAAGCTGCGCCTGCCGCCGCATCGAGGCCGTACCGATCAGCGCGCCGTGGGGCAAGCTCGCAAACGGGTCATTCGGGTCGCTTGGCCGACAGCCAGGGCCGAGCACCAGCACGTCACGCGCATCCTCCCGCTTCAGCGTGCAGGCGAGCACGATGCCGTCCGGCAGGTGCGTCTCCAAGTCCTTGAGGCTGTGGACCGCAAAGTCGACACGCCCGGCCGCCAGCGCCTCGTGGATCTCCTTGGCGAACAGGCCCTTGCCGCCAATTTCGGCCAGGCTGCGATCCTGGACGGCATCGCCGGTGGTGCGGATCACGTGTTCCTCGAACACCTCCATGCCGCGCAGCACCGGGCAGAAGCCGCGTAGCCGGGCCAGGAAGGCGCGAGTTTGCACCAGGGCGAGCGGGGAGGCCCTTGTGCCGACGCGCAATGGCAGGCCGGGCCGGTGCGGGGCCACCGGTTGCCGTGGGCGGGGTGCGGGCGTGGCGGCGCTCATTGGTGTGTCGTATTACCGCCCGGCGCCGGCGTGAAGACGGAGAAAGCGGGCATGGGTCCGGTGCTGGGAATTGAGAGCTCCTGCGACGAGACCGCGGCGGCGGTGCTGGACGAGCAGGGCCGCGTGCTGGCCGAGGCGGTAGCCAGCCAGGAGCGCGCCCACGCTCCGTTCGGCGGCGTGGTTCCTGAAATCGCGGCCCGCGCGCACCTGGCGCTGCTGCCCGGCATGGTTGGCGACGTCATGGCCCGCGCCGGCGTTGGTTTCGATGCGCTGGGCGGGATCGCCGCCACGGCTGGTCCGGGCCTGATCGGCGGCTTGGTGGTCGGCAGCGGATTGGCGAAGGGAATTGCGCTCGCGGCCAGGCGGCCCTATGTCGCGGTCAATCACCTGGAGGCGCACGCGCTTACGGCTCGGCTGCCTGGGCTGGTGCCGGGCGGGGCGCCTTTTCCCTATCTGCTGTTGCTTGTCTCCGGCGGACACTGCCAGTGCGTGGCGGTCGAGGGGGTCGGGCGGTACGTGCGTCTCGGCAGCACGGTCGATGATGCCGTGGGGGAGGCGTTCGACAAGGTGGCCAAGCTGCTGGGCCTGGGCTGGCCCGGTGGCCCGGCTCTGGAGCGGTTGGCCGCCCAGGGCGATCCGGCGCGCTACGCCTTCCCACGTCCGATGCTCGGCCGCCCGGGGTGCGACTTCAGCTTCTCCGGATTGAAGACGGCGGTGGCGCAGGAGGTGGCGCGGCACGCTCCGGGCTCCCTGCCCCGCACGTTGGCCGCGGACATCGCGGCGAGTTTCCAGGCCGCCGTGGTGCAGGTGCTGACTGACCGGGCGGCGCACGCCATCGACCTGTTCTCGGACCGGTATGGCGGAGAACTGCTCGTCGTGGCCGGCGGCGTGGCGGCCAACGCCGCGGTGCGTGCCGGCCTGGAACAGGCTGCTTCCACGCATGGCTTCCGGCTGGCCGCGCCGCCGTTGCGGCTATGCACCGACAACGCGGTCATGGTGGCATGGGCGGGCCTGGAGCGGCTGCGGCGCGGGCTCGTGGATGGGTTGGATGCAGAGGCGCGGCCGCGCTGGGGACTGGAGGCGTTAAGGGCTGATGCGTTTCCAGAGTGACTGGGGTGCCGCTCAGCCCACGCCCAGGAGCCCGGCGGGTCAGGATGGCGAGACCTTTCACTGGCCCCAGCGGTGCGCGCCGAGTGTCGGGGCGAGGAATGCCGTGAACAGCGCGACGAAGAACCACAGCAAGCCTTACGGGTTCCAAACGTCCATCGCGACCCCGCCCAATGCCGGCCCGGCGAGCGAGCCTAATCCGTAGGCCGTGACCATCGCCGCGTTCACCGCCACCAGGTCGCCGCCTCGGAAGCGGTCGCCCGCCATGCCCAGCGCCACGGGATAGATCCCGCTCGCCGTGCCGCCCCAAACGAGCAGGACGCAGAACAGCGCGGGAAGGAGCGAGGCCGAAGCTGGAACCACCGTGGCGCCCGCAAGTCCGACCGCGCCGCACAGCAACAAGGCCGCGCCTCGCGAGACCCTGTCCGACAGCCAGCCGATCGGCACTTGCAGCATGATCGCGCCGAAATAGATCAGAGAGACGGTCGCGGCGGCACCGCTCGCGCCCAATCCCACCCGCACGCCCCAGATCGGCAGCAGCGCCATCAGCGCGGATTCGTACAGGCCGAACATCGCCACCACGAACAGCAGGAATGGCGCGCGCGCGAACATCTTGAGCGGGCTCGCCGCGCGCTCGCGCCCGAAGCCCCCCGCCATGTCGCCGGCCCCGAGCAGCGGTAGGGCAGCCAGGGCGATAATGGCGGCGGCGGTGATGAACGGAGTCCAGCCCTCGATCCCGGTCCAGGAGAGCAGCACTGGGCCAAGGCCGAACCCGGCTGAAAGCGCCGCCGCGTAAATTCCGACAATTCGCCCGCGCGTCGCGTCGCTGGCCAGAAGATTGATCCAGGCCTCGCTTGCGGCGAAGATGCTGGAGCCCATCATGCCGCCCAGCATGCGCAGCGCGAACCAAGCCGACAGGCTTTCAAACACCCGCATTAGCAAGAACGTGGCGGCATCAAGTGCCAGGCACGCCAGCAGAAACCGGCGAATCCCAAACAGGCGAACGCCCGGCGGCGCCAGCAGCGGGCCGATGATCACGCCAATGAACGTCGAGTCCGCGTTCAGGCCCGTGAACACTGGGTCCGTGCCTTGCGTTTCGAGCAGCAGCGACAGCAAGGGGGCGCTCTCGCCCACCGCAAGGCCGAACACGGTCACGCAGCCGATCGCCGCCGCGAGGCCGCGGCGCCGCTCCGCCGCTGTCAGCTCCATGTGCTTGGTCCCCGCTCCGGCCGGCCCATGAACTACCGCCATGCCTTCCACGCCGGCAACTTCGCGGACTGCTTAAAGCACGCGCTGCTGCTATGGCTCCTGGACGCGCTGATGCGCAAGCCGGCGCCGATCCTTGTGCTCGACACCCACGCCGGCGCTGGCGCGTACGACCTTGGCGCCGGCCCTGCCGAGCGCACCGGCGAGTGGCGCGGCGGAATCGGGCGCTTGCTTGAGGACACGCCGGAAGCACTTGCCCCGTATGTCGGGCTGGTGCGCCAGCTTGGGCTCTATCCTGGCTCGCCCGCGCTGATCCGCGCGCGGCTGCGTCCGGGCGACCGGCTGGCCTGCTGCGAGCTGCACCCGGAGGATCACGCCACGCTGCGCCGCTGCTTCGCGCGCGATCCGCAGGTCGGGGTGCATCGCCGCGACGGGTGGGAGGCGCTGGGCGCCCTGCTACCGCCCCGCGAGCGGCGCGGGTTGGTGCTGATCGATCCCCCCTATGAGGCGACGGACGAGGTCGACCGCCTGTCGCGTGGCCTCCGTGACGGCCACGCGCGCTTCCCAAACGGTGTGTTCGCGGCCTGGTACCCGATCAAGCACCGTGCGCCGTCCCGGCGGCTGCTGACCGCGGTCTCGGAGAGCGGGCTGCGCGACGTCGTCACCGCCGAGCTATGGGTGCGCGCGCCCCTCGATCCAGGGCGGCTGAACGGATGCGGGCTTTTGATCGTCAACCCGCCTTTCCGCTTCGGCGAGGAGGCGCCGGCGATCGTGGCCGCGCTGCTCGATCGCCTCGGCGAGCGCGAGACGGGCGAGGGCACTGCGCTCATCCGGCTGGCCCATGAGTGAGGTTGCCGTCATCGGGGCCGGCGCCTGGGGCACTGCCCTCGCCATCCAGGCCGACCGGGCGGGGAACGCGGTCACGCTCTGGGCGCGCGATCCGGCGCGGGCGCGCGACATCGCCCTGGTCCGGGAGAATCCGCGCCTGCCAGGAGCGCGGCTGCGAGACGCAATTCGTGTGACGTCCGACATGCCGGGCGCGGTGGATGCCATCCTGCTGACGGTGCCGATGCAGCACTTGCGCGCGGTCGCCGGGTTCGTGCCACCCGGCTGCGCGCCGTTGGTGGCATGTGCCAAGGGGGTGGAACGGGGCACGCTCCACCTTCCGCTTGAGGTGCTCGGCGCGCTGCATCCCGGCCGCCCCGCCGCCGTGCTGACCGGGCCGAACTTCGCGCACGAGATCGCCGCGGGGAAGCCCGCGGCGACGGTGGTGGCGGCGACTGACCCGGCCTTGCGCGCGCGGCTTGCCGGCCTGCTCGGCACGCCCGCCTTCCGAATCTATGGCAACGACGACCCGATCGGGGCCCAGATTGGCGGGGCGGCGAAGAACGTCATTGCCATCGCCGCCGGCGCGGTGATCGGCGCCGGGCTCGGCGAGAACGCCCGAGCCGGGCTCATCACGCGCGGCCTAGCCGAACTCGGCCGGCTCGCCGTGGCACTGGGCGGGCGGGCGGAGACGGTCATGGGCCTGTCCGGCCTGGGCGATCTCCTGCTGACCTGCACGGGCACGTCCAGCCGCAACTTCAGCCTCGGCCTGGCGCTGGGCCGTGGCGAGGCGCTCGACGCGGTCCTGGCGGCGCGCTCGGGGGTGACGGAGGGGGTCGCGACCGCTCCCGCGCTTGTTGCGCGGGCCGGTCAGACGGAGCTGCCCATCTGCCGAGCGGCCGCCGATCTGCTCGCCGGACATCTCGCGCTGGCAGGCGCCATCCGCGCGTTGCTGGCGCGACCGCGACGCGACGAGTAGGCCGCCGATTGGCCTTGCGGACGCGCAAGGAAGTTCATAATTTATAAACGGGTAGAAATTTTCGTTTTGCACGGCACGCCATGGGGCATGACTTCGCATTGGTGCGCATGGCCGAAAATGGCCGCATCAGCATTCCAGCCAAGCAGAGAAGGCTGCTCGGCCTCGAACAAGGCGCCCTTGTCGTTGTCGCGGTCGAGAATGGAGAGCTTCGCGTACGCCCGGTCAAGGACGTAGTAGCGGGATTGCAGGCGCGGGTGCGCCGGCAGGTCCATACTCATGAGGGGGCCTCCGAGCGCTTGCTCGCCATGCGCCGCGAGGAGGCGGAGCGTGAGGACCTGTGACGTTTTCTCCCAATGATCCTGGATGCCAGCGCGATTCTCGCGCTTCTCTATGAGGAGGCAGGGCAGGATATCGTCATCGAAGCCTTGGACAAGGGAGCAGTCGCCTGTTCCGTGAATCTCGCCGAAGCGGCGACCGTGCTGATTCGGGATGGAATGGCGGCGGACCAGGCTGAAATCACGATCCTGGAACTTCCCCTCGCGATCCGCGACGCCGATTGGCGCCTCGCTCTCATGGCTGCGACGTTCTACCCCGAAACCAAGGGATTCGGTTTGTCATTGGGGGATCGCCTTTGTCTTGCCCTGGCTGCGCGGGAGAGCCGCCCAGCCCTGACCACCGATCGAAACTGGACGAATGTCGGGCCGCGGCTCGGTGTCAGCGTTCGCGTGATCCGCTGAGGCACACATGCTCCGGGGCATCCTCACCGTCGGCGTTTGGACTCTGCTCAGCCGCCTTCTCGGCTTCGCCCGCGACATCCTGATCGCGGCGCTGATCGGGGCGGGGCCGGTCGCGGACGCGTTCTTCGTGGCCTTGAAGCTGCCCAACCTGTTCCGGCGGCTATTCGGCGAGGGGGCGTTCAACGCCGCCTTCGTGCCCGCCTTCTCCGGCCTGCTGGCCACCGAGGGACGGGACGTGGCGAGGCGCTTCGCCGAGGAGGCGTTCGCCGTCATGGTCTTCTGGCTCGGCCTGCTGACCATCCTGGGCGAGCTGTTCATGCCCCAGGTGATGACCGTGCTCGCGCCGGGCTTCGCGGCGACCCCCGCCAAGTTCGCCCTGGCGGTGTCGCTGTCGCGGATCACCTTCCCCTACCTGATCCTGATCTGCCTAGCGGCCCTGGTCTCCGGCGTGCTGAACGGGCTCGACCGCTTCACTGCCGCCTCGGCCTCCTACGTGCTGTTCAACGTCGTCTCGATCGCGGCGATGCTCTGGCTCACGCCCTACGTGCCCACCGTGGGGCACGCGCTGTCCTGGGGCGTGACGGCCTCGGGCGTGGCGCAGCTCGGCGTACTGCTCGTCGCGGTGCGGCGGGCCGGGATGGCGCTGCGCGTGCCGCTGCCCCGCATGACCCCGCAGATGCGGTTGCTGATGCGCCGCATGGCGCCCGGCCTGGTCGGGGCGGGGGTGACACAGCTCAATCTCGCGGTGGACGTCATCATTGCCAGCCTGCTTCCAGCGGGCACCGTCTCCGTCCTGTATTACGCCGACCGGGTGCAGCAATTGCCGCTCGGGGTGATCGGCACAGCGGTCGGCACCGCGCTGTTGCCCATGCTCTCCCGACAGGTGCGCGCCGGTGAGGCGGAGGCGTCGGCCGCGACGCTGAACCGGGCGCTGGAATACGCGCTATTCCTGACCTTGCCCGCCGCCTTGGCGCTGATCGTGTCGGCCTGGCCGATCATGTTCGCGCTGTTCGATCGGGGCGCGTTCGGGGCTGAGAGCACACGCCTATCGGCTCAGGCGCTTGCCGCCTACGCCATCGGCCTGCCGGCCTTCGTGTTGGTGAAGGTGTTGGCGCCCGGTTTTTTCGCGCGCGGCGACACCGCTTCACCGGTCAAGATCGGGCTGGCGGCGGTGGCGCTCAATCTGGCCCTCAACCTGGCTCTCATGGGACCGCTCCGTCAGATGGGTCCGGCGCTTGCCACCAGCCTGGCCGCGATGTTCAACGCCGCCTGCCTCGGCGGAATGCTCGCGCGCCGTGGCCAGCTCCGGCTCGACCCGCAGTTCCGCTTTCGCGTCCCCCGCATGCTGGCCGCCGCGCTGGTGATGGCGGCGGTGCTGGCCGGCGCGCAGCATGTGCTGTTCGGGGCAGCCATGCCGCGCGGCACGCTCCGTCTCGCGGCCCTCGCCGCGCTGATCGCAGCCGGGCTGGCGTCGTATGTCGGCGCCGGGCACGTCCTCAACGCGTACGACCTGCGCAACGTGCTCCGGATGGTGCGCCGCCGCGCCTTGCTCCGTGCCGGGCGATCCGCCATCACTCCGCCGTCCGCCCCGCTCTCCTGACAGGCTTTCCGCCCATGTCGCGCATCTTCTCCGGCATCCAGCCGTCCGGCATCCCACATCTCGGCAATTACCTCGGCGCGATCCGCAACTGGGTGGAGTTGCAGGCCTCGCACGAGTGCCTCTGGTGCGTGGTCGACCTGCACGCCATCACCCAGTGGCAAGAGCCAGAGGCCCTGTCACGGCAGACGCGGGAAATGGCGGCGACCTTGCTCGCCTGTGGCATCGACCCGGGCCGGCACGTCCTGTTCCTGCAATCCGCCGTGCCGGCCCATGTCCGGCTGGCCTGGATCTTCAATTGCGTCGCCCGACTCGGTTGGCTGAACCGTATGACGCAATTCAAGGACAAGGCGGGCAAGGACCGCGAGAACGCCTCGGCGGGCCTCTACATCTATCCGGTGCTGATGACGGCCGACATCCTCGCCTATCACGCGACGCATGTGCCGGTGGGCGATGACCAGCGCCAACATCTGGAACTGGCGAACGACATCGCCCAGAAGTTTAATCGCGATTATGGCAAGGAGTTCTTCCCCGCCATCCATCCCCTGATCCTGGGGCCGGCGGCGCGGGTGATGAGCCTGCGCGACGGCACGCGGAAGATGTCGAAGACCGACGCCTCGGATCAGAGCCGGATCAACCTGAACGACAGCGCCGACGCCATCGCGCTGAAGCTTCGCCGCGCCAAGACCGACCCCGAGCCGCTGCCCTTCGAGCCGCACGGCCTGGAGAAGCGCCCGGAGGCGCGCAACTTGGTCGGCATCTACGCGGCACTCGCCGGCACCGACCATGCGGGCGTGCTGCGCGAGCACGCGGGCAAGGGTTTCGGTGTCTTCAAGGAAGCCTTGACCGAGCTGATGATCGCCAAGCTGGCGCCGATTGCGCGGGCGACGGAGCGGCTGCTGGCCGATCCGTCGCAGATCGATGCGATCCTCCGGGAAGGCGCCGCGCGGGCGGCAGCGATGGCCGATCCGATTGTCGCCGAGGCGGAGCGGTTGGCCGGCTTCTTACGGACCTGATTGGGAGAAGGCGGGAGCGCCGCGTACTCCCAGACGAGCTCGGCCCGGCGCCCCCGCCACCGGAGGAGCCGCGACCGTAACAGGAAATGCTTAATGAGGGATTAATTCCCCGATTTCCGGCGGCGCTGAAGGCAGCGGCCAGGGCCTCCAGCCAGCACGATCGTACGGTTTTTGCCAAACCCAGTCATCTGTGATGGCTTGGATGAGGCAAACGATACGACTGGATACCAAGCCATGGACATTGGTTTGATGATGATCTTTTCCAGCTATGGCTGGGAGGGGATTAGCGACAGGCAGGTTTGGGGGGAGGATCTCCGTCTGGCGCGTCAGGCGCCCGGCCTGGGGTTCGACGTGCTCTGGTCGGCCGAGCACCACTTCTTCGACTACTCGTTCTGCCCCGACAACCTGCAGCTCATGTCCTACCTTGCGGCGGCCTGCCCAGGGATCGATCTCGGCACGGCGGCGGTGATCATTCCTTGGCACGACCCGCTGCGGGTCGCCGAGCAAGCTTCCGTGCTGGACTATCTGTGCAACGGACGCTTGCGTCTGGGGCTTGGCCGGGGTCTCGCCCGGCGAGAGTTCTCGGCTTTCCGGGGCACAATGAACGAGAGCCGCGAACGCTTCGACGAGGCCGCGCCGATGATCGTCAACGCGCTGCGCACGGGCTGGATCGAGGGCAGCGGCAAGTGACTACACGCAGCCTCGCGTGGAGATCCGGCCGCGTCCGGACCGCAGCTTCGACGGGCGCATCTATGCCGTCGCATCCAGCGAGGATTCGGTGGACTCGGCCGCCAAGCTCGGCGCGCACATGGTGATGTTCTCCGACCGCCCTTGGCCGATGCGGCTTCCGGCGATCCAGCGCAATCGCACGCTGCATGGCAAGTATCATGGCGTTCCGGCGCCGACGATGATGATTACCGATTTCTGCTTCTGCGCGGCGACACTCGACGAGGCGGAGCAGTCGGCGCGCAAGTACATGGGCAAATTCGTCGAGAGCAACTTCCATCACTACGAGCTGCTTGGCGAGCACTTCGCCACGGTCAAGGGGTACGATGCCTACGCCCAAAAGGCCGAGATCGCGCGCAAGGGCGGTCTTGAGGGGGCGGTCGAGGGCTTCATGAAGGCGGCGATCTGGGGCACACCGAACCGGATCCTCCGAGACCTGGAGGAGCGCCGGCAACTGATCGGCGACTTCGAGCTGAACGTCTCCTTCCGGTTCGGCGGCATTCCGTACGAGAAGGCGGAAGCGTCCCTTCATCTGTTCGCGAAAGAGATTCTGCCCGTGCTCAAAAGCTGGCGTCCTGTGGCGGCAGCGGCACACGCAGCGGAGTAGGCGGCGGCCGCCCGGCTTGCTGGCCCAATCCCATCAATGGGGGAGTCAGGAATGGCAAAGGAAATTCTCTGCGGGTTCGGCGTTGACATCGACGCCGTCGCCGGATGGCTCGGCTCGTATGGCGGGGAGGACTCGCCGTCCGACATCCAGCGCGGCGTGTTCGCGGGCGAGGTGGGCACGCCGAGGCTGCTGAAGCTGTTCGACAAGTACAAGATCAAGGCAAGCTGGTTCATCCCCGGCCACTCGATCGAGACCTTTCCCGAGCAGACGAGAATGATCGTCGAGGCCGGCCACGAGATCGGCGCGCACGGCTATTCGCACGAGAACCCGGTGGCCATGACCCGCCAGCAGGAGACGGATGTCCTCAAGAAGTCGATCGAGCTGATCGAGAAGTTCTCGGGCAAGAAGCCGCGCGGCTATGTCGCGCCCTGGTGGGAGATGTCCGCCTCCACCGCCGAGCTGCTGCTTCAGAACGGGTTCCGCTACGATCACAGCCAAGCCTATCATGACTTCCTGCCGTTCTACGCGCGGGTTGGCGATTCCTGGACCAAGATCGACTATTCCAAGACCGCCTCCGAATGGATGCGGCCGCTTCAGCGGGGCAAGGAGGTGGACCTGGTGGAGATCGGCGCCAACTGGTACGTCGATGACTTGCCGCCGATGATGTTCATCAAGAAAGCGCCCAACAGCCATGGCTTCGTGAATCCGCGCCATCTCGAGGAGATGTGGCGCGATGAATTCGACTGGGTCTATCGGGAAATGGAGTACGGGGTGTTTCCCATCACCATCCATCCGGACGTGAGCGGCAGGCCGCAGGTGCTGCTGATGCTGGAGCGGCTGATCGGGCACATCAACGCGCATGAGGGCGTCCGCTGGATGACGATGGAGCAGATCGCGGAAGACTTCCGGCGGCGCCAGCCGTTCCGCGCGTGACGTGCGGCCATGTGCGTACTATGCGGCCAAATCTTTACCGAAATTCATTGGTCGGAGCGGCACCTTGACCCGGAGCTGACCAGTCAAGGCGCCGGCGAGCCGCTGCGCCGGCAAAGCCGGCACGCCCGGGTCCGACTGATCGGCAAGGTGCTCGCGCATTACGGTCTCGAAGTCAGCGATGACCTCGGCGCGGCAAACTACGTCATCGGGGACCACAAGGGGAATCGTCAGATTGTCGCCAGCCTGGCGGGGCTATGGCCAGAGGCGGCCCGGCTGGCCGGCCGCACGCTTGATCCCTTGGACGACGGCCTGCTCGCGCGCTTGCGGAATGGCGAGGGCGGATAATGACCCAGGGGCCTCGCGCCGTCAGCATCCTGTCGGGCTTTCTGGGAAGCGGCAAGACGACGCTGCTCCGCCGCTATCTGAAGAAGCGCGGCGGCCCCGACATCGCCATTATCATCAACGAATACGGCGCTGTGGGGGTCGATCATCACCTGGTCCGGATGGTGGAGGAGCGTTCGGTCCTGCTCCAGGGCGGATGCGTCTGCTGCAACCGCCGCGAGGATCTGGTCGGAATCCTGCGCGAATTGCTCGATCTGGAGCAAAGCGGGCAACTCGCGCCGATCCGGCAGGTGGTGGTCGAGACCAGCGGACTGGCCGATCCGGTTCCGATCCTTTTTACATTGGCGACTGACCCGGTGCTGCGGCACCATTTCTCCGCGTCCTCGGTGGTTGTGACCCTCGATAGCGTGAATGCAGCCGCACAGATCGACCGGCAGCCCGAGGTCCGGAAGCAGATCAGCATTGCCGATCGTGTGGTCATCACCAAGCCTGATCTTGTTGCGTGGGACCAAGTCTCGCGGTGCCGCATGCAGGTGCGGCAACTCAACCCAGCCGCACGTATCGTTGTCTCGTCCCTTGGGGAGGGGTTCGACGCTCTCGCGCCGCAACACCGACCAGATCATTTGCGCGGGCTATCAGCGGACGACGAAGTTGCCTCTCCCGTCGATCCGCATCCGGAGGTCAGGTCAGGCACTCTCGTGTTCGGCGCACCGCTTGACTGGGCGTCCTTCAGTGTTTGGCTGAGCATGCTCCTCCAGGCGCGTGGTCCCGACGTGCTTCGCATCAAGGGTCTGCTGGATATCGGTGACGCAGGTCCGGTCGTGCTGAACGTGGCGCAACATGTCGTGCATCCGCCCGAGCACCTGACTGGCTGGCCCCCTGATGAGCGCCGCTCTTACTTGACTTTCATCACAAGGGGCATCGACCCCGATCGCATCGCCCGGTCGGTCGAGACCTTCCAGCGTGCCGGGGGGCGACGCGACTTTCGGTTGGATGTCGTCGCGTGAAGGCTGAACTCAGGAAGTTGCACGATGAACGAGGCAGGGGCGCATCCCTTGCCCATGCTTGAGTTGCGGGGGGTCGGCAAGCGGTACGGCGCGACGGTGGCCCTCGAGGATGTCTCGCTGAGCGTGCCGGCAGGGGAGATCTGCGGCTGCTTGGGGAAAACGGCGCCGGCAAATCGACGCTCGTGAAGGCGCTGAGCGGCGTGGTCGCACCCGATATCGGCGAAATGCGGGTCGCGGGCAAGCCGTATCAACCCCGTACCGTGCTCGACGCCCGCGCCCATGGCGTCGCCACGGCGTTTCAGGAGCTGAGTCTCGTTCCGACGCTTTCGGTGGCGGTCAACCTGTTCCTGCCCAGCCCTGACACCAACCGTCTGGGCGTCGTCGCGATGAGGCGGCTTGAGCGCGAGGCGGAGGCGCTCCTCGCGGCGCATGGGATATCCGACATTCACCCGGCGAGCCTCGTTGGTGATCTCGCTCTTGGCCTGCGCCAGCGCGTTGAGATCGTGCGCGCGCTGGCGCGACGGCCCCGCGTGCTGCTGCTCGACGAACCGACCGCCGCCTTGTCTGACCGGGAATGGCTGTTTGCACAAGTTGCGACGGCCGTGGCCCGCGGCGTGGCCGTGCTCTACATCAGCCATAAGCTCGACGAGGTGCGTCGCCTGTGCCGGCGCTGCGTGATCCTGCGCAACGGCCGCAAGGTGCTTGACTCCGCCGTTGGGGACATGAGCGACGACGAGATCTTCAGCAGCATGGCGGGACGTTCCGTCGTGGAGACATTCACCAGTCCGCCGCCCGCCATCCGGGCTGGCACTCCGGCCTTGCGCGCGCGCACAATCCGCGGTCCGGGAGTCGAGGACATCAGCTTCGCCCTGGCGCAGGGAGAAGTGCTCGGAGTCGCTGGGCTGGAAGGGCAGGGACAGTCGCGCTTTTCAAGTCGCTGGTCGGCCTGCATCCGCTGCATTCGGGAACGATCGAGGTGGCGGGGCTTCCACGGACGCTGCGCTCCCCGCAACTCGCGCGGCGGGCCGAATCGCGCTGGTGCCGGAGGAGCGCAAGACCGACGGCATCTTCAAGGATCTCACCACGGTCGCCAACGTCTCCTTGCCCGTGATCGGCCGGATCACCCGATTGCGGATCATCGACCGAAAGGCGGAGCGACAGGCGGTGGAGCGTGTCGCGCCATCCGTCGATCTGCCGGAGCGATACCTGCCATTTGGCATCGAGGCGCTCTCCGGAGGCAACCAGCAAAAGGCGGTGCTCGCCCGCGCCCTGATGACGCAGGCGCGGTGCCTGCTGCTGTTCGACCCGAACTCGCGGCGTGGATGTCGGGGCCAAGCAAAGCATCTACCGCATGATCCGGCGGTTCACGGCGGATGGCGGTGCGATTCTATTCTACTCCACCGAACTTGATGAGCTGGTTCATCTGTGTGACCGCTGCCTGGTGGTGTACCGCAACCGCATCGCCGGCGAGGTCTCCGGGGCGCAACTCTCCCAGGAGCTGATCCTGTCCATCGCCGCGGGCTCCAAGACAATGGAGTTGGCTGGGTAGATGGCGGCACCCCGGCACCTTCTCTGGCTCCGGCGGGCGCTGAATAGCGGCGCCGCGATCGCCGTCCTGCTCTATGCCCTCATGTACGCGATCTACGCCGTCCGCGCGCCGTCCGCCGTGACGGTGTTCGGGCTCACCAACCTGCTGAACGACACGATTGTTTTGGCGATCGCCTCGGCGGGATTGACCCTGATCGTCCTGACAGGGGAGCTAGACCTGTCCGGCGTGGCCGTTATCGAAATCGCCAATGTGCTCGTCGCGACAACCAGCGGCATCGAAGGCGTTGGCTGGCTTGGCAGCCTGGCCGCGGTGCTCGCCATCGGCGCAGCGGTCGGCGCGCTGAACGGCATCCTGGTCTCGCTCCTGAATCTGCAATCACTGGCGGCGACAATTGGCACGATGATTGCCTGCGAGGGCATCGCACTGCTGATCTTGCCAGCCCCTGGCGGACAGGTTGCGGATGCTATCGCCTATGGGCTGACGGGAGATTTGTTCGGCGTTCTCCCGGTCGCCGCCGTGATCCTGGCCGGGTTGTGCGCGGCCTGGCTCCTGTTCAAGCGCACGCCGCTCGGCATCGCGGTCCATGCCGTCGGCGCCGACGTCTCGGCTGCCCGGTTGTCGGGTATCAATGTGCGGCGGACGAAACTCGCCGCCTTTATGATGGCCGGGCTTTGTTACGGGCTGGCCGGGTATCTGCTGAGCGCTCAGACCGGAACGGGAGACCCGCGCGCCAGCAACACGCTGCTCCTATTTATGTACGCGGCCGTTGCGATCGGCGGAACGTCGCTGATGGGCGGGCGCGGAGGCGTTTTCGGCAGTTTGATCGGTGCGGGCATTCTGACTGTGATGCAGAAGATGCTATTCGCCCTGGGCGTCGCCGAGTTCTATACCGATGTGTGCAACGGGGCGATCATGATCGTCGCGCTGCTCGTGGGCAATCTGCCGACCTTGCTCGCCCGGCAGGTGCGAGGCGGAGCCGTCCCATGAGTCTCTTGGCTCCGCGCCGAGGGCCTGCGATCGGCGCGGCGGATGAGATCCAACGGCTTCGGCTATCGAGCGAGGTGATCCCGGCGCTGGGCGTCCTCGCCTGCACCGTCTTGCTGATGGCTGCGATCAAGGCGGTAAGCCCCGGTTCGTCGCTCCTCGACCAAGTCACCGGCATTCTGGTCACGGCGATCTTCCTGGCGGTCGCCTCATTCGGGCAAGGGCTGACGATCCTGCTGGGCGGCATCGACTTGTCGATTGGCGTCGTCATGGGCCTGGGCGGCATGATGATTTCCAGCCTGACGAACGGGAGCAATCAGGCGCTGGTCTGGGCGGTGCCGGGAACCCTCGCCTGCTGCGCCGGAATTGGATTGGTTAACGGGTTGGGGATCGTGTTTGGCGGTATTCCACCCTTCATCATGACCCTCGCATCCGCGACCAGCTTCTTCGGCGTGGGACTCGGTTTGAGCGCTGGCGCGGCACAGCGCCCGGTCGCTCCAGCCCTTCAAGCCTTGATGAGTGGGCGGTGGCTGTCCGTGCCTTGGCCGATCATCCTGCTTTTCGCATTTGCCGCGATCGCCATGGCTTTCCAGAACGGCAGCGCCGAGGGACGGAAGCTGTCGCGATTGGCAGCAGCCCTGGGGCAGCCCGCGTCCTCGGCCTGCCGATCGCCGCGCTGACTGTGATGGTCTATGCGGTCAGCGGGCTTGGCGCCGGAATCGCTGGATTGCTGCTGGCGGGTATTCCTCGGCCGCGACGCTCGACATGGGAAATGCGTTCCTGCTGCCGACTATCGCGGCCGTGGTCATCGGCGGCGCCAGGGTGAGCGGCGGCAAGGGGATCTATCTCGGAACCTTCGCCGGGGCGCTGTTCCTCAGCACACTGGAAACGGTTATAACCGTTCTCAGCCTGTCCCAAGGACTGCGCGACCTGATCCAAGGGGCGATCATCATCATCGCGCTGCTCGCGCAGAGCGGCGGCTGGGCGAAGCGCAGGGATTGATCCCGTGATGCAGTGCCGGGTATCAATGAACGGAGGGTATGCATGCGAGCCTCAAGCGGACTGAAGGCAGCGCTGTGCGGACTGGGCACGCTGCTTGGCGCGGCATGGGCCGATTCCGCATCCGCGCAGCAGCACTATAAAGTCTTCCTGGACATGAGTTACAGCGGCAACATCTGGCAGGCCGCCGCCGCCAACGGCATCAAGGCGCTGGCCGCGACGCCCCCGTACGACAAGGAGGTGGCGTTCAAGACGGTGATCTCCGGGACCGACGTGCAGCACCAGATCTCCGACCTGCAAAGCATGATCGCCGACGGGGCGAACGCCATCCTGATCTATCCGCTCTCGCCGACCGCATTGAACCGGGTGATCCATCAGGCGTGTCAGCAGCATGTGCTGGTGTTCACGTATGACAGCACCGTGACCGAGCCCTGCGCCTACAATGTCAGCAACATCACCGCGCGCTATGGGGCCAACTCCGCCCAGTGGATGGTCAATCAGATGGGCGGCAAAGGCGAGGTGGTCATCAACCACGGCGTGGCCGGGACCGCGGTCACCAAGACCTATGACGAACAGGCACTGGGCATCTTTCACAACTATTCTGGCGTGAAAATCGTGGGCGAGTTCTATGGCAACTGGAACGACGCCACGTCGCAGGAGGGCGTCTCACGGATTCTCGCTGCCCATCCGGATCTGGATGCGATCTGGACAGTGGACGGAACCTATGGCTCGCTCGAGGCCGTGATGAAGAGCCGCCCGAACCGGCTGGTGACAATCGCGGGTCAGTCCAACAACGGCTACAGGCTGCTGATCGCGGACCCCGCGATGCAGGCGAAAGGTCTCAAGGGCCTGTCCTCAAGCGCGGGGCCGGCGGTCGGGCCGTATGCCTTCAAGGTGATGATGGAGGCGCTCACCGGCAAAATGAAGCTGGCACAGCGGAACGTCGAGTACCCGCTCCCCTGGGTGCCGTACCAGGATGTCAGGCTCTGCTCGGGCGATCGCTTTGTTGGCGGATGCAACGCCTTTCCGGCGGACAAGGTGCCGCCGCTGTTCATAGACACCGCGCTGAACGGCACGTTGATGCCCGAACTCAGCCTGGAATCGGTGCAACGGGGAACTCCCGCACCCGGAGCGCAAATCGAGGCGTTGCCGCCCATTCAGTACGCCGAAAATCTACCAGGCATCAATTGCGAGCGCTGCAGTGCACCGCCCGATGCCATGCAGCCCAACTTGGTAAAGCCGATTCCGGTTCCAAAATAAGCTGGAATGCGTCGGCACGTTCACCCCTCTCCTACCGGGACGGATAGGGGAGGGGTGAAACGGCTCGGATCGCAGTCAGTTAAAGCCCGCCTCACTGACCTGGTCGCGCCGCCTTCACGGCTGAGTGAAGCCCTCGACCTGGTTCTCCGCCCAGGAGATGACATCCTTGATTCCCGTTCCGCCCTTCAGCTTGGCCAGCATCGTCGGCATCACGCCGGCATTGTAAATCTGCACGGCGATGTCGGCCGGGGCAGGCGCGGCGGCGATGCTGAAATCGGTTTTATTCCAGGAGCGCAGCGGATAGTTGTAAACCGTGCCCTTGGGCGGCTCGACCTGAGACCACACGTCGAAGTTTTGCATACTGACCTGCGGCGGCAGGTCATAGCCTTGGGTCACGGGTTCGCGCGCCTGCACCACGTCGCGCTGCAACAAATACTCGATCAGCTCCCTGGCCGGGGTTTTCTGCTCGCTGAATTTCCAAATTCCCCAGAAGAAGCCGAGATATGGCACGAACCGCCCTTTCGGGCCGGCGGGGTTGGGGAAGGTCCAGGAATCCGCGGCGACGGTCGGGTTGTCCGTCTTCGCCACCGCCCAGGCGGAGGGCGGGTTCATGATCAGCGCGCTCTTGCCCGAAATCAGCGCCCGGTTGTTCGAGGCGTCGTCGTAGCTCACGGCATCCGCCGGCAGGAACGGCACCAGGCTCTTGGCATACTCCAGCACCTGGTTCACCTGCGCCGAGTTGACGGTCGGCTTGCCAGTCTTGTCCACCAACTCGGCGCCGTAGGAGGTGAACAGCGCGCCCGTCCAATCGACGCTATCGGAGGTCTGGCCCAGCCCCAGGCCGAACGAGTGCCCGTCTTTCGACGCGGCTTCCGCCGCCTTCAGGAACGCGCCCTCCCAGGTCCAGTCCTGGGCGGCCGCCCCGTTGGTCTCGTGCGGCGGATACATCTGTGTAACGTCGGCCCCAATGTATTTCTTCAACATGCTGATGCGCGCGCAGCAGGGTTTCGCCTGCGAGCCCCAGGTGGTCGGGACAGCGACCCAGTTCCCGCTCTTGTTCTTGGCCAGGTACTGGGAAACGGCATTGAACGGCCCCGCGTGGGACTCCAGCGCCTTGATCACGTCGTCAACCAATTCGAGCTTGTCGGAGTAGTTGTGCACATCCCAGGTTCCGAACTGCAGGATGTCATGACCGGCGCGGGCCTGCGCCTCGGCGGCGGCGGTCACGAGCAGCTTGTTGCCGCTGCTGGTGATGAAATCCAGCGCCACAGTGACGTTGTTCTTCTTCCCCCAATCCTCGACCTGCTTTTGGATCACCACGTTCGCACCAGGCACCCAGTGATCCCAGAAGCCTACCTTCAGCGTGGTGGCGGCGCGCGTCCCCCGCACATGCACCAGTGGCAGTGCCGCAGCGGCTGTGGCGGTCTTCAGCGCCGCCCGGCGGGTCATGGTCCAGGAGGTCGTCATTGTTCTGCTCCCTCGTCCTAAGACGAGCGTATAACGTCGCCCCGACCGCCAAGGATGCACAGGCCCGCGCCACCCCGCCGATGTTGCGCGGCCAGGGGCTCCGGGGCAGGCTCCGGCGCTGACGAGGGTCGGAGGCAAGCGATGGCGTCCATGTTCGGCAAGACTGCCCTGCTCGCGTTGCTGAAGCAGGAGGGCGTGCGGGTGATGTTTGGGAATCCCGGCACGACCGAGCTGCCGCTGATGGACGCGCTCGCGGTTGAGACCGAACTCCGCTACGTGCTCGCGCTTCAAGAGGCGCCGGCGATGGCGATGGCCGACGGCTACGCCCTCGCCTCCGGCGGGCTCGCCGTGGTCAACCTGCATGTCGCCCCCGGCCTCGGCAACGCGATGGGAATGCTCTACGACGCGCAGAAGGCGGGCTCTCCGGTGCTGGTCACGGCCGGCCAGCATGAACAGACGTTCAACGTCACCGAGCCCCTCCTGTGGGCCGACCTGCCGCGCATCGCCCAGCCTTTCGTCAAATGGACTTACGAGGTGCGCCGGATCGAGGATCTGCCGCGCGCGGTCCATCGCGCCGCCAAGACCGCGCTGGCTCCGCCCACCGGGCCGGTGTTCCTGTCGCTGCCGGGCGACGTCCTCACCGCGAGCGCTGACATCGATCTCGGGGCGCCCGCGCGCGTGGCCCCGCACACGCGCGGCGACGCCGAGGCCGTCGCGGCGGCGGCGGTTCTGCTGGCCCGCGCCGAACGCCCGGTCATCATCGCCGGCGACGCCGTTCCCCAGAGCGGTGCCTTGTCCGAGCTGGTCGCCCTGGCCGAGGCGCTGGGCGCGCCGGTCTATGACGAGGGCATGGCCAGCCGGACCATGTTCCCCTCGTCCCACCCGCTCTATCGCGGCAACTTCGCCCGCCTGCCGGCCGTGATCCGGCGCCTGCTAGAGAATCATGACCTGCTGCTGTCCGTGGGTGGGGATCTGTTCACCCTGTCCCTGCCGGGTCAGGTGGAGTCCGTGCCCGAGGGGCTGGCCATCGTGCATCTCGACGCCGATCCGTGGGAGATCGGCAAGAACTACCCCGTCCAGGCCGGCATCCTCGGCGACTCCAAGGCGACCTTGCCGGAGCTGACCGAGGCGGTGCGGCGGGCCATGACGCCACCCCAGCAAGCGCGCGCGGCGGAGCGGCTGGAGACGGCGAGGACCGAGGGCGAGACGGGGCGGGCGACGCTGCGTGCCCAGGCCGAGGCGCTGGCCGGACGCACGCCGATCCAGCCGCTCGCGCTGATGGGCGCGATAGCGGCGATGCTGCCGGGCGATGCCGCTGTCGTCGATGAATCGGTGTCCTCCGGCGCCGGGCTGCGGCGGCTGTTGCAGAGCGACGATGCGCAAAGCTTCTTCGGCCTGCGTGGCGGCGGCATCGGCTGGGGGCTGCCAGCGGCGGTCGGCGTGAAGCTCGCCGTGCCGCACCGTCCGGTGGTGGCGCTGATCGGCGATGGCAGCGCGATGTACACTATCCAGGGCCTGTGGACGGCCGCGCACGAAAAGCTGGCTGTCGTCTTCGTCATCCTCAACAACAGCTCGTACCGCATCCTGAAGCAGCGGACGAACGCGATGCAGCAATTCGCCGCTCAGGCGGATCGGTATGTCGGCATGGAGCTGGACGATCCGCGCATCGACTTCGTGTCGGTCGCGCGCGGGTTGGGCGTCGAGGCGCACCGGGCGCGCACGGTCGCGGAGGTCAGGGACTTGCTGGCGGCGGGACTGCGCGCGGACGGACCGACGCTGATCGACGTGGAATTGGACCGAAGCTTCAAGCCTGTATGACGTTGAACGGGTTGCGGATCGTCAGCCGGCCGTCGATGACGTGCCCATCCGGCATGTCCTCCGACAGGAGTATTGCGCAGCCCGCTTCCAAAGCCGACGCAACAATGAGCGCATCATACATGCTCATCCCATCGCGTTGCGCGATCTCCAGGGCCATCTCGTAAGTCGCGAACGTGATAGCCCGCGGCGGGTGCAGCAGGATGCGGAACTCCGCGAGGGCGCGAGTCACCTCCGGCCAGGACCATCTCAGCTTGCGCCGGGCGACGCTGGCGAATTCATTGAGAACCTGCACGCTGACCGCGCCGCCGGCCGACAGCAGGCGAAGCGCGGTGGCGGCACGCGGATCTTCCTTTGCCGTGGCATAAACGAGAATGTTGGTGTCAAGGAAGACGTCATCGCTCATGCGCCTCGTCCCGGTTGAACCGGAAACCGGGTGGCAGCGGCTTTTGCAGCGCTTGCAGCCGCTGCAAGGCCTCGGCCCGGCTGTCGTCGCGGCTTACCCGGAAGGTGCGCGCGCCGGCGATCTCGATCGCGATATCATCGCCTTCCTTAAGGCCGAGCGCCTCGACAACGACCGCGGGCAGGCGCACCGCGAGGCTGTTGCCCCATTTGCCGACCTGCATGGCCCACCCCCAGCCTGATACACTCCGTCTTCGTATATGGTATTTGCGCCCTGATTGCCAGCCTTCCCAACGGGCCGCTACAACGACCAGCGCCATAAGGGAACGGCGCCAATGACCTTCCAGGCGTTCCGCTTCGACCCCGTTACCCTGCCGCCCGAGGCCACCGCGCTCCGCTGCGAGGTGCGCGACTTCCTCGACCAGCACAGGGATCTGATCCGCACCGCCGAGGACGGCCGCAGCCGCGCCTTCAGCGCCGCCATGGCCGAGCGCGGCTGGATCGGCATGACTTGGCCAAAGAGATACGGCGGCCAGGAGCGCAGCGCCCTCGAACGCTACGTCGTCATCGAGGAGATGCTGGCCGCGGGTGCGCCGGTGGGCTTTCATTACACCGCCGATCGCCAGAGCGGGCCGAACATCCTACGATTCGGCACCGAGGCGCAGCGGCAGCGATTCCTTCCGCGCATAGCCCGCGCCGAGATCAGCTTCTGCATCGGCATGAGCGAGCCCGATTCCGGCTCCGACCTCGCCGGCACGCGCACCCGCGCGGTGACGGTGGACGGCGGCTATCGGGTGAACGGCACCAAGCTGTGGACCTCCAACGCGCATCAATCGGACTGGATGATCCTGTTCTGCAAGATGGCGCGCGAGGGCGAGGAGGCGGACCGGCACGCGGGAGCGACGCAATTCCTGGTTGACCTGAAATCGCCCGGTATCGAGGTCCGGCCGGTGCTCAATCTCCTGGGCGAGCACCATTTCAACGAGGTTTTCCTCACCGACCTGTTCGTCCCGGATGACTGCCTGCTGGGCGAGGAAGGCGACGGGTGGAAGCAGGTGACGAGCGAGCTTGCGTTCGAGCGCAGCGCGCCGGATCGCTTCCTGGTGCTGTTCAAGCTGCTCAAGGAAATGGTCCGCGCCGCCGGGCCGGAGCCGGACCGTGCGACAGCGGCGGCGATCGGACGCATGGTCGCGCAACTCGCCACGTTGCGGCGCATGTCGCTCTCGATCGCCGGCATGATGCAAGCGGGCGAGCAGCCGCTCAACGAGGCGGCGGTGGTGAAGGATCTGGGCACGCGCTACGAGCAGGACTTGCCAAATGTCGCGCGCACCCTGTTCCCGGCCGAGCCCGAGCTGGAAGCGGCCGATGCCTATGTCGCTATGCTGGCCTCGGGAATCATGAACGCGCCGCGCCTGTCCATCCAGGGCGGCACGCGCGAGATCCTGCGCGGCATCATCGCGCGCGGCTTGGGCCTGCGCTGAGCGGGAGGACGTCATGGCACAGCGCGAGGAGACCCGCCTTCTTCTCGACAGCATGGCCCGGCTGTTCGAGAGCCGTAGCACCCGGGAGGTGATCGACCGCCCCGAGCGCGGCGCCTTTCCCGCCGAGCTATGGCGCGCGGTCGCCGAGACCGGCGTGCCGTTGGCGGCGGTGCCCGAACTGTCCGGCGGTTCCGGTGCCGAGTGGACGGATGTGATTGCCGCTCTCCGGGTCGCTGGGCGCCACGCCGCGCCGATCCCGCTGGCCGAGACCATGATCGCCGCCTGGGTGGCGGCCAACGCTGGGCTGGGGATCACCGAGGCGCCCATGACCGTCGCTCCGGTTCGGCCGGAGGACCGCCTGCGTCTCGAACGCGACGGCGCCGGATGGCGCCTCTCGGGCCGCGCGAGCCGCGTGCCGTGGGGCGCACAGGCAACCCGGCTCGTGCTGCTGGCCGAGGCGCCCGGTGGGCAAATGGCCGTGGTGCTCGACGGCACCAACAGCGTCGAGGTCGCGCGCGGGCGCAACCTGGCCGGCGAGCCGCGGGACACGCTCGTGTTCGAGGCCGTCCCTTTGTCGGGAGAAGCGGTGGCGCCGGTTCGCTCGGGCGCTGACAGAGCGGAGGTGTACCGGCGCGGCGCGGTGGCCCGTGCGGCTCTGATGGCGGGGGCGTTGGAGCGCGCCTTGGACACCGCGCTGACCTACGTGCAGGAGCGCAAGCAATTCGGCCGGCCGATCGCCAAGTTCCAGGCGGTGCAGCAGCAGATGGCCGTGCTCGCCGGCCAGGTCGCCGCTGCCGGCGCGGCGGCCGAGGCGGGGGCGGAGGCGCTGGCCAGCCCGGACCCTGAGTTGCGGGAATTGCTGATCGGGATCGCCAAGACCCGCGCCGGCGAGGCGGCCACCACGGCCGCCGAGATCGCCCATCAGGTGCATGGGGCCATCGGCTTTACCCAGGAATACGCGCTCCAGCTCAGCACGCGCCGGCTATGGTCCTGGCGCGACGAGTTCGGCTCGGAGGCCGAGTGGGCGTCGCGCATCGGGACGATCATGTGCGCCCGCGGCGCGGAGGCGCTGTGGCCGACGCTGACGGAAGCGTAGCAGCGTTTGGCGTCTTGCTCGGGCCTGTTACCAAATCCGTCATGCCCGTGCTTGTCACGGGCATCCACGGTGTTGCCACGGTCAAAAAAGGCGTGGATGCTCGCGACGAGCGCGAGCATGACGGTAAAAAATCCACGAGAAACCATCAGGGAGGCAGGTTCATGTCCATCACCGTGACACGCCGAGGGCTCCTTGGCACGGGGCTCGCAGTGACATCGGCCGCCGTCTTGCCCCGTCCCGCGCGCGCGCAGCAGAAGCCGATCCGCATCGGCGTCCTGACCGACATGAGCGGTCCCTATGCGGCCAATACCGGGCCGGGCTCCGTCATGGCCTCGAAGATGGCGGTCGAGGACTTCACGCAGGCCAACCCCGGCATCAAGGTCGAGCTGCTCGCGGCCGACATGCAGGACAAGCCAAATATAGCCGTCAACATCGCAACCGACTGGCTCGATAATCAGGGCGTGGATCTCATCACCGACCTGCCGCTGTCCTCCGCCGCGCTCGCTGTCGGACACATGGTCGACCAGCGCGACAAGCTGGCGATCTTCACCGGTGCTGCCTCGGCCCAAATCACCGGCACGGGATGCGGGCCGAATCACCTGCACTGGGTGCTCGACACCTGGTCGATGCCGCATGCGACAGTGAACGCGATCCTGAAAGAGGGCGGTAAGACCTGGTACTTCATCACCGCCGACTACACGTTCGGCCATTCGCTGGAGAGCAACTCCGCCCGCTTCGTGGAGGCCGGCGGCGGCAGGGTGCTTGGCCAGACGATGACGCCGTTTCCGGGAACGACGGATTTTTCGGCCGCCCTGGTGCAGGCGCGCGCCAGCGGGGCGAACGTGATCGGGCTCGCCAATGGCGGGGCGGACACGGTCAACTGCATCAAGCAGGCGGCCGAGTTCGGAATCGCACGGGGTGGGCAGAAGGTCGCGGCGCTGCTGATGCTGCTGCCCGATGTCCATGGCGTCGGCTTGCAGGCGGCGCAAGGCGTGCTTCTGACCGACGCTTTTTACTGGGATCTGAACGACAACACGCGGGCGTTCGGCGAGCGCTTCGCCAAGCGCATGGGCGGCGCCATGCCCAGCTCCGATCACGCCGGACAGTACTCCGCCATCACCAATTACCTGAGCGCGGCGAAGGCGATCGGCGTGGACCGCGCCAAGGCTAGCGGACGGGCGGTGGTGGCTGAGATGCGCTCCAAGCCGATCGACGATAAGCTGTTCGGCGAGATGCGCGTGCGCGCCGATGGACGGGTGGTCCACGACATGTATTTGTTCCAGGTCAAGGCGCCGGCGGAATCCAGGGGGCCATGGGATTTGCTGACCCTGCGCCGCACCATCCCCGCCGATCAGGCGTTTCGCCCGCTGGAGGCGGGCGGCTGCCCGCTGGTCAAGAGCTGACAATCGGAGCCGCACGCATGACGCTTGAGGCAGCCCGTCGGGCAAGGGAGATCAAGGCGCTCGCGCTTATCTGCGCGGCGCATCTGGTCAGCCACTTCCATTGCTTGGTGCTGATTCCCCTGTTCCCGCTGCTGCGCGCGCGCCTGGGCGTGGGCTTCGTCGAGCTTGGCTTCGCGCTCACGGTGTTCAACGTCGTCTCCGCGGCGATCCAGGCTCCGATGGGCTGGGTGGTTGATCGCTGGGGCGCGCGGCGGGTGCTGGTGGGCGGGCTAATCCTGTCGGGGGCGGCTTGGGGAGCGATCGCGGCGGTGCCGACCTATCCGGTGCTGCTCGCCGGCGTGGCGGCGGCCGGGCTCGCGAACGCCGTCTATCACCCCTCCGACTACGCCATCCTCTCGGCGGTGATCGAGTCCGCTCGGATTGGCCGCGCCTTTTCCTTCCACACCTTCGCGGGCTTCTTCGGGGGCGCCATCGCGCCGCCGATCATGCTGGCCGTCAGCCACGCCGCCGGGATGCAGGCGGCGCTGGGCGTCGCGGCCGTGATCGGGCCGCTTGCCGCGCTGCCGCTGCTTGCCGCCACGGGTCTGGACACGCAGGGACAGGGGCACGCGGCAGCACCCGCTCACGCCGTGGCACAACCAGCCAAGGTGCTCACTCCGGCGGTGCTGGGGCTGACGGTGTTCTACACGCTGATGAGCCTTTCCAGCGCCGGCATCCAGAACTTCTCCGCCGTCGCCTTGGTCGCGCTCTACGCCGTGCCGCTGACGCTGGCCAACGGCGCGCTGAGCGTCTTCCTGTTCGCGATCGCCGCCGGCGTGCTGGCGGGCGGGTTCATCGCCGATACGACGCGCCGCCATGCCGAGGTGGCGGCGGCGGGTTATGCCGGCTCAGCCGCGCTGACGCTGCTGATCGGCACGATCTTTCCAGGAAATGCCGCCTTGCTGGTCGTCATGGCGAGTATCGGCTTCCTGTCGGGCCTCATCATGCCGTCCCGCGACATGATGGTGCGCGCCGCGGCGGCGCCGGGAGCGTCGGGGCGGGTGTTCGGGATCGTGACCACCGGATTTAACATTGGCGGCGCTGTCGGGCCGATGCTCGCCGGCTGGATCATGGATCGCGGGGCGCCGCGATGGGTGTTCTACTCTTCTGTGGCGTTCATGCTGATGACGGTCCTGCTCGCCCTGGCAGGGGATTGGCGCGCGCGGAGGCGACCGGCTCGGGCACGCGTCTCACCGGCTTGATGGGGGCCTGCGCAGGCTCCCCAAACCCCCCTCGCCTCACGGGTCGGTCACTTAGCCGTTCACGTCCCGGATGATCGCCTGCCAGTGATCCAGGATTGGCAAGATCTTGTCCGCCGATTCCGAAGGCAGATTCGTCAGCACCCGGGCGATGCCGAGGTCGCGATAGCGCTTGATAAGATTGGCATCCGCCGGTACCCCGAACAGGGTCACTGGCACGCTCGCGGGATCGCGGCCGGCCTCCGTCACCATGCGGCGAAACTCCTGGACCTGCGTCTCCAGGGACTCGGCACTCGCGCGGCCGGCGATGGGGATCCAGCCCTCGCCATAGCGGATTGCCCGCCGCGCCGCGTGCGGGAAGGCGCCGCCCACGATCACCGGCGGGTGCGGCTTCTGCACCGGCTTGGGCCAGGCCATCATCGGCGGGAAGCTGACGAACTCGCCCGTGTACTCCGGCTTCGACTGGGTCCAGATCGCCTTCATCGCCTCGACCTGCTCGCGCATCTTCTTGAAGCGCGTGGCGAAGACGGTGCCGTGATCCTCCATCTCCTCGGCGTTCCAGCCACCGCCGATACCGAACAGGAACCGCCCTCCCGACGCCTGGTCGAGCGAGGCGACAAGCTTCGCGGTCTGGATGGTGTCGCGCTGGATCACGAGACAGACCCCGGTGCCGAGCCGAAGCCGCTGCGTCACGGCCGCGGCGATGCTCAGCACCACGAACGGGTCGAGGCAATCGTAATACGGCTTGGGCAGCTCACCCCCGCCCGGCCAGGGCGAGCGCCGCGACAGAGGGATATGGGAATGCTCCGGCGCCCACAGCGACTCGAAGCCGCGCTCCTCCAGCGCGGTCGCAAGCTGGTGCGGCGGAATCGAGTAGTCGGTGGTGAAGATCGAGGCAGCGAAATCCATGGTCTCCCTCCCCTAGCTTGGCAGATTGACGAGCAGATCCGTCCCCTCCACGCGCACCTCGAAGACCGGCAAATCCGTGTCGGCGGGGGCGCACAGGGCCTTGCCGGTGCGCACGTCGAACCGGGCGGCGTGCAGCGGGCACTCGATCTCGTTGCCTTCGAGCCAACCGTCGGAGAGCTGCGCGTATTCGTGCGTGCAGACATTGTCGGTGGCGCGGAACTCGCCGTCCGGAAGGTGATAGAGCGCGATCTCGCGCCCGCCGACGCGCACCCCGATCACGCCATTCTCTGGCACGTCCGCCGTTCCGGCCACGCGCACCCAGTTCTCCGCCATCCTGTCCTCCGAGGCTACCTTGCGCGCGACAATGCCAGCCCGGGGGCGCCGGGCCAAGGCTTGGCGCGGCGGGGCGGCCGGGCGAATGTCGCGTCATGAGCACGACCCACATCATCGTCGGCGCCGGCCAGGCGGGCGCCTGGGCGGCGGTCTCCATGCGCCAGGCAGGATTCACGGGCCGCATTCTCGTGGTGGGAGAGGAGACTTGGCTTCCCTACGAACGCCCGCCGCTTTCCAAAGCGATGCTGACCGCCGACCCGCAACCGGGGGTGCAGTACTTTCACGATCCGGCGAAATACGAGGCGCAGCGGATCGAGTTCGTGCTTGGCATGCCCGTTGTGTTCCTGGATGTGACGAGCCGGCAGGTCGAGCTCGGCGACGGGCGCGTGCTGTCCTATGACCGGCTTCTGCTCGCGACCGGCGGCCGCGCCCGCCTGCTCGGCGTGCCGGGTGGAGAGCGGGCGCTATTGCTGCGCACGGTGGACCAGGCGCTCGCGCTGCGTCAGCGCCTCGCGTCGGCCCGGCGCGTGGTCTGCATCGGCGCGGGAGTCATTGGGCTGGAGATCGCGGCCTCGGCGCGCGCGCTGGGGGCCGAGGTGACGGTGCTGGAAGCGGCTCTGGCGCCAATGGGGCGTTCGGTGTCGCCCGAGGGCGCGCGCTTCATCTCCGAGCTGCACGCACGCCATGGCGTCGTGTTGCGCTGTGGCGTGATCGTCAAGGCGCTGGAGCGCGAAGCCGACCGCAGCGAGCGTGTGATCTACGGCGAGGCGGAGGCGGTGCCGGCCGATATCGTGGTGGCCGGCGTGGGAATGGAACGCCATCTCGCCTTGGCCGAGCAGGCCGGGCTGGATGTCGACGGCGGTATCGTCGTTGACGCGTTCGGCCAGACCAGCGCGCCCGGCGTTTACGCGGCGGGCGATGTCGCCGCGTTTCCGCATCCACTCTATGGGCATCGGCTACTACGGCTGGAATTGTGGCGGCATGCGCAGAACCACGGCGTTGCGGTCGGCCGGGCGATAGCTGGCGCCCCGGTGGCCTACGACGACGTGCCGTGGTTCTGGACTGACCAGCATGGCGTGAATCTGCAAGTCGCGGGGCTGCCAACCGAGGCGGCACGCACGGTGCTGCGCGGCCCCGGCGCGTTCACCGCGATCCACCTGGCTGAGGACGGGACGGTTGTTGGCATCACGGCGGCGGACAATCCGCGCGAGATCCGCGCGGGCACCGCGCTCATCAAGGCACGCGCGCGCGCCGACCCGGCACGCCTGGAAGATGCCGCGGTGCCGTTGCAAAGCCTGATCCCGCGCTAAGCGCCCGGCCGGCCATACGCGGCGAGGAAGGTGTCGACGGCGGCGGCAACGGTCGCGTCAATCTCCCCCTGTGTCGGCTCGGGCGGGACGCCGAGGGTCGCGCGGAAATACACGCCGGCTCGCAGAAGCGCGACGAGCTGCTCGGCGGCAAGCGGCGGGTCCGGCACGCGCAGCCGGCCGGCTCTCGCTTGCTCGTCAAGCCACGCCGCTAGGAGGCGTCTCCCTGTCGCGGGGCCGCTCTCATAGAAGGCGCGGCCAAGCTCGGGGAACCGGGCGCTTTCGGCCACGACGACCCGATAGATCGCCAGGGTTCCCTCTTCGAGAAAGAAGCGCAGGATGCGCTGGCCGAGCGCGATCAGCGCTGTCCGCAGATCCTGGCCATCTTCCGACAGCGCTCCATCCCAGTCGAATTGGGCGTGACACGCCTCTGTTATGATTGTTGCGAAGAGCTGATCCTTGGAGCCGAAATGCGCGTAAAGCGTCGCCTTTGACACGCCGGCCGATCGAGCGATGGCATCCATGCTGACCGCGCCATAACCGTGGGCGACGAACAGGGTCGTGGCGGCATCAAGGATCAGTTGACGCTTGGGAGACTCCGCCTCCGATCGGACTGGGCTCATCGCATCCATGTGCGTCAGGTAAACCGCCTGGTTCAGTGCTTCAAGACTCCTGAACGAACGGAACAGTTCAGCCGGCTCTTGCCGATACGTTCGTCGCAGCGTTGCCCGTCACGCTGATGTTGGCGAAGCCGTCCAGCCAAGGGGTGTAGGCGCACTGAAACCCTCACCCTGGCCCTCTCCCAAAGGGAGAGGGGCGTTGTACGCACTGCCGTTGCCTGGCACGCCCCCTCTCCCGTTTACGGGAGAGGGCCGGGGTGAGGGGGCCTCAGGCGGCTTTCTTCGCGGCGATCACTCGGGTCAGATCACCCACGTTGCGCAGGCTGTCCAACTCGCGCGTGGTCATCTTGATGCCAAACCGCGCTTCGGTCGCCAGGATGATCTCGATCTGCTTGAAGGAATCCCAGCCCTCCACGTCCTTGGCGGACAGGTCGGGGCGCAGCGTCATGTCGTCGCGCCTGAACACGTCCCGAAAAATCTCGGTCAAGACGGTGTTGATCTCGGCGTCGGTGGACACGTCCTAAGCCTCCGTAGCGTGAATGAGGGTGGATGCCGGGCTGAAGCCGTCGAGGTCGAGGATGGCTCGGCTGCCACCCTGCGCCTCGGTCTCGACGACGGTGAATCCCAGTTTGGCGTAGTGGTCCCGCACCATCGCGTTCTTCGGCGTGGGGACGTACTCGCCCACCAACCGGCGGGCACCGAGACGCCGCGCCTCGGCGGCGATCAGGTTCAGCGTTGCCGCCTCCACCTGGCGGCCGAGCACGCGGCAGCTCATCAGCCAGGTGTCGATCCTGACAGCGTCGTCTTCCCGCCGTCCGATGACAATCGCGATCACGCCGTTGTCGCCGAAGCGGTTGATCAAGCGGAGCTGAAGCCCGAACGCGTCCGGATCGTCCATCACCGCCAGCACGTCCGACTCGGTGTAGCGCCGCGTCGTCAAGTTGAACTGGTTCGACTTGTTGATGAGCTGCACAACGCGTTGCAGACCGACCCGGTCGAAGCGCCGCCAGTGAAGCTGCATCTCCAGCCCGCGCAAATAGGAGTCGAGGTCGGTGGCCGTGCCCTTCAGGGCCTCTCGGGCGCGGTTGCCGTGATATTGCACGGTGCGCTCGCGATCCTCCTCCGTGACCGACAGCCCCTCGCAATAGCCGGCGTCGGCGATCGCCTGCGCGTAGCTGGTCGGATCCTCGCCGACTTCCGGCACGGCCACCATCGGCAACTCCCGGCGCACCAGGTTCCGCTCGAACGGGTTGTCGTCGACGAACACCAGCGCATCGAGGCCGATGTTCAGCTCGTGCGCGATCTGGCGGACGTTGGCCGCCTTGTCCGACCAGTTGGCGACGAAACAGGCGATGTCGGCACGCTTCAGGACCATGTCGGGGTGGCGGTCGAACGGCTCCAGCGCGTTCGCCTCGTCGTTTTTGGAGCACACGGCGAGGATCACCCCGCGGCGCGCCAGCTCCCGGCAATAGTCCTGGAACTCGACATAGGACTCGCCCAGGGCCGAGCCCTGGCCAATGACGATGCCCTCCACCCCGTCATCGCCGACCACGCCGCCCCAGAGCGTGTTGTCGAGGTCGAGCACCAGGCACTTGGCCGAGCGGCCCTGCTTCGCGGCGAGCAGCCGGGCGACAAGCTCGCCGTACATCGGCGCGGCAATCGGTGTGACCTCCTGCTTCGAGCGGTGCCACAGCGCCGGGTCGTGCCAGGCGGCGAGGCCGTCGCGAGCGGCGCGATCGTCGAGGGCCAGAAGATCGATGCCCTCCTGCCCCGCCTCCTCGCGCAAGGCCGCGTTCAGGCGCGTGATGAAGCGGGCGCGTGATCCGGGCAGGCGGTGCTCATTCGCGCCCAGGACAGGCAAATGCACCGGCAACGCCGTCTGCTGGATCACCGGGCAACGGAACACCTGACGCGCCGTCGCCCAGGTCTCGCGTAGCCCGGCCATAACCTCCCGCAACGCCGCATCCGCCGCCGCCTGGTCCATGCCGGCGGTGATCCCGGCGGTCAGGTGCCGCGCGTCCAAGGCAAGCAGAACAGCGGTCGGCGCGAAGGCGTGCAGTCCCGAGTCGGGGTCGGACAGCTCCTGCCTGTACTGGCCGTACGCGTTCTCGTAGGTTTCGATCCACAATCCCCGGCGCAGGCCCGCGACCCGAATGGCCGGATGCAGGTGGGCCATTGTCGACGAGCCGAGCAGCGCGAGGCGGATCGGCTTGCCCACCATGTCCGGAGGCGGGTGAGGGAAGGCGTGCCGCGCTGCCTCATCCAGCGCGTTGGTGAGCACGAAATCGAGGCGGCGGCCCGCCAGCGCCATTGCCTGCTCCCAGCGCGGGGCGGGGGCGGAACGCAGCGCGTGCAACCGGGCCCGCAGCTCCGGATCGGCAGGAAGCCAGTTTAGTGCGACCACAGCAGACCCTTCTGGGTTGAACACCATAAGAGTTTATCTACCGATTTGAGGGTAGCTCGGTCCATCGATTCGAGTATCGCGTGTATGCCCAAGAAAGCTCTCTTGCTTTCAGCTTTGGAACGAAGGTATAAAACCGCCATGTTTTTGATTAGTTCGAACGCTTAATGCACACCTATCTCGTGACCGGGGGTTGCGGCTTCATCGGTTCGCACCTCGCCGAGGCCCTCCTGGCTGAGGGGCACGCCATACGCATTCTGGATGACCTCTCGACAGGCAAGCTCGCGAACAAGCCCGCGGCGGCGGAGTTGATCCTGGGCGATGTGGCCGATGAGCAATGTGTGGCGAAGGCGATGCACGGCGTTGGCGGGTGCTTCCACCTGGCGGCGATCGCCTCGGTCGAGCGGGCCAATCAGGATTGGCTGGGGACGCACCGGGTCAACCTGACCGGCACGATCAACGTGCTCGAAGCGGCGCGGCGAACTGGACCTGTGCCCGTCGTCTATGCCTCCTCGGCCGCCGTGTACGGCGACAACCCGGCCTTGCCGTTGAGCGAGGCCGCCCAGCTCCGGCCGCTCTCGGCCTATGGCGCGGACAAGCTCGGCTGCGAGCTGCACGCTCGCGTGGCCGGACTGGTCCATGGCGTGCCCAGCACCGGCCTGCGCTTCTTCAATGTCTACGGGCCGCGTCAGGATCCGGCCTCGCCCTATTCCGGGGTGATCTCGATCTTCTGCGACCGGCTGCGCGCCGGGCACGCGGTCACGATATTCGGCGACGGGCGACAGACCCGCGACTTTGTCTTCGTCGGTGATGTCATCCGTGCGCTGGTCGCCGGCTTGCGAGAGGCTTCCGTGGAGGCGCGCGTGTTCAACGTCTGCACCGGCCACGCGACCAGTGTAGGCGAGCTCGCCAGCGTGATCGGCCGGACGCTCGGCGTGACGCCGGACATACGCTTCGGGCCAGCCCGGTCAGGTGACATCCGGGCCTCATTGGGCGACCCTTCCGGCGCACGCGCCGCGCTGGGATTTGTGGCGGAGACCGGATTGGCCGAGGGACTGGCGCGCACGCTCGGGACGTGCATGGTAGAAGAGTAAAAGGGAGGCGACCATGCCGGATCTAACCGGCCAGGTGGTCATCGTGACCGGTGCCAGTCGTGGCATTGGGGCGGCGTCCGCCGAGGCGCTAGCGAGCGCGGGCGCGGCCGTGATGCTGACGGCGCGCGACCAGGAACAAATGGCTGGCGTTGCGCATCGGATCGCCAAGGCGGGTGGGCGGGCTGAGTCGGTCGTGTGCGACGTGGCGGACTGGGCTTCGGTCGAGTCCCTGGTGGCGGAAACGATGCGCCGGCTCGGACCCGCGACGGCGTTGGTCAACAATGCTGGGGTGGTCGAGCCCATTGCGCGGCTGGAGCAGGCCGAGCCCGAGGCTTGGGCGCGCAACATCCGCATCAATCTCGTCGGCGCCTTCCACGCGATCCGCGCCGTGCTGCCGGTGATGCGCGCCGCCGGGCAGGGGACGATCATCAACGTATCGTCTGGCGCGGCGCTGCGCCCATTGGAGGGCTGGAGCGCCTATTGCGCCGCCAAGGCGGGACTCGCGATGCTGACCCAGGCAATCGCGCTGGAGGCGGTGCCCGGCCTGCGCGTGTTTGGCTTTCAGCCGGGCACCACGGACACCGACATGCAAGTGACGATCCGGGCATCCGGCATCAACCCGGTCAGTCAAATCCCGCGCCAGCAACTCACGCCGGTCCACGAGCCGGCGCGAGCCATCGTCTATCTCTGCACCCCGGCGGCGGACGATCTGTCCGGCAAGGAGTTCTCGCTGCGCGACGAAGCGTTCCGGCGGCGGCTGGGGCTGTAAGCAAGCCCACTCACCCCATCGTGTCAATCGATCCCGGCGTGATCTCGTACATGATTCGCTGCTCGCCGGGCTGCCGGAAAGGATAAGAGTCCTTGTCGAGATACTTCTTGGCGAGCGAGTCGATGTGCTGGTCCGCCCCGTCCTCGGTCGCCCGGGACACCGTGCCGCGCACCTGGATGTAGCGATACGCGTTGTCCGGGTCCATGATCGCCAGCGCGACCTTGGCCCCCTCGGTCATGGTGCGCGACTTCACTCGCCCCTTCGCGGTGTTCACGCGGATCTTGCCATTGGTGTAGTCGAACCAAACCGGCGTGACCTGCGGCGAGCCGTCCGCCTTCACCGTTGCCAAATTGGCGAACGCCCTCTTGTCGCTCATCAGAGGGCGGAAGTTCTCAGGGATATCAGGCATGACTGCTGGCTCCTTCGGTTGGCAAATCAACGGCGGTGCGGACGGCAGGTTGTTGCGGCGAATTGCCGGGCGTGCGTTGGCGGAGTAGCATCCGCCGATGACCGACACGCCCGAGCCCAAGCGCGGCCTGTCCCGCAACACCGCCAACTATGGTGATCGCGACTTCGCGCTCTATCTCCGCCGCTCCTTCGCCAAGTCGATGGGCTACTCACAGGCGTTGCTCGATCGCCCGGTGGTGGGCATCGTCGATACCAGGTCGGATTACAACAACTGCCACCGCACCGTCCCCGAGTTGGTCGCGGCGGTCAAGCGCGGGGTGCTGGCCACGGGCGGCCTGCCGTTGGCCTTTCCGACCATCTCGCTGTGCGAGCCCTCGCTGTCGCCGACGTCGATGCAGTACCGCAACTTGGCCGCACTCGATACGGAGGCGATGCTCACGGCGCAGCCCATGGACGGGGCGGTTTTGGTCGGGGGGTGCGACAAGACCGTACCGGCGCAGCTCATGGCTGCCGCCTCTGCCGACATCCCCTGTGTGCAACTTGTCACCGGTCCGATGCTGGCCACGCCCTATCACGGCGAACGGCTGTCCGCCTGCACCGACTGCCGGCGCTATTGGGCGATGTATCGCGCGGGCACGGTCTCGGAGGCGCGGATCGGGGACATCGAGGGGCGGTTGGCGACCACCGCCGGCACCTGCGGGGTGATGGGCACGGCCAGCACCATGGCCTGCGTGGCGGCCGCGCTCGGGATGATGCCCGCTGACCATGCCGCGATCCCGGCGGTTCACGCCGATCGATTGCGCGCCGCCGAGGAGGCCGGCGCGCTGGCGATGGCGCTGGTGCGGCATCCGATCCGCCCTTCCGAGATCATCACCGAGGCATCGGTGGAGAACGCGTTGCGCGTGCTGCTGGCGCTTGGCGGCTCCACCAACGCGCTGATACACCTGACCGCCATCGCCGGGCGGCGCGGCATCCGCATCGATCTCGACCGCCTGAACACGCTGTCGGAGACGACGCCCGTGCTGGTGGACCTGAAGCCCACTGGTCTCGGCTACATGGAGGATTTCCACGCCGCCGGGGGAATGGCGGCGTTGCTGTGGGAGCTACGCGATCTGCTGCACCACGACGCGCGGGACATAACAAGCGCGCGCCTGGGCGAGCGCCTGTCCGAGCCGGCCTTCATCGATCGCCACATCATTCACGCGCGGAACGAGCCGGTCTCCCCGGTTGGCGGCCTGGTGGCGCTGTTTGGCTCGCTCGCCCCCCGCGGCGCCCTCATCAAGCGCAGCGCGGCGACGCCGGCGCTGTTCGAGACCGAGGCGCGCGTCGTGGTGTTCGACGGCCTCGAGGATTTGGCGAGGCGGATCGACGATCCGGCACTGGACGTTACCGAGCGGGACGCCCTGGTGTTGAAGAACGCCGGGCCGCTAACGCCGGCCGGGATGCCGGAGGCGGGGTATCTGCCCATTCCCAAGCGGCTCGCCGCCGCGGGCGTGAAGGACATGATCCGCATCAGTGACTGCCGCATGTCCGGCACGGCGTTCGGGACCATCGTGCTGCACGTCACGCCGGAAGCGGCGGCCGGCGGGCCGCTGGCGCTGATCGAGACCGGCGATCGAATCCGCCTCTCGGTGCGCGAGCGGCGGATCGATCTGCTGATTCCGGATGCAGAGCTTGCACGCCGCCGGGAAGCCTGGCGTCCGTCGCCCAAGCCCCGGCGCGGCTGGGACCGACTCATGGCCGAGCAGGTACTCCAGGCGGACGAAGGGTGCGACTTGGCGGTATTGCGCTGACCCTCGGGCCGAGCGATTTGCGTTTCCCGCGGCCCGAGACCTCGTCCCATCAGACCGGGACTGGGGCCGCCTGGCGGCTATGGGCCATTAAGAACCCCTCATACCCCTTGTCCGCGATTTCCTGACAAAGCTTCCTGTAGTGTCCGACGCCCCCAACGTAAGGCGTAAAGACGCGCGGCTTGCCGGGAATATTGGCCCCCATGTACCAGGAGTCCGCCTGGGGGAACAAAGTTGCATCCCCCGTTTCCTTGACATGGGCGTCCCACGCCTCCTGCGCCGGCTTCGTCGCCTCGATGACGTCGAGGCCGTGTTGGCGCATGTAGCTGATGCAGTCGCTGATCCACTCCACATGCTGCTCGATCGACGGGGGCATGTTGCTGAGCACCGAGGGGCTGCCAGGTCCGGTGATCATGAACAGGTTGGGGAAGCCGGGAGTCGCGACACCAAGATAGGTGTGCGGCCCATCGGCCCATGTCTCCTGTAGCGGGACACCGTCCCGGCCCTGGATGCCAAGCCGGAACAGCGATCCGGTCATCGCGTCGAAGCCGGTTGCGAAGACGATGCAGTCCAGCTGGTATTCCGCGTCCCGGGTGCGGATTCCCTTCCGGGTGATCTCCTCGATCGGCGACGCCCGGAGTTCGACCAGAGTGACGTTGTCGCGGTTGAACGCCTCGTAATAGTCGGTGTCGATGGGTGGACGCTTGGTTCCGATCGGATAGTCCCGCGGCGACAGTTTCTCGGCAACCGCGGGATCACGGACGATTTCGCGGATTTTTTCCCGGACGTACTCGGCGGCGGTGTGATTCGCATCCTTGTTGAAGAGCAGGTCGTTATAGCTCTCGTACAGCAGCCCGAAGCCGCCCTTCTCCCAGAACTTGTCGAACGTGCGCCGGCGCTCCTCCTCGGTCACTTCAAGGGCTGATTTGTCGGAGAAGTCGTACGGCATGCCGGCGAAGGAT
This sequence comes from uncultured Pseudomonadota bacterium, assembly GCA_963818725.1. GTDB lineage: Bacteria > Pseudomonadota > Alphaproteobacteria > Acetobacterales > Acetobacteraceae > DATFDN01. The sequence goes on along the minus strand of CAWFTU010000002.1, from coordinate 204,222 downwards.
TCCCGGGTCTTGCGCACGATCGCGTCGTAATTCGCCTTGACTTCGCGCTGGAACTCCGCCGTCATCGGGGCATTCCGGGCGGGGACGGTGAAATTCGGGGTCCGCTGGAAAACCGTGAGGTGAGCGGCCTGTTCGGCGATCACCGGAGTGGCCTGGATGCCGCTCGACCCCGTTCCGACAAGGCCGACGCGCTTGCCGGTGAAATCAACACCCTCATGCGGCCAGTGGCCGGTGTGGTACCACTTGCCCTCAAAGGTCTCGAGACCCTTGATGTTGGGCTTCTGCGCGGCCGATAGGCAGCCGACCGCCGTGATCAGGAACTTGGCGGAAGCGCGGTCCCCATTCTCGGTCTCGACATCCCATCGATTGGTTTGCTCGTTGTACCGCGCGGCCGTGACCTTGGTCTTGAACTGGATATCCCGGCGCAGATCGAGCTTATCCGCCACATAGTTCAGGTAACGCAGGATTTCCGGCTGCTCAGGATACCGGCAGGTCCATTCCCATTCCTGAAGGATTTCTTCGGAGAAGGTAAAGCAGTAGAAGTAGCTTTCGGAGTCGCAACGCGCGCCTGGGTACCGGTTCCAGTACCACGTCCCGCCGACCCCATCGGCCGCTTCATAGACGCGCGTTGAAAAGCCGAGTTCGCGCAGGCGGTGAAGCATGTAGAGGCCGGAAAAGCCCGCCCCGACAACGATCGCGTCCAGCTCCGCGCCTGGCGCTCTCTTCCTGTCGGCAAACTGTGAACGCATGTCATCCATAGTCAAACTCCTTCCCGCTTATCGGCCAATCGACCCGCTCTTGTACTTTGCAGCAGGGAAGCGCAAAGTCGCTCTGAACGCGGCGTCTCGGAGCAGAATGATGCGGGCAATCATGAAGGGGCTGACGGACGTTGAGTTCGAACGACTCTACGGGACGGAGGGTCAGTGTCTGGCGGCGTTGGTGGCGGCGCGCCAACGTGAAGGAATGCCTTGCCCGCGCTGCGCCAATCTGAAGAGCTATGTCTACGGCCGCCGTGTCGGCTGCACGCGCTGCGGCCGACGTTGGTCGGTCACCGCGGGCACCGTGATGGCGGACACCAAGCTGTCTCTGACCACTTGGTTCCGCGCCATGCACCTGATGAGCAGCACCAAACAGGCGATCTCGGCGGTCGAGCTCGGCCGCAGGCTGGGCCTGGGCTATGAGACGGCCTGGTATCTGCACAAGCGGCTCCGCCACGCCATGACCGAGCGGACGGAGCGCTATTCGCTCGGGGGCGCGAGCGACGACGATGCCGCGCCGCCGGTAGTGGAGGCGGATGACGTGTGTCTGGGAGGTGAAAGGAACCAAGGCAGCGGAACCGAAGGCAAGACCTGCGTCATCGTCGCCTGCGAGCGGCATGCGGACGGGCGCATGGGCCATGTCGCGATGCGCGCGGTCAGCGCCTTCTCCAGCGAGGCGGTGGCCGCGTTCCGCGATGCCCACATCGCCGCCGGCGCGACTGTGCACACGGACGGCTTGCGGGCGTTCAACGCCTTCGGTGAAGCCGGGCGGACGCATGTCGCCACCGTCACCGGCGGCGGGCGTCCGGAGCGCGAGCGCAGCGCCCCGTTCTTCACCGTCAACACCCTGGTCGCCAATCTCAGTACCGCGCTCAAGGCCACCCACAAGCGGCTCTCCCCCAAGCATCTGCCCGACTATCTCGGCGCCTTCTGCTGGACCACCAACCGGCGCCGCAACATGCGAGGCATGGTCAACGCGCTTTGCCGTGCCGTCGCTGCGTCGTCCCGTCTGACCCACAAAGGCGTCTACCCGTGACGGGTCGATTGGCCGATAAGCGGGAAACTCCTTGAAGCCCACCCTCGATCGAGCGTCTTGTTGGGTCGAGTGTCAGGACGCGAGCTGCTTGCGTAGCTCCTCGCCCATTTCGGCGGTGAGCTCTCGTCCGCGATCCACGGCACCAGCCATCCAGAAGAAGCCGTGAATCATACCTTCGTGATGGGACACCCTGACCTTCACGCCAGCCTCTTGCAGCCGCCGCGCATAAGCAAGGCCCTCATCGCGCAAGGGATCGAACTCCGCTGTCACCACCATCGCGGGCGGCAGCCGGCTGAGGTCGGACGCATGGAGCGGCGAGGCATACGGATTCCTTCCATCCTCCGGCGGGGACAGGTAATGGTCCCAAAACCATTCCATGCTTCCCTTGGTCAGCAAGTAGCCCTCTCCGTTCTCCCGATACGAGGCGAAGTCGCTGCCTTGCGCGGGCGCCGTGACCGGATAGATCAGCAACTGATACGCGATGGCCGGGCCGCCGCGGTCCCGAGCCATCAGCGCGACCACCGCCGCGAGATTCCCGCCAGCGCTGTCGCCAGCGACGACCAGCTTTTTCTGGTCAGCCCCGATCTCTTGAGCGTGCTCGGCCAGCCACCGCGTTGCCGCATAACAGTCCTCGGCCGGTCCGGGAAACTTGGTTTCTGGACTCAATCGATAATTCACCGAGGCCACGACGCATTGCGAGGCGTTGGCGAGCGCGCGGCAGGGCTTATCGACAATTTCGACGTCCCCGATGACCCACCCGCCGCCATGAAAATAGATGAGAAGGGGCAGCGGCTTTCCCCGGGCTGGGTAGTACAGCCGGACCGGCAGCGCGCCGGCCGGGCCGGGGACGACGATATCGCGGGTTTCCGCAATCGTCTCAGGCTCGCCTTGCAGATCCCGGAACCCGAGGGCGATGACGCGGGCCTGGGGAACGCTCATCTGATCGAAAGGCGGCAAGCCTTGCTTGTCGAACTCGTCAAGAAGCGCCTGGACTTGAGGATGTACCGGCATCGTCTCTCCCCTATTCGCGAAGGCGAGGACACGCCCGCGCACCAATTCCTACCCGACAGTAGCCTAAAATGTTCGCGAAGGCAAAGCGCAGGCCCCGGCTTGGCGGGCGCCTGCGCGCACGACGGTTCAGGACGGCGCCGAGGCCGTCAACGCACCAGCTTGTTCGCCTTGTAGTGGAACTGGAACAAGTCGGCGACCCGCGCCGGCGTGCCCGGAGGATCATGGGGCCGCGCCACTGCCAAATAGCGGCAGGTGATGAGATCGCCCTCGATCTCGACGCGCATAAAGCCGTGCGTGTCGTCCACGTACTTCTCAAGGATCACGTGTGGGTCGTCCTGCTGGCGAAATGGCGTCGTCACCTTCGCTCCCTTGAACTTCGCCATGCTGTGCAGGTGCCAATACCCGCCCGCGCCGGCGACGATGTAGTTGAAGGATTCGTCTCCGCTGTGGCGGGTGAAGCGTTGATAGTTATGCACATGGGCCGTGAACACGATATCAGGGTGGACGCGGGTTTGAGCCACCGCCTCGTCGAGCAACGTCTTCATCGCGGGGCTTCCGCTGTGGTGCGCGTCGGCGGAGAAGACCGGGTGGTGAAGGCAGACGAAAAGCGCCTTGTCGCGGTCCGCCGCGGCCAGTTCCTTGATGAACCATTCCTTTTGGTCCTTCTTCACGACCCCGCCCTCCGGAACATTCGTATAGAGGCCGATGAAGGTGGCGAGCGGCGTGAGCAGCGTCCAATACGGATTGGGCTGCTTCATCGCGTGGCGCGGCGCGTCGCCGGCTTCGTTGGTGATGCCGCCCTCGGGAGAGCAGAAGTTTCGCGTCCACCCGAGGAGGCTCGGCTCGGGAGGCTTCGGCGCGGCCGGGGTGGTCAGCGGGTCGCCGTCGTGGTTGCCGGGAATCGACAGGATCGGCAACGGGTAATGCTCGTAGGGCAGGTAGAATTGGGGATAATACTCCTTTGTTTCGCCATTGTAGTACACGACGTCGCCGAGGTGATAGAGGAACACCGGCGTTCCGCCGGCAGAATCGTTCACGACATCGGCTTCCATCGCCTCGGAGACGAGCTGCTGGGGCGCAGGATCCTTCACACCGCCGGTGTCGCCGGTGATGTGAAAGACCATCCGCTTATCGAGACCGTCGGGCAGGTGATCGACAAGGTCTTCAAGCTTGGCGCGGTACGGCTCTCGTCCAGGGCCGGTCTTGAACTCCTGATACCCCCTGCCCGAGAAGGTGGGCTCTTGCGTGAAGCGCGGCGGGTCCAGTTGCGGGCGATGCCGCGCAACCGTGGTCGTACGCGTTTGGCGGCGCGGAGGGTGGGCCATGGGTTCAATCCTCCTGACGAGATTGTTGTAAACCTTACGAGGGAGGAGCGCGTATGGGGAAATAAACTTCGATCAACTCTTTGAGCGGCGCTGGCGATACCGTCGCTGTAGAGACCCGCTGGTCGGCCGCGAGCGCGGGGGCGGCGCGCCGCGCTCCGCCGTGGCTCCATGCGCCGCCCCGAAAAATTTGCCGGCTCCCGGTATGCCAAGAGGCGGAGTTCACCAGACGCCGGCTCGATCAGTGGGTGAGACGTGTCGAGATTCGGCTGCGATTGCAGCCGAGGTGAGACGGCTTTAGCATGGGCTGCACGATCTGACGCCGTATTGTTGTGGAAAACCCGGGGCTTGGTCCGCAGCCACCGTCGGGCACGGCACAGGTCCGGTAGATGCTGGGACCGAACGGGACAAGAAAACCTCATAAGCCACCAAGCAGGGGGCGCTGCTTCCAAGGAAGCCATTCATGCGGTTCACCTTCTTCCACCTGATGCCGTGGCCCTACCTGCCCGACGACTTCCGCGAAAAGCACAGATCGGTTTGGGTGGATATCGACCGGACCCTCTATGATCCAGTCAAGGGCCACGCACTCTACCATGAGTACATGGACATGCTTGAATTCGCCGAAACGCTCGGCTTCGACGGGATCGGCGTCAACGAGCACCATCAGAACGCCTATGGCCTGATGCCCTCGCCCAACATCATCGCCGCCAGCCTGGCGCGACGCACCTCACGGGCGGCGCTGGTTGTGCTGGGCAACTCGATTGCGCTGTACAATCCGCCCATCCGCGTGGCCGAGGAGTTCGCCATGCTCGACGTCATTTCGGGCGGGCGGCTGGTGGCCGGCTTTCCGGTCGGCACGTCGATGGACACGAATTTCTGCTACGGCCATATTCCCGCGCTCACGCGCGAGAAGTACGCCGAGGCCAACGATCTGATCATCCGCGCCTGGACGGAGGACAAGCCGTTCGCGTTCAATGGGCGCTATACGAAGCTGCGCTACGTCAACACCTGGCCCAAGCCGCTACAGAAGCTTTATCCGCCGATCCACATCCCGGGCGGGGGCTCGGTCGAGACCTATGATTTCTGCCTCGACAACACCTACTCGTACTCCTACCTGAGCTATTTCGGCTATGTCCGCGCACGCGCCGTGATGCAAGCCTACTGGGAACGCGTGGCCGCGCGCGGCCTCGATGAGTTCCCCTATCGCGCCGGCTTCGCCCAGGCGATCTGCGTGGGCGAGACGGACGAAGAGGCGGAACGTCTGTACGCCGAGCATGTCAGCTATTTCTACAATCGCTGCCTGCATATCTATCCGGCGTTTTTCGATGCGCCAGGCCATCGCACGATCAAGACGATCAAGGCGGGCGCGTTGTCGCAGTACTCGCCCGACCCGCACTGGCAGACGCTGACATGGAAGGATCTGCTTGATGATGCCTTCGTCATTGCGGGCAGTCCCGCGACGGTTCGCGACCGGCTGCAAGAGCTGACCGACACGCTCCATGTCGGCAACCTGTTCTGCCTGTTCCACGTCGGGAACATGCCGGAGGAAAAGGTTCAGCACTCCGCGCGGCTTTTCGCCGAAAAGGTGATGCCGGCTTTTCGCGACCGCTGGCCGGAGTACGCCAATGACGGCCGGTTCTGGTGCCACCCGATCGCGGACCGCGCCACGCCGGCGCCCGTCGCTGTTCAGGGGAGCACTGACAGGAGGTCCGCATGATTACGCTGCGCACCGTCAAGACCCATCATGCCCCGGTGCAGGTGTTCGAGGGCGGCGAGGGCGAGGACTTGCTGCTGCTCCATGACGCCGGTGGGATCACGGCCGAGCACCCATTCCTCCTGTCCCTCGCGCGCCGGTATCGCGTGCATGCGCCCCTCCTCCCGGGCTATGGCGATTCCGAGGAGGCGCCGAGCATTCGCGATATGCTGGATGTGACGCTCCACAGCTTCGACGTTATCGAGGCGCTGGGGTTGCGCCGGCCGCTCCTGATCGGTTGCTCGCTCGGTGGGATGATCGCAGCCGAAATGGCGGCGATAGCGCCCACCGAGGTTGAGCGGCTCGCGCTGATCGCGCCGGCGGGACTGTGGCTCGACGACCATCCCATGCCGGACATCTTTGCGGCGCTGCCGCACGAGCTGCCGGCGCTGTTGTTCCACGACCCTGCCTTCGGCGCGTCGGTGCTGACTGGCGGGATCGACATGGAGGACCCGCAGTTCCTGATCCCGTTCCTGGTCAACCACGCGCGCACCCTCGGCATGGCGGGCAAGTTCCTGTTCCCGATCCCCGATCGCGGACTCAGGGACCGTCTGTATCGGATCAAGGCCCGCACACGCCTGATCTGGGGCGAAAGCGACCGGCTGATCCCGCCAGTCTATGCGCAGGCGTTCAAGGCCAGCATACCCCACGCGGAGCTGACGATCCTACCCGAAGCGGGGCACGTGCCGCATTTGGAGCAGACAGCAGCCACCATGGACGCGCTCGCCGGCCTCTGATCGCTGCGCCCATCCAGTCACTCGTTGGGGCGCTGTCCGAGAGCGCCCCCCGGGGCTGTGCCGGCTCTGCGATTGCGCGGGAACTTCTGACCTTCTCATTTTGAACCTTTCCACCGACCTGCCGAGACAGCATGGACGAGCGGTGCCAAAGTGGTGCTAAACTTGCCCGATGGGTCCCGTGCTCGACTGCGTTGATGTCGATACCGAGCTGCCGGCGCGCGCGCAGGTCGTGATCGTGGGGGGCGGCATCATCGGGGTGAGCGCCGCCTACTTCATGGCCCAGAAGGGGATCCCGGTCGTCCTGTGTGACAAGGGCGAGATCGCCGGTGAGCAGTCGAGCCGGAACTGGGGCTGGTGCCGCAAGACGGGGCGCGACCCGCGCGAGCTGCCGCTTATCATCGAAAGCCTTCGGCTTTGGAGCCGCATGAACGAGATGGTCGGCGCGGAGACCGGCTTTCGCGCCACTGGCATCGCGTATCTGTGTGACACTGAGGAAGAGGAGGCCGAACGTGCCGCTTGGCTGGAGCACGCGCGGCAATACCAGCTCGACACGCGCATGATCGGACCGGAAGAGACCGAGCAGCTCCTGCCCGGCTCGACGCGGCGCTTCCGCGCGGCGCTCTACACCCCAAGCGACGGGCGCGCCGAGCCGCAAAAGGCCGCGCCGGCGATCGCCGCCGCGGCACGCCGGCACGGCGCGACGATCCTCACGCGCTGCGCGGTGCGCGGCATCGAGACCAAGGCGGGGAGGGTGGCGGCGGCGGTCACGGAGAGGGGCCGCATCGGCTGCGACGCCGTGCTGCTGGCCGGCGGCGCATGGTCGCGGCTGTTCTGCGGCAATCTCGCCCTCGATCTACCGCAGCTCAAAGTGCGCTCGTCGGTGCTGCGCACAGAGCCGCTGTCGGGCGCGCCAGAGGCAGCGGTGAGCGGACCGGGCTTCGCATTCCGCAAGCGCCTTGACGGCGGCTATACGATCGCCAACCTGTATGCGAGCGTGGCGGAGATCGTGCCCGACAGCCTCCGCCTGTTCACCGATTTCCTGCCGTTGTGGCGGTCGGGTCAGAATCAGGTGCGGCTCCGGCTCAGCCGCCGCTTCATCGAGGAGTGGCGCACGCCGCGGCGCTTTGCCTTGGAGCGGGCCTCGCCGTTCGAGCAGACGCGCGTTCTTGATCCCGAACCGATCGTGGCGGTGAACGCCCGCGCGCTCGGCGCGCTTCGCCGTGCCTTCCCCGCCTTTGGCCAGGCGCGCGTCGCCCAGCAATGGGCGGGCATGATCGACGTCACCCCCGACGCGGTGCCGGTGATCTCGGGGGTCTCCGCCCTGCCGGGCTTCTTTGTCGCGACCGGCTTCTCCGGCCACGGGTTCGGGATCGGCCCGGCCGCCGGGCGGCTTGCCGCCGATCTCGTCACCTGCGGTCCGCCCCTGGTGGACCCCGCGCCGTTCCGGTTCGAGCGCTTCCGCGACGGCTCGCGACCGCGGCCGATGGCCGGGATTTGAGCCGCTCTCCTCCGCGGCCCGTGCCGCTCGACCGCATCACTGGCCTACTCGGAGCTCTCCGCGGTTGGCGGCCGGAGGCCCAGCCTGGCCGCGGCCGTCACCACGCAGCGCTCGAAGACGTCGAGGGCGTCGAAGGCGCGGTCCTGGCCGTCGTTCGGCACCAGCATCGGGCAGCCGCTCCCCTGTAGCACCGCGCCAAGGATCATCAGGTTGTCCGCCAGCCCGAAGCCCTCGACGGCCAAGCCCGGGAGCGGATCAGGCACCGCCCCAACCTGGGTGCGGCTGCGCTCGGCAAAGGGCAGGGCGGTGTTCGAGTAGCCGAAGACAGGCCGGCCGCGGCCGAGGAACCAGCCGAGCTCGACCAGCGTGCCGGCATCGGCGGAGGCGCCACGAAAAGGGGTGAGATTGGCGATGACGATGTCGCACGCCTCCATCATCGCCAGGTCCTTGTCGAAGATCGCCTGCCAGGCCGCCTCGCTGGGCAGGGTCCGCAGGCTCGCGACGTCCTCGTTCAAGGGCGGCCGGCCGGTGATGCCGTGCCGGACGCAGATCGCGACCTTCCGGTGCGCGTGCGCCCGCGCGTCCGGCAGGAACACGTCCGGTCCAGCCAGGTAGGCCAAGATCTGCATTACCGCTCCCCCGAGGCCGGTAGCAGCTTGGGGTAGCCCTTCTCCGGCGCACCGCGCCGGACCAGCTCGTGCTCCGGCGCGGTAAAGAAAGGAGTCGCGCGTGCGGGTCGGCGGGTCATGCGGCCAGCATAGCACTCCCGTTTGCGACCGGCTCGGCCCCATGGTCGCCAATCGCCACCGGACGGATCGGACCCGACCCGCTCATGCCCAACGACTTCCGGTGCGTGCTCCTCGGGCTCGATGCCATCCTGCGGTTGCATCAGGGGTGGCTTCCACGACGCATTGGCATTGATACGCAACCGGCAAGGGGGCGTTGCGTTCTGCACGGGCGTGTTCATGGCCTCTCCTTTCCCAAAAGGGAGCGGCGGAGCAATCCACGACCGGAACGAAGCAATGACTCCAGAACGGAGCGATTCGCCTGCGGAAGCATCCCCGGGCCGCCCGAGGTGGGTGGCGTTGGCGTCCTCTTCGGGTCGCGCCCGACGCCTATGCCTCGCGTGCCTCCTGATGGTCGCAAGTGTGATGGGTGGTGTCGCAGCCCTGTCCGCTAGGCCAGCGCTCGCCTTCCCGAGCAGGACACTTCGCCAGGGGCGCGGCGCGCCGGCGCTCGAGCGCACGCATGCGCGCCTGGTTCGGCCAGTCCATGCCAGAGCCACGCGCGCTCATCCCCCTCCAGGGCTCACCGGCCCCCACGCGATCGCTCACCGCGAAATCATGCCATTGGTAAGCACCGGACGGAACAATCCGGCTCTGCCGCCAGTCGTGCTCGCCGCGATCCACGACGCCGCGCGGGACACCGGGATCGATCCCGGACTCTTGATGGCGCTCGCCTGGCGCGAGAGCAGGTTCGACCCACGGGCAAGGAGCCACCGCTCGTCGGCGGATGGTCTGCTACAGTTCACGTCAGGGGCGTGGCTCCAGGCTGTCTACAGCTTCGGAGCCGAGAACGGCGCTGGGGGGTATGCGGCTGCGATCCACAAGGGGCGGTCCGGCGAGCTCGCGGTTCGCGGCGGGCGCCTCCGCTCGGCGATCCTGAAGCTGCGCAACGACCCTGTTCTCTCGGTCAGGCTCGCGGCCGAGAGCATGGAACAGCACCGCGCCGCCATGCAGGCCCAACTGGGACGGAGTGTGACGTCGGCGGACCTCTACCTGCTGCACGTCCTCGGTCCGAGCGGCTCGGCACGCTTCCTCGCCGCCCTCGCCCAGCGTCCCTCGGCGTCCAGCCTCGAGGTGGCCAGCGCCGGCACGCTGGGCAACGCCGGCTTACTTTCCCGCGACGGGCGCGCGATGAGCGTCGCGCGCACCTACGCCGCGATCCGTTCCATGCTGAACGCGCCACGCGCGGGCCTCGAACCTGTTCTCGTCGCGGCGGATGAGAACGCCGGTGCACCTGCCAAACGCCGCTAATCCGGGCAGGAACAGCCCCTTGGCGACAACCTCCGCCGCCCGCGTGCCCAGCGCCGATAGGGCTTTCGCCCTCAGCCTCTCGACCAATGCTGCTGACGATAGTGTGGGCTGACCTCCTGTTCCAACCTCTGATTGCGCTTCTTGGTTGCTCCAATCCCTCGAATCCGGCTACGCCCTGGTCTTCAGGTGGAAGCAGCAATGTCGGATTATGACGGTGGAGTTCTCAACAGAGCCGGCATCGGACCTGGGCGCCCTTCTGGCGTTCCTTTCGGCTGGGCCGACCAGCGTTCATGCGCTGGTTGGGCGCTACCTCGCCTTCCACGGCCGGCTCTATTTCGGCCATCTCCAGTGGGTGTTTCGGCGGCTTCGCGAGGCTGTCGCGGCCTTCGACCCAGAGACGGCTGCCGCACTGACCTGGAGCGATGTCGTTCTCCCAGACAGCCGGATCGCGCCAAGGTTCCTGGAGCGATACGCGCCGGAGTTCCGGGATGCATATTTTGAACCCGCACCGTGTGACGGGTTTGAACGCATTCCGCTATTCCCGGCCGGCGTGAACGAGTGGCGTGACACCTCGTTGCCTCCTCCCTTCAATATTCGCCTCGGCGCCGCCGAACGGCCCGGAGTGGGCTTGCTGCGCGGGCGTGCGCCAAGCCTGTTTGTTTCGCCTCACGGAAGCCAACTCCTCGATGCGGCGGAGGCGACGTTCTGGCCTGCCGCGTCCTCGCGAGCCTTCGCCCGCTCCGTTGCCTCCTATCCCTCGCGACAGGTGCAAGCGCCGGTAGCTGTGGTCCAGGATGCGTTCGATGCGACCAACGTCGCGCATTTCCTGTTCGACTACGTGCCGCGCATCCTGCACATCGCGGAGCGTCTGCCGGACGTCGCGCGGCGTTGCTTGTTCGTGATCGGGGGCGAGCGCTCCGAGTGGCACGGGCTGATCCTGGAGCGCATATGCGCCCTTCATGCCCTCCGCCCCGAACAGTTCATATTCCCTTGCCGGCCCGAGGTATGGGCCCTGTCCGAGGACGTCGTGTTCTGCTCGGACCAAAGCCTGACCCACACGCATCCGCTCCATATGTGTCATCCACGCACAATGCGGATGCTGCGCGATCTCCTTGACCTGCGCCACCTGCCGTCGGGGACGCCGGATCGCGTCCTTGTTTCCCGCCAGGACGCCGCGCGGCGGCGCCTGGCCAACGAGACGGAGCTTGCGGAGGCGCTCGCGCCGGGCGGGTTCGTCCGGGTGCGGATGAGCGCGCTGGACGTGCCAACCCAGATCGCCACGCTTGCCCGCGCCCGGCACATCGTCGCCCCGCACGGCATGGGCCTCGCCCCGCTCGCCTTCAATGAGGGGGGCGAAAGCCTGCTCGAGATATTCAACGAACGGATCGGTACGGATGCTTATGCCTTTGTCGCACGCGCCTTGGGAACTCGAGTACAGGTTCAGCACGGGTTCGAATCAGGACGACGCAACCCTCGACTACGCCGCCGACATCGGACGGATCGCGGAGCTGGCGTCCCCGAATTTTCGTTCCCCGCCGCCAGGCCGGCCCGCTATGACGCTTGCCCCGTCTCTGCCCACCACGCCGATGAATGACATCGAACTGATCCAGCAATTCGAAAGTTTGGGGGACAATTGCGAATTCGAACTCGTCCAGCGCTTCGTTGGCGCCGAGCCGCTTGGATTCTTCCGCTTCAACTATGCCGGCCTGCCGATGCTGATGCGGATGTTGGAGACCGAGTTTGGCGACATCGATTGCCCGGAGGACATCGAGCTGGTCCGTGCCTCGCCGGCCGACACCGAGCTGATCGTGCAGAACCGGCGCTACGGCTACCGCTATCACACATTTTGCCACGATCCCGACCCTGCGGAGGCGCGGGAGAGGCAGCTCAAGGTCATTCCATTTCTTCGTGACAAGCTGCTCAGAGACCTGCGCGAGGGGGAAAAAATCTTCGTTTGCAAGGGTACCCGCTCGATCGAGGAAGCGGCGGCGCTCGCGCGCATCATGCGGCGCTACGGGCCGAATACGCTGCTTTGGATCACCCCGGAGGACGAGGACAACCCGCGCGGCTCTGTCCGCGTCCGCGAAGCCGGGCTGATGCAGGGCTTTATGGACCGCCTTGCGCCGCCGAGGGACGCCTATGATCTTTCGCCGGCTTGGCTGACCGTCTGCCGCAACGCGCATGCGCTGCGGGCCGCCGATTGCCCGCGCGCCACCGTGATCATCCCTCCCTTGGAGCGGCGAACCGCCAATCTGCTGCGTCAGGTGCATCTCGGGCCGCGCAAGGCGGATTGGTGGGTCTCGGCCGGAAGCACTGCCGCGGAGCCGCAAGAGGGCGTGCCGGCGGGCACGCATCCGGCAAGCCCGGTGATCGAACATATCCTGACCGAGGACACTGTGCCAGCAAGCAGCCCGCTCTGCGGCGTCGTGCTGAAGGGCGCGCTGGCGCCGGGCGCGCCCCATGTCCTCTCGATGGACCTCTGGATTCCAGAGGAGGCGTCGCTCGAGCGGGCAGGCGCCGTCTTCACGGGCCTGACCGCCGCTCAATACGGTCCCGCCGATCTGGGGCAGCGAAACCGGTGGCAACGAGTCTGGGTCGCCGCCCGCGCGCCGTCCCCCGAGCCAGACGTCAACCCAAGCCTGTTCGCCTTGGGCCGGGCTGGCTCTCGGCTCTTCTCGACTGCCTGGCAGCTTGAGATCGGCCACACTCCCAGCCCGTATGCGCCGAGCGCGGCTGGCATCCTGCCGAATTGCGGCCCCAGCCCGGGCAGCTTCCGGCAGCGGTCATCAAGCTGACATAACCGGCTTGCGGTGGCGCGATCCAGGGAGCAGCATGGCCGAACGGATCGCGTCGCGAACAAGGGCTCGCCATGCCGACTACTTTCCCCCAGCCAGCATGGGAAGCCGGCGGACTGACCGAGTTGGCTCATCGCTCCCAGCTCCGGCGCGCGGTGGTGGCGAGCACGATCGGTACAACCATCGAGTGGTATGACTTTTTCCTTTACAGTACCGTTACTGGGTTGGTGTTCGCCAAGCTGTTCTTCCCGCACTCCGACCCGCTGATTGGCACTCTGGAGGCGTTCAGCATCTATGCCGTCGGGTTCGTCGCGCGCCCGATCGGGGCGGCGATCTTCGGTCACTGGGGCGACCGGCTTGGGCGCAAATCGGCCCTGATCGCCACGTTGATGCTGATGGGGTTCGCCACATTCCTAGTCGGCGTGGTGCCACCCTATAGCAGCATCGGTGTCTGGGGCGCCGTGATCCTGACAGTGCTGCGACTGATCCAGGGCATCGGCGTAGGTGGGGAATGGGGTGGTTCGGTCCTGCTGGCGATGGAGTGGGCACGCTCCAACAGCTCGCGCGGCCTGGTTGCCTCCTGGCCGCAGTTCGGCGTTCCGGCCGGGCTGTTCCTGGCCAACCTCGCGGTTCTGGTGTTCAGCGCGATCTCGGGGCCAAGCTTCGTGACCTGGGGCTGGCGGGTTCCATTCCTCTTATCGATTCTACTGGTCGGAGTCGGCCTTTGGATTCGGCTCGGCATTCTGGAGACGCCAACATTCCGGCGGCTCGCCACCGAGAATCGGCTGGAGAAGGCGCCGGTGGTCGAGGTTTTGCGGCGACAGCCGAAGGAAGTAATTCTCAGCGCCTTTGCTCGGATGGGCGAGCAGGCGCCATTCTACATCTTTACGGCTTTCGTGTTCAGCTACGGCGTGAACGAGCTGAAAGTGTCGCGTGACCTGCTGCTGATCTCGGTTCTCTGGGCCGCCGTCCTGTCGTTCTTTACGGTGCCGTTCTCGGGCCACTTATCTGACCGGTTCGGCCGCCGGCGGATCTACATTCTCGGTGCCGCGGCGACCGGGATTTACACTTGGGTCTATTTCGGCCTGCTGAATACCACGGCCTCGGTTGCAATCTTCTTCGGCATCGTGCTGTCGCTGATCCCGCACGATCTCATGTACGGTCCACAAGCGGCACTCATCGCGGAGAGTTTCACCGGACGCCTGCGCTACTCGGGCGCCTCGATTGGCTACCAACTGGCTTCTATCATTGCGGGCGGCCCGGCGCCGCTGATCGCCACCGGGCTGCTCGCCGCTTATCACAGCTGGGTCGCGATCGCCGCTTACATGACGGCGTGCGCCCTTATCAGCATCGTCGCGACGGCGCTCATGAAGGATTACACCAACCGCGATATCTCAGAGGAGTACGATCGGCCCGGCTGAGCGAGCTTGGCTACCCTTTATGGGCGGTCTGGCCGGCTTGGTGGAAGCCATCGGCCGTGGCCGTCGCCTTGCACATGAACGCGCCACGCTTGGTGTGACCGTAATATTGGTCCCCCTGAACGTGGAACACCTTGGTGCTGGTGTTTCCCCAGACGACGTTGCTGGCGCCGCAAGCCTTTGCCGCCTCGCTCTCCGTCGAGAATTTGCCGCTACCAAGAGTTGTGCGGCCTCCTGCCTTGCCGGATGGCGAGGCCAGGGTAGAGCCGGTGCTGGCCGCGGATCCGTTCGCCTGCGTACTGGTTGTCGCGGTTGCAGCGAGCGCGGTACCACCGCTCAGCAGTACGGCGAGAACGGGTAGGACAACCTGGACTTGTCGCATAATGGTTTCCTTTCGATCCTATGCACGAAGGGAACGCTGAAGGCCCGGCGCCGTTGCGTCCCATGATCGCTTCCGGCGTTTTGCCCGGACGACATGGACGACGGAGGCACGCGATGGGCAGGCGCGGAAAGCGCTCATTCTGGTTCCCTCTCCTCGGCCTTGGCTTCGCCGTGGCCGGCGCCGACAAGATCCTTGGGGTCCGCGGCTATGAGGCGCTCTTCGAGCGATGGGGCTGGCCTGAAAGCGTCATGCGCCTGATCGGCCTCGGAGAATTTGCCGGTGGCGTTTTGGTGGCCTCGCGCCGCCACCGCTGGCACGGTGGCATGTTGCTGACGGCAACCTCGGGCGCCGTCCTCACCAAGGAACTGAGTCAGGGTGACACCGGGCTGGCGACGCCGCGACTCGCTCTCTTGCTTGCATCGGTTGCCGCGCTGCTCGCGTAATAAGGGCAGCGGATGAACGCGTAAATGCGGAGTCTCCATTGAGTGGGCGATCTGCCTTGAACATTAGAAACGGCTTGGCCCGTGGGAACCGTACTTTGCCCAATTGATGGATTTGTTCTGGAGGTCACTGCTTCGTGAAGACTTTCACTCGTGACAAGGATTCTGTACTGCCCGTATCAGGGGACATCAGCTATCAGAGAAGCCGTGCAGGTCAGGCATCTTGAGCGCCGCGGCCGACACTATGAAATTTTTCTTAATCGAGCCTGTTCGCGGTTGCTGATTGAGGAGCGTGCTGCACCTAACCGGGAGGGAGCGCACACGATTCGAGGAAGGAACTGCGATGCCGACAATTGTTACGGTGAACTCCGTCCCAGCCGGGGGTGGATCTGGGCGGTCGACCGGGAGGCTAGCTTACTCTGGGTTGTGCTGCGCAACTTTCTCCCTTTATTGCCGAGGCTCAAGCAGCAAAAGCCTCGCCGTAGGCCGGCCTAATGCAGCCGCGCGAGCATGAGCCGCAATCAGGCGGGCTGGTCTCAGTGACACCGGGGCAATTCCGCCCCAGCCAAATGCTGGTCAGCTCATTCCGAGCCGGGACATTTCGTGAACCGTTCTACTCTACCTTGAGGCAGTTGCTTAGGCAGATATCCTCTCAAATCGCGATAAGCGAGGATTCTGAATGACCCATCAGCTCTCCGCCTCTTTGCCGAGTGTGCGATTTCAAGTTCAAAGCACGCGCTTGTTGGGTGTCCGGGTTGATGACATCCCGGGTGATACGATTGTAGATCGGATTTACGATGCCGCGATTACCGAAAAGCGCCTGCTGGTCCTGAACGTCAACGTGCATATGCTGATGCTCGCACGCGAGCATCAGTGGCTAAGGTGTCTCCTTGATGATGCGGATGTCGTGTTCTGCGATGGCGCTGGCGTTCAGCTTGCCAGCTTGTTGCTGACCGGGGCACGCCCGCACCGGTCCACGCCGCCCGAATGGGCCGGAACGGCGACCCGGATGTTGGCGAAGAAAAACAGGTCGATTTACTGGCTCGGCGGCAAGCCCGAGGTGGCGGAGGCGGCAGCCCGCAACTTCGAGGCCATGCACGGGGCGCGCACGGCCGGATGGCAGCATGGCTTCTTCGACCAGCGCCCGGGATCTGCCGACAACCGCGCCGTGGTGGAGCAAATCAATCGAGCGGCCCCCGACGTATTATTTGTCACCATGGGCATGCCGCTCCAGGAGTTCTGGCTGCATCACCATTGGCCCCTGCTGAACGTGAAAGTCGCAATCGCCGCCGGTGCGCTCGTCGATCATGCGGCGGGCCGCGTGCGCCGTCCGCCGCCATGGGTGGCAAATCTTGGCCTGGAATGGGCTGTGCGGCTCGCCGTGGAGCCGCGGCGACTCTGGCGGCGCTATCTGCTCGGCCTGCCCACTTTCGGAGCCGTGCTGCTTCGAGAGATGATCCTGCGGCGCGAAACCGCCGCAAAGATGCCGCTCCCCGAAGCGGCATCGCCAACCAGTACCAAGCTTCGATAAGGAACAGAACGTGGCCTTCGCCGATCATGGTGTCATGACGACGATTGACAGTCCCCCTGCTGATGGTGGGCTGCAAGAAGCGTTCCGCGTCCTGCGGCGTCACTGGGCGCTGATCGGTTTCGTTGCATTTCTGACTACCGGGTGCGCGGTCGCCGCCGCGCTGCTCCTGCCCCGCGTCTACACCGCGACCGGCATCGTGGCGATCAGGCCCGCCACGCCCGACCCATTCCCGCTGGCTTCGGCGAGCCTCCAAGGCAGGCCGGACAGCGCGGAGGTGGCGACGGAGATGGTTGCCTTGAAGTCCCGCGACCTTGCCCGCCAAGTCGTGTCGGCACTCGACCTCGGCGCAACACCTTCCCCATCCCTGCTTGCATCGGCCTGTGGCCTCGTGCGCCGGTGGATGATTTGTCCCGAGCCGCAAGGGCCCCCAACGATGGCGGCGCGGGTCGACGCATTCCTCGCGAGTCTTGCGATCGCGCCCACGGAACAGACCGGGGACCGGTCCCTGGCGATATCGGTCGGTTACAAGGCGAAGGATCCGAAGCTTGCCGCCCAGGTTGTCAACACGCTCATTGATTTGCGTGAAAAGCAGGAGATCGCCAATCAATCCGGCGAATACAATCGGACGGCGACTTGGCTTGATCAGCGGGCCAATGAATTGCGCGACCGCTGGGTCGCGGCGGAGGAGACCGTCGCGCAGTTCCGTGAGAAGAACGGGCTGACCGAGACGCTGGCCGGCGGCCGGATGGCGCCCCTCGTCGGTCAGCAGGTCGCCAGCGCCGCCACCGAGTACACCAAGATTCAGGCTGATCTCGCGGGCGCCGAGGCGCGGCAGAACGCGTTGCGCCAGGCGCTCGCGGCGGGCGACAAGCGGGCGCTCATTCGCCTGCCCGACCAGCCGATCCTGGTGTCGCTTGCCAAGTCGCTCGATGAGCTCACCATGCGCCGGACGATGCTGGGACAATCCTACCGGCCCGGCTTGATGGGCGCGTTGAACGCGACCATCGCGGACACGCAGCGCAAGCTCGATCAGGAAAGCAAGCACGCACTCGCCGAGATTAACACGCAGGTCGCCGTCAAGCGCGCGGAAGCCAGGCAGATCGAGCAAAACCTGATCGACCTCAAGGCCCAGTCGGCATCCCTGAGCGGCCCCCTGGCGCGACTGCAAACACTGGAGCACGAAGCGGCGACCGCCAGCACCGTCTATGCCAACTTTCTCGCGCGCGCCAATGAGATGTCGGACCGCACCCCAACCCTGGCGCCAACGACAGAGACCTTGTCCAGGGCCGATGCCCCCGAGCAGCCGTCCTTTCCGCGTCTGAGCCGCTTCCTCGCGGCCGGCATGGTGCTTGGGCTCGTGGGCGGCGCCGGCGCCGGCTGGGCGCGCGAGAAGCTTGGCGGCGGGTACAAGGAGATCAGCCGCGTGACGGAACAGCTGTCGCTGCCGCTGATCAGCATTGTTCCGTTCGTCGGCGCGCGGCGACTTGGCGTGCCGCTGCGCCGGTACGTGAGCGAACGCCCGTTCTCGGCCGCGGCCGAGGCCGTCCGCTCGCTTGCCGCCGCGATTGCCTTGGCGAACCGGACCTCCGATGCTCCCTGCGCGGTGGTCATCACCTCTGCCGTTGGGCAGGAAGGAAAGAGCACGCTCTGTTACTGGCTCGCCGAGGCGGCGGCGCGCGAGGGCCAGTCAGTGCTGCTCATCGACGGCGACTACCGCAAGTCAGTGGTCCCGAACCGGCTTGAGGCCGCCGGGTTCACCGACGTGCTCGCCGGGCGAGCTCCGCTCGAGAGCGTCATCATCCGCGACGGCGCCAGCACGATGGACTACATGCCGCCCGGCCGGCCACGATCGAGCGCGTTCATCCGCGCGGAACTGGACCAGTTGCGCGCCTTGATTACAGAAGTGAAACGGCACTACGCCCTCGTGGTCATCGACGCGCCACCGCTGCTCGGGATGTCGGAAAGCCTGGTGTTTGCCAGTGTCGCCGACCAGAGCGTCTTCGTTTGCCGCTGGCAACGGACTAGCCGAGCCGCCGTCGTCTCCTGCCTGCGCCGGCTGCGCGCGGCCGGGGCGCACATGACCGGGATCGTGCTCTCCATGGTGGATATGGATCAAGTGCCCCTCTATAGCGACGAGTATGACCGCCGCAGCATGCGCATGCTGAAGCAGTACTACCTGGACTGACCCGGCGGTGGATGGGGCCGGTATGAGGGTCGTCCATGTCGTGCGCCAGTTCCCGCCGTCAATTGGCGGGCTGGAAGACGCGGTGGTGAACGTGGTTCGGCGCCAGCGAGCCAGCCAGCTTCTCGACGCCTCGATCGTGACGCTCAATCGTGTGTTTTCCGAGCCGAGCCGCCAACTCTCCGCCGAGGACACGTTTCAGGATATTCCGGTGCGTCGCATCGCCTGGCGCGGCTCTTCACGCTATCCGATCGCTCCTGCCGTGCTGGGACACATCGGCGGCGCGGACATCGTGCATGTCCACGGGATCGACTTCTTCTTCGATTTCCTGGCCTGGACGAAGCCGCTGCACCGACGGCGACTTGTCGCCTCGACCCATGGCGGCTTCTTTCACTCGCGGTTCCTGCGCACGGCCAAGCAGGCCTACTTCAAAACCGCGACGCGGCTGGCCATGACGGCCTACGACAAGGTGGTGGCGTGCAGCGAGCATGACGCCGACCTGTTTGCACCGATCGGGGGCGGGCGCGTCGTCACAATCGAGAATGGGACCGACACCCAGAAGTTCGCCGGTGCTGCCTCTCCCGTACCAGTGCCGACACTCATCTACTTCGGCCGGCTCGCACGACATAAAAGGATCGACGCGGCGGTCGCGCTTGTGGCGGCACTCCGCCGGCATTCCGCAGAGTGGCGCCTTATCGTCGTGGGCAGCCCCGGGGACCAGGCCTGGGAGGAGCTCGCGCTCCTGGCAGAGCGGCTCGGCATTGGGCCAGCAGTCCGGCACGTGCCGTCCCCGGACGACGCCGCACTCCGCACGCTGATCGGGCAGGCAACCTACTACGTTTCAGCCTCCGCGCATGAGGGGTTCGGAATCGCGGCGGTCGAGGCGCTCTCGGCCGGGCTTCTGCCGATCCTCAGCGACATACCGCCCTTCCGCAAGCTCATGGCAAAGGCCGGTGTCGGTTTCCTCTTCGATCCCGCGCAGCCCGTGGAGGCAGCCGCCAAGCTGGACGGACTGCATAGGCAGCTCTCGGACTTGGCGCCGATCCGGCAGCGTGCGATGCAGACGGCCCGTCCCTACGACTGGGCCGGTGTCGCTGAAGCGTACGCCTCCCTGTATGCCGGCCTGGCGCCGCCAGGGACGCCAAGGCCGTGCTAAACGCCGCACTCGTGGACCGGCGCGGGGAAAAGCTTGCCCTGCGACTTGTTATTGCGGCCACAAGCTTCAACTTGGTGCTCTGCTTCATTTCCACCCACGCGCATGCGATCAACACGGCCGAAGTGACCGTGGTCGAGCTAGCCATTCTGGGCGCGGCACTGCTATCAGTTTGGCGGACGGTGGACAGAGACACTTGGTGCATTGCTGGCCTGACTGTGGGCTGGATTGCAGCGGCGCACGTCATCGATCCCGTGCTCGGCCCTAACACCTTGGTTGCACTCTCGATCCCCCCCATCTTTTTCGCGCTGGGGCGCCGCTATGGCGACTCGGGTGTCGGCGATCGCGCGGTGCTCGTGCTAACGCTTGCGGTCGTCGCGCTCGGCCTGTTCGAGCTGTTCGATCTGCCCACGTTCGAGCGCCTGTTCGATGTGATCGGCTACTACGTCAACAAGGGCGGAGCCGACCGGAGCCAGGTGAGCGTCACCGGCACGCATCTCTTCGTCAGCGGCATCCGGCCGGCCGGCGAGGGCAGGTCTTTGCTGCCTTCTCTCGGCGATCACCGTATCTCCTCGCTGTTCCTCGAACCAGTTTCGACCGGGAATTTCGCCGTCGTCGTGGCGTTGTGGGCGATGGCGCGGCTCCCGGCGCAGCCACGGCGCAACTACACGGTTCTGGCTCTTGCGGTGCTGATCGCGGTCCTGGCGGATTCCCGCCTGGCGATTGGGTGTGGCCTTTGCGTCGCGGTTGCGCTCTGCACGCCCCTGCCGCGCATGCGCGTCGCGCTGATGCTTCTTCCCTTTCTCTTCGTCGCGGCTCTCCTCCTGATTGGATGGACGAGCGGTCCGCACGCCATTGACGACACGCTGAGTGGACGCCTCTATAGCTCCGGGACACTCTTGGCCTCCTGGGACGTCGCGCAGTGGATCGGTGTCGAGCGGGCCCAAGGCGTCGAGGACTTGGGATACGCGCAGCTCTTCGTGGGCCTTGGCGTGCTGCCCGCGGCGATGTTGTGGTCCTTGGTGGCACTGCGAACAGAGCCGACCAGGCTGGCCTCCCGGGTCCGCTGCGCGCTGGCGGTCTATCTCGCCGTCTCGCTTTGTATCACCGGGAGTGTTCTCTCGATCAAGGCCGGAGCGCTGGCATGGTTCCTTTACGGCGCGAGTCAGAATCCCCTGCCGCGCCTCCCAGTACGGCGCACGATAACCCCCCTATCCGCTTCGGTGCCGGCATGACAGGGCGGCCGAGATTGTCGGTTGTCATCCCGACTTTTGACAGGCCTGACTATCTGTGCGCGACGGTGCGGCAAGGTACCTGGAGCAGCGCTTCACCGACTGCGAGATTCTGCGTCATCGACCAATCGCCACCCTCCGTCGCCGAGGCCCAGGCCGCGCGGCTGGCTGCCGAGTTCTCCGACCCGCGGCTGCACTATCACTGGCTGGAGGCGAGGGGCGCGCCCAACGCCAAGAACGAAGGGATCGCCCGTTCCACTGGCGACATCATCTTGTTTCTCGACGACGACGTGATCCTCCTGTCGCCGGATTTCCTCGGCGCACATGTCGCTCGGTACGCGGACCCCTCGGTAGGTGGGGTCGGTGGCCGCGTGGTCGAGCGCCGTATCCGCCCGAATGCCCGGCGAACGATGTCGCGGGTCACGCGGGGCGGCAGGACCGTCGAGAACCTTCTTGGCCAGAGCCCTTGCACCCTGGAATCCGTAAAGGGTGCGAACATGAGCTTCCGCGCCCTTGTGTTTGAGAAGGTCGGCGGCTTTGACCGCCGCTACACCGGGACGGCGCTGCTGGAGGAAGCCGACTTGGCGTTCCGCGTCACGGAAGCCGGTTGGAGCTTGATCTTCGAGCCCCGTGCCGAACTGTTGCACCTGTCGGTTCCGACCGGGGGCGTGCGAGTTGGCGATGCGCAGCGGACGGAATGGTTCCGATTTCGCTCCACCGCTTACTACGTCGCCAAGAATTGCGGCCGCCTCGGACTGCTTCCGTTCGCGGCGACCTTCGGTATGATCGCGGGGCTGAGGGCGGTGCTCTGGCAGTCACCTGGCGCTCTTCCGACCTTGGCCCGTGCGGCCTACGAGGGACTCCGCACCGCCCGGCTCGGGCCTGATGATGCCATTCCGCACCGCTCTCCCCCGGATCAGCTCTCGCGGGCGCCAGCGGTCCCAGCCGAATCTCGCGCCGAGTGCGCCATCCGGACCTGATAGGATGAGGGATGCGGGACAGGATAGCGGCTGCGGCGTGAACTCGCAGGCGCTAGACGACGATCCCTCGCAACCCGCGCCGGAGCCCGACCCTCTCGCCACCCCGGCGGTCACGATCATCATCCCGACACTGAATTGGCCCCAATACGCGTCGGACACAGTTCGCCAGCTCTTGGAGCAGTCGTTTCGCGACTTCGAGCTGTTCGTGGTCGATCAGTCGAGTCGGCCGGCCGCGGATGATCTGCGGAATCGGCTTGCGCTGCTCGACGACTTGCGGGTGCGCTACATCCACCTGCCAGTGTGCGGGGTCGCAAATGCCCGCAACGAGGGCGTCGGCCGCCGGCGCGGGCGGATCGTTCTGTTCCTCGACGACGACGTGATCCTGCTTGGAAAGGATTTCATTGCGAGTTATTTGCGCGCGCTGGCTGATCCCCAGGTCGGGGGCGTATCAGGACGCGTTGTCGAGCGTATCAACCGCCCCAATGCTCGGCAGACGGTCGCTCGGGTTTCGATCGGCGGGCGAACCCTGGATAACATGTCCGGCACCAAACCTGTTCCAGTCCACGGGCTCAAGGGCGGGAACATGAGCCTGAGGGCGGAGATCTTCGACCAGATCGGCGGATTCGACCGGAATTTCGGCGGCACTGGCCTGCTGGAGGAGGCGGATTTCTCAACCCGCGTTCGAGCCGCGGGCTGGAAGTTGATGTTTCAGCCCCACGCTGAGCTGTTCCACTTTTCGGCTCCGGCGGGAGGCAACCGCGTGGAGTCGGACTTGCGCCGGGAATGGTGGCGCTTTCGGGCCACCGCGTATTACATCAGAAAGCATCGCGGCCCCCTCGGCCTGTTGCCTTTCCTCCTGACCTTCACGCTCATTGGCCTGCGCTGTGCCTGGCGCGAGCGAACACCGACCGCCATGCCCTATCTGGCAACCGGCATGAAGGCCGGCCTTCTTGCATATCGAAACGGTCCTGACGAGCGCTTGCCGTGCCATTCGGCCGAGGGCACGGCTATGAGCGCGCAATTGGTCAAAGCCTCAATCGGGTGACTCTTTCCTATTGCGCGGCCTTGTGACCATCCGCGCCAGAACCGGGATCAGGCTGTAGCACGGCAACCCTCCAACTTCCGGCTCGATTGCGTATCTCAACGTGCTCTTGCTCGCGGAAGCTGCCGCGCAGCATGCGCCAGATCTGGTGGCTCATGACCCCCTCATTGAGCGAAACGATGATTGCGCCGCCGGGGGTCAACGCGCCCGCCAGCCGCATCACAAGCTCTGCGGGACGTCCAAAGTAAATCAGGCACTCGTTGAAGGCGATGACATCGAATTGAGCGCTGGGCCTGAAATCTTTCGCATCTGCTACCACGAACTCTGCGAAGGGCAAGTTCTTGGCGCGTGCGAGCGCGATGGCTTCGGCCGACAGATCGACCCCGACATAGCGGGAACACTCGTTGGCAAGCCAGCGCGCAAGCAGCCCCTCCCCGCAGCCAATGTCGAGAACCGACCCGGACGGACTGATGTGGCGGCAGTAGCCGACGATGACACTATAGCGGGGAAGTTCTTGGCCCGAGCGCAGCCACTGCCAAGCGCCCGAAGCGTACTCGGAGTCCCATTGCGACCCGGCAAGGCGCAGTTCGCGATAACTCTTGAGGCTGGCGCGAAGCGCTTCCGGAAGCAGTCCGCGCGATACGCGGAGGACAGCGTTCCGGGGAAGGTCGATCCACGTCGTCATGAGTATGTCCCAATGGTCCGGACCGCAGTATAGGCCGCGTGACGGTCCGCACTACCCGCGTACATAGCGGCGAAACACGCTGTGATGCGGACGAGGCTCTATTTTCTTGCCTTGGAGGCCGCGCTCGCGCAGCCGGGGCAGAAGCCGCGCCACGAGCTTCGGCGCTATCGACGGCTTCAGCGGTGCGTCCACGTCAAACGGGTTTTCATGCAGCAGCAAGATCGAACCAGGCAAGTGCTGGCGGCTGAGCAGCTTGGCAACGGCACGGTCGCAGGCCGCCTCGACGTCCGCTGGCGTCTCGCACGCGTCAGCGAGCGTCCAGTCCTGCAAGCCATAGCGCCAGTGGGCGAACTGTGCTTCCGGCTGCCAAGCCTCGATCGCCCGATGCACCCATGCTTCCGCAAGGCCGGCCGCGTAGGGCAGGCGCACGAGATAGGGACACGGCGTCGGCCGAAAGCGCTGGAGCACCGCCTCTGTGCGCAACAGATCATCGAGCAGGCGCTGCCTTGGCTGCTCGTTGTAGCGCAGATGCTCCCAGCCATGCGCGTAAACCGTGTGCCCTGCCGCGACGATTTCGCCTACAAGACCTGGCGCGGCGGCCGCGCGCACGCCAGTCAGGAAAAAAGAGGCGGTGGCTCGCGCGTCGTGCAGCGCTGTGAGTAGCGCGGGCGTGGTCTCGGGCGTTGGGCCGTCATCGAATGTCAAGCCGACCGAGCCATCGTCGTCCATTCGCCGGATCACCGGGAGCCAACCGCCGCGCGAAACCCTCCCTATAACGCGCCGGAATACGTGAGCTGATCGAGCCGCCATGGAGACAGTTTAGCAAACTTGGCAGGCGCGCCCACCTCCAACGTCATGGAAACGTCCGGCCAACGTGTACAGTGGTAACCGTTCGTTAGGCATCGGATCGCAATACTCCGGAAGGCGCGCAAAGACCGGCCGATCTCCACACGAAAAACGTGCTTCGCCGACTTCCCTCGTAACTGACTCGACGTGGCGTCAGTCCCCCTGGCGCGCGTGAGGCATAGAAAGGACTGTCCCGTGGCTGCCCAGCAGACCATGAAGAAGCACCTGTCGCACCGTTCGATTCACCATAACAACAAATCGCCTGATCCGCCGCCCGGTGCTTACGCGCCAGGCACGGGTCCCGCCGATTTGGTGCCCCCTGTTATGAGCGCCGCCACCGCTGCTCCCGCCGTAACGGAGGCAAGCGGCGGAATGAACCTGATCGGCGTCAACATCTCCGGCGGCGAGTATGGCCCGACCGGCTCTGGCACGCTCAACTTCGACTATACCTATCCGTCGGCATCAGAGATCAGCTACTACGCCTCGAAGGGCATGACGGTGATCCGCGTGCCGTTCCAGCTCGAAAGGCTGGAGCCGACGGCCAACGGCCCCCTCAATGCATCGCAGGTCGCCGACCTTCAGCAGGTCATTTCGACAGCCGCGGCGAGTGGCCTTAAGGTCATCCTTGATCCGCACAACTACGGCTCGGCCTGGGGCACGCTGATCGGGTCCACGCCCGCATCGCTCACATCCTACGCCAATTTCTGGGGGCAGATGGCGACCGCGTTCAAGGGAGACCCGAACGTCCTGTTCGGCCTGATGAACGAGCCCTATCAGCAATCTCCGCAAGAATGGGCGCAGGCGGACAATGCCGCGATCGCGTCCATCAGACAGGCTGGGGCGGCACAGGAGATTCTGGTGCCTGGCACCGACTGGACCGGAGCATGGAGCTGGATATCCAGCGGGAACGCCGCCGCGATCAATCCCACAACGATCGTCGATCCCCTCCACAACTACGCGTTCGAGGTGCATCAATACCTCGACAGCGACGGGAGCGGGACGAACTACGGGCCTATCACGAACCCGAACATCGGCGTCTCGCGGCTGACCGCCATCACGCAATGGGCCGAGCAGAACGGCGCGAAGCTGTTCCTGGGTGAGCTTGGCGTTCCAAGCAACTCGCAGAGCCTCACGGCGATGCAAAACATGCTCACCTACATGGAGCAGAACTCGAGCGCGTGGCAAGGCGCGACCTACTGGGCCGGCGGCGCGTGGCTCGGTTCCTACCCGTTCTCGATCGAGCCTCAGAACGGGCACGACGCGCCGCAGATGACCGTGTTGAAGCAATTCGCGCCCGGCGGCGATCTCGCGACAGGCTATGTACCACCCGATACTTTGACCCCCGATACTTTGGTGCTGACACTTTCAGAAGATGCATGGAACGGAAATGCTAACTTCATCGTGGATGTAAACGGGACGAAAGTAGGGTCGGGAACTGTTACCGCGCTCCAGAAAAGCGGCCAAACTCAAAACTTTAGCTTCAGCGGCCAATGGGGACCAAATGCTACCGTAGCGGTAGACTTCACCAATGACGCGTATGGTGGTTCTGCCACGAAGGATCGCAACTTGTACGTCGACCAGATTGCGTACGATGGACAAAAAGGACTCACTTCGGTTGCGCCCCTATACTCCAATGGCGCCGTGACCGTTGCTTTCCCGCATAGCCAAGCGTAGATCAGAAAGGTTTTCTCGCTCACGCACCTCGCAGGGCGGTATGGGTCTTGCAGCCGCCGGGCGGCGTCGCGGCGAAGCGCGCGCCGTTCGGCGGCTGCGCCAACAGGGCGTTCCCGGAACCTTTCGGTTCAGCCCTATGCCGAGGCGCTGGCCTGGATACGGCCGTGGTCACGCAAGAAGTCGCACAAGGAGGCAAAGAGCGCTTGATCCGCAATGACGCGCGGCACCTTGTGCTGTCCCCCTTCCGCGCCGCGCTGGCGCATCCAAAGGGCGAAGCTTCCCGGACTGACCGCCGCCACCTCGGGCGCGCGCATTCCGGCGCGGTGATCGCGGTAATCTGCGTTCTCGACCGCGAGTGCCTCATCGAGCACTTTGGCGAACTGCCTGATTGCGACTTCACCCACCGGCGACGCGAACTCCACAACGAAGCGGTGGCCGCCCCGCTCTTGCGGCTGTGTCGGGAAAACGGCGGCCACCGTGTACTCGGTTACATGGCGCTCAATGCGCCGCGCTGCCTGCTGGATGGCCGCCTCCAGCTCCTCGGCAATCAGGTGCTCTCCAAACGCCGACAGCGTGTAGGACAGCCTCCCGGTGATCAGCACGCGCGGCGGGCGAAGCGAAACGAAGCGCACCGTGTCGCCGAGCACATAACCGAACAGCCCGGCGTTGCTGGACAGCACGACCGAATAGTTCACGCCGCGTTCCACGGTCGCGAGCCAGTGCCTTGTTGGCCGGACGCTGTCGATGTCCTCGACCGGCACGAATTCGAAGAACAGGCCATTGTCGGCGAGCAGCCGCAGACCCTCGCCATAGCCACGATCGGCGATGGCGGCGAACCCCTCGCTGGCCGGATACACCTCGCGCATATCCACCCGGCTGCCCGCGAAAATCGCTTCAAACTGTGCCCGGTAGGGCGCGAAGTTGACTCCGCCATGGACGAACAGCTCAAGGTCGGGGTACCAGCTCGCGCTGCGCGCTGGCCGATCCGGCCGCAGCGCGGCGAGCTTGGCGAAGAACGGCAAGACCCAGCTCGGCGTCCCGCTCAGGCTCCGAATGTCCATTTGCAACGACAAGGGCGCGAGACAGTCGATCTTGCGCTGCCAGTCCGAGACCAGCGCAAGGCGGCGCGGCGGGAAATAGCGGCGGCTGGCCCACCAGGGCACCTCGTTCGCCGCGATTCCGCTGAGATCGCCGCTATAGACGCCCGGCGCCTGTCGCACCAGGTCCGTGCTGCCGCCCAGCACGAAACTGCGTCCTGCAAGCACGCGGCTGTCGGGACGCGCGGCAAGATGGTGGACAAGGATGTCGAGCGCGGCGCGGCGATTCGCCGCCATCATGGCGCGCGAGACCGGAATATACTTTGTCACCCCGGTCGTGGTCCCGGATGTGGCCGCGAAATAGGGAATTGTTCCGGGCCAGCTCACATCCCGCATTCGCGGAAACGCGGGCTGCCACCACTCGTGCCAGAAGTCCTCGTAACGGCGCAGCCTCACGCGCGACCGAAAGGGCACTACGCCGTCAATTCGATCGAAACCGTGGGCTGCTCCGAATTTCGTGCGGCGCGCGCTGCGTACAAGGCGGAGCAGTTGCCGCTGCTGCTCGGCAATCGCGTTCTCGGCCGCAAGGCGGCGATGCCGCCAGCCCGCGTAGGCGCGCAGCGCCGGGGTGGCGTCAATCATGTCACGGCCGGAGTTCCATGCGATGGCGGAACTCGGTCCGCACCGTCTCCGGCCGGAGCGGCACCCGAATATAGGAGCCCTCCCGCCATAGCCGGGTCTGATCGACCAGCGTGGTGCTGCCAAGCCAGCCGTCCTGCCCGCCAAGCAGAGCGAACCAGTTCGCATCCATGTCCGACAGATCGGATATGTGGCGGGCCGTGCTGGCGAGCCTCGCGCGGTGCCGCCGGTCGGTGGGCGGATGCGCGGTCTTCATGAGCGTATCATTGCCGCCGTCCGCAGCCCATTCGCCGAAGCGGTATGTGCGGCCGAGGATCGGGAGGGCGGCCATCACATGGCGCGGCTCCAGCCGGTGCATGGCGCCCCAGTTGCGAAACCGCCGGATCCCGCGCAACACGCGCGGGATTGCATAGGACAATGCCCGGCGTGCGGCATCCGGCGCCAACGCCTCTATGTCGCGGAACAGGAGTTGTCTTGTGCCCCAAGTCGAAGAGTAGACCCGGAGCAGGCGCCTGCCATGCAGCGCGACTCCGAAATGAAACAGCATCAGCTCGAAAGCGAGCGGCCCGGCGGAGTCCGCGTCGTAGAGACCATCCCATTCGGCAAGAAGCTCCGCCAGACCATGCGCGGCGGCGCCGCGATGCTCACGCAGAAGCCGCACCAAGTGATCCCGCACCGGGGCCGCGGGTTGCACAAGAATATCCTCCTGCAAGGCGGCAATCTCCGCGAACCCCATACGATCCGATCCACGCAGCGCCTGCCGTTGACGCTCGATCCGGTAGCTGGAGGAGAAGAAATAGCCAATCAGCACCTCGGCTGGCAGGGGCCGGTCGTTGGCGGACGCCACGAAGCCCTCGGGTGGATCAAAAACGGCCGGCAAGTCCCGGCTGCGCGCGATGCGGTCCCAGGCACGGGCAGCGGGGCGCGGCAGAAGCAGCGAGTCGGTCGGCTCGGGATGGCGACGCGGCAGATGCACTGCCATCGCCTTGCCGATATGCCCCGCCGCGTCCGCGTAGACCATGTTCTGCCCGGGAACCGATATCAGATCGAGCGCGGCCCGGAACGACTCCCAGTCGCGGGCCCGCTTGATGGCGAGCAATGCGGTGATTTCATCGCTGGGCCGGTGGCCCATCCAGCGCAGCGCGATGCGGTCGGCACCGGAACGCAGGCGCCGCAAGTCGGAGATGATCGGCCCCCACTCGGTCTCGCGCACGACCATGCTCTGGTGGCCCCGGAAGCGGACCCGCAGGGGCTCGCGCCGCTGGGTGATGGCGTTTTCCGGCAGGTCGGACACATCGAACAGATCGCTGCTGGCGGCGTGCAGATTGGTGCCGCCCCACGCGATCCACGGATTGCGCCCGAGCAGGAAAGCCGGGACGCCTGGCACCATCAGGCCGACAGCATGGTAAGATGGCGAGCGATAGCCGGCAATCAGGAACAGGTTCGGCAGCAAGGGGGGAAGGTGCGTGTCGCTGGCGATCCAGGAGCCGCCGGACTGGCTGCGCGCCGGCGCGACGGCCCATGAGTTGCTGCCCGGTCGTGCGAAACGCATCAATGCCAGGCGCCTCGCGTCCCGCACGCCTCCGAGATCGAGAGGGGCCTCCACGCCAAGCAGGCGCCCCCACAAGCTCGCGACCGCCGCGTCACGCCGCCGCGGTAGCAGGGCGAGCCATACCTGCCATGTGACGTCGGAGCCCGCGAGCCGCACGATCGCGAGAACATCGGTGATGTCCCAGTTCTGGCGGGTGAGGCCAAGCACGCGGAACTCGGGCGGCATGGCCGGAAGATGGTTGATCGCGTAGTTCATCCCTGCCACGAATGCCTCCGTCCAGGCGCGTGTCTCGGCAGGCATCGAGTCGATGATCGCCGGAACGGCCTTGGCGAAGTCCAGCGTGCGCAGCGCCCGATCCAGGCCGAGTCCGAACGGGCCGATGAGCTCGGAGACCCGCCCGCGGGCCACATGGCGCATGAGCTCAAGCTGCGCCCAGCGCAGATGCACGTGCAGGAGGCCGAGCGTGACGGCGAGGTCGTGA
The DNA here is from genome assembly GCA_963818725.1 of uncultured Pseudomonadota bacterium. Classification (GTDB taxonomy): domain Bacteria; phylum Pseudomonadota; class Alphaproteobacteria; order Acetobacterales; family Acetobacteraceae; genus DATFDN01. The sequence goes on along the minus strand of CAWFTU010000002.1, from coordinate 174,002 downwards.
TCGGTGTCCGCCTCGATGAATGGAACCTGCTGATCGTTCCAATGCACCAGGGTGGCTTGGCGCAGCGGCAGCCCGTCACGAGGCAGAGCCGCGAGCCGGTCCTCCAGCCCGACGCTGTCATGTTTTGGCCTGAGAATGGTATGACTCCCTTTTACGCCCGCAGGTGGGGTGCATCGCGGCAAGGCGCGCCTCACCAGTCAGCGACTGCATCCCCACCGTGGCGCGGAGCGTTGCTGCCATTGACATCATAAGGAGTGGCGCATGGCCTTCGTTCTGAAAAACCCAGCTTTCTCATATGGAGAGGAGATGCCGACCCGCTACACCTGCGAGGGCGCGAACGTCTCCCCGCCGCTTGAATGATCCGGCGCTCCGCCCGGAACGCGCAGCTTTGCGCTGGTGATGGAGGATGTTGACGCGCCCTCGGGGCCATTTCGGCACTGGGCACTCTACGACATCATGGCGGACCGCTCGCTCTTGCCGGAAGGCGTGGGGCATGGCGTGAAGACCGAGCCCTTGGGCCACGGAATCAATGATTACGGCCATCCCCGCTATGACGGCCCGTGCCCTGCGGAAAGCGACGACGCCCATCGCTATCGCGTCCGCTTGGCGGCATTGGACCTTGAAACCCCGCTCGCCGCACCGAAGGAGCCGGCGGCTGATTTGTGGGAGATCATCCGGCCCCATATCCTTGCCGAGGCGGAGCTGATCGGCAGCTACGCACGCCGCCACAGGCAGGACTAAACCCCCAATGCCGCGATTACCCCCCGAGCAAGAGCCCATGCGGCTGCACGCGAAGCCCCGTGCCGCGCCGCTGCAAGGCGTCGGCGCTGGCGTCCATCCCCTTGGTCTCGGGCGCGAACGCGATGGACTCCTGTCGGTTCCGCCGGGCTATCGCGCCGACAAGCCGGCGCCGCTGCTGGTGCTGCTGCACGGCGCCGGGGGCGACGCGGCCTGCCTACTCCCTGATTATCGGGATCATGCGGATGCCGCTGGAGTCCTGGTGCTGGCGCCGGAATCGCGCACTATGACATGGGACATGATCCACGATGGATACGGACCCGATGTCGTGTTCATCGACGCCGCTCTCGAGCGGGTGTTTGCGGCCTGCGCGGTTCAGCCGAACCGCATCGCCATCGCCGGTTTTTCCGATGGCGCGTCCTACGCATTGTCGCTGGGCATCGCGAACGGCGGATTATTCACGGACATCCTCGCCTTTTCACCCGGCTTCTCCGCGCCTCCAAGCCACCAAGGAAAGCCCCGCATCTTCATCTCGCACGGAACCGCGGACACGGTTCTGCCAATCAACCGGTGCAGCCGCGTGCTGCGCGCCCGTTTGGTGAAGGCCGGGTACGAGGTGCTCTATCGGGAGTTCGACGGCGGCCATCATGTGCCTGACACCGTCATCGACGAGGCATTCCGCTGGTGGCTTGGCGAGCAGACCTGATGCCTGAGCCTCCGGCTAGGACCGCACCAGCGGGCAGCCGAACAACCCTGAAGGCGGGTACGCCTCGGGGCTCGGGATGGTGGCCAGCGGCTTGAACACGTCCCACTTGTGCGTAGCCTCGCTGGATGGCTTCACCTGCCACAGATACATGGTGTGCGGCACGCAGCCATTGGCTTTGATGCGGATGTCCTTGTTGTAGAAGTCGCTCGACGGCGTCTCGCGCATCCTCGCGGCCACCGCGTCGGCGTCCAGCAACTCATCAAGGTGGTAGCGGCTTCCGGACCGGTCCCATAGATGATGGTGCGGATCGATGATCGGCAGGTCCGGCTCAAGTACGTCCTCGGTAAGCCGGGCCAGCCAAGCGGGATTGGGGTGCGGGTGCTCGATGATAGGCGGTGCCGGGCCGGACATGGTGGACCTCAGGCCGCCAGCACCGGCTCGATGCCGACGATCGTGGTGCGGTGCATGACGCGCCGCTCGCGCGGATCAAAGGGCGTGACCTGATGCATGGTGCAACGGTTGTCCCACATCACCACGTCGTCCGACTCCCAGCGATGGTGATAGACGAAGCGCGGCTGCGCGGCGAACTCGGTCAGCTCGTTGAGCAGGCGGCGGGCCTCCTCCGGGTCCATCCCCTCGATCTCGTCATTGTAGATCGGGCTGATGTAGAGCGAGAGCCGGCCCGTCACCGGACGCTTGCGGACCATTGGCTGCCAGACCGGCGGCATCGCCGCCTTCTCTTCCTCACTCAGCGGCTTGAGCTGGCTCAACGTGTGCAGATGGCCAAAGTTGTGCCGAGCGCGGCGGCCCGCGATCTTGCGCTTCAGGGATTCCGGTAGCTCCTCATAAACTTGATAGAGATTGGTGAACTGCGTCTCCCCGCCCGTGCGGCTCACTTCCACGCCGTGCAGCAGCGCGCCCACGCAAGGAACGCTGCGATAGCTGCTGTCGGTGTGCCAGAACTGGGCGAGCGCGACCTGTTGCACCGTGGGATGGTCCGGCGGCATGAGGTTGCCATCCTCATCCACGTTGGAGACTCGGAAGATCTCAGGCACCCGCTTCGAGCGGATAATGTTCTGGTGGAAGATTTCCGGCTCGCCAAATTGCCGCGTGAAGGCGACATGCTCGGCGTCGCTGATGTGCTGCTCGGGCAACACCAGCACGAGATAGCGTATCCAAACGTCATGCAATTCGTGGAACGAATCCGGGTCGAGTGGCGCGCGCATGTCGATCCCCCGCACCTCCGCTCCCAGCACGGAATGCAACGGGCGAACTGTCAACCGTGCCAGCGTCGTGCCGCCTGCGTCTCCAGGCATGGCTTCCTCCTATTGCGGATGCTTGGCGAACTCGAAGCCCATGGCCCGCCTCTGATAGTAGATGCCGCCGTCCTGCACGATCAGGAACAGTGCCTGCTCGTTCCCGCCATTATGGTGCGAATGCACCGACACGGGCGGGGTGACGGTGGTCGCCCAGGGCGCCCAGTCCTTGCGGCAACCGTCGATGACCGAGAAGCAGCGATCGCCCTTGATGATGAGCGAGACCGCGACCGAATTGTGGCGGTGCGGGCGCTGCACGGCGCCGCCGGGCAGCGAGTTCATCGCCACCGTCAGCGTCGGCAGGATATTGCGCGTGGCCTCCTGGCGCTCCGCAGAGAAGATCAACGCCGAGCCGGCGATCTCCTCGTTGCGGCCGATGTCATAGATCAGGTTGATCTGCCGCTCGATCTCCTGGGCGCGGTAATGCACCGCTTCGGTCGGTGCCTGTCCCGGCAGAGGGGGACGAAGCGCCTCGAAGGCAAGCTGCGGCTCGTTGGTGACGATCCACAGCACGGCATCCGCGTCGCCCGCGTGATGCGCCGCGGGCACCCCGCCGGGCAGGATGAACACGTCACCTCGATCCCAGGCAAGCGTTTCCGTGCCGAACTGCGTCGTGCCGCTGCCCTGGATGACGTAAGCGATCACACCGCTCGCCGCCAGCTCCAGTGCCAGCGTCTCGCCTGCCCGGATTTTCGCGTAGTGCGCCAGCACCAGCGGTGTGGTGGCCGGGAAGCCGCAGTTGAGCGCGGCGGAGATGTCGCACGAAATGAGTCCAGTCGGGGTCGCGGGATCGAACGCGGCGCGCGGCTCCTCGGTAAATATCCTGTCCGGCACGGGCGGAAGCTTGACGTTGAAGCCGTTGCCCGGTGTTGAAAAAACGCCCGCGAGCCTCGGCGGGGCTGGACGGGTGCGCCGGCTTTTGAGCCGGCATCTCGGCAATGCTGCGCGGACGCGTCTCCCTGGACATCCGGTCAGTCCCCCTCAGCGAGCATCAGCGCACCCGCTCGCGAGCATCAGCGCACCCGCTCGAACGCTATTTTGCACGCTAGTAGCACGAGGAACAGCGCTTGCGCAACCCGTGGGGATAGAAGCATACTGTTCAGTAGGACAACGCTTGCGAAGCGCGATGCAGCCTCCCTATAGCCGCACCCTCTTTGAACTGCTGGATGAGCAAGCATCCCAAAGGCCGGAGGCGACCGCTTCCGTAGCCGGCGCCGAGGCGCTGAGCTGGCGGGCGCTTGCCCTTCGCGCGCGGAAGGCCGCCGCGATGCTGCGCGCGCGGGGCATCCGTCACGGCGACCGCGTGGGCCTGCTTATCAACAATCGGATGGAGTGGCTGGAGGCCGCTTTCGGGGCGTGGCTGCTGGGCGCGGTGGTGGCGCCGTTCAGCACCTGGTCCACGCAACGGGAGTTGGAGTTTCTGCTCGCGGATTCTGAAATCCACACGCTGGTGGCGCTGGCCCGCTTCGCACGGGAAGACTACGCCGCGATATTGCGCGAGCTCGCGCCGGAGCGCGGCATCCGGGTGCTGCTGATCGGGGGCGATGGCGGGTTTCCCGACTACGCGTCCGCTCGCGAGGCGGCCTCCCCGTTGCCGACACCGGTCCCTGGCGAGGGCGCGAGCGCCAGCGACGACGCCATCATCCTCTATAGCTCAGGCTCGACCAGCCGGCCCAAGGCGATCCCGCTGGCGCATTACCTGGTGGTCGAGAACGGTTTCAACATCGGCGAGCGCCAGGGCCTTGGGCCGGATGACAAGGTGCTGCTGTCGCCCCCGCTGTTTTGGGCTTATGGCGGCATCAACGCGCTGCCAGCGACGTTTGGCCACGGTGCGACGCTTGTCCTGCAAGGACGATTCGATCCCGGCGAGGCGCTCGACCTCATTGAGCTTCATGGATGCACGTCGATTTACACCCTGCCCGGCATGACGGACGCGCTGATCCGGCATCCGGACTTCCGGCCGGAGCGTACGCGCAGCCTGCGTACCGGCCTCACGATCGGCAGCCCGCAAGACCTTATCAAAGCTGCCGAGACTCTGGGGGCCGCCGAGCTCTGCAACGTCTATGGGTCGAGCGAAGTCGGCGGAAATTGCTGCGTGACGCATCACGACTGGACACTGGAGCGCCGGGCCAACTGCCAGGGCCTGCCGCTGCCCGGCGTGCAGCTGCGCATCGTCGATGAGGCGGGCGCGGCGCGCGGCCCCGGCGAGCCGGGCCACGTCGAGGTGCGCGGCCCCTATGTGATGCGCGGCTATGTGGGCTCCAGCGCGCGACACAACGCGAGCGCCTTCACCACGGATGGATGGTTTCGAAGCGGAGATATCGGCCAGCTCACCAAGGCCGGGGCGTTCGTGTTTCTTGGCCGCTCGACGGAGATGATCAAGCGCGCGGGGATCAACGTCGCGCCCGCCGAGGTTGAGGAGGTGCTGATGCAGCATCCGGCCGTGGCGCAGGCCGGCGTCGTCGGCGTGCCTTCCGAGGCCGGCGAATCCATCATTGCCTTCTTGGTGCTGCGCGGCCACCAGCGGCCGGGGCCGGCGGAACTCGCGGCGCATTGCCGCGCGCTCGCCTCCAGCTACAAGGTGCCGGACCGGTTCGAGATCCTCGACGCGCTGCCGACGACAGTAACCGGCAAGCTGAAGCGGCGGGACTTGAAGGACATCGCCGCGCGCCTGGCGCAAGGGGTTTGATCGGTGGCGCGGGAAGCATGGGGGCGCTGGGGTGCTGAAGACGAGGTTGGCGCACCCAACCTGATCGGCCCGGAGCAGGTGCGGCTGGCGGTGTCGCTGGTGCGCAGCGGGCAGGTCATCAGCCTGAGTCAGCCGATCTCCGGCCGCACGCCCGTACCCAAGCACCGCGCCGGCGTGATGCACTTCATGGGCCGGGACGGAGGAGACTACGCGGCGGGCGCCAAGCGGCCAGGCGGTTTCCAATTCGCCGAGGACACGGTCATTTTGCCGCTGCATGTCGGCACACATATCGACGCGCTGTGCCATGCCTGGTGCGACGACCACCTCTATAATGGCTTTCCTGACGGCACGGTTCGCAGCACCACGGGCGCGCGGCGCTGTGGCGTTGACAAGATGCCGCCGCTGGTGACGCGCGGCGTGCTGCTCGACATCGTGCGCCTGCGCGGTCGCGTCGCGGCACCCGGCGACGCGATCGGCCGGGCGGAGCTGGAAGCGGCGGCGGCGCTGGCTGGCATCACGCCGCGACAGGGCGACGTTGTGCTGATCCGCACCGGATGGCTGGAGAGCCAGACAGCGCGGGATGTGGACTTCAACGCGGAGCCCGGCATCGATGTCGAGGCGGCGCTGTGGCTTGCGTCGCGCGACGTCGCCCTGATCGGTGCCGACAACTTTGCGATCGAGACGCTTCCCTTTCCGGCGGGCACGGTGTTCCCGGTCCATCAGCGCCTAATCCGCGATCACGGCATCTCGTTGCTCGAAGGCATGGTGCTGTGGCCTTTGGCCGAGGCTGGGGGCACAGCTTTCCTGTTCGTCGCCACGCCGCTTCCGGTAGTGGGCGGCACGGGCAGTCCGGTGGCGCCGGTGGCGGTGCTGTGACGGCGATGGTCGTCCGCTTGGAGGCTGGCGCGACAAGCGGGCGCCTTACCTTGGTCCTCGGTGCATGACCGACCCCTCCCGCCTTGGCCTGTTCGCACGCGGCGTCAGGGTTTTGGACGTGTCGGCATTCTTGCCTGGCCCGCTCGCCAGCCTGTTGCTGGCCGACATGGGGGCCGAAATCCTCAAGATCGAGCCGCCCTCGGGCGATGCAATGGCGCAGCTTGGCCCGCGCGACGCGGAGAATGGTCCGCTCTTTTACGATGCGCTGAACGCGGGCAAGTCCATGCGGCAACTGGACCTCAAGCAACCGGAGGCACGCGCCGAGTTCCTGCGCCTGGTCGCCGAACACGACGTGCTGATCGAAGGATTCCGCCCTGGCGCGATGCAGCGCCTGGGCTTGAGCTACGCAGTGCTGCGGGAAGTCAACCCCGGCCTGATCTACTGTTCGTTGAGCGGCTACGGCGCGACCAGCCCGATGGCGCGGCAGGCGGGCCATGATGCCAATTATCTCGCGGCGGCCGGAGTGCTGCACCGCAACAGCACAGACGCGCCCCTGTTCTACGACCCGCCGCTGTCGGACGTGACCAGCTCGCTGTTCGGTGTCATCGCCATCCTCGGCGCGCTGCGGGCACGCCAGGCGGACGGGCAGGGCTGCGCGATCGACATCGGGCTGGCGGATGTGACGATGCCGCTGCAACTGTTTCAGGTGGCCGCATACGGCGCGACCGGAGCGATCCCGCAGCGGCGGCACACGTATCTCAACGGAGGTGCGGCCTACTATCAGGTGTATGCTACGGCGGACGGGCGGCATATCGCGCTCGGCGCCGCCGAGCCGAAGTTCTGGCGGGCCTTCTGTGAGGCTGCCGGAGTGCCGGACTGGATCGGACGGGAGGCCGAGCCCCTGCCACAGACCGCGCTGATTGCGGACGTGGCGGCGCTGATTGGCGCGTTCACCCTGGCCGAATGCGAGGCCCGGTTCGCCGACCCCAATTGCTGCGTCAGTCCAGTGCTCGACTTGGGCGAGGCGGTTGCCTCGGCGCATCATTGCGCGCGCGGCCTGGTCCGCCGGAACCCGGAGGGCGCCTTGCAGGCGTTGTTCCCGGCGCTGGTCAACGGCGTCGCGCCCGCACACCGGCCGAAATTGCGCCCAACCCAGGAGAAGGAGGCGGAAGCGACGTGCCGTACCTCACCAAAACCGGGGTGATCGGCGTCGCCATCATGCCCCGCGTCAACGGCGACCAACGCTCCCTGGAGGAGCTGCTTTACGACATCTCCCAGCTTGCGCTGCGCGACGCTGGTCTAGGGATCGAAGACATTGACGGCATCGTTGTCGCCTCCAACGACCAATATGATGGTCGCGCCATCTCGGTGATGGCGGCCTCGGGTTCGGTTGGCGGGGTGGATCGCGACATCCTCTCCACGCCCTCGGCTGGCGAGCACGCCTTCATCATGGGCGCGTTGCGCGTCGCCTCGGGCCAGTATCGCGCCCAGCTTGTGGTGGCTTGGAGCCCCACCGCGGCATCGCCACTGGCCGAGGCGCAGCGTCTCGCGGCCGATCCGTACTTTCACCGGCGGCTGCCGCTGGACGAGCCAGCGTCGCACGCCCTGCAAGCGAGCGCGTTGCTGGCCGCCGTTCCGGGCACCGCGGAGCTGGCGCGCGCGGTGGCCGAGAAGAACCACCGCAATGGCGCTCATGCCTATCCCGACCTGCTCGGCGACGCGCCGGCCGCGCGAGCGTCCCCGTGGCCGTTGCAGGGCGGCATGGTGTCCGAGCCCGTGACGGGCGCGGTGGCGCTCGTGCTCGCCTCCGAGGCCTATGCGCGGGACCGTGGCCTTGCTGACGTGGCCTGGATTTCCGGCATGGGTTGGGCGACCGAGCCGAGCTTTCTCGGCGACCGTGACCTGGCCGACGCCCCGGCGCTGCGAGCGGCGGCGCGCCAGGCGTACGGCGAGGCGGGCATCGCGGACCCGATTGGTGTGATCGACGCGGCCGAGATCGCCGACGCGACGCCGTTTCAGGAGCTGCTGGCCTACGAGGCGCTGGGACTGGCCCCACGGGCCGCTTGGGGAGAGCGCGTCGCGGGCGGCTTCTTCGGGCCTGAGGGCAGCGTGCCGGTCAATCTTTCGGGCGGCGCGCTGTCGCTCAATCCCGTCTATTGCACGGGACTGGTCCGCATCGCCGAAGCCGCCAATCAGGTGCTCGGCCGGTCTGGCCGGCACCAGCGCGCCAAGGTGCGCACGGGCCTGGCCCACGCGGCGAGCGGGTTCGCCATGCAGTATAATACGGTCGTGGTGCTGAGACGCGGAGAGCCGGAGGAGGCACCATGAGCCCGCGCGTCGGCATCATCGGCCTCGGCCAATCGGCCTTCCGGTCAAGGCGCGACGACGCGAGCTACCCCGATCTGGTGCGCGAGGCAGTGACGCTCGCGCTAAACGACGCTGCGCTGGAACTCGATGACATCGAGGCCGTGGTCTATTCGCTCTCCCCTGACGCGATGGTGGGCATCGGCAACGCCGAACGGCTCGGCGTCGATGCGGTGGGCGCGCGCAACAAGCGGTTCCTGCGCATCAACACGGGCGGGGCGACGGGGATCTCCAGCGCCGCCGCCGCCTATTACCACGTCGCGGCCGGGGCCTGCGACGTCGTGCTGACGGCGGGCGCCGACAAGGTGGGCGAGTGCGGCGACAGCCAGACTGTGCTGAACAAGATCTGGGATCCCACCTACGAACGCGCGTTGCCGCTGGGCACCATCAACATGCTTGCGATGTCGGCGGTACGGTACATGCACAAATACGGCATGACCGAGCAGGACATGGCGCGTGTCGTGGTGAAGAACCGGGGGCAAGCCGCAAAGAATCCGAACGCGCACCTGCGCAAGGAGACCACCGAGGAGGAGGTCTTCGCTTCCCGCATGATCTCCTGGCCGATCAAGCTGTTCGACTGCTGCCCGCAATCGAGCGGCGGGGGGGCGATGGTGCTGGCGTCCGAGCGGTACATCAAGGACCGCAAGCTGGATGCCGTGTGGATCACAGGCGTCGGACATTGCTCCGAGACCTACTACCTGGGCGACCGCATGGGCAACAAATTCACCGCGGATCACGCCGACGCCTGCGCGCTGCGCAAATCCTTCGCGCGGTCGTTCAAGATGGCGGGGATCACCGACCCACGCCGCCAGGTGCAGGTGGCCGAGCTGTACGCTCCCTTCAGCAACACGGAGTTCCACGCGATCGAGGCCGCTGGGCTCGCCGAACTTGGCCAGTCCCCGGCGATGCTGAGGGAAGGCCAGTTCCAGCTCGGGGGCGCCATCCCGGTGAACCCGTCTGGCGGCGTGCTTTGCACCAACGCCATCGCCGTGACGGCGATGGTGCGCGTGATCGAGATCGCCCAGCAGGTGCGCGGCCGGGCCGGGGAACATCAGGTGAGGCGCGCGCGCGTGGGCATCGCCAGCGGCAATGGGGGCGACCACCAGTTCTTCGGAACCATGGTCGTCGAAGCGTGACACTGAAAGGACGGGAGATGGAGCTTCTGAGGCGGCAGGAAACTTGGAATATCACCTACACGCACGCGCTAGGCGAGACCGCGAGCTGGTTCTACGCGCAGTTGCGTGATCACGCGAAGCTCTACGGCAAGCGCGACGCCAAGTCCGGCCGGGTGCTGGTGCCGCCACGGGCCTTTTCCGACCAGACGCTGGAGCCGACGACGGATTGGGTGGAGGTCGGGCCAGGCGGCCGGATCGAGGCGTTCACCATCGTCTATGATCAGTTTCAGGGTCTGCCGCCGCCGCCCTACGCCTTCGGCTACGTGCTGCTCGACAAGGCGGACACCGCCCTTGGTGGATATTTCCGGGGCGTGGACCTCGGCGATCCCCGGGCCGCGGCGCAACATTTGAAGGTCGGAACCCGTGTGATGACCCGCTTCGCCGAGAAGCGTGTGGGCGACGTGCTGGACTTCTGGTTCGAGCCGGAGGCGGTCTGAAGTGGCATCTGCGAGCATCGTTCCTGTGACGGGAATCAGGGAAGAGGTCGCACGGCTGAAGCGCGAGCGCATTGTCGGTATCGCGGCGGAGCTGTTCTACGAGCGTGGCTACGAGAATACATCGCTCGACTCCGTTGCCGAGCGGATGAGCGTCACCAAGCCATTCATCTATGCGCATTTCGCCTCGAAGGCCGAGCTGCTGGCCGAGATCTGCTCGCGCGGCATCGCCTCGGCGCTGGACGCGCTGAATGGCGTGCTGGAGACGCCGGGAAGAACCCCCACGGAGCGGCTTGCCGAAGTGGGACAACGTTTCATGGCCGCGGTGCTCACCAGCCAACGACACGTTGCGATCTTCACGCGCGAGGAGAAGCATCTGCGCGCCGACGATTTCCACCGGATCAATGACATGCGGCGCGAATTCGACCGCAAGCTGGTTGGCCTGCTGGATGAGGGCGTGGCAGCGGGGGAGTTTCGCCTCCAGGATACGCGGATGGCGGCGCTGGCCATTGGTGGCATGGTGAGCTGGGCCTACGTCTGGTACCGTCCAGACGGGCGGCTAACAATGGAGGAGACGAGCCTGGAACTTACCACTTTTATCCTGGCGCTTGCCGGCGTACGCGAGTCACGGGCAGCGGTCGATACATTGCTTGGGCGTCGAGCGCAGGAAGACCGGGAAGCGGCGCAAGGCCGCCGGAGTCATGCGCATCCTGACGCCCTCGGACGGTCCAATCGTACCGACGTCTGAAATCGCGACCCATGACGCCATGCACGCGCAGGCGAGGGGCTCTGGACGCTTCGGGCCGTGAAAGAAGACTTCGCGAGGCATGGTCCCACCCAGTCACAGATACCGCGATTGGAGATCGACCGTAGAACGCTCGCCGAGGTGCCCAAAGCTTGCCTGGAGCCATGCCGCCGCATGCTTGCGGCCGTTGTCACGCAAATGGGCCAGGAAGTCGCGGCTGGCATTTAGCTTCGATCTGGCGCCAAGCTGCATCATCAGCTCGTCTGCGCAGATGGCATGGATCAGCATCCGCTTCATGCGCCCCTCGCCAATCTGGCCAGTCTCGATCAGATCGGTGACGAAGTGGATCGCGCGCATCTCCCGCATCAGGGAGGAGTTGAAGCTGATTTCATTAACTCTGTTCAGGATGCCCCGCGCCGTGCGAGGCAGCTCCGGCCGCTCGACAGGGTTGACATGGACGATCACGACGTCACGCGAGTTGCAGCCATAGATCAGCGGAAAGATGGCCGGATTGCCCATATAGCCGCCATCCCAGTAATGTTCGCCGTCTATCTCGACAGCTTGAAAAAGGAATGGAAGGCAGGCCGAGGCCAGCACTGCTTCAGCGTTTATATCCGCTCCTTCAAATATCTTCCTGATTACACATAAACCTCAGCCAGCTTCAGCAGCCGGTATGGCATTGACGGGGTTCGCACCGAGGCCCAGGCGAGACGCGGGATCATGGCGGCCAGATCGTAGCGGCGGTTGAAGCGGTATTCGAACTCGGCGAGATAGCGCGGCACGTGCTTCTGCCGGATGGCGCGGTAGGTGCCGGTGATCGCCGCCTTGATGTTACCGAGCGCGATGTTGACCCACTTGAAGGCGGGCGCGCGCGCCGCCTTGGCGCCCGACCCAGTCTTGATCGCCTGATGCGTGCAGCCGGCCTCGACGACGCGGCCGAGGCAGCGCAGCCCGTCGCTGACCACGGCACAGGCCGGATCGAGGCTGCGCTTGGCGAAGGCGGTGATCGAGCGGCCGCAGAATGCCGCCACCCGGCACAGCTTCAGGCGGACCGGCTTGCCCGCGGGCGTGGTCTCGACGGCGGCGACGAACGGCGTCTTGCCGGCAGCGCCGCGGCCGCGCTTGCCGCCCGGGCGGGCGCCGCCGAGATGGGCGTCGTCGAATTCGATGCGCCCGCTCAGGCGCTTCTTGGCATCCCGCTCCAGCATGACCTGCTGGAGCTTGTGCTTGATCTTCCAGGCGGTGGTCTGCGTCACCCCGAGGCGGCGGCCGAGTTCGATGCTGGAGATGCCCTGCTTGCTCTGGGTCAGGTGGTAGAGGGCGCGGAACCAGGTGCGCAGCGGCAGCTTGGTGGATGCGACGATCGTCCCGGCGCTAAGCGAGGTCTGCCGGCGACACGCCGTGCATTGGAAGAGCAGGCGGCTCTTCACTTCGCTACACTGCCGGCCACCGCACACCGGGCATTCAAAGCCGTGGGGCCATCGCCAAGTGATCAGCGCCGCGCGACAGGCCTCTTCGGTGCCGTATTGGCGCTCGAACTCAGGCTCGCTGAGACCCTTCTGGAGTTGCACTGTGTTGCGCGCCACCGTCATCCTCCACAAAACACAGCATCGTTCGTGGTTTGTGCCATGCCCAACGCGGCTGAGGAAGATGCGTAATCAGGAATATCTTTATCCGCCCAGTCCGAACATTGGTGGCCGCGAGGAAAAGGCGAACCGTCGAGGTCTCTTTCTTGAGTTCGCCGAAATCGATAGTGGCCAAAAGTGCGTCGCGCAACGGGTTCAGATTCAGCGGATTGAACTCATACGGGCTAAAGAGGTGGCTCAGGAATTTTGAACAGGGCGTTAAGTGGAAACTCGGCCTGACGGCAGGCATGTTTTGCCTGCGAATCAGGAGCGAAGATGAAGAAGCGAGCCCGCCGGAACCACACACCGGCCTTCAAGGCGAAGGTGGCCCTTGCTGCCCTGAAAAACGATCGAACGATTGCACAGCTTGCTGAGCAGTTCGACGTGCATCCCAATCAAATCACCTCGTGGAAAGAGCAACTGCTTGCAGGGGCTGCCGACGTGTTTGAACGCGGTGGCAGCACCAAATCATCGGTCCCCGAGGTCGATATCAAGGCCCTGCACGCCAAGATCGGCGAGCTAGTCTTGGAGAACGATTTTTTAGAACGTGCGCTCGGCAAGGCGGGATTTCCGAGCGCAAAGCGATGATCGACCGTAACCACAGGCTTGCGTTGACGAAGCAGGCGGCGCTCCTCGGCATCTGCCGAGGCAGCGTCTACTACGAACCGGCGCCGGTGTCGGATGCAGACCTTGCGCTGATGCGGCGGCTGGATGAGCTGCACCTGGAGTTCCCTTTCGCAGGTTCGCGGACGTTGCGCGGCTTGCTGGCTGCCGAGGGGAGCAAGGTCGGCCGTCGTCATGTCACAACATTGATGCGGAGAATGGGGATCGAAGCGATCTATCGCAGGCCCAACACATCGAAGCCTGCGCCAGGTCATCGCATCTATCCGTATCTGCTGCGCGGATTGACGATCAATCGGCCGAACCACGTCTGGGCGACCGACATCAGCTACATCCCGATGGCGCGCGGCTTCGTCTATCTCACTGCCGTGATGGACTGGTTCACACGACGCATCCTGGCCTGGCGACTGTCGAACACGATGGAGGCTTCGTTCTGCATCGATGCTGTCGAGGAAGCCCTTGCAAAACACGGCTGCCCGCAAATCTTCAACACCGATCAGGGCAGCCAGTTCACCAGTACCGAATTCACCAGCGTGCTGATCAACAACGCCATCTCGATCAGCATGGACGGCAAGGGCGCATGGCGAGACAACGTTTTTGTCGAGCGCTTCTGGCGAACCATCAAGTACGAGGAAGTCTATCTGCGTGCCTATGATGGCGTCGAAGAAGCACGGCAATCAATCGGCCGCTACATCGCCTTCTACAACGCAAGGCGACCTCACGCAGCCCTTGACGGCCGCACCCCGGATCAAGCCTACTCTCACCCGCTGCCGCTCCGCACGGCAGCATAACCCCCGGCCGACGATCCACTTAACGACGCGGAAATTTTGTTCAAAGGACCGGGGCCACTTCACTAAAGAGCCTGGCGACCATGTCGAAAGCAAGGAAGGCAGGCGACCATTCAAGGGTCCAGTTGCGCAAAAAGCGATCGTACCAGCTTGGCTGCAACGGGCTCCACGCCGCCATGTCGGCGATGCGGCCCCAAAAGGTCGCTAGCACGCGCCGTGCCTCGTCCCGCCCGCCCGTCGCCAGACCATAGGCGATGCACGCTCCATTCATTGCGCCGGCTGAGGTGGCGCTGATTCCCCTCGATGTCGATGCGTTCGTCCTCAAGAAGGCGGTCGAGGACGCCCCAGGCGAACGCCGCGTGAGCACCGCCGCCCTGGAGAGCGAGATTGATGCTCTTGCGACTGGTTTCTGTCGGCGGCTTGAGTGGCCGCCAACCCGCAGAAGATTTATCAGGCTGGCCGACGACCTCGCTCATCCGGTTCCCCTCCTAACGCACGGGCGACCCGTGTTGGCGGGTCCTCTGGCCGAGAGCAGGTAGTAGCTTGAGGCACGCCCACCTGCTCTCGATATCGCCGTCAAGCAGCAGCTTTTCGCAGGATACCGTTGAGTCCGCTGTGCTTGGAAGGTGCTCTCTCGCTCGCGACCGCGCCGGGGAACCTGCTAGCCGGTGCGGCACGGGAGACACGATCACGCCCGACAGGCCGCGAGCAACCCCCCAGACCGGAACATCACGCCGCATGCCCCGGACAGCGCATGTCCCGTCGCGGTCATCCTTGCACAAGGCCGATGGCGAGCAGCGCGACAAGCCCAACCACAGGGCCTGCGAGGGGCAGTGCGATCTGGATCGTTTGACGCCACGCCCGATTGTTGGTGAGATAGCGGCTGCCGCGCTGGAGGCGTGCCACACTGCTTCCGATGCGGTGCGTCGTGGGGCCGCGCAACGCATCCGAGATCACAAGGGACTTGGCTAAGACGTCGGCCGGCAGCTCGGGGCTGATAGCGTTCTGTGTTACCATGAATGCCTCCTGAAGGAAGGTCCGAGCGGATTGCTCGCGGGTGTTGGTAGCCGCCAGCACATCCATGGATGCATGACGTGCGTCACATGCGGTGTTCATTCGCGTGCGGACGGCCGCCCGGTCTGGGGCCGCGATCGGCGGATCCAGCAAACGATGCCGAGCAGCGCCCAGGGCACGGCCCGACTCGTGGTTCCCGACCAGCGATGGGTGTCGGGCATCCGCTTATATGCTTGTGCGCAACGAAACAAAGCTCGCTTCTGGAGGAGTTTTCAGATAACAATACTCCTCAACGGGAACCGTAGCAGGAAGCGCTAACCGGCACTCTTTGGTAAAGTTTTACTGAGTAGTTTTTGGAGCGACCGCGTGACCAGATCACGTCACCACGATCCGAAGCGCCGGACCCAGGGCCTGAGGGCCGCGCACGTCCGGATCTATCGTCCCAATGTTTCTTCGCACGAGCACCCCATGCGCGAGGGGATGCGACCCAACGAGGCTTGTCCGTCATGCCAAGCTCTGCCGCCGCCGATGGCCCGATTCTGCCCGCATTGCGGCCAAGCTCTTCGCTCTGAAACGGGCGCGGTCCCACCTTTCCAGGCCGATCACGGGGAGGCCGAAAGGCGACAGCTGACAGTCGTCTTTTGCGACCTGGTGGGATCGAGCGAACTCGCGACAACTATCGATCCGGAAGATTTCGCCGCGTTGATCCGGCAGTTCCACACCTGCGTCGCTACAACCATGGGTCGTTATGATGGCTTTTTGGCGCAACCCGTTGGCGATGGTGCGCTCTTTCTGTTCGGTTTCCCGCGGGCGAACGAGGACGACACGGAACGCGCCATCCGCGCCAGCCTCGCAACAATCGATGCTGTGACGGCCGTCACACACGAGGACGGCCGCAGGCTGCATATTCGGGTTGGCATCGCGACTGGAATTGCGGTCGTCGACAACACAGCGGGCGGGGGTAATGCGCGCGTGCCAACGGTGACTGGAGAGGCACCCAATCTTGCCGCCCGCCTGCAAGCCCTGGCCGCGCCCGATAGCGTGCTGGTTGACGACAATGTCCGGCGCCTGGCCGGCGACTTGTTCGTCTATCGCGATCTGGGTCCGCAAACGCTCAAAGGATGGAGGAGCCCCGTACCGGTGGTGGAGGTGCTGCGGCCCGCCACCAATCCTAGCCGATTTGAGGCGAGGACTGGGCGCCGGCTCACGCCACTGATCGGACGCATCGCGGAGATTGAGCGGTTGCAGGCGCTGTGGCGGACAGCCCAGAACGGGGCCGGCCGCGTGGCGCTTGTCACGGGCGAGCCGGGAATCGGCAAGTCGCGGCTGGTCGCACAGCTTATCGCCGAAGCCAGGCGGGACGGGCCAACGCGGCTGCGCTGGTTCTGCGTTGCCCACCAGCAGGGCGCGGCGCTCCATCCCTGCATCCAGCAGTTCGAGTTCGCGAGCGGCATAGCCCCCGAGGATCCGCCCGAGGTGCGAGAGGCGAAGATGAAACCCTTGTTGGAGGGGGCCTCGCCGGAGGATCGCGTCCTTCTCGCCAGCTTGCTCATGCTGCCGTTCGACCGCCGCTCGCCGGTCTTGCAGGCCTCGCTGCAGCAACGCCGCGAACGGACGCTGCGCGCCATATTGAGTGTGCTGACCCGGATTTGCGCGCGCCGCCCGGTTTTGGCCATCATCGAGGACGCGCACTGGTCGGACCCCACAAGTGCCGAGTTCGTGGACTTGGTGGTCCGCCATGCCGCATGTCTACCAATCCTGCTCGTCGTTACGGCACGGCCCGAGTTCAAGCCGGACTGGATCGACGCCGATGTAGTCGAGCATGTCGCGCTTCAGCCGCTGCGGCCGGGCGAGGGCGCAGCGCTGGTCCGCAACATGGCCGGTTCGGATGCTCTCGCCGAGGGCATGGTCGAGGCGATCGTCTCGCGCTGCGACGGCGTGCCGCTGTTTCTCGAGGAGGTCACGACGGCCGTTCTTGAGACGGCGAAACGCACGGACGGGCAGGCGCAGGCGCTTCCGCCGCGCGGCGGTTCTCCTCCGGTGCCGCCCACAATTCACGCCTCGCTGCTGGCGCGGCTGGACCGGCTCGGCACTGCGCGCCACGTCGCGGAGGCGGCAGCGGTGATTGGACGAGACTTCAGCATCGATTTGCTGCGCCACGTGCATGAAGGCGGGGATCACGGCCTGCTGGCAGCGATTGATCGCCTCATCGGGGGCGGCCTGGTGCTGCCCAGCGGCCCTTCCGGCGCGGGGCGGTTCCGCTTCAAGCACGCCCTGATCCAGGATACCGCCTACGGCATGATGCTACGCGGTCGGCGGCGAACGCTGCACGCACGCATCGCCATGGCGCTGGAGGCGCATTTTCCCCAGACAGCAGCAGCGGAGCCGCAGCTTCTAGCGCAGCACTGCACGGAGGCGGGCCTGGCCGAGCAGGCGGTCGGCTGGTGGGTACGCGCCGGCACGCAATCATTGCAGCGGGCTGCAACCGCCGAGGCGCTTGCGCAGCTCCGCCATGGCCTGGAGTTGTGCTTCTGCCTGCCCGATACCGAGGCGCGGCGGCGTCAGGAGCTCAATTTGCAAATGCTGCTCGCGAAAGCCATCATGGCGACGCAAGGCCACGCCGTCCCAGCTTGCAGGGCCGCCCTCGCCCGTGCGAGAGAGCTGTGCATCGGCTTGGATGCGCCTGTCCAGTTGCTCTCCGTCCTGTTCGGGGAATGGCGCAGTTCGCTGTTGCGCGCCGAGTTTGGCACAGCAAGGCGTCAAGTGGATGAACTTCTATCTGAGGCCAACGAGCGCAACATCCCGACATGGGAGCTGCTTGCCTGCTACGCGGCCGGCTTTACGCATTTTTATTTAGGATCGTTCGGTGTCGCTCGCCGATTTCTAAAGCGTGGTATCGAGTTGTTCGAGCCCGACCGGCGCGAGGAGTACACGAGCAACACCGTTGCTGACCCCGCTGTTATGCTGCATGCGTACCTGGCCTGGGAGCGTGCGTGCGTCGGTTGCTTTGATGAAGCGTGGGCTGCTTGCGAGGCAGCGGTCAGCGAGGCACGTACGCTCGGGCAATACTATACGCTTGCACAGGCTCTTTCTAGGCTGGCGCCTACGCACGCCGATTTTGGTGAGCCAGCCTCTGGCCTGGCTGCCGCGAACGAGTTGCTGGTATTAGCGCGCGAGTACGAAATCGCCTTTTGCGAGGCAGTTGCAATATTTTCCCGTGGCTGGTGTTTTGGCCGGCTTGGCAACGAGCGTGACGGGCTGGCACTGGTAAGGCAGGGCCTTCAGCTCTACCGCATGAGCGGTACTCGGCTGCAGTTGCAGATGCCCCTGCGCGTTGAGGCGGAGTTGCTGGGCCGGATCGGCGACGTGGCTGAAGGACTGGCCAAGATGGACGAAGCCTGGGCCGCTGTAGCGGAATCCGGCGAGCGTTGGGATCTGGCTGAGCTGCACCGCACGCAAGGTGAGCTTCTTGCCAGGGCGCGCAACGTGGATGCGGCCGAGATCGCCCTGAACAAGGCGCACGAGGTCGCCATCAGCCAGGGGGCGCTGCTCTTCGCGTTGCGCGCGCGCGTCTCGCTCGCCACGCTGCTCGCCGATCGGGGGCGCCGCTCCGAAGCCGCGGCGACGCTCGCCCGTGCGCTGGGACCGTTCGCCCGCGAATTCGCCGCCCCGGACGTGCTGCGCGCGCGGCAATTGCTAGAGGCGCTCCGATGAGCCAGCCGGCATTCGACCCCGACACGCTGCGGAACCAGGGACCGCTTGGCGGCAGGATCCCGCCAATGCTCGATCCTGTGCGCCCTGTGTTCGCCCTACTGCGAGCAATCCTTCCGATCTGGCACGTGCCTTTCAAGCCGCTCGTTCTGGTCACGCGCTACGACGATGTGGCTGAGGTGATGACGAACGACTCCGTCTTTGGCGTGCCGTACGGACCCAAAATCGAGCAGCTTGCCAGAAAAAGCTTTCTACTCGGCTTCGATGACGTCGACCAGTACCGGCGTGATCGGGCGCTGGCGATGCGTGCTTTCCCGCTGTCTGATGTCCCTTGTCTCGCCCGATTCGCTGCGCGACAGGCGGAGCAGATCCTTCGCGACAACCCGGTCGGGATTGACGCAATGAGGGCGCTGGTGACGCCGATCCTGGTCGATATCTGCCAGGATTACTTCGGCGTGTCGGCCCAGGACCGGGAATTTTCGCTCTGGGCGATGGCGGCCAGCGGATATCTGTTTGCACCCTTTTGCGAATCTCCCGTGCAGCGGACCCAGGCGGAAGCAGGCGCACTGCGACTACGCGCCGCGGTGGACCGCTCCATTGAGCGCGCCCGCCGCCACGTCGGGGCGGAGGGCAACCCAAACGTCATCGGACGGCTTATCGCTCTCCGAACGCCGGACAATGGGGAGCCGGACGACGCTACGATCGGCGCCCTGATTATCAGCATGATCGTTGCCATAGTGCCCACGGGCACGCTCGCCGCTGGCAACATGCTGGAGATGCTGCTGCGGCGGGCCGACATGCTGGCGCAGGTGCAAGCGGCCGCTCACACCGACGATGACGACCTGCTTCGGCGCTGCCTGTTCGAAGCGCTGCGTTTCCTGCCCGTCAGTCCGGTCTGGCCGCGCGACTGCAAAGGTGATGGTGG
This sequence comes from uncultured Pseudomonadota bacterium, assembly GCA_963818725.1. Lineage (GTDB taxonomy): Bacteria > Pseudomonadota > Alphaproteobacteria > Acetobacterales > Acetobacteraceae > DATFDN01. The sequence goes on along the minus strand of CAWFTU010000002.1, from coordinate 154,275 downwards.
GCGCGACGTTTTCGTCCTCGCGTCCGGTACGCGGCACGCGACGCCTATCCGCAAGGGATTGCGGGTTCTGGCCGCGACACAGTCGGCGATGTTCGACAGCCGGCGGATACCCAAGCCCTGGCGATTCGACCCGGCGCGCCCGGAGTCCCACTCAATGGTTTTCGGCTACGGGCTGCACCGCTGCCTTGGCGCGGCGATTGCCTCGGCGGTGCTGCCGGCCATTCTCAAGCCGCTGCTGCGGCGCCCGACGCTGGCCCGCGCTCCAGGGACCGCCGGACGGCGTCGCTTCTATGGCATTTTCCCCGAGAGCCTCTCGGTCACGTATCAGAGCTGAGGCCGGCATGACCCACGCCTTCGCAACCGTTGCGATCGGTTTCCCGACGTCCAAGGCGGGAGAGGTCGAAGCGATTCTCCACCGTTTGGGGGCGCCGGCGGCCGAGAAATGGAGCAAGGCGCTCGATGAGACCAAAATCATCCATTTCATGAGCATCGTTGTCGCGCGCGGCACCCAACCGGAACAGCAGAAATCACACCTGCTGATCGAGGTCACCGCCGATGGCGGCGTCGAGGCGGCGCTCAGGGTTGTCGCCAAGGTATTGGCCGAGCCGCTTGAGCGAGTGTGGGACATCATCGACCCTGGTTGGCGCAAGGACACGCTGGCTGATCTGCTGGTGCGTAATCATTATCCTATCGGACAGGGATGGCCCACGCGCGCGCTCGGATTGGCCCATGACGGCACGCCTGGGATAAGCGTCCGGCGCCTGCGCAAGGAGGAGGCGTTTGCCAAGGCAATTAGTCAAATGGACGAAATCTCGGGGCCGGAGCGAGCGCTCCATAAGCTGGAGAAGGTGCGGGAGAAGCTCTGGAAGGACGGCGAGCACAAATGGGTGTTCACACCGGAACTGACACCGGTTCTGGATGATGCGCCCGACAGGGGCGGCGCCGGCATCATCAACTTCCGGCAATTGCTGCCTCTTGTTCCGTCCTTCGTCTGGACTCTGCTCTGGCCGTTCTTGCTGCCGATCGGACCGCTCTGGAATTTCTTCACGCGGCGCAATCGCGCAAGGAATCGGCCAAGGCCCGCTGTGCGCGGGTTTGCGGCGGCGGTCGTCATGAACCTCATCGGGATCGCGGCAGCGGTTCTCTGGGGGTATCGGTACCTTCGCCGCCTGGAAAAATCGGACCCGGCCAAGGATCTGCCGCCGGATCCCGACGCTGTTGGCAGAATCATGGAAACCGAAGGCATGTGCGCCCAGGGCCTGCTGCTCTCGGTCTCGACCATGAAGCCGGAACGCCTCCGCCGCCTGACGCTGCGCTTCGCCTTCTGGTCCATCGCTACGATAGGGCCTCGGCAGTACAGGCCCGGCTTCCTGGGCCCGATCGGTGTGATCCACTTCGCCCGCTGGTTCCTGCTGCCGGGCACGGACAGGCTATTCTTCTGGTCCAACTACGACGGCGCTTGGGAAAGCTATGTCGAGGACTTCATCCAGCTCGCCCATGAAGGGGTGACGGCGATCTGGAGCAACACGAGGGACTTCCCGAAGACACAGAAACTGTTCCAGAGGGGCGCGCAGGACGGCGACCGACTTCGCCGCTGGGCGCGACGCCAGATGCAGCGGCCCTTGTTCTGGTATTCGGCATATCCCGACCTCACGCTGGAGCGCATCCGCGCCAACGCCGCGATCCGCCAAGGTGTCGCCACCGCGCGGACCGAGCAGGAGGCGGAGGACTGGCTCGCCAATTTCGGCTCCGCACCCCGGCCTCGACCCGGGCTCAAGCCGGCGACGTCAGATCCAGCGCCACCGAGCAATGGGTCGCCGCTGGACACGCACGAGATCCCCACCTTGGTATTCGGCGGGCGCGGGCACCTGCGCTTTGGCGAATGCCTGGTTATCACCATGAACGCGAACCATCCCGCCAAGTGCCAGGCTTGGCTCCGCCGCCTTGAGCCCTGGATCACCTACGGTGATGCCCGCGAGGATGACAAAGGCGACAAGCTGACCAGGGCGGTCGTGTTCGGACTCTCCACAACCGGCTTCGACAAACTGGGCTTGCCCAAGGAAGATCTGGACACGTTCCCCGCTATCTTCCGCCACGGGATGACAAAGCCTTGGCGATCCCGCGCTCTTGGCGACGATACCAGGGAAAATGAGCCGACGCGGGAGAATTGGTATTGGGGGTACCGGGATCAGCCGGCCGACGCAGTGCTGCTGGTGTACGCGGCGACCGGGCGGGAGCTGGAAAACGCGAGCGGGCAGCTTCGCGAGGAAGCACGGGAAAACGGCCAAGACGTGGCCTTCGCAATCAAACTAACGAAACTGCTAGAGGGTAGGGAGCCGGTCAAAGAGCCGTTCGGTTTTACTGACGGAATCTCGCAGCCTCTGATTGACGGTACGCCGCTCGCCCGGGACCGTCGCCATCCGATGCATATGGTGGAGCCGGGCGAGTTCGTGCTCGGCTATCTCGACAATGCCGGATACCGGCCTTCAACGCCCACGATCCGCGCGGATCTCGACCCGCGAGAGCTGTTGGCGGAGCACGCCGACGGAGGGCGCGATCTCGGGCGCAACGGCTCGTACCTCGTCGTCCGGCAATTGGAGCAAAAGGTTGACGAGTTCAAGCAATGGCTCGAGAAGGAGGCGGAGCAGCCGGCTGTGCTGCGGGCGAGCGAAGGCCTCGACCACAAGGCGCGCAAGGAGCTGATCGCCGCGAAGCTGATGGGACGCTGGCCCGACGGCGCATCGCTTGTTCACCATCGCGAGCCACCGAAGGCCGGGCAAGAGCGCACGCCCGACAACGATTTCCGCTACAGCGTACTCGATCCGCAGGGCCTGCACTGTCCGCTGGGAGCGCATATCCGACGTGCCAATCCGCGTGACAGCCTGCGGCCGGACTCGCAGCAGGCGATCGCGATCACCAACCGCCATCGCATCATCCGCGTCAGCCGCCGCTATGACCCGCCCGAAAAGGATGGCAACCCAGGAACCCTGTTCATGTGCCTGAATGCCGACATCGAGCGGCAGTTCGAATTTATCCAGCAGACCTGGCTCCTTGGGCGAAGCTTTCAGGCGCTTCCCGACGAGTCCGACGCCGTGATTGGCTGCGGGCGAGAGAGGGCTTTCTGCGTCCCTACGCGCAACGGTCCCGTGACATTGCGCGGCTTGCCGGATTTCGTGCGGGCCCGCGGCGGCGGCTACTTCTTCATGCCGGGGAAGCAAACGGTTCACTTCCTCGCGCACGGCGCGTAGCGTCGGGTACTGCTTGCACTCCTCCGAACTGCCCCTCAAAGTGCTTGCCGGTAGGGGGAGGAACGGGCATGGCGAGGCAGTGGCGGACAGGTTTGGCGCTAGCGGCGCTGCTTGGAGCGGCGGCGTTGCCGGGGCTGGCGCAAACGCGCATGCCGGGGGTCACGGATACCGAGATCAAGCTGGGCCAGAATGCTCCGTTCAGCGGACCGGCCAGCGTCTATGGGCAGATCTCCACCGCCGAGTCGGCCTACTTCAAGATGATCAACGATCATGGCGGGATCAACGGGCGAAAAATCAACCTGATCGCGCTTGACGACAGCTACAGCCCGCCCAAGGCGATCGAGGTGGTGCGCCGTCTCGTCGAACAGGATCAGGTGGCAACCCTGTTCCAGACCATCGGCACAGCGCCCAACGTCGCGATCCGGAGATACTACAATCAGAAGCACGTGCCCGACATCTGGCTCGGCTCCGGCGCGTCGCTCTTTGTCGACCCCAAGAACTATCCGTGGGGCATCCCGTTCCAGCCGAGCTACCGGCTGGAAGGCCAGATGTATGCGAAATACATCCTGAAGACCAAGCCGAACGCCAAGATTGGCATCGTGTACCAGAACGATGACCTCGGCCGCGACTACGTCAACGGATTGAAGGACGGGCTTGGGGACAAGTTCAACACGATGGTCGTCAAGAGCGTCTCCTACGAGGTCACTGATCCAACCATCGATTCGCAGATCGTAGAGTTGCAGGCGTCCGGCGCGGACGTGCTCTATGACGCGAGCACGCCGAAATTCTCCGCCATGGCGATCCGCAAGGTGGCCGACCTCGACTGGCATCCGCTGCACATCATTGATTCCAACGGCGCGCTGGTGAAGCCGGCGCTCGAGTTGGCCGGTTTCGCCAAATCGGTGGGCGTGGTCACTGCCGCGTACCTGAAAGATCCGACCGACCCGCAATGGGACAATGACCCCGGCATGGAGGAGTTCCAGGCCTGGCGGAAGCAGTACGCGCCTCAGAGCGACCCGGCGAACCCAGTCTGGTCCTATGGGTACACCATGGCGCAAGCAATGGTGATCGTGCTGAAGCGGGCCGGGAATGATCTGTCGCGTGAAAACATACTTAAGGCCGCGACAAGCCTGCCCGAGACGACCACGCTGCCGATGGTGCTGCCGGGCATCAAGATCAGCACCAGCCCCACGGACTACCGGGCCATGAAGAGCCTGCGGCTCGCCCGCTTCGACGGAAAGATGTACCGGCTCCTGCCGGAATAAGCGAAGAAGGGGAGGGATGCCGATGACCACCGCCGATGTGCTCCTGACCGACCAGCCCGCCCCCGGCGTGCGGCGGCTCACCATGAACCGGCCCGAGAAGCGCAACGCGCTGAACAACGCGTTGCGGGGCGCCATCTTCCAGGCGTTGCAGGACGCCGACACCGATCCCGAGGTGCGTGTCAGCATTATCCGGGGCGCGGGACCGAGTTTCTGCGCGGGATACGACCTTTCGGCCGATAATGCGGGGGGACAGCCCTACTACACGGCCGGCGGCGCATTGCCGTGGTCCCGTCACGTGGTCGAGGGCTGGTTTCGGATGTGGGACTTGGCGAAGCCCGTCATCGCGCAGGTGCACGGCTACTGTCTCGCGGGCGGCAGCGAGCTGGCGACCGCCTGCGACCTCGTTTATGTCGCCGAGGATGCTAAGATCGGCTATCCGCCCACCCGCCTGATGAGCCCGCCCGACATGCAGTTCCATCCCTGGCTGCTTGGGATGCGGCGCGCGATGGAGATGTATCTGACGGGCGACGCGATCAGCGGCGCCGAGGCGGCGCGGGACGGGTTCGCCAACCGTGCTTTCCCGGCGGAGCACCTGGAAGCGGAAGTGCTAAAACTTGCCGAGCGCGTCGCGCTGGTGCCTCCCGACCTCCAACAGATCAACAAGCGCTCCGTTCACCGGGCCATGGAGATCATGGGCATGCGCGACGCGCTGCGCGCCGGGACCGAGTTGCAGGCTCTCGCGTTCACCACCGAGAGCAGCCTCGCCTACCGGCGCCAGTTCAAGCGGGATGGCGGCAGCGTGCGCGAGCTTCTGAGCCAGCGCGATGCGCCCTTCCGGGATTACCGCGAGGGCGGAAACGGCGATTGATGTCGGACCATCCGGGGCGCTTCGAGGGAACCGGGGCTGTCGTAACAGGAGGCGCTTCCGGAATTGGGCCTGCCATTGTGCGAGGCTTGCACCGCGATGGCGCCAGGATCGTCTGTGCCGACATCAACGCCGAAATGAGCAGGCACCCTACGCGGGTGCCTTGTCACAAGCATGCGCCACCGGTATCGCGCAGCCGAGCGTGTCGAGCCGTGGCTGGAGAAGCAGGGCGATGAGCCCGGTCCAGCCAGTCTGATGCGACGCGCCCAGGCCGCGTCCGGTGTCGCCGTGGAAATATTCGTGGAACGGGATGTGGTCGCGAAACCGGGGATCCTGCTGGAGCCGTGCGTCGTCGCCCAGAACCGGGCGGCGCCCGTTAGGGCCTCGTAGGAACAACCGGGCCAGCCGCTGGCTGAGTTCATCGGCGGTTTCGCGCAGGCTCAGGAACTCTTTGGAGCCCGTCGGGCATTCGATCCGGAAATCATCGCCGTAATAGCGGTGGAACTCGTACAATGCTTCCACCAGAAGATAATTGATCGGCATCCACACCGGCCCGCGCCAGTTGGAGTTTCCACCGAACACGCGAGAGGTGGATTCGCCCGGCACGTAGCCGATTGAAAAGCTTTGCCCATCATGAGTTAGCACGTAGGGATGCTCGGCATGGTAGCGCGAGACCGAACGCACGCCGTAATCGGACAGGAACTCAGTGTGATCCAGCATCCGCGCGAGCAGTGCCTTCATCCGGTGCCCGCGCAAGAGAGACAGCAGAAAGCGGTCCCCTTTCCCCGGCTCGTAAAACCGCGACACTTGCTTCGCGAGGTCGGGCCGATGCTCGAGCATCCAGCGCATCCGCTTGGAGAACTCGGGGGAAGCGGGTGGGCGTGTCTGGGTCTAGTACCTCCACGGCGCAGAGCGGAATCAATCCGACCAGCGACCGCACCCGCAGCGGCACGCGGCTGCCATCCGGCAGGTTCAGCACGTCATAGAAGAACTCGTCCCGCTCGTCCCACAGGCCGATGCCTGTCCCGCCCATGTTGGTAATCGCCCCGGCGATATAGAGGAAGTGCTCGAAGAACTTGGTCGCGATGTCCTCGTAGACCCGGTCCTCGACCGCCAGCTCCAGCGCGATTCCCAGCAGGTTGAGCGTGTACATCGCCATCCAGGCGGTGCCGTCCGATTGGTTGATGAAACCACCTGTGGGCAGGGGCTTGGAGCGGTCGAACACGCCGATATTGTCCAGTCCCAGAAAGCCGCCCTGGAAGATGTTGCGTCCCTGCGCGTCCTTGCGATTCACCCACCATGTGAAGTTCAGCAGAAGCTTGTGGAACACCCGCTCCAGGAAGGCGCGGTCGGCGCGACCGGTCAGGGCCTGATCCATGCGGTAGACCCGCAGCGCCGCCCAGGCATGGACGGGCGGGTTCACGTCGTCGAACGCCCATTCATAGGCTGGAAGCTGGCCGTTCGGCTGCATGTACCACTCGCGCGTCAGCAGCACGAGTTGCGACTTCGCAAAATCCGGATCGATCAGCGCAAGTGTTACGGTGTGGAACGCAAGGTCCCAGGCCGCGTACCATGGGTACTCCCATGTATCGGGCATGGACACGATGTCGGCATTGTTCAGGTGCTCCCAATCGGCGTTGCGGCCCTGCAGGCGACTGGCGGGCGGCGTCGGCTGGGCAGGGTCGCCGGCCAGCCACTCGCGGACGTTGATGTGGTACCACTGCTGGGACCACAGCATTCCGGCGAGCGCCTGGCGCTGCACGGCACGGGCATCGGGATCGGTGATCCCGCGCTGCAAGACCGCGTAGAACTCGTCCGCCTCGGCCTGACGCTGAGCAAGGATCGCATCGAAGTCGGTGAAGGACGCGGCGGCTTCGGAGCGCGCGAACCGCAGCCGCAGTACGGCGCGGCCGCCCGGCGGCAGCGACAACACGACATGGGCGGCGCATTTCGTGCCCTCATGCAGCGGGTTCACCGCGTCGCGCGCGCCGTGCACGACGGCGTCGTTGATCGCGTCCTTGAAGTGGCCCGGCGTGTCCTCCCCGTAGAGCCGCCGGAAGTTGGTCTCGTTTTCGCAGAACAGCCACTCTGCCGGCTGGTCGATCAGGAGGCGGCGCTCCTTCATCATGGGGTGGGTCGCCACCACCACTCCGTCCGGCGCCAGCCGGAGCAGCGGGCGCGGCGCGTCGCTGGTCCAAGACCAGGTGCTGCGCGCCCATAGGTGCGGCAACACATGCAGGGTCGCCGTCTCCGGCGCCGGATTTTCCAGCGTGATCCGCATCAGGATGTCGGTCGGCGAGGCCTTCGCGTACTCGATCGTCGCGTCGAAGTAACATCCATCGTCGAGCACACCCGTATCGATCAGTTCGAATTCCGGCTCGTTCAAGCCTCGGCGGCGGTTCTCCTCCGACAGGCGCGCGTAGGGAAACTCGGCCTGCGGATAGCGATAGAGCATCCGCATGAACGAATGAGTTGGCGTGCCGTCGAGGTGCCACCAGAGCTCCTTGACGTCCTCGCCGTGATTGCCCTCGTCGTTTGTCAGGCCGAATAGCCGCTCCTTCAGGATCGGGTCGCGGCCATTCCAGAGCGCGAGAGCCAGGCACCAATGCTGGTGGTTGTCGCAGAAACCGGCGATGCCGTCCTCCCCCCAGCGATAGGCTCGGCTGCGGGCGTGATCGTACGGCAGGTAAGCCCAGGCTTCGCCGCCGGGGCTGTAATCCTCACGCACCGTGCCCCATTCGCGGTTGCTGAGGAACGTGCCCCAGCGGCGCCAGCCCTGTTCGGTCGCGACTGACAGGCGCTGGCCCTCGGCGGTTTGCAGCAGGTGCTGCGGCAGGCTTCCAGCGTCTTTGGGCATATCTGGTGCTCCCGTCCTTAGTGCCCCGGCAAGCGCCCGGTCTGGTTGAATAGGATGGCGCGTTCCGCCTCCGTGGGCGGCGCCCGGCGACGCCACTCCTTGCCCAGATCGACGCCCCTTTGCACCGCCGGCCGCGCCTTGATGCGCTGCCGCCAGGCGGCGAGGTGGGGGAACTCATCCAGCTCCTGGCCCAGTGGCTTCGCGATCAGCACCCAGGGCCACGCCGCCATGTCGGCGATCGAGTAGTCATCAAGGATGTACTCGCGGCCGTCGAGCCTGCGCTCCAGCACGCCCAGGCAGCGGTGGTACTCGTTCGCATAGCGTGTGCGGGAATAGGTGTGCTCGCCCCCGGCGTAGTTGACGAAGTGGCTGAGCTGCCCGGCCATCGGACCAAGGTTGCCCACTTGCCAGAACAACCATTCCAGGGATTCCTTGCGCCCCGGATTCATCATTGGCATGAAGCGTCCGGACCGCTCGGCCAGATGGATCAGGATGCTCCCGGACTCGAACACTGGCAGCGCGCCGCCAAGCGCGTCGTGGTCGACGATGGCGGGCATGCGGTTGTTCGGGCTGATGGCGAGGAACTCCGGCTTGAACTGATCGCCGGCGCCGATGTTCACGGGGATCACGCGATAGGGCAGGCCGCATTCCTCCAGCATGATCGCAACCTTCCAGCCATTCGGAGTCGGCCAGTAATAGAAGTCGATCACGGCGCGCGCTCCAGCAGGAGGCTGTCAATTTCCGAGTCGGACAGCCCGGCCTCCGTCAGCACCTCCCGCGTCTGCGCGCCGAGCGCCGGCGCGGCCCGGCCCGGCGCCGCTTCGGTCGCGGAGAAGCGGGCCGCCGGACGGGCCTGTCGCAGCGGGCCGGCGGCGGGATGGGCGATCTCCGCGACGATGCCATTGGCCAGGATTTGCGGGTGCGACAGCAACTGCGTGCGCGTCAGCACCGGGGCGCAGGCCACGCCCTCGGCGGTCAGCCGCTCCAGCCAGTCCTCGGCGCTGCGCGTGCGCAAGACCTCCTGCGTCATCGCGAGCCGCTCGTTGATGTGTCGCTGGCGCAGTGCCGGCGTGGCGAAGCGCGGATCGGTCAGCCATTCCGGCCGGTTGAGGGCGCGGGTCAGTGCTGCCCATTCCTTGTCGCTCTGCACCGCGACGCTGACATAGCCGGTTTCGGTCGCATAGATCAGGTCGATGAAGCTGGCCGCCTCCTGCTGCGGGATCGTCGCCTCGATGAAGGTCTGGCTGCCCATGTCCGAACTCCAGAGGAAGGCAACGACCGCATCCAGCATGGACAGCCGGACATGCTGCCCTGGTGCGCCACGCGCGCGCGCCAACAGCGCGGCGGTGATCGCCTGCGCGGCGACGATGCCGGTCAGCTTGTCCGGCAGGATGGTCCGCACTAGGCGGGGCGGCGCCTCGTCTGATCCCGCCTGCACGGTCGCCAAGCCGCTCACCGCCTGCACCAGCGGGTCGTAGGTCGGTTTCTGCGCGTAGGGTCCGCTCTCTCCGAAGCCGCTGATCGAAACGTAAACGATGTCGGACGCCACGGCGCGCACCGCCGCCTCGCCCAGGCCCATCCGCTCGGCCACGCCGGGGCGGAAGTTCTGCACGAACACATCGGCCCGCGCGATCACGCGCAGCAGCGCCGCCACCGCTACTGGGTTCTTCAGGTCAAGCGCCACCGATCGCTTGCCGCGATTGTTGTTGAGAAAGGACGCGGAAAAGCCGCCGCGCCGGTTGGCGGCGAGGCGCGTATGGTCGCCGCCGCTCGCCGGATTCTCCACCTTGATCACCTCGGCGCCTTGGTCGGCCAGCAGCATCGTGGCGGACGGCCCCGAGATCATGGAGGTAAGGTCCACGATCCGGTAGCCGTGCAACGGTCCCGCCATGCTGCTCTCCTTCACGCCTGACCGATGCCGCTGTCGCTTCAGTCAAAACCTACGGCCGCTGGTCTCAAGACTTGCTCCTGGCTTCATCGCGACTTCCAGCGTGGGCGGCCTCCCTGTACCCGATCATGCCTTGGATCTTCTCGGCCAGCGCATCCAGCGCAAATGGCTTGCTGATGACCCCCATTCCCGGCGCGAGCTCATTGTCGAGCACGTCCCCGGCATAACCGGTGATAAAGAGAACCGGCAGGCCCGGCCTGTTTTCGCGCGCCGACTCAGCGATCTGCCGCCCATTCAGGCCACCAGGCAGGCCCACATCGGTTACAAGCGCGTCGACGCGCGCTTCCGAATGCAGCAGACGCAGTGCGGCAGGTCCGTCCACGGCTTCCAGGACTTGATAGCCCAGCTCGCGCAAACGCTCGGCCGTTGCCTCGCGCACCCCGGGTTCGTCCTCGACCAGCAACACCACCTTGCCCGCGTCGGCCTCCGTCGGTTCGTTGCCTAGTATCGGCCCCTGCTCGGGAAGGCGTGGGGTGCCCCGACGGGGCAGATACAGCCGCACGGTCGTGCCCCGGCCCGGTGCGCTGTCGAGGCGCACAAAGCCGCCTGATTGCCGCACGAAGCCATAAAGCTGGGATAGGCCCAGGCCTGTCCCGTGCCCAAGGGGCTTGGTGGTGAAGAACGGCTCGAAGGCGCGCGCCCTCGTCGCCTCGTCCATGCCGGCACCGGTATCGGCCACGGCGATCTCGACATAGTCGCCGGGGTCAGCATCGTCCTGGCCGGCGACGTCCGCTTCCGAGAGATGGACGTCCTCCGTGCTGATCGTGAGGCGGCCTCCGTCCGGCATGGCATCGCGGGCGTTGATGGCCAGATTCAGCAGCGCGTTCTCGAGCTGATTTGGATCGCACAGCACCGTCCAGATGCCGTCGGCATTGCGCAGCTCCACCGTGATACCAGGCCCAACCGTGCGGCGGATCAGGTCTTCCATATCCTCGATTAGTGCGTCCGGCTCGACGTCGCGCGGTTGCAGCGTCTGCCGGCGCGCGAAGGCAAGCAGCCGATGGGCCAGCGCCGCCGCGCGCTCCACGGTCTTGCTCATCGCTGCCGTGTAGTGCCTGACCTCCGCCGTGCGCCCCTGCTCCACGCGCCGCTGAAGCATTTCCAGATTGCTGCCGATCACCTGGAGCATGTTGTTGAAGTCATGCGCGATGCCGCCCGTGAGCTGGCCGATCGCCTCCATCTTCTGTGCCTGTCGCAGCGCTTCCTCGGCCCGCTCGCGCTCTTGCATCTCCTGATGCAGCCGTTCAAGCGTCCTGGACAGCGCGGCCGTCCGCTCGGCTACGCGGGCCTCCAGCGTCTCATTCAGGCGCCGTAGCGCCGCCTCGGCCCGTTTCCGCTCCGTGATGTCGATGAACGTCACCACCACCCCGGCGATGAAGTTGTCAATGCTGCGATAGGGCAGGACACGCACCATGTGGTGCGCGTGCGTGACCGGGTTCTCAACCTCGCGTTCGATGCTGCCCAGCGTGCGCAGCACCCGGCGGACATCGTCCTGCAACTCGTCATAGACGATGCGGGGCTTGATGTGCCCGATCAGCCGGCCGATGTCGGTCTCGACTATATGGAAGATTTCGACGATCGCCGGAGTGAAGTTCATCACCCGCAAATCGTTGTCGAGGAAGACAGTCGCGATTTGCGTGCTCTCAAGGAGGTTCTTCAGGTCGCTGTTGACGCGGCCGAGTTCCTGGACGCGGTGCGCCAGCTCGCCGTTGACGGTGGTCAGCTCCTCGTTGACCGATTGTAGCTCCTCTTTCGAAGTCGCCAGCTCTTCGTTGGCGCTCTGGAGCTCCTCGTTCAGCGACTGGTACTCCTCGTTCGAGGATTTCAGCTCCTCGTTCGTGGTCTCAAGCGCCTCGATGGTGGCTTGCAGCCGCTCGCGGGTGAGGCTCAATTCAGCATCAAGGCGGCGCAAGCGCTCCTCGCCCGAGCCGGGCGCGCTCGGTGAGGTGTCGCTACTCTGCCCGGAGGGGAGGGGACTGTTCTTGAAGAGCGCAACGAAGTGCGGCGGCGAGTTCGGGGGTGTCCTGGACCGGCTCGATGACGAGGTCCACGATCACCCGGTTTCCGTCCATGCTCATCTGAAGCCCGTCGGCCTGAACCGTGCTCCGCTCCAGCGCCGCTTTGTTCAGCGCGCCCCGGAGATCCAGCCGCAGGTCGCTATGCACGAGATTGAGCAGATTCAGGCTGGCGGCACCTCCCGACGGCCGAATGAAGCGGCCGGCCCTGGCGGAGAAGTGCAGCACGTCGAAGTGCTCGTCCACGATGGCGTAAGCCGGGGCGTAGCGCTCGACGAGACGCTCCGCGTAGCGGACCAGCCTATTTTCCGCGGGACGAAAAGGTGGCCTTAGGGCGGCCGCGGGTTTGGGGTCCGCTATCATGACCGGGAAATCGAGCGGGAGGCGCGTCTCGGCATCGATCTTTTGGAAGATGCGGAAGCCGCGATCGACCGGGGCGAATAGCTTCGTGTGCCGGGAGATATTTTCGGAATTGCCGAGGAACAGGAACCCGCCCGACCTGAGGGCGAAGTGGAAGATCGGGATGACCCGGCTCTGCAACTCGCTATCAAGATAGATCAGGAGGTTGCGGCAGGAAATCAGGTCCAGCCGCGAGAACGGGGTATCCTTGATCACGCTGTGCTGGGAGAAGAGGCACAGCTCGCGCAGCTCCTTCACCACGCGGTAGGTGTTGCCCTCCTTGACGAACCATCGCGCCAGTCGCTCGGGCGTCATGTCCTTGGCGATGGCCTGCGTGTACCGGCCCACCCTGGCGGCGGCGAGGGCACGGCCGTCGATGTCGCTGGCGAATATCTGGATGCGCGGCGCCTGGTCGACGGTCATGGCGAACTCGCGCAGCAGGATCGCGATCGAATAGGCCTCTTCGCCGGTCGAGCAGCCGAGCACCCAGACCCGCACCCCATCGTTCTGGCCTTTTCCCTCGAACAGCTTGGGGACAACATGCGTCTCCAGGAATTCGAATTCCCGGCGGTCGCGGAAGAACTGGGTGACGCCGATCAGCAGGTCGTTGAAGAGAAACTGCGCCTCGTGGGGCCGCGTGCGCAGCATCTCCACATAAGCCCAGAGGCCGTCCGCCTCCACTACCTGCATGCGTCGCTGGACTCGTCGCAAGAAGGTGTTGGGTTTGTAGCCATGAAAGTCGTGCCCGGTCCTGTCGCGCAGGAGGGCGGTGATCTGCGCCAGTGCTTCGGCAACATTGCTGACCTCCGCGTCTTCGGCCAGCGCCTCCCGGCGATGGGCGAGGTGCCGCGCCTGGAGCGCGACACGCTCGGAGATCTCGGCGGCCTTCGCGACGATGTCTGCGAGGGCCGCGGCGCTGTTCGCGGTGGCGGGAGTTGCCGCGTCGGTCTCGCCGGTCTCCTCCGCCACGGTGAGGCCGCCCGCCTCCTTGATGGCGGTGACGCCGAGTGTGCCATCCGTGCCCGTGCCCGCCAGCACAAGGCCGATCGCCCGGCCTTCCTGGTCCTGAGCCAGCGACACGAACAGGCTGTCGATGGTTCCGCGCTCGCCTGGCTCCTGCTCGGCGGGCCGGGTCCTGAACCGGCCTCCTTCCAAGGTCACAATCACGTCGGGGCCGGCCAGATAGACTCGGCCGGCCTCAATCGGCGCTCCATCCTCGATGCCGGCGAGCGCGGTCGCCCCCTCCCCGAGCGCTCGCCTGAACGCGTCCTCGTCCAAGGCTTCCCGCTGCTGCATCGCGAGGACCACGGCCAGGCTGGCGTCGAGCCGCAGACCCGTGAGTACGCGCACGAGCGAGGCCACGTCGGCCGCGCAAGCCCCGACGGCCAGAATGACGGGGGCGGATGCACGGCTTTCAAGCGCGCATTCCGCACCAGTTCCCGTTTGTGTCGCCATGTCAGTCCTCTCAGCCGGCACCGCACGCGATCCCGTTCAAGGTGAGATCCCTTGGCCCCGTCATAAAGTGGCCGGGGTGTCAGGAGAATGCGCTGCCGAGACGCGGGCTTTCTCTCTAAACCGCGTCCAATTTGAGAGCCGTAGTTCGCTGGTCACTGAGCGGTGACGGTCCCATATAGGAGTTTTCCTATTCGGAGGCGTCAACAAGACAGGTGTTGCGTATAGATTATGAGCGGTGGGGTCAGTCAGCGGCGGAGTTTCGTCGTCTGGCCTTGAGTGCGCCGCATGCTCGCAGCCGCGAGCGGTTTCTGGCCCTGCATGAGATAGCCCAGGGTGACTGTGCGACGGCGGTGGCCAGCCGCACGGGTCGCCATCCCCAGACCGTCATGGCTTGGCTGCACATTTACAACGAACACGGCCCCGCGGCGCTGCTGTATCGGCGCACCGGTGGCCGCCCCCCTTTTGCCCCGAGATAGCGGCAGCGCTCAGTACGGTGGTGCGCACGGCCCAGCAGGTCGCCGCCGCGCCCCCCATGGCCGAGACTGATCCGAAGCCCCGCTGGACGCTGCGCCGTCTGGTGGGGCTTGTGCAAGCGCGCTTCGGGTGCCGCCGCTGCCGCGAAACCATCCGGCTGGTTCTGCATCGGATGGGGCTGTCGTGGCAGAAGGCGAAGAAGCTACTGGGCCGTGCCAGTGCGGAACGGCGAGCGGCGTTTGTTGAACAGATGCGTCCACTGCTGGATGGTGCGCAGCGGGACCGTCATCAGTTGGTCTACCTGGATGAAGCGCACATCCGTCAGGACGTCGATCCTGGGCATGGCTGGGGCGTGCGCGGCCAGCGCTTTTATGTCGCCTCCACCTCGCCCGCCCTGGCCGACAAAGTCTCGTTCTATGGCCTGTATCTCTACAATGAGGGACAGGTCCGGATCTGGCCGTATCCGCGCGCCACGGGCGAACACACGATCGACGTTCTACGCCGACTGCGTGCCGAATTCCCCAACGGCAGGCTCATCGTGATCTGGGATGGCGCGCCCTATCACCGGGCTCAGTCCGTATGGTCCGCTGCCGCAGGTCTGAAGATCGAACTCGTGCCGTTACCCGGCTACAGTCCGGATCTGATGCCAGTAGAGGCACTGTGGCGCTGGCTGCGCGAGGACGTCACCTATCATCACTGCCATGCCTCCACCACGGATCTGACCCGCCGCGTCGCCCACTTCCAGGCCACGCTTATTGATCCGGCTTGGGTGATCTTGAATAAGGCAGCATAACGGACAGGCTGGTGCCCGAAGTAGCTCCGCACGCGTTCGGGCAGCTTCGAGAGCTTGCGCATGTGGCTGATGACGGTGCACTTGAGCTGCTGCTTGCTGCGGGCGGGCGGCTTACGGGTGACGGCCTGCTTGAGGTCGGCATGGAGGCACTCGTCAGGGTTCAACTCGGGGCTGTAGGAGGGCAGATGGAACACCTCGATTTGCGCGGTGCGCCCGGCCAGCCACTCCCGCACGGCACGGGCACGGTGGACGGGCAGGTTGTCCAAGATCAGGAACACCTTGCCGCCGGCATCGCGGATCAGGCGGTCGAGAAAGCGGATCAGCGTCGGTGCCTTGATCGCGCCGTCGAGCACCATCCAGCGCAGCTCGCCCTTGTTGGTTACCGCCGAGATCAGGCCTACGCCCGCCCGCCGGTGATTGGGGCGGACCACCGGGGTTCGTCCGCGTGGGGCGTAGCTGCGGCCGCGCACGTCATCGGCGCGCAAGCCGGTCTCGTCGCCCCAGAAGATCGTGCCCTTCTCTCGCTTGGCCCGAGCCACGATCGCCGGGTAGTCCCGCCGCAGCCAGCGGCGCACTTCGGCTGCACGCTGCTCATAGGCCCGCCGCAGCGGCTTCTGCGCTGTGAACCCCCAGCGCGCCAGGTAGCTTCCCATGGTGCGCACCGCGAGCCGCACCCCACAGCGCTGCTCGATCAGGGCGCGCACCGCCGCACGGCTCCACAGCGCGAACGGCAGGCCAAGCTGGTCCGGCGGGTGCCGGCAGATCAGTTCACGAATCTCCGCTTCCTGCCGCGCATTCAGGAACCGCCCGCTCCCCGGCTCCGGACCGCGCGGTCCGCTGCGCAAGCCCGCCATCCCCGCCGCCGCGAAGCGCCGGCAGATGTTGAACACCCCCGTCCGGGTCAGACCCGTCTGCGCCGCGATCGCCTCGTAGGTCAGGCCGCTCTCGCGTAGTCCCACCACCTGCCGCCGACGCTCCTCTTGGGCTGCCGCCGGCAGCTTGCGCATGTCCACATGATCCATCCTACCAAACTGGATCAACCACGCGGCAATTCCAACACTACCCAAGCCGGATCAATAATCAGGCACCCTATGCCATCGCAGATCGCCTCTGGGTTAAGGACCAGCTCAATCCTGAGGAGGAGAAACTACGGTTCTCAAAGTAGACGCGGTTTAGGGGCCGTACCCCTGTCCCCCTTCGTCGTCCGAGGGCGTGGTGGGTGCCATGGACATGAGCACCGCCCGGCGGATGGTGTCCGCATACCGGCGGTACTCCTGGGCCCGCTCCTCATATAATTCGGCAACCACGCGCCGGCCGGACATCCGCCCGTCCTGGGCCATTCGCGTGACAAGCTCCGCTCGCTCCTCGATCACCCGCAGCGCCACCCGCAGCGCCTCATCAACCGCGTTCTCCTGCTCCTTGGCCAGGACTTCGGCCGCCATGGAGTGCCCGACCTGGCAGCGAAACCGCAGTGGTTTGCCGTTTCTTAGGCGGGACATCACGCCGCCGCAGGACGGGCAGGTCAGGGCGGCGGGATCGGCAAGGCGCTGCATGACCTCGGTGTCCACCCGCTCGCCCGCCGCGATGGCGACCTCGAGGCGGATATCGGGCGGAATCGGCACCCCCGGCCCGGCTGGCTCGCGCACCAGCTCGGACAGGACGGCGCCGATCCGAGCGCTCGGGACGGACAGATCGACCGTGGTCGCCTGCATGGCGCTGCGCGGCATCTCGTCGGCGATGGCGTCAGCCGGATCCTGCACCAAGGCGAGCCCGCCGCAGCGCTTGACCGCCTCCAACCCCGAAGCCCCATCGTTGAGCAGGCCCGACAGGATCACCCCGATGACCCGGGATCTATAGGCCACGGCGGCGGAGCGGAACAGGGGATCGATGGCCGGCCGCGCCATGTTCTCGCGCGGTCCCCGGCCGAGTTTCATCTGGCCCTCGGTCAGGATCAGGTGGTGATCGGGCGCGGCGAGATAGACGTTGCCGGGCACGATCGGCATGCCATCCGTCGCCTGATGCACGGGCAGGCGGCCAGCGGCCGCGGCAACCGTCGCCAGGACGCCAATACTGCGGGTGGGTATGTGCAAAACGATGAAGACCGCTGCCGGAAGGTCGGGGGGCAGAGCGCCCAGGATCGTCTTGATCGGAGCGGTGGCCCCGGACGAACCGCCGATCACGATGATGTTCCGGTTATTCAAATCACTCACAGGAGCGCCTCCGCAGCATCGCTGCGGAGCGTGAACGACCCGGCCACGAACTTCGTTCCCGCGTTTCCGTTCCTTCGTTTCCCGTCAGGCGGCGACCCATCGAGAAAGGGAGCGATTCGGCCGCAACCTTCCCCATCTGAAGTTTCTTCTTCAAGGAAGCCGAACGATAATGCACCAAGGCTGCCGAAAAGGGAAAAGCATATCGAGGCCGGCAGCCGAACGAGGGCGCCGCGCCCGAGCCGACAACCACATTGTCGCGGACAAACTACGTTGCGTTGAAGCCTTGCGCCGCCGCCACCTCGCGGCCACGGCCGCCTTGGGTCATGAGCTCCGCCAGGTGCGGGTAGATCGCAAGCTGCCGTCGATAGATCCCGGCGGCTGCTTCGACCACTTCGCCATTTCGCGCCAGCATGGCATCGCCGATCTCGATGATCCGCAAGTTCGGCCACGCCTTGGGCCGCACGCGCAGCACTTCCCCGAGGAGAGTCCGCGCCGGCACGTCAGGGAAGGCCTCCGCGAGAATGAGCGTCATCGCGGCAGTGGATCGCGAGATGCCTGCATGGCAGTGGACGATCAGGTGCGCATCTTTCGGCGGCTCCGCGATGAGGCTGCGGCCGAACGCCAGGAGTTGGGCCACGTGCTCCTCCCGTGGTGGCAGCACGCCGGCAGCGTCCTCAATGACATCGTGAAAGCGCAGCTCCAGCCTTTCGTGCTCACCGAAGAAGCCGAATGCATCCGGCACGGGCCAGGCAGGATCGAGGATCGACAGCACATGGCTCGCGCCGGTCTCGCAATGTTCGACCAGCTCCTCGATACCGCAGATAGTGATCTTGAACGGCGCTACTTGGTTCACTGTCACGCTCCATCGCGCCACGCCGATCAGCGGGCTTGGCCGAGGCAAACCATGCAAACGGCGTTTCGGCAAGCGACAATGCGGTGGCAACCCCTATCGGGGCAAAGGGAATTTCGCCTGGGCGGTGCCGAAGCGCACCCCTCCGCTTGCAGGAGGAGTGCAACGGAACGGCAACACGGCTGGCCTGGAATCGCCCTATCCTGGTGGCACGAACTCCACCTCGCACACGCGAGAGAGCCGCACCACCTCGTCCACGTCCTGCAGGTCATGCAGCTTGTCGAACAGCTCGCGCAGGCGCCGCGCCGGGCTGACCCAGAACAGCGCCCGGGCTGGCGCGGTCTGGTTGTTGTAGTAGGCGTGCGGCGTGCCGCGCGGCATCCGCACCAGGTCGCCGGCCCTGGCCTGCCGCTTGGCATCCCCAAGCTGCAAGTCGAAGATCCCTTCCAGGACGTAGATGAACTCGTCCTGGGTGGGATGGATGTGGAGGGGCACGAAAGTACCCGGCGGGTCCACGGTCTCGAAGCAGAACATGCTCTCGCACTCGGCCTTGAGAAAGTAGCGGTGCCCCAGCACGTTCCAAGCGGTCCCGTCCTGGCCCTCGCCCGCCGGCGTGATGCCGGCCGCCAACTCGATCATGCGTTCCTCCCCATGCTAGACCGCGTCTAACCCAAACCATCGGACCGCCGCGCGCGGCCGGCCGCTCCGCGCCTATATCACCGAAAGCCAACGCTTGCGCCCGACCCGTGATAGGCTCGGAAGAAATAGTCGACGGGGAAGGCGATGAGGGCTCTTGTGATCGGCGGCGGCGTCGGCGGGTTCGCGGCGGCGCTCAGCCTGCACGAGCGGGGTATCGAGGTCGAGGTCTTCGAGCAGGCATCCGAGATCCGCGAGCTTGGCGTCGGCATCAACCTCCTGCCGCACGCGGTCAAGGAGCTGGCCGATCTCGGCCTGCTCGGCCACCTGGATGCCACCGGTATCCGCACGAGCGAGCTGATCTACTGCAATCGCTTCGGCCAGCGTATCTGGACCGAGCCGCGCGGCCTGGAAGCGGGCTATCCCTTCCCACAATTCTCGATTCACCGGGGCCACTTGCAGGGCCTCCTGTACCGGGCTGCGGGCGAGCGCATCGGGTCCGGCCGCATCCATCTCGGGCACCGGCTCGCCGGCTTCGAGCAGGACGAGACGGGCGTGACGGCCCGGTTCGCGGCCGAGTTGGGCGACCCGCTCCCGCCCTGGCGCGGCGATGTCCTAGTCGGTGCCGATGGCATCCACGCGGCCACGCGCGCCCAGCTTTACCCTGGGGAAGGGCCACCCAGGTGGAACGGCCACATGCTCTGGCGCGGCGCGGTCGAGGGCGAGCCCTTCCTGTCCGGGCGGTCGATGATCATCGCCGGCGACATCCGGGAGAAGGTCGTCCTCTACCCGATCTCGCGCGAGGCCGCCGAGCGCGGCCGCGCGCTCGTCAACTGGGCGGTGTGGGTCAGGCTCGGTGACGGGTCGACTCCGCCGCCCCGGCGCGAAGACTGGAGCCGCCCTGGCCGGCTGGACGAGGTGCTGCCCCACTTCGCGCGCTGGCGCTTCGATTGGTTCGACGTGCCGAGCCTGATGCGCCGCACGCCCGTATTCTATGAATACCCGATGTGCGACCGCGACCCGCTCGCGCGTTGGAGCTTCGGGCGCGTCACGCTCCTCGGCGACGCGGCGCACCCCATGTACCCGGTGGGCTCGAACGGCGCCGCGCAGGCGATCATCGACGGGCGGGCATTGGCGCGAGCCCTCGCCACGGGCGGAGCGGTCGAGGACGCCTCGCGGGCATACGAGGCGGAGCGGCTGCCGGCCACCAGCCAGATCGTGCTCAGCAACCGCCGCATGGGGCCGGAGCAGGTGATCGACATTGTGGCCGAGCGCGCCCCAGACGGCTTCGAGCGGCTGGAGGACGTGATATCGCATGAGGAATTGCTCGGCATCGCGCGCCAGTACCGCAAGGCCGCGGGCTTCGAGCCCCACGCCTTGCAGGGGCAGCCGGCCGCGACGAGATGACAGGCAGTGCGTCGACAGGAGACGAGATTGCCCATTGTCGAGATCTATACCCAGCCCTTCTGCCCGTACTGCGCGCGTGCCAAGCGGATTTTGAACGAGAATGGCGTCGAATTCCGCGAGATCGACGCGCCGCACGGCACCGTCGAGCGCGCCGAGGCCATCCGGCGGTCTGGCGGGCAAACCACCGTGCCGCAGATCTTCATTGGCGGACGTCATCTCGGAGGTTGCGACGATTTGATGGAATTGAAGGAGTCGGGCAAGCTGGATGCTTGGCTCCGTGCGGCCTAGGTCGCGAGAATGATTGGCACTCAGGGGCTAAGAGTGCCAATATGCATGCGGAAGGCAGGCGCGCGCAGTTCGAGATGATCCATTATCAGTTACAGTGCAAGAAGGGCCACGAATTCGACGGCTGGTTCAAGGACAGCGCCGCCTTCGACGCCCAGGCCGCGCGAGGTCTGGTTGAGTGTCCGGCTTGCGGCGCGGCGGAGGTCAGCCGGGCCATGATGGCTCCCGCCGTCGCCAAGCGGACTGTGGAGCGGCCCGTCCCGGCCGCTCCGTCGCCGGAGTTGCCCGCCCCAGCCCCGGCGCCGGCCATGCGCACGGGAGACGTTGCCGGGCCGATGCCGGATCAGGTGCGCGCCGCGTTGCAGCGCCTGCGCGCGGAGATCGAGGCACGGTGCGATCACGTCGGCGAGCGCTTCGCGGAGGAAGCCTTACGCATCCATCGCGGCGAGTCGCAGGCCCGGGCGATCTATGGCGACGCGACCCAGGAGCAGGCGGAGCAGCTCGCCGAGGAAGGGGTGGGCTTCGCCCGCATCCCGTGGGTGCCGCGCGCGGAAGGATGACATCCCTCACCGCCTCTGCAACCGCGGTGCGCTCAGTGGCGCGAGTGGGCAGGCAAGGAGGGCAGCCACGGCGCCACGATTTGGTCTCGCCAAGCATGCCGATACGGCCGGCATCTCCAATCCCAGGGCGCTCCTACCAGCCGTCGGCCTGCCCGCTGACCCGGCCGAGGCGACCGGGTATTGCGTTCAGGCGCTCCGCCGCCAATCAGCGCCCCTGACCGATCGCCGCGTTGTAGCCATTCGACAGGTTGAGTTGAGTGCCGAAGAAGCTGGACGCGGGGCCGGTGCCGAAACCAGCGCCGGACGGGGCACTCGACTCGGCGGTGCTCGTTCCATAGCCCAGCCCAGGAATCGCTCCAAAACCCAGCCCAGGAGCCGCGAGGCCGGGAACCGTAACGGTCGACCGCGCCGTGGTGGAGCTGCCAGGGTTCGTCCTGGCACCGGGGCTGGTGGATGAACCAGGAAGGCGCCGGACCGGTGGGGTCGCCTCCGCCGTGCTATTCGACGTGCTATTGTCCGTCCTGGCGTTGGGAGCGGGCTCGTTGGGAGCGGGCTCCTGGCCGGTGTTATTGCCTTGGGCGGATTGCGGATTCTCGATGGTGTATCTCAGGCGCGCGACGGTCGCCACATCGAGCGCGCCGGTCGGCCGCAGGCCATGCGAGCGTTGGAAATCGATCACCGCCGCGCGGGTCTGGGGTCCAGATTTCCCATCGATATCGCCGTTATACAGCCCGAGCTGCTGCAGCCACTCCTGTACTTGTGCCGTCGGGTTCCGAATCACTGCCGGGGCCGGGCTTGCCGGTTCTGTGCCGCTAGGGTTGGGGCCGCTGGCGGGAGAGGGCGGCGTGCCGGTGGCTGGCTGGCTCGCCGCCGGTGGCGTGCCGTTATCGGATCCTCCAGTTCCCTGACCCAGCGCGGGCGTGGCCAGCGCGCTCAGGAGGAGGATCGCGGCAAGGGTGTGTGGCTTGGTCATCACATGCTCCTGGCAGGGCGGAAAGGACTCGGTTCTACTTTCGCGCCGCCATTAGATAGTTAACAGCGAGACTGCCGCCTGTCCGCCAGCGGCCGCTCAACGGGTCGAGCCCGAGCCCGCAGAGCTCCGTGACGCGCAGCCCGGCGCGCCGCAGCCCCGCCGCCAGCTCCGCCGGCGTCAAGAAGCGGCGCCAATCATGCGTGCCGGGCGGCAGCCACCGCAACACATATTCAGCGGCAACCTTTGCGGCAAGAAACGACTGCGCGGTTCGATTGAGCGTCGAGAGCACCAGCAGGCCATCCGGCTCCAGTAGCCTGCTCAGGGTGCGCAGGAACAGGTCCGGGTCGGGAACGTGTTCGATCACCTCCAACGCGGCGGCGACCTGGAAGCGTTGGCCCTCGCTCGCAAGTTCCTCGGGCGAGGCGACGCGGTACGCCACCGAGAGGCCCTGCCCGGCGGCGTGCGCGGCGGCGGCGGCGATCGCGTCTGGGGCGGCGTCGATTCCCAGCACGTCGTAGCCGCGCCGCGCCAGCGCCTCGGCCGCCAGGCCGGCGCCGCATCCCACGTCCAGCACGCGCAGGCCGCGCGCGCCCGGAAAGGCGCGCGCGGCGCGTCCCTCGATCCATTCGACCCGCGCCGGGTTCATCCGATGCAGCGCCCGCATCGGGCCGCGCGGATCCCACCAGCGTCCGGCGAGCGCGTCGAAGCGCGCCACCTCGGCAGACGAGACCGTGCTGTCTTGCATGTTGCCCCCTGATCCGCGCACCAGTATGTGTGGGCGCCGCGCGGCGCGCCAGCACCCGCCCGCGCGCCGCCCGACCATCAGCAGAGGCTGCTCTCCGGCATGGCTCGCATCGTAATGAAGTTCGGCGGCACCTCGGTCGCCGACCTCGACCGGATTCGCAAGGTTGCCGCGCGGGTCAAGCGCGAGGTGGAGGCCGGCCACGAGGTCGCGGTGGTCGTCTCGGCGATGGCCGGCGTGACCAACCAGCTCGTCGGCTGGTGCCAGGCGCTCTCGCCGCTGCACGACGCGCGCGAGTACCGATACGGTGGTGGCGACCGGCGAGCAAGTGACGAGCGGCCTGCTCGCGATCGCGTTGCAGGAGCTGGGCGTGGAGGCGCGCTCCTGGCAGGGCTGGCAGGTGCCGATCTGCACCGACAAGGCGCACGGCAGCGCGCGCATCCAGGGGATCGAGTCGGCCGAGCTGCTCCGCCGGATGCAAGCCGGGCAGGTCGCGGTGGTCGCCGGGTTTCAGGGCATCGGCCCCGATCACCGCGTCACCACGCTCGGCCGCGGCGGCTCCGATACCTCTGCCGTGGCGCTCGCCGCCGCGCTGCGGGCGGATCGCTGCGACATCTACACCGACGTGGACGGGGTCTATACAACGGACCCCCGAAATCGTCGCCAAGGCGCGTAAGCTCGATTGCATCGCCTATGAGGAGATGCTGGAACTGGCCTCGGTCGGCGCCAAGGTGTTGCAGACCCGCAGCGTCGAGCTGGCGATGAACGAGGGGGTGCGCGTGCAGGTACTCTCCAGCTTCGAGGACTCGCCGGGAACCCTGGTGGTGGATGAGGACGAGATCGTGGAGAAGCAGAACGTCGCCGGCATCGCCTATTCGCGCGACGAGGCGAAGATCACCGTCCGGCACGTACCCGACCGGCCGGGCATCGCGGCGGCCCTGTTCGGCACGCTCTCCGAGCAGAACGTGAACGTCGACATGATTGTGCAGAATGTGTCAGCCGACGGCACGACCGACCTCACCTTCACCGTGGGCAAGGCCGACCTGCCGCGCGCCAGGGCGGCGCTCGACGTCGTGCGCGCGCAGGTCGGCTATGCCGAGGTTCTGGCCGATCCAAACGTTGCCAAAATCAGCGTGGTCGGCGTCGGGATGCGCAGCCATGCCGGGGTGGCGAACACGATGTTCAGCGCCCTGGCCGACAAGGCGATCAATATTCAGGTTATCTCCACGAGCGAGATCAAGGTCAGCGTGCTGATCGCCGCCGAGTACACCGAGCTGGCGGTGCGGGCGCTGCACGCCGCCTACGGCCTCGATGCCGCCTGACGGCTCCGTCCCGGACCTGCCGCGCGGCGCGGCCGCGGCCACGCTGGACGCGCTATGGGCGCGGGGCGCCCAATTCCTGGGGTGCCGCTACGCCATCATGGGCGGGGCGATGAGCTGGGTGAGCGAGCGTCACTTGGTCTCGGCGATCTCCAACGCGGGCGGCTTCGGGGTCATCGCGTGCGGGTCCATGAACCCGGAGCAGCTCGCCGCCGAGATCGCGGCGACCCAGGGGATGACCCAGGCGCCGTTCGGGGTCAACCTGATCACCATGCACCCGGCGCTGGACGCGCTGATCGCGGTCTGCCTGCGCGCCGGCGTCTCGCATATCGTTCTGGCCGGCGGAATCCCATCGGGCGCGGCCGTGCGCGCCATAAAGGATGGCGGGGCCAGGCTGATCGCCTTCGCCCCGGCGCTGGTTCTGGCCAAGCAACTCGTGCGCTCCGGCGCCGATGCCCTTGTCATCGAAGGGTCGGAGGCGGGCGGGCATATCGGTCCGGTGTCGTTGACCGTGCTCGCCCAGGAGATCCTGCCGCACATCCGCGAGGTGCCCGTCTTCGTCGCCGGCGGGCTTGGGCGCGGCGAGGCGATCCTGGCCTATTTGGAGATGGGGGCCGCTGGCGCGCAGCTCGGCACGCGATTTGCCGCCGCGGCGGAATCGATCGCGCATCCCCGCTTCAAGCAAGCGTTCATTCGCGCCAATGCCCGCGACGCCCTGCCCTCGGTGCAGCTCGACCCGCGTTTTCCGGTGATTCCGGTGCGCGGGCTGGTCAACGCCGGCACCGAGCGCTTCCTTGCCCACCAGGCCGAGACGATCCGGCGTTTTCTCGACGGCGGCCTGGCCCGCGACGCGGCGCAGCTCGAGATCGAGCACTTCTGGGCCGGCGCGCTGCGCCGCGCGGTCATCGAGGGGGATGTCGAGAACGGGTCGGTCATGGCGGGCCAGTCGGTCGGAATGGTCACGCGGGAGCAGCCCATGGCCACGATCATCGCTGAGCTGGTGGAGCAGGCGATCGAGGCGCTCGCGAATCGCAGCACGCCGGAGGCACGATCGGTTGCCGGCGCCAACGCGTAGCCCAACCCTGGGACCGCTACGCCTGCTCGCCAGGCTGCGCGAGCTGATGGCCCGCAGCGCCGCGCCCTTGTCCGAGCTGGTCGATCTCGTAGCGGCCGAACTGGTGGCCGAGGTCTGCTCGGCTTATGTGCGCCGTCCCGGCGACATCCTGGAGCTTGCCGCGACCCATGGCCTCAATCCGAAGGCGATCGGTCGCACGCGGCTGCGCGTTGGCGAAGGGATCGTCGGGCTTTGCGCCGCGAGCGGCCGGGTCATGAACCTGGCCGACGCGCAAAACCACCCCGCCTTCGCCTACCGGCCGGAGACCGGCGAGGAGCCGTTCGCCTCCATGCTCGCCGTCCCGGTCCGCCGGGCCGGGCGGACGCTCGGCGTGCTCACCGTGCAGAACCGCTCGCCCCGCCACTACACCGACGAGGAGGTGGAGGAGCTGGAGACGGTGGCGATGCTGGTTGCCGAGATGCTCGCCGCTCTGGGCGCGACGGACGCGCCCGAGGAGGCGCTGGCGGGAACCGTCCCGCACGTCTTCCGGGCGGTGTCCCTGGTGGGCGGCTTTGCGCTTGGCCCAGTGGTGCTGCACCGGGTACAGCGCGTCGCGCGCCGGCTTCTCGCCGACGACCCCAGCGCAGAGGCCGAGCGTCTCCACGCCGCCTACGCGCGCATGCAGCGTGAGCTCGACGAGCTCATCACCGTGCGCGCGCCGGACGGAGCCGCTGACGGCGGGGCCTCGCGGGAAGTGCTGGAAGCCTATCGGCTGATCGCCGCCGATGCCGGCTGGCTGCGCCGCGCCGAGGAGAAGATCCGCGCCGGCCTGACCGCCGAGGCGGCGGTGGTGCGGGTGGCCCACGACTTGCATGACCGCATGCGGCGCATCTCCGACCCGTATCTGCGCGAGCGCCTGTCCGATCTGGAGGATCTCGCGGGGCGGCTGCTCTCCGAATTGGAGGGCGAGGGACCGCGCGAGCCCACGCCGCCGGGCGCTATCCTGCTCGCCCGCCGGCTCGGACCCGCGGAGTTGCTCGACTGGCACGCGCGCGGCATCGGCGCATTGGCCATTGAGGAGGGTTCGCCGGCCGGGCACGCCGCCATCGTGGCGCGCGCGCTCGGCCTGCCCGCACTCGGCGGCATTCGCGGGCTGGTAGCCGCCGCCGAGCCCGGAGAGGAGGCCGTGCTCGATGGCGACGAGGCGGTGCTGATCCTGCGGCCCGACGCCGAAGTGCATCAAGCCTATGCGCGCGCGGTCGCCGCCCGGAGCGAGCGCCAGGCTGGTTGGGCCACCTTGCGCACGCGCCCTGCCTGCACCGCCGACGGGACTCGGCTTCGCGTGATGCTCAATGTCGGCCTCAGTCTGGAACTCGGGCAGCTCGCGGCGACCGGGG
Source organism: uncultured Pseudomonadota bacterium (assembly GCA_963818725.1). Classification (GTDB taxonomy): domain Bacteria; phylum Pseudomonadota; class Alphaproteobacteria; order Acetobacterales; family Acetobacteraceae; genus DATFDN01. The sequence continues at coordinate 127,523 of CAWFTU010000002.1, read as the reverse complement.
CGGATGGAATCGGCCTGTTCCGGACCGAGATCGCGATGCTAGCGCGCGGCGCGATTCCGGACGTCGCCGATCAGGCGGCGCTCTACGCACGGGTGATGGACGTGGCCGGGGAGAGGCCGGTGGTGTTCCGCACCCTCGATTTGGGCGCCGACAAGATGATGCCAGGGGATGAGGCGGCCGAGGAGGAAAACCCGGCGATGGGCTGGCGCTCGCTGCGCGTCGGCCTTGACCGTCCGGCCGTGCTCCGGCGCCAGCTTCGCGCCCTGTTGCTGGCCGCCGACGGCCGGGCACTCTCGGTGATGTTCCCGATGGTCGCCACCGTAGCCGAATTCAAGGCCGCCAAGGCGTTGCTCGAGGCCGAGGCGCGCCGTGTCCGCCCGGAGCCCGAGCAGCTCCAGGTGGGCACCATGCTCGAGGTTCCGGCGCTGCTCTGGCAACTGCCGGCCTTGCTGGAAGCGGTGGACTTCGTCTCGGTCGGCTCCAATGATCTGATGCAGTTCCTGTTCGCCGCGGATCGTGGCGCCCCGGCGCTCGCGGGGCGCTACGACCTGCTCTCGCCGCCGGTGCTGGATCTGCTGGAGCACCTCCTCTCGGAGGCTGCCAAAGCGCGGAGCGGGCAGGGCATACCGGTCTCGCTCTGCGGCGAGGCGGCGGGCCGCCCGATCGACGCGATGGCGCTGGTTGGCTTGGGGATCGAGACATTGTCGATGCCGGCCTCCGGCGTGCTGCCAGTGAAAGCGTTGCTGCAGAAGCTCGACCTGTGCGCGTTCCGCCGCGTCCTCACGACCATCCGCCGGACTGCGTCTGGCGCTTCGAGCCTGCGCGAGCCGATGATCGCCTGGGCGCGCGAACATGGGCTGACCGCGTGAGCGGGGAAGCCGGGGTTGTGGGACAAGGCCGGCTGGACGCTTCGAGCCCCGTGATGGTCAGCCATGCCCTTGCCAAATTCGCGGGCCTGGCCGGAGCCGATGTCTCCGACCGCCTTTGCGGGTGCGAAAGGTTCGCGGGAACGCGCGATGATGCTTCCGTGACACGCCTTGCCGCCGCCGTGGCCACGCGGTAGCGCAGCGGCGCGGCCATTCCCATAGTATCGGCATCCCAGCGCAAGGCGAACCGTCATGAATTACCGGCCGTATCAGCAGATCACCCGTCGCGCCTCGCGCCAAGTCCATGTCGGTCGCGTGCCGGTGGGCGGGGATGCGCCGATCAGCGTGCAGACCATGACCAACACGCTGACCACGGATGTTGCTGGGACGGTCGCGCAGATCCGCCGGGCGGAGCTGGCCGGGGTGGATATCGTCCGTATCTCCTGTCCCGACCGGGACAGCGCGCTGGCGCTCAAGGAAATCGTTCACGAGGTGAACGTCCCCATCGTCGCAGACATCCATTTCCATTATCGCCGGGCGATCGAGGCGGCGGAGAGCGGTGCGGCCTGCCTGCGCATCAATCCGGGCAATATCGGCAGCGACGAGCGGGTGAGGGAGGTCATCAGGGCCGCCCGCGACCATGGCTGCTCCATGCGGATCGGCGTGAACGCCGGCTCCTTGGAGAAGCATCTCCTGGAGAAATACGGGGAACCCAACCCGGAGGCGCTGGTCGAGAGCGCGCTCTATCACGCCGATATCCTCCAGCAGCACGACTTCCACGACTTCAAGATCAGTGTGAAGGCCTCCGACGTGTTCCTGGCGGTTGCGGCGTATCAGCAGCTTGCCGAAGTTTGCGACCACCCGTTGCACATCGGCATCACCGAGGCGGGCGGCAGGCGCATGGGCACGGTGAAATCCGCGATCGGCCTTGGCTCCCTGCTCTGGGCGGGCATCGGCGACACGCTGCGCGTCTCGCTGTCGGACGAACCGGAGGAGGAGGTGCGGGTCGGCTGGGATTTGCTGAAGGCGCTCGGCATCCGCCATCGCGGGGTGAAGGTGATCTCCTGCCCGTCCTGCGCGCGCCAGGGCTTCAACGTGATCGAGACGGTTCGGACCCTGGAGGACCGGCTCGCCCACATCGAGACCCCGCTCACGCTCTCGATCATCGGCTGCGTGGTGAACGGCCCTGGCGAGGCGCTGATGACCGATATCGGCCTCACGGGCGGCGGCGCCGGGCGCCACATGGTCTATCGCGCCGGCAAGACTGACCATACGATTGAGGCAGGCCGGATGATCGAACATATCGTGGAGCTGGTGGAGGCCAAGGCGGCGGAGCTAAAGGGGCAGACGGAGGCGGAGAAGGTCGCGGCGGAGTAAAGATGTCCGCCTGAGTTAATCGGTTAGAACACCCAGTTCTTCTGAATGTGTACTTTTTGACGCATCCAACAGAGCAGGGAAGATTTCATGCCGATGCTTGAGGTTGAGTATCATCCGCGAACGTTGAAGGATCTGAGAAGAGTGCCGTTCGGCGATCGGGACCGGATCATCCGGCGATTGGAAGCGTATGCGGCCGATCCCGACAACCCTCGACACTCTGTCGTGGCTCTCGTAGGGCAGAAACCTACAGCGCGGCTGCGAGTAGGAGACTGGCGGGTGATCTTCGATCGTCTGGAAAACCGGATCGAGATACGCAGCGTCAGTCATCGGCGGGAGGCATATCGATGACGACCGAAATGGCTCAGGGTAATGAGTTGGCCCTCGAGGTTGAGGAGCTTGAGGATCGTTTGGATGCGGCGCTCGCCAGGTTGGCGCGGGTCGAACAAGCCAACGACGAAACTGTACCGGGCTCGCTGGTGCTCCGCCTTCATCATGGCGAGCAGCCCGTGCTGGTCTGGCGCGAATACCGTCGTCTGTCGCGGAAGGATTTGGCCGAGGCCGTTGGGGTAGGCAGTGATCTGATTGAGGCAATCGAAAGCGGCAAGGAGGACGTTTCCTTGCGCATAATGAGCCGCATCGCCCAGGCGCTGAACGTGGATCTTGAGGACCTCGTTCCGTGGACCCAGGACGAGAACGCTTCTCCTTAGCGAACAGTGACCCCCCTCCAGCCCGTCCGCGGCACCCGTGACCTGATCGGCGAGGAGCAGCGCCGGCACCAGCACGTCATCGACACCGCCCGCCGCATCGCCGCGACCTACGGCTTCGACGAGTGGGTCACGCCCATCTTCGAGGACACGCGCGTCTTCGCGCGCACCCTGGGCGAGACCTCGGATGTCGTGACCAAGGAGATGTACTCCTTCACCGACCGGGGCGGCGAGGCGATCACGCTGCGTCCGGAGGGCACCGCCGGCGTCTGCCGGGCGCTGGTCAGCAACGGCCTGACCCAGACCCTGCCGCAGAAGGTGTTCTACGCCGGCCCGATGTTCCGCTACGAGCGGCCGCAGAAGGGGCGCTACCGGCAGTTCCACCAGATCGGGGTGGAGCTGATCGGTCCAGCCGAGCCGCTGGCCGACGCCGAGGTGATCGCCTGTGGCCGGGACATTCTCGGCGCGCTCGGCGTCGCCGCCGGTACCGTGCTCGAGCTGAACACCCTTGGCGACAAGGCTAGCCGCGCCGCCTGGCGGGAAGCGCTGGTGGCGCATTTCACCGCCCACAAGGATCGTCTCTCGGCCGACAGCCTGGCCCGTCTCGGGCGCAACCCCATGCGCATCCTCGACAGCAAGGACGAGCGTGACCGTCCTTTGGTGGCGGAGGCGCCCACGATCGAGCCGTTCCTGACCGAGGAGGCGGCAGGTTTCTATGCCTGCCTCAAGCGCCATCTCGACCGGCTGGGTGTTCCCTACCGGGAGAATCCGCGCATCGTGCGCGGGCTCGACTATTACGGCCACACCGCCTTCGAATTCGTCACCACCCATCTTGGGGCGCAGGGCACGGTGATGGCGGGCGGACGCTATGACGGGCTGGTGGCCGAGATGGGCGGGCCGCCGACACCTGCCGTGGGCTGGGCCGCCGGGATCGAGCGGCTCTCCATGCTGCTCGCGGCAGCGCCCGAGCCCGCCGCGCCCGTCGCCGTAGTCCCGGTTGGTGAGACGGCGGAGGCAACGGCACTCGACATCCTCCAGGCGCTGCGCCGGGCCGGTATCCGCGCCGAGATGGCGTATCGCGGCAATCTGCGCCGGCGCATGGAGCGCGCCAACCGCATCGGCGCCCGCGCGGCGGTCCTGATCGGCGAGGACGACCTGGCCGCCGGCGTGGCGCAGGTCAAGGATCTCGCGACCGGCGCCCAGCAGGCGGTGCCGATCGACGAGGTGCCGGCGCGACTGCGATGAGCCTCGACACGAAGCTCGACCGCATCGCCGCGCGCGCCGAGGAGCTGCGGGCGATGCTTACCGAGGGCATGTCCGGCGATGCCTATGTTCGTGCCTCGCGCGAACTGTCGGACATCGAGCCGGTGGTCGCCCGCATCGAGGAGCTGCGCGCCGCCGAGCAGGCGCGCAATGACGCCGAGGGGATGCTAACCGATCCGGAGATGCGGGAACTGGCGGAGGCGGAGCTGCGCGCCCTCAAAGAGCGCGTGCCGGCGCTGCGGCAGGAGATTCGTCTGGCCCTGCTGCCCCGCGACGAGGCCGACGAGCGCGCGGCGATCCTGGAGGTGCGCCCCGCCGCCGGCGGCGACGAGGCGGCCCTGTTCGGCTCCGAGCTGTTCGCGATGTATCAGCGCTATGCCACGCTGCGCGGCTGGCGTTTCGAGATCCTGGAATACGTGGACACCGAACTCGGCGGGCTGAAGGAGGGCATCGGCGAGATCACCGGGCGCGGCGTGTTCGCGCGGTTGAAATACGAATCTGGCGTTCATCGCGTCCAGCGTGTGCCCGCGACCGAGGCGCAGGGGCGCATCCACACCTCCACCGTGACCGTGGCCGTCCTGCCGGAGGCGGAGGAGGTGGACGTTCACGTGGACGAGAGCGATCTCAGGATCGACGTGTACCGCGCGTCCGGCGCTGGCGGCCAGCACGTCAACAAGACCGAGAGCGCGGTGCGGATCACCCACCTGCCGAGCGGCATTGTAGTGACGATGCAGGAGGAGAAAAGCCAGCACAAGAACCGTGCCAAGGCGATGAAGATCTTGCGCGCCCGCCTCTATGAGCAGCAGCGCGCGTCGCTGCACGCCAGCCGCGCGGCCGATCGGCGCGCGCAGGTCGGCACCGGCGACCGTAGCGAGCGGATTCGCACCTACAATTTCCCCCAGGGGCGCGTGACCGATCACCGCATCAACCTGACCCTCTACAAGGTCGACCGCGTCATGCAGGGCGACCTGGACGAGTTCATCGACGTCCTGATCGCGGAGGATCAGGCGGCCCGGCTTGCGGTCGAGGAATGATATCGAACGTCTCATGCGCCGACCCCTCTCCCAGCCCCCCTCCCGCACGGGAGGGGGCGAGCGCTGTAACAGTGGGCGATGCGCTGCGGCTCGGCGCCGAGCGTCTCCGCGGCGCCGGGATCGATGGCGCGCGGCGCGAGGCGCGGCTGCTCCTCGGCCACGCGCTTGGCCGCACGCAGGCTGAGCTGCTCGCTGACCCGGCCGATGTCGTCGATCCTGAGCCGTACTTATCGCTGATCGCGCGACGCGAGACGCGCGAGCCACTCGCCTACATCTTAGGTACGCGCGAGTTCTGGAGCCTCGCCTTCGATACCTCGCCCGCGACCCTGATCCCGCGCCCCGAGTCCGAGACCTTGATCGAAGCCGCTCTGGCCGCCTTTCCCGACCGGTGCGCCGTCCAGCGCGTGCTTGACCTCGGGACCGGCACGGGATGCCTGCTGCTCGCGGCGCTCACGGAATTCCGAGCGGCGTTCGGCATCGGCGTCGACCGCGTGCCAGAAGCGGCGGCCCTGGCGCGGCGCAACGCGCGTCGCTTGGGCCTCGCCGCGCGGACAGCCTTCCTCGCCGGTGACTGGGGCCACAGCATACGCGGGCGGTTCGATCTTGTGTTGTGCAATCCGCCCTACATCCCCGCCGATGAGATCCACTCGCTGATGCCGGAGGTGGCCCGACACGAACCGGCGAGCGCGCTGGATGGCGGAGCGGACGGGCTGCGTGCGTACACCCGGATCCTTCCCGATCTGCCCCGGCTTCTGGCGCCCGGCGGCGCGGTGGTGCTGGAGCTTGGGCATGGACAAGCTGACGGCGTAGCGGCACTGGCAACGCGCAGCGGGCTCACCACATCTACGCGTGCCGACTTGGCGGGAATGCCCCGGGCGCTCGTCGGTCGTCCCTCGGCAGGATTCCAGCGGTTCGATAAAAAACCGTTTGGCATCGCAGACCAGGGCGTTTAGCTTGGCTGGTGGCGCGGGTCGCGGTTATTGAATTGCTGCCCTGGTGTCCTGGTCATTCGATTCCCGTCCGCATGCTGGGCGCTGATCGATGGACTGGATGCCCGCCAGAGCCAATGTCGATGAAGCAGACCTGGCCGCCATGCAGCCGGCGCGCGACTCGCTCGCTCCAGACCGGCAGTGTGCTAGGGGGTCAATGGAAAGGCACGACGGCATAGAATGAACATGAAACGTATACGCGGCCGTGGTCATCGTCCAGGTGGCGGTGGTGGCGGCGGCGGAAATCCGATGCGGCACAATGGTGGCGGCATCCCGCTCAACAGGAACCATGTGTTCGACAGCAACGGTCCCGATATGCGCGTGCGCGGGACCGCGCAGCAGCTCTTCGAGAAATACCTCCAGCTCGGCCGCGACGCGACCAGCGGAGGCGACCGGGTGATGGCGGAAAGCTATTTCCAGCATGCCGAGCACTATTTCCGCATCATCAACGCCATGAACCAAGCGGCGCAGCAGAGCCAGCAGAGCCCGCAGAACGGCCAGCAACAGCAGCCGCCGCGCCGCCAGTACCAACGGAGAAGAGGTGGCCGCCCCGGCGCCTGAAGGTGAGGAGGTCGAGCCGCAGCAGCCGCCCGGCACCGGCGAGCAGCCGGCGACGCGCGACATTCCGATCGCCGCCGCTCCGCCAGAAAGCTGAGACCCTTTTGGCTGAGTGTCTTGCCGCGCCGTTCCGCCCCTCTGGTTGGGGCGGCGGCCGGTTCTAATCGGATCGACCGGTTCTAAACGCTGCCGAGCGCCGCGCGGAGCGTGGCGCCGGTCGTCCCGGCGACGAGGCCACGGCGCAGGAACAAGTCGATCAGCACCAGGCTCACGTTGAACTTGAAGCGATCCGTCGCGTTTACCACCGCCAGCACGCGCTCGAGCGGCCAAAGCTCGAAGCTTTCGACTTCCCCATCGACGGCGCGCGGCCGGAAATCGGCCGGAAGCCGCAAATCGTAGCAGTGCAGGCGATCGCGCCGGAGTCCCTCGGGGCGCTCCATGGCATAGGTGATGGTGCCGACGTGAACGGCGCCTTCGGCCAGTTCCGCCGGAATGGCGGCCTCCTCCTCGGCTTCCTTCACCAGGGTCTCGGCCAGGGTCAAGCCGGCAGGAACACCGCCGGCCACGATATGGTCCAGCTTGCCGGGATCAAGCGCCCTGTCGGCCGCTCGGTGAGCGACCCAGAGGCGCGGGCCATCGGTGGTTTCCACGATCCCATTCACATGGACACCGGTGGCCTCAATGCCGAGCACCGGCAGGGCGCCGCGATCGATGTGCCCCAGCACTGGACCATTGGCGCAGGCCCGGACGTCGAACGCCTCTCCGCGCCAGCGCGCGAGGCCGCGTTCCGCCAGAAGCCGGGAAACAGGCTCGAGGGCTGCTCCGTCGGGCACGGTGAGGCCGCCGCCGGGCGCTGGTGCGGCATCCGGGGCGTCGCGCAACGCCTCCGCGACGGCCGGCCCGATCCAGCCCACCAGGGCGGTTCCGATATGGAAAGGGACGCGCGTTCCGGGCAGCCGCGCGTTGTGGCAGGCAGCGATGTGGCGGAGCAGTCCGCCGAGGTCGGGTTCGGGTTGCACGGCTTCTTTCAATTCAGGTTCGAGGTGCCACATGTGGTGGTGATATGACGCCAGCCACCCCTCTTTCCGCCTCCCTCCCGCAAGGGCAGGCGGAGGAGACTCGTTCCTTGCCGGAGGGGGCCGGAGAAAGCGGCTTGTCTGGCCCGGCGAAGGGCCGCTCCTCATTTCGCACCATTGGCTCGTTGCTCCCGTATCTTTGGCCCAAGCACGATTGGTTGGCGCGGGTGCGGGTCGTGGCGGCCCTGGTGCTGCTGCTCCTGGCCAAGGGGGCAACCGTTTACCTGCCGATCGTATATAGCCGGGCGGTTGATGCCCTGACCCCAAAGGCAGGCCAGGCGGCAACGCTGGCCGTGCCGGTCGCGCTCATTATCGCCTATGGCGTGCTCCGCGTCTGCTCGCAGGGCTTCGGCGAGTTGCGCGACGCGGTCTTCGCCGCGGTCCAGCAGCGCGCCGCGCGGCAAGTGGCGTTGCAGACGTTCACCCACCTGCACGCCCTGTCGCTGCGCTTCCATCTCGACCGGCAGACGGGCGGGCTGTCGCGGATCATCGACCGCGGCACCCAGGGCATCCAGTCCGTGCTGCGCCTGGCGGTGTTCAACATCGTCCCCACCCTGGTGGAGATGCTTACCGTCACGGGCGTGCTGTGGGCGATCTTCGACTGGCGCTTCGCCCTGCTGACCTTTTTCGCCATCAGCACCTATCTGGGCTTCACCCTCGCCTTCACCAACCTCCGCGTGCGCATCCGCCGCACCATGAACGACACCGATAACGAGGCGCGTACGCGCACGGTGGACAGCCTGCTGAACTATGAGACGGTGAAGTATTTCGGCAACGAGGCGCTGGAGGCGAGGCGCTTCGACGCCGCGCTCGCCCGCTACGAGCGCGCCGCGGTCAGCAGCCAAGTCTCGCTCAACATGCTCAATCTGGGGCAGGCGGCGATCATCGCCTTGGGGCTTGCCGGGATCATGCTGCTCGCCGCCAATGGTGTGGCACGGGGGAGCATGACAGTCGGCAAGTTCGTGCTGGTGAACACTTATATGATGCAGCTTTACCAACCGCTGAATTTCCTTGGGTTTGTCTACCGCGAGGTGAAGCAGAGCCTGGTGGACATGGAGCAGATGTTCCGGCTTCTGACGGTTCAGCAGGAAGTCGCCGATCAGCCGGGCGCGGAGCCGCTCGTGGTAGCGGGCGGAGAAGTGCGGTTCGAAGCCGTGCGCTTCGGCTACCGCCCAGATCGCGAAATCCTGGGTGGCATCGACTTTGCGGTGCCGAGCGGTTCCAAGCTCGCGATCGTCGGGCCGACCGGGGCCGGCAAGTCCACGATCAGCCGTTTGCTGTTCCGCTTCTACGACGTGACCGACGGGCGCATCCTGATCGACAGGCAGGACGTGCGCGACGTGACCCAGGAGAGCTTGCGCGCCGCGATCGGCGTGGTGCCGCAGGATACTGTTCTGTTCAATGATACGATCCGCTACAACATAGCGTACGGTCGGCCGGGCGCGAGCCTGGCAGAGATCGAGCGTGCGGCGCGGCACGCGCAGATCCACGACTTCATCGTCGGCCTGCCGGAGGGCTACGACACGCGCGTGGGCGAGCGGGGATTGAAGCTCTCCGGCGGCGAGAAGCAGCGTGTCGCGATCGCGCGCACGATCCTTAAGGATCCGCGCATCCTGATCCTGGACGAGGCGACGAGCGCGCTGGACACGCGCACTGAGCAGGAGATCCAGGCGGCGCTGCGCGGACTCTCGCGCGATCGCACGACGCTGGTGATCGCTCACCGGTTGTCTACCGTGGTCGATTCCGACGAGGTCATTGTGTTGCAAAACGGACAGGTTGCCGAGCGTGGCCGCCATGCCGAGTTGCGGGCGCGCGGCGGCCTTTATGCGCGGATGTGGGCGCTGCAAGCAGTGGAGCAGGAAGTGGCCGAGCTGGAGGATGCCGAGCGCCTGCTCGCCGTCGAACCCATGGACGCAGAGACCAAGATCTCATCCTAAGCAGAGGAGAGGCCGCGATGCCCAACGATCCCGAGCCGCCGCCCGCCGACTTGTCCCTTGCCGGAGCGGTGGTGGACAAGGCGATCGAGTACATGACCGGCCAGAATGTCAGCGAATTGGCCATCGCGTCCGCCTTGCTGGGGGGCGCGTTGGCGTTGCTGTCGCGCGGCATGGCCGATGAGGCCATCGTGCGTATCCTCGACAATGCGATTGTCTCGGTGCGCAACGGGGAATTGCGGCAGCAGGATACCGCCGCGAGTGGGCCATCGGCGTGAGCTTGGCTTGACCTGGAGGTCCGGTTCGGCGATAGAGCGCGCTTCGCTGAAATCTTCCGGCCTGTTCCGGGCCTGCGCCAAAGGGTCTTCCTGCGATGTCGCGCCGCTGCCAGATTACCGGCAAGGGCGTGCTGACGGGCAACAACGTCAGCCACGCCAATAACAAGACTCGACGCCGCTTCCTGCCGAACTTGCAGGAAACGTCGCTGGTGTCCGATATCCTGGGCGCGTCCATCCGCCTGCGCCTGTCCACACGGGCCATCCGTACCGTCGAGGCGAAGGGAGGGATTGACGCCTTCCTGCTCAACACGCCCGACCGTCGGCTCACGCCGGAGGTGCGCGTCATCAAGCGTCGGCTGCGGCGGGCGCAGGAGAAGCGTGAGGCGGCTGCCTAAAGAGTTTACCGCGCCGGTTCACCGCCTCGGCCGCAACTCGGTCCCGCATCGTTGGTTACTCTCGCATACCCCACATGAGAGGAGTCCAAGATGCGTAAACTTCTATTAACCTCCGCTGTTGCGGCGCTGGCGGTCACTCCGGCTTTCGCCGCCAACAACACGCCGGCAGGGCCGGATATGAACCAGTCCGGGACGCAATCCGGCAGCGGCGGTCAAATGAGCGGGCAGAACGGCGCTATCCGCCAGCAGATCATGCAGCAGTTGTCGCAGGCCGGGTTCACCGACGTCCATGTGATGCCGGAATTGTTTTTGGTGCGCGCGAAAGATCCGCATGGCAATCCAGTCATGATGGTTATCAACCCTGATTCCGTCACCGCTGTGACAGCTATGGGCGGCGGCCAGATGGGGCAGGGCGCTGGTGGCCAGAGCGGTGGTGGCAAGAAGAGTCAGGGCGGCAGTGGCGGGGCGATGGGCAGCAGCACGATGACGAATTCTGGTCAGTCCGGCAACGCGATCAACGCGCCCAACGGGAACGGCACCACCTCCCGCTGATGCGCCAAGCCCTCCCGCTAGGGAGGGACGTATTGTTTGGCCCCCTCTCCTAGCGGGAAGACCAGCTTAATCACTTGGGATTCTCAGACCACCCGGAATTCGATTCAACCTGCTGGCTGGGATGGGAGGCCAGCATGGATGGCGAGACCCTACTCCAACGATCTGCGTGAACGGGTTGTCGCTGCCGTGACGCGGGATGGCTTGTCGCGGCGCGAGGCGGCTCAGCGCTTCGGTGTCGGCGTCAGCACGGCGATCAAATGGGTGCAGCGCTGGGGCGAGACGGGCAGCATCGAGCCTGGTCCGATGCGCGGGCATCGGCCCAAGAAGCTGACCGGCGCATGGCGACGCTGGCTGCTCGAACGCTGCCACGAACGCGCCTCCACCTTGCGTGGTCTGGTCAGTGAATTGGCCGAACGGGGCTTGAGGGTCGACTATCGTTCGGTGTGGGCGTTCGTCCGTGCGGAGAAGCTGACGCACAAAAAAAGACCCTGATCGCCAGCGAGCGGGACCGCGCCGATGTGGCGCGCCGCCGCGCACAGTGGCTGCGCCACCGCGGTGATGTCGATCCCAAGCGGTTGGTGTTCATTGACGAAACCTGGGTCAAGACGAACATGGCCCCGCTGCGCGGCTGGGCGCCGCGCGGCCAGCGCCTGAAGGCCAAGGTGCCGCACCGGCGCTGGGAGACCATGACCTTTCTGGCCGCGCTGCGCCATGACGGTGTCGAAGCGCCGTGGCTTGTTGATGGGCCGATCAATGGCGAGCGGTTCCGCCTGTATGTCGAGCAGGTGCTGGTGCCGACGCTGCGCCCGACCGACATTGTCGTCATGGACAATCTGGGCAGCCACAAGAGCAAAGCCGTGCGGCGTGCCATTCGGGCGAGCGGGGCCAAACTGTTCCTGCTGCCGAAATACTCACCCGATCTGAACCCGATCGAGATGCTGTTCGCCAAGCTCAAGCACTGGCTGCGCCAGGCCGCAGGCCGAAGTGTCGAGACCCTCTGCGGCACACTCGCCGAGACCCTCAATGCCGTCACCGCAACAGAATGCCGAAACTACTTTGCCCAGGCCGGATATGATCCGACCTAAACTCATCCCGCTCTAGCGGGAAGGGGCCGGGGGACAGGGCAATCGGGTGAAGGAAGTGCGTGACAAAGCCGCGGAGTGCTGAATCTGTGGCGGTCCTCTGAATTGGTTGGCGGAGACGGCGATGGATGGAGCAGCGACGGACGACGGGGCGGTTTTCGAAGCGGCGAGCTTTCTCCGCCATTTCAATGACCTGCCTGACCCGCGCCAGCGCGGCAAGGTCACCTATCCGCTCGCCGAGGTGCTGTTGCTGGCTCTGCTCGGTGTGCTGCCGGGGCGGACAGCTTCGTCGAGATCGCCCGGTTCGGCGATAAGAAGCTTGACCTGCTGCGGCGATTCCGGCCGTTCCGGGACGGCACGCCGTCGCACGATCACCTCGGCGACATCTTCGCCACGCTGGATGCCGAGCGCTTCCAGCGCTGCTTCTCGCCTGGGTCGGCTCGGTACGGAGCGCCTGCCGGCGTGATCGCCATCGACGGCAAGACCTCACGCCGATCTTACCAGAAGAAAGGCGGCAAGGCCGCCATCCACATGGTCTCGGCTTTCGCGGCACGCCAGCGGCTCGTGCTCGGCCAGGTCAAGTGGCGGAAAAATCCAACGAGATCATCGCGATCCCCAAGCTGCTGGATATGCTGGCGATCGAGGGGCAATCGTGACCATCGATGCGATGGCTGCCAGCGCGACATCGCGCAACAGATCGTCGACAAGAGGGCCGATTACGTCCTGGCGCTGAAAGGCAATCAAGGCACGCTGCGCGAAGATGTCGAAGTCTTCGTCGCCGAGCAGCAGGCCCGCGGCTTCACGGACACCAGGATCAGTCGGGACACCACGATCGATGGCGATCACGGCCGCATCGAGACCCGAACGACAACCGTGATCCAGGACGTCGAATGCTGCGCAAGCGACACAACTGGCCCGGCCTGAAAAGCATCGTCGTGGTCGAAAGCAGCCGTGAAATTCGCGGTCAGGTCCGGACGGGAAATCGAGCACGAGACGCGCTTCTACATCACCTCAGTGGCTTTGCTGGCCAGCCTTATGGAGCAATCGTGCGCAGTCACTGGCAATCGAGAACAGCCTGCACTGGGTGATCGACATGATCTTCCGCGACGACGAGTGCCGCATCCGAACCGATCACGCCCCCGCCAATTTCACCACTATCAAACACATGCCCATAACCTGATCCGAAAGGCTCCGCAGATTCCCTGCGCGTCAGCAAAGTCGCCGCCTACGATGAGTTCCTCGCAAGCCTCATCACCGCGTGAAACCTTCACCCATTCCCCTGGGCCGGGGGAGAGGGGCCGTCCATCACCTCGGTCGTGTGCTCGCCGAGACGCGGGGCCGGGCGCCGCACCTCTCCTGGCGTTTCAGACAGTTTCACCGGCACCCCTAGGGTGCGAAACGCGCCGGTTTCCGGGTGTGTGGTCTCGGCGACCATCCCGCGGGCGACGAAGTGAGGGTCGGTGAATAGCTCGTCGAAGTGCAGGACCGGTCCAGCAGGGATGCCCGCCGCCTCCAGGGCCTCCAGCCAGTGTCTGGCGGGCCGTTGGCGAAGTGGCTCTTGCAGCAGGGCAGCCAACTCCCGATTGTGGCGCACGCGGTCCGCGACCTTGCGGAAGCGCGCGTCGGCGCACAGCTCGGGCACGCCCAGGATCCCACAGAGCGTCTCGAAGAAGCGCTGTTGGCTGGCGCCGATGGTGATCCAGCGGTCGGCGGTGGCGAAGACCTGGTAGGGCGAGCTGCCCCGGTGCTGCTGGCCGATACGCGGCGGACGGGTGCCCGTCGCGAAGTAGTGGGCCGCCTCATAGACGCAGAACGAGGCCGCCGCTTCCAACAGCGAGGTCTCGACACGCTGGCCTTGCCCCGTGCGGTGCCGTGCCTCGACGGCCGCGAGCAGCCCGAACGCGAGGAACATCCCAGCCGCCACGTCCGAGATCGCGATCGGCAATCGGAAGGGCGGCCCGTCCTCCGGCCCGTTGATGCTCATCAGCCCCGACATGGCCTGGCTGATGAGATCGAAGCCGCCGCGCGGCGCGTATGGGCCGGTCTGGCCGAAGCCGGAAATGGAACCGAGGATCAGGCGCGGGTTGCGCGCGTGCAGCACCTCCCAGCCGATGCCCAGCCGGTCGAGGACGCCGGGGCGGTAGTTCTCCACCACGATGTCCGCCCAGTCAGCCAGGGCGAGAAACGCCTCGCGCTCCGCCTTCAGATCCATCACCACGGACAGCTTGTTGCGGTTCCAGATCATGAACGGCGCGCTCTCGCCGTTGACGAAGGGAGGCATGTTGCGGGCCGCGTCGCCCTGCGGCGGCTCGATCTTCAGAACGTCGGCGCCGTGGTCGGCCAGCATCATGCAGCAATACGGACCAGAGAGATTGCTGGTCAGGTCGAGTACGCGAAGTCCGTCGAGCGATCCGGGCATGGTGAGACTCCCTCCGCCGAGAGCGATAGTTTATCATCATATCCGGCCTGGGAGTACAGCAGACCGCAGGTCAGTTGGGATATCCGCTCCTGCATCCTATATAGGGGGCGGAGGAATTCATGCCTGGAGCTTATTCGACAGACTTACGCGAGCGCGTGCTGGTAGCGGTTGAAGCCGGTGAGCCAGCCGACGTGGTGGCAGAGGCGTTTATGGTTGGCCGTTCCTCGGTCTACCGCTGGATGGCGGCTGTGCGTGACGAAGGCCGCCGTGTGCCAAAGCCGATGGGGCGCGGCCCGAAGCCGATCATCCGCGATGAGACGGAGGTGGCGCTGTGCCGCCTGCTGGAGGCGGACAACCACCTGACCTTGGAGGAATGCCGCGATCGCTTGGCGGCGGAGACCGGCGTGCGGGTCAATCCCTGGACGGTTGGCCGCGCGCTGCGGCGGCTGGACTGGACGTGAAAGAAACGCAGCATCCAACCTGCTGAGCAGGAGCGCGACGACATCGTGCAGGCGCGCGCGGACTGGCAGACGGATGATACCGCCGGGATTGGCGGCATTGCCCCGGAACGACTGGTGTTCATCGATGAGAGCGCGGTGCTGACCAGCATGGCGCGGCGCTATGGCCGCAGCCCGCGCGGGCAGCGGGCCTATGCCAAGGTGCCGTTCGGCAACTGGAAGCGGCTGAGCGTGCTCAGCGCCCTCGGCATCGAGGGCTTCCTCGCCAGCATGAGCATTGACGATGCCACCGACGGCGACACCTTTGCCGCCTATCTCGAACAGGTGCTGCTGCCGGTGCTGCGCCAACGCAAGCCCGATGCGGTGCTGGTGATGGACAATCTGCGCCCGCACAAGACCCCTGAGGTGCAGGCGGTGCTCGATGGATCAGGCTTTCCCTATCGCTATCTGCCCAGCTACAGCCCCGACCTGAGCCCGATCGAGCCGGGCTGGGCCAAGGTGAAATCCTACCTCCGCCGGGTCGCCGCGCGCACCGTCGAGGCTCTGGAACAGGCACTCGCTCCCGCGCTCGACAGCATTACCGCTCAGGATGCCGCTGCCTTCTTCCGACATTGCGGCTATGCCTGTCCCAACTAACCTGCGGTCTGCTGTAGTTTCGGCATTCTGTTGCGGTGACGGCATTGAGGGTCTCGGCGAGTGTGCCGCAGAGGGTCTCGACACTTCGGCCTGCGGCCTGGCGCAGCCAGTGCTTGAGCTTGGCGAACAGCATCTCGATCGGGTTCAGATCGGGTGAGTATTTCGGCAGCAGGAACAGTTTGGCCCCGCTCGCCCGAATGGCACGCCGCACGGCTTTGCTCTTGTGGCTGCCCAGATTGTCCATGACGACAATGTCGGTCGGCGCAGCGTCGGCACCAGCACCTGCTCGACATACAGGCGGCACCGCTCGCCATTGATCGGCCCATCAACAAGCCACGCGCTTCGACACCGTCATGCGCAGCGCGGCCAGAAAGGTCATGGTCTCCCAGCGCCGTGCGGCACCTTGGCCTTCAGGCGCTGGCCGCGCGCGCCCAGCCGCGCAGCGGGCCATGTTCGTCTTACCCAGGTTTCGTCAATAACACCAACCGCTTGGATCGACATCACCGCGCTGCGCAGCCACTTGCGCGCGCGCGCCCATCGCGCGTCCCGCTCGCTGGCGATCAGGTCTTTTTTGTGCGTCAGCTTCTCCGCACACAACGCCCACACCGAACGATAGTCTACCCTCAAGCCCCGTTCGCCAATTCACTACCAGACCACGCAAGCTGCGGCTCGTCCGTGCAGCGTTCGAGCAGCCAGCGTCGCCATGCGCCGTCAGCTTCTTGGCCGATGCCCGCGCATCACCAGCTCGATGCTGCCCGTCTCGCCCCAGCGCTGCACCCATTTATCGCCGTGCTACGCCGACACCGAAGCGCTGAGCCGCCTCGCCCGCGACAGCCATCCCGCGTCACGCAGCGACAACCCGTTCACGCAGATCGTTGAGTAGGTCTCGCCATCCATGCTGCCTCCCATCCCAGCCAGCATTATTATTCCTTCTGAAACCCCATATATTTCATCCCGCTCAGCGCTGCTTGGCGCGGCCCCTGGGTGATGGCATTCTCTCGCGCCGAATCAAAGCGAGGCAGCGGCCATGGCTGAGAGCGATGACGTCCTGGTCAGCCAGGACGAGGCGGGAATCGTCACCGTCACCCTGAACAAGCCGGCCAAGCGCAACGCGATCTCGTTCGCGATGTGGCAGCGCCTCGGCGTGCGTGTTCACTGGCCTGCGGAGCGAGCCGACGTCGCGCGTGGTCATCCTGACCGGCGCGGCCGGGCATTTCTCGGCCGGCGCCGACATCTCGGAATTCCCCGAGATGCGCGCCAGCGCCGAGGAGTCCCACGCGTACAGCGAGGCGGGCCGGGCCGCGACGCTCTCCATCCGCGACCTGCCGCTGCCCACCATCGCCGCCGCGCACGGCTACTGCGTGGGCGGCGGCTGTGGCGTAGCGCTCGCGTGCGACCTGCGCGTGGGCGATGCGACGACGCAAATGGGCATTCCGGCGGCCAAGCGGGGCATCGTCTATAGCGTGCTCGACACCGACCAACTTGCTGCGTGCGGCCGGGCTGTCGCGCGCCAAGCTCGTGCTGTTCACCGGGCCGCGATGTTCCCGGTGGCGGAGTGCCGCGCCATGGGCCTGCTCGACGAGGTGAGCGAGGCGGGCGCGCTGGAGGGCGCCCGCGCGCTGGCCCACGAACTGGCGGAGCGGGCACCGCTGTCGCAGCGCGGCGCGAAGCTCACGTTGGAGGCGATCGCGCGCGGCGAGGTCGCGGAGCGGGCCGCCGAGATCGCCGAAGCGCAGCGCGTAGCCGCGAGCAGCGAGGACTACCAGGAGGCGACGCAATCCTTCTTGGAGAAGCGCCGTCCCGCGTTTCGGGGGCGTTGATGGACGGCGGCATCGCGCTCGATCCGCGCAAGTTCCGCGACCCTGACGTGACCGCGAAGGGCGAGCCGCGCGCGACAGTGGGGCTGCGCGCGCTGGAGACGCTGTGGATCAACACCGGCACGCTCTGCAACCTGACCTGCCGGAACTGCTACATCGAATCCTCGCCGCGCAACGACCGGCTTGCCTATCTCACCCGAACCGAATTGCGCGCCTATATGGACGAGATCGCGCGCGACTCGCTGCCGGTGCGCCTGGTCGGCTTTACCGGCGGCGAGCCGTTCATGAATCCCGAGATCATGGGGATGCTGCGCGACGTGCTGGAGCGCGGCCTGCGCGCGCTGGTGCTGACCAACGCGATGAAGCCGATGCGCAAGTTGCGCGAACCGTTGCTCGCGCTGAAGGCAGCGCACGGCGACAGGCTCGCGCTGCGGGTCTCGATCGATCACTACACGCCGATGGGGCACGAAGCAGAGCGGGGACGGCGAAGCTGGGCACCGGCGATCGATGGCCTTGTCTGGCTGGCGCGCAACGGCTTTCCGATCGATGTCGCCGGACGGCGCTTCGGCGGAGAACCCGAGGCCGCGCTGCGCGCGGGCTATGCGCGCCTGTTCGCCGAGCTGGATGTTCCGATCGACGCGCACGATCCGGTGCGGCTGATGCTGTTTCCGGAAATGGACGCCTCTCGCGACGTGCCGGAGATCACCACCGCCTGCTGGGACATCCTGGGCAAGTCGCCGGATGACGTGATGTGCGCCTCGGCCCGGATGGTGGTGAAGCGCAAGGGCGCCGAGACGCCTGCGGTGCTCGCTTGCACATTGCTCGCCTACGATCCGCGTTTCGAATTAGGCCGGACGCTGGCCGAGGCGGCGCGGCCAGTGGCGCTGACCCATCCGCACTGCGCCGCGTTCTGCGTGCTCGGCGGCGCGGCGTGCAGCCGGGGCTAGGCGCCGAGGGAAGTCCCTGGTCCAGGCCTCGTACCTGGCCTCGCGCAGCACGCGCTTCATCAGCGCGGGCGGCGCCACGCCGTCCAGCTTGCCGGGGGGCGTGCCCTCGCGCAGCGCCTTCAGCGTGGCGTACATGGCTTGCACGGCTGCGGCGAAGGGCTGGTGGCCCTGTAGCGCGATCCGTACGTGGCTTCTGGCGAGGTAAGGCTCGTCCGGGAGATCGGCGGGCACGCCGCCAAGCAGGATGGGGAACGCGCAGCGCGCCCGAGAGCGCGTCGAGCTGCTCGCGCGTCAGCCCACCCGCGATGAACAGCCCGTCCACGCCGGCCTTCTCGTACGCGCGCGCCCGCGTGATCGCGTCCTCAATCCCGGTGAGGCTCGGCGCGCTGGTGCGCCCGATGATCGACAGCGCCGTGTCCTCGCGCGCCGCCAGTGCCGCGCGCATCTTGCCGACGCCCTCCTCCAGCGGGATCAGCGTCGGCTTGGCCTCGCCGAAGCGGCGGGGGAGCGCCGTGTCCTCGATTGTCAGCGCGGCGACCCCGGCGGTCTCCAGCTCCTGCACGGTGCGCATGACGCTGAGCGCGTTGCCATAGCCGTGGTCGGCATCGACCATCACCGGCAGGTTGCCGGCGCGATTGATCCGGTACGCCTGGGCGGCGAACTCGGTCAGCGTCAGCACGATGAGGTCGGGGGCGCCGAGCACGGTGTAGGAGGCGATGGAGCCGGCGAACATTCCGACTTCGAAGCCAAGCTCCTCGGCGATGCGCGCCGAGATCGGGTCGAAGACCGAGCCGGGGATGGGTACGCAGGCGTCGCCGTTCAGGACGGCGCGGTAGCGTTCGCGGCGGTGGGTCCAGTGCATGGTACGGGAGGCTTGCCCATTTGAAGAGGGATGTCCACTAGCGAGCGGCAGATAAGTGTGGTCGAAAGGTGGACGGGTACGAACGGAACACCGATTAACTAAACCGTCAACCCAGTACGTCCTCACCCAGGGCACAAAGTAGCTGATTGACACGCCCTCTGACAGCCGCCGGGAATTCCCCCAATGTGTCTAAACCTTCGGCTTCATCCAGACTTCAATTAAAGACACATGCGAGTCCTGGTCTTGGTGTGGCTGTGGAACGCTGAGTGTTCGTGAAATCTCTGTCGAAACTTGCACGTTCTGTAAATTCGACAATATTTGCTTCCACCAGTTTCTCCCAGGGACCCTTATTCCAATCCTCGCGAGGAATTTGCCTTGCACCGTTGATGTTACCCCTCCATACCGAGATTTACCCCGCTAAGGTTGAGGTCGTTGTCGTCCAGCAAAGGCCCGTAGCCATGAACCCGAAGTGGAAATTGGCCGTATATTCCATCGACAATTGGCTAACGTGCTAAGCTGCTCAATCGCCCCCGGCCGGTCGTAGAAAGTTTGTGCCTGCTGCAACGTGTCAGCGGGGAACATTGACAATTCGACGCTCCGCTCCTTTGCATTATAGTCAAGATAGGCTTTTGTCACGGCCGAATGCCTGCCCGGAAGAGTTGGGGTATTAAACCGCGTCTAATTCGAGAACCGTAGTTTCTCCTCCTCGGGATCGAGGTGATCCTTGACCCAGAGGCGATCAGCGACGGCACAAGGATCGGCGTTGACGGAGGCCTCGAAGGCGGCGACGCTGCGGGTCAGATCCTCGGCGGTGGCGTGGCAGTGATGGTAGGTGATGTCCTCGCGTAGCCAGCGCCACAGCGGGTCCACCGCCATCAGGTCAGGACTATAGCCCGGCAGTGGCAGCAGGTGGATGTCCAGGCGCGCCGCGGCGGACCAGACCATCTTGGCGCGATGATAAGGCGCCTTGTCCCAGACCACGATCAGCTTGCCGGTGGGGATCTCGGCGCGCAGTCGGCGCAGCACGTTATGGTATGCGCGCCATTGGCCCGCGCATAGGGCCAGATTCCGCACCCGGCCCTCGTTGTAAAGATATAGGCCATAGAACGAGACCTTGGCCTTCAGACCGGGTGAGGATGAGGCGACGTGGAAGCGCTTGCCGCGCTCGCCCCAGCCGTAGCCGAGGTCGACATCCTGGTGGATGTGCGCCTCATCGAGATAGACCAGGTGATGGTGCTCATCACGCGCACCATCCAGCAAGGGGCCAATCTGGGCGATGAAGGCCTCCCGTTGCTCGGGCTTGCCGCGGCCGAGCAGCTTGCGGGCCTTCTTCCACGACAGGTTCAGCCGGTGCAGTGCCTGGCGGATGGTCTCGCGGCAGCAGCGGCGGGCGAACTGCGCCCGCACGAAGCCAACCAGACGCCGCAGTGTCCAACGTGGCTTTACATCGGCTCCGGCGACCGGTGGACTGGCCGCTTGGCGGCTGCGCGGCATGGACCTGATCGCCAAGCGCGGCGGCGACGTCCGGGCAAAAGGGGGGCGGCCACCGGTGCGCTGATACGTCAGCGCCTTGGGGCCGTGTTCGTTGTAGGTGTGCAGCCAACCCATCACGGTTTGCGCTCGTCGTCCCGTGCGTTCGGCAACCGCCGTGGCACAACTGCCTTGAGCAATCTCGTGCAGCGCCAGGAAGCGTTCGCGGCTGCGGGGATGCGCGGCGGTCAGCGCCAGATGGCGCAGATCCGCCACTGTCTGGTCCCAACGCTGATGATCAACTCGTAACACTGATCTGAAAAAGCCTTGTTCCAGGAAAGACCATCAAATGGGAACAGCACAATTCCCAGCCAAGGAAAAACCAACGGCCTCAAAGTGGACGCGGTTTAGTTCCAAGCACCTCACTCAAAATCATACTGAGTTGCCTGCGTATCCGGGAAAGCTCCTTTTTACACCCGCGAAGCGTATGGAATGGCTCCAGATGTGCGAAATTCCTCTCAACAAAATACAGGAAGTCGTCAGGTATTATTCTTTCAGCACCTGCGACCAGCCCACGCTCCTCGCTGGTGATATCGGTGAATGCAGCAAGAACATCTTGCCAGGATATTTCCCTTATGGGGCCATCAAAAATCTCCGGTTGGTCATGAAGGTTTATATTGCGCGCTTGCCAGTTATCGGCACGTCCGCCCAACTTGGACTCCAGCACAATCACCGTGTAGTCGCCATAGCGGACTCTGCCATCGAGCACCATTGCTCGAATCTGACTCCAAAACTATACCAGGAGAATCGCTAACAATATCTGCCGAACAGAGGACACTGATGCCCTTGATAGATTTGGGCGTTGTAGGCTGGTCGTGACTTCTCAGAATAGTGCTCCGCTGCGTGTCGAAGGTGGGAGGCGGGAGTGAATGTAGGAGGAGCCTCCTATCAATAAGTGAGAGCCACACCTGGTGTGCGATCGGGCAACATCGCAAGACTACCAGGAGCGCTCGTGTAATACCGAAGCCAGTGCCCTTTGGGTCATCGGGCTTGCTTGTCGCGGTGACGATCTGATTTGCTCTCCTTGGTGGTCGGAGGAGGGGCGGTGGTGCTGGGGCTGGCGATATCGGATCGGCACAGCGCGGAGGCGCTGCGAAAGATAGTGCGGGCAGAGACCCGGCCCCGTGTGGGCATCCGCATGCTGGCGATCGCGGCACTGCTGGACGGGCTCTGACCGGGACCGGTGCGGCCCGACAGTTCGGCATGAGCCGCAACGTGCTGCGCATCTGGATCACGCGCTACAACCAGGACGGGGTCGCTGGTCTGGTGGACCGGTGGAACAGCGGCAGCCGCCTGCGGCGAAGCTGTCGGCCGAGCCGCAAGCGCAGCTGCGCGCCACGGTGGAGGCCGGCGCCGAGCTCCAGCGCGACGGCATCGTCGCGTTCCGGGTGGCCGATATCTGCGGGGTGGCCGAGCGCGCGTTTGGTGTCCGCCACAGCCGCTCGGGGATGCAGCGCCTGCTGCACGCGATCGGCGGCTCCTGGTTGGTGCCGCGGCCCCGCCCCCCTCGGGCCGATGCCGCCGCCCAGGCGGCGTTCAAAAAAGGATTTGCCGGCAATGCTCGCCGCCGCGCATCCCGAGGCCGCGCGCATCGCGCTGTGGTTCCAGGATGAGATGCGTGTCGGCCAGAAGGGCACGCTGACCCGGGTCTGGGCTCTGCGCGGCCAGCGTGCCGTGCGCCGACGCGACCTGCGGTTCAGCTCCGCTTATCTGTTCGGTGCTGTCTGCCCCGAGCGGGGCACTGGCGCCGCCCTTGTGCTGCCGCGCGTCAGTCTGTGGGCGACGAACCCGCACCTGGCCGAGATCAGCCCGCACGTCGCCCCCGGCGCGCACGACTCGCCCCTCGTGCTCGACGGGCCGGGCTGGCATGCTCAACCCGGCCTGGTCGTGCCCGCCAACATCACGCTCGTGCCCTTGCCACCCTACTCGCCGGAGTTGAACCCGGCAGAGGCGCTCTGGAAGAGCCGATGCGGCGGCGCTTCTTCGCCTTGCAGGTGTTCAAAAACCACGACGCCATCGTCGAGGCCTGCTGCGCAGCCTGGAACCGCGTCCAGGCAGACCCGGCGTTCATCAGGGCGGTCACCGGATACGCCTGGCTGCCCTCGCTCAAAGGCTAACGGCTTCGGTATAAGCTGGTTTTCGTGGCTCAGGGGCGAGACTCCCCATGGTTCAAAGAAGTTCAGTTTTTCGTGCATAGTCGCCTTGCCCCGCTTTTTAGGCTCAAAATCCGTCTACGTACACATTGGTCTTGGCGATCCCCTGCATCTGGTCCAAGGCCGGCAGTTACCGCGGCTGATTGAACGGGTAATACGCCGGGAACTCGCCACCTTGTGCATGTCCACCTCGACCATGCTCAGCCCGGTGTGCGCCAGCGCCTGGGCAACTGTCGCGCCGAACGCCTCGGCCTGCTCCACCCTCCAGAACGGGATGTCCGACAAAGCAGCGAGCCGGCCGAGGTCGGGGCTTTGCAGGTCGGCGTAGAAGCGGCGGCCTTGCGTGGCATCCTGGATGCGCTTGATGACGCCGTAACCGAAGTCGTTCATCACCACCACGGTCAGGTCGAGCCTCTCCTGCGCCGCCGTCCACAGCTCGCCCACGTTCAGGAAGAAGCCGCCGTCGCCGGTCATGACGATGGTCTTGCGCCCGTGCGCGGCCGCGGCGGCGCCGATGCCGAGTGGAAAGCCCTGACCGATTTCGGCGCCCACCGGATAGATGTTCTGGCGCGGGTCATGGAGCGGGAACACGCGGTTGCCCCAGGTGGTGTTGTTCTGCGTGACATCGCGCACCCAAAGCGCGTCCCTGGGCAGCACGCGGCGGAGCTGGTCGGGAAACGAGGCGTACACGCCGAGCGTGGCCAGGAACTCCGCGCGCGCCCGCTGCTTCATCGCGGCGAAGTCGCGCTGGTAGCCGGGATCGGGGCTGAACCGCCCCTCGATGCGCCGCGCCGCGCCAGCGAGCGCCAGCTTGGCGTCGCCGCAGACGAATAATCGGTCGGGGTAGGTGCGGCCATTGGCCAGCGGGTCGATGTCGATCTGGACGATGGGGCTAGGCAGCCTCAGCGCAAAATCGGCGGTCTCCTGGCCGCGCAGCCGCGCGCCCACAACCAGCAACAGATCGACCGTCTCGTAGAACGCCGCGACCCCCGGCATTCCGTTGCCGTGCAGCGCGCCCAGGCTGCGCGGGTCGTCCTCGGGCACCACGCCACGCCCTTGCAGGCTGTTGAGCATGGTGAAGCCCATGTCGAGCAGACGCCGAGCCTCCGCCTCGCAGTGGCGGGCGCCGGCGCCGATCCACAGCATCGGGCGGCGGGCGCGCGCCACGCGGGCGGCAAGTTCGTCCAGCTCCGCTTCCGCTGGCGCGCGCGGGGCGCGCAGGGAGCGCGAACCCGTCCAGCACGGCGGGGCGGGGGATCGGGGCGCGTTGCAGGTCGATCGGCACCTCGACGCTGACCGGACCCATCGGCTGGGCCACTGCATCGGTCGCCGCGCAGGTCAGCACGCCCAGCGCCTGGTGGGCCGAGCGGACGCGGTAGGCGCTCTTGGAGACCGCGCGCAGCATCCCGAGCTGGTCGATGGCGTCATGCACCGTGCCCACCTCGCGGTCGGCGAACCGGGTCGCGGTTTGGCCGGTGATGTGCAACACCGGGAGCTGGCGAAGCGCGCCTCGACCAGCCCGCCCACGGCATTCGCCGCGCCCGGTCCTGTCGAGGAAAAGATCACGCCGAGATGGCCGGAGGCGCGCGCGTAGCCGTCCGCCATGTGCGCCCCGCCCAGCTCGCCGCGCGCCATGACGAAGCGGATCGCGTTGCGCCGGCCGATCGCGTCGAGCATCGGGATGTTGTGGACCGAGGCGATGCCGAACACCGTGCCGACGCCGCAGGCCGACAGGAACTCGGCGACGAGGTCGCCCACGGTGTAGTCGCTCATCTCGTCCCTCCGGTATCGGCGCGGGGACTGTCCGGCACGTCCCCTGGAGCGTCAATGCCGAGCGGGGCCGGGTCGCCGGCGGCGAAGCGCGCGAGAACCTCGTCCGCGCCGATGCCGCGCGTGATGAACACCAGCCGTCCGGCGCCCGCCCCGTCCGGCCAGGCCGCGAGCCAGTCGGCGGGTAGAGCGTATGCTGCACGGCATGGATCGCGGCGGGCTTCGCGGCGTCGGCGAAGGCGACGATGCCCTTGACCCGGAGCAAGTCCTCGCCCCGCTCGCGCGCCAGCCTGCCCAGCGCGCGGGCGAAGTCGAGCCGCGACATCCTCCGGCGCAGCGTCAGCGCGAAACTGCTGATGCCGTGCGTGTGGGAGGCCGGGGCCGCGAAGAGCCGCCGGCGCGGGCCGGCCTGCGGCACGGGATCGAACAGCGCCCGCGCGGGATGGTCCAGGGCGCTTGCATCGGCGATCTCGGCCGATGGATTGAGGGCGAGCAGGCGCGCGGTCAGCGCCGCTGGCGGCGTGGTCAGATCCCCCGTTCGTCAGCAACAGCCGCTCGGCCAGGACCGCCTGGCCGCCCCCTCCGCGTGGCGGTCGAGCGTCGCCAGCCCCGCCACCGAGTTGACCAGCGTGAGCACGGCGGCGAAGCGCAGCGCGCGTTCGAGGTACGGGTCGGCGGCCAATGTGAAGAGGATGGGCGCGGGCTCCGCGAGGCCGCTCGTCTCGATCACGAATCCCCGGACCCGCAGGCCCTCGGCGCGGCGGGCGAGCAGGCGGTGGAGCGTGCGCACCACGTCCTGGCGCACCGCGCCAGCAAAGGCATCCGCCCGGAAGCTGCACGATGTCGTTGGGGGCGGCCTCGACCAGCAGGTGATCGAGGCCGACGTCGCCGAATTCGTTGATGACGACCGCCGTTTCCGCCATGTCCGGGGCGGCGAGCACGCGGCGCAGGAACGTGGTCTTGCCGCTGCCAAGGAAGCCGGTCAGCACCGCGATCGGCAGCGGCTCGTCGGTTGCCATTCAGGGCCGACGATAGCGGGTCAGGACGTCGGGGTGAACACCGCCGGCAGGCGCGGCCCGGCTCGCCGGGGCATCACGCTACCCGCCATGCCGGGCCGCTGGACGTGGACCCCCGCCACCCACTCGGATGGCTGCCAGCTTACGGTGGTGACGGCGGGAAGCGCGGGCGCCGTGGGACGGCCCTCGGCGGGACGGCCCCAGGCGCCCAGCACGGCGGCGGCATAGGGATGGCCCTGGCCGGCATGGGCCGAGTGGTAGCTGGCGACCGCGCGCGACCAGTCGTGGGTGGCCGTGTGCAGCCGGGCGAGGAAGGCGGCGGCGTACTCGGCGTTGGCGACCGGGTCGAACGCGTCCTCGATGCGGCGGAACACTGTGGGATGGTAAAACAGATCGATCTGGAAGCACCCGACATCGATCAGGCGCACACCCTGGCGCTGGCGCTCAGCGACGAAGGCGGCGGCCTCGGCGGCGGTGTTGAAGAAGCGGGACTGGCCAGCGGCGTTCACCGCGAACGGGGACGGCAGGACGGCGCGTTCCTCGTTGCTCCAGCGCCCGCTCTCCACCACGCCGATGGCGCGCAGCAAGCCGGCGGGCAGGCCGTGCCGGCGCTCGGCGCTCGCGGCCTCCTCAAGGCAACGCGCGGCGGCGCGGGCGCTCGGCGCCGCCAGGACGAGCGACGCAAGCAGCGCCAGCAGGCACGACGCGCGGTGCCTCCTCACTGGACGAGGCGAAGATTGGCGAGCTGGGAGCCGATCTCGGTGAAGGCGTTCTGCAACTGCGCCTGGGTGGGGGGTCAGGAAGTAGTGGTCCGGCGCGGTGGCGCAGTTCTGGAACAGGGTCTGCGTCGCGGCCGAGATGCTGCCGTCGTGATTGAACAAGGCGGTATAGATCTCGATCCCGTTCTGCTTTATGACGCCGCACATCTGCGACATGCGGGTGTTGAGGTTGGCGGTGGCGTTGGCCTGCGTGTTGTTCGGAAGGTTCATCAGATCTTGTTCAGGCGTCCATACGCGGTGAAGTCGGCGTCGCCGTCGTTCTTCCAGGGCGCCGGTCCGACGCCCGGCGCCCCGCCCGGCCAGTTGTACCATTCGTTATTGCCGTCGGTCATAAGCACGATGACCTTGCGCATGTACGGCGTGTTGTAGTTGAGCGGCAAGGCCGGGTTGCCCCACAGGCCGCGCCATTTCGGGCTGAGCGTCCACCAGCCCGCCTGAAGGCCCAGATTGATGAACGTGCCGCCCCGGGATTGGCACCATCTTGTTGATGGTCGCCAGCACCGTGGCGCGGCTCGCGGTCAGCGGCAGGACCGGCAGGTTGGGCAGCCGAGATTGGGGCCGACCGCCGTGTTCTCCGGCAACGACGCCTGTTGGTAGTCGGTGACATTCGACGGGATCCAGTCGTCGTCGCCGGTGACGGGATACTTCTTGTACGTTGAAGGATAGAGGAACGGCGTGAAGGGCGCCTGCGCGGGGGTGGCGTCGGTGAAGTCGTCGCCGGTCTTCACCCGCGCCATCACGCAGCCCATCCACGGGCTCTTGGGCGGATAGGCGTCGGCGGAGACGTCGCTGCCGGGCGCGAGCCAGCCGGCGTTGGTTGGGCCGATGTTCAACTCGGCCGCGAACGGGACCACTGAGACAAACAGGTTCTGCACCGTGTCGTTGTAGGTGCCGTTGGTGTTCTGTCCGTAGAGGATGTTGACCAGATCGGTGGCCGAGGTGATCACCGACTGGATCGGCCAGCCCGCCATCGAGCCCGTGTTGTCCAGCACCAGCGCCAGTTCCATCCCGTACGTGGCGCGCGCCACCTCGTTCGTGGCGCCGACCGGCATGGTGGCGATGCCGAAGAGCTGCATGAAGGTGGTCGGCAACGTGCCCGCGACCGACAGGCTCAGCGTGTTCGCATCCAACGGGGTGATGGTGAAGCTGGTGATCGTGGTGCCGAACATCCCGGTCGTCGATGTCGGGGCGGAGCGCCGGAAATTCGCCCAGAACAGGTTCTGGATATCGACATTGCGGCTGCTGACCGTGATCTCGCGCGCGCCGTTCAGCGCGGCGGCGTCGAGCGCGGCGGTCATGCGCGACTGCACCATCCAAAGCCGGTCGCGTCGACCGCCAGCCCAACTGCCGCCAACACCGGCACCATCAGAACCACCGTCATGAGCGCGACGTTGGAACGCCGCTCGCGCCACAGGCTCATGGCTGCACGGAGGACAGCTCCGCCGATCGCGGCCGGTAGATGGCGAAGGCGCTCAGCGACGTTGGGCCGGCCGAGTTCATGATGTTGATGCTGAGAACCCATAGGGTGATCCCGGTGAAGGTCTCCGTCGCGATCGCGGTCTGGCCACTCGGCACCGTGTAGCCTGTCGGTAGGACGGGACTTTGTCCCGCCGCGCCGAGCGCGCTGACATACGCGCCGCTTCCGGTGCGCTGCTGCCAGGCGATCCGTGTCGTTGTGCCGTCATTGACAAGGCCGGAGACGATGGTCGCGCCGCCCTGGCCGGTGACGGGCATCGAGCCGGCGAGTTGCTGCGCGACCGCGAAATAGCCCGTGTTGGTCGAGGGATCGGCGAAGTCGGCGGCGTGCAGCGCGCTCGCCTGGGTGATGACGTTGCACAGCTCATCGGCCGCGCGGTCGAGCCGCAGCCAGGTCAAGTACCAGCTCACCAGGTCGGTGCCGGCGGCGAACAGCAACAAGAGCAGAGGCGCGAGGAGGGCGAACTCGAGCGCCCCCACGCCCCGCCTATTGCGGAAACGGCTCATTTTGCACGACCAGGTTGGCGTGATGGAGCTGGAGGGAGGAGCCGAGGATCGCCTGAGCGAAACCGGTGAGGTAGGGCTGTTGATAGACCAGCGAATACTGCACGACCGCGCCGGCGCCACCCGGTCCGGGGTGTGGAAGCTCCGGCTTGGCCGACCACCGGGAACCCGGCGTAGGATTGGATGGTCACGCTGAGCCGCGAGCTGTTGATGATGCCGTAGCCCGCCTGGGCGACAAGCTGGGCGATCGCCTGCGCACGCGTCGGGGCCGGGCTCTCGCTGGCGAGATTGGAAGGGACCGTTCCGCCCGTCGTGCCGAAGCGCGCCGCCTGCCGCGCCCCGTATTCCAGCGCGGCCTGCGTGGTGAGCTGCCAGCCGGTCTCGATCAACAGCGCGGCCAACGTCAGCGCGATGGGCGCGACGGCCGCGAATTCCAGCGCGGTGACGCCCGCCCTGTAGCGTGCCCGCTCAATGCCCACGCACCATCTCCATCACCTGGACTGCGGCCGGGCCGCCGACCACGAGGACGACGCAGGGCAGGATGAACAGGATCATCGGGATGGTCAGGAAAACCGGCAGCCGCGCCGCCCGCTCTTCGAAGCGTATCAGCGCGAGATCGCGCATCTCCTGAGGCAGCACGCGAAGTGCCTGGGTGAGCGGCGTGCCGAACTGAAGGGTCTGGGCCAGCGTGCCGCCGAGTTGGACGGTGGAATCGAGCCCGGTGCGCAGGCCGAGATTGACGAGGGCCTGGCGCCGGTCGGGCAGGATCTTCATTTCGCTGGCGATAGTCGCGAGCTCGAGCGAGGTCGGGCGTCGCGCAGCTCCTCGGCGACGCGCGCCAGGCCGCTCTCCAGCGGCAGACCCGCCTCGGCGCAGATGACCAGCAGATCGAGCGCGTCCGGCATCCCACGCTCGACCGAGACAAGGTATTGGCGCCGGAGCCGACGGATGACCAGGTCGGGGGCGAACAGCCCGGCCATCGCCGAGCCAACCACGGCCAGCATCGCTGGCGTGAACGCGAGTTCGAACACTTGGGCGACGATCAGGCCGACGGCCGGAAGCGCGACCAGGAGCACGACCTTGGCGCCGAGGAATAAGGGCAGGGCTTGGGATGGGCGAAAGCCGGAACTGGCCAGGGTCTGCTCGAACGCGTGCAGGTTCTTGGGCGAGAGCAGCCGGCTGGCGACGATCCGCGCGCCCAGTTGGCGCAGCAGCCCGGAGAGCGTCGGGCGGCCGCCAGCCTGCCCGGCCACGCCCGCCACCTTGCGCACTTGGGCGATGCGCGCCGTTACCCTGGCCTGTTTCCGCCCGTGCCAGAGAGATGCCGCGAAGGCGATCAGCAGGAGGCAGGCGGCCAGGCCGACCCGTCCGGCAAAATCGTCTGTCATGACAGGGTCCGCGCGATGATCATTCGCATCGACCCCACGCCGAGGCCGAGGGAGAGGAGGGCGGCGGCGAGGATCAGCCGGCCGTGCCGCTCGCTGAACAGCAGCCCGATATAGGTTGGTTGCAGGAGGGCGAGGCCGCCGCCGGCCAGGAAAGGCAGCGCCACCAGCGCCGCCGCCGTGGTACGCGCCTCGGAGGTCAGCGCCATGCCCTTGCGGCCGATCGCGACGCGGCGGCGGATGACATCGGCGAGGTTCTGCAACGTGTCCGTCAGGTTGCCGCCCGTCTGGCCCTGGAGAGAGAGCGCGACCGCGAAGAAGCGGTACTCGGGCAGCCCGGTCCGCCGCGCCATCTCCCACAGCCCGTCCTGGAGCGACAGGCCGATCGAGATCTCGTCGTACAGCCGCCGGAACTCGGCCCCGGTGGGAGCGGGCGCCTCGCGCCCGACCGTGCCGAGCGATTCGGTGACGGGAATGCCGGCGCGCACGGCGCGGATCACCATCGAGAGCGCGTCCGGGAGTTGGCGGAACAGCTTCTGCCGGCGCTTGGCTTGCCAGCGCTTGAACACGCCGCGCGTGACGAAGACCCAGGCGAGGGGAAAGGACGCGTAGCCCAGCGGCCCGACCAGGTAGGCGCCGACCCGCGCGATGACCAGTGCGAGGACAAGCGTGGCGGCGAAGACCGCGTGCCAGGGAAGCGGGTAATGCTCCCTGTGCTCGGGGTCGTAGCGGAACAGGCGCGCGATCTTGGCCAGCGCCTCGGGGCTGACATCAAGGCCGGGCAGAGACCGGGCGCCTCGTCCCGCTAGCGTCGCGGGCGCGTAAGCGCGCGAGACCGAGACCAGGCGCGCCGCGAAACGCGCCGCCGCGCGTCCACCGCCAGGGTGGCGAGCCCGGCCAGCACCAGGCCGAGCATGGCGGCGCCGATCAGAGCCAGCACGGCAGAGAGGTGGAGCAGCTAGCCCTCCCCCTCGGCGAGCGCGGTCATCCAGGCGCGGTCCTGGCCGAAATAGGTCAGCCGCTCGACGAAGCTGGGGCGGACGCGCGACATCCGGTACTTGCCGCGGATGGTGCCGTCCGGGTTCTCGCCGTCGTAGTCGAACTGGAAGATGTCGTTCATCGTCACGACGTCGCCTTCCAGCCCGACCAGTTCGGAGATTTGGGAGACGCGGCGCACGCCGTCGCGCATCCGCTCGACCTGCACGATGAGATCAACGGCGCCGACGATCTGGGTGCGGATCGCGCGCACCGGCAGGTTGGCCTGGCCCATCTGGACCATGTTCTCGATGCGCATGACGGCGTCGCGCGCGGTGTTGGCGTGGATCGTGCTCATGCTGCCATCGTGGCCGGTGTTCATCGCTTGCAGCATGTCGAACGCTTCCGCGCCGCGCACCTCGCCGATGATGATGCGGTCGGGGCGCATCCGGAGCGCGTTGCGCAGCAGGTCGCGCTGCGCCACCTCGCCGCGCCCCTCCAGGTTGGACGGGCGCGTTCCAGCCGCACGACATGCGGCTGCTGCAACTGAAGCTCGGCAGCGTCCTCGATGGTGACGATGCGCTCGCCCGGATCGATCATGCGCGAGATCGCGTTGAGCAGCGTGGTCTTGCCCGACCCGGTGCCGCCCGAGATGATGATGTTGAGCCGGCAGCGCCCCGCGATCTCCAGGATGCGGGCGAGCGGCGGCGTGATCGAGCCGTTGGCGAGCAACTTCGGGAAGTCGATGACCCGGCGGGCGAACTTGCGGATCGAGAGGCACGGCCCGTTCAGCGCCAGCGGCGGGAAGACGATGTTGACGCGCGAGCCGTCGGCGAGGCGTGCATCCACCATCGGGCTGCTCTCGTCCACGCGGCGCCCGACGGCGGCGGCGATGCGCTGGCCGATGTTGGCGACGTGCGCCGCGTCCCGGAAGCGCACGGGCGAGAGCACGAGCTTGCCGCGCTGCTCGACGAAGACCCGGTCCGGGCCGTTCACCATGATGTCGGTGATCGTCTCGTCGTCGAGCAGGGGCTCCAGCGGCCCGAGGCCGAGCATGTCATGCACCAGCTCGGCCGCGAGCTGGCGCTGCTCGCGCCCGTTGAGCTGGATGCGGTTCTCGTCGGCGATCTCGGCGATCAGGCTTTCGACCTCGAGGGAGAGCCGCTCCGGCGTGGCGCCGCTGACCGAGGACGGGTCCAGGCGCGAGAGGCACACGGCGCGCAGCTCGGAGAGCGAGGAGGGGGGTGGCTCCGACCGGCTCGGAACGGACGCGCCGGCTGGCGCCGGAGCATCTGTGCCGCCCGCGCGGCGGCCGAAGCCCCCCTGCGCGCTCACCGCCGCCACCAGCGTTTCGCGGGCACGCGCGCCTCGGCGATGGCGGGCACGACCTCGCGGCCGAGGCGCGCGATCTCGCGGCGGAACGCGCCACGGCGGAGGATGGCGGGCTGCCCAGCGTCGCCGCTGTCCGGACCTGCCGGGGCAGGTAGGGGATCTCGATGTCGGGCGCCCGCCCCAGTGCCGCGCGCACCTGCTTGGGCGAGAGCATCCCCGGAGCGCCACTCTGGTTCAGTATCAGGAGCGGCGGCCCGAACTGGCCCGGCCCGTTGCTCAGGGCGAGATGGCGCAGCGCGTCGCGGATCGCGGCGAGCGACGGGTCCATGACGATGACGCGCTGATGCGAGTGGTCCAGCAGTTCCCGGTGCAGCACGCTCGGCGCGCGGGGCAGGTCGATCAGCACCACGTTGTAGCGGCGGCGCACCACCTCGATCAGGCGCTGGGCGGCGCCGTCCTCGATGCGCGGCAGGCTGTCGAGGTTCTCCTCGGCGGCCATGACGTGCAGCCGCTCCCTGAGGCGCTGGGCGACGCGCTCCACCAAGAGCTCGTCCACGCGATCGGGAGCCTCAAGCGCCTGGCGGAAGCCGCCGCCCACCTCGCCGCCGAGCAGCAGGGAGACCGTGCCGGCGTGCAGGTCGGGATCGAGCAGCAAGGTGTGGTGCCGCTTTTCCTCGGCGAGCAAGAGGGCGAGGTTGGCGGCGATGGTCGAGGCGCCGACGCCGCCGCGCACGCCGATGACCGACACCACGCGACCGCCGCGCACCAGGCTATCCGCGCCGCTCCGTCCCGAGACGAGCGGCAGGAAGTGCCGCTCCACCAGATCGCGGTTGAGCGGCTTCGCAAGGTATTCGAGCACCCCGAGCCCGCGCGTGAGGCGGCGATAGAACGCGAGGTCGGTGCTCTCGCCGACAACCAGCACGCGGGCGCCGGGCTCGACGAATTGGGCGAGGTCGTCGAGGTCCGTGATCGGGTTGGCCGATCCTGACACATCGATAATCAAGTTGGCCGGCGTGGGCATTCGTTGCAGGGCCTGCTTCGCCGCCGCCAGAGCGCCACGGCGAACGCTGGCCTGATCGGCGCCAAGCGCGCCGAACGCGTCGCGGAAGATGGCCTCTGTCTCCGCGTCCTGGGCGAAGGCGACGAGGCGGGCGCGGTCGGCGCGGTACCACGTCGTTCGGGGATGGAGCGAGGATGCCATCGGGCATCAGGGACCGCCCGCAGGCGCCGCCTGCGGCGTGCCGGTGATGACGAGCTTGGCGAGCCCGCTGTCCGGCAACGGCTTCACGCGGTCGGCGCGCAGCCGCGCGACCGCCAGCGCCGCGCCCTGGCTTGGCACGCTCGCGGCGTCGCGGCCGAGGACGAGGTCGCGCGGATCGGCCACCATCGCTTGCAGGTTGGCCTCGTTCACGTGCGCGGGCTCCCAGGTGTACGGGCGCGTGTAGGGTTCGCCCAGATCGCTACCGCACGCGGCGAGCGGGAGGAGGAGCAGCAGGGCGGGCAGGGAGCGTCGCATGGCCGCCTCTCAGTTCATCATGAAGCCGGCATCGCCGATGATCGGGCGAGGCATGCTGGCGGCGGTGCCGCGCTGGCGGTTGTAGAGGACGCGGTCGGCGTCGTTCGGCGGCACGAAGTCATCGGTCGGCGCGGCGAGGCGCCGGGGGTCGCTGACCGGGCGGACGATGTACGGGGTGACAAGGATCACCAGCTCGGATTCCTGACGCTGGAACTTGTCGGAGCGGAACAGCGCGCCGATCACGGGCAGCTCTCCGAGGTATGGCAGGCCGCTCGCGCCGTGCGTGCTCTGGGCGCTCAACAGGCCGGCGATGGCGAAGCTCTGTCCGCTGCCCAGCTCCACCGTGGTATCGGCGCGGCGGACGTTGAGCGCCGGGATTACCAGCGTGCTGTTGCCGGCCTGGATTTGCACCGCGCCCTGTGTGGTGAGCTGGCTCACCTCCGGGCGCACATGCAGGCTGATGCGATCGGGCGAGAGCACGGTCGGGACAAAGGCGAGCGACACGCCGTACTGCTTGAACTCGATGGTGATGGTCTGGTTCTCCTGCGCCACCGGGATCGGGGACTCGCCGCCAGCGAGGAAGCTCGCGGTCTCCCCGCTCACTGCGGTCAGGTTCGGCTCGGCCAGGATGGTCGCCAGGTTGTCCTGCGCGAGCAGGTCGAGCACCGCGTTGGCGTTCACCCCTGTGTTGACATACGAAGCAAGAATTCGGTTTGGTGGATTGGTGGGATCGGTGAGCGGGTCGATAAGGTGTACTAGCTGATATTTGATCTGACAGTCGGCCTGTTTGGTGTCGGATGGATCATGTCTGACCGGCGTCAGGCGGCGTTGAGCATTTTCTCCCTGGCAAGCGGGATGGTGTCAAGGAAGGTCTGCATCGGGGTCTTGCCGTAGCACCAGCGGCCCTGGTGCGGGCGCTGCTCGTTGTAGCCGGCGACCCAGTCATCAAGATCGGCCTGCAACTGCTCGATGCTGCCGTAGATGCGCTTGCGGAAGGCGACCTGGTAGAACTCGTGCAGCACCGTCTTGTGGAAGCGTTCGCAGATCCCGTTGGTCTGCGGGCTCCTGGCCTTGGTCCGGCTGTGGTCGATGTCCTCGATCGCCAGGTAGAGCTCGTATTCGTGGGCCTGCGAGGTGCCGCAATACGCGGTGCCGCGATCGGTCAGCACCCGGGACAGCTTGACCCCGTGCTCGTCAAAGAACGGCACCACGCGGTCGTTCAGCAGGTCGGCGGCGGTGATCGGGGTCTTGCGATCGTAGAGCTTGGCAAAGGCCACCTTGGAATAGGTGTCGATGCAGGTCTGCTGGTAGACCCGCCCGACCCCCTTGAGCGTGCCGACGTAGAAGGTGTCCTGCGCCGCGCAGTAGCCCGGGCACTCGCTGTCGAACGCGCCGTGCGCCTCGTTGTCCTGCCGCGCCCGCTCCAAGGCTGACGACCTGGGCTTCGGTCAGCACCAGGCCGTCCTGCGCGCTCTTGGCCTCCAGCGCCTTCAGCCGCTTCTTCATGGTCTCCAGGTCATGGCGCTGCCAGACGCAGCGCACCCCGGCCGGCGAGACGGTCAGGCCGCGGCGCCTGAGCTCGTTGGCGACCCGGACCTGGCCATAGGCTGGCTGCTCGATCGCCAGCTCGACGATCGCCTGCTCGATCTGCGGCTCCACCCGGTTGCGCAGGATCGGCTTGCGTCGGGTCATCTCGGCCAGCGCGACCTCGCCGCCTTTCTCATAGAGCTCCTGGAAGCGATAGAAGCTGTCCCGGCTGTAGCCCATGATCTTGCAGGCCTGGGACACGTTGCCGAGCTGCTTGGCCAGCTCGAGCAGGCCCACCTTGGCCCGGATCACCTTGCGTTCGTTGGTCATGGTTGGTTCCTCGGTTCTGGGCGACCGGAGGAAGGCGTTTCCCTCCTCCGATCCCGGGTTGCCCGCACCAAACAAACCAGATTGTCAGATTAAATTCTAGCTAAACCGCGTCCACTTTGAGGCCGTTGGTTTTTCCTTGGCTGGGAATTGTGCTGTTCCCATTTGATGGTCTTTCCTGGAACAAGGCTTTTTCAGATCAGTGTTACGAGTTGATCATCAGCGTTGGGACCAGACAGTGGCGGATCTGCGCCATCTGGCGCTGACCGCCGCGCATCCCCGCAGCCGCGAACGCTTCCTGGCGCTGCACGAGATTGCTCAAGGCAGTTGTGCCACGGCGGTTGCCGAACGCACGGGACGACGAGCGCAAACCGTGATGGGTTGGCTGCACACCTACAACGAACACGGCCCCAAGGCGCTGACGTATCAGCGCACCGGTGGCCGCCCCCCCTTTGCCCGGACGTCGCCGCCGCGCTTGGCGATCAGGTCCGTGCCGCACAGCGCCAAGCGGCCAGTCCACCGGTCGCCGGAGCCGATGTAAAGCCACGTTGGACACTGCGGCGTCTGGTTGGCTTCGTGCGGGCGCAGTTCGCCCGCCGCTGCTGCCGCGAGACCATCCGCCAGGCACTGCACCGGCTGAACCTGTCGTGGAAGAAGGCCCGCAAGCTGCTCGGCCGCGGCAAGCCCGAGCAACGGGAGGCCTTCATCGCCCAGATTGGCCCCTTGCTGGATGGTGCGCGTGATGAGCACCATCACCTGGTCTATCTCGATGAGGCGCACATCCACCAGGATGTCGACCTCGGCTACGGCTGGGGCGAGCGCGGCAAGCGCTTCCACGTCGCCTCATCCTCACCCGGTCTGAAGGCCAAGGTCTCGTTCTATGGCCTATATCTTTACAACGAGGGCCGGGTGCGGATCTGGCCCTATGCGCGGGCCAATGGCGCGCATACCATCGACGTGCTGCGCCGACTGCGCGCCGAGATCCCCACCGGCAAGCTGATCGTGGTCTGGGACAAGGCGCCTTATCATCGCGCCAAGATGGTCTGGTCCGCCGCGGCGCGCCTGGACATCCACCTGCTGCCACTGCCGGGCTATAGTCCTGACCTGATGGCGGTCGAGCCGCTGTGGCGCTGGCTACGCGAGGACGTCACCTACCATCACTGCCACGCCACCGCCGAGGATCTGACCCGCAGCGTCGCCGCCTTCGAGGCCTCCGTCAACGCCGATCCTTGTGCCGTCGCTGATCGCCTCTGGGTCAAGGATCACCTCGATCCCGAGGAGGAGAAACTACGGTTCTCGAATTAGACGCGGTTTAGTACAGATAAGGCTCGTGGCGATGCTGAACTTGCCAATGGTGCCGAGCGCCGCCCAGTTGATGCCGAACTGGCGGGTCACGCTGCGGGCGACCTCAGCGATGCGGACGCGCAGATTCACCTGCGTCGCGGATAGCACCGAGAGGCGGTTGTCGATGGTTTGCTTGTCGGTGGCGTAGCCGCGCAGCACCGTCATCGCGCGCTCCGCCTCGGCGGGGGTCGAAACCGTGCCGTTGACGGTGAGACCGTTCGGGGTGGTGGCGACCCTGACGCCGGTTCCGGGGAGGGCGCCGGCGATCGCGCTCCGCGCCTCCGTGGCCCCGTAGGTGGAGGGGCGGATCAGCACATCGTATTGCGCGACCACGCCGCCGGCCTCGTCCAAGGCGGCGATGGTGGTGCGGCCGGGGGCGACGCCGAAGACGAACAGGCTGGTGGGGCTGGCCGGGCGCACCTCCGCGACCTTGGGATCGGCGGCGAACAGGTTGGCGATGGGCCGCCCGGCCTGGAGCACGCGCCCGGAACCCGCCTCCAGCACGAGGATAGAGTGGCGCGCGGACACCGGGCGGACCGAGCGCATGCCGGAAGAATAGCGCGCTAACCCCGCCGAGGCGGCGAATGCGGCTTGTGCCCCGAGGCACAGGGCGATCAGGACCGGGATCGGCTTGAATGCGAGCATCAGTATTTGAACTCGACCGGTTGTGCAGCTCCCGGAAATAATTTCACAATTGTATTCGGTTTGCTAAGAGGTTTTTCGCGCAGCGCCGCCGCGACGTCGCCACCCCAGACCACGGCTGGCTGTGCCGGCTTGGCTCCGGCGGCTCGCGTGTCTCCGCCGGGGCCGGCCTCGGCCGCGCGCACCGCGAGCGCCACCTTGCCGAGCCGCGTGGCCACGGCGATGCGCTCGGCGTCGCGCTCGGTGACTTCCAGCGTGACGGTCCGGTTGTTCATGGTCGCGGTCGGCAGCACGCTGTCCGGCGCGCTACCATGCACGATCTGCTGGTCGATCGCGATCACCAGGGCGTTCTCCAGCACCGCCTCGCCCGAGACGCGCCGGTCGAGCGGCGCGGACTGGCCGTCGATCGTCTGGGTCAGGATCACGTCCACATAGTCACCCGGCCAGATCAGCCCGGCGGTGCCGGCGACGAGATCGACGCCCACGCTGACCGCCCGCATCCCCGGCCGCAGCACCGCGGCGAGGAAGCCGCGGTCGCCCGGCTTCAGCAGGTCCGTGCCGTTGATCGGATCGCCCTTGACCATGGAGCGGCGGACCATCGCGCCACGGATTCCGATGCGCGTATCGCTCTCGTCGCGCAACGCGCCCGAGGGCATGTCGGCGGGAAGCACCTCCCGCCCCTCGATGTCGTCGGGCACGAGCAGCGTTCCGGCATGAACGGGGCGCGCGGCGACAAGGATGCGCAGCTTGGCCGGGGGCGGGAGTGCAGCGACCGGCGGCTTCGGCGGCGCTGCGGGATGCATGCCGACCAGGAGGACGCCGGCGAGCCCGGCGATGCCGGCGAGCAGGGCGAGGATGGCGGCGATGCGAACCATGATGGATCAGGCCGGCAGGAGCGTGAACAGGCAGCCCGCGGCGATGGCCGCCGCGTAGGGCAGGGGACCGCGACGATGCACGCGCCAGGCTTCCGCCTTGAGCAGGCGGGCGGGCAGGGAGCGGCGCGCTCCCGGCGCGGGCCTGGGCACGATCAGCGAGAGCATCAGGTAGAGGATGGCGAGCGCGCCCCCGGCGATGGAGACGGCAAGGACGAAGCCGGGCACGGCGGCGGGCGGCACCGCCAGGGCGGCCGCGCCCGCCAGCTTCACGTCGCCGCCGCCGACAAGGCCACGGGTCCAGAGCAGGGCGAGCAGCGCGAAAAGCCCCGCCGCGACGGCGAGGCTCGGCAGCAGGTCGTGATGCAGGACCCGGAGCGCGAGGCCCCCGCAGGCCAGGGCGAGGCTGACCCAGTTCGGGACGGTGCGGAAGGCGGCGTCGTGCAATGCGGCGATGCCGAGCGGGCCGATTAGGAGCACCGTCGTCACGGTTTGGAGTGCAGCCATCGCGGATCGCTCCTCGCATCGGCAGGAACCTGCGTTCATTACCGTAGCGGTGCTAACGAGGCGTGAACGGCTGAACGGCGTTGCGGCCCGGGGTCGCTTCCGAGCCGCTGATTGCCGGTCCCGCTTACTGACCGGCGGCGGGAGCGCTGTTCATGGCGGCAACGCTAGCGCCGAGCGAGTGGAAGTAGCCGCTGACCTTATTTCCGAAAAAGCCCGCTCCGGATATGACCGCCAGCGCCACGAACGCGGCGAGCAGGGCGTATTCGAGAGCGGCGATGCCGCGCTTGTCGGCATTGAGCTGGCGGACGCGGGTGATGACGTTCGACATGGCTATCTCCTGTTTGTCTATGAGAGTTCGTGAACTTGGATGGTCTTACTGACCGGCGGCAGGAGCGCTGTTCATGGCGGCAACGCTAGCACCGAGCGAGTGGAAGTAGCCGCTGACCTTATTTCCGAAAAAGCCCGCTCCGGATATGACCGCCAGCGCCACGAACGCGGCGAGCAGGGCGTATTCGAGAGCGGCGATGCCGCGCTTGTCGGTGTTGAGCTGGCGAACGCGGGCCATGACGTTCGACATCGTTCTCTCCTCTGCGGCGTGGGTCGCTTCGCGCGGCCCGCTGATTGATCCTTGAAGCACCGTCTTAGGCGCCTTCGGCATGTCGTTTCTTATTAAGTTACGTTCCGATATGTCAACTATTTTAGGACGGCATGTCCCTTTCATGCCCGTGGCACAGGGCACGACCGGCATTCCGAAAAAACGGAAGACTTGCCGAATCCAGCTATCTCTAAAATATGCCTGGAATCAGTTACAGTATATCGAAGCCTGTCCGGGAGAAGTCACTTTGACCGTTAGTATAAGAGAAATAAAACCTCGAAGTCTGGCCGCCGGATTCGACTAGCGATCTAGGCCAGAAGGCGAGGTCTAGATCGAACGGCCGGGGTTTATCCGCGCTCGGGTGCCATGATAACCGGCTATACACCATGCCCGCGTCACGGTATCCGTGCCGGAACACCGCGCTCGGATTCGTTCACGAATTGTTACAATTGTGACTCGGTCACGTCCAGAGGCCGCGCCCGCGCAGTGGCACGCGAGGCCACGCGGTGTACGGACCGGCACCCATGATGGCAGGCGTGGCGGCGCGATCGGGATACGGGCGCCGATGCATCCACCGCTCGCGGGAGTGACGCGTCCGCCATCTCCATCCGGGGCTGCGCCGGAGCGCCATCCACGAGCCCGGCATAGGCCCGCGTCGCCTTCCCCACCTGCGATTCCGGCAGATCGACTTTGAGCAGCGCTTGGGCGTTCCCTTCCTGCCCCGCCGCCGCGTACGCGAGGGCGAGGTTGTGGCGCACCCTTCGCGAGCCGGGCGTCTCCTGGCGCAGCTCCTCCAGCAACGGCACCGCGAGGTTTTCCCGGCCCTCCAGTGCCAGGACGAGGCCGAGATTGTTGCGGGACGCAAGATCTCCTGGCGCGCGGGCAGCGGCTTGCCGGAACGCGCTCTCGGCCCCGGACAGGTTGCCGCGCAGCACGCGCGCCAAGCCGAGGCCGTTCAGCGCGGCCGGGTCGCCGGGAGAAGCCGCGACCAGGCGTCCGAAGGTCGCCTCCGCCCCCGTTCCGTCCCCCGCCTGGACTTGCAGCCGCCCGATCAGGCCATCGATCGGCCGCGACGGCAGCCCGCGCGCGCGGGCGGCCTGGGCCACCGCGATCGCCTCGCCGCTTCGCCCGGACTGGGCCAAGGCGCGCGCGTAGCGGATTTGCAGGGCAAGGTCCGTGGGCGCCTGTTCCGCCGCGCGCCCGAGCAGCGCGACCGCCTCGGACCGGTTGCCCACTGCGGCTGCGATCTCGGCCTCTTGGGCCGACGTGGCGGCCGCGTGCTGGCCGCCTGAGCCCGCGCATCCGGATGCCGCGAGCGCCAGAAGCAGCGCGCTGCATCGTAGCATGAAAGGCGAAAGGCGGAGGCGATCGAAGCCGGGCATCAGGGCCACTCACGGTTTTGGTGAGGCGGCCCGACCGTATGAACGACCCCGCAATTATTGTCTACATCAATCAGACGTGCTGGCCGCCATCGATGAACATCTCCGAGCCGGTGATGTAGCGGGCCTTGTCCGAGCAGAGGAAAAACAGCAGCTCCGCCACCTCCCGCGGCTGGCCCATGCGGCGCATCGGAATCTGGCGCTCCACGATGTCATCGGTGCCGGGCGAGAGAATGGAGGTCTCGATCTCGCCTGGCGAAACCGCGTTCACCCGCACGCCGCTCGCGCCCAGTTCGCTCGCCATCTCCCGCGTCAGCGCGCCGAGCGCCGACTTGGAGCAGGCGTAGGCGGCGGAGGCGAAGGGATGAACGCGGGTGCCGACGATGGAGGTGATGTTCACCACAGCCCCGCGGGAGGCGAGGAGGTAGTCCTTCAGCCCCTGGACCAGGGCCACCGCGGCAAACAGGTTCACGTTGAAGACATGCACCCAGTCGGCATAGGGCATCGCGAGGCTGGGTATCTTGGTCCCGCCCGGCGTCTTGGGCGAGATCGCCGCGTTGTTGATGAGCGCGTCGAGCCGGCCCTCGGCGATGTCGCGAATGCGCGGGATCGCCGCTTCGACATTGTCGATGTCGGAGAGGTCAAGCTGGATGTGGTTGCGCGCCCCGCCCTCCCAGGGGCAGCGGGAGTCGAACGCGTGGCGCGAGATGGTCAGCACGCGCCACCCCCCGTCGCTGAACCGCTTCACGGCGGCGTGCCCGATGCCCCGGCTGGCGCCGGTGAGCAGCAAGACCGGCTGTGCCATGGAGTCCTCCTTTACAAGGTGACCCGCTTTACCACTGCCGCCTCGCTTCACGCGAGCGATAGAGCCGCCTGTTACCGCTCCCCGGTGCCAGCCAGCTCCCGCACCCTGTCCACCGCCTCGCCCGCTACCTGATCCGATGTCACCCGGCGCGAGACCGGCTCGACGGTCATGGCCATGAGGCTTTCCCAATCGAACGCATCCGAGCCCACCGTGAGGCCGGTCCGGAGATTTTCCTTCATGGTTTCGAACACGGACGCAAGGTCGTGGGTCCGAATCTCCCAAATCATCACGTAGCGCTGGGGCAGGGACGTGGGCCCGTACTGCACATCGGCG
This sequence comes from uncultured Pseudomonadota bacterium, assembly GCA_963818725.1. Taxonomy (GTDB): domain Bacteria; phylum Pseudomonadota; class Alphaproteobacteria; order Acetobacterales; family Acetobacteraceae; genus DATFDN01. The sequence continues at coordinate 85,509 of CAWFTU010000002.1, read as the reverse complement.
GCCCTGAACATCTGCGCCGCCACGACCCCCTGGATCCGCAGCAGGTCATGGATGTGCTGCCCGCGGTACCAGTCGAGGTATTGCTGCTCCTTGCCGGACACGGGATTGCTGAACACCATGAACCGGTACGTCCGTTCACCTTCGGCCTGCGTCATCTAGCGCCTCCTCGGAGTCTCATTGCGGCCCGAATGCCGGCATCACCTCGCGCGCGAACAGCGCGATCGAGCGCAGCGCGGCCTCCCTTGGCATGTCGCCGAAGGCGAACCGGCACAGCACGTAGGTGGCGCCGCTTTCCTCGCGCAAGGCATGCAGGCGGTCGCGCAGCGTGGCGGGCGTGCCGGCGAGCGCGCGGCCGGCTTGCTGGGCCTCGTCGAACGTCTCGGGGAAGATCGCGTGCGGCGCCGGCAACTGCCCGTGCTTCAGCCACAGCTTCATGAAGCTTGCCCGCCAGAGACGATAGGCGGGACGCGCCACCGCAAGCGCCTCCGCCTCGGTGTCCGCGACTACCATGTGCCGGCTCAGGCCCATGAAAGGCAGGTCGGACGGCGGTTGGCCTAGCGCCGCCCATTCCGCGCGATAGCGGTCGGTCAGCGCGCGCATCGGGGCGGGCGGCAGGTTGGAGACGATGTTCACCCGGTTGCGCGCCGCCCAGGGCACGCTTTCGGGCCGGCCGATGCCGTACCACAGCGGGGGATGCGGGCGCTGGAACGGCTCCAGCTCGATCGGCACCTTGTCATAGCGGTAGAAACGGCCGGTGAAGCTCAGCTCGCGCGTCGCCAGGCCGCGCAGCACGACCTCCAGCGCCTCCTGGTACATGGAAGGCGCGGCCTCGTGGTCGACGCCCCAGTAGTCCAGCTCGATCGGCGAGGTGCCGCGTCCCACGCCCAGCAGCAGGCGCCCTTCGCTCATCTGATCGAGCATGCAGATCTCGTCGATGACGCGCAGCGGATGATAGAGCGGCAGCGTGTATACCAGCGGCCCGAAGCGCAGCCGGCGGGTGCGCTGCGCCACCGCCGCCAGCCAGACGCTCGGCGAGGGCGCGAGCCCAAGGGGCGTGGCGTGGTGCTCGGCTACGTGATAGCCGTAGAAGCCGGCGTGGTCATACGCTTCGACCAGGGCCAGCCGGTCTGCGAAGAACGCCGAGAGCGCGACGGCGCTTCGGTCCATGTGATCGAAGACGCCAAAGCGGAGCATCTCAGCCGCCCACCCTCGCGCGTTCCTTCTCCGCCATGCGCTGCTTGAGCTGCTCGGGCGTCAGCCGCACGATATCCTCGTTCTGGTGCGCATAGAGGTCGAAACCGGCCGTGTCGATCTCTTCCAGTTCGACGTGGCCGGCGAGCACGTCCTGCTTCCACGCCTCCTGCGCTGGCTGGCGGTCGTGGAACTCCGACATCACCTCGCGCGCGAACAGGTCGAGGCTGTCGCGGATCGCCGCGTCGCTGGTCTTGCCAGCCTGGTTGAGCAGGATCACCTGATCGACATGCGCCGCCTCGAACTGGCGGAGCCTTTGGCGGATCGTGTCGGGCGAGCCGATCAGCCCGTTGCGGAGCGCCGCCTGGGCCTTCTCCGTGCCGCGCCAGGACTGGTACTCGCGCCATAGATTGCCCTGCCCCGGCGCATCGACGCCCTTTCGGCCGTAATAGGACAGTGCGAAGATGAAGAACGTCCAGCCGGCCGCGAGCGCGATCGCCTCCTCGTCGGTCGGCGCGCACATGAAGCCGTTGACGATGGCGATGTTCGGGTTTGCCGGATACGCGGCAAGCCGGCGTGGGGCGCGCAGCAGCGTGTTATAGTAGCGATGAACCCAGGCCCGCGCCGCTTCGGGCGAGACGAAGCTGAACCCGAGCGCGCCCATTCCCCACGCGCCCGCGTCGGCGATGGTCTGGATGTTGGAGCACGCGACCCAAAGCGGCGGGTGCGGCTTCTGCATCGGCTTGGGGACGACGTTGCGGGCGGGAAAGTCGTGATACTGGCCGTGGAACTCCCAGGAGGTGCGCGAGAACATCGGGATGATGGCGCGCACCGCCTCCTCCCACCGGTCGCGCTTGTCGCGCACGCGGACACTGAAGGGGTGCAGCTCCGCCGGTCCCGCCGCCTCGCCCATGCCGAGATCGACGCGCCCGCCGGAGAGCAGGTCGAGCGTCGCGATGCGTTCGGCCACGCGCTGCGGCTGGTTGGTGGTGAGCTGCACGATGCCGTGACCGAGGCGGATGCGCTTCGTGCGCTGGCTGGCGGCGCCGAGGAACACCTCCGGGGCGGAGCAGTGGGAGTACTCCTCCAGGAAATGATGCTCCACCATCCAGACGTAATCGTAGCCAAGCCGGTCAGCCAGCTCCATCTGGCCGAGCGCCTGCTGGAAGAGGTCATACTCGCTGGTCTCGGTCCAGGGCCGGGGCAGTTGCAGCTCGTAGAAGATGCCGAACTTCATGGCGGTTCAGGTCCGGGGGCCAACAGCTCGTTGAGAGCGCTTCGCGTGTTACACACAAGCCGCGCCCATATGCACCATTCTCGGAGAACCAGTAGAGATGGGATTGCACATTACGGGCGGCGCCTGGATAGACGTTGTCGCGCCATGTGCCGCCGACCCGGCTCGCCTTTTGGAGGACAATAAAGCTGTCCTCGCGGTCGCGCTTGAGCCGCAGCGCCATGCCGATGCCGGCGAACCCGGCGCCGATGATCGCAACGTTGTAATCAGGCTGCATCCCGCCCCCTTCGCGTGTTCTGATTCCGGCGATCTCACCCGATGGCGCGGGCGCGGTCAATGGACAGAGACGTTTCAAAACAAGGGCGCATCGCCCGTGGCTGTCGTGACAATGGCACAGGAGCGCGAACCGTGATCTCGTCCATCACTCCCCTGACTGCGGCTGGCGTCCTGCTCGCGACCGCCGCGACTGACGCGGTCTATGTGATGTTCACCTCGGCCGTCGTGGCCCGCAGGCGAGTACCCGCCGCGACCTGGAGCAGTGTTTGGTACCTGCTCTCTTCCTACGCGGTCATCAGCTACACGGAGAACTGGGTCTATGTCATCTTTGCCGCCGCCGGTTCCTGGCTCGGCGCGTTCGCATCCATCACGTTCCTGCATCGCCCCGCCCTGGGGTTTCGCGACGGCTCCGCCAGCCAGTAAGGCGCGGTCCTAACCGATCACCTCGCGCATGGCGGCGGCCAGCAAGTCATCAGGACCGAACCCGTCCGGGCGCTTGTAGCGGCGCACGGTCACGCCGCCGCTCGCCTGCGTGACTTGGTGATTCGTGAAGCCGGAATCGTCGCGCCAGAAGCGCAGGTCCACGCGCGCCGCGCCAACCTGGACGCCTTGCAGACTCGCTTCCGGCAGCCACTCGGGCAAATCGGGGTTCACGATCAGGGTGTTCAGCGGAGCGAGCGGCACCAGTCCGAGCATCGACTGGATCAACAGGATGATCGCACTGGCCGACCACGCCTGCGGCGCGCAGGCGCCGGGGTAGATTCCGGGGTGCGGGTGCCGGCGGTCGCGCGGATGTCCGCCGAACACTTCGGGCAGGCGGTCGAGATGGAACAACTGGCTGGCGTCGAACAGGCCCTTGGCCAAGCGATGCATTGCCGAATCGAATCCGTACCGCTTCAAGCCGAAGCCTGTTCCCGCATTCTCGAACGGCCAGACCGTGCCGAGGTGGTAGGCGAGCGGGTTGTAGGCAGGATGCTCGCTCGACAGCGTGCGGATGCCCCAGCCGCTGAACATGTCGGGCGCCATCAAGCGATCCGCGACGGCCTGCGCCTTGTCGGCATCAACGATGCCATAGGCCAGGCAACTGCCAGGGTTCGAGGCGATGCTCCGGACCGGGCGCTTGTCGGGGTCGAGCGCGAGCGCGATGTATCGCTCCTCCTCCAGCCAGAACCGATCGTTGAAGCGCCGCTTTAACGCGTCGGCCTGGGCCCGCAGATCGGTCGCGCGCGCGTGCTCGCCGACGGCGGCGAAGGTCAGGGCCATCGCCTGCTTCGCGACGTAGTAGAGGCCCTGCACCTCGCAGACGGCGATCGGGTCGTCCACCATGCGGCCATCCGCGTGCAGGATCGCCTGGCTGGAATCCTTCCAGCCCTGGTTCTTGGTCCCCGATTTTCCGGCGCGCGTCTGGTATTCGTAGAAACCGTCGTGATCGGAGTCGCCGTCCCGGTCCATCCACTCCAGGGTGGCGAGCGCCTTGTCGCGCATCGACAGGAAGAACGCCGTGTCGCCCGACTGGGCAAGGTCGGTCGCGAGCCCGAGCAGGAACAGGCCGGGAGCCGAGTAGTCCCCATAGTAATGCAGGAACGGATTCTTGCCGAGCAAGGCCAGCGGACTGAGCTGGCGCTGGTGCAGCACCTTGCCCGGCTGGGCGTCGTACCTGTCGTCGTACTCCCGCGCGTTCCATTTCCCGATGAGGCGCAGCGTGCCGCGCAAGGTCGCCGGGTTGAGCAGCGCGGACTGCCATGCCGCGACCAGCGTGTCACGTCCGAACAGCCCAGTGTAGTTCGGGATGCCGGCCGCCGGCGTGAATCGCTCTGGCCCCTCGCCTTCGAGCAGGTGCAGGGAGCCGAGATCGGCCGCAGCGCGATCCCAGGCGGTCTGCACCACTGGATTGGCCGCGCGCAGCTCGACGCAACCCGCGTTCCATTCCTGGCGCACCTGGTCCGCCGGGCAACCGTCCCTGATGACGCCGTCGAGTCCATAGAACGGGTCGATCCGCTCCCCCTTGAAGACGGGCGAGACATCGATGCCCAGCGTGCGCGTCTGCTGCGGCGCGAGATCAAGAGCGCAAGACACGGTCCCCAGGCCCTCGGCGAAGTCGGCCGGCCCGGTGAAGCGCACGATCGTTCCGTGCGGCAGCTCGGGGTGGTGGTAGCGGAACGCAACTTCCCCGCCATGGTAATGGCGCGTCCATTCAAGCGTCACCGGCGCTTTTTGCTGGCGCTCTCCCTGTTGCGTCTCTTGCTGATCGGCGTAATCGGCGGCGAGTTCCCAGCCCAGGGAAACCGTTGCTTCGGCCAATCCGCGATTGGTCACATGGACATCCAGGTGCAGGCCACCGCCGACGAAGCGATTAACCTGGATTTCGATTCCCTTCCGGGCCTTCTCGCCGCCCGAATCCTCCTTGTTCTCGGGAGGCGGCCCCGCGTCGGCGCCGGCTGGGGACGGGGCCAGGTGATAGGAAATCATGAAATGCGGCTCGACCGGATTGGCCGATACGAAATGCGGCTCCTCGTCGTTGACCCGCATTGTCAGGCGAGAGAGAAACCGGGTCCGGCGGAAAAAAAGCCCCTCTCTCCCCGAGCGAACGAGGCCTTCCGTGTCGGCGACGAGAATGGAGTGTCCCCGGTGAGCTGAGTACTCACGGGGACGCAACCAATAGATATTCACATCGGTCCGTGCCACCGGCGTCCCCTTCCGCAACGAACGTGCCTATAAGCACGCCGGTCGGGGTCTGGTTGCGCGGCCTTCCCCAGAGCCGGGATGCCTGCCGTCAGCCCCGCATACGGGAAATCTCCAGCAGGACGCCCGCTTCCATCTCCTTCTCGTCGAGCCGATGCTTGACGAGGTCGCCGATGCTCACGATGCCCGTCAGGGCGCCGTTGTCCATGACCGGTATGTGCCGGACCTTGTTGAGGGTCATGACCGAGAGCACGGCGTCGATCCGGTCAGAAGGGCGGCAGGTGATGACCGAACGGGTCATCACCTCCTCGACACGGTGGTCGAGCGCCTCCTTCCATTCCCTATGCAGCAACTTGACAAGATCACGTTCGCTGAAGATGCCGACAAGCTTCTGCCACCTGTCCTGGACCACCACAGCGCCGATGCGCAGCTCCGCGAGCTTGCGAGCGGCCGCCTGGATGCTGTCGGTGGGAAGAACCGTGGCGACCGAATTCCCTTTGATGCGCAGCACGTCTGAGATGAACATTGCCTGCCTCCGCAACTCGGCTCGCCTTGGCATGTAGGCAAAATCCAAGACACATCCAATGCCGGACCAAGCCTCGCGGGGCGCGATGGAGATAAACGCTGCGTAATGATTCGTCCCAGGATGAGCAAGGCAGGTGCGAGCGACGGGACGGAGCAAGATTTGCCAAGCGCCAGGCTAGGGACGGGTGTAGCCTCCTCGTCGAGTCGTGGGTCGGCATGACGGCGCAAGCCAAGCCTCTCTTGGGCGGTGCAACGGAGCATGGTAACGAGAACGGTGATCGCGAACGGGTCCATCGCGGTGGTCGATTACCGCTGCGAGGCCGGCGTGTCGGCCAAGCCGTTCACCGAGCTGCACGACGCCTTCTCAGTCTCCTATGTGCGATGGGGCAGCTTCGGTTACGGGTCGCGCGGCCGGACCTTCGACCTGGTGGCGGGCTCGACGCTGGTCGGCCACGCCGGCGACGAGTACGTCTGCACGCACGACCATGTCTGTGGCGACGCGTGCCTGTCGTTCCAGCTCGCGCCTGACCTCGTGCAGACGCTCGACGACCGGCGCGCGACCTGGCGGACCGGCGGCCTGCCGCCGTTGCCTGAGCTCGTCGTGCTGGGCGAACTCGCCCAGGCCGCGGCGGAGGGGCGCAGCGAGGTCGGTCTCGATGAGGCTGGGATGCTGTACGCGGCCCGCTTCGTGTCCCTCGTCTCCAAGCACCGGCGCGCGACCCCGGGGGCCACGCCGCGCGAGCGCCGCCGCGCGGTCGAGGCGGCGCTCTGGATCGAGGCGAACGCCCGCGAGGCGGTGGACCTCGGGCAGGTGGCGAGCCAAGCCGGCCTCAGCCGGTTCCACTTCCTGCGCCTCTTCGCCAGGGTGCTCGGGGTCACGCCCCACCAACACCTGGTCCGCGCACGGCTGCGCCAAGCCGCGCGCCTCCTCGCCGACGACGCCCGCACGGTCACCGACGTGGCGTTCGAGGTTGGCTTCGGCGACCTCTCGAACTTTGTCCGCACCTTCCACCGCGCCGCGGGTATCTCGCCGCGCCGCTTTCGCCAGATGGCGCGGGGCGACCGCAACATCCTCCAAGATCGCCTCGCGGCCTCCGCCCTAGGCTGACCTCCGGTTCAAGGAGGTTGCCATGTACGACCACATCGGCTTGAGGGTGAAAGATCTGGCGGCGAGCATCCACTTCTACGAGGCCGCGCTGGCCGCGCTCGGCTTTTCGCTCGGCTCCCGTGACGACGCCAGCGCAGGTTTTGGTCCTTCGGGCGAGCCGGCCCTGTGGCTCTACGCGAGTGGCGATGCGTCCGGCACGAGGGCGCACGTGGCGTTCCGCGCCGCCACCCGCGAGGCAGTTGACCGTTTCCACGCCGCAGGGCTCGGCGCCGGCGGTCGCGACAATGGCGCGGCGGGACCGCGGCCCGACTACGGCCCCACCTACTACGCGGCGTTCCTGATCGATCCCGACGGGAACAACGTCGAGGCCGTCTGTTTGGCGGAGGCGGGCTGATGGCCTCGATCTACAAGGAGGTGCTGATCGAGGCGCCCGCTGAGGATCTCTGGGCGGCGCTGCGCGACGTGGGCAACGTGCATCGCCTCTTCCGCGGCGTCCTGACGGACTCGCGACTGGAAGGCGACACCCGGATCGTGACGTTCGCTGGCGGCCAGGTGGTCAGGGAACGCATCGTCGCGATCGACGACGAGAGGCGCCGCGTCGCCTACGCGGTCGTCCGGGACGGACTGACCCACCACAGCGCCTCCATGCAAGTGTTCGCGGACGGTGACGGGCGTAGCCGGTTCGTCTGGGTCAGCGACTTCCTGCCGGACGACCTGGCGGCATCGATCGGCCCCCTTGTCGAGCAGGGTGCGGCCGCCATCAAGCGGACCTTGGACGGGCAGGCTCGGCTCGGCAGGCCGTCAGCAACCTCCGATGCCGCGACCAATCCTGAGCACCCGCTGCCAATCTCGAGCACCGATCGATGAGCGTGACAATGCTTCATCGTCTCAAGAAGAGAGGGAGAACCGGATGCTTCTCAAGAACTTCCCTCCAGCCCGGCCAACTCCCGCCACTCCGCCTCGGTCAGCGTTCTCACGCCGAGCTCCGCCGCGCGCCGCGCCTTCGAGCCCGCGTCGGCGCCGACCACCACGAAATCCGTTTTCTTGGACACGGCATCGGTGACTTTCGCCCCCAGGGTCTCGGCGCGCGCCTTGGCCTCGGGCCGGGTCATCGTCTGCATCGTGCCGGTAAACACAATGGTCTTGCCGGTGAGCGCGCTGCCGGCCGCCTCATCGGGAGCGGCGCGCTCGATCGTAAGCTCGGCCGCCAGCTCATCGAGCACGGCGACATTGCGCGGCTCGGTGAAGAACTCGGCCAGCTCCTCCGCGATGGTGGGGCCGATGCCGAGGATGGAGCCAAGCTCCAGGCGTGCCTCGGAGCCGACCACCGTGGCCGCCAGCATCCGCTCGCGCCACTCGGCGAAGCTGCCGTAATGGCGCGCCAGCAGCCGCGCGTTGCGCTCGCCGATCCGGCGGATGCCGAGCGCGTAAATGAAACGGTCAAGTGGGATGCGCCGGCGCGCCTCGATGGCGCGTGTCAGGTTGCGCGCCGAAACCGTACCCCATCCCTCGCGGACGGCGATCTCGGCCTCGCGCGCGGGTAGGCGGAAGATGTCGGCGGGTCCCGAGAGCCAGCCCAGGTCGTAGAATTCCTGGATCGTCTTCTCGCCCAGACCCTCGATGTCGAATGCTGGGCGGGAGACGAAATGGACCAGCCGCTCCACGCGCTGCGCCGGGCAGATCAGCCCCCCGGTGCAGCGCCGCACCGCCTCCCCCGGCGGACGCAGGGCGGCGCTTCCGCAAGCCGGGCAGGTCTCGGGGAAGACATAGGGAACGGCCTCCGGCGGACGGCGGTCCGGCAGTACCGCCAGCACCTGCGGGATCACGTCGCCCGCGCGCTGGATCAGCACCGTGTCGCCTACGCGCACGTCCTTGCGGGCGATCTCGTCCTCGTTGTGCAAGGTGGCGCGCGCGACCAGCACGCCGCCGACATTCACCGGGTCAAGCTCGGCGACCGGGGTCAGCGCCCCGGTCCGGCCGACCTGGATGCGGATGGCGTTGAGCCGCGTGGTCGTCTGCTCGGCGGGGAACTTCCACGCCACGGCCCAGCGCGGGGCGCGACCCGCGAAGCCCAGGCGGCGTTGCAGGGCGAGGTCGTTGACCTTGTAGACCGCCCCGTCGATGTCGTAGGCGAGCCCGGCCCGCTGCTGGTCCAGATCGGCCTGGAACGCGGCCGCCGCTGCCTCATCCGCCAGCCGCCGCGAGAGCGGGTTGACGGTGAAACCCCAGTCGCGCAGCCGCTCGAGGTAGTTCCAGTGCGTGCCGGCAACCGCCTCGCTCGCCTCGCCCATCGCGTAGGCGAAGAATGCAAGCGGGCGTGACGCCGTGATCCTGACATCGAGCTGGCGGAGGCTGCCGGCGGCGCCGTTGCGCGGGTTGGCCAAGGTCCGCTCACCCGCCGCTTCCAGCGCCGCGTTCAGCGCCAGGAAGTCGGCCTTGGTCATGAACACCTCGCCCCGCACCTCAATCAGCGCCGGGGCCGCGCCGCGCAGGCGCTGCGGCACCGTCGCGATGGTGCGCAGGTTGGCGGTGACGTCCTCGCCCTCGGCGCCATCGCCGCGCGTCGCGCCATGAACCAGACGGCCGTTCTCGTAGGTGAGGTTGATCGAGAGACCGTCGATCTTCGGCTCGCCCACCAGGTCGAGCGGCGTGTCCGACGCGAGGCCCAGGAAGCGGCGGGCGCGTACCCAAAACTCCGCGAACTCCGCCGCGCCGAACGCATTGTCCAGCGAGAGCATCGGCACGCGATGGCGCAGCTTGGCAAAGCCGCCGGCGAGCGGGCCGCCGACGCTTCGGGAGGGCGAGTCCGGGCGGACCAGCGCCGGGAAACGCGCCTCGACGGCGGCATTGCGTCGGCGCAGCGCGTCATATTCGGCGTCGGTGATCTCCGGCGCGTCCTGTTCATGGTACAGCCGGTCGTGACGCGCGATCTCGGCGGCGAGGCGGGCCAGCTCCGCCTTCGCCTCTTCCTCCGTCAGGCGGGCAATCTCGGTTTGGCTCACGCGGTCGCCAGCAGGTCGTCGGCCGCCGCCCGCGCGGCTTCGGTGATGGTCTCGCCGGCCAGCATCCGCGCGATCTCCTCGCGCCGGGCACGGACGTCCAGCGTCTCGACCCCGGTGCTGGCGCGGCCGCGCGCGACCGCCTTGGCCACGCGCAGGTGCGCCATGCCGCGCGCCGCGACTTGCGGGCTGTGCGTGACCACCAGCACTTGGACCCGCTCGGCCACCCGCGCCAGACGCTCGCCAACCGCCGCCGCCGTCGCGCCGCCGACGCCGGAATCGACCTCGTCGAAGACGAGCGTCGGGATCGCGGAGCCGCTGGCGAGCACGACCTTGAGCGCCAGCATCAGCCGCGACAGCTCGCCCCCCGAGGCGACGCGGGCGAGTGGCCCCGGCACCTGGCCTGGGTTGGTCGCGACCAGGAAGCGCACGGAATCAGCCCCGTTCGGACCCCAGCCGGCCTCCTCCACAGGGCCAACCGCGACGGTGAATCGTGCCTTGTCGAGCCGCAGCGGCGGCAGCTCGCGCGTGACGGCGCGGGTCAGCCGCTCGGCCGCGTCCTGGCGGGCTTTTGTGAGTTGCCTTGCCGCCTCCACGAAGGCGCTGCGCGCCGCGGCGGCCGCGGCGGCGAGGCGCTCGGCATCGGCGGCGCCACTTTCCAGGCTGGCCAGCCGGGCGCAGAGCGAGTCGAGCAGGCCGGGCAGCTCGGCGGGCGCGACGGCGTGCTTGCGGGCGGCGGCCCGGAGCGCGAATAGCCGTTCCTCGGTCTGCTCCAGCCGGCGCGGGTCCGCGTCCGCCTCGGCGGCGAGCCGGCTCAGGGCGGTCTCCGCCTCCGCCAGCGCCTCTTCGGCCCGCTCCAGGGCGGCGATGGCGGGAGCGGCGGGGCCGTCGGGCTCGCCCGCTTGCGGCGCAGCCAGCCGATGCAACGCGCGGGCAGCGGCGCGCAGCGCGGCGGCCGGGCCATGCGCACGGCGGTCGCGGGGGGTCAGCTCCGCCAGCGCGGCGGCGATCGCTTCCGCCCGACGCTCGCCCGCCTGCAAAGCTTGGCGCTCGGCAGCGAGGTGGTTCTCCTCGTCGGGCAGCGGCGCCAGGGTCGCAAGCTCCTCGACCGCGTGACGGAGCCAATCCTCATCGCGGGCCGCCGCCGCGGCCGCGGCGCGGGCGTCGGCCAGGGCACACATCGCGGCGTGCCAAGCGCGCCACGCGGCCGCGATGTCGTGGCGAAGGCGGACGGGAACGCCGAACGCGTCCAACAAGGCGGCGTGCGTGGCCGGATCGGCGAGGCCCATCTGCTCATGCTGGCCCTGCACTTCGACCAGCAGCGTGCCCAGCCGGCGCAGCAGGCCGACGCCCACCGGCTGGTCCCCCACGAAGGCGCGCGAGCGGCCGTCCCGGCCGACAATCCGGCGCAGCAGCAATTCGTCTTCCGCCTCCAGTCCCTGCTCGGCCAGCAACGCCAGCGCGGCATGCGGGACGTGGTCGAAACACGCCGTGACGCTGGCCTGCTCGGCCCTGTTGCGCACCAGCGCTGCCTCGGCCCGCGCGCCAAGGGCGAGGCCGAGGCTGTCGAGCAGGATGGACTTGCCGGCCCCGGTCTCGCCGGTCAGCACGGTCAGCCCGGCGCCGAAGGAGAGTTCGAGCCGCTCGATCAGCACGATGTCGCGGATCGAGAGGGCAGTGAGCATGGGTTCAGAAAACGGCCCGCCACGCACGGGTCAGGAAGCCTGGCTCGTTCGCCGGCTCCTGCGCCACCAGATGATCGCGCGCGAGCAGCCGGTACGCGTCCCGATACCAGACGCTGCCCGGGTAGTTGTAGCCCAGCACCGACGCTGTCCGCTCCGCCTCGGTGCGCAATCCAAGCTTGAGATAGATTTCGACCAGGCGTTCCAGCGCCTCCGGCACGTGATTGGTGGTCTGGAAATCCTGCACGACGCGCTGGAATCGGTTGATCGCCGCGCCGTAGAGGTGCTGATCCTCGTAGTAGCGGCCGATCGCCATCTCCTTGCCGGCCAGATGGTCTCGGCCGAGGTCGATCTTCAGTCGCGCGTCGCGGGCATAGTCGGTGCCGGGATAGCGGTCCACGACCTCCTTCAACGCCGCCATGGCATCGACGGTGATTTTCTGGTCCCGCTGCACGTCCTCGATCTGCTCATAAAAACAGAGCGCGCGCAGGTAGGTGGCGTAGGCGACGTCGGGGCCAACGGGATGGAGCTGGATGTAGCGGTCGAGGGTACCGATGGCCTGGTCGTAGTTGTTGCGCATGTACTGGGTGTACCCCAGCATAAGCTGCGCCCTGGCCGCCCAGGTCGAGTAGGGGTAGTTCTCCTCGATCGCCGTGAACTGGTCGGTCGCCGTCGCGTAGCGACGGGCCGCGAGCGCGTCCATGCCGTTGTTGTACAACTCCTCCACTGGGCGAACCGGCCCGGTGGTTGCCTTTTGCTCGGCGGATCCACCGCCGCAGCCGGCGAGCAACGGAGCGAGGAGAAAGGCAAGGCAGGCGCCTCTGCCCAGCGTGGCAAGCGTAGGGTGTCGCACCATCCGTTCCCGAGTCATGGCGGGTGGCTTATAGCACCGAACTTACGCGGAGCGAGGCGGGTTGGTGTGTTGAGGGCAGGCCACACTGGCCGCTCTGCGCCGTCCCCGACCCTCTTCCGCACGAGAGCGGGCCGGGAAGGGGAGACACGACTGATCGTGTCACTCCGCCGCCGCCACGACCGGCCCCTGCCGTCGCGCCGCCGATCGGGCGCCGCCGCCGCAGCAGAGCAGGCTTGCCAGCAGAAGGGCCGAGACGAGCACCAGGACCAGCTCGGGGTGGCCGCGGTCGATCAGGAACCCGCAGGGAGCGGGCGTGAGCGCGGAGCCGAGCGGCAGGCCGGAGCTGACGAAACCGAACACCTTGCCGATCTGTCCCGGCGGCGCGGCGTCCTTGACCATGATGTCGCGCGGAGTCCGGCTCGCGCCCAGAGCCAGCCCGGCCAGGAACATGACCGCGACCACCGCGAGCCCCGGCAGGCCGAGCCAGTTCACCACCAGCACGAGCCCGGCCGAGAGCGCGGTGAGCACGACGGCGAACGGCCCGACGTGATTCTTGTGCGAATTGGCGAACCAGCCGCCGACCAGCACTCCGGTCGTCGAGCCCAGCATGTAGCCGGTGAGCGCGGCCGAGGCGATCTCCAGGCTCAGCCCATGCGTGGCGTGAAGCACCGTCACCAGCCAGGACTGCACGCCGACTCCCCCCATCGCGCCAAGGGCGAAGAACAGGAAGAACATCACCATGCTGCGGCTCAGCAGCAGCTCGCGCCCGTTCGCGCCGGTGCCGTGGGTGCTCGGCGCGTGCCGTGCCTGCTCCCTTAGAATCCCGCTTTGCACAAGGATCGCTGCGACCACGGGAACGCCCAGCAATCCCACCAGGATCAGCGCCGGGCGCCAGCCCATGGCCAGCAGGAGCGCGGCGATGACCGGCGGGCCGGCGGAGAAGCCCAGATTGCCGCTGAAGGTGTGCAAGGCAAAGGAGCGGCCCATCCGGTCCCGGTCGGCGGAGCCGCTGATGATCGCGTAGTCGGCGGGGTGGATCACCGAGTTGCCGATGCCCGACAGCACCGACAGGCCAAGGATCTACCAGAAGCTGGTAGCCAGTCCCATACCCGCGATGGACAGCGACATCAGTAGCGTGCCGCCCACCAGGAAGGGGCGCGCGCCATGGCGGTCCACCAGGAAGCCGACCGGTGTTTGCAACAACGCCGTCGTCCCCGACATCAACGTGATGCTGAGTCCAAGCTCGGCGAAGCTGACCCCGAAGCTCCGCTGCCAGGCGAGGAACATGGGCGGGAGGCAAAGCATGTAGAAATGCGACAGGAAATGACCGTTGCCGATCAGGATGTTGACGCGGGTAGTTCTGCTTAGCGCCATGTCACCGGTCCGAAAGCCGGAACCCAGAATGATCCCGCCAGACCCTCGCGTCAAAAGAGCCGCAATCGCATCGACCTTCAGCCAGGTCCCGCCGGCTCCAGTTTCCGGATCTGCCGCAAGATCTCCCGCAGCGCCTCAAGCGTATAGGGCTTGCGCAGGAAGGGCAGTCGCGCCGCGGCAAGCCGTCCCGTCACGCCGCCGCCATAGCCGCTGGTCAGCACGACCGCGATGTTCAGGTTCCGTCGCGCAACCTCGCGCGCGAGGTCGAGGCCGCTGCCGCCGGTGCCAAGCAGCACGTCGCTGAGGATCAGGTCGACGCAGTCGCTGCCCGACAGCACGGCGACCGCGGCCGGGAGCGAGGAGACCCGCACGCCGCGGTGCCCCAACTGGTCGAGCATGTCCAGCACGACCGCGGCCAGGGCATCGTCGCCCTCCACGACAAGCACCGAGAGATGCTCGCGTGCCGACGCGCGCAACCTCGGCGGCGCAGCCTCGGCCGCCTCGGCCGGGGCGTCGACGGAGCGGGGCAGCAGCATGGAGACAGTGGTGCCGTGGGCGGGCTGGCTCTCGATCCAGGCGGTGCCATTGGATTGCCGCGCGAACCCGTAGACCTGCGCGAGACCGAGTCCGGTCCCCTCTCCAGGCGGCTTGGTGGTGAAGAACGGCTCGAAGACCCGGGCCAGCACTTCTGGGGTCATGCCGATCCCGGTGTCGGTAACGAACACCTCGACATAGTCTCCCGGCGCGAGATCAAGGCCCGCCGGCAGGCATTCCGGCCCGGCGTTGCGGGCGCCCAGCACCATGGTTCCGCCATTCGGCATGGCGTCGCGGGCGTTCACGCCCAGGTTCAGGATGGCCAGCTCGAGCGCCGCGAGGTCGGCGTCCACGGGCCAGGTGCCCTCGGGGATGTTGGTCAGGATGCGAATGGCGTCGGGCAGCCCGTGACGCAGCAGGAGCCGCAGGCCCTCAAGGTGCGGAGCGAGTTCAAGGCGCCGCGGGTTCAGCGGCTGGCGGCGCGCGAAGGCCTGCAAGCGGCGGGTCAGATCGGCCCCGCGCCATGCGGCCTCTTGAATGCCGCGGGTCAGGCGATGGCGCCGCTCCGGATCGTCAGTCCGGGAGAGAATTTGTAGTCCGGTTGTAACAACCGTGAGCAAGTTGTTAAAGTTATGAGCGATTCCGTCAGTCAGCGCCCCGACCGCCTCCAGCTTCTGTGACTGGAAGCGCTGAGCTTGCGGTGCCCCGCTCCATGGCGCGATGCGGTGCAACGCCTCCGCCGCTCGGCGTGCCTCGGCGATCGCCTCTTCCTGGGCGTCGAGACAGCGCGACAGCTCGCCCTCGGCCGCCGCTATTTCGTCCAGCCCAGGCCATGCCTGTTCCAGGGAGGCCTCACGCGCGATGGCGCGTATCCGAGTGCTGGCGGCCGCTTGACGGTCCAGCACGGCCCGCATGGAAGCGCAGCGGGCCGAAAGCTCGGGGAATGCCGCGCGCAGCCGAGTCATCGCCTCGCCCAATCCGGCACGAATCCATGATCCCGCAACCCAGGCTTGCATGAGGATGATGACCAGCCGAACTTGAAACAAGTTTGCCACACGCGAAAATAGCGGAGACACGCAAGCGTGACCGAAATCACGCCGGGAACCCGCGGGACGCCTCAATGTTTCCTGGATGGATAGACGACGCGGGAGGTTAGTGTGAGTTCGCTGGTGCAAGCCAGCACGCCGTCCGGCGAGGCGATCCGCGAGTGGTTCCGGCGTATCCATGGTCGTGAGGCGACGGAGCAGGAAGTGGAATGCCTGCGGCGCGAGCTGGGACGCGAGCTGTCGCGGGAGAGCTAGGGCAGCGTGCGCGCGCCACGACCCTTGCACCTCGCATGGACGCTGACGCGCGACAGCGTCGTCGAATTCTTCAATGACAATGCACTGAGCCGGGGCGCGGCGCTGGCCTACTACACGGCCTTCTCGCTCGCCCCGGTGCTGCTGATCGCGATCGCTGTCGCCGGCCTGGCGTTCGGGCGGGAGGCGGCGCAGGGCGCGGTGGTGCAGGAGCTGTCCGGCGTGATGGGCCAGGAGAGCGCGCAGGCGCTGCAGACCCTGCTTAAAGGGGCGTTCCACCATCGCGGCTCGGGGTGGCTCGCGACGGCGCTCGGGGTTGGAACATTGCTGATTACGGCGACCGGCGTGTTCGTGGAGCTGCAATCCTCGCTGGACGCCATCTGGAAGACCGAGCCAGCGGCCTTCACCACCTCCGAGATCGTGAAAGCCCGCCTGCTCTCGCTCGGCATTCTCGCCGCGCTCGCGTTCCTGCTGATCGTCTCACTGCTTTTCAGCGCCGGCCTGCACGCGGCGGGAACCTATTTCAGCGTGGTGTCGGCACATTTCCAGACGGTGCTGATGGCCGGGAACATCGTTATCTCGTTCGTCCTGCTCTGCCTCCTGTTCGCCGCGATCTACAAGGTGCTGCCCGACCGCAACATCGCCTGGCGAGACGTGGGCGTGGGCGCCGTTGTCACCGCCGCGCTGTTCAGCATCGGGAAATTCGCCATCAGCTTCTATATCGGCAGCAGCGCCATCGCGACCAGCTATGGATCGGCGGGCTCGCTGATCGTGCTCTTGGTGTGGATCTACTACTCGACACAGATCTTCTTCTTGGGCGCTGAGTTCACCAAGGTGTACGCCCAATCGCGTGGCAGGATGCTCAGTCGGTAGAGCGGGAGCGCGCGCCGCCGCCCAATTCTCAACGGGCGGGGGCCAAGCCCGGCTGGAAGCCAAGCGCGCTTAGCGTGGCCGGGTTGAGTTGGCTGTTCGCCTCCAAGGCTCGGCTCTGCTGGAAGCGCGCGATCGCCTGCTGCGTCTCCGGTCCCCAGACGCCATCCAGCCCGCCACGATAGAAGCCCATGTCCCGCAGCCGCGCTTGCACGGCGCGCACCTGATCGGGCGGCACGGCGGCCGGCACTGGCGAGACCGGAGCGGCTTGGGTGGCGGCCGGCTGGGGCGCGCCGAGCAGGGCATCGACGCTGAGGCCCATCGTGGCGGCGGTCGCCTGGTTGAGCTGTCCAGTGACTTGCAGCCCGTGCGTCTGCTGGTAGCGCTGCAACGCGACGACGCTGTCCGGCCCCCAGACCCCGTCCACGTGGCCGGTGTAGTCGCCAGCCTGGCGCAGGCGCTCCTGCACGGTTTGCACGGCGGAGCGGGACAGCGGCTGGACGTACGTGAGCTGGGGTGGCAGGGGCTGGGCGTGCGCGGCGAGGCCGATGCCGGTGAGCAGGGCGATAATGGGAAGGGTTCGGGGCTGCATCGTGTCCCTCCTTGGCCCGGTGAGACTGCCGGGCGCGCGTTTCGCTGTGGTAACGCCGCCCAGGTTTAGCGGTTCGCGCTCACCCTGCCGGCACGCCCTTGGTGGTCGAGTACTCGAAATGCAGCGCCTGTCCGGGCCGCGCCACCGCGTAAATCGCGTGGGCGGAGATAGCCGCCTCGCTGAAGCCTTGCAGGATCAGCTTGAGCTTGCCCGGATAGTGCGCCACGTCGCCGATCGCGAACACGCCGGGAAGGCTAGTCTGGCAGGTCGCGGGATCGACGCGGACATGGTGCATCTGCAGATCGAGCCCCCAGCCCGCGATCGGGCCGAGGTCGGTGGAGAGGCCGAAGAAGGCGAGAAGCGCGTCGGCTGGTACACGCCGCGCCTCGCCCTTCAGGGTCGCCACCTCCACCTCGGCCAAGGCCCCGTCGCGACCGTGCAGGGCCGCAAGCTGGTATGGGATCACCAGATCGACCTCACCCCGCGCCGCCGCCGCCTCGAGCTGGGCGGCGCTCTCCGGGGCCGCGCGGAACTTGGGACGGCGATGCACGACGGCGACGCGCGCGATGTCCTTGAGCGCGAGCGCCCAGTCCACCGCTGAGTCCCCGCCGCCCGCGATCACGACCCGCTTGCCGCGGAACGCCTCGCGCCGACGGACATAGTATTGCACCGCCCCGGTCGCCTCGTACGCGGCGAGTCCCGGCAGGGGCGGCCGGTTGGGCCCGAACGCGCCGGCGCCGGCGGCGATGACAACGGCCTTGGCGCGCACCGCCTCGCCCCGATCGGTGCCGAGCGTGAAGGCGCCGGCCTCGCCCGTCAGGCGCTCGATCCGGCGGCCAAGCAGACGAGGCGCGTGGAAAGGCGCGATCTGGTGCTCGAGCCGCGCCACCAGCTCGCTCGCGGTGATCGCGGGATGCGCGGGGATGTCGTAGATCGGCTTCTCGGGATAGAGCGCGGCGCACTGCCCGCCCGTCTCGCTCAGCGCGTCGATCAGCACCGCGCTCAGCTTCAGCATCCCCAGCTCGAACACCGCGAACAGGCCCACCGGGCCGGCCCCGATGATGGCGACGTCGGTTTCCAGATCCTGGCTCATGCCGATCCGTATGGCACAGGCGGCATCGGGCAACCATTCGGTTGTGCGGCTTCGGGGCGCTGCGGCAGATTGGCTGAAATGCTGGAGCCCGTCCGAGTCGTTGACCTTCCCGACCTTGCCGCGACCAAGCGCCTGGCCGGCGCGGTGGCCGCGCTGACCCGTCCGGGCGACGCGATCCTGCTTGATGGCCCCCTTGGTGCCGGCAAGACGGAGTTCGCGCGCGCCTTCCTGCGCGCGCTGACCGGGAACGCAACCCTGGAAGTGCCAAGCCCGAGCTTCACCCTGTTGCAGACCTATGACACGCGGCTCGGCCCGGTGCATCACCTTGACTTGTGGCGGCTGGACGGACCCGGCGCGCTCGCCGAGCTTGGCTGGGACGAGGCCGTGGGCGATGTGGTTCTGATCGAGTGGCCTGACCGGCTGGGCGCGCTGCGGCCGTATAAGGCGTTGACCATACAGCTTTGTCTTGGCCCTGGAGAGGCACGCCGGGTGCGGCTGGCCGGCTGGCCCGACCGCCTCGGCGCGCTCGCGTGGTGACCGTCCCGCGCACCGCGCTGGTGCTTGCGGCGGGGCTCGGACGGCGCATGCGCCCGCTCACCGCCGCGTTGCCCAAGCCGCTCCTGCCCCTGGGCGGGCGCACGCTGCTCGACCACGCGCTCGACCGCCTGGCCGAAGCCGAGGTCGAGAGGGCGGTGGTCAACGCGCATTGGCACGCCGAGCAAATCGAGGCTCATCTCGCGGCCCGTACTGCCGCCAGGCTTCCGCCCGAGACCCAGGTGCGGACCGAGGCCACGCTGCTTGAAACCGGCGGCGCCGCGCGCGCCGCGCGTGACATGCTGGGGCCGGGACCGTTCTACGTGGTGAACGGCGACTCGTTCTGGCTGAACGGCCCCTGCCCGGCGCTGACGCGACTGAGCCATGCCTGGGGAGCGGGCGACGCCGATTGCGTGCTCCTGGTCCACCGCACGGCGCAAGCCCACGTCGATGTCGGGTACGGCGACTTCGCGCTCGATTCCTGGGGACGGCCGCGCCGACGGGGCGAGCGCGAGGTGGTGCCCTACATCTACGCGGGCGCGCAGATCGTGGGACCGGCGCTGATGGAGCAGGCCCCGGACGGCGCGTTCAGCATGAACCTGCTGTGGGACATCGCCATCGCGGCGGGCCGCGCGCGCGCCGTGGTGCATGACGGGCCGTGGTTCCACCTCTCCACCCCCGCCGACCTCGCCGAGGCCGAGGCGATCCTGAACGCGGGGCTGCCGGGATGAACCTGTTCACCATCCCGCCGCACTTCCCGTTCCTCGACGTCATCGCGGCGGAGTGGCTGGCGAGCGCGGGGCACGATCCGCTCGCCGCCGCCGACGGATTGATCCTGCTGCCCACCCGACGCGCGGCGCGGTCGCTGGTCGAGGCGTTCCTGCGCGTGACCGAGGGACGGGCGCTGCTGTTGCCGCGCATCGCCGCGATCGGGGCCCTGGACGAGGCGCCTCTGGCGCTGGCCGGCGCGCTCGACCTGCCGCAAGCCGTGGAGCCCGCGCAACGGCTGGCCGCCCTGTCGCGCCTGATCCTGGCCATGGGCGGAAGCGGCGGCGCGCCGCGCACCGCCGACCGCGCCTGGCGCCTCGCCGAGGAACTGGCCTCGCTGATGGATGAAGCGGAGCGGTCCGAGATCGACCTCGCCACCTCTCTGCCTGATGCGACCGATCCGGAGTTCGCCCGGCATTGGGCGCAAACCTTGGCGTTCCTGCGCATCGTCACTGCGCACTGGCCGGACTGGCTGGCCGAGCAGCGCGCGATGAACCCGGCCGCCCGACAAGTGGCGCTGCTTGATGCCCAGGCGGCGGCGTGGGAACGCGAGCCGCCAACCCACCGCGTGCTGATCGCCGGCACGACCGGCGCGATTCCGGCGGTGGCCCGGCTGGTGCGGCTGGTCGCGCGGCTACCCGCCGGAGCCGTGGTGTTGCCGGGCCTCGACCAGGCGCTGTCCGACGCGGCGTGGGAGGCGTTGGATTCGTCCCATCCGCAGGCTGGGCTGCGCGACCTGTTGCATGGCCTTGGCGCGGCGCGCGGCGATGTCCGCCCCTTTCCGGCGGCGCACGCCGCTTCCGTCGTCCCGCCGTCGCGCTCCGCCCTGCTGTGCCGTGCCCTGCTGCCCGGCGCCGCGCTGGCGAGCGACTGGACCGACGGCTCGCCCGCCGATGTCAGCGGCCTGTTCCGGCTGGACACGGCCGACCAGCACGAGGAAGCCGCCGCCATCGCGCTCATCCTGCGTGACGCGCTGGAGCGGCCGGGCGTCCGCGCCGCCCTGGTCACGCCGGATCGTGCCTTGGCGGCACGGGTAACGGCGGAGCTGCTGCGCGGGGGCATTGTGGCCGATGACAGCGCCGGGGAGGCGCTGGGCGAGACGCCGCCCGCCGTGTTCCTGCGCCTGCTCGCCCGCGTCCTGGCCGAGGAGCTGGCGCCGGTGCCCCTGCTCGCTCTGCTCAAGCACCCGCTCGCCGCCGCCGGCCTGTCGCCCGCCGCCTGCCGTTCCGGCGCGCGCGCGCTCGAGCTGGCCTGTCTGCGCGGCCCGCGTCCCTCGCCCGGCCTCAAGGGCCTGCGGCAGGGCGTGGCGCGGGCCCACGCCGCGTGGCGCGACGCCGCCGCCGACCTGCTCGACCGGGCGGAGCAATGCCTCGCCCCGGCGTTGCGCTTCGCCGCGAATCTTGCCGCCTCTCCGGCAAAGGCTCTGGCAGGATTGATCGAGGCGGCCGAACACCTCGCGGCGACGGACCGGGAATCCGGGGCGGCCCGCCTCTGGTCCGGCGAGGAAGGGGAGGCGCTGTCATCGCATCTCGCCGCGATGCTGGAGGCCGCGTCCCTGCTGCCAAACCAGCCGCGTTCCATCCTGGCAGGACTGCTCGACGCGGTGCTCGCCAGTGGCCCGGCGGTGCGCGGCCGGCGCGCGCTGCGCGGACGCGGCGGGACGGAACATCCCAGGGTGTTCATCTGGGGATTGCTGGAGGCACGCCTGCAAAGCGCGGACGTGCTCGTGCTGGGCGGGCTGACCGAGAGCATATGGCCGCCCTCCACCGAACCTGGCCCCTGGCTGTCGCGGCCGATGCGCACGCGGGTCGGCCTCCCCTCGCCCGAGGTGGCCCTAGGCCAGACCGCGCATGATTTCGCCACTTCGGTCTGTGCCGCGCCCGAGGTGATCCTGTCCTGCCCGCGTCGCGTGGACGGCGCGCCCGCCGTGCCGGCGCGCTGGCTCACCCGCCTGGATATGTTCCTGGCCGGACGCGGGGCGGCACTGCCGCGTCATCCGGCCTGCGCGTGGGCGCGGGCGCTGGACCAGCCGCTCGCGACGCGCCCGGTCCCGCCGCCCGCCCCGCGCCCCCCTGTGACCAAGCGCCCGCGCCGGCTGAGCGTGACCGAGATCGAGACCTGGCTGCGCGACCCGTACGCCATCTATGCTCGCCACGTCCTGGGCCTGAAGGCGCTGGCGCCGCTGGAGGAAGACACCGACGCGGCCGACTACGGGTCCATGGTCCATGCCGGGCTGCATCGCTTCTTGCAGGAGGTTGGCGTGGCCTGGCCGGACGAGGCGCCCGCGCGTCTGCGCGAACACCTGCTCCGCGCCATGGCGGAGTCCGGCTTGCGCGAGGCGCTTGGCAACTGGTGGGCGCCCCGGCTGGAGCGGATCGCCGCCTGGGTGGCGGAGATCGAGACAGAGCGGCGAGCGGCCATCAGCCTGCACGCCGTCTCCGCCGAGGTGACGGGAAGCTGGGAGATTGCGCGTCCCGGCGGGCGGTTCACCCTGACCGGCCGCGCCGACCGTATCGAGCGCCGCGCCGACGGCACGCTTGCCATCCTCGACTACAAGACCGGAACATTGCCCAGCCACGCCGATGTCGCGGCGGGCTTCGCGCCCCAGCTTCCGCTTGAGGCGGCGATGGCAATGGCGGGCGCGTTCGGGCCGGATCTGGCGGGCGAGATCGCGGAGCTGGCGTACTGGCACATCAGTGGCGGGTTCGAGCCCGGCAAGGTCCACGCGCTGTTCAAGGGCGACACCGCCGTGATCGCGCAGGCGGCCCGCACCGCCGAAGCGGCGCTTGGCGCCTTGATCGACGCCTTCGACGACCCGGCGCGCTGCTATCTCTCGCGGCCCCACCCCGGCCGCGCGCCGCGCTTCTCCGATTACGCCCAGCTTGCCCGGATGGCGGAGTGGGCGGCGGCGGGCGACGGAGGGGAGGGATGACGCAGCTCGCCCGCGACCGCGCCAACGCCGCGCAGCGCCAGGGCTCCGATCCCGTTGTCTCGGCCTTCGTCGGCGCCTCCGCCGGTTCGGGCAAGACCAAACTGCTGACCGACCGCCTGCTGCGGCTGATGCTCGGCGGCGCGCCGCCAGAGCGCATCCAATGCCTGACGTTCACCAAAGCGGCGGCGGCCGAGATGGCGGTGCGCCTTCAGCGCACCCTCGGCCGCTGGGTAGGGCTCGACGACCACGCGCTGGGCGCGGAGCTGCAAACGCTGACGGTCACGCCCACCGAGGAGGCGCGGCTGCGGGCGCGCGCGCTGTTCGCGACGGTGCTCGATCTGCCGGGCGGCATGCGAATCGGCACCATCCATGCGTTCTGCCAGGGCCTGTTGCGGCGATTTCCGCTGGAAGCCGCGCTTTCCCCATACTTCTCGGTCGCCGACGAAGTCGCGGCGGCAGATGCGCTGCACGCGGCGCGCGAGGACATGCTCGCCGGCGCCCATGCCGACGAGATGCGCGCCGCGTTGGCTCGCATGGCTGGCTTCGCCAGCGCCGGGCAGTTCCATCGCTTGGCCGCGACGCTGCTCGGCGATCGCGAGCGTCTGGCCAGCCTCCAGACGCTTAGCGATGGGCTGGCGGCCGCGCAGCGGCGCGCGCTGGGCTTGACCCATGCCCACCCCGAGGACGTGCTGGACGCGGCCGTCACCTGGGAGGAAGCCGACGCCCTGCGTGCCGCCGCCGCCGCTCTCGCCGAGAAGGCCTCGCCTGCCTGCCAGGAGAGGGCCAAGCGGATTATGGACTGGCTTGACTGTTCGCCCCAGGCGCGGCGCGCGGGCTGGCCGGCATGGCGCGAGTTGTTCCTCACCGCCAAGGGCGAACCACGCGCGGCGAAGAATTTCGTCAACGACGCGCTTGCCAAGACCAGCCCCGCGTTGCGTGACGCCATGCTGGCCGAGGCAAGCCGGGTAGCCGCGATCGAGGACGCGCAGCGCGGCTGCGAGATGGCGGCTCTGTCCCACGCCCTGCTGACCCTCGCCACGCCGGTGCTGAAAGGTTACGAGCGCCGCAAGGACGCCGCCGGACTGCTCGATTACGATGATCTGGTGGGCCGCAGCTCCGCCCTGCTCGTCGATCCCGGCGCGGCCTGGGTGCTCTACAAGCTGGACGGCGGCCTCGACCACCTGCTCCTGGACGAGGTGCAGGATACCGCGCCGGTGCAGTGGCGCATCGCCCA
Source organism: uncultured Pseudomonadota bacterium (assembly GCA_963818725.1). GTDB lineage: Bacteria > Pseudomonadota > Alphaproteobacteria > Acetobacterales > Acetobacteraceae > DATFDN01. Next base: position 61,730 of record CAWFTU010000002.1, on the reverse strand, counting down.
CGCGCTGACGGACGAGTTCTTCGCAGGTCTTGGCGCGGTGGAGACGCGGCGCACGGTGTTCGCCGTCGGCGACCGCAAGCAGTCGATCTTCTCCTTCCAGGGCGCCGACGCCGAGGCGTTCGACCGCTCCCGCGCCATGCTCGGGGCGCGGGTCACGGCGGCGCAGGGGCGCTGGGCGGAGCCGTCGCTGAACGTCTCGTTCCGCTCGGTGACACCAGTGCTGGACCTGGTCGACGCTGTGTTCGCCAGCCCGCTTGCCGCGGAGGGCGTGTGCGAGCCGGGCAGCCTGCGTCACGAGAGCGACCGCGTGGGCCAGGCCGGCTCGGTCGAGCTGTGGCCTCTCGCGCCCCGGCCGGAAGAGCCCGAGACGCCTCCCTGGACCGTGCCGGAGCGCAATCAGGGCCTCAAATCGGCGCCGCAGGTTCTGGCCGAGGCGCTGGCCGGCTGGATCGCCGAGCAGACCGGCGGGGATGTCATGGTCGAGAGCCGGGGCCGCGCGCTGCGGCCCGGCGACGTCATGGTTCTCGTGCGCAGGCGCAACGAATTCGTCCGCAGCCTGGTGCGCGCCCTGAAGGCGCACGGCGTGCCGGTCGCCGGGCTGGACCGGATGGCGCTAACGGACCAGCCCGCCGTGCAGGACCTGCTCGCCCTCGCCGATGCCTTGCTGCTGCCGCAGGACGATCTGCAATTTGCCTGCTTTCTGACCAGCCCGTTGGGTGATCTGTCCGACGACAGCCTGATGGCGCTGGCGCTCGACCGCCCCGGCCCGCTCTGGGAGACGCTGCGCGCGCGTGCCGAGGAGCGCCCGGACTGGGCACGGGCCTGGGCGATGTTCGCCGCGCTGCTCGGGCGCGTGGACTATGCGAGCCCGCACGCGCTCCTGTCGGAGGCGCTGGGGCCGCTTGGCGGGCGGGCGCGGCTGTTCGCGCGCCTGGGCGCCGAGGCCGGCGAGCCGGTCGATGAGCTGCTGAACACCACCCTCGCCTACGCGCGGCTGCACCCGCCCTCGATGCAGGGTTTCCTGCACTGGCTGCGCCGCTCGGGCGCCGAGGTGAAGCGCGAGCAGGAGTCGTTCGGCGGCACGGTCCGGGTCATGACGGTGCATGGCGCCAAGGGATTGCAGGCCCCGCTCGTGATCCTGCCGGACACCACCGCCCTGCCACCACAGGAGGGGGGCATCCTATGGGCGCCGGATCCGGAGACCAGGGTGGAGGTGCCACTCTGGGCCCCGCGCAAGGAGCTGCGCTGCAACGCGGCCGAGTCCCTTCGCACGCAGATGCAGAACCGCGCCACGGCGGAGCACAACCGGCTTCTGTACGTCGCCCTGACCCGCGCCGAGGACCGGCTCGTGGTCTGCGGCTGGGAGCCAAGCAGGGACGTGCCGCCGGAGAGCTGGTACGCGCTGGTGCGGGAGGGCTTTGCCGCGCTCGACGCGGAGTCCGTGGATTGCCCCTTCTGGCAAGGGCAGGCCCTGCGCCACCATCGCGGACAGACCGCCCCGCCCGACCGAGTCGATCGCGTCGCCGAAGCCGAGGTCGCGCCACCCTTGCCCGCTTGGGCCGGCGCCGCGCCGCTGTGGCGTCCGTCCGCTCCGCCCGTGGAGCCAGCGCGGCCCAACCCCTTGGCACCCAGCCGGCCGGATGGCGTGGCGCTCGGCCCGGTTCCACCAGCTCGCTCGCCGCTGCGCACGCGCCAGGGTCCGGGCGCCCTGCGGCGCGGCCGGCTGGTCCACGCCCTGTTGCAGCACCTGCCCGACCTGACCGCCGCCGCTCGCCCGGCAGCCGCGCGCGCGTGGCTGGAGCGGGCGGGCCATGGCCTGACGGCGGGAGAGGTCGAGCGCCTCGCCGCGCAGGTGCTCGCGCTGTTCGATACGCCCGACTTGGCCCTGCTGTTCGGTCCGTGCAGCCGCGCGGAGGTGCCCATGTCGGGCGTGATCGGGGACCAGGTGGTGGGTGGAACCGTCGACCGGCTGGCAGTGCTCGCCGACGCGGTCCTGGTGGCCGACTACAAGAGCAATCGCTATCCCCCGGCCGAGCCTGTCGCCACCCCGGTCCTATATTTGCGGCAGATGGCCGCCTACCGCGCCGTGCTGCGCGCGATCTTTCCGGACCGCCCAGTTCGCTGCTTCCTGGTCTGGACCGAGACGACAAGCCCGGTGCGGCTCCCCGATGCCCTGCTGGACGCCCACGGGTTGATCCCGCCCGCCGGCACGACCACTTAGCACGCAACAGATTTGTGAGGCCTCCCATGAGCGCGAACACCAAGCCCGTCACCGACCAGAGTTTCGAGACGGACGTGTTGAAGGCGTCGAACCCGGTCCTGGTGGATTTCTGGGCGGAATGGTGCGGCCCCTGCAAGATGGTCGCTCCCGCGCTCGAAGAACTCGCGGGCGAGTTCGCCGGGCGCCTGACGGTGGCCAAGGTCAACATCGACGAGAATCCGACGACGCCGAACACCTACGCGGTGCGCGGCATCCCCACGCTGATCCTGTTCAAGGACGGCAAGCCCGCCGCCACCCAGGTCGGCGCCCTGCCGAAGAGCCGGCTTAAGGATTGGATTGCGGGGAATATCTGAAGGAGGGGCGGGAGCGTTGCCCGGCCCTGGCGTCTTGTGGGGGCGGATAGGGAGCTGAGGCTACCCGTGAGCGATGCGTGCCGACGGGCTTGACCCACGTATCCGACCCCAGGGTCCGTGCCGCTTGGCTCGCGCTGGCCGGGTCAAGTCCGGCCTCAGCGAAAACGAAATAGCGCAACGCACCTGCCGCATGATCTCAGCGCCTACGGTATGAGTTTGCTTTGCTGGGCACGGCGGCACGAAGCAACTCCGTCGTCGCCCGCGCATTCAGAACCTATGACCTTCCATCCCGCATCGCTGCCCTCTCTTCCGGCCTTCGACCCCTCCAGCGGCGAGGTAACAGTGGTGATTGAGACCTCTAGGGGCAGCCGCAACAAGCTGGGCTACGATCCGGGAATCGGCGCCTTCCGGCTGAAGTTCGTGCTGCCGGAAGGCATGGTGTTCCCATACGATTTCGGCTTTATCCCTTCCACCCGCGCCGAGGACGGCGACCCGCTCGACGTGCTGGTGCTGCTCGATGATCCGGCGCCCGCCGGCTGCGTGGTGGGCACGCGGCTGATCGGGGTCATCGAGGCCCGCCAGCGCGAGGGCGACCAGCAATGGGTCCGCAACGACCGCCTGCTCGGCGCTGCCACGCACGCGCGCACGCATCGCCACATTGAGACGCTCTCGGACCTTCGCCCCGGCCAGTGCGAGGAGATCGCCGCCTTTTTCAAGCAGTACAGCACGCTGAACGGGCGCACGTTCGAGCTGCTCGGCCAGTCGGGACCGGAGGCCGCGCGCGCCGCGGTCGAACACGCTGTGGTGACGGGAGCGAAATAGCCTGCATGTGGGCGCCCATTGGCGTAATATGTTGGCGTAATATGATGCGGCCGCCACGGCCATCATCGGATTGACGGACGACCCCCTGACCCACTTCGTTACAAACTTTGCCGACCAGGCGGTGATCCTGCCACTTGTTTTGGCCATTGGCTGCACGCTGGCCGCGCTCGGCTGGGTGCGCGGCGCGCTCGCCTGGGTGCTGGCGGTCAGCGCGATCTTGGCGTTGATGCTGTCCCTGAAGCTGGTTGCCTTCGCCTGCGGCCCGCCGGAGCTGCGGAGCCCAAGCGGCCATACGGCGGCGGCGGCGGTGGTGCTGGGCGGGCTCGCCGTGGTGCTCGGCCACGGGCGGCGTGGCCGTGCCGTGCTGCTGGCCGCGGGCTTGGGCTGCGTGCTGATCGGCATCTCACGGCTGATCCTCGGCGTGCACACCGCGCCCGAGGTGGCGGTCGGCGGCACTGTCGGCATCGGAGGCGCGCTGGCGCTGCGCTGGCTGGCCGGCACGCCGCCGCGCGGCCTTCGTCCTGGCTGGCTCGCGGCCGTGGCCGTCACGGTGGTCGTGCTGTTCCACGGCTGGCATCTCGACGCCGAGCCGCGCATCCATCACGTCGCCTTGCTCGCCGCCCGCGAGTTCCGCGTCTGCCGAGGCGCCGCCGGCTTGCCCGCCCCTCCACGCCCCGGCCCTCTCACCAACGGCGCGCGACTTTCCACCAGCGGTTAAGTCCCTGGTCTCCGCCGCCCCCACCTAGTATCAGGGGCGACATGCAAGCGAAGCCCCGCGTCGCGCTGTTCGTCACCTGCCTTGTGGACCTATGGCGCCCCAGCGTGGGCTTCGCGGCGATCCGCATGCTGGAGGCGGCCGGGTGCCTGGTCGAGGTGCCGCGAGCACAAACCTGCTGCGGACAGCCCGCCTACAATACGGGGGACCGCGCGACGGCGCGAGAGCTGGCTCGCGGCATCATCGATGCTTTCATCGGCTACGACTATGTGGTGGCGCCATCGGGCTCCTGCGCGGGCATGCTCCGGCTACACCTGCCGTCGCTGTTTGAGGACGACCCGAACTTGCGCGCCCGGGCGGATGCGCTGGGCGCCAAGGTGCATGAGCTGACCAGCTTCCTCGTGGACGTGTTGCGCGTTGACGCCTTGCCCGCCCGGCCCGAAGCCGGAATCATCACCTACCACGACGGCTGCTCGGGGCTGCGCGAGCTGGGCGTCAAGGATCAGCCGCGCCGGCTGCTGCGCTCGGTCGGAGCGACCGTGGTCGAGATGGCCGAGCCCGAGATCTGCTGCGGCTTCGGCGGCACGTTCTGCGTGAAGTATCCCGAGATCTCGGTGCGCATGGTCTCTGACAAGGCGCGCGACATCGCCGCGACGGGGGCGAGCGCGGTGCTCGCGGGTGATCTCGGCTGCCTGCTGAACATCGCCGGACGCCTCAGTCGCGAAGGCCACCTCGTGGCCGCGCGCCACGTGGCCGAGGTGCTGGCCGGGACAGCGGCTGACACGCCGCCTATCGGCGCTCCGGCGCGTACGTAGCCATGCCGCTCAGCCGGCGGCTAACGCTGGTGCTGGGCGTGACACAGCTCCTGGCGTGGGCGACCACCTACTACACGCCCGCCGTCGTGACCGCGAACGCTGCCGCATCGATGCAGGCGAGCCCGACGGCGCTGCTGGGCGGGTTCTCTTGGGCGCTGATCCTCACCGGCTTCGCCTCGCCGCGTGCCGGGCGGCGCATCGACCAAGTGGGCGGACGCGGCGTGCTAGCGCTTGGCAACGCGGTGATGGCGGCAGGGCTGGTGGTCCTTGCCCTGTGGCCCACGCTTCTCGGCTGGTATGCCGGATGGACGATCTGCGGCGTCGGGATGGCCGCGGGGTTGTACGACGCGAGCTTCGCCACCATCGGCCGGCTGCTCGGCGCGACAGCGCGGCCGACGATCGTGGGAGTCACGCTGTTCGGCGGTTTCGCCTCTTCGCTCGGCTGGCCGATGGGTGTCGGCCTGGTCCGCCTGCTGGACTGGCGGGCGACGCTGATGGTCTATGCCCTGATCCTGGCCGGCGTGAACATACCCCTGATCCTGGCATTCGTGCCCCGCGCGCCGGCACAGGCAGCGGTCGCCGAGACGCCGATCCGCAGCGGGGAGCCAGGGCGCGGGACCATCGCGTTCCTGCTGCTCGCCGTGTTCTTCTCGCTGCGCGCGGCGATCAGCTCCGTGGTCTCGGTGCATGCACTGGCGCTGTTTCGGGGCCTGGGGCTGGCGGCCAGTGCGGCGGTGGGCGTGGCGGCGCTGATCGGGCCGATGCAGGTCGCCGGCCGAGTGCTGGAGATCGCGTTCGGCCGGCGCCTCGATCCCCTGGTCACGTCATGGCTGGGCGCGGCGCTGCTGCCCGTCGGCGTGGCCGCCCTGCTGGCCGGCACGCCGGTCGGCGCCTTCGCGGTTGCGTACGGCATGAGCAACGGCATCCTGACGATCAGCCGGGGCACGCTGCCGTTGCACCTGTTCGGGGCGCGGGGCTACGCGATTCGGATCGGGCGGCTGGCGCTTCCGGTGATGCTGGCGCAGGCGGTCGCCCCGACCGCTGTGACGCCGCTGGTGCTGGTCTGGCCGGCACACTGGTTGTTCGCCCTGATGGGCGGCGCGGCGGTTTTGGCGCTGGTCTGCCTGCTGCCGTTGAACCGCCTTACCGCCGAGGCGCGGCGCTACTGACTCGCCACCATATTGGCGCGCATCGCACGGGCGCGGTCCAGAATCTTGTTTTCGATATCGGCGGTGGTGACGGCGCTGACCGGCGCATCCTCCCAACGCCCGTCGCGCAGCACCTGGCGGAAGATCGTCACGTGCAAGCCATCGGTCCGCAGCTCGCGGCCAAGGATGTAGGCCGTGGCCTTGAATTGCTCGTCCGGCGTGCCGGGCGGGGAGTACCAGTCAGTGATGATGGTCCCGCCAAACGGGTCGGCGGAGGCAAGCGGCATGAACGACAGCGTGTCGAGCGCCCCTCGCCAGAGATAGGCGTTCACCCCAAGGGAGCCGCCTCCCTGATCGCGCTGGCGGTTGACGCCCTTGCCGACGCCGAAGACCAGGCCCTGGTCGCCGAAGACGGAGCCCCCGTTCGGCGCCGGCTCCGGCCCGAAGTAGCCGGCCAGGTTTTCAGGGGGCTTGGGGTTCGAACCGCAGGCTGCGAGCGCGGCAAGCGGCACGAGCATGGCAAAGGGCGCGACTCGACGAATCATGGGACGCTTATCGATCCTCGTGGAGAGGCGATGGTCTAGCGGCATGGCGCGCAAAAGAAAAGCGGCGGGGATGAGCCCCCGCCGCTGCCCAGCATGCAGCCGGAACCGGGTGCTACCAGCGAACCATGCCGCCGAGCGCGATAGCTGAGAACCTCACATTGTTGCCGTCGGGCCCGAGGGTGCTGGTGTTGAAGTTGAAGCCGCCCTGGTAACGCTGGCCGTAGGTGGCGGAGAGCCAGCCAAGCAGGCCGGGCGCGATGACGTAGGTGCCGCCGACGTTGATGCCGCCTTCGCGCCGTTGGGATGGCAGCGGCCCGCCCTCGGCGTTCAGCGCGCCTGCGCTGAGGACATTCATGTAGGACGCGCCCACCGTCATCGGGCCGAGCGTGTACTGCACGCCTCCAAGCCAGCCGAACATGTTGGAGGCGCCCGTGACCTTGAGCGCCATCTGATTGTTCATCCGGCCGGCTATCACCGAACCGCCCACGCGCAGGCCGCCGAAGTTCACGGCGACACCGCCCATCTCGGCGCCCAGCCCGTCGTAGCGGGCGACCGGCGGGATCGCCCCGGCGCCCGGCGTGACCACGCCGGACCCGACGTAGCCGGCCATCACATAGAGGCCAGCCGGGCCAAGCGCGCCCTGATAGCGGGCGGCCACCTCGTAGGTGTTGCGACGCCGGGCGACCTCGCCCGGCAAGATGCCAGTTGAGAGCTGCGGGCTGAACGTCGTCGCGCCACCAACAGTGTCGTTGAGCGGGTTGTCATCCGGCTCGAAGCTCCCGGCGAAGTCGAAGCCAGCGATCTGCGGGGAGAGATAGACAACCTTTGACGTTGCGTATTCGTTGCCGATGGCCGAGGGGAACGGGAACACCGGCGTATCGGGCTCGCCCAAGCCGGCGTTCAGGTCGTCGTTCCACCCGCCGTCGTTATAAGTCTGGAAGGTGGTCACGCCGGCATCCAAGAGGCTAAGCGGACCGTCGTCCTGGCCGAGATGGAGCGCGCCCCAGTCGCCGCCGATATAGGCGAAGGCACGGCGGACATACAGGTAGGTGCCAGGTTGGTAGTTGAATGGCGAGGTTGTGGAAACAGCAGAAAGTGAAGTGGTTTGTGTCCCGTAGGTGGCGGCCGATGCGCCGCCGCTCGTGGTGCTGGCGTTGGAATACGAGACCTGCGTCCGGATTTCGACTGCCGCACCGTAGCGCAGGCCGCCCGCGGTCATGCCGTCCACCCCAGGATAGAAGCGGAAAAACCCAAGCGTGCCATAGGGCTGCGCCTTGCGGGTGCCGGTCGCAGTGGTGATCGTGTTAGACGTTTGACTGTCCGCGAAGCCGTAGAACACCACGCGGCCGTTGAAGCGAACCACGATGCTGCCAGGCGTAGGCACCGGCAGCGGGCCCTTGGTGTAGTAGCCTTGCGCGTTCAGGTTAGAGTTCGCTCCTGCGATGCCGCTTGGCGCGGTCGGCTCCGGCCCCTCGGTCCAAGTCGGCGGCAGCGGACCCGGCGCCGGCGGCGAAACTTGGGCAATTGCCTGGCCGGAAGCGAGTCCGCCAAGAACGGCCGCGCTCGCCAGCAACAGCTTACGCATTCATGATCCTCCTGTTCTTGCCACGCCGCGGCGCGACGGAGCGGCCGCGCGACCTTCGGGGGGCATATTGCGAGCTGCCCTGCAACCCCGCAACGGTGCCAACTCGTATTGCATGGCAATCACGAAACACTGTGACCGAAACGGCACATGGCATCAGTCCGCCAGTGCGCCGATCGCGCCGGCGCCCGCGCACGCCGCGCGTGGCAGCCGCCGCACGCTGTCGCCGCCGACTCCGCCGAGGGCCGCGACCGGCGCGGTGGAGCGGGAAGCGAGCCGTGTCCAGCGCACGACGCCCAACGCCGGCCCGCCTGGATGGCTCGCGGTCGGGAAAACAGGCGAGAGAAACACAAAATTCACACCGGAATTGGCTGCCCGGCGGATCGACACGGCGTCGTGGGCTGAACTGGTCAACGCCGTGCCTCGCCGCCGGCTTGGACGAACCACCCCTGGCCATCTTCCATCTCGCAGGTGAAGCCCCGCCCCCAGGGCGGCGGCAAGGCGCGGGTCGCCCGCGACCACCAGCGCCAGCCGGCGGGCGCGGCAGAGGCGAGCGAGCGCGCGGCCCAGTGCCGGGCGTTCCGGATCGGCGTCATGGCGCAGCACCACCCCAGCGCTCCCTTTCGGGAGCCGCGCCACCGCGGGACGCGGGTCTGGCAGCCGGCGCGCGTCGGTGAAGAGCCAGAGTGACGGCGTCCGGCCGCGACGCGCGGCCTTGACGGCGCGTGCCCAGTCGAGAAGCCTCGAGTCCATCACCGCTCCGGCTGAAGAGACTCACGCGATGTCAGAGGTCGCTATAACCGTCAACGAAATTGCCGAGCGCCTGGTCCGCGTGCGCGCCCGCGTCGCCGAAGCGGCGCTGCGCGCCAATCGCCGACCCGAGGACGTGACCCTGGTCGCGGTGTCCAAAACCAAGCCCGCGGAAGCGGTGAGCGCGGCGCTCGCGGCGGGGCAGACGGTCTTCGGCGAAAACCGCGTGCAGGAGGCTGCGGTCAAGTTCTCCGCACTACGGGCGGAGGCGCCAGGGCTGGAGCTGCACATCATCGGCGGGCTTCAGACCAACAAGGCGCGCGAGGCGGTGCGCATCGCCGATGTCATCCAGACTTTGGACCGTCCCCGCTTGGCCGACGCGCTCGCGGCGGCGCTGGCGAAGGAAGGCCGCGCGCCAAGACTGCTGGTCGAGGTGAACACCGGAGAGGAGCCGCAGAAATCCGGGGTGCCGCGCGCCGAGGCCGACGCATTCATCACCGCGTGCAAGGACCGGTTCGGTGCGCGCCTGGTTGGGCTGATGTGCATTCCGCCACAAGACCAGGACGCAACCCCGCATTTCGCCTGGCTCGCCAACCGCGCCGCGCGGCACGGGCTCGCGGTGCTGTCCATGGGCATGTCAGCCGATTTTGAGCAGGCCATCGCCTGCGGCGCGACCTGGGTGCGCATCGGGAGCGCCATTTTTGGCGCGCGTTAGACCTTCGGACCCGCCGCAAGTCCCTCCCGCAGGAAGAGGGGGTCCGACCGACCACCCATATCAGACTGCCTGGACTTCCGGCTGCGCCCGCCGCCGAAGCGGGCGCAGCACGAACAGCGCCGTGAGCACCACGGCGACATTGCCCGCCGCGCAGACCAGAAAGACACCCCGCTTATCGGCCAATCGACCCGTCACGGGTAGACGCCTTTGTGGGTCAGACGGGACGACGCAGCGACGGCACGGCAAAGCGCGTTGACCATGCCTCGCATGTTGCGGCGCCGGTTGGTGGTCCAGCAGAAGGCGCCGAGATAGTCGGGCAGATGCTTGGGGGAGAGCCGCTTGTGGGTGGCCTTGAGCGCGGTACCGAGATTGGCGACCAGGGTGTTGACGGTGAAGAACGGGGCGCTGCGCTCGCGCTCCGGACGCCCGCCGCCGGTGACGGTGGCGACATGCGTCCGCCCGGCTTCACCGAAGGCGTTGAACGCCCGCAAGCCGTCCGTGTGCACAGTCGCGCCGGCGGCGATGTGGGCATCGCGGAACGCGGCCACCGCCTCGCTGGAGAAGGCGCTGACCGCGCGCATCGCGACATGGCCCATGCGCCCGTCCGCATGCCGCTCGCAGGCGACGATGACGCAGGTCTTGCCTTCGGTTCCGCTGCCTTGGTTCCTTTCACCTCCCAGACACACGTCATCCGCCTCCACTACCGGCGGCGCGGCATCGTCGTCGCTCGCGCCCCCGAGCGAATAGCGCTCCGTCCGCTCGGTCATGGCGTGGCGGAGCCGCTTGTGCAGATACCAGGCCGTCTCATAGCCCAGGCCCAGCCTGCGGCCGAGCTCGACCGCCGAGATCGCCTGTTTGGTGCTGCTCATCAGGTGCATGGCGCGGAACCAAGTGGTCAGAGACAGCTTGGTGTCCGCCATCACGGTGCCCGCGGTGACCGACCAACGTCGGCCGCAGCGCGTGCAGCCGACACGGCGGCCGTAGACATAGCTCTTCAGATTGGCGCAGCGCGGGCAAGGCATTCCTTCGCGTTGGCGCGCCGCCACCAACGCCGCCAGACACTGATCCTCCGTCCCGTAGAGTTGTTCGAACTCAACGTCCGTCAGCCCCTTCATGATTGCCCGCACCGTTCTGCTCCGAGACGCCGCGTTCAGAGCGACTTTGCGCTTCCCTGCTGCAAAGTACAAGAGCGGGTCGATTGGCCGATAAGCGGGGAAAGACACCGTTCCATCCCGCCCTGGCCGCCAGCACGTTCGCAAGCGGTACCAGCCAGGCCGAGGTGCCTTTGCCGGTGTAAAGCAGGCTGGCGTTCGCGGTCGCGTAGCGCGGGCCGAACAGATCCGTGCAGGTCGAGGGAAACAGGCTGAATATCTCTCCCCAGGTGAAGAAGATCAGCCCAGCGCACAGCACGAACGCCGCCGGGCTGGTTCCCACCGCCGCCAGCAGCCAGTAGCTGATTGCGCCGAGAGTGAAGGCGATCGCCATGGTCGGCTCCCGCCCGATCCGGTCCGACACGGCGCCGAAGAACGGCCGCGCCAAGCCGTTCATCACATTGTCCACGACCAAGGCAACGCTGAGCACGTTGGCGCCAAACAGCGCCGTTGCATTGGAGAAGCCATAGGCGCGCGCGATCGGTGCCAGTTGCGCCGCCACCATCAAGCCGCTCGCCGAGACCGTGACCAGCATCGCGTACAGCACCCAGAAGGCGGGCGCGCGTAGCACCTGTCCCGGCGTCGCGCTGTGCCGCGCCTGAGCGACACGCGGCGGGGCGGCGGCGAGCCGTTCCGTCGGCAATGGCGCGCGCAGGGCCGGGGCGACCAGCAGCAGAACCACGCCCTGTCCCAGCCCGAACCAGAAAAAGGCCGAGGCGTACCCGGCGGTCTCGATCATCAGGCGAATGGGAATGACGGTCAGCGCGGCGCCGGCGCCGAAGCCAGCCGCGGTGAGGCCGACGGCGAGGCCCCGCCGGTCAGGAAACCACTTCACGGCGTTGCCGACACAGGTGGCGTAGATCGCCCCCGCCCCCGCACCCGAGAGGGCGGCCCCCCAATAGATCGCGCCGATCCGGCCGGCGTAGGAGTCGACGATCCAGCCCGCCCCCACCAGCACCGCGCCCACGGCGACCGCGGCGGGTGGCCCCCGGCGTGGCCCCAGGCTGTCCACGGCCCAGCCAGCCACCGGCGTCAGCCATGTCTCGGCGGCGATGAAGATGGCGAAGGCGAGTTGGATTTCGGTCAGGCTCCAGCCATGCGCCTGATGCATCGGCGGAACGAACAACGTCCACGCGTATTGCAGGTTGGCGATGAGGATCATGCAAACCACGCCAAGCCAGAGCTGAGTCCAGCGATTGGCGCTCGCGGCAGAGCCGGGCGTGATACTGTGCATTGCTTTCTGCGGCGTTCAGGGGCTGCGCGCGGCTCGGTGATACTCGCGGTTCGGCATCATGTCGGTCGCGGACGCCATGCGGTTGGACAGGTTGAAGAACGCGACCGTCTCCGCGAGATCAAAGACGTCCGCCTCGGCAAGCCCCGCTTCCCGCAAGCTGTCGCGGTCGGCATCCTCGATCAGCCAGGGGGTCGTGGTCATCTTCCAGGCGAAGTCGAGCATGGCGCGCTGGCGTGGGTCGAGTTGCGCCACCCGGTAGTTCAGCGCCATCATCTCGCCAAGCTCCGGATCGCCAGACAATTGCCGCACCGCCGCGCCGTGTGCGACGAGGCAATAGTAACAACGATTCGCAGAAGAAACAACAACCGCGACCATCTCCCGTTCCAGCTTCGACAGGCCGGACTCGGAGAGCATGACCTCGTTGTACATGCGCATGAAGTTGCGCAGGCGCTCGGGCCGCACGCTGTAGGCGCTGTACACGTTCGGCACGAAGCCGAGCTTGCTCACGCACTTGTCCCAGATCGCGCGCAGGTCCTCGTCCAGGCTGGCCGGGTCTGGGACGCCGAGCTTGGAGATGTGATCGGGCTGGGGCATGGCTAGCGGATCAGGCCGGTGAGCGGACTGGACGGATCGGCGCCCATGCGCCGTGGCATCCGGCCGGCAAGATAGGACAGCCGCCCGGCCTCGACCGCGAGCTTCATCGCCCGCGCCATTCGCACCGGATCCTTGGCGTGCGCGATGGCGGAATTGAGCAGCACGGCGTCGCAGCCAAGCTCCATCGCGATCGCGGCGTCCGAGGCTTGGCCCACCCCGGCATCGACCAGGAATGGGACGCGCACGAGGTCGCGCAGGATGCTGACCATCGCCGGGTTCTGGATGCCCAGGCCCGAGCCGATCGGCGCTCCCAGGGGCATGATCGCGACGCAGCCCATCTCCTGTAGCCGCACCGCCGAGACCGGGTCGTCGGCGCAATAGACCATCACCTCGAACCCGTCCCTGATCAGGGCCTCGGCGGCCTCCAGGGTTGCCGGCATGTCTGGGTAGAGCGTCGGCGGCGGCCCCAGCACCTCCAGCTTGACCAGGTTCCATCGGCCCGCCTCCCGCGCCAGGCGCAGCGTGCGGACGGCATCCTGCGCCGTGTGGCAGCCGGCGGTGTTGGGAAGGTAGGTGTAGCGCTTCGGGTCCACGTAGTCTTGCAGCATCGGCGCGTTCGGGTCGGAGAGGTTCACCCGGCGCACCGCGACGGTGACGATCTCGGCCCCGCTCGCCTCGATCGCGGCGGCGGTCTCGATCAGATCCTTGTACTTGCCCGTGCCAACGATCAGGCGCGAATGAAAGCGCCGCCCGGCGACGGTCCAGGCATCGTCGTCCAGCGCCATTGATCCATCCATGTGCCTAGCCTCCGCCGATGAAATGCACGATCTCGAGCGAGTCGCCGCTGGTGAGCCAGACCTCGGCGTAGGTGGACCGCGCCACGATCTCGAGATTGCGCTCCACCGCCACCTTGCGGGTATCGAGGCCGAGTTCGGTGAGCAGCCCGGAGATTGTGAGCGGCCCCTCGAAGCTACGGACCTCGCCGTTCAGTGCTAAGGACACAGTGTCGCGCATCGTCGGAGCAGCCTATACGTCAGCCGCGGCTGCGCGACAAATCCGCCGGGTTGGACCAGCGCCCCGACGTATGCTACCGGGCGGATCATGTCCGGGAGCGACGCGCATCCCCTGATCGCGATCCTGAACGGGCCGAACATGAACATGCTCGGCCTGCGCCAGCCGCACCTGTACGGCGCCGCGACGCTCGACGACGTGGAGCAGCTCTGTGCCGAGACCGGCGAGCGGCTGGGACTCGCGATCGACTTCCGCCAGTCCAACATTGAGGGCGAGCTGGTCTCCTGGGTGCAGGAGTGCCGAGGTCGCGCCGCCGGCATCGTCATCAACCCGGCTGGCTACACCACCACGTCCATCGCGCTGATGGACGCGCTGCTGGCCACGGACCTCCCGACCATCGAGGTCCATTTGACCAACATCCACCAGCGTGAGGAGTTCCGGCAGCACTCCTACGTGTCCAAGGCCGCAATGGGCGTGATTTGCGGGCTGGGAATCCGGGGCTATGCGCTGGCGCTGACCGCCTTGGCCCTGATCCTCGAGGAGGCAGCGTGACCCGCATTCCGATGGACCCCGACGCGATCCGGGCACTGGCCGCCATCCTGACCGAAACCGGGCTGACCGAGATCGAGATTGCCGAGAAGGACAGCCGAATTCGGGTGGCCCGCGCCCCGGGCACCGCGCCGCCGAGCGCCGAGGCGCCCGCCCGAGCCGCCACGCCCCGAGCCGCCACGCCCAGTTCCCCAGCGAGCGAGGCGGACGCCCTGGCCAACCACCCCGGCGCCGTGCTGAGCCCAATGGTCGGCGTGGTCTATCTCTCGCCGGAGCCGGGCGCCCCTCCGTTCGTGACGCTCGGCCAGACGGTCAGCGCCGGACAGACGGTGCTGCTGATCGAGGCGATGAAGACCTTCAATCACATCAAGGCACCCAGGGCCGGAACGGTGGCTCGAATCCTGGTGGTCAACACCTCGCCCGTCGAATACGGCGAGCCCTTGATGCTGATCGACGCCTGAGCGGCCGTGTTCGAAAAGATACTCATCGCCAATCGCGGCGAGATCGCGTTGCGCATCCAACGCGCCTGCCGCGAGCTGGGAATCCTGACGGTCGCGGTCCATTCCACGGCCGATGCCGAGGCGATGCATGTGCGCCTGGCCGACGAGAGCGTATGCATCGGCCCACCGCCGGCAAAGGACAGCTACCTCAATGTCGCGGCGATCCTTTCAGCCGCGCGCATCACCGGCGCGGACGCGATCCATCCCGGCTACGGGTTCCTCGCCGAGAACGCGGGCTTCGCCGAGATGGTCGAGGCGCATGGCCTGACCTTCATCGGCCCGTCGCCCGAGCACATCCGTATGATGGGCGACAAGATCGCCGCGAAGGCCACGATGGCCCAGCTTGGCGTGCCGCTCGTGGCGGGGTCGGAGGGCGCCGTGCCGGATGTCGCGACCGCCCGCTCGATCGCCGGACGGATCGGCTATCCGGTCCTGGTCAAGGCGGCTGCGGGCGGGGGCGGCCGGGGCATGAAGGTGGCCCGCGCCGATGATGAGATCGAGGAGGCGTTCCGCGTCGCCCGCGCCGAGGCGCGCGCCGCGTTCGGCAACGACGCCGTCTACTTGGAAAAGTACCTCGACCGGCCGCGCCACATCGAGTTGCAGGTCATGGCAGACGCCTACGGCGATGTCGTGCATTTTGGGGAGCGCGATTGCAGCCTGCAAAGGCGCCACCAAAAGCTTCTCGAAGAGGCCGGCTCTCCCGCCCTGGACGCGGCGCGCCGTTATCGGCTGGGGGAGACGGTGACAGGCGCGCTCGGCCACCTAGGCTACCGCAACGCCGGCACGCTCGAGTTCCTGTACCAAGACGGGCAGTTCGCGTTCATCGAGATGAACACCCGCCTTCAGGTCGAGCACCCGGTCACGGAGATGGTCTGCGGGGTCGACTTGGTGCGCGAGCAAATCCGTATCGCGGCGGGCAACGCCCTCGGCTATCAACAGCGTGACATTCGCTTCACCGGGCATGCGATCGAGTGTCGCATCACCGCCGAAGACCCAGAGACGTTCATGCCGACGCCTGGCCGGGTCAGCGCGTTCCACGCGCCCGGCGGGCTTGGGGTGCGCGTCGATTCGGCGCTGTACGCGGGATATGTCGTCCCGTCGCAGTACGACAGCCTCGTGGCCAAGCTGATCGTGCACGCGCCGACCCGCATGGAGGCGATCGGGCGCGCGCGCCGCGCCCTGGATGAATTCGCGATCGTGGGCATCAAGACCACGATCGCACTGCATCAGCGGATCATGGAGGAGCCTTCCTTTCAGGCGGGCGACTACACGATCCACTGGCTGGAGCGGTTCGTCGCCTCTGGACGCGCAGGCCCCGAGGCTTAACCCACGTCGACCTCCCCTGCCTTTAAGGGGGCGGAGGGGTCTGACCGGCTAAAATTAAAATACAACCGCCGCTATAGGTGTCGCCTCCCCTTGAACGAGGCAGCCAGGCGCGTTATCTGCGGTCAATCAGGACCGCCAAAGTCCCCTATTTTCCTGGAGCCATGCCCGTGCTGAGGCTGTCGAAGCTGACCGACTATGCCGTGGTCGTGCTTGTCCGCCTGTCGGGCGGTGACGGCGTTCAGACCTCCCCCGGGATCGCCGCCGCCACGGGCATCCCGGAGCCAACGGTTGCCAAGGTTTTGAAGGCCCTGGCGGCTGCCGGGCTGGTTGCCTCGCAGCGCGGGGCACGGGGCGGCTATCGCTTGACGCGCCCGATTGGCGCCATCCCCGTCTCTGACGTGATCGCGGCCATCGACGGCCCGATCGCGCTGACCGCCTGCGTCGACGGCGGTTCTGGCCAGTGCGAGGTCGAGCGCATCTGCCCGCTCCGTGGCCGCTGGGATCCCGTCAACGACGCCATCCAGCAGGCGCTTTCCGCCATCACGCTGGCCGACATGCGCGGGGTGGCCCGGTCTTGGCCCTACCGCCCCGCCGCGCCCGCCCCACTCCCTGCCGCTAAATAGGATGCAAGATGCCCGCTGTCGCCGAGACGCTTGACACCGTCCAGTCCGTCACCCAGTCCGCCTACAAGTGGGGCTTCGAGACGGATATCGAGATGGAGTTGGCCCCGAAAGGGCTGACCGACGACACCGTTCGGCTGATCTCCGCGCGCAAGCACGAACCGGAGTGGCTGCCGGAGTGGCGCCTGAAGGCCCTGGCGGCGTGGCGGACCATGGAGGAGCCGCACTGGGCCAAGGTGTGGCACCCGCCGATCGACTATCAGGACATCCACTACTACGCGGCGCCGAAGCGCAAGACCGGCCCCAAGTCCCTCGACGAGGTCGATCCCGAGCTGCTCGCCACCTATGAGAAGCTCGGCATTCCGCTGAAGGAGCGCGCCATTCTCGCCGGGGTGGAGTCCTCCGACCAGCCGAGCGCGGTCGCGGTGGACGCCGTGTTCGACAGCGTCTCCGTCGCCACCACCTTCCGCGATACGCTGGCGAAGGCCGGCGTGATCTTCTGCCCGATCAGCGAAGCGGTGCGCGAGCACCCGGACCTGGTGCGCAAGTATCTCGGCAGCGTCGTCCCCGTCGCGGACAACTTCTTCGCCGCGCTGAACAGCGCCGTCTTCACCGATGGCAGCTTCGTCTACATCCCGAAGGGCGTCCGCTGCCCGATGGAGCTGTCCACCTATTTCCGCATCAACGCCCGCAACACCGGCCAGTTCGAGCGCACGCTCATCATCGCCGACGCCGGCAGCTATGTCAGCTACCTAGAGGGCTGCACCGCGCCGATGCGCGATGAGAACCAGTTGCACGCCGCCGTGGTGGAGCTGGTGGCGCTAGAGGACGCGCAGATCAAGTACAGCACCGTCCAGAACTGGTATCCCGGCGATGCCGAGGGGCGCGGCGGCATCTACAACTTCGTCACCAAACGCGGCGCCTGCCGGGGCGCGCGGGCGAAGATTTCCTGGACGCAGGTGGAGACCGGCTCCGCGATCACCTGGAAGTACCCGTCCTGCGTGCTGGAGGGCGACGACAGCGTGGGTGAGTTCTACTCGGTCGCGGTGACGAACAACCGCCAGCAGGCCGACACCGGGACCAAGATGATCCATCTCGGGCGGAACACGCGCAGCACCATCGTCTCCAAGGGCATCAGCGCCGGCCAGTCCAACAACACCTATCGCGGCCTGGTGCGTATCGTGCCGCAGGCGTCCGGGGCACGGAACCACACCCAGTGCGACAGCCTGCTGATCGGGGACCAGTGCGGCGCGCATACGGTTCCCTACATTGAGAGCCGCAATCCGAGCGCGAAGGTGGAGCACGAGGCGACCACGTCGAAAATTGCCGAGGACCAGCTCTTTTACTGCCGCAGCCGCGGCCTCTCGGAAGAGGACGCGGTGGGCCTGATCGTCAACGGATTTTGCAAGGACGTGCTGAAGGAGCTGCCCATGGAGTTCGCCGTCGAGGCCCAGAAGCTGCTGGCTGTCAGCCTTGAGGGCTCGGTGGGCTGAGCGATGCTGGAAATCAGGAATCTATCCGCCTCGATCGGCGGCAAGCCCATCCTGCGCGGCATCGATCTGACCGTGCCCGCGGGCGAGGTCCACGCCCTGATGGGGCCGAACGGATCGGGCAAGTCGACGCTTGGCTACGTGCTGGCCGGCCGGGAGGAGTACGACGTCACTGGCGGGGAGGTCACGTTCGAGGGACGCGACCTCCTGGCGATGGAGCCGGAGGAGCGGGCCGCCGCCGGCGTCTTCCTCGCCTTCCAGGCGCCGATCGAGTTGCCGGGCGTCGGCAACGCCAATTTTCTTCGCACCGCGTTGAACGCCGTGCGGCGCGCGCGCGGCGAGGCCGAGCTTGACGCGGTGCAGTTCCTCAAGCTCGCCCGCGCTGAGACCAAGCGGCTGCACATGCCGGACGACATGCTGAAGCGCAACGTGAATGTCGGCTTCTCCGGCGGAGAGAGGAAACGCAACGAGGTGTTGCAGATGGCCGTCCTCCGGCCGCGCCTCGCCATCCTCGACGAGACCGATAGCGGGCTCGACATCGACGCGCTCCGCATCGTCGCCGACGGCGTGAACGCGCTGCGCGGCCCCGGCTTCTCCGCGCTTGTCATCACCCACCACCAGCGCCTGCTGGACCACCTGGTGCCGAGCCGCGTGCATGTGCTCGCCGGCGGGCAGATCGTGCGCTCGGGCGGACCGGAGCTCGCCCACGAGTTGGAGGCGCGCGGCTACGCTGGGCTGGCGGCGGAAGCGGCGACGGCATGACCGCGGTGGAGCCGGTGGGCGTCGCGGGTTTCCTGACGCGCTATGAGGGGCTGAAGGGCCGGCTGCCCGGCGATCCCGCCGTCCGCGCCGCCGCCGCCGAGGCGTTCCGGCGCATGGGCCTGCCGGGGCGGCGGGACGAGGCCTGGAAGTACACGAACCTTCGTCCCCTGGCCGAAGCGGCCTTTCATGAGCCGCTGTCGCCGATCGCCGACGGCCAGACGCTTGAGGCGGTGCCTCGGCTGGCGCCGCTTCGCCTCGTGTTCATCGACGGACGCTACCGCGCGGACCTGTCCGAACCTCCCTCCGGTTTCGCCAGCTTCGCCGAAACACCGGCTTTCGGGGAGAGCGCGGATGTCGCGCAGCATCCGATGGTGGCGCTGAACACGATGCTGGCCGAGGACGGCGTGGCCCTTACCGTGCCGGCGGGCAGCGACGCGGGTGCGATCCAACTGGTCAGCCTCGCCACCCCACTGCCGGGCCGCGCGGTCGGCTTTCATCCCAGGCACGTCATCAAGGTGGGGCGCGGCGCGCGCCTTGCCCTGATCGAGACCGCGCAGGGCGACGGAGCTTATCTCCACAACGCCGTCTTCGAGCTTCGCTTGGAGGAAGGCGCGTCCTTGTCGCTGGTCCGGCTTCAGGACGAGGCGCCGGCGGCGTTCCATTTCAGCACCGCGCTGGCCGAGGTCGAGGCGGGGGCGCATCTTGAAAGCTTCGTCCTCGCGTTGGGCGCGCGGCTCGCGCGCACCGAGACCCGCGCGCGCCTGATCGGCCCGAATGCCACCGTGCATCTGGGCGCCGCGCAACTCCTGGCCGGGACGCAGGTGGCCGACGTGACCACCGTGGTGCGCCACGAGGCGCCGGGCTGCGCCTCGCGCCAAGCCGTGAAGAATGTGCTCACCGGCCGCTCGCGCGGCGTGTTCCAGGGCCGGATCGAAGTGGCGAAGGCGGCGCAGAAGACCGATGGCTATCAGATGAGCCAGGCGCTGCTGCTCTCCCCGGACGCCGAGGTGGACACCAAGCCGGAGCTGGAGATCTTCGCCGACGACGTAAAGTGCAGCCACGGCGCGACGGTGGGCGAGCTGGACCCTGACCAGCTCTTCTACCTGCGCACCCGTGGCATCCCCGAGCCCGAGGCGCGAGCAATCCTGGTGCGCGCCTTTCTCGCGGAGGCTCTGGAGGCGGTGGCGAGCGAACCAGCCCGGCACGCGATGGAGGCGGCGGTGGAACAGTGGTGGAAGAGGCAGGCGGCGTGATGGATACGATCACCACCTTTCCGAACCTCGACGTCGAGCGCATCCGCGCGGATTTCCCGATCCTCCGGCAGACCGTGCGCGGCAAGCCCTTGGTGTTCCTCGACAGCGCCGCGTCGGCCCAGAAGCCGCGCGCGGTCATCGAGGCCATGCGGAACGCGATGGAGACGCAGTACGCGAACGTGCATCGCGGCCTGCACTGGATGAGCGAGCGGACGACCGACGCCTACGAGGCGGCGCGCGACGCGGCGGCCGGGCTGATGAACGCCGACCGCGAGGAGATCGTATTCACCCGCAACAGCACCGAGGCGATCAACCTCGTGGCCCACAGCCACGGTCGCGGCGTGATGCGCCCCGGACAGGCCGTGGTGATCTCGGCCATGGAGCACCACTCCAACCTCGTGCCGTGGCAGATGCTGCGCGACGAGCGGGGGATCGAGCTGCGCGTCGCTCCCGTGACCGACGCGGGTGAGCTGGACATGGAGGCGTTCGAAGCGCTGCTTGCCGATGGCAAGGTGGGCCTGGTCGCGATCACGCACATGTCCAACGTGCTCGGCACGTACACGCCCGCAGAGCGCATCGCGCGCGCCGCCCATGCGGCGGGGGCCAAGGTGCTGTTCGACGGCTCCCAGGCGATCGTGCATCGGCGCGTTGATGTGCGCGCTCTGGATTGCGACTTCTACGCTTGGACTGGCCACAAGCTGTATGGCCCGACCGGCATTGGCGTCCTGTACGGCCGGCGCGCGCTGCTGGAGCGGATGCCGCCGTTCCTCGGTGGCGGCGACATGATCTCCTCGGTCACGTACGAACGCTCGACCTGGGCGGAGGTGCCCCACAAGTTCGAGGCGGGCACGCCGGCGATCCTTGAGGGGATCGGGCTCAAGGCGGCGATCGACTACGTGCAGGCGATCGGCTACGCGGCTATCGCCGCGCATGAGCAGGCGTTGACCGACCACGCCCTCGCGCGCCTGTCGCCGATCGAGGGCTTGCGCATCCTGGGGCAGGCGCAGGATCGTGGCGGCGTGATCTCGTTCACGCTCGACGGCGCGCATGCGCATGATGTCGCCACCCTGCTCGATCGCCAGGGAATCGCGGTGCGCGCCGGGCATCATTGCGCCGAGCCGCTGATGCGGCGCTTCGGCGTGGACAGCACGGCGCGCGCGAGCTTCGGCATCTACACGACACCGGACGAGATTGACGCGCTAGCCGACACGCTGGCGCGGGTACGGGCGTTCTTCACATGATGGCACAAGACGATTTCGCCGACCTCCGCGACCTCTACCAAGAGGTGATCCTTGACCATGGTCGCCGCCCGCGACACGGCAAGCGCCTTGCCGCGTTCGACGCGACGGCCAGAGGCGACAACCCGATGTGCGGCGATCGCGTGCAGGTCTTCGTGAAATATGGCCCCGACGGCGCCATCGCCGAGACCGGGTTCGAGGCCCGTGGCTGCGCCATCAGCGTCGCCTCGGCCGACCTGATGGCGGAGACCGTCGCCGGCCGCCCCGCGTCCGACGCGCGGGCGCTGTTCGCCGCGTTCCGCCACCTCGCCCGGACCGGCGTCTGCCCCGACTGCGACAATACCGCGCTTGCCGAGCCGCTGGAGCGGCTGCAACCCTTGTCCGGCGTGCACGAGTACCCGTCGCGCGTGAAATGCGCGACGTTGCCCTGGCACGCCCTGATCGCCGCCCTGGACGGGGCGAAGGAGACCAGCAGTGAATGACATGGCGCCGCACACGGCCTGGACGCCGGAGGGCGAGACTGCGCCCGCGCCGACCGAGGACGCGGTCATCGCCGCCATCGCCAGCGTCTATGACCCGGAGATTCCGGTGAACATCTACGAGCTGGGCCTGATCTACGCCGTCGACCTGCACGACGACGGCAAGGTGCGCGTGGAGATGACGCTGACCGCCCCCGCCTGCCCGAGCGCGCAGGAGCTGCCCGAGCAGGTCCGCGACGCGGTCATGGCGGTGCCCGGCGTGACCGACTGCGAGGTGGAGACCGTGTGGGATCCGCCCTGGGATCCGAGCCGCATGAGCGACGAGGCGCGGCTCCAGTTGAACATGTTCTGACCGAACCGATATCAAGGGCATTATGAGCACCACAACCGCACCCCGCAAACCGATGCGCGCGCTGCCCCCCCTGATGCGGCTGACCGATACGGCCGCCGAACGCCTGCGGCGCCTTTACGACGCCGGAGAGCAGGGCAAGCTGTTGCGCATCGGCGTCAGGACCAAGGGTTGCTCGGGGCTGTCCTACGACATGAGCTGGACCGACGCGCCCGGTCCGGGTGACGAGGTGGTGGCCGACAAGGGCGTGACCGTGCTGGTGGATCGCAAGGCCAGCCTGTTCCTGATCGGCACGGTGATGGACTACGAGACCAAGGCGCTGTCCGCCGGCTTCACCTTCACCAACCCGAACGAGAAGGGCCGTTGCGGCTGCGGCGAGAGTTTCCACGTCTAACGGTTCGTGCTTGGCTTGAGGGCCGCGCTTGTGGCAGATCGAGGCTGGCGGTGTGTGATCCCGTCCGCATGCCACGGAGGTTCTCGATGCGTCTGCGCGCGGCCCTGCTGATCGGCGTATCCCTTCTCTCCGCTGCTGTGCCGGCCCTGGCCCAGCCGCCGCAGCCTCGGAAGGCCAACACCAATACGGCTGGCAGCCGTGCGGCTGCCCAGAAGCTCGTTTCGCCTCAGAACGCGCCCCGTACCCTCGGCCAGGCGCTGGTTGCCACCTACGCCTACAACCCCGCCCTGCTGGCCGAGCGCGCCCGGCTCCGTTCCGTCGACGAAGGCGTGCCGCAGGCGCTGGCTGGCTGGCGCCCGACAGTGGTCATGTCTGGCAGCGCGGGGTATGCAAACGGGGTGCAGATCGCAACCACACAAGGCCAGACTGTTTTCGGGTCGCTCAACCGCGACATCGGCACTGCCCAGGCGCTCCTGACCCAGCCGCTCTATACCGGAGGGCGCGTCGGTGCCTCGGTCCAGCGCGCCAAGAACGCGGTCTTCGCCGAGCGGGCAACCCTGATCGGACAAGAGGAGACGTCCTTCTCCGATACCGTGTCCGCCTATGTCGGGGTCGTCCAGGCTCGCCAGGTGGAGGAGATCAACCGGAACAACGAGCAGATCCTTGCCGAGCAGTTGCGAGCGACGCAGGACCGCTTCCGTGTCGGCGAGATCACGCAGACTGATGTGGCGCAGGCGCAGGCGGCGCTCGCCAGCGCGCAGGCGACTTTGCAGACCGCCCAGGGCAGCGTGCTCACAGCGGAAGCCACCTATATCCGCGCGATCGGCTCGGCTCCGCCTCGTGACCTGGAGCTGCCCCAGCCCTTGAAGCTGCCGGTGCGCAACGGGCAGGAAGCAGCAGCGATGGCGGGCGACAATAACCCGACCGTGATCGCGGCGCTCTTCAACCTTGCTGGGGCGCGGGATGCCGTGGATGTCGCGTTCGCCAACCTGCTGCCGCAACTCAGCCTGCAAGGTCAAGCCTTGCAAGAAACCAATCCGTTGCAACGTGGCTTGAATGACCGCGGTTACCAGGTCACAGCCAACCTCTCGGTGCCGCTCTACCAGGGTGGATCCGAGTACGCCGCCGTGCGCCAGGCGCGACAGACCGCGATGCAGCAGGAAAACCTTGTTGCCGATGCGCGGCGGACCGCGGTGCAGAATGCGGTGCAGGCTTGGCAGACCTTGGACGCTGCCTTGGCGGCGGCGCAAAGCAGCCGGGCCGCCGTGTCGGCGAACGAGATTGCCGTGGCGGGCGAGCAGCGGCAGGCCCTGGTCGGCACAGCCACGACGCTCGATGTGCTGGTTCAGACGCAGTCATTGCTGAACGCCCGGCTCACCCTGGTTCAGAACCTCTCCAACATCGTCACTGCCTCCTATGCCGTGGCTTCGGCGATCGGCCGGCTGACCGCGCGCGACCTTGGGTTGCCGGTCGTGTTCTATGATGACACCCTCTATTACAATGCCGTCAAGAATAAGTGGTTCGGCCTCAAAGGCCCGCCGACGTCGTCGCTGTATCGCACCATCAGCACGAGCCCTAGCACGAGCCCTCCATGAGCACGCCTCCCAAGCCTGAGCCGGACCAGCCGAGCGGCGATCCTTCGATGGAGGACATCCTGGCCTCGATCCGCCGGATCTTGAGCGAGGACGAGCAGGCGTCCGCCACGCCGCCGCCGGCGCCGGACAGCGATGACGTGCTGATCCTTGACCCGTCGATGATGGTGCCCGAGCCGACGCCGCCTGAGCCAGCACCGGTTCCGTCGGCCGTGACAGCCGCCAAGACAGCCGCCAAGTCAGATGAATCCCCGGTCGCGATCCCGCCCGTCGAGCCCGTGGCGGACCCCGAGCTCGTAAGTCCCGAATCAGCCCGCGCGGCGGCCGCCTCGGTTGCCGGACTGGTCGCCACCTTGACGGGCGAACGGGGCACCCAGATCCATCGCGGTGGCCCGACAATCGAGGATTCTGGTGCGCGCCGAGCTGCGCCCGTTGCTGAAGACTTGGCTGGACACGCATCTGCCCCCGCTCGTCGAGCGGCTCGTCCGCGCCGAGATTGAGCGTGTCGTTGGCCGCGCCGCGTCGTGACACGAAACAGGTTGCGAGTCGATTTGAGCGCTGGGTAGGACCATAGTCCTTTCAAATTACCGGGCTCTGATGATATCTTCGCTGCGATGTCGATTCGCCGCCCCGAGCAACAAACCCTCCTTACCGCAGCAGGCCGCCGAACCTTCAGGAGCAACCGGGAGTGGAAGGACTGGTTGCATGCCTCGCTGCCTCGTCCGGCCCTGCCGGCCGGCAGCCCCTTTGGGCTCGATCTATTCGCGGGCTGCGGAGGCTTAGGCTTGGGTTTCGAATGCGCCGGCTTCAGGACCCACGGCTACGAGATGAAGGCTCCCGCGGCACGGTCCTACGCCGCCAATCTGGACGGCGCCTGCGAACAAGTCATGTTGGACGTGGGAATGCCCGATGCTCCCGAGGGTGAAATCGATCTCATTATCGGCGGCCCACCCTGCCAGCCATTCAGCCAGATCGGCTACCAGCGCGGACATCGCGACCCGCGCGACGGGTTTCCGATCTTCCTTGATGCCATCGCGCGGCTCAGGCCAAAGGTCGCGATCATCGAGAACGTGCGCGGGTTGCTTTTCAGGAACCGGGACTACCTCGCCAAGGCCGCGGATGAACTGAAGCGGTTCGGCTACCAAGTGGACGCGCGGCTGCTGAACGCGCGGGACTACGGCGCTCCCCAACATCGGGAACGGGTCGTTGTCGTCGCATATCGGGTCGGCTGGGAGTGGCCGGAACCCATGATCTCGGAGCCGGTCGCCGCCGGGATCGCCATTGGCGATACAGCGCATGCGGTCTCCGACGATGCGAAGTTCCTGACGGAGTCCATGGACCGCTACATCGCGGATTACGAGGCGCGGTCCCACTGCGTGAATCCTCGCGACCTGCACCTGAACCGCCCAGCGCGAACGCTGACCTGCCGGAACCTAGGGGCCGCAACCGCCGACATGCAGCGCATCCGCCTGCCCGACGGCCGCCGCAGAATGCTCACCGTCCGAGAGGGCGCCCGCCTACAGGGCTTCCCTGACTGGTTCGAGTTCTCGGGCAACCGCTACGAGCAGACCGAGCAGATCGGCAATGCCGTTTCTCCCCTCCTGTCGCTCGCGCTAGGGCGGCAGGCCATGCGCGCGCTGGAGAACAGAATGCCCGCACGCTCCCGCACCCCGGCTCCCGCCCAAACATCTCTTATTGAAGAGGCGCCCATCGAGGCGATGACCCGGCAGGCCGCGACGCTTCTCAAGGATGTGGGCGTCGATCTGCGCAGCATGACGCCGATGCACCAGAGGCGAACCCCATGGGCGCTCCTGGCCGTCGCGCATCTGAAGCCCGGGGATTTTCGGTTGGCCGCGCGTTCCTGGCTGGAGGATGGAAAGACCAAGCCCCTAAGCCAAAGGGAAATCCTTGCGTTCTGGAACAAGCACTACGGGACGAAGTACGCGGATTCCTCTTACGACGACGTTAAGCGGGCGAACTTGATCCACCTCGAAGCCCGTGGGCTTGTGGTGGCGGGCGCAAGAGATCCGAACGCTCCGATCAACGATCCCACCAGGGGCCACGCCCTCTCGCTTGAGGGGCTCGCTCTCGTCCGCGCCTATGGAACGCCCGAATGGCCGGATGCCTTGGCGCGCTACCGCGAGATCGTCCCCGACTTGGCCAAGGCGGCTGCGGAGCGCAGGCGCAGGGTAGCGGTCGCAATATCGTTGCCAAGCGGCGTGGATCTGTCGCTCTCTCCTGGCCCTCATAACGATCTGCAGCGCGCATGCGTGGCGGGTTTTCTGGGGAAGTTTGCCCGCGATGCTGAAGTCCTTTACCTCGCGGACGCGGCACGCAAGAGAGGCGAAGAGGGCGCGGGCCGCATAGTGTTCCAGAAAGAGCGACTCATGGCCTTGGGGGTGCCCCAGGGCTGTTCAACGCTTTCGAATGATGGTGAGTGAGAGCACGTTTTTGATGCCTGCGAGACCGGCGCGGTAGCGATCCTGGCTGAGCGTGTCCGTCTGGTTGGCCTTGAGGATGTTGAAGGCGAAGCTGCGCAGGCGAGCAAACACGCCTGGGTTGGTGCGGATGCGCGAGCGGTCTTCGCCCAAGGTGACGTCGCGGCTGTAATGCGAGGTGGTCTCGATCCTCCAGTGCGCGCGGATTGTCTCGGCGGCGCGGGTGGCGGTGACCGGCGTGTTTGAAACGTAGAAGGCCATCTCGGCGGAGTGGCGCAGCAGCCCGGTCTTGGCGTTGCGGGTGTGGACAGTGCGCTCGACACGGATGATGGCGGCCACGTGCGGATGCCAGTCGGTGTCGGCCAGCGTGTCGGCGGGATCGAAGACGGTGACGGTGCGACGTTCGTCGCGGTTGCGGCCCTTGTTATGGCTGTGGACAGACCCGAGTGGTGTTGTGGTGGCCGAAGCCGCCCGGATTTTCTGGTGCAGGGTCGGCTGGTTGTCCTTGACGCCGACGATCAGGGCGACGTTGGCTCCTGCTGCAACCTCGAAATGTTTTTTTGGCAATGCAGCGCGTCGAGTGTGACGATGGTGCCGCGAGCGATGCCGAGTTCGGCCAGCAGCATCTGTGCCGCCGGGATTTCGTTGGATTTCTCGGCGATGTCGATGTGGGCGGAGCTGGCAAAGGTTCCGACTGCGTAGCAGGTGGAAAGCCAGCGGAGGGGAGCACCAAGGCGGTGTCGGTGGCAAATGCGCTCAGCACCTGGGCAGAGGCACGATCGCGGAACTTATCAAAGCTGCCGCGCAGCGTCTTGCCATCCAGGGCAATGCTGCCCTGCCCAGGCGTGGCGCGCGCCGCCTGCAGCAGGGCGGCATGGTGGCGGAAGACCCCCTCCACCGTGGCCGGGTCGAGCCCTTGGAGAATGTAGCGGACGGCGGTGTGCGCGGGTGCGCGGCGCCAGTTCAGGCCGAAGGCCGCGTTCAGCCTGCGGCGATGGACGCCGATGAAGGTGACAATGCCACGATACGAGTTGCAGCCGGTCACGATGGCGAGGATGGCGAACAGCAGCACGTGGGGCAGCCCGTAGAGCTTCCCCTGCGCCCGGCGCGGATCAGGGACGTCCGCCAGCACGTCCAGCAACGGCGAAAACGCAGCCACGGCACCCTCCGACCCCGTTGCCGCCCCAAGGGTCAGACATTTGCCGGCTCGGGAATCCCCCTTGGATCAGCCGCCTCACTTCACCCCACATGTGTGGCAGGGCGGCCTCAGTGAAGGCAATGCGGCAGCGTTGAACAGCCCTGGGGGGTGCCCGCCTTGGTCAAGGGCCAAAAGCTGGTCGACATCATCGCCTACTCACCTTCCAAGCGTTGGCTCTTCCTTATCGAGGCCGTACATTCCGCGAACCCGCTGACGTCCGTGCGGCACCAGCTCCTGCGGCAGGCCATGGCGAACGCGAAGGCCGGGCGGGTTTATGTGACCGCCTTCCCGGGAAAACGGGAGTTCAGGAAATGGGCAGCCGACATTTCGTGGGAGACGGAGGTCTGGATAGCCGACGATCCGGACCACCTCATCCATTTCAACGGCGATCGCTTCATGGGGCCGCATGAAGGGGAAGAGGGACCCGAAGCCTAGCCGAGGAACCGCCGAAGCCGACGGGCAACGGCGCCCGCGTCCCGCTCGACCTGGCACTCCGATACTATCGCCACGCGCCAGCCGAGCCGGCGCAAAAGCCGGCGATTGCGGGCGTCCCGCGGGACATTCGCCGACAGCTTCTGTTTCCAATAATACAGCCGTGTTGCCGGCATATGTAAATCACCGATAGAAATGTCGCCCGCGTCCCCGATGGAGCTGTCACTAGATCAGTCTGTCGTCGGCACGTTTGGGGTGGCGTACGATGACGGTGATCCAGATGAGCGATCGGGAGCTGAGCCGACGGCGCGTGATGGTCGATCTCGCGGATGGTCGGCTCACCGTCGGTGCCGCCGCGACGTTGATGTGTCTGGGTCGCCGTCAGGTCTTCCGACTGCGTCGCGCGTTTGAGGCCACCGGCCCGTCGGCGCTGGCCTCTCGCAAACGCGGCCGTCCGAGCAATCGCAAACACGGCGGGACCTTTCGCCGCACGGTGCTGACCCTGGTCCGGGAGCACTACACCGACTTCGGCCCGACGCTGGCGGCCGAGAAGCTGGCCGAGCGCCACGGTCTCAGGATCGGCGTCGAGACCCTGCGGCAATGGATCATGGCGGACGGCCTGTGGACCGATCGCCGTCACAGGCTGCCCTCCCCGCATCAGCCGCGCCGGCGGCGCGCGTGTCTGGGTGAGCTGGTGCAGATCGATGGCTCGGAGCACGCCTGGTTCGAGGATCGCGGCGAGGTGTGCACGCTGCTCGCGTTCGTCGACGACGCCACGAGCCGGCTGATGCACCTGCGATTCGTCGGTCGGAGTCCGCCTTCGATTATTTCCGCGCGACCCGCGCGTACCTGGAGACGCATGGCAAGCCGGTCGCGTTTTACAGCGACAAGCATGGCGTCTTCCGGGTCAACAGCAAGGACGCGATCGGCGGCGATCGCACCACGCAGTTTGGTCGGGCGCTTTCCGCGCTGAACATCGACATCATTTGTGCCAACAGTCCGCAGGCGAAGGGCCGCGTCGAACGCGCATTCGGCACTTTGCAGGACCGGCTTGTGAAGGAGCTGCGCCTGGCCGGCATTTCGACGATCGCGGCGGCCAACGCGTGGCTGCCCAGGTTCATCGCCACCCACAACGGGCGCTTCGGCCGGACGCCCACCAACCCCAAGGATCTGCATCGCAAGCTGACGCCCCAGGATGACCTCGACGAGATCCTGGCGTGGCGTGAGGAACGCACACTCACCAACAATCTCACGCTCCACTATGACCGGATGATGCTCATGCTGGACCCCACGCCACTGGCGCGAGGCCTGGCACGCAAGAAGGTCGAGGTGGTGAACTATCCCGATGGCCGGTTCGCGGTGCGGTTCAACGGGTCAGCGTTGCCGTTTCGGGTTTTCGACAAGGTCCAACTCGTCGAGCCCGGCTCGATCGTGGCGAACAAACGCCTGGGTGCCGCGCTCGCGTTGATCAAGCAGCAGCAGGACGCCTTCGAGCCGCACCGTCGGCGCCATGACCCGCGGCGACAACGGCCGCCGAACAATCTCGAGGCACCGGGCAGACCAAGCAAGGGGCGACCGTCGCGCGCGGTTCTCGCCGCGGCGGCAGAGTGATCATCCGAACCGTCGGGCACACGGCTCATCGAGGGTGCTGGCCGATGAGGAGGCGCGCCCGCCTGGGGCGCTATTTCACCTTCGCGCGGCAATCCCCGGTGACATTTCTATCGGGGACAAAAGATGCCTTTTCAAACGGGGACCGACAGCATACGCGCACGGCTACAGCCGGGATGCTGGTGCCAGAAGCACCCTCGGACCTCGACTACCGAACGTCGAGCAGCAAGCACGATATCCGGCGTTCCGGGGAGGTCGCGCCTGTGCAGTCGGAAACGGTAGCCCATCGCGTGGAGCATTTGACGGACCGCGAGTTCCGGCTTCGTGTCCTTGGCCCGGATCGACGCCATTAAGCGGCTGCGGGCTTCCATGGAAAGGATATCCATGCGACAGGTCCGATATCTTCGACGCGCAAGCCGCGCTCAGCCTCGCTCCGTTCGAGTGCGTTATCAAGGGTCGTCGCGCGCTTTCGAATGCGGCGGCCACTGCGTCCCAAGACTGCTGCGGAGCGCCTATGGCATGTCACCGGACGGAATACACCGGGAAGGTGACAGGCCTATATTTTGACCCGTGAAGCGTCAGGTCTTGACCAGGGCCGCACAGGCGGCGTTCAACCCCGGAATGCTGGACAAGACCTACTCTCCCGCGGAGATCGAGCCGCGCCTGTACCAGGGCTGGGAAGAGAGCGGCGCCTTCGGTTGCGACCCGTCCTCCCCCGCGCGGCCCTTCACGATCATGATCCCGCCGCCGAACGTCACCGGCAGCCTGCACATGGGCCACGCGCTGACCTTCACGGTGCAGGACGTGCTGATCCGCTGGCGACGGATGCAGGGCCGCGACGCGCTGTGGCAGCCGGGCACCGACCACGCCGGCATCGCCACGCAGATGGTGGTGGAGCGGCTCCTCGCCGAGGGCGGCGGCAACCAGGACCGGCGCAGCATGGGGCGCGAGGCGTTCCTGGACCGGGTCTGGCAGTGGAAAGCGGAGTTCGGGCGGCACCATCAACCGCCAGCTCCGACGGCTCGGCGCCTCCCTGGACTGGCCGCGCGAGCGGTTCACGATGGACGAGGGCCTGTCCATCGCGGTGCGCGAGGCGTTCGTCACCCTGTATCGTCAGGGTCTCATCTACCGCGACCGCCGGCTGGTGAACTGGGATCCGAAGCTGCTGACCGCGATCTCCGACCTCGAGGTGGAAAACCGGGAGGTGCGCGGCAGCCTGTGGCACATACGTTACCCGATCGCCGAGGTGCCGGGCCGCTTCATCACCGTCGCCACCACCCGGCCGGAGACGATGCTGGGTGACACCGCCGTGGCCGTGCATCCCGACGATCCGCGTTGGCGCGCCCTGGTCGGGCGGCACGCGATCCTGCCGGTGGTCGGCCGGCGCATCCCCATCGTCGCCGACGCCTACTCCGACCCCGAGAAGGGGAGCGGGGCGGTGAAGATCACGCCAGCGCACGACTTCAACGACTTCGCCGTGGGCCAGCGCCATCGCCTGCCGATGCCGAGCATCCTGGACGCCGAGGCGCGGGTCACGCTGGAGGAGATTGCTTCGGCGGCGGAGGCCGTGGAGGGCGTCGCCGATCCAGCCTTCCTGCGCTCGCTCGACGGCAAGGACCGCTTCGCCGCCCGCAAGGCGATCGTCGCGGAGCTGGAGCGGCTGGACCTGCTGGAGAGGACCGAGCCGCACATCCATCAGGTGCCGCATGGGGACCGTGGCGGCGTGCCAATCGAGCCGCGGCTGACGACGCAGTGGTATTGCAACGCCGAAGTGCTCGCCAAGCCCGCGATCGAGGCGGTGGAGCAGGGGCGCACGCGATTCGTGCCCAAGCAATGGGAGAACACGTTCTTCGCCTGGCTGCGCGACATCCAGCCCTGGTGCATCAGCCGCCAGCTCTGGTGGGGGCATCGCATTCCCGCCTGGTATGGACCGGACGGCAAGGTGTTCGTGGCGCACACCGAGGCGGAGGCGCACGTCGAGGCGCGCGCCGCCTATGGGCGCGACGAGACGCTGGTGCAGGACGAGGACGTGCTCGACACATGGTTCAGCTCGGGACTGTGGCCGTTCTCGACGCTCGGCTGGCCGGAGAGAACCAGGGAGCTGGCGCGCTACTACCCGACCGACGTGCTGGTGACGGCCTTCGACATCATCTTTTTCTGGGTCGCCCGGATGATGATGCTGGGCCTTCACGTTATGGAGGAGGTGCCGTTCCGCACGGTGTACATCCATGGCCTCGTGCGCGACGAGCGCGGCCAGAAGATGTCGAAGTCCAAGGGCAACATCATCGACCCCTTGGAGCTGATCGACCGCTACGGCGCCGACGCGCTCCGCTTCACCATCTGCGCGCTGACCGGTCCCGGACGCGACATCAAGCTCGGGCCGGGACAGGTCGAATTGTACCGCGGCTTCATCACCAAGCTATGGAACGCGGCGCGTTTCTGCGAGATGAACGCGATCCGCCCCGACCCGGATTTCGATCCGGCCACGGCCCGGCTGCCGCTCTCGCGCTGGATTCTCGACGCCGCGAACCGCGCGGTGTCCGAGGCGACCCAGGCGCTCGAGGCGTATCGCCTCGACGAGTACGCCGCCGCGCTGTATCGCTTCACTTGGAACACGTTTTGCAACTGGTTCCTGGAATTCGCGAAGCCGGTCCTCGCCGAGGGCGAGAGCGCGGCGGCGCGGGAGGTGCGCGCCGCCGCCGCTCATGTCCTCGGGACGCTGCTGCGGCTCCTGCATCCAGCAATCCCGTTCGTGACCGAGGAATTGTGGGACCGCTTCGGCTACGGTCCGCCATACAGTCTGATTCGCGCGCCCTGGCCCGAGCCGGTCGCGGTCGCGCAGGCGGTAGCGGCGCAGGCCGAGCTGGACTGGGTGGTGCGGCTGATCGGCGAGGTGCGCACCGTCCGCTCGGAGATGAACGTGCCCCCGTCCACTATGGCGCCGATCCTGCTGCGCGACGCCGCGCCGGAGAGCATGGCGCGCGCTGGACGCTGGATGGAGGCGATCCGCCGGCTGGCGCGCGCCGCCGAGGTGTCGGCCTTGTCCGGGGCGATGCCCAAGGGCTCGGCCCAGGCGGTGCTCGACGAGGCGACGCTGGTGATCCCGCTGTCGGGGCTGATCGATGTGGACGCTGAGCGCGCCCGCCTCGGAAAGGAGCGCGCCAAGGCGGGGCAGGAGGTGGACAAGCTCGCCAAGAAACTTGCGAACCCGGATTTCGTCGGTCGCGCTCCCGAGGAGGTCGTCGAGGAGACCCGCGCCCGCCACGCCGCTGCCGAAGCGGAGAGCGCTCGGCTGGATGCCGCCTTGGCCCGCTTGAGCAACGCCGCTCCCTCCCCCCGGCCCCCTCCCGCACGAGGAGGAGGAGAAGGGTAAGCCCCCTCCCCGTGCGGGAGGGGGTTTACCCGAACAGCCGGCGCGAGGCGATGCGCGCGCCCTCGGCGAGTGCGGCGAGCTTGGCCCAGACCACGTCCTCGGCTACCCGGCCGCGACCGGCTGAGGTGTCGAACCCGCAATCGGTGCCCGCGAGCACGCGGCGCGGGTCGCCGACGGCGCGCGCCACCGTCTCGATCCGGTCGGCCACAACCTCTGGGTGCTCGACGAAGTTGGTGAGCGTGTCGATCACGCCGGCCACGATCACTTGATCGGCCTCCAGCGGCGCGTCGGAAAGGCACCGGTGCTCGTGGGCATGACGCGGGTTGGCGAAGGGCAGGACGAAGCCGCCGACCTTGGCCTGGCGAATCGTCGGTAGCACTTCCTGGAGCGCCACATCGCAGTCATGCGGGCCTTCGTAGTTGCCCCAGCAGGCGTGCAGGCGCACGCGATTGAGCGGGATGTTGGCCAGAGCGGCATTGATGGCCGCCACCACGCGCTCGGTGAAGCCGATGAAGGCCGACAGAGGCTGGTCCTGGTAGGTGATGTGGCGCTCCATCGCGAGGTCGGGCGCGTCGATCTGAAGGACGAAGCCGCTGGCGACGATCGCTTCGTACTCGATGCGCAGCGCCTCGGCCAAAGCCTTGAGATACGCCTCCTCGGTCTCGTAGAAGCGGTTGCGCAGCGCGGCGGCGATGATGCCGGGCGAGGGAGCAGTCATGAACGGCTCGGCGAAGCCGGGCGGGTGCGCGTCCAGGGCCGCCCGGAAATCAGCGCACTCCGCCGCGATGGCGGCCGGATCGAGATAGCGCACCGCGCCGACCGCTTCCGGCACGCTCTCGGTGTTGCTGATTGAGACCCCGACCGCGTCGTGCGCCGCCTTCCAGGCGCGGAAGCCGGGATAACGGGCGACATCGGCGAAGGGACGCCGGCTCCAGCCACCGCCGAAGCCGCTCATGCGGCGGCGGACGTAGAGGAAGAACGCCTCGCGCTGCTGCTCGCCATTGTTGCCGACATCAATGCCCGCCTCGATCTGACGGGCGACCACGTACCGCAGAGCCGCGCGCCCCTCCGCGGCGATTTCGGCCTCATTCACTGTAACTCCTTGGGCCCGCCGGGCGTAGAGTTCGGTAAGCCGCGCGGGGCGGGGCAGGCTGCCAGTGTGCGTGGTGAGGATACGGGTCTCGCTGCGCAGCATGGGGTCGATCCTAACGGGCATGGTATTGTGGGGGCGAGCGCGGCGAGCGGCAATCAGGGCCGGTGACGCAAGCCCGAAGCGTCCCACATGACTTGGAGGAGGCAAGGGATGCACATCATCAGAAGGCGCGGGTGGGAGTTGCCGCAACGGCTCGTGACGCCAGAGGCGGTCGCGCTGAACCGGCGGGGGCTGCTCGGAGGCGCCTTGGCGCTGACGGGCCTGGCCGCCGCCAGTGCGCGGGCGGCCACACTGTCGGCGCCGCGCGACCCCAAGTTCGATCCCGGCCGGGCGATCACGCCCGAGAAGGACGCCACGACCTACAACAACTATTACGAATTCAGCGAGAGCAAGGAGTGCTGGCCACTCGCTCAGAAAATGGTGGTCGATCCGTGGGCGATCCGCATTGATGGGCTGGTGAAGAAGCCGCGCAGCATCGCCTTCGAGGACTTGCTGAAGCAGGTCCAGCTGGAGGAGAGGATCTACCGCCACCGCTGCGTCGAGGCCTGGTCCATGGTGGTGCCCTGGGACGGCTTCCCCATGCGCAAGCTGCTGGCGATCGCCGAGCCCCTGGGATCGGCCAAGTACGTCGCCTTCACCACCGTCGAGCAGCCCAAGACAATGCCGGGGCTGAGCAATCCGATCTATCCCTGGCCCTATGTGGAGGGCGTCACGATCGCGGAGGCGGCCAACGATCTCGCCTTCATCTCGGTCGGCGTGTACGGCAAATCGCTGCCGAAGGTGAGCGGCGCGCCGGTCCGCATGACCCTGCCCTGGAAATACGGCTTCAAGTCGGGCAAGGCCTTCGTGACGGTGAGCTTCGTCGAGAAGCGTCCGGACACGATGTGGGCGCAGATCGCGCCCAGCGAGTACGGGTTCTGGGCCAACGTCAATCCGGCGGTGCCGCACCCGCGCTGGAGCCAGGCGACTGAGCGGGTGCTGGGCACGGACGAGCGCGTGCCGACACAGATCTACAACGGCTATGGCCCGTACGTATCCTCCTTGTATGCGGAGATGAAAGGCGAGAAACTGTTTATGTGATGATCTTCCAGCGTGTCATGGCCGTCCTCGCGGCGGCGTTCCTGGTGGGCGCCTTCGCCGTGGCCACGATCGCCTCGCCGGACATCCCGCTCGGGGCGGCGCTCTACATGCTCGACCCGCAATCCTTGTACGCCGTGCAGGCGCATATCAGCTCCTGGCTGTGGAGCGGCGCGGCCATGCCCCTGCTGGTCCGTCCCGCCTGGCTGCTGCCAGCCTGCCTGGGCATCCTCTGCGCCGGGCTTTCTCTTACGACCGCCTCGCGCAAGGGCGCGCAGCGGAGCCCGCGGCGGAGGCTTTAGCGACTTGTCCCGACATCATTTCACCGCTCCCGCGAGGAGAAGGGGGTACGAGGCAGGCGACTCTCTTCCCTGCCGGAGGGGCAGGCGGCTGGTTCCAGCCCGAATGAGGCCGCACTAAAGAGGACAATGCCTGAAGCGCCCCTCGCCGCCGTGCCGACCCGGCACGCGCCCATCCTTGCCGCCTGCCTCATGGCGACCTTCATGCCGGCGGTCGAAAGCACCATCGTCGCCACCGCCATGCCCACGATCGTTGCGGCTCTCGGCGGCTTCGCGCTGTTCTCGTGGGTGTTCACCCTCTATCTGCTGACCCAGGCAGTCAGCATCCCGCTTTATGGCCGTCTCGCCGACATTCATGGCCGCAAGCCGGTCTTCTTCATCGGCGTTGGACTGTTCCTGGCCGGCTCGGTGCTGGCCGGCTTCGCGTGGGGCATGGTGCCGCTGATCCTGTTCCGCGCCGTCCAGGGTTTGGGCGCCGGCGGGGTCATGCCGATCGCCGCGACAATTCTGGGCGACATCTACACGCCCGCCGAGCGGGCGCATGTTCAGGGCTTGGTCTCCAGCGTGTTCGGCGTCTCCGCGGTGATCGGACCATCGCTGGGCGCCCTGCTGATCCAGCACCTGAGCTGGCCCGTGGTGTTCTGGGTCAACCTGCC
This sequence comes from uncultured Pseudomonadota bacterium, assembly GCA_963818725.1. Taxonomy (GTDB): domain Bacteria; phylum Pseudomonadota; class Alphaproteobacteria; order Acetobacterales; family Acetobacteraceae; genus DATFDN01. The sequence goes on along the minus strand of CAWFTU010000002.1, from coordinate 25,288 downwards.
GATCGGCGCGGCCAGCCTCCTGATGCTGGGGCTGTTCCTGCACGAGCGGGTAGCGCCGCGCCGCCATCGCCTGGATGTCACGGGCTCGTTCCTGCTGTTCGCCGCCATTGGCGGATTGATGCTGGCGCTGGTGCAGGGCGCGGCGTTGTCGCCGCTCGCGTGGTGGGCGGCCCTCGGCGGCGGGCTGGCTGCGGCAGCGGCGCTGCTGGCCCATGAGCGCGCGATCAAGGAGCCCATGCTGCCGCTCGAGCTGTGGCGCAACCCGGTGATTGTCGCGGGCAGCCTGGGGAATTGCGCCACTGGCGCGGTGATGATGGGAGTGTCGGCGTTCCTGCCCGCCTATGTGCAGGGCGCGATGGGGCGCAGCCCCGGAGCGGGCGGGCTGGTGCTCGGTGCCATGTCTGTGAGCTGGGCCTTTGCCTCCCTCCTGGCCGGGCGCGTGATGCTGCGTACCTCCTATCGCGGTACGGCACTGCTCGGCGGGGCGGCCCTGGTGGCCGGCTGCGGGATGCTGCTTGCCCTCAGCCCGGCGCGCGGTCCGCTTTGGGCAGGCGCCGGCTCGTTCGTCATCGGGCTCGGGATGGGCTTTTGCAGCACCACCTTCATCGTCTCCATCCAGGCGGCGGTGCCGTGGGCCAAGCGCGGCGCGGCCACCTCATCGGCCATGTTCCTACGCTTTGTCGGCCAGGCGCTGGGCGCAGCCGGGTGCGGGGCGGTGCTCAACGCCACGCTCCGCGCAGCGGGCGGTCCCGCCAGCGAGCAACTCGCCGATCGCGTCCTCGACGCGGCGCAGCGCGCGCGGATGGCGCCGGGCGAGGTGGAGCGGGTGGTCGGGCTGCTCGCGCACGGGCTGCACAACGCGTACCTGCTCGCCACCGCTCTCTCGGTGGTGGCCCTGGCGCTGGCCTTGCTAATTCCGCGCCGGCTCAGCCCGCGTCACGCCTGATCCGGCCCGCTCCAGGGCAAGCAGGATGTCGCGCCCGACCTCGTCGACGCGGCGCAGGCCGAGCAGGGCCATGTCGCGGTCGATCTCCTTCGCGAGCAGGTTGATCGCGTGGAGCACGCCGGCCTCGCCGGCGATCGCGGCCGCGAACAGGAAGGGACGGCCGATGAGGACGAAGTCGGCACCCAGCGCCAGCGCGGTCAGGATGTCCGTGCCGCGGCGGAACCCGCTGTCGATCATCACCGCCATGTCGCCCGCCGCGGCGACGATGTCCGGCAACACCTGCAACGGGCTTGCCGCCTTGTCGAGCTGCCGTCCGCCATGATTGGAGACGACGATGCCGTCCACGCCGTGGTCGCGCGCGATCCGGGCGTCCTCGCTCGACAGGATGCCCTTGACCACGAACGGCCCCTTCCAGAGCCGGCGGATCAGGCGCACATGGTCCCAGGACAGCTCCGCGTGCGCGGCGATCTTGGTCACGGTCCTGGAGAACAGGCTCGGCCCCCCATTGTAGTCGAGGTTCTCGATACGCGGCACGCCGCGCTTCAGCAACGTGCGCGCGGCCGTCGAGAGCACCCAGCTTGGGTGAGTCAGCCCGTCGCGGATCAGCTTGGGGTTCAGCCGGATCGGCTGGGTGAACCCGGCCCGGTGGTCCTTCTCCCGGTTGGAGCCCACCGGCACGTCCACCGTCGAGACGAAGGTGGAGAAGCCCGCCGCCGCCACGCGCTCAACCATGCCCTCGATGGCCTTGGTGGTCGGCGACTGGTACGAGCCGAACCAGGCGCCGGGACAGTTCCGCGCCACCTCCTCCATCGGAATGATGGAGTTGCCGCTCAGCACGAAGGGAATGCCGCACCGCGCGGCCGCCCGCGCCATCCGGATATCTCCATCGTATGTGACGGCGGCGCTTCCGCCCATGGGCGCGATGCCGAACGGCGCGGCGTACTGCCGCCCGAGCAAGGTAGTCCGCTGGCTCCGCTCGCCGACGCCGACGAGCACGCGGGGGACGAGACGGTAATCCAGGAATGCCGCGCGGTTCGTCGCGAGCGAGGTCTCGTCCTCCGACCCGTTCGCGACATAGCCGTAGATCGCGCGCGGCAGGTGCAGCCTGGCCGCGCGCTGGAAGTCATCGAGATCGAGAATGTGCCGCAGCCGTCGCGCATGGCGGATCGGCAGGCGTCGCGCCGCCTTTTCCGCGCGTGCGAAAGGCTGCTCCATGGCAAGGGACTGAGTGGCCAACGATTCCCTCCTCCTTGAAGCGATCTCCTTGAAGCGATCGCCAGGTCAGGAGCCGCTTGTCGCCGGCGTGCCTGCCCAGAGGCGCGGCAGCGCGCCATCCGCGCCGGCGACGGGATCGGGCACGTCGGTCGGCACGGCGCGGCTGTTGCGGCGCATCTCCTCGATCTCTTCCGGCCGGCCGCGCCGTGTATCCAGCCCGGCTTCCATGCCGCGCGGATAGGCGCCCACGATCAGCAGGTCAGGCGAGGCGTCCTGCCGGCAATGGCCGACGCCGGCTGGGAGGACTACGACATCCCCGGCCGTGACCTCCAAGCTGCGGCCATTCGGACCGCCGAACAGCACTCGCGCGCGGCCGCGCGCCACGCCCAGCGCCTCATGCGCGGTGCTGTGGAAGTGATGGAACGGATAGACCCCGTCGCGCCAAGAGGGCGGCCAGCCATGCTCGGCGAACAGGCGCTCGATCGCGTCCGGGTCCGCCGGCGCCGCCTGGCGGTAGACCAGCATCGGCACGCGCGCGTTCGGGATCGCGCCATCCTCGGCGAAGGTGAAGGCTTCAGGCTCGGTCATCACGCACCTCCTGCCCCTCTAACGCCGGCACCCCCGCCGGCGTGCCGGCCTCGCCCTCCTCGTCCTCGTCATAGCCCAACAGGCGCAGCGCCCGTGCGGCGATGCCGCGCGCCGAGACAGCGTGGATCAGCGCCTCCTCGCGGCCATGCGTGACCCACACCTCGGGGGCACGGGTCTCGTCGATGGTGGCGTTCAGCTCGTCCCAATCGGCGTGGTCCGAAATCACCAGCGGCAGCTCGACGCCGCGCGCCCGTGCCCGCTGGCGCACCCGCATCCAGCCCGAGGCGAGGGCCACCACCGGATCGGCCAGCCGCCGCGCCCAGCGGTCGGCGATGGCGCCGGGCGGGGCGAGCACGATCGCGCCCGCCAGCTCCGCCTTCGCCGCGGCGGTGGCGGCGCGCAACGCGCCCAGCCGCACCCCGCGCGCCTCGTACACGCCGCAGAGCGGCAGCAGCGCGCCATGCAACCAGATCGGGCCGTCCCAGCCCGCCTGCCGCAGCAGCGCGATCACGCGCTGGCACTTGCCGAGCGCGTAGCAACCGATCAGGTGCGTGCGGTCGGGAAACAGCGACCGGCTGGCCAGCAGGCGCGCGATCTCATGCTCCGGCGGGGGGTGAAGGAACACCGGCAGCCCGAAGGTCGCCTCCGTCACGAACACGTCGCAGGAGACTGGAACAAAACCCAGGCAGGTCGGATCCCGCTGCCGCTTGTAGTCGCCGCTGACCACCACGCGGCAGCCCGCGTGCTCCATCACCACCTGCGCGCTGCCGAGGACGTGCCCCGCCGGTTCCAGCCGCAGCCGCACGCCACCGACCGTGACGGTCTCGCCCCAGTCAAGTGCCTGCGTGCTCCGGCCCTTGCCCTCTCCCAGCCGCGCCTCCATGAGCGCGAGCGTGTCGGCGCTGGCCAGCACATGGTTGTGGCCGGGGCGGGCGTGGTCGGAATGGGCGTGGGTGATGACGGCCCGATCAACGGGACGCGTGGGATCGACGAAGAAGCCGCCGGGCTCGCAGAACAGCCCCTGCGGCAGCACCTTCAGCCAGGCGGCGGGATGGGGCATGGTCCGGTATCAGACCACCATCAGCCCGAGATGGCGCTGTCGCCCTCCCACCCCATGCCATGCATGGCCTCGATCGCCCGTCTCGGGCGGGCGCTTCGGATCAGCCGGCGCAACGCCTCCTCGATGGTCGCCTTCTCCGTGGACAAGCCGGTGATCGCCATAGCCTCGGCGACCAGCACATCATCCGGGTCGATGTTCGTACGCATTGAACGGCCCGATGTGGATAGGGACACTCGCCCTATAGGCTAGGGGCGGGTTCGGCAAGCAACTGGCGCTTGCCAGCGCGGCAAATCCCCGGCCTATGATGCGGGCAATCATGTGGAGGAAGCCAGCCATGAAGCGCAGCCTGCTCGCCGTCTTGGCGCTCGCCCTGGCCCTTGGCCTGCGCTCCGCTAGCGCGCAGACCCAGTCGCCGATCACCATCGGCCTTGCCATGTCGCTCACCGGCGGTCTCGCGCCGAACGGCAAGTCGGCGCTGCTGGCGATGCAGATCTGGGCCGAGAACACGAACGCCAAGGGCGGCTTGCTCGGCCGGCCGGTGAAGCTCGTCTACTACGACGACCAGAGCAACCCGGCGCAGATTCCCGGCATCTACACCAAGCTGCTGGACGTGGACAAAGTCGACCTGGTCATAAGCAGCTACGGGACGAACATGATCGCGCCGGCGATGCCGGTCATCATCCAGCACGGGCGCACCTTCCTGGGGCTGTTCGGCCTCGACGTGAACAGCAAGTTTAACTATCCGAATTATTTCTCTATCGTGCCTCTCGGCGGCCCGCACCCCAGGCAGAGCTTCTCGCAGCCCTTCTTCGCTATCGCCGCCGGGATGGAGCCCAGGCCCGTGCGCCTCGCGCTGGTGGGCGCCGACGCGGAGTTCCCGAAGAACGCGCTCGATGGCGCGCGGGAGCTGGCGAAGGAAAACAAGCTCAGCGTTGTCTATGACCGCAGTTACCCGCCGAGCACCGCCGACTTCACCCCGATCGTGCGCGCGATCCAGGCGGCGCGCCCGGATCTCGTGTTCGTCGCCTCCTATCCGCCCGACACGGTCGGGATGCTGCGCGCCGCGCGCGAGACGGGGCTGAAAACGCGACTGTTCGGCGGCGGTATGGTTGGCCTGCAATCCACCGCGATCAAGGTCCAGCTTGGCGAGATGCTGAACGGCATCGTCGATTACGATTACTGGTTGCCATGGGGGGGCTTTGCCGGTTCCCAGGCGATGACGTCGTTCATGAAGCAGTACCAGGACAGGGCCGGCGCCGCCGGGATCGATGCGCTAGGGTACTATCTGCCGCCCTTCGCCTTTTCCGAAATGCAGGTCCTGGCCGATGTCGTCGAGGGCACGAAGAGCCTCGCCGACGACAAGCTCGCGGAGTACTTGCGCAGCCACCAGTTCGAGACGATTGTCGGCCCGATCAAGTTCGGCCCCAACGGCGAGTGGACGGACGCGCGGGTGCTGGAGGTGCAGTTCCAGGGCGTGCAGGGCCACGATCTCGCGCAGTTCAGGGGTCCCAAGACCGAGGTGATCCTCTATCCTGCCGAGCACAAGACCGGCACGTTGCGGGCGCCCTATGAGGACGCGCAGCACTGACGAGCCCGCGCGGATCAATGATCGGGAACAAAGAGCGCACAGCTTCGTTCTACGCGCATGAGCACGAACCCCAAGACCCCCGATCCCGATCATTCCGGCAACGCCGTGAAGAGCCCGGACGAATGGACCACTGGCGATGAGTCCATGACCGGAGCGCAGGCCTCCTACCTCAAGACCCTGTGCGAGGAGGCGGGCGAGGAGTTCGACCCGGGCTTGACCAAGGCCGAGGCATCCAAGCGCATCGACGCGCTGCAAGCCAAAACGGGGCGCGGCCGCGATCACTGAGGGCCTTGCGCTCGGCGTCCGGCTGGGCCACATAGGCCGCATTGTCAACAGAACTGAAAGGAGGTGATCCAGTGTCTCATTGTTTGGTGCCGGCGCCAGTCGCCGCGGCCTGGATCGTTGCCTCATTGCGCGGGGTAGCATAGCCAAGCCTGGGCCTGGCTTACGGACAGACAATGGAAAGCCTCGGGACGCGTCCCGAGGCTTTCGTTGTTCACGCCCTGCGCACGTTCCAGAACGTCACGAAACCGTTCAGAACGCCTGTGATTTCCTTCTTGTACGACGTTCCCTGAAAATACTGGCCTAGCGGGACATAAGGCACGTCTTGCAACGCTTGGAGCTGAATCGCCTCGGCCAGCCTCTTGCGGGCTTGCTGGTCGGGGGCGTCGATCCATTGTTGGCGCAGCTCCTCGATCTTCGGGGCGGTCGGCCAGCCGAACAGCGCCTGCTTGCCATTGCCGCGCAGAAAGGCGTGTCCGACCGGATTCGACTGGTCGAGTCCCGCCCAGTTGGTCGCGAACGCGCTCCAGCCGCCGGCATCGGGGTTTTCCTGCTTAGTGCGCCGCTGCACCAGCGTGCCCCAGTCCATCGCTTGGTAATCGACATTCAGACCGGCGCGCTTGAGGAAATCGGCACAGACATCCGCCTCGGCCTTCAGGATGGCGAAGTCGGTCGGCGCCATGAACGCCACCTTCTCGCCCCTGTAGCCCGCTTGCTCGATCTCACGCTTGACCGCCGCGAAGTCGCGCTGGCCGCGAAAGACATCAAGGCCGGCATCGCTCGCCATTGGTGTGCCCGGCGCGAAGACGCCCGTTGGAACATGGGTCAGCTTCGGGTCATCCCCGGCGACGGCCAGGACCACGTCCTTCTGGCTGACCGCCTTGAGCAGGGCGCGCCGAATTGCCGGATTGTCGAAGGGCGGGTGCAATTGGTTCATCCGCAGGCAGCACATGAGGCCAGTCGGATCCATCACCTCCACGAGCAGCCCGTCCTGCGCGCGCAGCAGGGGCAGCATGTCGCCGGTCGGGTCTTCCCACCAGTCCATCTCGCCGCTCTCCATCGCGGCCGCCTTGGTGGAAAGGTCGGGGATGACGTGCCATTCCACGCGATCGAAGTTCACGATTTTCGGTCCGGAGGACCACTGCGGCGTGCCGCCCTCGCGCGGCCGGTAGGCCGGGTTGCGGTCGTAGATCGCCCGCGAGCCGACAACGCGCTCGGCGGCATTCCACCGGAACGGGCCGCTGCCCACCATCTCGGTGATTTGCGTGTACGGGTCGGTCTTGGCCAGCCGCTCCGGCATCATCGCGCACATCAGGCTGCCCGGATGGCCGAGCGCGTCCGGCAGCAGTGAGAACGGCTTGTTCAGGCGGAACACGATCGTCTTGTCGTCGGGAGCCGAGATCTCGTCCGTGTAGGCCATCAGCGTCTGGCCGTACGCGTCGCGCTTGCCCCAGCGCTGGATGGAGGCGACGCAGTCGCGCGCCAGCACCTTCGTCCCGTCGTGCCAAAGGAGGCCATCGCGCAGCGTCAACTTCCACAGCTTGGCATCATTCTCGACCACATGCCCGGCGACCATCTGCGGCTGCATCCGGAACGCGCCGTCCATCCCATAGAGCGTGTCAAAGATCAGGTAGCCGTGATTGCGAGTGACGTAGGCGGTGGTCCAAATCGGGTCGAGGATGGTAACGTCAGACTGCGGGATAAACTTCAGCACCCGCCCCGACTGCGCCCGCGCGACGGAGGGCGCGGCAAGCGCGACGGCGGAGCCGGCGAGGAATGTGCGGCGCTTCATGGGCACGGCCCTCCGTAAACGGTCGATTCAGGAGTAGATGCAAGGCTGGGGCGCCAGGCAAGGCCGGGGGCGGGGAGAGCAACGAGTGCAGGTCGCGACGGGCTTAGCAAGGCCGGACATCATCGGTCAGTTCTTGTGCTTCGGCATGGTCGGGGCGTTTGGGTTCCTGGTCGACACGGCCAGCGTGTACGCGTTGCGCGGCCTGCTGGGGCTGTATGGCGCGGGGCTTGTCGCCTATGTCGCCGCCGCTTCGGTGAATTGGTTGCTCAACCGAAGCTGGACGTTCCGAGGCCGGGGACGCGGGGCCGCGCACCGCCAGTGGGCGCACTTCCTCCTGGCCAACTTGGCCGGCTTTGTCTTGAACCGGGGTACCTATGCCGCGCTCGTCAGCGCCGTGCCGCTCTGCGCGACCCAGCCCGTCCTGGCGGTCGCGGCGGGGGCTGTCGCCGGGATGGGAGTGAACTTCACGCTTTGCCGACACGTGGTATTCGCCCCTGCGCGGGAGAGGCGTTCCTAACGCGATTCGCCGGCGCTCTTCGCCAATCCGATCGCGCGGCTGGGCGGTATCAGCGCCCGCCCCGAAACGCGCCCCTCCTCGCTCGGACAGGAACAGGGACGGCCAGGTGCCTCGGAGGGCTCCAACGGGCAGATGGCGGCTCCGGCGTAGCATCGCGGAGCCGGGGGCCGCGTCGGATGCAGGGGCGGGCCTTCCCGCGCCAGCGGGCCGGGCCACAACAGCAGGGGCGGCCGCACGACGATCACCGGCGGAGGCGGCTCAGGCGGCAAGGGCGCGACGAAGAATAGAACCACATGCGCCTGCGCAGCGGACAACAGTGCCAGCGCGGATACACTGGCCGCCAGCACAAGCCGGGTGACGCTTCGGTGCTGAGCAGACATGGGAGCGCGACCGCCCTAGGCGCAATCGCCGTAAGCCCAGAGTCGCGCTCTTGCAGGGAGAGGTCAAGAGCCTGTTCACTCCGATATGGAGCGGACAGGCTCCGTGCCCATGCCGGGGATGAGGGTGCCGTCAGAAGGCCGGTTCAAGCTCCCGCACCGCCGCGCTCGTCCTGGAATGCTCTACCCGATATCTCTGCCTCACTTGTTCATCGAGATTGTAGGCTTTGACGGCGTCATAGCCTTTGTCGCGCCGCGCGCGAATGCCGGATTTCGAGAAATCCAGCCCGCCGGTCATCGGCTGGTGGTCGCTGGTGATAACGTGCAGGTTCCCCAGGCATCGCCGCTTGAGCAGCGTCTGGAACTGCTCGTTGTGCCGAAGCAGCGGATGGTGCGCCATTTCCACGCGGAGGACGCGAATCATTTGTGCGTATTTGCGCAGTCCCGTCTGCCCATCATACTCCGTCGTCGCGTAATCATCCCAGAAGCGGTTCTCGAAGGTCAGCTCCATCTTTCGAGCGAAGACCTCGTTCATGTCCCGCGGCAGCGGCACCTCTTGAGCACCGTCAGGGAAAAGATTGATCTGCACGATCGGCACATCGTCGGCCTGCTCATCGTCCAGCAGGTCGAGCATCGGGCGCACCGGCGTGTTGTCGAACAGGCCGCCATCCCAATGCGCCTTGCCGTTCACGAAAGCCATCGGGAAGCCAGGCGGCAGCGCCCCGCTGGCGAGGACGTGATCGGGCGTGATCCGGTCAGGCTTCGCCTTCCAGTCAGGTCCCCTGTTGAGGAACCGCTTCAGCGCGCCTGTCGCCACCTCGGTCGCTGTCACCGCGAAACCCATGTGGTCCTGATCGTTGATCTGGTCGAAGTCGCACACGTCCTGCAACGTCCGCCGCAGTGGCGTGACGTCGCAGCACGCGGTCGACCACGGGATCGGTCGCATCCAATACATGTCCGGATGGCCGAACGGGACGAACCACGGCATCAGGTCGGACACAGTGTAGTTGGTCAGCCGGTTCCATAGCCTGTCGAGCGAAGCGGCGACGTTGCCTCCGCGCGCCCCAGCGATCGCCGCAGCGTTGATCGCGCCGATGGACACCCCCGCGACCGCGACCGGATAGTATCCTTCCTCGCAGAGCCTGGTCACGGCGCCGCATTCGTAGGCACCCAGGGCGCCGCCGCCCTGCATCACCAGCGCAACTGGCTTCTTGCCGTGCGGCAACCTGTCGTGCATGAAAGTCATCCCCCGTCTCCTTGCTGAGGCGCCCAAGGAAGCAGATCCGCCGTGCCGGATGCTGTGACCGGGCTCACACCGCCTACACCCAGTTCGGCCAGCGCGGCGGGTGCGCGCCGAGCGGGGCAGGTGGCAGATCCCAATGCGACGGGGTTTCGGAATATCGCAGCACCGGGCCGAGATAGTGCAGGCGGCCGAGCGCGCTGTCGCGCTCGCGCATGTAGCGGGCCAGGATGGGCACGGGGACTTTCGCGGGAGTGGGCGCCGGTGTGTTCAGGCCCTGCTCCAGCAGGCACATCGCGGTGCGGCAGAGGGAGACACGCACGTGATAGCTGCCGCCCTCGCGCTCCCGCCGGATCAGCGCGGCAAGTGTCCCGAGCGCCGCCAGGAAGCCGGTGATGTAGTCGTTCGGATAACAATCCGGGACAAGCTTTGGCGTCCCGTTGATGCCCAGCGTAGCCGCAATACCCGTCGCTGCCTGGGCATTGTGCTCGAAGCCGCGACGGCCTGCCCAGGGACCTTCGAAGCCGTAGCAACTCACCGATACCACGATGATACCGGATTTCATTCTAGCCAGTTCCGCTGGCCCGAAGCCAAGCTTTGCGAGCGCGCCGGGCCGGTAGCTTTCGGAGAACACGTCCGTACCCTGGATAAGCTCGCGCAACTTCGCACCGCCCTCGTTTTTCTTAAGGTCGAGGAATGCGGTCATCTTGCCGTGGCCGGTGTCCATGTCGAAGGGGGGCAGTTGTGGGCGGGTCGGCGCATAGACGTGCAACACCGTCGCGCCTTGCTCGGCCAGTGTCTTGGCGCAGGTAGGGCCGGCGATGACGTGGGTGAGATCCAGGACGCGGATGCCGGAGAGCGGCCGAATCCCGGTGGGTGGGTCGAGTTTTGAAAGCTCGGGAAAGTCCATCCGTGGCCCGTCGCCGAGCTTCTTGATCTCGACCACCGGCGTTCTGGCCAGCACCTCCCCTTGCGGATGGAGGCGCCACTCCTCGGGCGAGCGCACCATCACGGCGCAGATCCCCTTCAATATGTCTCCTTCCTCGTCGGGCGTGTCCCCGTCCTTCTGGGATTCGGCGGCGTCCTCCAAGTCGGACGCGGTCCACTGTTCCATCGCGGCCTTTACCGCACGCTTGCTATCAGCGCATTGCAGCAGCTTGAGTAGCTTATAGCGCAGAACGGGATAGCCGCCGTTGATCATGACCCAGCGACGGTCCTCCGTAGGATAGATATCTACCGTGGGATAGCGGGGCTCCGTCAGCATGATCGGATAATTCCACTGCCGCTGGTAAAACACGCTTTGCAACGCGAGCGCGGCGCCCTCCACATCCAGGGCGGCCGTCTGCTGCCGCTCGGTTCGCATCCGCCATATCTTGCAAATGAGTGCCGCTTGCGCCCCCAGCGCCGCGGCGGACAGCTCCGCCGCCCTCAGCGGCGTCGCCAGCAGCCGGGCGCCCTCACGAATGGTCACTACATCCAAAGGCGCGTCCACGCCCAAATCCGCAATCAGCTTTTGTATCAGTTCTTGGATCACACGCACCTCCCCGGTAGTATCGAAGCTCTTTTGCTTGCAACCGCGTTCTACTACAGTCCGCCGCAGGTCGGAGGGAATCTCACGGGAATGCGATGGACCAATTGCTGGCAGCATTGGATCGGCTCGGACTCGGTCGCTATGCCGAGGCGTTCAGGGCGGCAGACGTCGATCTCGATACCCTGAACCTGCTGACCGAGGATGACCTGAAGGAGATCGGTCTCTCCTTGGGCCATCGCCGCAAGCTGTTGGCAGCCATCGCCCAGGGCCAGCTTCTGCCGCCGGATACGGCGCCAATCCAGCACACCGCGGAGCCTGAACGCCGGCAGATCACGGCGATGATCTGCGACGTGGTCGGCTCGACCGGGTTGACCGAGCGGCTCGATCCGGAGGAGATGAGCCGGATCATCCGTCAGTTCCAGGGCAGCGTGGCTGGTGCGATCAGTCGTTTCGACGGCTTTCTCGATCGCTTCCTGGGTGATGGCGTTCTCGCCTTTTTCGGCTACCCGCGCGCCCATGAGGACGCCGCCGAGCGTGCGGTCCGCAGCGCGCTGATGGCGATCGACAGCATCGGCGAGATTACCACCTCGGCCGGCGAGCGGATTTCCGTCCGGATCGCGATTGCCAGCGGCTCGGCCCTGTTTGAGGGAACGGTGGCGTACGGCGCGGTGCGCGAACCAGTCGTCATCAGCGAGGTGGTGAACCTCGCCGCGCGATTGCAGGCCATCGCGCCGGCGAACAGCGTTGTGGTGTCACCACAAACGCGGCGGCTGCTGCGCGAGCTGTTTATCCTCGATGATCTCGGCTCACATGACCTCAGGGGAATTGCGCAGCCAACCCGGGTTTGGCGCGTGCTGGGAGAGCGGCGCGCCGGAACGCGCTTCGAAGCTGCGCACGGCCCTGCGGTGTCTCCGGTTGTCGGCCGAGACGCGGAGATCACGCTGCTGACGGAACGCTGGCGCTCCGTCCGCGAGGGCGAGGGTCAGGTGGTGTTGCTGTCCGGCGATGCCGGAATGGGAAAGTCGCGAATCGCACAGGTGCTGTGCGGCCTGGCGGCCGAGGACAAGCACATCATCTTGCGCTTTCAATGCTCGCCGTATCACCGCAACAGCGCACTCTATCCTATCATCACTCGGTTGCAATACGACGCGCGCATCCAGCCTGAGGACACTCCAGAGGCAAAGCTTCAAAAGATCGAGGCCCTGGTGGAACCAGGCTCGCCCGCCGAAACCATCGTCCTGCTCGCCGATCTGCTCTCGGTGCCGCTAACGCCGCGCTACATGCCGCTTGACCTCTCCCCCGAGGAACAGAAGCGCAAAACGCTGCATATGCTATCAAGCCAGTTGCTGGCGCTTGCCCGCCGCCGGCCGGTTCTCATGCTGGTCGAGGACGCGCATTGGATCGATCCGACGACCCAGGAGTTTCTGTCCCGGTGCGTCATCCAGGTCCAGAGCGCCGCCGTGCTTCTTCTGGTGACATATCGCCCGGAATTTCAACCGGATTGGGCAAACCTGCCCCACGTTGCGAATTTGGCGCTGAGCGGCCTGCCGCGCCGCCATGCAATGACGATCATAGAGCGTGTCACGGACGGAAAGCAGCTTCCGGCCGAGCTCGTGAACCAGATCCTGGCAAAGACGGACGGAATTCCCCTGTTCATCGAGGAGCTGTCCAAGGCCATCCTTGAGCTTGGCATTTTGCGCGACATGAAGGATCGCTACGAGCTGCTCAGCCCGCTGCCGACGCTCTCCATCCCTGACACGCTGCACAACTCGCTGCTGGCCAGGCTCGACCGCAACCCGTCCACCAAGGAGCTGGCCCAGATCGGCGCGGTCATCGGGCGGGAGTTCGCGCTCTCGCACCTTTCGGCACTCGCGCCAGTGAAGGGCGACGTTCTGCATGCCGCGCTGCACGACCTGATTCGCACGGAGCTGATCCACGAATGCGAGACGACGACGGAATCCACCTATGCCTTCAAGCACGCCCTTATCCAAGACGCGGCCTATAGCACGCTGGCCAGCGCCCGGCGCCAGCAGCTTCATGCCCAGTGTGCGGCCATCCTGCGGGAACTCTCTCCGGAGATGGAGGACCAGCAGCCTGAGCTGCTGGCGCACCACTACACGGGAGCCGGCAACACCGAGGAAGCGGTCACGTACTGGCTGAAGGCCGGGCGTCGTGCCGCCGAGCGCTCGGCCAACGCCGAGGCCGTCGCGCACCTGCGTCGTGGCATTGAACTCGTGCCATCCATGGCCGACCCAGACGCGGCGAGGCGAGGTCGAGCTGCGGCTCCACCTTGAGATGGGCGGGCCGTTGATTGCGACCGAGGGCTATGCCGCGCCCGCGACGCTCGCGACGTGGGAGCGCGCGCGCGCGCTTGCCGAGCAGCGGGGCGAGCATCGCCAGCTCGCGCAAGCGCTATATGGCGCGTGGGCCGCGCGCGTGTCGCTCGGGGAGACTCGGGTCGCGCTCGGGATCGCGGACCGGATCCTCGAACTTGGCGCGCAGATTGGCGATGAGGGGGTGCGGATCGTCGGCCATCGTGTGCGCGCGCTCACGACGCACGTGCTGGGTCACTACACAGCGGCACGCGCGGAGTTGGAAGACGTGCTCGCGCTTCCTCTCGACCGCCATCGCGACCTTCGATTCGAGTTTGGGCAAGACCCCTGCGTCGCCGCGACCGCAATTCTCTGCAACGTGCTCTGGGGCATGGGGCACACTGATTTGGCGGTGCGAACGAGCCTTCAGAACGTCGAGCAAGCAGTCGCGCTTGGTCACGCGAACTCGCTCACCTACGCCCTCGGCTACGGAGCCTGTATCGTCGCGATGCTGCGGGGCGACACGGCGGAGGCGATGCGCCTTGCCAGCCAGCTCCTTGAGGTTGCGACGGCCTATCATTCGCACCTTTGGGAGTCTTATGGCAAAGCCTACAAGGGATGGGCGCTTGCCAGGCAGAACGAGGCGCAAACAGGGGTCGCGTTGCTCGATGGTGCATTGGAGGGCTTCAGGCAGGCGGGCTCCGGACTCTATCTGCCATTGATCCTTGGTATGTCGGCGTACGCGCTGGGCCGGGCCGACCGGCTTGAGGAGGCGCGCGCCCGTGTGGACGAAGCGTTGATGGAGGCCGAACAACGCGAGGAGATTTGGTCCGTCCCCGAGCTGCTGCGGCTGAAGGCACGTGTTCTTCGACGGCTCGGCCGAGCGGAGGCGGGAGCCTTGCTGCTCGACAGGGCATTCGGCCTTGCCCGAGCGCATGGGATGCGCTCTTTCGAGCTGCGCGTCGCCTGCGACCTCGTGGGGTTCAGCCGTGCGGGCGGCGAGCGTGAGAACGCGGTGTCTGTCTTGCGGCAAGTGCTGGACAGCTTTCCCGAGCAGGCCGACACGCCCGATCGGCGCCGTGCGCTGGCAATGCTCGATCCCACCCGACAGGCACGATCCGGGTAGTGATCCTGTCCGCGCGAGCGGACATGCAGGCCAGCGCGCGGAGAGGATTCGAACCTCCGGCTGTCGCGCACCGCCTCAGAGGCTGCCGCACCGCTCCGTGGGCGTCGCTCTGCAGCTGCATTGTCCGCCTCCACCTCAGGCACACCCGAGGCGCTCAGCGAAACAATGTAGGTACTCGAGAGACAAGAGATTTGGTCCTGGCAAGACCGGATCCTCTCTCATCAGCTTTTGCGGTAAACGCACAAGTCCTGGTGCCCGTCGAGAGCCGCAGCACGATAGGAGATAGGCTGTAAATTGCTGGCAGCTTCGGCTACGACGGCACCTACTGCACCGCGGCTGTTGCCGGCAAAGCGGGCGACCTCACGCGCATAGACCGCGCCGACGTTGCCGAGACAGACCTCCGCAACCATGCGCTCAAAGCCGGCGTGCCGGTCGGCGCTGGAGACGCCGTTACCGAAGAGCTCCACCGGGCATTGCATCCACCGACGACCGCGCATGCTGCCGTTTTTTGCCGCTTGCGCCGCTGTTTTTGCCGACGTTCCCCGATTGTAGTCGCGAGAGAGCCGCGATCCGTTGGCCCGTCCAAAGCCGGCCACAGTTACAACAGGGTCTGACCACGATCAGCAACGAAAGGCGGCGGAACGGATCGCCACGCATCGACAGCCGCCCGCTACTCGTCGATGTCGAAAAGACTCGCGGAGTCGGCATCTCACGCTTCCCGAAACGACCACCGGGCCAGTTATTTGTGGACGCACCTAAACCGCGTCCACTTTGAGGCCGTTGGTTTTTCCTTGGCTGGGAATTGTGCTGTTCCCATTTGATGGTCTTTCCTGGAACAAGGCTTTTTCAGATCAGTGTTACGAGTTGATCATCAGCGTTGGGACCAGACAGTGGCGGATCTGCGCCATCTGGCGCTGACCGCCGCGCATCCCCGCAGCCGCGAACGCTTCCTGGCGCTGCACGAGATTGCTCAAGGCAGTTGTGCCACGGCGGTTGCCGAACGCACGGGACGACGAGCGCAAACCGTGATGGGTTGGCTGCACACCTACAACGAACACGGCCCCAAGGCGCTGACGTATCAGCGCACCGGTGGCCGCCCCCCCTTTGCCCGGACGTCGCCGCCGCGCTTGGCGATCAGGTCCGTGCCGCACAGCGCCAAGCGGCCAGTCCACCGGTCGCCGGAGCCGATGTAAAGCCACGTTGGACACTGCGGCGTCTGGTTGGCTTCGTGCGGGCGCAGTTCGCCCGCCGCTGCTGCCGCGAGACCATCCGCCAGGCACTGCACCGGCTGAACCTGTCGTGGAAGAAGGCCCGCAAGCTGCTCGGCCGCGGCAAGCCCGAGCAACGGGAGGCCTTCATCGCCCAGATTGGCCCCTTGCTGGATGGTGCGCGTGATGAGCACCATCACCTGGTCTATCTCGATGAGGCGCACATCCACCAGGATGTCGACCTCGGCTACGGCTGGGGCGAGCGCGGCAAGCGCTTCCACGTCGCCTCATCCTCACCCGGTCTGAAGGCCAAGGTCTCGTTCTATGGCCTATATCTTTACAACGAGGGCCGGGTGCGGATTGGCCCTATGCGCGGGCCAATGGCGCGCATACCATCGACGTGCTGCGCCGACTGCGCGCCGAGATCCCCACCGGCAAGCTGATCGTGGTCTGGGACAAGGCGCCTTATCATCGCGCCAAGATGGTCTGGTCCGCCGCGGCGCGCCTGGACATCCACCTGCTGCCACTGCCGGGCTATAGTCCTGACCTGATGGCGGTCGAGCCGCTGTGGCGCTGGCTACGCGAGGACGTCACCTACCATCACTGCCACGCCACCGCCGAGGATCTGACCCGCAGCGTCGCCGCCTTCGAGGCCTCCGTCAACGCCGATCCTTGTGCCGTCGCTGATCGCCTCTGGGTCAAGGATCACCTCGATCCCGAGGAGGAGAAACTACGGTTCTCGAATTAGACGCGGTTTAGTACCTCTGCACAGAGGTTTTGACCGGTTGCCCGTATCCTGGATTGAGCTCGGGTAAGGCGGAGCGGTCGAGCAGGACGGCGATGCTCCGCGGGACACCCGGCTGGCGAGAGATCAGTCCGGCCTTCTCGAGCGTGAGCACCATCTGATGGACGCTCGGCGGCGTGAGGCGGAAGAAGCGCATCATGTCCGCCTCCGCCGGGGGACGTCCGTTCACCAGGGTATAGGTGTAAATAAACGCGAGAAACTGACCCTGCCTGGCTGTGAAAGCCGGTCGTGGAGCATCGGCGGCCCGATTCATCGTTGTCCTCGACAGCCAAGGAGCAGCGATGAACATGCGCTATCGGGTCGACCTGAGCGAGGCGGAGCATACCCAACTTGCCGCGTTGCTGAACGGTGGCACCCAGGCGGTGCGCAAGATCAAGCGGGCGCAGATCCTGCTGGCGGCCGAGGCCGGTGTCAGTGACGAGGCGATCGCCAGCAGTGTCTCGGTTGGCGTCTCGACGGTGTATCGCACCAAGCGGCGCTTTGTTGAGGGCAACCTCGAGCTGGCACTGAGCGAGGAGGCCCGCCCGGGGGCGTCTCGCAAGCTGTCCGGCAAGGAGACGGCGCTGCTGGTGGCCACCGCGTGCTCCACCCCGCCCGCAGGGCGCCAGCGCTGGACGCTGGAGCTGCTGGCTGGCGAGATGATCAAACTCACCGGCCACGCCGATCGCTCGCGTGAGACGGTGCGCCGACGCCTTGACGAAGACGATCTGAAGCCGTGGCGACGGAAGATGTGGTGCATCCCGAAGGTTGATGGCAGCTACGTTGCGCGCATGGAGGACGTGCTGGATCTGTATGCCGAACCGGCCGATCCGCAGCGTCCGGTGGTGTGCTTTGACGAAACGCCGACCCAGTTGATCGGCGAGGTGTGCCAGCCAATCCCGGCCAAGCCGGGTCAGCCGGAGCGGTATGACTATGAATACAAGCGTAACGGCACCGCCAATCTGTTCATGTTCCTCGATGCGCACAAGTCATGGCGGCATGTGAAGGTCACGGAGCGGCGAACGGCGCAGGATTTTGCCGCCTGCACGCGCGATTTGACCAATCTTCATTACCCGGACGCAGACCTGATCCGGGTCGTGCAGGACAATTTATCAACCCACACGGCCGGTGCCTTGTATGAAGCTTTCCCGGCACCCGAAGCGCACCGCATCCTCCAGCGCCTGGAATTCCATTACACACCCAAACATGCCAGTTGGCTGAACATGGCAGAGATTGAGATCAGTGTGCTGCACGGCCAGTGCCTGGATCGCCGCATCGCCGAGCGCGACGCTCTCAACGTTGAGATCGAAGCCTGGGAGCGCCAGCGCAATGCCTCAGGTGCGCGCATCCGTTGGAAGTTCACAACCGAAAAGGCGCGGGACAAGCTGGCCCACGCCTATCCGCAACCCACCAACACGTCATAATCTCTGTGACGAGGTACTAAACCGCGTCTAATTCGAGAACCGTAGTTTCTCCTCCTCGGGATCGAGGTGATCCTTGACCCAGAGGCGATCAGCGACGGCACAAGGATCGGCGTTGACGGAGGCCTCGAAGGCGGCGACGCTGCGGGTCAGATCCTCGGCGGTGGCGTGGCAGTGATGGTAGGTGACGTCCTCGCGTAGCCAGCGCCACAGCGGCTCGACCGCCATCAGGTCAGGACTATAGCCCGGCAGTGGCAGCAGGTGGATGTCCAGGCGCGCCGCGGCGGACCAGACCATCTTGGCGCGATGATAAGGCGCCTTGTCCCAGACCACGATCAGCTTGCCGGTGGGGATCTCGGCGCGCAGTCGGCGCAGCACGTCGATGGTATGCGCGCCATTGGCCCGCGCATAGGGCCAGATCCGCACCCGGCCCTCGTTGTAAAGATATAGGCCATAGAACGAGACCTTGGCCTTCAGACCGGGTGAGGATGAGGCGACGTGGAAGCGCTTGCCGCGCTCGCCCCAGCCGTAGCCGAGGTCGACATCCTGGTGGATGTGCGCCTCATCGAGATAGACCAGGTGATGGTGCTCATCACGCGCACCATCCAGCAAGGGGCCAATCTGGGCGATGAAGGCCTCCCGTTGCTCGGGCTTGCCGCGGCCGAGCAGCTTGCGGGCCTTCTTCCACGACAGGTTCAGCCGGTGCAGTGCCTGGCGGATGGTCTCGCGGCAGCAGCGGCGGGCGAACTGCGCCCGCACGAAGCCAACCAGACGCCGCAGTGTCCAACGTGGCTTTACATCGGCTCCGGCGACCGGTGGACTGGCCGCTTGGCGCTGTGCGGCACGGACCTGATCGCCAAGCGCGGCGGCGACGTCCGGGCAAAGGGGGGCGGCCACCGGTGCGCTGATACGTCAGCGCCTTGGGGCCGTGTTCGTTGTAGGTGTGCAGCCAACCCATCACGGTTTGCGCTCGTCGTCCCGTGCGTTCGGCAACCGCCGTGGCACAACTGCCTTGAGCAATCTCGTGCAGCGCCAGGAAGCGTTCGCGGCTGCGGGGATGCGCGGCGGTCAGCGCCAGATGGCGCAGATCCGCCACTGTCTGGTCCCAACGCTGATGATCAACTCGTAACACTGATCTGAAAAAGCCTTGTTCCAGGAAAGACCATCAAATGGGAACAGCACAATTCCCAGCCAAGGAAAAACCAACGGCCTCAAAGTGGACGCGGTTTAGGTGCGTCAAGCCACCCGTCGCAGCAGAGAAGAAATTAAACGCCGGATAGAATTGCACACGGGCCGGTTCAAATTTAGGATTACCTTCGTTTTGCGCACATTTTGACACATTTTGTCGGTGCATTTCGGAACCTCTCATCGGCGTAAAAAGGTCGTGCCCCAAGGCGTGGTGTAGGAGCGCCATCTTCTGGCAGCCCTGGGCGGGCTGGGTCGGAGTCAGGCGGCCACGGCGGGCAGCTTGACGGTGGGATCATCGCTGACGGGCGCCATGGTCTCAAGGCTCATGTAGCGGCGCTGGACCGCCCACTCGTCGTTCTGCTCCAGCAGCAAGGCGCCAACGAGCCTGGTGACGGCGGCCTCGTCGGGGAAGATGCCGACCACGTCGGCGCGGCGCTTGATCTCGCCGTTGACGCGCTCCAGCGGGTTCGTGCTGCTGATCTTGGCCCGGTGCGCGGCCGGGACGGCCATGTAGGCCAGCACGTCCTCCTCGGCGCCGTCCATCAGCTCGGCGAGCTTGCTGACGCGCGACCTGAGCTGGTCGGCCACGGCCCGCCACTGCCTGCGCGCAGTTGCCTGGTCGGCCTCGGCGAACGCGGTGCCGATCCAGGCCGAGACGATGCGCCGCTGGGTCCGGCCCGCGTGAGCCATGGCGTTGCGCAGGAAATGCACCCGGCAGCGCTGGGCCGTGGCGCCGAGCACGCGGTTGGCGGCCGCCTTGAGGCCCTCGTGCGCGTCGGAGATGACCAGCTTGACCCCGCGCAGGCCACGGCGGGGGAGGGAGCGCAGAAACTCCGTCCAGAACGGCGCGGCTTCGGAGTTGCCCACCGTCATACCCAGCACCTCCCGCCTGCCGTCGGTGTTGACGGCCACGGCGATGATCACCGCGACGGATACGACGCGCCCGTCGCGGCGGGCTTTGACGTAGGTGGCGTCGCGCCAGAGATACGGCCACTCGCCCTCGATCGGGCGGGCGAGGAAGGCCTGCACGCGCTCGGCGATCTCGCCACACAGACGCGAGACCTGGCTCTTGCTCACGCCCGAGCCCCCCATGGCGTGCACGAGCGCGTCCACCGAGCGTGTCGAGACGCCCTGGACGTAGGCCTCCTGGATCACGGCGACCAGCGCCTTCTCCGCCGTGCGCCGGGGCTCCAGGAAGGAGGGGAAATAGGAGCCCTTGCGCAGCTTCGGGATGCGCAGTTCCACGGTCCCGGCCCGTGTCTCCCAGTCCCGGTCGCGGTAGCCGTTGCGCTGTACCCGGCGACCTTCGGCTCTCTCGCCGTGCGCCGCGCCGGTCAGGGCCTCGGTCGCCAGCTCCATCAGCCGCTGGGCTGCAAAGGCGATCATCTCGCGCAGGAAGGTTGCGTCGGAACCCTTCTCAAGCAGCTCGCGAAGGGCGGCCTTGTCGTCGGTCATCGTGGTGGTCCTCGGGTCAGAGTTGCGTTCGCAATCCAACCCTATCCATGACTGCCGCGATGGCCGCTGTGGGTAAGTGGCCCGCCTCCGCCAACTCTGGGCGGTCGCTGCGGCGGGCCACTTACCCACAGCTCCGACACCACCCTGCGGGGCACGACCCGTAAAAAAATAAGCATGCCGGATCCATTAAGTTGCATGGGGCAATTTTCCTGCTGTAACAGACAGCCTTTTTGTCCCTTGACACGACATTCACGTCGCTTTAACTGCATCGTCTGTCGGCGGAGCAGGGATAAGGAACCTTCTGAAACCTGACGCGGTATGCTCAAAATTGGAAACATCCGGACCCTGGCTGAGATTTTTGACACTTCCAGTGGAGTGCGAGGCGTTGAGCAAGCCGCAGGCAGACGGAGATGTCATTACACCGCCTATCTCCCGGCGGCGCTTCGTGGCAACACTTGAAGCGAGCGAGATGGTTGCCGCCGTCTGCTCATCCTTGGCCGGCCTAGGTTGCGCCCGGCTACGGGATGGTATGGCAGGCCCTAGCGTGCTGAACTGCTTGGCTGTGGGTGTCGTTGTTGCTCTGGAAGTACACGTCGTATTCCGTGCCCTCGGAGCTTACCGGTTCGAGCTGATTACGCGTCGATGTACATCTGGCGCGACGGCGATTTTTGCGTGGTCGGTGGCGACCGGCTCGCTTGTTCTTCTGGCGATGGTGCATGAGCCGCAGGGAGGCTATGCCCGGACGTGGGTAGTGGCATGGTTTGTCATCGGCTTGGCCAGCGTCGTTGCGTTGCGGCTCGTCGCCGCCGTGGCTGGCCTGCGCCTGCGCAGGGCGGGGAGAGTCGGCCACAATGTTTGCATCGTAGGCAACGGCTGCGAGGCGCGGTCATGCGCGTGGCACGCCTCCCAGGATCGCAACGGTCTCACTCTGCTGGGCTACTTCAAGCTCAGCTCAGAGCGGGAAGATGAATGGTGCGATCTACCATGCCTCGGTGCCCTGGCAGACCTTCCCCTGTTCCTGCGCTGCCGTCGAGTTGATGAAATCATCGTCGCGACCTCTTCTCAGGAGAAAACCGGCCTTGCCACGCTTATACCGGATCTTCGGCGTCTGTCGGTCCGGTTGACGCTGGCGCCCAGCTCGGTGGGCGTGGCGCCAGGCTGGCTGTCCAGCGGCGGGGAGGCCTGGATTGGCGGCATGGCACTTTTGCAAGTTGGCGGCAGGCCACTCGACGGTTGGCGGTGGGTGCTGAAGGATGCGCAGGATCGGCTCCTTGCCTTGCTGGCGCTCGTCGTCCTTGCTCCGCTGCTTGTCGTTACCGTGATCGCCATCCGACTTTCCAGCCCCGGGCCGATATTTTCCCGTCAGGTGCGCGAGGGCTATGGCGGACGCGAGTTCCGCATCTTCAAGTTCCGCACCGTGCATGCTGCCGATCCCGCCCGTGCGACGGGCAGGATTCCGCTTGCCGCCCGCCACGACCCCCGAATTTTTCCTTTGGGAGGATTCCTAAGGAGAACCAGCCTGGACGAGCTGCCGCAGCTATTCAACGTCCTGTTGGGCGACATGTGGTTTATCGGGCCGAGGCCCCATTCGCCCCTCGCGACAGCCCCGGACGCGCGACATGCGGACATTGTCAGCCAGTATGCGTCCCGGCACCGGATCAAGCCCGGGATCACCGGATGGGCCCAGGTGAATGGCTGGGGCGGTCCGACCGAAACCGTCGAGCAGAAGAGCAGCGGGGTGACGCATGATCTCTACTACGTCGAGAACTGGTCCGTGCTGCTCGATTTGCAAATCCTGATGCGAACAGGGTTGCGTGGCTTCGTGCATCAGAACGCGTTCTGAGCACGCCCTCCGTGATCACGCAACGACACATGTCGGCCCTGATCCGGCGTCTTGAGCCTCAGCGGGCCACCGGACGGCGTCAGCTCCACCCCCCGCCCCGCCCTGACGGCCCGCCGTTCGCCTGCGCGTCGCGCACGTCACCGAGGCGCCGCTGGTCGGAGTTGTACCTATCGGCAGGAGGTGATCGACACTCCGGCGGGCTTTCCGGAGGTGGAATCCGTCCATGCGCTGGTTCCCCAGATCAACGCTGCGGCGCCTCGGCGACGGCAAGGTCGCGGTGCGCTTATTCCCGCACAGGCGCGGCTCCCTCCTCGGGCTCGTGCGCCTGGCGCGTGACGCGGACGCAGGATACCGCGAGGCGCCTAGAGCGGGATGAGTTTAGGTCGGATCATATCCGGCCTGGGCAAAGTAGTTTCGGCATTCTGTTGCGGTGACGGCATTGAGGGTCTCGGCGAGTGTGCCGCAGAGGGTCTCGACACTTCGGCCCGCGGCCTGGCGCAGCCAGTGCTTGAGCTTGGCGAACAGCATCTCGATCGGGTTCAGATCGGGTGAGTATTTCGGCAGCAGGGACAGTTTGGCCCCGCTCGCCCGAATGGCACGCCGCACGGCTTTGCTCTTGTGGCTGCCCAGATTGTCCATGACGACAATGTCGGTCGGGCGCAGCGTCGGCACCAGCACCTGCTCGACATACAGGCGGAACCGCTCGCCATTGATCGGCCCATCAACAAGCCACGGCGCTTCGACACCGTCATGGCGCAGCGCGGCCAGAAAGGTCATGGTCTCCCAGCGCCGGTGCGGCACCTTGGCCTTCAGGCGCTGGCCGCGCGGCGCCCCGAGCCGCGCAGCGGGGCCATGTTCGTCTTGACCCAGGTTTCGTCAATGAACACCAACCGCTTGGGATCGACATCACCGCGGTGGCGCAGCCACTGTGCGCGGCGGCGCGCCACATCGGCGCGGTCCCGCTCGCTGGCGATCAGGGTCTTTTTTTTGTGCGTCAGCTTCTCCGCACGGACGAACGCCCACACCGAACGATAGTCGACCCTCAAGCCCCGTTCGGCCAATTCACTCACCATACTACTAAGGTGGAGGCGCGTTCGTGGCAGCGTTCGAGCACCAGCGTCGCCATGCGCCGGTCAGCTTCTTGGGCCGATGCCCGCGCATCGGACCAGGCTCGATGCTGCCCGTCTCGCCCCAGCGCTGCACCCATTTGATCGCCGTGCTGACGCCGACACCGAAGCGCTGAGCCGCCTCGCGCCGCGCAGGCCATCCCGCGTCACGGCAGCGACAACCCGTTCACGTGACCGTCGGAGTAGGGTCTCGCCATCCATGCTGGCCTCCCATCCCAGCCCAGCAGGTTGAATTGAATTCCGGGTGGTCTGAGCATCCCCAAGCGATTTAAGCTTGTGTCATCCCGCTCTAGTGTATAGGCGCGCGTTCCCCCCAACCGAGCAAGCGCCAAAAAGGAAATCATTATGTTGAAAACTTCCTTTGCTGATTGGCCCCCGCTGTACGTCAACGGCCGCTTCCTCATCCAGCAACGAACCGGGGTGCAGCGCTTCGCCCACGAGACGGTGCGCGCGCTGGACGCGCTGCTGGCGGAGCCCGCGCAGATGGGCCTGCACGGGCGCGCCGCGCTGGTGACGCCCCGAACGTGAAACCGCCGGCTGGTCTCGCCAACCTGCGCCACCTCGAGGGCGGTTCGCTCGGCCTGGGCTACACCTGGGAGCAGGTGGACCTGCCCCGCCTGAGCGCGGACGGCGTGCTCCTCAACCTTTGCAACATGGCCCCGATCGCGAAGCGCCGGCAAGTCGTGGTGTTGCACGACGCCACGACGAAAGCCCAACCCGAGGGTTTCTCGTCCGCCTTCCGCTTGGCCTACGCGGCCATGGTGCCGGCCCTCGTGCGCCGCGCGGCGCGCCTCGCCACCGTCTCGGAGTTTTCGCGCGCGGAGATCTCCCGCTGGTTCGGGGTGCCCGCCTCCCGCCTGCTCGTCTGCCACGAGGGCGCGGAACACATTCTCGCCAATCCGGCCGATCCCTTGATCGTGGCCCGGCACGGAATCAATCCGACACACCCTTCCTGCTCGCGGTCGGAATGGGCGCCGCCAATAAGAACCTGCCATTGCTGCTCAAAGCCTTTTCCCAAGCCCAGCTCGGCAGGCTACGGCTGGTGCTGACAGGACGTCGAATTGCGCGCGTGCATGCCGCCTCCGCGCTCCGGTTCCGCCCGGGGTGGTGCATGTCGGGCACGTCCCGGACACCGAGCTGCGCGCGCTCTACGAGGCGGCGCTAGCCCTGGTTTATCCCTCTTCCTATGAGGGCTTCGGCTTGCCGCCGCTGGAGGCGATGGCGTGCGGCTGCCCGGTGGTGGCCAGTGATCAGTCGGGCGGGACCGGAGGTGGTCGGGGATGCCGCGCGGATCGTCGGAATGAGAGACGTCGATGGACTTGCGGCAGCATTGCGGCAGGTAACGAGCGACGCCGGACTGCGCGCGCAGCTTGCCGGACTAGGCCGGCAAAGGGCGAAGCGTTTCACTTGGCGCGCTACGGCTGAATTCCTGCTCGCGCAATACCGAGCTGTCGCGGCACCGCCAGGTTCAAGACTTGCATGCGGCCTGCCGGGGCTCCATGAGCTGCGGCAAGCCGAGGTCAGCCGGCTGGCGCCCGCCGCGGCAGTCCGTATGACAACGCCACGGCAAAGAGCTTCATGAGGACGCTGAGGGCCGAAGCCATCCATTGGGTGATTACCAGACCTTCGCCGACGGCCTCTCCAATGTCATCGGCAAGATCTCCCCAGATACCGTCGTAAGTAGCTGA
>CAWFTU010000001.1:925000-1208221 GCA_963818725.1 uncultured Pseudomonadota bacterium | reverse complement strand
ACCCCGCTTATCGGCCAATCGACCCGCTCTTGTACTTTGCAGCAGGGAAGCGCAAAATCGCTCTGAACGCGGCGTCTCGGAGCAGAACGGTGCGGGCAATCATGAAGGGGCTGACGGACGTTGAGTTCGAACGACTCTACGGGACGGAGGGTCAGTGTCTGGCGGCGTTGGTGGCGGCGCGCCAACGCGAAGGAATGCCTTGCCCGCGCTGCGCCAATCTGAAGAGCTATGTCTACGGCCGCCGTGTCGGCTGCACGCGCTGCGGCCGACGTTGGTCGGTCACCGCGGGCACCGTGATGGCGGACACCAAGCTGTCTCTGACCACTTGGTTCCGCGCCATGCACCTGATGAGCAGCACCAAACAGGCGATCTCGGCGGTCGAGCTCGGCCGCAGGCTGGGCCTGGGCTATGAGACGGCCTGGTATCTGCACAAGCGGCTCCGCCACGCCATGACCGAGCGGACGGAGCGCTATTCGCTCGGGGGCGCGAGCGACGACGATGCCGCGCCGCCGGTAGTGGAGGCGGATGACGTGTGTCTGGGAGGTGAAAGGAACCAAGGCAGCGGAACCGAAGGCAAGACCTGCGTCATCGTCGCCTGCGAGCGGCATGCGGACGGGCGCATGGGCCATGTCGCGATGCGCGCGGTCAGCGCCTTCTCCAGCGAGGCGGTGGCCGCGTTCCGCGATGCCCACATCGCCGCCGGCGCGACTGTGCACACGGACGGCTTGCGGGCGTTCAACGCCTTCGGTGAAGCCGGGCGGGCGCATGTCGCCACCATCACCGGCGGCGGGCGTCCGGAGCGCGAGCGCAGCGCCCCGTTCTTCACCGTCAACACCCTGGTCGCCAATCTCAGTACCGCGCTCAAGGCCACCCACAAGCGGCTCTCCCCCAAGCATCTGCCCGACTATCTCGGCGCCTTCTGCTGGACCACCAACCGGCGCCGCAACATGCGAGGCATGGTCAACGCGCTTTGCCGTGCCGTCGCTGCGTCATCCCGTCTGACCCGCAAAGGCGTCTACCCGTGACGGGTCGATTGGCCGATAAGCGGGTAGTCGGACGGCTTGCCGTGGCCTTATCGGCCGACTTATAGATCCGGCTGCCATTATCTTGAATAGAGGCTGAGGGCCACCACGTCCTCGGACATGAAGCACGTGGACATGCGCAAGCTGGCTCCGGCGGCCCAGGAAGAAAGACGGCGACAGGTGATCGGCCTGCGCCAGAGCGGTGCGAACTATGCGGCAATCGCCGCCCAGGTCGGGCTCAGCCAAACCGGCGTGTTCGACATCTGCAAGCGTTTTGACGCCCAGGGCGAGACGGGGCTGGTCAGCGGCAAGCGCGGGCGCAAGCCAGACGAGCAGAAGCTGCTGACGACGGCACAGGAGAGGGAGATCCAGCGGCTGATCTGCCGCCGTGTGCCCGACGAGTTGGGCCTGGACTTTGCGCTGTGGGGCCGGGCGGAGCAGCCGAAGATCCTATGCGGGTGGGCGGCGGCCGGTTCTTAGGCTGAGGT
This sequence comes from uncultured Pseudomonadota bacterium, assembly GCA_963818725.1. Taxonomy (GTDB): domain Bacteria; phylum Pseudomonadota; class Alphaproteobacteria; order Acetobacterales; family Acetobacteraceae; genus DATFDN01. Next base: position 1,206,711 of record CAWFTU010000001.1, on the reverse strand, counting down.
TGCTGCCCTCTCAGTCAGGAGACGCCCGATGCCGAGCACCGAACGACTTGTCACCACGACCGCCGTCCACGAGCCGGATGCCACGTTGTTTGCCGCCCTGGAACTCAGCCTGTCGCGCTGGGTCGTGGTTGCCAGCGCGCCGGGCGAGAGCAAGGTGAGCAAGCACACGCTGCCCGCTTGTGACGGTCCGGCGCTGCTGGCTCTGCTTGATGGTTTGAGAGGCGTGGTTCAAATCAGGGTAACACCCAAAACGAGAAATCCCTTTACCATTAAAGCTCTATCGATTTCCGGTGTTACCTGGGAATGGCACTTTCTGAACCACGCCGGCCAAGGGCTCGGCCCAGCTGCGGCCTGTTCACCCCTGCCTGGGAGAGGCGCCGCCCTCCAGACCGTCGCCGGCGCCGAACGCCGGCTTGTGCAAGGCGCCCCGCCGCCCATAGCTGGGGCATGCCCTCCTCCTCCTTCACACCTCGCGAGCGCGAGCTGATCCGGCGCGAGTTCTGCCGCCACTTCGGCCAGGACCCGGCGATTGCGGACGGCATCCTCCTGCGCACCTGGCACTCCGGCCCGCACAGGGGCGAGCCGAAGATCCCGCTGGCCGTCCAGGGCCTGCTCGACCGCGGGCTGGTCGAGGTCGGGCGTGGCAAGTATGGGCCGCGCGCCGTCTTCACCGAGGCCGGGCTCCGAGAGCTCCGCGCCCTGCTGGAGGACCGCCGGGCCATGGACCCGGAGCGGTTCGCGCACCTGCGCTGGGAGCTGGGGCTGGACACGGGCGGGGCGGATGCGGACTGAGCCCCGAGCGCGCGTCGCGTGCTGGCTTAGCATCTCGATGAGCGGGGCGGTTGGCGGGACAACGCCTGCAAGGGCGGCGAAATTCCGCAATTCTTTTCAGGGTCTTGCGCACAAACTTACCCTAACCAGCGCTTAGGGTAACATAAGACTTTTATTCTAGCCTCTCTCCCAAGCGAACCTCGCCATGGGCATGTCCAGAGCGGGCTGCGGGGCGGCATGCGGTGCTGAGCGCCGTCTTTCAGCATCTTGAAGCGTCTCTAAACGAGCGTTGATCGGGATAGGGGGACGCCTCACGGCGCCGCCCCTCCCACACCACCGGGCATACGGGTCGCGTACCACGGCGGTTCGACCAGGTTAAGCCCAATACGGTTCACTTAAGGCAAAATCCTGTTCACTTAAGCTATCGGCCGAATACCAACCAATTGAAAATGCAGCATTCGCCTTGGTTCTCCCTGCGGCACAAACAACTAAAGTGAACCGTATTGAGGTTAAGCCGGTATCGGAATATAGAGACGGGGTAGACCCAGGGAATCGAAGTGGTGGTTGCGCAGGGCCGATTGCACCGCCGGGTGTCCTGACATGCGCCAGTATCCCGTTGGCGAACCGGCGGCAACCGCGGCGCGGAACTGTGTAACGCCACGGCGGCGCAGTTCCTTGAAGCGGTTGCGCCCGTTTCCCCACTGCCGCCAAAGATAAGATCGTAATCTTCGGCGGATCCACGCTTCGAGGTTTGTGAGCACCTGCGGGGTCTGGCAGAAGCCGAAGTAGCCGCGCCAGCCGATGAGGTATGGCGTCAGTTCTTCGATGATCTGCGACAGGCTCAGACCCCGTGTCCGGCGGGTCTGTTCCCGGATCCGCGTCTTGAATGTGGTCAGCGCCTTTGGCGCGATGCGCCGTTCGCTCCCGTCATTCGCGATGCTGAACCCCAGGAACTTGCGCTCCTCTGGTCGCGCCACCGCACTCTTCGTCTCGTTGACCTTCAGCCGCAGCTTGGTGGTCAGGAACCGGCTTACCGAGGCCATGACCCGTTCGCCGGCGCGGTGACTGCGAACATAGATGTTACAGTCGTCGGCGTACCGGCAGAAGCGGTGCCCTCGGCGGGCCAGCTCCTTGTCGAGCTCGTCGAGCAGGAGGTTACTTAAGAGGGGCGAGAGCGGACCCCCTTGCGGAGTCCCCTCATCCACCGGAAGTACCAGGCCGTCTTCCATGATCCCGGCGGTCAGGAATGCCCGGATCAGTTTGAGCACACGTTTGTCAGATATCCGCCTGGCAACGCGCGACATCAAGATGTCGTGGTTCACCCGATCGAAGAATTTTTCGAGATCGATATCAACCACCACATTGTAGCCCTCGGCGACATAGCGTTGCGCCTGGGCCACCGCCTGATGGGTCGAGCGTCCCGGCCGGAACCCGTAACTATGCTCGGAGAACGTCGGGTCCCACTGCCCTTGCAGCACTTGCAGCACGGCTTGTTGGATCAGCCTGTCGACGACACAAGGCACGCCGAGTTTTCTGACCCCGCCGTCCGGCTTGGGGATTTCAACCCGTTTGACCGGCTGTGGCTGGTAGGTTCCGTCGAGCAGTTGAGACCGTATGCCTGGCCAGTGTTCACGCAGGTAGGCCTTGGCGTCGTCAATGGTCATCCCATCCACGCCCGGGCTGCCCTGGTTCCTTTGAACGCGGTTCCACGCACTTTGGAGATTCTCTTTATCGCACACCGCCTCCATGAGTTGTTCCGTCTCAGCCGGGCTTTCGGGTGCTGACTTCGCCGCAAGTGGTTCGGCCCTTGGCGAGCCAGGGAGTGGGGTTTCACCCCGCTCCGTTAACTCCAAGGCCAGTGAGTACTGGATAGGCTGCCGCTGTCCACTCATGAGTTGCCAGTCCTAGTTGCCACTCCCAATCGTTCGGGCCTTCCTTCATCGTTTCCGGCTTGGCCTAGCCGTGGCTCCACCTTTCGGTTTGGAGTGCCTCAATCAGCCTTGCCGACAGCATGACCTACTATGCCCTCTGCTAACTCCTGCGCCGCGGTCAGGTCCCCTTGCGGGTTCCTCAGTTCCGAAGCCGGAACGCGACGCAGGCCTCCCTGAGTAAGTTCGATCGCCTTCCCCGCACCCCTGCCGGATCTTACAGCCCTGGTCTTTGATGGATATGGACTTCGCGATCAGTCGCCCGCTCGTCCGACCAAGGATGCCTTGTATCCGGTTTCTGTTCGTCAGGTCGCGGTTTTGCTCCACACTTCCTTCAGACACCGCCTCGCGGTGATGCCCTTGTGCTTCGCTAAGCCTTCACCTCCATCAGGTTGGCCAGGGAACTTTCATCCCCAAGCTATCGAACATGTCAGGCACGCGACTGAACGGCTGCGCCGTAGGAGAAGCGGTAGCGCGAGGTCGAACGGTTGAGGGTATTTTCGGGTCTGGTCTGCATGAAGCTGCGGGCCGGCATACCGAAAGGAGACCTCGATGACAACGTTACGCGTGCAAATGACCGAAGACATGAGGGTGGCCGGGTTGGCGGCCGGAACCCAGCGCATCTACCTCGACGGGGTTCGCCGTCTGGCCAAGCACTACCGGCGCGCGCCCGACCAACTGAGCGAGGCAGAGGTGCGCGCCTACCTGCTTGCATTGCGCGAGCGGGGCGTGGCCCTCGGCACCTTCAAGACCAACCACGGCGGCATCCAGTTCCTCTACCGTCGAACGCTGGATCGCGATTGGCCGCTGTTCGGGGGGAAAAAGGATCCGTCCCCCGAAGCAGCGCCGCCTCCCGGTCGCCCTGCCGGACGCGCAGGTCCGTAAGCTCCTGGGCTGCATCAGGAGCCCGAGCCACAAGATCAGCCTCGCCCTGATGTATGCCTGCGGTCTGCGGATCAGCGAGGCCGCGACCCTGGAGATCGGCGCCATCGACGGCGCCAATCGGCTGCTGCGCATCATCGGCAAGGGCGACAAGCAGCGCCTCGTGCCGCTGCCTGCACCCCTGCTGGACGAGTTGCGCAGCTTGTGGCGAACGCATCGCCATCCGCGCTGGCTGTTTCCCAGCCGCGATGGCGCCAACCCGGTCAACCAGCACGTGCTGGGCCGCACCTTCAGGGCCGCCGCCCGGGCCGCCGGCATCACACTGCCGGTCACGGCGCACGCGTTGCGGCACAGCTATGCGACCCGGCTGCTCGAGCATGGCGTCGATACGAGGATCGTGCAGATCCTGCTCGGCCACGCCAACATTTCGACGACCGCCATCTACACCCACCTGACCGAGCCGACCCGCGTCTCGCTGCGCGGTGTCGTCGACGGATTGACGACCGGCCTCTGACACCGCGGCCCCGCCGTGATCGAGGTGGCGGACGTCTTCCGCCGCTTTGCGGCCGACTACCTGGCGGCCCATGGCGCGTCGATGCTGCCATCGCATCGGCGTGCCATCACCGACATCCTGGCCTGCCGCACCAAAGCCCTCGGTGGCCACCTCTGGCGTTGCGACCAGTGCGGCGCCGAGCGGTTCGCCTATCACTCCTGCAAGAACCGGAGCTGTCCCAAATGCCACACCGACCAGACCGAGCGCTGGCTGCCGGCCCGCCAGGCCGAGATGCTGCCGAGCCGCTATTTCCACGTCACCGTCACCATCCCCGAGGAGTTGCGCGAGGTGCTGCGCACCAACCAGCGCGACGGCTACGCCCTGCTGATGAAAGCCGCGGCCGAGGCGATCATCGAACTCGCCCGCGACCCGCGCCATGTCGGCGGCACCGTCGGTGTGCTCGCGGTGCTGCACACCTGGACACAGCAACTCGTCTTCCACCCTCACGTCCACTGTCTGGTCACCGGCGGCGGTGTCTCCGATGACGGTCGCCTGTGGCATCCGGCCCGCACCGATTTCCTCGTGCCGGTCAGGGCACTCGCCAAGCTCGTGCGCGGCAAGCTCAGGGCCGGGTTCGCGGCGCAGCGTCCCGACCTGGTCCTGCCCGCCGCGGCTTGGGCGAAGCCCTGGGTCGTCCACTGCACCGCCTGGGGCGAGGGCGAGCAGGCCGTGCTGGACTATCTCGCCCGCTACGTGTTCCGCGTCGCCATCACCAATGCCCGCATCGTCGGTCTCGACGACCAGACCGTGACCATCCGCCACAGGCACCGCCAATCCAACCGATGGCGGGCCAGCCGCATCCCGGGCCACGCGTTCATGCGCCGGTTCCTGCAGCACGTGCTGCCCAAGGGCCTGCACAAGGTCCGCTACTTCGGCCTGTGGCACCATACCAGGCGCGAGCAGGCGGCCCGCGCCCGGCTTCTGCTGCAACTCGACCGTTCGGCTGCGGCCGCGCGCCATGACGAGACGGTCGAGGTCGCCGCCGGCGCGGCCACAGACCGCGCGCGACCCGACGGCCCCCAGATCTGTCCGTGCTGCCGACAAGGGCATCTTGTCCGCATCCGCCGCCTTTCCCCCAAGCAGGCGTGCGGACCATGACGAGGGCTCCTGTCCCATCCGATCAACACCGCTGTTTGCTGCTCCCCTCCCCAGCACCGCCACGCAGGCGAAGGCGGGGTGTTGCCCGATATCGTCGCAGTTCGGTCAATGGCGCCCGAAACAGCTGCTTCGGATTGACGGGCCCGCCCGCACACCCGACCTCATCCCGGGTCGCGCGCGCTTGTTTGGGCTCGCTGCGCCGCCAGCAGCGCCAATCGCTGGCGCACCCGAATTTCATAGCCAGGCGCCTGACCTGAAAATTCCAAAGGCCGCAATCGCGCCAAGCCGTTCAGTCCAACCAAGTTTCTGCATCGGCTACGCGACGCAGAAACTCTTAAATCGTTGACGGGGACTTGGCGAGGGTGAAAACGGCTCGGCTTGACATTGGTCTGAGCGCCGGGTGAGGACCCGACAAACGTCCCGACGGTTGTGGAACAAACACGCGCTCCCGGCGCACCCCTGGCGCGCACACGACTGGCGCGGTTCTCAGTGCGCTTGTTCGCGACTGAGGCGCTACGGGCCGATGGTGCGATCCCGGGGACGGGGCAGCGATTGATCCACCCATTCCCGCCAGATGGTCATCAGTGCCGCCATGATCACGGGACCGACGAACAGCCCCAAAAGGCCAAACGTCTCCACTCCCCCAAAGATTCCGATCAGCGCCCACAGAAACGGCAGCCTCACGGCGCCACCGATCAGGGCGGGCTGGACAAAATTGTCCCCGACCAACATCACGATCGCGCCCCAGCCGAAAACGAGGAGTGCGAAGAGAAGCCCGCCTCCTTGTAACAGCAGCACAAGCGATGCCGCGGTGAAGGCAAACCATGCGCCGAACGGAAGCATCGCAAAGGCGATCGTAAAGGCGGTGAAGAGCATTGGGCGCGGCACGCCGGCGAGGAAGTAGCCAACGCCGATAAGCGCGCCCTCACCGATCGCCACCAGCACCGTGCTATTGAAGGTGCCGCGGGCGGCGGCCGCCATACGCCGCGCGAGCAGCTCGCCGGGGTCGCCGAAGATGCGATCGGCATGGTCGAGCAGGCGATCACCCAGCCACGCCCCGTCGCGCAACAAAAAGAAGAGGGCGATCATGCTGACGAAGAAGACGAAGGCGCGACTGAGGAACCCAGCCCCGAAGGCCTTCGTCCAGTTCGCCAGCGCGGCTACATTGAGGTTGCCAAGGAGGTCATCAACCCCCTGTGGTTGGGCGAGTTGCTCGCGCCACCATTGCCCCGCACGGCTGCCGATCACGGGCGCCTGCTCCAGCCAGTCCGGCTTGGGAATGCCGCTCTCCCGCGCGCGGCGCAGCCACTCTGCGACCGCTTGCCCCTCGCGCCCGAGCTCGACGGCGGCGAAGCTGAGCGGGACGAGGAGGACAAGGCCGACGGTCAGCGTGAAGAGGAGCGGCAGCACGACCGACCCGGAGCCGAGCCAGCCAGGGGCGAGCAGCCGATAAACCGGCCACAGCGCCAGGGCGAGGATCACCGCCCAGCCGAGCGGAATGAGGAAGTCTCGCGCGACCCACACGCCGACGGAAACAAGCGCGAGCGCAAAGACAAGGCGCGCCGTCCGGCGGGCGACAGGTGGGAAGATGCGCCCGGAACCAGGTGCCATCTCGGGCCCCGACACCCGCGGTTCGATGCCACCTGAGTTGGACATGGGTGCTGTCCCCGAGTTCCCGGCCAGGGTCGCACGGATGCGCTGCGCCGCGAAACGGCAGCCGAGAATCGGGGAACCTCCATGCAAGTGGCAAACCGTCCAGGATGGGGTAGGTTCAGGATACGTGTAAAACTCGGTCACAAGCCCATCCGGGCTGGTTGGACGGAACGGCTACGCCGAGGGCGTAGGTCGTGGAGGCCTGAGTGGGAGGCAGGCAGGGGTGTCCTTTCGAGCCGGCGGGCATGAAGTAGCCCGTCGGACAAACAACGAAAGGAGACCACCATGTCGCCACAGCGTGCGCGGATGATCGAAGACATGATCCTGGCCGGGTTGGCTCAGGGGACACAGAAGCTCTACGTTCACGCGGTGCGCCGCTTGGCTGCACATTACCACCGCTCGCCGGATCTGCTCAGCGAGGGCGAGGTTCGCGGCTACCTGCTCGACTTGCGCCAGCGCGGGGTGGCACGCGGCACCTTCCAGACCAGTCATTACGGCCTTCGCTTCTTCTACCAGCACACGCTCGGCCGTGCCTGGGGGCTGTTCGGGGAAAAAAAGGATCGCCTCGCCCCGACAGAAGCGGCTGCCTGACGCGCTGACGGACGATCAGGTCCGCCAGCTGCTCTGCGGCACCCGCAACCCGGTCCACAAGACGTGCCTTGCCGTTATGTATGCGTGCGGTCTGCGCATCAGCGAGGCCACCACGCTGGAGGTCGGCGCCGTCGACCGGGCCAACCAGGTGCTGCACATCGTCGGCAAGGGCAACAAGGAGCGGCTGGTGCCGCTGCCACAGCCGGTTCTCGACGCGTTGGGCCGGCTGTGGCGGACCCATCGCAACCGCCGCTGGCTGTTCCCCAACCACTACGGTGACGCGCCGCTCAACAATCGTGTGCTGTCGCGCACCTTCGTCGCCGCCGCCGCCGCGGCAGGCATCCCGCGCCGGGTGACCCCACATTGTCTGCGCCACTCCTACGCGACACGGCTGATCGAGAACGGCGTCGACATCCGTGTCGTGCAGATCGTGCTCGGCCACGCCAGCATCGCCACTACCGCCATCTACACCCACCTGACCACACCCCTCCGGGCGTCGCTGCACAACCTGCTCGATCGGTTGATGACCGGCCTCTGAGGCGCGGCCGTGATCGAGGTCGCCGAGGTGTTCCGCCGCTTCGCGGCGGACGACGTCTCGGCGCACGGCGCCTCGATGCTGCCCTCGCATCGGCGCGCCATCGACGACGTCCTCGCCTGTCGCACCGCAGCGCTCGGCGGCCAGGTCTGGCGCTGCGAGCAGTGCGACGCCGAGGTGTTCTCCTGCCACTCCTGCCGCAACCGCAGCTGCCCCAAGTGCCACACCGCTCAGACCCGGGAATGGCTCGAACGGCGTCAGGCGGAGATGCTGCCGGTGCCGTACTTCCACATCACCGTCACCGTGCCCGCCGAGCTGCGCGAGGTGCTGCGTGCCAACCAGCGCGACGGCTACGCCGCGCTGATGCAGGCCAGTGCCGCGGCGATCATCGAACTCGCGCGCGATCCGCGTTACGTCGGTGGCACTGTCGCCGTGCTCGCCGTGCTGCACACCTGGACCCAGCAGCTGAACGTGCACCCGCATGTTCATTGTCTGGTCAGCGGCGGCGGGATCTCTGAGGCCGGCAGCACCTGGCATCCGGCACGACGGAAGTTCCTGCTCCCCATTAAGGCTCTCGCCAAGCTGGTGCGCGGCAAGTTCCGCTCGTTGCTGCAGCGAAAGCGCCCTGATCGCGTCATTCCCGACGTGGTTTGGCGCGTGCCTTGGATCCTTCATGTCACCGCCTGGGGAAACGGCGAGCAGGCCGTGCTCGACTACCTCGCCCGCCATGTCTTTCGTATCGCTCTCACCAACGCCCGCATCGTCGGCCTCGACGACCAAACGGTCACGATCCTATACAAGGAACGCAAGGCCGGCCGGGCGCGAACCTGCCGCCTTAGCGGCGACGAGTTCATGCGCCGCTTCCTCCAGCACGTTCTGCCGCGCGGCTTCCACAAGGTCCGCTACTTCGGTCTGTGGCATCCCGCTCACCGCCACAGCGCTGCAAGAGTCCGGCAGATGCTGCAACTCCAGGCGTCACCCAAGCTCGATCCGTCGCAGGACCCCAACGTCCCGCCGCTTGTGCTGCCTGACGCAGAGCCGGCGCCGCCGATCGAGCCGATGATCTGTCCGCATTGTCGCCAAGGCTGGTTGATCCTCATTCGCAGGCTCACGCCGCGCCAGGCCATGGCACCATGATCCACAGCATATGCCTCCGTCGCCACCGCCCGGTCTTGCCACTGCGTGCTCCGGCACGCCATGGAGATCCACTGTCACCAACGCAACCAACGGCCCGAACCTTGGCTCACATGACGCCACTGACCATCTTGAAAGCGCTGATTCCGATTGTGACGCTGCGGTCCGGCTCCCCAGGCGACGCCGACAGAGCGCCGATCATCAGCCTGGACACCGACCGCCCTGGGTGAAATCTCCATAGCGCTCCATCCGACCCCCAAAGCCCCGCGTTCGTCCAACGGAGCCTCTGCGGCGGCTCCGCGCCGCAGAAACTCTTAATTCGTTTCCAGTCTCTTGTCCAGAAAGGTTGGCCTTGCTGGACGCACGAGCGGTCCCGCTATGCAGCTGAAATAGCTCGGTTTGCTTGCCATCAGCGGCGGACCCTTGTCCGGACACCGGGGCCGGCCGCTTACGCGAGCGTCCGAGTATGAAGGCACCGGTCAGTTTACGGTAATGCGCCAAGTAGTTGAGCAACATAGGCTTTTTGGCCGGCCAGTTCCTTGTGACCACGTTTTACACGTATCCTGAACTAACCCCCTGAAGCCGTGGATGCCCGTGACAAGCACGGGCATGACGAAGAATGGGGCGGTGCCTGCGACCCATATGCGATAGCCCTGCCTGCGGCCATGTCTGGCATGATCTCGGATATGCTCACGGCTTCGATGGCGAAGCACGCGCGCGCTTGTCGAAAAACAACACTTCAACGGGCACCCTGATCTGATCGTGCAAGGACGCTACGCTGACAACTCGGTGAAAGCCGGCAAGGACGGCGTTGAGATCAAGAGCACCGTCAAGAAAGGCGGGGCCGTTGATACGCATGGGGCACGTGAGCAATACATGTGCGCGTTCGTTACGAAACGGACCAAGAGACAGAACCGGTGACGGATCGCGCTCCAATGCGGTTTACCGAAGTTTATCTTGCCTATGTTACACCAACCCGCCTAAAGGCTGACCCATCTCCCGTCCGATAAGCCGCGGAATTTTCTCGGCTTGGTGGTACCCTCGATAGGTCAATCTCTATGCGGATTGGTATTACTCAGGCCGGTATCCTCCCCCACGCAAGAGTCAACTTCACACAATCAGGCTCTAAGAGAATAAATGGCCGGGATCGCAACGCGCCAGATTGAATTCAACCCGAACTCTGCCCAATCAACGGACTAAGGCGAAGATTGGATGCAACGTGCTCAACTGGATGACCAGACCCGGCATGCCAGTCTCCGTTCGCATCGTCTGATACGCACAGCCAGCAGGTAACGCCGCCGACGGTCTATTCATGTTGGGGTGGACGGCCCCAACGGCATCATGTGCCAAGATCGGAGCTGTCGAAGCGTCCATCTGAGGAGCCGCCCGCCATGGAGTTTAAGCGCATTGCCGTTGACACGTCCAAAGCCATTTTCACCGTCCACGGGTTGGACGAGCGCGGGCACCCGATCCTGCGCGAGAACCTGACCCGCGCTCGGTTCGAGAAGTTCCTTGGTAAGGTATCGCCCACCGAAGTGGTGCTGGAAGCGTGCGGCAGCTCTCACCACTGGGGCCGGTTCGCGCAAGAGTTGGGTCACACGGTGCGGCTGGTCCCGCCGCAGTATGTCAAGCCGTTCGTCAAGCGCGGCAAGAGCGACCGCAACGACGCCGAGGCGATCTCGGAGGCGGCCTCCCGCCCCAGCATGCGCTTCGTGCCGGTGAAGTCGGCCGAGGCGCAGGCGGAGGCGATGGACCTGAGCGCGCGCGACTTGCTGATCCGACAACGGACGCAGCTGGTGAACGCTGTGCGCGGGCATGCGGCGGAGTTCGGTGTGATCGCGGCGAAGGGCATCGCGCACATCGTGCCGCTGCTGCAGAAGGTTGCTGAAACAGCCATGCCGCAGGGTGCCAAGGAAACGCTGGCCCAGCTGGGCCGCGTCGTCGCGCAACTGGATGGGCAGCTGGCGGAAGTCGATCAGCGCCTGGCCGAGCGGCACAAGGCCAATCCGGTCAGCCAGCGCCTGGCGGCAGTCCCGGGCGTGGGGCCGCTCACAGCTCTGACCATGGCGGTGCGGGTCGACGTTGGCCAATTCGAGTTCTGCTCGCCACTTTGCGGCCTGGCTCGGGCTGACGCCGAAAGAGCACTCAACGGGCGGCCGCCAACGCCTGGGCGGAGCTGGCCAAGGTTTCAACGACGTCAGTCGTTGGAATGCCAGCGGAGGGGGCATCAGCCGGGCCGGCGATGAACGGCTCCGCCAGCTGCTGGTCGTGGGGGCCATGGCGGTGATCCGCCATGCCAGGCCAGGGGGCAAGACGTCCAGCCCCTGGTTGCTCGCCTTGCTGGAGCGCCGGCCGCGCAAGCTGGCCGCGGTGGCTCTGGCCAACAAGATGGCCCGCACCCTGTGGGCGGAGCTGGCCAAGGTTCTAACGACGTCAGTCGTTGGAATGCCAGCGGAGGGCATGATGGCGAACGGCACGGCCTACCGGCGCTTGCCGCAGGCCGCCTAGCCGTTCGTCACCGCCGAGGAGCAAAAGGGCAGACGCAGGAGATGGCAGCCGGTCGAACCGACGAACAGGAAACCCCGCTTAGTGCAAGGGCTCATCGAGGCCGCATTTGTGTTTGGGGCCTGTTCGGCGACACCCATCTGGGCCAGCGGTCATCGGCCGCGTTGTAGGCCGGACACATGACCGCACTCGTTCCGCGCGCCAGATCACGCAAAAGCCCTTGCACTCCAGGGGCCGTTGTCTAATCGCGCCTCCCCGGTCAAGCTCTTTTTCATCTGCTTCCGCTTGCCCTTGAGCGGACGCTCTGCCGGTTCAGGGTTGTCTCCGCGGTCAGGGACTGTGCCGCTGCCGCACGATGGTTTCCGGTGGGGGAACCTCACAATGTCAGCGAACGCGGTCTCTTCGCCGCGGCGGGCATATCGTGATGGTCCTGACCACGTCCCGGCAGGGACGCCTCTTCCGCCAGGGCGGGCGGAACTGGTGATCTCGCTCCTACGCCGTCACGCGGCCTTGGCCAGGGCGGGTTCCGCGCAGAACGCCTCGCCGCTGGACCACATCGCATGCAGGATGGCCGAGAGCTTGCGGGCCACGGCAACGACGGCCTTCTTGTGGCCGCTCCTCGCCTTCAGCATCAGCCCCCACCGCCTCAAGGCGCTGTCCGAGCGCGAGCGGGTCAGCACCTGGTTGGCGGCCTCGTAGAGGTAGGTGCGCAGCAACGGGTCGCCGCAGCGCGAGATGCGTCCTGAGACGTCGATCTCGCCGGACTGATAGCGGCTGGGTGTCAGCCCGAGCCAGGCGCCGACGGCGCGGGCGCCCTGGAACAGCGCGGGGTCTTCCACCGTGCCGACGTAAGTCAGCGCCGTGATCGCGCCGACGCCGGGCGCCGTCATCAACAGCCGACAGCGCTGGTCGCGCCGGGCGGCCGCAACGGCCGCCTTGTCGAGCACGACAACCCCATCCCGCACCGCGCGCCAAGCCTCGAGCAGGGGCAGCACGATCAAGCCCAGCCCCGGGCGCATCGGCGCGCGCTCGCGCACACTCGCCTCGAAGTGCCGGCCGCCACCGCCCGGCGGCAGCGCCAGGCCGAACGTCCTCAGGATGCCGCGGATTTGATTGGCGAGGTCCACCGCGGTGCGCACGAGCTGGCGGCGAGCGGTGACGAGGTTGCGGAGCAGCATGCCATCCCAGGACTTGACCCGGACCTGGCGAAAGAAGCCGGTGCGCAGCAGCTGCGCCAGGCCCTCGGCGTCGTTGGCGTCGGTCTTGTTGGGCCTGACCTGTAGCACCGCCTTGGCCTGACGCGCATCCATGCACACCACGGGCAGGCCGGCCTCGGCCAATGCGTGGCAGAGCCAGGTCGAGAGGAAGCCGGTCTCCAGGCCGATGCGCACCACCTCGGGCGCATGCTCGCGCACGACCGCGGTGAGTGCCTCGGGCTCGGTGGCGCACTTGCCGCGCCAGAGGCAGCGGCCCGCCTCGTCCATGACGTGGACACTGGTGGTGCGGAGCGAGACGTCGAACGCGACATACGAGCCCATGCTGCCCTCCTTGGTCGAGACCGGAGCCGATCTCAGCAGACGCGCGGGCGGAAGGGGAACGGATCAGGCACCCAGGCCGGCCGTGCGATTACGCCATGTCCACACATGCACCAAGGCGCTTCGTCATCGTCCGCTCCGTCTATCGCGGAGCGGCCAGACCTCCAACTAAGCCGCCGGTCCCAAGATTCGGGGTCCCTTCATCCGCCGCCCCAAACTCACCGACAACGTTGCGCTGGCCGTATGCGCAGGCTTGGTGCAGCGCCAGCTGCTTGATAGGATCGCCCGCTCACAGCGCTAGGACTCGGAAAGGGATGCCCTTGGATTCGCTTCAACGCGCGAGACGCGACCGCATGTTGCAGGGCGTGGACATCGCGCGCCTGCGCGGCGTTGAGATCGGCCCGCTCAACCGGCCCTTGATCGAGAAAGGCGAGTCCAGGGTCTACTACGTCGACCACTGCTCCACAGAACAGCTGAAAGTAAAGTACGCCCAGGACGCCTCCATAGACAAAAAGGAAATCGTCGATGTCGACTATGTTTGGTCGGACGAGCCCGCGAGAGATCTGCTGCGTGACGTCTGCCCCCTGGATTACGTCGTAGCGTCGCATGTGATCGAGCACGTGCCCGACCTCATTGGGTGGCTCCACGAGATGACCGACACGCTTCGGGAGGAGGGATCACTGATCCTTGCCGTTCCCGACAAGCGGTTTACGTTCGATGTCTGTCGCCGGATCAGCGCCATGGAGGAGATCCGGCTGGCATACAAAGAGCGGCGCCGGCGTCCCGGGCTGCGTTGCGTCATGGACCACTTCGCCAATATTGTGCATGCGGACTCCGGAAGCTTGTGGAGTGATCCACGCAAGGCCGGGGACTTTCCGTTTCTCCATGATCCCTCGCTTCTCAGCTTCGCTGCCGCCCGGTATGCTGAGGGCCGCTATGTCGACGCCCACTGCTGGGTTTTCACGCCATGGTCGTTCCTGCAAACAGTGGGCTTGATTGTGGCCGAAACAAAACTGGGCCTTGATCTGCAAAGTTTTCAAGCAACTCGACCCCAGCAGGTTGAGTTTTGCGTCCAGCTTGTCAGGGTACCTCAATCAACCACCGATTGGGAAAAGGAGGCTGCCGCGGCCTATGCGAGCGCGTCCGGGTTCGAAGACCCAACGCGAGCGGATCAGCTCCCCGGTGCGTGCCAGCGCCTCGGCTTGGAGGACAGTCGCGACCTAGCGGCTTCATCGGCAAGACTGGCCGACGCGGAGCGGCGGGCCGAGCTCGCGGAGACGAGGGCAGCCCAGCTTGCGTCTCGAGTTGCGGCGCTGGAGAGTTCGACCTCGTGGCGGATGACAGCGCCGATGCGCGCTGTGGTGAACGCGATGCGTCGGTGATTCGGTCGCTTCGACCGTGCTCCCGGATCCTGGTACCGCAGCGCAATGCACGTTGAATGGATCCGCATTATTATCTCCCAGCCCTGAAAAGCATGCCATCGTCCGGTATCTGCGCACCAAGGAGGTGTGCGCGGCTGGCCAGGACCATCGCGGCAACGTCCCGGCTCCGGGCTCACCCAGCCCAGGTTGTTGACAACGGCAGCAGCCGCTCACTCTCGGGCTTCCACGTGCCGCGATGAAACGCAGCGATCTGCTCGCCGAGGTGCCAGGCTAAGTGTAGCCGCTCGCCATCATCGGCGCTCGTGCTCGCAAACAGAGCCAAATTCTGCTCGGATTAGCTGACAATGGGCGAAGCGATCTGCTCACGCTATTTGCTACTGTGCTCGCCATCATGCGCGGCTGCTTGCGATCAGAGCTGCCTGCTCATACCAATTCCGGGTGATAAGCTCGGCGGGCCTGGGGTAGGCTGGTGGTCATGGTAGGGAGCGGGATCGTGGCACGCATCGTCGAGCACCTGTCGGTGGCGGAGTTGGAGGAGCGCTATCGGGCGGCCCGGGACGTAACCGAGGCACGGCACACGCAGGCGATCTGGCTGCTGGCGCGGGGGCGCAGCGTGCTGGACGTTGCGGGCGTGCTGGCGTTCGCGCCGCGCTGGGTGGAGGAGCTGGCCGCACATTACAACGCGCACGGCCCCGACACCTTGGGCGACCAGCGGCGGCGCAACGGGCGGGCTGCCAGCGTGCTGACGCCTGCGCTGTTGGTGGCCCTATCCGAGCGGCTGAAGGCCCCGCCCGAGGACGGCGGGTGCTGGACCGGGCTCAAGGTGGCTCTCTGGATGGCAACCCAGCTCGGCCTTGCGAAGGTGCACCCGCAGCGTGGCTGGGAGGCCCTGAAGCGGGTGCGGTGGTCAATCCAGGCACCGCGGCCGCGGCATCCGCGCTCAGCGACACCCGAGCAACGGGCCGAGTTCAAGGGGGGCTCGACGCGGCGGTCGCACGGGCCAAGGCAGCGCACCCCGACCGGCCAGTCGAGGTCTGGGCCGAGGATGAGCACCGCCTCGGCCTGAAGCCGATCCGCCGCCGCGTGTGGGCGCCCATCGGCGAGCGACCGACGGCGCTGGGCCACCACCGCTACAAGTGGCTGCACGTCACGGCCTTCGTCCAGCCGACCAGCGGCGAGGCGGTCTGGTTCCTGTCCGACGGCCTGAGCAAGCCCTTCTTCGAGGCCCCGCTCGCCAGCTTCGCGCAGCAGGCTGGCGCCGGGTCATCTCCGCCAGCGCGATCTCGCCGCCCTTTTCGTAGAGCTCCTGAAAGCGGTAGAAGCTGTCGCGCGAGTATCCCATGATCTTGCAGGCCTGCGACACATTGCCGAGCTGTTTGGCCAGCTCCAGCAGGCCTACCTTGGCCCGGATTACCTTGCGTTCGTTGGTCATGGTCGGCTCCTCGGTTCTGGGCGACCGGAGCGAGACATTCCTGTCCTCCGGTCCCGGGTTGCCCGCACCAAACAAACCAGATTGTCAGATTAAATCCTAGCTAGTACATATCAGCCACCTGCGCCGGAGGTCGGTGTGCCGACTATGCCGATGCCGCCGCGCCGCTCAGGTCCGACCGGATCACATCCCCCGGCGGCTGTCGTGCTGCACTAACATTTTGCCCGGACCACCCAATGGGGGCTTGTCAAGTCCCTCCGCCCTGTATTCACCTAATCCATGCGCAATCCGATGCGTCCAGCAGATTAAAAGTGAAGCTTTATTGTGCGCTCCCTAAAAGCCTACCAGATCCGTAGGTTATCCACTAAGCCGAGGGACATGTACCGCACCGCCAATACCAGCCCCCATTTATCCTGCCGCCTCTTTATCGCTGACTGCCCGTTCAGGTCACGTCCGTCAACGTGGTGGAAATTGTGGTGTAGCTTGAGGTGGCCACGGATCAGGCAGCCACGGTGGAAATCTGGGTTGGCATGGCATCGATCAATGGCGGCGTGAGCTCGGCCATGGCTTCCGTCTGCATGTAGCGGTGCTGGAGCTGCCACTCGTCATTGGCCTCCAGCAGCACGGCGCCGATCAGACGGACGATGGCGCCCTCATTTGGAAAGATGCCGACAACATCGGCGCGCCGCTTCACCTCCTTGTTCAGGCGTTCCCGCGGGTTCGTGGAGTGGATCTTGGTCCGGTGCTGGACGGGGAAATCCATGTGCGCCAGCACGTCGGCCTCGCTCTCGTCGATGAACGCGCCAAGCTTCGGCCACTTGGCCCGCAGCTGGTCGGCAACATGCCGGAGCGTCTGGCTGGCACTCGCGCGGTCCGGCTGGATGAACGCCTGGCGCAGCGCGGCCGAGACCATGCTCTGCTGGCCCTTCGGCACGCAGGACGGCGCGTGGCGTGGTTCAGAAAGTGCCATTCCCAGGTAACACCGGAAATCGATAGAGCTTTAATGGTAAAGGGATTTCTCGTTTTGGGTGTTACCCTGATTTGAACCACGCCGGTTCCTGTTCTCGAAATCGAACATCGGCGAACCTGGATTTATCATCATGACGGCATCACGCGGCCATCCAGATCGCTTCCTCCGCGACCTTGCCGTTCTCGACCCGGACCGCGGTGGTTCCGCTCAGCCGAACGGTGCGGCCCGACGTCGCCGGAAAGGGTCCAATCGTGAAGTCGTCGAAGGCTGGGCCGGTGTGCGTGCCGATGCCGCTCCAACGCACGACCACTATGTCGCGATCGGCAATTAAGCTCGCACCCGCGATGGCCAGGTCGGGGAATGCATCGCGGAGGCCGGTCCTGAACGCCCGCACCGCGTCACGGCCGCGCCGTGGTGTATCGGGCGAGTACTGAAGAAGCACGTCCGGTGTCGCCAACTCATCGACAACCGTGAGATCGGGCGGCGTATTCCAGAAATCCTTGAGCCAGCGACCGACGATAGCCTTGTTGTCGTCTTCCTTGCACATGATCCGTCGCTCCTGTTTGCGGCCGGTTCGCTCGGCCTGGATCATGCGTAGGCCGGGCTGGGGCAGTGCAAACTCCGGTTCTGGTTTCCAAAACCGAAAGCTCAGAGCGCCTTGCGGAAGGTGAGATTGTAGCGGACGGGGCCTGTCAGCCGATGCTCTCCGGGTGCCAACTCGAGCACCCCGTGGAAGGTCTTGCGGGCCGGACCGCCCCACACGACCACATCTCCATGCACCAGCGGCACGCGGCGTGGCCGCTCGGCCCGGGTCTGGCCACCCCACAAGAAGATGGCGGGCAGTCCCAGCGACACGGACACGATGGGCTGACCAAAATCCATCTCATTCTTGTCCTGATGCAGCGTCAGCCGGGCGCCGGGTACGTAGCGGTTGATGAGGCAGGCATCCGGTGCGAAGCCGGGAAAGCCGGCGCGTTCGGCGGCGTCGGCCGCGAGCCTGCCGAAGGCGTACGGCATGTCCGGCCAGGGCCGCCCGGTTTCCGGGTCGGTCCGTTCGTAGCGATAGCCGGTGCGGTCCGAGACCCAGCCTGCGATGCCGCAGTTGCTCATCGCCACCGACATTGGGAAGCCGCCCGGCGTCACCATGTGACGGAAGGGCGAAGAGCTAAGCACCCCATCAAGCCCCGCCAGCAAGTCGGCCTCTATTGCGACGGCAAAGCCGCCCAGCAGCACTGCGCCAGGCGCGAGCGCCATGGTGCGCGGCCCAGGTTCCGGTAGCTCCAACGATGGAGCGTCCGTTTCAGGCAGCATCGTGGAAGATCACGCCAAGCGTATGGCGATGGCCGGAGCGCACCTGGCTCACGCCGTGGCGCAAATTCACGCGGTAGTCGCCGCGCCCGCCCCTAACCGGGCGCGTGTTGACCGCAAACAGCACGCCGTCGCCCTTGCGCAACGGCACGACGGCACCCCGCGTCTGCATGCGCGGCCGCTGCTCCGTCAGCATGAACTCGCCACCCTCGAAGTCCACGCCGGGCTCGGAAAGCAGGATGGCGACCTGGAGCGGAAAGACGTGCTCGCCGTATAGGTCCTGGTGCAGGCAGTTGTAGTCCTCGGCGCCATACTGCAGCAGCAGCGGAGTCGGGCGGGTCTGGCCGGCTTGGTGGCAGCGTTCGATGAAGGCGGCATGGTCGGCGGGGAATTGGACGTCCATGCCCATGCGCTCGTGCCACCCGTTGGCGATCGGCGCCAAACGGGGATAGAGGCTGGTGCGAAGCGCCTGGACCAGGCGTGGCAGCGGGTAGGAGAAGTAGCGGTACTCGCCGCGGCCGAACCCATGCCGGGCCATGATAACATGGCTGCGGAAGCCATCGCCGCCACCATACAGCCCGGCCGTGGCGTCGCACTCCTCACCGGTCAGCAGCTTCGGCAGGATCACCCAGCCCTGCGCGTCGAGGTTGGTGGAAACCCCCGGCCAGTCGATCGCATCCGTGCGCCGCGCCGGCGGAAGATGTCTCATGCCACGCCCTCCACGTTGAGGAGGCGGCGCTTGCGCTGTACGCCCCAGCGATAACCCGAGATCGATCCGTCGGCCTTCACCACGCGGTGACAGGGGACGGCGACCGCCAGCCTGTTGTCGGCGCAGGCCGCGCCGACTTCCTGGGCCGTGGCTGGGACAGCGAGCATCTTAGCAAGGGCACCGTAGGTGCGGGTCTCGCCCGACGGGATGCCGCGCAGCGCTTCCCATACAGCCAGCTCCAGCTCCAAGCCGCATAGGTCAAGCGGCAGATCCAGCTCGCGACCGGGCGATGCGATGAGGGCAACAACCTTCGCCACCGTAACAGCAAGGCGGTCGTCATCTTCGATCAGCCGAGCCCCGGGACAGGCCGCGGCCAGCTCGCGTCGCAGCGCGAGCGGTTCGTCGCCGAGCAGGATCGCCGCCACGCCTCGGCCGCTTAATGCGACGAGCACCAAGCCGAGCCTGGATTGACCGTAGCCGAAGCACAACGTCTCGTCGGCCGGGTCGTGTGTCATCGCGTCCATGGTCCAATCCTTTCTCGTCAACGGGACGGATGTCGCATCTAGGACCCGGCATCGCACTCCGGCTCTTGCTTTCAAACCGGGACGCAGGTGATTTGCCTTCAATAGACGGAAGCGGAGTGGCAGCTTCGGCATCCTGGCCCCATGTTGGTGCATCGCCTCGGGGGCGGCAGGAAGATGGCCACCATGGACAGGGCGTCAGAACGAACAGTCCATAGAGAGACGCGACGGCTGCGACTTGAGATCGCGCGGCTGGCAGTGGTCGCGGCACTGGGCGAATTGGTCGATGCTGGGCTTGGAACTTGGTCGGAGCGTGATGACGGCCTGGTCGAGCTTCACCTGATGACCGGCGAACGGTGGCTGCTGACCGGTGAAGGTGTTACCCGACCTGACTTGAAGCCGCGGGCAACGTTTCAGATCCATATGCGAGTTTGAAAGCAGGACTCGGAGTGTGAAGCGCCTCGTACATGCAGCAGGGTCGGCCGCTGAACACTTCAGGAGTCCCGACGATGAACGCGATCGTGCAAACGCGCCCGAGCCGCACGACCGACACCGCAAGCGATGCGCGGTGGGCACGCGTCGTTGCGCGCGACCGGACCGCCGATGGCCTTTTCTGGTATTCGGTGGCCACCACCGGAATCTACTGTCGGCCATCATGTCCGTCCCGGACGGCAAATCCGAAAAACGTGGGGCTGCACGATACGCTGGCGGAGGCGAAGGCGACCGGCTGCCGACCCTGCAAGCGCTGCAACCCGGACGGGCTATCACTGGATGCGGAGCATGCCGTGCTCATCGCGAAGGCGTGCAGGCTGATCGAGCAGGGCGAGGGCGTGTCTTCCCTGACCGAGTTGGCCGGCGCGGTCGAGCTGAGCCCCGGCTACTTCCACCGTCTCTTCAAGGCCACTACCGGCGTCACGCCAAAGGCATACGCTGCGGCAAGCCAGGCGAGCCAGGTGCGCGAGGGGTTGGGCAGGAGTAGGTACGGTGACCGAAGCGATGTACGATGCGGGGTTCAATTCGAGCGGCCGATTTTACGAGAAGTCGACC
The DNA here is from genome assembly GCA_963818725.1 of uncultured Pseudomonadota bacterium. GTDB lineage: Bacteria > Pseudomonadota > Alphaproteobacteria > Acetobacterales > Acetobacteraceae > DATFDN01. The sequence continues at coordinate 1,186,160 of CAWFTU010000001.1, read as the reverse complement.
AGCATGCTCGGCATGACGCCGACGCGGTTCCGTGCCGGCGGTGCCAAGGAGCTGATTCGGTTCGCGGTCGGCGAGTGCTCCCTGGGGGCGATCCTGGTCGCATCGAGCGAAAAAGGTGTGGCGTCGATCCTGATTGGCGACGATCCAGACGCGCTCGTGCGGGACCTGCAGGATCGCTTTCCGAATGCCGAACTGGTCGGCGGGGACGGCGCCTACGAGCAGCTGGTCGCCCGCGTCGTCGGATTTGTCGAAGAGCCTGGCCTTGGTCTGGAGCTGCCGCTCGACGTGCGCGGCACCGCGTTCCAGCAGCGTGTCTGGCAGGCGCTCCGTACAATCCCCGCCGGCACCACCGCCACCTACACGGATATCGCACGGAAGATCGGCTCGCCCAAGTCGGTCCGGGCGGTCGCCAGTGCTTGTGCGGCTAACGCTATTGCGGTGGCCATCCCTTGTCACCGGGTGGTGCGCAACGACGGCTCTCTGTCCGGCTATCGATGGGGGGTCGAGCGCAAGCGCATTCTGATCAACCGTGAGGCGACGATGATGTGAATGCACAGGCTTCTTCCGGCCATCTCATGGCCTGGGTGGCCGGAAGGTCATCACGCCCTTTGGTTATGCGGCAACTTTACCGGAAATCGGACGAGGATTGGCCGCTTCGGCGGCATCGGCCCTGGGCTGATCGGATACGGCCACGACGAGGTGAGGGGGCGAAGCTGCCTCGTGGCGCTCGAACAGGGCAAGCAGTTCAGGGCGCAGGCCATCGCCGCGCAGTGCGGCAAGGGCGTGCATGGCAAGAAAGGGGATCATGATTCCGAAACTCCAAGAACGTCGGATGATCGCCGTAACAATGACCTGCCACATCGAGCGTCCGACACCTTTGCAGACTGGAGTGCCAGCCTGACGCAAACACTCCGATTCATGACCCCGAAATCCCGCACCGGCCGACGGCCTTCGATATCAAGGTAAGAACCGGAGTGGGCGTGGTTCAAATCCGGGTCACACGCGCAGCCGAGTTGACGCTGCCGGGGCGGATGATGGCAGCCTGATTTTTTCAGGTTGGTTGGTGCAAAATGGATCGATGCGTTGGCGCGGCGGCGCTGCTGGCGGAGAGTGACCGCAGGGACCTGGCCATTGAGGCGTTGGCGCGATCGGCAACGATCAGCGATCTGTCGGTTCGGCACGGGGTCAGCCGCAAGTTCATCTACCAGCAAACCGACAGGGCACGCACGGCGTTGGGTGACGCTTTCCTGTCTGCCGCTGCGGACGATGAGGTGTTGTTCGAGTTGACGGTCACCAAGACATGGTTGCGCCAGGTGGCCGTCGGGCCAACGCTGGTCTGCCGCAGCTCGTATCGCGGCGTCGTGGAATTCCTGCGTGACCTGTTGGGCGTCTCCGTCAGCATCGGTGCCGTTCATCATGTGCTTGAACGGGCCACCCAACAGGCGGGCGTCATCAACCGCGGCCAGGACCTGTCAGGCATTTGCGTCGGCCTGCACGATGAACTTTTCCAGGGCGCAATGCCGGTGCTGACCGGGGTCGATGCGACATCGACCCACTGCTGTCTCCTGGCGGGCGCCGAGCATCGCGACGCCGACACGTGGGGTGTGCATCTACGCGACGCCACCGGGCAAGGGCTGCAGCCCGATTATACGATCGCCGACGCCGGACAAGGCTTGCGTGCCGGACCGAAGGCCGCTTGGGACGATACGCCCTGCCATGGCGATGTGTTTCACATCCAGCACCAGTGTGAAGGCCTGGCCAACACGCTGTCGCGCCTCGCCAAGGGCGCCACGTCACGGCGCAAGAAGCTGGAGGCCAGGATCGACCGCACCGGCCAGCCTGGCCCGGAGTGCGAGCTTGTCATCCAGTTGGAACTTGCGCGGCAGACCGAGGCCCGGGCCGGTTGTCTGGCACGCGACATCCGACTGCTCACCCAATGGCCGAGCCATGATGTTCTGGCGCTGGCCGGACCGACCCTGGTCACACGGCAAATGCTGTTCGACTTCGTCGTCGCGGAACTGCAACGCCGTGAGCCCGAGGACGCCCGACGCATTCGCCCGGTGCGCGTCGCGCTGTAGAACCAGCGCGACGCCTTGCTCGCTTTCGCCGGCGCGCTTGATGAGAAGCTGGCCGCCATCGCCCGGGCTCACGACATATCTGCGCCCCTCGTGCGCGAAGCGTGCGTGCTGCATCGCTTGCCGAGCACCTCGACCGCCTATTGGCCGGGGTGGAACCGGCTTCGAGCAAAGCTCGGCAGCAAGTTCCACGCCGTCTCCGACGCGGTGAGCCAGGCCATGGCGCGGACCCCGCGCAGCAGCTCGCTGGTGGAGAACCTCAACTCGCGGCTGCGTACCTACTTCACGCTGCGCCGCCACGTGGGCGGTTCATACCTGGACTTGCTGCAGTTCTTCCTGAACCATCGGCGCTTCATGCGCAGCCGCCGTGCCGAGCGCAACGGCAAAAGCCCATGCGAGTTGATGACCGGCCAAGGCCATCCGCACTGGCTTACGCTGCTGGGCCTCGGGCCACTTCAGCCCAAGCAAGCGTGAGCTGGGGAGGCTGACCGCCTCCCGCACTGGACAACCTTCGAATTGAAAATCCGGCCCTCACGGGCCGGCGGTTTCCGCGCGCCGTGTAACCCGAAAACGGCAGGATACCGTTGGCGAAGTCGGCGGTCGGTGTGACGGTGGCGGAGTTGGATGGATTTCCTGTCCGGAGGGAGGCCACCTGCCATGTCGCTCCGCCCACAGCAGCCGCTCCCGCCCGTGCCCGACGCCACCGCACGCATCGCTCGGGCCGCGTTCCGGCGCGGCAACCCGTATGTGCTCCTGCGTGACCAGCTCGGCGCCGTGTTCGACGACGTGGGCTTCGCCGACCTCTACCCCGCCCTTGGCCAGCCGGCCTACGCCCCATGGCGCCTCGCGCTGGTCACGCTCATGCAGTTCCGCGAGGGGCTGAGCGACCGTCAGGCGGCCGAGGCGGTGCGGGGCCGGATCGACTGGAAACACCTGCTCGCCCTCGACCTGGCCGACGCCGGTTTCGATCACAGCGTGCTCTGCGAGTTCCGCGCCCGCCTGCTCCAGCACGAGGCCACCGAGCGCCTGCTCGTCCGCGTGCTCGACGCGGCACGCGAGGGCGGGCTGCTCAAGGCGCGCGGCCGCCAGCGCACGGACAGCACGCACGTGCTCGCCGCCATCCGCACGCTGAACCGCCTCGAGTTGGTGGGCGAGACGCTGCGGGCCGCGCTGAACGCCATTGCCGTGGCCGCGCCCGACTGGCTGCGCAGCATCGCGCCCCCGGACTGGCACGAGCGCTACGACCGCCGGGTCGAGGACATGCGCCTGCCCGAGACCGGACCCAAGCGGGATGCCCACTTCATCCAGGTCGGGGCAGACGGCTTCCTGCTGCTCGACGCGCTGGACGGGGCTGGCGCGCCGCCGGACGCGGCCGCGCTGCCCGCGGTTGCCGTGCTGCGCCGGGTGTGGGGGCGGCATTTCGAGCGCGACGAGGGCAGCACGGGCGGCGGCGCGTCGGTGGGCGCGCGGCCGCGGGCGGTGCAGGGCCGCGGCCCTGGCGACCGCGTCGAGTCGCCCTGCGACACCGAGGCGCGGTTCCGGGCCAAGAGCGGCACGAGCTGGACCGGCTACACGGCCCATATCACCGAGACCTGTGACGCAGGGGCGCCGCGGCTCGTGGTCCATGCCGACACGACACCGGCCAACGTACACGAGGCGACGCGCACAGAGCCGATCCACGCGGCGCTGGCCGACAAGGGCCTGGCCCCGGCCGAGCACTTGGTCGATGCGGGCTCCATCAGCGCAGGCCACCTGGTGGGTGCCCGTGAGCGCTTCGGCATCGACCTGGTCGGGCCACCGCGGGAGGACATGAGCTGGCAGACCCGCACCGAGGGTGCCTTCGGCGCTGCCGCCTTCGCGATCGACTGGGGGCAGCAGCGCGCGCGATGCCCGGAGGGGCACATGAGCGCGAGCTGGGGCGAGCATGCGGACAGGACGCGCGGGCGCTACACCCGCGTCGGCTTCAGCCCGGACGACTGTGGCGTTTGCCCGTCCAAGGCGCGCTGCACCAAGACGGAGGGACGCGGCCGGCTGCTGACCTTGCACCCGCGCGAGGAGCACGAGGCACTCGCGGCGGCGCGGGCGCGCCTGGAGGGCAAGGCAGGTCGCAAGCTTTACGCCCAGCGCCAGGGTGTCGAGAGCGCGATCGCGCAAGCTGCTTGCGCGTTCGGCTTGCGACAGGCGCGCTACTGCGGGCTGGCCAAGACACACCTACAGAACGTGGCCACGGCCGCCGCCATCAATCTCGATCGCCTCGGAGCGTGGCTCGCCAAGCGTCCGCTTGCGCCCACGCGCATCTCACGCTTCGCCGCGCTCGCAGCCTGACCGTCGACTTCGCCAACGGTGTCCGGCAAATTCTGAACCACGCCCAAACGTGTCGCCACCGCGCACAGGGCTTGCTTGTGGTAGTGGCCTTTGCGGACCATCAGACGCCAGTAGACCTCCGCCAATCCGGGATCGATGCGCCGTGCGGCGTCAGCAGCCAGGTAGAGCGCGCGCTTGATCCGATTGTTTCCGGACTGGGTGATCGCTTGCCCCGGCTGGTCGGCGCCGCCCGACGCGTTGGTCCGGGGAAACATGCCGCAAAACCCACGGAGCTGATGCAGGCCAGCGAACCGCCGCGCCTCGTGCAGCACGCCCAACACGAGCGGCGCGAGGGCATCGCCAATGCCTGGGATCGTGCGCAGGGCGTCCGATGGGTGGAGCTTGCCGTAGAGCACCGCGATCTCGCGGCGGAGTTCCGAGAGGTGCTGTTCGACCAACCGCATGCGATCAATCTCAATGGCGGCCTCCACCTGTAGACGGGTGAAGTCGATTGTGCCCTCGTGCAGGAGTTGCGTCTCCGACGCGGCGGCCTTGAGGCCGTCCACGAGGGTTTCGGCAAAGGGCCCGCTGTGGGGATGGTTGCCGCTGGCGTGCTTGGCAACGAAGCGGAGCAGCGCGGACCGCCGCATCTTGAGGACGCGGGCGGGATCAAGCAGCTCGCGCAGGACCGCGAGCGACAGGTTCGTCCGCAAGTCCGGCAGCACCGCTTCCAAGGCCGGACAGGCCCAACGGATCAGGTCGAGCAACCGCCGCTTGATGGCGCAGGCCTCGTCCTCCAGGCGCTCACGTTGGCGCGTCAGCCGCTGGAGCGCGTGGCGTTCGGCATCCGGCACGTAGACGGGATCCGCAGGCACCCCGCCGAACAGCGGAATGGCACCGAGCACATAGGCGTCGGCGGCATCGGTTTTCGTGTGCTCGCTGAGGTAGCGGCGCAGCGCACGGACACGCTGGCCCTTGACGCGGATCACCGTGATCCCCGCCCGCTTGAGCCAGTGGGCAACCAGGAACCAGGACATGCCCGTCGGCTCCATCACCGCGGTGATGGTGCCGCCCGATGGCAGACCCGCCCGCAGGCTCGTGACCAGGCGAGTGAGGCTGTCGGGTGTCAGGCGGAAGCGGATCGGCTTGCCGCTTGGCCGCCCGTCGTCGAGGATGCGGGCGACGTGATCACCGCGGATGGCGAGATCGATCCCGACTGTGCGCTGGCCCATGAGGCATCCTCCCAGGAAGTTACGGGCGAAGTCCTGAGTGGCGCAGCCATGTGCTTGATCCGTGGCCGGTCATGCCGCCACAATCTCCTTACTCTCGCCTGCCCAGGCCGGGTCCGGGGCTCGTCGTCACGTCGTCGAGACGCTGCGGAGCCCTCACTGCTGGTGACGTGTACTAGCTAGGATTTAATCTGACAATCTGGTTTGTTTGGTGCGGGCAACCCGGGACCGGAGGACAGGAATGTCTCGCTCCGGTCGCCCAGAACCGAGGAGCCGACCATGACCAACGAACGCAAGGTAATCCGGGCCAAGGTAGGCCTGCTGGAGCTGGCCAAACAGCTCGGCAATGTGTCGCAGGCCTGCAAGATCATGGGATACTCGCGCGACAGCTTCTACCGCTTTCAGGAGCTCTACGAAAAGGGCGGCGAGATCGCGCTGGCGGAGATGACCCGGCGCAAGCCAATCCTGCGCAATCGGGTGGAGCCGGCCATCGAGCAGGCGGTCGTCGGGCTGGCCGTCGAGCAGCCGGCCTTTGGCCAAGTCCGGGTGGCCAAGGAGCTGAAGAAGCGCGGCCTGACGATCTCCCCGGCCGGGGTGCGCTGTGTCTGGCAGCGCCACGACCTGGAGACCATGAAGAAGCGGCTCAAGGCACTCGAGGCCAAGAGCGCACAGGACGGCCTGGTGCTGACCGAAGCCCAGGTCGCCGCCTTGGAGCGGGCCCGGCAGGACAACGAGGCGCATGGCGAGGTCGAGAGCGAGTGTCCGGGCTACTGCCTGGCCCAGGGCACCTTCTATGTCGGCACGCTCAAGGGGGTCGGGCGGATCTATCAGCAGACCTGCATCGACACCCACTCCAAGGTGGCGTTCGCCAAGCTCTACGACCGCAAGACCCCGATCACCGCCGCCGACCTGCTGAACGACCGCGTGGTGCCGTTCTTCGACGAGCACGGGGTCAAGCTGTCCCGCGTGCTGACCGATCGCGGCACCGAGTATTGCGGCACCTCGCAGGCCCACGAATACGAGCTCTACCTGGCGATCGAGGACATCGACCACAGCCGGACCAAGGCAAAGAGTCCGCAAACCAGCGGGATCTGCGAGCGCTTCCACAAAACGGTGCTGCACGAGTTCTATCAGGTCGCCTTCCGCAAGCGCATCTACAGCAGCATCGAGCAGCTACAGGCCGATCTCGATGTCTGGGTCAGCAGCTATAATGAGCAACGCCCTCATCAGGGCCGCTGGTGCTACGGCAAGACCCCGATGCAGACCTTCCTTGACACCCTCCCGCTCGCCAGGGAAAAAATGCTCAACGCCGCCTGACGTCGGTCAGACATGATCCATCCGACACCATACAGGCCAGCTGTCCGATCAAATGTCAGCTAGTACAGGTGACGCCCACGGAACCGCCGCCCGGCGAGAGGATAGCGACGGTCCGGCATCGATGCGCCGGTGCCGGACCCGAGCCGCGATCACTTCGTCTGGTCACAACGCGCTCCAAGCGACTTTCCCCTCGGCCCCGGATCCGACGCCGCAATCGATACATGGGTCTTGCCAGTGCCAGCTTCGCCGACCAGCAGGACTGGTTCGGCCTTGGCCACGTAGTCGCCCTCGGCCAGCGTGCGCAGCTGGGTGGCCGAGACGCCGGAGCGGTCGAACGCGAATGCGTCGAGCGTCTTCATCCGCGGCAGCCGCGCCTCGTGCGGCAGGCGGGCGATCGCCCGCCTTTCGCGTTCCTCCATCTCGGCCGCCAGCAGGGCCTCGAGGTAGCCGATGTGGGATTGCCCTTCTCGGAGGGCTGCCTCCGCCAGCCGGGCGAACTGGCCGCCGATCGCCGGCATGCGCAGCGCGCGGCAGTGCTGGCGGATAGCCTGGCCCTGCAGGTCGCTCATCACGCCGTGCCCGCGCAGGGGCTGGAGAGGAGAAGCGTGTCGTAGTCGGCCGTCGACGGCATGGGTCGGTCGTAACGAGCCAGCTCGCCGACATCGACCGGCTTGGCGGGCGCCTTGTGCAGCCCCGCCTCGGTCAGCAGGTAGCGCACCGCCGCGACGTCGCAGGCGCCCAACGACACCGCCGATGCCACGGCCCCGCGCAGTCGGTCGTGGCCGAACTCCCGCCCGAGCGCCACCACGCTCACCATGGCGCGGGTGCCGTTCCGCTTGCCATGCCGGGCCCGCAGCTGGTCCCAAAGCGCGTCGTAGCAGGCCGGCCAGCGACCGGCCTGGCGCCACCGCTCCAACGGCTTGGACCCGGCAAACGCGCCGGGCCTGTGGCCCGGCACGTCCAGATAGTGGTCGAGATCCAGCACCTGCTGACGGCGGCCATGGCAGCGCTCGTGACGCGCAATCCGCCGGCCCGCGTACCAGAGCTCGACATGCAGCGGATGGATGCGCGCCTCCACCCGGGTGCCGGCCTTGACCGGCACCGAATAGAAGTTGGTCCTGACCGCCACGCAGCCCCGCTTGTCCACCAGAGGGAATACGATCTCGGCCAGGTCGAACCCTTCGGCCGCGCGGGGCAGCAGGTGATCGCGCTCCCCCGCCATCGCGGCGCCGACCGGCTCCACACGCCTCTCCAGGACGCGCGCCTCGTCCTCGCGGCAGGCCGTCAGCAGCAGAGCGTTCAGCGCATCGAGGTCGGCCACGCACGGCACCGGGACGAGGTGGTTGCGCCGGAAATAGCCGCCCTCTCCCTCAACGCCGCCTTTCTCATGCCCCTCGCCGGGGGTGCGGAACTCCGCGGCAAACCGCCAGTGCGAGCGGAACGCCACGAACCGCACCGTCTCCTCCCGCCGATGACCGCGCAGGATCTTGCGCACGGCACTCGCCAGGTTGTCATGGCGCAGCAGGTGGAACACGCCGCCGAAGCAGTCGAACGCACGCTCGTGCGCTTCCAGGAACGCCTGCTGCGTCGCGTGCAGGTGGGCGCGGTGGAACGCCGCCCCGCTGGCCATCGACCGCATCGCGAACACCTGCACCCTGGTCCGTTCGCCGCCGAGGTCCGCCCAGGCCTCGTACCAGTCGACCTGCGCCTCCTGGCCCCAGCTGTAGCTCTGCGGCACGAAGGTCTCGCGCAGGACCAGCCCCATCTGGCGCTTGCGCGCCCGGACATGGTTGCGCACCGTCGACTCCGCGATTGCAGCGTCCGGAAACTCCCCCAGGATCCGCCGGTGGATGCGACGCGCCGTGTGCCGCTGCTTGCGCGGGGCTCGCCGGTCCTCGTCCAGCACACCCGGTCGATGAACGCCGCAACCGCCTCCAGCTTCGGCCTGGCCCGTTGCGGGTAGCTGTGCGTCGGCGGTGTCGCACCCGCGATCGCCTGCCGAACTATCCGGCGATGCACGCCGAACTTGGCGGCCACGCCCGCGATCGTCCCGACACCAAACTCATGCTCCCGGCGCAGCTGCCCAAACAATTCCCCGCTTATCGGCCAATCGACCCGCTCTTGTACTTTGCAGCAGGGAAGCGCAAAGTCGCTCTGAACGCGGCGTCTCGGAGCAGAACGGTGCGGGCAATCATGAAGGGGCTGACGGACGTTGAGTTCGAACGACTCTACGGGACGGAGGGTCAGTGTCTGGCGGCGTTGGTGGCGGCGCGCCAACGTGAAGGAATGCCTTGCCCGCGCTGCGCCAATCTGAAGAGCTATGTCTACGGCCGCCGTGTCGGCTGCACGCGCTGCGGCCGACGTTGGTCGGTCACCGCGGGCACCGTGATGGCGGACACCAAGCTGTCTCTGACCACTTGGTTCCGCGCCATGCACCTGATGAGCAGCACCAAACAGGCGATCTCGGCGGTCGAGCTCGGCCGCAGGCTGGGCCTGGGCTATGAGACGGCCTGGTATCTGCACAAGCGGCTCCGCCACGCCATGACCGAGCGGACGGAGCGCTATTCGCTCGGGGGCGCGAGCGACGACGATGCCGCGCCGCCGGTAGTGGAGGCGGATGACGTGTGTCTGGGAGGTGAAAGGAACCAAGGCAGCGGAACCGAAGGCAAGACCTGCGTCATCGTCGCCTGCGAGCGGCATGCGGACGGGCGCATGGGCCATGTCGCGATGCGCGCGGTCAGCGCCTTCTCCAGCGAGGCGGTGGCCGCGTTCCGCGATGCCCACATCGCCGCCGGCGCGACTGTGCACACGGACGGCTTGCGGGCGTTCAACGCCTTCGGTGAAGCCGGGCGGACGCATGTCGCCACCGTCACCGGCGGCGGGCGTCCGGAGCGCGAGCGCAGCGCCCCGTTCTTCACCGTCAACACCCTGGTCGCCAATCTCAGTACCGCGCTCAAGGCCACCCACAAGCGGCTCTCCCCCAAGCATCTGCCCGACTATCTCGGCGCCTTCTGCTGGACCACCAACCGGCGCCGCAACATGCGAGGCATGGTCAACGCGCTTTGCCGTGCCGTCGCTGCGTCGTCCCGTCTGACCCACAAAGGCGTCTACCCGTGACGGGTCGATTGGCCGATAAGCGGGAAACAATTCCACTCTGGCGTTCCAATCCACTCCAAGCCCTCCGGCAAAGCCGGAGAGACCGTAGGTTGAGGGACGGAAGATGGGCCAAAATCCGTCAGCACCCTGGGCCAGAATTCGCTAGACCATCATGTCCGCCGAGGCTGCCACAAACTTGAGGTGGCCCGCCTCGAAGTGTCGAGTAAGGCGCTTGCAACGCAACGGGGGTTGCTCGGGGACCGAGCCTGTCCCCAGACACTGGAGGCGGACCGTGATGGAGAATACGCTGTTTCTGGGGTTGGACGTCCACAAGAAGACGATTTCGGTGGCGATCGTGGAGGCGACGGCAGGAGCGGAGGTTTGGTTCTACGGAACCATCGAGAACAGGCCGGACGCGATCCGGGCGCTTTGTAAGAAGCTCTCCAAGGAAGGGCGACGCCTTCACGCCTGCTACGAGGCCGGTCCATGCGGATACAATGTGCCGCGGCATCTGGCCAGGCTCGGTCATCGCTGCGACGTCGTGGCACCGTCGCTGATCCCGCGCAAAGCGGGCGACAAGGTGAAGACGGACCGGCGCGACGCCATGATGCTGGCGCAGACGCTGCGGGCCGGACAGCTGACAGAAGTCTGGGTGCCGGACCAGGCGCATGAAGCGATGCGCGATCTGGTGCGGCTGCGCTCGCAGGCGACGCGCGACCTGCGAAAGACGCGCCAGCATCTGCTGAGCTTCCTGCTGCGCCACGAACGAATCTCGCCATTCGGGCACTGGACAAGGGCGCATCGCCGCTGGCTGGGCGAGTTGAAGTTCACGCATCCGGCTCAGCATCTTGCCTTGGAGGAGATGCTGCATCGGATCGAACGCGCGGAGGAGCTGTGCGAGCGATTGAAGCGGGCCATCGGCGAGCTGGTGCCGCAGTGGTCGCTGGCTCCCGTCGTGCAGGCGCTACAGGCCTTGCGCGGCGTCTCGCTGATCACGGCCGCCGTGCTGGTTGCCGAGATCGGCAGCTTCGAACGGTTCGCCAGCCCGCGTCAGTTGATGGCTTATCTCGGTTTGAGCCCATCGGAACATTCGAGCGGCGCCACTGTCAGGCGTGGCGCGATCACCAAGACCGGCAACGGGCTTGCCCGCACCAGCTTGGTCGAGGCCGCCTGGACATACCGCTTTCCGGCGCGGATCACACAAATCATCCGTGACCGGCTGAAGGGCCTGCCGGAGCCGATCCGTGCCGTGGCCTGGAAGGCGCAGGTCCGCTTGTCGGCGCGCTATCGCGCACTCATCGCGCGCGGCAAGTCGGCGCCCACGGCGATTGTCGCGGTCGCACGCGAGCTGGTCGGGTTCATCTGGGCGATTGCGCGGATGGTCGAACCGAAGTTCGCCTAGTGCAGACGCGAACGATGGTGCAACGGGTAACCGGAGAGGAGAACGGAAGCCGCAGATTTCGGCGCTCAGTGCGGACGGCAGGCTGGGGAGGTTGGGGAACCCTCGATCCGGGTTGGAGCAGGCCTCGGCTGACGCACGTTCGCTAGACAGAGGAAGCCCCACGACGAACCTTGGTCATGCGGCATTGACCCGCGGATAAGAGCCAGATCAACCGTCGTCCATGCTGCCTGCCGTCCACATCGAGCGCCGAACAGCACAGGTATAGCCTGCAGATGCGGGAGTTTTTAACACGCCATTGTCTTGACACGACGGACATAAGAGCCCGTATTTCTCACACTGAGTAGGTGCATCGGGGTTCCGAATCGGCGAAAGTTCTTCTGTGACAAAGTCTTAGCGCTGAACGGAGGAACTCCCCGATGCCCACAGAGTGTAAACCTCCGCTGTTCGATTTTGCACCCGTGGAGGAGCGTGCCGTGGTGGCGGCCTTCGATGGTGGCGTGATCACCTCAGATGCCGGCGCCCTGCTGCTCGGGGCGACCGACCGGGCGATCGGCTTGATCGAACGCTTCGCTTCCTGCTTCGGCGACCAGCGGGCGCCGGAGCTGGTGGAGCACGCGATCGAGGCGTTGCTGATGCAGCGCGTGTTCGGGATCGCGCTGGGCTACGAGGATTCTGGTCGACCACGACCAGCTGCGGCACGATCCGGTCCTGGCCGTGCTGGCGGGGAAGCTGGCGGCGCGGCGGCCGGATTGCGCGCCGCTGGCCGGGAAATCGACCCTGAACCGGCTGGAGCTGGGCCGCGCCGAGCCGACGCGTTATCACAAAATCAGCCACGATCCGGCGGCGATCGAGCGGTTGTTGGTGGATCTGTTCCTGGAGGCGCATCGGCGCGCGCCGGCGCAGATCACGCTCGATCTCGACGCCACCGATGATCCGCTGCACGGGAATCAGGAAGGCCGCTTCTTCCACGGCTATTACGACTGCTACTGTTACCTGCCGCTCTACGTCTTCTGCGGCCGTCATCTGCTGGCGGCCAAGCTGCGGCGCTCGAACATCGACGGTTCGGCCGGCGCGGTCGAGGAGGTTGCCCGATTGGTCGCGCAAATCCGCCGGCGCTGGCCACGCGTGTGCATCCTGCTGCGCGGCGATTCCGGCTTTGCCCGCGAGGCGCTGATGGCCTGGTGCGAGGCCAACCGGGTGGACTATGTGTTCGGTCTGGCCCGCAACGACCGGCTGGAGGAGGCGATCAAGCCCGAACTGCTGACCGCGTCGATTGAGAGCTTGCGGACCGGCAGGCCGGCGCGGTGCTTCCGGGATTTTACGTGGTCGACGCTGGACAGTTGGAGCCGCCAACGCCGGGTCATCGGCAAGGCCGAGGTGACCGGCGGCGAGGCCAATCCCCGGTTTGTCGTCACCTCGCTCAAGCCGGCCGAAGTCGGCGGGCGGCATCTCTACGAGCGGGTCTACTGCGCGCGCGGCGAGATGGAGAACCGCATCAAGGAATGCCAGCTCGACCTGTTCGCCGACCGGACCTCGGCGGCGACGATGCGCGCCAACCAGCTCCGCTTGTGGTTCGCGTCCATGGCCTATGTGCTGCTCTGCGCCTTGCGGCGCATCGGTCTGGCGCACACGCAATTCGCCCGAGCGACCTGCGGCACCATCCGGCTCAAGCTGCTGAAGATCGGCGCCCTGGTGCGGGTCAGCGTGCGGCGGATCAAGGCGGCGATGGCCTCGGCCTGTCCCTATCAGCACGAGTTCGCCTTGGCCCACGCCATGCTCAGAAACGCCACTGCCTGACACGAACCAGCCAGCGCACAGCCGACATCACACCCCGCACCCACGCTGCCCGCCGGGCGGCGCCGGCGCGGTCTCGCCGAGCCTCGCGCCCATAGCGCCCGCCCCGCCTCACTTCACGAATGCACGCCGGCGGAGCGCCATTCAAACGACAAGCGCTCGCCCGTATGAGAAATGCGGGCTAGCAGCAATACGGTTCACTTGAGTTGTTTGTGCCGCAGGGAGAACCAAGGCGAATGCTGCATTTTCAATTGGTTGGTATTCGGCCGATAGCTTAAGTGAACAGGATTTTGCCTTAAGTGAACCGTATTGGGGCTAGCAGAGCCAGAAGTGTCCGTCGCGGCTGAGCCCGGCCGGACGTCTGGACGAGCTGGTCTGGGTCGATCTCTGCGATCTGCTGGGTCGTCCCGAGCAGGCCTCACGCGCCCTGGCACGGGCGCATGGCGGACAATGGCTGCCGCAGGAACTGCAAGCACGTCAGCAGGGACTGCGACGGGGGCAAGCCAGCCTCGGGCAGCAACTCGAGCGGCTGACTGAGGCCTACCTCGCCGGTGTCGTCCTGCTGGACGAATACCGTCGGCGTCGACGTGACCTTGAGGAGCGCCAGCGCCAGCTCGAGAGGCAGGCGGAACAGCTTGAGGCGCGGGCAGACCGGCAGAAGGAGCTCGCCGGGCTCTCCAGCGCCATTGAGGACTTCTGCCAGCGGGTGCGACAAGGCCTGGCCCACGCGATATTCGAGCAAAGACGGACACTGGTTGAGCTGCTGATCGACCGCGTGATCGTCACCGACGGCGAGGTGGAGATCCGCTACGTGATGCCGACCGCCAAGGCCAGCGAGCAGGTCCGCTTTTGTCATTTGCGATTGGACTATCGAGCAGGACCACCGCGGCGTGAAAGGGCGCACACGATGTATGCGGGGCTTCAAGAGCTTCGCCTCGGCGGAGCGGTTCTGTCGAAGCCACGACGAGCTCCGCAACTTCCTTCGCCTCCGCCACCGCCACAACCAACACATCCCCGCCGACCGCCGTCGCCTGCTCCATCTCCGTCGTGCCGGCTGCGCGCTCGCGATTCTCGAAGCCGCGTAGGCGGAGCTCGCCGCGCATCTCACGCCGTCAGGTTTGGCGCGAGTGCTGACAGAACCCGATTGGGCGTTGCGGCAGCAAGGGGGCGCTGCAGGCAAGGCAGCCTTGGCAGTGTCGGCCGCTCGGTGCGCCTGCCGGGCGGGGGTGCGGGCACGATCCGGTGTGGCTGTCCCCCTTCTCTAGGTTTGATCGGGGAGGGGCGCTCGGAAAGGCGGAGGCGACGCGCCTTGCCGACGACGGCGTTCCTCGAGAAGTTCAGCCTTCGGCCGATCTCGGCCGTGGCGAGACCCTCGGCCCAGAGCTGTGTGAGTCTGGCGATCTTTGCGTCGGTCCATGGGGTGTCGCTGAGCATCGACTTCTCCCGTCTCGGCACGCTCCCTACAGAGCCCCTCTCCGCGGTGCCGGCCGGCACACGAAGCATTCTTAATGCTCGATATCAAGAACACCCTTGTAAACTATTGGGAAGGTGCTGTACTTTGGCAACTCAGCCCAGGGGCAAAACCCTGGATGGCTTGCTCTGCGCCTGGTTCTGTCGGAACTGGCGCCAGCGCCCCTGGCTGGCCCGAGCTGGTCTGGCTATGGCGCCGCCGCCCACGGGGCTGGGCAGACGGGCATGCGGGGCATCAAAAGATGCGAGGCAGAGGCGGCGACAGAGCGACCCGAACGGCACTCCCTCCGCCGGCTTTCCAGCAGCTCACGCTGCCGGAGCCTTCGCCAACTCCGCCCAGGGCTATAGACGCTTCCGCTGCCGCCGGTGCGGCAAGCCGTTCAACGAGCGCTGGCGTCCCGCGAGGCGCAGCCGGAAAGGATTGGAGCTCCTCGGCCTCGGTATTCGGATCGGTTGAGTGGGCGAAGTCGAGATAAACGGTCCTTTTTACGACAATTTTTCCGGTCGCGGCTGAGGCTGGGGTTTGGGAGCATCCCTGCTGTCTACTGTCCCAGGGCAGGACCAACGCATGATCCCACTTGCCAAGGCATGAGCGCGCCAGCGTGGGCCAGCCTCACCGCAGCCTCACTGCAGGATGCCGTGTGGCCGTCGGCGCGGCGGTTGCGGCCGCTTGGAGCCTCGCGTCCCCACCCGCACGGGTGTAGTATTTCATACGCGACCAAACGAAGGTCGCGACGATGGAGGAAAGGCCATGCGAACCGTTCTCGCCGCGATCGGTGCGGCGCTCTCCCTGGCGGGCATCGCCCACGCGCAGCAGGCCCAGCCGGGCGCGATGTCCGACGACGACTACATGCAACAGGTGATGAAGGCGGCGCCCCCGCGGGTCGTCGAGCAGGCGACGGTCCTGCGCATGCACAAGGGCGAGATGCGGACCGTGCGGAAGGGAACCAACGAGTTCACCTGCATGGTGGCCAACGAAGGCGCACCCGGGACGGCCCCGATGTGCCTGGACCCGAACGCGATGGCGTGGGCCCAGGCCTGGCAGAGCCACGGCCCGGTGCCCGACAAGACCGGCTTCGTCTACATGCTGGCCGGCGACACGGGCGCCAGCAACACCGACCCCTATGCGAAGATGCCGAAGCCGGACAACCACTGGGTCCAGACCGGCTCGCACGTGATGGTGGTGGGCGCCGGCGCCCGGGCGATGCAGGGCTACCCCAAGGCGGCCGACCCCGACCCGACCAAGCCCTACGTGATGTGGCCCGGCACGCCCTATGAGCACCTGATGATCCCGGTGAAATAGGACCCGCACCTGGTCCTCCTTTCGCTCCCGCGCGGACGGTCGGTGGGCCGGGCTGGCGTGCTCCTCGCCAAGTCGCCTCATCCGGTTGCCCTGTGTCCTGCGGCACAAGGGGTGAGACGGGTTTTGAGACACCTGCCAAGCGAGAAGGCAGAGGGACTGTTGGCAGCATCGTAGGCTCATAATGCGTCAGGTGTTCGGATTGACTCTTGAATTCAGGAACCCCCCTGTCTCAAAAAACGATCGTTGATCGGGATAGGGGGACGCCTCACGGCGCCGCCCCTCCCACACCACCGGGCATACGGGTCGCGTACCACGGCGGTTCGACCAGGTTAAGCCGGTATCGGAATATAGAGACGGGGTAGACCCCAATACGGTTCACTTAAGGCAAAATCCTGTTCACTTAAGCTATCGGCCGAATACCAACCAATTGAAAATGCAGCATTCGCCTTGGTTCTCCCTGCGGCACAAACAACTAAAGTGAACCGTATTGGGGTAGACCCAGGGAATCGAAGTGGTGGTTGCGCAGGGCCGATTGCACCGCCGGGTGTCCTGACATGCGCCAGTATCCCGTTGGCGAACCGGCGGCAACCGCGGCGCGGAACTGTGTAACGCCACGGCGGCGCAGTTCCTTGAAGCGGTTGCGCCCGTTTCCCCACTGCCGCCAAAGATAAGATCGTAATCTTCGGCGGATCCACGCTTCGAGGTTTGTGAGCACCTGCGGGGTCTGGCAGAAGCCGAAGTAGCCGCGCCAGCCGATGAGGTATGGCGTCAGTTCTTCGATGATCTGCGACAGCCTCAGACCCCGTGTCCGGCGGGTCTGTTCCCGGATCCGCGTCTTGAATGTGGTCAGCGCCTTTGGCGCGATGCGCCGTTCGCTCCCGTCATTCGCGATGCTGAACCCCAGGAACTTGCGCTCCTCTGGTCGCGCCACCGCACTCTTCGTCTCGTTGACCTTCAGCCGCAGCTTGGTGGTCAGGAACCGGCTTACCGAGGCCATGACCCGTTCGCCGGCGCGGTGACTGCGAACATAGATGTTACAGTCGTCGGCGTACCGGCAGAAGCGGTGCCCTCGGCGGGCCAGCTCCTTGTCGAGCTCGTCGAGCAGGAGGTTACTTAAGAGGGGCGAGAGCGGACCCCCTTGCGGAGTCCCCTCATCCACCGGAAGTACCAGGCCGTCTTCCATGATCCCGGCGGTCAGGAATGCCCGGATCAGTTTGAGCACACGTTTGTCAGATATCCGCCTGGCAACGCGCGACATCAAGATGTCGTGGTTCACCCGATCGAAGAATTTTTCGAGATCGATATCAACCACCACATTGTAGCCCTCGGCGACATAGCGTTGCGCCTGGGCCACCGCCTGATGGGTCGAGCGTCCCGGCCGGAACCCGTAACTATGCTCGGAGAACGTCGGGTCCCACTGCCCTTGCAGCACTTGCAGCACGGCTTGTTGGATCAGCCTGTCGACGACACAAGGCACGCCGAGTTTTCTGACCCCGCCGTCCGGCTTGGGGATTTCAACCCGTTTGACCGGCTGTGGCTGGTAGGTTCCGTCGAGCAGTTGAGACCGTATGCCTGGCCAGTGTTCACGCAGGTAGGCCTTGGCGTCGTCAATGGTCATCCCATCCACGCCCGGGCTGCCCTGGTTCCTTTGAACGCGGTTCCACGCACTTTGGAGATTCTCTTTATCGCACACCGCCTCCATGAGTTGTTCCGTCTCAGCCGGGCTTTCGGGTGCTGACTTCGCCGCAAGTGGTTCGGCCCTTGGCGAGCCAGGGAGTGGGGTTTCACCCCGCTCCGTTGACTCCAAGGCCAGTGAGTACCTGGATAGGCTGCCGCTGTCCACTCATGAGTTGCCAGTCCTAGTTGCCACTCCCAATCGTTCGGGCCTTCCTTCATCGTTTCCGGCTTGGCCTAGCCGTGGCTCCACCTTTCGGTTTGGAGTGCCTCAATCAGCCTTGCCGACAGCATGACCTACTATGCCCTCTGCTGACTCCTGCGCCGCGGTCAGGTCCCCTTGCGGGTTCCTCAGTTCCGAAGCCGGAACGCGACGCAGGCCTCCCTGAGTAAGTTCGATCGCCTTCCCCGCACCCCTGCCGGATCTACAGCCCTGGTCTTTGATGGATATGGACTTCGCGATCAGTCGCCCGCTCGTCCGACCAAGGATGCCTTGTATCCGGTTTCTGTTCGTCAGGTCGCGGTTTTGCTCCACACTTCCTTCAGACACCGCCTCGCGGTGATGCCCTTGTGCTTCGCTAAGCCTTCACCTCCATCAGGTTGGCCAGGGAACTTTCATCCCCAAGCTATCGAACATGTCAGGCACGCGACTGAACGGCTGCGCCGTAGGAGAAGCGGTAGCGCGAGGTCGAACGGTTGAGGGTATTTTCGGGTCTGGTCTGCATGAAGCTGCGGGCCGGCATACCGAAAGGAGACCTCGATGACAACGTTACGCGTGCAAATGACCGAAGACATGAGGGTGGCCGGGTTGGCGGCCGGAACCCAGCGCATCTACCTCGACGGGGTTCGCCGTCTGGCCAAGCACTACCGGCGCGCGCCCGACCAACTGAGCGAGGCAGAGGTGCGCGCCTACCTGCTTGCATTGCGCGAGCGGGGCGTGGCCCTCGGCACCTTCAAGACCAACCACGGCGGCATCCAGTTCCTCTACCGTCGAACGCTGGATCGCGATTGGCCGCTGTTCGGGGGGAAAAAGGATCCGTCCCCCGAAGCAGCGCCGCCTCCCGGTCGCCCTGCCGGACGCGCAGGTCCGTAAGCTCCTGGGCTGCATCAGGAGCCCGAGCCACAAGATCAGCCTCGCCCTGATGTATGCCTGCGGTCTGCGGATCAGCGAGGCCGCGACCCTGGAGATCGGCGCCATCGACGGCGCCAATCGGCTGCTGCGCATCATCGGCAAGGGCGACAAGCAGCGCCTCGTGCCGCTGCCTGCACCCCTGCTGGACGAGTTGCGCAGCTTGTGGCGAACGCATCGCCATCCGCGCTGGCTGTTTCCCAGCCGCGATGGCGCCAACCCGGTCAACCAGCACGTGCTGGGCCGCACCTTCAGGGCCGCCGCCCGGGCCGCCGGCATCACACTGCCGGTCACGGCGCACGCGTTGCGGCACAGCTATGCGACCCGGCTGCTCGAGCATGGCGTCGATACGAGGATCGTGCAGATCCTGCTCGGCCACGCCAACATTTCGACGACCGCCATCTACACCCACCTGACCGAGCCGACCCGCGTCTCGCTGCGCGGTGTCGTCGACGGATTGACGACCGGCCTCTGACACCGCGGCCCCGCCGTGATCGAGGTGGCGGACGTCTTCCGCCGCTTTGCGGCCGACTACCTGGCGGCCCATGGCGCGTCGATGCTGCCATCGCATCGGCGTGCCATCACCGACATCCTGGCCTGCCGCACCAAAGCCCTCGGTGGCCACCTCTGGCGTTGCGACCAGTGCGGCGCCGAGCGGTTCGCCTATCACTCCTGCAAGAACCGGAGCTGTCCCAAATGCCACACCGACCAGACCGAGCGCTGGCTGCAGGCCCGCCAGGCCGAGATGCTGCCGAGCCGCTATTTCCACGTCACCGTCACCATCCCCGAGGAGTTGCGCGAGGTGCTGCGCACCAACCAGCGCGACGGCTACGCCCTGCTGATGAAAGCCGCGGCCGAGGCGATCATCGAACTCGCCCGCGACCCGCACCATGTCGGCGGCACCGTCGGTGTGCTCGCGGTGCTGCACACCTGGACACAGCAACTCGTCTTCCACCCTCACGTCCACTGTCTGGTCACCGGCGGCGGTGTCTCCGATGACGGTCGCCTGTGGCATCCGGCCCGCACCGATTTCCTCGTGCCGGTCAGGGCACTCGCCAAGCTCGTGCGCGGCAAGCTCAGGGCCGGGTTCGCGGCGCAGCGTCCCGACCTGGTCCTGCCCGCCGCGGCTTGGGCGAAGCCCTGGGTCGTCCACTGCACCGCCTGGGGCGAGGGCGAGCAGGCCGTGCTGGACTATCTCGCCCGCTACGTGTTCCGCGTCGCCATCACCAATGCCCGCATCGTCGGTCTCGACGACCAGACCGTGACCATCCGCCACAGGCACCGCCAATCCAACCGATGGCGGGCCAGCCGCATCCCGGGCCACGCGTTCATGCGCCGGTTCCTGCAGCACGTGCTGCCCAAGGGCCTGCACAAGGTCCGCTACTTCGGCCTGTGGCACCATACCAGGCGCGAGCAGGCGGCCCGCGCCCGGCTTCTGCTGCAACTCGACCGTTCGGCTGCGGCCGCGCGCCATGACGAGACGGTCGAGGTCGCCGCCGGCGCGGCCACAGACCGCGCGCGACCCGACGGCCCCCAGATCTGTCCGTGCTGCCGACAAGGGCATCTTGTCCGCATCCGCCGCCTTTCCCCCAAGCAGGCGTGCGGACCATGACGAGGGCTCCTGTCCCATCCGATCAACACCGCTGTTTGCTGCTCCCCTCCCCAGCACCGCCACGCAGGCGAAGGCGGGGTGTTGCCCGATATCGTCGCAGTTCGGTCAATGGCGCCCGAAACAGCTGCTTCGGATTGACGGGCCCGCCCGCACACCCGACCTCATCCCGGGTCGCGCGCGCTTGTTTGGGCTCGCTGCGCCGCCAGCAGCGCCAATCGCTGGCGCACCCGAATTTCATAGCCAGGCGCCTGACCTGAAAATTCCAAAGGCCGCAATCGCGCCAAGCCGTTCAGTCCAACCAAGTTTCTGCATCGGCTACGCGACGCAGAAACTCTTAAATCGTTTTTGAGACAGGGGGTCAGCAGGAAGACCAGACTGCGGCGGGCGCACCTCGCGCTCCCGCGGGGTCAGTGCACGGTGCTGGAGACCCCTCCAAAGATCAGATAGAGGAGGATCAGGAGGACCAGGACGCCCACCAGCCCACCGAGTGGGCCAGGGCCGTAGTAGCCGCGGTTGTAGCCGTAGTAGCCGCCGCCCCCTCCGAAGATGAGCAGGAGGATCAGGACCAGCAGAACAAGGGACATGAGCCGTTCCTTCGGGGCATCGCCCGAACCCGGCCATTGCCGGATCCAAGGCGCAACGGATCTCTCGTGGGGCGGTCCCAGAGGATCAGGGCACGGCCACCGGCGCCAGTCTCGGCCTCGGCCAGTTCCCTGAGAAAGCAGACGACGTCACGGCCCCGGGCCGACCGCGCCCACGGGCGCGAGCTACCGGGCCGAGAGCCGGGGGCCGCTCCCTCAATGGTGCGCGGTGAGCGCCCCCACCCCGGCGCCGCCCGCGCCGCCGAGCAGCGCCCCGGTGCCAGCGCCGAGGCCGGTCACCCCGCCCAGCAGGGCGCCCCCGCCCGCGCCCAGGGCGCCGCCCGTCAGCGCCCGGCTGCCGGTCGTGTTGCCACACCCCGCCAGCGCCACGGCGCAGAGGACCACCAGCTGTCGCATACCGGCCTCCTTGAGATCCTGTCCGCTAGTAACCGTAACCATGGTTGTAGCCGTACCTGGTAGTACCGATGGGGGTGATGGTAGTACCCGCCCTGGTGATAATACCCGTCCCACTGCCAGCGGCGCTCCTCCCAGCGGCGGTGGCGCCAGGTACTGGCAGCGCGGGCCGCAATACCAGTCCACGTTCTGGACGGCGGCCCCCTGCCCTCTCGCCTGCACCCCAGCCGGCTGAGACGGCCCGGCTGACGCGGCCAGTGACCCGAGGGCCAAGAACGCGGCCCCAGCGGCCAGAGCTATCGTCGTACGCATGAGGTTGCCCTCCCTTCTGCCGCCACAACGCACCGGTGGAGGCGAAGGCTGGGCCACATGGTGACAACATCGTGGCGGGTTGAGCCGCGCCCGGTAGTTTCAATCACAAGTATCTAAGACTGCTCGGCTCGGTGGCGACTTGGTCCATGGGCGAGGAGACGGCGGCCCACTATGGGGGGCTTTGACCATTGCTCCGTCCGGTCGGGAAGGTGCGGCCGTCTCCGCGATGAGTGGAATTGCCAGCCGCCTCGGAATCAGATGCGCCCAGGAGAAGATTCTCGCCCTGGTGTCAGCCCTTCGATCTTGGCTCGAACGGGCTGAGGCCTGCGCCCAGGCTATGCAATGACCAGAAACACCCTCCCGAAGGTGGCGACATATGCTCCGGCGTGGGCATCACCGCACCACGGCCAGCCCCAGCAAGCCAAGCCAGGCTCAGCGCCATCCGTCTAATGGCCGCCGACGGTGATCTCGACCCGCCGGCTGGCGACCCCCGGGTTGACCCCGGTCTGCCCCTGCCCCTTGCGCACCAGCCGGTTCGCGGCGACCCCATGGGCCACCAGGGCGTCCGCCACACTCTGCACCCGCTCCTGGGACAGCAGCACGTCGGCCTGCGGGCTCCCGGAGCTGTCGGTGTATCCGCGGACCTCGACCGGCTCGGCCGGCTCGGCGTTCGCGCGCCTCGCGGCCTCGGCGATTACGCCGCGCGCCGGCACATCGAGCCGGGCCGAACGCTCCTGGAAGAACACGACATAGTGGGGTCCACTCGGCCCGAAGAGGGAGCAGGCAGGGAGAGCCAGCAGAAGCAAGAAGAGGGGCGCGCGTCGCATCGCCAGGCCCTCCAGAAATAGCCCGAGCCGGGAACAATTTATCACCCGGCTCAACCCCGATGCTAGCACTCCATCCTGTCCAGTTGGGGTATACCCCAACTGGACAGAAGGGGAGTGGTGGCCCAGTTTGAAATCGCGACGTGGGCAGCTTACGGGCGCTGCGTTTCGCGGGAGCCACCCACGTCCAGGGAGGTTGACGATGAAGAGCACCGTAGACACCCCCGATTGGTCGACGATCCCGGCGCCACCTGACGATGGGGCTACCCGCCACCTCGCAGGCGCTCGGGTGCCATCTATTCCCCTCCGGGCCACAAACGACGACATGATCGATCTGTCCGCGATACCCGGTCGGGTCGTTGTCTACGCCTACCCTCGGACGGGGAGGCCCGGCGCCGAAAATCCTGATGGATGGGACATGATCCCGGGCGCGCGGGGTTGCACGCCTCAATCCTGTTCCTTCCGGGACCACTTCGCTGAGTTGAAAGCCCTCGGCGTCGACCACCTGTTCGGTCTCTCTACCCAGGATTCTGACTATCAACGCGAAGCGGCGGAACGCCTGCACCTGCCGTTTACCATCCTCTCGGACGAGCACTTGAAGCTGACGCGTGCGATGAATTTGCCTACCTTTGAAGCGAGCGGAATGACGCTCTTAAAACGCTTCACCCTAGTAATCAACGACGGCACGGTGGAACACGTCTTCTACCCGGTGTTCCCGCCCAATCGAAGCGCGAGCGACGTGGTCGAGTGGTTCTTGCAAAGGGCGCAATCCTAGACCGGAAGTTCAAAACTGAGACAATACCAGGATGGGTGGCAACGATTGTGACAAAATTGATGCCGCTTATTGTGGTGTAGGTAACTGCTCAACCCACCCCTCCCTCCGCAAATCATTGATAAACAACGCTTTCTGGGCGAGGCGATTTTGGGCGTAACGGCAGTATCGAATCCGACGCATGTAACGGCCAAGGCTGCGATATTACGATATAAATAAGTATCTGGTATCGCCGCGGATTTTACTTCAACTGCCCAAATTTATCCCGTTTTCTGAGACTGCTGAAAATCATTCTATATCAACGCATTGCGCGAAGCGGGGTGGGTTGAGCAGTTGCTGGTGTAGAGGGCGGTCCAAATCCAGGCCACTCCACCGCCGCAGGATGCTGGCTCCGAGCGCCGAAGGTCCAAAGGCCAAAAAGGTAAGAGGGGCAAAACCCCGGGCAGCGCCCTGACCTGCGGCGTTGGCTGGGTGCGCTGACGGGATGGCCTCCTGAAGCGAGTCCGAAATGCCACAGGCCGCCGAAGAATGCGGAGCGGATCGATTTTCCGGATTCGCACTGGTGCGGTTTTCCGATTCGACATCGGTGTGTCACCGCCGTCCGACCTCGATTCCCTGACGCCTGGCCAACTGAAGGACCTGGTCCTGCAGTTGCTGGCCGAGGTCGGCGCATTGCAGCAGACCGTTGCCGCCTTATACCGAAGCCAGTGCCCTTTGGGTCATCGGGCTTGCTTGTCGCGGTGACGATCTGATTTGCTCTCCTTGGTGGTCGGAGGAGGGGCGGTGGTGCTGGGGCTGGCGATATCGGATCGGCACAGCGCGGAGGCGCTGCGAAAGATGGTGCGGGCAGAGACCCGGCCCCGTGTGGGCATCCGCATGCTGGCGATCGCGGCGCTGCTGGACGGGCTCGACCGGACCGGTGCGGCCCGACAGTTCGGCATGAGCCGCAACGTGCTGCGCATCTGGATCACGCGCTACAACCAGGACGGGGTCGCTGGTCTGGTGGACCGGTGGAGCAGCGGGCCGCCCGCGAAGCTGTCGGCCGAGCAGCAAGCGCAGCTGCGCGCCACGGTGGCGGCCGGCGCCGAACTCGAGCGCGACGGCATCGTCGCGTTCCGGGTGGCCGATATCTGCGGGGTGGCCGAGCGCGCGTTTGGTGTCCGCTACAGCCGCTCGGGGATGCAGCGCCTGCTGCACGCGATCGGCTGCTCCTGGTTGGTGCCGCGGCCCCGCCACCCTCGGGCCGATGCCGCCGCCCAGGCGGCGTTCAAAAAAGGATTTGCCGGCAATGCTCGCCACGCTCGCCGCCGCGCATCCCGCGGCCGCGCGCATCGAGCTGTGGTTCCAGGATGAGATGCGTGTCGGCCAGAAGGGCACGCTGACCCGGGTCTGGGGTCTGCGCGGCCAGCGTGCCGTGCGCCGACGCGACCTGCGGTTCAGCTCCGCTTATCTGTTCGGTGCTGTCTGCCCCGAGCGGGGCACTGGCGCCGCCCTTGTGCTGCCGCGCGTCAGTCTGTGGGCGACGAACCAGCACCTGGCCGAGATCAGCCAGCACGTCGCCCCCGGCGCGCACGCCGCCCTCGTGCTCGACGGGGCGGGCTGGCACTCCGAACCCGGCCTGGTCGTGCCCGCCACCATCACGCTCGTGCCCTTGCCACCCTACTCGCCGGAGTTGAACCCGGCAGAGGCGCTCTGGCATGAAATGCGGCGGCGCTTCTTCGCCTTGCAGGTGTTCAAAAACTACGCCGCCATCGTCGATGCCTGCTGCGCAGCCTGGAACCGCGTCCAGGCAGACCCGGCGTTCATCAGGGCGGTCACCGGATACGCCTGGCTGCCCTCGCTCAAAGGCTAACGGCTTCGGTATTACGCGAGGAGAACGCCCGGCTGAAGGGCCTGAAAGGCCGGCCCGTCATCAAGCCCAGTGGCATGGAACAGGCCACGGCGCCGTCAGGGACGAAATCCCCCCGCGACAAGCCCCGCCGCGGCAAGGTCAGATCCCGCGTCAGCGTCGAAGACCGTGTGCTGAGCATCGCCGCACCGGCGGGGTCGCGCTTCAAGGGCTACGAAACCTACCTGGTGCAGGATGTGATCCTGGCGGTGCAGGCGATCCGCTACCGGCGCGAGCGCTGGGTCACGCCGGACGGCCAGACCCTCATCGCACCGCTGCCGGGGGGCGTCGCCGGACATTTCGGTCCCGAACTCCGTCGCTTGGTGCTGATGCTGTATCATCAGGGCCAGTCCACCCTGCCGCGCCTGGTTGCGCTGTTGCGCTCGATCGGTGTGGCAATCTCCGAACGGCAGGTGCAGCGGCTGCTGACCGAACGCCCCGATCCCTTCCTCGCCGAGAGCCGGGACGTGCTGCGCGCCGGACTTGCCAGCGCCTCCTGGATATCCGCCGACGACACCGGCGTGCGCCATAAGGTCGCCAACGCCTTCTGCACGCAGATTGGCGATGGCCGCTTCACCTTCTTTGCCACGCGCGGATCAAAAAGCCGGCTGAACTTCCTCGACCTGCTGCGCGCCGGGCATGCTGACTTCGTGCTGAATGAGACAGCGTTCAGCTACATGCGCAACCATGCGCTGCCCGGGCCGTTGATCGCCCGGTTGGCGGCTCAGCCGGACACGGCGTTCGCCGATCAGGCAAGCTGGTCGGCGCATCTCGACCGGCTTGGCTTCACCGCCCTGACCACCTCGCCCAATCCGGTGCTGCTCGCCACCGAAGGCGCGATCTGGGGCAGCGTCGCGGCGCACGGCTTCCTGCGCGGCACTGTGGTGCTGAGCGATGACGCCGGTCAGTTCGCCGTCGGCGATCACGCGCTCTGCTGGGTCCATGCCGAGCGACTGGTGCACAAGCTCGACACCTTCACCGACACCCAACATGCGGCGCAGCAGCGCATGCGCGCGCTGATCTGGGACCATTACGCCGACCTCAGAGCCTATCGCGCCAATCCCGCAGCACGCCGCCGGCGGACGCTGCGGGCGCGGTTCGATCGCATCTTCCACCGCCGCACCGGCTTCGCCACGCTGGATCGGCTGCTGGCGCGGCTGCGGGCCAACAAGCCGGAACTGCTGAAGGTGCTGGATCGGCCCGAGGTGCCACTGCACACCAATGGCTCCGAGAACGACATCCGCTGCCAGGTCACGCGCCGCAAGGTCGGCGCCGGGACACGCAGCCATCGGGGCCGCGACTGCCGCGATGCATTCCTTGGCTTGGCCAAGACATGTGCCAAACAGGGCATTGCATTCTGGGATTATCTTGGCAGCCGGTTGAACGTGCCGGGCGGCGCCGCCATTCCGCCCCTGCCGGACCTGATCCGCTGTCGTGGACAGCCAGCCTGACGCTGATCCCCGCCCAGGGTTTTGCCGGTATTACCCAAAAAGGTGCTAAGCACCTGAACAGTCTGGCGATCTTGCGATCCGCGACCTAGGCCAGTGACCGCCGCGGTGGCCGGTATTTCCTCCGCCGCAGTGGCCTGGATTTGGACCGCCCTATACACGGCTCGACCAGCGCCAGCAGATCGTCGAGCAGCGTCGCATCCGTCTCCACCCGCAGCTTGCGCCCGCCGCCGGGGCGGCGGACCCGATCCAGCGGCAGCGTGTCGGGCGCCGTCAGTTCCTTCAGGCCGCGGCCCATCGTGCTCGCCGCAATGCCCGTCGCCGCCGACACCGCAGCGATGCCGCCGTATCCGGCGGCACGCGCCTCGCTTGCAGCATACAGGCGGCGCTCGCGTTCGCTCAGGTGCGGATACAGCGACATAAAGCGCTGGCGGATAAGGTCGGAGTCAATCATCCAAACCGAATAACAAACCTTTCAAGCAACGGGAATCCGCGAGCGGGACAATCGCATGCTACCCGATTCGAATATTTCCGGATGAGCTCTAAGCCGCGACGTTGACGAGGTCGCACCTAAAAGCGATCGAGAGCCCCGGTAACGGCTATATTGAATTTCTCGTCGCGTCCCAAGTCAGTCGTACTCTGCCGGGACGGCTGATCACAAAAGCGGTCATTCGCTGACCGGGGTCGAGCGTGGCTGAGCGCCTAAATCGGTCACCCGCCAATTAAAGATCTTGGCTGCGAGGGCCATTGCATGCCCACTTTTTGGCTGGCCAGATCAGGCCAGGTGCAGCCGGGGGCTTTGGTGGACTTCCGCGTCGAGTTACTCCGGCAATCCCGCAGTTTTCAGCGCGTCTGCATAGGCCTTCGCCATGCTTTCGAGAGGAACCGGGATGCGGGCGAAGAAGCCCGAGATCGTCAGTTCCGGCTCGATCTCCAGGAGCTCCCGGACGGCTTGCCTCGCCTGGTCCTGCTCTCCGAGTTTGACAAGGGCGACCGCAACCACGCGAAGCGCCACCGCGAAACGGCGATTCTGCGCGAGCGCCCGTTCGGCCCACCGCACCGCCTCGGCATAATCCTCATTGATCACCGCCGCGATGGCCATGACGCCGGACATGAGCCAGCCGCGCGGATCGCGCGGATTGAGCCGCTGCGCACGCGCGACCATCTCGCGGCCGGCGCCCTGGTTGCCGCACATCGTCTCGATCCAGCCCGCGAGCGTCAGCGCCATGGCGGAATTCGGATTGATGAGCAGTGAGCGGCTAAACAACTCCCGCGCCCTGTCCCGTCCTGTCCGCGCCATGTTCCAGACCGCGAACGCAGCCATCCAGAGCACCTGCGCGTCGTTGGGCGCGAGCTCGACGGCCCGCCAGGCGAGCCTCACTGCCTCCGCGCGGCCGGTATCGTCCTGGTGCGCCCAGCCCTGGAAATGGCACTGCGCGCGGCAGTACGCCGCCGCGGCCATTGCCGGGGCGTAGTCAGGATCGGCCGCCAATGAATGATCGAGGCAGTCCGACGCTGCAGCCATGCTGTCGGCAGTAAACTCCGATAGCTGCGCGTAGGCGCGCAAAAGGTAATCGTATGCATCGAGCCGAGCCGGCCGGTCGCGCCCGAGCCGGCCGATCTCGGCGAACTGCAATGTCGGCTCGATCGCGGCAGTGACACTCTCGGAAACCCGGTCTTGCAGCTCGAAGACGTTCTGCAGATCGCCATCGAAACGGTCAGACCAGAGATAGGCGCCCGACGCGGCATCGACGAGCTGGCCGGTGATGCGAAGTTGGTCACGACTGCGGCGGACGCTGCCCTCGAGCACGTAGGCCACGCCGAGCTCCTGCCCAACCTGGCGGACATCGATCGCTTTGCCCTTGTAGGCGAACGAGGAGTTGCGGGCGATGACGAACAGCCCGCTGCTGCGCGACAGCGCCGTGATGATCTCCTCCGCCATCCCGTCGGCAAAGTAGTCCTGGTCCGGATCGCCACTCATGTTGATGAAAGGCAGCACCGCAATCGTCGGCAGCCGGGGACCGTCACGCCATGCGATGGCTGCCGGGGGCGCACCATGGCGCACTGTGTTGCATGGGTCGGGGCAGCGGGCGCACCGGCCCCTACCCCGTTCCGGGGTCAGGCGATGCGGACGCACTTCGGGCGTCCCATATCCAACATGCGGTTGAGCGCGTGGACGCCGACGTCCACCTCGGTCGCCCGGCGCTCGTCCTTGCGCGAGCGCACCCTCCGCCGACATTCCACGTGCTGCGCACGCGGAACCTTGGTCGGCTCCGCCCGTCTCCGATCACCTGTTTCCAGCGCGCGACCGCCGCCTCGGCCCGGGCGCGGGCGTTGTACCCCGTCGCTTTTTGCCACCCTCCGCAGCCATTCCACGCGCTGCGCGCGCGGAACCTTCGGCTGCTCCGCCCATGCGCCCCTTCTCGGCGATGAGCCGGAGGTGGCGGTCCCGCCGCGTCGGCGCGGTCGCGGCCATGGCGCTGGGCACCGCCGTCGAGCGCGGGGGCACGACGACCTCCGCCTCGGGGTGGCGCTCGGCCACGTCGGCGTAAACGCTTTCCTGGTCGTAGGCGCCGTCCGCTGTGAACGAGGCGACCGGCTCCGCGACTTGGTCAAGCAAGGGGCCGAGCTGGGCGGCGGCGTCCTCGTCGCGGTCGGTCAGCGTGGCGGCCACGATCCGCCCGGTCCGGGCGTCCACGCCGAGATGCAGCTTCCGCCACGACCGGCGCCGCTGCGTGCCGTGTTTCTCGACCAGCCACTCCCCCGCGCCGATCAGCTTCAGTCCCGTGCTGTCGATCAGCAGACGCAGGGGCTCGGCACCACCGCCGGCGTCGTCGCTGTCGCCCGCCTCCGCCCTCGCCCCCGCGCCGCGCGGCTTCGGCCGCGGCACCTCCAGCGTCTCGGCCCGGCGGCACAGGGTCGAGTGGTCCGGCACGGCAAGCTCGAGCCCGAGCAGGCCGATGACCGAGCCGATCAGCCCTTCGGTCTGCCGGTAGGCGAGGCGGAACACGGCCTTGAGCGTCAGCGCCGTCAGGATCGCCAGGTCGGAATACTCGGGCTGTCCGCCCCGGCCCGTGCGCGGCGCCGCCCGCCAGCCCTCGATCGCCTCCTCGGTGGTAGGGTCGAGGACTGGCGCGCCGTCTGCGGTCGAAGCATTTCGACCGAGCCACGTCTCCAGCCCCCGCCACATCGAACGCAGCGTGCGGTAGAGTAGGGCGTCGGCGAGTTGCCGGTCCGGCACTTTTCCGGCGCCCTCTCCCCAAACCGGACGTGACCCTTTCAGTGTCATCCGGCTTTCCAGTGCTCCTTGACGGTCGGGTTGCTTTCGGCTGTTGCCATTTCGGCTACCTCTGCATCCGTCCGTCGAACACTTGCGGCCCTTCGCCATGTGGACGGCTTTCCCGCCCTCGGACTACTACGACCGCTCCGTCGCCATAGGCCTCGCGGCCCGTAGGCGATCCCGTGTCCGTGCGAGTTGAACGTGATAGCGCGACGTAGGTCCCCTGTTCGTCCCCTTGAACGGCCTCGTTGGCCGTCGCTCGGCAGGGGGAGTTTTGGGCGGCGAAAGCGAAACCGCCCTATCCTGCCGACCGCGCCCTTACATGCCGTGGCGCGGGATGTGCGTTTCCATCGCTGGTGACTGGGGTTCAAGCAATCCATCCTTGACCATATCGCGCGGGCCTTGCGGGGCATTGGGTCTGGCACGTTCGCCCGAACCCCCGCTTCACCGTCATGCTCTTGTCCCCATAGGCTTTCGCCATCGGGTGAGACGGTTGACCCGGAAGCACCTCTCCCGGCTTCCCTCGTCTGGAACGAGGATTTGACTCGCCGTTTTCGCGGCGCACGATTTCCCGCACTGCGCTCCCCCATCTGCTTCATCTCAAGGCTTATGGGACCTATCCTGCTGGGATGACTGTCGGCCCGCCGTATTGCACCCGGTAGCCACCAAATAGCTTGAGCGTGCCATACAGACACTGCCAACTCCACCGCTCCCAGCCGAAGCCCTTTCGCTTCTGAGCCCGCGCCAGATGGCGCCTGACCTTCTTCTCCACCCAATCTTTGATGATGTTGAAGCACTTGCTGGAGTGCCCCACCGCAAAGTAGTTCACCCATCCCCGCAGCACCGGATTGATCAGGCTGATCACCTGCTCAATCGGTTGCGAGCGGTATCGGCAAAACACCGCCTTGAGCTCTCGCATCAGCGCCGTTCGCTTCTTCAGCTTGGGCGTGTAATGCGGCCGCCATGCGCCACGTAGGCTGCGCAGATAACGGAAGTCGAAGCCCAGAAACCCGAAGCTCTCGCCTCGCTCAAGATCGGCCATGCGGCTCTTCTCATCATTGATCTCCACCTGCAGCTTGGCGAATTCTTCCCGCAGTCGCTTGTTCACCGCTCCAAGCAGCCAGTCATGCCGCCTATGGGCGTCGATCAAGACCACCAGGTCGTCCGCAAACCTCGCGTATTCGACATGGGTGTACTTGCCCTTGCGGGTGACCTCCCGCGCCCGCTCCAGCATCTTGTCCACCTCGTTGAGGTAGAGGTTGCTGAGCAAGGGCGAGATGACCCCGCCCTGTGGAACGCCCCTCTTGCCAGAGGCCTTCAGCGTGACCTTCAGGAGATGCAGGATGTCCCCATCATCAATCCGCTGCGCCACTTTCGCCAGCAGCCGGTCATGCCGGACATTGTCGAAGTAGGCGCGCAGATCCAGATCGTGGACCCGCGTCTTCCGTTGGACGATGGCTTCAGCCACTCGCTTGATCGCGTCATGGGCTGTCCGCTTGGGCCGATAGCCAAACGAACCCGGTTGGAAATCCGCCTCGAAGACAGGTTCGAGGATGAGTTTCAGCGCCCCTTGCACCACCCTGTCCCGAATCGCCGGGATCGACAGGACGCGGACCTTGCCCCCGTCCTTCGGTCTCTCGTGCTTGCGAGCCGGAAGTGGTGTGTAGGTGCGATTGGTCAGCTCGTCCCGGAGCTGCTCGAGCAGAGCCTCCACCCCTTGCGCCTCGATGGCCGCGAAGGTGACGCCGTCAACGCCCGGCGCCCCATCGTTTTGTCTGGCCATCTCATACGCTGCGCGTAGAGTCTCGATCTTGCAGACGTGGACGTAAAGCCCCCAGAACCGCCAGGACGGTTCAGCCTTCGCCTTGACGTATATCCTCCGCCTCAGGTCCTGCAAATCAATGGACGCCTTTGTCATCTCGTCCTTGCCTTCCCTCGGTTTGGAGGCGTTGCAAATGGCAGGGCCCCTTCGCTCCATGGCCATTACGCCACTTCATAGCTACTACGAACCCGTCCGCCACCCTCTCGCCTTCGGTCGATTTCCCGGTTCCGCCGGTTATACGACCTCCCTTGCTCCGACGGTTTCGCGCCGGGGCGAGCGGGCTTCTCCAGTTGCTCAGCATGTCCTTGTCACCGTGCCGCCGCTTCCACCCCGCCGAGGTGAACAACCGTGTCGGTCAGATTTCGGCTGCTCATGCGGCCTTCGCCCTCTGGTTGTGGGCTCGGCCCTCGGGAATGCTGCTTTTCGAGGCCACAATGCGTTCACCGTTGTTACGGCCCAGTGACTCGTAACCTCCCCTGAGGAGGTCTTGTCGATAGGCTTCGAAGGTTTTGTTGCCATCTCCTCCGCTATCCGAACTACGGGGCTCTGACTTCTACCCCGGCAGGTTTGTCCCCTGCTGAACATGCCAGCCTTCGCTGGACGCACAACCAGACCGTGAGGCTGCCGCGCCGGCGCAGGCTGGCGTCGTAGTCGCGCCAGTTGACGACCTTGCGCTTCTGCCTGGGGATGTGGTGGCGGCGATCTTGGTTCAGCTTGAACGGCAAGGCGGGCACCCGGGGGTCAGGAGGAGGGCGTGCCTCCTACGCCAGGCCGGTTCTACGCGCCACCGGGTGGGTCCGTGCAACAACCCGCTGGACGATGGCGGGTGCTGACCGGTATGTGAACATGACCAACTTCTACAAGAACGTGAGTATTGCGGGTGGATGCTTACTGCTGTATGTCACCGGTGCAGGCTCGTACTCGATCGACGCAAAACTGATCCTAACGTGGCCCACTCCGACGATTACCGCACGACCGGGCCGAAGAGCGCAGCATGGACGCTAAGAATGTCACCGATCAACTCACACTATGCCCATAAGCACCTTGCCACGGAGGCACCATGAGCCAATACCAGATAGGCGTCGTCGTCGGCAGTCTGCGCCGTGAGTCGTTCAATCGAAGAATGGCAAACGCAATCGTCAAGTTGGCACCGCCGGAGTTCACCTTCAGGCAACTACAGATTAACGATCTGCCGTTGTACAATCAGGATGACGACGTCGATCAGTCCCCGGCGGTCAAGCGGCTGAAGAGCGAAATCAGCGCATCGCACGGGATCCTGTTCGTGACCGCCGAGTACAACCGGTCAATTCCCGGGGTGCTGAAGAACGCGATCGACAACGCCTCACGCCCCTATGGGCAGAGCGCCTGGGGAGGAAGGCCGGCCGGCGTTATCGGGGTATCGGTAGGCGCGATCGGAACCGCCGTGGCGCAGCAGCACCTGAGAAACGTCCTTGCTTATTTGAATATGCCCACACTGGGACAGCCCGAGGTATTCATCCAGGCCAAGGAAGGCTTGTTTGATGACGCTGGAAATATCGGCGCTGCCAGCAGGGGATTCTTGCAAGACTGGATGGACGCGTACGTCGCCTGGGTTAAGCGCAATACGGTTCACTTAAGGCAAAATCCTGTTCACTTAAGCTATCGGCCGAATACCAACCAATTGAAAATGCAGCATTCGCCTTGGTTCTCCCTGCGGCACAAACAACTAAAGTGAACCGTATTGGGGTTAAGCGGCACAACAAACGAGCGTGACAAATGCCGGTGGTGCGCACGCGTTCACCGAGTTTACCGGGCACGAAACCAACTCACGGCACCAATGTGTCGCGCCCGACCGGGAGATCGAGCCCGCCGCCTGGGGTTGCGGGCCAACGATTGAGGAGCTGATGATGGTGGACAGCTTGCGTTCTGATGCGGCTTCGAAGGTGGACGGACCGTTGGCTCCCGATCTCCTCCGGAAGATGGATGCCTACTGGCGCGCGACGAACTATCTTTCCCGCTTATCGGCCAATCGACCCGTCACGGGTAGACGCCTTTGTGGGTCAGACGGGACGACGCAGCGACGGCACGGCAAAGCGCGTTGACCATGCCTCGCATGTTGCGGCGCCGGTTGGTGGTCCAGCAGAAGGCGCCGAGATAGTCGGGCAGATGCTTGGGGGAGAGCCGCTTGTGGGTGGCCTTGAGCGCGGTACTGAGATTGGCGACCAGGGTGTTGACGGTGAAGAACGGGGCGCTGCGCTCGCGCTCCGGACGCCCGCCGCCGGTGACGGTGGCGACATGCGTCCGCCCGGCTTCACCGAAGGCGTTGAACGCCCGCAAGCCGTCCGTGTGCACAGTCGCGCCGGCGGCGATGTGGGCATCGCGGAACGCGGCCACCGCCTCGCTGGAGAAGGCGCTGACCGCGCGCATCGCGACATGGCCCATGCGCCCGTCCGCATGCCGCTCGCAGGCGACGATGACGCAGGTCTTGCCTTCGGTTCCGCTGCCTTGGTTCCTTTCACCTCCCAGACACACGTCATCCGCCTCCACTACCGGCGGCGCGGCATCGTCGTCGCTCGCGCCCCCGAGCGAATAGCGCTCCGTCCGCTCGGTCATGGCGTGGCGGAGCCGCTTGTGCAGATACCAGGCCGTCTCATAGCCCAGGCCCAGCCTGCGGCCGAGCTCGACCGCCGAGATCGCCTGTTTGGTGCTGCTCATCAGGTGCATGGCGCGGAACCAAGTGGTCAGAGACAGCTTGGTGTCCGCCATCACGGTGCCCGCGGTGACCGACCAACGTCGGCCGCAGCGCGTGCAGCCGACACGGCGGCCGTAGACATAGCTCTTCAGATTGGCGCAGCGCGGGCAAGGCATTCCTTCACGTTGGCGCGCCGCCACCAACGCCGCCAGACACTGACCCTCCGTCCCGTAGAGTTGTTCGAACTCAACGTCCGTCAGCCCCTTCATGATTGCCCGCACCGTTCTGCTCCGAGACGCCGCGTTCAGAGCGACTTTGCGCTTCCCTGCTGCAAAGTACAAGAGCGGGTCGATTGGCCGATAAGCGGGACTATCTTTCGGTCGGGCAGATCTATCTGCGCGATAATGCATTGCTGAGGACCCCGCTCACCCTGGCCCACATCAAGCCGCGCCTGCTCGGGCATTGGGGTACGACCCCCGGCCTCAATTTCATCTACGTCCACCTCAACCGGCTGATCACCGAGAACGATCTGAACATGATCTACGTCATTGGCCCGGGGCATGGCGGTCCTGGGCTGGTGGCGCAGTCCTACCTGGAAGGCTCCTACACGGAGGTCTACCCGGACATCGAGCGCAGCCAGGAAGGGCTGCAGCGCCTGTTCCGGCAATTCTCGTGGCCATACGGCGTGCCGAGCCACGTCGCGCCACAGACCCCTGGGTCGATCCACGAAGGCGGCGAGCTGGGCTACTCGCTAGCCCACGCCTACGGCGCTGCCTTCGACAATCCCGACCTGATCGTGACCTGCATTGTGGGTAACTGCTCAACCCACCCCTCCCTCCGCAAATCATTGATAAACAACGCTTTCTGGGCGAGGCGATTTTGGGCGTAACGGCAGTATCGAATCCGACGCATGTAACGGCCAAGGCTGCGATATTACGATATAAATAAGTATCTGGTATCGCCGCGGATTTTACTTCAACTGCCCAAATTTATCCCGTTTTCTGAGACTGCTGAAAATCATTCTATATCAACGCATTGCGCGAAGCGGGGTGGGTTGAGCAGTTGCCATTGTGGGAGATGGCGAGGCAGAAACCGGGCCGCTTGCCACAAGCTGGCATTCCAATAAGTTCCTCAACCCGGCGCGCGACGGGGCGGTGCTGCCAATCCTGCATCTCAATGGCTTCAAAATCGCCAATCCCACGATCCTGGCGCGTATTGGCCGCGAGGAGCTGACTGAGATGCTGCACGGCTACGGCCATGAGCCGCTGTTCGTCGAAGGTCATGATCCCGCAGCCGTTCACCAGCTTTTGGCGTCCGCGCTCAATTCAGTGCTTGCGAAGATACGCACTATCCAGGTCAAGGCGCGCGCTGCACCGGATCCCGAGCGAGTGGAGCGGCCGCGCTGGCCGATGATCGGTACTGCGCACACCAAAGGGCTGGACAGGGCCGAAATTCGTCGACGGCCAGCCGGTCGAGGGCACCTGGCGGGCGCACCAGGTACCGATAGCAGACTTCAAGAATCCCGAACATCTGCGCCAACTCGAGGACTGGATGCGAAGCTATCGGCCGGAGGAACTGTTCGACGATCACGGGAGGTTCCGTGAGGAGTTCGCGGCGCTGGCCCCGACCGGGCACAACCGGATGAGCGCCAACCCGCACGCTAACGGCGGCATTTTGCTCCAGCCCCTATCCATGCCGCATTTCCGCACCCATGCGGTTGCGCTCGCCTCGTCGGGCAAAGTGCAGGCGGAGTCGACGCGCGTTCTGGGCGGCTTTTTGCGCGACATGATGCAGCTGAACCTGGGCTCACGCAATTTCCGTCTGTTCGGGCCTGACGAGACCGCGTCGAACCGCCTGCAGGACGTCTACGAGGTTACCGGAAAGGCCTGGATGGCGGAGGTCGAGGACGTCGATATCAACCTGAGCCCAAACGGCTATGTCATGGAGGTGTTGAGCGAGCATCTCTGCCAGGGCTGGCTGGAAGGCTATCTTCTCACTGGCCGGCACGGCTTTTTCTCCTGCTACGAGGCATTCGCACACATCGTCGACTCAATGAGCAATCAGCACGCCAAATGGCTGCAGACCTGCGAGGTGCTGCCATGGCGCAAGCCGATCGCCTCGCTGAACTATCTATTGACGTCGCATGTCTGGCGCCAGGACCACAACGGCGCATCGCACCAGGATCCCGGCTTTATAGACCACATCGCCAATAAGACGGCGGCTACTGCACGCATCTACCTACCGCCGGATGCAAATTGTCTGCTCTCGGTGGTCGATCACTGCCTGCGCAGCCGCAACTACATCAACCTAATCGTTGCTGGCAAACAGTCGGAGTGGCAGTGGCTCGACATCGACGCCGCGGTCCAGCATTGCGCGGTCGGGGCTGGAATTTGGCCATGGGCCAGCAATGATGAAGGCGATCCTGACGTGGTGATGGCCTGCGCGGGGGACGTGCCGACGCTGGAGACCCTGGCAGCCGTCGCCCTGCTGCGCAGCTATGTGCCGGATATTCGTGTCCGGTCGGTGAATGTGGTGGACCTGATGTGCCTACAGACCGAGACCGAGCATCCACACGGACTGGCGGAGCGCGACTTCGATGAGCTTTTCACCCGAGATCGCCCGGTGATCTTCGCTTTTCATGGCTACCCGACCTTGATCCACCGCTTGACCTATAAGCGGGCTAACCATGGCAACTTCCACGTGCACGGTTATATGGGTGCGGGGACTACGACGACGCCATTCGATATGGTCGTCCTCAACCGCCTCGACCGCTACCGCTTAGCGCTCGACGCGATCAGCCAAGTTCCGCGCCTCGCCGGCCAGGTAAAGGATGCGACCGAACGCTACTGGAGCACGATGCAGCGTCACAAGCTTTATGTCAGCGAGCATGGCGAGGACATGCCGGAGGTTCAGGAATGGCGCTGGACCAAGTGGTAACGGGCAATGTCTCGTCTGGGTTCGACAATCCGGGTACCGCCCAAAAACTTCAGCAAGGAGGAGCTATCCGATGGCCAAGCATCCCGAAACCCACGGTGTGCCCTCCGCACTCGCCACGCCCACCGACCTCGGCGCCAACGTCACCCGCGACATCGCGGCTGCCCTGAACGGGTTGCTTGCCGACGTCTTCGCGCTCTACCTGAAGACGAAGAACTTCCACTGGCACATGAGCGGCCCGCATTTCCGCGACTATCACCTTATGCTCGATGAGCAGTCCGCCCAGATTTTTGCGATGACCGACACGCTCGCCGAGCGGGTGCGCAAGGTTGGCCATCTTACGCTGCACTCCATCGGTGAGATATCGCGCACTCAACGCGTCGCCGACAACGACGCGCCCTACGTCACGCCGCAAGACATGCTGGCCGAACTGCGCGAGGACAACGGCGCGCTGGCCAAGCGGCTGCGCGAGGCGCACGGTATGGCAGACGAGCACAACGACGTGGCTACCGCCTCCCTGCTGGAGGGGTTCATCGATGAAGCCGAGCGTCGCGCCTGGTTCCTCTACGAGGCGAGCCATGCCGCGCCGCATCCGACATAACTGTGTAGATCAAGAGAGATGCCGCCCAGGTCCCTAGCCGCCTCCTCGGGAACCGGTGAGGCCGAGCGCAAGGACATGGCACCCTCCTGCTCGGACGCTGCCCGCCAAGCGCCCTGGCCCGCTCACCGGCTCACGATGTAGCCAGCAACGTTGAAACGCGGAAGGGCCCCGCTTTAGGGCCGATTTGGAAGTCCTGGAATCCGACCGTGCTTACGGTAGTCCCAGGATCATGATTGTGCTCTCACCTTTTGCCTTGTAGGTGGCGTTGGTGTCGCCCGCCGCGACAGCGATGAGCTGTCGTCCTTTCGCTTCGTAGGTGACCACGCCGCCATCGATCGCGCCGACGCCTAAGTAGGTAGCCAGAAGTCTTGCAAGGTGAGTGAGTCTAGGCCGACGATGTCTGGATGGACACAGCGAGATCGACCGGCCCGGTGTTCAGCCGGGCCGGCCGGCAACGCCTGTTGCAGGCACTGGCCCGGACACGGGACGCGAGGCTGTATCGGCGCCTTCATGCCCTGGCCGGGATCGCCGAAGGTGCGTCTGTTGCCACGGCTGCAAGACACGCACGTGTTGATCGCAGCACGGTCCATCGTTGGATCGAGCGCTACCTCGCCGAGCGGAGCCCGTTGGCGCTGGCTGACGCTGGGCGATCCGGCCGACCGCGCAGGGCGGCGCCCCTCACCGGTGAGAAACTTCGTCAGTTGCTCACGAGCGACCCACGCCAGCTCGGCCACGACGCCAACATCTGGACGGTGCCTCTGCTCGCCACGCACCTGCGCGCGCAAGGCCTGCTGGTCAGTGCCCGCACACTTCGGCGCCGGATCCGCGCGACCCGGTTCCGTTGGAAGCGGCCGCGGTATGTCTACAGCGAGCGGGCGGAGCATGTGGGGGCCAAAAAGGGGGATGATCCGACGCTTGAAGCATGGGTTCCGGCCTTGGGACGTGGTGCTCTTCGCCGACTGGACGCTGCTGCGATGGTTTCCGCCGCTCAGGGCGATGTGGGCCGAGATCGGCACCCAGGCCAGGTCTGCATTACCGGTCAGAATGCCAAGCGCGTGCTGTTCGGCACGATCAATCTGCGAACGGCGCGGCGGACCGTGCATCTCGGCCGCGGTGTGGGCACCCGTGAGGTGCAGGCGTTCCTGCCGGCACTGCGCAGCGCCTATCGGCGGGCCGGCACAATCTGGCTCTTGGCCGACCGGGCCAGCGGGCACACGGCCAGAGCGACGCTCGCGCTGGCCAAAGAGCTTGGGATCGAGTTCGTCTGGCTGCCGAAGCAGCGACCGGAGCTGAACGCAATGGACCAATTGTGGAGAGGCCTGAAGCATGAGGTGGCCGCAAACCGACAAGCCGCCTCGATCGACGACTTGGCCGAGCAAGCCACCCAATGGGTGCTCAGCCTGACAACCGCGCAGACACGGCGGAAATCCGGCATCGCGTCCAAACGTTTCTGGCTCAGGGCGCTGTTGCAGCACTTTTGGCTACCTACTTAGGTTTCTCTGGTATAGAAGCGCTCCGGTCTGCACATCGAGCGCGATGAGATCTCCGTTCGTCTGGCCCGTAATGACGAGGCCGCCGCCGGTTGCCGTCAATCCGCCGACCGGCGGGGAAGGCAGCCTGTAGCGCCACTTCAGTGCCCATTTGCGGGGTCGATCGCGTTGACCAATCCGAACGCCTGCCCGATCGGGTCGCGATCACCGTAGCCGGTCGGGGTGGCCCAGCCCAGATACGTGTCGCCTCTCACGTACTCGGGCGTCTCCCCTTTAATCGCCTTCGCGCACCAGTCGATGCCGTTCATGTAAATGAGGTTGGTGTCAGGGCTGTAAGCCGGGCCGTTCCACTGAACCGCGGCGATCGGACACAGGCGGATAGGCGCATCGGCGGGAATCGGCGTCTTCAGGTTGGTGTACTGCGAAACGAGCGATGTCGTGAACCGGAGCTTGCCGCTCGCGCGGTCCACGACGTGCAGAACGCCGTCTTTGCCGGCCACGGCCGCCAGCCGGCCGCCATCGGCCGTATCGAACGCCGCCACCACGGCGGTGTCCCAGTCGCGATCTTCTGGCCGAGCAATTGGTGCCACCACTTCAGCTTTCCCGTCATCGCGTCCAGGGCCACGAGGGAGTTGGTGAACAGGTTGGTGCCTGGCCGTACCTCACTGGCGAAATCGGGACCAGGGTTGCCCACCGGAATGAGTAGCAGGCCGGCTGCCGGGTCGAGGCTGCAACTGATCCAGGTACCGCCACCGCCATGCGCAATGCTTGCGGGATTCTTCCACGTGTCCGAGCCCGTCTCGCCGGGGCCCGGAATGGTGTTGAAGCCCCAGATCTTCGCGCCGTCGGCCGCCCGGAAGGCCATCATCTCGCCGTGGATTCCCATGTCCCCCCCGGCCTCGCCCATGAAGATCATGTCTTTCCAAACCAGCGGTGCTGCCGTTGCGAACTCGCCGCCAGTCGAATCCATGACGGCCCGATCCCAGAGGAGCGAGTCGGTCTTGGCATCGAGTGCGATCAGGTGGCCGTCCGGTGTCCCGCGGATGACGCGGCCCTCGGCGATCACGGCGCCCTTGTTGTTCGGCTGGAACACGTGCCCGGGCTTGTGCCGATAGACCCACTGCTGCTTGCAGTTTGCGGCGTCGACCGCGAACGTCCCTAAGGCGGAAGTGGTGTACAGAATGCCGTCGTACACGATCGGCCCATTCTGGAACGAGCCTTGCTCGCCGAGTTTGAACGAGCAAACCGATTTGAGGTCGCGCACGTTCTGTGCGTTGATCCGCGACAGCTTCGAGTATCGATACCCGAAATAGCTTTGTTGAAGGTGAGCCATTGCGCGGGATCGACGTCCGCCTGGTCCATTTCCGCTTGCGAGGGTCCCTGTGTGGTCGGCTGAGCGACCGACTGCGACGCAGGAGGTTGAGCATAAGCACAAGGAGTGCAGATCGCCAGGGCGACAGATGCGACTATAGCTCGCAAATACAATAGGTTTGTATTCGGACCATCAGTTGCTGTCGAGGAGGAGACCTGGCGACGAGACATTGGAACCTCCCTTGCACATCCAAGAATTTCCGGAATTCTAGACCGAAGTTTGCACTGTCGGGTGGAAGAACCTGTGCTGCAGTCTGGGGATTTTCGTAATGACCCTGGCTGGTTACTGGACACGCGGCAAGGGTGCGCCGATCAGTTCGAAGGCCTTGCTCTGGAGCGGCGTGGGTTTGGCGGCGAGCACGAATGAGGCATTCGGTGCCTCGGGTGGCGCGACCACGTTAAGCGTCAGGGTGGCGAGGTGGGCCAGCAAGTCGCCGAAGCTGGTGACCGGCAGGCCGTCATCGCTGCGCCGGCGGCCGCGCTTGCGCTTGGCGGCCTCGGAGATGTCGGCCGCAGCGACTGGCGAGGCGCGCTCCTGTTGGGCAGCGTCCCGGTCGTGCTCATGAAACAGGATCGGTGCCCAGGCCGCGCGCAGATGCCACTCGACGTAGTAGGCGAGCATGCACAGGAACACGTGCGCCCGGACCCGCGGCTCGATCCAGTGATGGATGGGACGGATCCGCAGATCGACCGATTTCAGTGAGCGAAATGCCCGCTCCACCCGGGCCAGGTCCTTGTAGGCCCGGACAGTATCCGCGGCACCCATCGACGCTGCCGGCAGGCTGGTGCGGATGACATAGAGGCCGTCGAGCCGCGCCTCGCGGTCGATGCTCTCGGGCTGGCGGTGATACGTGAAGCTGTCGGCGGTGATGGTCAGCGCGAAGTGCTTGCCCATTTTGTGATGATCGATCACCGCACCGACCGCAAGCCCGATGGCGGCTTGGCCGCGCAAGGGCGCGTGCCGCCGCCGCACCTGGGCGGCGATCCGCGACAGATCGCGCTCGGTGGCGGCCAACAGCTCCGCGCGCTTGCGCGCCCGCTCGCGCGCGAGATCCGGATTGCGGCACACGATCAGCCGCTCGCCCGGATAGTCAGGGGCAGTGATCTCGGCCAAGTCGCGTTGGTCAAACAGCGACAACTGCAGGGGTCCGCTCTCGGCCAGCGCCTGGATCTGCGGCGCGCGCAGGGTGGTGATCCAATCGAGGCCAGCCGGCTTGAGGTCATCACGGATGCGCGCGGCGGTAATCATGCCGCGGTCGCCGACCAGCACCAAGTGCCTGAGCCCGAACCGGCGCTTCAGCTTCTCGACCTGTGCGGACAAGGTGGTGGGATCGCCGGTATCGCCTGCGAACACCTCGATAGCGATCGGGCAGCCGTCGCGGTCGCACAGCAGGCCGTAGACGATCTGCAGCCGATCGGGCCGACGATCCCGGCTATAGCCGTGCTGGGCAAGCGCACAGTGCCGGCCTTCCAGATACGACGAGCTCACATCGTAGAGCACCAGCGTGCCGTCTTTCAGGTGGCGCCGTGCCAGGCTCCGCTCGATGCGCATCTGCTCCCCGCCGAGCCAATCCAGCGCCGCATAGATCTCGCGTTCCTCGATGGCACCGAGGTCGAGGACCCGGCCCAGACTGGAACTCGCCGTCTCCGGCAACAGCCTCCGCAGGGTCGCCAGTTTGGAGCCAGGGGCGATGATCCGGCTGGCAATCATGGCCAGCGCCAGATCGCGCTCGCGCGACGGCGTGCGGCTGAGCAGCCGCGGCAGATCGAGCTTGCGCATCGTGCCGAGCACAGCGGCGACATGGCCATGCGGCAAGGCGCGCTGGATCTCGAATACCTCGCCCGGTCGTGCGATCGCCGTGCCGCCCTGCAGGAGCACCCGCAGTCCATCAATCACCAAGGCTGGCAATTGGCCCAGATTGGCCAAGGTGCGTTTCTTGACCGTGCGACCCTCGCGATAGCTTTCGCGCAACAGCACTGCCGGCGCAGATCGACCATTCGGCACGATGTCGATGAACATGGCCGAACCGAATCACGCCAGGTCGCGCCGACGCAAGCCCCGTGTATGGACACATCCAGCCCGCCAGTAACCCAGAAAACAGAAGGAAACTCTAGCGGATCAGGGCAGGGTCAATGAAAACTTCGGCCTAGACCATCATGTCCGCCGAGGCTGCCACAGACTTAAGGTGGCCCGCCTCGAAGTGTCGAGTAAGGCGCTTGCAACGCAACGGGGGTTGCTCGGGGACCGAGCCTGTCCCCAGACACTGGAGGCGGACCGTGAGGGAGAAC
The DNA here is from genome assembly GCA_963818725.1 of uncultured Pseudomonadota bacterium. Lineage (GTDB taxonomy): Bacteria > Pseudomonadota > Alphaproteobacteria > Acetobacterales > Acetobacteraceae > DATFDN01. The sequence goes on along the minus strand of CAWFTU010000001.1, from coordinate 1,143,058 downwards.
ACGCTGTTTCTGGGGTTGGACGTCCACAAGAAGACGATTTCGGTGGCGATCGTGGAGGCGGCAGCAGGAGCGGAGGTTTGGTTCTACGGAACCATCGAGAACAGGCCGGACGCGATCCGGGCGCTTTGTAAGAAGCTCTCCAAGGAAGGGCGACACCTTCATGCCTGCTACGAGGCCGGTCCATGCGGATACAATGTGCAGCGGCATCTGGCCAGGCTCGGTCATCGCTGCGATGTCGTGGCACCGTCGCTGATCCCGCGCAAAGCGGGCGACAAGGTGAAGACGGACCGGCGCGACGCCATGATGCTGGCGCAGACGCTGCGGGCCGGACAGCTGACAGAAGTCTGGGTGCCGGACCAGGCGCATGAAGCGATGCGCGATCTGGTGCGGCTGCGCTCGCAGGCGATACGCGACCTGCGAAAGACGCGCCAGCATCTGCTGAGCTTCCTGCTGCGCCACGAACGAATCTCGCCATTCGGGCACTGGACAAGGGCGCATCGCCGCTGGCTGGGCGAGTTGAAGTTCACGCATCCGGCTCAGCATCTTGCCTTGGAGGAGATGCTGCATCGGATCGAACGCGCGGAGGAGCTGTGCGAGCGATTGAAGCGGGCCATCGGCGAGCTGGTGCCGCAGTGGTCGCTGGCTCCCGTCGTGCAGGCGCTACAGGCCTTGCGCGGCGTCTCGCTGATCACGGCCGCCGTGCTGGTTGCCGAGATCGGCAGCTTCGAACGGTTCGCCAGCCCGCGTCAGTTGATGGCTTATCTCGGTTTGAGCCCATCGGAACATTCGAGCGGCGCCACTGTCAGGCGTGGCGCGATCACCAAGACCGGCAACGGGCTTGCCCGCACCAGCTTGGTCGAGGCCGCCTGGACATACCGCTTTCCGGCGCGGATCACACAAATCATCCGTGACCGGCTGAAGGGCCTGCCGGAGCCGATCCGTGCCGTGGCCTGGAAGGCGCAGGTCCGCTTGTCGGCGCGCTATCGCGCACTCATCGCGCGCGGCAAGTCGGCGCCCACGGCGATTGTCGCGGTCGCACGCGAGCTGGTCGGGTTCATCTGGGCGATTGCGCGGATGGTCGAACCGAAGTTCGCCTAGTGCAGACGCGAACGATGGTGCAACGGGTAACCGGAGAGGAGAACGGAAGCCGCAGATTTCGGCGCTCAGTGCGGACGGCAGGCTGGGGAGGTTGGGGAACCCTCGATCCGGGTTGGAGCAGGCCTCGGCTGACGCACGTTCGCTAGACAGAGGAAGCCCCACGACGAACCTTGGTCATGCGGCATTGACCCGCGGATAAGAGCCAGATCAACCGTCGTCCATGCTGCCTGCCGTCCACATCGAGCGCCGAACAGCACAGGTATAGCCTGCAGATGCGGGAGTTTTTAACACGCCATTGTCTTGACACGACGGACATAAGAACCCGTATTTCTCACACTGAGTAGGTGCATCGGGGTTCCGAATTCGGCAAAAATTCTTCTGCGACAAAGACTTTCCGTGTTCCAGAGGAGGTTCCCCGATGCCCACAGAGTGTAGCCCGACGCTGTTCGAATTTGCACCCGCCGAAGGTCGCCGCGTGGTGGCTGGGTTCGACGGTGGGGCAGTCACTTCCGATGCCGGCGCGCTGCTGCTGGGACAGGCGGACCGGGCGATCGGGTTGATCGACCGGTTCGCGGCCTGTTTCAACGACGCGCGCACGGCGGCGTTGGTGGAGCACCAGGTCGGCACGATGGTGATGCAGCGGGTGTTTGGCATCGCGCTTGGCTATGAGGACCTGAACGACCATGACGAGCTGCGCGGTGATCCGGTCATGGCGGTGCTGGCTGGCAAGCTGGCGGCACGACGAGCGGACTGTGCGCCGCTAGCCGGCAAGTCGACGCTGAACCGACTGGAGCTGAGCCGGCCCGAGCCGACGCGCTATCACAAGGTCAGCCATGATCCGGCGGCGATCGAGACGTTGTTCGTTGACGTGTTCCTGCAAACGCACCGGCGGCCACCGGCGCAGATCATCCTCGACCTGGACGCCACCGACGACCCGCTGCACGGACATCAGGAAGGCCGCTTCTTTCACGGCTATTACGACTGCTACTACTACCTTCCACTCTACGTGTTTTGTGGCCGGCATCTGCTGGCGGCCAAGCTGCGGCGCTCGAATATCGACGCGTCAGCCGGGGCACTGGAGGAGATTGCGCGCATTGTGGCGCATCTCCGCCGCCGCTGGCCGCGTGTGCGCATTTTGCTGCGCGGCGATTCCGGCTTTGCCCGCGAGGCGCTGATGGCGTGGTGCGAGGCGAACCGCGTGGACTACCTGCTTGGCATGGCACGCAACGAGCGACTGGTGGCAGCGATCACGACGGAGCTGATCGCGGCCTCGGTCGAGAGCCTGCAGACCGGTAGGCCGGCGCGCCGCTTCAAGGATTTCCGCTACGCCACGCTGGACAGCTGGAGCCGCGAGCGTCGCGTCGTTGGCAAGGCCGAGGTGACGGGCGGCGAGGCCAATCCGCGCTTCGTGGTCACCTCCCTCAAGCCCGCCGAGGCAGCGGCGCGGCATCTCTACCAGGCGATCTACTGCGCGCGCGGCGAGATGGAGAACCGCATCGAGGATGCCAGCTCGACCTGTTCGCCGATCGCACGTCGGCGGCCACCATGCGAGCCAACCAGCTCCGGCTCTGGTTCGCCGCGATGGCCTACGTGCTGCTGTGCGCCTTGCGTCGCATCGGGCTGGCGCACACCCAGTTCGCCAATGCGACCTGCGCCACAATCCGACTGAAGCTGCTCAAGCTCGGCGCGCTGGTTCGCATCAGTGTGCGGCGGATCAGGATCGCCATGGCGTCAGCCTGCCCCTGGCAGGACGAGTTCCGCCTCGCCCACGCGCGATTGCTTCATGCCGCCGCCTGAGACGAACCAGACAGCGCGCAGACTCCATACACCCCGACAACGTCGCCAGCCGGCGGTGATGCTGGCACTCGGCCAAAATCCGCACCGGCGCTGCCGCACTCTGCCTCGGCTGCCCACCCTCCCCGCGCGCCGATAGGATTTAGCTGGTTGCGAGTTTTGCTGCTTGCCTAACTCACTGTATTATATGAGATAGTTGGACTTTCCGGCGCACACCGCTCAGGCTTCTCATGCAGCCATTTCCGGATGAGCACGATGACAGAAAGCCCCGCCACAACTCCGATTCCGGTTCAGCTCTCTGAGCCGGAGTTCGTCGCATTTATCTTCCCGCACCTGTCGATGCCCAGGCGCGGGCCGAAATGCAAACTGGGCTATCACCGCGTCTTCAATCTGATTCTGCGGGTACTCTACACGGGTATGCAATGGAAGTGCCTGCCGGTGCCACGAACAGACGATCGGACCGCCGTAATCCACTACACGACAATCTACAAAGCGTTCGCCAAATGGTCCGACGATGGCTCGCTCGATCAGGCCTTCCTCGCCAGCGTGCGGCATCTGGCGGAGCAACACCACCTCGATCTCAGCGTCCTTCACGGCGATGGCTCCAACACCGTCGCGAAGAAAGGTGGCGATGGCGTCGGCTATTCCGGCCACAAACATCAGAAGGGCGAGAAGGTCCTCGCGATCGTCGAGAACAACGGCTTTGTGTTGGCTCCGCTTCCTGTGGCGCCGGCGAATGAAGCCGATACCGTGCTCCTCTCGGAGGGGTTGAACGCCTTGAAGCGCGTGGCCAGGCTGACGGATCTGAAGATCGATGGCTCGTATCTCAATCTCGATGGCGGGTTCGATTCCAGGCACAAACGCAAAGCAATCTTCAACGCCGGGCTGGTTCCAAACATCAAGGAAAACCCGCGCAATCGGAAGACCCCGAAGCGGGGCCGGAAGCGGTTGTTCAATGCCGCCATCCATTCGTTGCGGCTATGCGTAGAGCGAACCTTCGCGTGGGAGGATAAATTCAAGCGGTTGCTGCTGCGCTTTGAGTTCAAACAGCAACGGCACTACGGTATGAAACTGATGGCGTACACGTTGATCAATCTGAGGCATTTCTGTGGTGCCTGAAACTTGCAACCAGCTAATTGGTTGGTATTCGGCCGATAGCTTAAGTGAACAGGATTTTGCCTTAAGTGAACCGTATTGCATCTAGACCATCATGTCCGCCGAGGCTGCCACAAACTTGAGGTGGCCCGCCTCGAAGTGTCGAGTAAGGCGCTTGCAACGCAACGGGGGTTGCTCGGGGACCGAGCCTGTCCCCAGACACTGGAGGCGGACCGTGATGGAGAATACGCTGTTTCTGGGGTTGGACGTCCACAAGAAGACGATTTCGGTGGCGATCGTGGAGGCGACGGCAGGAGCGGAGGTTTGGTTCTACGGAACCATCGAGAACAGGCCGGACGCGATCCGGGCGCTTTGTAAGAAGCTCTCCAAGGAAGGGCGACACCTTCATGCCTGCTACGAGGCCGGTCCATGCGGATACAATGTGCAGCGGCATCTGGCCAGGCTCGGTCATCGCTGCGATGTCGTGGCACCGTCGCTGATCCCGCGCAAAGCGGGCGACAAGGTGAAGACGGACCGGCGCGACGCCATGATGCTGGCGCAGACGCTGCGGGCCGGACAGCTGACAGAAGTCTGGGTGCCGGACCAGGCGCATGAAGCGATGCGCGATCTGGTGCGGCTGCGCTCGCAGGCGACGCGCGACCTGCGAAAGACGCGCCAGCATCTGCTGAGCTTCCTGCTGCGCCACGAACGAATCTCGCCATTCGGGCACTGGACAAGGGCGCATCGCCGCTGGCTGGGCGAGTTGAAGTTCACGCATCCGGCTCAGCATCTTGCCTTGGAGGAGATGCTGCATCGGATCGAACGCGCGGAGGAGCTGTGCGAGCGATTGAAGCGGGCCATCGGCGAGCTGGTGCCGCAGTGGTCGCTGGCTCCCGTCGTGCAGGCGCTACAGGCCTTGCGCGGCGTCTCGCTGATCACGGCCGCCGTGCTGGTTGCCGAGATCGGCAGCTTCGAACGGTTCGCCAGCCCGCGTCAGTTGATGGCTTATCTCGGTTTGAGCCCATCGGAACATTCGAGCGGCGCCACTGTCAGGCGTGGCGCGATCACCAAGACCGGCAACGGGCTTGCCCGCACCAGCTTGGTCGAGGCCGCCTGGACATACCGCTTTCCGGCGCGGATCACACAAATCATCCGTGACCGGCTGAAGGGCCTGCCGGAGCCGATCCGTGCCGTGGCCTGGAAGGCGCAGGTCCGCTTGTCGGCGCGCTATCGCGCACTCATCGCGCGCGGCAAGTCGGCGCCCACGGCGATTGTCGCGGTCGCACGCGAGCTGGTCGGGTTCATCTGGGCGATTGCGCGGATGGTCGAACCGAAGTTCGCCTAGTGCAGACGCGAACGATGGTGCAACGGGTAACCGGAGAGGAGAACGGAAGCCGCAGATTTCGGCGCTCAGTGCGGGCGGCAGGCTGGGGAGGTTGGGGAACCCTCGATCCGGGTTGGAGCAGGCCTCGGCTGACGCACGTTCGCTAGACAGAGGAAGCCCCACGACGAACCTTGGTCATGCGGCATCGACCCGCGGATAAGAGCCAGATCAACCGTCGTCCATGCTGCCTGCCGTCCACATCGAGCGCCGAACAGCACAGGTATAGCCTGCAGATGCGGGAGTTTTTAACACGCCATTGTCTTGACACGACGGACATAAGAACCCGGATAATTCGTCAGGGGTGACGGGCATGGGACAAGCCGCTGATACGATGTAGGATTTGGGTGTTGAAGCCACTCCCATCGGATCCCGGAGCGCATGCCCGTCAAAGTTGAATTTACTCCCATGCTGCCGGGTTTGTCACCGGTCGGCGGCAAGGCGATCGTGGCGCGTTTCGATGGCGCCTGCATGTCCTCCGATGGCGGATTGCTCGCCTTGCGGGAGGTCGAGCAGCGGCTTGCCATCGCATCTCGCCTGGCGGGCTGCCTCCGTGATCCGCGCGACCCAAGCCGGGTGCTCCATGGTCTGGCCGAGATCATTCGCATGCGCATGCTGATGATCGCGGCGGGCCACGAGGACGGCAACGACGCCGACAGCCTGCGTAGCGATCCGATGTTTAAGCTGGCGATGGGCCGCCTGCCGGATGATGGCGACCTGTGGTCACAGCCAACGATCTCGCGCTTGGAGAACCTGCCGGATGCGCGTGCCCTGTTGCGCATGGGGCGAGCCATGGTCGACCACTATTGGCATAGCTTTCGCCAGGTGCCTCGCCGGATCGTGCTCGACATCGACGACACGTTCGGTGCCGTGCATGGCGGCCAGCAGCTGCGCCTGTTCAACGCCCATCGTGATGAGTGCGGCTTCCAGCCGATCGTGGTGTTTGACGGCGACGGCCGCATGATCGCTGCCGCGCTGCGCCCGGCCAGCCGGCCGGCGGGCAAACAGGTCGTGCGCTGGTTGCACCGCCTGATCACCGCGGTCCGTGCCAATTGGCCCCGCGTCGAGATCATGCTGCGCGCCGACAGCCATTACTGCACGCCCGAGGTGCTGCGCCTCTGCCGTGCCAGGCGGTTGGACCACACGCTCGGCCTGGCGCCGACCTCGACGCTGCGCAAGCACACCCCCACCCTCGAGGAAAGCGCCGCCGTCCGCGCCGCCGCCGTTTCGGACGGGACGAGGCTGCGGCGGTTCAAGGAATTCCACGACGGGGCAGCGAGCCGGGATCGTGCGGAGCGCATCGTCCCCTCCGCTGCCATTCCACCCGCTTCGCGGGAGGAACCTTGGGCAGCTCCGCCCGTGTCGAAGCCGGGCCGCAGGGGGCCGATACACGCTTCATCGTCACCAGTCTGCGCGACCCGTCTGGCCGCACCGTTCACCAGGACATCTATTGCGCCCGAGGCCAGGCCGAGAACCATGTCAAGGCGTGGAAGACGCATCTGGCCGCCGACCGCACGTCGTGCTGCCAGGCGAGCGCCAACCAAATGCGCCTGTTCCTCCATGTCGGCGCCCACTGGGTGATGTGGAGCCTGCGCGCGCTCATGCCGCGCCGTTCGCGCTGGCGGCTTGCGCAATTCGACACGATCCGGCCGCGTCTGATCAAGCTGGCGGTGCGCATCGCGGTGCTGAAGACGCAGATTTGCCTGCATCTGCCGCGAGCGACGCCGGACCAGGCGCTCTTTGCCTTGCTGCTGACGCGCATGCCCCGCCTGAGCATCTGACGCACGGGGCGGATTGCCCCAACCTCACCCACTGCCCGATCAACCCCAACGCCGATCAGCTGCCAGGCCCCTCCAACGGACCCCACTGGACCCCACTGGGCCCGACAGCGACCTGTGCGCCCACAGCTTCCGGTTGCACCGTCATCGAAGGGCCACAAATCCCAGATCGTTCCGGCGAATTATCCCGGCTAGCCCCAATGCTGTTCACTTTAGTTGTTTGTGCCGCAGGGAGAACCAAGGCGAATGCTGCATTTTCAATTGGTTGGTATTCGGCCGATAGCTTAAGTGAACAGGATTTTGCCTTAAGTGAACCGTATTGCGGCTAAATCCCTGGCGCGTTCACCAGAGCAGTCGGGGATCGCCTATAGTGTCAGCTTGAAAGCCGGATAATGATTTCTTCTTTGCCAATCGACAATAGGACTCCCGTGCTCGTGCTGTAGAGGTGCATGATGACGCCGGCGTGGTTCTGCAGCCAGAGCTGGCCCTCACCTCCCTGGGACAAGCCCGCCGGACCGCTTCCCTGCGTGTAGCGGCCCGGGAAATCGCTGATATCCGACAACTTGTAGACCTCGCCGGATGCGGTGATGCGGTCCGCGCCGCCGGGTCCTATGACCGAGCCGAGGATCCGAAAGGATATGTTTTACCGTTGAAGGTCAGCGTGCCGCTGCCGCCTCCGTATCCGGCGACGAACTCTTCGCGCAGTGTCACCGTCCCGGAGGGCGTCAGGCCCTGAATGCTCTGCGCTGTCGGGACGCTCAACGCGGAACATCCGCCCAAGCCAAGCACCGCCGCGATCGCAATGCCTCGGAGTGCAAAGGCAGCTGTGCCAAGCTGCCGCCGACCATCCTCTCGATTCACAGCCCGCCTCTTCCGTTCCGCCGTGAAATCATACCCATTTCCGGAGAGGCTCTTGTTGGCTTCCGGGGTGTTGGGCTGGGTCACGCCACCAGAGCAGCGACGAGGCACCGAGCAAGGCCTTGCCGCGTCGGCGAGCGTTGTGCACGAACTGGAAGAATCCGAGGTAGTCCGGCAGCTTGTCTTGCGAGATGCCCCGGTGCGGGCGCAGCCACGACCGCAGCAGGGACCAGAACCCATTGGGTAGGAGGGGTGCCGCCTCGGAAGGACAGCCCTCCTCCCCCCACCGAACCGGACGTGAAAGTCGTCCCCTCATCCGGCTCTCCACACCCTTGCTCCCCTCTGTAGGCCGGGGATCGAGTTCATGCGTCGCTCGAAGGTGTCGGGCAGCATCAGCACACCCACCTTCTGGACGCCTGCCCCCGCAGGATGCTGCCGCCCTTCGCCTGGGCAGCGGGACCTTCGCGGCGGTCGCCCACACGCTTGTATCCATGCCCATCCGCCTTGGCGGCTGTCCGGGGCGTTACCCCCAGCGTTTGGCTACGACGACGGCTCTGTCGCCATGCTGGACACCGGAGAGGGCCAGCCACAGGCGATCCCGTAGTTGCACAGATCGGAGATGCGACGTGGGTCGGGTGCTCCGTTCGCCATTTCTCTCCCTTACCGGGAGCGGACCGCGATTGCCGGGTCGGGGCACGGAGGGTATCCCCTGGGCCGGTGTGTCCATCGGCCGTGTCGCGGCCAGCCGCCTCAGCCATCGTTGCGGCTGTCTCAACACCAGAGTCCATGGCTGGAGTTCGGGCAGTGTAGCTCTCACCCTTCACGTCTTGCGCTGACCCTCCGGGATCACGACGGCTTCGTCCCCTTGGGCCTTCTCCCGGCAGGCGATGGTCCCCCGCTCCTTTCGGAGTTACAGCCCATCTCTGGGCCGAGGTGAGCCGGGTGCGCACGGGACCCAGCGTCCCGATGAACGCCGTAGCTGTTACGCCATTGTTCATTCTCCCTTACCTGCGCCACAACGGCGCACCTCGATCGTGTTGACGTGAACCTCGCAGAACCCGTCGCCGTCCTCGTCGCGGGCGTATTCGCCGCGCCCATGGCAGACGGTCTTGTGCCGGTAGCCCCAAGCCTCCAGACGGGCGTAGACGCTATACTCGTCGGTGTGGACGAGGGTGTCTTTCGCGACCGCGGCCTCGATGATCGGCTTGATCGTGGTCTGTTGCACGTTGGCCAGCATGTGCAGGGCCACCTGGTCACCACGTTGGATCAGGCCGAGGATCGGCGGTTTGTCCTTCTCCAGCGTGCCGCGTCCCGGCGCGCCTGCCAGCCTGCGACGGCGCCCGAGCCGCCCCGTTTGGCCACGGCTGCGGGCGAAGCTGGCTCAAGATCCTATGCGGGTGGGCGGCGGCCAGGTCGTAGGCTGAGGTCGTTGCCACTTCATCCTGGAGACGCCCGATGCCTAACATCGAACCTCCTGCCCGGACCGCCACCCGTTCTGATCCTGCCACGCCCATCGACATGGATGCCACGCTGTTCGCGGCAGTGGAACTCAGCTTGTCGAGCTGGGTCGTAGTGGCCAGCGCACCGGGCACCAACAGGACGAGCAAGCACAGCCTGCCTGCCTGCGACGGCCCGGGCTTGGTCGCCCTGCTGCGGCGGCTGCAGGAGCGCGCCGAGCGGCGTTGCGGCCGGCCGGTCGCGGTGGTCGTCATGCAGGAAGCCGGCCGTGACGGGTTCTGGGTTCACCGCCTACTGGAAGCGCACGGGACACGCAGCCTTGTTGTCGATCCGTCCTCCATTGCGGTGAACCGGCGCAGCCGCCGGGCCAAGACCGACCGCATCGACGCCGAGGCGATGCTGCGGACGTTGATGGCTTGGTCGCGCAGCGAGCGGCAGCTGTGTTCGATGGTGCGGCCACCCTCGCGCGAGGCGGAGGATGCGCGCCGCCTCAACCGTGAACGGGAAACCTTGCTGGCCGAGCGCATCCGGCACGCCAACCGGATCAAGGGGCGGAGTGGCCGGAAGGTTCCGGCGGTCCGCAGGACCGTTGGAACGGCCACGGAGGGTGCTGGCGACCCAGGGCGTGTTCGGGTTTGAGCCGACGTTACAGCACCGGCGGACGCGGCTGGAGCGGGATGAGTTTAGGTTGGATCATATCCGGCCTGGGCGAAGTAGTTTCGGCATTCTGTCGCAGTGACGGCATTGAGGGTCTCGGCGAGTGTGCCGCAAATAGTCTCGACACTTCGGCCTGCGGCCTGGCGCAGCCAGTGCTTGAGTTTGGGGAACAACATCTCGATCGGGTTCAGGTCGGGTGAGTATTTCGGCAGCCGGAACAGCTTGGCGCCGGTGGCCCGGATGGCGCGCCGCACAGCTTTGCTCTTGTGACTGCCCAAATTGTCCATGATGACGATGTCGGTCGGGCGCAGCGTCGGTGCCAACACCTGCTCGACATACAGCCGGAACCGCTCGCCATTGATCGGCCCATCAATCAGCCAAGGTGCTTCCACACCGTCATGGCGCAGCGCGGCCAGAAAGGTCATGGTTGTCCAGCGCCGGTGCGGCACTTTGGCTTTCAGGCGCTGGCCGCGCGGTGCCCAGCCGCGCAGCGGGGCCATGTTCGTCTTGACCCAGGTTTCGTCAATGAACACCAACCGCTTGGGATCGACATCACCGCGGTGGCGCAGCCACTGCGCGCGACGGCGCGCCACATCGGCGCGGTCCTGCTCGCTGGCGATCAGGGTCTTTTTTGTGCGTCAGCTTCTCCGCATGGACGAACGTCCAGACGGACCGATAGTCGACCTTCAAGCCCCGTTCGGCCAGTTCACTAACCAGACCACGCAAGGTGAAGGCGCGTTCGTGGCAGCGTTCGAGCAGCCAGCTTCGCCATGCGCCGATCAGCTTCTTGGGCCGATGCCCCCCTCCGCTGGCCTTCCAACGGCTGACGCCGCTGGAACCTTGGCCAGCTCCGCCCATCTGACCAGGCTCGATGCTGCCCGTCTCGCCCCAGCGCTGCATCCATTTGATCGCCGTGCCGACGCCGACACCGAAGCGCTGAGCCGCCTCACGCCGCGACAAGCCATCCCGCGTCACGGCAGCGACAACCCGTTCCCGCAGATCGTTGGAGTAGGGTCTCGCCATCCATGCTGGCCTCCCATCCCAGCCAGCAGATTGAATTGAATTCCGTGTGGTTTGAGAATCCCCAGGCGATTCAAGCTTATGTCATCCCGCTCTGGCCGCGCTGCGCACGCCCGAGGGGGCGTGCTTGCCGCCTCGGCTGCTGGCTGAGGTCGGCCGCCAGATGGACCGCCTTGAACTGGCGATCCAGCAGCTCGCGGCCTTGGAGGCCGAGCGTGACGCAGCCTTCGCGGCCGAACGCGTGGCCGCCCCGGCCACCGGCGATGCAGGCGAAAGGTCACCGGAGCAGATGGTGCCCAGCAACGAAGGGCCAGGCGCACGCCTGCTGCGCCTCAAGGGCGTCGGTCCCGAGACCGCCTCCGTGCTGGCCGGCGAGGCGTTCTTCCGCGACTTCCGCAACCGCCGCGAGATCGCATCCTACGCAGGCCTCGCCCCCAGCCCCTGGCAGAGCGGCGGCGTCGACCACGAACAGGGCATCTCCAAGGCCGGCAATGCGCGCGTGCGCAAGACCATGGGGCAACTGGCCTGGCTGTGGCTGCGCAACCAGCCGGACAGCGCGCTCAGCAACTGGTATCGAAATCGCGTCCGCGACGGCCGGGGCCGGATCAAGCGCATCGCCATCACCGCGCTCGCACGCAAGCTGCTGGTGGCGCTGTGGCGGTTCGTCACCCACGGCCTGGTGCCAGCCGGCGCGGCGCTGAAGCCAATCAAGGCAGGCTGACGGAGAGGCCGGCAAGCGCAACCCAATCCGCGGCTCGGCCCTGGGCTGAACCGCTGATCCGGGCGAACGGTGACCGGTCGGAACCTGGGCTGAAACACGCCGCGCTCCAAAGAAGGGCCCCATTCTCCCGAGCCCTGCCCCGCAAGCATGCGGGATCGTGGTCCGGACCGCGAAAGGTCCGACCGGACACGAGGTGATGCGGCCAGCGCGCCGCATGAAGGACGACGGGCTCACGCCACGGATCAGATCACGCCAGGAGGCCACACATAAGCGCTTGACACGAGAAACCCCATACGAGGTCCGACCGGATACGAGGTGATGCGGCCAGCGCGCCGCATGAAGGACGACGGGCTCACGCCACGGATCAGATCACGCCAGGAGGCCACACATGAGCGCTTGACACGAGAAACCCCATACGAGGTTCCGTTGGCGAAGCCAATGGAATAGCCAGCGGAGGGTGACCCTTGTGGCCGGCCACCACGTAGACCTCGTCGATCTCGACTTCGCCCTCCAGCTGCACGGCCAGGGTGTTGGCAACCAGGCCGTGGCGCAGCTGCTCCGTCATGGCCTGCGCGTCCGAGGCATCCAGACCCAGTTCCATGGCGATCTGCCGGTTGGCGAGGTTCAGCCCCATGAGGTAGAGGCACAGCACCCACACGCGCAGCGGCTGGTGATGGCCGGCCAGCACCGTGCCGGTCAGGTCGTCGAAGCGCCCAGCGCACGCCTTGCACCGATACCGCTGCCGGTTTGGCTGCGTGTCGTCGTAGCCGTCGCGGATCACCGCGGCGCTCTCGCAGCCGGGGCAGCGCACGCCCTCCGGCCAGCGCTGCTGGCGCACGAAGGCGAAGCACTTGGCGTCGTCCATCAGGCCCGAAAGATTGATCAAGTCAGATGCGGCCATGCCGGTAGAGGCTCCTCGCGCGAGCCGGTCAGCTACGCCGGCTCTCGCCCGCGCACCAGCCCTCGTCAGTCCCGCGACCCGGTCCCAACCTCACCACCCCGGAACCCATCAAGAGCCTCCGGAGATTGGGGAAACCGCCGCGCGGTGTGGCTCGACGCAGGCCTGCGTTCCGCCAGCTCCGCGCCCGGCACGACGCGAAGCCGCACGCCTCATCCGCCTGATTGGCCTGAATAGACCAAAGCCTGTTCGCTTCTGACCGAATCGGGGATTCCGAGACGCTGCGGTTCTGGTTCGACCCGCTGGCTGGATGGAGGCCAGCAAGGATGGCACGACCCCACGTGGGCGATCTGCGCGCGCACGTGGCTGTCTCGATTGCCTGGGGGTCGGATATGCCGGGCCACGGCGGCACGATTCGGCGCCAGTGTCGCCGGCGTGGTGAAGGGGTCGCAGCGGTTCCGTGCCGCTGGCGGTGTGGCCGCCAGGCCGACGGGCGAGGGGCTGAATGCGGTGCTGGCGGGCCAGCGGGACTGGTTGCTGGCGCGCCTCAAGAACGAACTCATCCCAGCGGAGTGCGCCAACGACCTGTGCAACCCGGGATACGCTTCGGCCTGATCCGAAGGGCAGAGGCGGCTTGGGTGACCTTGGATGCGTTGCTGTATGCTTTGAGGGGACTGGCCCACAATGTTCAGGCGCTTCCAAGCGCACCAAACCCGCCTTGATGCTCTAGAACCGCAACCCCACACCGAGGATCGGGCCGTACGCGGTGAGGTCGATCGAGCGCCTGCCGCGTCCGAAGGGTCCTGTGTTGTTCTCGACGCGGGAACTGCTCAAGGCGCGGAAGCCGCCGGTGACGTCCATCCACTTCGTCACCGAATACGAAGCGAGCAGCGCCGCGCCCCACCCCCAGGAGCCGCCACCCACGCCGAATCCCTGCCCCAGCGCGCTCAGCTCCACGCGCCAGTTCGGCGCGGGATAAACGTCGGCACGCGCGCCCAGCCAGGGCTGCACGAAGCTGCCGCCATCGCTCACTCCGCCCAGCGGGTCCTCCAGGCTGCCGATGGCGGCGCTCCAGTGGAACCAGGCGAAGCCGGCCCGGGCGTCCAGCGTCGCCGGCACGCCGGCAACGTTGCCCGAAAGCACCTGATAGCCGAAGCCTGGTGCCACACGGACCAGTGTGGCGCTCGTGCTGAGGTGCAGGGCGTTTCCAAGCGGGCCCGGCGGCGTGGTCTTCCCCATGCTGGCGGAGACCCAGTCGACGTCGAGCTCTGCTGACCATGGCCCATAGCGCAGGAGGCCGTAGCCCATGAAGGCGCCGTGCAGGGAATTGGCGAGTTGCGCGGCGGTTGGCACACCCGAGCTGGTGCCGCCATTGACGCCGCCGCGCGGTCCAAGATTGAAGTTCGTATTGGTCGCCGGGAGCCAGGCATACGGCGTGACCTCGACCTGCACGCGATATGAGCCGTCGGGAGCGTATCCGTCCCGGGCCGACACTTGCGCCCGCGCCGGCCGGGCGTGGAGCATGACTGCCAGACCGACCAGGACGGCAACGAGGCGCAATGCGTCGCGTGGCCAGAGAGCCGCCCTCCTGCGGGTCTGACGATGGCACAGCAGCCGGCGACAGCCGCGGGCTCCGGAAGGTGAATGGCAATTCGAGACAAACATGTCATCAACCTTTTGCCAGCAGGTCAGCCGGCCGCTGAACACAAACGGCTCACGCGTTCACTTGCCGGCTACGGCGCCACGGAAAACGCGATGTCGCCAGAGGAGACCGCCCCATCTATCGACACCGCCCGCCAGTGGAGCACATAAGGGCCAGGCCCCGGGGTCTTGCCAAAGGCGAAAAGAACATCGACTGCGGTGTCGACGAGCGGCGCGGGTGAATCGACGAGGTGGCCGGATTGCGTGATCTCGATACGGGACGCAACGTGGTCCACCGGCCCGTCGAAGCGGATGTACTAACCAGGCCACCAAATAGGTAGCATTCTGCGGGGTGCTGTGCGACAGTCCGGGCATGGCGCTCCGTCGTGACTTCCGCAAGCTTGACCCGGCTACCCAGGCAGAGCTGCGCCGCGTGGCCGTTGCCATGGTGGAGGGGGGCAAAACTCGCATTGAGGCCGCGGCGGCCGTCGGCGTGAACCGTCGCTTTGTCGGGGAATGGGTCGAGGCGGTGCGGCAATCCGGGGAGGCTGCCTTGGATGGTGGGCGGCGCGGTCGCCGGCCGGGCGAGCAGAAGGCGCTCTCGCCTCCACAGGAGCAGAGGATCCGGCGCCTGATCGCGGACCGCTGCCCGGATCAGCTGAAGCTGCCGTTCGCGCTGTGGACCCGTGAGGCGGTCGGCGCGCTGATTGAGCGCGAGACCGGGGTGCGGCTGTCGGCCTCGGCCCTCGGGCGCGCCCTGCGGGCCTGGGGCTTCACCGCGCAGCGCCCGGCACGACGGGCCCTCGAGCGCCGCGAGCCAGCGGTCCGCGCCTGGCTGCGACAAGAGTATCCGGCGATTGCCGAGCGGGCCAAGGCAGAGGGCGCCGAGATCCACTGGGCGGACGAGACCGGTTTGTCCAACCAGGCCAACTACGGCCGGAGTTTCGCCCCAAAAGGCAAGACGCCCGTCCTGCTACGGCCGGCTGCACGGGTCACGCAGTCGATGATCTCCAGCCTGACCAACCGCGGCACATTGCGATTCATGGTCTATGACGGCGCGCTCACCGCCACGACCTTCCTGATCTTCCTGCGGCGTCTGGTGCAGGGCGCCGGGCGCAAGCTGTTCGTCATCGCCGATAATCTGCGGGTCCACCGCGCCAGACGGGTCACCGCCTGGGTGAAGGCCAACGCTGAGCGGCTCGAACTGTTCTATCTCCCGCCCTACGCGCCGGAGCACAATCCCGACGAGTTTCTCAACAACGACGTCAAGCAAGCCATGGCGCGGCGCCAGGTGCCCAGGGACAAGGCCGCGCTGAAGGCTGGCCTGACCTCCTACATGCGCAGCCTGCAGCGCCGCCCCGCCAAGGTCCGCGCCTTCTTCCAGGCCTCCTCCGTCCGCTACGCAGCATAGGCCAAGAGAGCTACCTATTTGGTGGCCGGGTTAGTAATACCTGAAGTACTCTTCATAGTGGCCCGGAACGGTGGCATCGGCGGCAGGCACGGAGTCACGCACATGCAGCGCGGCGGCGGCGCTGATCCCAGGCCAGGCGACAAGCGCCGCCAGCAGCGGACCAGCTCCGAGGATGAATTGCCGGTGTGGCGTACCCAGCCACATATCATGTCCCCCTTGCCGAACGGGTCACCACGCCGCCCCGCAACGCATCAGCCTGCAGCTGCCTTCGCGCGCGCCGGGGAGCCGAGCATGCGCGGCGCGAACTGTTCTGTCAGGAGCGGCCCGAGTATGGACGTCGCCAGCATCAGCACGAGCACGACGTTGAGCA
Organism: uncultured Pseudomonadota bacterium; assembly: GCA_963818725.1. GTDB lineage: Bacteria > Pseudomonadota > Alphaproteobacteria > Acetobacterales > Acetobacteraceae > DATFDN01. The sequence goes on along the minus strand of CAWFTU010000001.1, from coordinate 1,126,878 downwards.
TCGTGCCATCCAACATCCGCTGGCCGGCGGCGTTGTGCGTGTTGTAGGCGACGAGCGTCGCGGCAAGCGTCGCGGCGACCTGCGGCAAGGTCAGCGCCCACATCGTCAACCGCGCCCCGGACGAGTACCCGAAGGCGCGACCCGCGACCGCCGCGGCAATCCCCTTTCCGGCAAGGAGAGCAGCGATGATCCCCACGACCAGCGGGAAATTGCCGACGATGCTGCCGACGAATGCCACCGGATCAATGAGGAAGCCGGTCACGATGAAGAAGCTGGGAATGAACAAGGCTTGGCCGAGGAATTCCAGCTTCGCCCGCGCCGGTTGTTCGTGAACCGCCGCGTTGACCGCCAGCCCCGCCAGGAACGCGCCAACGATGCCCGGAAGGTTGATGAGCTGCGCGAGCATGCCGGCCACCGCCATGACGCAGAGCATCAGGACGAATTGCGCCTCCTCGTTCCCTTGCACCTTGCTCAGGGCATAGGCCCCGGCGCGGCTGAGCCCGACCAGGATAAGGGGGACGAAAACGATGATCTCAATGATCTGGACAGCGATCCCCGAGATCGAGAATCCTGTCGTGTAGGTCGAGATGCAGATCGCGAACACGATCAGCGACAGCGTGTCCGACATGACGGTGGCGCCGATCGTGACGATGACGGGTTCGAGGCTGATGACACCAAGTCGGTCCACAACCGGCAGGCCGAGCAGCGTGTGGGACGCGAGCAGCGATCCGATGACGATGGCCGGGATGAGGGCGTACCCGGACGCGAGGCCGAACAGCGTTCCCAGGAGCAAGGGCAGGCTGGTCGTGATCAGGCCGAACATGATCGACCGTGTCTGGACCTTGCGGAAGAGATCAACGTCGATCTCAAGTCCGGCGGCGAACATCAGCAGCAGCTTGCCCAGCTCCGCGAAGAAGTCGGCGACGGGCCTGTCCGTGCCGAAAAAGCCGAGGACGTGGGGACCCAGGAGGACCCCGAAGAGCAACAACCCCACCATCTCCGGAAGCCTGACGCGACGCGCGGCCATCGGGACGGCGGCGATGACGAGGAGGACAATCGCGAATTTCGCCAGGTCTGGGAGCGCCAGAACATGCGACCTCAGTGTCTCCAACGGACCCATGTTGCCCAACCCCCACAAGTGACCCATTCATGTGCCTTAGACCCAATACGGTTCACTTAAGGCAAAATCCTGTTCACTTAAGCTATCGGCCGAATACCAACCAATTGAAAATGCAGCATTCGCCTTGGTTCTCCCTGCGGCACAAACAACTAAAGTGAACCGTATTGGCCTTAGACCCGGCTATGCCTCGTTCCCAGACAAGGTCTTAGCCCGGCTTGGCGACCACTTCGTAGATGACGCTGCTGCCGCTGTAGAACGGCCGGTAGTAGGCCCCGCCGAAGGCGAAGTAGGTCGTCCCGTGGACGTTCTCATCGACCGCGCCGTTCGGCAGCGTCGTCACGGTCGCACCGATCGGCGGCGGGATGACCTTGTAGCCGCTCGGCACGGAGGAGTAGAACGCGCCGCCGCAGTCGAGGTTGGGCTCGCTGCCGACGTACACGGTGGAGCAGGAGGGCGGTGGGGTGGCGACGACCGCGCCCTGCGGCGGGGGCACCACCTGGTACTGGCCGCCGACCGGGGCGTAGTAGACGCCGCCGGCGTAGTAGTAGGGCCTGTTCGCGACGCTGATCGCCGCCGCCGCGGCCGGGAGCACCGCGAGCGTGGCGCCCATCGCGAGTCCCGCCCCGAACCCCGCGCCGGAGTAGTAGCCGCCCCAGGAGTGGTTGTAGTTGTTGAAGTTCGTTTGGTGATTGTATTGCAAGCTGTTCGCTTCGTTGAACCGGTTCTGCTGCAGCGAGCTCGCCTCGTTGGTCCGGTTTGCCTCGGTCGCGTTGACCTCGTTGGTCCGGTTGACCTCGCTCTCGTTGTGTTCGTTCAGCCGGTTCTCCTGAACCTGGCTTGCGTTGTGCTGGTACTCCGGGTGGCTCTGGCTGAAGCTGTCGGCGCGGCCGCTGAAGGTGTCGGCGTTGTGCACGCTGCCGAAGCCGCCGCGGCCGAAGCCGGAGTCGGCGCTCCGATCGGAGAACCCGCCGTCACCGAAACGGGAGGCGCCGCCCCGGAAGCCGCCGAACCCGCCGCTTCGGAACCCGCCAAACCCGCCGCCGTGGAAGCCGCCGAACCCGCCGCCGCGGAACCCTCCACCGAAGTCGCCAAACGCCACCGCGCGCTCGTTGCTGACGAGGAGCGCAATGGCAAGGGCGGAGCCCGCCATCAGCGTGACAGCCTGGGCGAGACGCGAAAAAAGCCTGCTCATGGGCATCCTCCGAGCGTCATTTCTGGCTCGCGCTGGCCACGGCCGGCGCGAACTGGATCTTCTCCGTCCCCGCGGGCAGCTCCGGCGTGAAGACGGAGTCGGCGATCCGGGGCGCGAAGTTCCAGTCGGTGAACACCGCGCTGAACTGTGGCTGCGCGGGTTGGGTCTTGTAGGTGATGACCAGTTTGCACGGCGTCGGCTGTGGCCCGGTGCCGATCCAGATCTGCCAGTCGATGTCCCTCTCCACGAAGGCGAGCGCGCGGCAGCTCCTGCCGCTCACATCCGTCGTGCCGAGATCGACGCCGAATTGCACGCGGCCGCCCAAGGCCCGATAGGGGTCCCGGTACAGCAGATCGGCAAGCGGGGGCGAGAAGTTCAGTTGCTTCACCACCTTGTCCAGCATCGCGTCGATGTCCGGAGGCGCGGCCTCGGAGGCATAGAACGGCGTGGCCGGATCGTAGAGGGTGACCGACGAGCCATTGTACCAGAACTGGCGGCTGCCCAGGTCGCCGCGCCACTCGACGTAGACCCGGCCCGGCCGGTGCACGGCCACCTCCTCGAGCGCGCCGTACTGCAGCTTCTGGCCGGATGGCAGGACATGGTCGAAGGTGATGTCGGCGTGGAACGTGAACTGATCGGCCGAGCCGACATAGGCGCCCACCTGCTTGAGCAACTGCTCCGCCTGTGGCGCCACCACCGGCGCCGCCGCGCTCGCCTGGGGTTGCGCGGCGCTGGGGGCAGCGGGGCTTTCCTGTGCTTGCGCGACGTGCAACCAGGCCAGCGCGGACACCAGCACGGACGCCGTCACCGTTGAGACACGGGGCATCGATCCCTCCCTGTTGGCCTTCGATTTGCCCGCCAGAGGCGGCCCGCATGTGCCGGAGCCTCGTCCAGCCGGCGGTCGATGAGTGCAAGCCCACACGCAGCGCTCAAGCGCGGGCCGCATCGCCCGCTCGCAGTGCACGGTTGGCCTGTCTGCTCGCAGCCTCTTGCTCGCAGCCTCTATTGAAAGGAGAGCGACATCTATTCAGATGCAAAGGTGCGCCTCCAGTCGTTCTTCATGCTGATCACCGTCCAACCCCGGGACCTCGCTTCGTCCATAAGCGACTGGCTGAACGTGCCGACCCTGGTGTCCGGCAGGCCGCCCGCAGGCTCGTAGGCGCACTCCCGCTCTGCATCATCATGGTAAACCAGCATCTTCAGCCGCGCGCCCTCGCCCGCGCCAGTCCACTCCAGCATCTCGCGGTCCCCGGTCGAGTTGCCGAAGGCGGCATAGGGGCGCTTGCCGATGAAGAGGTCGATCCCGATCACCTTGCCCGCGTGGTCATCGTCGAAGAACAGCTTCGGGAGCCGCATCACCACCGGCCTGCCGTCCTCGATCTCGTACTTCGTCGCGAGGCTCGATCCCACGATCTGCTCGGGGGGAATGCCGTACACGCGCTGGGAATAGACCCGCACGAAATCCTGCCCGCCGCCGGTGACGATGTAGGTCCTGAACCCGCTGGCGCGCAGATAATCCATCACCTCCCGCATCGGCTGGTAGACAAGTTCGGTGTAGAGCCGTTTGAACCTCGAATCCTTTGCCGTCGCCAACCATCGCTCGGCGATCTCCCGAAAGGCCGCCTGGCTCATGCCGGCATCGGTCAGGTAGATGATCTCTGCCCAGTCCCGCTCCGTGAAACGCGCCACTGCTGGCAAATCGTTGGAGAGCACCGCCTTGAGCGGCTCCTGGCTCTGCCATTCCGGGTGGCGCGGCGCCAACGCGTGCACCCGGTCCAGCGCGAACATGGCCTGGGTGTAGAGCGGATGCTCCACCCATAGAGTGCCGTCCTGATCGAACGTGGCGATGCGATCCTCTGGCGGCACATAGCTCGGGCTCGCGCGGTCGGTTGTTCGTCTCACGAAGTCTAGAATGGCCTGCTTTGCCGGCCCGTCCCTCCACGAAGCGAGCGGCGCGGTCTGCGCTTGTGCCGTGGTCGCGCCGAACAGAGCGGGCAGCGCTGGCAGCGCCGCGAGCACGCCGAGCATGTGGCGGCGGTTCGGACCGCCCGAAACAGGATCTGCCATGGTCATCTCCCTTGCCGATGCCTTCATTGGGGAGGTGTGGAAACGGGCGGCCCTTTCGGGGCCGCCCGCCTGGCGCAGCTATTCGCCCGCGTGACTGATCGTCGTCGCCGCCTTCACCTGCGCGACGATCTGACTCAGGTTGTACAACTCCGGCGCTTGCAGCGGCGGAAACTTCTCGTACAATTCCAGATGTTGCAGCCAAAGCTGCTGGCCGATCGGCAGCATGTTCCAGTCGGTCCTGGAACGCGGTGACTGGGCCGCCGAGTGCGCCGCCCAGGCTCATCGCCGACTTCTGCTCGATCCCGACGCTCGTCTCGAACGGGTCACGCTTGATGTTCTGCACCAACGTGAAGTGGAACGGGATAAGTGGCATGATCCAACCGGCCGGGCCAGGCTGCGACATGGTGTAGTACATCTTCCAATTCTTGTAGCGCACAGCCGAGGGTGTCGCGCCCGAGAAGTAGAAGAAGTAGTCACGCCCCGACTTCGCCGACTTGCCTTCAAGGTAGTCGCGCTGATCGACGCCGTCGAGCGTGGTCTTCACGATGCCGGGGTACTGCCCGGCCTCGATCTGCTTTTTCAGATCGTCGCCCTTGGGTCCGCCGGCGATGTCGACCAACGTCGGCAGCCAGTCGAGCGCGGCGAACAGTTGGTTGTGCACGGTGCCGGGCTTGATGTGCCCCGGCCACCGGACAACCAGAGGAGCGCGGTAGCCGCCTTCCCATGCTTCGCCCTTCTGGCCCTTGAACGGCGTCACGCCGCCATCGGGGAACGAAATCGCCTCGGCGCCGTTATCGGTGGTGAACACGACGATGGTGTTGTCGAGCTGACCCATGTCCTCCAGTTTCTTCAGCACGTAGCCGATGTTGTCGTCCATCTGCTTCATGCCGGCTTCGTTGACGCCCCAGTCCTTGCCGCCAGGTTCGCCGACCATGGCCATGTATTTGTCCGGCAGCACCGTCGTCACGTGCATGCGCGCCGGGTTGTACCAGACGAAGAACGGCTTGTTGGTTTTTTTCGGGTCGTTGCGGTCAAGGAAGTCGATCACCTTTGCCGAATCTCCTCGTCCACCGTCTTCGAGCGCTCCAGCGTCAGGGGTCCCTGATCCTTGCAGGTCTGGTTCTGCTGCGTGCCGTCGGATGATGTGCACGAGAGGACGGGGCGTGGTGGCGTCAGGCACACGGTGGTCCTCGGATCAACGGCGCCCGGGACCTCCGGAAGGCCTGGGATCGGCGTGTTCTTACACGGCGGTGCGACGCCCTGCACCAGCGGGGCCTTGTTGATGTCGGGGAAGCTCACTCCCTGCATCGCGTCCAGATGGTAGAGATAGCCCCAGTACTCCTGGAAACCGTGCGCCGTGGGCAACGCCTCGGTGTGGTCGCCCAGGTGGTTCTTGCCGAACTCGCCAGTGGTGTAGCCGAGATCATGCAGGAACGCCGCAAGCGCCGGAGTGCCGGGTCGCAGGTAGGACGGGCTGCCCGGCAGTTGCGGCGGGATCAGGCCGGTGCGCAGCGGATACATGCCGGTGAAGAAGGCGTTGCGACCCGAGGTGCAGCTCTGCATGGCGACGTAGTCCATGAAGATCGAGCCCTCTCGCCCGATGCGGTCGATATTGGGCGTCTCCCCGACCATCAAGCCACGGTGGTAGATGCTCGGCTGCATGAAGCCGATGTCGTCGCCCATGATGAACACGATGTTCGGCTGGCTCTGTTGCGCATTCGCCGGCTCAGGCGCAACCCCAAAGCCAAACACCGGTGCCATAAGCGCGACGGCGGTGCTCATGCCGCGTATCGCTTTATTCATGATCCCCCTCCTTCCTCGGTTGGACGATACTCGTAGGCAAAGCCGCTTCGGTTTCCCTCCTTGCTATCTGCTAACCTCTGACGACACACCGAAAGCCGACATGGCTCATGCCGGAGTCGATGCGCTGCGCATGGCGCGCGGCTTGCTGCCGATCACCGAGAGGAGCGCGATCGCCGGATTGTTGCCGCCCCCTTGTGCGCGGCCGGTTCCCCGCCCTTGGCGACAATATATAAGCTTTCTTCCGGACCACTCGGACCGTCGACGCTCAAAGTGAACCGACCGTCAATCTCTCTGCTCCTATTGGCCCTCGTGCTCTTTCATCATCTCCTGAACCTTTTCTTTCACAGCCTGCAAGTTGAATGATGCCGGCGTCTGCATTGGGGGGAAGTCGACGGCCGTCGCCGCTAGCTCCGCGACCCTTTGCTGCACTTGCACGAAGCGCCAGAACTCCCGGGCGTAGAAGTCATTCATATAGCCCCCGCCCAGCTCGTTCAGCAATTCGCCGCGGATCGAGGGTGTTCGCTCAAACGGATCCTGGCGGATATTGACGATGGTGGGCATGTCCGTCGTCGTTTTCTCACCAGGCCAGCCATAGGGCTGCTGGAAGAAGGTGTACTTGAAGTCGTCGATGCGGATCGCGCCGAGCGCAGGCCCGCCGAAGTAGAACACCTCGTGCCTGGCGCTCGGTCCCTTGCCCGTCAGCAGGTCGAGCTGGTTGTAGCCGTCCAGGTGGTTCTTGTACGTTCGATCGCCCAGCTTCACGCCATGGAGGAGCTGTTCCGTGATGTCGGGTGCCCCGGCGGCGGCGGCGAGCGTCGGCAGCCAGTCCAGGCCTGAGACGATGCCGTTCTCGACGGCGCCCGCCTTGATCCTGCCCGGCCACCGGATGATCGCCGGAACACGAAAGCCGCCTTCAAAGACCGTGCCCTTGGTCGCCTTGAAGGGCGTCATGCCACCATCGGGCCAGGTGAAGACTTCCGCGCCGTTGTCGGTCGTGAAGACGACGATCGTGTTGTCGGCCTCCCCGATATCATCCACGTGCCTCAACAGCTGGCCAACGCAGTCATCGAGTTGCGCCATTCCGGCCTCTTCGACATTATAATTATCCTTGCTATTCATCATCGCCTGGTATTGCGGCGACAAGTACGTGAAGACGTGCATGCGCGTCGTGTTGTGCCAGATAAAGAACGGCTTGCCGTCCTTCTTCGCGTCGTCCATGAAGCGCTTGCTGTGCCCGACCAGCACCTCGTCAAAGGTTTCCATGTCGTACTTGGCCGGGCGGCCTATCTGCCAATTCTGCATGTCTTTCATGTTCGGGAACGGCGCAAGCGGACCCTCGTCCGCGATGCGCTGCTTGCCCACCCCTCCCCAGCGCGGCATCACCGTGGGGTCATCCACGTCCGTGGCCCAGCAATGCACGAGGTTGCGCGGGCCGGTTTTGTCCCACCAACCATCCGGGTAGTCGGACCAGTACGGGTCGGACATCGCGTCCAGGTGGTACAGATAGCCGAAGAACTCGTCGAAGCCGTGGGCCGTGGGCAGGTATTTGTTCAGGTCGCCCAGGTGGTTCTTGCCGAACTGCCCGGTGGCGTAGCCGAGCGATTTCAGCACCGTGGCGAGCGTGACCGCCTGAGCGGGGATCCCGACATCGGCGCCGGCCTGGCCGACCGTGGTCAGGCCGGTCCGCAACGGCAGCTCGCCGGTGATGAAATTGGCGCGGCCAGCGGTGCAGCTCGCCTCGGCGTAGTAGTCCGTGAAGCGCATGCCCTCCGCCGCGAGCCTGTCGAGGTTGGGCGTCTTTCCCGACATGATTCCTTGGTGATAGGCACCGATGTTGAACCAGCCGACATCGTCGCCCATGATGAACAGGATGTTGGGCGGGCGCGACGCCCCCTGGCCCTGGGACTGGCCTTGCGGCTGGCCCTGAGCCTGTGCCTGCGCGGTTTCGGCCATGGTACTCGATGCAACGCCCACGACCGCGGCGGCTGCGGTGCTGCGAAGAAGCATGTCCCGGCGGCCCATCGACTTGGGCAAACCCTTATCGGCCATAGTCAAGTTCCTCCTTGTTGCTCAGGCTCTGATGACACACCGGAACCCAACATGGCTCATGCCGGAGTCGACAGGCTGCGCGTGGCGCGCGGCGGGGCGATAGCGGCGGCAGTAGTTCGGGGCGCAGAGATGCGATCCGCCCTTGACGACCTTGCGCGGAATCCGCGCCGACCCGTTGCACGGGTCGCAGCTCCCGGCCTCCGGCCCGCCGCGCGGGTTCTCGGGGACGCAGCACGCCTTCGGCGCATCCGCCGTGTGCCGGGACGCGAACCAGTCCGTGGTCCACTCCCACACGTTGCCGATCATGTCGAACAGCCCATAGGCGTTCGGCGGGAACGCCTCGACCGGGGACGTGCGCGCGTACCTGTCCGTGGCAAGGTTCTGATGCGGAAACTCGCCCTGCCAGGTGTTCGCCATGTGGCGTCCGCCCGGAGTCATCTCGTCGCCCCACGCGAACTCGGCGCCGTCGAGACCGCCGCGCGCGGCGAACTCCCACTCGGCCTCCGTCGGCAGATCCTTGCCCGCCCACGCCGCGTAGGCCTGCGCGTCCTTGAGCGCGATGTGCACGACCGGGTGGTCGTCGAGACCTCGGTTCGACTTGCCGCGGCCATGCGGCCGGCGCCAGTTGGCGCCGAACTCGAACCGCCACCATTGCGACCAGTCGCGGAGCGGGACGGGATGGTTGGGCGGCGTGAAGACCAGCGAGCCGGGCTTGAGCATGTGCGGCAGGGCGCCCGGATAGTCCTTCGGATCGGGCGCGACCTCCGCGACGGTGGCATAGCCCGTCGCCTCGACGAACCGGCGGAACTGGCGGTTGGTGACCGGCGCGCGGTCGATCCAGAACGGGCCGACCGTCACACTATGAACGGGCGCCTCCTCCGGATAGTGCCGGTCCGATCCCATCCGGAACGTGCCGCCGGGGATCCATGCCATTCCGGGGAGGGGCGGCGTCTCTCCCGATTGGGTCTCAATCGATTGGCCTTGTGCGTTCATCACACTCCCCAACGGCGCCTAGCGGCTGCGGTCGGCCACATCCTCGCGGCAGAGGCCGGCGCTTCCCTGGCCTGCCAAGGCAGGCGAGGTTTCATCCATTCCTGTCAGTTTGAAGCGCCTACCCGTGTTGCGGCTATGCAGAAACGGCAAGCGCGCCGTCACTTTCGCGCCCCGTCGGCGGTCTCGCGGCCAAACGGGGGGAGCTCGCCGTACTGATCGACATAGTCCACCGTGAAACGGGCGAGGTTGTTGAAGCCGAAGCGCCTTGCAACGTCCGCGACCCTGACTCCGGCCGGCGCCGCCGGCGAGAATTCTCGTCGCACGCGTTTGAGCCGGCGCAGAAGCTGATAGCGCCCAGGGCTCATGCCGAGCGATTGCGCGCAGACCTCGTTCAGGCACTCTTCCGACTCCCCGACGAGGCGGCCCATCTCGGCGGCTTCCAGCAATTGGTGCGCGTGGGCCGCCAGGACCGCCTCGAAGCGCGCCAGCACCCGACGGTTGCGGTCCCGGGTAGCAGAACCGCCACCCCGTTCCCCGTCCCCAAGGCAGTTCATCAGCGCGAGCAGCAGGTCCTGCTCCAGGCCACGGACGACTTCGGGATGCGCGATGTGGTCCAGGGTCCTCTCGGCGATGCGTCCGGCGCGGGCGTGCAGGCGCAGCAGGTTCAGACCGTCAGCCCGCTTCGGGCACACGACATATCCAAGCCGCGGCGGATCCAGGGAACGCCCGGTGATTGCCGCGCTGAACTCGGCCAGCGTAGCCGGCGTCAGACAGACCAACCCCCAGCGCGCCGCCGCCAGCGTGCGCTGGTGAAAACTCTCCGCCGCGCCATGAAAGAAGAGCTCGCCCGGCGGCAGCGCGATGCCGTCCACAAGGAGCTGAGAGGTTCGTCTCGTGGCGAAGCTGATGAGCGCCCGTTGCGGTGGCAAGGTCACGTACGCCGCGCGCGCCGACCCTTCCTGCGCGCGGACCAGTTTGAGATCGGGGAGGCTGACAGAGGTCAGGCGGGCGCGAAACGCAGGGGGCCGTTCGAGCACAAGGTCAACCGAGCTGGGCAGGCCGGCCTGAAAGTCGTCGGGATCGTCATAGAGGAGCGAGCCGCTCTTTGGCATTTCGTCCTGCCAGCCGAAGCTCCGGGCCGGATCGGGGGCGCCTGGGCGCTGCGACACCGGGACGTTCGAGACAGGGTCCCACGCCCCGGCGGTGGCCGCTATGGCAAAATCGGAAAACTGCCCCTGGGGGTGGGCCCGGGCACGGATTTCGCCATCTCGGGCGCGCGCCGTAGCGTCTCCGAGGGTTTCTCGCCGAACAGCCTCCCGTAGGTCACCGCGAAGCGTCCGAGCTCTCCAAACCCGAAGTCGATGGCGATGTCGGTCACCGTCGCCTTGCTGGAATCAGCCCGGATGAGGGCGCGGCGCACCTGATGCATGCGCCGCAGCCACAGATAGCGGTGCGGGCTCATGCCAAGGTGCTCCGCGCAGCGCAACCGCAGTGTCCGGTCCCCAACGCCGATCGCCCGGCAGACCTCGGGCAGATAGAGGGGGCGGTCCCGGTTCGCCTCCAACACCCGCTCGAAACGCTGCATCACCGGCACACGCCAATCCGGAGGAGCCGGGCCTCTCACCGCCGCGCCGTCGGTCAGGCACGCGACTATCGCCCGCACCAACTCCTGTTCGATGGCCCACGCGACCTCTGGATGGGCCAGGATGTCGGGGACCGTGGCGGCGAGGTGCGCCGCGGCCTCATGCAAGCGCATCAAACGGAGCATCAGGTGCGGCGGCGGCTGGACCAGCCGGTTCGCCGGAGGCGCGGTGAGGCCACGACCCGTGATCGCCCGCCCCGCCGCGGCAAGGTCCTCGGAAGGCAGCGACATCGACGCCCACCCACACTCCCCGAAGGTGCAGCGGTAGTACTCGGCGCCATCCGCGTGAAGCATGATCTTCGACGGGGGCAGCTCCATCCCGCTGTGGAGGATCGGCCTCTCCTCGGCCCCGGCGAGGAAGAATATCACGCTTCGGCCCTTGTGGAGCGCCGAGTGGCCGACATAGGGCAGGGTTTCTCGACTGCGCTGCATCCAAAGCCGGCCCAGGTCGATCCGGGTCAGTTGCGACCGAAACGCCCCCGGTGCGGTCACAAGCATCCTCACGGTGCTGGCGCGAATGGCCGCCGCGTGTTCCTCAGGATCACGGAAACTTCGCGTCGCGCCGTCCGCCATCGCTCACCTCCGGCCGCTCGCCCCGAACGGCGGGGTCGCGAGGGAGCATACACACCAAGCCAGAACACTTCGAGGGCAACCGAAACCAAACCAAGACTATTTCGTGACATTCTGGGTCTGTATCACTCTGATTGCCAACCGACTGGATGGGGCACCCGAGGGATACCGGAGGCAGCGTCACCGGTATCACTCGAACGTGAAGTCCCCCATGAGCATCGGCCCTCCCCTCGTCATCTTCCTCACCACCGCGGCGCTGCTCTGATTGAAGGACAAGTATCGATAGTTGCCGACATGCCCCCTCTGAACTGGTTGTAGTTCTGCGCGCTGTTGATGGTGGGCAGTCACAGGCAAGGCGCGACGGTAACTGCTCAACCCACCCCTCCCTCCGCAAATCATTGATAAACAACGCTTTCTGGGCGAGGCGATTTTGGGCGTAACGGCAGTATCGAATCCGACGCATGTAACGGCCAAGGCTGCGATATTACGATATAAATAAGTATCTGGTATCGCCGCGGATTTTACTTCAACTGCCCAAATTTATCCCGTTTTCTGAGACTGCTGAAAATCATTCTATATCAACGCATTGCGCGAAGCGGGGTGGGTTGAGCAGTTGCGCGCGACGTTGAATTGCCAGGCCTGTGGGGCGGCCGGCGGCGCCGCGTTGATCGGCTGCCGCGCGTCGGCCGTGCCCAGCGCCCCGGCCAGCGCGCCGGGCGCGGCCCAGGCCAGGGCTCTTCTCAGCGCGGGTCCGTTGGATGGCCATGGTCCCGCCCCGTCATTCGTCGCCGGAGCCGTTACATCGGCCCCGCAACCCTCGCCTATGCAGAAACCGCAACTTCCCGAAGCGGAGCCACGCTCGCGCCAGTCGTTCCAATAGACCGCGCCGGCTGAGCCGGTGTCCTCCGCGCGCTCAGAGGCGCACCACTCGAAAAACTTCCACACACCTCGCGACGGCACCGGCTCTGATCCGTGTGGGCTCTGCCGGTTTTGCCGATTTTGCATAGATTCCCGCTTATAGACCCGGGTAGGGTTCCGGCTGGCTCTCTCGGCGCACGGTCGGTTGCGCAGGCAACGGCACATGCGAGAGGGGGGCGGGGCCGAAACGGCCACGGGACGCCCGGCCGCCGCGACTGGTTGTCGCGGTGATCCTACCGGGGGAGGCCGACAGCCCGCGGATCAGCGGCTGGTGGGAACGATCAGGGATGCGGCGGATAGCGACCAGCTATTCCCGTCGGAAGGCAGGACGATGGGTGCCCGAGGGCAGCAAATCATCTCCAGGGTTGTGGCAAAGCTGGCGTCGGCACGGCAGAACGCGATGGCCTTGGGTGGGCACACCGAGGTCGCCCGGACCAACCTGGCCCTGCGGAGCGTCGGGTTCCGATACGTGGTTGGACCTCAACCTCCAGTGCTCGTGTGCCCGGGTCGCGCATTCGCCCGTCCACGCGTCAGGGGCTCAGCATGAGGGACGCAAGCTCCAGTGATGGCGCAGGCAGGTTCGAGCTGAGGGTCACAGCCGACAGCCACATGGCCTGGGTCCGGACCCGGCTCAGCCTTGAACGCACGATGATGTCGTGGCTGCGGACCGCGGTCGCGCTGATCGGCTTCGGCTTCGCGATCGTCCAGTTCTTCGAGCGCTTGCAGCAGACGCCCGGCGCTCACCCGGCCTACCTCCCCGGCGCGCCACGGTATCTGGGTCTGTCGCTCATCTCCTGCGGCGTCCTGGGGCTCCTTGTCTCGTTGTGGCAGTACCCTGTGGACCGTCCGCTATCTCTGGGGTGAAACCTTCGCGCCCATCGCCGGGCTGACCAGGGAGGGCATGCACTCGCCCATCCTCGCGATCGCCATGCTCCTGGTCTGCATTGGCCTGTTCGCGTTTTTCGCCGTGTTGCTGCGTCTCGTCTAGCCCCAATACGGTTCACTTTAGTTGTTTGTGCCGCAGGGAGAACCAAGGCGAATTCTGCATTTTCAATTGGTTGGTATTCGGCCGATAGCTTAAGTGAACAGGATTTTGCCTTAAGTGAACCGTATTGCGTCTAGCCCGGAAAGGCTGAAGACTGTGCCGGAAGCCAAAGCCCACGAGGAGATCGAACACCAAGCCAGGTGCCAGACCCCTTCGTACTTCGCGGTGGCAACACTGACCGCTGTGGGTCCGGTTTCCTACGCTATCGTGTTCGTCTGGTTCAGGAGCGAGTGAGATGTCTCATGCAGCCGCGAACCTCGGCAGACGGGTCCGCCACGAGCTCGTCCAGTTATGGCTGATCTGCGCCTATCTCTACATCTGTTTCGCTGCGATCGTGTTCTACAAGGCCGCGGTTCTGCACGCCAACGGGGTTGAGTACGTGCCCTACGGCGCCGCCGCGATCCAGGCGCTACTGGTCGGAAAGTTCATCATGATCGGGCACGCGGCCAGGATCGGCGAGCGCCGCCGTCCTCGGCGCATGGTGTTCGCGCTGCTCACAAAAGCGGTGATCTTCCTGCTGTTTCTCATGGCGCTGTCCGCCGCAGAGGAAATCATCCGGGGCCTGATCCACGGCCGAACGGTCATCGCCTCAGTTCGGAGCCTGTGGGGCGGCACGCTGCTCCAGGTCTTCGCCACTGCCCTGCTGATGCTGCTGATCCTGATCCCGTACCTCGCTTTCAGGGAGCTCGGCCGCGTGATCGGGCCGGAGCGCTTGCGGGCGCTTCTGCTCGAACCCGACCCGCCCCGGCAACTAAACAACTGACCAGGGAAGATCGAGATGGCGAAAGCAGGCAAGCCGAACATCCTCATCCTCTGGGGTGACGACATCGGCTGGTGGAACATCAGCTACAACAACCGCGGCCAGATGGGCTATCGGACCCCCAACATCGACCGGATCGGGCACGAGGGCGCGACCTTCACCGACTACTACGGCCAGCAGAGCTGCACGGCCGGGCGGGCGGCGTTCATCACCGGCCAGAACCCGATCCGCACCGGGCTGACCAAGGTCGGGATGCCCGGCGCCGATGTCGGCCTCCGGGCCGAAGACCCGACCATTGCAGACCTCCTGAGGCCACTCGGCTACGTCACCGGCCAGTTCGGCAAGAACCACCTGGGCGACAAGGACGCGTTCCTTCCCACGATGCACGGCTTCGACGAGTTCTTCGGCAACCTCTATCATCTCAACGCCGAGGAGGAGCCGGAAGACCCGGACTATCCGAAGGACCCGGAGTTCAAGAAGCGGTTCGGCCCCAGGGGGGTGCTGCATTCCTGGGCCGACGGCAAGGGCGGACAGAGGGTCGAGGACACCGGCCCGCTGACCAAGAAGCGCATGGAGACCATCGATGAAGAGGTGACCGATCACGCGCTCGCCTTCATCGACCGGGTCCATAAGGAGGGCAAGCCCTTCTTCATGTGGTACAACACGACGGCCATGCACTTCAGGACCCACTGCGCCGAAAAGCACAAGGGCAAAAGCGGCCAGGGCGACTACAACGATGTCATGGTGGCCCATGACGAGAACATCGGCCGGATGCTGGACAAGCTCGACGAGCTGGGCATCGCCGACGACACCATCGTCATGTACTCAACGGACAACGGGCCGCACTACAACAGCTGGCCGGACGGCGGGATCACCCCGTATCGCAGCGAGAAGAACACCAACTGGGAGGGCGGCTGGCGCGTGCCGATCTTCGTGCGCTGGCCGGGCAAGATCAAGCCTGGGACGGTGCTGAACGACATCGCCTCGCACCAGGACTGGCTGCCCACGCTGCTGGCCGCCGCGGGCGAGCCCGACATCGCGGAAAAGCTCCTGGGCGGGCACAGGGTCGGGGACAAGACCTTCAGGGTGCACATCGACGGCTACAACCTGCTGCCCTACCTGGCCGGCGAGGCCAAGGAGAGTCCACGCAAGTTCTTCTTCTACATCAGCGACGACGGCGACATCCTGGCGATCCGGACGGGCGACTGGAAGATGGTGCTCATGGAGCAGCGGGCAAAGCAGTTGATGTGCTGGTTCGAGCCCTTCGTGAAGCTGCGGGCGCCGAAGATGTTCAACCTGCGCCGCGATCCCTTCGAGCGGGCGGACGAGAACTCGAACACCTACTGGGACTGGGTGATCTCCCACGCCTATCTTCTTTACGGGATGCAGGCGGTCGTGGCCCAGCAGATTTCGGCCTTCGAGACGTTCCCGCCGCGGCAGAAGCCGGCCGCGTTCAACCTCGACGCGGTGCTCCGGCAAATCCAGGAGACAGGGGGCAGCGGCAACCATTAGGGCGTCGCCGCGGAGTGCAGCCCCGCTGGCGCTGTCCGGTTTCGCTGGCGGGGGGCGCGCCCAGCCAAGGCGGCCGGGCAGCGCCCTGCGTAGGACCGATTGCCCCGGCCCGTCCATCGTCCCGGTTGGGGCTATCACGCTGACCGATGACTATCGTCTGTCGGGCCGTGACGCGCCCCGTGAGCACTGGCCGACTGCTGCGCACCGCCCAGTCAGGCCCGAGGCGCGCCCATTGAGAAGCAGTGTGCGGCCGATTCCCGCACCGTCACCACCAGAAAAGGCGGCACCGCCCCGGGAGGCTCGCAAATGGCACCACCGAGGACCGGCTTGGCGGCATAGACCTGAACTTCGCGGGCCTTATGCGCTCTCGACAGGCGCCGCACGCGCCGGGGTCAGCCCTACCGCCGAGTCCGGCTGCGCGGCATCCCACATCAGACGCGGATCGAAGCCTTCAGCCGCGAAGATGGTCAGGATGACCACGCTGCAGAAGGCGACGGCGCCGATCCCGGGCTGGATCGTGAGGATGGCCCCGAACCGGATCAGGGCGCCGAGCAGGGATTCCATGAAGATGTCGATCATCGACCACCGCCCGATCCAGCGCACGATGTGGTAGAGACGGGTCCGGTCGCGCAGCCAGCCGGAGCGTCCCGTCTGTGTGGCCACCAGCATAGTCGACAGCCCAACGAGCTTCAGCATCGGCACGGCGATGCTGGCGAAGAACACGAGCGCGGCGAGAGGGTACATGCGATTCGCGATGAGCTCGCGCACGCCACCCAAGATGGTGCTTGGCGCGCCGGCACCGAGCTGAACGACCGTGAGGACCGGGTAGGTGTTCGCGGGCACGTAGAGGATGGCGGCGGCGATCGTGAACGCCCAGGTGCGCGCCACGCTGTCGGGTTTGCGCCGATGCAGGACAGAGGTGCAGCGTGGGCAGCGGGACGGATCGGATGTCGGCACGCAGACCAGGCCGCAGCCCTCACAGCCGACCGCCGCTTCCCTGCTCTCCTGGGTGCGGAACGGGGAACCGTCGCTTGCGGCGTTTCGGGGCGGGTCAATGGCGGTCCAGACGGCGTCCCGGTCGAGCGCGCCGTCGGCCCAGACAAGGATGAATGTGAGGCCGAGCAGGGCGAACAAGCCTGTCCCCAGCCCGATGCGCACGCTGTTGGCTGTGTCCATGAATTTTGGCCCAGTGGTGCTGATGAATTCTGGCCCACCCTCCGTTTTGTGACGGACTGGCTCGAGCCAGCCCGTCAGCGTCGCTGTTCCGTCCTCCCCGTCATGCTTTGCCTGCTTTGCGCTGCGCCGTGGTTCGGCGGAACCGGTAAGAGTCCGTGCCCGTGGTGATGATGTGCGCCCGGTCGGTCAGACGGTCGATCAGCGCCTTACACAGCCGCGGGTTGGGGACGACCTGCGACCATTCGGAGAATGGCAGGTTGGTGGTCACGATCACCGCCGCCTTCTCGGCCCGGTCGGCGATCACCTGGAACATCAACTCGCACGCGGTTTCGGCAAGCGGCACGTAGCCCAGCTCGTCGATGCAGATCAGGTCGAGCCGCTCCCACCGGCCCAATGCGCGGCTGAGCTGGTTGGCGTGGGCCGCCTCGGCCAGTTCGTTGATCAGCGCGGTCGCGGTCGTGAACCGAACCCGGCGTCGCTGGCGACAGGCCGCCACGCACAATCCCGTCGCTAGATGGGTCTTGCCAGTGCCAGCTTCGCCGACCAGCAGGACTGGTTCGGCCTTGGCCACGTAGTCGCCCTCGGCCAGCGTGCGCAGCTGGGTGGCCGAGACGCCGGAGCGGTCGAACGCGAATGCGTCGAGCGTCTTCATCCGCGGCAGCCGCGCCTCGTGCGGCAGGCGGGCGATCGCCCGCCTTTCGCGTTCCTCCATCTCGGCCGCCAGCAGGGCCTCGAGGTAGCCGATGTGGGATTGCCCTTCTCGGAGGGCTGCCTCCGCCAGCCGGGCGAACTGGCCGCCGATCGCCGGCATGCGCAGCGCGCGGCAGTGCTGGCGGATAGCCTGGCCCTGCAGGTCGCTCATCACGCCGTGCCCGCGCAGGGGCTGGAGAGGAGAAGCGTGTCGTAGTCGGCCGTCGACGGCATGGGTCGGTCGTAACGAGCCAGCTCGCCGACATCGACCGGCTTGGCGGGCGCCTTGTGCAGCCCCGCCTCGGTCAGCAGGTAGCGCACCGCCGCGACGTCGCAGGCGCCCAACGACACCGCCGATGCCACGGCCCCGCGCAGTCGGTCGTGGCCGAACTCCCGCCCGAGCGCCACCACGCTCACCATGGCGCGGGTGCCGTTCCGCTTGCCATGCCGGGCCCGCAGCTGGTCCCAAAGCGCGTCGTAGCAGGCCGGCCAGCGACCGGCCTGGCGCCACCGCTCCAACGGCTTGGACCCGGCAAACGCGCCGGGCCTGTGGCCCGGCACGTCCAGATAGTGGTCGAGATCCAGCACCTGCTGACGGCGGCCATGGCAGCGCTCGTGACGCGCAATCCGCCGGCCCGCGTACCAGAGCTCGACATGCAGCGGATGGATGCGCGCCTCCACCCGGGTGCCGGCCTTGACCGGCACCGAATAGAAGTTGGTCCTGACCGCCACGCAGCCCCGCTTGTCCACCAGAGGGAATACGATCTCGGCCAGGTCGAACCCTTCGGCCGCGCGGGGGCAGCAGGTGATCGCGCTCCCCCGCCATCGCGGCGCCGACCGGCTCCACACGCCTCTCCAGGACGCGCGCCTCGTCCTCGCGGCAGGCCGTCAGCAGCAGAGCGTTCAGCGCATCGAGGTCGGCCACGCACGGCACCGGGACGAGGTGGTTGCGCCGGAAATAGCCGCCCTCTCCCTCAACGCCGCCTTTCTCATGCCCCTCGCCGGGGGTGCGGAACTCCGCGGCAAACCGCCAGTGCGAGCGGAACGCCACGAACCGCACCGTCTCCTCCCGCCGATGACCGTGTGTTTCGGCGTGCAATTTTGACCCCCTGAGCCGGGGGATCGGCGTGCAATTTTGACCCCTGAATGTGTGGCTGCTGGGCTGCCTGCTTCAGTTCGAGGTGGGCGGTGGGGGATGCTGATTGTGGAGACGGTCGGCCGGATCAGACGCGAGCATTTCGTCAGGGGCAAGTCGATCAAGGAGATCGCGCGTGACCTGAAGGTGTCGCGCAACACGGTTCGCAAGGTGCTGCGGTCGGGCGAGACGTCGTTCTCGTATGAGCGGGAGGTTCAGCCGCGTCCCAAGATCGGGCATTGGAAGGCGGAGCTGGACAAGCTGCTGACGAAGAACGCCGAGAGCGGGACGCGCGAACGGCTGACGCTCGTTCGCCTCTTCGAGGAGTGGCGAGGGTTGGGCCACGACGGCGGCTACGCCGCAATTCGCCGCTATGCCCGGCTTTGGAGCGGGCAGCACGCCGGACAGACGGCCGAGGCGTATGTGCCGCTGTCGTTCGCGCCGGGTGAGGCCTACCAGTTCGACTGGAGCCACGAAGTCGTCCTGATGAGCGGCGTCACGGTGACGGTGACGGTCGCGCACATTCGCCTGTGCCACAGCCGCATGATGTTCGTTCGCGCCTGCCCGCGCGAGACGCAGGAGATGGTGTTCGACGCCCACGAGCGGGCGTTTGCCTTCTTCAAGGGCGCCTGCACACGCGGCGTCTACGACAACATGAAGACAGCGGTGGAGGCGGTGTTTGTCGGCAAGGACCGGCAATACAATCGCCGCTTTCTGCAGATGTGCGCCCATCACCTGGTGGACCCGGTTGCCTGCACACCGGCCGCGGGCTGGGAGAAGGGCCAGGTGGAGAGCCAGGCCGGCTTGGTGCGCGAGCGCTTCCTCACGCCACGGCTGCGGGTGAACAGCTACGACGAACTGAATGGTTGGCTGTTGGACAAGTGCATCGCCTACGCCAAGGCGCATGCCCATCCGGAGCGCCCCGAGCAGACAGTGTGGGAGGTGTTCGAGGACGAGCGGCCAAAGCTGGTTCCCCACTGCGGTCGCTTCGACGGCTTCCACGCGCTGGCGGCCTCGGTGTCGAAGACCTGCCTGGTCCGCTTCGACAAAAACAAGTGCTCGGTCAGCGCCGGGGCGGTCGGCCGACCTGTCGAGATCCACGCCTATGCCGACCGGATCGTCATCCGTCAGGACGGACGCGCCGTAGGGGAACATCGCCGCCGCTATGGACGGGGCGAGACAATCTACGATCCTTGGCATTACGTGCCGGTGCTGGCCCGCAAGCCTGGCGCCCTGCGCAATGGCGCGCCGTTCAGGGACTGGATCCTGCCCGCGGCGATGGAGCGGGTGCGGCGTCGCCTCGCCGGATTCTGACGATGGTGACCGGCAGATGGTCGCCATTCTGGCAGCCGTGCTGACCGACGGGCTGCCGGCGGTCGAAGCGGCCCGCGCGCAGGCGATGGCCGAAGGCGTCCATTCCTCCGACGTGATCATCAACATCCTCACCCGGCAGCGCGATCCCGGACCGACCGCCGTCATCGCCACGCCGGATGCGCTGACCCTTCGGCATGTGCCCGCCGCCGATTGCGCCCGATACGATCAGCTCAGGAGCCGATGAGCATGGAGCGGACCGAAGTCCTCGACATGATGGGCACGCTGAAGCTCTTCGGCATGAGGGGCGCCTGTGACGAGGCCCTGGCCGCGGCGATCAAGCGCAAGCACGAACCGCAGCGCTTCGTCGGCGACCTGCTCAAGGCCGAGATATCTGTACCAGCTGACATTTGATCGGACAGCTGGCCTGTATGGTGCCGGATGGATCATGTCTGACCGACGTCAGGCGGCGTTGAGCATTTTTTCCCTGGCGAGCGGGAGGGTGTCAAGGAAGGTCTGCATCGGGGCCTTGCCGTAGCACCAGCGGCCCTGATGAGGGCGTTGCTCATTATAGCTGCTGACCCAGACATCGAGATCGGCCTGTAGCTGCTCGATGCTGCTGTAGATGCGCTTGCGGAAGGCGACCTGATAGAACTCGTGCAGCACCGTTTTGTGGAAGCGCTCGCAGATCCCGCTGGTTTGCGGACTCTTTGCCTTGGTCCGGCTGTGGTCGATGTCCTCGATCGCCAGGTAGAGCTCGTATTCGTGGGCCTGCGAGGTGCCGCAATACTCGGTGCCGCGATCGGTCAGCACGCGGGACAGCTTGACCCCGTGCTCGTCGAAGAACGGCACCACGCGGTCGTTCAGCAGGTCGGCGGCGGTGATCGGGGTCTTGCGGTCGTAGAGCTTGGCGAACGCCACCTTGGAGTGGGTGTCGACGCAGGTCTGCTGATAGATCCGCCCGACCCCCTTGAGCGTGCCGACATAGAAGGTGTCCTGGGCCAGGCAGTAGCCCGGACACTCGCTCTCGAACTCGCCATGCGCCTCGTTGTCCTGCCGGGCCCGCTCCAAGGCGGCGACCTGGGCTTCGGTCAGCACCAGGCCGTCCTGTGCGCTCTTGGCCTCGAGTGCCTTGAGCCGCTTCTTCATGGTCTCCAGGTCGTGGCGCTGCCAGACACAGCGCACCCCGGCCGGGGAGATCGTCAGGCCGCGCTTCTTCAGCTCCTTGGCCACCCGGACTTGGCCAAAGGCCGGCTGCTCGACGGCCAGCCCGACGACCGCCTGCTCGATGGCCGGCTCCACCCGATTGCGCAGGATTGGCTTGCGCCGGGTCATCTCCGCCAGCGCGATCTCGCCGCCCTTTTCGTAGAGCTCCTGAAAGCGGTAGAAGCTGTCGCGCGAGTATCCCATGATCTTGCAGGCCTGCGACACATTGCCGAGCTGTTTGGCCAGCTCCAGCAGGCCTACCTTGGCCCGGATTACCTTGCGTTCGTTGGTCATGGTCGGCTCCTCGGTTCTGGGCGACCGGAGCGAGACATTCCTGTCCTCCGGTCCCGGGTTGCCCGCACCAAACAAACCAGATTGTCAGATTAAATCCTAGCTAGTACAAGATATCCGAGAAGCAGGCACGCTCGATCAGGTACCAGATGACTATCGCCAAGCTGCCGCTCGCCAAGGATTTCGACGACTTCGCCTTCAAGGGAACGCCGATCAACGAGAGCCTGGTGCGCGATCTCGCCGGCGGCAACTTCGTCGCGCAACAGCGTAACGTGGTCCTGGTCGGCGGAACCGGTTCCGGCAAAACGCACTTGGCCATCGCGATCGCGCGAAGCTGCATCCGTGCCGGATCGCGCGGGCGCTTCTTCAACACCGTCGACCTGGTCAACCGCCTCGAGGCTGAGGGCCGCGCTGGACGTCAGGGACGCCTCGCCGACTTCCTGACCCGTCTCGACTTCGTGGTCCTCGACGAGCTCGGCTACCTGCCGTTCGCCCAAGTCGGCGGGCAACTGTTGTTCCACACCGTCAGTCGCCTTTACGAACGCACCTCGGTGATCGTCACCACGAACCTCGCCTTTGGTGAATGGCCGAGCGTGTTCGCGGGCGACGCCAAGATGACCACCGCGCCGCTGGATCGCCCAACCCATCACTGCGACATCGTCGAGACCGGCAACGACAGCTGGCGCTTCAAGAACCGCGCCTGAGCTTCACAAGCAACCGCCAGGGCTTGCACCGGTGGGTCCACGGGGGACCCCCCGCGCGCCGCTGCGTCAGCCTCTGCATGGGCACTCCGCAACGCGAGGGTCTCCCCTATGGACTACCGGCACAAGCAAACAACACGGGGTCACGATTGGACGCCGATCCGGGGTCAAAGTTCGACGCCGATTGACAATGACCGCGCAGGATCTTGCGCACGGCACTCGCCAGGTTGTCATAGCGCAGCAGGTGGAACACGCCGCCGAAGCAGTCGAACGCACGCTCGTGCGCTTCCAGGAACGCCTGCTGCGTCGCGTGCAGGTAGGCGCGGTGGAACGCCGCCCCGCTGGCCATCGACCGCATCGCGAACACCTGCACCCTGGTCCGTTCGCCGCCGAGGTCCGCCCAGGCCTCGTACCAGTCGACCTGCGCCTCCTGGCCCCAGCTGTAGCTCTGCGGCACGAAGGTCTCGCGCAGGACCAGCCCCATCTGGCGCTTGCGCGCCCGGACATGGTTGCGCACCGTCGACTCCGCGATTGCAGCGTCCGGAAACTCCCCCAGGATCCGCCGGTGGATGCGACGCGCCGTGTGCCGCTGCTTGCGCGGGGCTCGCCGGTCCTCGTCCAGCACCCGGTCGATGAACGCCGCAACCGCCTCCAGCTTCGGCCTGGCCCGTTGCGGGTAGCTGTGCGTCGGCGGTGTCGCACCCGCGATCGCCTGCCGAACCATCCGGCGATGCACGCCGAACTTGGCGGCCACGCCCGCGATCGTCCCGACACCAAACTCATGCTCCCGGCGCAGCTGCCCAAACAATTCCACTCTGGCGTTCCAATCCACTCCAAGCCCTCCGGCAAAGCCGGAGAGACCGTAGGTTGAGGGACGGAAGATGGGCCAAAATCCGTCAGCACCCTGGGCCAGAATTCGCTAGCAGAGCCACAACGGCGCAGGAAAAACCGGCCAGGGTGGCGGAGTAAAACCAGGCCAGCCGACGGTGACGTCTCGCCTGGCCTGCCTGGGTTTGTTGTCGGGTCTTCCTGGCGGTATCCGTCCTGGGATTAGGGCGGGGATTCTGACCTCGCCTGTTTCCCGGTCGCCGTTCTCCGGCGTGGCGGCACGCGCCCGCCGCTGTCGAGACTGGGAGGCCTTCAGGCGGTAGCTCTCTCCGTTCAGCGGCAGAATGTGCACGTGGTGCGTGAGGCGGTCGAGCAAGGCGCCGGTGAGCCGCTCGGAGCCGAGTGCTTCATGATGCCTCCTATTTGGATCGTCTGGTGCGTCGTACTTGTTGGTATAAAGCCCTGATCTGATCGGTTGACAGAGTGATCTGCCAAGGCTGACCTTTCGCCAACTGGCGTCCCTGTAGACGACCTTTCCGCAGCCACTTGAACACCGTTTGTGCGGTAATCCCCAGAGCCGTGGCGGCACCTTGGATCGAGTAACTGCCATCTGGCCAGCGTAGCGGGTTGGCCGCGTCGCCATTGATCTTGACTGTCCGAATACCCCATTGTTTGCGCAACAGGTGGATCGTGCCATGCAGGAACGGCACTCCACGCGCCGATATCATCCCCTCGGCATTCAGTGTGATGGCAATCTCGTGGTCCATTTTGCCGGCCCGGTTCAGCTCACGGATGCGGCGTTCCAAGCAATCCATGTTGGCACAAGCCATATAGGACCGCACGCGACGCTGCAGCCGGTACTCGCTCGTCGCACCCGTCTGCCAGGTGATCTGCAGCCAAACCATGCCTTGTTCGCGCTTTTGGTCGAGTGCGACCTCACGCACGACCAGGCGCAGGATCCGTTTGCGCTCGGCCGCCGCCGCGGTTCGCCACAGGCGTGGCAGATCCTGCGCCAAGGCGCGTATCTCGGCACAATCGGTCTCGGCAACCGGCGCGGCCTGTTCACGGCGCCAGACGTCGTAGGCCTGCTCGACCGCCTCGAGCAGGCGCAGTTTC
The DNA here is from genome assembly GCA_963818725.1 of uncultured Pseudomonadota bacterium. Lineage (GTDB taxonomy): Bacteria > Pseudomonadota > Alphaproteobacteria > Acetobacterales > Acetobacteraceae > DATFDN01. Next base: position 1,102,753 of record CAWFTU010000001.1, on the reverse strand, counting down.
TCCTCCCAGACGCGCTCCAGCGAACGGGCAACGAGGCGGTTCTCGGGTTCGACCGCGTCGTATTGCCGCTGGGCCCGCTCGGCGTCATAGCGGGCGCGTTCGCGCTTGAGCGCCCATTGCTGCTCCAGCAGCTTGGTCTCCGCATCGAGCTGCCCGACAGCCGCCACCGCCAGCGCGATCTGGTCAGGAGCCAAAGCCGCCAGCAGCACGTGCTCGACCAAGGCGTCCACTGGCAAGGCCCGCACTTCCTGGCAGCGCCGGCTGCCATCCTGGGCTTGGTCTGCGTTGCATTGATAGAGCGGATAGTCGCCGCGTGGTCCCGAATAGCGCAGTGTCATGCGCCGGCCGCAGCGGCCGCAGACGGCGATGCCCTGCAGCAAGGCCCAGCCGCGACGTGGGGCGCCTGGCCGTTCCGCTGCACGTGAGGCGACATTGCCGGCCAAACGCTTCTGATTGGCCACGAACTCCTCCCAGCCGATATAGCCCGGATGAGCGTCGTGCAGACAAACCGGCCATTGCTCAACCGGTACTTTGATCGTCGCACAATGCGGCGCACCCGCGCGGCGACGGAGCGGATCCTGGCGATGGCGACCATAAACGTAGGCGCCAGCATAGGCCGGGTTCTACAGAATTTGCAGCACGCGGGCACTGTCAGCCGGCATCCAAACGACGGCGTGCGGCGCCGGGCCGCATAACGGACGCACCGGCAGGGCAAGACGATGCCGCTGCAATTCGCGCATCACCGCTTTGGCACTCTGCAATGCCTGGAATGTGCTGAACACAAACCGCAGCCGCGCCTGCACCTCCTCGTCAGGATTGAGGATAACCTCGCCGCCGGCGGCATAAGCCAGGCCGGCTGGTAACGGCAGGCGCAGTTCGCCGCGCTCTGCCTTCTGTCGTTCACCCTGGTGCAGACGCAGCCTGATCTGGTGCAGTTCCGCCTCGCTCATGATGCCGGACAGGCCCAGAAGCAGGCGATCGTGATAAACCCCGGGATCGTACAGGCGCTCGCCGTCGGCGATGAGCACGCCAAAGATCGAACACAGTTCCAGCAACTGGTGCCAGTCGCGGCTGTTGCGGGCCAGACGTGACGCATCCAGGCTGAGAACCAGGCCTGCCTTGCCCAGTCCGATCTCGGCGATCAGCCGCTGGAAGCCTTGCCGTTCGGCGCTTGTGGTGCCGGATTTACCCAGATCGTCATCGATTACGGTGATCCGCTCGCGCGGCCAGCCGAGGCTGGTGGCTCGACTGACCAATAGCTGGTTGCAAGTTTCAGGCACCACAGAAATGCCTCAGATTGATCAACGTGTACGCCATCAGTTTCATACCGTAGTGCCGTTGCTGTTTGAACTCAAAGCGCAGCAGCAACCGCTTGAATTTATCCTCCCACGCGAAGGTTCGCTCTACGCATAGCCGCAACGAATGGATGGCGGCATTGAACAACCGCTTCCGGCCCCGCTTCGGGGTCTTCCGATTGCGCGGGTTTTCCTTGATGTTTGGAACCAGCCCGGCGTTGAAGATTGCCTTGCGGTTGTGCCTGGAATTGAACCCGCCATCGAGATTGAGATACGAGCCATCGATCTTCAGATCCGTCAGCCTGGCCACGCGCTTCAAGGCGTTCAACCCCTCCGAGAGGAGCACGGTATCGGCTTCATTCGCCGGCGCCACAGGAAGCGGAGCCAACACAAAGCCGTTGTTCTCGACGATCGCGAGGACCTTCTCGCCCTTCTGATGTTTGTGGCCGGAATAGCCGACGCCATCGCCACCTTTCTTCGCGACGGTGTTGGAGCCATCGCCGTGAGGGACGCTGAGATCGAGGTGGTGTTGCTCCGCCAGATGCCGCACGCTGGCGAGGAAGGCCTGATCGAGCGAGCCATCGTCGGACCATTTGGCGAACGCTTTGTAGATTGTCGTGTAGTGGATTACGGCGGTCCGATCGTCTGTTCGTGGCACCGGCAGGCACTTCCATTGCATACCCGTGTAGAGTACCCGCAGAATCAGATTGAAGACGCGGTGATAGCCCAGTTTGCATTTCGGCCCGCGCCTGGGCATCGACAGGTGCGGGAAGATAAATGCGACGAACTCCGGCTCAGAGAGCTGAACCGGAATCGGAGTTGTGGCGGGGCTTTCTGTCATCGTGCTCATCCGGAAATGGCTTCATGAGAAGCCTGAGCGGTGTGCGCCGGAAAGTCCAACTATCTCATATAATACAGTGAGTTAGGCAAGCAGCAAAACTCGCAACCAGCTAAATATCAACACTTTCCGAAACTCAGCTTGGCTCTCGAACGCGCCGACAACGGGCTGCCCCGTTGGAAGCCGCCTCGCCGATTCCCGACGAACGGAAAAAGCGTTTCGGGACAATCGGCGAGCCGCGTGTTTCGGAACAGGATGTGCGATCACGGGCAGTTGACTGATTGGCTGTGACACACATCACATCATGACGGCCACCAGTTCGATTACATTCGGCTGCCCACTCGGAGCCGGGCAGCGCCTTCCCGCGACATAAGTGAAACACCTCCGCACTCGCGCTTGAGGAGACCCGTCATGGATACGACGCGCTCTGCAACCCCTCCCGCCGAGCGGCGTGCCATCGTTATCGGCGCAAGCATCGCCGGGTTGCTGGCGACGCGGGTGTTGGCGGACCGCTATGCCGAGGTCGTTTTGCTCGAACGCGATGACCTGCCCGAGCACGCCGCCGCGCGTAAAGGTACGCCTCACGCCATTCATCCGCACGGGCTGCTGGCGCGTGGGCTACAAGTGCTGGAAGAACTGTTCCCCGGCTTCACCGACGCCCTACTGGCGCAGGGAGCGCAGCCCGGCGACATCGGTTTTAAAGTGGCAGTTGAGGCCAATGGACGACGCTTCGCCCGCAGCACGCTCGGTACCACAGCGGTGGGCGCGAGCCGACTGCTGATTGAGGAGGAGTTGCGGCGTCGGTTACGCGAATGGCCCCGCGTGCGCGTCTTGTCCGGCATCGGCGTGCTAGCACCGACACACGAGGTCGGCCGAGTGACGGGCGTGCAGCTGCAACGCGCAGGTGGTGCCCCCGAGACGTGGCCGGCGGCGCTGGTGGTCGATTGCACCGGCCGCGGCTCGCGCAGCCCGTTTTGGCTGCGCGATTGGGGCTACGGATCGCCCACCGAGGAGGGTGTGACGATCGGGCTCGCCTACACAAGCGCTTATTTTAGGCGCGACACGCTGCTAGATGGCGAGCCGAGCGTCGTGGTCGGCACAGCCACTCCGGCGCTACCGCGGCCCTACGTCCTGATCGCGCAGGAGCCGGATGAGCAGGGCCGCGCCCGCTGGGTGGCCGGGGTTGGCGGCTACGCCGGCGACCATGTCGAGACGGCGCTGGAGGCACTGCGCCGGCGCGCAGAAGAGGTCGGCAGCCGTGAGATCGCGGCGCTGGCCGATGAGGCGAAGTTGCTCGGTCCGGTGATGACCTACAACTTCCAGCGCAGCCAGCGCTGGCGCTACGAGCAAATGCGCAAATTCCCGGATGGCTTTCTCGCCATGGGCGATGCTCTGGCGAGCTTCAACCCGATCTATGGTCAGGGCATGACGGTGGCGGCGTGCGAGGCTTTGGCACTCCGCGATGCGCTAGCAGAGGCGCCGAACCGGCTGGCGGCCCGCTTCTTCGCCGCCGCGGCGAAGATCATCGACGTGCCCTGGCAGATGGCGGTGGGCGGCGATCTCGCCCTGCCGCAGGTTCCGGGACCGCGGCCGTTCCCGGTGCGGCTGATCAACGCGTATATGGCGCGGGTGCGGAAGGCGGCCGTGGACGACCCCGTCGTGGCGGCTGCGTTCGTGAGGGTCATGCACCTGCTCGCCCCGCCGCCCACCCTGATGGCGCCCGCGCTAATGTGGCGAGTGCTGCGCCACCGCTTTGATCGGAGACCGTCGGCGGACGAATAACCATTTGTTGGCTCAACTACAGGGAGGAAGAAACCTATGAGCTACTCGAGCTTTGTTCCAAAGTTCCTGACCGCCATGCTCTGCCTAACGTTGTGTTACGGCGCGCGTCCAGCTGCGGCGGCTGACGTGTTCGAGCAGGTCATTGCTGCTTGGAACTCGCACGACCCGGATAAGGTGGTCGCGATGTATGCCGATGACGTTGTGTTTGAAGACGTAACTCTCGGGGCGGTCAATCACGGCCGGGACGCCCTGCGCAAGTTTGTCAAGCTCACTTTCGACGTTTCTCCCGACATCCATTTCGTGCTAACCAAGAGCTTCCTGCAGGACGGGAATGGTTACATGGAATGGACCATGACCGGGACCGACGTCGGTTTATTCAAAACCAATAAGCACTTTGATGTACGCGGTGTCTCGGTCGTCGGCGAGGCGTCAGGAAAACTGGCATGGGATCGTGACTACTATGATTTGGCGACGGCAATGAAGCAAGTCGGAGTGTTGCCAGCTCCGAAGGAAAGTGCAGCGAACACCCACTGAAGAGCAAGGCCGAATAGCCGGGTGGGGCCTGTCGTTAATCTTTGGGTATGTGCGGCGGCACATCCTCGTCCATTCCTGCGAAAGCGGCGATCCAAGTTTCGCGCAAGCCATAAGGGAAGTGCCACGGAGCGGTGTGGGTAGCCGAGCAATCGCTCGCGGTCACGAGCGGTGACGTCTATGCTGATGCCGGTGCGCATGCACCCGATTCCGGATATAACGCCGGGCCGAGGGCATCGCTCTTTCGGACTCGTCCGTCGGGTTCTATTCACTAGCAGTTCGCTGAAACGACATCCGCTGTGTGCGGTTGCAGAATTTGAGCAGACCGTGTGAAATCTGTGCCGCAACGGATTCCGGCTCGACGCAAGATGCGTTAGACTCGGGGTCATGACGCACATCGCCGGTCACGACCGATCCCAGACGCTGCTGCTTCCAGAATTGCTCGATGATTACGTCGGCCCCGAGAACCCCGTCCGGTTCATTGAAGCCTTCGTTGATGGATTGGATCTGACCGCAGCGGGCTTTATCCGCGTCTCCGCCCAGCGAACCGGCCGGCCGGGCTATGCGCCCGCCGATCTGTTGAAGCTCTACATCTACGGTTATCTGAACCGCGTCCGATCCAGTCGCCGTCTGGAAGCCGAGACCCATCGCAACATCGAAGTCATTTGGCTGCTGCGTCACCTGAAGCCGGACCACAAGACCATCGCCGATTTCCGCCGCGGTAACCGCAAAGCGTTCCGCCCGGTCTTTCGGCAGTTCGTGCTGCTGTGCCGTCAGCTGGATCTGTTCGGTCGCGAACTGCTGGCGGTGGATGGCACCCGCATCAAGGCGGTCAACAACAAGGACCGCAACTTCACCCGCGCCTCGCTGACCAGGTTTATCGAATTGGCCGATGCCAAGCTCGACGATTACCTCCAGCGTCTTGACCAGAGCGATGCCGCCGAGACCACAACAAGTGGCTCGCGGGTCGACAACCTGGCCGAGAAGATCGCCGCCATCCGCTCCCGTCGTACGCGGTGCCAGGACATGTTGGCGCAGCTCGACCGCACCGGCGAGGACCAGATCTCGCTGACCGATCCCGACAGCCGGGCGAGGCTGGCCAAGGTTCCTGCGGCGAAGCCGCTGGAATAGCCAGACGAGGGGATGGCGGCGCACACGCATGTCGCGGTGGGCTACAACGTCCAGGTTGCGGTGGATGCCAAGCACAAGCTGATCGTCGAGCAGCAGGTCAGCAACCAGGTCCTCGACATGGGGCTGCTGACGCAGACCGCGGCGCCGGCGAAGGAGGTTCTCGGTGTCGAGACAATCGAGGCCGTGGCCGACAAGGGTTACTTCAAGGTTGAGGACATTGAGGCCTGCGAGAACGCCGGGATTGTGCCCTACGTGCCGCGTCCGCAGCGCGGTCCCTCGGTCAAGGCCGGCCTGTTCCGCAAGGATGAGTTCCGCTACGACGCAGACAGCGACAGCTATGTTTGCCCAGCGGGTCAACGCCTTCATCCGTATTCATCGTCTCTCCTGCGTGGGCTGAAGAAGATCAACTACGCCAACAAGCTGGCGTGCGACGATTGCACAATCCGTTCGCAGTGCACGGCGGGCAAGTTTCGCACGGCCTCTCGTCTGGAGAACGAAGCGGTCCTGGACCGGATGCAGGCCCGGTTGGCGAACCGTCCAGGCGTTCTCGACCGCCGTCGCGAGACGGTCGAGCATCCGTTCGGCACGATCAAGCAATGGATGAACCAGGGCGCGTTCCTGATGCGTGGCCTGGAGAAGGTCCGCGCCGAGTTCAGTCTGACCGCGCTCGCCTACAATCTCCGGCGGGTGCTCAACATCGTCGGCTTCGCGCAGCTGATGGCCGCGGTGGCGGCCTGAAAGGCTGCTGCTGGCGGGGTTTCCCCGGACCGGCTGGCAGGATCGCCGGCAGCCACGATGTGGAACCGGGGATTTCTTGAAATCGCCCGTTCGGCTCACCGGGACCTCGGCGTGCACCTCCGACTGCCGATTTCACCAGCATTGCCGCCCCAGCGAGTTTTCGCACGGTCTGTGAGACATTTGCATCAAATCTAGACGCCTGAATTTTTTGGGCTTTCTCGATGCAGAATTCTGATGCAGAATCGGGCGCATGATCTACGGCTACGCCCGTGTCTCCACCGACGCCCAAGGCCTCACCGGCCAGCTCTCCCAGCTCAAGGCTGCCGGGTGTGAGAAGGTGTTCCGCGACAAGCTGACCGGCGCAACCGCCGACCGGCCACAGCTTCGCAAGCTGATGTCCGCCCTCTCGCACGGCGACGTGGTTATCATCCCGGCGGTTGACCGCCTCTCGCGCGACACGACCGACCTTCTGGTGATCGCCCGCGACATGCAGCGGGCCGGGGCTGGCATCCGGTCACTGGCCGAGCCGTTCCTCGACACCACGTCCGACTTTGCCGAGATTGTGTTCGCGATCCTTGGCGTGGCGGCGAAGCTCGAACGCCGCCGCATCCTCGAACGCACGGCGCGGGGCCGCGCCGACGCGAAGGCGAAGGGCGTGAAATTCGGGCGCAAGCCGATCCTCACCCCTCACCAGCAGCGCGAAGTACAGGCGCGGATCGAGGCAGGCGAAACGCAGCGCAGCGTTGCTCGCAGCTACAACGTCAGTCAGGCGACGATTTCGAGGTTGGCTGTTTGGGGAATGCCTGAACTCATTGGTGATTTATGATTTTTACGAACGGCCCACGCGACACAGTACGCGCTGCCTTTGAACGATATACGCAGACATCACGCGGGGTGCTGTTAGCCTCCCCATTTTTTTCGAACAGCAATTTAGTCCGCGAAATAGTTGGCAGAAAATGCTCGGTAAAGCTCGTTGTACGCCTCTCAACCGCGACTAACCCGGATGATCTTAGGGAGGTTGCCAAGCTCAACGTTCCAATGCGACATTTTACATCATCTCGCTTCCACGCGAAGATTTACATATTCGGCGATGAGGTGGCATTAGTTGGTTCAGCCAACCTCACAGACTCCGGGGTTCAGTCGAACCGCGAGGTATGCGTTGGCATTGACCGAGAAGACCCTCGGTTCGACCAGCTTGTCCAGCTTTTCCAAGCCTATTGGGATGAAGCCGCGGTACTCGACCAAAAAATCCTGCGGTCGTTCAAGGCGATCATCGCGGACAACAAGGCATCCAATGAAGCTGCAATAGAGAGCAAGATAATAAGTGCGTTCGGCGATGTCTCACCAGGTGGTGGGGTTCGGGTTGGCAGACCTCAAAAATCCAAGGAACGAGTTTATCTCGACGATTACAGGAAAACCTATCAAGACTTCATGACAGCATTTCGGAAACTGGAACGGATTTACAAGGATTTTAACCCAGGGCTGTTCAACGCTCAATTCATGACGCGCATGCTGAGGATTGCGTCGATGCCGCCGAAGGCAATGCGGTGCCGCCCGTCTGAGATGTTGTGGATGCCATTGAAGCGCAAGATGTTGGTGGCGAACGAGCGCAGGCGGGCGAAGATGCCCGGGTTGCAACGGATGCGGCTGGCGTCTTCGGCGAAGCTGGTGTCGCGGACGTAGTGGGAGCGGTTCTCAATATTCCAGTGGTCGCGGATGGCCTTGGCGCAGACGGCGGCCGGCAGGACGATGTCGCTGACGAACAAGGCGGTCTCGCTGGTGGCGCGCCACAATCCGGTCGCGGCGGAGCGGGTGAGAACGTCGCGATGGACGCGGATCACCGCGCGGAGGTGGCCAGCCCACTCGGTTTTGGCGAGGCGATCGCCCGGCGCGAACACCTCGACTTGGCGGGCCTCGTCACGGGAACGGCGCTTCTTGTCGACCGTGCGGGTGCTATCGAGCGGCACGGCGGTCTCGCACAAGTCGGCAATGATGTGATGCAGGGCGGGCTGATTGGCTTTGACCTGGGCCATCAGGTGAACGCCGCCTGCAGCGGCCTGCGCGAAGGATTTTTTTGACAGTGCATGGCGTCGACCGTGACCACGGCACCGCTCAGCCCAAGAGCGCCGATCAGGGTCTGCACGGTCGGGATCTCATTGGACTTGTCGTCACAGTCGAGGTGCGCCAGCACCAGAGCCGTATCGGAGGCGAAGGCGCTCAGCAGGTGCGCGGCACGGCGGTCGAGGAAGTTGTCGAAGCTGCGGCGCAAGGTCTTGCCGTCAATGGCCACATGGCGGTGGTCCCCGGCCGTGGCGGCATCGTTCAAGGCCGCGGCATGGCGGCGAAACACCGCCTCGACCGAGAGCGGGTCGAGTTGCTGCAGGACACCACGGATCGTCGTGTAGGCGGGGGCTTTGCGCCACGTCACGCCGAACGCATCGCGCAACTGGGCCAGGTGAACATCGATGAAGCTGTGGACCGTTCGGTAGGAGTTGGCGCCAGCGACGATCGCCAGGATGGCGAACACCACGACGTGCGGCAGTCGATACAGCTTGCCCTCGGCCCGCCTTGGGTCTTCGATGTCGGCCAGCAAGCTGACAAAAGGGGCGAACGGCGCCATGGCAACCTCGTGTACGGCTGTGACGGTTGCCAGCCAGGGAGGCAGAGGGTCCGCGTCGCAGGAACCCCTACGCAGCCATCACAGGGCGGTTTGCATCGGCATGTGGCATTGCAGCCTCACCCGGCCCCAAACCCCAAAGAAAAGAGCGTTGAACAGCCCTGGATTTTAACCAGCGTCAACAACCAGAGGAAATCTTACCGTTCCGTATAGAAATGGATAGTTTTTTCAGCTTCATTCGGGAAAAATTCGCACAGGGGGACTCTTACGAGACTACTCCTATACGACATGGTGCCGACCTGGAACAGAACGCGCGACTCCATGTTGAAAAATGGTTCGGGCAGAGGTGGTCGTATTTGGACGATGTGATGCCCGCCAACTACGCGAGGATTTAGACGGTGCTGGGGACATCAGAAAAAATCATCGAGGCGAGCTACGATCAGCTGTTTGACGCGCTTACAGTTTGCCATTCGTTCCATGATTTGCTTCGCTTCCACAAGGGTGCTATGGCCGCCCTGCGGTGTGACTTTAAGCGTGATAACGATTTACGTCAAGTAAAGAAGACCTTGACCTATCTACTTTTCGGGTCAGGCGATTTCGTCGAACGTATGGGAAACTGCATCTTCAACGGAGAGTATGCGTTGGCATGGTTCGGGCGAAGCTGTGTTCAGGAGACCTTCGGCTGGGTTAATGGCGAAGACATACCCATCTGCAATGGGCGCACGGTGAAATCGATGCGATATCTTGGGTTCGACGTAAAGACGTTTTAACTAGCCGAACCTCTAAGCGGACTTTCCATATAGTTGCTTTTGGCTCGCGCGCCGACAAATCCGGGTCCGAGTGCACGGGCCTGTTTCGGCCGTCCTGCGCCCGCCTCAGCCTTGTCCCCGTTCCTGGTCCGACGCGGGCTGCGACGGCTGTGCCCAGCCCACGATAGCCCGCACGCACCGCCGCGCGTGCGCGTTGTCGGCGATGAGCGGGAAGTGGCGGCGCAGCTCGACCACGCCGGCCAGCTCGCCGCCCTCTTCCCAGGCGCGGCGGATCGCTGCGGCGGTCTCCTCATCGACGACGAACATGCGTTGCAAGCTTGGGGTCGCGCGCGGCGAAGGCAAGCCGGGCGGCGCTCGCCCTCCGGCGGCGGTCAACAAGGGCGGCGGGCAGCCAGGGCACACGCCGGACCGCGCCGCTCCGTTCTGCCGGTCGCCCTTTGACAGCGTGACGCACCACGCCGCATGAGGGCGGGACACGTCCCGTGGGGTGTGTCCTCCTGTCCCGGTGGGGCGCGTGGTGGTGGACAGCTCGGTCGTGATCTCGGCCCTCCGCACAAGTGAGTGCGGGGCGGAGGACTCCCCAGTCCGCTGAGCGGCGCCTGCCCCTTAATAAAGTGTCAAAATCCAAATTTTCACATAGCGCGACCGCGCGCCCACCCCGCCGGGGGGACCCCGGCGGCAGGAAAACGATTTAAGAGTTTCTGCGTCGCGTAGCCGATGCAGAAACTTGGTTGGACTGAACGGCTTGGCGCGATTGCGGCCTTTGGAATTTTCAGGTCAGGCGCCTGGCTATGAAATTCGGGTGCGCCAGCGATTGGCGCTGCTGGCGGCGCAGCGAGCCCAAACAAGCGCGCGCGACCCGGGATGAGGTCGGGTGTGCGGGCGGGCCCGTCAATCCGAAGCAGCTGTTTCGGGCGCCATTGACCGAACTGCGACGATATCGGGCAACACCCCGCCTTCGCCTGCGTGGCGGTGCTGGGGAGGGGAGCAGCAAACAGCGGTGTTGATCGGATGGGACAGGAGCCCTCGTCATGGTCCGCACGCCTGCTTGGGGGAAAGGCGGCGGATGCGGACAAGATGCCCTTGTCGGCAGCACGGACAGATCTGGGGGCCGTCGGGTCGCGCGCGGTCTGTGGCCGCGCCGGCGGCGACCTCGACCGTCTCGTCATGGCGCGCGGCCGCAGCCGAACGGTCGAGTTGCAGCAGAAGCCGGGCGCGGGCCGCCTGCTCGCGCCTGGTATGGTGCCACAGGCCGAAGTAGCGGACCTTGTGCAGGCCCTTGGGCAGCACGTGCTGCAGGAACCGGCGCATGAACGCGTGGCCCGGGATGCGGCTGGCCCGCCATCGGTTGGATTGGCGGTGCCTGTGGCGGATGGTCACGGTCTGGTCGTCGAGACCGACGATGCGGGCATTGGTGATGGCGACGCGGAACACGTAGCGGGCGAGATAGTCCAGCACGGCCTGCTCGCCCTCGCCCCAGGCGGTGCAGTGGACGACCCAGGGCTTCGCCCAAGCCGCGGCGGGCAGGACCAGGTCGGGACGCTGCGCCGCGAACCCGGCCCTGAGCTTGCCGCGCACGAGCTTGGCGAGTGCCCTGACCGGCACGAGGAAATCGGTGCGGGCCGGATGCCACAGGCGACCGTCATCGGAGACACCGCCGCCGGTGACCAGACAGTGGACGTGAGGGTGGAAGACGAGTTGCTGTGTCCAGGTGTGCAGCACCGCGAGCACACCGACGGTGCCGCCGACATGGTGCGGGTCGCGGGCGAGTTCGATGATCGCCTCGGCCGCGGCTTTCATCAGCAGGGCGTAGCCGTCGCGCTGGTTGGTGCGCAGCACCTCGCGCAACTCCTCGGGGATGGTGACGGTGACGTGGAAATAGCGGCTCGGCAGCATCTCGGCCTGGCGGGCCTGCAGCCAGCGCTCGGTCTGGTCGGTGTGGCATTTGGGACAGCTCCGGTTCTTGCAGGAGTGATAGGCGAACCGCTCGGCGCTGCACTGGTCGCAACGCCAGAGGTGGCCACCGAGGGCTTTGGTGCGGCAGGCCAGGATGTCGGTGATGGCACGCCGATGCGATGGCAGCATCGACGCGCCATGGGCCGCCAGGTAGTCGGCCGCAAAGCGGCGGAAGACGTCCGCCACCTCGATCACGGCGGGGCCGCGGTGTCAGAGGCCGGTCGTCAATCCGTCGACGACACCGCGCAGCGAGACGCGGGTCGGCTCGGTCAGGTGGGTGTAGATGGCGGTCGTCGAAATGTTGGCGTGGCCGAGCAGGATCTGCACGATCCTCGTATCGACGCCATGCTCGAGCAGCCGGGTCGCATAGCTGTGCCGCAACGCGTGCGCCGTGACCGGCAGTGTGATGCCGGCGGCCCGGGCGGCGGCCCTGAAGGTGCGGCCCAGCACGTGCTGGTTGACCGGGTTGGCGCCATCGCGGCTGGGAAACAGCCAGCGCGGATGGCGATGCGTTCGCCACAAGCTGCGCAACTCGTCCAGCAGGGGTGCAGGCAGCGGCACGAGGCGCTGCTTGTCGCCCTTGCCGATGATGCGCAGCAGCCGATTGGCGCCGTCGATGGCGCCGATCTCCAGGGTCGCGGCCTCGCTGATCCGCAGACCGCAGGCATACATCAGGGCGAGGCTGATCTTGTGGCTCGGGCTCCTGATGCAGCCCAGGAGCTTACGGACCTGCGCGTCCGGCAGGGCGACCGGGAGGCGGCGCTGCTTCGGGGGACGGATCCTTTTTCCCCCCGAACAGCGGCCAATCGCGATCCAGCGTTCGACGGTAGAGGAACTGGATGCCGCCGTGGTTGGTCTTGAAGGTGCCGAGGGCCACGCCCCGCTCGCGCAATGCAAGCAGGTAGGCGCGCACCTCTGCCTCGCTCAGTTGGTCGGGCGCGCGCCGGTAGTGCTTGGCCAGACGGCGAACCCCGTCGAGGTAGATGCGCTGGGTTCCGGCCGCCAACCCGGCCACCCTCATGTCTTCGGTCATTTGCACGCGTAACGTTGTCATCGAGGTCTCCTTTCGGTATGCCGGCCCGCAGCTTCATGCAGACCAGACCCGAAAATACCCTCAACCGTTCGACCTCGCGCTACCGCTTCTCCTACGGCGTAGCCGTTCAGTCCAACTGCGATTTGACTGAACTGTCCTCGGCGGCCGCGGTCCCAGCAACGAACAGTGGCCCTAAAACCAAGATACTGCCAATCACGGCTCGGATCAGCATATCACGCTCTTCTTGGGTTTATAACACCATGCTGCTCGATCGCCGCGCACTTGAGAAGCGATTATGTTCTCTCTACCACCATCTCGGTCTTTCTATCTCATGATCTAGGAATCGTTTTCATTTGCGCTGCGCGGTTTGGGTGTCGGCTCTGCGTACCAGCCCGTCTCACGTCAACTCACGCGGAGAGCGTTGAATTGCCCTGGGATGAGGCGACCCTCGCAGACGGCCCCATCTCCTGCGCCGCCCGATGGGGCAGTGCTACTTTGCCGTGGCCGCCGCCATGCCGGTCACGTCCTGCACCGGCTTGAGATTGGCGATCAGCATCCGAATGCGCCAATCGGATCCCTCGCGCGCCAGCCACTGCATCCCATAGCCGCCGATCTGCTTGCCGGCGTTCGGCCCGCTGCCGAGGATCACGTAGTCAACGAGCGCCACGACCGCGTCCCCCACCGGGTGAGCCTCGATGACGTTGACCGATTCCTTCGTCCACCCAGTCTTAATGCGCGCCCCAATCGCCCTCTCGATCTCCTGGCGGTCCCGCAGCATCGTGCCACCGGGCGTCACACAGAGCCCGTCCGGGACGAACAGGGCCGCGACCCCAGCCGGGTTACCAGTGTTATAAGCGTCGTCCCACGCGACCATGATCTTGCCGGCGATCTGCTTGGCGTCCGTCTCGGACACCGGCCCGGCTTGCTGCGCCAGAGCCGGGCCGGCGATGCACAAGGCAGCAGGATGGTCGCAGTGCAGAGGCGTCTAGACATAGCGTTCTTCCCTTTTCTGCGAAAGAACTCACTTTGTGAGAAAATTCGCTATCGTATGTTACGCCACCACCGCTTCCACTGCAACGACCTATCATTGTGCAAAAAGCCGTTCCGCAAGGGGAGAGGGTGCTACGAGCCTAAATCCCCAATCCCAAATAAGCCCGCCGCACCCGGTCATCGGCAAGCAGCCGGTCGTACGGCCCTTCCATCACGATGCGCCCGGTCTCCAGCACATACCCCCGGTCGGCCAGCTCCAGCGCCTCCGCGACGCGCTGCTCGACCAGCAGGATCGCCAGCCGGTCCTCGCGATGCACCTGGGCGATGCGCTCGAAGATCAGGTCGGCGACGGCCGGTGCGAGGCCCATCGAGGGTTCGTCCAGCATGAGCAGGCGCGGCGCGGCGGCGAGCCCGCGCCCGATCGCCAGCATCTGCTGCTCGCCCCCCGACAGCGTGCCCGCGAGCTGCCCGGCCCGCTCGGCTAGGACCGGGAATAGCGCGTGGATGCGCTCGATCGCCTGGCGGAACTGCGCGCGGCCCCTGGGCGGGTAGGCGCCCATCTCCAGGTTCTCTCGCACCGTCAGGGTCTTGAACACCTGCCGTCCCTCCGGCACGTGGGCGATGCCAAGATGCGCCCGCGCGGCGGCGGGCAGGGCCAGGAGGTCGCGACCCTCAAAGCCGATGCGCCCGGCGGCCGGCGGCACCACGCCGCACACCGCCTTGAACAGCGTCGTCTTGCCCGCCCCGTTGGGGCCGACGACAGTGACGAACTGGCCCTCGGCCACGGCCAGGGACACGCCCTGCAAGGCGCGCAACCCGCCATAGGCGACCGCGAGCCCCTGGATCTCAAGCATGGGTTCGGGCCAGCCACTTGCGGCCGAGATAGGCCTCGACCACCGCGGGGTCTTCCACCACCTCGCGCGGCGTGCCGACGCGCAGCACCCGGCCATGGTCGAGCACCAGGAAGCGGTCGGCGAGGCGCATCATCGCGTGCACCGTGTGCTCGATGATCGCCACCGTCATGCCCTCCGTGCGCAACCGCTGGAGCACCGACAGCAACGCGTCGCACTCGTCGCGCCCGAGGCCGGCGAGGGTCTCGTCCAGCAGGAGCAGGCGCGGGCGCCCGGCCAGCGCGCGCGCCAGCTCCATCAGCCGCAGCTCCTTGTTGGTCAGCCGCCCCGCCGGGCGGTGCGCCATGTCGAGCAGTCCGACCGCCTGAAGGGCCGCTTCCGCCGCGCGCACCGCCGCCCGGTCATCGAACCCGGCGCCGTAGGCACCGATCACCACGTTGTCGAGCAGCGGCAGGCGGGGAAAGCTGCGGACCACCTGGAACGTCCGGCCGACGCCCAGGCGGCAGAGCTGATGCACCGCGCGCCCGGTCAGTTTCGTCCCGCCGAGCAGGGCCTCGCCGGAATCCGCGCCCAACACGCCGTTCAGCACGTTGAACAGCGTGGTCTTGCCGGCGCCGTTCGGGCCGATGATGCCCAGGATCTCGCCAGGGGCGATGCTGAAGCTCACATCGTCCACGGCGCGCAGCCCGCCGAAGCTGCGCGACAGGCCCCGGACCTCCAGGAGCGGGCCAGAATGCGTGGCGGGCGGCGGCGCGGGCTCGGCACGGGGCGGCGCGGCGCGCGGGGGAAGCTCGGCGCGGCGGAACAGGCGGTCGCGCACGGTCCAGAACAGCCCCTCGGGGGCCACGAGCATGATGGCGATGATGGCGACGCCGTACACGACGCCCTGGATGCCGGGCAGCATGGTGCCGAGCTTCGCGTTCAGCGTCTCGGCCAGCGGCACCAGCACGGCGGCGCCGATCACCGGCCCCCAGACGCTGGCGACGCCGCCGAACAGCGTCACCACCAGCGCCTGCGCCGAGACCAGCATCCCGAACACGCTCTCCGGCGTCACCACCAGCAGCACGCAGGCATAGAGCCCGCCAGCGGCGGCGGCCATCGTGCCGCTCGCCACCAGCCCGCGCATCTTCCACCGCCAGGTGTCGATGCCCGCCGCCTCGGCGGCCAGCTCGTTCTGCCGGATGGCCAGCAGCGCCAGGCCGAAGCGCGCGTTCTCGGCCAGCATGGAGACGACCATCGCCGCCACCAGCAACCCGACAGCGACCAGGGTGTAGAGGCGCGGGTCGGTGAATTGCAGGAACGCCGCCGGCGCCGCGCGATGCATCGGCAGCGGCACCTCCTGGAACCCGAGATATTCGAGCACGTAGAGCATCGCCAGCGGGTAGGCGAGCATCGACAGCGCGAAGTAGTGCCCGCGCAGCCGGAACGTCGGCATCCCGATCAGCAGCGCCGCCAGCGCGCCGACCCCCATCCCCAGCGGAATGCCGAGCCACGGCGTCAGGCCCCAATAGGCCAGCGCCAGGGTCACGGTGTAGGCGCCCGCCCCGAAGAACGCCGCGTGACCGAACGAAACCAACCCCGAATAGCCCGAGATCAGATTCCAGGAGAGACCCATCACGGCCCAGATCGGGACCAGGGTGAGCATGAGCTGGTAGTAGCTATTGCGCACCAGCGCGGCGGCGGCGAGATAGGCCACCACCAAAATCGCCAGCGCGGTCCCGTCGTGTTTGATGCGCAGGCCGGCACCGTCCCTCATCTCACGCGCGCTCCGCCGAGCGGCCAAAGAAGCCTTGCGGGCGCAACGTCACGATCAGCAGGAAGGCGACGAAGATCGCCGCGTTCTGCAACTGCGGCGGCAGCACCACCGCCGAGCCCTGCTGGACGATGCCGATGGTCAGCCCGCCCCAGAACGCGCCCAGGATGCTGCCCATGCCGCCCAGCACCACGCCCGAATACATGATGATGACGTAGTCGAGCCCGACGAACGGCGTGAATGACAGGTACGTCGCCATCAGCCCGCCCGCGACGGCGGTGACGCCCGCGCCCAGGCCGAAGGCGATGCGATACGCGCGGTCGACGTCGATGCCCATGTACGTGGCCGCCGTCGGATTGTCGGCGGCCGCCCGCAACGCCTTGCCAAGCCGCGTGCGCTCCATCACCACGTAAAGCCCGGCGGCGACCAGGATCGACACGACGCAGGCGACGACCCGCGCCTTGTTCAGGAACAGCGTGGCGTCGCCCACGATCGGCCCGACCTCGAAGGCGCGCGAGGCGAGCGGGGTCAGTACGGTGCGCGGCGCCGAGCCGAACACGATCTGCCCCGCGTTCTGCAGGATCAGCGACAGGCCGAGCGTGACAATGAGCTGCCCGAAATGGCCCTCGTCCAGTGTGCCCTGGGTGCGCAGGCCGGAGACGCGCGCGATCAGGAACCGGTGCAGCGCCGCCCCGCCCACAAACAGGATCGGGCCGGCGCACACGGCGCAGACGAACGGCGCCGCCGGGCCGAGCCAACCGGCGACGGCGACCAGGTAGAAACTCACGAACATGCCCAGCATCAGCAGCTCGCCCTGGGCGAAGTTGACGATCTTCATCACCCCGAAGATCAGACCGAGCCCGATGCACATGAGGCCATAGAGGCAGCCGATGATCAGCCCGGCCGCCAGCGCGTTCATCAGGTTCTCGATCAGGACGTCGTCCACCATGCCTCCCCGGGCGACGGGCGCGTCAGTGCGCGCTTATCCGATTGGCGTCGGTTCCATTTCCACATATCGGGAACGGGACCGCAAGGGGCTGGGAGGAGCCTCATGTGGCGGTGGCGTCACTTTCATCGTCATGCCCGTGCTTGTCACGGGCATCCACGACTTGAAGGCGACAAGAAGGGCATGGATGCCCGCGACAAGCGTGAGCATGACGCAAAACTTCGGCAGCCGCGATCTAGATCTCGAACCGAGCAGCAGTGAACCCATTGCCGCTGCCACACGCGATACCGGGTTGGTGAGACTGTTTTTGGATCGGATCGAAACACCAATCATCAATCGCGCTCCACAACACCTCTCCCGCTCGCGGGAGAGGTCGCCGCGCACTTGCGCGGCGGGGGAGGGTGCGCCGGTCAAGCCCTCACCCGGCTCCCCCGGATCAAGTCCGGGGTCGCCGACCTCTCCCGCTTGCGGGAGAGGTGGAGCAGCGGTTCGCCACGTCGCGACTTAATGCGGTCCGAACACGCTCTACCCGATAGACGACGTGTTCTGATTGCCCTTGGTTTGGATAGCCTTGCCGCCGGCGCCAACGTTTTGGTTCATCGCCTCGCCCGGCGTTCGCGCCTCCTCCATCAGCGCGCGCAATTGCGACGCCAGCTCCGGTTGCTTCTCAAGCAGCTTCGCGAGTTGCGTGTGCAAATCGTCCTGATTGAGTTGCGAGTTAGGTTTCTCCTCCAGCTCCTGAAGCGCCTCCTTGGCCCGGCCGGTCAGCTTCTCGCGCATCCAGCCGAGCAGCTTGAACTCGGCTTCGGCGGTCTCCTTGCCAATGGTTTTCGCTGCCTCCTTGGTTACCTCCGTCAGGTACGGTGCGAGCAAGCCGACTGCCGCCGCTGCCAACTCAATGCTCGTCCTGCTGGTCCCCTGTTTGCGCGTCCTGTTCTTGCATAATAGCGAGGATCGGTCCCACCAACGCCGTGTCAGGCGGCCTTCCAAGATTTTCGCAACGTTGCACATATTCCTGAAGCATTGGCCACATCCAGTGAACAAACGCGGCAGGCTGGTGGATGAATGCCGGCGCCAGATTTGCAAACGCCTCCGCGCTGGTCGTGAGCGCATCCGCGGCGCGGTCCAAACCGTCCAAACAATTCGCCTGAACCGCAAGGGAGACCGCCAGATTCGGCCGGAACGCGTCGGGCTGTTGCGCGGCCAGCTCGTGGTAGAGCGCCGCCGCCTCCTCCGCCGCCGCCAGCGCCGGCTCGCGCCGGCCGAGAGCGCTCAGGCTGTTGGCGAGGTTGTTGAGCGACATGGCGAGATCGGGCCGGAACGCGTCGGGCTGTTGCGCGGCGAGTTCGCGGTAGAGCGCTGCTGCCTTCTCCGCCGCCGCCAGCGCCGGCTCGCGCCGGCCGAGATCGCTCAGCCTGTTGGCGAGGTTGTTGAGTGACATGGCACGAAAGTGCAGCGACTCCGGTTCGATTCCGACCTGTTCGGAGAGCGCGCTTGCAAGCCGCTCGTACGCATGCGCGGCAAGTTCGCGCAACGCCACCGTGTGTTCGGGCAACTCGGCAACGAGTGCCCACAGGGCGGCCCAATCCTGCGTGCGGGCGATCAGATAGGCGAGCCAAGCAATGCAGTGATGGTTGGCATCACCTTGCGCGAAGTCTTGCGCCGTGCGGATCAACGTCGCGACAAGTTTTCCGCCCGCGCGCTGCCATGCGCGCTCCACGATCTCGGTTTGCACGCCGGGAAATCGGCGATGCTCCCGCATTCCCTGGAGCAGGAACGCCTCGCCGACAAGGTCCGACCGTACCGCCTCAATGTCCGCCCCGTTTGGTAGAGGCAGCGCTTCGGCCAGACGGTTGACGATATCCACGGCAGGTGCCGTTTCCGGAAAGCCCATAACGGGCCGCTCTTCCGCGACAAGCCTGAGAGCGTGCTCAGCTTCGCACCCGCCCTGCAAGGTCACGCACATCGCCACATGGGCAACCAGCTTTTCGGGAAGGCCCCACTGGGCGGCAAGATGGCTCAGCCGCTCGCGTTCCCGGCTTGCCGCCCGCTCCGCCAAATCCACCCGGCTGAGGGCTAGTGCCGCTGTAGCGCCGGTTTGGATCGCCTCCATGCCGGCCATCATCAGGTACAACGGCTCGTTGTTGATGGCGTCATCCTTGAGCCGGCGGTCGAACGCCGCATTCGCGCCGATCGGCGGGGGCTCCGGAATGGGCTGCTTCCCCGCGATCTGCCCCGCCCACCGCATCGCCTCCGCCAGCAGCGCGCGCCGGTCCTCGATATCGCTCAAGCTTGCCAACTGCACCGGTTCCGGCGGATCGGCCAGCTCGTCCGGTGCGGGCTCGGAGAAGCTGACCGGGCGAAGCAAGTCCGCCCACCAACCCAGATCGCGCTCGGCGTGCCGTTCGAGCAGCAGCACGCGAAGTTTCTGCCCGCCTGCCTGCGTTTCGGGGCGGGCCAGGATCTCCAGCCAGGTCCGCAAGGCGCCGGCGAGCGCGGCCGCGTAGTCGATCACCACCAAGGTCGGCTTGGCCCAGCGCCAACTGGCCGAACCGTCCACGAATTTGGGGAACTGGCTGTAGAGCGCGAAGCCGGCGGTCCAACCGTCGCGTTCCGCCAGCTCGCAAAGTTCCGTTGCCAGGCGAGTCTTGCCCACCCCAGCCCGGCCCGTGATGCAGCGGACTGAAACAGGCCGCTCCGAGGCAAGCCAGGCCCGCAGCGCGGCCAAGTCTCCGTCGCGGCCGACCAGCGTGGTGGCGCGCAAATCGACGCGCAGCAACTGAAGCTCGGTGGTTGGCTTCGCCTTGCGCGCGTGTTTCCGTGTCAGAACGAGTTCCGCCGCCCCGGCATAGACAATGATGGTATTGCCATCGCCGCCGACCTGAACGCCGATCCCGCGTTCCCCGACCCTCTGCTGCAGCCCGCCCGCTGTCATGGCACGCAGCGTAGTCCGGATACGTACAAGGTGGTAGCAAAGAGCTTGTGATGAAACGTTCAATCGAGGATTCCCATCACCGCCCAAATTGGGACCAGGGTGAGCATGAGCTGGTAGTAGCTGTTGCGCACCAGCGCGGCGGCGGCGAGATAGGCCACCGCCAGCACCGCCAGCGCGGTGCCGTCGCGCCTGATACGGACTCCGGCGCCGTCCCGCATCTCACGCGCGCTCCGCCGAGCGGCCAAAGAAGCCTTGCGCGTTCTCGATCAGGACGTCGTCCACGCCGCCCGAGCGCATGCCACGGTCCCCGTCCCCAGGGCTTCGTGGCGGAGTCCCCGTAATGCGTGATGCGGCCCTAAAAGCGGCGGAGCGTGCCTACGGCCGGATTGGATGAATCCGGACCAAAGCGCGGCAGCCTCATTCCAATCAGCTCTCTGCCAGCATGCGCCTGATCTTCGCGGCGAGGGCGGCCATGGTGAACGGCTTGGTCATGACATGCATGCCGCGCTCCAGGTAACCGTTGCCGACCACCGCATTGTCGGCGTAGCCGGTGATGAACAGCACCTTGAACCCCGGGCGCTGCTCGCGGGCCGCATCCGCCACCTGTCGGCCGTTCATGCCGCCCGGCAGCCCCACGTCAGTGATGAGCAGGTCTATCCTGGTGCTTGACTGGATGATTTGCAGTCCAGATCGCCCATCCGGAGCTTCGATCGCAGCGTAGCCGAGTTCTTCCAGCACGTCGGACACCAGCATCCGGACCGCCGGTTCGTCGTCCACCACCAGCACTGTCTCGTTGGCCTCGGCTCGGCCCGGCGCGGCCGTTGCCTCGGCCACAAGCCCGTTCGCTTCGTCGGCCATGTGCCGGGGCAGGTACAGGCGCACCGTCGCGCCCTGGCCGGGCTCGCTGTAGATGCGTGCCTGGCCGCCGGATTGCCGCGCGAAGCCATAGATCATCGACAGGCCGAGGCCGGTTCCCATGCCGATCGGCTTGGTGGTGAAAAACGGATCAAAAGCGCGGGCGACTACGTCCGGCGGCATGCCGGTGCCTGTGTCGGTGACGCAGATCGCCACGTACTGGCCGGGCCTCATATCACGCTCGCGCGCCGCCCGCTCGTCCAGCCACATATTGGCCGTCTCGATCGTCAACCGCCCGCCATCGGGCATGGCGTCGCGGGAGTTGATCGACAGGTTCAACACGGCGTTCTCGAGCTGATTGGGGTCGCAGAGGGTTGGCCACAGGCCGACGGCGAGTACCGTCTCGAAGGCGATGGCCGGTCCGACAGTGCGCCGGATCAGCTCCTCCATGCCGGCGATCAGGCGGTTCGCGTTGGTGGGAACCGGGTCGAGCGTCTGCCGGCGAGAAAAGGCCAGCAATCTGTGCGTCAGCGCCGCTGCTCGGCTCGCGGCCCCTTGGGCGGCGGTGAGATAGCGGTTCACCTCCTCCAGCCGACCCTGGGCCACCCGGGCCTGCAACAGCTCCAGACTGCCGGAAATGCCGGTCAGCAGGTTGTTGAAGTCACGTGCTAAGCCCAATACGGTTCACTTAAGGCAAAATCCTGTTCACTTAAGCTATCGGCCGAATACCAACCAATTGAAAATGCAGCATTCGCCTTGGTTCTCCCTGCGGCACAAACAACTAAAGTGAACCGTATTGGTGCTAAGCCGCCCGTGAGCTGGCCGACCGCCTCCATCTTCTGCGCCTGGCGCAGAGCGTCCTCGACCCGCTCGCGCTCGGCGATCTCCCCGAGAGACGGGCGTTGGCCTCGGCCAACTCCCGCAAGTGAAGCTTCTGCTCAGTCAGATCGGTGAGCACTCCGCATAACAGCGTCGCACCATCGTCGCGCTGGAGGAGGCTCAGGGAGAGATAGACGGGGACCCGCTTGCCGGACTCGTTGCATAGTGTGAGTTCGCTTCTCGCGCCGACACGCTTCGCCTTGTCGAGCAGCCCGACAAATTCCGCCACATCTTCCGCCAGCATAAAGGGCTGCAGCTTCTGCCCGATCACGCGCTCCTGCGGGACGCCGAGCATGCTGGCGAGGCGACGGTTGCAGTACAGCATCGGTACCATCCTCACCAAGCGTGACGGCCCCTTCCTGAATCTGCTCGATCAAGACCCGATACGGACGATCGGCGCTTTCCAGGGTGTAGACCCGGTGTTCCTCCGCTTGGTGGCTGACCACCACCGCGTCGATGGTGCCCTGCCGGATGGCGTCGAGCGTGTCCTCGCTCTCTTGGAGCCGCGCTTCCAGATCCCGGATGCGCTCGATCAGCGCCGCGTCGCCGGGCGATATCCGTTCAGGAACTCATGGCTGTCCGAGGACGGCAGCGGAATCAGATCGAGACCACGCAGCACCCGGTCCATTTCGGAGAGGTCGCCGATGATGCGTCGGATCGGCAGTGGCAAGAGCCTCACCAGGGTCGGCGCCGCGATGACCTGGTCGTGCCCGGCAAGCTCGGGCTGCTGATAGATGTCGATGACTTCGAGGTCCACCTGTCCCGCGAGTTGCTCATCGCAGAGGCGGCGCCGGTTCGCGATCGCCCGCTGTGACCGCAGCGTGTTTCCCGCCACGAACAGCCGCAACCGGTATGAGGTTCGATGCACCGAGGCCTCTCCTCATCGCTCAGGTAGAAGCGGCCTTTGGGCGTATGTCGAGGCCGACCAGGACCCTCTCGGTGTTCGACAGGTCGCCGATGATCCGTTTCAGCGGCGCCGGCAGGCGGCGGACCAGAGTGGGGATTGCAAGGATCTGGTCGCCCGCCGCCAGCTTTGGATTTTGCAGGAGGTCAATCACCTCGATCTCGTACCGTCCGGCCAGATGCTGCTCGCAGACGCGCTTGAGATTGGCCATGGCGGCGAGCGACTTGGTCGTCTGGCCGGCAACGTAAAGGCGCAGGTGGTAATGACCGGGATCGGCGTCGGCGTCCGACGTTTGCTCCGCCGACCGCTGGTCCTCGCAACTCATACCACCCGCCTCTCGCACTGACCCACTTTCGTGGCTTCGACCCCTTCAGCACGGGCAGGGGGGCTATCGGGCCGCGCTTGGAAACTCCCCCGTCCCTTGCGGGTTTGGTCCGCTTCACGGCCCGAACCCGGGGAAGGGGCTGCAACGCAAAAGGGCAACGAGTTGTTGAAGTCATTCCGCGGCTCGCCGGCTAGCGGCAATACGGTTCACTTAAGGCAAAATCCTGTTCACTTAAGCTATCGGCCGAATACCAACCAATTGAAAATGCAGCATTCGCCTTGGTTCTCCCTGCGGCACAAACAACTAAAGTGAACCGTATTGCGGCTAGCGGCCAGGTCGGCCCGATCCCTCGCCAGCTTGGCCTCACGCGCGTCCTCTTCGGCAAAGAGGGTGCGCGCCTCGTCTTCCTCGACTTCGAGGGCGGCCCGCAAGTCCGCGATCTGACGCTCAAGCGCGGCGCGGCGGCGAGCAAGGTCGCGTCTCTGTCGTTCGACTTCCTGCTGGCGGCGGGTGGCGGCGGCCTGCTCGCGGGCTTCCTGGGTGAGGCGGGCGGTGCCGGTCAGGACGCCGTCAGGACCGATATAGGGATCGATCAGCTCGACGCCGACATCGGTCATCCGGTATTCGCGCATCTGGTTCGAGTGGCTCATGGCGCGCGACTTGATGACATAGAGCACCCGGTTGCGCTCGCCGTTCGCCTCGACGTCCGTGAGCGTGATCCAGGCATCCATGAGCGAGGAGAGGCCCCAGTCGGTGCCCTCCAGCAGGATTCTGTCGGTTCGAAGGCTGGTGAACAGCGACGTGATATCCCAGCTCTTGAGCAGGTCCACCATGCGCAGCAGGGTCGCATGCACCTCGGTGGTTGGTCCACGGAACGCGGAGATCGGGTCGAGCACCACCACATCGGGCTCGAATTCGTTCAGGTCGCGGAACATGCGCGCCAGGTGCATCTCCAGCCCGTAGAGACTGGGGCGGGCCGCCCCGAACCGCAGTCGGCCGCTATTCGCCCATTTTCGCAGGTCAACCCCGACCGAGAGCGCGTTGCGGCAGATCTCTTCAGCACTCTCCTCGAAGGCGAAGAATATGCAACGTTCGCCGCGTTTGCACGCGGCGTCGATGAAGTGAGCGCCGATGGTCGTCTTGCCGGTACCGGCCACGCCGGACACCAAAATGCTCGAGCCGCGATAGAAGCCACCCTGCCGGAGCATGGCGTCAAGGCCTGAGATTCCGGCGGAGATGATCTCGGTCGAAGCCGCGCGAGCGAGCCTGGACGAGGTCACCGGCAGCACGGTGATGCCCTGGCCGTCGATCAGGAAGGGGTATTCGTTCGTGCCGTGCGCGGACCCACGGTATTTCACCACCCGCAGCCGGCGCGTAGTGATCTGGTCCTCGACGCGGTTGTCGAGCAGGATCACGCAGTCGGAGATGTGTTCTTCCAATCCGTGCCGCGTGAGCTGCCCATCGCCGCGCTCGCCGGTGATGATGGCGGTCAGGCCGCGATCCTTGATCCAGCCGAATAATCGGCGCAGCTCCGC
Organism: uncultured Pseudomonadota bacterium; assembly: GCA_963818725.1. Lineage (GTDB taxonomy): Bacteria > Pseudomonadota > Alphaproteobacteria > Acetobacterales > Acetobacteraceae > DATFDN01. The sequence goes on along the minus strand of CAWFTU010000001.1, from coordinate 1,078,089 downwards.
GCGCAGCACGGAGAGATTGGTGAAGCCAGAGAACAGCGTCTCAACAGTGTCGAGCACCACCCGCTTGGCGCCGATCGAGTCCACGGCGAAGCCGAGTCGCACGAACAGGCCCTCGAGATCGTATTCGCCGGTTTCCTCGATCTCGCTGCGCTCGACCCGGACGTGATCGATCACGAGCTTACCCTCGGCCACCAGGCCGTCGAGGTCGTAGCCGAGGGAGGCAACGTTGGCCGCTAAGTCCTCCGCGCGCTCCTCGAAGCTCATGAATACGCCGGGCTCGCCGAGTTGGGTTGCCCCGTTCACCAGGAAAGTCACGGCGAACAGGGTCTTGCCGCAGCCAGCCGCGCCGCAGACCAGCGAGGGACGGCCGGTCGGCAGGCCGCCTTCGGTGACGTCGTCGAAGCCGGGAATGCCGGTCGGCGCTTTTGGCAGCATGGTCGGGGTGGTCGCCTCAAGCGGCATGGGTCGGCTGGTCCTTAATGGCTTCGAGGCTCGAACTGAGCGGGACGGAAGGTCGTTGCGCTGGCTCCGGGATCTCTTGCCGCAGAGCCGTCTCGATAAAGCTGGTCAGGGCGAGGTATTCCTCGCGGGCGCACCGGTCTGTCTTGGTCATCAGCTCAGCTCAACCCGAACGGTGATCGATTCTCCACGCAGGATCCACTTTTCTGGCTGACGGTGGCCCGCGTAAGTGTTTGAGGAGGCCTTTAGCACTCCTTTGATCGTTTCGCCATGACGAAGCACACCGTTTTCCGCTCAATCCAGAACCAAGGGCCTAGGTTGGTGCGCCCCTGGTAGTGTCCGCGGGCGTGGTGGCCGAGGCCGCCGTGCAGCTTTTGATGGAGGCGGACGGACGCGCTGCACGGCCAGCACTGCCCCGTCCGCCGTGGCGGCGGCCAGGATCAGGGAGCGTTCCCGCCGGTGCAACCGCACCGCATCCGGCCAGCCGCCGGCTGGGCAGCGGCAAGGCGCCGCGTGCGACCGCCCATCTCCCGCAAATGCGTCGCGCTGGCAGAGCGCTATTAGGGACACGACCATAACAGGTGACGGTAGGTTGGCGAGGCCATGCGTTGCGTGCTCTCTAGAGCTGCCGGTCGTGAGCCCCGGGAACCCGCCCACTCCTCCCAACATTCATGTTTGCCATGCGCCTGAGGCTGAGGACCAAGCCGGCGTCGAGCCGTGTCGCGATGTGCGCCGTCGCGGCGGGGAGCGTCTTGCTGACCGGGTGCGCGTTGTTGGCGCGGGGGGTCGCGCGTGATCCCGATGCCCTCTGGTTCGTCGTGCATGACGCCTGCGTGCCGGATCAGCGGCGGTTCGGAAGCCCCAGCCCTTGTACCCAGGTCGACCTCGCCGGCGGCTATGTGATCCTCAAGGACCCCAGCGATCCCACACATTTCGTGCTGGTCCCCACGGCTCGCGTGACCGGGATCGAGGACCCCGCCATCCGTTCGCCGACCGCGCCTGACTATTGGGCCCAGGCGTGGCGTGCCCGCCGGTATGTCGAGCAACGGGTCGGCCGGGTCCTTGGGCGGGATGAGGTCAGCTTGGCCATCAACTCGATCGATGGCCGCACACAAGACCAGTTGCACATTCACATCGATTGCATCAAGCCCGCCGTGAGGGCCGCGCTCCATGCCCACGCGGCCGCGATCGGCCTATACTGGGCGCCATTCCCGGTGCCGTTGGCCGGCGAGCGCTACCTCGCCAGACGGATTGCTGGATCCGACCTCGCCGGGGTCAATCCGTTTCGACTGCTGGCCGAGCTCCCGCGAGCGCGCGCCGCCATGGGGAAGGAAACCCTGGTCGTCACTGGCGAGACCGGCCCCGACGGACGTCCGGGATTTATCCTGCTCGCCGGCCGAGCCATCCCTGCCACCCGCGACAAGGGCAGTGGTGAGGACCTGCAAGATCACCGCTGTGCGCTGGCTCACCCCCCGAGCGCAGCGGCGGCTGATCGCGGAGACGCTTGCGGCGCGCGGGGGTGCCACGGTGGCTCGGGATTCGAAGGATCGGCCGTGCCGGCGATCGTCACCGCGATCCCTTCCACTCCGGCAAGCCGCCAACCCGACGGTGCCGTTGCGGGCTGTCGCGGCTTGCGCCGCGTGGGCGGCCAGGCCACGCTGCCTGACAGATACCTGGAGCCTCAAAGATGTCCGACTCATCCGAGTACACGCCGCCGCAGGTTTGGACGTGGAACAAGCCAAGCGGCGGCCAGTTCGCGAACATCAACCGGCCGATCTCGGGGCCAACGCACGAGAGGGAACTGCCGGTCGGCCGCCATCCGCTCCAGCTCTATTCGCTGGGCACGCCGAACGGCGTGAAGGTCACGGTGATGCTGGAGGAGCTGCTGGCGCTCGGCCATGCCGGCGCGGAGTATGACGCCTGGCTGATCAGGATCGGCGAGGGTGATCAGTTCGGCAGCGGCTTCGTCGCGGTGAACCCCAACTCCAAGATCCCGGCCCTGCTGGACCGCAGCGGTCCGAAGCCGCTCCGGGTGTTCGAGTCCGGCGCGATCCTGCTGCATCTCGCCGAGAAGTTCGGGGCGTTCCTGCCGACCGAGCCCAGCGTGCGCGCCGAGTGCCTGTCGTGGCTGTTTTGGCAGATGGGCAGCGCGCCTTACCTGGGCGGCGGGTTCGGCCACTTCTACGCCTATGCGCCGACCAAGATCGAATACGCCATCGACCGGTTTGCGATGGAGGTGAAGCGGCAGCTCGACGTGCTTGACAAGCGGCTGGCGGACAATGCGTATCTGGCGGGCAGCGACTTCACCATCGCCGACATGGCGGTGTGGCCCTGGTATGGCGGGCTGGTGAAGGGCTGGCTCTACGGCGCCGCCGAGTTCCTGGCCGCGCAGGAATACAAGAATGTCAACCGGTGGGCAGATGCGATCCACGCACGGCCCGCAGCGCAGCGCGGGCGAATGGTCAACCGCGTCAGCGGCGACCCATCGAGCCAGTTGCACGAGCGGCATGACGCCAGCGATTTCGAGACGAAGACGCAGGACAAGCTGGCGGTTGGGAGTTGAGCCACCATGCCGTTCTACGAAAAGGGCGACATTCGCATTCGCTATGAGGAGATCGGCAGCGGCTTTCCACTGCTGGTGACGCCCGGCGGCGGTTTGAATTCCCGCGTCAGCAACTGGCCCACCGCCGTGTTCAATGCCATGGCGGTGTTCAAGGACGACTTTCGCTGCGTCACAATGGATCAGCGCAACGCGAATGGTGGTGAGTCCACCGTGCCGATCGCGGTCGATGATCCTTGGGGCGCGTTCGCCGACGATCAGCTCGGGCTGATGGACCATCTCGGCATCCGGCAGTTCCTGTTCATGGGCTACTGCATCGGGGGCTGCTTTGCCCTGAAGCTGATGGAGCATGCCCCGGATCGCGTGATGGCCGGCGTGTTGTGCCAGACGGTCGGGCATCGGCCAAAGAACCCTGACGTGATGTACAACTCGGGCCGGGATACCTGGGCGCCGGAGTTTTTGGCCCGGCGGCCCGACGTGACGATGGCGACGATCGAGGGGTATCTGCACACCCTCTACCGTGCGCGGCCCGATTTCGTTTACAGCGTGTCGCGGGAGTTCGTGCGGTCCTGCCAGGCGCCGATATTGGTGATGCCGGACGACACGCCGGCGCATCCGTATCAGACATCGGCGGACGTCGTGGCGTTGGCGCCGAGGGCGCGGTCGACCGTGTATCCATGGCGAGACCCGCCTGAGCTGAAGGCGAGAACCATCGAGCAGGTACGGGCGTTCCTTCGCGCGCATCGGCCGGTGAGAGCAGCGGCGCAATAAAAGCCCTAACCTTAGGTGACGCTATGGCGGCGACCACTTCATTGTGACGGCCGCTTGCGCTCAGACGGCCGTGCGCGTTTTGCCCATGGCTTGAATACCCTTGAACGCTTGGATATTGTTGAAAAACGCGTTAATTGTTTCCCGGAAAGATGTGATGACTCAGGCGACTTCGGTTTCTGCCTTTATCACTGGCCTGAACTTGCCGGAGCCGCCATCACGGCCGCGCTTCGCAAACCTCATGCAGGCCGTGCGAAAACTCGCTGGAGCGGTAATGCTGACAAAATTGGCAGTCAGAAGTGCACGCCGAGGTCCTGGTGAGCCAAACCGGCAAATTCCAAGAAATCCCCGGTTCCACATCGTGGCTGTCGGCGATCATGCCAGCCAGTCCGGGAAAACCCGCCAGCAGCAGCCTTTCAGGCTGCTACCACGGCCATCAACTCGGCGAACCCGACGATATTCAGCACCCGCCTCAGATTGTAGGCGAGCGCGGTCAGGCTGAACTCGGCGCGGACCTTCTCCAGGCCACGCATCAGCAACGCGCCCTGGTTCATCCATTGCTTGGTCGTGCCGAACGGGTGTTCGACGGTCTCGCGCCGACGGTCGAGGATACCAGGGCGCTTGGCCAGACGCTCCCGCATCCGGTCCAACACCGCTTCGTTCTCCAGACGAGAGACCGTGCGAAACTTGCCACCCGTGCATTGCGAACGGATTGTGCAATCATCGCACGCCAGCTTGTTGACGTAGTTGATCTTCTTCAGCCCACGCAGCAGCGACGATGAATACGGATACAGCCGCTGACCCGCTGGGCAAACATAGCTGTCGCTGTCTGCGTCATAGCGGAACTCATCCTTGCGGAACAAGCCGGCCTTGACCGAGGGCCCGCGCTGCGGACGCGGCACGTAGGGCACGATCCCAGCCTTCTCGCAGGCCTCGATGTCCTCGATCTTGAAATAACCCTTGTCGGCCACGGCGTCGATTGCCTCGACGCCCAGGACTGCCTTCGCCGCTTCGGCGGTCCGCGTCAGCAGCCCTCGTCTGGCCATTCCACCAAGCTATGCTTGGCGGAACCTTTGGCCAGCCTCGCCCATGTCGAGGACCTGGTTGCTGACCTGCTGCTCGACGATCAGCTCGTGCTTGGTGTCCACGGCAACTTGCACGTTGTAGCCCACGGCAACATGGGTGTGCGCTGCCATCCCCTCGTCTGGCTATTCCAGCGGCTTCGCCGCAGGAACCTTGGCCAGCCTCGCCCGGCTGTCGGGGTCGGTGAGCGAGATCTGGTCCTCGCCGGTGCGGTCGAGCTGCGCCAGCATGTCTTGGCAGCGTGTGCGCCGGGTGCGGATGGCGGCGATCTTCTCAGCTAGGTTCTCGACCCGCGAGCCACTTGTTGTGCTTTCGGCGGCATCGCTTTGGTCGAGCCTTTGCAGATAGTCGTCGAGCTTGGCATCGGCCAATTCGATAAACCTGGTCAGCGAGGCACGGGTGAAGTTGCGGTCCTTGTTGTTGACCGCCTTGATGCGGGTGCTATCCACCGCCAGCAGTTCGCGGCCGAACAGATCCAGCTGGCGGCACAGCAGCACGAACTGGCGAAAGACCGGACGGAAGGCCTTGCGGTTACCGCGGCGGAAATCGGCGATGGTCTTGTGGTCCGGCTTCAGGTGACGCAGCAGCCAAATGACTTCGATGTTGCGATGGGTCTCGGCTTCCAGCCGGCGACTGGATCGGACGCGGTTCAGATAGCCGTAGATGTAGAGTTTCAGAAGGTCCGTTGGCGCGTAGCCAGGACGCCCGGTTCGCTGGGCGGAGACGCGGATAAAGCCCGCTGCGGTCAGATCCAATCCATCAACGAAGGCTTCGATGAACCGCACCGGGTTCTCGGGGCCGACGTAATCGTCGAGCGATTCGGGAAGCAGCAGCGTCTGGGCGCGGGCGTGACCGGCAATATGCGTCATGACCCCGAGTTTAACGCATCCTCCACCGAGCCGGAATCCGTTCCGAGAAAGATTTCACACGGTCTGCATGAGTTCAGCATCCAAGGCCGGGGGCAGGCCATCGCAGTGGGCTCACAGTTGACCGCGTTCGCGACGAACACGGCCGCTGACTTGCGGGGGGTGATCTCAAACTGCCTGCTGCTGGCCCAGCTCGCCGCAGATAAGGCCGCCGGCAGTCCCCAGGATGTCACGAGGTGGTATGACACATACGTTGCAGTGCTGCGTGGGACCGGTTGGATCATGGGCGATCTTGAATTCCGGGATCAGGCCGTGGGGGATGCCCACCAAGCCGTGCACAAGGCGATCATCCCGGCTGTCACCGCAATGCTGGGTCCGGCGGCCGCGGCGCTGCCGACCGTGCTGTCGGTGCTCAACGGCCTCCAGAATATCGCCGCCGACTCGCCTTGGATCGCGCTTTTTGACCGCCATAACCAGCACGGGAGGGGTGCGAAATTTCAGGTCGCTGCGGTGGATAGCGACGCCCAGGGGCAGCCAGAGATCTCCCTGTCCTGCCTTGATATCGAAGCGACGCGCACTGTGACTCAAGTGCTATTCTTTAAGTTTTCCGATGATGCGGCGCGCCTCCGCACCGCGTCAGCTAGACTGACGACCAGCCCCAACCTCCTGGAGGTCTCAAAGGCCGAGATCGCGGCCCGTGTCAATGCTTTCATCCCAGACTTCATTAAAAACATACGGATTTGACGTTGTCTGGCTCTCGCGGACGAGCCAATTCCACAGGCGCAGATGGCCCATCCGCTCAGCGCATCGCCCGCAACGCGGCCGTCGCATCCATGTCGAGCGTGCCGTCCACGATGACCACCCCATAATCCGGCGCCTCTGCCTCTGTCAGGTAGCCGTCCAGCACGTCCGCGAGCACGTCGGCCGCGTCGCGCTCGCGCGGCTCGCCATAGCCGCCGCCGTTCGGGCCGAGGGAGACCAGCACATCGCCGGCACGCGCCGTGTGATAGGGCACCTTGGACCGCAGTTCCTCTTCGCCTGCCGCGGTGAGCAGCCGGAGGAGGCCGCCGCGGCCGTCCTGTCCGCCCGCGAATCCCCAAGGCGCGTAGCGATGACCGTCACCCTCCACCGAGAAGGCGCCGTCCCGCAAATAGGCGAAGGATCGGATCGAGCCGATGCCGCCACGCCAGCGTCCTGCCGCCGGCGCGTCGTCGCGCATCTCGTAACGGGTCACACGGAGCGGCAGATGCGATTCGATGTCCTCGATCGGATTGTTGCGGGTATTGGCATAGAGCGTGTCCACCGCGTCCAAGCCATCCTTGCCATGCCGGCCGCCATAGCTGCCTTCCAGGGATCTCCATGTGGACCCAGTGACGGCCGTCCTCGAGGCCGGAGAAGGCGATGCAGCGAAGATTGCCGATTCCGGCGCTGACCTGCCGTGGCACCGCCAGGGCAAGCGCCTTCATCACGGTGTCGGCAAGCGCGTTGCCTGGCGTGAAGCGCGCGATCACCGGAGCTGGGAAAGTCGGGTTGGCGAGCGTGCCCTGGGGAGCGACGATACGGATCGGGCGCGTCAGGCCCGAGTTCTGCGGCACGTTGCCGTAGACCGCGGGGTCCAGCAGGATGGACCGCAGCGTGAGCCACACCGCGCAATCGACGGTGCCCACGAAAGGCATGTTGATCGGCTTGTCCGGTACCTGCGGCGCGGTGCCGGTCAGATCGACGGTGATCTCGTCGTCGGCAACAATGAGCGCCACACGGATCGGCAGATCACGCCGCGCCGGGTCGGAGCTGTCGAGGTACCCGTCAATAAAGGTCTCGGCGCGATAGGTGCCGTCGGGCAGTGCGCGTATCGCGTCGCGCATCATCCGCTCGGAGTAGTCCATCAGATCAAGACAAGCGCGGCTAACCGTTTCCATACCATATTGGTTCACCAGCGCGAGATAGCGGTCGGCGCCGATCTGGGCGGCCTTGATCTGCGCCTCCATGTCGCCGACGACGAGCTTGGAGGCGCGAATGTTGTCGCGCAGCATGTGCCAGACGGCACTGTTCGTCTTTCCCTCCTCCACGACCTTGATCGCCTTAAATTGGAGGCCCTCGGCGTACGCGTCGACGGCATCGACAATGCCGGCGCTCCCAGGCGTCAGCGCCCCGATATCGAGATGATGCGCCGTTGTCGTCGAAAAGCCGATCAGATTGCCATCAAGGAATACCGAGACGCAGAAGGCGACATCCGGACCATGCGACGCGCCGCCATATGGATCATTGTGCATGATGATATCGCCCGGGCGGATCGTCTCGCCGCGCGCGTCCAACGCAGCACGGATGCCACGGACGTAGCCGGGTATCGGCCCGGACTACAGCGGCGTGCTCATCTTGCATTCACAAAGCTGGTTGCCGTCGGCATCCGTGATCGCCGCGCCGAAATCCTCCGACTCGCGGAGGATGCTCGAGTAGCTCATTCGCATGAGCTTGTGGCCCATCTCGATCGCGATGCTCTCGAGCGCGCCATGGATCACAGCCGCCGTGATCGGATCGACGCGAGTGCTGCGCGCGGCGAGGGCGCCTCCAATGTCATCGTTCATCGCATTCCCCCAAGCCTGATGATGATGTTCCCGACGTGATCGACCTCCGCATTGGCCCGAGGCGGAATGAGCGTGGTGCTGTCACGCTGCACGACGATCGCGGGCCCCGCGACTGGCACTCCGGCCGGCAGCTTCGTGCGCTGGTAGAACGTCGTGTCGTAGCTGGCGAGCTCGCCCTCGACTTGGAAGACGCAGCTTCCGACGCGGATCTTCGCCTGCTCCAACGAGCCGCCCTCGGGCGCGCGCAGCGCCCGCAGCTTCGGCATGCGCCCGGTCCCGGTGACATGGACGTTGACGATCTCGATTGGGCTGCTCTCGAATGCGTGACCGTACTCGGCGGTATGGCGACGGTGGAAAGCCTGCCACACGTCCTCCAGGGCCTCCGGTGAAATCTCGCCCGCGGGCAGCGGGATCTTGAGTTCGTAGCCCTGGCCGACATAGCGCAAATCGCCATTGCGCGAATAGACAACCCGCTCCGCCGGGACGCGGTCGGCGATAAACTGCTGGTGCAGTTCGGCCTCCATCTCCCACAAGTTGCGATTGAGCTTGCTCAGGTCGACCGCGCCGCTGACCTGGAACTGGGTGCGTACGAGATCGTATTTCAGATCGGTGGTCAGCAGCCCCATCGCGGACGTAATGCCCGGAAAAGGCGGGACCAGGATTTCAGGGATGTCCAGAATCTGCGCAACCTCGGCACCGTGCAGCGGACCGGCGCCCCCGAAGGCGACGAGCGTGAAGCCACGCGGGTCGATGCCTTTCTGGATCGTGCGCGAACGGATCGCGTTGGCCATGTTGCTGTTGATCAGAGTGAGGACGCCTTCGGCCGTGTCGTTCAGCGGCAGGCCAAGTTGCTCGGCCAGGGCCGCCACGACCCGGCGCGAGGCGGCCGTGTCCAGCCGCATGCCGCCGCCCAGGAAGTCGCGCTCGTCGAGCCGTCCGAGCACGAGGTTGGCGTCGGTGACGGTCGGCTCCGTGCCGCCGCGCCCGTAGGCCGCGGGCCCCGGCACGGCGCCCGCGCTGCGCGGCCCGACACGGAACGCGCCGCCGCGATCGACATAGGCGACCGAGCCGCCGCCCGCGCCGATCGTGTGAACGTCAATCATCGGCATCAGCAGCGGGAAGCCGGCAATCGCCGTGGAGCGCGCGTCCGTCTCGGCGAAATGCCCGTCAACGACGATGCCGATGTCGGCGCTGGTGCCCCCGATATCGAAAGTGATCAGCCGCGGTCGGCTGGCGAGATCGCCGATCCAGGCGCCGCCGAGCACGCCCGCCGCGAGTCCCGAGAGCAGTGTCAGCGCCGGTTTGTCCTGCACCATACCGACGGTGGCCACGCCGCCGTTGGACGACATGATGCGCAGGTCGCCGGCGAGCCCCGCCTTCGCCAGCGCGGCGTGCAGGCGGTCGATGTAGCGGCGCACCTTCGGGCCGATGAACGCCGCGAGCGCTGCGGTGGTGAAGCGCTCGAACTCGCGGAACTGCGGAGACACGGTGGAGGAGGTGGTGACGAACGTGTCAGGCAGCGCCTCGCGCACGATCTGCCGCGCGCGCTCCTCGTGACGTGGATTGAGGTAGGAAAACAGGAAGCAGATCGCGATGGACTCGACGCCTTCCTGGCGAAAATCCTCCGCCGCCCGGCGAACGGCCGCTTCGTCCAGCGGCTCCAGCTCCTCGCCTGTGGGCGGCACGATGCGTCCGCCCACCACCTTGCGGTGGCGGCGTTGGACCAAAGGTCGGCTCTGCCACGGCAGGTCCTGCATGATCGAGTAGTGCTCGACGCGCTGGTGGCGGCCGATGTGGGTGATGTCCCGGAAGCCCTCGTTGGTGATCATTCCGGCGCGCGCGCCCTTGTTCTCCAACACCGCGTTGGTCGCCGTTGTCGTGCCGTGAAAGACGAAGTCGGTGTCGGCGAGGGCCACCTCCGCCGCCTCGCTCAGTTCGCGCACGCCCGCGATCACGGCTTGCGAGGGATCTTCGGGCGTCGTCACAACCTTGTGGATCGCGATCTCCCCGCTGTCGAGATCGCAGTAAACCAGGTCGGTGAACGTGCCCCCGACATCGACGCCGACCACCTTCATTCCAGACTCCCAAGCTCTCCCAGCGACCTAGGACGCTCCGGCGACGTCGCCATAGCCGTCGCAGCCTCAGCGTTGCGCCTTGTCGAGGGTCACGCAAGGTCCCCCGCCGTTCGCGGATGCCCGATCTGTCCGGCTAGTTTGGAGGGACAGGGCCCTTCCGCTCCACGATCAAGCGGTATTGCTCCCCGCTTATCGGCCAATCGACCCGCTCTTGTACTTTGCAGCAGGGAAGCGCAAAGTCGCTCTGAACGCGGCGTCTCGGAGCAGAACGGTGCGGGCAATCATGAAGGGGCTGACGGACGTTGAGTTCGAACGACTCTACGGGACGGAGGGTCAGTGTCTGGCGGCGTTGGTGGCGGCGCGCCAACGTGAAGGAATGCCTTGCCCGCGCTGCGCCAATCTGAAGAGCTATGTCTACGGCCGCCGTGTCGGCTGCACGCGCTGCGGCCGACGTTGGTCGGTCACCGCGGGCACCGTGATGGCGGACACCAAGCTGTCTCTGACCACTTGGTTCCGCGCCATGCACCTGATGAGCAGCACCAAACAGGCGATCTCGGCGGTCGAGCTCGGCCGCAGGTTGGGCCTGGGCTATGAGACGGCCTGGTATCTGCACAAGCGGCTCCGCCACGCCATGACCGAGCGGACGGAGCGCTATTCGCTCGGGGGCGCGAGCGACGACGATGCCGCGCCGCCGGTAGTGGAGGCGGATGACGTGTGTCTGGGAGGTGAAAGGAACCAAGGCAGCGGAACCGAAGGCAAGACCTGCGTCATCGTCGCCTGCGAGCGGCATGCGGACGGGCGCATGGGCCATGTCGCGATGCGCGCGGTCAGCGCCTTCTCCAGCGAGGCGGTGGCCGCGTTCCGCGATGCCCACATCGCCGCCGGCGCGACTGTGCACACGGACGGCTTGCGGGCGTTCAACGCCTTCGGTGAAGCCGGGCGGACGCATGTCGCCACCGTCACCGGCGGCGGGCGTCCGGAGCGCGAGCGCAGCGCCCCGTTCTTCACCGTCAACACCCTGGTCGCCAATCTCAGTACCGCGCTCAAGGCCACCCACAAGCGGCTCTCCCCCAAGCATCTGCCCGACTATCTCGGCGCCTTCTGCTGGACCACCAACCGGCGCCGCAACATGCGAGGCATGGTCAACGCGCTTTGCCGTGCCGTCGCTGCGTCGTCCCGTCTGACCCACAAAGGCGTCTACCCGTGACGGGTCGATTGGCCGATAAGCGGGGTATTGCTCCGGCTGCCGGTGCAGCGCGAGGTCGAAGATCGTCTCCCGATAGCGGCGGCCCAGCTCGAGATCGCACCGCGCCGTGATGATCTCGTCCTCGAGCGAGACGGAGACGGCGACGATCTCGCCGGACGGTGCGATGATCGCGCTCTGCCCGATCATCAGCGATCCTTCCTCGGTGCCGCGTTTCGCGGCGCCGACCACCCAGGTCGAGTTTTGGTAGGCGCCCGCCTGCATCGACAAGTGGTTATGGAAGTGGCTTAAACCGTCCACATCGGGGAAGCCGGTGTGGCCCACTGGCGTGTTGTAGCCAAGCGCGATCAGCTCCACGCCCTGCAAGCCCATGACGCGATAGGTCTCCGGCCACCGGCGGTCGTTACAGATGCACATGCCCATGATCGCGTCCATGGTGCGCCAAACCGGGAAACCCAGGTTGCCCACCTTGAAGTAACGCTTTTCCAAGTGCTGGAAGGCGCGCTCGGGGCGGCGCTCGGCGTGACCGGGCAAATGCACCTTGCGGTAACGGCCGATGATCTCGCCAGAGCGGTCGACCAGGATCGACGTGTTGAAGTGCGTCCGGCGGCCGTTCTCCCGCGCCAACTCGGCATAGCCCAGATAGAAGCCGACCCCGAGACTCCGCGCCGCATCGAACAGGCGCCGCGTCTCGGGTCCCGGCATCTCGGTTTCAAAGAAGCTGTCCAGCTCGTCGGGATCCTCGATGAACCAGCGCGGAAAAGACGTGGTGAGCGCGAGTTCGGGGAACACCACGAACCCTGCGCCGCGGTCCTTGGCCTGGCGCAGCAGCGCCAGCAACCGCTTGACAACCTCCGCCCGCGTCTCGCTACGTGCTATCGGTCCTAACTGGGCGGCGGCAACGTCCAGAATGCGCGAGCTCATAGGGCGGACTAGCCTCTAAAGTTAGGGATTGAGTCAAGCAGTTCCTGGCCGCGCGAGTTGATCGCGTCGACTGAGTCGATACGACCGACTGCCGGGCGTGATCGACTGACGCGCAACCAATAGCCTCTCCACCCGGCACATCAGGCGGGATCATGATCGATCTCCCGACGCGCAGACCGGCCGGGGTATGTTACTTCAGCTCAACGTCGACGAACACGAATTCGAACAGGTTGGGGTTGATAACATCATGCTCCACCCCCGCTTCGCGGCTATAGGACTGGCCAGCAACCAGTTCCACCTCCCTGGTTGTGCCTTTCTCCTCGATACGCAGACGACCAGTTGTCAGCGGGACAACACAGTAGTCAAACTCGTGCCGGTGAAACCCTGTCGAAGCGCCAGGGGCGAACTTCCATAGCGTAACCCGCATACGGGAATTGTCTACCTGTACGGTGGGAACCGCGCTTATCCGCTCGCTGGCCATATGTTTCTCCGCCCTGCATTAGGAAACCGCTTCAAGCGTCTGCCCCCGGCGCAAATCCATAGTCCGCTGGGCCGCCCCGTGCGGCGAGCGAGCGTTGCGGCAAGGCAAGAGTGCCCATTGCCTGGTCGCGCCGAGGAATGCCTCATGGCCGCCGTTCCATCTCCGGTCCTGCCCCGGATCCCGCTCACGTCCATCATTGCGCCACCATACTTGGAGCCGCCCTCGGAGGCGAGTAGGTAAGGTCCACCAACGGCATTGAGGTCACGTGATGATGCTGCCGGCACTGCCATGCGGCTCGAGGCCCAAATCGTTATTGCGACTGTACGCGTTGCGCGTCGCCCCGATTGCTCCCGTTGCGCCGCCGGCAAACCGCAGCAGCACCAGCGACTCGTCATCGACATCCACCGGACGCTTCGGTGCGTTCGCGCGACGCTCCCCGCTGCCCAGCTTGTCGAAGGCCCCGGTTTGCTCAGGTCGTTCCGTGATGTAGGTATGCACCAGCGCATTGACGGCCTCGATCTCGCCGACCAGGTAGCGCGCCAGGTCAATGATGTGGCTGCCGATATCGCCTCCGTCGGCACGAAATTTGCAGAGGTCATGTGCCACCCGCGAAGCGCCGCGAGCCGCAAGCTCGCCGAGTTGCGGCTCATCGACGGCAGCATGATCGGCGGGTGCGGCCGCTGGTACGGCACCGTCATCTTGCCGACGCCGATGTCGGCCAGGACGTTGTCCTTGACCACCGCCTGCCAATACTTGCCGCGGATGTCGTAGGGCGGGTCTGTGGTCCACAGCCGGATCATCACGTCGACGCTCTCCTCGAGCATCTCCATGCGGTCCTTCTCGAGCACGCCGAACAGCTCGAAATCGGGTGGGGCAGCGCCGGGGCCGATCCCCAGCATGAAGCGGCCCTTCGCGAGATGGTCGAACTGCGCCACCTCACCGGCGACGATCGCCGGGTGCTTGTTGGGCAGGCAGAGCACGCCCGAGCCGAACATGGTGCGCGGACACTCGGCCATCAAACGCGCGTAGATCATCAACTTTATTGCGGCGCCAAAATTGCAGCATTTTGCCTCATCGAACGGTCACGGTCTCACCACAATGTCGCCAAACGTTGATGGTCTCACAACCCGTTCCCATAGGAGCGGAGTCCATCGTGGGCAACGATCGTGCCGCGAGTTTCAAGGCCGCCACCATTCCCGACGTTGCATCCACGGCCTCGTTCGCGGACGTCCAGGGTCCCCGCCGCAACCTCGATTTTGTATCGATGGCGAATGACGTCCTCGTGGTCTGGGATTTCGTTGCGGTTTTGCTGGCTGGCTTCCTGGCCGCCACCGTCCACGGTTGGTTTCTAAAGACCGATGCGGCGGTCGTGGAGTTCTGGCGGCCGCTGTATCTCATTTTCGGCGCCGGCGCCGTCATCGCGCCGGGGCTCCTGCGCGACCGCGGCCTAACGTCGGTCTCGCGGTTTCGCCATATGGACCAGTTGCTCACCCGCCTTCTGTACCGGGGCGTCTGTCTCGCGTTGATCATGTTGGCGCTGGGTTTCGCGACGCACTCGCTGGGCCCGGTTTCGCGGCTCTGGGTCCTGTCGTGGGCCGCTCTCACGTTCCTGTTCTGCGCAGCTGGCCGGCTGTTCCTGGCTGCCTATCTGCGCAAGCTCGATGTCGGCGGGTTGCTCGGCGACCGCGTGGCCATAGTGGGCGCGGGGCCGATGGCTGATCGGCTGGTCGATCATTTCCGCACCTCCGAAAGCCCGGTCTACATGGTCGGGGTGTTCAAAGACGGACTGGGTGCTTCGCCCCCGCATCGGGTGGCGCCCCGTGGAGACATTGCCGACCTCGTCGAGTTCGCGCAGCGACGGCGGCTGGACTGGATCATCCTGACCTTGCCGGCCGCCGCGGAGAAACAGATCGGCAAGGTTCTGCTGCAACTGAAGACGGTCTCGGCGCAGGTCGCGCTCTGCCCGGAGCTGGTCAAGCTCAGCCTGCCACACCGGCAGGTCGACGACTTGGGCGCGCCGATGATGCTGCTCTCGGAGCGCCCGCTGCGGCACTGGCAGTCGTTCGCGAAGGCTCTGGAAGACAAGCTGCTGGCCAGCATCCTGATCGCTCTCTTCGCTCCGCTGCTGTCGCTAATCGCGCTTGCGATCCGCCTGGACTCGCCTGGTCCAGTGCTCTTCTGCCAGAAGCGGCATGGCTGGAACAACACCGAGTTCACCATCTTCAAGTTCCGCACCATGCGTTGGCAACCCGACGATCGCGGCGTGCTACGGCAGACGACGCGGGGGGACGACCGGCTGACCAGGGTCGGACCGTTCCTGCGCCGCTCCAGCCTCGACGAGCTTCCGCAATTGTTCAACGTGCTCCGGGGCGACATGTCGGTGGTCGGCCCCAGGCCGCACGCCGTGACGATGCGCACCGAAGAACGCCTGGGCCACGAGATCATCGCCGAGTACGCCCATCGGCACCGGGTCAAGCCGGGCATCACCGGCTGGGCGCAGGTCAATGGCTATCGCGGCGCGACGCATCGGGCGGAGGAGCTGCGCAAGCGCGTCGAGTACGACTTGTTCTACATCGAAAACTGGTCGCTGATGTTCGACCTCAAGATCCTCGCGTTGACCGGCCTGCGCTGCTTCATCGACCCGAACGCTTTCTGAGATTGAACGCGCGCGGCAACTCCCACAGCCTGCCCGGCCATAAGGTGAAGCGCAGTTCATCAGGCCCGACCGCCTGGTCCGCGATCAGTCGCTGAAAGCTCATCTGGGCGCGGTGAAGCAGTCGCTGATTGCCTATGGCCGGAAGGCGCTGCTCGAATCGATTGCGATCAGCCGCGTAGTGCCGAAGCACTGGCGCGGCAGCGTCGGCATCTTGGCCGAGCGGGAGGAGATCACCCAGGAAAGCGTCGGCCGGCGTTCCTGTTGGGGTCACGACGCGGGCTTGATCCCCCTGACCTTCGCCTCAATCTGTCGGGCAGTCGCCCACTGCTCGTCCGAAATCACCACCTGCCCGCGCAAACTGTCGAGGAAGTTCAGCTCACTGATAGTAATGATGGGGCAATGACGGGCTTCGAGGATTATCGCCCTCAGGTCATCGTGGTCAGTGTCCGCCGCGGCGTCGATCATCGCGTGCCAAATGGCGATCACGGCCTCGCGGGGGACTTCCTGGCCGTCATGGCGACAGCGCATGCCGGCCTCGACCATCTTCGGCAGTGGCTCACGCATCGCCCGGATCGCGGGATCTGCCCATGGCAGACACTTGCTCAGCTCGAACTCCGGACGCCGCCGCCACCGCTTCCGCCACGCGTCTGCGCATCTTCCATTCCCTCTCGCCTGTGCGTGCCGGCTCTCCCCAAGGCACGGGAAGGTAGCGTCCTGGCGGAAAAGCTCAACAGGAGACAGTGTAACGGAACGCGGGATGCCACCGCGGAGAGGTCGTCGATCTACTGGCAGCCCAGGCACATCGCAGCGACAACGCGTCGGGATGTGAGACGCGTCACATCGGCCAAGGCCGACTGGCGCTAGGATATCGATGTGTCTCAATTCTTTTGCGCTAGCCTCGCCCCGGCTGGTTTGGCCGGGGCGCTTTTGTGTAGCCGGAAGCCGCAGCGGCGATCCAGGCGGACCCTTCCACGGCGCGGCGCAATCCAAGCTCACCGATGCTCAAGCTGCCCGAGGACTTCCTGCGGCCCGCCTCGCCCGCCGAAATCGAGGACCGGACCCGGGCCGCGGGCCCGACCTGGAGCGTGCCCGCCGACCTTGTCGCCGGGCGCTCCGACTGCCCGGAAGCTGGAGATCATGCTCGAATGGCAATGCGAGGGCATCGCGGCCGCCAAGGCGGCGGGCAAGTCCAAGGGGCGCGCGCCAACGGCGCCACGGCAGGCTGGCGAGGTGCGCCGGCTGCTCGCAAAAGGCGTGGCCCCCCGAGATCGCTGAACGGCACGGCGACAACGGCCTTCTTGTGGCCGTTCTTCGCTTTCAGCATTAGCCCCAGCGCGTGAGGGCGCTGTCGGATCGCGGGCGGGTCAGCACCTGGTTGGCGGCCTCGTAGAGGTGGGTGCGCAGCAACGGGTCGCCGCAACGCGAGATGTGTCCTGAGACATCGATCTCGCCAGACTGATAGCGGCTGGGTGTCAGCCCGAGCCAAGCGCCGACGGCGCGGGCGCCCTGGAACAGCGCGGGGTCTTCCACCGTGCCGACGCAGGTCAGCGCCGTGATCGCGCCCGACTGCCTGCTCGCGGTGGTGGCCGGCATCATTCGCTCCGACCCCGCTGTGACCCTGCGCGGCATCGCCGAGCGGCTCCGCAATCTGCACAAGCTCACCAATCGACGCTGAACAAGGAACCCAGGTGGCGGCACAACAAGCCCGTGCTGACGACCGGCTATCATCCGGAGTGAACCGCCTGCGACGGGAGTAGAACCCCCGGACGAGATCGCGCGTGAAATCGACGCGCGGGCCGGAGAATCTTCTGTGCCGTTGCGCATCGCCTCCAACCGGCGATGTTCCGGGCCAGCCTCTGCGGAGGGCGGTTCCATGGGGCATCGGCTCATAATCCTTTTGCTGCCTGCAATGCGCGCCACGCCTGCAGCGTGCATGCCACCGACCAGGCCTGCGACGGCGCCCCGCCGGGATCATGGGGCGGGTCGCCGTCAAAAATCTCGCCGATCGTGCCTAAGCCCTGGTCGGCCAGCGCATCGCGCATTGGCTCCAGCAGAGCCCGCGCCGCCGTGGCGTCGCCCGTGACGCGGAACACCGCCAGAGCAAAATGCCCCAGCAGCCATCCCCAGACGGCTCCCTGATGGTAACCGCCGTCGCGCGCTCTGACGTCGCCGCCGTAGCGGGAGTGATACTCGGCGCTGCCGGGTGCGAGCGAGCGCAGCCCGTAGGACGTCAGCAGATGGCGCCGGCAGACGTCCACGACCCGCGCCTGGTCGGCGGCACCGAGCGGGCTGTGCGGCAGACTGACTGCGAAGATCTGGTTCGGGCGGATCCGGTCGTCAGTCCCGTCCGTCCCGTCGATCACGTCATGCAGGCCCTGACCGTCCTCCCGCAGAAAGCGCGCGAAGCCAGCGTGCGCAGCATCAGCGTGCGTGGCATAGGCGTCCGCTTCGCCCAGCTCTGCGGCGAACTCGGCCATGACGCAGAGCGCATTGTACCAGAGCGCATTGATCTCGACCGGCTTGCCGATGCGAGGCGTCACCACCCAATCGCCGACCTTGGCGTCCATCCAGGTGAGCTGCACCCCAGCCTGGCCCGCCCGCAGCAGGCCATCGGCCGAATCGACGGCGATGCCGTAGCGCGTCCCGCGCCGGTGCCAGGCGATCATCTCGGCCAACACGGGGAACGCAGCGCGCAGCGCGGCCACGTCGCCGGTCTTTGCCACATACGCGCGCCATGCCTCGAAAAACCAAAGCGATGCATCCGCAGTGTTGTACTCCGGTGTGTCACCGGCGCCGGGGAAGACGTTTGGAAGCATCCCCTGGCTCACGAACGCGCTGAATGTCCGCAGGATTTGCCGCGCAATCGCGGGCCGTCCCGTTGCCAGCGTCAGGCCGGGCAGGCTGATCATCGTGTCCCGCCCCCAGTCGCCAAACCAGGGAGGCTCTTATCGGCTTCCGGGGTGGTGAAGTCGGGACCGGGCCGTTGGGCTGAGGAGGTCTGGTGCGCGAGCAGGGGCGGGAGTAGCTGACCAGCTCGCGCGAGGAGCCCTTGCCACCATGGCTGCACCCGACCTGGTCAACCTCTCCGGCCTGATGGACGACGCCAAGTGCTTCGCCTTCGTGCGCCAACACCGCTGGCCCGAGGGCGTGCGTTGTCCTGGCTGTGACAGTGATGCGGTGAGCCGAGACGGGTACGACGACACCCAGCCCTGCCGGCAGCGCTACCGCTGCAAGGCCTGCGCTGGGCGCTTCGACGACCTCACCGGGACCGTGCTGGCCGGCCATCACCAGTCGCTGCGGGTGTGGGTGCTGTGCCTTTACTTCATGGGGCTGAACCTCTCGACGCGGCAGGTCGCGCTGGAGCTGGGCCTGAGCCAGTCTGACGTGCAGGCCATGACCGAGCAGTTGCGCCACGGTCTCGTCGCCAAGGCGCCAGTGGCGAAGCTTGAGGGTGAGGTGGAGATCGACGAGGTCTACGTGGTGGCCGGGCACAAGGGCCAACCGGCCGAGGTGGCCAAAAGGGGCGGCTGGGACGGTGCCGCAGGCTGGCGGGTGCGCCGGGGCGCGGCACGCTGGCGAAGGACAAGCCGCCCATCCTCGGCCTGATCCAGCGCGGCGGCCAGGTCGTGCTCCGCATGCTGGCCAACGTGCGGCAGACCACGATCCAGCCGATCATCACGCAGACCGTCGCCCAAGGCAGCCTGGTCCACACCGACGAATACAACGTCTACACGCGCCTGCCCGCCTGGGGCTACCGGCACAAGACCGTCTGCCACGCACGCGGCGAGTATGCGCGCGACGAGGGCGGCGACGGCTTTTGCGAGGTGCACGTCAACACCATGGAAGTGCGCCGTTGTGGCGCAGGTAAGGGAGAATGAACAATGGCGTAACAGCTACGGCGTTCATCGGGACGCTGGGTCCCGTGCGCACCCGGCTCACCTCGGCCCAGAGATGGGCTGTAACTCCGAAAGGAGCGGGGGACCATCGCCTGCCGGGAGAAGGCCCAAGGGGACGAAGCCGTCGTGATCCCGGAGGGTCAGCGCAAGACGTGAAGGGTGAGAGCTACACTGCCCGAACTCCAGCCATGGACTCTGGTGTTGAGACAGCCGCAACGATGGCTGAGGCGGCTGGCCGCGACACGGCCGATGGACACACCGGCCCAGGGGATACCCTCCGTGCCCCGACCCGGCAATCGCGGTCCGCTCCCGGTAAGGGAGAGAAATGGCGAACGGAGCACCCGACCCACGTCGCATCTCCGATCTGTGCAACTACGGGATCGCCTGTGGCTGGCCCTCTCCGGTGTCCAGCATGGCGACAGAGCCGTCGTCGTAGCCAAACGCTGGGGGTAACGCCCCGGACAGCCGCCAAGGCGGATGGGCATGGATACAAGCGTGTGGGCGACCGCCGCGAAGGTCCCGCTGCCCAGGCGAAGGGCGGCAGCATCCTGCGGGGGCAGGCGTCCAGAAGGTGGGTGTGCTGATGCTGCCCGACACCTTCGAGCGACGCATGAACTCGATCCCCGGCCTACAGAGGGGAGCAAGGGTGTGGAGAGCCGGATGAGGGGACGACTTTCACGTCCGGTTCGGTGGGGGGAGGAGGGCTGTCCTTCCGAGGCGGCACCCCTCCTACCCAATGGGTTCTGGTCCCTGCTGCGCTCGTGGCTGCGGCCGCACCGGGGCATCTCGCAGGACAAGCTGCCGGACTATCTCGGCTTCTTTCAGTTCGTGCACAACACGCGCCGACGCGGCAGAGCTCTGCTCGGCGCGCTCGTCGCAGCCCTGGTTACATGAGCCAGTTCACCACCCTGGAATCCCACAAGAGCCACCAGGGATAGCCGGCAATGATGGATTGGCCGTCTGGCTCCTTCGGTAAGGGCCGCGCAAAGACGAACGTATCGGCAGCCAGCACGAGCCGATTGATCCACGGCGGTGCCGCCGACAGCGCGGCCGTGCTCAGCACCTCCCGGTCATGCGCCAATCGCCGTTCCAGAGCGGCGGTGTGATCGGCTGACGGATTGGGACGCAGGCTGGCCACGATGCCGCACCAGAGACCAGGCCGCAGCACCACGTCCGCCTGCCCCACGCAGAGATGGGCGGCTAGGGATCCAAGGCCCCGTGCAGCCTCGACCGGCAGGTCGAAGTTGCGATACCAATCCCGCTGCGGTGTGATGTGCCCGCCCGGCGCGCGCAGCGACAGTGTAAATCGCGTTCCATCGGCGAGCCTCAGCGTGTCGCCGGCCAGCGAAAGCGCCGGCTGGAACCCGTCCTCCCACGTGTCGCCATGATGATCGCGATTGTTGACGAGCAGAGTGATGCGCAGCGACAGGTTTAGCGTGTCGCGTGCGACCGGATGCAGGAACCACCCGAGCCAGGTCGTATCCTTGCCCGGCTCCATCCAGATTCGCGCCTCGACCCGCCGACCGCCGACCGCGAACATCCAAACCGGAACCGTGTGATCGAGGTGGAAACTTTCAATCCTGAGGTGGCCCGGCGGGGCGATCTGCCCATCGCCCCAGCGGTTGGTGAACAACGGATGGGAGTCAACGCCCTCCTGGAGCGTGGCGTCCGCCTTGGCGAAGACAAGCCGACGGCCCAAGGGCGGGTCCACCGGGGCCACCAGCAAGCCATGATAGCGCCGCGTCAGCGTCCCAGCGACGGTGCCGGCAGCGTAGCCGCCACGGCCGTTTGCGATCCACCATTCGCGCCGTTCGGCTTCGGGCAGACGTCCGCAGACAGCGCGGCCGAACCGAACCGGTTCGAGTGCCGCCCGATCGCCAACGTCGTACAACCCCATGGCTCCAATATGCAGCACGATAGTCCGGGGTGCTATCCCTGGTATCTTGCCGGCACTGATTTGGCTACAAGGCTTCCATATTAGCTAGTTGCGAGTTTTGCTGCTTGCCTAACTCACTGTATTATATGAGATAGTTGGACTTTCCGGCGCACACCGCTCAGGCTTCTCATGAAGCCATTTCCGGATGAGCACGATGACAGAAAGCCCCGCCACAACTCCGATTCCGGTTCAGCTCTCTGAGCCGGAGTTCGTCGCATTTATCTTCCCGCACCTGTCGATGCCCAGGCGCGGGCCGAAATGCAAACTGGGCTATCACCGCGTCTTCAATCTGATTCTGCGGGTACTCTACACGGGTATGCAATGGAAGTGCCTGCCGGTGCCACGAACAGACGATCGGACCGCCGTAATCCACTACACGACAATCTACAAAGTGTTCGCCAAATGGTCCGACGATGGCTCGCTCGATCAGGCCTTCCTCGCCAGCGTGCGGCATCTGGCGGAGCAACACCACCTCGATCTCAGCGTCCTTCACGGCGATGGCTCCAACACCGTCGCGAAGAAAGGTGGCGATGGCGTCGGCTATTCCGGCCACAAACATCAGAAGGGCGAGAAGGTCCTCGCGATCGTCGAGAACAACGGCTTTGTGTTGGCTCCGCTTCCTGTGGCGCCGGCGAATGAAGCCGATACCGTGCTCCTCTCGGAGGGGTTGAACGCCTTGAAGCGCGTGGCCAGGCTGACGGATCTGAAGATCGATGGCTCGTATCTCAATCTCGATGGCGGGTTCGATTCCAGGCACAACCGCAAGGCAATCTTCAACGCCGGGCTGGTTCCAAACATCAAGGAAAACCCGCGCAATCGGAAGACCCCGAAGCGGGGCCGGAAGCGGTTGTTCAATGCCGCCATCCATTCGTTGCGGCTATGCGTAGAGCGAACCTTCGCGTGGGAGGATAAATTCAAGCGGTTGCTGCTGCGCTTTGAGTTCAAACAGCAACGGCACTACGGTATGAAACTGATGGCGTACACGTTGATCAATCTGAGGCATTTCTGTGGTGCCTGAAACTTGCAACCAGCTAATTCCCATTCCATCAACACTGCGACCATGTCCGCAAGACCCCGCGCCGTCTACGCTTTTCATTAGAGGCGGTTTTCAGAACTACCTAAGGTTAAATTGGCCTGACCGCCCGGCCTGCGCTGTCGCTGCCCATGTCTGGGATGGCAGGTGCTGGTCTCGTCCATGTAATAGCGGCTGCTGCCGGTGGTGGCGGTGCCACTGCCGGGTTACAGTCCCGATCTCATGCCAACGAGGTACTGTGGCATTGACAAGCGCGGTTCCCAACGGCGCACTTCTCCACACACCCGGCTGGAGGCCTCCGCAGTGCCCCTTTCAAAACCAACCGATCTGACGGCGTTGCCGGCGCGTGTCCTGGCGAACGAAATCTCCGCGCGGCGCCTCTCTCCCATAGAGCTCATCGACGCGACGATCGCGAAGATCAGCGCGCGCGACCCGCGGCTCCACGCCTTCGTCGAGACCTATTTCGATGACGCGCGGCTGGCGGCGGAGGGTGCGGACAAGGCGATACGCTCCGGGCACGCGGTTGGACCGCTGCACGGGATCCCGATCGCACTGAAGGACCTGGTCGAGCTGGAGGGGCGCGTCGCGACTGGTGGCTCCCAGGCGTGGCGAGACCGCCGGGCCAGCCGGACCGCCACCCTGGCGCGGCGGCTGGTGCAGGCCGGGATGATCGTGATCGGCAAGACGCACACCGTCGAGTTCGCGTTCGGCGGCTGGGGAACCAACCAGCACATGGGAACGCCCTGGAACCCGTGGGACCTGCGTACGCACCGGGTTCCCGGCGGGTCGAGCAGCGGGTCCGGCGTGGCGGTCGCGGCGCGCATGATCCCCTGGGCGGTCGGCACCGACACGGGCGGATCGGTTCGCCTGCCGGCCTCGTTCTGCGGCGTGACCGGCCTCAAGACCACGATCGGCCGTATCAGCACCTATGGCGTGCTTCCGCTGGCCCCGACGCTTGACACGCCCGGGCCGATCACCCGCAATGCCGAAGACGCGGCGCTGCTGTACCAGGTCCTCCAAGGGCCCGATCCGCTCGACTCCCGCACCCTCGGCTGCGAGGCCAGCGATTCGACGCGCGCCCTGAGGCGGGGGGTCCGGGGATTGCGGCTGGGGCGGATTCCCGAAGATGAGCGCGAGGGCGTGTCCGCCGAGGTCCTCGCCGCGTACGATCAGGCGCTGAAGGTTCTCGCCAGGGCAGGGGCCTTCATCGAGACCATCCGCCTGCCTTGCCGCTTCGACGACTACGCCACAGCGACAAACCGCATCATGCAGTCCGAGGCGTATGCGCTCGTCGGAGAGCTGGCGGAGGATCCCGCCCTTCCGCTCGACGATGCGGTTCGCCAGCGGGTCCTGGCGGGCGCCACGGTTTCGGCCCGCGACTATCTCGGGGCGCTTCGCGAGCGCGAGGAGCTGAAGCAGCCTTTCGAGGCGGCGCTTGCCGATTGCGACGCTCTCTTGACGCCGACGACCGCGACCACAGCCATTCCAGTTGATGCCGTCGACCAGAGCGAGAGTCCGGCGCGCTTCACGCGGTTCGTGAACCTTCTGGAACTTTGCGCTCTGGCCGTTCCCAACGGCTTCACGGAATCCGGGCTCCCCACCTCGCTGCAGATCGTATGCCGTGGATATGAGGAGAGTATGGCCCTGCGCATTGGTTGGGCCTACCAGTCGATGACCGACTGGCACGAACGCGTTCCGGCGGGGCTCTGAGAGCGGCAGGCCTTCGGGTCGCTCGTCCGCCCGTGATGATGGCCTTGATCCGGCTGGCCAGCGTCTCCACCGCGAACGGCTTGGTCAGCACGTGCATGCCGGCTCCAGGTGGCCGCTGCCAACCACCGCGTTCTCCGCGTAGCCGGTGATGAACAGCACCCTCAGCCCGGGACGCGCGGCACCCCGGCATCGGCCACCTGCCGTCCGTTCATGCCCCCCGGGCACCCCGACATCGCTGACCAGCAGGTCGACCCGCCTGTCCGACTGCAGCACCTTCAGCCCCGAGGGCCCGTCCGCCGCCTTAAGGGTTGCGTAGCCCAGGTTCTCCAGCGCCTCGGTGACCAGCATCCGCACCGAGATCGAGGGCGACCTCATTGAGGAAGCCCTGCATCCTCAGCAATGACCCGACCGCCAGTCTGGGCCGAAATGTATTCACTATTATGCGTTCTATGGGCCGGTCCCCGACAAGCCGAAGAGGATGCGCTGGCGCACCTATGAGCGGATCACGGCCGTGCTGATGGAGACCGAGGCGCGGCTGGATTGTGGCTTTATCGCGAGGGCTGAGCGGATCCCGGCGCGGATCGAGCGGTGGCGGAGATAGCCTGACCCGTCCCAGAACGTCCCCGCTCATCTCTGCACGAGGTGCAGGCTAAGGTGTATGCTAGCAGCAGCAATGGGGGAGAAAATCTAGTACTTTCAGTGGTTTATTGCTATGCTATGGCGGAGGGAGGGGGATTCGAACCCCCGGTACACCTTTACGATGTACAACGGTTTAGCAAACCGCCGCCTTCAGCCGCTCGGCCACCCCTCCGCCGGAGCGCGCCCGGTGCTCCGGGACACGGCGTTTGCAGCGCCGGTTCTAAGGCCGGCGCGTCGCAGCGTCAAACGTTTCGCCGCGCGCCCCGCTCAGCTCAGCGCGACCTCGAAGCCGCGCGCCGTCGCGGGGCGGGCCATCATCTGGCGGTACCAGCGCCCGACATTCGGGAACTCGGCGAGATCCACCTGGTGGCGCTCATGCCGCCACGCCCAGCCTAGAATGGCGAAATCGGCGATCGACAGCTCGCCCGCGACATGCTCCACCTCGCCCAGGCGCTTATCGAGCACGCCGTACAGCCGGCGCGTCTCCTTCGCGTACCGCTCCAGGCCGTAGTGGCGGTCCTGCTCGTTCTCGACTTGCAGGAAGTGATGCACCTGGCCGGGCATCGGGCCGAAGCCGCCCATCTGCCACATCAGCCACTCGTACACCGGCACCCGCCGGCGCGCGTCGCCGGGCAGGAACTTGCCGGTCTTCTCGCCGAGATAGAGCAGGATCGCGCCGGACTCGAAGACGCTGATCGGCGTGCCGCCCGGGCCCTCGGGGTCGATGATCGCGGGGATGCGGTTGTTGGGGCTGATCTTCAGGAACGCAGGCTGCAACTGCTCTCCCTTGGTGATGTTGACCGTCCGCACCGTGTACGGCAGCCTCATTTCCTCCAGCGCGACGCTGACCTTGCGCCCGTTCGGCGTGTTCCACGTCCAGAGCTCGATCGCCATGACTGCGTGCTTCTCCTCATGAAGGCGGGAGTGTGCGCGGCGCGGGCGGCGCCCTCAAGCCCAGACGGAGACGTGCCCCTCCAAGGTGGGGCGCGGCGCGGGGGAAGGCTCGCCAGCCTCGGTGCCGATGTAGAGGAAGCCCACGATCGCGTCGTCCGCGTCCAGTCCCAACGCGTGTTTCACCGCCGCGTCGTAGGCCGGGCCGCCGGTCTTCCACATCGCCCCGAACCCCATCGCCTGGGCGGCGAGCATGACGTGCTCCGCCGCCGCGCCGGCGGAGACGATCTGTTCGACCTCAGGAATCGTGTGGCCCCGGCGCAGGCGGGCGGCGGCCACGACGATCACGGGCGCGCGCAGCGCCTTGCCGCGCTCGCGCGCCAGCTCCTCGGGCGAGACGTCCGGCTCCCTGGCTTGCAAGGAGCGCGCGAGCAGGTCGCCGAATGCTGCGCGCCGATGTTCCGGGATCACGATGAAGCGCCACGGGCGCAGCCGGCCGTGATCGGGCGCGCGCAGGGCGGCGCGTAGCATCGCCTCCAGGGCGGGCTGGTCCGGTCCCGGCGCGGCGAGCCGGGTCGCCGAGTGGCGGCTGAGCAGCAATTCCATCGCGTCCATGGCGTCCTCCGGCGTGTCGTGCGTGCGGGCTCAGGCGTTGCGCTTGAGGCGCTGCGCGATGTCCCAGGCGCGGTCCGCCATGTCCCGATAGCGCTCGCGGTAGGTGAGGGCGCGCGGGTCGGCGGCGTTGCCATCCAGCCCACGGCGATACACGCCGGCGAGGATGGAGGCGAACCGGAACATCGAGAACACCACGAAGACGCCGATGTCGCGCGGCACCTTCCGCCCGGCGTGGGCGCAGTAGCGGGCGACGAACTCCGCCTCCGTCGGCACGCCCGGCACGTCCGCCCCCAAAACCCCCGTGACGTCCTCTGGCCCCGGCGGGAAGTGATACATCAGGCACGCGTAGCCGAGATCGGCCAGCGGGTGGCCGATGGTGCACAGCTCCCAGTCCAGCACGGCGACGATGCGTGGCTCGTCGGGATGGAGCACGAGGTTGCCCAGCCGGTAGTCGCCATGCGCGATCGCGGCCTCCTCCTCCAACGGCAGGTGCGCGGGCAGCCATGCCCGCATCTTCTCCATCGCCGGCATCTCCTCGACCTTGGAGGAATCCCACTGCTTCGACCAGCGCTCCACCTGCCGCGCCAGGTAGCGCTCCGGCTTGCCGAAGTCCGCAAGGCCCGCCGCCCGCCAGTCGAAGCGGTGCAGGGCGGCCAGGACGCGCGCCGTGTCCTCGTACGCCGCGGCGCGCTCCGCCGGCGTGGCGGCCAGCATCACCCGGTCCGGAAAGACGCGGCCGGGCACGTGGTCCATGACGAAGAAGGCGGTGCCGATGACCGCCGCGTCCTCGCAGAGCAGCCGGGTCCGGGGCACCGGCACCGCGCTGCCCTCCAGCGCCCGCATCACGCGGTACTCCCGCTCCACCGCGTGCGCCGAGGGCAGCAGCCGGCCGGGCGGCTTCTTGCGCAGCACGTAATCGCCCTCCGGTGTCGCCAGGTGGAAGGTCGGGTTGGACTGGCCGCCCTGGAACTGGCGCACCCGCACCGGGCCGTCGAATCCCGGCAGGCGGCCCCGCAGATAGCGCGCCAGCGCCGCCTCGTCGAAGCGGTGCTGCGCCAGCACCGGAACCAGTTCCGGCACGCCGGCCGGTTCCGCCGGGTCGGTCATGTCGTGTCAGCTCCCCACTTCGTTCTGCCGCGGCTTGTACTGCCGCAGCTCCAACCGGGCGAGCTGGTCGCGGTGCACCTCGTCCGGCCCGTCGACGAGGCGCAGGGTGCGGGCGGTCTTGTACATGGCGGCGAGGCCGAAATCCTCGGTCACGCCGCCGCCGCCATGCGCCTGGATGGCCATGTCCACCACTCGGCAGGCCATGTTCGCGGCCGCCACCTTGATCTCGGCGATCTCCTTGCGCGCCACCTTGTTGCCGGCCGTGTCCATGCGCCAGGCGGCGTGCAGGGTGAGCAGCCGGCACTGGTCGATCATGATGCGCGCGTTGGCGATCCGCTCCCGCGTCACGCCCTGGTCGGCCAGCGGCTTGCCGAAGGGCCGCCGCTCCAGCGCGCGCTGGCACATCATCTCCAGCGCCCGCTCCGCCAGCCCGATGGCGCGCATGCAGTGGTGGATTCGCCCAGGGCCGAGCCGGCCCTGGGCGATCTCGAAGCCGCGCCCCTCGCCGAGCAGGATGTTCTCGACCGGCACGCGCGCGTTCTCGAACAGAAGCTCGCCATGGCCGTGTGGCGCGTCGTCGAAGCCGAACACGGGCAGCATGCGCTCGATGGTCAGGCCCGGCGTGTCGCGCGGCACCAGGACCATCGACTGCTGGCGGTAGCGGTCCGGGCTGGCCGGGTCGGTCTTGCCCATGACGATGAAGATCGCGCAGCGCGGGTCGCCGGCGCCGGAGGACCACCATTTGCGGCCATTGATGACGTAGTGATCGCCGTCGCGCTCGATCCGGGTCTGGATGTTGGTGGCGTCCGAGGAGGCGACGTCGGGCTCGGTCATCGCGAAGCAGGAGCGGATCGCGCCCTCCAGCAGCGGCGTCAGCCAGCGCTCCTTCTGCGCCGCCGTCCCGTAGCGCTCGATGGTCTCCATGTTGCCGGTGTCCGGCGCGGAGCAGTTGAACACCTCGGAGGACCAGGCGACGCGGCCCATGATCTCGGACAGGGGCGCGTATTCCAGGTTGGTCAGCCCGGCGCCGTGCTCGGACTCCGGAAGGAACAGGTTCCACAGCCCGGCCTCGCGCGCCTTCGGCTTCAGCGCCTCGACGATCGGCACCGGCTGCCAGCGGTCGGGGGTGGTGGCGTGCTGGCGGTTGTAGGTCGCCTCGTTTGGATAGATGTGCTCCTGCATGAAGGCTTGGAGCCGGGCCTGCAAATCCTTCACTCTGTCCGAGTAGGCGAAATCCATGGCGTTCTCTCCCCTTTGCCCGCGCCGCGCGAAGCGTGGCGCAACCGCCGCCGCTGGGCAAGATCACCGACCTTGCCCCGGGGTCGCATCCCCGCCAGTCTCGCGCGCTCGCCACGCTCACGTAGGACAACGCCATGAGAGCCGTGTTGTGCCACGCCTTCGGACCGCCCTCGGCGCTGACGGTGGAGGACGTGCCGGAGCCGGTTCCCGGTCCCGGCCAGGTGCTGATCCGCGTCGAGGCAGCCGCGGTGAACTTCGCGGACACGCTGGTTATCGAGGGCAAGTATCAAGCGCGCCCGCCCTTTCCCTTCTCGCCGGGCGGGGAGGTGGCGGGCGTGGTGGCTGGGCTTGGCCCGGATGTCGAGGGGCCACCGCTCGGCACGCGGATTCTGGCGATGACCGGGCATGGCGGCTTCGCGGAAGCCGCGCTGGCCCCGGCCGCCGTCCTGGTGCCCGTGCCCGACGGGGTCGGGCCGGACGTGGCCGCCGCGCTGTCCTACGCCTATGGCACCACCTTGCACGCCTTGCGCGACCGCGGCCGGCTGCGGGCGGGCGAGACGGTGCTGGTGCTGGGCGCCGCCGGGGGTGTGGGGCTTGCCGCCGTGCAGGTCGCGAAGCTGCTGGGCGCCCGCGTGATCGCCGCCGCGTCCTCGGCCGCGAAGCTGGAGCTGTGTCGGCGGGCCGGCGCTGATGCGCTGCTCGCGTATGGCGAGGAGGGCTGGCGGGAACGGTTGCGAGCGCTGACCGGCAAGGAGGGCGTGGACGTGGTCTACGACCCGGTCGGCGGTCCCTATGCCGAGCCGACCCTGCGTTCCCTGGCCTGGGGCGGCCGCTACCTTGTGATCGGCTTCGCGGCGGGAGAGATCCCCCGCATCCCGCTCAACCTGACCCTGCTGAAAAGCTGCGACATCGTCGGCGTGTTCTACGGTAACTTCGTTCAGCGCGACCCGGCGGGAAACCGGGCGCTGATGACGCAGCTCCTAGACTATGTGCGGGAGGGGCGGCTGCGGCCGGAGATTTCCGCAACCTACAAGCTGGAGCAAGCGGCGGCGGCAATGGAGGCGCTGAGCTCGCGCGCCGCTACGGGGAAGGTCGTGCTTGTCACCGGTCAACCTGCATAAAGCGTGGTACGGACCTAACCGGTGGTTGCGGTGGGTTGGATCGATCCGGAGATGCGCGTATCGTCTAATCCGCCGCTGTGGGTCGAATGCGGTCCGCGTGCAGTGCTGAACGCGGACGAGGCAAGGCTGAGCCGCTGAAGGGTAGCCAGATGCAAAGGAAGGCTGTCGAGGGTGCCGAGAGGGAACTTGTTGAGACAGTCCGATATTGAACGGAAGCAAAAGCGGCGAAGAACTTTGCGGATTTGAAACGCTCATGGTCTGGCTTTTTGGTGCATGCCAATCGCGTGTTTACCAAGTTAGAGCAGGGAACTAAGGAGACTGGGTCGAGTTCTGGGTGGTTTGGCAGAATTAAACATCAACGTAAAAATGACCCGCTCCTGCAATATATTCATCAGGCTCGCGATGCCAGCGAGCATGGCGACGTATTATCCGGCCATGACATTGTGTTCGGAGGAGGACAGCCCCCTCGCCTATATTTCGAACCAGAAGCCCTCACAACTGGTGGTCCTCCCACGGCGATTATCTTCGACCCGCCACAGCTTCTGCCAGCAAAGACGCGAAGCGGGGTCTATCTGCCACCCACGTCTCACTTAGGACAGCAAATTGCACCGGTGGTAGAAATTGTCGCAGAGGCAATGGTAACCTACCTCAAGCGCATCGTCATAGAAGTAAAAAGTCGCATCGTGGAGCCTTAGTCGGCGAGGATCGTAAGCGAGTTGCGGCCGGCAAGACGCAGCGGAGTATGGCCCGCAGCTTCAATCTCTGTTAGGCAACGATGTCATTGAGCAGCCGGGGCCGTACGTGAGCGCGGCCCCTTCCTATTCGTAAATCATGCAGACCGTGCGAAAACTCGCTGGGGCGGCAATGCTGGTGAAATCGGCAGTCGGAGGTGCACGCCGAGGTCCCGGTGAGCCGAACGGGCGATTTCAAGAAATCCCCGGTTCCACATCGTGGCTGCCGGCGATCCTGCCAGCCGGTCCGGGGAAACCCCGCCAGCAGCAGCCTTTCAGGCCGCCACCGCGGCCATCAGCTGCGCGAAGCCGACGATGTTGAGCACCCGCCGGAGATTGTAGGCGAGCGCGGTCAGACTGAACTCGGCGCGGACCTTCTCCAGGCCACGCATCAGGAACGCGCCCTGGTTCATCCATTGCTTGATCGTGCCGAACGGATGCTCGACCGTCTCGCGACGGCGGTCGAGAACGCCTGGACGGTTCGCCAACCGGGCCTGCATCCGGTCCAGGACCGCTTCGTTCTCCAGACGAGAGGCCGTGCGAAACTTGCCCGCCGTGCACTGCGAACGGATTGTGCAATCGTCGCACGCCAGCTTGTTGGCGTAGTTGATCTTCTTCAGCCCACGCAGGAGAGACGATGAATACGGATGAAGGCGTTGACCCGCTGGGCAAACATAGCTGTCGCTGTCTGCGTCGTAGCGGAACTCATCCTTGCGGAACAGGCCGGCCTTGACCGAGGGACCGCGCTGCGGACGCGGCACGTAGGGCACAATCCCGGCGTTCTCGCAGGCCTCAATGTCCTCAACCTTGAAGTAACCCTTGTCGGCCACGGCCTCGATTGTCTCGACACCGAGAACCTCCTTCGCCGGCGCCGCGGTCTGCGTCAGCAGCCCCATGTCGACGACCTGGTTGCTGACCTGCTGCTCGACGATCAGCTTGTGCTTGGCATCCACCGCAACCTGGACGTTGTAGCCCACCGCGACATGCGTGTGCGCCGCCATCCCCTCGTCTGGCTATTCCAGCGGCTTCGCCGCAGGAACCTTGGCCAGCCTCGCCCGGCTGTCGGGATCGGTCAGCGAGATCTGGTCCTCGCCGGTGCGATCCAACTGCGCCAACATGTCCTGGCACCGCGTACGACGGGAGCGGATGGCGGCGATCTTCTCGGCCAGGTTGTCGACCCGCGAGCCACTTGTTGTGGTCTCGGCGGCATCGCTCTGGTCAAGACGCTGGAGGTAATCGTCGAGCTTGGCATCGGCCAATTCGATAAACCTGGTCAGCGAGGCGCGGGTGAAGTTGCGGTCCTTGTTGTTGACCGCCTTGATGCGGGTGCCATCCACCGCCAGCAGTTCCCGGCCGAACAGATCCAGCTGACGGCACAGCAGCACGAACTGCCGAAAGACCGGGCGGAACGCTTTGCGGTTACCGCGGCGGAAATCGGCGATGGTCTTGTGGTCCGGCTTCAGGTGACGCAGCAGCCAAATGACTTCGATGTTGCGATGGGTCTCGGCTTCCAGACGGCGACTGGATCGGACGCGGTTCAGATAACCGTAGATGTAGAGCTTCAACAGATCGGCGGGCGCATAGCCCGGCCGGCCGGTTCGCTGGGCGGAGACGCGGATAAAGCCCGCTGCGGTCAGATCCAATCCATCAACGAAGGCTTCAATGAACCGGACGGGGTTCTCGGGGCCGACGTAATCATCGAGCGATTCTGGAAGCAGCAGCGTCTGGGATCGGTCGTGACCGGCGATGTGCGTCATGACCCCGAGTTTAACGCATCTTGCGTCGAGCCGGAATCCGTTGCGGCACAGATTTCACACGGTCTGGAAGACTTCTGACGTCCGTCCCTGGGACCCTGCTGATAAAAGGCGTCATTATTCGCAAAATGCGCCCAGGTTACCGGCTTCCACCTACTGCGTGGTAAGCCAGCGGCCGATCGCAAGCAGTCCGAGGCGGACTACAGGGGGCGGCGGAAAACCGCGTGGACCAACGTGGAGACCCTGCGCAGGCCGCTCAAGCGAATTGCCCCGACGGGGGTTCACACCTGAATAGCTGGGCCGTCGGCCAACGGTTGGCGCCCGGCTTCCGCCGCGACGGCACCTCCCATGCTTTGCCAGCCCGACGTATCCCACCAGAATGGCGCAGACACGACTGCCTGAACGAATCCACGGCGACGCCGGACCTACCTCAGGATCTGGTCGGAGCGCCGGTCGGATAATCGGGATGCGATAGACGCCAGGCGAAGCTGTTGTCCTCATTGTTCATCGCCTCGCAAGTCGTGTGAAGGACCGCCTCCACCTGGTCGCTATCCCACCCGCCCAAATTCGCATTGCGGGCCTGGAGGCCCCAGGCTTTCCGTTGCCCCTGTTCCCTGGCCAGCACAATCGAGCCTAGTCCCGGGAAAACCTGATAGTTGTCGGTGTAGAGCCCGTCGGACGTGAGCCGACCTTCGAGCGTTGGCTTGCCCTCGAAATCGGCGATCCGGAAGATCGGGGTCCCGATTGTCCCGTAGGCCGCATGCCAAAGCACCCCGCTGACGCAGGCTCCCGATTGGGACGGCTGACAGTAGAGTGGTGCCAGGTCACTGCAGCCGTGGGGAAGCAACAGCCGGTCGATGACCGCCAGTGCAAATGTCGGGCCGCGGGTGAACTGCTCGGGTTTGAAGGCCCGCCGAAATTTCTCTCGAAGAGTGTCGATTACCCGAATGAGGGACCGGGGATCATAATCGGCGTCACTGAGCTTCCGGTAGGTATCAATAACGCCTTCGGCGATGGACACCCGACGCCCATCACTCCGCTGTCGTTCGAGCTCTACAGTCGTGTCTATGCTTTCCCGCATCATCTCGTCGTGTCGGAACTTGCCGTCGGCGATGTCGAGCGATTTGACCTCGATATAGAACTCGGGGACGTCGTCCAGCGCGCACTTGAAGTCCGGTGTTAAGTCGTTCTCTTCCGGAACTCGCGCCACCCGCAGACCCGGCCGACCGCACAGGAATCGAAGGGCTATAGCCTCCCCGTAAATCTCGAAGAACTGGCTGTAGGCGACTACGTCCGGCGAGGCCGTGCCGGGTCCGAGTTTGGCGACCAGGAGTTTGACATAATAGTTCCTGATTACACATAAACCTCAGCCAATTTCAGGAGTCGGTAGGGCATAGGGGTGGTTCGGACGGCGGCCCATGTGAGACGCGGGATCATGGCGGCCAGATCGTATCGTCGGTTGAAGCGGTATTCGAATTCGGCGAGGTAGCGCGGAACATGCTTGCGGTTGATGGCACGGTAGGTGCCCGTGATGGCGGCCTTGATGTTGCCGAGCGCGGTGTTGGCCCATTTGAAGGCTGGCGTCCGAGCCGCTTTTGGTCCTGACCCGGTCTTGACGACTTGGTGCGCGCACCCGGCGTCTGCGACGCTGGCGAAACACTGAAGGCCATCGCTGACGACAGAGCAGTCTGGATCGAGGCTGCGCTTGGCGAACCCTGCGATCGAGGTTGCACAGAAGCTGGTGACCCGGCGCAGCTTCAGGCGAACCGGCTTTCCCTGGGTGGTCGTCTCGACAGCGGCGACGAACGGCGTCTTGCCAGGCGCCCCGCGGCCGCGCTTTCCGCCGGAGCGCTCGCCGCCGAGATGGGCGCCGTCGATCTCGATCCTGCCGCTCAGGCGCTTGGTCGCATCACGCTCAAGCATGACCTGCTTCAGCTTGTGTTTGACCTTCCAGGCGGTGGTCTGCGTCACCCCAAGGCGACGCCCCAGTTCGATGCTGGAGATACCTTGCTTGGTCTGGGTCAGGCGATAGATCGCACGAAACCATAGCCGCAGCGGCAGATGGGTTGATGCAAAGATCGTCCCGGCAATCGGCGAGGTCTGCCGGCGGCACTTGGTGCACTGATAGAGATCGCGGGTCGTCACCAGACTATACTGCCTGCCGCCGCATACCGGGCACTCAAAGCCACGCGGCCAGCGTGACGCGATGACGATCGCCCGGCATTGCTCCTCGGTGCCGTACTGCTGTTCGAACGCGGGTTCGCTGAGACCCTTCTGGAACTGCACGACATTACGAGCCACTGCCACACCCTCATGAAATGCCACAAATTCCCTGACCTGCTACCAGGCGTTTCGTGACTGAGGGAAGTGCGTAATCGGGTAATAGTTATAGGAAGGATCACCGTGCCCAAAGCGGTCGATCTCCCGCAAAATCTCCAGGTCCACGGATCCAAGGCTGTGATTGCGGGTGAAATCCAGCAAGGCGTGCTGATGGCGAAGAAACGCGGTCGTGGCAGGGAAGGCGAGACTTTCGGCCTCGGCATAGAGAGTGCGGAAGGCTTCACGCGCCGCCTTGTCGGTGGCCAGTGGCGCGTTGGCGAGCTGGTCCATCAGGTCGCGGTATATCGTTGCCACCCGTCCTCCCGAGTCCTCCTTCGCCCGAGCCTCAAACGTGTCCAGGATGGCCATGTCTACCCAGGGCAGGAAAGAGGGCCGGACAGCCGTGATCGTCCTCTGTTATTGATCCGGCTTGGGTGATCTTGAATAAGGCAGCATAACGGACAGGCTGGTGCCCGAAGTAGCTCCGCACGCGTTCGGGCAGCTTCGAGAGCTTGCGCATGTGGCTGATGACGGTGCACTTGAGCTGCTGCTTGCTGCGGGCGGGCGGCTTACGGGTGACGGCCTGCTTGAGGTCGGCATGGAGGCACTCGTCAGGGTTCAACTCGGGGCTGTAGGAGGGCAGATGGAACACCTCGATTTGCGCGGTGCGCCCGGCCAGCCACTCCCGCACGGCACGGGCACGGTGGACGGGCAGGTTGTCCAAGATCAGGAACACCTTGCCGCCGGCATCGCGGATCAGGCGGTCGAGAAAGCGGATCAGCGTCGGTGCCTTGATCGCGCCGTCGAGCACCATCCAGCGCAGCTCGCCCTTGTTGGTTACCGCCGAGATCAGGCCTACGCCCGCCCGCCGGTGATTGGGGCGGACCACCGGGGTTCGTCCGCGTGGGGCGTAGCTGCGGCCGCGCACGTCATCGGCGCGCAAGCCGGTCTCGTCGCCCCAGAAGATCGTGCCCTTCTCTCGCTTGGCCCGAGCCACGATCGCCGGGTAGTCCCGCCGCAGCCAGCGGCGCACTTCGGCTGCACGCTGCTCATAGGCCCGCCGCAGCGGCTTCTGCGCTGTGAACCCCCAGCGCGCCAGGTAGCTTCCCATGGTGCGCACCGCGAGCCGCACCCCACAGCGCTGCTCGATCAGGGCGCGCACCGCCGCACGGCTCCACAGCGCGAACGGCAGGCCAAGCTGGTCCGGCGGGTGCCGGCAGATCAGTTCACGAATCTCCGCTTCCTGCCGCGCATTCAGGAACCGCCCGCTCCCCGGCTCCGGACCGCGCGGTCCGCTGCGCAAGCCCGCCATCCCCGCCGCCGCGAAGCGCCGGCAGATGTTGAACACCCCCGTCCGGGTCAGACCCGTCTGCGCCGCGATCGCCTCGTAGGTCAGGCCGCTCTCGCGTAGTCCCACCACCTGCCGCCGACGCTCCTCTTGGGCTGCCGCCGGCAGCTTGCGCATGTCCACATGATCCATCCTACCAAACTGGATCAACCACGCGGCAATTCCAACACTACCCAAGCCGGATCAATAAAAGGACCAGTAGGCACGGCCGAGCTCCGTCTTGTTTGAGCGGGGGTCAAGCCTTCGGAGATTCTCTTCTTCAGTCACGGCCGTTCCGTCGTTGAACTGCATGTCCATATAGGCGATTTGCCAGGCGGAAACAGCTCTACCAGTCGATCCAGCGCTATAGCCGGAGGTTAGGTGCGTCACACGCTCCAGGCCCGAAAGATCGCTCTCCCGCCACCCAAACCTGATCGACACCGCCCCGGTCATCGACCGCCACCGCGTCGGCGACGGCGCCGGGCACCAGCCGGCCGTGATCGGACACGCCCAGGAAATCGGCCGGCGTGGCGCTGGCCATGCGCAGCGCCTGCGCGATCGAGGCGCCCATCAGCGCGACGGCGTTGCGCACCGCGCTCGCCATGTCGAGATGCGCGCCGGCGAGCGTCCCGTCCTCGGTAGTCAGCCGCCCGTCGGCGAGACGGATCGTGCGGCCGCCCAGAGAGAAGGTTGCGATATCCGATCCCACGGTTGCCATCGCGTCCGTCACCAGCGTCAGCCGCGCCGCGCCCTTGGCACGCAACGCGAGCCGCAGGTTGGCGGGATGCACGTGATGTCCGTCGGCGATGATCCCAGCGAAGCCATCAGAGGCCAGCGCGGCGCCGGCCACTCCGGGGTCGCGGCCGGCCAGCGGCGGCATGGCGTTGAACAGGTGCGTGAAGCCGCGCGCGCCGGCGCGCAGCGCGCGCGACGCCTCCTCCCACGACGCGGCGCTGTGGCCGATGGCGAGTGTCACGCCAGCGTTCGCGAGGCGCGACAGCGCGGCCGGATTGACGCATTCGGGCGCGAGCGTCAGCAGCAGCGGGCGCGGCGTGTGTTCGCACAGGAAACGAAGGTCGTCCTCGTCGATGCGGCGGATCAGCGCCTCCGGATGCACGCCCTTGCGCGCCGGGTTGAGGAACGGGCCTTCGAGATGCAGGCCGAGTATGCCCCTCTCGCCCGCCCGCATCGCGGCCCCCACGGCCGCCGCCGCCGCCCGCATCTTTTCAGGCATGTCGGTGATGAGCGTTGGCAGAAGCCCGGTGGTGCCAAACCGCTGATGCGCGGCGACGATGGCGCGCAACGCCGGCAGGTCCGGGCTGTCGTTGAACAGCACGCCGCCGCCGCCATTCACTTGAATGTCGATGAATCCGGGGGCGAGGATCAGGTGGCGGGGAAGGTGCTCGGTGGGCACCCCCGGATGCGGCGAGTCGGTCAGGTCTCGAACGCGCCCGTTCTCGACCAGCAGCACGGTCTCACGGCGCATTGCCTCGCCGGTGAACAGGCGGGCGGCGTGGAGTGCCTTGATCCGGCTCATTCCCGCAACGCCGCCCGCAGATGCCCGCCGGTTCGGCCCAGAGTCGCCTCGGCCGCGCCGCGCCCCATCCCGCGCAGGATCATCAGCGCCGCCAGCTTCACGCTCCCGCCCGCCTCCCGCAACGCCGCGCGGGCCTCGTCCTCCCCGCATCCGGTCAACCCGATCAGCATCCGCTCTGCCCGCCGGCGCAGCTTGTCGTTGCGGGCCCGCATATCGACCATCTGGCCGCGATAGACCCGGCCAAGCCGCACCATCAGCGCGGTCGAGAACAAGTTGAGCGCCGCCTTTTGCGCCGTGCCCGCATTCATGCGGGTCGACCCGGCGACCGCCTCCGCCCCGGTCTCGGCGAGGATGGGATACTCCGCAGCGTCCAGCAGCCGGGCGCCGCGGCTGTTGGCGATGCCGATCGTGAGCGCCCCGCGCGCCCGCGCCTCCATCACGCAGGCGAGGGTGAATGGTGTCCCGCCGCTCGCGGCAACGCCCACCAGCACGTCGCCGGGCCCGATGCCGTGCGCGGCGGTCTCGGCGCGGGCGAGGTCGTCGCGATCCTCGGCGTTCTCCGCCGCGCGGATCAGGGCTGCGGGGCCGCCGGCCATCATCAGGGTCAGCCTCTCTCCCGGCCAATCGAAGGTGGGCGCCAGCTCGGCCCCGTCCTGCACGGCGATCCGCCCCGACGTACCGGCGCCCGCGTAGGCGAGCCGCCCGCCCGCGATGAGCCGCGCGGCGGCGGCCTCCACCGCGCGAGCCAGCGCGGGCAGGGCGGGGCCGAGCGCGGCGATGGCGGCCAACTGACCTTCCCAGAGCGCGGAAAGAACGGTGGGAACGTCCCAGGTATCGAGGTCGGCGAAGCGAGGGTCGGATCGCTCGGTGTCGGGTAGGGTCATCAATGGCTTTTCAGGCATGACTGGTCGTTTCATCGTGACAACTCACCCCGCTCCCGTGGCTTTCTCGGTGAGACCGTGCAATGGGAGAGGGAATCGTCTGAGTACCGATACGGTAGCCCGCTGCTCAACGGCGAAGGAAGTCCTGTGTTCGCGTGATCGTCATTGGCCTGATCTCCGGCACCTCCATTGACGCGATCGATGTCGCCGCCGCCGAGCTGACGTGGCGGGGCGATACCATCCTGCTCCGCCCGCTCGGCCATCGCGAGCATCCCTGGCCGGCGGAGACGCGCGCGCGCCTGCTCGCGACCTTGCCGCCGGCGCGGACCAGCATGGAGGAGGTGTGCCGGCTCGACGTGCTGGGGGGCGAGGCGTTCGCGCAGGCGGCGGTGGCGGCGAACGCCGATTTCGCCGCCGGACGGGCAGAGTTGATCGCCTCGCACGGCCAGACCGTGTTCCACTGGGTCGAGGACGGGCGCGCGCGTGGCACGCTGCAAATCGGCCAGCCGGCCTGTCTGGTGGAGGCGACCGGCCTGCCGGTCGTCTCCGACTTCCGCGCCCGCGACGTGGCCGCGGGCGGGCAGGGGGCGCCGCTGGCCAGCACACTGGACGCGCTGTGGCTGGCCGATCCGTCCGGGACGCGCCGCGCCGCGCTCAACCTGGGCGGGATCGCCAATATCACCGTCGCTGGCGCGCCGGGTGCGCCGGTGCTCGCCTTCGATTCCGGTCCGGCGAGCTGCCTGCTCGATGCCGAAGCGATACGCATCAGCGGCGGCGCGCTGTCATGCGACATCGACGGCCACATGGCGCGCGCCGGGCGCGTGCGCGAGGACGTGCTCGCGCGGCTGCTGGCCGAGCCCTACTACGCGCGCGAACCGCCCAAATCCACCGGGCGGGAGCTGTTCCACACCGGCTATGTCCAGGCCGCGTGTTCCGGGCTGGCGCCGATCGCAGATGCCGACCTGATGGCGACACTGACGGAACTGACCGCGGCCACCGTCGCCGGTGCGTGCCTGGCGCAGGGTGTCGCGGAGGTGGTGGCCTCCGGCGGAGGCATCCGCAACCCGGCGCTGCTCGCCGCAGTGCGCCGGCGCCTCGCGCCGGTGCAAATCGTCACCAGCGACGCGCGCGGCCTGCCCTCCGACGGCAAGGAGGCCTACTTGTTCGCGCTGCTCGGATTGCTGACCTGGCACCAGGTTCCGGGCGTCGTGCCAGGCGCGACCGGGTCGCGCGTTGTGCGGGTGCTCGGCCGCATCAGTCCCGGCGACGCGCCGCTGCGCCTCCCCGATCCGGCGCCCGCGCCGCGCTGGCTGCGCATCCTCCCACGCTAATCCTGTCTTCAAACCTTCACAGACGGGTTTCGCAACCCTGCAACGGCTGGATGCCTCTTCCGGCGGCATTACCGAGAGGCATCATTTCGGACATCAGCGTGGACGACCTCGCGCGCCTGGACGAATCGCATATCACGCGCGAGCACTGGAAGATCATGTTCATCTCGGGCATGGGATTCTTCACCGACGCCTATGACCTGTTCATCATCGGCGTGGCCATGCACCTCATCAAGGAGAATTGGCACACCTCGCCGACCGCGGACGGCCTGGTCACCTCGTCCGCCCTGCTCGCCTCGGCGGTGGGCGCGCTGCTGTTCGGGCGCGTGGCGGACATGCTGGGGCGCAAGCGCATCTATGGGTACGAGGTGCTGGTGCTCGCAGCGGGCGCCATCGCCTCGGCGTTCTCCCCGGATATCTGGTGGCTGATCGGGTTCCGGGTGATCCTGGGCATCGGGATCGGGGGAGACTACCCTGTCAGCTCGACGCTGATGAGCGAGTACTCGGGCAAGAAGCATCGCGGGATGATGGTCAGCCTGGTGTTCGCGATGCAGGCGGCCGGCCTGACCATCGGCCCGCTGCTCGCCGCCCTGCTGCTGGTCACGGGGCTTTCGCACAACGTGGTCTGGCGGCTGCTGCTCGCGTTCGGGGCCATCCCGGCTCTCGCGGTGTTCCAGATGCGGCGCCGGCTCGCCGAGACCCCCCGTTACCGCATAGGCGCTAAAATAAGTCGTGGACGGGGTATCGGATAGCAGGCTTTCGTTTTCGCGGTGCGTTGGCCAGGTGGCGATGGACGGTTGCTGGTGCTGCCAGGATGTTGGCGAGGGAGATTGGACCGAGGATGATGGCAAGCAGCACCATCAGCGCGGTCTTCTGCACGGCCCAGAGGGATGGGACGTAGGCCGCGTCCAGCAAGTCCTCAGGGGGAAGATTCCAGGATATCCTGGCTGAGATCGTCACACAGCAACGCAAGAACGAGGTGGGCATACAGCCAACTTCGCGATCCGCGTTCGCGCCACGTTGGGAGCTGGTCGATGTGCAGCAGCGACTTCAGGCGCTTGAACGCGAGTTCGATTTGCCAGCGCAGCCGGTAGGCCGCGAGGACCGCCTTCGCACTGTATCCGCCCGTGGGCAGGGATGTCGCCAGGACCATGAATTCCGCCGCGATCAGGCTGCGCGGGTCGAGGGCCTTGCCCTTGCTGGCTGCCACGCGGCGCAGCGCCATCCGTGTGGCTTCGGCCGCCTCGGGCGTCTTGCGCTGCACGATCAGCCGCACCGCCAACGCGGGCGCATCGCGGCCGACCGGCGCGCGCAGGTTCACCTCATGCGGGCTCGAACCTGGCGGCAGACATTGCAGATAGCCGATCAGATCGAAGGATTTGCCGGCCGGGCTGGTCCGTTGCAGCGCGTTCCAGCCCAGCCGCACGATGAAGTCGGCGGTGCCGCCGCTCTGCGCGCGGAAGCGTCGCAGCGCCGGTGCCCGGGCGTAATTGCGATCACCGATGCGGATTTCACCTGGGCACGGGGCGCCACGCTCCAGCGCTTCGGCGCCATGTTGGTCGGTCAGTTCGAGATGCGCGAACCCGCCGCGTCCGAGATCGAACACGCCGTGGACACGCCCGTCGGTGCCGGTGCTGCCGGGTTTGCTCACGCAGGTGCCGTCGGCGAGGCGCAAGGTGCGACCGGGCCAACGCAACGCCGCACCAGGGGCTTTCGCCGCCAGCAGGCGTTCCACCAAGGCCGCGAGAAAGCCCG
Organism: uncultured Pseudomonadota bacterium; assembly: GCA_963818725.1. Classification (GTDB taxonomy): domain Bacteria; phylum Pseudomonadota; class Alphaproteobacteria; order Acetobacterales; family Acetobacteraceae; genus DATFDN01. The sequence continues at coordinate 1,036,609 of CAWFTU010000001.1, read as the reverse complement.
TCGCCTGGTTCAGCCGGTATGTGACCGCCGGGTTGCTGAGTTCGACGATCCCAAGCATCGACGCCCAGGCCGAGGTCTGACGCAACGACAGTCCACCCGGTCCGCGCGCAAGGGCGATCCGCAACAGGCTCGCACCATCGACAATCTCACGCTTGCGCTGGATCGCCTTCGTCTCCAGCGCCAGACGATCAAGGTCGAGGTCCGACGGAAGTCGCGCCAGCAGAGCGGAGAACTGGTCGGCCAGGACAGATGCCGCATCATGCATCTACCCTCAGAATCAAGCCAATTCGCGTCGGGTCAAGCCCCTATTTTAGCGCCTATGCCCCGTTACCGTCTCGCCGCCGCCAAGCGCGACACCGAGCAGAAAATGTCCTTCGCCGAGGGCTTCCGGAAGCTGCTGGCCCGGCGCGACTTGCGCGTTCGCCTCCTGGGCGCCAGCCTGGCCTGGTTCCTGATGGACTTCGCCTACTACGGCAACACCGTGAGCAGCCCGATGGTGCTGCACGCGCTGGCGCCGAAGTCGAGCCTGCTCCACGAGACGCTGACGCAGCTCGCGGTGTTCGCCGCCGCGGCAGTCCCTGGCTACTTCGTCGCCGCAGCCATGATGGACCGCATGGGCCGCAAGCCGATCCAAGTGCTCGGGTTCCTGATGATGGCGCTGAGCTTCACGGCGATGGCGACCACGTTCGTCTACCCGGCCGAGCTGTTCCCGGTGGAGGGGCGCACCACCGGCCATGGCATCGCCTCCGCCATGGTAAAAATTGGCGGGTTCGTGGGCGTGTTCACCTTCCCGATTCTGATGTCCTGGCACGGCCTGCTCACGGCCGAGCTTGGCGCGGCGTTGGCGAGCGTGCTCGGCTTGATCGTCACCCTCGGAATGGTGCCCGAGACCAAGGGGCGGAGCCTTGAGGAGCTGAGCGAGGCGCCCGCAACGGTCGGCACGCGCGAGGCGGCGTTTTCGTTGCGCGGGTGACACCTATGTAGCTGGTTGCAAGTTTCAGGCACCACAGAAATGCCTCAGATTGATCAACGTGTACGCCATCAGTTTCATACCGTAGTGCCGTTGCTGTTTGAACTCAAAGCGCAGCAGCAACCGCTTGAATTTATCCTCCCACGCGAAGGTTCGCTCTACGCATAGCCGCAACGAATGGATGGCGGCATTGAACAACCGCTTCCGGCCCCGCTTCGGGGTCTTCCGATTGCGCGGGTTTTCCTTGATGTTTGGAACCAGCCCGGCGTTGAAGATTGCCTTGCGGTTGTGCCTGGAATCGAACCCGCCATCGAGATTGAGATACGAGCCATCGATCTTCAGATCCGTCAGCCTGGCCACGCGCTTCAAGGCGTTCAACCCCTCCGAGAGGAGCACGGTATCGGCTTCATTCGCCGGCGCCACAGGAAGCGGAGCCAACACAAAGCCGTTGTTCTCGACGATCGCGAGGACCTTCTCGCCCTTCTGATGTTTGTGGCCGGAATAGCCGACGCCATCGCCACCTTTCTTCGCGACGGTGTTGGAGCCATCGCCGTGAGGGACGCTGAGATCGAGGTGGTGTTGCTCCGCCAGATGCCGCACGCTGGCGAGGAAGGCCTGATCGAGCGAGCCATCGTCGGACCATTTGGCGAACGCTTTGTAGATTGTCGTGTAGTGGATTACGGCGGTCCGATCGTCTGTTCGTGGCACCGGCAGGCACTTCCATTGCATACCCGTGTAGAGTACCCGCAGAATCAGATTGAAGACGCGGTGATAGCCCAGTTTGCATTTCGGCCCGCGCCTGGGCATCGACAGGTGCGGGAAGATAAATGCGACGAACTCCGGCTCAGAGAGCTGAACCGGAATCGGAGTTGTGGCGGGGCTTTCTGTCATCGTGCTCATCCGGAAATGGCTTCATGAGAAGCCTGAGCGGTGTGCGCCGGAAAGTCCAACTATCTCATATAATACAGTGAGTTAGGCAAGCAGCAAAACTCGCAACCAGCTATGTGTTTGCTCACCTTGCTCGCGTCCGGCGCACTGACCGCGACAAGCCAATGCGAAAGGCTCAGTTCCAGGGCAACAAACAAAGTGCCATCCTGTTCATGGGTGGCGAGCGGGGAACGAGAGCGTACGGTGCCTGGCATCGGGCGTCTCCTGACTGAAGGGGTGACGACCTCAGCCTATGATCTGGCCGCCGCCCACCCGCATAGGATCTTGACCAGCTCCGCCCAGCACCACCGTTCCGGTCGGGGCGAAGACGCTGATCAGCAAGCCCAGCAGCAAGCGGGCGGCGTCGCGGGGGTTCCAGGCGGCACGGTTGAGCACCCGGTGATAGTTGACGAAGTGCCGCTCCCGCGTGAGCCCGGCGATGCGCAGCAGGCTCGTCACCGTGCGCTGGCCGGGAGCCAGAATGGCGCCGAGCAGCAACACTTCGGCGTGGCGCCAGGTCCGCTGCTGCACGAACACCGGCGCAAAGAATAGAATGACCGTGACGAAGCGGGAGGGTAGATCCAGCATAGCGGCGTCTCTTGGCGGGGACCCGCGAGCTTACCCGCTCATCCGCTCCGCCACCCCCCGCTCCCTTGCGCGCCCTCAAGCCAGCCTCAAATGGCCAAAGTCGAGCTCAGAGCCGCGCGCGCTCGCCGCCGGCGTAGCGTTCTTGACCGCCTTCGCGCGGCTGTTCAGTAACGTACCTTCAGATGGTTCTCTACGGAGGTCACGCCAGGTGCTGACCACGCCGCTAGCTCCGCTTCGCCCCGCTCGGCCATTGAGCGCACCGATCCATCCAAAGTCACGGTATGGCCGTGGGCATTGACTGAAACCTGTTGTGCATCGATGCGGGCATTGCGTGTGAGTGCCTCCATGATTTTCTCACTCACATCATGTGGGTCCGCCATCGCATCTATAGTGATAGAGTTCGTGACGCCCCTTACACCGTGAAGATGTCGCACGGCGCTTTCCGCCGCTGCCTTTTCGAAATACCAACTTACGGTGCCGGTAAGCGTGACCCACCGGTCACGGATCACTGGCTTAACCTTGTTCTTGGGGACGGATACATCCCATTCGAGCGCGCTCACTACCCTCTGCGTTAGCTCTGTATCGTCGGGTGCTGTCTCGCCCAACTGCACCTCCAGTTCGTCAGCAATGCCTGTCACACCATTAACGTGTTTGACGAGCTCCACTACTTCCCATTTTTGAAGGAAGTTCTTCACTTGACCGCTAAGCGTCACAACTCCATTGTTCACGTTAACGGTAATCTTGCTGTCGTCGATTTTCGGATTCCACGACAGTTCGTGATCCACCACCTGCTGTAACTCCAGATCACTTGCCATGATACCGCCTTTCCTGACCGGTTCTGTTGGATCCGCAGACACACAAACTGCCAATTGATGGGCCAACTTAACCCTTGGACCAGCGCGGGGAGGTGCTACAACCTGCCGCTTTTAATGCAAACTTAGCCGAAGACTCTGTGAGCGACCACGACTGTGTTGATATCGCCGATCAAAAAGACGTGCTCTCATCGCGGCTTTCCTAAGCGCTAGAAATTGATCATTCTTTCCGGCCGACTTATAGATCCGGCTGCCATTATCTTGGATAGAAGCTGAGGGCCACCACGTCCTCGGACATGAAGCACGTGGACATGCGCAAGCTGGCTCCGGCGGCCCAGGAAGAAAGACGGCGACAGGTGATCGGCCTGCGCCAGAGCGGTGCGAACTATGCGGCAATCGCCGCCCAGGTCGGGCTCAGCCAAACCGGCGTGTTCGACATCTGCAAGCGTTTTGACGCCCAGGGCGAGACGGGGCTGGTCAGCGGCAAGCGCGGGCGCAAGCCAGACGAGCAGAAGCTGCTGACGACGGCACAGGAGAGGGAGATCCAGCGGCTGATCTGCCGCCGTGTGCCCGACGAGTTGGGCCTGGACTTTGCGCTGTGGAGCCGGGCGGAGCAGCCGAAGGTTCCATGGACGCAGTCCATGGAATGGCTGCGGAGGGGGCGGTGGGTGCGCTCATCCGCCGCCAGTATGGCGTGCGCCTGGCGGTGCGCACCACCGGCACGCACCTGGCACGCTGGGGCTTCACCGCGCAAAAGCCGCTGCGGCGGGCCCATGGGCAGCAACCGGCAGCGGTGCGCGATTGGCTGCGCCGGGAGTATCCAGCGATTGTCGCCCGGGCCCGGCGGGCGCGTGGGGTGATCTTCTGGGGCGACGAGACCGGGCTGCGCGCCGAGGACGTGCGCGGTCGTTCCTACGCGCTCCCCGGCAAGACACCCGTCGTGCGGCCCCACCAGCGCCGCATCGGGCGGGGCCTGATCTCGGCGGTCAGCAACCGAGGCGAGTTGCGCTGGCAGGTGCTGGACGGCGCGATCAAGGCGCCGGTGCTGATCGGCTTCCTGCAACGCCTGATCCGTGATGCCGGGCGCAAGGTGTTCCTGATCCTCGACCGGCTGCCAGTGCACCGTTCGGCGGTGGTGCGTGAGTGGCTCGCCCGGCACAAGGCGCAGATCGAGGTCTCCTACCTGCCGTCCCACAGTCCGGAACTCAATCCGGATGAAGGGCTGAATGCCGACCTCAAGCGGCACGTCACCCGCAAGCCGCCAATGCGCAGCAAACAGCAGCTCAAGCAGGCCGCCATCAGCCACATGCGTCGGCTGGCCAAGTCGCCCGCCCGGGTCCGCAGCTTCTTCCGCCAGAAGTCCATGCGCTATGCGGCATGATTCAAGATAATGACAGCCGGATCTATAAATCCGACAGGCTGCTAGGTGCAGTCGTGCCGGCGGACGTCCGGCTGGACGAGGGTTCGGTGCTGGTCGACCAGTCTATGCTGACGGGGGAGTCGGTCGCGGTGGACGCAGGTCCCGGCTTCGAGGCGCTCGCTGGTGCGCTGGTGCGCCGGGGAGAGGCGGTGGGGCAGGTGACGGCGACCGGCGCGCAGACGAAGTTCGGGCGCACGGCGGAGCTGGTCCGCAGCGCCAAAGTCGAGAGTTCGCAGCAGAAGACGACGTTTGCTGTCGTGCGCAACCTCGCGATGTTCAACGGCGCGGTGACGGTCCTGTTGAGCGCATATGCGCTGTGGCTGTCGCTGCCGCGGGCGGAGGTGATCTCGCTGGTGCTCGTGGCAGTGCTTTCGTCCATCCCCGTGGCACTGCCCGCGATGTTCACGCTAGCGGCGGCGGTCGGGGCCCGTGCGCTCGCGCGGCAAGGCGTGCTGCCGACCAGCTTGTCGGCCGTGGACGAGGCGGCCGGGATCGACGTGCTCTGCGCCGATAAGACGGGGACGCTCACGCAGAACGCGCTGGCGGTGACGACGGTGCAGGCGATGGCCGGGTTCGACGAACCCCATGTATTGCCCGCTTATCGGCCAATCGACCCGTCACGGGTAGACGCCTTTGTGGGTCAGACGGGACGACGCAGCGACGGCACGGCAAAGCGCGTTGACCATGCCTCGCATGTTGCGGCGCCGGTTGGTGGTCCAGCAGAAGGCGCCGAGATAGTCGGGCAGATGCTTGGGGGAGAGCCGCTTGTGGGTGGCCTTGAGCGCGGTACTGAGATTGGCGACCAGGGTGTTGACGGTGAAGAACGGGGCGCTGCGCTCGCGCTCCGGACGCCCGCCGCCGGTGACGGTGGCGACATGCGTCCGCCCGGCTTCACCGAAGGCGTTGAACGCCCGCAAGCCGTCCGTGTGCACAGTCGCGCCGGCGGCGATGTGGGCATCGCGGAACGCGGCCACCGCCTCGCTGGAGAAGGCGCTGACCGCGCGCATCGCGACATGGCCCATGCGCCCGTCCGCATGCCGCTCGCAGGCGACGATGACGCAGGTCTTGCCTTCGGTTCCGCTGCCTTGGTTCCTTTCACCTCCCAGACACACGTCATCCGCCTCCACTACCGGCGGCGCGGCATCGTCGTCGCTCGCGCCCCCGAGCGAATAGCGCTCCGTCCGCTCGGTCATGGCGTGGCGGAGCCGCTTGTGCAGATACCAGGCCGTCTCATAGCCCAGGCCCAGCCTGCGGCCGAGCTCGACCGCCGAGATCGCCTGTTTGGTGCTGCTCATCAGGTGCATGGCGCGGAACCAAGTGGTCAGAGACAGCTTGGTGTCCGCCATCACGGTGCCCGCGGTGACCGACCAACGTCGGCCGCAGCGCGTGCAGCCGACACGGCGGCCGTAGACATAGCTCTTCAGATTGGCGCAGCGCGGGCAAGGCATTCCTTCACGTTGGCGCGCCGCCACCAACGCCGCCAGACACTGACCCTCCGTCCCGTAGAGTCGTTCGAACTCAACGTCCGTCAGCCCCTTCATGATTGCCCGCATCGTTCTGCTCCGAGACGCCGCGTTCAGAGCGACTTTGCGCTTCCCTGCTGCAAAGTACAAGAGCGGGTCGATTGGCCGATAAGCGGGCATGTATTGGCGTTTGCAGCACTCGCCAGTTCCGATGGTGGCCAGGACTTGGTCGACGCCGCGATCCGCGCCGCTGCGGCGGCGCGGCCTGTCACCGATGGCCCAGCTCTGCTGACATTCGTGCCGTTTGATCCGCAGGAGAAGCGCTCCGAGGCGACCGTACGGCTGGCCGACGGAACGGTTTGGCGCGTGGTGAAAGGGGCCTACGCCGTGGTGGCGTCGCTGGCGCCCGGAGTTGAGGGCGCCGAGGCGTCACTGGCGGTGTCGCAAGGCAAGGGCTATCGCGTCCTGGCCGTGGCGGCGGGGCTGGACGGTGCGATGAAGCTAGCCGGGTTGATCGCGCTCAGCGACCCGCCGCGCGCCGATTCCGCGGCGCTGGTCGCCGAGCTGCACGGCTTGGGCGTGCGGACCGTTATGGTGACGGGTGACGCGGAGCTGACCGCGCGTGTTGTGGCGACCACGATCGGCATCACCGGGCAGGTTTGGGCGAAGACGCCGTTGCCGGTCGACATCAAGGCCGAGGACTACACCATCTTCGCCGGCGTCCTGCCAGAGGACAAGTTCCGACTGGTGCGGGCACTTCAAGCCAGGGGCCACATCGTCGGTATGTGCGGCGACGGCGCAAATGACGCCCCGGCGTTGCGCCAGGCGCAGATGGGAATAGCGGTTTCAACCGCTACCGACGTCGCGAAGTCGGCGGCGGGCATCGTGCTAACGGAGCCGGGGCTGGCCGGGATCGTGGCGTCGGTGCGGGAAGGCCGTACGTTGTATCAGCGTGTGCTGATCTACACGCTGCGCTCGATCATCCATAAGGTGGTGCAGGTGCTGTTCCTGGCCGCGGGCCTGGTGATGACTGGCCAGGCGATCCTGACGCCCACCCTGATGGTGCTGATGATGGTTACGGGCGACGTGCTGGCGATGTCCTCGTCGACCGACAACGTGCGGCCGTCAGCCGCTCCCGATGTCTGGCGCATCGGTCCGTTGACGCTGGCCGGGATCGGCCTGGGCGTCGTGGACCTGGTTTTCTGCGTGCTGTGCCTGGCCACGGGCAAGTTCATTCTCATCCTGGACACGGCAACGCTGCGGACGTTGACGGTCGCGACCCTCGTTTTCGGCGGGCAGGCTGTGTTCTACGTCGCGCGGGAGCGGCACCGTCTCTGGAGCTCGCGGCCGGGACGCTGGCTGCTGTTGTCTTCGGCCATCGACCTCCTCTTGGTCGGCACGCTTGCCGTCAACGGCTGGCTGATGGCGCCGCTGCCGCCTGCCATCCTGGCCGGCGTATTCGCTGCCGCCGTGGCGCTTGCCTTGGTGCTGGATGGGGTAAAGAGCGTGCTGTTCCGTGCCCTTCGGATCACGTAGCCGCCGATCGACCACGGGACTTTCGCCTGTCGATCGGTCCTCCGTCTTCAGACGGCCATGAGCTCACACGTGTGCAGGGCGATCATCGCCTCTTCATCGGTTGCGACCACCCGAACCTCCACCCGACTGTCAGGCGTGCTGATCCGGCTCGCGTGAGCCGCATTCGCGGCAGTGTCGAACCCCACCCCGAGCCAACGGAGGTGCTCGCAGACCAGACCCCGGAGCTCCGCCGCGTGCTCGCCGATTCCGGCTGTGAAGACGAAGCCGTCGAGGCCGCTCAGCGAGCCCGCCATCTCCGCCGTCTGGCGCGCAACGCTGAACACGAACAGGTCCACCGCTTCGCGGGCGCGTGGGTCGGAGCTGGCCAGCAGCGTCCGCATGTCGCTCGAGATCCCGGAGACACCAAGAAGGCCGGAGCGCTCGTACAGCGTTTGCTCCACCTCTCGTGCGGAAAGTCCTTTCTGCTGGAGCATGTATAGCACGACCCCTGGGTCGATGGCGCCGCAGCGTGTGCCCATCACCAGGCCGTCGAGCGCGGTCAAACCCATCGTGGTGTCGACACTGCGCCCGTCCAGCATGGCGCACAGGCTAGCGCCGTTTCCCAGGTGCGCTACGACGACCCGTCCGGACGCCAGCTTCGGGGCGGTCTGCCGAAGGGTGCGAGCGATATATTCGTATGACAAACCGTGGAAGCCATAGCGACGGACGCCTTCGGCCTCGGTACTCGCGCGGCAGAGCGAACCGAGTGGCGACCGGAGGCAGCGTGCTGTGGAAAGCCGTGTCGAAGCAGGCGACCTGCGCCAGCCCTGGCCGTAAAGTCATGAGCGCGCGAACAGGCGAGAGGCTGTGCGGCTGATGCAGCGGGGCAAGGGGCGTAAGCCGGTCCAACGCATCGATCACGTCAGGGGTCAACCGTATCGGCGCGATGAAATGGGCCCCGCCGTGCACGACACGGTGGCCGACGGCCACGAGATTATCCGGGTTCAGGTGGCTCTCGACCCAGGCCAGCAGTTCGCCTAGCAGCTTCTCATGATCCGCGTGCGCCGGCCAGCGCTGTTCGGCAATGATTGACCCGGCCGCATCCTTTGCGACGAGGTGGGGCGCGACGCCGATCCCCTCGATCCCCCCTTTCGACCGCAATTTGAGTAGGCTCGCTTCACCCACCTCGAAGAGCGCGAACTTGACGCTGCTCGAGCCGGCGTTGAGCGCCAGTATTGCATCGGGCATGTGATCTATCCTCTGCTTAAGTCAGCACCAGGCACAACTCCCCAGCACCACGTCTTCACTGCGTCGGAAAGTACCCTGGGGCCGCCGGCGTGTTGCATGGACCCGGAGTTCAGACGCACTCGCCCCAACCCCATCTGGGATCAGGCGATGCGCACAGAGATCGGGCGTCCCAGCTCCAGCATGCGGTTGAGCGCATAGACGCCGACGTCCACCTCGGTCGCCCGGCGCTCGTCCTTGCGCGAGCGCACCCTCCGCCGACATTCCACGTGCTGCGCACGCGGAACCTTGGTCGGCTCCGCCCGTCTCCGATCACCTGTTTCCAGCGCGCGACCGCCGCCTCGGCCCGGGCGCGGGCGTTGTACCCCGTCGCTTTTTGCCACCCTCCGCAGCCATTCCACGCGCTGCGCGCGCGGAACCTTCGGCTGCTCCGCCCATGCGCCCCTTCTCGGCGATGAGCCGGAGGTGGCGGTCCCGCCGCGTCGGCGCGGTCGCGGCCATGGCGCTGGGCACCGCCGTCGAGCGCGGGGGCACGACGACCTCCGCCTCGGGGTGGCGCTCGGCCACGTCGGCGTAAACGCTTTCCTGGTCGTAGGCGCCGTCCGCTGTGAACGAGGCGACCGGCTCCGCGACTTGGTCAAGCAAGGGGCCGAGCTGGGCGGCGGCGTCCTCGTCGCGGTCGGTCAGCGTGGCGGCCACGATCCGCCCGGTCCGGGCGTCCACGCCGAGATGCAGCTTCCGCCACGACCGGCGCCGCTGCGTGCCGTGTTTCTCGACCAGCCACTCCCCCGCGCCGATCAGCTTCAGTCCCGTGCTGTCGATCAGCAGACGCAGGGGCTCGGCACCACCGCCGGCGTCGTCGCTGTCGCCCGCCTCCGCCCTCGCCCCCGCGCCGCGCGGCTTCGGCCGCGGCACCTCCAGCGTCTCGGCCCGGCGGCACAGGGTCGAGTGGTCCGGCACGGCAAGCTCGAGCCCGAGCAGGCCGATGACCGAGCCGATCAGCCCTTCGGTCTGCCGGTAGGCGAGGCGGAACACGGCCTTGAGCGTCAGCGCCGTCAGGATCGCCAGGTCGGAATACTCGGGCTGTCCGCCCCGGCCCGTGCGCGGCGCCGCCCGCCAGCCCTCGATCGCCTCCTCGGTGGTAGGGTCGAGGACTGGCGCGCCGTCTGCGGTCGAAGCATTTCGACCGAGCCACGTCTCCAGCCCCCGCCACATCGAACGCAGCGTGCGGTAGAGTAGGGCGTCGGCGAGTTGCCGGTCCGGCACTTTTCCGGCGCCCTCTCCCCAAACCGGACGTGACCCTTTCAGTGTCATCCGGCTTTCCAGTGCTCCTTGACGGTCGGGTTGCTTTCGGCTGTTGCCATTTCGGCTACCTCTGCATCCGTCCGTCGAACACTTGCGGCCCTTCGCCATGTGGACGGCTTTCCCGCCCTCGGACTACTACGACCGCTCCGTCGCCATAGGCCTCGCGGCCCGTAGGCGATCCCGTGTCCGTGCGAGTCGAACGTGATAGCGCGACGTAGGTCCCCTGTTCGTCCCCTTGAACGGCCTCGTTGGCCGTCGCTCGGCAGGGGGAGTTTTGGGCGGCGAAAGCGAAACCGCCCTATCCTGCCGACCGCGCCCTTACATGCCGTGGCGCGGGATGTGCGTTTCCATCGCTGGTGACTGGGGTTCAAGCAATCCATCCTTGACCATATCGCGCGGGCCTTGCGGGGCATTGGGTCTGGCACGTTCGCCCGAACCCCCGCTTCACCGTCATGCTCTTGTCCCCATAGGCTTTCGCCATCGGGTGAGACGGTTGACCCGGAAGCACCTCTCCCGGCTTCCCTCGTCTGGAACGAGGATTCGACTCGCCGTTTTCGCGGCGCACGATTTCCCGCACTGCGCTCCCCCATCTGCTTCATCTCAAGGCTTATGGGACCTATCCTGCTGGGATGACTGTCGGCCCGCCGTATTGCACCCGGTAGCCACCAAATAGCTTGAGCGTGCCATACAGACACTGCCAACTCCACCGCTCCCAGCCGAAGCCCTTTCGCTTCTGAGCCCGCGCCAGATGGCGCCTGACCTTCTTCTCCACCCAATCTTTGATGATGTTGAAGCACTTGCTGGAGTGCCCCACCGCAAAGTAGTTCACCCATCCCCGCAGCACCGGATTGATCAGGCTGATCACCTGCTCAATCGGTTGCGAGCGGTATCGGCAAAACACCGCCTTGAGCTCTCGCATCAGCGCCGTTCGCTTCTTCAGCTTGGGCGTGTAATGCGGCCGCCATGCGCCACGTAGGCTGCGCAGATAACGGAAGTCGAAGCCCAGAAACCCGAAGCTCTCGCCTCGCTCAAGATCGGCCATGCGGCTCTTCTCATCATTGATCTCCACCTGCAGCTTGGCGAATTCTTCCCGCAGTCGCTTGTTCACCGCTCCAAGCAGCCAGTCATGCCGCCTATGGGCGTCGATCAAGACCACCAGGTCGTCCGCAAACCTCGCGTATTCGACATGGGTGTACTTGCCCTTGCGGGTGACCTCCCGCGCCCGCTCCAGCATCTTGTCCACCTCGTTGAGGTAGAGGTTGCTGAGCAAGGGCGAGATGACCCCGCCCTGTGGAACGCCCCTCTTGCCAGAGGCCTTCAGCGTGACCTTCAGGAGATGCAGGATGTCCCCATCATCAATCCGCTGCGCCACTTTCGCCAGCAGCCGGTCATGCCGGACATTGTCGAAGTAGGCGCGCAGATCCAGATCGTGGACCCGCGTCTTCCGTTGGACGATGGCTTCAGCCACTCGCTTGATCGCGTCATGGGCTGTCCGCTTGGGCCGATAGCCAAACGAACCCGGTTGGAAATCCGCCTCGAAGACAGGTTCGAGGATGAGTTTCAGCGCCCCTTGCACCACCCTGTCCCGAATCGCCGGGATCGACAGGACGCGGACCTTGCCCCCGTCCTTCGGTCTCTCGTGCTTGCGAGCCGGAAGTGGTGTGTAGGTGCGATTGGTCAGCTCGTCCCGGAGCTGCTCGAGCAGAGCCTCCACCCCTTGCGCCTCGATGGCCGCGAAGGTGACGCCGTCAACGCCCGGCGCCCCATCGTTTTGTCTGGCCATCTCATACGCTGCGCGTAGAGTCTCGATCTTGCAGACGTGGACGTAAAGCCCCCAGAACCGCCAGGACGGTTCAGCCTTCGCCTTGACGTATATCCTCCGCCTCAGGTCCTGCAAATCAATGGACGCCTTTGTCATCTCGTCCTTGCCTTCCCTCGGTTTGGAGGCGTTGCAAATGGCAGGGCCCCTTCGCTCCATGGCCATTACGCCACTTCATAGCTACTACGAACCCGTCCGCCACCCTCTCGCCTTCGGTCGATTTCCCGGTTCCGCCGGTTATACGACCTCCCTTGCTCCGACGGTTTCGCGCCGGGGCGAGCGGGCTTCTCCAGTTGCTCAGCATGTCCTTGTCACCGTGCCGCCGCTTCCACCCCGCCGAGGTGAACAACCGTGTCGGTCAGATTTCGGCTGCTCATGCGGCCTTCGCCCTCTGGTTGTGGGCTCGGCCCTCGGGAATGCTGCTTTTCGAGGCCACAATGCGTTCACCGTTGTTACGGCCCAGTGACTCGTAACCTCCCCTGAGGAGGTCTTGTCGATAGGCTTCGAAGGTTTTGTTGCCATCTCCTCCGCTATCCGAACTACGGGGCTCTGACTTCTACCCCGGCAGGTTTGTCCCCTGCTGAACATGCCAGCCTTCGCTGGACGCACAACCAGACCGTGAGGCTGCCGCGCCGGCGCAGGCTGGCGTCGTAGTCGCGCCAGTTGACGACCTTGCGCTTCTGCCTGGGGATGTGGTGGCGGCGATCTTGGTTCAGCTTGAACGGCAAGGCGGGCACCCGGGGGTCAGGAGGAGGGCCGCCCTGCTACTCCGGCCCGGCCCCGAGCGCCACCGGCCGGATCCGTGCAACAACGTGGCGAGGCGCCGCACTTCGCGGGAATTGAACTGTCGTTCACGCGGGAGCAGCTGCCTCCCCTGCTGCGCTTGCTGGGCCTGCTGCCCTCAGCACCGTGCCAATTGGCGCGAGACCACACGTTCCACATATTCAGTGATGCGCGCACGAGCCAGACCGTGTGAAATCTGTGCCGCAACGGATTCCGGCTCGACGCAAGATGCGTTAGACTCGGGGTCATGACGCACATCGCCGGTCACGACCGATCCCAGACGCTGCTGCTTCCAGAATTGCTCGATGATTACGTCGGCCCCGAGAACCCCGTCCGGTTCATTGAAGCCTTCGTTGATGGATTGGATCTGACCGCAGCGGGCTTTATCCGCGTCTCCGCCCAGCGAACCGGCCGGCCGGGCTATGCGCCCGCCGATCTGTTGAAGCTCTACATCTACGGTTATCTGAACCGCGTCCGATCCAGTCGCCGTCTGGAAGCCGAGACCCATCGCAACATCGAAGTCATTTCCCGCTTATCGGCCAATCGACCCGTCACGGGTAGACGCCTTTGTGGGTCAGACGGGACGACGCAGCGACGGCACGGCAAAGCGCGTTGACCATGCCTCGCATGTTGCGGCGCCGGTTGGTGGTCCAGCAGAAGGCGCCGAGATAGTCGGGCAGATGCTTGGGGGAGAGCCGCTTGTGGGTGGCCTTGAGCGCGGTACCGAGATTGGCGACCAGGGTGTTGACGGTGAAGAACGGGGCGCTGCGCTCGCGCTCCGGACGCCCGCCGCCGGTGACGGTGGCGACATGCGTCCGCCCGGCTTCACCGAAGGCGTTGAACGCCCGCAAGCCGTCCGTGTGCACAGTCGCGCCGGCGCGGCGATGTGGGCATCGCGGAACGCGGCCACCGCCTCGCTGGAGAAGGCGCTGACCGCGCGCATCGCGACATGGCCCATGCGCCCGTCCGCATGCCGCTCGCAGGCGACGATGACGCAGGTCTTGCCTTCGGTTCCGCTGCCTTGGTTCCTTTCACCTCCCAGATACACGTCATCCGCCTCCACTACCGGCGGCGCGGCATCGTCGTCGCTCGCGCCCCCGAGCGAATAGCGCTCCGTCCGCTCGGTCATGGCGTGGCGGAGCCGCTTGTGCAGATACCAGGCCGTCTCATAGCCCAGGCCCAGCCTGCGGCCGAGCTCGACCGCCGAGATCGCCTGTTTGGTGCTGCTCATCAGGTGCATGGCGCGGAACCAAGTGGTCAGAGACAGCTTGGTGTCCGCCATCACGGTGCCCGCGGTGACCGACCAACGTCGGCCGCAGCGCGTGCAGCCGACACGGCGGCCGTAGACATAGCTCTTCAGATTGGCGCAGCGCGGGCAAGGCATTCCTTCACGTTGGCGCGCCGCCACCAACGCCGCCAGACACTGACCCTCCGTCCCGTAGAGTTGTTCGAACTCAACGTCCGTCAGCCCCTTCATGATTGCCCGCATCGTTCTGCTCCGAGACGCCGCGTTCAGAGCGACTTTGCGCTTCCCTGCTGCAAAGTACAAGAGCGGGTCGATTGGCCGATAAGCGGGAAGTCATTTGGCTGCTGCGTCACCTGAAGCCGGACCACAAGACCATCGCCGATTTCCGCCGCGGTAACCGCAAAGCGTTCCGCCCGGTCTTTCGGCAGTTCGTGCTGCTGTGCCGTCAGCTGGATCTGTTCGGCCGGGAACTGCTGGCGGTGGATGGCACCCGCATCAAGGCGGTCAACAACAAGGACCGCAACTTCACCCGCGCCTCGCTGACCAGGTTTATCGAATTGGCCGATGCCAAGCTCGACGATTACCTCCAGCGTCTTGACCAGAGCGATGCCGCCGAGACCACAACAAGTGGCTCGCGGGTCGACAACCTGGCCGAGAAGATCGCCGCCATCCGCTCCCGTCGTACGCGGTGCCAGGACATGTTGGCGCAGTTGGATCGCACCGGCGAGGACCAGATCTCGCTGACCGATCCCGACAGCCGGGCGAGGCTGGCCAAGGTTCCTGCGGCGAAGCCGCTGGAATAGCCAGACGAGGGGATGGCGGCGCACACGCATGTCGCGGTGGGCTACAACGTCCAGGTTGCGGTGGATGCCAAGCACAAGCTGATCGTCGAGCAGCAGGTCAGCAACCAGGTCGTCGACATGGGGCTGCTGACGCAGACCGCGGCGCCGGCGAAGGAGGTTCTCGGTGTCGAGACAATCGAGGCCGTGGCCGACAAGGGTTACTTCAAGGTTGAGGACATTGAGGCCTGCGAGAACGCCGGGATTGTGCCCTACGTGCCGCGTCCGCAGCGCGGTCCCTCGGTCAAGGCCGGCCTGTTCCGCAAGGATGAGTTCCGCTACGACGCAGACAGCGACAGCTATGTTTGCCCAGCGGGTCAACGCCTTCATCCGTATTCATCGTCTCTCCTGCGTGGGCTGAAGAAGATCAACTACGCCAACAAGCTGGCGTGCGACGATTGCACAATCCGTTCGCAGTGCACGGCGGGCAAGTTTCGCACGGCCTCTCGTCTGGAGAACGAAGCGGTCCTGGACCGGATGCAGGCCCGGTTGGCGAACCGTCCAGGCGTTCTCGACCGCCGTCGCGAGACGGTCGAGCATCCGTTCGGCACGATCAAGCAATGGATGAACCAGGGCGCGTTCCTGATGCGTGGCCTGGAGAAGGTCCGCGCCGAGTTCAGTCTGACCGCGCTCGCCTACAATCTCCGGCGGGTGCTCAATATCGTCGGCTTCGCGCAGCTGATGGCCGCGGTGGCGGCCTGAAAGGCTGCTGCTGGCGGGGTTTCCCCGGACCGGCTGGCAGGATCGCCGGCAGCCACGATGTGGAACCGGGGATTTCTTGAAATCGCCCGTTCGGCTCACCGGGACCTCGGCGTGCACCTCCGACTGCCGATTTCACCAGCATTGCCGCCCCAGCGAGTTTTCGCACGGTCTGGAGCATTTATGCAAGAATTCCCGAGTTGCGGCATCCGGGGGACATTTCCCGCTTGCTGGAGAACCAGCCGGAGGCGGGCGCCCTCGTGGATGCTGATGACGTGCGTCGGAACTTGGGTGCACTGCGGCGAGGCCGCGGGGCAGGCTGCCGCGACGCGGTGCTCCACGTAAAACTGGTCTCCGGTGCTGAGCCGCGCCTGAAGATGGAGAGCCGCCGGCTGTCGGACGGGAAGCAGAGTGCGAAGGCCCGTGACCTAGTCTGTAGGGCCGAGCCGCGGGGGTCGGAGTTCGACTTGCTCGCCCTTTTGGCGCCGTTCAAGGAGGCGCTGCCCACCTTGACACCAAGGTCAGCTTGCGCGCCGGCAAGGGGCACCTTTATGTCTCGGGGTCCCTTGCTGGCGCCCCAAACATCACGCGCACGGTCCGGATACCGGCGGTTCCGGCACTGTCCCCGGACCGCCTCGCGGGGCAGGTTCGCCGGCTCGCTCCGCCGGCAGCCTAACAGTCCGCGTCAAAGGCGCCGGGCAGCGTCACCGGCGGCCCGGACTCCCCGGGAGATGGTTTGCGCGCGGTCGCAGGGGCGGGCTTCCTGGCGCGCCGCCGCGTTGGCTTGTCCGCTGCCGGCCCGCCCACGATGCGCCGCACGAGGTCGGGACACTCGGCCCGCATCCGCCGGACGGCCCGGCCGAGCTTCCAGGCGACCTTTTGCTCAAGCCCGAGGCGTTCGCCGAGCGCGATCGAGCTGAGTGCCGGAGCGCTGTCGATCAGATAGATGGCGCGGAACCACACCGCGACCGGGTGGTGGGTGCCGGCCATCGGCGGGATGGCCTGCAGGACGTGGAAGCGGGCCTTGCAGCCGCGGCAGCGCCAGCCGAGGCCGCGCGGGGCGTGTCTCCATTCCGCCGCGTCGTCGCGCGTCCCGCACCTTGGGCATTCCGGGCCCTCGGGCCACCGTATCGCCTCCAGGCGGCGCAGGCAGGCTCGCTCCACCTCCGCGGCGCCCGCGGCCGCGGAGCCTTCCCACCCCTGTGGAACGGGATAGCTGAGCTCCAGCCAAGCCAAATCGTCGGACCACATGTGAAGCGCGCGCCCCAAGGCACGAAACAACCTACCCCATGAGCACAAAATGACCTGGTCGACAACCGGCCAGTGGCACGAAATGGCCTACCTGTATGGCAGGGAAGGGCCTGACGTGCCACCTATTTAACGAAAACCCTCTCTATAAAATAAAACCTGAAAACCGGTTTGCGCGGCGGTCTCGGTCGGTGTCAGCCGAACCGTTCCGGAAGATTGGTTTGGACTGAACGGCTACGCCGTAGGAGAAGCGGTAGCGCGAGGTCGAACGGTTGAGGGTATTTTCGGGTCTGGTCTGCATGAAGCTGCGGGCCGGCATACCGAAAGGAGACCTCGATGACAACGTTACGCGTGCAAATGACCGAAGACATGAGGGTGGCCGGGTTGGCGGCCGGAACCCAGCGCATCTACCTCGACGGGGTTCGCCGTCTGGCCAAGCACTACCGGCGCGCGCCCGACCAACTGAGCGAGGCAGAGGTGCGCGCCTACCTGCTTGCATTGCGCGAGCGGGGCGTGGCCCTCGGCACCTTCAAGACCAACCACGGCGGCATCCAGTTCCTCTACCGTCGAACGCTGGATCGCGATTGGCCGCTGTTCGGGGGGAAAAAGGATCCGTCCCCCGAAGCAGCGCCGCCTCCCGGTCGCCCTGCCGGACGCGCAGGTCCGTAAGCTCCTGGGCTGCATCAGGAGCCCGAGCCACAAGGCCTGTCTTGCCCTCATGTATGCCTGCGGTCTGCGGGTCAGCGAGGCCGCGACCCTGGAGATCGGCGCCATCGACGGCGCCAATCGGCTGCTGCGCATCATCGGCAAGGGCGACAAGCAGCGCCTCGTGCCGCTGCCTGCACCCCTGCTGGACGAGTTGCGCAGCTTGTGGCGAACGCATCGCCATCCGCGCTGGCTGTTTCCCAGCCGCGATGGCGCCAACCCGGTCAACCAGCACGTGCTGGGCCGCACCTTCAGGGCCGCCGCCCGGGCCGCCGGCATCACACTGCCGGTCACGGCGCACGCGTTGCGGCACAGCTATGCGACCCGGCTGCTCGAGCATGGCGTCGATACGAGGATCGTGCAGATCCTGCTCGGCCACGCCAACATTTCGACGACCGCCATCTACACCCACCTGACCGAGCCGACCCGCGTCTCGCTGCGCGGTGTCGTCGACGGATTGACGACCGGCCTCTGACACCGCGGCCCCGCCGTGATCGAGGTGGCGGACGTCTTCCGCCGCTTTGCGGCCGACTACCTGGCGGCCCATGGCGCGTCGATGCTGCCATCGCATCGGCGTGCCATCACCGACATCCTGGCCTGCCGCACCAAAGCCCTCGGTGGCCACCTCTGGCGCTGCGACCAGTGCGGCGCCGAGCGGTTCGCCTATCACTCCTGCAAGAACCGGAGCTGTCCCAAATGCCACACCGACCAGACCGAGCGCTGGCTGCAGGCCCGCCAGGCCGAGATGCTGCCGAGCCGCTATTTCCACGTCACCGTCACCATCCCCGAGGAGTTGCGCGAGGTGCTGCGCACCAACCAGCGCGACGGCTACGCCCTGCTGATGAAAGCCGCGGCCGAGGCGATCATCGAACTCGCCCGCGACCCGCGCCATGTCGGCGGCACCGTCGGTGTGCTCGCGGTGCTGCACACCTGGACACAGCAACTCGTCTTCCACCCTCACGTCCACTGTCTGGTCACCGGCGGCGGTGTCTCCGATGACGGTCGCCTGTGGCATCCGGCCCGCACCGATTTCCTCGTGCCGGTCAGGGCACTCGCCAAGCTCGTGCGCGGCAAGCTCAGGGCCGGGTTCGCGGCGCAGCGTCCCGACCTGGTCCTGCCCGCCGCGGCTTGGGCGAAGCCCTGGGTCGTCCACTGCACCGCCTGGGGCGAGGGCGAGCAGGCCGTGCTGGACTATCTCGCCCGCTACGTGTTCCGCGTCGCCATCACCAATGCCCGCATCGTCGGTCTCGACGACCAGACCGTGACCATCCGCCACAGGCACCGCCAATCCAACCGATGGCGGGCCAGCCGCATCCCGGGCCACGCGTTCATGCGCCGGTTCCTGCAGCACGTGCTGCCCAAGGGCCTGCACAAGGTCCGCTACTTCGGCCTGTGGCACCATACCAGGCGCGAGCAGGCGGCCCGCGCCCGGCTTCTGCTGCAACTCGACCGTTCGGCTGCGGCCGCGCGCCATGACGAGACGGTCGAGGTCGCCGCCGGCGCGGCCACAGACCGCGCGCGACCCGACGGCCCCCAGATCTGTCCGTGCTGCCGACAAGGGCATCTTGTCCGCATCCGCCGCCTTTCCCCCAAGCAGGCGTGCGGACCATGACGAGGGCTCCTGTCCCATCCGATCAACACCGCTGTTTGCTGCTCCCCTCCCCAGCACCGCCACGCAGGCGAAGGCGGGGTGTTGCCCGATATCGTCGCAGTTCGGTCAATGGCGCCCGAAACAGCTGCTTCGGATTGACGGGCCCGCCCGCACACCCGACCTCATCCCGGGTCGCGCGCGCTTGTTTGGGCTCGCTGCGCCGCCAGCAGCGCCAATCGCTGGCGCACCCGAATTTCATAGCCAGGCGCCTGACCTGAAAATTCCAAAGGCCGCAATCGCGCCAAGCCGTTCAGTCCAACCAAGTTTCTGCATCGGCTACGCGACGCAGAAACTCTTAAATCGTTGGCTGGCAGCTGCACGCTCGCGTCCATCTACGACTTGCTGAACGACGGGAGGAAGAACGACACCTGGGGCGAGGGCGTCAAAGATTCCTTGTTTTTGGCACTGTCAGGACAGTTTTCCGTGCAAATCGCTGCCGCCAATCGCGACAAGGCTGTCACCAAGAGCCCACGGGTTCCAGTCGGGCCAATTGTTACCTATTTCGGCACCTACACGATAGATGAAGGTGGCAAGGGCCTCACCTACCACGTCGAACGGTCATCCTTTCCCGGATGGGACGGCATCGACCGCAAATCGTGATCGAGTTGATGACGGGGGGTGAACTGAAGCTCGTATCGACGGCCCATCGCGATCCGACGCTCGGAGACTTCACATCATATCAAACGTGGAAGCGAAGGGAGCGTTGAGCAGTTTGGCCTCCGGTAAGGGTTGGAGCGGGGTCGTTGGGGGAGGAGCATCATGAATCAGGGCATCGGACGTCGCGCGGCGCTTGCGCTGGGGGCCGCGAGCTTTGCTGCCGGTCGCGCCCGCGCGCAGGCTCCGGCGGAGGTAAAGATCGCCATGCTGGTGCCCCTCTCGGGGCCGTGGGCGCGCTCGGGGCTGCTCGAGAAGATGGGCGCCGAGATGGCGGTCGATGACGTCAACAAGGCCGGCGGCATCAAGGCGCTGGGCGGGGCGAGACTGCGCCTGCTGCAATACGACACCCAGGACACCGCCGAGAAGGCGAAGGACGGCGCGCAGCGCACGATCGCCGAGCATCCCGACCTCTCGGGCGGCTTCGGCTGCTGGCTCTCCACCTTCACCCTGGCCGCGACCGAGGTGACGGAGCGCGCACAGCTTCCATGGTTCACGCTCTCCTACTCCGACGCGATCACCGGGCGCGGCTTCCGCTACGTGTTCCAGACCTCGCCGACCGCGATCGAACAAGCCAACGAGACCATTCCCATGGTCATGCGCCTAGCGCAGGCGGCGACCGGCAAACGCCCGGCCAAGCTGGCCATCATCGGCGACAACACCGCCTCCAGCGTGAGCTTCCGCAAACCGCTGGACGAGCACGTGCTGAAGGACAACAAGCTGACGGTGGCGGTGGACAAGACCTACACGCCGCCGCTGTCGGACGCGACGACGCTGGTGCAGCCCGTGCGCGGGGCACGGCCCGACTTCGTGCTGCTGCTCTCCACCAGTGTCGGCGACGACAAGATGCTGGCCGACACCTTCTCGCAGTACGGAATGCTGGCGACCCGCGTGCCGCTGATCGGCAACGGCGGGCACTGGACCGCGCCCGAGCTGCTGAAGACCGCTGGTGCCGACATCATGCAGGGCATCATCGTCGTGCTCGCGAACTGGCCCGGCAAGGAGCAGGCGGAGCTGTCGAAGCGCTTCGTCGCGCGCACCGGGGAACCCTGGTTCGGCCACGATTCCATCTTTGCCTACGGCCACGTCATGGCGTTGGCGGCGGCGATCGAGGCGGCGGGATCGGCGGACCGGACAAAGGTGGCCGACGCGATCCGCACAATGGACCTGACGACCGGCCCGGCGCTGCTGTTTCCGGGGCACCGCTTGCAGTTCGACGCCAAGGGACGGCGGATCGGCGCCGAAGTGGTCATGGTGCAGTGGCAGGACGGCCGCCCGATCACGATTTTTCCCGAGGCTTCGGCCGCAGCCAAGCCGATCTGGAAGGGCCAGCAGGCATGAGCGACACCTGGGAAGTGTACGCCGTCCGCTACGCGCACAACGCGCACGCGCGGCGATCAGGCAATTTCCTGGGCGGCGACCCGCACGACGCGCCGATGCCGCTCGACTATTATGTGTGGGCGATCAAGGGGCTGGAGCGCAGCTTCATCCTGGACACCGGCTTCGACCCGGCGATGGGCCGCAAGCGCGGTCGGGAGTTCCTGCGCTCCCCCGGCGAGGGCCTGCGCGCGATCGGCGTCGATCCAGCGTCCGTCGAGGACGTCATTATCTCTCACATGCATTACGATCACTGCGGGAATTACGACCTGTTCCCGCGCGCCCGCTACCACCTCCAGGATAGGGAGATGGCGTTTTGCACCGGCCGCTGCATGTGTCACGCCGGGTTGCGCGTCGCGTTCGAGGAAGAGGACGTGGTCGCGATGATCCGCAAGCTGTTCGCCGGGCGCGTCGCGTTCAACGACGGCGCGGCGGAGCTGGCGCCCGGCGTGTCGGTGCATCACGTGGGCGGGCACAGCAAGGGCTTGCAGGTGGTGCGGGTCCTCACCCGCCGCGGCTGGTTGGTGCTGGCCGCCGACGCCAGCCATTTCTACGCCAACATGGAGGAAGGCCGCGCCTTCCCGATCCTGCACAATCTGGAGGAGACACTGGAGGGCTACGCGACGATGCGGCGACTGGCGAGCCGACCGGATGCCATCATCCCCGGCCACGATCCCTTGGTGCTGGCGCGGTATCCGGCAGCCAGGCCCGGACTGGAGGGCATCGTCGCCCGGCTCGATGCCGATCCGCGCGAGGGTGGGAAGTCGTGAGGCCCGGAGGCGCCCGGGCACCCGGAGCGATCGGGGCCTGGCACGCGGCGATGCCGCCCTTGCATGCGATCACGGCCTCTTCCGAACGACATAATGCAGGAACTCCCTCCCGCAGAGGACGAGAGCGGGAGGCCGTCATCGCCGAGAACCTCCACAGGACCGGTGAACTGTCAACGGCGGAGTAAAACCAGGCCAGCGTGGCGGAGTAAAACCAGGCCATTGGGCTGTGGCATGATGGACATGAGAAAGGCCCCTGCAGGGGCCTTTCTCATGTCCGCGGCCTGATCGGCACGGGCCGTCAGCTGCTGGTGATCTCGCCGGTTTCTGGATGATGAGCCGGGTCCTCGACCTTTTCATCTGCCTTCTGGCGCCGCCGGGCCCTGGACTGTTTCAGGCGGTAGCTTTCGCCGTTCATTTCCAGGATATGGACGTGGTGAGTGAGGCGATCCAGAAGCGCGCCGGTCAGCCGCTCCGATCCAAAGACGCTCGTCCAGTCCTCAAAGGGCAGGTTCGAGGTCACGATGCTGGCGCCGCGCTCGTGCCTCTGGCTGAACACCTCGAACAGCAGCTCCGCCCCTGTCCGCGACAACGGCACATAGCCCAGTTCATCGATGATCAGGAGCTTCAGCGCCGCTATCTGCGCCTGCAGCTTCAGCAGGCGGCGCTCGTCCCGCGCCTCCATCAGCTGGTGCACCAGCCCGGCCGCCGTCACGAACCCCACCGATAGGCCACGCTGGCAGGCCGCCAAGCCAAGAGCCAGGGCGACATGATTTCCTACCGATTGCCAAGTCCTATTTTGGCCTCAGGCGATGCTTTCCACGCGGTGCCGGCGCCTGGCATTGCGGATCTCTGCCGGGACGCTGAACCGCTGCGCCACGATGGCTTTCCCCTGGGCGACGCTGATCGGTGTGCCGTCGGCGTCGCGCAGCTCATAGCCCTCACCCGTGCGTAGGACCTTGCCGATCCGATTGACCAAACGTGTCGCCACCGCGCACAGGGCTTGCTTGTGGTGGTGGCCTTTGCGGACCATCAGACGCCAGTAGACCTCCGCCAATCCGGGATCGATGCGCCGCGCGGCGTCAGCAGCGAGGTAGAGCGCGCGCTTGATCCGATTGTTTCCGGACTGGGTGACCGCTTGCCCCGGCTGGTCGGCGCCCCCCGACGCGTTGGTCCGGGGAAACATGCCGCAAAACCCACGGAGCTGATGCAGGCCAGCGAACCGCCGCGCCTCGTGCAGCACGCCCAACACGAGCGGCGCGAGGGCATCGCCAATGCCTGGGATCGTGCGCAGGGCGTCCGATGGGTGGAGCTTGCCGTAGAGCACCGCGATCTCGCGGCGGAGCTCCGAGAGGTGCTGTTCGACCAACCGCATGCGATCAATCTCAATGGCGGCCTCCACCTGTAGACGGGTGAAGTCGATTGTGCCCTCGTGCAGGAGTTGCGTCTCCGACGCGGCGGCCTTGAGGCCGTCCACGAGGGTTTCGGCAAAGGGCCCGCTGTGGGGATGGTTGCCGCTGGCGTGCTTGGCAACGAAGCGGAGCAGCGCGGACCGCCGCATCTTGAGGACGCGGGCGGGATCAAGCAGCTCGCGCAGGACCGCGAGCGACAGGTTCGTCCGCAAGTCCGGCAGCACCGCTTCCAAGGCCGGACAGGCCCAACGGATCAGGTCGAGCAACCGCCGCTTGATGGCGCAGGCCTCGTCCTCCAGGCGCTCACGTTGGCGCGTCAGCCGCTGGAGCGCGTGGCGTTCGGCATCCGGCACGTAGACGGGATCCGCAGGCACCCCGCCGAACAGCGGAATGGCACCGAGCACATAGGCGTCGGCGGCATCGGTTTTCGTGTGCTCGCTGAGGTAGCGGCGCAGCGCACGGACACGCTGGCCCTTGACGCGGATCACCGTGATCCCCGCCCGCTTGAGCCAGTGGGCAACCAGGAACCAGGACATGCCCGTCGGCTCCATCACCGCGGTGATGGTGCCGCCCGATGGCAGACCCGCCCGCAGGCTCGTGACCAGGCGAGTGAGGCTGTCGGGTGTCAGGCGGAAGCGGATCGGCTTGCCGCTTGGCCGCCCGTCGTCGAGGATGCGGGCGACGTGATCACCGCGGATGGCGAGATCGATCCCGACTGTGCGCTGGCCCATGAGGCATCCTCCCAGGAAGTTACGGGCGAAGTCCTGAGTGGCGCAGCCATGTGCTTGATCCGTGGCCGGTCATGCCGCCACAATCTCCTTACTCTCGCCTGCCCAGGCCGGGTCCGGGGCTCGTCGTCACGTCGTCGAGACGCTGCGGAGCCCTCACTGCTGGTGACGCCCACGGAACCGCCGCCCGGCGAGAGGATAGCGACGGTCCGGCATCGGTGCGCCGGTGCCGGACCCGAGCCGCGATCACTTCGTCTGGCCACAACGCGCTCCAAGCGACTTTCCCCTCGGCCCCGGATCCGACGCCGCAATCGATACATGCGTCTTGCCGGTGCCGGAATTCCCCAGGGCGATGATGTTGTCGTGGGCGTTGATGTACTCGCAGCGCGCCAGATCGAGCACCAGCATCTTGTTCAGCGACGGGATCGCGGGGAAGTCGAAGGTCTCCAGCCCCTTCACCGCCGGGAAGTGCGCGGCGCGGATCCGCCGCTCCACCAGCCGGCGCTCGCGATCGAGCGGTTCCAGCTCCGCCAGCCGCAGCAGGAACTTCGGATGATCGGCGCGGTCCTTGGCGCACGCGGCGGCCACTTTGGCACACTCGCGCAGGAAAGTCGGCGGCTTCAGCGCCTTCAGATGATGCGCCAGCAGGACCTGTGGTGCCTCGATCGCGCCGCTCATGCCGCATCTCGGGTCAGCAAGACGCCGTAATCCGCGGCAGCGGTCATTCTGACACGAGCCGCAGGCAGAAAGGGATAGCGAGAAAGGTCCAGCTGTGCCGGCCGTTGCTCGACCCGCGCCAGGACCAGCTGCTTGACCGCGTCAAAGCCGATCGCGCCGAGCCGCATCGCCTCGATCACCGCGGCCGAGACCACCGTCTCGGGAAACACCTCCATCAGCCGCAGGATCTGGATGAACTCCCGCTTCCCCCGCGTTCCCATCCGCGCCTCCAGGAGCCGCCGGATCCGCTGAAACCCCTCCGGCAGCACCCAGTTCTGTGGGGCCGCCGCCTGATCCAGCGCGCCCGGCTTCTGTTCGATCAGCGCCAGATAATGCAGCGGATCAAAGATGAACGCGCCGCGGCCATGGACCCGCTCATGGCGGCCAATGACCTCACTCCCGGCCACGATCAGCACCCGATCGACGAAGCCTTTGACCAGAACATCCCGGAAGGCATGGGCCGTCGGCACCGAGTAATCGTTCATCCGGTAGCGCACCAGCGCCGTCGAGGAGGCCCGCGCCGGCTTCTTCCCACAAGGCTCGAATGATCCCGCCGGCAACACCGTCAATGCCGACAAGTCCCTCAGCAGCCGCGCGCCGATCGTCTCCTCATGGCGTCCGGCATGCTCATCCTGCCGGGCCAGGCAACGCGCCTCCAGCGCCGCATTCAGCGCATCAAAGCTCGCCGCGTGCGGCAGCGGCGCCATGAAGGTCCGCTGCGTATACTTCACCAGCCCCTCGACCTTGCCCTTGTCGTTCCCTTTGCCGGGACGGCCGAACCGGTCCTTGAACAGGTAATGGCTGATCAACTCGGTGAAGGCGCGCGTCCGTACCCGCGCGCCATCGCCAAGGATACGCGCTGCCGCGAGCGTCGCGTTGTCATACAAAATCGACAGCGGCACGCCACCGAAGAAGCCAAAGGTCGACACATGGCCATCCAGAAACGCCTCCGTCGTCTCCGCCGGATAGGCCTTCACGAACGGCGCGTCCGAGTGCGGCAGGTCCATGCAGAAGACATGCATCACCGTCCGCACGCCGCCGATGAAGCCGATGCACTGGCCAAAATCCACCTGCGCATGTCCGGGCGGGTGCGACAGCGGCACGAATGCCTCGCGCAGCCGCAGCCGCGCCGGCCGGACATAGTCCTTCACCACCGTGTGGCCGCCCGGATAGCCATGCTCGTCGCGAAGGCGCTCGAAGATCCGCTGCGCCGTGTGCCGCTGCTTCACCGGCACATCCCGGTCCGATGCCAGGATCGCGTCGATCACCGGGATCAGAGGACCAAGCTTCGGCTTCGCCGGAGGCTGCTCGCGCCGACAGCCAGGAGGCACCGAGAACCGGCAGATCTTCGCAACCGTCTCCCGGTTCAGACCAAAGACCCGGGCCGCCTCCCGCCGGCTCCGTCCCTCGACAAACACAAATTGCCGAACCGCCGCATAAACCTCCACCACGAACACCCCCGGTCGCCCCTCAATCTGGAAAGAGGCAACCCTACAAGTGGCTGGTTTTTACGCCGCCACGCAGCCGCAAAATGCCGCCGCTCCGTGGCCTACTTTTCCACCGCCGCCAACTCTGGACGATGGCGGGGTATTTCGTCCCCCACGGGCCCGCGGCAAAGGCCTCCAGCGCCATCAATCCCGCCATGTCGTCCACCGCCCGGTAGATATCCTTCAGGGCCGCGGCCACGGCCTTGCGGTCCTTGTAAGAGACGAACTCCAACGAGTGCCGCAGCAGATGCACGACGCAGGTCTGGACCATCGCCTCCGGAAAGGTGGCCCGGATCGCGTCCGGGAAGCCTTTTAGCCCATCGACCACGGCGAGCAGGATGTCCTCGACGCCGCGGTTCTTGAGTTCGTTCATGACGCGGAGCCAGAACTTCGCGCCCTCGTTCTGCTCGATCCAGAGCCCGAGGATCTCCTTGGTGCCGTCCGCCCGCACCCCAAGGGCCACGTGCACGGCCTTGTTGCGAACCACGCTCTCGTCGCGGACCTTCACCCGGAGTGCGTCGAAGAACACCAGCGGGTAGACCGCCTCGAGCGGCCGGTTCTGCCAAGTCGTCACCTCGTCCAGCACCGCGTCCGTCACCGCGCTGACCAGGTCCGGCGAGACGTCGATGCCGTAGAGCTCGCGCAGGTGCCCCTGGATCTCGCGCACGCTCATGCCACGGGCATACATCGAAACGATCTTCTCATCGAAACCCGGAAAGCGGCGCTGGTATTTGGCGATCAGCTGCGGCTCGAAGCTCGCCAGCCGATCGCGCGGGATCTCCAGCTGGATCCGGCCGGTGTCCGTCAGCACCGCCTTCTGGCCATAGCCGTTGCGGCTGTTCGAGCGGCCCTCGGCCGCCTCGCCGTCCAGGTGGTGGTCCATCTCGGCATTCAGTGCCCGCTCGGCCAGCGCCTTCTTCAGCTCGTCAAGCAGACCATTCGCATCGAATGCCGCTTTGGCGTCGCTGCCCGCCAATAGCTGATCCAGCAGCGCGTCGGAAATCCGGGGTTCTTTGCGTCGAGGCATACAGGGCTCCTTTCACCCATCATGCCCCTCACACACGAAATTCCGGACAGTCCCGTGGCGACGCTGCACCGTGAAGCTGTGCGCCCTCAAGGGCCGCTCCAGGTGGCGCGGGTGATAGCGCACCCCGAACTCGCGCCAGATCAGGGCTGCGATGCGCCGCAAGGTCCAGCGCTCGGTCTCAAACCCGGCCGCCACCGCCCCGCGTGCCAGCAACCGCTCCAGGCGCCCCCAGGCCCGGGCATCCAGACGCCCCGGCCGTCCGGTTCTCGGGCGCGCACGCAACCCGCGCCGGCCCTCCCTCTCCAACGTCGCCGCCCAGCGGCAAACAGCGGCCCGGCTCACACCAAACCGCCGCGCGATCCTCGCCTGTGTCAGTCGTCCCTGGCGCAACAGCACCGCTGCGGCCAAGCGCCGTTCTTCCAACCGCTCCGGCGTCAAGCGCGCCGGTCGCCACCCACCGTCATCCATCGGAAACGAAGCTATGCAAATTCGGCAAAAGGTCGGTGGCTAGTTCCGCGTCGGTGCGGCCCCGACAAGGCGTCCTCAGAGCGGCCAAGCCGCCGTTCCTAAGTTCAGCGGCTTGATATCGTCCGGCTGCCAGGTCTGCCTGAACGACGGTTCCAGCGGCTTGTAGAGGGGCCCGATGGTGCACCAGGCATTGCCGGAGATGGCTTGAACCCAATTGTTCTCCTTGACCGGTGGCGCCCTGGGACCGAAATGGGCGTCCAAAACTGGGGCTCATCCAAGGCCTTCGCTCGGCTTGAGAGATCGCGGGTCTCATACGGCCTCGCCTCGGCTCGGCGGGTCCGACCAGCACGAACCGACCTTACAGATCACCACAAAATTGCTACCAAGCCGAATACCCCGATCAGCATGAGCAGGGTGGCAATCGTCATAGCGATCGGTCGCATGGCATTATAGGCAAAATCCGGCCGCGATAGCCGTTTCAAGATGCGGGCGTGCTGAACGATCGCGGCGAGCAAACCGAGAATACCCACGATAATGAAGCTGGCACCAAAAATCAGCGAGCTATGCGGGACATCGAACTGTGTATGCAGGCCAGCCCCATGGAGGTAATCGTCGAGCTTCCCGATCCCGAACCCAAACCCGATCAACGAAAGAGCGGTCCGGATCCACGCCATCAGCGTGCGTTCTGCGGCCTCGCGGTTGCGTTCCCTCGCGAGTTCGTTGGCAACGCTGGTGGCAGCCGGCCTATCGTTCATCGGCGATGCCCCCGGCAATGCACCGGACTCTTGGATGAACCGGAGAGGCACTCAGGTTTGGTGATGGGAACCACTGCGCCGTTGGGTCCCATCACCGTCCCCGATCCGATTACTGCCGTGCCATGGCGATGCGAATAGCATCCTCCGGAGAGACGAGGTGATCCAGGTTCTCCGCCGCATCGTCGATGGCGAGCTGCACCCCTTTGACCCGTCCGCTGAAACCATTGCCGCGCGAGCCGTAGTCCGGCGAGACAGGCGCGCCGCTGTCCTCACCCACGTCGCAACCGTCGTCCGCGGAGAAGACCATCGCCTGCGTCGTCGGAATGGTCCCCTCGCCGACCTGCTTGCCGTCAACGTACAGCGTCACCCGCCCGCCCTTGCCGAGGCTGCCGCCGGCATAGGCAAACTCCATGCGGACCTGGTGCTCGCCTTCTGGCAACGTTCCCGCCGAATTCAACGTAGAAGTGGTGCACCCCGGCCACGTTGTAGCAGTATTTGAGCTTGCCGTTCTTCGCGTAGAGACTCCAGCCGCCGATGTTCGCAGCCTGGGCGATGATCACGCCTTCCGCGCCGGACTTCGGCACCTCGATCTCGGCGGTCACGGAGTGACACTTGTTTTTGATGTTCAGGACGCAGTTCTCCGACAGTCGCCCCATGCCGCTGAATAGTAGCTGCGTCTTCCCCTTGATCAGCACCGGCCGACCGGCCGTGTCCGGATTTAACTTCTCAACAACCCGGTCGTCAATGGGCAATACGCTGTAGCGCGTCGCCTCGATCAGCCACAGTCTCTGTAGTTCGTGCAGCTTCTCCGGCATTTGCTTGGCGAGATCGTTGGCCTGGCTCCAGTCCTTGGTGGTGTCATAGAGTTCCCAGACATCTTCATCGAGGGGCACGGTCTTCCGGCCGACAAGTACCCAGGGCGTGCCGTGCTTCGTCACCGCAGTCCAGCCCTTGTGATAAATTCCGCGATTGCCGACCATTTCGAAATACTGCGTCTCGCACCGCTCACCGGCACTGGCGTCGTTGAACGAGTACAGCATGCTGACCCCCTCGATGGGCCGCTGCTGTACGCCATTGACCGATATCGGCTCGGGCAGTTCCGCCGCCTCAAGGATGGTTGGCGCCACGTCGATCACGTGGTGGAATTGCGGGCGGATCTCGCCTTTGGCCTTGATGCCGTTGGGCCAGTGCACAATGGTGCCGTTGCGCGTGCCGCCCCAGTGAGACGCAACCTGCTTGGTCCACTGGTACGGGGCGTTCATGGCATGCGCCCAGCCCACCGCGTAATGGTTGTATGACTCCGGCCCGCCGAGCTTGTCGAGCCGTTCCATAAGAAATTCCGGCGTCTCCAAGGCGGCCAGCCCGTTGAAGTTGGCCATCTCGTTGTAAGCGCCATTCAACGTGCCCTCGGCGGAAGCGCCGTTATCGCCGATTATGTAGTAAATAAGGGTGTTGCCGAGGATATTGAGCGTCTGCAGGGTAACTGCTCATCCCGGGGTGAGCACGGACTGGCCGCATAGCGTATCGCGAATGGCCTGATAGGCGTCGATCCCGCGGCGCTTGGCGGTGCCGACGACGGAGCGGACGGCGGCGAATAGATCAGCACCCCAGTCGGAACGGAGTCCGCCGGTGACTTTGCGATACGTTGCGGTGGGACGCAGATCCCGTTCGCTCGCGTTGTTGTCGGCGGTGATCTCGGGATGGTCGAGAAAGGTGAACAGGTGCTCGCGGAACCTGGCGTATCGCTTGCGCAGCCGTTTACCGTCGCGCTGCGTCGGCGCCAGCGCGATCACAGCGTCGAGTGCCACTTCCAGCCGTCGCCGGTATTCGCGCCGCGTGCTCTCGGCCAGCGCGCGGTGCCGCCGCGCCAGCAGCACCGCGCGCAGCAGCAGCGCCTTCATGCGCGGGGCGAACACCGCATCCCCCGCCTCGATCGCATACTGGCAGTCGCGCAACTGATGCGCGAGGCAGACCTGCCAGATTTCGGCGTGCCCCTGCTGGGCGCCGTAGAGGTCGGAGACCCAGATCATCGGCCGATGCCCGTCCAGCACCGCGCCGACCACACCGGCGCCACGGCTGCCGCGGATGACGTGGATCGCGACGTCGCTGTTCTGGAACACCCAATTCCAGCGGGTCACGCCACCGACGCGCACCGAGGTCTCGTCCGATCCGATCACGCGGGCGCGGCGCAGGCGCGCGAGGATTGCGGCGACATCGGCCTCCAAACGTGGACGGGCGCGACGGAAGGCGGCGTCCAGCGCGCCCTCGCTGATCCGCAGGGCATGGAGATCCAGCATCATCCGGCTCAGCCGCTCGTAGCTGATCGCGTGGGTGAAACGCAGATACATCGCCAATGCGACGATGTTGATGCTAAACGGCGTGCCCGGTTCCAGCCCCTCCGGTAGCGCTGCCAGCGTGGTGCGACCGCAGCACTGGCAACGCCCGGCATAGCGTTCCACCCGCGTCACCACAGGGCGCACGCGGGGCAGCTCGACCTTATCGTAGCGGGCATCGAGCTTCTGGTCGGCGTCGGCGAGTGCCGACTGGCAGTATTGGCAGCGCGCCGCGCGGGCGATCACCGCCTCGTCGGGCTCGGCCGTCAATTCCCGCCCGCCGCCCCTGCGCCCCACGCTGCCCGCGCGAGGACCGCTCCGCTTCGGCTTGTCCGCCACGTTGTGCTTTAGACCCTTCGACGGCGGCACGCTGGAATTGTCCGGCGTCTTCGGCGGAAGCTGCAACTCGGCCAGCCGCTTCTCCAGTTCAGCAATCCGCGCCAGTGCCGCTTGTAATTGCGCAGCAAGCGAGAGGATGAGGGCATCCTTCTCCGCATGCGACAGCTTGCTCAGGTCAAGATCGGTGTTCACCCCAACCTTGAATTGAGTCGCCCGTTACCGCGTCAACTCCAATTTCGCCGGTCGCTCAAGACAAACTGGCGGGGGTGGGTTGAGCAGTTACTCTGCAGGATATCGATCAGGCGTCCGATATGGTGGTCGGTGTATTCCATGAATCCCGCGTAAACCTCCATCTGGCGGCGCAGGATGGGCTTCATCGCCTCCGGCATGTCGTCCCACGCCGGAATCTCGGCGTGTCGCGCGGTGAGCTGGCACTCCTCCGGGACAACGCCCAGCCTCTTCTGCCGGGCGAACGTCTCCTCGCGCAGCTTGTCCCAGCCCTGGTCGAATTTGCCTGTGTACTTGTCGGCCCACGCCTTCGGCACATGGTGCGGCGCGTGCGTCGCGCTGGGCGCGAAGTAGGCGACGAAGGGCTTGTCCGGTGCCAGCGCCTTCTGCTGCGCAATCCAGGCGATCGCCTTGTCATGTCCTCCATGAAATGGTAGCCCTCTTGGGGCGTCTTTTTCGGCTCGACCGGCGTGGTGCCCTCGTAGAGCGTGGGATACCACTGGTTCGCCTCGCCGCCGATGAAGCCGTAGAAATACTCGAACCCGCCGCCCCGTGTCGGCCATGCATCGAAGGGCCCGACGGGGCTTGTCTCCCACACCGGCACTTCGTGGCACTTGCCGAACTGCGCGGTCGAGTAGCCGTTGAGCTTCAGGGTGCGCGCGCGCGGCGAGATCGTGTTGGGCAGGACCGAGCTGTAACCCGGCGCGCCGGTGGCGATCTCGGTGACGCCGCCCATCCCTGCACTATGGTGGTTGCGTCCGGTCAGTAGCGCCGCACGGGTCGGGGAGCAGAGGGCGGTGTCGTGGAAGCGGTTGTATTTCAGGCCGCCTGCCGCCAGCTTTTCCGCATTCGGCGTCCGGCAAGGGCCACCGAAGGCGCTCGATGATCCGAACCCGGCGTCATCGATGAGAATGAGCAGCACGTTCGGCGCGCCCTTGGGCGGGCGCAACTGCTCGATGGCCGGGAATTTGGTGTCCGGATCCCTCGCGTCGTAGGTGATCAGCCCGGTTCGCTCGGGACTGGGGATTGGAAGATGTGACCGATGCTTCTTGTCTTCGCCGCTCATCGCCTGATTGTCCTTTAGCATTGTGGGTGCGGATTATTGGATTTTCCTGCAGGGCTCACGCAGCTCAGCCATTACGGATCACGCAGCGGAGCCGATGTGGCAGGTGCTGGTATCGACCATCTGCGGATGCCGCGCCGCCGGGCGGTAGCGCCGGCAGTCGTTGGGCGCGCACAGATAGGAGCCGCCCTTGATCACCTTGCGCGGGATGCGGATCTCGGGCTGGGTCGGGTCGTAGCTGAGCGCCTCAGCCCCGCCGCGCGGGTTGCGCGGCACGCAGCAGGGCGCCGGCTTCAGCAGGTCCGGTTGCAGACCGGGATAGTCCGCCAGATCGAGCGGGCGCTCGGCGACGGTGCGATAGGCCGTTGCTTCCACAAAAGCGGCGAATTCCGCGTTGGTGACGGTGTGCTCGTCCATCCAGAAGCCGCTCACCGTTACCGTGTGAACGGCCAATTCCTCGAGATATGACTGGTCCGCGCCCATCCGGAAGCTGCCACCGGCAATCCACCTCATGGCGGGACGGGCGTGACTGTCTGCCAGGGGACTCACGAGACGTCCTCCGGCACGCCGACCACAACGGAGCTGCATGTCGGGTTCATGACACCGCTATGGAACGTAACATTGTTGAGCTCCCCCGGTCGCCAGGCCGCGGACACTGCAGAACAGTGATTGGGACGGGTTGAACCGCGCCGGGTTGGCCGGAGGCTCTGAACCTTGAGAGGTTGGACCCATGGAGAAGTCAAAGTCGGCGAACCGGTATTCGGCTGAGGTGCGTTCGCGTGCGGTCCGGATGGTGTTGGAGCATGGGGCGGATCACGCCTCGCAGTGGGCGGCGATCGGCTCGATTGCGGGCAAGATTGGCTGCACGCCAGAGACACTGCGTGGCTGGGTGCGGCAGGCGGAGCGCGACCAGGGTCTGCGGGCTGGACCGAGCAGTGAGGAACGGGAGCGCATCAAGGCCTTGGAACGCGAGGTGCGCGAACTCCGCCAGGCCAATGAGATCCTGCGCAAGGCGTCGGCGTATTTTGCGATGGCGGAGCTCGACCGCCGGCCCAAGCCATGATCGCGTTCATCGACGATCATCGCGTTGTCCACGGGGTCGAGCCGATCTGCCGGGTTCTGCCGATCGCCCCGAGCACCTACCATGCGCATGCGGCAAAACGCGCCGATCCGAGCAAGCTGTCCGCCCGGGCAAGCCGCGATGTGGCCTTGCGGGCTGACATCAGGCGCGTTTGGGAGGCGAACTTCCAAGTCTACGGGGTTCGCAAGGTCTGGCGGCAGCTTCAGCGCGAGGCCATCGCGGCACCGCGCTGCCAGGTGGCGCGGCTGATGAAGCGAATGGGCTTGGCGGGGGCGGTGCGCGGCAAGGCGGTGAAGACGACGCACAGCGACAAATCGGTGCCGTGCCCCCTCGACCGGGTGAATCGGCAATTCCGGGCGCCGGCGCCCAATGCTTTGTGGGTGTCGGACTTCACCTAGATACTGTCGGCGAATTCAGGCGGCAGGTTAGCGTTGGTATGGAGGTGATCCATGAGCCTGCATCCTGAGCCGATGGGAGAGATCCCTGCCGAGACGGCGCGCGTTGCCCGTGCAGCCTTTCCCAGGGGCACGGTGGTCACGCGGCTGCGCGATGAGTTCAGCGCGCTCTACGAGGACGAGGATAGAGGTGGCTCAGGAATTTTGAACAGGGCGTTAAGTGGAAACTCGGCCTGACGGCAGGCATGTTTTGCCTGCGGATCAGGAGCGAAGATGAAGAAGCGAGCCCGCCGGAACCACACACCGGCCTTCAAGGCGAAGGTGGCCCTTGCTGCCCTGAAAAACGATCGAACGATTGCACAGCTTGCTGAGCAGTTCGACGTGCATCCCAATCAAATCACCTCGTGGAAAGAGCAACTGCTTGCAGGGGCTGCCGACGTGTTTGAACGCGGTGGCAGCACCAAATCATCGGTCCCCGAGGTCGATATCAAGGCCCTGCACGCCAAGATCGGCGAGCTAGGGCCTGTCATCTCTTGGGGGCTTTGAACCAGTCCATTGTTGCTGCCATGCAGAGCACGCCCATGAAGGAGCGGGCGGTCTTCTCATAGCGGGTGGCGACGGCCCGCCACTCTTTCAGTCGCGCCCAGAGCCGCTCGACGAGGTTGCGGTTCTGGTAGATCCAGGGCGGGCAGGCGATCGGCTCCTCGTTGCGCTTGGACGGGATCGCGGGACGGGCGCCGCTGTCCCAAATCAGGGCGCGGAACGCATGGGAGGCGAGGCCGCGATCGCCGACGACCCAGCCTGGGATGTCGGACAGGCAGCTGAGCAGACCGGGGGCCAGTGGCAGTTCATGCGCCTGGCCTGGGGCGAGCGCGAAGGCGATGGCGCGTCCGGCCCCGTCGGCGATCACGCAAGCTTTGGTGCCATAGCCGCCCCGAGACCGGCCCAGCGCCTCACGGCTGTCGCTCTGCGCCGCAGCTTGTCGTTTTTGGCCGCACCCGCCGCCTTCTGATGGGCGCGGATGTTCGTGCCATCCAGAAACACCATGCCAAAGCTGATCCCGGACTGCCGCACCAGGTCCAGCAGCCGTTCCCAGACGCCCTTCTTCGCCCATCGGATGAAGGTCTGCGCCGCACCCCACCACGGTCCCAATTCGGCGGGGACGCTGCGCCACTTGGCGCCGTTCTGGTGTCGCCAGATGATAGCCTCGATCGTGCGACGCAGATCGCGGTGCGGCGTCTTGCCGCGCGGGCGAACCGCTTCAACAAGCGGTCGCAGCACGTCCCATTGCGCGTCACTCAAGACCTGCATTGTTCACCTCCACTCGGAGTAAATCGGCGACGCTGGGTAGAACAATGAAGGTATTCAAGGGACGACAGACCCTAGTCCTGGAGAACGATTTTTTAGAACGTGCGCTCGGCAAGGCGGGATTTCCGAGCGCAAAGCGATGATCGACCGTAACCACAGGCTTGCGTTGACGAAGCAGGCGGCGCTCCTCGGCATCTGCCGAGGCAGCGTCTACTACGAACCGGCGCCGGTGTCGGATGCAGACCTTGCGCTGATGCGGCGGCTGGATGAGCTGCACCTGGAGTTCCCTTTCGCAGGTTCGCGGATGTTGCGCGGCTTGCTGGCTGCCGAGGGGAGCAAGGTCGGCCGTCGTCATGTCACAACATTGATGCGGAGAATGGGGATCGAAGCGATCTATCGCAGGCCCAACACATCGAAGCCTGCGCCAGGTCATCGCATCTATCCGTATCTGCTGCGCGGATTGACGATCAATCGGCCGAACCACGTCTGGGCGACCGACATCAGCTACATCCCGATGGCGCGCGGCTTCGTCTATCTCACTGCCGTGATGGACTGGTTCACACGACGCATCCTGGCCTGGCGACTGTCGAACACGATGGAGGCTTCGTTCTGCATCGATGCTGTCGAGGAAGCCCTTGCAAAACACGGCTGCCCGCAAATCTTCAACACCGATCAGGGCAGCCAGTTCACCAGTACCGAATTCACCAGCGTGCTGATCAACAACGCCATCTCGATCAGCATGGACGGCAAGGGCGCATGGCGAGACAACGTTTTTGTCGAGCGCTTCTGGCGAACCATCAAGTACGAGGAAGTCTATCTGCGTGCCTATGATGGCGTCGAAGAAGCACGGCAATCAATCGGCCGCTACATCGCCTTCTACAACGCAAGGCGACCTCACGCAGCCCTTGACGGCCGCACCCCGGATCAAGCCTACTCTCACCCGCTGCCGCTCCGCACGGCAGCATAACCCCCGGCCGACGATCCACTTAACGACGCGGAAATTTTGTTCAAAGGACCGGGGCCACTTCAGATTTTCCGCGCGCTCTACCCCGCTCGGGGCCAGCCTGGCCTTGCGCCGTGGCGGCTGGCGCTGGTCACGGTTCTGCAGTTTCTTGAGCACCTCAGCGACCGACAGGCCGCCGACGCGGTGCGCGCCCGCATTGACTGGAAATACGCACTCGGGCTCGAGCTGACCGACCCCGGCTTCCACTTCAGCGTGCTCGCCGAGTTCCGCGCCCGGCTGGTCACGGGCGGGGCAGAGCACCTCCTGCTGGACAGGATGCTGGAACGGTTCAAGGCACGTGGCCTGATCAAGGCACGGGGCAAGCAGCGCACCGACAGCACGCACGTGTTGGCTGCCGTGCACGATCTGCATCTGCTCGAGCTGGTGGCCGAGACGCTGCGTGCCACGCTGGATGACTTGGCTGCGGTTGCGCCGGAGTGGTTGCGCACGGTCGTCCAGCCTGCCTGGTTCGAGCGGTATGGGCGCCGGGTTGAGGACTATCGCCTGCCCAAGCGGCAGAAGGAGCGCGAGTTGCTTGCCCTTGAGGTCGGGGCGGACGGGTTCCTCCTGCTCGCTGCCCTGGATGCGCCGGATGCACCGGATGCGGCGCGCGAGGTGCCGATGCTGGGGACGCTGCGCGACGTGTGGCGGATCCACTACGCGCGCGAGGGCAGCGGGCCGCCGCGCTGGCGGGCCGGGGCGGAGCTGCCGCCTGTGGGCGAGCGGCTGCAGTCGCCCTATGATCCGGAGGCGCACTACAGCACGAAGCGGCAGATGGAATGGTCCGGCTACAAGGTACACGTGACCGAGATCTGCGATGAGGATGCCGCGCACTTGGTTACGCACGTGCTGACCTGCCCGGCGATGCAGCCAGACATGGCGAGCACGGCCGATATCGATGAGCGCCTGGCCGCCAAAGGCGTGCTGCCCGCCGAGCACTTCGTGGACTCTGCCTACGTTGATGCAGCGCTGCTGGTGGGCAGCCGGCGCGACCACGGTGTCTCGCTGGAAGGGCCAGTCCGGGCCATGCCGCGGCGGCGGACCGAGGCGGAGCAAGCCTACGAGCAGCGCCACTTCACGATCGACTGGGAACGCGAGCAGGTCACCTGCCCGCAGGGCAAGACGTCGGTGACCTGGCGTGCCGGCCGCGACGAGGTCGGCGCGCCACGCATCACGGCGGTGTTCAGCCGCACCGATTGCGGCGCCTGCGCCGCCCGGGCGCTGTGCACACCGGCCAAGGACGCGCGCCGTTCCGTCTACTTCCACCCACGCCCGGAATACGAGGCGCTGAACGCGGCGCGGGCACGGATGCACGACCCCGCGTGGAAGGCGCGCTACCACGTGCGGGCCGGGATCGAGGGCACGCTGTCGCGGGGTGTGCGCGCGTTCGGCATGCGCAGAAGCCGCTACATCGGCCTGGCCAAAACCGGACTGCAGCAGGCCTGCATGGCGGCCGCGATGAACGTCTCGCGCGCCGTGCACTGGCGGTCCGGGACGCCGCGCGCCAGGACGCGCGTGACGCGCTTTGCGGCTCTGGCCCAAGCCGCCTGAATTCGCCGACAGTATCTTACCTACGTCGCCACTTGGCAGGGCTTCGTCTATGTCGCCTTCGTCATCGATGCCTTTGCCCGGCGCGTTGTCGGCTGGCGAGTATCGCGGTCAGCGCGAGCGGACTTTGTGTTGGATGCGCTCGAGCAGGCGTTGTGTGACCGCCGCCCAGTTTGGCGCGGCCAGGCGCGCTGCCCTCAAGCCCTGCGCCTGCGGCGCACCGCTGCGCGGCTCCGGGGCTTGACCGCAGCGCGCAGCCGGGCAGAGGGCACGGGTGCCGTTCGACGCCAGCATCCGCCGTTGCGACGACCCCTTGAACCCGGGCAATACGTCTCGATCCGCTACACCGGCCGCCTGCTTGAAGCTGGCATCGAACCTTCCGTCGGCAGTGTCGGTGACAGCTACGACAACGCGCTTGCTGAAACCATCAATGGTCTGTTCAAGGTCGAGATAATCCACCGACGTGGCCCTTGACGCAGTGCCGAGGCGGTCGAATTCGCCACACTCGAATGGGTCGACTGGTTCAACAATCGTCGCCTGCTCGAACCGATCGGAAATATCCCGCCCGCCGAGGCCGAAGCGTGCTACTATGCGCAAACTGACGAGCACGCCATGGCGGCGTAACTCAAACCAAACAGCCTCCGGCAAACCCGGTACGGTTCAGGTATCTGAGGTGCCGAGTACGCGCTATGCAGTTTCGGCAAGGTGCCGGTCAGCGGCTCAGCGACAAGCGGCGCGCAAGGTCGCCGACGGTGACTCGCCGAACACCGACCGGTAGGCGACAGCGAGTGCCGGCGCTGGCTTGCCTTGCCCGTCCGCGCCTGCCCCCGGCGTAGCAGGCGATCGAAGCTTCGGTCAGAGCTCACTCCAGCCCGCGGGCCGCGTCTCGGTTGTCGACGATTTCAGGGGCCGTTTCCGCCAAATGCACGGCAGAGGCGTGCAAGCGTCCAGCCTTGTCATAGCCGCCGGGGCCACCGAGAACGACCCTCGAGCCGTGCCCGGGTACTCGCAACTCGCGCGCCGGATTGCGGCCCGAAATTCATCCACATCCGTTACGTGCCTGACCGCGCTGGAGGGCATGCCCGGCCCCTCTCGAGGTTCGAAGCGAGCTGATCCCGCACCTATAATGTTGGGAACAAAAGTGATGTAGGTTTGACGTTAACAATGAAAGTGTAATAACCGGTTGGTGGTGGGCCTAAATGATATAGCTGGCACGGATTGCAGGAAGCCGTTCTACTTCAACTGGTTGGCAGGTCGCCGCAATGTTGCAGATAACAGTTCTCCGAACAGATCGCTGTAGCTGCGCGCGAAGCGGCCCGGCTGAGTGATGCCGTGGCGCCTTTCCAACGCCGATACTGTCGCTGAGCCTGGATCGGCCCGGCGCAACGCACGGTGCAGCCGTTGCAACCGACGCAACCGCATATAGCGGCCGGGGGCGAGACGGAGATGGTCGTGACAGTAGGCCCGCAAGGTGCGGGCGGGCACGCCGAGGTGAGAGCTTAGCTCCCTCTGGGACGGAAGCGTGTCTGGGTGAACGCGGAGGATCTCCTCAAGCTGGGCCATGATCCGCAGTTGCGATTGATCGCTCCGCCGGTTCGGCTCGGCGGGTCCAACGGACAGGCATTCAGCGAGTGCACCGACGATCTCCTGCTCGAGGCCGCGCGCCGCTTCCGGGCTCGTCGGAGCGGCCAGCCGGAATCCGGTGACTCGCATCGCCGCGCTGTGCAGCCGCGCCAGCGCCTTCAGATCTTGTGGCAGGGGCTGCCAGCGCACCACACCCGGCGGCACGACGAAGCTCGGTCCGATCAACTGGCGGCCCGTCCGAATGAGGTAATCGGCCGAGCCGCAGATGGCCGCCGACTGGCAGCCTCCCTGTGTCCAGCCATGCACGCCGGGTACCGCGCTGATTGTCAGGATCTCTTTGCGGTCCAGGGGGATGCCCGCCCAACTCTG
Source organism: uncultured Pseudomonadota bacterium (assembly GCA_963818725.1). GTDB lineage: Bacteria > Pseudomonadota > Alphaproteobacteria > Acetobacterales > Acetobacteraceae > DATFDN01. The sequence goes on along the minus strand of CAWFTU010000001.1, from coordinate 996,731 downwards.
GGACGATCCGCGATCCACCGGCAGCAGCAGGATCACCGAGGTGGCCGGCGGGCGAAGGAAGGCGACCCGCGGAAGCGACTCGTCGGCCATCAGCAGGCACAACCGCGCCAGCTTTATCCGGGTCAAGCTCATCCGGAATCGCCCGCGGCCTGTCACCACAATCTGCCCCTGGCAATTCTCTCCCAGGGCTGCCTGGAGCTCGTCCGGGTCGGTGAAGATGGATGCGGTGCTTGCTGACATGGTCCCCAAGGGGATCAGCTATCGGGGTCCAGGTGCTGTTGGCTATGCGTAATCGGCCGACGACTACAAGGGCGGACGTGCCGCGAGCCCGTCACCCCACGCGCCAACCTGCGACGTGGCGGGGCAGACACGCCGGCGCCGAGGCGCACGCAAGGACCGCCATCGAACATCGATCCAACGCTGCGCGTCCCCCGGCCAGGCCACGGCAGGGTACTCACGAGGCGTGAGCTCGGGGGGCTATTGCCGCGTCAGCGGCCGTGACATCGCTTTCCGGTCCAGCTCTGTGGGCTGTGGATTGGCCCACATCATCGCGCCGGATTTGCCGGGTCAAAACGGAACAGCGCGGGACGAAGCGGCTTTTCCATCGGTGGGGAGTCTACAGCTTTCGAGGCGCCCCGGAACAATTTAAGACTTCTGTTCGACGGAATTCCCCTCCACCAATCGTCTGCGCCATCGCCCGCTCTTATACCTGACGTAGGCGACAAGCCGTTCGTCACGGCCGAAAACGTTCGTGTGGACCAGATCCGTGGCGGGAAGCTGGTCCAGCGGGGCAACGACAAGCCGATAGAGGCCGGTCGAGGGTTCCTGGACGATGCCAACGCCGCCGCACAGCCTCGCGGTCGGGTCAGTCCGAGCAACCTCGATCGCAGCCGCTTCCGCCTCGCTCAGCGTTTGGAACGGCATTCGCGGAATCCCTGTCGGCATCGCCGTTCACAAGCGATGTTGCGGACTGGATCGGCGGCCGAGCGCCCAAGCCGCGGCACCAGCGCATTTCGTTCTCTTTACGTTACCCTTCGGCTCCGACCCGTGCAAGCCGGGACGGTCCCGGGGCACCGGCGCAGATCCACTCATTGTGCGTTCGTGCCTTGCCGGCCGCCATCGCGGCGGCTATACGCGCGGCGTCGGAGTGTAGCTCAGCCTGGTAGAGCACTGTGTTCGGGACGCAGGGGCCGGAGGTTCGAATCCTCTCACTCCGACCAATGAATCAAGGGCTGCGGACCAGCTACGACCCGGAGGCGACGCCTTCCACGCGCGGTTCGCCCCGGAGGGCATCGAGACCGCCGAGACGCGGGAGGTGGCGCCCGGCGTCGTGCTGGATCTTGATGCGAGCAGGAACCTGGCCGGCGTCCAAGTCCCAGCGTCGGCTTGCGCGCGGCCAGCGCCTGTGGGGCGGACGCGAAGGCCGCCGCCGAGTAGGGTCTCAGGTGATCCGCGCCGCGCGCGCCGCGCTCTCCGGATCGCGCCACATCGGCCCGAACTGCGGGCCGCTAGGATCATAATTAAGTCGCATCGCCGCGGCGGGCAGCGGCCCAGGCAGAGGCGCTAAAGGTTCTGCCAGCCCGAAGGGCTGGTGGAGAGGCGCCGGAGGTGGCGCGCGCTCCGGCTCCGATTCGCCGGTCTCGACGAAGCACGCCAGGGACTCCAAGAACCACTTCAGCATGGGCCGTTCCTTGCAACCATCGGACGATATAATGCCACGAGCGGCACAACCAGAAGTCACAAGACGGTGCGGAGCCGGGCCAAGTTGTCCGCGCTAAACGCAATGCTGTTCACTTTGGGTATCGAGGGGCGTAGCCTCTCTACTCGGTGATGCGGGATTGGCAGCGATGGCCGGTATTCCTGCCGGCCTACCGGCCGGTGTCCGCCTGAGCGACCACATCAGCCTTGGCGTGATCGCGCGGGCGGTGCCGCCCGAGCGGGTGCGCGAGGTGCTGGCCGAGACCGGCAAGACGAGCGAGCGCGAGCGCGACCTGCCGGCGCAGGTGATGGTCTACTACGCCATTGCCCTGGCGCTCTACATGGGCTCCAGCACGCGCGAGGTGCTGCGCTGTCTGTTGGAGGGCTTGCGCTGGCTCTGGGGCGCCGAGGCGGTCAAGGTGGCGGGCAAGAGCGGCATCTCGCAGGCTCGCACCCGGCTGGGCGAGGCGCCGCTGCAGAGGCTTTATGAGCAGGTGGTGCAGCCGATCGCGGCGCGCGCCACCAAGGGGGCGTGGTATCGGGCGTGGCGGCTGGTCAGCCTGGACGGGTCCTGCCTGGATGTGGCCGACACCGCGGCGAACCGCGCCGCTTTCGGCTGCCCAGGGGCGAGCCGTGGCGAGAGCGCGTTCCCGCAACTGCGCTTCGTCGCTCTGGTGGAGAACGGCACGCACGTGCTGTTCGGTGCCCGCCTCGGCCGGTGCGCGGATGGCGAGACGACGCTGGCCCACGCCGTGCTGGCGGCGCTGCGGCCCGGCATGCTGTGCCTGGCTGACCGGCAGTTCTTTGGCTATGCGCTCTGGCAGGCGGCGATGGCCACCGGCGCCGACCTGCTCTGGCGGGGGAAGCACAATCTGCGGCTGCCGCGCACAAGCGTGCTGGCCGATGGCTCTTACCTGACGACGGTCTACCCCAGCGACAAGGACCGGCGGCATCGCACCCGCGGCATCCGGGTGCGCGTGATCGAATATCGGCTCGAGGGGATCGGCAATACCGAGCCGCTCTATCGGCTCCTGACCACCCTCCTCGACCCGCTGCAGGCGCCCGCGGCGGAACTGGCCGCGCTCTATCACGAGCGCTGGGAAATCGAAGGCGCCTTGGCTGAGTTGAAGACGCAGCTGCGCGGGGCACGGACGGTGCTGCGCAGCAAGACCCCAGACCTGGCGCAGCAGGAGTTTTGGGGCCTGCTGCTGGCGCACTTCGCCGTGCGCGGGCTGATGCACGAAGCGGCCTTGAAGGCCGACGAGGACCCGGATCGGCTCTCCTTCTCGCACGCCGTGCGCGTGGTCCGCCGCAAGCTGCCGCTGTTCACAGCGCTTCCCCCCTCAGGCCAGGCGCACTCTGCATGAGACCGTGCTGGAGGAGATCCTGGAGGAGCGCGCCGTGAGCGGCCGAGGTCGGCAGGTGCCGCGCGGCGTCAAACGCAAGATGAGCAACTATCCGCTGCGCCCCCGCATCGCGCAGCCGACCACCCGCATCGACTTCACTGCCGCCATCCGGATCGCAAAGTGAACAGCATTGGGGCTAAACGCGCACGCCGAACGCGACGGTCAGCAGGCTGTTGGAGGCCGCGCGGCGTTGAGGTCGTCCGAGTGATCGGCGACGACGCAGCCGTTGTACCAGGCTCTTACCCGACCGTCATTGGCGATGGGCGATCAACGCCCCGCACCAGTCTGGGCCAATCCTCGTCCAGGCGCCTCGCACAGCACACAGCCAGACAAGCGGCTAGCCCTCAGCCGACGCGGGTCCACGCGCGGCCAACGCACCCAAATGGTCTTACGGTGTCGAAACTTGACGGTCAGGGGGCCAGCAAAGCCTAACCACGTGCTGGCGGGCTTACGCGGGCGGCCTCGGCGCCGATCAACAAGCTGTTCGCGAAGCGCGCCCGGCGTTGCGGATATTTGTTTCGGCGTCTAGTCTCGGCTCGATCTTGTGCAAGGGAGCGGGTCGCAATCACGCGCATCAGCGACGCCAGCACGCGGAACGGCCAGGCGTGCCAGTGCGGCCACTGCGCGGCGGCGGCGCCGGGCCTCGCCTCCCGGCGGAGCCTGCTCGCGGGCATGGCCCTGGGCGGCGCGGCGTTCACCACGTCCCTGGCCGGTCTGCTCGCCCCCTCTCCCGCGCGGGCGCAGACCACGCTCGCGCCTGGCGCGGCGCTCGACCAACTGACGGCGGGGAACGCCCGGTTCGTCGCGGGCCGGCTGACCTCGTTCGACGCCGATCTCGACATCCTCAGGCAGCAGACCGTGGCCAAGCAGGAGCCGTTCGCCGCGGTGCTGTCCTGCGCGGATTCCCGTGTTCCGGTGGAGCTCGTGTTCGACCAGAGCATCGGCCATGTCTTTGTCACCCGGATCGCCGGCAACGTGTGCACGCCGGAGATCATCGCCAGCCTGGAGTATGGGGCGGCGGTGCTGGGCACGGCCGCGATCGTGGTGCTCGGCCACAGCGGGTGCGGCGCGGTGAAGGCCACGATCGAGGCGAAGCCCGTGCCGGGCCAGATCAGCGCCCTCTACGCGCCGATCCGGCCGGCGGTGGAGCGCGCGGGCGCGGACCTCGAGACGGCGATCCGGGCGAACGCGCGAATCCAGGCGGAGCTGCTGCGCACCGCCTCGCCGGTCATCGCGGGGCTTGAGCGGCAGGGAAAGATCACGGTGGCCGCAGCCTACTATGACCTCGGCAGCGGCAAGGTGTCGCTGCTCTCCTAGCCAGCCGGCCCAACGGCGTGGCCGAGATCCTGTTCCGCTACATCGTGGTCTGCATGTCGGCGTCCACGCTGATCGCCTGGCCGCTGATCGTGGCGCCAAACGGGCTCGCGAGGTAGAGGGCCATGTTGGCGATGTCCTGTTGCGTGACGAAGCAGCGCAGGCTCGTCGTCGCCACGGTGCGCTCCGTCATCTCGTTCTCCGAGATGCCGGCCGCCGCGGCCTTGGCCTTGATGACGGCGCGGATGCGCGGCCCGTCCACCGGGCCGGGCAGGATGGCGTTGACGCGGATGCCGTCCGGGCCAAGCTCGATCGCGAGCGACTTGGTGAAGCCGATCACGCCCCACTTGGCGGCGGAGTAGGGCGCCCGGAGCGGAAAGCCGAACCGGCCGGCGGCCGAGCTGAGGTTGATGATCGCCCCGCCGCCCGCCGCGCGCAGCGCGGGGATGGCGCGACGGGCGCAATGGAACATGCTGGCGAGGTCGATGCGCAGCGTGGCCTCCAGCGCCTCTGGCGTCACGTCCTCGACGCGCGCCGTGGGTCCCGCGATGCCAGCGTTGTTGACCAGCACGTCGAGCCCGCCCAGCTCGGCCGCCGCCCTGTCCACGAACGCCTCGCACTCGGCGGCCGCGCCCGCGTCGGCGCGCATCCCCTTGTGCCCGCACGCGGCGAGCGCGCCCTCGTCCACGTCGGAGACGAACACCGCCGCCCCGCACGCGGCGAAACTGTCGGCCATCACCTTGCCGATGCCGTTGGCGCCGGCGCTGATAGCAACCTGGAGCCCGCTGAGGTCAACCGTCAACGGGGTGCGCGCGCCTGAGATCACTGTCTTTTCTCCTTGGAAGGAATGGACCTGGGATGCGCCGAATTGTCTGCCCCTCCCTGCCCTTCCCGCAAGCCAGGGCGGGAAGGTCCGGAATGCGCGGCCGGCTGCGGACGGCTGGAGAAGCGGCGTTTGGTGTGATCCAGGTCATACAAGTCGAGATGGTTTCCATGCTGCCTAGGCTATGGCGTCGAGCCATGAAGGCCATCGTGATGGCACGTTCCCTGTCTCTGGCCATCGGCGCCGCACTCGCGCAAGGGGCATCGCCCAGCGTCGGTCACTTGGGAGGAGTCAAAATGAATTCGTGCTGTTCTGGCAGTTGTCGCGCTGCTTGCCACCACACTCGCCGTCTCCGCGCAGCAAACCCAGGGTCAAGAGTCCCAAGGCGATGGCGGCAGTGTGGGCAAGGTGGTTCCGCAGCAGGAAGACCACGCGACGAGCAACAAGCCGCTCGCCTCGGTTCCGGCGGCAGACCTGCCGGGCGTGCATTCGGTTGCCGCTTGGCACCGGGGCTTTTTGTCTGCGAGACTTTCACGACGCCAACCCGCTCACGGCGCAATCGGCGACTTGTCCGTTGCACAAGTCCGGTGCGAATGGCGGCTGCGGGTCTAGGCTGAACGCAAGCTGAGCCACTACCCTTGCGCGAATATCATCCCGCGCCGGTCGCTCGGGGGAGGAACGCCGCACGCTCCCGATTTCGACAGCGTCCGGCGCTCTGCTATGAGCGGGGGCAGAGCGATGCGACACGCTGGCCCCATCACCACGGACATCGTCCTTCTCGGCGCCGGGCACGCGCATGTGGAGGTGCTGCGCCGGTTCGCGCTGCGCCCCGCGCGCGGGGTCCGGCTGACGCTGGTCGCGCGTGAGCCGCACACCCCCTATTCCGGCATGCTGCCGGGACTGCTGCGCGGTGACTACGGGTTCGACGCCGCGCATATCGACCTCGCGCCGCTGGCCAGCGCCGCCTCGGCGCGGCTGGTCCTGGCCGAGGCCGACGGAATCGACCTGGCGGCCCGCACCGTCTCGATGGCGGGGCGGCCGGCCCTGCCGTTCGACCTGCTCTCGCTGGATATCGGCGGGCTGCCGCTCATGCCGGAGAACGCGGGAACCCCCGTGAAGCCGATCGGGCGCTTTCTCGACCGCCTCGCCAAGCTGGAGGCCGAGCTCTCACCCGGCGCGCGCATCGCCGTTGTCGGCGGGGGCGCGGCGGGGACCGAACTGGCCCTGGCACTGGCGCGGCGCTTCGGCGGGCGGGTGCGCGTCGCGCTGATCGCCGCGGAGGCCGAGCCGCTGACGGAGGCACCGCAGCGCGCCCGCGCCGTCGCGCGCGACGCGCTGGCCGAGGCCGGGGTGGAGGTGGCGTGCGGGAAGCGGGCCGAAGCCCTGGTGGATGGCCGGCTCGTGCTATCGGACGGCAGCGCCGTCGAGGTTGCCGCCGCGCTCTGGGCGACAGGCGTGATCGGGCCACGCTTCCTCGCCGAGTCCGGTCTGGCCTGCGATGAGGCCGGATGCGTGCGGGTGGGGCGGGATTTGCGCAGCATCAGCCACAAGTTCGTGTTCGCCGCCGGCGACTGTGCCAGCCTGATCGGGGCGCCACGGCCAAAAGCCGGGGTCTGGGCGGTGCGCGCCGGGGTGCCGCTCGCCGGGAACCTGCGCCGGGTCGCGCAAGACCACGCGACGCGGCAGTGGCGCCCGCAGAAGCACGCTCTGGTGATCCTGGGGCTCGGCGCGGGGCGCGCGGTCGCCTGGCGCAATGGGCTCACCCTGTCCGGGCGGCTGGTCTGGCGCTGGAAGGACTGGATCGATCGGCGATGGATGCGGATGTACGCGATGCGCATGGAGGCGCCCGCGGGCGCGCCGGACGCGGCGGCGATGCGCTGCGCCGGGTGCGGCGGCAAGGTCGGGGCCGAGGCGCTGGCGGGCGTGCTGGCCGGATTGCCCGTGTCTCCGCGATCCGATGTCCTCCTCGGCCTCGCCGGGGCGGACGACGCGGCCATCGTGCAGCCGCCGCCCAGCCGGGCGATCGTGCAGAGCGTTGACCATTTCCGCGACTTCCTGGGCGATCCCTTCCTGTTCGGCCAGATCGCCGCGGCGCACGCGCTCTCCGACATTTTCGCGATGGGGGCGCGGCCCTGGACGGCGCTGGCTGTCGCCACCGTCCCCTACGCGCCCGGCAGGCGCATGGGCGCCGATCTCGCGGCCATGATGCAAGGCGCCGCGCTGGTGCTGGAGGCGGAGGACTGCGCGCTGGTCGGCGGGCATTCCGGCGAGGGGGCCGAGACCACGCTGGGCTTCGCCGTCTCCGGGCTGGTGGACCCGCGCCGCGCCTGGCGCAAGACGGGGCTGCGGGTCGGCGACGCGCTGATCCTGACCAAGCCGCTCGGCACCGGGGTCATCCTGGCAGGCCAGATGCAGGGCCTGACGAAGGCACGCTGGCTCCAGGCGGCGGTCGCCTCCATGTGCCGCACCAACGCCGAGGCCGCCCGCGTCCTGCGCGCGCACGGCGTCTCCGCCTGCACCGACGTCACGGGCTTCGGGCTCGCCGGGCACCTGGCGGAGATGCTGCGCGGCTCTACCCTGTCAGCCCGGCTCTACCCGGACCACGTGCCCCTCTTGCCGGGCGCGCTGGAACTCGCGGAGTCCGGTGTGGAGAGCACGCTCGCACCCGATAACCGGCGCTTGCTGGAGTTCCCGGAGCGCGGGCCGCTGATCGACCTTCTCAACGATCCGCAGACCTCCGGCGGCCTGCTCGCGGGGGTAGCCCCGACGCGCGCGGGGGCGTGCGTGACAGCATTGCGCGCCGCTGGCCTGGAAGCGGCGATCATCGGGACCATTGAGCCGGCTCCGGATGGCATGCCGAGGCTGCTGGTGCAGAGCTAGTGGGCTGAGGCGTAAGTTTCTGAGCACTTTGGGCGTCCTGTGGGACATTCTTCATTGAGGGGCGAAAGACACGCAAGCGGAGGCACCTGCCATGGCCACCCCTCACGCGATCCCGATTGCTTTGTCTGGAACCGACCGTGATCTGCTTCAGGGCTGGATCCGCCGACGCAAGACAGGACAGGCGCTCGCCACCCGTGCGCGCATCGTCCTGGCCTGCGCCGAACCGGGCACGACCAATGGCGGCGTTGCTGAGCGGCTCGGCATTAACCGCGCGACGGTGGCGCTGTGGCGGCGTCGCTTTGCCGAGCGCGGGCTGGACGGTCTGCTCGACGAGCCCCGGCCTGGAGCCCCGCGCAAGATCACGGACCAACAAGTTGAACGGGCGGTCACCACGACCTTGGAAGCCAGCCCAACCAACGCCACGCACTGGAGCACCCGCTCGCTGGCCAGGGCGACGGGGCTGAGCCAGACGGCAGTCTGCCGCATTTGGCACGCCTTCGCACTGAAGCCGCATCGGGCCGAGACCTTCAAGCTGTCCACCGATCCGCTGTTCGTGGAGAAGGTCCGCGACATTGTCGGGCTGTATCTTTCGCCACCCGAGCGGGCGTTGGTGCTGTGTGTGGACGAGAAGCCGCAAATCCAGGCTGTCGAGCGAACCGCGCCGGTGCTGCCGATGCGCCCCGGCCAGCCCGAACGCGGGACGCACGACTATCTTCGCCACGGCACACTCGACCTGTTCGCCGCCCTCGACGCAAAGACCGGAAGGGTCATCGGGACCTGCCATCGTCGTCACCGTGCCACCGAGTTCCGCGCCTTCCTTGACGAGATCGACCGGAGCATTCCCTCCGACCTCGAGGTGCATCTGGTGCTCGACAACCTGCGCACCCACAAAACCGCGCTGGTCCGGGACTGGCTGGCCAAGCGGCCGCGCTATCATCTGCATTTCACGCCGACCAGCGCCTCTTGGATCAATCTCGTCGAGGGGTGGTTCGCCCTGCTTACCGTGCGCCAGATCCGGCGCGGAGTATTCCCTACAGTCGAGACCCTGGAGGCGGCGATCCGCCGCTACCTTGAGGCCACCAATGCGGAACCGCACCCGTTCGTCTGGACCAAGAGCGCCGACGACATCCTCGACAGCGTGCGACGCTTCTGCCAACGCACCAACGACGTTCATGAGTGCCAGGAAACTTCCAACTCAGCCCACTAGGAGAACTCCCTCTCCGCCCCTCCGGGCGGAGAGGGTCGGGGTGAGGTGGGGAAACACCAGCGCCTGGGCAGAGGCTGCAATAGCTCGCCCAAGTGGATAGCAGGTCGCGGATTGGCGACCATGACCAGCACCCCAGAGCGATCACCGATCAAAGTATCTAATTTAAGTTGCAAACAGAATAGCCCTTTTCTATAGAGCGGGCAGGGAGGGGTCCGGTATATGGCGGACGTCGTGAACGAGGCGGAAGTTGCCCCGGAGGAAGCCGCCGGGCCGCAAAGCGCGGACTTACCAGCCCCGCCTGCACCGAAATCGTTCGAACCGCCGAAATACATCGCCAGTCTCATCGCGGCCATCAACGACAGCGCGAAGGCGGCACAAACCGGAGCGCTCGCCTTCCCGGCCGTCGGCCTCTACTTGGTTGCGACCGCGTTCGCCACGACGGACGAAGACCTCCTGCTACAGCACACCACCACGATTTCCCAGCTGGGTGTGCAGATACCTGTGGTGTTCAGCTTCGCGATCGCCCCCTTGGTGTTCGTGGCGCTGCACGTGTTCACGCTGATCCGCTACGACATGCTGGCCACCAACCTGCGGCAATTCCGCACCGATCTCGATTCTATGGTGCCACTCCCTTTGGACCAGGAGCGCTGCCGGCAGCTGCTGGCCAATGTCGAGTTCGTCGTGACGCGCGTCGCCCCACGCGGCTCGCCGCTCCAAGATTGGCTGTTCCGCTGGGTGGCGTTCAGCGTCATCGCGTTGTTCCCGGTGGCCGTCCTGATCGTGGTGCAGGTCAGTTCCCTCCGGTATCAAAGCGATAGGGTGAACTGGGCGCAGCGCGTCGCCCTTGGGCTCGATCTGGCGATGCTGTTCTGGTTCTATTATCGCCAGTGGTTTCCCAAAGGCAGCTATAGCAGGGTTCGCGCCACCTGGCCAAAGCTAGCATTCAGCCTTCTAGGGGTATTTTCTTCAGGTATGGTGGCGGCGGAGTCCTATTGGCTGAACATACCCGGCCCGGAGGCGACCACAGTACGGGAGCAAAACTGGCCAGAGGACAAGCTCCACGGTTTCGCGGCACTCGGCTATGCCCTGTCGCAACCGCTCGATTTAGTGCTGTGTCCTACGCTCAACTGGGGCTGCCGCTTCCTAACGGTCGATCACCGTACGCTGGTCGATCACGTGTGGAAGGGAGAGGCCGTCGCCGACCTGCGTGCCGGCAGCGGCAACCCCCGAGCAGCCATTGCCGCCATAGAGGGCGCCTTTCTTCGCGACCGGGTGCTTCGCTTCGCGAAGCTGGACGAGAGCCGATTATACGACGCCGACCTGATCCGTGCGGATTTGCGGCACGCGACGCTAAGGGGCACTAATTTACAGAACGCACGCTTTGTCGAGGCGCAGCTGCAGGGCGCCAATCTGGGGATCGCGCGGCTGCAGGGCGCCGATCTGAGCGGGGCGCAGCTGCAGGGCGCAAATCTGGGCGTGGTGAATCTGGAGAGTGCCTTTCTCTCGCAGGTGCTCGCCTGGAGGGCTGACATAAAGGGAGCCTTCACACAGGGAGTCTATATTGCGGGAGTTGTGACTGATGCAAAGGTCGCGTGTGAGAAGGGGATCTGTGATTGGGGCGATGCTTTCGACAAACTCAAGCAGCTTCTCAACCACGATATTCCTGAAGGTAAAGCCAAAACCCAGGCATTGGAAAGGATCCAAATTCTCGATCCAGCAAAGTCGTTGCCGGAAGCACCAGAGATAGCGCAGCGCTGGGCCGTTCTACAGAACGCGCCCCCAGCACCGGCCGTTTACGAGAAGGGATTGGCCGAGCAATGGCGCAAGATCGGCTGCGCAGCGGATGGCGCACCCTACGTACTCACGAACTTGGCCTTTATGTTGGACATCCTGGACATCGTCAATATGCCATTTGCCAAGGGCCGCTCGATGCCATTTGCCAAGGACAGCTCGCAAGTGCCCCAGCTCGCAGCCGACTTCCTCAAGGAGGACTGTGCTGGAGCGCACGGAATTTCGGAGATGGCCAGAACGCAACTCATGGCACTCCGCGACCGCGCTCTGCGGCAACCAGCGACGCCTAATGCTCCATGAGTGCTCTGCCAGCCGTCCACCACGCGCTTATTGCCGTCCCGGAGCTTGTCGGGCGGCTGGTTGCTGGCGTGCGCCTCGTAGACGGCCCGCCTCTTACCCCGCCCCCAGCGCCGCCGCGATCCGCTCGCGCGTGAGCGGCAGGTCGCGGATGCGCGCGCCGAGCGCGTGGGCCACGGCGTTGCCGATCGCCGCGGCGGTCGGGCCGATCGTGCATTCGCCCATGCCGAGCGAGGGCTGGTCGGCGCTCCCGATCAGCTCCACCGTGATCTCGGGGATTTCGGAGAAGCGCAGAATCGGATAGGCGTCCCAGTCGAGCGAGCTGATCCCCTGCGCGTCGAAACGCACCTGCTCCTTGAGCGTGAAGCTCGTCGCCTGGACGATGCCGCCCTCAAGCTGGTTGCGCGCGCCGTCCGGGCTGATGACCAATCCCCCGTCAGCCGCGCACCAGACGCGCAGCAGCCGCACCTCCCGCTCCACCCCCACCTCGGCGACCACGGCGGCGTAGGCGGAGCGGTTCTTGTACTGGGCGAACCCGATCCCCAGCCCCCTGCCCGTCCCCGCCGGCCCGCGCGCGTGCCAGGACGCCATCTCGGCCGCGCGCTCGATGACGCGCCGCGCCCGCTCGTTCGACAACAGCGAGAGGCGGAACGCGACCGGATCCTCGTTCGCGCGCTCGGCCAGCTCGTCGAGGAAGCTTTCGGCAGCGAACACGTTGGGCAACGCGCCGAGGCCGCGCAGCGCGGAGGTGCGGACGGGCGTGCGCAACAGCAGGTGGTGGACGACGCGCTGGCCGGGGATGTCGTAGAGCGGGAACGCGTTGCGCGTGCCGCCGCCGCCATTGGCCTGCGTCGGGTCGTTGGGGCGCGGATCGAGCGGCGGCGTGGGCAGCGCCTCGTGGGCGAGCATGTTGCCGCCCATCGCGGGACGGGTGACGTGCGAGCCGGCCCAGATCTCGGCCGTCCAGTCGAGCGGCCGGCCGCGCTCGTCCAGGGCGGCGCGGATGCTCACCACCTGCGCGGTGCCGACCGGCTCGAAGCCGAACTCCTCCTCGCGGCGCCACTGCACGCGGATCGGGTGCCCCGGCAGCGCCTGCGCGATCACCGCCGCGTCGAGCGCGGCGTCGTCGGCGCCGTTGTGGCCGTAGCAGCCCGGCCCTTGCGCGTGGCGGACGGAGATTGTCTCGAGCGGCCGGCCGAGCACGTTGGAGATCGAGTTGCGCAGCGGATAGACCGCTTGCGAGTGCGTCCAGACGGTCAGGTGCCCCTCGCGCTCCTCGGCCACGGCGCAGGACGGACCCAGCGCGGCGTGCGCGATGTAGGGGCGCGAGTAGGTCGCCTCGAACACCGCCGCCGGGGCGGACGGCGCGGGAGCGGGATCGCTCAGCACCTGGTCGATCGACGGCTGTCCGACGAGGCTGCGCGCCTCCTCGGCGCCGGGGGAGATGGGGGGAACGCCCTCCCAGCGCGCGTGTCCCGGCGCGGCGGCGGCGGTGCGCTGGGCGACGGTCTCGCTCTCGCTCAGGAAGGCGACGAAGTTGCCCAGGCGCACGATCCGCAGCTCACCGCGCGCGGCGCGCCGGATGGCGGCCTCGTCCAAATTAGCCAGGCGCGCGCCCCGGCAGGGCTGGCGCAGCATCCGCGCGTGCAGCATCCCGGGCCGCGTGATGTCGTGAACGAAGGCGGCGCCGGACAGCTTCGCGGGCAGGTCGATGCGCGGCAGGTCGCGCCCGACGACGCGGTACGCCTCCGGCGGCTTGCGGGGCGCGGCGCCCGTCGCCGGGGCGGCGAGATCCACCTCCGGCGCGAGGGTCCAGTAATCCTGTCCCGTGGGCTCGCCGTCATGCAGGAACGCCCCGTCGCGCACGCTCAGCTCTCCGGGCGGGCAGTTGAGCCGCTGCGCGAGGCGCGTGAGGAACCGCGCCCGCACCTCGGCCGAGATCAGGCGCACCGACGCGCCGGATATCTCGATCGAAAGGCTGCTGCTGGTGGAGCCCTCGTCGGGCGCGCGGTCGGTGTCGCCGGAGAGGACACGGATGGAACCCGCCGGCACGTCAAGCTCCTCGGCGGCGATCTGCGTGAGCGCCGTCAGCACCCCCTGGCCGATCTCGACCTTGCCGACCGAGAGATGCACGAGCCTGCCCGGATCGAAGCGCAGCCAGCGATCCGGACGCGGGTTGGTGACGACCGAGAGCGGGAGCGCGGGCGCGTCGCTCATGGGACGTCTCCCGCGAGACGCGCGGCCGCGCGCTCGACGGCGCGGATAATGCGTGGATGGGCGCCGCACCGGCAGAGATGCCGGTCCAGCGCCGCGACGATCTCGGCGCGGCTTGGGCGCGGCGCGCGGTCCAGCAGGGCCTTGGCGCTGACCAGGATGCCCGACAGGCAATACCCGCACTGCCCCGCCTGCTCCGCGAGGAACGCGTCGCACAGCGGATGCGCGGCCAGCGCTTCGACCGTGGTGACGCGCCGTCCGGCGACGGTGCCCACCTCGCGCGCGCAGGAGCACTCCGGCTCGCCGTCCAGCAGCACCATGCACGCGCCGCACTGCTCAAGCCCGCACCCGTAGCGCGAGCCCCTCAGGTCCAGCGTGTTGCGCAGCACGTCGAGCAGCGGCGTGGCGGGATCGTCGGCGACCTTGACCGCCGCCCCGTTCACCTCGAAGGCGATGCTCATTTCATCCGTCCTCTGTTCGTTTCGCGTCATTGCCTCCACCTCCGCCTTCCCCTCACCTCCGCGAAAGTGGGGGTCCAGGCGAGCTGGCACGGCAGGCCTAGATTCCCGCTTTCGCGGAAATGACGGAGGAGGACGTGTCCGGCAGGAACGGCACACGCCACAGCTCGGGATCGGCGAGCTTGCCGGCCAACGCCTCAGTGATCGCCGACAGCAGATGCTCGCCCTGCTCGGCCGTGCCCGCGTCGGGGTTGCCCCGCACGCCCGTCTCTGTCCGGACCGCGAAGCTGCGCCAGCGATACAAGCCGGCCTCGACCGAGGACGGTTCATTGGCGCGCGGCGGGATGCGCGCGCTCGCGACCAGCTCCGGGCGGAGCGCCAGCATCATCGCCGTCTCCGCCTCGCAGGCGTGGCGAACCCCGTCCTGCGTCTTCAGCAGCGCCGCGATCTCGGGCCGCGCCGCGTAGGGGTAGCTGAACTGGATGATCGGCACCCGCAGCTTCACCGTCAGCGCGTCGGTCAGGGTGCGCAGCGCGTTCTCGTTGCCGCCATGCGAGTTCGACAGGACGATCCGCCGGAACCCGTAGCGCAGGACGGAGCGGCACACGTCCTCGATCAGCGCGGAAAATGTCGCAAGATCAAGGGTTATTGTGCCGCCGAACGGCATGTGGTGCTCCGATAGCCTGGTCCACAGCACCGGCAGCACCAAGGCCCGCTCGCCCCGCTCCTCAAGGCGCCGCGCCGTGCCGATCGCCACCGCCTCGCCGATCGTGGTGTCCGTCTCCACGGGCAGGTGCGGCCCGTGCTGCTCCAGCGAGGCGACCGGCAGGATGACGATCGCGTCCCGCTTCGCCGCCTCGTGCAACTCGTCGGCGCGCAGCCGTCGCCACTCGACCTCCATGCTGTTCCCTCCCCGCGCGGTTGCGGCTACCAGTGGGCCACGGAAACGGCGGCGACGGAAGGGGCTGGGATGAACCTGTATCGGCTGTTGCAGCGGCGCGGGCGTCCAGTGCGCGTGTGCCTGATCGGCGCGGGCAAGTTCGGTTCGATGTTCCTCTCGCAAGTGCCGAGCACGCCGGGGCTGGAGGTCGCCGTGATCGCCGACCTTTCCCCCGACCGCGCCCGCGCCGCCTGCCAGGGTGTCGGCTGGGACGAGGCGCGGATCGCCGCGACGCGCTTCACCGACGACGCGATGGCGGCCATCGGCAGCGCCGAGGTCGAGGTCGTGGTGGAGGCGACCGGCCACGCCCCGGCCGGCATCGCGCACGCGCGCCGCGCCATCGCGGAGGGCAAGCATATCGTCATGGTGAACGTGGAGGCCGACGTGCTCGCCGGTCCCCTGCTCGCCCGCGAGGCCGCGCGCGCGGGCGTGGTCTACTCGCTCGCCTATGGCGACCAGCCAGCGTTGATCTGCGAGCTGGTGGATTGGGCGCGGTCCTGCGGCTTCCCGGTGATCGCGGCCGGCAAGGGCACGAAGTACCTGCCCGAATATCACGCGTCCACGCCCGCCACCGTCTGGGGCCATTACGGACTGACCGAGGAGCAGGCACGCCGGGGCGGGATGAACCCGCAGATGTTCAACTCCTTTCTCGATGGCACGAAATCGGGAATCGAGATGGCGGCGGTGGCCAACGCCACCGGCCTGACCCCGCCGCCCGACGGCCTCGCCTTCCCAGCCGTCGGCGCGCACGAGCTGGCCGAGGCGCTGCGGCCGGGCAATCACGGCGCGCTGCACCACGCGGGCCAGGTCGAGGTGGTCTCCAGCCTGCGCCGCGACGGCGGCCCGGTCGCGAACGACCTGCGCTGGGGCGTCTATGTCGTCTTCGAGGCGCCGAACGACTACGCCGCGCGCTGCTTCGCCGAGTACGGCGTGGCGACCGACGCCTCCGGCCGGGTCTCGGCCCTGTACCGGCCCTTCCACCTGATCGGGCTGGAGCTGAACGTCTCCATCCTCTCGGCCGCGCTGCGTGGCGAGCCGACCGGGGCGCCGGACGGCTTCCGCGCCGACGTGGTCGCCACCGCCAAGCGCGACCTCCGCGCGGGCGAGACGCTGGATGGCGAGGGCGGCGGCTGCGTCTGGGGCAAGCTGCTGCCCGCGCACGCCAGCCTGGAGATCGGCGGCCTGCCGATCGGCCTCGCCAACCGCGTGCGCCTGCTGCGCGACGTGAGGGCGGGGCGCAGCGTCACCTGGGAGGACGTGGCGCTCGATCAGACCGACGCGGCGTATCGCTGCCGGCGGGAGATGGAGGCGGCGTTCGGAAAATAACCCCTCTCCCCCGAAGTGGGGGAGAGGGAGAAAGTTGCGACCGTTTCCTTCAGCCGTTGACCTCCCGCATCAGCGCCGCCCACTCGTCCATCACCGGCAGCACGGCGTCAGCCTTGTCCGATTCCAGGTTGAACACGATCCGCGACACGCCGAGATCCTGGTACCGCTTCATCAGACCGGCCTCGCACCGGGGAAACCAGACGGTGATCTCGATGCTCTCCGGGTCGCGCCCGGCCGCCTTGGCCATCTCGCGGAACTGCGGGATGAGATCGGCGATCTCGCCGTAGCCCTTGCGCGCGGCCTGCGGAATCCAGCCATCGCCGTAGCGGATGGCGCGGCGCGCGGAATAGGGGAAAGCGCCTCCAACGATCACCGGCGGGTGCGGCTTCTGCACCGGCTTTGGCCAGGCCATCATCGGGCCGAAGGAGACCATCTCGCCGTGGTACTCGGCCTTCGGCTTGGTCCAGATCTCCTTCATCGCCTCCACCCGCTCGCGCGCGAGCTTGTGGCGGGTCTCGAAGGCCGTGCCATGGTCCTCCATCTCATCCTGGTTCCAGCCGTTGCCGATGCCAAACAGGAACCGGCCGCCCGAGACCTGATCGATGGAGGCGACGAGCTTGGCGGTCTGGATCGGGTCGCGCTGCGCGACCAGGCACACCCCGGTGCCGACCTTGAGCGTCCGCGTGGCCATGGCCGCCGCCGTCAGCGTGACGAATGGGTCCATCGCGTCGTAGTACTTCTTCGGCAAGTCCTCGCCCGCGGGAAACGGCGTCTTGCGCGACAGCGGGATGTGCGAGTGCTCGGGCGCCCAGACCGATTCGAAGCCCCGCTCCTCCAGCGCCCGGCCAAGCTCGGCCGGCGTGATGGAGTAGTCGGTGAAGAACATCGATGCGCCGAATTTCAGCATGTGCTTCCCTCCCAAACGGGCATGACAGCTACAGCATACCGGCGGAGGACGCGATGGCCGAGAGCCACGACCTATTCGAGATCATCGAGACGACACGGGCCATGCGGCGCCTGCGCCCCGACCCGGTGCCGGATGAACTCATCGCCAAGATCCTGCGAGCCGGCGTGTGCGCCGCGAACGGCGGCAACACGCAGCGCTGGCGCTTCCTGGTCATCACGGACCCGAAAATCAAGCAAGCCGTTCAAGTCCACTACAAGCGCGCCTTCGACGAAGTGGTGGGCCCGCGTTACCTCACCAGCGCGCCGCCCCCAGGGGTGAGCCGCGAGGCGTATCTCCGCCAGCACGCCGCCGTCGCGTACCTCACCGAGCATTTCCACGAGGCACCCGTCTGGATCGTCGGTTGCCTTCAGGACAATGCCGCGCCGACGCGCTGGGACGGCGCCTCGATCTACCCGGCGGTGCAGAACATGCTGCTGGCGGCCCGCGCGCTCGGCCTGGGGGCGACGCTCACCACGCGCCACCTGCTGCACGAGACGGAGGCGGAAGCCGCGCTCGGGCTGCCACCGGGGATCCATTCCTACGCGATCCTGCCAATCGGCTATCCCACGGGGCGGTTCGGGCCGGTCAGGCGCGCGCCGCTCGCCGAGGTTGTATACGCCGAACGGTGGGGCGAGCCCTATCGCGGCGCCGCTGATCCGGCCGGATAGACTTCTTGATCGTTGACACCGATCCGCCTAGCATTGGAAACGTAAGACGAATGACCCGCTCCACGAGCCGGTAAACCAGACGGCGCGCAGGCGAAGGCGCCCTCGACAGGGAGGACGTTGTGCCCGGCCTCTTTCGTACCTTGGCGATCCGGCCCCTGAAGCTGGCCTTGCTCGTCGCCATGGCGCTGCCCGCCCGCGCCAAGGACAATGCGTATGTGCCCCCGCCTCCGCCGCGGGTCGGTGTGGCGCATCCGCTGCGGCAGGAAGTGACGCCCTACCTGGAGACGACAGGCTCGCTGAGTGCCTACAACCAAGTCGATCTCGTCGCCCGCGTGCAAGGCTTCCTGCAGGAGATCGACTACAAGGACGGCGCGACGGTCAAGCGGGGCGACACGCTGTTCGTCATCGAACCTGCGCCGTTCCAGGCGAAGCTTCAGCAGGCGCAGGCGTCGCTCGCCGCCACGCAGGCGCAGCTCACGCAGTCATCGGCGGAGTACGAGCGCCAAGCCTCGCTCGGCCGTAGCGACTTCGCCTCGCGGTCGGCGGTGGCACAGGCGCTGGCCAAGCGGGATTCCGATCAAGCCGATCTGAAGAACCAGCAGGCCGGCGTGGCGCTGGCCGGGATCAATCTTACCTACACCCGCGTCACCGCGCCGTTCGACGGGATCGTGACGGCACATCTCGCCTCCGTGGGCGATCTGGTCGACGTCAGCAGTCCGACCAAGCTCGCCAGCATCGTCCAGCTCGACCCGATTTACGCCACGTTCAACGTGAGCGAGCAAGACGTACAGCGTATCCGGGCCAATCTCGCACGACGGGGACTGACAGCCGCCGATCTCGGCAAGGTGCCGGTCGAGATCGGGCTGATGACCGAGGAGGGCTATCCGCACGCTGGCACGCTGGACTACGCCGCGCCACAAGTTGATTCCTCCAGCGGCACGCTGATGGCGCGCGGTATCTTCCCCAATGCAAATCACGTGCTGCTGCCGGGCTTCTTCGTGCGCGTGCGGGTGCCGATGGCGCAGCAGCGCCAGGACGCGCTGCTGGTGCCGAACCAGGCGCTGGGCACCGACCAGACTGGGCGCTACCTGCTGGTGCTCAATCACGATGACGTCGTCGAGCAACGCACTGTGCAAACAGGGCAGCTCGTGGGCTCGCTGCGCGTAATCGAAGCCGGCTTGAAGCCGGACGACCGCGTGGTGGTCTCCGGCATCCAGCGCGCGATCCCTGGCGATAAGGTCGCGCCCCAGCCGAGCGACATCAGCGGCGGCGAAAAATCGTGATGGGTTGCGATCGATGATCTCCCGGTTCTTCATCGACCGCCCGGTGCTGGCCAACGTGCTCGCGGTCCTGACGCTGCTGCTCGGCCTGATCGCAATGCTGTTCCTGCCGGTCGCGCAGTATCCGAACGTGGTTCCCCCGACCGTGCAGGTCAGCACGCGCTATCCCGGCGCCAGCGCCGAGACGGTGATGAACACCGTCGCGCTGCCGATCGAGCAGCAGGTGAACGGGGTGGAGCACATGCTCTACATGCAGTCCACCAGCGCCAGCGACGGCACCTACTCACTGATCGTCACCTTCGCGATCGGCACCGACCTCGACATCGCGCAAGTCCTCGTGCAGAACCGGGTCTCGGGCGTAATGGCGTCCCTGCCGCAGCCGGTGCAGGCGCAGGGCGTGACGGTGCAGCGCAAATCGACGGCGATCCTGCAGATTGCGACGCTGACCTCCCCGGACCACCGCTACGACAGCCTGTTCCTCAGCAACTACGCCACGATCAACCTGCTGAACGAGCTGTCGCGCATCCCCGGCGTGGGCAACGTCAACGTGTTCGGCGTCGGCCAGTACTCGATGCGGATCTGGCTCGATCCCCAGAAGCTCTATGCCCGTGGCCTCACGGCGCAGGACGTGGTGGGGGTGATCCAACAGCAGAGCCAAGTGGTCACGGCCGGCCAGATCGGCACCCCACCGGCGCCGGCGAGCCAAGACTTCCAGTACACGGTCAACGTGGCCGGCCGGCTCGCCGATCCCAGGCAGTTCGGCGAGATCGTCGTCAAGGCGGACCCGAGCGGCGGCGGGCGGGTCACGCGGGTCAGGGACGTCGCCCGGGTGGAGCTAGGCGCGCAGACCTATTCGCAAGACTTCAAGCTCAACGGCCAGCCCGCGGCGGGCCTCGCGATCTTCCAATCACCGGACGCCAACGCGCTCGACGTGGCGGCCCGCGTGCGCACCAAGCTTGCCGCGTTGTCGCGCGGATTCCCCCAGGGCCTGACCTACGCCATCCCGTTCGACACCACGAAGTTCGTGAAGACCTCGATCGACGAGGTGTACAAGACCCTGATCGAGGCGGCGGTTCTGGTGCTGCTCGTCATCCTGGTGTTCCTACAGGATTGGCGGGCGATGCTGGTGCCGGCAACGACAGTGCCGGTGACGATTTTCGGCGCCTTCGTCGCCATGGCGGCGCTCGGCTTCACCGTCAACCTGGCGACCTTGTTCGCGATCGTGCTGGCGATCGGCATCGTCGTCGACGACGCGATCGTGGTGGTGGAGAGCGCGTCGCTGCACATGGAGCGCGGCCTGTCGGCCCACGATGCCGCCGTCGCGGCGATGCGCGACCTGTTCGCCCCGATCGTCGGCATCACCCTGGTGCTGATGGCGGTGTTCATCCCGGCCGCCTTCCTGCCGGGCCTGACCGGGCGGATGTACGCACAGTTCGCGCTGGTCATCGCCGCCGCCGCCCTCATCAGCGCGATCAACGCCGCCACGCTCAAGCCGACGCAATGCGCGCTCTGGCTGCGCCCGCCGAAGCCCGAGGCGCAGCGCAACGTGCTCATCCGCGGCTTCAACCGCGCCTATGGCGGGTTCGAGCACGCCTATGCCGGCCTGATCGGCCGCATGACCCGCCACAGCCACCTGATGGCGCTGCTCGCCTTGCTCATCGCCGGCGTCAGCATCTGGGGCCTCATGCGCGTTCCCACCGCCTTCATCCCGACCGAGGACCAAGGCTATGTCCTGGTCAGCGTGCAACTACCCGACGGCGCCTCGCTCGAGCGCACGCAGCGGGCACTCGACGAGGTGACGCGCATCGCGCGGGGCACGCCCGGCATCGACCAGGTGATCGAGATCGCCGGCGTCTCCGCGCTCGACGGCAATGCCTCATTGGCGAATGCCGGCGCCGCGTACGTGATGCTGAAGGACTGGGGCGAGCGCGGCAAGGCGACAGGCCAGGATCTGCGGTCGATCTATGAGCGCCTGCAACGCGCGTTCGATGACCTGCCGGACGCGCTGGCCCAGGTGATCGTGCCACCGCCGATCCAGGGCATTGGCAACGCCAGCGGATTCACCATGCAGGTGCAGCTCCGCGACGGCAGCTTCGATTACGCGAAGCTGCAACGGATCAGCCACGCGATCGTCGCGGCCGCCAACAGCCAGAGCGAGCTGCAACACGTGTTCACGCCGTTCCGCGCCGACAGCCCGCAACTCGACGTGGTGGTGGACCGCGTCAAGGCGGAGACGATGCATGTCTCCGTCGGTGACGTGTTCGCCGCGCTGTCCGCGCATATCGGCGCGAGCTACGTCAACCAGTTCAACAAGTTCGGCCGCGTTTTCCAGGTGTATGTCCAGGACGACGCGCCGTTCCGCCTGCGGCCGGGCGACATCGACAAGCTCACCGTGCGCAGCCAAGACGGTGCCATGGTGCCGATCGGCGCGCTGGCGACGGTGCGCCCGACGGTCGGGCCGGCCCTCATCACCCTCTACAACTTGTATCCCGCCGCCACCGTGATCGGCATACCCGCGCCCGGCTTCAGCTCGGGTCAGGCGATCGCGCTGATGGAGGAGATCGCGGCGCGCACTCTTCCGCCCGGCTCGGGATATGAGTGGACGGCGATGTCCTACCAGGAGAAGGCGGTCGGCGGACAGATCGTCTACGCCTTCGGCCTGGGCCTGCTGCTCGTCTATCTTTGCCTCGCCGGACAATACGAGAGCTGGATCGCGCCGCTCTCGGTGATCCTCTCCGTCCCGCTCGCCCTGGCCGGGCCGGTCATCGCCCTTCGCAGCCTGGGTGTCGCCAACAACTTGTACACGCAGATCGGTCTGGTCCTGCTGATCGCGCTGGCGGCCAAGAACGCCATCCTGATCGTGGAGGTGGCCCGCGAGCGGCGCCTGGCGGGCGAGCCGATCGCGCGCGCCGCGACCGAGGCGGCGCGGCTGCGGTTCCGGCCGATCCTGATGACCTCCTTCGCCTTCATCCTCGGCGTGGTCCCGCTGCTGACCGCAAAGGGCGCCGGAGCCTCCGCGCGCGCCTCGCTCGGGCTCAGCGTGTTCAGCGGCATGATCGCCTCGACCTGCCTCGCCGTGCTGTTCGCGCCGTCGCTGTTCGTCGTGCTGCAAGGGATCGAGGAGCGAGTCACGTCGAGGCGGCGGCCGGCTGTCCTTCAGAGGGCGCCGGGCGAATAGGGGGAGACGCAGCCATGAAACGCGTGCGCGTGGCATTCGCGACACTGGCGCTTGTTGCCCTGGCGGCATGCGCGCCCGCGCGGGTGCAAACCGTCGCGAACTATGCGGGACCATCGCTGCCCCGCCCCGATCGGGTGATCGTCTACGACTTCGCCATCGCGCCCGAGCAGGTCCGCCTCGACCAGGGAATTGGTGCGCGAGTCCGGCGTGTCGCGGGAGATCAGCCGGTTTCCGCGCAGGAGTGGCACGCGGCGACCGCGGGTCAGGCGGCATTGGCCGACGCGCTCACGGCCGAGCTGGCCTCGTACGGCCTGCCGGCGATGCGCGCCTCCAGCGGGGAGATCCCGACGGTGGGAACGAGCCTTCTCGTGCAAGGACAGATCGTCGGCATCGACGAAGGCAACCGCACGCGGCGTACGCTGATCGGGCTTGGCGCGGGCAAGAGCAGCGTCAGCGCCGACGCGCAGCTCTACTATCCCACAGCTACCGCTCCGCCGCGCTTCATCAGCGCCTTTCAGGGCAGCTCCGACAGTGGACGCGCGCCCGGAATCGCCGAAACCGCGGGCGTGGGCGCGGCGGCGGGGCGGCTGGCGACATCGGCGGCCGCGGGAGGCGCCATGCACGCGGGATCGGAGGCCCGGCGCACCGGCGACAGCGCCAACGCGGCACGATTGGCGGACGAACTGGGCAAGCAGATCGGCCGTTTTGCGATGACGCAAGAGTGGATCGCACCCAGCGCGGTGAGATAAGGAGGAGCTGTGAGCCTGACGCGCCCAGCCACGCTCGATCCGGAGAGGATGCGGGAGATCAGCCTGACAGCCCTGCTCATCTTGCAAGGCTTGCTGATCTTCATCGCCGAGCCCCTCGCCGCCCTGAATGTGCGGCTGACCGGGATCACCACCGGGCTGCTGGGGATCGGGTTCGTGGTTGCCGCCATGGTGGCCTCGCGCAGCAAGGCGGTGATGGCCCTCATACTCGGCTGCGCCGTCGCCGCGCTGATCGGGGCGGCAATGCGGCTGTCGCGTCCCTCGCCGATCACGGATCTGGTTGGGCATGGCGCCGCGCTGCTGGCCATGGGCGCGCTGTCAGTCGTGGTGGGACGCGCGGTGTTCGCCTCTGGACAGATCACCACACATCGCCTTCTTGGGGCGATCGTCCTGTATCTGAACATCGCCCTGATGTTCACCGCCGCCTACCGCCTGATCGCCGAACTGGCGGTGGACGCGTTCACACTTCCCAAGGCGGACAAGGACGCGACCGCGGCTGGCACGATGCTGTACTTCAGCTTCACGACGCTGACCTCGGCCGGGTACGGCGACATCGTGCCGGTTCACCCCTTTGCGCGCAGCCTCGCAAACCTCGAAGCGATCATCGGGCAGCTCTTCCCGGCCACGCTGCTGGCGCGGCTCGTGACGCTGCAACTCGAAGCGCGTCGGCACTAAGGCGCATGTGAAACATCTTGGGGAGGAGCGACATGCGAGCAATCCGGCTTAGAAGGATGCGCGGCGCGTTGCTGGCTGTCGCGCTCGCGATTGGGGCGGTGGCCGCGGCTCGCGCGCAGGCGCCGGAACCGACTTCATCCGCCTGGCCCAACCATACCACGGTGGACGGGGCGAACGTCACGGTCTACGAGCCGCAGGCGATCACCTGGCCCGACCACAAGACCTTGACCGCCCGCGCGGCCGTCGCGATCTCGCCGCCCAACGCAAAGGCACCCATCCTTGGAACGGTGGAGGTGTCGCTCGATACAAACACCGATCTCGCGACCCGGACCGTGATCCTGTCCGACCCGAAGCTGGACGCCTCGCGCTTTCCCGCGCTCGACACCGGGCAGGCCGCGCAGCTCGAGGAGAAGATCAAGGCGGCGCTGCCGCATCTGCACATGCGGCCGGTTCCCCTCGACTCGGTTCTGCTCAGCCTGAAGGAGACGCCGGAGGCGAAACCGGCCGCGGTCGACAACACGCCGCCGGTGATCTTCCACAGCGAAAAGCCGGCGAGCCTGGTCGTGTTCGATGGCGACCCGGTGCTGGCGCCGGCGGGACATTCGGGGCTGTCCTTCGCGGTCAACACCAACTGGGGCGTGTTCAGCGACGGGAGGGGTTGGTACCTGCTCAACAACGGCACCTGGTTCGCCGCCCCGGCCGCCACCGGCCCCTACGCCCCGACCGCCAAGCTGCCGGCCGCGTTCAACGCCATCCCGCACGATGCGAACTTCGCCGACGTGCGCAGCCACGTCCCGCCGCGCGCCGCGAGCGCCGCGAACGCGCCGACCATCTTTGTCAGCACCAAACCGGCTGAAATCATCGTGACCGCCGGGCCGCCGCAACTCGCGCCGGTCCAGGGCACCACCCTGCAACGGGTAGGGAACACCGCCAGCGTTCTCTTCCTCGATCCGGCGCAGAAGCGCTTCTACTACCTGGTCTCCGGCCGCTGGTTCGCCGCGCCCAGCCTCGACGGTCCCTGGGTGTTCGCGACCAACGACCTGCCGCCCGACTTCGCGCTGATCCAGCCGGACGGACCGAACGGCCAGGTGCTCGCCTCGGTCCCAAGCACCGCGCAGGCGCAACTGGCCGTGTTGCAGGCGCAAATCCCGCAGCAGGCGACGCTGCGACGCGACGCCGCCAAGCTGCACGTCGTCTATGTGGGCACCCCGCAGTTCAAGCCTATTCCCGGCACGTCGATCAAATACGCGACCAACACGCTCAACGAGGTGCTGGAGGTCGATGGACGATACTATGCCTGCTATCAGGGTGCCTGGTTCGTCGCGCCCGCGCCGACGGGGCCATGGGTGCTTGCCGAAAGCGTCCCGCCGGTGATCTACACGATCCCGCCGAGCGTCCCACCCTACAACGTCACCTACGTCACAGTGCGCGCGGCAACGCCCGCCGCCGTCACCTTCGCCTACACCGCCGGATACCTGATGGCCTATCCCGCTTCGGGTGTGGTGGTTTACGGCACCGGCTACTATTACCCGCCGGTGGTGGTGCCCGGCCCGGTGCCAGCCTACCTGCCCTACCCCTACACATACGCTGGCAACGTAGCCTACTACAACACGGCGACCGGGGCGTGGGCGCGGGGCGGCACCGTGTACGGGCCGTACGGCGGCGCGGCGACGGGAGGGAGCTACTACAATCCCAGCACGGGCGCGTGGGCGCGTGGCGGCGCGGTCTATGGGCCGAACGGGGGGGCCCCGGCGCATGGTCGGCCTACAACCCCTCCACTGGAAGCTACGCCCGCGGCAGCGCCTCCTGGAACGCGTATGGCGGCAGCGCGAACGCAAGCTTCTACAACGCCCGCACCGGCGTCTCGGGGTCCACCAACCAGAACTACAACGCCTATGAACGCTGGGGGTCCAGCGCCGTCACCGGCCCGAACCAGACAGTCCACACCCAGAGCGCCAGCAACGCCCAGGGCTCGGCGGGCGGGTTCCGCTCGAGCACCGGCGCGGAGGGCGCCGGCTATACCGGCGTGAACGGCAATCGCGGAGGCGCGGTCAGAACCGCCAATGGCGACGTGTATGCCGGCCGCGACGGCAACGCGTACCAGCACACGTCAAGCGGCTGGTCGAAATGGGACAACGGCGGCTGGCAGCCGGTGCAGTCGCCGACCGCCTCCAGCGGCGGACAGCGCGCGCAGAGTACCGCGCGCACCCCTTCCACCCAGACCCAGCCCGCGACGCTCGGCAGCACGCAAGGAGCGCAGAACCGGTCTCAGAACCGCAGCAGCTACGCCGGGCGCCTCGATAGCGCCAGCTATCAACAGCTCGAGCAGGACCGGCAAGCGAGGACGTACGGCGCGCAGCGACAGTCCGGCGCCTGGCGGCAGGCGGGAGAGGGCGGAGCAGGGCGCGGCTTCGGCGGTGGCGGGCGTTTCAGGCGATGAGTCAAGGCGCGCAGCAATCACAGGAGGTATCAATGAAAGCGACGTTCTTCATGTCCGCGGCTCTTGCCGTCGCCGCGCTCGCGGGCGCGGCCTCGGCGCAGCAGCCCAGCCAGGCACAGGCCAATGCCATCCGGCAGTCCTGTCGCGCCGATTACCAGGCACACTGCGCCGGTGTCCCAACCGGCGGGCAGGCGGCCTTGGCATGTCTGCAACAGAACGCCGCGAGCCTGTCGCCGCCTTGTCAGCACTCCCTCGCCGCGATCGGCGGCGGCGGCGCGCCGCCCCGGGCAGCAGCCGCCGCGCCGCCACCGTCGACGCGCCAGGAAGCGGCCGTGCTGCGACGGTCCTGCGAGATGGACTACCGCAGGCTCTGCCACGGCATCCGCCCCGGCGGCGGCCGCGCGCTGGCCTGTCTGAAGGACAACAGCCAGTCTCTGTCACCGCAATGCGGAAACGCGCTGATGGCCGCGCAATCGGGACGGTAACGCGTCGGAATCGTCACCCCAGCCCGAACAGCCGAAGAGCCTGCTCCGACCCGGCGAGTATCTCCGCCAGCCGCAGCCGCTCGACGCGCGTGAGCGCGACGCTGTCCGGCATCGCGCGCACCTGGTCGGCGGCGCGGCGCAGCGCCTGGTCGTAGGACGCGCCGCCGCCGAGCTGGCGCGCGGCCGTCTCGAAGCGGCGCAGGTCGCGGGCGCTCGCCTCCATCGCCGGGGCCAAGGACGCGCCCGCGTCGGGCAAGGGAAGCGCGGGCTCGGCCAGCCACCCGTCCAGCGTCTCCGCGAACCGCTCCCGTGACTGGGTCGCGAGCGCCGTGCGGATGGCGTCCAGCCGCTCGCGTCGCAGCGGCCCGGCGTTCCGGCCCAGACCCTCCAGCAGCCGCGCCGCCCGCTCGATCGCCCTTGCGGCGGTGGGCAGGGGCGCCGAGCCGACCTCTCCGACAATCACGTTGTCCACCTGTCCGAGCGCCGCCTCGATGGCGTGCTGCGTCGGGATGGGAGCCGCGTTCGCGTCCGTCTCGCCAAGCGCGGCCAGCGCCAGGAGGATGTCCGGGCTCGCGTGCGGGAGCCTGGAGAGAAGAACCGCGCCGAGCGTCGCGCACGCCCCCGGGCCGTCTGGAAGCGCCGCCCTCAGAAGGCGTTCCAGCTCGTCCGCGCCGGGCGGCGATCCCTGATCGCGCCCGCAGCACGCCTCGATCTCGCTTGCCGCGGCGAGCACGGCCGTCACCGCAAGGCGGATTGGGTGGAACAGGGCGGCTGGCAGGCCGGCGTCGGTCCAGGCGGCGGGCACGCGGTCGGCTTGCCGCCGCAGCACATCAGCGGCCGGCTTCCACAGCATCGCGCCAATCCGCGCGACAGCGAACGGATCGGCGCTCGACGCGTCCGCGACCGCCGCCTCGATGACGGCCGTTTCGGCACCCAGGCCGGCGCGCACGATCTGCTCGATCGGCCCAAGGGCCGTGCGCGGCAGGGTCGCCGTGCGTTCCTGCCACGCGGCGGCGGGCACGATCACCGGGTCGAGCGGCGTGAACAGCACGCGGGCGAGGCGCAGCTTGCGAGCGGGCCGCAGGCGCGACAGCCGCGCCCGCAACGGCGCGATCAGCGCATCGGCCTCCCCGCGCGCCTGCATGGCATCCACCAGCGCGACGGCCCGAGCCACTTGCTCGTCGCGGGCCTCGCTCAGCGTGTTCGCGAGCCGGCGCACCATGTCGGCCATTTCTTCCTCCGCTCAGACCGACGATCCCCGCAAGGCCTCGTAGTGCGCCACCTGGTCAATGATCAGGCCGCTTCGCCAGTCCTCGTTCTGCCGCACGAACTTGCGAAATCGCCTGACTAGATCGGTATCGACCAGCGTGCCAACCCAATCGGACGTTTCGCGGGGCAGCACCGGGACGAGCAGGGCCATCTCCGATAGCGCGAACCTCCGGCTGGCATCCCCGTCCGCGTTTAGCCAAACGAGGCAGATTTGCTCCCATCCGTCCAACAGCCACTCCGGGCGAGCAATCGCGGCACGCACGGGATCGGGCGCCGTCGCCCAGTTGCGCAGCAAGCCGGGCATGGTCACTGGCCAGCGCGTGCGCGTCGGCCAGCGTCCGCCGAGCGCAGGCGATGGTCAGATCGGCGACGGCGTCGATCATCTCCGCCCGCGCCGCGCTGTCGCCAGCGTGCTCCTTGTTCCAGGCCAGCATGTCCGCGCGCAGCCGTGACAGCGCATCGAGCAGCCGGATGATGCGCGGCACGGGCTTCTGGCGCGGGGCGCCGATCCCGGCGAATGCCTCGGCGATCTGCTCGAGCGCCTCGGCCACCGCCTCCGGGCGGCGGCCGAGCTTCGGCCCGACGCGCGCCACCGCGCTGCGGGCGCGCTGCTCCAGCTCACGAGGGGAGACGCGCTCGACGGACAGGCCGCCCAGCTCCGCTGGATGGACCTGCTCGATCAGCGCGAGGAGCAGAAGGAAGTTCGCGGTCAGCCGGTCCTCGCGGTCGCCCTTTGCCGCCGTGCCCGCCGCCGCCTGCGCGGTCCGCCCGGCCAAGCCCTCCGCGGCGATCTCGCCCGCGACCTGGCGCATGGCGGCGGGGGTCACGTTGCGCAGCGCGGCCATGCGCGCGCTCAGCAGCGTGTCATGCACCGTGGGACGGCAGAGCTGGCAGACGCCGGACCAGGGCAGGATGTAGACGCCCCGCCCGCCCGAGGGATTGGGCACGATGATCTCCAGCCCGCCGCGCTCCGCCGGTCGCGCGCGGCTCCCTTGCAGGGCGGGCGTGGTGAAAGGGACCGCCACGCCAGCTCCAGGAAGGTGACCGGGTGGTACGCCTGAACGAGCGGCAGGTCGGGCAAGCACGGGCGGGAGCCGAGGAAGTCGGCGGACATGGTCCGCATCATGCCCCGTCAGGGTGAAAGAAGAATTACGGACGCGGCGCGGCGATGTCGTCGAGCGCCGGCCGGCCGGTGACATGGCGCCAATGGTGCCACAGGAGCCGGGCCGCCAATCCACGCGCCGGGCGCCAGCGCTCAGCCGTCGCGAGCAGCGCCTTGGGGGTCGGCCGCGCGGCCAGCCCCAACAGGTGCGCCGCGGCGGCGGCGAGCGCCAGGTCGCCCGACGGGAACACGTCACTCCGCCCCAGGGCGAAAAGCAGGTAGATCTCCGCGCTCCAACGGCCCATGCCGCGCACCGACGCGATGGCGGCGATCGCCTCCTCGTCCGCCATGGCCGCGAGCGCCCGCGCGTCGACCCGGCCCTCGGCAAAACCGGCGGCGAGGGCGCGCGCGTGAACGATCTTAGGACGCGACAGCCCGGCCCCGCGCAACGCCGCGTCGCCTAAGCCGAGCAGGCCGGATGGCTCCAGGGCGCCCGGCAGGGCGGCGACCCGCCTCCAGATCGCCGCCGCCGCTTGGTTGCTGATCTGCTGGGCGACGATCGCTTGCAGAAGCCCAGGGAAGCCCGGCGGGCGAACACGCCACGGCAGCGGACCGGCGCGCGGCTCGATCTGCGCGAGATGCGGGTCGCGCGCGGCAAGCGCGTCGAGCGCGGCGCGCGCGGCTGGCGGGGGGTGGGGGGAGTCTTTGGCCTTCTCCCATTGGTCCGCGCGCCGCGTCATCCCACCCTGAACGCCCGTGGCAGGGGCGGCGTGGGACGGTCGATCGCCGCCCGTGGGGTCGTGCGCTGCCCTCAGCAACTTGCTGGGGCCGATCGGGGGTCGGCCGGCACACCCGAGCCTAACCAGTCCGGCATCGCCCAGCTACCCCCTGTTTCAGATCAGCAGGCATCGCAATCGTCGAGGAGCAATTTCGCCGTTTTGAGGTCGGCCGTGTCGAACCCCTCGGTGAATTTGCCACAAGTCGGCCGAACGATCGCCGACGCTTCGGCAAAACGGCCCTGATCGCGCATCAGCCGCCGAGGCTCGTAGCCGCACGCAATTCCCAGGACAGCGCGCCTTGGCGGCGCGCCACATCGAGGGCTTGGCGGAAGCAATCTTCGCCAGCCGCTGCGTCCCGAGACGTACCTCGCAACAGAAAAAGCTCGCCCCTGACGCGCATCAATTCGGGAAATTCCCAGAGTTCTCTGGTGCGCTTGGCGCGCCCGATCGCGTCATCGATCGCGACAAGTCCGTCGGCTATCTGCCCAGCTAGCGCCAAAGCTTCGGCCATATCACTCGCGGCAAACCGCATGAAGCGCGGAGCGGCGAGCCCGGTCTCGCCGAATTCCTTGAAGCATGCTCTGAGTAAGCGCAATCCGGTAGCGATGTCGCCGCGTTTGATAGCAACCGCGCCCTCATAGGCTCGGCC
Organism: uncultured Pseudomonadota bacterium; assembly: GCA_963818725.1. Taxonomy (GTDB): domain Bacteria; phylum Pseudomonadota; class Alphaproteobacteria; order Acetobacterales; family Acetobacteraceae; genus DATFDN01. The sequence continues at coordinate 966,139 of CAWFTU010000001.1, read as the reverse complement.
GTAAAGCTGCCAGCGCCCCAGCGCGTGCCTTTTCGCATGCTCGAGCAGCATCTCTGCGTAGTGGCCCGCCGTTGACAGATCTCCGATCCATAGTGCGACCGGGCACACCCCCCGGTGCAGAGCATAATTAAATGAGATGGCGTGCTGAGCCATCCGCGCGTCCTCAATGCTCTGCTCGGCAGCGCGCATCGCACGGTCCGGAAATCCTTGCAGCCAGAGGATTCGCGCAAGGTGGACACGTGCCGTCACCCGGGGATCGAGCTTAAGGGGAACGATTTGATGCCCCCTGTCCGGAGCATCGAAATCAGGGAACGCCCGTTCGATGTGGCGTCGTGCTCTCGGTTGGTCACCCAGAAAGTGGCATGAGATGGCAATCATCCGCTCGCCCACCCGCCGATCGTTCGGGTCGGGGCGGGCCGCCGCCAGCCGGAAGAATCTATACGCCAGCGTCAGGGCCGTGTCATATTGGACACCATTGACGTGAACCGCCCAAAGACCCCAGAGCGAGAGCATCTGATACTTATAATCCTCGAGGCTTTCCGAAATCTCCAGGACCTTATTCCAAACCGCGGTGACGTCGGCGCCTCCGCTTCCGCTATAAATCAAAGAGGCGCCCAGGGCGATATGAAAATTCATCTCCCGGCGTGCATCCACCTCGACCCCGCCCGCGATCGCACCGAACGACTGCTCGATGCGGCGGCGGGATTCCTCGACCAGAGACGATTGCATCCATAACGGAACCGCGGCTGCTGTTAGCGAAACGCCGATCAATGGATCACCGTTCGGCGAGAAGGCCCAGTCGAGCGCGACACGTACGCTGTCCAGATTTCGCCGGTTTCCGGCCAGCCAATGGGTGAAGGGGCGCGCGTCCAGATTCGGTTCGGGGTGCTCCAAGAGCATCCGATAATACTCGGCATGGCGACGCGCGAGCTTTCTGCTCTCGCCGCTCTCGACGAGCTTTTCACGCGCATACGCCCGGGTGGTCTCGAGTAATCTAAACCACACCGGATCGCCATCACTGTCGACGACGACCAGCGATTTCGCGACCAGGTTCGAGAGCGTCTCGATAACGGCCGAAGGTGCAACGTCGGGGCTTGCAGCGATGGCTCTGACGGCCTCCGCGGTGAAAGAGCCCGCAAAGATCGCAACGCGACGATAGAGGGCTTGCTCCTCCGCCACGAGCAGCCGGTAGCTCCATTCCAGTGTCGCGGCGAGGGTGCGGTGATGCGGATGAGTAGCCCGACGGGGCATATTGAGCAGCAGACCATGCTCGAGTTGCCGCGCGAGTCCCCGTACCCCGAGCGTGCCGATCCGCGCGGCCGCGAGCTCGAGGGCGAGGGGGAAGCCGTCTAGCTTGCGGCAGATGTCAGCGGTGAACAGAGCGTCCTCGTCGCTGAGCTCGAAATCACTGGCGGCGGCTGCCGCGCACCGGGTGAACAGTTCAACCGCGGAGAATTTCAAAGCGTCTGTGGCGTCGAGAGCGGTCAAGGCGGGAGGACTGGGGAGTGCCGCCAACCGATGTACGCGCTCACCGACTACGCGCAGCGGCTCGCGGCTGGTTGCGATGATGTGCAATCCGCGTGTCTTGGCCAACAGTGCCGCGGCCAGACTGGCGGCCGCATCGATGACGTGCTCGCAGTCGTCAAATAAAATCAAGGCTTTCTTGTCGCGCAGAGCATTGACGAGTGCGTCAGGCGACGCATCGACCCTAAAGAGGGAAGCAAGGGCGGTCGGAACAAAAGACGGATCGGCAATCGAGGCGAGTTCGACCAACCAGACGCCTTGCGGAAAATCGAAAAGCAACTCTTCCGCAACGGCTAGCGCGAGGGTTGTCTTGCCGATCCCACCCGGTCCAATGATCGTCGTCAGGCGCTGCGACGGAGCCTGTCCAACGAGCTTCTCGATGACGTTCGCGCGGCCGATCAACCTGGTCAGCTGACTGGGGAGGTTATGGGGTGGGGTCGAGGTTGGGTCAGAGGTGGCTGGCGGCTTCGCGTCCGCCCGGCTCACCGGGGCTAAGAGCAATACGGTTCACTTTAGTTGTTTGTGCCGCAGGGAGAACCAAGGCGAATGCTGCATTTTCAATTGGTTGGTATTCGGCCGATAGCTTAAGTGAACAGGATTTTGCCTTAAGTGAACCGTATTGGGGCTAAGAGGGAGTAGCCACGGCCGGGGACGTTAGCAACGTATCGTCTATCGGCTTGGCCGTCGCCAAGCGCTCGGCGGAGCGCGCCAACTTAAACTTTGAGATTGCCTTCTTCGACAAACGTGCCGGGCCAAGCGCCCGTGATCAGCTCGTCCTTGCTCACCAAGTCCCCTGCCCGGTCGGCGAGCGCGATGAGGATGTCGAGCGCTCGGCTGCCAAGCCGCACGGGCTTCTCGCCCTCCAAAAGCAAGCGCTCGTTGGGGATTAGGCGGAAAGGGCCGAACAGAAGAGAATCGGAATCCCATGGCCATTCCGGTTCCGGCGGTGGCGCCACCCCTCTCCTCCAAGTTCACACAATACAGCACGATCGGGTCTGAAGAAAGTCGATCCGGAGTGCGGTAGCATGAGGTCGAGGCGTCGGTCGTCCGCTAAACAACGCTAACAGGCGGTTTTCGGAGTTACTGAGCGAGTCTGCCTGCAACCAGGAATATGCATGCGCTTTGCAGCAGCGACTGGAAAAGGGAGCCGAGCCGGTCGTGGCGCAGGGCGAGGCACTTGGTCTCCAGCACCCAGGCGTTGCTGCGCTCACCCACCAGCGGCGCTGCCCTCCGCTTGCTTTCCACCTGCTTCGCGGGCGGAACCTCGGCAAGCTCCGCCCAAGCCCGCGCCGTGTGGTTGGCCACGCGTGTGGAGGCGGGGTTCGGCGCCGAAGCGGTGGCAGAGGTTGCGATGATGCTCGGCGTCATAGCCCTTGTCGGCGAACACTGGGCGGATGCGCGCCATCACGGCGAAGGCGGCCAGGAACAGCCGCTCGACGACGAGCGTGTCGCTGCCGTTGGCCGCGGTGGCGGCGCCGGCGACGGGCGGAACTGGCCAAGTTTCCGCTCGCGCAGTGCGTGGAATGCCAGCGGAGGTACACGGTCCCCGTCCACCGCGACATGCATCCCAAACATGGGCAGCGACAATACGGGCGGTCAGGCCAACTCAACCGCAGGTAGTTCTGAAACCGCCTCTATGGAGTGAGACAATGGGATGGGGGCGCAGCGCGCAGCCTGCGCCCCCATCCCGATCACCCGACGCGCATGATGCGCCCGGTGTCCTGGTTGATCGCGAACTTGGCGACCGTGGCCCCATCCTGGGTGACATAGGCGAACGTCACCTGATGGTTCTCGCCCGGCTGGACCTGGGCCACCTTCCAATCATGGTTGCCGTTCCACAGCAGGATGGCCTGCGCGATCTCCTGCACGTCCGCGGGCGACAGATGCTTGTCCGTCTGCGGCGCGAACAGGCCGAACGTGGCGGGCGCGAACGGCATCTCGCGCCCGCGCTCGCCATGGTGGCGGTGCCACCAGCCCATGCGCATCTCGTGTGGGCCGCGCGGCTGGGCGCTGGGCTGGGGGGCGGTGTCCGATGGGGCCTCGGCGCTGGGCGATACCGCTTGCGGCGCGTTCTGGGCCAGCGCCGCACCGCCTCCGGCGGCGGCCAGCGACAGGGCAGCGGCGGCGAGCAAAGTCTTTCGCATCGTTAGTCTCCTTGGTGGAACTTGGCCACCACGCGAACATGGCCCCGCCGCGTTGCGCGCCGCGTTCAGGACCGCGACGAAGTGCAACGGAGTGCAACACGCCCTGCCACCGCCCCAATCGGGGGTTATATCCGTCGCCTCATGGAACAGATGCCGCACATCCTGGTGGTCGATGACGACAGGGAAATCCGCGAGCTGCTGGCGCAATTCCTGGAGCGCCACCAGCTGCGGGTCACGGCCGTGCGCGACGGGCGCGAGGCGCGCCGCGCCTGGACAGCGGGGCATTACCGGCTGGTGGTGCTCGATCTGATGCTGCCAGGCGAGAGTGGCCTCGATCTCGCGCGCTGGCTGCGCGCCCAGTCGGACGTACCGATCGTCATGCTGACCGCGATGGGCGAGGAGACCGATCGCATCATCGGGCTGGAGCTGGGCGCTGACGATTACGTGCCCAAGCCGTTCAATCCCCGCGAGCTGCTGGCCCGCATCCGTGCGGTGCTGCGACGCGCCGGGGAGCAGACCGGCGCGCGCTCCGAACCCGCCGGGCGCAGTCTGCGCTTCGCCGGCTGGGTGCTGGAGCCAGCGCGGCGGCGCCTGCTTAATCCCGACGGCGCCGAGGTCGCGCTGACCGGGGGCGAGTACGACTTGCTGCTGGCGCTGCTGGAACGGCCCAACCGGATCTTGACCCGCGACATGCTGCTCGACTTGCTGCGCGGGCGGCAAGCCGGCCCGTTCGATCGAGCGATCGACGTCGCGGTCAGCCGGCTGCGGCGCAAGCTGGAGGACGATGGCCGCCACGCGCAGCTCATCAAGACTGTGCGCGGCGGCGGTTATGTGCTCGCCACGACCGTTGAGCGGCTTTAGACCCTCGCATGCGCCCGCGCTTCTTCACGCTTCGGCCACGCAGCTTGGCCGCGCGCACCGCCCTCGTGCTGCTGATCGGCCTCGCCCTGGTGCAGGCGGCGGGGCTGACCATCCACGCGCTCGATCGGATCGACGTGCAGCGCCTCGCCCAGGCCCGCACCCTCGCCGAGCGGGTGATGGGCCTCTATCGGACCGTGGTGCTGACCGTCCCGGCGGAGCGCGCGGGCCTGCTCAAGAACTCTTCCGCTGCCGCAGGGTCTCACCGCCGGGTTGTCGGCCAGTCCACCCCCGCCAGTGTTGCCCGAGACGCCGTTCGCCGAGCAGCGATTGCTGCGCGTCAGCATGAACCTGGTGCCCCTGCCGCCGCCGCTACGGCCCCGGCAGATCGTCATCCAGGGAGGGCCGCCTGGGGCGCGCGTCGCCATCGGGCTGCGGCTGCCGGAGGACGTTTGGCTGAACGTGGCGGCGCCCGTGCCGCCGCTGCGGCCTTGGCACTCGCCGACCTTCCTGATCGCCTTCGCCCTGATGACGACGGTTGCGGCCGCGCTCACCTTGTGGGCGGTACGCCGGCTGACCGCACCGGTGCGCACATTGGCGGCGGCGGCCGAGGCGCTGGGGCGGGATGTGAACGCGCCGCCGCTGCCCGAGGGCGGACCGCTGGAGGTCGCGACCGCGGCGGCCGCCTTCAACACCATGGCCGCGCGCATCCGCCGCTTCGTGCAGGACCGCACCGAGATGCTGACCAGCATCGGCCACGACCTGCGTACCCCGATCACCCGGCTGAAGCTGCGGGCCGAGTTTATGGAGGACGACGAACAGCGGCGGAAAATGCTCGCGGACTTGGAGGAGCTGGAGGCCATGGTGTCCGCCACGCTCGCCTTTGGCCGCGATACGAAGGCGAGCGAGCCGGTCTCCGCGCTCGATCTGGCGGAACTGCTGCAAACGGTGCTGGACGAGGCGGCCGATGCGCGCCCGGAGATCGCCGATCGCCTGGCCTATGACGGGCCGGCGCACTTGGTGATCCGCGCCCGCACGCTGAGCCTCAAGCGCGCTTTCGCCAATCTGGTTTCCAACGCGGTGGCCTATGGCGGAGGCGCGCGGGTGCGGTTGCGGTCGCCGCGGGACGGGATGGTGGCGGTCGAGGTCGAGGATGAAGGGCCGGGGATTCCGCCGGAGGAGCTGGAGCGCGTGTTCGAGCCATTCCATCGCGGGGAGCCGAGCCGCAACCGGGAAACCGGCGGGGTTGGCCTCGGCCTGCCGATTGCCCGCAACATCCTGCGCGCGCACGGGGGCGACATCATCCTTGCCAACCGGCCGAATGGTGGCCTGCGCGCCACCGCGACCATGCCGGCCTGAGACTCACGCGGTCGTGTCGATTGGGTGGTGCATCGAACCGGCGTCACCGGCGTAGATGCAATCGATATCGTGAGGAGGGCTGGATGGGCCTGAAGCAGATCTTGTTCACATGCGGCATCGCCGCGATCGTCCTGGGCACTGCGCCGGCCTTCGCCGCTAGTGACGAGCCCGGCAAGCACGACACGGCCAAGGGTGCGGCCGCCGGCGCGGTCCTCGGGCATGAGATGGGCAAGGGGCACGCGGTCGCCGGGGCCGGCGTGGGTGCGGCCATGGGCCATCACGAGAAGAACAAGGCCCAGCGCGAAGCCGGCCAGCAAGACAAGCAATAGGAACTTCAGAGCAGGGCGTGCGAAACCAAGCCCGAGAGTGTTAGCCCGTTCTGCCCTTCCAGACGCAAAACCGTCGCCGGGGCCTGGGCGCCCTTCGGAGAGATCGAGACCAGGGCGGCGCCGAGCGTGGTGCCGACCTGCATGAACTGGCTGAGCGTCGCCAAGCTGCCGGGCCACCCGGCGGCGCTCAGTGCCTGCCGGAAGTCGAGCTGGTTCTTGTTCGCGAGCGCGGGGCCGAAAATGTCGAGGAAGCCCTGCCCGGCCGGCGGCACTACGATCGTGTCGCCCGTGCCGCTCAGATAGAGCGTGTGGGTTCCGGTCCCCGGCTGGACCGTGGTGTTGCTCACCGTCGCCGTGAGTGTGCCACCCGCCGGCACGGCCGCGCCGCCGGACGGCACGCCGATCGGGATGATCGCCGTGGCAAAGTCGGCGGCCGTGTGGGTGCCGCTGATGTGCAGGCCAATCGATTGCCCGCCGCCGGTCAGGCGCAGCGTGCCAGAGGCGGCATCCCAGGTCTGGCTCACCGGCCCCGTGGCGGCCAAGGCGATCCGGTCGCCGGCGCCGAAACCGGCGATGGTGCCGGCGAAGGTGGGGGGCGCCTCGATGGTGAGCGTTCCCGTGCCGCCTTGGAAGGCGATCGTCTGCCCGGCGCCGATCCCGGCATCGAGTTGCAGGTTCGCCTGCGGCCCGATCGCCAATGTACCGGTTCCCGCGACGCTGCCCTCGACGACCAGCGTGCCCAGGGCGGCGGTCACGGTTCCCGTGTTCACAACCGCCGCCTGCGCGATCGTGCCCGCGCCGGTGATCCGGCCCGCATTGGCGACCTGCGCGGCGGCGACCCGGCCTGACTGAAGGGTGAGCGCGCCGGCCGCGGCGATGGTGATGGCTTGCGTGACCGACAGCGTCGCGCCGCCGCCGACGGCGATGCTTCCGGCGCCACCCACCGTCACCGCGCCGGCGCTCGCGGTTCCGCCGTTGAGGGACAACACCCCCTGCCCGCCCGCCCCGACCGTGACCGCGGCCTGCTTGGCGTTGAGCGAGCCGCCCGCGCCAACGGCGAGGCTCCCCGACGACCTCGGCAAGCCCAGCAGCAGCGCCGCGTTGCCGGGCTGGGTGCCAACCGTCAGTGTGCCGCCAGCGCCGATCGTGATGCTCCCACTCCCGCCGCCGCCCACGCCGGCGACCAGAGACAGGCCCGCCTCGATGGTGCCGCCGTTGACGCTGAGCGTGCCGGTCTCGCCTCCACCCCCTACGCTGAGCCAGGTGGTGCTGCGCAGCACACCGCCCGTGGTGACGGTGGCGCTGCCGGTTCCCTGCGCGGATGCGGCGGTTCCGACGCCGATGGACAACCCGCCCTGGCCGGACGCGTCGGGGCCGATGCTCGCGACCGCGCCCCCCGTGACGCTCAGCGTGCCTGGCCCGCCGAGCCCCACACGCATCCCGCCGCTCGCCGCCAGGCGGGAACCGGTGCCATTCACGGCGAGCGTGCCGGGTCCGAGGACGCCAACCGTGACGGCTGGCATCGCGGCCGCGCTCGGCGTTCCGGCCAGAACCGTCCCGCCATTGGCGACAGTGAGGGTTCCGGCGCCCCCGTGCGCACTGATCGCGATCGGGCCGGCGGTGGTGTCGAGCAGGGAACCGCTTCCGGCGACCATGGCGGAACCCCTTCCCGCGTCGCCGATCACCAGGGCCGGACCCGGCGGGCTTGCGCTCGTACGGACCGTTCCCCCAGTCCCCACGTTGAGCGTGCCGGCGCTGCCGAGGTCGCGCCCGATGCTGGTCGAGCCGCCGAGCAGCGCCGTGCCGCCGGTGTTGACGGCCAGTGTGCCGGTCAGGCTCACCCCATCCCCGATCGCGGCTCCGGCGGTGCTGAACGCCGCTCCGCCCAGCACGGCGACGCATGCGCCGCCATAGGCGCCGATCACTGTGCTGCCGGCGGCGGTGATGGTGGCGCCATTGAGGGTCACGCTCGTGCCGATGCTGAGCGCGAGCGGCGGATTGGGCGGGCTTGGATGACCCGTCAAGGTCAGGTTGGCGCCCGCAAGCGTCCAGGGCGACAGCCCGCCGAAGCTCGCGTCCAGCGCGGTCAGCCTCCCCGTCAGAACGCCGCCGGTGCTCGCGAACACGAGAGAGTTGCTTGGGCCAGGCGGCGTGGCCGGCGCTGCCCCCGTCTGCTCGCTCTGCCAGTTGCCGGCGCCCCCCAGGTCGCCGCCGCTCGGACCGTTCCAGTCCATGGCGGGTGCGGCGACCTCGATCGTCCAGTTGCCGCTCGCCGCATCCTTGTACCAGACGAAGGCGCGGCTGGCGCCGGGCGCGAAACTGACATTCGAGAGGATGACGGTGCTGGTCTTGGTCCGGACGGCGACGCTGGTCCCCACGGCCTGGACACTGAGGATCTGCGTCCACTGGGGGGAGCTGATCTTGTCGCCCGTGTCGAGGCCAGCGAGCGCGGAGGCGATCGTCGATGAGGGGCTCCGCAACCGGAGCACCCCGCCGCCGGGCGAGAACAAGACTGTCTGGCCGGCGCCCAGGGTGCCGTCGATCTGCGCCGCGGCGCCGCCGGCAAGCGCGATCGTGCCCGTGCCGGAGAGGCTGCCCGTAATCTCCAAGGTGGCAGACGGGCCCCCGGCCACGGCCAGCACGGTCCCGTTGTTGACCACGTTTGCGGCGACCAGCCCGTCGCCGAGCAGCGTATGCCCCGCCTCGATCAGGACGGCGCCGGCGGCCGCCGTGCCCGACCCGCCCACATCGACGGCGCCGCCCGGATCGACCTCGGCGACGGAGCCCTGCCAGACTTGCAGCGAGCCGGCTTCGGCGAGCCCGCCCGCGGCCACCGTCATCGCGCCTTGGCCAGACCCGCCCAAGATGAGGGAACCGGGGGTGAGCAGCACCGATCCGGTGCCGCTGACCGTGATGGCGCCTGATCCCGACTGGCCGGCGGCGACGCCGAAGCGCATGGCGAGAGCGGTGCCGCCCGCGAGGAAGGCGCCCCCGCTCCCCGCCGCCACCGTCCCGCCGTTCAGGATGCTGAGCGTGCCGGAGCCGCCCGCGCCGACGCTGAGCGCCCCGGCGGCGATCCGCCATTGCGCCCCGGACGAGACGGTCGCGACCCCGGCGCTTCCAGGACCGGCGCCGATCTCCGCGTATCCCGCGTCGGTGAGGACGGCCCCTTGCGTGACAAGCAGGGTCGCCGGCGACGCCGCCGTCGCTCCCGCGCTGATGCCGGGATCGGGCACGCCGACAAGCATCGTCCCCGTCGTATCCTGCGTGCGGGTCGGATCGGCGGAATCCGTCCAGCTCGTGCCGGCGCCGCTGATGACCAAGGTGCCGGAGGAGGCGGGGCCGGCGCCCAGCCTGGTTCCCGTGTCGTTAACCTGGCCGCCCGCCTGCACGGTCACGACTGCCGGCTGCGCGCCGTCGCCCAGGCCGATCGCCGTTGCCCCGCCGGTCGCGTTCGCGCCGGCCTGTTTCGGGCCGGCGAGGATCTTGCCGCCATTGACGAGGAGCGTGCCCTCGACCGTCACGGCGGAGCCGTTCGCCAACCCGCCCAGCACGAGCATGCCGTTCCGATCGATGCGCGTGCTGGCGGCCGGGCTCAGCTGGACCAGGCCGCTCGATTGCAGCACGGCGTTGGCGGCGATGGCGAGCGTCCCCGCCGCGACAACGGCCGGCTGCCACGCGGCGAGCATGGAGCGGTCCACCTCCAGCGTCGCCTGCGCCCCGGTCATGAGCAGGACACCCGCCGCCGCGTTCACGGTGCCGGTCGCGACCACATAGGGCGTCGTCGCCGGACCGAGCGTCACGGCGCTCCCCGCGCCCGGCGCCACGCCTCCGGCCCAGGACGCGGCGGCGCCATAGGCCCCGCTGTGCCCGCTCGACGTGACCGGCGCCGGTGTGGTGACGCTGAGCCGCGTGTGCCCGTCCGCACCGACAGAGAGCAGGAATCCGCCGGCCGCGCCCTTGGAAACTTGCCAGCTCCCGACCGGATAGGTGCCGGCCATCAGGTTCAGCCGCGCGACGACCGTGCCCGCGTTGCTCAGCGTCAGAACGCCGTCGTAGCCATAGCTGACCGCGGTCACCGGCAGGAGGCCGAGGTCGATCGTGTCGCCCGCGTCAAATCCGACGATTGTTCCAGTGAAGCTGCCCGGCTGGTCGAGCCGCAGCAGGTCGGCCTTGCCATCCTGGAAGAGGATGGTGGGCGCCCCGGAAGCCAGCTCGATCGTGCCTCCATTGCCGATCGTGAGCAGACCGGCTCCGGCGGTGATGGTGGATGTCATGGCCTGTGTGGCTGCTGTGATGCAGCCGTCAATCTAGGCCGGAGCGCGTTAAGGGATTCTCAATGGCGGCGTGCGGGGGCGTGTTGGCCAAGTGCCCTGCCCTGTCGATCTCGGGTGGCAATGCGTCTGGCCAATTCGCACGTTTGGGTGCTCTGGAAGGTTACGCCAAACCCTTGTTCCGCTATCCCGCGTGCGCGAGAGGAAAGGGACTGGCCCCGCTCCTACCGCTTGCCAACCGTGATCTCGACCTTAATGCCCAGACATCTGCTCTGTCCGCTTGGACCAGCCCAGTGGCATAGAGAAACTTTCCTGGTAAGCAAACGACCGTCCCAATGCGACAGTGGCGCTCAAATCCACCCGCCTGTACTCTCCTAGCCCCTCGGCATGTCCCGCCGCGCGGGAAGCCGCGTTCATGGAGATGGCAGAGACTATTTCGGCCCCAATTGGCAGGGCCGGGATAGTCCACCGAAAATCAATTACGCAGCCTTGCGGAGCACGAACAGCTTTGCTGTGCTTTCTCCCCCATTGAACGGAGGGAACCATGCATAGGAGGCCGTGGCGCTCTTAACGGCACGCATAAAGTCTTCGGATAGAACTTCATTCGGGATATATTCATCCTTTTCAAAAAGACCGACCATGAAGTCACGTGTTCTCGGCAACGGAATTGGCTTGCCCTCATAGATGGGCGACTGCCAGTGCAAATCCTCAATTATGTATGTCCCACCCGGCCGCAACTTCGGAAACAGATGCTTAAATGCTAATTGCTGATGGTAAGAAGCATGCGAACCATCATCGATAATGACGTCGAAACCTGACGCCGCGTTCGCAAGCCGCTGTAAGTCAACTGAGGAACCGCCGTCGCCGCGCACGAAAGTAAACCTCGGATGCTTTATCTGCGAGAAATCCGAGATGTCGAAACCATATACATGGGCGTGAGGGAAATATTCGAGCCACATTTTTACGGAAGGCGAGTCGACCTCGCGATCCACCGGACCTCCAATTTCCGGCCCTCCCACAGCCAAGCCAAGCTCAAGAAAGTCAGCAGAGAGATGCCTATATCGATCCAGTATCAGGTCATACAGGTAGGTATATCTATGAGGTGGACTCCCACAAACAGTGCCCTTGTCGGAGCCGTACTTGTTCGCCAGTTCTGTCATATTAACGACGCGCAATTTGTCCTGCATGTAAGCGTCAATAAACTGCCAGCGTTTGAATGCGAACTCTTTGCATGCCAGCACTCTCCGAAGCAGGTCCTCATAAGACATTCCCATTTGAAGAAATGTAAGCCCGTCGGCAAGGCCACCGCGGTCTGGCTCCCTCAGCAGCAGCACGCGATAGACAGCTCTAATGAATGCCTCGTTGGCCTCGAGATCCTGACGCTTAAATTGCGGATCGCTCACGGGCACCTCCTGTCCGAGCACATTATCGGCTTGCACCCGCAGGTAAGATGCTCTCTTCTCAAGGTCGCCTATCACTCGCAAAATTTGCTTTATAAATCGGCCCTGAGTGTAATTGAGAAGACTTGTATCACCTCTTTGGAGAAGGGTGGCACGCTCTGCTTCCGGAATGCTCTGAAGGGTTTCCGCCAAAAGCATCTGATCATCTTTCGTTTGTGACCAGCGCATTGCGGCACTTAACTGCTGATCAGTAACCTCGTCGAACCGAGACGACCAGCCTTTTACTATTCGTTGCCCAATCGGATGCCCGAGATTAATAAGAAATACCCCGGCATTGACATTCCACCAGGGCGCATCGGGCTCTGCGGGCGCAATAATGAGCGCAACACGCTCCTTATCACCCAGATATGCCCGGAGGTCGAAATCAAGGTCCGCTACGAAGGCGTCAGCGTCAAGGTAGCAGACCCAGCCGGTGTAGCCGCCGTCCAACAAACGTTTGAGTAAGGGTATGCGATTATACGTGGCTTGCCATGGGTAGTATCCTCGTGCAATTCCGAAGAACGTATCGCAGCAGAAATCGTGTCGTGCACAATACTCCACGATCGTGCGCGAAGAGGCTTCTAGCAGCGGTCTATATGTTGCTTCGGCAGTCTGTAGAAAAAGAACGGTCATGGCAGTCGACTTTCCCTGGATAAACTCGATCTCACCCGATGCTCCGATAGTGATGATGCCCTGATCCGAACCAGCTCCGGCCAGCACCGTGCCGGGCCGGACAAGAGCAAAGACGTGGCGGGGCATAAGGTTTGCCTTGTGCCCGCGGGGGTGGGCGATCTCGACCGAAGCGGTCGGCATCACCCGACGGAACCATCGTTCTTTCCGCCACACGGAATGCAGCCTCGACCGACCCGTTCTTCGCCGCTAGCGAACCTACGCTTAAAGGTTGTAGTCAGCCCCTGCCTCAGAACTGAAACGACCTCCGTTCGCAGTTATCATCTCAACGCTTCGTTTACTCGCTCATCGTGCGGCCCCTTACTGACAAGGTGTTCGCAGCTTCCTCAAGGGCGGCGTAGTCGCCCGCAAACCGTGTACCGCGCCCGGTTTCCTGGACACAAGGTTGCTGTTAAGCGGCGGTCTTCATGACGGCCTGGTACCACGCTGCTCTGGCATCGCTGGGACTGCGCAGGCCGTTCTTCTCGATCAGCCACTCGGCATTGTAGCGGGCGACGAAGTCGCGGACCGCATCACGGACCTCGTCGATGGTCTGGTAGATTCGGCCATGCACGATCTGCTCCTTGAGGGTGCGGAAGAAGCGCTCGACGACGCCATTCGTCTCAGGCTCGCCGACGAACGCATAGCTGGGGGTCATGCCCCAGAAGCGGATCTGGTTATGGAAATGTTCGGCGAGGAACGCGCTGCCGTGGTCGTGTCGCAGCGCCACGCCGCGAGCGGCGCTGGGGCTGACGTGGCCGAAGACATTGCGGACCGCCATGCCGACGGCCTGCGCGGCGGAGTAGCGATCGCCGCGCTTGGCGACGTGCCAGCCAAGCGCTTCGGCGTTCCAGTGCTCGACGACGCCGAACAGCCAGACCTTGCCATCCTGGACGGTGATGATCTGGGTCGCATCCGTCGCCCACATCAGGTTCGGCGCCTCGGTGATGATGTGACGATCGTGCGGCGTGTCGTCGCGGATGCGGGCGCGATGCGGCGACAGCAGGGCGTTCTCGCGCATCAGCCGCAGCACCCGTTTGCGCGCGACCCGGATGCCGTCCATCACCCGCAGCCTGGCCCACACCTTGCGATGGCCCTCGCCGTGCCAGGGCGACCGGGCGAGATCGGCGCGGATCGCCACCAGCAAGGTGTCGTCCGACACCACGGGCTTTGGTCCACGGCGCCGCACCGAAACTGGCGTCGTCGTTGTATCGGCCCGGCGTCGGTCAGCATAGAAGGATGACCGCGGCACGTCCCAGATGCGGCAGACCTGGGCGATGCCGTAGCGGCGGCCGGTGGCCGGGGAAATCACCGCCGCCATCACCGCGACCTCCCGCGGGCCAAAGGGCCAGGGCGCTCGATGCGAGAGCGCAGCAGCTCGTTCTCCATGCTCAGTTCGCCGATCCGCTGCATGGCCGTGGCGAGCTCACCACTCGCCGCCTCCGTTTCGCGTTCCTTCAATGCGCCACCCAGCGCGGCTTCGGCCTTCTGCCGCCAGCGCTCGAGCTTGTAGAGCGGCACGCCGAGCTCGCGCGAGAGATCCTCGGCGGCCTCACCCCGCAGCAGGCGAAGCACCACCTCGCGCTTGCGGCTCACGCTCCAGCGTTGGCCCGGCGCCAGCGGTCCACTCGGAGCACACCCCGCCTCCGCGCCGTTGTGGCCTGTGGACAGCGCGGACGGGCTCCGCCCGCCCTCGTTGCCCACAGGCCCATCAGCCACATCATTTCGTATGATCCTGTTCATGCTGGACTTCACCATATCTGCCTCCGGTCGGACAAATCGGTGTCCAGGGAAATCGGGGGCAGCTCAGCGCCTGACCGCCTGCGCCTTGGACTCTGTCGTGAACCGGGAGAGGACGCTCAACGGCCATGTCGTAGACGACGCGACCTTCAATGCGGCGGCAGTCAGCGGGGCGTTGAACCCGAAGCAGAATTCTCTTGTATACCGTCCTATTTAGTGCGCAACTAAATAGTGCGAGCCGATTAGTTTCCAAGAGCTGTCGTTAGGTCCGTTTGGGTCACAACAGTCCTGGGTCCGAATGAATTAAATGTAACCTTACTATGCTCACTGGAAAGCATTCGGTTAACCTTTCCTGCCGGTGGTCGAGCCTATGGCGTCCTGCCCGAGAACGCTGATCCCGAGAACCCCGATCGATCTGCCCCAGCAGAGGTGGCGCGCGGCACTGAGCGCGCTGGCGGGGTTGCTGATGCTTGCCGGCTGCGCCGGCACGCCGATCCAGGTCGAACGCGTCGGCCCGCGCGACGTGCAGCACGGGTTGACCACCAACGTCATCTCGACAAGCGAGATCAGTCCCGACACTCGGATCGTCCTGGAGCAACGGGATCTTTGGCATTTCTACCAGGGCGATCCGGAGGCGGCGATCGCCCTCCTGCACCGCACCGCCACAGCAGGGCAGCCCGCCCCGGACGTCCTTTTCGCCCTTGCCGAGATGTCGTTCCGCCTCGCCGAGGTCACCGGCAAGCAGGCTAATTATTTGGCGGCCCCAATCTATGCCTTCGCGTTCCTGTTCCCGGACAATCCGGCGCAGCGGCCCAGCGAATTCGATCCGCGCGTCCGTACGGCGAGCGACATCTACAACCGCAGCCTCACCTCCGCTTTCGCATCGGCCGACCGCTCGCGTGTTACGCTGAGTTCAGGCACGTTCGCCCTTCCGTTTGAGACGATCGACATCACGTTCGATCCGGCGAGCGCCCGCTGGAGCCATCTCATTCTGTCGAATTTCACGCCAGCCGACGAGCTGCGCGTCAAAGGGCTGCGGAGCGACTACCGCCGGCACGGTCTCGGAGCCCCACTCGCTGCGGATGCAACGTCGCAGGCAAAGGAGACGGGGTTCCAGCTCAGCCCCGACGTGAAGGTGCCGGTCACGGCGCTGCTTCGTATCGACCTCTCCCCGGCCTCACCCATCCCCTCATTTCATATAAAAAAGGAGTGTGGTGAACTGGCCGGCGTTTGACAGGGCCTTTGCGAATTTCTCCGTGAGCGGCAGCAGGCGGTGCTCAGGCATGTTCGGGATCAGTTCGTAGAGCATGCAGCCCTGCCGGAACAGCGAATGGGTCCGCGTCTTGCTGGTGTCCGACTTCAACAAGCGGTCCCTGCCGAGGCTTTCGCCGACGGCGCCGAGCAGCGTCAGCAGCGCGGTGGCGAACGCGCTGATCAGCAGCAGACGATCGCGGCGCATCGGCTCGCCGACGCGCGTGGCAGACAGTCCCATGCCGAACCGCAGGTCCTTGGTGTCGCGGAACTGCGGCTCGATCGTCCAGCGCCTGGCATAATGGTTGATCAGCGTCGCCGCTGTCGCGTCGCGCTCGCTGGTCGCAAGGCACCCGGGCTCCTTCATGTCCCGGGCATGAACGCAGACCACCGCGCCGACAATTTGGCCTTTCGCGGTCACGTGCGCATCGCGCAACTTGCGGGCGCGACCGGACTTTCCCACCCATTCCGCGGCGGGCCTGGTCTGCCCGTCCGCGTCGGTGACGTGGATGTTGCCGCGAAAGCGGATCACGTAGCCAAAGCCCAGCGTGGGCAGGAAGGCGAACAACTTCTGATCGCCGAAGCCTCGGTCCGCCAGGATGGTCACCCGGCACCCCGCCGGCACGAGTTCTGCCAGGCGCCGCAGGCACGCGTCCTCGAAGTCGTTGCGCTGGCTGGTGAGTTCGTCCTTCCAGACGGTAATCCACAGCAGCGGCGCGGCACGGCCGTGACCGGTGACCAGGCTGAGCACCAGCGTGGCTTGGTCGTCGTGGTCGAAATCGGTCCAGTCCATAGCCACCAGGATGTCGCGACGCCCGCCGATCTGGTGCGGCACCCAGTGCGCGAAACTGTCCCAAACATCGATGCCGTCGTTGCTCAGCAGCCGATCCACCTGCTTGATCGCGTGCTTGGTCGTCAGGCCCCGCGCCTGCGCCAGCGCCTGACCGATCGTCGCCACCGCCAGCGAGGCCGCGTGCATCAGCCCGAGCGTCGCATCCGCCAGCGAGCCGACCCGCTTGGCGTGCAGGTCCGCGCCACACAGATCGCCAATGAAGGCGCGAACATCCTCTCGGCGCGTGCCCATCCGACCCCGTTTGCCCATACCATCCACCCAACGAACAACCCGTCGGCGGGATTACAAAACCCGCGCGAATCGCGGCCAGACCCGGGACAGGTCAGAATGAGGGGATTCGTGAGGGTGTGTCTGGGATTCGGGAAATCGATCACGGTGTTGGTGAGGCTGAGATCGAACAGCTCGATAGCTTCAGCGCGGGAAGGGCGCGCGAAGTTGGCGGAGTCCGGCAGCGCTGCCTTGCGGGTCCAGATGGCCTTCTTGGTGACGTTCACCACAAGACGTCGGGCGCGCCAAACTGAAACAGGCCGTCCCAGTGCGCGCGTACCCCCGCCACCATTTCGGGTACCATTTCTTCGTCGAAAGCCAGATGTGTCGCCATCGCCAGGCGTGGCCGCACCTGCTTGAACATGTAGCCTGTCGCGTATTGCGGCGTGTGGGACAGGTCGATCGTGGTGGTTCCGATGATGGGCGGTATCCCGAACTTCATGGATTGAATATTCATCGTATCGGGCTGGAGCTCGGTGACGAAGACGTCGACGCCCTTCGAAAATTTCGCGGTATTCGCGTCAGGGCGGCCAGAGGTGGTCGGCTTTGTCGAGACAGCGTTTCGCCTTCGATAAGTGGATCCCCTGCCGATTGGTTCCGCAATATGCCGTTGTCGGGTCGTCGCGCAGGGAGGGCGTAGCCCGACCGGAGCGACGACCCGACAACGGCGGCGAAAGTCATGCTGCCGCTCGTTGCTGCAGGTGGGTGAAGTAGGCGTGGTCCGGTGTCCGGGCGTCAAGGCTCGAATGGGGCCGTTTGCGATTGTAAAAGTCGAGATATCGGCCAATCGATGCGCGCGCCTCGGTGACACTGTTATAAGCCCGCAGATAGACCTCCTCGTATTTTACCGACCGCCAGAGCCGCTCGACAAACACGTTGTCCCGCCAGGCGCCGCGGCCGTCCATGCTGATGGCGATCTTGTTCGCCAGCAGCAGGCCGGTGAAAGCAGTCCCGGTGAACTGGCTGCCTTGGTCAGTGTTGAAAATGTCCGGCCGGCCGTGCTTGGCAAGCGCTTCTTCAACCGCCGCCAGGCAGAAATCCTCCTCCATGCTGATCGATAGCCGCCACGCCAGAACCCGACGGCTGTACCAGTCCACCACCGCCGCCAGATAGACGAAGCCGCGCGCCATCGGGATGTACGTGATATCCATGCACCAAACCTGGTTGGGCCGCTCGATCGTCAGACCCCGCAGCAGGTATGGGTAAATCTTGTGTCCCGGCGCGGCCTTCGAGGTGTTCGGCCGGCGATACAGCGCCTCGATGCACATCCGCCGCATCATCGTCCGCACCAGGTCACGGCCGATGACAACGCCCTCGCCGCGCAGCAGATCACGCAGCATCCGGCTACCTGCGAACGGGTAATCGAGATGCAGTGCGTCGATCCGGCGCATGATCGCAAGCTCCGCCGCCGGCACGGGCCGAGGTTCATAGTAGAGGTTGCTCCGGCTGAGCCGCAGCAACGCCGCCTGCCGCGCCAGCGGCAGTTCATGGCGCCGATCGATCATCGCTTTGCGCTCAGCAGGCCGGCTTTGCCGAGCGCACCGGCCAAAAAATCGTTCTCCAGGGTCAGCTCGCCGATCTTGGCGTGCAGCACCTTCAGATCGACCGCCGGTGTCGCCTCCGCCGCGGTTCCGCTCCCGCCAAATACCCCGGCAGCCGCATCAACCAACTGACCCTTCCAGGCGGTGATCTGGTTGGGGTGCACATCGTATTGCTGTGCCAACTCGGCCAGCGTCTTCTCGCCCTTGATAGCGGCCAGCGCCACCTTGGCCTTGAAGCCCGGGGCATGGGTCCGGCGTGTACGTCCCGTCATCGTCGCTCCTGATCCGCGGCATACTCGCCGCTTTCAGGCACGGTTTCCACTTATCGACCTGTCCGAATTTGGCCGGCCACCTCTGCCGTCGCCCGTCCACACGAAGGAGAGCCCGTTCCAGTCGAGACGGCAGGCAGAGGCGCCGTCCTTGCCGTGCGCGCGGCGCCAGTGCCGGATAACGACGCTGTCCTTCTCGTAGCAGACGCCATTGTCGTCCTGGAAGTCGAACTCGTTCACGTCGACCTCATACCCGTCACCCATCGGCAGGCAATTGAACGAATCCGTGTGCCAACGGGTCATCATCTTCATGCCTTCGATCATGTATTTGGTGCCGTCCTGCGGCGTGCGGCCGGATGGGCCGTGCACGCGCAGCGGCTTCCAGCGCCCCATCCAGGGCGCGAAGGCATAGATATACGGCAACTCGGCAAAATGATCGACATGCAGATGCGTGATGAAGACGTCGTTCACCATTTGCAGCGGCACTTACAACGCCACGATGTTGCGCAGGCAGCCGGGGCCGAGGTCGAAGAGGAAGCGCTTGCCGTTGCCCAATTCGACCATGATCGCGGTGCCTGCCTGGACGCGCGTGGGCGGGACAGGCGTGCTGCCGATGAACGAGATCCGCATCTCGTCTGAGCCGAGTTCTTCCACGCCGGGGAAAAAGGTGTTCGCGTTAGCCACCGACGGCGTCGGCCGGTAGTAGGGCGGCTGCGTGATGCCGGTGTTCGGGCCGCCCCCGTACGGATTATGAGGAACCTCGCAATCGGCCGGCTCGTCCGCCGCCTGCGCTGACGATACAGCACCGGCTGCGGCCGCGGCTGCGGCGGCCGCCAACCCCTTGAACGCGTCGCGGCGGGGCACGGCAGCTTCGGTCTGCGCACCGGCGCCCTGTGTCTGTGCCTTGTTGCTGTCGTCTGCCGACATGGTCTGCCCCCTGCAGCGGCGCCGCGTGCCCCCGTGTCCGCGGTGTCCGCCGTTCAGCGGGGAAGAGGGTGCCGCAGCTCTGAATTCCTTACGTGATATCGTGTATCATGCAAATTTGCCAACTGGTAACATGCCCGCGCTTGATGGAGTTGCCATTTCGTGCCATACCGCCTGCGGAGTAGTTTCAGCGGGTGTCCTATGGTGGACTTTCCGCGGGCACCACGCGAGGGCGGCCGATGGGGCAGGACGGCCACTGGTTCCACGCGGCCAATTTTTCCCAAACTGGCGCTTTTCTCGTAGAGCGCGGCGTCACGCCGGCGGGTCTGTTCAAGCGGTGCGACGTCTCGCCCCTCCTATTGCTTAACCCTAACGGTCTTCTGCCGCGCGATGTCGCGCTGCGGCTACTCAACGAGATCGGGCGGATGCTTGGCGATCGCAGCGCCGGACTGTAAATCGCGTCTCGCCAGCACCTGTCGGATTACGGCGCGCCGGGACGTGCTGTGGAGTGTGGTGCCACCCTGGCGGACGCGCTGCTGGCGTTCCGACGTGGCCTGCGGCTGTTTCAATCGGGGGTTGAGGTCGAGGTCCATAGGACGTCGCGCCACATGCACCTCTCCATCGCCCTGGCCGGACGTCACGCGCAGGACCCAACCCAGCACCTCGAGGCCGGTGCGTCCTGGCTGTATCGTACGGTGTCCCTGGCGGGAGTGACGGACGCCATCGAAGTCCGACTCGCCGGTGTGGCGCCCGCCAAGGCCGACGAATACGAACGAGGACTTGGTTCACGCCTCTCGTTCGGCGCCGATCGGTACGAGGTCGTTTTTGATCGCGGTCTGCTTGACCTGCCGCTTGCTGGGCGGCGCTTTGAGGGCCGCGAGGAGCCAGTCTTGAAGCTGGCGGCTGATCCGATCGAGGGGGGCCGCGCCGTGCACCGGGCCATTCTCGACACACTACCGCGGAACCGGCCAACGATCGATCGCGTCGCGCAGGACTTCGGCATCAGCACCCGCACATTGCAGCGCGTTCTGGAGCGCTGGGGTGTGACGTTCGAAGCCATCCTGGAGGAGACGCGGCGAACGCAAGCGTTGGAACTGATTGCCCGCGGTGAGGCCAGGACGAACGACATTGCCTTTCTGCTTGGCTACGCGGACCAGCCGCATTTCACACGCGCGTTTAGGCGCTGGACCGGAACGACGCCGGGCGCCTATCGACGAACCCGAAGTCCCGACGCCGCGGTTCACTCCGCTCAGGACCCGGCAGTCCATACGACGGTTTCTTGATACGTCACCAGGCAGGAGTGAGCACTGCCGACATAGCGCCAAGTGGACGCACCGCTAGCATAGTCGTGTAGCCCGCGGGAAACGCGGCATAAAAAAACATGAGGCAGCACGCCAGCCCCCGCCGGGGGCCGCGCGATCGTGGCCCAGGCCGATGTCGCGGACGCGGAGGCGGTCGCCCGCATGGTCGCCCGCGCCGAGGCCGAGCTGGGGCCGGTCACCATCCTGGTGAACAACGCTGGCGTCGGATCCGGCGGGGCCGGCTCGCTCGACACCTTCGACCCCGCCCAGATGGCCCGCATGCGCGCGGTGAACGCGGACGGGGTCATCCACACCGTGCGCGCCGTCGCCCCTGGCATGCGGGCCCGCGGCCACGGCCGGATCGTCAACATCGCCTCCAACGCCGCCATCGGCACCGGCCTGCCCGGCACCACCTTCTATGCCGCGAGCAAGGCCGAGGTGCTGATCCTCACCCGCCGCTTCGCGATGGAGCTGGGCCGCTCCGGGATCACGGTGAACGCCGTCGCGCCGGGCTGGATCGTGACCGACATGACCCGCGCCGGCCTGACCGAGGAGGCGTTCGCCGAGCGCGTCCGGATGCTGAGCGAGCGTGCGATGGTTGGCCGCGCCGGCGCCCCGGAGGACATCGCCAACGCGGTTGCCTTCCTCGCCAGCCCGGCCTCGAGCTTCGTGACCGCGCAGGTCCTGACCGTCGATGGCGGGCGGATGGATTACATCGGGCACGGGTGACCGCGACGTAATCACCCACCCGCCGTGAGCGCCAGTCCCGTCTCCCTCCAGGTTCCGACGGCACCCATCCACCGCCGATCACCACCCATGCCAGCGAAAGAGTTCGAGACAGCCGTCCAGGTCGAGGTGGTCGCGCCGCACCTGTAACAGCTGAACGCGATGTATCAGGAGCAGGTGCAACCTGACAGGGCCGACGCCCGGGGAACGATGAGCCCGTCGGCCTGGGGGATGGGCTATGGTCGAAACTGGGTGATGGCGGCGTGAGACAGGCGGCATATCGGGGCGGGTGATGAGCCTGCCCGAAGCTCCGAAGGAGCGATACGCCAAGATGAGCACCACCCCTGTGGCTTCCTCCCGTCAGCCCGAGGAGATCGACGATCAGCTGGCGGCGGTTCTGGGGAGCAGCGCCCGCCGGCTGCTGGCGCAGGCAGTCGAGGCCGAAGCCGAGGCGTTCAACCGCGGAGGCGGCAATCACCACCTTCGCCGGGAAGTATGCGGCCAAAGACGAGAAGGCGGTCACCTGCCTGATGAGGGACCGGGATGTGCGGCTGACCCTCTATGACTTCCCCGCCGAAAACTGGGACCCCCTGCACACGTCGACCCGATCGAGAGCGTGTTCGCCACCGTCAGGCATCGCACCCTCCGCACCAAGGGCAGTAGCAAGACACCGCCCGGCTCACGGTGTCCAAGCGGGACACGGCCGCGGCGAAAACTTGGCACCGGCTCAAAGGCGAGAAATAGTTGCCCAAGGTCGTCCGGGGTGTCACGTTCACCAATCGGCGTCGAGATCACCGGCACGCCAGTGCGGAGCGCCGCCTGATCACGGCGTCACCCAAATTCCGGCATAGCCCTACGACGCCGGACAGACATCAGTGAAATCGGCAAACCCTGAAGCCGGTTAAGCGGGTCGAGGTCCGACGGAACTTTACGGGGCCGGGAGCCTCAGGCGAACTGGGCGGGCAGCTCAAAATCGCGCCTCGTCCATGGATCGGCTCGTACGGGTGATGCGGTGAACCCGGCTCCTCTGCGCGTCGCGGCAGGCAATCCAACCAGGACCGAGAGAGGAACGGGACATGGTGGCTGGAATTTTTTCGGTGGGGACGACGCAGACCACGCCACCGCTCTCGGTCGAGCAGTTCTATGCGCGGCCGCCGGCGACGCCTGGCACGTCGGGGTGTGCCTCTCCGGGGGTGGCTCGCGGGCGCTGGTGGCTGGCATGGGCCAGCTCCGCGCCTTGAACAAGCTCACCACGAACGGTCGGTCGCTGCTGGCGCAGGTGAAGGCGCTCTCCACCGTTTCCGGCGGGGCATGGCTTGGTATGCCGTTTGTCTATCTCCCGCCGGGATCGCCAAGCGATGCCGCCTATCTCGGGCCGTGGGTCGAGGACCAGAGCACTCTGACCCCGGCGATGCTGGCGCAACTTCCGGCGGGGAATGCGGGCGTGCCGATCAGCTCGCCGCTCTTCGCGCCCAAGCTGCTCGCTGTTCAGGTCCTGTTGCTGCACGCGGTCTTGGGAGTCCCGCCGGACATGCTGTGGCAGACCATCATTGGGCTGGACATCCTCGCCGATTACGGGCTGTACGCACCGACGACCCAACTCACGCCCACCGACACGTTTTCCTTTGACGCGGCTACGGTGGCGAGCCAGATCACGAACCCAAACCTGAACCCGGCGCTCGCTGGCGAGCCGATTTACCTCTATGCGGACACTTGCGATCCTATTGATCCGGCTTGGGTGGTCTTGGATCAGGCGGCATACCGGACGGGCCGATGCCCGAAGTAGCTCCGCACGCGCTCGGGCAGCTTCGCGAGCTTGCGCATGTGGCTGATGATGGTGCGCTTGAGCTGCTGCTTGCCGCGGGCGGGCGGCTTGCGGGTGACAGCCTGCTCCAGGTCGGCGTTGAGGCACTCGTCGGGGTTCAACTCGGAACTGTAGGAGGGCAGGTGGAAGACCGCGATCTGTGCGGTGCGCCCGGCCAGCCATGCCCGCACCGCGCGGGCACGGTGGACCGGCAGGTTGTCGAGGATCAGGAACACCTTGGCCCCGGCGTCCCGGATCAGGCGCTCGAGGAAGCGGATCAGCGTCGGTGCCTTGATCGCGCCGTCCAGCACCATCCAGCGCAATTCGCCCTTGTTGGTCACGGCCGAGATCAGGCCCACGCCCGCGCGCCGGTGATTGGGGCGGACCACCGGGGTCTGCCCGCGTGGGGCGAAGCTGCGGCCGCGCACATCATCGGCGCGCAAGCCGGTCTCGTCACCCCAGAAGATCCTGCCCTTCTCCCGCTTGGCCCGGGCCACAATGGCCGGGTAGTCCCGCCGCAGCCAGCGCCGCACCGCAGCCGGGCACTGCTCATAGGCGCGCCGCAGCGGCTTCTGCGCCGGGAAGCCCCAACGCGCCAGGTAAGTCCCCATGGTGCGCACCGCCAGCCGCACCCCGCAGCGCTGCTCGATCAGGACCCGCACCGCCGCACGGCTCCACAGCGCGAAGGGCAGGCCAAGTTCGTCCGGCGTGCGCCGGCAGATCAGATCACGAACCCCTGCCTCCTGCCGCGCCGCGAGAAACCGCCCGGTTCCCGGCTCCGGGCCGCGCGGTCCGCTTCGCAAGCCCGCCATCCCAGCCGCCGCGAAGCGCCGGCAGATGTTGAACACCCCCGTCCGGGTCAGGCCCGTCTGGGCCGCGATCGCCTCGTAGGTCAGGCCGCTCTCGCGCAGTCCCACCACCTGCCGCCGACGCTCCTCTTGCGCCGCCGCCGGCAGCTTGCGCATGTCCACATGGTCCATCCCGCCAAACCGGAACACCCATGCGGCAATTCCAACACCACCCGAGCCGGATCAATAACCGGACGCATCGTCCGTTCCTCGTCTGCAATTGCGCAATGTTCCTGAAGGAGCCTGGCACCGCGCTGGAACTGCTTGCGCCAGTGCAGAGCACACCGTTCATCACGGGCATTTTTGGTATGCCTATGGGCGAGGACGGGAACGGGCGCAAGCCGGGCGGCGGCGGCGGCAACACGTTCGGCTTCAACTCGGCCTACGCCGGCGCAAGCGGCAGCGCCGCCACTGTCGCGCAGACACGGCAATGGTCGCTGACCGACGCGGTGGGGACGAGCAGCGCCTTCTTCGCCGAAGTGTTGCAGAACCTGTTCCAGAGATGGCGCCACGACCCCGCGGATCTTGCCGCGCTCATCGCTCGTCATGCCGATACGATCCTGCACTGGATCAGGACGAAGCTGCCAATCGAGGCGCGCGGCCCTGCGGCTGGCCTTCTGCCCCTGAACGCCGACCCGCGGCTTGCCCAGCCGCTGCTGCTGCAATCCACGCTGTCCGACCTACAGGAGCTCATCCCACGTTACCAATACTGGCCGGCGCTCGACCCGCAGCCCGCGACGCCGCCGATGCCCAGCCGGTTCGCGGATGGGGGCAACCTGGAGAACACTGGCATCGCCGCGCTGCTCGCGTATTCGGACATCGACAGCATCATCGCCTTCGTCAACCCGATGACGGTGATGCAGCCAGGCGAGTACGGCGTCGCCGACGGACAAGGCGGGTTCATTCCCGGCACCACGCTCGTCGTTGACGCGTCCATTCCGCCGCTGTTCGGCTACCAGCCATATGAGGCAGGTGAATTGAGCGAGAACAAGGGTTACGTTCTGTATAGCGAAGGTTTTTCCAACAAATCTCCGATCTACGCCAAAAACCAGATCTTCGAGTCCTCGGCGTTCCCGGTCCTGTTGCAAGGCCTTTGGGCGGCAAGCGGCAGTGGAAGCTACACGCGCCCCGCCATCTTTCAACAGCGTCTTACTGTGCAGCCGAACAGGTGGTTTGGCGTGACAGTCGCGCGCGAGGTTACCGTGGTCTGGTTTTATCTCAGCTTTGTCACCGCTTGGGAGGCGCTGTCCAACCAACCGGTTAAGGCAATAATAGAAGCGGAGCGGACGACTCACGGCTTTCCAAACTACAGTACGCTGGAAACGGACCTGAACGCCACGCAGGTCAATCTGCTTGCCAACCTGACTGCCTGGAGCGTAAACGATGCGGAGAGGGCGAGCGGCGTCTTCTCATCCCTGTTCAAGCTGGCGTCCTGAGCAGCAATCATCTCTCGAGCGCCGCTTTCAGTAAGGCGCGGTTGTATTGCAGGCTCGGGATGGCCGCCGGGGCATTCGATCCCGAAGGGCCCGCGTTGCCGATCAGCGCGGCCAACGGCCTTGCCGCCGCGCGACGGAACAGCGCCACCGGCCAGGAACAACCGAAGAGCCGCAGCGCATTGCCGCGCGCTGGGCCACAGATTGTGCGAGCGCCCGCCAACGACCAACGCGGGCAAGAAATGAGGCATGGTCCTCCCGCTGTCTGCTGCGAGGAGACCATGCCCCTCTTCCGATTACCCACATTTTGCCTGCATCAGGTCCGCTCCGAGCATCATGTCCATGAGCCGGGACCAACCTCGCCACATCACGGCGTTGCCGGGTGGCGGGTCCCGCGCGCGGGCGAGATAGCCGCCGAGGCAGGCGACTTTCATGAGATAGTGCGACAGGGTCTTCTCGCCGGGTATGGTGGGCCGGTCGCGCACCGCGCGGTCGATGGCGGTGATTTCCGCCTCCGTCAGTGCCAAGCGTGGCGGGGCATGCGGCGCGGTCCTGTTGATCATCGTCGTCCAGAAGATGCGCCAGCTGAGGATGCAGAACACCGCGATCAGCTTGGCCAGCCGCTCGGCAGTCCGCAGCCGTGCCGCCTCGACGCGACAGCCGGATTTCAGGATCTTGTGGAAGAGCTCGACCTTCCAGCGCTGGGCGTACCACTGCAGCTTTTCGACCGCCGCCTCGGGTGAGGTGACGGCCAGATCGGTCACGAGCTTCCAATCGACCCGGTCGCGCCCGCGCGGCTGCCGCGCGTGGATCACCGTCAGGTCGAGGGCGGGGTAGCGCTTCTGCTTGCCGATCGGCGGCAGGATGTGCACCCGCCTGTAGCGGAGCTTGAGCACGGCCTCGGCGACACTGCCGTCCTCCGCCGTGACCGCGATCCGGTGCTGCCCCGCAACCGGAACCCGGGCCATCACGCGAGCGACCGTGCGGCGTCCATCGCCCGCCAGTCGATCCACGCAGGTACGAACGAGGAAATGCGTGCCCGCCTCCCACGCGGCGCAGAAGAACTCGTAGATGTCGTTCTCCCGATCGCCGACGTAGACGCAGCGCCCCGGATCACCGAGCAGCGCGCTGGACTGCGCCAGGCTCGACAGCCAGCGAATGCTCTCCTTCTCCTCGATCGGCACCCTTGTCGGGTTGACGTGGCGCTTCAGTTCGTTTGCCCCCTTGAACGCCTTGCGGGTCCAGAACTGGGCCGCGGCGAGGCCGAGCGGCAGCCCCTCGGGCGTGACCACGAGGCTCGCGTGCATCAACAACCCGCATCGCGTGTGGGCACGAGGGTTGCCGTCACGATCCCGCCCGATCGGCACGCGGCCGATCGCGCCGATGGTCCCCGGCTTGGCCCAGCGGAAGCTGAACTCGGTCGTGTCCTGGACCACGAGGACCAGGCCAGCCGTGGCCGCAAAGCGGCTGGCGGTCGCCTGGAAGTGCCCTGCCAGGATCGCGTCCTCTCCGAACCGCTCACTCGAGAGGAAGCGATAGGCCGCCTTCGTGTTCGCCCAGTCCTGACAGGCCAGCGGCAGCGGAGCGCCCATCGCCCCCTCGAGCTGATGCAGCCGCCGCCGCAATCGGTCGCATAGGCGCTTGTCCCCAAGTGCGCACCCCGATACTTCAGC
The DNA here is from genome assembly GCA_963818725.1 of uncultured Pseudomonadota bacterium. Lineage (GTDB taxonomy): Bacteria > Pseudomonadota > Alphaproteobacteria > Acetobacterales > Acetobacteraceae > DATFDN01. The sequence goes on along the minus strand of CAWFTU010000001.1, from coordinate 938,913 downwards.
ATCGATCCAAGATGGCCCTTTGACAGCGCCCGCCCTCGAACCGCTGCCGCTCGCTTTCGGCATCGCGTCCGACATCGCAGCCTCACGCCACGCGACCTCGTCGCAGGTAGCGCGTCACATCCAGCAAGGCACCGTCAAGGGCCCGAACACGGCCAAAATGTGGGTAATCGGAAGCATGCCCCTACGCCTACGCCGCACCGTGCGCGTTTCCAGTCTGGCGGCGATCACGCGCCTCGTGCCCGACGGTCCGGTCGCGGGGTCAGCGGCACCGCCCACACCGGACGGCCGCCCAGGCGCGGGCTGAACCGTCGCCCGCCCCCGCCCATCCTGTCCTTGCGGGAGGCCGCGGCGTGGCTCTGCGTCTCACTGTCCACGCTGAAGCGGCTGGTTGCCAAGGGGGCGAGCTGGCCACGCTTCGGGTCGGCGCGCGCCAGAAGATCCCGGCCAGCCAGCTCGCCGCGTATGTAGTTTGCAGTTGACTGCAAATCCCGGGACGCCCTGTCACTTCGTGGCCGTCTTCACCCCATTGTGACGCAATGGGGAGGATCACGTCAGAATGAGATCGGGAACTTTCCCCACAGCCGAGGACTAGCGCGATCAGTTGCACCACGGTGTGCGGCAGTCGAGGGGAAGGAAACCACAATGTCGCAGGTGACTGTGCCGCCGCGTGTGAAACAAATTCAGCGGTCGACCCTGCTTCTGCTCATCCTCGCCGGCACGCTGAACTACGTGGACCGCGCCACGCTCTCCATCGGCGGGCCGCTTATCCGCAAGGAGCTCGGCTTGTCGATCGCGGACCTCGGCCTGCTGCTGTCGGCCTTTCTCTGGGCCTATGCGTTCGCCCAGCTGCCCGCCGGGGCGTTGATCGACCGGCAGGGGCCGCGCCGGCTCCTGGGCGCCGGGCTGGCGGTGTGGTCGTTCGCGCAAGTCGCCGCTGGCCTGGTCGGCAGCGTCACGCAGTTCGCTGTCGCGCGCGTCTTTCTCGGCTTGGGCGAGGCGCCGATGTTCTCCGGCGCGGCGCGGGTGGTGCGGGATTGGTGGAACGTGCGCCACCGCGCCCTGCCGACCGGGATCTGGAACTGCACGTCCTCACTCGGCCCGACGATCTCCCCGCCACTGCTGACGTTCCTGATGCTTTCGTTCGGATGGCGCTGGATGTTTATCATCATGGGGATTGCTGGCCTGGCTATCGCAGCCGCGTGGTACTTCGTCTACCGCGAGCTGGATGAGGTCGACCTGACCCCCGAGGAGCACCACCACCTGATCGAAGGCGAGGAAGAGTTGCCCGCACAGCACCTCACCTTCCTCGAGTGGCGCCGTCTCTTCGCCTTCCGCACCACCTGGGGACTGGTCTTGGGCTTTTTCGGGATTGTCTACATGGTTTGGCTGTTCCAGGCCTGGTTGCCCAGTTACCTCGAAATCCAGCGCCATATGAGCATCAAGGCCACCGGATGGGTTGCGGCGATCCCGTATGCGTTTGGGGTCGTGGGCAGCATCGGGGGCGGATGGGTCGCCGATTGGCTGATGGCCTCGGGCTTCTCGCCGATCAACAGCCGCAAGGTCCCTGTGATCACCAGCCTCATCGCAATGGCGGTGTTCACCTACTTCGCGGCAGTCGTACAGAGCAACGTCATGGCGATCGCCTGCATCTCAGGCGCCGTGGCCTGCGCCGGCTGCTCGAGCGGCATGTCGTGGGCGATGGTGAGCGTCGTTGCCCCGGAGAACTGCACCGCCTCGCTCGGCGGCATCATGAATTTCGGCGGCTATCTCGGGGGTGCCCTGGCACCCATGATCACGGGATTCATCGTGCAAGCAACCGGCAGTTTTGTCCCGGCGCTGCTGGTCGCCGCCGTGGTCGCACTCGCCGCCTCACTCTCTTACCTGTTCATCATCCCCAACCGGCCAGTCACCTACGCAGAGCTGGTCACGGTCGGGGCTGCCGGGGTGGCAAAAGGGGCTTGATCGATGTGTGCCGTCCCCCAGCGACCAGTTGCAGCCGTCCCGCAGTTTGCCGTTGACTGCAAATCCCCCTGACGCTCTGCCGGCGCGACCGAGGAGCGCATGAGAGGAACAACGAAGAGGGAGGCACCGAATGCCTGCCTGAAATGGCCGTGGCGGCTGGTTGCGGACGGGGGAGGCCGGCTTTGCATCCGCAGACCCGCGCCGGTTTGATCGAGATCGCGCGCAAGGTCGGGCCGGTCGCACTGCGTTGGGGAAAGTAGCGCGACGACGCGGGCCGGGTAGGACGAGGGGACAGCATGTGCCGAAGCGAGATTCTGGTCGACCGTGATTTCGCCATCGGCGTCGCCGATCGGCGACTCTTCGGCGGGTTCATCGAGCACCTGGGCCGGTGCGTGTATGGGGGTCTTTACGAGCCCGGGCATGCCACGGCAGACAGCAACGGTTATCGCCATGACGTGTTGGCGCTGATCCGCGAACTCGGGGTGACAATCGTCCGCTACCCGGGGGGCAATTTCGTTTCCGGCTACAACTGGGAGGACGGCGTGGGTCCTGTGGAGCAACGCCCTCGCCGGCTGGACTACGCCTGGCTTTCGACCGAACCAAACAGCTTCGGTACGAATGATACCAAATCCGGCTGATTAGTTCTGCTGAACCGGCTTTGGCCACCAGTGGAAGCTGGTGTGCGGACGGATCATGCTTGGGTCGAGGCGGGTGCTGCGTTCGGCGATGGCGGCATCGAGGTCGGCCAGGGTGGGGAAGTGCTTGTTGGCCACCGCCTCGTCGAGCAGCGGCCAGAGCCGCTCAGCGGGTTGGAGTTCCGGGCTGTAGGGAGGCAGGAACACCAGCGTGATCCCGTCCGGCACGGCCAAGCCCTTGGGGCCGTGCCAGCCGGCGTTGTCCAGCACGAGGACGATGTGGCGTCGGCGTCCCGCCCCGCTCTCGCGGGCGAAGGCGGCGAGCCGGGTTTCGAAGGCCGGCTTGTTGATGCGGGTGCAGAGATACCAGACCGTCTCGCCGCTGCTCGGCTGCACGAAGGCCGCGACGTGCAGCCACTGGAACCGGTGATGACCCAGCGCCGTTGGGCGTGCGCCGGCCTTGGCCCAGACCCGGCGGCGGATCGGCTTCAGGCCGAGGCGGTGCTCGTCCTCCGCCCAGACCTCGACCGGCTGTTCCGGGTGCGCCGCCCGTGCTTGCGCAACGGCAACGTCAACCTGTTTGCGAAGGCCGCCCGCGCCTCCGGATCAGCGGCCCGCGGATGGCGCGGGCGCGGCGTCTGCACCGACCAGCCGAGCCGCTTCAGCGCCTCCCAGCCGCGCTGCGGATGCACCCGCTCCAGCTTGAGGTGCCGCGCCATCCAGGCCGCCACCTTGGGGCCACTCCATAGCCCGCCGTCCTCGGGCGGCTCACGCAGCCGCTCGGCCAGGGCGGCCAGCACCGCCTCGGTCAGCACGCTCGCTGCTCGCCCGTTCCGCCGCCGCCCATCGCCCAGCGCCGCCGGGCCGCGTGCGTTGTAGCGCGCCGCCACCGCCTCCACCCAGCGCGGCGTGAGCGCCAGCACCCCGGCCACCTCGACCACCGTGCGGCCCTGCGCCAGCAGCCAAATCGCCTGGGTGTGCCGCGCCTCGGTCACGGTTTGCGCCGCGCGGAACCGCGCCGCCAGTTCCGCCACACTCAGGTGCTCGGCAATCCGTGCCATCATCCCCCGTTCAACCGCCCGCGGCATAGGCCCGCTCCGCGCAGCCGCCACTCTAAGCCGAACCTATCACCCGGATTTAGTATGAGTTCATCGACTGGTGCAGGCTGGCCGGTATGGAACCGATGCTGGCGGTCAACCTTGGCACGCAAGGTCCTGCCGATGCTGGACGCCTGATCGAATACTGCAATCATCCGGGTGGGACCGCTCTCTCCGACCTGCGCCGGGCGCATGGTTGGGAGCGGCCGCATGGCGTACGGTTCTGGTGTCTCGGCAACGAGATGGACACCCCCTGGCAGGTCGGCGCGAAGAGGGCGCACGAATATGGCCGGATCGCCGCGGAGACGGCGAAGGTGATGCGTTGGGTCGACCCGACGGTCGAACTCGCGGCATGCGGATCGTCCGGGCCCAACATGCCGAGCTTTGCCCGATGGGAAGACGCGGTGCTTGAAGAGACCTTCGAGGATGTCGAATGGATCTCGCTGCACATCTATTTCAACGACTACGCGCGCGACACGCCGGCCTTCCTTGCCAGCCCCGACACGATGGACCATTTCATCGAGGAGATCATCGCCGTCGCCGACTCGGTTGCGGCTCGCCGCCGGTCGCGCAAGCGCATCAGGCTCACCCTCGATGAGTGGAATGTCTGGTATCGCACGCGCCGGCCGCGCGCGACGCGCACCAAGCCGGGCTGGCCGGTCGCGCCGGCGATCCTGGAAGAGATCTACACCATGAAGGACGCCTTGGCTTTCGGCGGCATGGTGATCTCGCTGCTGAACCATGCCGATCGTGTCCACTGCGCCTGCCTGGCCCAGCTCGTCAACGTGCTGGCGCCCATCATGACCGAAACCGGCGGCGCTGCCTGGCGGCAAACGATCTTCTGGCCGTTCGCGCACATGTCCAATTTCGGCAGCGGCAAGGTCCTGCGCACGCAAGTGCAGAGTGACACCTATGCTGCGACGTACCACGATCCGCTGGGCGCGATCGATCAGTCGATCGAGCTTGGGGCCGTGCCCTACCTCAAGCTCGCCGCGGTCGACACCGGTGGAGGACTGACGCTGTTCGCGCTCAATCGCGACCTCGAGGCGTCGATGCAGGTAGAGGCTCGTATTCGTGGCTTCGCCACGCCGCATGTCCGTGCCGCGCTGACGATGCACGATGCGGATCTCGAAGCGGTCAATTCGCGCGACGCTCCCGACCGCGTCAGCCCCCGGCCCTTGGGTGGGATCGAGATACGCGGCGATCACCTCCGAACGACGCTGCCGCCCGCATCATGGAGCGTCATCCAACTCGAAACGCCCTCGGTGGCGTGACCGAGATGCCCTAGGACGAGCGCAAGGAACCGAGTAGATGGACCCTCAGCCATCCGCTTTTCAGCGTCGGCAGTGGACGGCGGTCGTGCTCTGCACGATGGCCATCATGGTGAACTACATTGATCGCGCAACGGTCGCGATCGCCAACCCGGACATTCGGCACGAGTTCGGGCTGAGCGCCGCCCAGATCGGCGCACTTATCTCCGTGTGGTCGCTCTGCTACGCGTTCTCGCAGCCGCCGATGGGCTGGCTTATCGATCGCGTCGGACCACGCCTGCTGCTTGGCCTCTCGCTGCTCCTATGGTCCGTTGCCCAGGCCGCCGGGGGCATTGTCGGCAGCTTCCGGCAATTGCTGTGGGCGCGGGGGGTGCTGGCCATCGGCGAGGCGCCGGCCTATCCAGCTTCGGCCCGTGTCGTGAGCGACTGGTTCCACACCTCCGAACGCGGGTTCCCGACTGGTTTCTACAACATGGGAGGAACACTCGCGCCTGCCATTGCGCCGCCGTTGTTGACAGCCCTGATGCTCGGCTTTGGCTGGCGGGCGATGTTCCTGGTCATGGGATTGACCGGCGTCCTCGCCGGCGTCGTTTGGTTCGCGCTCTACCGGGATCCCGCGAGCAGCGGCTTGGCCGAGCAGGACGGGCAACACATCCGGGGGGGTGGTGCCGCAGAGACGTCCGGCGTGACAGTACGGCAGTGGGCAAGGTTGTTCCGTTTCAGGACCATGTGGGGAATGATGTTCGGCTCCTTTTGCCTGAGCTACGTGATCTGGATGTATCAGGCCTGGCTGCCGGGCTACCTGGAACTCCAGCACCACATCAGCGTCGCGCGCACAGGATTTCTCGCCGCGATTCCCTGGCTTTGCGGGATCTCCGGGTCGCTGCTCGCCGGCTACGTCTCGGACTTGGCCGCACGGCGCGGGGTAGGGGACATTGCGAGCCGGAAAGCTGCCGCCATCATCGGCTTGGTCCTTCTCGCGTTATTCACGGCACTCGGTGCGCGGACCGAGAGCACGGCCCTCGCGATCGCTTTCATATCTGTCGCAATGTTCTTTGCACAGACGGCGGCGGCTGGCGTCTGGATGATCCCGGCGGTGGTCGCGCCCCACAACTACGTGGCCTCGAGCGCGAGCATCCAGAATTTCGGCGGCTACCTTGGGGCCACGGTCTCACCGATCCTGACAGGTTTCATTGTTGACCGTACGGGCTCCTTCAATCTCGGCCTGGCTATCGCCGGAGCGATCGCGGTCGCCGGGGCCATGTCCTACCTGTTCGCTGTCACGGCGGCGATTGGCGCAGTCGACCTGTCCGCAGGGCACTCCGCACCGCTTGCCGCGGAATGAGGGTTACCGTCAGGTCGGACGTGAACGAGACGTCGGCGGCGGAGGCCGGTCAGAACACGTCTGCTTCTTCTTCGATTTTCGCCAAGTCCAGGTCCATGCCAATACCCGGCACGTCACGCGGCGCGATTCGGCCGTTTCGAGGCTCAATCGGGTCGGCAACAAAGTATTGGTTGATCTCGTTCCACTTGTGCAGATACTCCTGATACGGCGTGTGGATCGGCGACTGGGTGACGGAGAAGTGGATGCTGGCGGCCGTGGAATGGCCGTGCGGGATGCAGATCAGGTCGTGCGCCGTGGCGCAGGCCGCAATCTTCAGGGTTTCCGACAGGCCGCCGCACCAGTATATGTCCGGCTGGATCACATCGAGCGCGCCGGCGTCGATGAAACGCCTGAATCCCCAACGCGTGTATTCGTGCTCGGCCCCGGCCAGCGGGATGCTGATTTTCTCCTTCACCCGACGGTAGCTGTCGATGCGGTCCGGCATGCAGCACTCCTCCAGCCAGCGTGGGCGGTATTCGGCGATGCGCTCGGCGAGGTCGATGACGTAGCCCGGCTCCATGGATTGCCAGCAATCCAGCATGATGTCGTCGTCACCCAGCGCTTCGCGCAAGGTCCGGACCAGGGCGACGTTGAGGTGCAGCCCCTCTTTGCCGCTCGTCGGCCCGTGACGGAAAAACCATTTCTGCGCGGTGTAGCCGGCCGCCTTGAACCGCAGGGCACGCTCCCGCACCAGGCCCATGTCCTGCACAGCGAAGCCGAGCATGCTGACATAGGCCGGGACGGACCCTTGGGTGGGACCCCCCAGCAGTCTGTAGACCGGCTGCCCGAGCCAGCGGCCCTTCAGGTCCCAAAGCGCGACATCGACGGCGCTGATCGCCAGCATCGCGTCTCCCTGGCGACCGTGTACCATGATCCGGTGCATCTGGTCCCAGAGCCGCTCATGCGCGATCGGGTCCTGGCCCAGCAAGATGGGCCGCAGCCGGCGGCCGACATAGAAGGCGACCGCATCCGGCACCGGACCGGCCAGGCCGGTGACGCCTTCGTCCGTCTCGATCTGCACGAAATGGGTTTCGATGCGAAAGCCATGCTCGCCGATCTGCTCGCCTCTCTCGAAGTCGTCAGATGCGCGGGTACTCAGGATATACGTCGATTGGCCGGGCCAATCGATCCTCCCAGAACCGTCCGGAGGTCGGCATGGTGCCGCGAACGCGGCGCAGCCGCACGGCGGTGATCTTCATTGGCGTTCCCTCTATGTCGGCCCATGGCCTAGCCTACGAGCGCACGCCGGTGGTGTAAAAATCGGTATTCGATCTGTCGGACAGTGTCCGATCAGAGTGCGGTAGACGGCACTCGCCAGTTTGGCTCGGCCAGGCGCGCTGCCCTCAAGCCCTGCGCCTGCCGCGCAGCGCTACACGGCTCCGGAGCTTGACCGCAGCGCGCAGACGGGCGGAAGGCATTGATGCCGCCAACGCCAGCATCCGTCCCTCGCGGCTGGCCACGTCTCGATTTGACCCGACACTGTCCGTCAGGTCCAGTCCGGACTTTTACATTTTGCAGTTGATTGCAAATCCCCTGACGCTCTGCCCCGGCCTGCGGCGGATCGGGTTGGCGAAGCCGTCCTCCGCTCGGGCCATGTTGAGGCCCAACAGCGTCACCGTCCGGCACAGCGCTGCAGCGGCATCCAGGGTCTCTACCTCGGCGTCGCTGCGCCGCAGCGCCTCGCACGCCGCCAACAACGCCGCATGGCCGGCTCGCGCCGTGCGCTCGATTGCCGGCCGCGCCGCCTGACCAGCCCGGCGCCGGGCCACCACGTTCCGCACGCAGCGGCTCAGCGGCGTGTCCAGGCACAGCAGGTGCAGCCGGCTGCCCCGCATCCGCTGCGCCTGCGCCAGCACCGCCGTGCGCTCCACTCGCCGCTGAGCTGCAACCCGTCGAGCAGCATGTCGTGCCCGTTACCGGCCAGGGCGTTTGCCAGCCGGAACGCCTCGTCCAGGCCGCCATCGGTCAAAGAGATCGTTTCGGTGCCGCCGCGCGTGGCCCCAAGCTCCTGGTATGTTCGTTGTCGATGAGGAGACCGCGGAGGCGATCCGCCGCGCCTGGGAAGCGGGCGGCGAGCTGGCCGGCGTCGTCGCGCTGCGCCGCCACTTCCCGCTCATCACCGATGACGCGCACGCGCGGCAGTGCGTCAGGGCCATCGTGGGGTGGAGGCCACGGCCCACCCCGGACCAGGACGGCCCAAACCAGGGGTGAAGCCGGCCCAGGAAGGCGAGAAACAGCTACGGGACGGGCGCGCTGGCGCGGCTCACTTGGGGAGCATGCGGTCGATCATGGCCTTGACGGCGCGCATCTGCTTGCCGTCCCGACCATAGTAGTCGGCTCCGCTATAGCCCCACCAGTCCCAACAGCCCTGCGGATTGGCCGACAGCTGGCTGGGATCCGACAGCCGCAGCCACGGAGCGGCTTGTGGGTAGAGGACGATGACGTGGTTGGCCTCGGCCCAGGCGTTGTATCCGGCGTCCCGGACAAAGAGGTCGTGGATCTTGTCGACGTACTGCTCGCAGCCGTGGAACTCGCAGCCGTGGAAGGCGACGTGCAGGCGGCACGTCACCGGAGACGGCGCCTCGTTCTCGCAGGCCCCTGGAACATAGAGGTAGCCAGCCCGGTTCAGGCTGGCGCTCGGGTCCGTCGTGTCGAAGAATTCTGTCTGGTCGAACCCAACGATCTGGCCGCGGGGCGAACCGCCGGCTGGCGCTGGAGGGGGAGCGGGATAGAGCGAGCTGAGGAGCAGCTCGGCGGCGCCGTAGTCACACCGGATGAGATAGGACGGGTCGGGGAGCCTGCAATGCGGGCCCGCGCCCCCGGCGGGAAGCGCCTTGATCGGCATGCCGTGCTTGGCGTCCGAGCCGGGCGCCACTGTGATGTTGGCCAGGGGAACGCCCATAAGCTGATAGAAGGCCTTCAGCTGGTCCATCGTTGACCCGGGAACCAGATCGTCGTTGGTTCCGTGAAAGAGCCAGACCTTGCTCGTCGCGAGATTGGCGGGATCGTCGATCGCGCCGTCGGCATAGGCTTGCTTGGCCAGCCTTTGAGACTCCCTGGCATCCGGCTCAGCAGGGAACCGCCAACCAGCCTGGCTGAAGTCGTTGCCCCCCAAGTTGGTGCAGACGGCCAAGGCCGCAACCACGTTGCGCGAGACACTGAAGAGAAAAAACGGATTGCCGAACGGTGGCGAGATGTGGTCGACCTGCTCGGCGCACCTGTAAAGTCCCCCATCGACCATCCCGGCGCCCTTCACCAGGCTGGAATAGGCGACGTGGAACTGGTGCGCGAAAAAGGCGCCGGAGGAGATGCCGGAAACCGTGACGCTGCTCGGGTCGAGCTTGCTGTAGGCCTGTAGCCGCCCGACCGGGATGCTGGCGTGGTCGGCCCGGCTCTGCGCTGGCGCGAGCGCCGCTGCGATCAACCCGAGCGCGGCGACCGTGATCCGGAACAAGCCTCTCGGCATGCGTTTACCCCTGCCAAAACATGTGTGGTCTACACTGTTTTCCGATCGCTGTGCGGGCTGTGTGCGGTCTCTCCAAGTCCTATCGGCTTGATCCGTCAGATTCCGCACGATCCACGGCGCGGCTCGGCCCGCCGTCCCGGGGCCTGCGGTCCGTCCTCGGTAAGGAAGGCTGGCAGATCGGCAGACGCAGCATCATCAATGTCGCCGGCGTCGTCGCCGGACAGATCCGTCTCGATTGCGACACGACGTCGAGCTCGGGATCATCCGCACCGTTCGCGCCGCCATCGGCTCCGGAGGGAAGCCGCGCGATGCTGCCGGTCAGCGAGGTCGCCTGATATTTGATCCGCCGGTGCCGGCGCTCCGAATTGGCGCCGCGTCATCCATCTTGCCAGTTCGTTCCACGAGCCGCGTGGGCGGGCGGCTGACGGCGTTGCCATTGTTGAGATATGGGTACAGAGCGGTCCATCGCATTGATGGGCGTGGGGAGATCATCCGGGGCGAGCGAGCGATCGAGGAGACCGTGGCGGATGTCGTGCGGCGTATTTTTGCGATGTTCGTGGACGGAATGAGCCCAATCGCGATCGCGAAGGGTCTGAACGCCCGTGAGATCCCGGGCCCGGGCGGCCGTACCTGGCAGGACACAATTATCCGCGGGCACGCGCTGCGCGGCACGGGGATCTTGCGCAACGAGCTCTACGTCGGACGGCTCGTCTAGAACCGCATGCATTTCATCAAGGATCCCGGGACTGGCAAGCGCGTCGGGCGGATGAACCCGCCAGAACAGCGGGTCATAGAGAGTGTCCCCGAGCCGAGGATTGTGGACCAGGCAAGGTGGGACCTCGTTCAGACCCGCCTCGCCGGCATCCGCACGAGCGCCGGCGCGGGGCTGCTGCGATAGCGCATTTGCCAATGTGGGCCGAGACCATCTGAGCTGCGGGCCGGCTCGGCACGTCGCGACCTTCGTCGAGGAGTTCACGGCTGAATGGAACCGGCTGGTCGCCGAGGCGTCCGCCGAAACAGTTGCCCGCCGGCGAGAGCTCGAGACGCTGGACTGGAAGATCGCGGGGCTCATCAACGCAATTGCCGGGGCGATCAGAACGCCCGGCATCAAGCAGGAACTGTTACAGCTCGAAGATCGCAAGGCCAAGCTGGAAACCGAGCTGACGCATGTTCCCGCCCCTGAGCCGCCTCGCTTGCACCGCAACCTCGCTGCGGTCTATCGCGAGCCCGTCGCCCAGTTGCACCAGGCACTTAAGTCGGGTGACGGCCGACGAGCACTTGAGCAGGTACGGGGTCTGGTTGAGCGTGTGGGGCTGCACCCGAGAAGAGAGGGTGGCGGGCTCGAAGTCGAGTTGATCGGCGAGATCGCGGCGATGGTGAACCTCGCGCTGGCCGGCGCCCAGGAGCGAGCGCCGCGCGTGAGGCGCGGTGATCGTGGTCTGTTCCTACGTTCGGTGAACTGGTTGCGGGGGCAGGATTTGAACCTGCGGCCTTCAGGTTATGAGCCTGACGAGCTACCGGGCTGCTCCACCCCGCGCTGGTGTGGTGGGTCTGTGGGGCGCCGCCGGGGGCGGGCTGGAGGACCTGGCGGCGACCGACTCTCCCGCGGCTTGGGCCGCAGTACCATGGGCGCTGGGGGTTTTCACGGCCGAGTTCGGGATGGGATCGGGTGCGCGCCCCCCGCAATGGCCACCAGGTCGTCCAGCCCGCCCGGGCCGCGGGGGCACGGCCGGGGCGGCGGGGCTTGGCGTGTGTGTGCGCGCCGGGCGCGCGGGCGGGTCCCCGGGGGGCGCCCCCGGGGGTGACTGCTGTGCGTGGGCGGTCGCGCGCCATGCGGGCGATTAGGACCGGTCGGCTGAGCGCGTCGCCGCGCGTGCACCCCCGGCCTATCGACGTGATGGTCTCTCACGGCCCTCGGGGAGACCTGGTCTTGAGGGGGGTTTCCCGCTTAGATGCTTTCAGCGGTTATCCCGTCCGCACATAGCTACCCGGCGGTGCCGCTGGCGCGACAACCGGTCCACCAGAGGTGCGTCCATCCCGGTCCTCTCGTACTAGGGACAGCGCCTCGCAAGTCTCCAACACCCACGGCAGATAGGGACCGAACTGTCTCACGACGTTCTAAACCCAGCTCACGTACCACTTTAATCGGCGAACAGCCGAACCCTTGGGACCTGCTCCAGCCCCAGGATGTGATGAGCCGACATCGAGGTGCCAAACCTCCCCGTCGATGTGGACTCTTGGGGGAGATCAGCCTGTTATCCCTAGAGTACCTTTTATCCGTTGAGCGATGGCCCTTCCACGCGGGACCACCGGATCACTATGGCCGACTTTCGTCTCTGCTCGGGCCGTCACCCTCGCAGTCAGGCGGGCTTGTGCCATTGCACTCAGCAGCCGATGTCCGACCGGCCTGAGCCCACCATCGCGCGCCTCCGTTACCTTTTGGGAGGCGACCGCCCCAGTCAAACTGCCCGCCATGCAGGGTCCCGAGCCGGGCTGACCGGCCGCGGTTAGACAGCAAAAGGGCCCAGGGTGGTATTTCAAGGGCGGCTCCACGCGAGCTGGCGCCCGCGCTTCAAAGCCTCCCACCTATCCTACACAGGGCCCTCCTGATGCCACTGCAAAGCTGCAGTAAAGGTTCATAGGGTCTTTCCGTCTGACCGCGGGTACCCCGCATCTTCACGGGGAATTCAATTTCGCTGAGCCGATGCCGGAGACAGTGGGGAAGTCGTTACGCCATTCGTGCAGGTCGGAACTTACCCGACAAGGAATTTCGCTACCTTAGGACCGTTATAGTTACGGCCGCCGTTTACCGGGGCTTCGGTTCGGAGCTCGCACCCCTCCCCTTAACCTTCCGGCACCGGGCAGGCGTCAGGCCGTATACGTCGTCTCGCGACTTCGCACAGCCCTGTGTTTTTACTAAACAGTCGCCACCCCCTGCTCTGTGCCACCCGCCCCGGGTTGCCCCGCGGCGGGTCTCGCTTATCCCGAAGTTACGCGAGCAATTTGCCTAGTTCCTTCGACATCGTTCTCTCAAGCGCCTCGGTATGCTCTACCAGTCCACCTGTGTCGGTTTCGGGTACGGTCTCCACGCTGGCGCTGTTTCCCGGAACGGGGCCGCAGCCCGGGCAATCCGATAAGCCCGGACACGCCTTCCCGTTCGTCACGTCCAGCAGGCCCAGGACTGTTGACCTGGTTCCCATCGGCTACGGCTCTCGCCCTCGCCTTAGGGGCCGGCTCACCCTGCGCGGATTAGCCTTGCGCAGGAACCCTTGGACTTTCGGCGACAGGGTTTCCCACCCTGTTGGTCGCTACTCATGTCAGCATTCGCACTTCCGATATCTCCAGAAGGGGTCGCCCCGCTTCCTTCGCAGACGTACGGAACGCTCCGCTACCGCGCGCCATCCAGTCGCCCGGATCGGCGCGCCCGCAGCTTCGGCGCGTGGCTTGAGCCCCGTTACATTTTCGGCGCGGGATTTCTGCTAGACCAGTGAGCTATTACGCTTTCTTTAAAGGATGGCTGCTTCTAAGCCAACCTCCTGGTTGTTTTGGAATTCCCACATCCTTTCCCACTTAGCCACGACTTGGGGGCCTTAGCTGGCGGTCTGGGCTGTTTCCCTCTCGACGACGGACCTTAGCACCCGCCGTCTGTCTGCCGCGCTCGGCGTCTCGGTATTCGGAGTTTGGTTAGGTTTGGTAAGCCTTTGGGGCCCCCTAGCCCATCCAGTGCTCTACCCCCGAGAGCCAACGCGCGACGCTCTACCTCAATAGATTTCGCGGAGAACCAGCTATTTCCGAGTTTGATTGGCCTTTCACCCCTAGCCACAGCTCATCCCCGACTTTTTCAACAGGCGTGGGTTCGGCCCTCCAGTGGGTGTTACCCCACCCTCAGCCTGGCCATGGCTAGATCACTCGGTTTCGGGTCTTCCGCCCGCGACTGAACGCCCTGTTCAAACTCGCTTTCGCTGCGCCTTCGCCTACCGGCTTAAGCTCGCCGCGAACGGAAACTCGCTGACCCATTATACAAAAGGTACGCCGTCACCGCGCCCATACTTGCGTATATCGGCGGCTCCGACTGCTTGTGGGCATCCGGTTTCAGGT
>CAWFTU010000001.1:0-922500 GCA_963818725.1 uncultured Pseudomonadota bacterium | reverse complement strand
GGACGCAGGCTCCCCCCCAGGCGCTCTCGCGAGCTTTGGCCCTCAGGCTTCATGCGGTATTAGCCGCGGTTTCCCGCGGTTATCCCCCACCCAAAGATAGATCCCTACGCGCTACTCACCCGTCCGCCACTGGCCGGCCGAAGCCCGCCCGTGCGACTTGCATGTGTTAGGCATGCCGCCAGCGTTCGCTCTGAGCCAGGATCAAACTCTCAGGTTCATCCCGCGCCCCGGCCCACAAGCCGCGACGCACGACGAACAGACCCCAAACCCATCCGTCGCGCCAGCCAGGCCCGCACAGGCCGACCAGCGCCAACAACACTCAGCGTTGTCACGCATCATCCAAGACACGCGGCCACGCCCCGTGCGGCCCAAACGGACAGGCCCAAAGCCAGCCCGCCACCAGACCACCACACCAGGACAGCGAACGCCACACAAACGCGAACACCACCCCCAAGGGCGCCACCAACGCATCCCTTCCTCTTAACCGATACAACTGTCAATGAACGGGACGACCCGCGGCAGGATACCCTGCCCCTCACCGTCCGATCCGTCGAGCTTCCTCGACAAGGCCGAGGAGACTAGCGGCACCGCCCGGTGAATGCAAGAGCTTTCGTCGTCGCGGTGAGCGCTATCTAGGCCGTGGCCGGGAGCCGGTCAACCCCCTTTTTACGTCCGGTGAAAATCGCGGAACCAGGCGACGAATCGCGGGATGCCCTCTGCCAGCGCGGTGCTGGGGGCGAAACCGGTCAGCCGCGCGATCGCATCGACATCGGCAAAGGTCTCCTCGACATCGGCCTCCGGCCGCGGCGCGTCCCGGATCACCGCCCGCCGTCCCAGCGCCTGTTCGAGCAACTGGACCAAGGTGCCGACCTCCTCGGCATGGTGATTGCCGATGTTCAGCACGCGGGCCGGGAGCCGGCCGTCCGGCGGACGGTCCAGCGCGCCCAGCACGCCGCGGACGATGTCGTCGATATAGGTGAAGTCGCGCTTCAGCCGTCCTCCGTCGTAGACCGTGATCGGCTCGCCGGCGGCGATGGCGCGGGCGAACCCGTAATAGGCCATGTCCGGCCTGCCCCACGGGCCGTAGACCGTGAAGAAACGCAGCCCTGTTTGAGGCAGGCCGAAGAGGTGGGCGTAGGCGTGGCTCATCAGTTCGCCGGCCCGCTTGGTCGCGGCGTAGAGCGAGACCGGCTGGTCCACCCGGTCCGCCTCGGCGAACGGCAAGTGGCGGTTCGCCCCGTAGACCGAGGACGAGCTCGCGTAGACGAGGTGCGACAGCCTGGGAAGCTGCCGCGCCGCCTCCTGCACCACGAGATGGCCCATGACGTTGGACTGCACATAGGCGTACGGGTCCACCAACGAGTGGCGCACCCCGGCCTGCGCGGCAAGATGCACGATCCGGTCGATGCCCGGCTCGGCCTCCAGCAGGGCCTGCATCGCCTCCCGATCCGCCACGTCCATAGGGTGGAAGCGGAAGCCCGGCCGGCCCTCCAGCCGACCGAGACGGGCCTGTTTGAGCCGGATGTCATAGTACGGGTTGAGATTGTCGAGGCCGACCACCCGCTCGCCCCGCTCCAGCAGAGCCTGAGCGACGTGCATCCCGATGAAGCCCGCCGCCCCTGTCAGAAGCACCGCGCCGGTCACGGCCCGCCCGCCACCGCGATGCGCCCTCCAGGGGCCGGCGCCGCCTCGCCTTCGGCCGCCGCCTGCTCGCTCCGCCACAGCCGGCCGAGCAGGATCAGGGCGGCGAGGGCGCTCATCATGCCGCCGGGGAACAGGATCACGAAGGCCCCGAGCTCCTGGTCGGTGGTCGCATCGATCCCTGGAAAGATGCGGCCACAGAGGTCGTACCAGGGATAGAGGTCGGTGGTCGCGGCGGCCAGAACCCCGCCCAGGGCGATCTGCGGAATCTGCACGCTGAGCGCGAGCACGATCCGCCCGGCCAGCGACAGCCCCGAGCCCGTCACCGGCCGGGGATCGAGCACCAGGACGAAAAACAGAAGGCCGTCCACGACCATGCTCCAATTCATCAGAGCATAAAGCCGGGCGTCCACCATCGCCCGGAAGTGCAACGGCGGGTAGAGCCAAAGGAAAACCAGCCCGGCGAACAGCACCGCCGCCACGACCGGCTGCTGGACCGCCGCGCAGGCGCGCCGCGCCGTCCGGCTCAGCGCCACGCGCCGCGCCCAGCCGGGCATTCCCTGCACGATCACCTCGCCGGGCCAGGCGAGCGCGATGAGGAACGGCCCGAGATGGTGCATGACGATGTGCTGCACCCGGTGCAGGAAGAACATGTGCTCGGCGAGGTAGAGGTAACGCGTTTGCAGGACCGCATAGATCATTCCTACGCCGCTCAGGTAAAGGATTCGCTTCCCCCATGACGGCTGGCTGGCGGGAGGGGATCGCCACAGGCCACGTGCGTACCACCAAAGGCCGAAGGCCGCGGCGAGGTACTCGGACCAGGAAAACTCCCACGGCGCGATGGCCGGCAGCCGCGCCGGATGATCGCGGCTGAGCCAGGCGAGCAACGCTCCGGCACTCGCAATTATCACAACGGCGGCAAGCTCCGGGGCGTCCACCATCCCGCCCGTCCGAGCCGACGCGCCGCTGTCCACCGTCCACATCCCGTCAGCGTGGCGAGCCGGGCACGCCCATGCAAGTGATGAGGCCGCGAGTGCCGAAGGCTTTTCACAGCCCCTCGGCATGGCGCAGACTGCAACCCATGGACTGGGTCGTACTGTCCCGCCGCCGTGCGCTTTGTCTCGCCAGCCTCGGATTGATCGCCACGGCCCGGCCGGCGCGCGCGGCAAGCGAGAGCGTGTGGGGAAGCTTGCCTGACCTCGGCTTCCGGATGCGGCGCGCCGATACCGGCAGCCTGGCGAGCGAGGCAGATTTTCGGGGCTCCGTCGTGCTCCTGTATTTTGGCTACACGTTCTGCCCCGATATCTGCCCGACGACGCTCGCCAACCTGGCCACCGTGCTTGACCGGCTCGGCTCCCTGAGACAAAGGGTGCGGGTCTTGTTCGTCACCGTCGACCCGGTTCGCGACACGCTGGACGCGTTGCAGCACTTCACAGAGCCTCTTGGTCCCGATGTCATCGGGCTGCGGCCCTCGCCCGACATGCTGCAAGCTGTCGCCCGGCGATACCGGGTCGCCTATTCGGTGCAGCCGGCGCGGGACAACGCGCCCTACGCGGTGAGCCATGCGACCGGGGTCTACGTCTTTGATGGCGCCGGCAAGGCGCGGGCGATCCTGACCGGGCTGGATCAGCCCAGCCCCGATCGCGACGGGGCGGCGGTGGCGATCCGCCAGGCGATGCAGCCCCGGTCCGGCTTTCTCGCATGGCTGCTGGGCGGCTGAGGACGCGCCTAGAACGTGAAGCTCGGCTTCGGCAACAACGACGGCAGCGGCGGGGTCGCGCAGTCGAACATCGGCTTGGCGCGCAACCCGAGGGGCGTCGGCTCGGCGAGCACCGCCGATCCCATGGAGCCGATCGCCACGCGCACCGCCACCAACCGGCCGAGATCGGCGCGCAACTGTCCGACCAGCGCAGCCGGAATGTCCCGGACCGCGCCCTCTATGAGGATGATGTCGTAGGGCTTCCCTTGCGGCCAGCCGGCGGCAAGGGGGCCGATCACCACCGTGACCCCTGGCGCCAGCTCGGCGAGCGTGCGCTCGGCCAGGGCGGCCAGGGCGCGGTCCTCCTCCAGCGCGATCACCCGAACGCCGCAGCGCGCGAGCACGGCGGCTCCGTAGCCCACCCCCGCCCCGACCAGCAACACGCGCTCTCCTTCGCTGGGCGCCCCCAATTGCACGAGACGCGCGATCACCAGCGGTTCCATCAGCACGCGCCCGCCGCCCAGCGGCACGTCCTCGTCCACATAGGCCCTGGAGCGCAGCCGGGCCGGCAGGAACCGCTCGCGCGGCAGCTCGCGCATCGCGCTCAACACGCGCGGGTCCGTCACCTTGTTGGGCCGCAACTGGCTGTCCACCATGCGGTTGCGTGCGTCGGCGAAATCGAACGGCTCGGTGTCCATCGGCGCTCGGAGGTTGGAACGGCCGCTTATAGGAGCGTCTGGCAGCCGGCGCCAACTGCGCCTCCGCCCGGTCAGCCTCCGGTGGTCCGGCCAAGAATGACGCTGACAAGCGCGCCCGCGGCGACCAGAATCAAGCTCCCGTTAACGATAAAGAGAACGATCCAGTGGATCTGATGCGTGGAGGGCTCAGGCGGCGTGGCGCGGGTGAATACCTCTCGCCACACAGCGGCACCAAAGGAGAAGGCGCTGAACAAGACGAGCACGCTGCCGATGGCCCGCACGCCCCATTCCGGAATCACGCCTGAGAGCAGCCTTTCCGCCCCCACGCCGCTGGCCAGTGCAGCGAGCCCGGTGCGGACCCAGGCGGCGTAGGTGCGCTCGGCGGCGAGCACCGTCCGATCCGCCGCCAATTCGGTCCGCCGATCCGCCGAATCCCCCAACTTCTGCGGCATCTCCTCGAGCTTCTTCGGTGCGACCACTCGGATACACTCCCTGCCTGGCAGCACGTGGCATATTTCATCCTCGGCTTGCAGCCAAAAGATGGAGATCGCATGACCATCAGCCAATCCGAGAAGGCGCGGCGTTTCCGCGCGCTGCACGAGGCGCCGGATGCCTTCGTGATAGCGAATCCCTGGGACGCCGGGTCCGCACGAATCCTGGCAGGACTTGGCTTCGCTGCCCTGGCTACCTCGAGCGGCGCGTCGGCGGGCGTGCTCGGCCGGTGCGATGGGATGGTGGCGCGCGTCGAGGCCCTCACCCACGCTCAAGCCATCGTGGAAGCCGTGGACGTTCCGGTTTCTGCCGACCTCGAGAAAGGATTTGGGGACAGACCGGAAGACGCAGCCGAGACAATCCGTCTCGCGGCCCAGGCCGGACTGGTCGGCGGCTCGATCGAGGACGCGACCGGCGACGCGCGGAACCCCCTGTTCGACTTTGGGCACGCGCGCGAGCGGATCGCCGCCGCCGTCGCGGCCGCGCGTGGGCTGCCGTTTTCGTTCGTGCTGACCGCACGGGCAGAGAACTTCCTGCGCGGCAACCCAGACGTGGATGACACGATCCGGCGCCTGCAAGCCTTCGAGGCGGCCGGCGCCGACGTGCTGATGGCCCCTGGTCTCCCCGACCTGGCAGCGGTGCGCGCGGTCTGTGCCGCTGTGTCGCGACCGGTCAATTTCATGGCCGGCATCAAGGGGCGGTCATTTTCGGTCGCGGAACTCGCCGAGGCCGGGGTGAAACGGATCAGCTTGGCGAGCTCGCTTTACCGGGCGGCGATCAGCGGTCTGATTGGCGCCGCGCGGGAGGTCAAGGAGCGGGGCACCTTCTCCTATCTTGACCACGCGCTGACCACGCCGGAGCTGAATGGCTTCATGCGCGGCTGAACCCGCCTCGTTTGTCACCGCCGCACCTTCCCGGCCTGACGCGACAGGCGCATCCTCCGGCGACAACCGGAGGAGGACGCCCATGGCTCAGACACTGCGGCCCTTCACGCTGTCCGTGCCCGACAGGGATATCGCCGAGTTGAAGGAGCGACTGGGGCGGACGCGCTTTCCGGACGAAGCTCCCGGCGAGCCCTGGGCGTATGGCGCCAGCCTGGACTACATGCGCGGCCTTGCCGAGTATTGGCGCACCGGCTTTGACTGGCGGGCGCAGGAGGCCAGGCTCAACGCCTTCCCACAATACACGGTCCCGCTGCACGACATCGACCTGCACTTCCTGCATGTGCCGGGAAAGGGACCAGAGCCTATGCCGCTGTTGCTGATGCATGGCTGGCCTGGATCGGTTTTCGAATTCATCGACATCATCCCGCGCCTGGCCGACCCCGGCGCGTTCGGGGGCGATCCGACGGACGCCTTCACGGTCGTGGCGCCCTCCCTGCCCGGCTACGGGTTGTCGTTCCGGCCCGGCCAGCGGCGCTTCAGTGCGCCGGAGATGGCCGATTGCCTTGCCGACCTGATGACGGAGGTGCTGGGCTATCCGCGCTTCGGCGCGCAGGGGGGCGACTGGGGCGCCTTCATCGCCTCCGCGCTGGGCGTCCACCACGCGTCCAAGCTGTTCGGCATCCATATCAACTTGCTCTCGGTCCGACCGGACCTGCCGCCGCCCGAGAACTCGACCGAGGACGAGGCGCGCTACCTTCAGGAGGTCGCGGTGTGGCTCAAGGAGGAGACCGGGTATCAGTGGATCCAGGGCACCCGCCCGCAGACGCTCGCCTTCGCCCTGACCGACAGCCCGGTCGGGCTCGCCGCCTGGATCGCCGAGAAGTTCCGCGCCTGGTCGGACAACGATGGCACGATCGAGAGCGCGATCGACCGCGACCGGATGCTGGCGAACATCTCCCTCTATTGGTTCACGGGCTGCATCGGCGCCTCCTTCTGGCCCTACTACGCGCGGCTGCACGGACCATGGCCGATTCCGGCCGGGCGCACGGTGGACGTGCCGATGGGATACGCGGCCTTTCCCAGGGAGATCCGGCGGCCGCCGCGCAGCATCGCGGAGGCGAGCTACACCGACATCCGGCGCTGGACCATGATGGAGAAAGGCGGCCACTTCGCCGCCATGGAGCAGCCCGCCGCCCTGGCATCCGACGTCGCCGCCTTCTTCCGTTCGTTGCGGACGACGCAGGAGGGTCCGTCCTGAACGAGCCAGTCCTCCTGCCTTCCCAATGGGGTCGTGGGCGGGGCTGATCAGTGATGGAGAGACTGCTGACGTGACGAGTCATCAGGGGGAGGCAAAGCACTCCGCGAGCACGCCAGCTTTTTACCAATTCTACGCTCAACCAATACGGGAAAAGTACAAGAATGCGCCTTCTGAGTGGAGCTCATCTTCGCGACGCGATTACTCGCGTTTCAGTTGGTAAAAGAGGGTTGTGCGCAGTAGCCTTTTGGGGCAAGGGAGCTGAGGAGCTCATCGGCCCGCCTCAGAATCGTGAAGTCAGACTGATATGCAATTTGAGGATGGGCGGCACCAATCCCGACGTGATTGAAACCTTGATGAAGTCCGGCGCGAGTGTCCAACAATGCGATCGGCTTCATGCCAAGATCTACATCGGGGACAGCCAGGCAGTTATTGCGTCTGCCAACGCCTCGATCAACGGCCTTGGGCTGGAGGGGAGGGAGCTTAGCGGTTGGATCGAGGCCGGCGTGGAGATACCCGCAGAAGGTGCAATGCTGTGGTTTTCCGAACTTTGGAAGCAAAGCAGGCCGATTCTACCGCGCGATATTAAGGATGCTCGCCGCGTATTTCGAGAGCGTGCTTACATAAAGCCCCCGCGCGTCACCTTCGCAAACTTCCATCCGGCAAAAGATGATTTTCCCCTAGTTTCTTGGGTCGGAAATTGGGATTACGATTACAACGATCTGCAAATCGAGCGCAGCCTTGGTCGAGTGGATGAAGCCGTCCACAAGCAGATTGATAATGGCTTAGATGTCGAAGCCCCCGAAGATTTAACACTTTTTCGCCGTGGTTTGTGGGTTCTCTGTTGGCAATGAGCTATGGCCGAAACTGGGTGATGGCGGCGTGAGCAAGGCGGCGTATCGGGGCGGGTGATGAGCCTGCCCGAATCTCCCGAAGGAGCGATACGCCACGATGAGCACTACCACTGCCCGCTTATCGGCCAATCGACCCGTCACGGGTAGACGCCTTTGTGGGTCAGACGGGACGACGCAGCGACGGCACGGCAAAGCGCGTTGACCATGCCTCGCATGTTGCGGCGCCGGTTGGTGGTCCAGCAGAAGGCGCCGAGATAGTCGGGCAGATGCTTGGGGGAGAGCCGCTTGTGGGTGGCCTTGAGCGCGGTACTGAGATTGGCGACCAGGGTGTTGACGGTGAAGAACGGGGCGCTGCGCTCGCGCTCCGGACGCCCGCCGCCGGTGACGGTGGCGACATGCGTCCGCCCGGCTTCACCGAAGGCGTTGAACGCCCGCAAGCCGTCCGTGTGCACAGTCGCGCCGGCGGCGATGTGGGCATCGCGGAACGCGGCCACCGCCTCGCTGGAGAAGGCGCTGACCGCGCGCATCGCGACATGGCCCATGCGCCCGTCCGCATGCCGCTCGCAGGCGACGATGACGCAGGTCTTGCCTTCGGTTCCGCTGCCTTGGTTCCTTTCACCTCCCAGACACACGTCATCCGCCTCCACTACCGGCGGCGCGGCATCGTCGTCGCTCGCGCCCCCGAGCGAATAGCGCTCCGTCCGCTCGGTCATGGCGTGGCGGAGCCGCTTGTGCAGATACCAGGCCGTCTCATAGCCCAGGCCCAGCCTGCGGCCGAGCTCGACCGCCGAGATCGCCTGTTTGGTGCTGCTCATCAGGTGCATGGCGCGGAACCAAGTGGTCAGAGACAGCTTGGTGTCCGCCATCACGGTGCCCGCGGTGACCGACCAACGTCGGCCGCAGCGCGTGCAGCCGACACGGCGGCCGTAGACATAGCTCTTCAGATTGGCGCAGCGCGGGCAAGGCATTCCTTCACGTTGGCGCGCCGCCACCAACGCCGCCAGACACTGACCCTCCGTCCCGTAGAGTCGTTCGAACTCAACGTCCGTCAGCCCCTTCATGATTGCCCGCACCGTTCTGCTCCGAGACGCCGCGTTCAGAGCGACTTTGCGCTTCCCTGCTGCAAAGTACAAGAGCGGGTCGATTGGCCGATAAGCGGGCTACCACTGTGGTTTCCTTCCGTCAGTCCGATGAGGTCGACGATCCGCTGACGGCGATTTTGAGGAGCGGCGCCCGCCGGCTGTTGGCGCAGGCGGTCGAGGCCGAAGCCGAGGCGTTCCTGGCCGCGATGAAAGGCGTGCGGCTGGCGGATGGGCGCGAGCGGGTCGTGCGGCACGGGCACGGCCCGGAGCGCCTGGTGCAGACCGGGATCGGCCCGGTCGCGGTGCGGCGGGTCAAGCTGCGCGACCGCGGCGGCGCGGACGTCGCTGGTGATCGCATTCGCTTCACCTCGGCCCTCCTGCCGCGCTGGGCACGGCGAACCCGGAGCCTGGATGCTCTGCTGCCGATCCTCTACCTGCGCGGGGTCTCGATGGGCGACTTTCAGGAAGCACTCAGCGCGTTGCTGGGCAAGGATGCCCCGAACCTGTCGTCTTCGGTGATTGCGCGGCTACGAGACGAGTGGGAGGCCGACTATGCGCGCTGGCAGCGGCGCGACCTGTCGGCCCGGCGCTATGTGTATGTCTGGGCGGATGGTGTTTACCTGTAGGCCCGCATGGAGCCGCGGGCCGAGTGCATGCTGGTGCTGATCGGCGCCACCCCGGAGGGCAGGAAGGAACTGCTCGGCTTTCAGGTCGGCGTGCGCGAGAGCGCGCAGAGCTGGCGCGAGCTGCTGGTCGACCTCAAGGCCCGCGGCCTCGCCATCGCGCCCGAGTTGGCCACTGGCGACGGCGCCCTCGGCTTCTGGAAGGCGCTTGAGGAAGTGTCGCCGGCAACCCGGCACCAGCGCTGCACGGTGCACAAGACCGCCAACATCTTGGACAAGCTGCCCAAGTCCGTCCAGCCCGCGGCCAAGGCCGACTTGCGCGAGATCTGGCAGGCGCCGGACCGCGCAACGGCCGAGACCGCGATCGCCACCTTCGCCGAGAAGTATGCGGCCAAATACGAGAAGGCGGTCGTCTGCCTGGTGAAGGACCGCGACGCGCTACTGACGTTTTACGACTTCCCCGCCGAGCACTGGGATCATCTGCGCACGTCCAACCCGGTAACTGCTCATCCCGGGGTGAGCACGGACTGGCCGCATAGCGTATCGCGAATGGCCTGATAGGCGTCGATCCCGCGGCGCTTGGCGGTGCCGACGACGGAGCGGACGGCGGCGAATAGATCAGCACCCCAGTCGGAACGGAATCCGCCGGTGACTTTGCGATACGTTGCGGTGGGACGCAGATCCCGTTCGCTCGCGTTGTTGTCGGCGGTGATCTCGGGATGGTCGAGAAAGGTGAACAGGTGCTCGCGGAACCTGGCGTATCGCTTGCGCAGCCGTTTACCGTCGCGCTGCGTCGGCGCCAGCGCGATCACAGCGTCGAGTGCCACTTCCAGCCGTCGCCGGTATTCGCGCCGCGTGCTCTCGGCCAGCGCGCGGTGCCGCCGCGCCAGCAGCACCGCGCGCAGCAGCAGCGCCTTCATGCGCGGGGCGAACACCGCATCCCCCGCCTCGATCGCATACTGGCAGTCGCGCAACTGATGCGCGAGGCAGACCTGCCAGATTTCGGCGTGCCCCTGCTGGGCGCCGTAGAGGTCGGAGACCCAGATCATCGGCCGATGCCCGTCCAGCACCGCGCCGACCACACCGGCGCCACGGCTGCCGCGGATGACGTGGATCGCGACGTCGCTGTTCTGGAACACCCAATTCCAGCGGGTCACGCCACCGACGCGCACCGAGGTCTCGTCCGATCCGATCACGCGGGCGCGGCGCAGGCGCGCGAGGATTGCGGCGACATCGGCCTCCAAACGTGGACGGGCGCGACGGAAGGCGGCGTCCAGCGCGCCCTCGCTGATCCGCAGGGCATGGAGATCCAGCATCATCCGGCTCAGCCGCTCGTAGCTGATCGCGTGGGTGAAACGCAGATACATCGCCAATGCGACGATGTTGATGCTAAACGGCGTGCCCGGTTCCAGCCCCTCCGGTAGCGCTGCCAGCGTGGTGCGACCGCAGCACTGGCAACGCCCGGCATAGCGTTCCACCCGCGTCACCACAGGGCGCACGCGGGGCAGCTCGACCTTATCGTAGCGGGCATCGAGCTTCTGGTCGGCGTCGGCGAGTGCCGACTGGCAGTATTGGCAGCGCGCCGCGCGGGCGATCACCGCCTCGTCGGGCTCGGCCGTCAATTCCCGCCCGCCGCCCCTGCGCCCCACGCTGCCCGCGCGAGGACCGCTCCGCTTCGGCTTGTCCGCCACGTTGTGCTTTAGACCCTTCGACGGCGGCACGCTGGAATTGTCCGGCGTCTTCGGCGGAAGCTGCAACTCGGCCAGCCGCTTCTCCAGTTCAGCAATCCGCGCCAGTGCCGCTTGTAATTGCGCAGCAAGCGAGAGGATGAGGGCATCCTTCTCCGCATGCGACAGCTTGCTCAGGTCAAGATCGGTGTTCACCCCAACCTTGAATCGAGTCGCCCGTTACCGCGTCAACTCCAATTTCGCCGGTCGCTCAAGACAAACTGGCGGGGGTGGGTTGAGCAGTTACCCGACCCGATCGAGAGCGTGTTCGCCACCGTCCGGCACCGCACCATCCGCACCAAGGGCGCGCTGTCGCAGGACACCGCCCGGCTGATGGTGTTCAAGCTGGTAATGGCGGCCGCCAAAACCTGGCGTCGGCTCAAAGGCGAAAACCAGTTGCCCAAGGTCGTCCAGGGTGTCACGTTCACCAACGGCGTCGAGGTCACCAACACGCCAAAGCAGACCGCCGCCTGATCACGGCGTCACCCAGTTTCCGGCATAGCTCCGTTGGCAATCGAGGGCAGACGGAACTCCTCGGCAGAGATCCAAACCCTGGTGGACATGCTCTAGTGGTATACACGTGCCAAACGCGTTCACATTTGAAGGTGGAGAGCCGCAGGGAGCGGTCCTAGCAATGGATCCAATGCCACCCGAGCCGTTCGATACCTCCGAGCCAAAGATTCCTCGATGCCTTTAAGGAAGTCATTTTGCGCTCAAGGTTCGCTGCGTTACGTGATCAGGATTACAAAGGCAGCTTTTTCACTGCGCAACGGCTAGAGCTTATGTGGCAGTTCTGGATGGATTTGAAACGCCGCTACAACGAACTGCCTGCGTAGCTGACGCGATTACGGGCGCCACTCCGTCGCTCCCCCTCCGTCCGCAACTGCCCGCACGCGGCCAGGATGTCGCGCCCGCGCGGCGTGCGTACTGGGGCGGCGTAGCCGGCGTCCATCACCGCCTGCGCGAAGCGGGCGATCGCGTTGCCGCTGCTGGTCTCGTACTGGCTGCCTGGCCAAGGGTTGAACGGGATCAGATTCACCTTCGCCGGAATGCCGTTTATCAGGCGGACCAGCTCGCGCGCATCCGCCAGGCTGTCGTTCACGCCCTTCAGCATGACGTATTCGAACGTGATCCGCCGCGCGTTGGTCGCACCCGGATAGCGGCGGCAGGCGGCGATCAGCTCGGCGATCGGATACTTGCGGTTGAGCGGCACCAGCTCATCGCGCAGGTCGTCGCGCACCGCGTGCAGCGACACGGCGAGATTGACGCCCAGCTCCGCCCCGGCGCGGTCCATCACCGGCACCACGCCGGACGTCGAGAGCGTGATGCGCCGGCGCGACAGCGCGACGCCCTCATTGTCCATGACGATGCGCATCGCCTTGGCGACGTTGGCATAGTTGTAGAGTGGCTCGCCCATGCCCATCAGCACGATGGTGGACAGCAGGCGCGGCGTCTCGCCCCGCGGGCTCGGCCACTCCCCATAGGCGTCCCGCGCCGCCATGAACTGGCCGACGATCTCGGCCGCGCCTAGGTTGCGCACCAGGCGCTGCGTGCCGGTGTGGCAGAACCGGCAGGAGAGCGTGCAGCCGACCTGCGAGGAGATGCAGACCGCGCCCCGGTCTTCCTGCCGGTCGGGGATGTACACCGTCTCCGCCTGCTGCCCGTCGCGGAACCGGAACAGGAACTTGCGGGTCTCGTCGGCCGAGGTCTGCACCAGCGCCGCCTCTGGCCGGCCGACGACGAAGCGCTCGGCGAGCCGCTCCTGCAAGGGTCGCGCGATGGAGGACATGCGGGAGAAATCCGTCTCGCCCCGATTGTAGATCCAGTGCCAGAGCTGGCGGGCGCGGAACGGCGCCTCTCCGATCGCCGCCATCTCCTCGGCCAGTTCCTGGCGCGACAGGCCGACCAGGTCGCGCCGCCCATCGGAAAGCCGCGCGGCCGGCGGGTCGAACAGGGCGGACTTGGCCAGGATGCGCGCCCGCTCGGCCTCGGTGAGGTCCAGCGCGGACATCAGCGGGCCGGACAGGCCTTGAGGATCGCCTCGAGGGCGGGGGCGAAGCCTTGCAGGCTAAACACGTGGGTCTGGCGCACGGGACTCGTTCCAGGTCCGCGGGCGACGGCAAGGCTGCCGTGGCGCAGCGCCTCGACGGCCGCCTTGCCGTTGCGGGCGAACGCGTCCGAGGACGCGGTGTAGAAATCCAACCCGGTCCGGCCAACCTGCACGATGACGGTCGCGTCCCTTGGAAACGGGCCGGCGGAGGCGATGGCGACCTCGTCGCGGCTCGCGGGGCGCTCGGTCACGGTCATTAAGGGCGCTGTGCCGGAGGCGGGCTGCACGGACCTGGCGCGGGTGAAGGCGTAGCACACGGTCTGTCCGTTCTGCTGATAGCGCGCCGCAATCCAATCGGCGAACCGGCCCAGCTCCGTGGGGCCGGCATCGGCGGGCTGCGCGGGGTGATGGGGCACGGCCAGGGCAGGACAGATCCCGCCGGCCGCCAGGGCCGAAGCGATCAGGAGTGTATGGAAGCGCATGGCGTACAGATACGGTCGGCGCGCCCGATTCGCCAGAATGGCGCATTCGCGCCAAGGTGGTGTAAATCACCGATAGAAATGTCGCCCGCGTCCCCGATAGAGCTGTCACTAGATCAGTCTGTCGTCGGCACGTTTGGGGTGGCGTACGATGACGGTGATCCAGATGAGCGATCGGGAGCTGAGCCGACGGCGCGTGATGGTCGATCTCGCGGATGGTCGGCTCACCGTCGGTGCCGCCGCGACGTTGATGTGTCTGGGTCGCCGTCAGGTCTTCCGACTGCGTCGCGCGTTTGAGGCCACCGGCCCGTCGGCGCTGGCCTCTCGCAAACGCGGCCGTCCGAGCAATCGCAAACACGGCGGGACCTTTCGCCGCACGGTGCTGACCCTGGTCCGGGAGCACTACACCGACTTCGGCCCGACGCTGGCGGCCGAGAAGCTGGCCGAGCGCCACGGTCTCAGGATCGGCGTCGAGACCCTGCGGCAATGGATCATGGCGGACGGCCTGTGGACCGATCGCCGTCACAGGCTGCCCTCCCCGCATCAGCCGCGCCGGCGGCGCGCGTGTCTGGGTGAGCTGGTGCAGATCGATGGCTCGGAGCACGCCTGGTTCGAGGATCGCGGCGAGGTGTGCACGCTGCTCGCGTTCGTCGACGACGCCACGAGCCGGCTGATGCACCTGCGATTCGTCGCGTCGGAGTCCGCCTTCGATTATTTCCGCGCGACCCGCGCGTACCTGGAGACGCATGGCAAGCCGGTCGCGTTTTACAGCGACAAGCATGGCGTCTTCCGGGTCAACAGCAAGGACGCGATCGGCGGCGATCGCACCACGCAGTTTGGTCGGGCGCTTTCCGCGCTGAACATCGACATCATTTGTGCCAACAGTCCGCAGGCGAAGGGCCGCGTCGAACGCGCATTCGGCACTTTGCAGGACCGGCTTGTGAAGGAGCTGCGCCTGGCCGGCATTTCGACGATCGCGGCGGCCAACGCGTGGCTGCCCAGGTTCATCGCCACCCACAACGGGCGCTTCGGCCGGACGCCCACCAACCCCAAGGATCTGCATCGCAAGCTGACGCCCCAGGATGACCTCGACGAGATCCTGGCGTGGCGTGAGGAACGCACACTCACCAACAATCTCACGCTCCACTATGACCGGATGATGCTCATGCTGGACCCCACGCCACTGGCGCGAGGCCTGGCACGCAAGAAGGTCGAGGTGGTGAACTATCCCGATGGCCGGTTCGCGGTGCGGTTCAACGGGTCAGCGTTGCCGTTTCGGGTTTTCGACAAGGTCCAACTCGTCGAGCCCGGCTCGATCGTGGCGAACAAACGCCTGGGTGCCGCGCTCGCGTTGATCAAGCAGCAGCAGGACGCCTTCGAGCCGCACCGTCGGCGCCATGACCCGCGGCGACAACGGCCGCCGAACAATCTCGAGGCACCGGGCAGACCAAGCAAGGGGCGACCGTCGCGCGCGGTTCTCGCCGCGGCGGCAGAGTGATCATCCGAACCGTCGGGCACACGGCTCATCGAGGGTGCTGGCCGATGAGGAGGCGCGCCCGCCTGGGGCGCTATTTCACCTTCGCGCGGCAATCCCCGGTGACATTTCTATCGGGGACAAAAGATGCCTTTTCAAACGGGGACCGACAGGTGGCGGCGCTACTTACCCGACCGTGCCTGGGCCACGGCGCGGCGCAGATCGGCCAGCTCGACCGCGCCGGGGATCAGCTCCTTACCCACGATCAGTGCCGGGGTCCCTTCGATGCCGAGGGAACGGGCCAGGGACAGATTGGCCGAGAGACGCCGCTCGATCATCGGATCGGCCATGTCCTGCCTCAGCCGCGACCAGTCGAGGCCGGCATTCTGGGCCGCTGTCGCCAAGCTCGATTCGCTCGGCACGAAGCCCGGCCGCATCAGCGCGGCGCGCAGCTTCTCATATCCGTCCTGGCGCTGCGCGGCGAGCAGGGCGCGCGCGCCAAGCGTGCTGGCCGGGCCGAGAACCGGCAAATCCTTGAGGATGAGCCGCACCCCTTTGTCCTCCGTCAGGAGAGAGGCCATCGTCGGCTCCAAACGCCGGCAATACGGGCAGCGCGTGTCGAAGAACTCGACGATGGTGACGTCGCCCTTCGGGTTGCCCACCACCGGGTCCGCGGGATCGACCAGGCGCCCGGCCTGGGCCTGCAACGCGTCAGCCCTGCGCCGGGCTTCGTCCTGCCGCAGCGCCTCGATCGCGTCGCGCAGGATGGAGGGATCCCGCTTCAGCGCGTCCCGCAGCACTTGCACGATCTCATCGCGCTGGGCGGCGGTGAACGATTCCGCCAGCGCCAGCCGGGGCAGGGCGACCAGCGCGAGCAGGACAAGGAGGACGGGCGGGCGCGGCGTTCGCATATCCGTTTGTCCTGTGCGGCGGCGGCGAAGGCAAGCGGCGTTTGGTGGCACTCAACCTATCGCCGCGCCGCGCCCCTGCCGCTGAACACCCTGCGGTAGGCGCTGGGGTTGAGGCCCACGACGCGCGAGAACCGGTCCCGGAACGCCGGCGCGGAGCCAAAGCCGGATCGTGTCGCGATCTGCTCGACGGCGAGGTCGGTGGTCTCCAGCAGCGTCTGCGCCCGGCGGACCCGCGCTGTCAGCAACCATTGCAGAGGGGTGACCCCGGTCTGCTGACGGAAGCGGCGATTGAATGTCCGCTGGCTGGTCGCGGCCTGCCGCGCCATCTCGTCCACGCTCACGGGTCGATGCAGGTTCCCCTCCAGCCACCGCAGCAGCGGCGCGAGGCTCGCGGACGAGGACGGTGGCGGGTGGGTGATGAACTGCGCCTGCCCGCCCTGGCGCTCGAGGGACATGACAGCGAGGCGCGCGGCATGGGCCGCCACGGCGACCCCGTGGTCCCGGCGCAGCATGTGCAGGCATAGGTCGAGGCCCGCGGCCGCCCCGGCCGAGGTCAGGATCTGACCTTCATCGACATAGAGGACATTCGGGTCCACGCGGATTCGCGGATACCGCGCCGCCAGCGCTGGCGCCGCGAGCCAGTGGATCGTCGCGGCGCGGCCGTCGAGCAGTCCGGCGGCGGCGAGCACAAACGCGCCGGAGCAGATCGAGGCGATCCGGGCGCCCCGCTCATATGCGGCGCGTAAGGATGCGATCACCGGACCGGGAACCGGCCCCGCCGTGTCGGATACGCCCGGCACGATCACTGTCCCGGCGCCGCCGACTGCGTCGAGGCCCCAGGCCACGCGCAGGTCGAAATGCTCGGCGTGAACCGTCTGCGAAACGCCACAGACGCGCACGTCGTAGGGGCGCTCGGTGCCCGTCAGGGCCGCTCGGCCGAACACCTCGCAGGGAATGGCGAGATCAAACGGCACGACGCCGTCCACGGCGATGACAGCGACGCGATGCACCGGCGACCCCCTTCTCGGCCAGTTGCCTGTCCGTACTCCTGGCCTTGGCTGAAAACCAGCGCAGTCTGGCATTCCTGCCACTCGCGCTGCCAGCCCGGTGGCGCGATGGTCCGCGCCCTGGCGACTGCCGGCGGGAGCAAATCGATGAGAATGCAACAAGATCTGACTGTTAGGGACCGCTTCGGCGAAGGCGGTTGCTGCGACGAGACGCCGGAACCGGGCCGGCGCGGGGCGCGGTCCAGCCGAGCGGACGCGGCCCAGCGACTGGAGCTGAGCCAGCTCCGCCGCTTGGAGTTTGCTTCCCTGATCGAGGGATCGACGCTTGTGATTCTCGTGTTCGTCGCCGTGCCGCTGCGCCACCTCGCGGGTTGGCGCGGGGCCACCGCCGCCATGGGTCGGGTCCACGGCCTGGCCTTCCTGATCTATTTGTGGACATGGCGTAATCGCGCGGCCGGCCTGGGTGCCTGATCCGTTCCCCTTCCGCCCGCGCGTCTGCTGAGATCGGCTCCGGTCTCGACCAAGGAGGGCAGCATGGGCTCGTATGTCGCGTTCGACGTCTCGCTCCGCACCACCAGTGTCCACGTCATGGACGAGGCGGGCCGCTGCCTCTGGCGCGGCAAGTGCGCCACCGAGCCCGAGGCACTCACCGCGGTCGTGCGCGAGCATGCGCCCGAGGTGGTGCGCATCGGCCTGGAGACCGGCTTCCTCTCGACCTGGCTCTGCCACGCATTGGCCGAGGCCGGCCTGCCCGTGGTGTGCATGGATGCGCGTCAGGCCAAGGCGGTGCTACAGGTCAGGCCCAACAAGACCGACGCCAACGACGCCGAGGGCCTGGCGCAGCTGCTGCGCACCGGCTTCTTTCGCCAGGTCCGGGTCAAGTCCTGGGATGGCATGCTGCTCCGCAACCTCGTCACCGCTCGCCGCCAGCTCGTGCGCACCGCGGTGGACCTCGCCAATCAGATCCGCGGCATCCTGAGGACGTTCGGCCTGGCGCTGCCGCCGGGCGGTGGCGGCCGGCACTTCGAGGCGAGTGTGCGCGAGCGCGCGCCGATGCGCCCGGGGCTGGGCTTGATCGTGCTGCCCCTGCTCGAGGCTTGGCGCGCGGTGCGGGATGGGGTTGTCGTGCTCGACAAGGCGGCCGTTGCGGCCGCCCGGCGCGACCAGCGCTGTCGGCTGTTGATGACGGCGCCCGGCGTCGGCGCGATCACGGCGCTGACTTACGTCGGCACGGTGGAAGACCCCGCGCTGTTCCAGGGCGCCCGCGCCGTCGGCGCCTGGCTCGGGCTGACACCCAGCCGCTATCAGTCCGGCGAGATCGACGTCTCAGGACGCATCTCGCGCTGCGGCGACCCATTGCTGCGCACCTACCTCTACGAGGCCGCCAACCAGGTGCTGACCCGCTCGCGCTCGGACAGCGCCTTGAGGCGGTGGGGGCTGATGCTGAAGGCGAGGAGCGGCCACAAGAAGGCCGTCGTTGCCGTGGCCCGCAAGCTCTCGGCCATCCTGCATGCGATGTGGTCCAGCGGCGAGGCGTTCTGCGCGGAACCCGCCCTGGCCAAGGCCGCGTGACGGTATAGGAGCGAGATCACCAGTTCCGCCCGCCCTGGCGGAAGAGGCGTCCCTGCCGGGACGTGGTCAGGACCATCACGATATGCCCGCCGCGGCGAAGAGACCGCGTTCGCTGACATTGTGAGGTTCCCCCACCGGAAACCATCGTGCGGCAGCGGCACAGTCCCTGACCGCGGAGACAACCCTGAACCGGCAGAGCGTCCGCTCAAGGCAAGCGAAGCAGATGAAAAAGAGCTTGACCGGGGAGGCGCGATTAGACAACGGTCCCTGAGACCGTCACCGGAGGTGGTTGGGCGCGCCGGGACGTCGCGCGCCTGCTGCTCGTGGCCTTCGTCCCGTTCGCTGGCTTCGCCAACCTTGGCTTCATCCGGCGCAGGGCCGCCCGCCTCGCACGGCCGGGCGCCTGAGCCGCCGTGCCGTATCTCTGGTTGAAGGCCCTGCACGTCGCCGCGGCGCTGATTTTCGTGGGCGGCGTGCTCGCCGCCGCGCTGCTGCTGCCCTTGCTCGCCGGCCTTGCCGCGCTGGCGGACGGAGCGCACGCCGCACGCGCCCTGCGCGCCTGGCAGCAGCGCGTGACCACGCCGGCCATGCTGCTGGTCTGGGCCTTGGGCCTCGCCCTCGCGCTGCGGGGCGGCTGGTTCTCGTTCGGACGGCTGAAAGCCAAGCTGGTGCTCGTCCTCGCCTTGTCCGGATTGCACGGCGCCCAGTCCGGCGCGATCCGCCGCCTCGTGGGCGGTGCGCCGACGCGCGCGCCCGGGCCGCCGATGGGCACTTGGCTGGTGATCGGGCTCGCCGCCGGCATCGCGATCCTCGTCGTCGCCAAGCCGTTCTGACCGTGGCGAAGGCGGGACCGCCCGCCAACGCTTCCGACCCGGTGCGGACACCCAAGCGGGCCGCCCCCCGCCATTTGGTTGCGGGACCGGAGGAAGGCGTCTATGGCAGCCCGCTGCGGGCGGCACTGCGGGGGAGCGCGGCGTGGAAGGAAGGGAATCGGGGATCGCCGGCCGGCTCTCGCGTGTCTTGCTCGGGCTAGGCCTGGCTCTCACGAGCTGCTCGGCCGTCGATGTCGTCACCAGTCCGCTGACTGGTTCCGGGGGAGTGCCGGAGGGCACGCCGGGCCACGTAACGGGGTTCCTCGGCGCGGTCGTCGCCGACGAGCCGCAGGCCGCGCTGGTCGGGCGTCAGGCGCTCTCGGCTGGCGGCAGCGCCGCCGACGCGGCGGTGGCGGTGGCCACCACGCTGGCCGTCACCCTGCCTTCCCGCGCCGGCCTGGGAGGAGGCGGCGCCTGCCTCGCCTTCCGCCCGGGACGGAACGCGGCGAACAAGGGCTTTCCAGAGGCGGCGATCTTCGTCCCCCTTGCGCCGCCGCGCCCGCCTGGCGTCACCCAGGCCGATCGGCCGGCGGCGGTGCCGATGCTGCCCCGTGGCCTGTTCCTGTTGCACGCGCGCTATGGCCATCTGCCGTTCGAGCAGCTTGTGCGCCCGGCCGAGCAGCTGGCCCGCTCGGGCGCTGTCGCCTCGCGCGCCTTCGTCGACGATTTGCGGCTCGTCGCCGAGCCGCTGCTGGCCGATCCCCAGGCACGCGCCGTGTTCAGCCGCAATGGCACGCCGCTGGCCGTTGGCGATCGGTTCGTCCAGCCGGCGCTGGCGACCACCCTGGCGCAAATCCGCACGGCCGGCGTCGGCGACTTCTACCAGGGCGCGCTGGCGCGGCGCATCGTCGA
This sequence comes from uncultured Pseudomonadota bacterium, assembly GCA_963818725.1. Taxonomy (GTDB): domain Bacteria; phylum Pseudomonadota; class Alphaproteobacteria; order Acetobacterales; family Acetobacteraceae; genus DATFDN01. The sequence goes on along the minus strand of CAWFTU010000001.1, from coordinate 902,328 downwards.
GGCGTCCCGCCTTGCCGGCGGGCCGGTCACGCTGCCCGAGCTTTATGCCGGGCTGCCCACCTGGGCTCCGGCCATCGATTTATCCGATGGGCGCGACCAGGTGGCCTTCCTTCCCCCGCCCGCCGATGGCGGGCTTGCCGCCGCCGCCGCGTTCCAGGTCTTGCTGGCCAATCCGGCGGCGCTGGCCGAGGCCGGGGCGCGGGCACAGGCGGTCTCGGCCACCTGGCGCCAATCCGGCGGCGACCCGCGCACCTTGCTCTCGGCCGAGGCGCCCGCCGCCGCGCTGCCGCCCTTGCCCGCGACGACCACGTTCGTGACACTCGACAACACGGGCGGCGCCGTCGCCTGCGCGCTGACCATGGACAATCTTTTCGGCACGGGCCGGATCGCGCCCAGCCTGGGCTTCCTGCTCGCTGCCTCTCCTCGCAGCGTGCCGCCCCCCCTGCTCGCCGCCGCCATCGCCACCGGCCGATCGCGCGCGACGTTCCGCGCGGCGGTCGGAGGCTCGGGACAGAACGCCTCGGGCCTGGCCGTGGCCGTGGCGATGGCAAACGCGCTCCGCACCGGCGCTCCGATGCCCGAGCCGGTGCCAGAGCCAGGGCGGGCGAATGTCGTTGTCTGCGCCGATGGCCTGCCGGGGGCTCAGGCAAGCTGCGCCTGGGCCGCCGACCCGCGCGGCGCGGGGCTGGCCGTCGGCGGCGGCGGGGGTTGAGCATGGCGCTCAAGATCGGACGCGCCGCGTCGGCTCCGCCCTTCATCGTCATGGACGTGATCGCCGCCGCGAATGCCCGGCAAGCGGCGTTGCCAGCGGGCGCGCCGGGGGTGATCCGCATGGAGGTCGGCCAGCCCGGCACGGGCGCCCCCGCCGGCGCGCGCGACGCCGCCATCGCCGCGCTGCGGTCCGGAGAGGCGCTGGGCTACACCGAGTCGCTGGGCAGGCGCGGCCTGCGCGAGCGTATCGCCGCGCACTACCGGGACTGGTACGGCCTCGTTGTCGCGCCGGAGCGGGTCGCGGTCACGGTGGGGGCCTCGGGCGCATTCCCCCTCGCCTTCCTCGCCGCCTTCGACCAGGGCGACCGCGTGGCGATGGCCGCGCCCTTCTACCCGCCCTATGTCAACATCCTGACCGCGCTCGGCTTCAACCCGGTGATCCTGGAGGCCGGGCCGGAGACGCGGTTCCAGCCAACGGTCGCGATGCTGGAACGGCTGGACCCGCCGCCCGAGGGGCTGATCGTCGCCAGCCCGTGCAACCCGGCGGGAACAATGCTGCATCCAGAGGAGCTTGCCGCCATCGCCGCCTGGTGCGATCGCGTGGGCGTGCGGCTGGTCAGCGACGAGATCTATCACGGCCTGAACTACAATTCCCCCCTCGCCACTGCGGCGGCCTTTCCGAACGCCGTGGTGGTGAACAGCTTCTCCAAGTATTTCAGCATGACCGGCTGGCGCATCGGCTGGCTGGTTCTGCCCGAGGACATGGTTCGCCCGGTCGAGTGCCTGGCGCAGAACCTGTTCATCAGCGCCCCCCATGTCGCGCAGGTGGCGGCCGAGGCGGCGTTCGACTGCCACGCGGAGCTGCAAGCCAACGTCGCCCGCTACCGCCGCTCCCGCGACCATCTTGTGGCCAGGCTGCCCGAAGCCGGCTTCCGCCTGGTTAGTCCCGCCGAGGGCGCGTTCTATCTCTTCGCCGACGTGACCGAGCGATCGAACGACAGCGCCGCGCTCTGCGCGCGGATGCTGGCCGAGGCCGGCGTCGCCGCCGCGCCCGGCGTCGACTTCGATCGCGCGCGCGGCAGTCGCTTCGTGCGGTTCAGCTACTGCGGCCCGGAGGCCGACATGATCGAGGCGGCCGAACGGCTAGGGAGGTGGCGGTAGGAGGGCACGGATAATCGTCGCGGATCTTGCATCGCCGGTGTGGCGGCCTGATGCTGCGGCGACGAAAAAGACGGTCAACCGAAGACAGAGGAGGAAGCAATGCCAGGACTTCGCGTGACAGCGGTCAATGCTGGCCCCCTCAACCCCGACAAGAACAAGCTGGTCGCCTTCGCGCCCGGCACGGTCTCCGTCCCGACCACGGTCGGCATCATCGAGCATCCCAAGCACGGGCTGATTTTGTGGGACACCGGGATCAACCATGCCGTCGCCGACCCCGAGCGCGCCGACGCCTATTGGGGTGCGAGCCTGCGTGACGCATTCGGCGCGCACGGCTTCACCCGCCCCCACGCGGTTGACGCACAGCTCGACAAGCTCGGCATGCGCACCGCGGATGCACGCTACGTGGTGTACTCGCACCTCCATTTCGATCACGCCGGCGGCATGTCGTATTTCCCAACGCGATCCATGTCGTCCAGCGCGACGAGATCCGCTACGCGCTCTGGCCCGACGCATGAACCAGCCCGGCCTTTTGCCAGAACGACTTCCAGCCGCTGATTAAAAATTGGTTTGATGTGACGTCGGACATAGTTAAGGACAACCGAATATGCGAAAACGTGGTCGCGTCATGACCTCGTGACTAATGGGGCCATTCCAAGCATCCGAGAATGGTGCTCGCAGCATGGTCCGTGGCATAACTTTCCTTTTGAGAGGACGACATGGCAAGTGTTCTTCTTTCCGGACAAGTTCTAGCTGCTGGCAACAGCTTGCTATCGAACAACAAGAAGTACCGGCTTACCGTAGACCCAAAACTAGGGGCGGTTGCTCTGTTCGCTCAGGGTCCCCTGGTCAAGGAGATCTGGGCCCCTGGGGCTTCAACCACCAAGAAGGTTTTGAGCCTAGAACCCCCCAAGGTGGATGTAAAAACGGGTCACCCCCCCGCCACTCCCGGCTCCACCCGAGCTCATCATGCAAAATGATGGAAACTTGGTTCTTTATGATCAAAATAGACAGCGACGATGGGCGTCAAACACAGCTACTAACCAGGCCACCAAATAGGTAGCATTCTGCGGGGTGCTGTGCGACAGTCCGGGCATGGCGCTCCGTCGTGACTTCCGCAAGCTTGACCCGGCTACCCAGGCAGAGCTGCGCCGCGTGGCCGTTGCCATGGTGGAGGGGGGCAAAACTCGCATTGAGGCCGCGGCGGCCGTCGGCGTGAACCGTCGCTTTGTCGGGGAATGGGTCGAGGCGGTGCGGCAATCCGGGGAGGCTGCCTTGGATGGTGGGCGGCGCGGTCGCCGGCCGGGCGAGCAGAAGGCGCTCTCGCCTCCACAGGAGCAGAGGATCCGGCGCCTGATCGCGGACCGCTGCCCGGATCAGCTGAAGCTGCCGTTCGCGCTGTGGACCCGTGAGGCGGTCGGCGCGCTGATTGAGCGCGAGACCGGGGTGCGGCTGTCGGCCTCGGCCCTCGGGCGCGCCCTGCGGGCCTGGGGCTTCACCGCGCAGCGCCCGGCACGACGGGCCCTCGAGCGCCGCGAGCCAGCGGTCCGCGCCTGGCTGCGACAAGAGTATCCGGCGATTGCCGAGCGGGCCAAGGCAGAGGGCGCCGAGATCCACTGGGCGGACGAGACCGGTTTGTCCAACCAGGCCAACTACGGCCGGAGTTTCGCCCCAAAAGGCAAGACGCCCGTCCTGCTACGGCCGGCTGCACGGGTCACGCAGTCGATGATCTCCAGCCTGACCAACCGCGGCACATTGCAATTCATGGTCTATGACGGCGCGCTCACCGCCACGACCTTCCTGATCTTCCTGCGGCGTCTGGTGCAGGGCGCCGGGCGCAAGCTGTTCGTCATCGCCGATAATCTGCGGGTCCACCGCGCCAGACGGGTCACCGCCTGGGTGAAGGCCAACGCTGAGCGGCTCGAACTGTTCTATCTCCCGCCCTACGCGCCGGAGCACAATCCCGACGAGTTTCTCAACAACGACGTCAAGCAAGCCATGGCGCGGCGCCAGGTGCCCAGGGACAAGGCCGCGCTGAAGGCTGGCCTGACCTCCTACATGCGCAGCCTGCAGCGCCGCCCCGCCAAGGTCCGCGCCTTCTTCCAGGCCTCCTCCGTCCGCTACGCAGCATAGGCCAAGAGAGCTACCTATTTGGTGGCCGGGTTAGTAATAACCCAGGCGCATATCTCTGGGTTGGAGACAACGGCGATCTGGTCGTTCGCAGCCTTGGTGGGCCTGCGCCTGGCATCTTGTGGCAATCAAATACCGCCCAAGGCGCCTACGCCCCCGCCGCCGCCGCGGCACCCTTCACTGAAGTGCGTGGTGCAAATTCATATTGTTCTTGTACGTGTAGCGCCGCGCGTGGCTCCCTTCACACGATGACGGTTGATGCGGGTGCGCCTTTTCTCTATGTGGTCCTCACGCAAGGCGATGACTCCGTCGGCTTTCCAAAAGGTGCCGTATTGACGATTCAAGGGCCTGATGGAACCAAATACAATCATCAAACTCAAACAGAAAACCAGATTGTGATCATGTCTGGTCCTTCAGTTCGATGTCTCATTGTCAAAGACCCTAAGCCCGGAAATTGGGTGTTGGCAGTAACGACACCCGCTGGTGTGAGCTTCCGCTGTGAATGCAGCACAGTCCCATCTCGAGACGTGTACGATACGATAGTAAATAGTCGGTCTTGAATAACTCGTTCAGGCTGGCTGGCAGGTAACCAGGTGGCGTCTGCGCGCGGGTGAAGCTGGAGCAGGCTGGCGAGGAGAGCCGTCAAAAGCGCCCGGAGGTGGGCGAGGATCTTGCGGATGTTGTGCCCGCAGCCGCAGAGGACGGCGAAGATGGCGTCGCCGAGCAGGCCCTTGAGGCCGCAGCGGGCGAGGCGGCCATCGGTCTTCATGTGGCCGATCTCGGGCTCAATCGCACTGCGGCGCTTGAGGAGCCTGGCCAGCCTCGGCGTGATGCCGCGCCGTGAGCCGCTGATGAGCACCCTGGTGCCCTGCACGCCGTGGCCGCGGTAGCCGCGGTCGACCACGGCGAGGCTGGGGCGGCAAGCCGTCAGGGTCTCGACCTGCTGGAGGGCCTCGCCGAGCGTGTGCCCGTCATAGGGGTTGCCGGGCATGGAGCGCATACCGACGACGAAGCCCTCGGCGAGGGTGGTGGCGACGCTGACCTTGGTGCCAAACTCGTAGCGCACCCGCGCCTTGCCCTTGGCGATGCAGTCGACCTCCGGCTCGTGCAGGGCGTAGATCTTGTTCCGGCTCTTGGGTGTCTGCCGCAGCAGGCGGGTGACGAGTGCCATGCGCGCCTCGATCCGCCTCCGGAGTTGCCCCTGGGGGACAGTGCCGAGCTTGCGGCCGGTGTCGCGCAGGACGCGTCCCGTGTAGCCCTTCAGCGTGCGCAGCGCCTTGCGCATGCGCCGGAACTGCCGGGCATGGGCGTGACGCCCGGCCTGGGCGGCCAGACGCGGGGCCTTGCGGTTGTAGTTTTGCCGCAGCCGGATCCCGACCTTCTGCGCCAGCGTCACCAAGGAGCGACGGGCCGTCTCGTAGAGCCGGCTGTCGGTCGGGTGAGCGATGGCTTTTTCCATGACGGTGGTGTCCACCACGATTTCGGAGAGGCTGCGCGGCTTCACGGCCCCCGAGGCCCGGCCTGCCTCGACCGTCTTGGTCAGCAGCCACTCCACGCCCTCTTCGCCGATCCGGCCGCGCCAGCGGCTGAGCGAGGAGGGGTGAAGGGGCAGCCGGTGCTGGAAGAACACCTCGCCGGTGAAGTGCTGGTGGTACGGGTTCTCCACCCAACGGGCGAGGACGGCCTCGTCGGAGAGGCCGTGGGCGTGCTGCAGGGTACATCAGGCCTGCGACCAGACGAGGGTGGAGGGCGGGCCGCCCCTCCGGGGAGGGGAAGAAGCCCGCCCAGTGTTCCTCGAACCAGGACCAGTCGATCAGCGCCGCCAGCCGGACCAACTCGTGCTGCCCATCGATCATGTCGACCAGGCGCGGCCGCCGCAGGTCATCCTGTTCGGCTGGGCGGGGACGGTGCTTCATGGTCGCGAGAATCGCAGGGTTTGCCGCCGAGGCCAACCAAACCGTGCAATTCCACAGCGTCCAATTCGGCGGATTGCTGAACCAGATCAATGCATTGGGAGTTGTTCAAGACCGACTAAATACCCAGTCGTCTCATACCAACTCCGTCTGATCAGCTCGGCTGAACCGGCTTGGGCCACCAATGGAAGCTGGTGTGCGGGCGTATGGCGGCCGGGTCGAGGCGGCGGCAGCGCTCGGCGCCGGCGGCGTCGAGGTCATCGAGGGTTGCGAAGTGCCGGTTGATGACCGGCTCGTCCACCAGCGGCCAGAGTCGCTCGGCGGGCTGGAGCTCGGGTGAGTACGGCGGCAGGAACACCAGCGTGATGCCGTCGGGGACGGCCAGGCCCTTGGGCCGTGCCAGCCGGCGTTGTCCAGCACCAGCCAGCCGGCGTTGTCCAGCACCAGTAGGATGTGGCGCGCGCGCCCAGCCCCGGTCTCGCGCGCGAAGGCGGCGAGCAGGGCCTCGAACAGCCGCTTGCTCAGGCCGGTGGACAGGAACCAGACTGCCTCGCCGCTGGTCGGCTGCACGAAGGCCGTGACGTGCAGCCACTTGTAGCGGTGGTGGCCGAGGGCGATGGGCCGCGCGCCGACTGGGGCCCACACACGGCGGCGGACCGGCTTCAGGCCGAGGCGGTGCTCGTCCTCGGCCCAGACCTCGACCGGCCGGTCGGGGTGCGCGGCCTTGGCCCGTGCGACCGCCGCCTCGAGCCCCCCCTGAACTCGGCTTGCTGCTCGGGCGTGGCTGCGCGCGGGTGCCGCGGGCGCGGTGCCTGGATCGACCACCGGACCCGCTTCAGCGCCTCCCAGCCGCGCTGCGGGTGCACCCGCTCCACCCCGAGGTGGCGCGCCATCCAGACCGCGACCTTGGGGCCGGTCCAGCGCCCGCCGTCCTCGGGGGGTGCCCCTCAGGCGCTCGGACAGTGCGGCCAGCAGCGCAGGCGTCAGCACGCTGGCTGCGCGTCCGTTGCGCCGTCGCTGGTCGCCCAAGGCGTCAGGGCCGTGCGCGTTGTAGCGTGCGGCCAACTCCTCCACCCAGCGCGGCACGAACGCCAGCACGCTGGCGACGTCCAGCACCGTCCGCCCCTGGGCCAATAGCCAGATCGCCTGGATGTGCCGCGCCGCGGTCGCGTCTCGGGCTGCCCGATAGAGCCGCTCCAGTTCCCCCACAGGCAGGTGCTCGACAATGTGCGCCACGGCTTTGCCCCCTCGCCAGAGCCGTCAGCCTACTCCAGTTCACAGGCACCGATCACGCGGATTTCGTATCAGCTAGGCCGGCGGGATTTCTCGGTTGTGGGATTTGAGGGCTTCGTCGACCTTTGGTATCTCCTCGCTCCCGATGTGGTGATCGCCGGACCCCCGGGCTTGCTTATTGCGGCGCTTATAACGGCAGTCCTCTCGATTGGAATTGGAGCTTATCTACTGGGGCGCCAAGCTTCGGGAAACCCAGAGCAGATTTATCAGCGCTATGTGTTCGGGCCACCCGTCGCATCAAGCGCACGATGCCCGCCAAGCCCCACACAAAGCCAGACACAAGCGGCCGGAAGGGCGAGCTTCATTTCTAGTTTCAGCAGCACGACGCGAAAGAAACAGAATAAGAACAACCCACCATCCGTTTACGCAGTCATTCATGATGGAAACGGCCAATTCATCTTATTCAAAAAAAATATGCGCGGTTATTTTTTCCATGAAGGTGATCTTTCCAGCAACAATGGCGTTATCTACTCCCAAGGTGCACCCCTTCCAAATGGTGGCGGCGATTACGCGTTACCAGGTGGCGGTCTTCAAGCAGGTCTCGATCCCATTGCCGGTGCCTTATTGGAGTTCTATGAGGAGACAGGCGTTGATCTTGAACTCTACCATCCTGAAACCCATCTGACTGTGCAGGCCGATCCTCCGATCTTTGAGGATGCCGCCGTCCCCCCCGCCTTTTATGGTGTTTACTTTAACGTCGGAAGTGACTTCGGAGCTATACAGCTCCAGGTTGTACAAGGAATAAACTTTGGGTTCTCGCTGCTCAAGCGGTGCGAGGGCGCACAATAACACAATATAATGCTTTACGAACGGCCTACCCTTCCGCCCCAGTAGATAACGAGCTGGGTGAATGCTTTGTATGGAATCTAAGGAATCAGGGTAACTGGACTACAATCCAAACATGGAAAATCGACCGGAACAAGAGTTGGTTTTATTTGATTCTGTTTAACCTGCGAGAGAAACTGGGAATACGGTAAGCCGTAGGGCGGACAAGCGCAGCCGTTTAGCCCGTGTCATCAACCGTGGCCGGCCCCCGGTGCGGCCACGAGCACGGGCAGCGGCAAGACCCGCCAAGGTGATGACGGCGCGAGCATTGCGCTGTCGATCCTAATCTATATGTAGTAGGTTGGCGGCGTCCGGGCAACTGCGCCGTGACATCCGCAGGCTCCACATCCTGGAGCTTGAGGGGGATTTCGATCTGTTCGACGACGGGACGCTGTGGCTGGTCAGGACGCCCGGCCACACGCCCGGCCACCAATCGCTGATCCTGAACCTGGCGCAGCACGGCCGGATTTGCCTCGCCGCCGATGTCGGCCCCCAGCGCAACGGTTCGAGGCGATGATCCCGATGCCGTTCGACTGGAGCACCAGCGCCATGTCAATGAGCCGAGTGCGGATGAAACAATTGGAGCGCAGCGGCATGCCGATCTTCCTCTGCCACGACGGCATGGACTTCGCGAAACTGCCGCGCAACGGCGAGTTCTGGGACTGAGTGGGACTCACGCTCGGCTGAGACCAGCCGCAAGGGCCTGGGCGGGGCGCCGATCTGGTCTCCCCGCCCGAGACGATCGCCGTGGCTAGTCGCGGAGCGTTCCCCCCGGCGCGATCCACGCCCGGGCGGCGATCTGGCCCCGCGCGGTGCGCACGACGACCGGCGCTAAGCGATAGGAACGGCCTTCGTAAGCCGCGAGTCGCTCGAAGGCGGGGCGATCCACCGTGGCCAAGGCGCCCCTCACCGTACCGCGGGCGCGGCGCAGCGTCGGATAGCGGCCGTCCGGCATAGCGACGCGCCGCCACCCACGCAGCGTAACGGGCGTGAGCGGGACGGTGCGGCCGGCGAGCGCGGCCAGCAGGCCAGGGTCGAGCAGCGTGCCATAGAGGAACCGGCGCATTGTCCGAATCCGGTTCAGGCCGCCAGCGCGCGAGCAGGCATTGTCTCCAACGCTTGCAACCGCCCGATCAACGTCTCGGCCGCAATCTCCGACCCGCCCGCCTCCAGACAGTCAGCGAACTTCTCAAAAACCTGCTGCTCACTCAACGGGCGGCTGGGATGGCCCGTGGCGCGGGCCACGTCCTCGCTCGTCAGCGTCTCGCCACTTGCGAGCACGATACTTACCCGATCCGCGGGCGCCGCGCCCGGAAGCATGGGGTCGTGCGCATCGGTCGTATCCGTCACGACCCGCTGCATCAACGCCCGAACGTCGGGCCGGCGCACAAACGCATCGGTCAGCTCGCGCAGACCCACGCGGCGCGCGACGATCGCGCTCGCCATGGCGAACTCGATGCTGAACTTCGCGGCCAGCCCGGTCTCGGGGGCGTGGTTGCGCAGCACCGTCGCGAAGTAGTCGCTGATCCGCACGGTGACGCGTTCGACCGCCCCGGCCCGCACGGGATTTGCCGCCAGCAGATCGAGCGCGCTGTCAATCGCGCGGTGCGTGCAGTAGCAGGTCGGGTATTTCTTGATCGCCAGCCCCTGGCTGAGCAGCGCCCAATCCTCACCGAGGCGTGCGGCGCTCGCGCGGTCCTCGCCGCCCTCGGGCGAGATCGCGTGCAGGAAGCCCTGGGGATGCTCGAGCGCGTCCTCGCTCGACGTGAACCCCGCCTCGGCCAGCCGTGCCGCCATGATCCCGGACTGCGCCGCGCGCCCGGCGTGGAAGGGCTTGGTCATGGTGCCGAAATTCGCCATCAGCCCGGCGCTCTGCGACGCGCCCAACGCCACCGCCGTGGCCGCCCGCGCGGCGCCCAGCCGGCGCAGCTTCGCGCACGCGGCCGCCGCGCCGACTGCGCCGTACAGCCCGGTCGGGTGCCAGCCCTTGGTGTGCAGCAGTCCGGAATCGCGGCGGAACAGCTCGGCCCAGGTCTCGTAGCCCGCGACATAGGCCACCAGCATGTCGGCCCCGGACGCGTCCAGCGCCTCGGCCTCCGCCAGGATGGCCGGCACCAGCACGGTGGACGGGTGCCCGCGCAGCGCGACATCGTCGTAATCGAGCGCGTGCGCCGCCGTGCCGTTGATCCAGGCCGCCTCGGGCGCCGGCGCGCGCGCCGCGCCGAAGGTGATTGAGGACGGGCCGGAGGGCGGGGCGAGCACGTCGCGCAGGATGCGCACGCACGCCTCGCCGCGCCCGGCGATCATGGTGCCCACCGTGTCGATGAAGCCGAGCCGCGTCACCTCCATCGCCGCCTGGGGAACGCGGTTAGGCGACAGCGTGGCGATGAACGCGCCGATGTCCTGGGTCAGCTTCATGGCGTACTCTCCTGGCCATGCGGTTCCAAGCGCAACCGCGCGGCCGCGCTTACGTCGGCAACTCGATCAGGAACGGTCCCTTCACCCGCAACGACTGGGCGAACAGGTCGGCGAACTGCTCGCAGCTCTCCGCCCGCGCCGCCTCCACGCCCATGCCGCGCGCCAGCGCGACAAAATCGAGGTCGGGGTTGCCGAGATCCATCATGTCGAGCGCGGTGCGGCCGGGATTGGCGCCGACATTGGCCAGCTCGCCCAGCAGGATCTGGTACTTGCGGTTGGAGAAGATGACCGTCGTCACGTCCAGCTTCTCGCGCGCCTGGGTCCACAGCGCCTGCACGGTGTACATCGCCGAGCCGTCGGCTTGCAGGCTCACCACGCGCCGCCCCGGCGCCCCGACCGCGGCGCCGGTCGCGAGCGGCATCCCGCCGCCGATCGCCCCGCCGGCAACTTGCAGCCAGTCATGCGACGCGGCGGCGAAGGTTCCGGGGAAGAAGCCGCGGCCGAAGGTGATCGCCTCGTCGGCCACGACCGCCTGCTCGGGCAGTAGCGCGGCCAGGGTGGGCGCGAAACTCTCGGGACTGATCGCGCCGCGCGCCGGCTCCGGGCGCGGGCCGGCATCGGGGACCGAAGCGGCCGGAGCGCCCAGCTCGTCCGCCAGCCGCGCCAGCGCGTCCATCGGGTCTTGCTCGGGTCGCGCCAGGACATGGACATCGGCATCACCCGGCACCGGGCTGCCGGGCTTGCCGGGATAGGCGAAGAAGATCACCGGCTTGCGGCACGCGACCAGCACCACATGGCGGAACCCGGCGAGCGCTTTCACCGCCTGATCCACCGGATAGGGGATGCGGTTCACCGCCACCCGTCCCTGCCCGCGCGCGATACGTCCGTTCGAGCCCATCGCCATGAGCGAGGCACCGGCATGCGCGGCGACCCGGTGCGCGAGCGCGAGCGCCCCTTCGGTGAGCGCGTCGTTGCCCAGCAGAATCAGGGTCTTGCCGCCCCGGCGCAGCACGTCAGCCACGACCCGCACCTGGTGAGGGTCGGCGCGTGGCCGCTCCGGCACCGGCAGGGCATCGGCCACGACGCCGCCCTCGGTCCAGGCGGTGTCGGCCGGCAGGATCAGGGTCGCGATCTGTCCCGGCGCGGTGCGCGCCGCCTGCACCGCCACCGCCGCGTCGCGCCCGACGGTCGCCGCCGAGGTCGCGGTGCGCACCCAGCCCGATACGCCGCGCGCCCAGCCCTCGGTGTCGGCGGTCAGCGGCGCGTCCAGCGGGCGATGATAGGTGGCCTGATCGCCGGTGATGTTCACGATCGGCGTGGAGGCACGGCGCGCGTTGTGCAGGTTCGCCAAGCCGTTGGCGAGGCCCGGCCCGCAATGCAGCAACGTCGCCCCCGGCCTGCCCGCCATCCGCGCGTACCCGTCGGCCGCCCCCGTCACCACGCCCTCGAACAGGCCGAGCACGCAGCGCATCCCGGGGATACGGTCGAGCGCGGCGACAAAGTGCATCTCCGAGGTTCCAGGATTGGAGAAGCAGGTATCGACGCCGCAGGCTAGCAGCGTGTGGACAAGCGATTCGGCGCCGTTCATGCGTTGGGGCTCCCGGAGGGCGGATGTGCCCGCAGAGTGCGCGCGCTGGTGGTGGAGGGCAACGGTGGGGGCCGTTCGTGAGACAAGGAAAGATCAGATGACGCGCACCGAAACAGCGCCCGTCCAAGACTTGCCAGTTCCGCACCTGCGCGGTTGACTGCCCCTTCCGCCAACTAGACCGGTCCTCCCTTTGCCCCCTCCGTCCTCCGCCGCCCGCCTTGCCGTGGACATCGGCGGCACTTTCACCGACCTCGCCCTCGAACATGCTGGACACCGATACACCGTCAAGACCCTGACCACCTCCGCCGCGCCCGAGGAGGGCGTGTTGCAGGGCGTGGGGACGGTGCTGGAGCAGGCCGGCATCGGCGCGGCCCAGCTCGGCATGGTCATTCACGGCACCACCCTCTCCACCAACGCGGTGATCGAGCGCACGGGCGCGCGCACCGCGCTGCTGACCACCCAGGGCTTCCGCGACGTGCTCGCGATGGGCAACGAGAGCCGTTACGACCAATACGACCTTAACATTGCCCTGCCCGAGCCGCTGGTGCCGCGCCACCTGCGCCTGCCGGTGCCCGAGCGCCTCGACAACACGGGCGCGGTCCTGCGCCCGCTCGACGAGCAGGCGGTGCGCGCACTGATCCCCACGCTCCGGCGGGAGCGCGTCGAGAGCGTCGCGGTCGGCTTCCTGCACGCCTTCGTCAATCCGAGCCATGAGATCCGGGTCCGCGACATTCTCGCCGAGGCGATGCCGGAAACACCAGTTTCCCTCTCCGCCGAGGTCTCGCCCGAGATGCGGGAGTGGGAGCGCTTTTCCACGACGGTCGCCAACGCCTATGTGCAGCCGCGCATGACGCGCTACCTGCGCCGGCTCGAGGACGGGCTGCGCGGCCTGGGCACGACCGCGCCGATCTTCCTCATGCTCTCGGGCGGCGGCCTGACCACGATCGAGACCGCCTGCCGCTTCCCCATCCGCCTGGTCGAGAGCGGGCCGGCCGGCGGCGCGCTGTTCTCGGCGCATGTCGCGCGCCAGTGCGGCCTCGCCTCAGTGCTGTCCTTCGACATGGGCGGCACGACGGCGAAGATCTGCCTGATCGACGACGCCCGCCCGCAGACCGCGCGCAGCTTCGAGGTGGCCCGCGTCGGGCGGTTCAAGAAGGGCTCCGGCCTGCCCCTGCGCATCCCGGCGATCGAGATGGTGGAGATCGGCGCTGGCGGCGGTAGCCTGGCGCGCGTCGATGCGATGGGCCGCATCACCGTCGGCCCGGACAGCACCGGGGCCGAGCCTGGCCCGGCCTGCTATGCGCGCGGCGGCACGCGGCCCGCCGTCACCGATGCCAACCTCGTGCTCGGCCGCTACGATCCCGAGCGGTTCGCGGGCGGGGCGCTGCGCCTCGATCCGCGCGCGGCGCGCGATGCCCTGGCGGCGCATGTCGGCCTGCGGCTCGGCCTCGCGCCGGAGATGGCGGCGGTCGGCGTGGTCGAGATGGTGGACGAGACCATGGCGAACGCCGCGCGCGTCCACGCGATCGAGTCCGGCAAGAGCTACGAGGGGCGCACCCTGATCGCCTTCGGCGGCGGCGGCCCCGTCCATGCCTGCCGGATCGCCGAGAAGCTGGGGATCGGGCGCGTGCTGGTGCCCTCCGGCGCGGGAGTCGGCAGCGCGATCGGCTTCCTGCGCGCGCCGATTGCCTACGAGGTGGTGCGCAGCCTGTATCAGCGCTTCTCGTCCTTTGACATCGTCAAGGTTAACGCGCTCCTGGACGACATGGCGGAGGAGGCGCGGAGGGTTGTCGAGCAGGGCAGCTTTGGCGCTCCGCTGGCGCAGAGCAGGACCGCTTACATGCGCTACGTGGGGCAAGGGCACGAGATTCCGGTTCCCCTGCCGGTCCGCGTCCTTGGCCCTGATGACATGCCCGCGATCCGCGCCGCCTTCGATGACGCCTATTCGCGCTTCTACGATCGCCCCGTGCCCGGCTCCGATGTCGAGGTGATGAGCTTCGCCGTGCAGGTCGGCACCGGCATCCCCGACGAGATCGCGCTCACACCGCGCGCCGCCACCGCGCCCGCCCCTGCCCGCTCGCAGGCGGTGCGCGAGACGGCCACAGGCGACGTGTCCGACTACGCCGTGCATGACCGCGCCGGCCTGGCCGAGGGCGCGCGCGTCACCGGCCCCGCGATCATCGCCGAGGACGAGACCTCGACACTGGTGGCGCCCAGCTGGACGGCGCGGATCGACGGGTTCGGCTATATCGCGATGGCGCGGGAGTGACGCGGATGGTTTCTGTCGTTTCGACCCCTCCCCCAACCCCTCCCACAAGGGGAGGGGTGTCTCCCTCCTCTCCCCCTCCCCTTGCGGGAGGGGGCCGGGGGGAGGGGACGCCGTGAGCACGCCCCAGGACACCACTCCCCTCGCCCAAATCCAGCGCCAGATCATGTGGAACCGCCTGATCGCCGTGGTGGAGGAGCAGGCGCAGACGATGATCCGCACCGCCTTCTCGACCACGGTGCGCGAGGCGGGCGACCTGTCGGCCGGCATCTTCGATCTGCGCGGCCGCATAATGGCCCAGGCCGTCACCGGCACGCCCGGCCACGTCAACTCGATGGCCGAGAGCGTGGGGCACTTCCTGCGCAAGTTCCCGGCCGGGACCATGCGGCCGGGCGACCATTACATCACCAACGACCCGTGGCTCGGCACCGGGCACCTGCACGATCTCACCGTGGTCACGCCCGCCTTCCTGCGCGACCGCATTGTCGGGCTGTTCGCCAACACCGCCCATGTCATCGACATCGGCGGCCTTGGCATGGGACCGGAAGGCCGGTCGGTGTTCGAGGAGGGCCTGTATATCCCGATCGTGAAATGCTTCGACCGGGGCCGTCCGAACGAGACGTTCTTCGACTTCATCCGCGCCGGCTCGCGCCTGCCGGTCGAGCTGGAGGGCGACATCTACTCCCTTTGCGCCTGCAACGACGCCGGCGCGCGCCGGCTGATCGAGATGATGGACGAGTTCGGTATGGACAGCCTCGACCCGCTCGCCGCCTTCGTCTTCGACCTGTCGCTGGCCGCGACCCTGGCGGAGATCAGGCGCCTGCCGCGGGGCACGTTCGCGGCTGAGATCTATTCCGACGGCTACGACGATCCGGTGCGCCTCGCCGCCGCCATGACAATCCTCGATGACGCGATCGAGGTGGACTTCGCCGGCACCTCCGGCCTGTCGAACCGGGGCATCAACGTCCCGCCCGCCTATTGCCGCGCGTATTCCTGCTTCGGCATCAAGTGCGTGGTGGCGCCCGAAGTGCCCAACAACTGGGCGAGCCTCAAACCGTTCCGGATGACAATTCCCGAGGGCTGCATCCTGAACGCGCCGCGTCCCTACGCGGTCTCGGTCCGCCACGTCATTGGGCATCTGCTGCCCGACCTGATGATGGGCTGCCTGCACCAGGCGGTGCCCGACCGGGTCACGGCGGAGGGCGCCTCGGCGCTGTGGAACCCGCCCTTGCGCGGTGGCGGCGCGGTCTCCGGCCAGAGCAGCGGCAACCGGCCGGTGATCGCCGATTTCGAGATCATCACCTTCAACTCGGGTGGCACCGGCGCGCGCCCGAACGCCGACGGGCTGGACGCGACGGCCTTCCCCTCCGGCGTGCGGACCATGCCGGTGGAGGCGACGGAGAACGTCGCGCCGGTGATCTTCTGGCGCAAGGAGCTGCGCCCGGATTCCGGCGGCGCCGGGCGCACGCGCGGGGGCACGGGCCAGATCATGGAGATCGGCACCAAGGGCGATCTGGAGTTCGCGGTGAACGCCACGTTCGATCGCGTCGGCCATCCGCCGAAGGGCCGGGACGGCGGCGCCGACGGGGCGCCGGGCGCGGTGCGCCTCAAGTCCGGCGCGACGCTACGCACCAAGGGCTTCCAGATCATCCCTGATGGCGACCGTCTGATCCTGGAACTGCCCGGCGGCGGCGGCATGGGCGATCCGGCGGCGCGCGACCCGGAGTTGGTCGCGCGCGACGTGCGCGACGGGCTGGTCTCGGCAGAAGCGGCGCGGCTATTGTATCAGGTGATGGAGGATACGGGCGCGCTTGACCGCGCCGGCTCGCAAGACGGGACAGAGAAGAGATGAATACACTTAAAACACTGGGTCGTCTTGAAAAGGTGCCATTACGTGATGTGTGGCCCAATGAACCGGAGTACTTCACGCGTTGGCTTGCCGAGCCAGCCAATCTCTCCAGTCTTGGCGAGGCGCTCGGCTGCGAACTTGAACCCGAGTCAAGAGAGAAAAAAGTTGGACCGTTCAGCGCCGACATCCTCGCGAGGGACGCCGATACCCAGAACTGGGTGCTGATCGAAAATCAAATCGCTCCAACCGATCACACGCATTTGGGCCAGCTACTTACCTATGCAGCCGGACTTGACGCACGTACTATTGTCTGGGTGGCTGAGAGGTTTCGCGAGGAGCATCGTGCGGCCATAGATTTCCTCAATGATGCCACGACCGAGGACTACTCATTATTCGCGGTTGAAATCGAGCTTTATCGGATTGGCGACAGCGGACCGGCTCCCCGCTTTTCGGTCGTCGCAAAGCCGAACGGGTGGAATAAGCAAATTCAAAGTGTGAAAAGAGGGGGTGAGCTAAGCTCTTCTCAACAACTCAATATCGAGTATTGGACATTACTCATCAACGCGGCTAATGAGCGGCATATCCCGATCGCTGCGCGCGGACCATCGAGAGACAATTTCTTACGAGTAAAGGATCTGAAAGTTGGTAATCCTCAACTCATACTGTGGGCGGGTTCCCCTTTCGGCGCAAATTTGCGGCTCACAGTATTTGTCGAAGGCAGCCTCGCCCGCCCCGCCTTTTGTGCCTTACAAGCGCACAGGAATGCGATCGACTCCCAGTTCCAGCCACCACTCCAGCCACCACTAAAGTGGGAGCCACGGCGGAAAACGTGTATCATTGCGGCCGACATGCCGGGGAGCGAGAGACGCGAGAACCGCGACCGATGGCGCGAGCAGCATGAATGGCTGCTCGAAACTGCTCCCAAACTTGCCACGACCTTGGACCCCTTTGTGAATGGACTTGATGCCTTACAACTACAGGAAGTTACCCCAGACGACTCTCCGTACGGATTACCTTCTTAGCCCTTAAAAAGAGATTCTCGATCAGCCATGACCCTCCGTTGCGACCTCATCATCCGCGATGTGACCGTATTCGACGGCACTGGCGCGGCGCGCTTCACCGCCGATGTCGGCGTCAGCGGCGAGCGCATCGCCGCCATCGGCGACCTCGGCGCCGCTTCGGCGGATCGCGACGTGATCGGCACCGGCAAGGCACTCGCTCCCGGCTTCATCGACGCGCACACCCATGACGACCGCGCCGTGCTGTGCGGGCCAGAGTGCATGCTCTGCAAGATGTCGCAGGGCGTCACGACGGTGGTTGTCGGCAACTGCGGCATCAGCCTCTCGCCGGTTCGCATGACGCGCCGCCCGCCCCCGCCGCTCGACCTGATCGGCGACGAAAGCCATTGGACCTTCGACAGCTTCGCCGAATACGCCGAGCGCCTCGCCCGCGACCCCGCGCCGGTCAACACGGTCGCCCTGATCGGCCACATGTCGCTGCGCATGGAGGCGATGCAGGGCGACACGCACCGCGCCGCCACCGACAGGGAAGCCGAGCACATGCGACGCCGCCTCGCCGCCTCGCTGGCCGAAGGCGCATCCGGCTTCTCCACCGGCCTCTACTACCCGCCCAACATGATGGCGCCCACCGACGAGGTGATCGCCGTCGCCGAGGCGCTGCGCCAAGCGGACGGTCTCTATGTCACCCACATGCGCGACGAGGCGAACGGGGTCGTGCGCGCCATCGAGGAGACGCTCCGGATTGGGCGGGAAGCCGGCGTGCCGGTGGTCATCAGCCACCACAAATGCACCATGCCGGAGAATTTCGGCCGCTCGGCCGAGACGCTGCCGCGCATCGACCAAGCGGCGAAGCGCCAGAGCGTCGCCTTCGACGTCTATCCCTATGCCGCCGGCTCCACCGTCCTGATTCCCGAGCGTCTGCGTCCGGACGTGCCGGTGCAACTCACCTGGTCGGTGCCGCACCCCGAGATGTCCGGCTGGATGCTGGACGACATAGCCGCCGAATGGGGCGTGCCCGCGCGCGAGGCCGCCGAGCGGCTCCTGCCGGCGGGTGCGATCTTCTTTCAGATGCACGAGGACGACGTGCGCCGCATCCTCGCCCATCCAGACGCCATGATCGGCAGCGACGGATTGCCGCACGACGCCTATCCCCACCCGCGCCTCTGGGGCACCTTCCCGCGCGTCCTCGGCCATTACGCGCGCGAGCTTGGCCTGTTCAGCCTGGAGGCGGCGGTCCGCAAGATGACCGGCCGCACCGCCGAGGTGTTCGGCCTGGCCGACCGGGGCGTGATCCGCCAGGGCGCCTATGCCGATCTCGTGCTGTTCGATCCGGCGAGCGTGCGCGACGCCGCGACCTTCGCCGCGCCGACGCTGCCGGCCGAGGGCATCCTGGAAACCTGGGTCAACGGCCAGTCGGCCTTCGTCCAGGGCACCGGCGCGACCCCGGCCCGCGCCGGCCGGCTGGTCACGCGCGGGCGGTCTTAGCTCGCTTAAACCTCCGCATAGGCTTTGTGCCTGCTCCAATGTCGGTACGCCCTGTGGCGGTTCCTCACTCCGGGTCGATCACGCGCAGCACAGCCGGGTGGTACGCCTCTCCCAATCCCTGAAGCTCGGCTTCCTTCAGGCGTGCCATCGCCAGCTCCGCCCCAGGCACGGGGACACCGGCCTCGCGGGCCATCTCCAGCGCGTAGGACAGATCCGTCATCGCGTAGCGCGTGGAGAAGGCCCGCTCCGGAAACACGCCCGGCAGCATCGCCTTCATGCCGTGGCTACGGAGCACGAAACTGTCGCCCGAGCCTTTGGCGATGGCCGGCAGCAGCACCTCGGCCGGCACGCCGTGGCGTCGCCCCAGCGCCATCGCCTCGGCAAGCGCATGGGTGTTCTGAAAGACCAGGAGGTTGTTCAGGATTTTGACGACTTGGCCGCAGCCGACCGGCCCGCAATGCGTCACGTCGGTGCCCATTGTCTCCAGTACGGCGCGAATGTGCGCGAACACCGGATCGCTGGCGCCCACCATGATCGACAGCTCCCCGCGCGCCGCCGCTTCGCGGGTGCGGGCCACCGGCGCGTCGGCGAAGCCAATGCCCCTGGCGGCGAGCCGAGCGCCAATCTCGCGCGTCAGCGCGACGGGCGAGGTGCTGGTGTCCACCACGCATTGACCGGGAGCCAGGCGCGGTTCCAGCTCGGCCATCACGTCCCGCACCGCCCGCCCGTCCGGCAGCGAGAGCAGGATCAGGTCGCAGGCCGCGATCTCGGCGGGCGTGCCCGGCCTCACTCCGGATTCCGCGAGCCGCTCCAGCGGTTCGCGGCGGAGATCGTGGGCCAGCACCGGCCGCCCGCCCCGCCGCGCCAAGTGGCCGCACATCGGCTCGCCCATCACGCCAAGGCCGATCCATCCAATGCGCGCGATCGGGCGCAGCGCCTCAGTCATGTCGATGGGCCTTCTCCCCAGGGCATACGCAGTCTGCAAAGCGCGTCTGGGCCTGTCAAAGCGAGCAGTTGAAAATTTCTTCGGCGTGCGGGATTATTTCACGTGCCGCGACAGTTGCAAGGTGGAGGAGAAGCGTGTGCTGGCAGATTTGCTGAGCCGCAGAGCCTTGCTCGGCCGGTCGGCGCTTGCCGGCGGCGCGGCACTGGCGGCCGCAAGGGGCACGACAGGCGCGCGGGCTGTCGCCGCCGAAGCGCCAGCCAGCGCCACGCCGCCGGCCGGCTTGCGGCTGTTTGCCGCGGCGGACATGAATTTCGAAGCCTTGTTCGCGCTCGGCGAGACGGCCTACGGCGCGGGCGAGGCCGGCGAGATCCTGGCGACCGTGAACGCGATCAATGCGGCCGGCGCGAGCTACCAGACCTTTTACGACGGCTTCATCAACGCGGCACAGACCGTGGGCAAGATCGCGGCCGATGCGATGGCCACGGGGTATCTGGCCAGCGCGCGATCGGCCTATCTGCGGTCGGCGCAGTATTACGACCAGGCATTGTTCTTCGTGCTGGGGACGGGCACGCCGCAGGCTGAGGAGAACGTCTACCGGCTCATTCAGCAGCAATGGAATGCGGCGGCGCGGCTGTTCGATCCGCCGTTTCAGCCCGTGCAGATCCCGTACGAACACACCACCCTGCCGGGCTATTTCCTGGCGTCGAAGCGAGGCGGCCGCCGTCCGACCGTGATCGTCATGAACGGCAGCGACGCCCAGAACGTCGACGTCTATGCCTTCGGCGGCGCGGCCGCGATCGAGCGCGGCTGGAACGCGCTGATTTTTGAGGGACCCGGCCAGGGTTCGATGCTGTTCGAGCGAAAGATCCCGTTCCGACCGGACTGGGAGAAGGTCATCACGCCGATCGTCGACTTCCTGCATGCCCGCCCCGACGTGGACACGACCCGCATTGCCCTGACCGGGTGGAGCCTCGGTGGCGCACTCGTGACACGCGCCGCCGCGTTTGAGAAGCGGCTCGCCGCGGTCTGCGCCGATCCCGGCTTCGTCTCCACCTGGGACGCCTATCCCCCCTCGATCCGGAACCTGTTCGCGAACGGCGCGAGCGAAAGCCAGGTGAACGGCATCTGGCAACATGACGTGATCCCGGTGCTGTCGCCGCAGGACCGCTTCACACTGGCAAAGCGGTCCGAGATCTACGGCCCGCAATACCTCGATGCCGCCCGCGCCGGCCAGGTGTTCACGGATCTCTGGAGCTTCGGCCAGACGGTGATGCAGTACCAGGTGGCCGATGTCGCGGCGCGGGTGGCCGCCCCGATGCTGGTGACGCAGTACGAGCTTGACCAGTTCTTCCCGGATGGCGGGCAGCAGCTTTACGATCTCCTGACCTGTCCGAAGACGCTGGTGACCTTCACCGCTGCCGAAGGCGCCGCCCATCACGACGGGCCATTGGCGCCCCAGCGGCGCAATCAGGTCGTGTTTGACTGGCTCGACGCCACGTTGAAGATCCGTGACTAGCTCGCTCGTGCGCATCGAGGCGGCGGTGTACGACGCGCCTTCAATGGCGCACGGCACGTAGGCCGGCACCACGCAAACCGCTCGCCGGTTCGGGGGCGCTGGTCGCAAGACGGTCAACGGCCTCCGTCAGCCCCGCCAACGTCTCAACCAGCCGCAGGCTCGCCTGAAGTTGGACGAGGCTGATTCGGCCGGCGCGATACGCCGCCGTGAACCGCTCTCCGAACTCCGATGCAGGATTTGGGAGGATCGGCGGCGACGCACCGCGCCGGATCGCCGCCGCGACCTCGCATATCGAGGCGCCCAGCCCGCGGAGCAGGTTGGCGATCTCCGTATCCGCTCCCTGCAACAGCGGCACGAATTGGTCTGCGTAGAGCAGACAACGGGTGATCTTGGCCAATGCGGCCTGACGCTGCTTCATCTCTGGTCGGGGCCGACGGAGCAGCAGCGCCTCCAGCCCCTCGGCTGAGGCGACCGTGCGCAGCTTGTCCGAGGCGTCAAGCAATTCCTGGATGCCGCGATCGCGGGCATGGTTGCCGGGCTGGCTCAGCGTTTCTGCCATGCGCCACAGCTTCGCCGCCGCAACGTCGAGCAGCCCGACCAGCACGTCGCGGACCTGGTCGCCCGTGCGAACCGGCAGCAGTACGGTCGTGACAAGGATGGCGATGGCTGCACCGATCAGTGTATCGACAAGCCGTGCGAGATAGAAAGGCGCCGGTGCATCGGCGAGGTGGAACAGTAACGATAGCAGCAGGCTGAGCCAGAACAGAATGGTGCGGTAGTGCGCGGCGCGTTCGTAGGTACATGGCGAAGATGGAAACGATGATGATCGCGACCGACACTGCCGGGATGCTCGATGACACGAACCAGACGAGCGTGCCGGCAAGCAAGCCGGCGACGGTTCCGATAATGCGCTCGAGCGATTTCGCCGCGGTCTCGCCGAGGCTGCTGGCGGTGACGATGAGCGTCGTCAGCACCAGCCAATAGGGCTTCGGCAGCGGCAGCAGCCGCATGACCAGGAAGGCGATCAGCAGGCTCATCACGCACTGCGACGCCAGCCTGGCCTGCACGGCCTCGACCGGAAGCCGCCAACGCGCGATCCGTATCATGCGGAAGCCGACATGTCGGCCGGCTCGGGCATCCCTGCCTCGACGAGGTCGGAGAGCAGGAGCGCGAGGCCGAGCACCCGAGAAGGCGGTTCCGGCTCGCCTGGTCCCGGCCGGCGCAGGGCAATCGCTCGGATTGCCGCCACTGCCTGGCGCGCGGCGTCCGCGCTGCCGGCCTGCGCAGCGGCGGCAAGTGCATCCAGCAACCGTGCGATAGCCGCCTCGAGGCTGGGGGACGTCGCGCCTATCTCCTTGCGCAGAGTCCCGGCGCTACGCTCAACGCCCTCCAGCATCGCATCGGGCGGCACTGTCGCCGCGCCGGTCGGTTCTTCGGTGGCCACCTCCTCCCGCAGCGTCCGCATGCGCTGAACGCGGGCGGAGAGGCGCGGGTCGGGCCAGACCGGTCCATCACGCCACGCGTGCGCGAGGTCGGCAAGGAAGCCGGCCAGCTCCGCCTGTAACAGCCGGCGCTCGAAGCCCGGCGCGCGGGCGCGGAGCAAGACCGTCACGATCGCGTCCGCGGCGGCGGCGAAGATTGTGCCCGTGGCGGCAGCCAGCGCGCCGAGGGGCACCAACGCTGGGGCAGCGCCCATGACCAGCGGAATCAGCAGATTGAGAGCGACGAGAAGCATGAGCCCGTTCAGCGGCGCGCCGAACGGGCGGGTCAGCACGGAGATGCCGGCTGCCAGCGTGAGCGCAGCATCGGCCAGCACCGGGCTCGTCTGATAGAGCAGTGGCGCCAGCGGCAGCGGCACGAGAGAGGCAAACAGCGCGGCCGGCACGCGGAGCGGATAGCGGGTCAGCGTGCCCGGCGGGAAGAACAGCAAGAGATTGAAAGTCACCAGCCCGCCGAGGATCGGCGGTAGCATCGGCGCATTTCCTGCCGGCGCGAGCGCCTGGACGGTCTCCGCAGACAGAACCACCCCCGCAGTGCAGACCAAGGCCCCGCCGAGTTGGCGCGGCCGGATCAGCAGGGAGCGCGTCGCGAGTGGCCATCGCAGCTCCCCCGGTCCTCGCTGGCCTCCCATCATTCCCCCGGTCCGCGACCGCCGCCTCGTCCATGTCCGCCAACAATGTAGCATGGACGGCGATTTCCAAAAATCGGCCATCCCCAGAACTGCTCGCGCGGCGTGGCGCAATGCATACCGCCGACGTTCGCTGCCTACCACGTCGCCGGAACGTCGGTCGCCATCTACGACCCGATCGCCAACATCGCGGCGGCAAGCCGATACGTTCGCGACCGTTATGAGGTGTCGTTGGACGGTTCCGACTTCGCGGCAAAAGTGCAACAGGCGGACCCGTCACGCCCGCCCAAGGGATACTGACCTCTCGCTGAATGCTCGGTTACCAAGCGGGAGGAGGCCGGGGGAGAGTCGCGCCTTCCAAGTCCGGGAGGCGCGTGCCCTCAATTGTCTCTCCTCAGCCTCAGACCAATGATCGATATTGCGGTATGTAAACGTACGCGCGGATAAACCGCTCAAGGTCGGTTGGGCGCTCGACCTGCGCGAGGCCCGCATCGAAGACCAGCCCGGCGACACGCGCCGCGGTCTTGATCTCGACCTCCAGGATGTTCGATTGCGGCGGGAACAGCATTCCCAGGCCAAGCTGCTCCGCCGTCACCTGGTCGGCCACCGCGTGCGCCGCTTCGATGAACATCGCGTCGGTGACCCGACGCGCCTTGGTGGCGAAGATGGCCATGCCGACGGCTGGGAAGATATATAGATTGTTGGCCTGCGACGGCAGGAATGTCCGCTGTCCCATGTGCACGGGCGGGAACTGCACGCCGCCCGCATAGATCGCCGCGCCGTTGGTCCAGGCATAGGCGTCGGCCGGCAGGCATTCGTGCTTCTCGATCGGATTGGACAGGGCGAAGATGATCGGGCGCGGATTGTGCCGCGCCATCGCCTCGACGACCTCGCGCGAGAACAGCTTGCCGACGGTGCTGACCCCGATCAGCACGGTTGGCCGGAAGTCCTCGACGGCCGCCGTGATCTGCGGGCACTCACTCGCCGGGTCGCGCGAGTTGAATGGCGGGGTCGGCGGCAGGTCGTGCGCATAGGGGCGCTTGTGGGCGGCCAGGTTCGGGCGGCTAGCGACCACGAGGCCGAGGTGATCGAACAGCCTGATCTTCTCCCGCGCCACCTCCGGCGCGACGCCCTGCTGTCCCATCCCCGAGACGATCAGGTCGGCCAGGCCGATGGCAGCCGAGCCGGCGCCGAGGAACAGGATTTGCTGGTCCTTCAACTGCTCTTTGGTGATCTTCAGCGCGTTGATCAGCCCCGCCAGGGTGACACCAGCCGTGCCCTGGATGTCGTCGTTGTAGCAGCAAACCTTGTCGCGGTAACGGGCGAGCAGCGCGATGGCGTCGACGCCGGTCCAGTCCTCAAAATGGATGCAGCACCCAGGGAAGACATCTTGCACAGCATCGACAAACTCATCGACGAACGCATACAGCTCCTCGGTGGGCGGGCGCTTGCGCCGCATGCCGACATAGAGCGGATCGGCAAGATAGGCTTCGTTGTTGGTACCGGAATCGAGGTACATCGGCAGCAGCCCAGCGGGCGGCACGCCGGCGGCCGCGGTGTAGAGCTGTAGCTTGCCGATCGGGATGCCCATGCCGTTGGCGCCCAGGTCGCCAAGGCCGAGGATGCGCCCGGCATTGGTGACGCAGATCACCCGGACGTCCCTTATCGGCCAGTTGCGCAGCACATCCCGCACATGGCCCTTGCGCGTCATGGAGAGGTACATGCCGCGTGGCCGGCGGAAGATGTGGTCAAAGTTCAGGCAGGCTTCGCCAATCGTGGGATCGTAGACGATCTCCAGGAATCGCGCCGGGTCCGACATCAAGGTGCGGTAGAATAGCGTTTCGTTGCTGTCGAGCAGACCCATCAAAAAGATGTACTGCTCCAGGTTGCTGGATTTCTGCGAGAGCTGGAGCATCACCCGCTTGAGCTGCGCCTCCAGCGTCTCGGTCACGTCGGGGACGAGGCCGACGAGGCGCAGGGCCTGGCGCTCTTGCTCGGTGAAACCGGTCGACTTGTTGACCGACGGGTCGTGCAGGATTTCCAAGCCGGTCTTGTGCGACGCGTGGTCCGTCATGGGTCGGGTTTCTCCGCTGGGTGTTGCGGTGCTGGGCCGCGACGCGTGGCCTATTGTGCGGCGACGTAAGGCTTGACCATCTTCGCCGGATCGACGATCTGGTCGAACTCGGCCTCGGTCACCAATCCGAGCGCGAGGGCGGCCTGCTTCAGGGTCAGGTCGTTATCCGCTGCGTGGTGGGCGATGCGAGACGCCTTGTCGTAGCCGATCACTGGCGCTAAGGCAGTCACCAGCATCAGCGAGCGCTCAACATATTCGGCGATCTTCTTGCGGTTCGGCTGCGTGCCTTCCACCAGGAAGGTGCGGAAGTTCGTGCAACCATCAGTTAGAAGGGTGATCGAGTGGGTGATGTTGTAGATCAGCAACGGCTTGTAGACGTTCATCTCGAGGTAGCCGCCGGCGCCCCCGAAGCCCACGGCGACGTCGTTCGCCATCACCTGCGCGGCGATCATCGTCAGGGCCTCGGCCTGCGTCGGGTTGACCTTTCCGGGCATGATCGAGGAGCCGGGCTCGTTCTCGGGGATGTTCAGCTCGGCGAAGCCGGCGCGCGGACCGCACGACATCAGGCGTATGTCATTGGCGATCTTGTAGAGGGAGACGGCCAGCGTGCGCAGCGTTCCCGAGAGCTGCACCAGCGCGTCGTGGGCGCCCTGCACGGCGAATTTGTTAGGCGCGGTCTCGAACGGCAGCCCGGTCAGCCGCGCGATGCCGGCGGCGGCGGCCTCGGCGAAGCCGGGGGCCGAGTTGATGCCGGTGCCCACCGCCGTGCCGCCGAGGGCGAGGCGATAGACACCTTTCAGCGCGTCCTCGATCCGCTCCAAGTCGTCCGCCAGCATGCCGGCGTAGCCAGACCATTCCTGGCCCAGCGTCATCGGTGTCGCATCCTGCATGTGGGTGCGGCCGATCTTGATGATGTCGTCCCAGGACCGGGCCTTGGCCGCGATCGCATCGTGCAGCGCGCGTACGGCGGGGACCAGCCGCTGCGTCACGTTCACGGCCGCCGCGATGTTCATGGCCGAGGGAAAGGAATTGTTGGATGACTGCGCCATGTTGACGTGGTCGTTCGGATGCACCGGCGCCTTGCTGCCGAGTGGTGTGCCGGCGATCTGGCAGCAGCGGTTCGAGATCACCTCGTTGACATTCATGTTGAACTGGGTGCCGCTGCCCGTCATCCAGACGTGGAGCGGGAACATGTCACGATGCTCTCCCGCGAGGATTTCGTCGCAGACCTGCACGATCAGAGGGTAGCGCGTGTCGTCCAGGCGCCCGCTTTCATGGTTGGCGCTTGCGGCCGCCTTCTTCAGGACGGCATAGGCGGTGATCATCTCGCGCGGGATGAGGTCCGCGCCGATGCTGAAATGCTGCAACGAGCGCTGCGTCTGCGCGCCCCACAACCGGTCCGCGGGAACCTCGACAGTGCCGAGGCTATCGGCCTCCACGCGCGTGCCTGTCATATTTCTGCCTTGTGCATACGAGATAAAACTCGTGAGTACCCTAGAACAGATTAACTAAGCTTCAGAGTTCACCGGACCGGACGGTCATGTCAAGTCGCATCCGGATTAACTGAGCTTTAGAATCCACCCGACCGGGCGGTTCGTCTCCAATCGTATGATATACTTCTCGGATCATTGCCAGTCCCCCCTCCGGAGACCGGCTTTGAGTCACGCCTGCCGCGTCCGAACAGGCGCGTTGCCCACGCGACCCGGTTTCGAAAGCTCCGATCCGCGTCCTATACGTGCTTCGGCAAATTCTCCGGCTGCGCGAACCGCAGGCTGATCTCCGGCCGCAGCGCCGATTCATCGCCCGCCGCCATGATCGCGATGCGCAGGATGGCGCTGCCGGCGAGTGTCGCCAGCGACGCCAGACCCGACAGCGCGCGCGAGCGGCGCGGCAGCAGCAGGAGCGAGGCGGCGTGCAGCCCCAGTGGCAGCACCGTGCCCATGCCGTCCGCCCCCAGCTCCTCGATCATGCCGGGCAATGTCTCCAGGGCGCCGGCGACGCCCTTGCGGCGGTACTGCTCATCGGCCGACAGCGTCGCCGCCAGTTCCAGCGCCAGCGCCGTCACCGCGATCTTGTCCAGATCCCGTCCCAGGCGGCTCCCGCGCCCCTCTCCCAGGGACAGCGCCGCCGCGCCCGCCGCGATCGAGGAGGCCCCGAAGCGGATCGCCGTCGCGCGGGGCGCGGCGGCCCAGAGCGGCGTGCTGGTCGCCGACAGCAGGGACGCGGTGTAAGTCGCGATCCCCGCCCCGCTCGCTGCCGCCGGCACCTGCGCCACGCGCGCCAGCCCGCGCATCCACCGCAGGCCGGGGACGCGCGAGGCCAGGGCGTGCGTCCCGGCGGTCAGCGTGCTGAAGACGCCGAAGGCCACCAGGATCCAGCTACCGATGGACATCGGCGCTGTCCTCTTGAACAACCGCAGCATGTTGTAGAAGCGCTTCGGCGTGTGCAGGTCGCCGATCAGCAAGGCGGTGCCCAGCGTGGGCGCGATCACCGACAGGGCGCGGCCGCGCCCCACGGCGCGCTCGGCGTCGCGGCCGCGCACGAGGTCGAGCAGCGTCGAGAGCAGCATCGCGCCCCCTGACATGCCGGCGAGGAAGATGTAGCCGCCCACCAGCCAATTGTTGAACGGCGCCGCCTTGACCTGCTCGCGGCCGTAATAGGTCGTTCCGTCCCACCCGCCGTGCGAGGAGTGAAGGCCGGCATCGTCAGGCATGGTCGTCGCGCCTCAAGCGTTGCGGGTGAAGGTGGCCAGCGCGGCAACCGCAAGGCCCGCGACCGCCGCCAGCCCGGCGGCAAGACTTGGCAGGACGCGGTTCGCGGGGCGGGTCGGCGCTGGCGGCAGGTTGTACACCTCCGGCCGGTCGGTGAGCAGGAAGAAGGCGTGCAGGTGATCGAGCCCGCCCGTGGCGCCCGGCGCGCCGGGCGTGCCGTACAGGTACGCGCCGTCCACACCGGCCTGACGCAGCGCCTGGACTCGCTTCTCGGCCCGCAGGATCAGCTCCGGCACCTCACCGAACTGGATCGAATTGGTCGGGCAGGACTTCGCGCACGCTGGCTCCAGCCCGCCCTTCAACCGGTCGTAGCAGAGCGTGCATTTGTGCGCCTTGCCGTCAGACAGGCTGACATCGATCACGCCGAACGGGCAGGCGGGCTGGCACATGCCGCAACCGTTGCAGATGTCCTGCTGCACGACCACCGTATGGAACTCGGTGTAGAACAGCGCTCCCGTGGGACAAGCTTCCAAGCACGGCGCGTTGTGACAGTGCTTGCACACGTCGCTCATCATCAGCCAGCCGCTCTGGAAAGGCGTCTGGACGGTGTCGCGCACCGAACGCTCGATGAAGTTGACGTGCCGCCACGTGTGGGCCGAGAGCCGGCCGGTGTTGTCGTAGCTGTTCCCGGTCAGGTGCAGCTCGTCGGCGGGCAGGTTGTTCCACTCCTTGCACGCCACCTCGCACGCCTTGCAGCCGATGCAGAGCGTGGTGTCGGTGAAGAAGCCATAATGCCGACCGGCCTCGATCCTCACCCCGGCCGTCAGCTCGGATTCGTCGCGAATCATCCGGTCGAGGCTGAACTCGGGGTATTCCAGCGCGCGCGGGTGCATGTCCATGAGCGGGGGCCTTCGTTACTGGTCCAGGCGCTCGATCGAGCGGACGATGAAGCCGATCACGTTCTCTCCAGGCTCGTACGTCACGCGCACGTGCGCCTGCTCGCTTTGCAGTGGCGGCAGTTGCGCCGGCTCCACCGCTGCCTTGTGCGACAGCTCGAACTGGTGACTCACGCCGTCGGCATCGCAAAGCTGAAAGCGTCCCTCCTGGACGATGGTGATGATCCCCTCCATGGATTCCATGCGCGCCCTCTGCCCTGGCGTGGCTGAAAGCATCCGGCGCGGCTTTGGTTCCCCGGCTGCAACCGCTTCCAGGTGCGAGGCGTTGCAGCGGCGCCGACCCACAGCCTTGAGGCGCCGCTGATGAAAAAGATCCGCCGCACGATGACGGAACGGGTGTCCGGGTTCCTTCAGGACTGGACGCTACCCCGCCAGATGCGGGGCGAGAACGTCATGGCCGAGGCGGCGAAGAGCACTACGTCAAAGGCGCTGCGTCCCCGACTGGAGGAGGCGGACCGCGTTGGCACCTCGATCTGCCCGTTCTGCGCCGTCGGCTGCGCGCAGCTCGTCTACGCTAAGAACGGCAAGCCGATCCACGTCGAGGGCGATCCGCGCAGCCCGGTGAACCAGGGAACGCTCTGCCCCAAGGGCGCCGGCACGCTCGGCATGATGCTGAGCCCGGCGCGGATCAACCAGGTGCTCTATCGCGCCCCGCATTCGGACCACTGGGAGCCGCGCCCGCTGGAATGGGCGATGGACCGCATCGCCGAGCGGGTGAAGCGCACTCGTGACGAGACCTTTGTCGAGACCCTCGCCGACGGCACCTTGATCAACCACACGCTCGGCCTCGGCTCGCTTGGCGGCGCCACGCTGGACAACGAAGAAAACTACTTGATGAAGAAGCTGTTCGGCGGCGGCCTGGGAATGGTGAACATCGAAAACCAGGCGCGAATCTGACACTCCTCCTCGGTCCCCAGTTTGGGGGCCACCTTCGGGCGCGGCGCGGCCACCATGGCGCTGTGGGATTTGGCCAATAGCGACGTCATCACCGTCATGGGATCGAACATGGCGGAGAACCATCCCGTGGCCTTCCGCTTCGTGATCGAGGCGCAGGCGCGGGGCGCGACGGTCATCCATGTCGACCCGCGCTTCACCCGGACCTCGGCGCTGGCCAACATCCACGCGCCCATCCGCTCGGGCACCGACATCGCGTTCCTGGGCGGGATCATCCATCACATTCTGGAAAACGATCTCTGGTTCCGTGACTGGGTGATGGCCTACACCAACATCGCCGTCATCATCGAGGAAGGCTATCGCGACCCGGAGGAGACGGGCGGGGTGTTCTCGGGCTTCCATCCCGAGAACGCCGACTACAAAACCGACACGTGGCAGTACAAAGGTGAAGTGGTCGCCGCCGCGATCGCCGAACACACGCCCGCGCTGGAAGAGAAGAACGCCCAGGAAGGCATGCAGGAGTTTTCGAAGCACCCGCCGCCGAGCGATCCGACGCTTCAGCATCCAAACTGCGTGTATCAAATCATGCGCCGGCACTTCTCGCGCTACACGCCGGAGATGGTGGAGCGCACGACGGGCTGCCCGAAGGAGACCTTCCTGCGCGTGGCCGACGCGATCGCGCGCAACGCGGGGCGCGAGCGCACCGGCGCCTTCTGCTACGCGGTTGGCTGGACGCACCACTCCTATGGCGTGCAGATCATCCGCGCCGCGTCCATCATTCAAGGGCTGCTCGGCAATGCGGGCCGTCCGGGCGGCGGGATCATGGCGCTGCGTGGCCATTGCAGCATCCAGGGCAGCACCGACATCCCGACGCTCTGGAACATGCTGCCCACCTACCTGATGCAGCCGCATGCGTTGAAGGACCACCATTCGCTCGAGCAGTACTTGGAGACGGAGACGCCGCCAACCGGGTGGTGGAATAACCTGCCCAAATACATGGTGAGTCTGCTCAAGGCTTGGTACGGGGAGCAGGCAAGTTCAGCGAACGGCTATTGCTACGACTTCCTCCCCAAGATGACCGGGGATCACTCGCAGTTGCCGATGACCCTGGCGATGACCGACGGAGTGGTGAAAGGCCAGTTCATCCTGGGCCAGAACCCGGCGGTCGGCGCCGTGAACTCCGATCTCGTGGAACGCGGCCTCTCCAAGCTCGAATGGCTCGTGGTCCGCGACTTTGCAATGACGGAGACAGCGGATTTCTGGCAGAAAGGCCGGCTGGTGCAGCGAGGCGCGTTGCGGCCCGAGGACGTCGGCACCGAGATCTTTTTCCTGCCGAGCGCGGTGGCGGCGGAGAAGGAAGGCACCCTCACCAACACCAGCCGGCTGGTGCAATGGCACGACAAGGTCTGCACCCCGCCCGGCGACAGCCGTTCGGAGACCTGGTTCGTCTATCATCTCGGCCGGCGCTTGAAGGCGATGTATTCCGCCAGCACCGAGAAGCGCGACCGTCCGATCCAGGCATTGACCTGGGACTATCCCGTAAGCGGCGCCATCCGCGAGCCTGATGCCGCCGCGGTGCTGCGCGAGATCAACGGCAAGCGCCTGTCGGACGGTGCGCAATTGAAGAGTTTCGAGGAGATCAAGGACGACGGCAGCACGGCCGTCGGCGGTTGGATGTACACCGGGATCTTTCAGGGCGAGCACGACAACAAGGCGCGCTCGCGCAAGCCCGATGGGCCGTCGGGTCCGGGCAGCCACGCCGGCTGGGCATGGGCGTGGCCCGCCAATCGGCGCACCATGTACAACCGCGCCTCCGCTGACCCGGACGGGAAGCCTTGGTCAGAACGCAAGAAGCTGATCTGGTGGGACGAACAGAAGGGCGAATGGACCGGGACCGACGTTCCCGATTTCGAGAAGACGACCAAGCCGACCATGCGCCCGAACTACTGGTTGCATCCGAAAGGCATGAAGGCACTGTCCGGCGCTGATCCCTTCATCATGGAGCCGGACGGCAAATGCCAGCTCTTTTCCCCATCGGGGCTGAAAGACGGGCCGCTGCCGACGTATTACGAGCCCGTTGAGAGCCCGGTTCGCAATCCCTTCTATCCGGAGACGCAGATCAATCCGGCAACCAAGCTATGGCCGCGGCCTGGAAACGAGTACCACGATCCGGCCGATCCGCGCTTTCCATACGTCTTCACCACGTTTCGCCTGACCGAGCTTCATTGCGGCGGTATTCCGACGCGCGTGATGCCGCATACCGCCGAGTTGCAGCCGGAGGCTTTCGTCGAGATCTCCCCGGAGTTGGCGGCCGAGCACGGCGTGCGGACCCTGGACTGGGTGGTGCTCTCGACCGCGCGCGGCGAGATCGAGGCCAAGGCGATGGTCACGGAGCGGCTGCGCCCGTTCTCAATCGACGGGCGGACCGTTCATCAGGTTGGGATGCCCTGGGTGTACGGATGGGATGGGTTTGCGCGCGGCGACATCGCCAACGCGCTGCTGGCGATCCACGGCGACCCGAACACCTCCATCCACACCACCAAGGCGCTGACCTGCAACCTGCGCAAGGGCCGGCTGCCGCAGCCGGGCGGAGTTGGCCGTGACTGATGCCTCTTCGGGCGAGCGGGCCTTGGCGCTGATCGACAAGCTGCTCGCCGAGCGCCCCCAAAAGGTCGGCCACGACTTCTCGGAGACGACCCGCTACCTGTGCGCGTTCCGCGACGAGCTGATCGGACAGTTCCGCAAGACGGGCGCCGAGCACGACCGCGGGCGCCTGGAAGGCGCCAACGCCGTGCTCAGCGTGATCATCGGCGGTCACTTCCCGCTTGGCGACATTCCGTGGGGACACATCGAGGAGGGGCGCAAGCGCCTGGAGCGGCTGCTTCGGGAGTGATACCCCTCGTCCGAAACTATTCTAGGCGCTGTGCCGCAGGTGGCGGGTGAAGAACGCGACCAGGTGATCGAGCGTCGGCCCGCCCGCGCGTGCCGCCTGCTCGACGTCGACAAGCTCGATTGATCCGCCCGCGCGCCGGTACAGCGCGACGAAACGCTCCGGCTCGTTGCCGGGGAACCCGCCGTCGGGATCGTGGTAGTCGTGCGGCGGGTCATCGGGCCTGCCCTGAATCCAGAGCGCGGGCGGAAGAGCCACCTCTTCACCGCGTTCCAGCGCCAGCATCGGGTTGCCCTCGGCCATGGCGGCCTCGTCGCGCCAGAAGCGGTCGTGACGCTCCGGGATGTCGCCGACCCAGCCAGGCGGGTTGGCGCTGTCGCGGACGCGGAGCGCGTGTCGATAGCGCGAGAGCGGATTGATGACCGGCCATAGCATGGCGACCGCGCCGACCGAGGCATCGACCGGTGCCGCGCCCGAGGGCAGCGGAATGGCGGCGTAGCGTGGATCGCGCGGGCGCATCGCGGCGAGCATGGCGAGGTGCCCGCCGCTGGAGTTCCCGGATAGTCCGACGCGATCGGGACGAACCCGAAGCTCCCCGGCGTGCGCCTTGACCCAGCGTATGGCGTAGTTGATGTCCGCGAGCGACGCCGGGTAGCCGTCCGCGCCGTGGCGGAAGTTGATCGCGACAACGAAAAACCCCGCGCCGGCCAGGGCTTCATTGCGGATCTGCCCATCGGTCCGGTCGCCCGCGCACCACGCCCCGCCATGGATGTCGATAACGGCCGGGAACGGGCCGGTTCCTTCGGGTGTGAAGAGCCGGGCCTGAAGGGTCTCGCGATACGGCCGGTCCTGGGTGGTGAAGGTGTGTGGCATCGGTCCCTCGACGGTTTAGCCCTTCACGGCTTGCGGCACATCGAGCCGCACCGCGACAGCGG
This sequence comes from uncultured Pseudomonadota bacterium, assembly GCA_963818725.1. Taxonomy (GTDB): domain Bacteria; phylum Pseudomonadota; class Alphaproteobacteria; order Acetobacterales; family Acetobacteraceae; genus DATFDN01. The sequence goes on along the minus strand of CAWFTU010000001.1, from coordinate 868,623 downwards.
CGCTGGCGATCACCGCGACATCACCGGCGTCTTCCTGGGCCACGTCAAGCCCGCCTTTCACGACGCGCACCGTGACCGCGCCATGCGGAAGCGCCGCCTGCACGGCGGCACGATCCACCTGTTCGGGGCGCTGCACGCCAATCGTGACCTCGACCTGCATCGCGCGCGAGTCGAGCCCGAGGGTGCGGATCACGGTCAGGGAGCTGTGGTGGATCGCGTCCTGCACCGCGCGCACCGCGGCCTTGGTGTAGTCGCCGCCATTCAGGTCGTTGCCGGCGCCAAGTTCCAGGATGACGCGCTTCATGGCGCGCTGTCCGGCAGGTCAAGCCGCACGATCGCGGCGGCATGAGCAATCATCGTGGAATCCGTTCCCGCCTCGTTGGGGATCTCGAGACCGCCTTCGACCACGCGCACCGTCCCGGTGCCGTGCGGCAGAACGGCGCGCACCGCGTCCTTGTCCACGCGATCGGGACGCGGCACGCCGATCGTGACCTCCACCTGCATCGAATGCACCGGCAGCCCGGCGGCCTCGGCGACGGTGAGGTTGTTGTGCCAGAGCGCGTCGCGCAGGGCGCGGACGGCGGCCTTGGTGGGATCGGCGCCGTGGATGTCGGTTCCCATGCCGATCTCCAGCACCATGCGCTTCAGTGACATTGTATCATCCCCTGCTAATTCCTAGCCGAATGGGGTCGCGGAGCGGGTGGAAGGGCAGGCTGGCGCGACCCCGCGCGGTCCAGCCACGGCCAGTTCGTCAAAGTGCCCTCAGAAATGCCAGATGAGCGGCACGATGAACGTGGCGACCACGAAAAACCAGAGCATCAGCGGCAGCCCGAGCTTCCAGTAGTCGCCGAACTCGTAGCCGGCCGGACCCATCACCATGAGGTTCACCGGCGTGGCGACGGGGGTGAGGAACGAGGCGGCGGCGGCGATGCTCACGCTCATCAGCACCGGGCGAGCGGACAACCCGAGGTCGCCGGCGGCGGCCACCGCGATTGGAATGATGATGAGCGCCGTCGCCACGTTGCTGATCAGCTGACCCAGGATGGCCGTCAGCACGAACAAGCCGCCGAGCAGCGCGTACGGGCCAGCGTCGCCGACCAGGTCCACGAGCCCATCCGCCAACAGTTTCGCCGCGCCCGTTTGCGACATCGCGGTCGACAACGGGGTCATCGCGCCGATAAGGATCACCGTGGTCCAGTTGATCGACCGGTAGGCCTGATCGACCGTGACCACGCGCAGGAGAACCATGGCGCAGGCGGCGGCGAGCCCGGCGATGGAGGCTGGAACGGCTCCGGTGGCGAGGAGGAGCACCATGGCCAGCAGCACCGCAATGGCCCGCTTTGCTCCGGCGCCCATCGGCACCGCCTGCCGGCGAACGAGTTCCGGCGAGTCGACGACGACGACCCCCGGATTGTCGAGCTTCTCGTCGAGCGCCTTCCAGGTTCCTTGCAGCAGCAAGGTGTCCCCGGCGGCGAGGCTGATCTCGTTTGGACCCAGATTCTCGCCCCCGCGCTGCACCGCGAGGATGACGAGGTCGCCGCGGGGTGTGGTCATCCCCGGAAACACCGATTGGGCAATGAACGCGGATCGCGGGGGGATCATCACTTCCGCCAAGCCGGAGGCGCGGTTGAACAGTGTCTCCGCGACATCGCCGACCGTGTCCTCCGAGCGAAACGCGAGGCGCTGATCGGCCGCCAAGGCGCTCACCGTCGCCGCATCGCCGCGCACGATAAGGATGTCGTTCTCGGCGAGCGCGGGCCGGCGCAGCGCACCCTCGCTATCGCCGGCCTGGACCGCGATCAGCGAAACCCCCTCGTACGGAGCGAGATCAATCGCCGTCCGCGCGACTCCGATACACGGCGAACCGGCCCGGACGCGAAGCCGGAACAGTCCGTCATCGAGCCGGTATTGCTCGACGATCGTCCGGGCGTGCCTGCTGAGGTCCGACGGAATCGTCCGGCTCCTCCGGTCCGGCAACAGGCGCTCCGCGAACAAGACGATAATCGCCATGCTCCCGATCAACAGGGGGACCCCGGCATAGGCGAACTCGAAATACCGGAACGGCGCCAACCCCGCGCCCTCGGCCGCTTCCGAGACAAGCACGTTCACCGGCGTGCCGGTGAGCGCGAGCATCGACCCGGCGTGCCCCGCGAACACCAGAGGCATAAGAAGTGTCGAGGCGGAGCGGCCGAGCCGGACCGCGATGACGACGACCACTGGCAGCAGGGCGGCCACCGCGCCGTTGAGGTTGATCAATGCGGTGAGCAGGGCCACGAGCAGCATGGTGAGCGTGAGCAACCGGGCGAGGCTCGTTCCCGCCCGCGCGATGAGTAGCTGGCCCGCCCAGGCGGTCACGCCGGTATTCTCGAGTCCCGCGCTGACCACGAACAGCGACGCGATGAAGATGACTGCGGGGTCGCCGAGCCCGCCAAGCGCGTCGCCGTAGCCGAGCACGCCAGTGGCGTAGAGGGCCAGCGGCGTTCCAAGCGCGACGATGACGACGGGGATGCGGTTCCAGACGAACAGTACCACGATGGCCGCGACGATGGCGAAAGTGATGGCAATATCGTTCAAACCGATCGGTTCCTTGGCTCCTGCCCCGGTCTCGCCTCTGGCCCGGCCAGCGTCCGTACGGGCAAGCCGGCCTGCACTGAACCGTTGCAAAGACCGGCCTGGGCTGGTCCGAGGTGGGGCTTCCAGTTGCGTGGCACGTTGGTCTTCCCGAGGTGATCAGATGATCACCCGCCGCGCGAACTGCCGGGGAGGATGCCCCCAATCTGATCGGAAAACAATGGCGCCGTTGCGAACGACGCCAGTAATGCCGGATTCGCATTGCTAAACTCGGCCGGTGGCGAGCGACCTAACCGATCCGACAACACCTCCGTAGCATCGATTTTGGCACGGCTTGCACATCGGTGGGACGCCCAGGCGAGGCCAAGCACGTCGCCGCCTGGCATGGTCCCGCGAACTGTCGCGAGACGCGGTCGCAATGCTGATCAGAGGTTCTCTCCTTGGCTAAACGCCATCCTGGCCCATCATCTGTGGGGTCTCGGTGGCGTGACGGAAGGCCGCAAGCCGCTCAACGCGACGTTCCTCCAACCCGTCGTCGCCTGCACATTTCCCACGGCAAAAGACGTCCCGATTACGCACTTCCCTCAGTCACGAAACGCCTGGTAGCAGGTCAGGGAATTTGTGGCATTTCATGAGGGTGTGGCAGTGGCTCGTAATGTCGTGCAGTTCCAGAAGGGTCTCAGCGAACCCGCGTTCGAACAGCAGTACGGCACCGAGGAGCAATGCCGGGCGATCGTCATCGCGTCACGCTGGCCGCGTGGCTTTGAGTGCCCGGTATGCGGCGGCAGGCAGTATAGTCTGGTGACGACCCGCGATCTCTATCAGTGCACCAAGTGCCGCCGGCAGACCTCGCCGATTGCCGGGACGATCTTTGCATCAACCCATCTGCCGCTGCGGCTATGGTTTCGTGCGATCTATCGCCTGACCCAGACCAAGCAAGGCATCTCCAGCATCGAACTGGGGCGTCGCCTTGGGGTGACGCAGACCACCGCCTGGAAGGTCAAACACAAGCTGAAGCAGGTCATGCTTGAGCGTGATGCGACCAAGCGCCTGAGCGGCAGGATCGAGATCGACGACGCCCATCTCGGCGGCGAGCGCTCCGGCGGAAAGCGCGGCCGCGGGGCGCCTGGCAAGACGCCGTTCGTCGCCGCTGTCGAGACGACCACCCAGGGAAAGCCGGTTCGCCTGAAGCTGCGCCGGGTCACCAGCTTCTGTGCAACCTCGATCGCAGGGTTCGCCAAGCGCAGCCTCGATCCAGACTGCTCTGTCGTCAGCGATGGCCTTCAGTGTTTCGCCAGCGTCGCAGACGCCGGGTGCGCGCACCAAGTCGTCAAGACCGGGTCAGGACCAAAAGCGGCTCGGACGCCAGCCTTCAAATGGGCCAACACCGCGCTCGGCAACATCAAGGCCGCCATCACGGGCACCTACCGTGCCATCAACCGCAAGCATGTTCCGCGCTACCTCGCCGAATTCGAATACCGCTTCAACCGACGATACGATCTGGCCGCCATGATCCCGCGTCTCACATGGGCCGCCGTCCGAACCACCCCTATGCCCTACCAACTCCTGAAATTGGCTGAGGTTTATGTGTAATCAGGAAAGACGTTGTGCTCAGCTCAAAATCGAAATACGATTGGTCGAGGCGGCAGTGGCTCGTGCCGTTGCAGGTGGGCGCCAACCAACTCGTCCCAATCGGCGGCCAGTTGGTGCAGTCAGGCATTATTGATCCGGCTTGGGTGATCTTGAATCAGGCAGCATAACGGACAGGCTGGTGCCCGAAGTAGCTCCGCACGCGTTCGGGCAGCTTCGAGAGCTTGCGCATGTGGCTGATGACGGTGCACTTGAGCTGCTGCTTGCTGCGGGCGGGCGGCTTACGGGTGACGGCCTGCTTGAGGTCGGCATGGAGGCACTCGTCAGGGTTCAACTCGGGGCTGTAGGAGGGCAGATGGAACACCTCGATTTGCGCGGTGCGCCCGGCCAGCCACTCCCGCACGGCACGGGCACGGTGGACGGGCAGGTTGTCCAAGATCAGGAACACCTTGCCGCCGGCATCGCGGATCAGGCGGTCGAGAAAGCGGATCAGCGTCGGTGCCTTGATCGCGCCGTCGAGCACCATCCAGCGCAGCTCGCCCTTGTTGGTTACCGCCGAGATCAGGCCTACGCCCGCCCGCCGGTGATTGGGGCGGACCACCGGGGTTCGTCCGCGTGGGGCGTAGCTGCGGCCGCGCACGTCATCGGCGCGCAAGCCGGTCTCGTCGCCCCAGAAGATCGTGCCCTTCTCTCGCTTGGCCCGAGCCACGATCGCCGGGTAGTCCCGCCGCAGCCAGCGGCGCACTTCGGCTGCACGCTGCTCATAGGCCCGCCGCAGCGGCTTCTGCGCTGTGAACCCCCAGCGCGCCAGGTAGCTTCCCATGGTGCGCACCGCGAGCCGCACCCCACAGCGCTGCTCGATCAGGGCGCGCACCGCCGCACGGCTCCACAGCGCGAACGGCAGGCCAAGCTGGTCCGGCGGGTGCCGGCAGATCAGTTCACGAATCTCCGCTTCCTGCCGCGCATTCAGGAACCGCCCGCTCCCCGGCTCCGGACCGCGCGGTCCGCTGCGCAAGCCCGCCATCCCCGCCGCCGCGAAGCGCCGGCAGATGTTGAACACCCCCGTCCGGGTCAGACCCGTCTGCGCCGCGATCGCCTCGTAGGTCAGGCCGCTCTCGCGTAGTCCCACCACCTGCCGCCGACGCTCCTCTTGGGCTGCCGCCGGCAGCTTGCGCATGTCCACATGATCCATCCTACCAAACTGGATCAACCACGCGGCAATTCCAACACTACCCAAGCCGGATCAATAACAGCGTACGCATCGAGCCAGGCAACCTCAACGAGAGACGCCACCGGAGGTTAGAATGTCATTGAACCGCCGCGAGGTACTGCAAGCCACGGGAGGTGCCCTCGCCGCAACGCTGCTCGCCGCGAACAAACCAGCGGCGGCCCAGGCGTCTTCGTCGGACGACTTCGCCATCGACACCGTTTTCGCGCAGTTCATGCGCGATATCGGCGGCACGCCACAGGACGGTGGTGGGAGCGTAACGTTCACCGGTCGCGACCCGATCCTGCGGAGCCACTTTCGGATCGGGACGTCGATGGCCCTGCCCGCGATGGCGGCCGCGGTGGGTGCGGCGGCGGTCTGGAAGGAACGAACGGGTCAGGGCCAGGACGTGCGGGTCGACCTGCGGGAAGCGGTCTACAACGTCAATCCGATTCTCACGCCGGTGATGCAGCATCGGATCGCGGAGGGCATTGTCCCCGCGGACGATCCCGTTCCCCGCAGCTTCACCTTCACCCCCACGATCAACGACTGGCTGTCCCAGGCGCCCCTCGGCTTCGGGAATCCTTTTTCCTTCGTCCCGTTCAAAACGAAGGACGGCCGCTACGTCAACGTGACCGGCGTCTGCCCGCACCTGAACGACCGGGCGTTGCGACTCCTCAACGTGAGCCCCAGCCGCGACAAGATCGTGCAGGCGATCCGGCAATGGAACGCCCAGGAACTCGAGGACGCGATGGCCGAGCAGCGGGTGATTGGCGCGATCCACCGCACGGCGGCGGAATGGCTGCGGCATCCCGAGGGGAAGTTGCTGGCGGCGGTTCCGCTGATCGACATCCGCAAGGTCGCCGATTCCGAGCCGGTGCCCTTCGCCCCCGATCCGCGCCAGCCGCTCTCCGGGATCAAGGGGCTTGCCCTTACGCACGTCATCGCCGGTTCCTGCGCGGCGCGGACGCTCGCGGAGTATGGCGCCGAGATCCTCCAGGTTGTCCGCGACCAATCCTTCGAACACGAGGCCCTGTGGACGGATGTCAATGTCGGGATGCGGTCCACACTGCTGGACCTGAGGCGGACCGAGCAAGCGGCGGCGCTGGACGTGCTCGTCCCTCAGGCCGATGTGTTCATGGAGAGCTTCAGCGGGCGCGGAATCGAACGGCTCGGCTTCGGCGTCGAGGAGGTTGCAAAGAAGCGGCCGGGGATCGTCTACCTGACCGTGCGCTGCTACGGCTGGGACGGCCTTTGGAAGAACCGCGGCGGCTTCGATATGGAGGCCCTGACCGTCTCCGGCTACACCATGGCGGAGGGCGGCGGAGGCTCGCCCGAGATTCCGCCGAATTTCGCCGGGCCGGAAGACGAGGGCGGACCGCCCCCGGCATTTCCGCCCACGCTGGTGCTCAACGATTACATCGCGGGGTATCTCGGCGCCGCGGGCGTCATCGCAGCGCTTCGGCGCCGCGCGGTCGAGGGTGGCAGCTACCACGTGCGCGTCAGCCTCACGCGCGCGGCGATGTGGTACCAGACCCTCGGCCGCTTCCCGACCACCGACTTCGACGCGACGGATCCGGACCACCGCATGGTCCCGCCCGAAACTGTCAAGGCTCAAACCCCGTACGGCGAGGTCCATCGCCTCGCGCCGCTGGCAAAGCTTTCAAAGACACCGAGCCGCTGGCGCGACCCAATGCTTGTCGTTCGCGGCAGCGATCGACCGGAGTGGCTGAGTTGAAGGCTTGAGATAAAGGCGGCCCCGCGGCGTGGCAACGGGGCAGAGGAGCGCGATACATGGCGGAACAAACGACCGACGATCGTGGTGCGGACACGTCGCAGGAATTCAGTGATAAAAAAAGCGCGGCGCCGGGCCCGACCCGACGTGACGCCATCCAAATGATCGGCGTAGCGGCCGCTTCCGCCGCGCTGGGGACGCTGCTCCCGACCGCCGACGCGGCCGCGCAGATGGCCCAGGGCCATCGGGAGGTCCGTCCCGGCACGCCGCCATTGCAGGGCGTGCGCGTGATCGAGCGGAGCACGCTGCTGTCGGGTCGCCTCGCCGGGCTGCTGCTCGCGGATCAAGGCGCTGAGGTGTTCGTGGAACGCGCCGCCGGGGCCACGCCGGGCGGCCTGGACGACGCTTTCTTCGACCGAGGAAAGATCGTGGTACCCCCGGGTGCCGCTGCCGACTCCGCGTCCGCGGACATCGTCATCGTGGACGGCGCCGCTCAAGTGACGCGCGCGCCGCATCAAGTGCTGGTGCGGATCGTGGCAGCGCTTCCGGGCGACCAGGCCTACGGCTATCTCCCGGACGACTGCTCCGAGGATCTCATCAACGCGATCGGCGGCTTTTTCACGAACATGAGCGTCTCCGGCCCCATCCTGAACCGGCCGGTGATCTACACGCCGGTGCCGCTGCCCTCCGTCTATTGTGGCGTCAACGCCGCGGTGGCGGCTGTCGCGGCGCTGGTGGACCGGCAACGCACGGGCCTCGCGCGCGAACTCATCGCGAGCCGCATCGCCGGCGGGCTTTCGGCGATCGGCGCACTCTCTATGACCTCGACGGGACTGCCGACGCAACTCGAGCCGATCGTCATCGGCGGCCTGCCGCCGGGGATGTCGCCTGAGCAGTTCCGCACGTTCGTCGCGGACGCGATCCGCGACCCGGAGCGGCAGATGTGGCTGGAGCGGCGCTTCGCGCCATTCTCAACGCCGTACCGCACGCGCAACGGAATGTGGATCCTACCCATGGCTGGCCCAAACGCGCGGTTGTCGCGCAGGTTGCTGGAGGCCGTGGGACTGTGGGACAAGGCGCTCGCAACCGGCGCAGTGTTCGTCAATCCGTACGATCCGGCCAATATCGCCGATATGCGCCGGAACTTGGCCGACAGCCTCTCGCTCGGCTTCAAGTACACCTCGCCGCTTGCCGACCTGCTGGAGCCGGCCTTCGCCAGCCGCACCGCGGCGGAATGGGAGCGGTTCCTCGCCGCGAACGGCTCGGCGGCGAGCATCATCATGACCTGGGAGGAATGGCAGCGCGACGCGGATGCGCGCGCCGCCGGCGTGTTCGTCGAGATCCCCGGGACGGAGAACGTGCAGATTGGGCGATCGGTGTGGATGCGCAGCGCGCTGCCCTACGCGCCTCTCGTCGCGCGCCGCGCGGCGCAGGCGCTGCCGGACAGCGCCGCAACGCCGCCGCCGATCACCGGCCGCGCCAAGGCGAAGCTTCCCCTCGAAGGCTACAAGGTCGTGGACATGACCAACGTCCTCGCCGGGCCGAGCTGCACGCGCATGCTCGTCGAACTCGGCGCCGACGTGATCCGCCTGGACGTGATGGACCCGCAGCACGCGCCGACAATTCATGTCATGTGGTCGGGCGAAAATTCGGTCGGCAAGCGCAGCATCATCCTGGACCGGAGAAAGCCGGACGGGCTCGGGATCATCCACCAGGTCGCCGGGCGCGCCGACATCGTGGTGGCGAACATGATGGACGACCAGATGGGGCGCCTCGGGATCGACGCCGCGTCGCTCGCACAGCTCAACCCGCGCGCGATCGGCCTGCAGATCACCGCGACGCGCGGCGAGCGGCACGGCCCGCGCCATCATGACAAGGGCTACGACCCGTCCATCCAGGGCACGACCGGCGTGATGATGCGCTTCGGCGGAGCCGAGACGCCGACCTTCCACGGCATTGCCTCCGCGGTGGACTACCTCTGCGGCTACCTCGGCGCTTATTCCGGCGTGCTTGCCCTGTACGCGCGGGAGCGGCGCGGCGACGGCGTTGGCGACTGGGCGGAGACGTCGCTCTGCAATGCGGCGACCCTGATCCAGCTCCTGTTTCAGCGCCCCGGCAGCGAACCGCCGCCCAGCGCGCGCGGCCAGCTTGCGACCGGGATGACGGAGGGCGCCCGCGTCTATCGGCTGAGCGACGGCTGGATCTTCGCGCAGGCGCCGCGCGACATCACGGCCGATCTGGGCGAGCGCAACCGCGCGGACGCGCTCGCCTGGTGCACGCGGCAGAGCATCCCGGCGGCGCTGGTTCAGACCTGCAAGGAGCTCGCTGACCGCCACCGCGACCACCCGACGACCACCGTGAAGTTCGAGGCGCGCGAGAGCGACGGTTGGACGACCGAGTGCTTCGCGCCAGCCTGGTTCGCCTTCGACGGACAGGCGCAACCCCGCCCGAAGGCAGCCTCGCGTATCGGCGCCGACGGGCCCGCGGTCCTCGCCGAACTCGGCTACGGGCCCGAGGCGGTGCAACGGTTGATCGCCAGCGGGGCGGTCGGACGTACGGAGTGGGCCAAGAGCTGACCGACGCTCCGGGTAACGTGATGTGGGGAACGAAGAGTGTGCTGGCGCCGATCGGCGCTTGCGCGGCTGTGCTGTTGCTTGCGGCGTCGCTGACGACCGCGGCGCGGGCGCAGCTTGTCTATAACGACCCGTTCGTCGAGGGGCTTCCTGGTCCAGACGCCCTGTACGATCCCGACCAGGGCCAGCCGGAGGCGCTGCTTCCCGAGCCGCGCAACGTGTTGTTTCCCGGCCTGGGCTTGCCCGGGGAGGCGGCGCGGCTGGCATTCCGGCAGCGCCTCTATGATCAGTACGGTCTGACGTATGCATTCAGCTATCAGCAGCTAAGCCAGTATGCCACGCAGACACTTCCTAACGTCCGGCAGCACTGGGCGATCGGCGGCTGGGCCGCGACCGGCGTGACCTGGACGCCGCTCGACCGGGGCGGCGACTATGAGGGCTCGCTGGTCGTGCGCGGGGCCTGGCGCGGCCCCATCGGCGACAACCCGTGGCCCGCGCCGTTTGGACCGGCGTATCTCGGCTCGGCCTGGTCGGCATACGAGTTTACCTCCTGGAAGAGCCGCTTCGAGATCGAGGACCTGTTCTGGGACCAGAAGATCGGACCGAGCTTCAGCTTCCGCTTCGGCAACCAGGGCCCGCAGACGACCATCAACACGTTCCGTTTCAAGGACGCGCGCACCAGCTTTACCGCGAGCCCGCTCGCATTTTCCGAAACGATTCCGTATCCGGCCTTCGGCGCGGGTCTTTCCTTCCGCTGGCGGCCCCTTGCGGGCAGCGGGCTCTTTGTGAACGGGGTGCTGAACGACATGAACGGCAACCCGAGCCAGGGGAGCCTCAACTGGTCGCATCTCCGGGTAGACCAACTCTTCGCTGGAGTCGAGTTCGGGAAACAGTGGCGTGAGAACGGCGAATACGACCAGCTCGCCCTGGACGTGTTTCACGCCGGCACGCGCAGCATCTTTTCTCCGAACACAACTCCGAACGAGGCTGGTGGAGGGTTCAAGATACTTGGCGAAAAGCAGTGGGAGCGGATCGTTGGCTTTGCCGCCTACACCTACAACACGGCGCGCGGCGGCGGCATCTCCACGACCTTTTCCGGTGATACCGCGGTGGCGGGCGCGGCGCTGCTGCGCCCCTTCGGCATCCTCGGCGAGGTCGCCGTGGCGGGCATGTGGTCGCGGCCGTTCAAGAACATCTTTCCTGGCAGCGGGCAGCGCGACCAGTGGGGCGTGGAAACCTACTGGAACCTCGCGATGACGCCGAACAGCACAGTGACGCCGGGCATCCAGCTGATCTTCGACCCGTCCTTCAACCCGCGAAGCGACTTCACGGCAATCCCGGACATCAAGTTCAGAGTCGCGTTTTGATACCCCATACACCCCCGTCCCTGTCGGTCAGGATCGGGCACAGTGGTCCGGAGGCATTCAGCCGTCTAGAGAGGAGCCAGATCCGTTCCGAGGGCGCGCGCGCTGGCAGCCATTCTCTTATCAAACGTGGCCAGCGTCGCGCCAATGCGCTGGGCAATGGCGATGTTGAGCGCATCCGGCGTTCTGAGCGTCAGGTCGAGGCGCCGCAAGTACCCCTCGGCCGCTCGCACATCGGCGGAAGTCGCTTCCACGCGCCGCGTTGCGCGGGCGGCCCAGGCGTCCAGGGACACGAAGACCGTCCGTGCCTCCTTGGCCGTCAGTTGCCCTGTCCGCACCCGCCGCCCGATCGCGGAGGCACACTCAGCCGCGGCAAAATCGCTAATAACCAACAAGGGCGTTTTCGCACGCAGGAATTCATCCGCCTGATCGGTCAGCGTGTCCGTGATGAACAAGGCGATAAGGACACTCGCGTCCAGGTAGGTTATCACCGGTCGTCGTCTTCATCGCGCATTTGGCTGACCAGTTCGCCAGTATCTGGATAGACGGGCTGGGTGCCGACCCGATGAGCCGCGAGCCAATCCAGATCGCTGGCTGAGACAGGGCGAGGCGGTGGCTGAACCGGTCTCAGCTCCACGACAGGCCGGCCGTGGCGGGTGATAATCACGCCTTCCCCGGAGAGGGCACGATCGATCAAATCGGAAAGCTGGTTCTTGGCTTCGGCCACGCTATGGGTGCTCATGGACCCATTATGGCTGTCCTCTGGCCATTTGTCCAGTTCCGTTCTGGAGTTGAAACCACGTGATTGACGTTCCTCACGGGCGACAGGGCAGTTCCCTCACCGCGCGGAGCGTTCGGAGCACGAGCGGAACCCGCCCTCGCCTATGCCCTCACGAGTGGGCACTTGCTCTGCGCCAGCGGCAGGGCCGCTTCTTCGCCTGGGATGCGCCGGCGAATCTTGCAAAGGTCCCACGGCCCTGCGGACTCGCTTGGCGATTTGACCTCGGCGAGTAGAAAGTCATGCACCAGCCGCCCATCGGCGCGGATGCGGCCCTGGGCGAAGAAGTCATCGACGGGCATGGCGCGCATCCTGGCCGCGACGGTTGGGCCGTCGTCGCTGTTCGCGGCGTCGAGTGCCTTCAGGTAATGCATGACCGCCGAGTAGGTCCCGGCCTGCACCATACCCGGCATCCGGCCGGTTCGTGCCAAAAAGCGCCTGGCCCAGTTCCGTGACCTGTCATCGAGATTCCAATAGAACGCCGTCGTGAAAACCAGCCCTTGCGCCGTTTGCAGCCCGAGCGCATGCACAATGCTGATCACGATGACAAGGCCCGCCAGCTTCTGGCCGCCACGAGCAAGGCCGAACTCCGCGGCTTGCTTGATCGCGTTCACGGTGTCGTCGCCGCCATTCGCGAGACCGATGATTTGCGCGTTCGAGGCGCGGGCCTGGACAAGGTAGGATGAGAAGTCTGATGTGCCGAGCGGATGCTTGACCTCGCCGAGCACCTGATCGCCGTTGGCCGAGATCACGGATCGCAGGTCGAGCGCCATCTGGTGGCCAAACGCGTAATCGGCGACCAACAGGAACCAGGTCTTGCCGCCTTCCGCCAGCAGAGCGCGCGCCGTGCCGGTCGCCTGCGAATAGGTGTCGAAGACCCAGTGGAAACCGGTCGGTGAGCATTCCTCGTTGGTCAGCCGGGTTGTCGCGGGTCCCGTGAGCAGTGTGATCTTGCCCCGCTCACGGGCGAGATGCTGAACCGCGAGCGCCACGGCCGAGTTGGTGAGGTCCGCAATGGCCGTGACATCCTCCCTGTCAAACCAGGATCGCGCGATCGCCGTGGCAACGTCGGGCTTGTTCTGATGGTCGGCAGCAATGACCTCCACCTTCCGCCCTAGCGCCTTTCCGCCGTAATCCTCGACGGCCATCCGCGCCGCCACGACGGACGTAGGTCCGCCAAAATCGGCGTACAGTCCGGACTGGTCATTGAGCACGCCGATCCGAATGGCAGGAGCCTGCGCCCGCACCAAGGTTGGAAAAGCCCCGGCAAGTGCCGCGGAGCCGATCAGCATGCGACGGGACAGCCGCCGTGGAGCATCGATCATGGGCCACTCCTCCCTCGGCATCAGGGCCGTTCGTCCAATCTTATCCGCCGAAACGGCAATTGCGTCAAGCAGCTCTCGTTTCATCTCTTCTGAAAGAACAATCAGCCGTGCGCTTGCGCAGATGCCTTTCGACACCTGCAACGATCTCCCGGTCCAGATCGGAAAGCGAGTTCCTGGCACCGGCTACATTGGGCGTGCTCGGGAACGCCGACCCGGCTAACTTCAAACCACGCTGTCCATAGCCGGTTGGAATCAACAAGGAGATGACCATGCCCTCGCTCGGCTCGCTGCCCGCTGCCACCCTCCCGCCCGGCATTCGCTCTCGCCTCATCCCCAACATCAACGGCCTGATGATGCACGTGCTGGAGGCGGGCTTCGAGGGCAAGGAGCGGCCCTGTGTCGTGCTCCTCCATGGCTTTCCCGAACTCGCCTATAGCTGGCGCAAGGTGATGCCGAGGCTTGCCGAGGCGGGGTTTCATGTGATCGCTCCGGACCAGCGGGGCTATGGGCGGACCACCGGCTGGGATGGCGGCTATGACGGCGATCTCGGCTCGTTCCGGCTGCTGAACTTGGTGCGGGACACGCTGGGGCTGATCGCGGCGCTCGGTTACCGCTCGGTCGCGGGCGTCATCGGTCACGACTTCGGCGCCGCCGTCGCGGCCTGGTGCGCACTGATCCGTCCCGACGTGTTCCGCTCGATGGCGCTGATGAGCGCCCCATTCGCGGGGCCACCCACGCTTGGTCAAGCGCCCAGAGTCCCGCACGACATTCACGCCGCCCTCGCCGCGCTCGACCCGCCGCGCAAGCACTATCACTGGTATTATTCGACGCGCGAGGCGAACGGGAACATGTGGCGCTGCAAGCAGGGCGTGCATGACTTCCTGCGCGCCTACTATCATTACAAAAGCGCGGACTGGCCTGGCAACCGGCCCTTCCCGCTCCAGGCTTGGACGGCAAGCGAGCTGGCCAAGCTGCCCACCTACTACATCATGGAGCGGGACTTGGGCATGGCGGAGACGGTGGCCCCGTTCATGCCCTCGCCCGCCGAGATCGCGGCCTGCCGGTGGCTGACCGAGGACGAGCTGCGCGTCTACAGCGCGGAATATGAACGAAACAGCTTCCAGGGCGGGCTGCAATGGTACCGCTGCCGCACCAGCGACGCGTTCACGCCCGAGCTTGAGATTTTTTCCGGCCGCACGATCGACGTGCCGTCATGCTTCATCGCCGGGAAGAGCGACTGGGGCACCTACCAGAAGCCCGGCGACCTCGAAGCCATGCGCGATAGGGTCTGCACGAACATGCTGGGCTGCCACCTGATCGACCACGCCGGGCACTGGGTGCAGCAGGAGCGGCCCGACGCGGTGAGCCGCTTGCTGCTAGAATTGCTTCATTCAGGCTGAGCCGCTCGTCTACCCCCTCCCCCGGCCCCCTCCCGCAAGGGGAGGGGGAGTCGGTACGGCAAGCCCCGCTCCCCTTGCGGGAGGGGGTTGGGGGAGGAGTGAAGCCGCATCAGGACTCCTGCGGCGCCAGCAACCCGCGCACCGCCTGGAGCGCGGCGTCGGCGCGTTCCCCATCCGGGCCGCCCGCCTGGGCCAGGTCGGCACGCCCGCCGCCGCCCTTCCCGCCCACGGCGGCGGACGCGGCGCGGACCAGCTCCACGGCGTTGAACCGGCCGGTCAGGTCGGGGGAGACCCCGACCACGATGCTCGCCTTGCCCTCGGCGGTGGAGACCAGCGCCACGACGCCGCTGCCGAGCTGTTTGCCGATCGCATCCGCCAAACCCTTCAGCTCTCGCGCGGGCACCTCGCCGAGGTTGCGGGCCGCCAGCCTCACGCCAGCCACCTCCTCGACCTGCGCCTCGCCCCCGCCGGTGGCCAGTTTGCGCTGCGCGTCGGCGAGCTGGCGCTCGAGCCGCCTGCGGTCCTCCATAATGGCCGCGACACGCTCGGCCACGTCCAGCGGGCTGGCGCGCAGCACGCTGGCGGCCTCGTTCAAAACTCGCTCCTGCGAGGCGACCAGCGCCTCGGCGGCCTCGCCCGCGACTGCCTCGATCCGGCGAACGCCGGCGCTGACCGCGCCCTCGCCCACGACGCGGAAATAGCCAATGTCGCCGGTGCGGCGGACATGGGTGCCGCCGCACAGCTCGATCGAGTAGGCCGGCTTGTTGCCCTCGCCCTCGCCCATCATCACGACGCGGACTTCCTCGCCGTACTTCTCGCCGAACAGCGCCATCGCCCCCATTTCGACTGCCGCATCGGGGGTCATCAGGCGGGTGACGACCTCGGCATTCTCGCGAATGCGGCGGTTCACCTCGGCTTCCACCCAAGCAAGTTCATCGGCGGTGATCGGACGGGGCTGGCTGACGTCGAAGCGCAGCCGGTCGGGCGCGTTCAGGCTGCCCTTCTGGGTGACATGCGTGCCGAGCTTGCGCCGCAGCGCCTCGTGCAGCAGGTGCGTCGCGGAATGGTGCGCGCGGATCGCGCCGCGGCGGGCATGATCGACCTCGGCCAGCACCGCCTGGCCGACCCGCGCGACCCCCGACGCCACCACGCCGTAATGGACGAACAGATCACCCAGCTTGCGCTGGGTGTCGCTGACGGCGATGCGCAGGCCGTCAGGGCCGGAGATCACGCCGGTATCGCCCACCTGGCCGCCGCTCTCGCCGTAGAAGGGCGTCTGGTTGAGGATCACCGCAACCTCCTCCCCGGCGCTGGCCTCCCTGACCCGCACGCCGTCCGCGACGAGCGCGACGATTTCCCCCTCGGTGGTCTCGGCCGCGTAGCCCAGGAACTCGGTCGCCCCCGCCTTCTCCTTGATCTCGAAGAAGACTTGCTCGGTGGCCGCCTCGCCCGACCCCGCCCAGGCGGCGCGGGCGCGGGCGCGCTGCTCCTCCATCGCCTGAGCGAATCCCTCGACATCGACCGTGCGCCCCTGCTCGCGGAGCGCGTCCTGGGTCAGGTCGAGGGGAAAGCCGTACGTGTCGTAAAGGCGGAACGCCACCGCGCCGGGCAGCGCCTCCCTCTCGCCGAGCCGCGCCGTCTCCTCGGCCAGCAGGTGCAGCCCGCGCTCCAGCATGGCCTTGAAGCGCGCCTCCTCCAGCAGAAGCGTCTCCTCGATCAGCGCCTGGGCGCGGCCAAGCTCGGGGTAGGCGGCGCCCATCTGGCGGACCAGCGTGGGCACGAGGCGCCACATCACCGGCTCGCGCGTGCCCATCATGTGCGCCTGGCGCATGGCGCGGCGCATGATCCGGCGCAGCACGTAGCCACGCCCCTCGTTGGACGGCAGCACGCCGTCGGCGATCAGGAACGAGGTGCTGCGCAGGTGATCGGCGATGACGCGGTGCCCGACGCGGAACCGCCCGTCCGGCTCCCGCCCCGTCGCCTCGGCGCTGGCCAGGATCAGCGCGCGCAGCGTGTCGGTGTCGTAGTTGTCGTGCTTGCCTTGCAGGATGGCGGCGATGCGCTCGAGCCCCATGCCGGTGTCGATCGAGGGGCGCGGGAGGGGAACGCGGACGCCGGGCGGCCCTTCCTCGAACTGCATGAACACCAGGTTCCAGATCTCGACGAAGCGGTCGCCGTCCTCGTCCGGGCTGCCGGGCGGACCACCGGGAACGCTCGGGCCGTGGTCAAAGAAGATCTCGGAGCACGGCCCACACGGACCGGTATCGCCCATGCGCCAGAAATTGTCCGCAGTTGGGATGCGGACGATGCGGCTCTCGGGCAGACCCGACACCTTGCGCCAGAAGGTGGCCGCGTCGTCGTCCTCGGAGAACACCGTCACCGTCAAACGCTCGGGCGAAAGGCCGAAATCGCGGGTGACCAGCTCCCAGGCATAGGTGATCGCCTGTTCCTTGAAATAGTCGCCGAAGCTGAAGTTGCCCAGCATCTCGAAGAAGGTGTGGTGGCGCGCGGTGTAGCCGACATTGTCGAGGTCGTTGTGCTTGCCCCCGGCGCGCACGCATTTCTGCGCCGTGGTGGCGCGCGCATAGGGCCGCCGCTCCTGCCCGGTAAAGACGTTCTTGAACTGCACCATACCGCTGTTGGTGAACAGCAGGGTCGGGTCGTTCCGCGGCACCAGGGAGGAGCTCGGCACCACTTGGTGGCCGTTGCGGGCGAAGTAGTCGAGAAAGGCGGCGCGGATGTCGTTGGAAGAGGTCATAGCAACCCGGATATGGTCCTGATTGGCGGCCGAAGCACTAGCCCAGCCTCGCTGCCCTGTCACCCGCGCGACCCGCAACGATGCGCCCCGCGCCCCGTTCCCAACGCGCGTGAGCAGGGAGCGGGCGCGTGCGGAAACAACGACGGCGTCAGCCATGGGGCGGCTTGGACTCCCTGCGCTGGGCACTGACCATGGTGGCCAGCGTCGCGGGTGTGGTGCTGGCCTCGGAGGCCGTTCGCAGCCGGACGGCGCCGCCTCGCCACGAGATTGGAGCGGAGCTTCCACCGCCATCGACCCCATCGCTGGCGCGGCAGTTCTCGACCTTGTTCCCAAACACCTTCGCGATGGTCATGGCGACCGGCATCATCGCGATCGACGCGCTGCAGATCGGGTGGCCACAAATCGGCTGGGCCCTGTTCGCGACGAACATGGGCGCTTGGCTGCTGCTGTGGCTGGCGGGCTTCGTCCGCGCCGTGCTGGACCCGCGCGGGCTCGCCCGCAACCTCTCCCGTCACGAGACCGGGCCGGGATACCTGACCCTGGTGGCGGGCACCGCGGTGCTCGGCAGCGACTTCGGCGCTTTTCAGCTTGCCACTTGGGTGGTCATCCCGCTGTTCGCGCTCTCCATCGCGCTCTGGTGGATTGTCCAATACGGCTTCCTCGCCGGCGTGACCGAGGGCCGTGGCAAGCCGCCGCTGGAGAGCGGGCTTTCCGGCCAATGGATGCTGTTGGTGGTGGCAACTCAGGCGGTGGCTTCCTTAGGGGCGGATGTGTTGAGGGCGCATGGTGGCCCGCCCGGCCTTGCCTTCGTTTGCTACGCCTGGGTGCTGCTCGGCTGCATCTGCTATCTGCTGCTGGGCGCGATCGTGCTGTTCCGCTTTACCTTCGTTCCCATGCCGCCCGAGGACTTGACCGGCCCGTGGTGGATCAATGAGGGCTCGGCGGCGATCACCGTCCTCGCCGGCGGCAGGCTGATGGCCATTCCTGGGCTCACCATCGGCGCCTTTGCGCTGGGCGACCTGCTCTCGCCGCTGGTGATCGTGTTCTGGGCTGACGCGACGTTCTGGATCCCGCTGCTCGTGGTGCTATTCGCCTGGAAGCTCCTGACCCGCCTCGGCAAGCTGGGTTATGCCGTCACGCTCTGGTCCGTGGCCTTCCCGCTCGGGATGTATTGCGCGGCGACGCTGGAGCTGGAGACCGCCTATGGGCTCGGCTTCCTCCATCCGTTGGCCCGCGCCTTTTTCTGGATCGCTTTCCTGGTCTGGTGCGCCACATTCGCCGCCGCCTTGCTGACAGGCGCGCGCACCATTCTGGGACGGTCGGACGCGTGAGGTGGCCCGTCCCTTCGCGGCGCGGGTTGGGAGGGACGCTATTGCGTCCGGCGCCAGAGGGGGAAACTCCGGCGCTCACCCTCCTCGGCAAGGAGGCGCGCGCGCACCCGCAACAAGTCGCTTCGTGCGACCAGGCCGACTAGGGCGCCATCGTCGGGCCGGATCACCGGAATCCGCGCGGCGTCGGCCTGCACCATGCGCGCGACCAGCGCCGAAACGGGCTCGTCCGGGTACGCCTTCGGCATGTCCCGGCCGCCGAGCGCCTCGGCCAGGGTCAGATCGAGCCGATCCCGCTCGCGCATGGCCTGCAGCGCGTCCGCCCGGAACGCGAGCGCGACCAGGTGGCATGCCTTGTCCACGACCGGGTAGGCCCGATGCCGTGACCCGGCGCCGAAGAACTCCACCAGCCCGCCCAGGGTCATATCGGCAGGCAGCGTCTGGACGGGCGAGGCCATCACGTCGGCCACGCGCGCAAGCTCAAGCGGATCGACGCTGTATTCGCGCGTGATGTGATAGCCCCGCCGCGCCACCTTCTCCGTCAGGATGGATCGTCGCAGTGCCAGTACCGTGAAGGCGTAGCTCGCGCCGCAGGCGGTGAGCAGCGGCAGGATCATCGCGGCGTCGCCGGTAAGCTCGATCGCGAACATCATCGCGGTCAGCGGCGCGCGCATCGTTCCGCCCATGGTCGCCGCCATCCCGATCAGCGCCCAGTCGCCGGGTCCGGCGTGGGGCAGCAGGTACCCGAACAGCGCGCCGACGCAGCCACCCATCATGAGGAGCGGCGCGAGCACCCCGCCCGAGGTGCCGGAGCCAAGCGCGACTGCCCAGATGATCGCCTTCACCAGCATCAGGCGGAGAATCCAGCCGAAGCTCATGTCTCCGCTGAGGAGGTGGGTGATGTTCACGTAGCCGACGCCAAGCGCGGCCGGGTCAAACAGGCCGCCCACGCCGACGACCAAGCCGCCCAGAACGGGCCACCACATCCAATGCAGCGGGAGCTTCCCGAAGGAATCCTCCGCTAGATAAACCATGCCGGTCAGCAGCCCCGACGCCATGCCGCAGACAATGCCGAGGGCGCAGCAGAGCAGGAGCGTGAGAGGGTCAAGCGGCATCATGCCGGCGTGCGGAAACAGTGGAACGCCCGGCAGCACCCAGCCGCGCCCCACGACCGCCGTGATGCAGGCCACCAGGACGGGGATGAAGCTGCGCGGCTTCCACTCGAACAGCAACAGCTCGACGGCCAGCAGCACGGAGGCGATCGGCGTGCCGAACACCGCCGTCATGCCGGCGCTGGCGCCGGCGACCAGCAGCGTCTTGCGCTCGGCGGCACTCAGATCGAAGCACTGGGCGAACAAGGAGCCGAGCGCGCCGCCGGTCATGATGATCGGCCCCTCGGCGCCGAACGGGCCGCCGGTGCCGATCGAGATCGCCGAGGACAAGGGCTTCAAGGCGGCGACCTTCGGCTCGATCCGGCTCTGCCCGATCAGGATCGCTTCCATGGCCTCTGGAATGCCGTGGCCGCGAATCTTCTCGGACCCGTAGCGGGCCATGAGCCCGACGATGATGGAGCCGATCACGGGAACGGCAACTGACCAGGCGCCCAGGACCTCAAGCGAGATGACGATGCCGTGCCGGGTGGACAGCTCGCCATAATAGGCGACGTTCGTGACCAGCGCGATCAACCGGAGCAGCACCCAGGCGGAGACAACGCCGAACACGCCGACCACGACCGCCATCGCGGCCAGCACCAGAACACGCGGCTGGGTGGTGAAATCGCCGAATTCCTGAAGCCGGGCGTGAGGCGTGCTCTGGTGGGGCATTGCGGGATTTCCGTCGCGCTTACGGGATGGGAAACGTCGGAATTCCCCTGAGGTGCCACAACCCTTCAGGGCACCGCCGCAACGAATTGTTAACAAGCGCGCCGCAGATTGGCAGCCGGCTTCGAAAACCGAAGGGCCGGTACGGTGTGGGCATGATCGCTGTGGCGCTATGCGGCGCTGGCTACTGGGGCAAGAACCTTTTTCGGGTTCTGTCGCAAAACGCCGGATTCCGGCTCAAATACGTGATCGATCGCAGGCCGGAGGCGCTCGACGCGCTCCGCATTCGCGATCCCGGCGTTTTGGTGAACGCTGATCCGGCCATCGCGATCGAGGATCCGGAGATCGATGCGCTCGTCATCGCGACCCCCGCGGCAACCCATCACGATCTCGCGTGGCGGGCACTTGAGCACGGCAAACATGTCCTGGTCGAGAAGCCCATGTGCGCCAGCGCCGACCAGGCGGCCGAGCTTATCGCCCGCGCCGAGGCGGCGGGCCTCGTTCTCATGGTGGACCACACCTTCCTGTTCCACCCCGCGGTTGTCCAACTGAAGTCGCTGGTCAGCGCGGGTTCGCTCGGGCACGTCTCCTACTTCGATTCGCAGCGCATCAACCTCGGCTTGTTCCAGCCGGACGTGAACGTGCTGTGGGATCTCGCCCCGCATGACCTGTCCATCATCGACCACCTGTTCGGCGAGGAGCCAGTCCACGTCGATGCGAGCGGCTACTGCCACTTCGATCCGGACATGGCGGACATCGCCTACGTCACGCTGCACTATCCGTCCTCCATGGTCGCCCACCTGAACCTGAGCTGGATGTCGCCGGTCAAGCAGCGCAGGATCGCTATCGGGGGCAGCGCCAAGATGGCGGTCTGGGACGATCTCGACCGCAACGAGCCGCTGAAGCTGTTCGATTCCGGCGTGACCTGGCTGCCGCAGTCGAAGCGCGACGCGATCCTCGCGAGCTATCGCGTGGGCGACGTGTTCTCGCCGCGCTTGGGCGATTTCGAGCCGCTGGCCGCCCTTGTCGAGCATTTCCGCGGCGTGCTGTCAGGCCGGGAGCGATCCCGAGCCGACGGATGGCATGGCGTGCGCGTGCTGCGCACCCTGGAACGGGCGCAACGCGCGCTCGACGAGAGCTTGCGCCGGGTGCGCCACCCGCGGACGGGTCAACCGAGCCGCATGGCCGCCGAATGACAACTGTTCGGCAAGCCGGGGTTCCATTCGTCGACCTGGCGCCGCAATGGCGGGAGATACGCGCAGGCCTGCTGCCGGATGTCGAGCGGCTTTTCGAGTCGAGCGCGTTCAGCGCGGGGCCGTATGTCGCGCGCTTCGAGAAGGAGATCGCGGCCTATCTCGGCGTCCGTCATGCCGTCGCCGTCAACTCGGGAAGCTCGGCGCTGCATCTGGCGGTGATCGCCGCCGGGCTGTCGGCGGGAGACCGCGTGCTCGTGCCGGCCCACACCTTCATCGGAAGCGTCTGGGGACTGCTCTACCACGGTGTCACCCCAGTGCTGTGCGACGTGGAGCCGGAGACCGGCACGATCGACATGCGCGACGCCGAGCGCCGCATGGGACCGGACGTGCGCGCCATCATCGCGGTGCATCTCTATGGCCAGCCGGCCGATATGGCCGCGATCGAGGCGTTCGCGGCCCGGCACGGACTGATCGTGATCGAGGACGTGGCACAGGCCATCGGGGCGCGTCACGCCGGCCGCGCGCTGGGCGGCATCGGCCGGCTCGGTTGCTTCAGCTTCTATCCGGGCAAGAATCTCGGCGCGGCCGGCGAGGGCGGGCTGGTGACATGCGCCGACGCTGCGCTGGCCGAGCGGGTCCGGAGGCTGCGCGACCACGGGCAGGGCACACGCTACGTCCACGAGGAGATTGGCTACAACTACCGGATGGACGGGGTGCAGGCGCTGGTTCTCAGCCACAAGCTGCCCTGCCTGGATGCCTGGACGGCGCAACGCCGCATGATCGCCCGCCGCTTTGGCGCCGCGCTGTGGGATTGCCCCGTGCGCCTGCCGCGCGTCGTGCATGGCGATCACGTCTGGCACCTCTACGTCGTCCGCACCACGCGGCGCGACCCGTTGCGCCGGTTCCTCGCAGAGAGGGGGATCGAGACCGGGCTGCATTACCCAGTGCCTCTGTCACGCCAGCCGTGTCTCGCACGCTTCGTGACCGATCCCAATTCATTCCCTATCGCCGACCACTATGCCGCCGAGGCGCTGTCCCTGCCGCTGTTCGCTGGAATGCGGGACGATCAGCAGGACCAGGTGATCGAGGCCGTTCGGGCGTTCTTCGGATCCGGGCCGCAACCGGAGCGCGGAGCGCGGGCGGTGCTTGCGTGAGCGCGTGTGGCCGCCCGGCAGTCCTTTGCGTCAGGCCGCGGCTTTATCCGCGCACGCCGCCGTTCATCTTTGGCTTGATGAACGAGTGGCTGGAGGCTTTGGCGCTGCACTGCGACGTGACGGTGATCGAGGAGGATTTCGATTTCCTTCGTCTCTGCGACCAGGTGCGGCCGGATTTCGTTCTCTTCGAGGATCTCACCCCGTACCGCCCGGTGCCGCTGCGGATCGCGAACGCTCGTGCTCATCCGTCCCTGCCGCGCATGGCCATCGCGTGGGGCGACCCGCACGACATCGACCGGTCCCTGCTCTGGCGCGTGTTCGACGAGTACGGGGTCGAGGCCCTGTTCGGCTACGGCCACGGCCACGCCCAGCACATGCCGGAACTCGTGCCACATGTATATTCGACGAACTTCTTCGTCGACGCCACCGTGTTCCGCGATTACGAGCTGCCGAAGATCATCCCGGTCAGCGCCTTCGGCCGGCTGCAACGGCCCGGCTTCTATGCCTGGCGGAATCAGACCGTGCTGGAACTCCAGCAACATATTCCGACCTTCGTTTACAGCCATCCCGGCTACGGAGCCGAGCCTTCGCACGCGTTCAGCGCGGTCGGCGCGCACTACGCGAAATTGCTCAACCAGAGCCACTTCTCGCTCGCGGACACGACGCGGCTTCACTGGGGGGTGCGCAAGCACCTGGAAATTCCGGCGGCCGGCAGCGTGCTGGTCTCGCCCGACACCCCGCCAGTCGGGGATTACGGATTTGTCGACATGGAGAGCTGCGTCCTCGGCAGTGGCGATGCGCTGCGGGCGAAGATCGACGCGGTCTCACGCGACCCGGCCTTCTACGAGCAGATCCGCGCCGCGGGTCACGCGCTGGTTCATTCCCGCTTCACCCGCGAGACCTGGCGGACGATCCCCGAGTGGTTCGAGTGTCGCCGCGCCTGCCCTCCGGGATGGATCGTGCAGCAAATCGGCCAGTTTGGCGCATTTCGCCTCGCCCCCGAGGGATCGCCGCGCCTTGTCGGCCGCACGATCCCGGATAACGAGGTCACGTCCATCCTGCGCGCCGCCCGCGAGGCCATCCTGCGCGACACGCCCCTCGACGCGGCTGAAGCTGGATTGCAGCGGGCGATCGGCTGGATCGGGCACCTGATGGAGTGCTGGCTGCTGCTCGGTGTCATCGCCCTGCTGCGCGGGGCTCCGGAGCAGGCGATGCACTGCCTGTCCCGCCCCGCCGCCCTTCAGGATGGCCGTCACCGGTCGCAGGGCCTGCCCGCCCAGCAGCTCGTGACCTATGATCCGGTCGAACTCGCCTGGATGATGATCGCCGCCTGGCTGGCCGGCAACGAGGCTCTCCTTGCGGCGGCCCGGGTCGCGTCCGGACAAACTCGCCACGTGGCGCTGCGGCGCACCGCCTGGCTTCTGGCCGCTCTCGACGGCGACGCCGCCTCCCCTCCCCTTGCCGTCCAGCGTCCGCTGCCGATGGACCGGTTGTCGGTGCATTGGCTGGGTCAGGAGGATTTTCCGACATGGCTGGGGCTGGCGCGACGCACGCTGTCCGCCAACGACCGGACCGAGGTGGCGCTCCCGCGCGTCGCGGACACGGCGCCCAGCGCCGCCGGCTGAGTGATGAACCGCATCCACCCCACCGTCATCATCGAGGGCGACGTGCGCCTCGGCTCGGGCAACGTCCTGCTGCCCTACACGATCCTGCAAGGCCCGCTGGAGATTGGGGACGACAACGTGATCGGTCCCTACACGGTGATCGGCAGCCCCGGCCAGGACACGCGCAATCCGCGCTACGATAGCGCCTCCAAGCCGATCATCATCGGTTCGGGCAATATCATCCGCGAGCACGTCGCGGTGCAGAAGCCGTGCTACGAGGATGTCACCGCCATCGGGAACAACGCCCACCTGATGCACGGCGCGCACGTTCCCCATGACGCGCGGATCGAGGACTGTGCCGTGCTGACGCCGGGCGTGGCGATGGGCGGGCTCGTGCGGGTGCTTGCGGGGGCCAATCTCGGCCTCGGCTGCACCATTCACCAACGCTCCGTCATCGGCCAGTACGCGCTTGTCGCGATGGGCGCGGCGGTGACGAAGAACGTTCGCCCGTTCTGCCGCTACATTCCGGACAAGCCGATCCAGGTCAACGAGTACGCAATCGCGAAGTTCGGTTTCGAGGCGCACGCCGACGAGATCCGGCGATACGTGTGCGAAGGGATCGCGCCGGTTTCGCCCGCTCTCACGGCCATCGTGGCGCACTACGAGCGGATGCACCTCGCGTCCGAACGCCGGCAGTACCTGAGGCGCGCTCTCAGCGGTGCGAAGGGTTAGGCTGGTGCGAGGCACCGGGATCAGGTCTGCACCATGATGCGCAGGTTGCCCCACCGGCGACCCTTCACGGCGATGGGTGCCGAGACGTCCTTCATCAGGTCGAACCGCTCGCCCATATCGCGGCGGTAGGTTTGCACCAGGAACGGCTTGGTCGAGCGCACCTGGTTCAGCGCCGTCCTGTCCTTGAGAATGATCCGATTGCGCGAGTTCGCCGCGTTCCAAACGGGATCGTCCGTCGGGTCATGGGCGAACCGCTTGTTGTGCACGGGATAGTAGCCGCCCTGGTCGCCCGCAACGCAGGCGATCACCTTCGGGATTTCCAACGCCGGCTCGAGAATCGCCGGGAGGATGCGCTCGGCGAATGCGGTGAAACGCGTCACGTATTTCGGCGGCTCGATTCCGGGCATGCGCTGGTAGTCGTTGTCGAACAGTGCCTCCATCGTGATGTCGCCGCGCTCAACCCCCCGCTCGAAAGCCTCCGAGATGTGCCGGGCGCACGTGACGGCTGCGGCAATGAAGGGCGTGTCGATCGTCTCGACCCCGGCTTCCGCGGTCAGGGTGATCATGTCCTCGCTCATCCCGAGCAGCGCGTCGGAGCGATCCTGTGCCATCTTGAGGTCGGCGAGCGAGTTCCCCGCGTCGGCATCGATCGTCGCGATCTCTTCGACCGTGCGGCGGCAATGGTCCTGGTTGCTACAGGCTGCGTCGGCGATCCCGTCAACCCGTTCCTTGACGCGGCCGAGATCCGCGCTCACGCGGTCGATCCGGGATACGGCTTAGCCGATGTCACCGGTGCCCGATCGCGCCGCCGCGGCGGTCGCGGCGGCGGCGCGACTTTCGTTGATGAGCGTCGTGACCTGCGCGGTAAGGGCGGACAGGGTGGCCTGGATCATCTCGACCGCGCTCGTGGTCTGGCGTGCCAGCGCCTTCACCTCGCCCGCGACCACGGCGAAGCCCTTGCCCGCCTCCCCAGCGCGCGCCGCCTCGATCGTCGCGTTGAGGGCGAGCAGGTTGGTCTGGCTCGCGACCTGCTTGATATCCTTTGTGACCCTGGCGACCTGGCCGAGCGCGTCCTGGAGGCCAGGCAGTTGCGCCTCTATGGTGCCGACTCCGTCCACCAGGCCGAGAATCGTCCCGAGCGCCGCCTTCACCACCGCGCGCGAGTCCTCCATCGCGGCGACGACGCTGCCCGCGGCACGCTTGGCCACATCCGCCGCCACGCCGATCTGTTCGTTGGAGCGGGCCATCGCGTTTGTCGCCTCGACCATGCGGGCGAGCCGGTCCTTCTGCGCGACCGCACGCCGGGTCACCTGATCAACGCGGCCAGCGATGTCGGCGGCTTCAATGCCGAGTCGGCCGACGCATTCAGCCATGGCGCCGACTGTGGCGGACTCGCTCACTGGCCCTCCCCCGGCGGACGGCGCCCCCGGCGTGAGGGCGCCCGAGTCCGTCGCATCCGAGGCCGGCACCGGTCTCCCGGGATCGCGCCCTTTGGACCAGCGACCTCGGCGCTCTTCGCCAACCCGCGTGCTGGCCAGCGTCATGGCCGTGTTCCGCTTGCCCTTATCGGCTCACTGGAGCGTTCAGCAGCACGGTGCCCTCGCATTCGAGGAAGGCTTGCGCCGCCTTGTAGCCGATCTCGAACAGGCGCTTGCCGTTGCTGTGGGACCAGTCCAGTACCTTCGACAGGTCGCGCTCGGGCACGTCGAACGGAACGACAAGGAGATCGGCCTTGGCGCCCTCGCTGCGCCGCCATCCGCCGTTATGCTTCAGCGCGAACAGCTCCAGATTGTCCTCTGCCGTCTTCACCAGCGGCACAATCATAGACAGCACCCACGAGTCATAGATGTTCCGGGGCTTGCGTATCAACGCATCGGTGCCGAGGACATCGAACACGACGATTGTTTCCAAGCCCCCGTGCTTCTCGGTGAGATCCTTGAAGTTCAGCGGGTCGCGCGTCGCGCCTTCGTAATACTCGGATCCGGCGAGCGGGAAAGGGCCGTAGATGAAGGGGAAGGGGAAGGAAGGCGGCCCGGAAATGGTCGGGGGTGATGACCTCCTTTGGAAAGTCGTCGATGATCTGGCGGGTGAGGTTGTAGGCGTTGAGGTAGAAATACGGCGAGATGCTCTTGATTCGGTCGAAGTCGATGATCGATTCCACGAAGGGCACTCGGGCGCACAGGCCGACATCGAACCAGTTGAGCGCTCACGAATCCCCTCATTCTGACCTGTCCCGGGTCTGGCCGCGATTCGCGCGGGTTTTGTAATCCCGCCGACGGGTTGTTCGTTGGGTGGATGGTATGGGCAAACGGGGTCGGATGGGCACGCGCCGAGAGGATGTTCGCGCCTTCATTGGCGATCTGTGTGGCGCGGACCTGCACGCCAAGCGGGTCGGCTCGCTGGCGGATGCGACGCTCGGGCTGATGCACGCGGCCTCGCTGGCGGTGGCGACGATCGGTCAGGCGCTGGCGCAGGCGCGGGGCCTGACGACCAAGCACGCGATCAAGCAGGTGGATCGGCTGCTGAGCAACGACGGCATCGATGTTTGGGACAGTTTCGCGCACTGGGTGCCGCACCAGATCGGCGGGCGTCGCGACATCCTGGTGGCTATGGACTGGACCGATTTCGACCACGACGACCAGGCCACGCTGGTGCTCAGCCTGGTCACCGGTCACGGCCGTGCCGCGCCGCTGCTGTGGATTACCGTCTGGAAGGACGAACTCACCAGCCAGCGCAACGACTTCGAGGACGCGTGCCTGCGGCGCCTGGCAGAACTCGTGCCGGCGGGGTGCCGGGTGACCATCCTGGCGGACCGAGGCTTCGGCGATCAGAAGTTGTTCGCCTTCCTGCCCACGCTGGGCTTTGGCTACGTGATCCGCTTTCGCGGCAACATCCACGTCACCGACGCGGACGGGCAGACCAGGCCCGCCGCGGAATGGGTGGGAAAGTCCGGTCGCGCCCGCAAGTTGCGCGATGCGCACGTGACCGCGAAAGGCCAAATTGTCGGCGCGGTGGTCTGCGTTCATGCCCGGGACATGAAGGAGCCCGGGTGCCTTGCGACCAGCGAGCGCGACGCGACAGCGGCGACGCTGATCAACCATTATGCCAGGCGCTGGACGATCGAGCCGCAGTTCCGCGACACCAAGGACCTGCGGTTCGGCATGGGACTGTCTGCCACGCGCGTCGGCGAGCCGATGCGCCGCGATCGTCTGCTGCTGATCAGCGCGTTCGCCACCGCGCTGCTGACGCTGCTCGGCGCCGTCGGCGAAAGCCTCGGCAGGGACCGCTTGTTGAAGTCGAACACCAGCAAGACGCGGACCCATTCGCTGTTCCGGCAGGGCTGCATGCTCTACGAACTGATCCCGAACATGCCTGAGCACCGCCTGCTGCCGCTCATGGAGAAATTCGCAAAGGCCCTGTCAAACGCCGGCCAGTTCACCACACTCCTTTTTTATATGAAATGAGGGGATGGGTGAGGTTGAGCGAGGTCGGCGAGAGCGTGGCGAAGACGAGCTGCGCCCAGTCCCGCCAGAGTCGGCCCCAGCCATCAACGCGGCTCTCGTCGAGGATCCGCTGCATTCCCGGGAGCCCGTTCAGCCAGGTGCGATACTGCTCGGCGGGCCCGCCCGGCTTGAAGAACACCTTGTAGTTCACCGGAAACAGGTCATAGATCGTGTCGTCCACGTAGGCATCGACCCAATTCCGTAGTGCATCGCCCGGGCTCGCATTTTTCGGTGCCAGCCAGAGCAGCCCGACCAGCGCGCCGGGGCCGGAGGTGGACACGACGTCGAACTGCACGCCCCGCTCCTCGAACGCGGCTAGCGCGCCAGCCATCAGCGCGGAATTCGGGGCCCCGCCACCGAGAACAAGGGCGGTTCTGCTGCGCTGCTCGGCGACCGCGGCGTTCGCTGCCGTCTTGGTGCGCCGGTTCGCCGCGTAGCGAGCCGCCTGCGGATTATGGTGTAGGCCAGGAGACGGTTTACCGGCGCGACGGGACGCGGTCATGGCGGCAGTCCTCATTTTGAGGTTGGGGGGTCGACACTCAATCGCAATCTCGCGCGGCTGATCCCCGACCGGACGCGGCCCACATAGCAGTTTCATTTTGGCAGGGAAAGTTTTTTCAGCCCTGCGCGAGGAACCTCGGCCTCACCACTCCAGGTGACAGGCCGAGACCTGTCCCGGCGACACTTCGCGCAAGCGCGGCTCCTCGGTCCGGCAGCGGTCAAACACGAACGGGCAGCGTGTGTGGAACCGGCAGCCCGAGGGCGGGTTGATCGGGCTCGGCACGTCGCCGCGCAGGATGATGCGCTGGCGCCTCGCGCGCGGATCGGGCACCGGGACCGCGGAGAGCAGCGCCCGCGTATAGGGGTGGTGCGGGCGGGCGAACAGCGTGCGCCGCTCCGCCAGCTCCACGATCTTGCCGAGATACATCACCGCGACGCGGTGCGTCAGGTGCTCGACGATCGCCAGGTCGTGGCTGATGAACAGCATCGACAGCCCAAGCCGGTCCTGAAGGTCGGCGAGCAGGTTGACGATTTGCGCTTTCACCGACACGTCGAGCGCCGAGACCGCCTCGTCGCAGACGATCAGGTCCGCGCCGGGGGCGAGCGCGCGGGCGATGCCGATGCGCTGGCGCTGTCCGCCGGAGAATTCGTGCGGGAAGCGGCCGGCGGCGTCGCGCGGCAGGCGCACCATGTCGAGCAGGCCGGCGATGCGCTCGTCGAGCGCGCGCCCGCGCGCCAGGCCGAAATTGGTGATCGGCTCGGCCAGGATGTCGCGCACCCTCAGGCGCGGGTTCAGGCTGCTGAACGGGTCTTGGAACACGACCTGCATGCGCCGCCGGAGCGGCCGCAGATGGCGGCGCGGCAAGTTGTCGATCCGCGTGCCGTCCAGCCGGACCTCGCCCGCAGTCGGTGCGAGCAGTCGCAGCACGGCCCGGCCGACGGTCGATTTGCCGCAGCCGGATTCGCCCACCAGCGACAGGGTCTCGCCGCGCGTGATGTCGAAGCTCACGCCATCGACGGCGTGGACCGTGCCGGCGCGGCGGCCGAGCAGGCCGGCATGGACCGGGAAGTGTTTCTTGAGATTGGAGACTTGCAGGAGAACGCCGCTCACGCCGCCACCGGCACGCGCGCGTGGTGACAGGCGGCGGAGTGACCGGGCACGTGCTCCTCGACCGGCGGGCTAACTTGCCGACAGACGTCGGTTGCGAGCGGGCAACGCCCGGCGAAGGCGCAGCCCACGATCGGCGCGCGCAGGGAGGGCACGCGGCCCGGTATCTCGGCGAGCCGCCCGCGCGCCTCGGCTTCGATCGACGACCCAAGCTTCGGCACCGCGCCAAGCAGGCCGCGCGTGTAGGGATGGAGCGGCTGGGAGAAGATCGCCTCGACCGCGCCCTCCTCCACCTTGCGCCCGGCGTACATGACCACGACGCGCTCCGCCATCTCCGCCACCACGCCCAGATCATGCGTGATGAGCATGATCGCCGAGCCGAGCCGGGTCTTGAGGTCGCGCATCAGGTCGAGGATCTGCGCCTGGATGGTTACGTCCAGCGCCGTCGTCGGCTCGTCCGCGATGAGCAGCTTGGGATTGCAGGCCAGCGCCATCGCGATCATTACGCGCTGGCGCATCCCGCCCGAGAGAAGGTGCGGGTATTCGCGCACGCGCCGCTCCGGGGCGGGGATGCCGACCAGGGCCAGCATCTCGTTCGCCTTCCGTTCAGCCTCTTTCACCGAGACACCTTGGTGCAGGCGCACCGTCTCGCCGATCTGCCGGCCGACCGTCAGCACCGGGTTGAGGCTGGTCATCGGCTCCTGGAAGATCATCGAGAATCTCGTTGCCGCGAATGGCGCGCATTTCCGCCTCGGGCAGTGGCAGCAGCTCTCGCCGCTGGAAGCGGACACTGCCCGCGACACGCCCCGGCGGTTCGGGGATCAGTCGCAGGATCGACAGCGAGGTGACGGACTTGCCGCAGCCGGATTCGCCCACGATCGCCACCGTCTCGCCCGGCGCGACGCTGAACGAGACGCCATCCACGGCGCGCACGACCCCGTCTTGGGTGGCGAAGTGCGTGCGCAGGTCGGCGACTTCGAGGAGCGCGGTCATTGCCGCCCCCTCCCTCCGGCCCCCTCCCGCAGGGGGAGGGGAAGTCGCGCGCAAAGCCCCCTCCCCTTGCGGGAGGGGGTTGGGGGAGGGGTCAGCCGTTCCAGCAACGCCCAATCCATCTTAAAGCCGCTTCGCCAAGCGCGGGTCCAGCGCGTCGCGCAGGCCATCGCCCGTGAGATTCACCGCCAGCACGGTGACGGAGAGAAACACCGCCGGGAAGAACACGATGAACGGCTTGATCTGCCACAGCGCCCTGCCCTCGGCCATGATGTTGCCCCAGCTCGGCACCGTCGGCGGCGTGCCCGCGCCGATGAACGACAGGATCGCCTCGGTGATCATGGCCGAGGCGCAGATGAACGTCGCCTGGACCATCAGCGGCGCGAGCGTGTTGGGGATGATGTGGCGCCAGATGATGACGGGCAGGCGCGTGCCCGCCGCGTGCGCGGCCTCCACATAGGGCTGCTCGCGCAGGCTGAGCACGATGCCGCGCACCAGGCGGGCGACGCGCGGGAACTCCGTCACCGAGATGGCGATGACGACGTTTTGCACCGAGGCGCGGGTCAGCGCCATCAGCGCGATGGCGAGCAGGATCGGCGGGATCGACATTATGCCGTCCATCACCCGCATGATGATCCCGTCCAGCGCCCGCACGAAGCCGGCGACGACGCCGACCAGCGTGCCCGCGGCCGAGGCCAGCAGCGCCACCGAGAAGCCGACGAGCAAGGATATCCGCGCCCCATAGATCGTTCGCGCGTAGATGTCGCGCCCCAGCATGTCGGTGCCGAACCAATGCGCCGCCGAGGGGTCGCGGATACGCTGGGATGGCGCGATCGCCGTCGGGTCGTAGCGGGTCAGCACCGGGGCGGCAGCGGCGATCACCACCATCAGCGCGATCAGCGCCCCGCCCGCGACGATGGTCGGGTGGCGACGGATGAAGCCACCGACCCGACCGCGCCGGACGCGCGGCGGCAGCACATCGGGCAGCGGCGCCGCGGTCGTGCTCAATAGCGTATCCTTGGATCGAACACGGTGTACAGGAGGTCCACCAGCAGGTTCACCAGCACGTAGGCGATGCTGAACAGCAGCACCACGCCCTGGATCACCGGATAGTCGCGGCGCAGGATGGCGTCCACGGTCAGCCGCCCGAGGCCGGGGATGGCGAACACCGTCTCGGTCACGACGGCGCCGCCGATCAGCAGCGCCACGCCGTTGCCGATCACCGTCACGATCGGCACCGCCGCGTTCTTCAAGGCGTGGACGAACAGGATCTCGCGCGAGCCGAGGCCCTTGGCGCGCGCGGTGCGGACATAGTCCTGGCTCAGCACCTCCAGCATCGTCGCGCGGGTGATGCGGGCGATCAGTGCGATATAGATCAGGCCCAGCGCCACTGAGGGCAGGATCAGCGTGCGCAGGAACGGCCACAAACCCCGGCTGATCGGTGTGAACCCCTGCACCGGCAGCCAGCCCAGCTTCAGCGCGAAGAGGTAGGCGAGCAGGTAGCCCACCACAAAGACCGGCACCGAGAAGCCCAGCACTGCCAGCGCCATCACCGCGCGGTCGACCAGCGAGCCTTGCCTCCAGGCGGCGAGCACGCCGAGCGGAACGGCGACCAGCACGGCGATCAGCGTGGTCAGCAGCATCAGCGACAGCGTGGGCTCGATCCGTTGGTCGATCATCTGGCTCACCGGCAGGTTGGTGAAGATCGAGGCGCCGAGATCGCCATGAAGCACCTGCCACAGCCAGTCGCCGAACCGGACCAGGAACGGCCGGTCGAGGCCGAGCGAGGCGCGGATGCGTGCGATGTCGGCCGGGCTCGCCTGGTCGCCCGCGATGATCGCCGCCGGATCTCCGGGCGCCAGATAGAGCAGGCTGAAGACGAAGAAGGCGACGAACAGCATCACCGGGATCGTGGCGGCGACGCGGCGGGTGACGTAGCCGAGCATTAGCTTGGTCCGTGGGCCGGATCGTCCGCCCGAGCGCGCCGCCCGCCTACAAGGCGAAGTGACTGGACTCGCCCTCCCCATCCCGTATCGTTTTCACCAAAGACAACCCTGGGAGGAGGATCATGATCTCGCGTGTACTCAGCGTGGCGGTTCTGGCCGCCGTCATCGCGGGACCACCGGCGCTGGCGCAGACCAATGAGCCTTCCGGGCGCCCGGCGCCAGCCCAGGTCGCCCCCGCCGATCCGCGCCCCCCCTATTTGATTGCGCAGGGCGAGCTGCTGACCATCGCCTTCGAGGCCGACGAGAACGCGCTCAAGTCGCTGCTTCCGCCCGGCATCCGGCCCGCGCCCGGCAACGTTATCGGCCTCAACATGTACCGCGCCCAGCAGGTGGTCGGGCTGGTACCGTATTCGGGATGTTACTTGTGGATCGACGTCGCCGGGTTCGACAGTCCGGAGGGCCCGAAGGGTCGCTGGATGGTGGAGGGCTGGTATGCACCCGAGCCCGTGCCCACGGTCTTCAAGACGCAGACGGGTTTCCCGGTTCAGCTTGGCGTCACCCGCCTCGAGCGCGAGGGCAATAAGGTCCACGCCGTGCTCAACAGAGACGGCGTCGATGTGATCGATGCCACGATCGCCGTGATGGACGCCCATCCCGTCGCCCTTGGCGCGACCCTGAATTATCTCACCTGGGGACCCAACATCACCGCGCCGGGCCTGCCGACGTCGTCGGGCGTTGTCGTCAACCGCATCCCCGCCATTGGCGAGGCGACCTCCGCGACCCCGGTCGCGATAAACGTCCGTTTCGGCGATGCCGATGCCGCGAAGGTGCTTCGGCCGAAGCGCGTGCTGGGCGCGGCCTATGTGAAGCTCACCGCGTCGGCCTTGGGCTTCGTCGATGCGACGCCACGAGCCGCGGGGGCGCGCACGGGAGAGACGGCACGCAAGTAGCATCTGAAATCCTTGCCCTGGCCCATGGCCTCTCAAGCCTTCTTCTCGACGCCCCAGACCACCGGGAACGGCGCCTTGACCACGCCCGACAAGGCGCCGCGCCAAGCCTGGTAGCCCTTGAAGAAGCCGGTGGGAACGAAGGTCACGAAATCCATAGACGCCTTGTTCAGCTCGCGCACCGCCGCCTTCTCGGCATCCAGTGTCGGCGCGTCGAACCAGGCGTCGATCCGCGCCTGCACCGCATCGGATTTCGGCCAGCCGAACCATGCCTTGTCGCCGGTCGTGTAGTAGGCGGGCTGCGCGCCGGGGTTCACGCAATCGACGCCGGCGTGCCAGGTGTGGAAGACGTTCCAGCCGCCCTCAGCGGGCGGCTTATTCTGCGCGCGGCGGGCGCCGACCGTGCCCCAGTCGGTGGCCACATAGTCAACGCTCAGGCCGATCTTGTTCAGCATGTCGGCGGTCACGTCGCCCTGCGCCTTCACGATCGGCACGTCGGTGCCGATGATCATGATCACCTTGGCCCCCTTGTGGCCGGACTCCTCGATCAGCTTGCGCGCGGCGGCGAGGTCGTGGCGCCTCAGATTGTCTCCGCCGTACTCGGTGTAGAGCGCGGTGCCCGGCGTGAAGAAACTGGCCGAGGCCTGCCAGAGAGCGGGGTCGTTGCCCGCCACCGCCTGCATGTAGTCAGGCTGGCTGGTGGCGATGAGCGTCGCGAGGCGCACGCGCTGATCGTTGAACGGCGGATAGAGATGGTTCATCCGCAGGTCGCCGATGTTGCCCAACGGGTCGGCGATGTCCACGCGCACGTCCTCGTTGCCGTGCAGCACCGGCACGAGGTCGGCGTTCGCCGTCTCCCACCAATCCACCTCGCCGTTTTGCAGCGCGGCGGCGGCGGTCGCCGCGTCAGGGATGATGCGCCATTCGATGCGGTCGAAGTTCACCACCTTGCCGCCAGCCAGCCAGTCGGGCTTTTCCGGGCGCGGCGCGTAGTCGTCGAACCGCTCGAAGACCGCTTGGGCGCCGGGCACCCACTCGTCGCGGCGGAAGCGGAACGGGCCGGAGCCGACATACTCGCCGATTTGCTTGAAGGGATCGGTCCGGGCGATCCGCTCCGGCATCATGAACGCGCAGGGCGTTCCGACCTTGCCCAGCGCGTAGAGGAGTTTGGGAAAGGGCTTGTTCAGCCGCAGCCGGAAGCTTCGGTCATCGACGGGCGCGATCTCGGCCGTCCGGGCCTTGACCATCTGGCCCATGTTGTCGCGCACCATCCACCGCTCCAGGCTCGCGGTGCAGTCGCGCGCCAGCACGGGCTGGTTGTCGTGCCACGTCAGGCCAGGGCGCAGCCGGAAGGTCCAAGTGAGCCCATCCGGGGAGACCTCGTGGCCCTCGCACATCTGGGGCCGCGGTGTGAGCGTGCTGTCCACGCCGTAGAGCGTGTCCCAGAACAGCACGCTGGCGTTGCGCACCACGTAGAGCGTGGTCCAGATCGGGTCGAGATTGGCGAGATTGGCCTGCGGGATGAACCGCAGTACGCGGCTCTCGGCCGCGCGCGCCACATGGGGCATGGCGAGCCCGCCCGAGGCCGCGAGCGCCGTGGCAGCAGTGGAGCGCAGGAAATCGCGGCGTCTCATGGGGCGCGGGCCTTTCGCTGTCCGTCCTACGGCGGTTTGACAAAGTTCTACCGCCTTGTTGTGCAGTGCGCCATAGGCGTTGTTGACAGCCCGTTCGGCGCTGTGCGACCTGACCCCGCCAATGCTGACCTCGTTTGCCTCGGCGGACCGGCAGACGCCGTATCGGGCGGCGGTCGTCATCCCGACGGTCCTGCGGCCATCGCTGCTGCGGGCGGTCCGGTCGGTGTACCGCCAACGGATGGATGGGCGCGTCCAGCTCCTGATCGGCGTGGACCGGGCGCTCGGCAGTCGGGAGCTGCTGCGCATCATCGCCGAGGAGCGGCCGGAGGGCGTGGACGTTGACGTGGTGGACCCCGGGTACTCGACCGCACGGGCGAATGGCGGGCTCTATTCCTGCGCCTTCGGCGGGTCGCTGCGCAGCGCGCTGACCCTGCTCGCCAACGCCCGCCATGTCGCCTATCTCGACGACGACAACTGGATCGGGCCTGACCACCTGGCGGTGCTGCTGGAGACGATCGAGGGCGCCGATTGGGCGTGGTGCCGCCGCTGGATGGTCGATCCCCGCACCGGGCAGCCGATCTGCGTCGATGAATGGGAGTCGGTCGGCCCCGGCGGGGGCGTGTTCAACGCGCGCTTTGGCGGCTTCGTCGACACCAATTGCCTGATGATCGACAAGCTCGCCTGCCACCGGGTCTTGCCGGAATGGGCGCTCTCCACATTCGACAACGGCGGCGGCGAGGATCGCCGGGTGTTCGAGCTGCTGCGGCGCGATCACAAGGGACGCGGCACCACGCGAGCGACCACCTACTACGTGCTGAACGAGAGCGACGGGATGCACCCGGCGCGCGTTCAATGGTTGCGATCGCAAGGATATATCTGGGATGAGCGGCGGAGGGCGGGCATGACGCTTCAGGACGCGATGCGGCTCATCCATCCGCAATCGCCCTACGCGGGCGTGGCCGATGATCCGGCGCTGACCGACCTGCAAGGCTGGGGCAGCAGCGACAGTCCGGTCTTCGCCGAAGTGTTCCGCCAGCTCCGCCCGCGCGCGGTGATCGAGGTTGGAACCTGGAAGGGGCGCTCGGCGGTCCACATGGCGGAACTGGCCCGCTCGCTTGATCTCGACCTGTTCATCGTTTGCGTGGACACCTGGCTTGGCGGGCTCGACCATTTGATATCTGACGAGTGGCGCGGCCAGTTGCGCATGAGCCACGGGATGCCCGGCATTTACCAGGTGTTCCTCGCCAACGTCGTCCACGCCGGCCTGACCGAGCGTGTCGTGCCGTTCGCGCAGACCTCGACCACGGCGGCCGCGTTCCTGTTGCGCTGCGGGGTGCGGGTCGATCTCGTGCATATCGACGCCTCGCACGAGGAGGCGGACGTGCTGGCCGATTGCCGCGCGTGGTGGAAGCTGCTGCGTCAGGGCGGCGTCGTGATCGGCGATGACTACAATCCCGCCGCGTGGCCGGGCGTGGTCAACGCGGCGCATGTCTTCGCGCGCGAGACGGGTTGCGCGTTGCAAGTTGGCGGCTCGCCTCCATTCCAGAAATGGGTGCTGCAAAAGCCGCTGTCAGAACCTTAGTGGAATGAACGGCACACCGGCCGGCACACTGGAACGTGATCCGGTGCGATTGGGATTAGCGATCGTGTAACGAGGCTTTCGCGCCGCGTTCGCGCCGCGCTGGCGGAGTCCTGTCAGAACATTTCCATTGGGACCGGCCACTCGCCAGGTGGATGCAGTCGTGATAGACGCTGAGCCTTGGCTTGAAACTCTCCTCCTCACCAAGGTCTCGCTAGTCGCGAGACGGAGGCCGAGTGAGCGACTCTGCTCAGGCAGTCGCGCAAGGGCCGCACCAGCAACGGGCCCGAACTCGGGCAGCAAAAGAACACGCTTAGGGAGTACGCGCCATGTATGAGCTTCGAATCAACGGGCGGCCTGTTGGCGTTTACAACGACCAGGCCGCAGCCCTCGCGCGGGTGCGTCTGTTCGCTGATCTCGATGCCAACGCGGAGATTGAGGTCATGGACACGCGCACCGGCCGCGCCTTCGAAGTGGCCGCGTCGGTTCGCTGGCGCGAGGAGATCGCGGCCAGGATGCGCTGAGTTCGAGAACCGCGAAAAGACCGCGAAAAAATTGGCACGGCTTTCGCTGACTGACACGCCTTCCGGCTGATAGGTAACAGGCTGGAAAGGGAGGCGGCACATGGGCGGCGAACCGACGCGAAGGGACGTGACCTGCAACGGCATACGCCTGCACATCACCGAGCAGGGCGAAGGACAGCTGGTGCTGCTGCTGCATGGCTGGCCGGAGCTGGCCCATTCCTGGCGCCACCAAATCCCCGCCCTCGCCGAGGCCGGCTGGCGTGTGGTGGCGCCGGACATGCGCGGCTTCGGCGGCAGCGAGGCGCCCGAGCCAATCGCCCACTACACCGTGTTTCACCTTGTCGGCGACATGGTGGCGCTGGCGGCCGAGCTGGGCGAGCGCCAAGCGGTCATTGTCGGGCACGATTGGGGCGCGAACATCGCCTGGACCGCCGCATTGCTGCGCCCCGACCTGTTCCGCGCCGTGGCGGCGCTGAGCGTGCCGTTCCGCCCGCGCGGACCCATCCCGCCCCTGGCGGCGGTGCGCCGGGCTGGGCTCGACCGGTTCTATTGGATCTATTTCCAGGAACCCGGCGTGGCCGAGGCCGAGTTCGAGGCCGACCCGGCCGCAACTTTGCGGCGCATCCTCTATAGCGGCTCCGGCGACGCGCCGCGGCGTGAGGGACTGGAGGGACTGGCGCTCACTCTCCCCGAGGGCGGCGGCTTCCTGAGCCGCACCGTCGATCCTCCCGCGCTGCCGGGCTGGCTCACCGAGCGGGATCTGGAGACCATGGCAGCGTCGTTCCGCCGCACGGGCTTCCGTGGCGGGCTGAACTATTACCGCAACCTCGACCGCAACTGGGAGCTTCTCGCACCCTGGCAGGGCGCGCGGGTGGTCCCGCCTGCCCTGTTCATCGCCGGGACGCGGGACGTGGTCATCAACTCCCCGATCGCGGCGGGCTGGCAGGACGCGATGGCCGCGCATGTGCCGAACCTGCGCGAGACCGTGCTGATCGAGGGCGGCGGCCACTGGATACAACAGGAACGCCCGGCGGAGGTGAACGCGGCGCTGCTCCGGTTCCTGGCCGACCTGCCTGCGCCCACCCATTGAGGCGGCGTTGATGGTGCCAGCCTAGAGCCAATACGGTTCACTTAAGGCAAAATCCTGTTCACTTAAGCTATCGGCCGAATACCAACCAATTGAAAATGCAGCATTCGCCTTGGTTCTCCCTGCGGCACAAACAACTAAAGTGAACCGTATTGAGCCTAGAGCGGGATGCGTTTAGGTGGCACCGGGGAAGCGGTCGTCATTGCGAGCGCAGCGAAGCAATCCAGTGGTTCGGAAGGCTGGATTGCTTCGTCGCTTCGCTCGTCGCAATGACGGGCTTCGTGGTTCCACCTGATCTCACCCCGCTCTAAAACAAAGGCGCCGACCGGAATGGGCCCGGCCGGCGTAAACGGAGGCTGGCATGACACCACATGCGTGGCTTCCTCGGCTGATAATGGTGGTCCTGACCATCCGGGTCAAGATCATTCTGAAACGATAGCGGGAGCGGTCCGGGCGGGGCAGCCCGCTCGGACACCTCCGGTGTCACACCAACTGGCGTGTCGTCACGCTCTCCAGCACGCGCAGCGGCGAACGCGCCGGCGTGTGCATGGCGTCGATTGGCAGATGGAAAGTCTGCTCCAGCGCGCAGTGCCCGGACAAGGCAGCGTGCAAAACCTGATCGGTGAAGCAGATCCAGGTGCTGTCAGCGGGAAAGGCGATGTCGGCGCGCGGCGCCCGCGTCTGCCAATCGCGGTCGAACTTGCCGAGGTCGTGCAGGCGCAGCATCCAATGATCGTACGCGCTGCGCCGCGCCTTGGTCAGCCCAAGGCGGTGCAGCAGCCAGGCGCTTCCGGGCGGCGGCGGACGGACGCGCGGAGCGAAGGCGCGCGCGAAGCTTTCGAACGGCTCGCCCACGCGCCACGCGCGGGGCGCTCCGTCGGGAGCGAGGTTGGTGAACAGGCGCAGGATGCGCTTGCCGTGCATTGGTCGCGTGGGGAACGCATCGACGTGCAGCAGCCGGTCGTCGTGCCGGGTCGAGTAGGCGCGGCCGGCGATCTCGGCGGGACGGAAGCTGGTGCGCGCGCGCTCGAGCGCCGGCGCGTAGCCGGGCAGCAGATCGCAGACCAGGCGAAAGGCCTGGCGGCCGAAGCGATCGATCATGGCGGCGAGCCGGCTGGCCTCGTCCGGCGGCAGGCCGACATTGCTCGCCGTGCCTGTCTCCGGGTCGAGGCTGACGTTCTTGCGCGCGCCACCCGCCGCCGCGCCGGTGAGAAAGGGTGCCTCTTCGGCCGCGGTCTGGAAGCCAAGGTCAGGCAGGAACAGCACCCTGCCCGCCTCCAGGGCGCGGACGGCCTGAAGCCGCAATTCGGGCGCGAAGGGACCGTGCCACTCGGCAACCGGCAGGGTCTCCAACACGTCCTCCGGCGGCAGCCGGGCGGGATCACTCATGGGCCAGCACCCAGTCATTAATGAAGCTTGCCAGGCCGTGCGCGCGGAAGGCGTGGCGCAGGGCCACCTCGTCATAATCCTCCCGCACCCAGTCCAGGAAGGGCTTTCGCCCCTCCCCCTCCCGGGCATAGAGCAGGAAAAAGGCGTCCAGCACGCCGGTGCGGGAGCGTCGGATATGGCCGAATCGCGGCGAGAGCTGGCGCAGCGCCTCGGCCGCCGTGCCACCCTCGAACAACACCCACAGCCCGGCGGCGAGGCCCGCGCGGTCGGCGCCCGACTTGCAATGGATCAGCGCCGGCTCGCGCATCGTGCGGTAGATCTCGTGCAGCCGCAGGATGCGGTCGCGATGCGGCGCGCCGCGGCTTTCCACCGCCATGTCGATGAAGTCGAGCCCAAGCCGCGCCGCCATGTCGCGTGACAGCGCGTCCGAGCCGTTGCGCGCCTGCCCGCGCAGGTTGATCAGCGTCTTGAACCCGTGCCGGCGGGTCAGCGCGGCCAGCCGCCCCGGCGTGGGGTGGCTCATGCGATACAGCCGGCCGGGGGACACCGCGGCGAAGTTCGAATAGACCAGGCGGAACACCGCGTGATCGACCAGCAGCGCGTCGATCCAGGCCAGCGCCCGGCCGCGAGGGGTGGCGACGTCTCCTCGGAAGATGCTGTCCATGCGGCGGGCGGGAATCCTTACGGGGCGGCCGCTTTGAGCATCACTGCGCGCGACTGGCAACCTCGCTCAGCCGGATGACGGCACCAAGGCGGCGACATCTTCCCGACCCTCGGCGGAGAGGCCGGCGACGACCCCGGCGCGGTCTTCTTTGGGGCGGTTCTGGCTCATCTTCCGCTTGCCCTCCAGGCGCGTGATCGGCATCTCGAACCCGATGATGCCGCGCAGCATCCCGGCAATGTAGTCGGACGGCGCATCGGCTACGGCCCAGGGCGCGGCGCGAGGCGTTTCATGCCGCTCGGTGAGCCGCGTGACGATCTCCAGCAGCCGCGCGGGATCGTCGAAGAAACGGAGCGGGCCGTAGGCGTGGACGGCGACATAGTTCCAGGTCGGCACGACCTTGCCGGTCGCGCGCTTCGTCGCGTACCAGCTTGGCGTGATGTACGCCTCCGGGCCTTGGAAGATGGCGAGCGCCTCCGAATCCACCCGGCTGGCCGTCGCCTGCGGATTGGGGCTCGCCAGATGTCCGATCAGCGTGCCATAGGGCGCCGGCTCGGGGTCGAGCAGGAGCGGCACATGGCTCGCCACCAAGCCTTGGTCCGTCAGGGTGACGAGCGTGGCCAGGCCGGTGTCGCGGATCGCGGCGTGCAGCACGTCGAGCCGGTCTTCCCGGAAGGCGGGGGGCAGGTACACGGGCCTCTCCTCTAGTCCAGCATGCCGCGCAGCGTGGCGTTGAACGCCGGCGCGGCCTCATAGGCGACCCAGTGGCCGGCGCCCTCGATCACCTGAAAGCGCAGCCCGGGCTGCAACGCGCGCATCGCCCGTTCCCGCGCACCAATATCGGGAAGCGAGGGCGCGTCCAAGCGACCCCAAATCCCGTTCACCTGGCAGCGCAGCCCCCCCAGCGCGTCGCGGAGCCATGTGCCGCGCGAAATCAGAGGGCTTTTAAGGCGGGAGTGGCGCGTGTTCCAGTCCTGGATCAGCAGCGCGAGGTCGTCGATCTTGGCCGGGTCGGCGAACATCAAGGCGGCGAGGTTGGCGCGGTGCGCGGCGACACGCGCCGCGCCCTCGAGGTGGCGGACCTTCATCAGGTGGGTCGGCCCGCGCTGGAGCCCAAGCCCGCCGGAGCCCACGACGGTGAGCGAACGCACCCGTCCTCGGTCCCGCGCCGCGAGCACCCCGGCCATCACGCCGCCATAGGAGAAGCCCGCGAGATCGTAGATGGCATCCGGCCCGAGCACCGCGTCCAAGCCCCGCGCGAGGATTGCGGCCATGGCCGGCGGGTCTTCGGGATCGGGCGGCATGTCGGAGCAGCCCAGCCCCGGCAGGTCGGCGCAAACCACCAGGCGGTGATCCGCGAAGGCCTCGACGTTGCGCACCCAGTGCCGCCACGAGCCGGTGCCGCCGTGCAGCAGCACGAGGGGCAGCCCGCGTCCCCAGGCGTGCCAGACCATGCGCCCCGTGCCGCACGGCGTCTCATGCCGCGTGGCCATGCCTTGCAGCCGGTCGAGAATGGCCTGCGGATCGATACCGAAAGCTCCCTGGTCGGGCGATGCGGAGCGTGCTTTGGTGCCGCGACCGTAAGAACCGACGTGGGACATCGTCAAGTGACTCAGGCCACCGGCCCGTGACCATCGCCTTCATCGGCGACATCCATCAGCAATGGCATCTGATCGAGGCCGGGCTGGCCAGGTTGGATGGGCCCTTGGAGGCCGCCGTGCTGCTCGGCGACATGGAGTGCGACCGGCCGCTGGACGAACGCGCGGCACCACTACTGTCGCGGGGCATCCCGGTCTTCTGGATTTTCGGCAATCACGACAATGACGGCGGGCCGGAGATGTGGGCCAACCTGACCGATCCCGCCCGCAACCTGCTGACCGCCTCTGGCGCGCTGCATGGGCGCGTGGCGGAGATCGAGGGGGTACGCATCGCGGGGCTCGGCGGCACGTTCCGCCCGCGCGTCTGGGAACCGCCGGAGGCGCCACGGCTGCACGCCCGCACCGAGCTGGCCGCCGACCTTGCCGAGATGGCGGGCCATTGGCCGGACGCGCACCGGGCCGCCCTCGCCCACTCGCTCGGCGTCGCGGCGATCTGGCCCGAGGACGTCGCCCGCCTGACCGCGCTGCGCGCCGACATCCTGGTCGCGCACGAGGCACCTTCCAGCCATCCGATGGGGAATGCGGTGATCGATGACCTGGCGCGGCGAATGGGCGCGCGCCTCGTCATTCACGGCCACCACCACGTCAATTACCGGGGCCGTGCGCGGGATGGGCTGGAGGTCGTGGGAGTGGCGTCGGCTTGGGGAGTTCTCAACGATGGAAGCGTGCTGTGGCCTGGCGAACGGCCACGGACGCTGGGCCGCCTGGCGCCGGGCTGGCAGGAGGGGTAGGCCCGCTCGCGGCGACACTGGCGCGCTTCCACGCATGGTGCGGGATGGGCTGGGAACCCGTGAGACCGGCTGACCCAACCACAACCGGAGGAACGCGACATGGTGGAATTCCCCGTCAACCCGACCCGCTTCGACCCGTACAAGAATGCCAAGTTCCATGTGAAACGGGATGGCGTCCTGGTTCCCAGACCGCCGCAGATCGCTCTTCTTCCGCCGGGCCGCGACCGCCCTCGCCATCCTGGAAGCGGCCTGATCGACCCGCCCGCACGTTCGAGAGTGCTGACCGCACCTGCTGGCGCGAGACCTGACGGAACCGTCCAGCGCTGCTGGCGTTCAAACCGAAGCTGGCCCTTAGGCCGGAGCCACAGCGGGAACGGCAGCCGCCCAATTCATCCATGTCCGACAGCCAAATGGACAGCACCGTTGCTGTCCATCGTTACGAAGCTGCCGGAAGGCATCGCAGGCGATCCGTCGTAGGTGACGCCATTGACATAGAGATTGCGATCCGCTGTCGGCGATCCGCCATAGGCGTCGTTGGTGAAGTCGATTTCGAGATCGTGGAGGCCCGGACCCCACGAGCCGGTATGGGTGAAGCTCTGAGCCTGGCCCGCGCTATGCAGCGCGGCAACGGACCCTGCGCCGATCTGTGTACCGTCCAGCTTTGCGATGAACTGGGCATTACCCTGGTAGGCGTCCTCAGAAAAAAGTAGTGAGAGCTTGTCGGGCGTGATGCTTCCGCCGCTGGCCGAAAGCAGCGTATCCGAGCCGGGCGCGGTCAGGCTGGGATAGAGAGACTTGATCGCCTGAACGTCATTCGGGTCCAGCGTCGGATTGCTGCCGCCGAGGCCGTCATACATGACAGCATTGTGGTCGACCGGATTGCTTGCCAGTCCCAGCGCGTGCCCGAATTCATGCATCGCGTCCTGCTCAAGCGAGACGTTGACGACCCCCGTGTACCACTGCTGACCATTAGCATCGGTGGTCGTCGTGTCCTCGGCTGGATCCTCGATCCGCACGACAGCCCCGGCATTCATGTTCTCGGGGCCGCCGCTTGGTCCAGACCAGGAGTAGTTGGTCTGCCCAAGGATGCCGGTACTCGGCGAGTTGAAGCTACCGAAGCCGATCAGGATGTCAGGGGCTGCCGAGGCGGAATTGGCCACTTCCGTGAAGTTCAGCCCGGTCTGCGTAGCCCATGTCTGGATTGCGTTCTCGACCAGCTTCTGCTGGGCAGGGTTGGTGATCGCGTGGCTGAACTGGGCAGTCGTATTGACGGTTGGATCGCCGAACGACCAAGTGATCGGATTGACGGTGCTGCCAAGCGGAGCTGCCCAAGCGGGGCCCAGAATCGCGAAAGGAAGCGGGTTCGATCCGCTGCCCCACTCGCCTGGCGTCAAGGCAGTGTCGGAGTACCAGTCCCCTGCGGTGTTCTGCTGCCAGACGACGCCGTTGGCATAGGCAAGCAGGCTCGCACCTGAGGTCGAGGTATCTGTCGTCCCGTTAACGGCAACTTGACCACTAGATGTAATTGTCCAGACATTGCCCCTGGAA
Source organism: uncultured Pseudomonadota bacterium (assembly GCA_963818725.1). GTDB lineage: Bacteria > Pseudomonadota > Alphaproteobacteria > Acetobacterales > Acetobacteraceae > DATFDN01. The sequence continues at coordinate 823,682 of CAWFTU010000001.1, read as the reverse complement.
TCGATGATTGAGGCGCTGGTCCCAGCTCTCACCAAGGTATCGTTGGGTGAAGTGCTGGAAGCGGATGCAGCTCCGCCGCTGCCGGCAGACGCTGGCGGAGTTGAACCCAAGGATGGAAGCGCAGCCACGACAATCTCCATTCCAAAAGCTGGAGAGGCGGCTTAGCCAGTCTCTATGAAAGTATCATTTTGATGCAGTTATAAAGCCGTCAAAAGTGAGCGTCCCGTGGCTTCGTTGATGCCTTGCTCCGCCAAGACTGGCGGTGACCCGCGGCTTTGGTCGAATTGCGGGCAGCGGCTATGAGTAAAGCATCCAAACCTCGCATTGCAGCCTAGCAGATACTCCGCAAGCATCCGACTATTTCCTAACTTCGTTGTCGTGCGAATGCTGGATCGATCAGAATCTGCTGTCTGGATCGGATTCGTGCACTTCGCTCTGTTCACTGCATAGCGACTCATGCAGAAGCGGCCCGCCTACCAAGTGGTGCGGCGATCCGCCGCACCACTGATATGCTTAGGGTGAAAATTCATGGCGACACCGCTCTCTGGCCTCACGTGGGGCAGCAATACCGTCACTTGGGCATTCGCCTCAGCCGGCTCGTCCGGTATGGGGAATGTCACAGATGCAATTGCAGACTCCACCCAGCAAGCGGCTGTTGTGGCCGGGATTCAGCAGTGGGCGAAAGTCTCCGGTCTGAATTTGGTGCAGGTTGCCGATCCATCGCAGGCGGATGTGCAGATTGGCTATGGCAGCCTGAGCGGATTGCTCGGCGAAAGCATGTGGTCTTACAACCCGGCAGATTTGCAGTACAGCAACGCACTTGTGCTGCTACAGGATCCGGCGGTCACCCCACTTATTGTCGGCAGTGACGGAAGCCTGACCTATTCGGGTTCGGCATCAACACTGCAGCAACTCGCGACCCATGAATTCGGCGCCGCTCTTGGACTGGCGGAGAGCAGCGACCCCAACTCCGTCATGAACCACATGCAGCAGCCGTACAACCAAACGCCGGACGCCGCCGACGTCGCCGCCATCGACAGTCTGTACGGCGCGCCGGCGGGGAGCGCTTCCGGCAGTGCCGGTGCCAGCTCATCGGACTTGCCGGCAGCGGTCTCACCCGATCAGTTGACGTTAAAACTGTCGGAGGATGCGTGGCAAGGAGATGCGCAGTTCATCGTCAAGGTGAATGGCCAGCAGATGGGCGGGCCGACTTCGGTCACCGCGCTCAACAGCGACGGCGCTTCCGAGACGTTCAATTACACCGGCACCTGGGGAGCCAAGGTGCCTTCGGTGGAGATAGATTTTATCAACGACGCCTACGGCGGATCGGCGTCACAGGACCGCAATCTGTACATCGATCAGGTCTCTTATAATGGCGCCCCGCAGCTTAGCGGCCAGCAAGCACTCTTCTCCGACGGCTCCTGTGCGCGTCCGGCCGCCTAATAAGTTCGGTCAATTACCAAGCCTTACCAAGTTGCCGGGATCCGGACGGGCGTTCACGCGTGGACACCGCGTGGCGCCACCCGGTAATGTTTGCCTTATCTCTTTGGCCCTGGCGAAAGGTGGCAGAGCGCCTCTCGTGTGCTACCATCGATAGCGCCACGAATCTTACGGCTCGAATCGAGATAAGCAGGCTCGTGATGTTCCCAGTCTAGTTGAATCCAAAGCGGCAACTTCGCGCTGAATATGTGTCGACATAGGCGGCTAAGCGTCGACGCCCACATTTCACTGTCATGTGATTCAGGCAATCTGGCGTTCGGGGACGAACTTGGGAGCGTTGTCCAGGCGTCAACCTTACCTATTAACAATGTGATTGTCGCCTCTATACGCCTAGACCTTGGCCAAATATTACGTGGTTCATTCAAAAGATCCAGTTGGAATCTACGCATTTTGGATAGCCAATGAACTTCGAAGTCGGGCCACTTGACGAAAAGTCGTGGCCGCATTCCGTATTATCTGAAATTCGTTGCCGGAACCGCATTCGGGAACGAATAGGACTCTGCAAACACCCGGCACTTCCGCAGGGAGTGTTGAATATGCCTTCACGTGCCGCGGTCGTGCAAACGGTCGTGGACAGGACCGTGTGCTCTCAAGCTCGCGATCCCAACAGTTGACCGCTTCTGAAATGGGACATCGAAACCGCCCTCGTCCTCACGCCACAAGGCTTTCCGGGAGCCGACAATATGCCGGCGCCAACGGACGTATCCTCGACTGAAAGCACGTTTGTCATCAATGGAACCGCTCCGTACGCGACCGATACGATAGACGTCGTCTACTCGGCGGATGGCGGTGTAACCTGGAACACGCTGGGTACGGCCAAGCCAGAAGTGGCCCCGGCGTTTAACATTGGCACGGCTGCCAGCGCCAAGCCGTACACGTTCGAGGGCAGCTTGCCTTCGGGCAGCTACGTTTTCGGCATATGGGATGGGAGCGGAGACTCTCTTCATCCGATTTCAGGATCGATTGACTACTTTGGTCCGAGCGGACCAACGACAACGGCTTTCGCGATCGCCACTGACGTCGGCCCTAACGGCACGATCAACGAATATGCGGGAGAAGAGGGCGTTGCCGGTCCGGTAACGCTGGTTGCGAACTCGGGTGCGACTGGTGCGACCGGGGCGACTGGCGCTACGGGCGCGACCGGGGCCACGGGCGCTAAGGGTGCGACCGGGGCGACAGGCGCCACCGGTGCGACTGGCGCGACCGGAGCCACAGGTGCCACCGGCGCGACGGGTGCCACAGGCGCGACCGGTGCGACCGGTGCGACCGGGGCCACGGGGGCGACCGGGGCCACGGGGGCGACCGGGGCCACCGGCGCGACGGGTGCCACAGGCGCGACCGGGGCCACCGGCCCGACGGGTGCGACCGGGGCTACGGGTGCCACAGGGGCGACCGGCGCCACAGGTGCGACCGGAGCCACCGGCCCGACCGGGGCGACTGGCGCTACGGGTGCCACCGGCGCGACCGGAGCCACTGGCCCGACCGGGGCCACAGGGGCGACTGGCGCGACCGGGGCCACAGGGGCGACCGGGGCCACCGGCCCGGCCGGGGGCCACAGGCGCGACGGGGGCCACCGGCGCTACGGGTGCCACAGGGGCGACCGGGGCTAAGGGTGCCACAGGTGCGACCGGCGCCACGGGTGCCACAGGCGCGACCGGAGCCACCGGCGCTATGGGTGCCACAGGGGCGACCGGGGCGACGGGTGCCACAGGGGCGACCGGTGCGACCGGGGCCACTGGCACTACGGGTGCCACGGGCGCGACAGGCGCGACGGGTGCCACTGGCGCCAAGGGCGAAACCGGCGCGACGGGGATGACCGGAGCCATGGGTGCTACTGGAGAGACGGGCGCTACCGGCGCCACTGGAGCCAAGGGCGAAACCGGTTCCACGGGAGCCAGCGGAGCCACCGGAGCCTCGGGTCAAACCGGAGCGACGGGCGCCACCAGCGCAACCGGAGCGACCGGCTATCCTCAAAAGCATCATGGCTACACGGGAGCCACCGGCTATGTTGGGAAACACGATGGCTACACGGGCGCTACTGGGCCGGCCGGCCAGTATGGGCACCACCAGCACGGGCAGGTGAGTGCCAGCAACCTCACTCAATGGCTCCAGAACGAGTTGTGGCAGTTTGTGTCTAGTCAGCTCAATGGCGGGTCACAGGCGACCAGCACTTCCGGCCCCTCGGGGACGCCGGTGAGCAACACTGCGGTTTCCCTCGGCGATCTCTCTAGCTTGCTGAGCAAGTCGAGCGCGACCGCAGGGAATGGCACGAACAGTGTCTACGACCAGCAGTCGCAGCCTGGCTACGGAGGCATGATGCCGACGGACACGCAGTCCGGCGCTCTGGCGGCCATCAAGCCGAGCAGCCATTGACAAGGGCGAGGGTGCCGGGCATTCGGCACCCTCGCGGCTTGGCCCGCCGTCCGGGAGGTCGCATGCCGAGAGTTCGGCCTGTGCATGATTGTCAAGAATGAAGCGCACGTTATCGAGACCTGCCTGCGCAGCGTTCGCCCACTGATCGACTACATCTTGATAGAAGACACCGGCTCGACGGACGGAACCCAGGAGGTGGTCCGCCGCTACATGGAAGCCGAAGGACTGCCAGGAGAAGTGTTCGAGCAACCCTGGCAGGACTTCGCGACCAACCGCACCCTGGCGCTAGAGCGCCTCCAGGAGAACAAGGAAATCGAATACGCGTTCATTATGGACGCCGACGACGTTGTGGCGCTGCCGAACAGCTTCGACGGGGCGAAGTTCCGCGCCTCGCTCACCTGCGACCACTACTTCGTTCCCATCCAGTCCGGACCGAACCGCTACTGGCGACCCCAGATCCTGCACAACCATAAACCTTATCACTATCGAGGCGTCCTGCACGAGTTTGTCGAAACGCCGCCGGGAGCGGTGTCCGGCACGATTGACGACTTCCACATCGTGCATGGCATCCACGGCGACCGCAGCCGCAATCCGAACAAGTACCGAGACGACGCGCAGCTTCTTGAGCGCGCACTTCGAACGGAAAAAGACCCGTTCCTGATCTCGCGCTACACCTTCTACATGGCACAGAGCTGTCGAGACGCCGACGAACCGAAGCTTGCCCTGGAGGCTTATCTACGCCGCGCCGATATGGGCTACTGGACCGACGAGGTATTCATTAGTCTGCTTAATGCGGCCCGTTTGCAGGAAAGGCTCGGCTACCCGGCCGACGAAGTCATCGAGACCTATCTGAGGGCGCATCGTGCATGCCCGCACCGCGCCGACGCCCTGCATGGCGCGATCCGCTACTGTCGGATCAACGGTTTGAACGAGCGGGGCTTCGCGCTCGCCCAGGGCCGTGACCTGAGCACTCTCAAGCCGGAGGGTCTCTTCGTCGAAACCTGGGTCCATGAGTACCGGCTTGCTCGACGAGTTCTCGATCGTCGCTTACTGGGCGGGTGCCTACCGGGAGTTGCTCGATGCCTGCCTTACCCTACTAGGCAGTAACAAACTGCCCACCTCGGAGCGGGAGCGTGTGCTCAGCAACGCCCGCTTCTCCGTTGGCAAACAACCGCGCGCGCCCAATCTCGGCCGGTTTGGTGCCGAAGATTTCCTCGACCAGCATGCCCTGGGAGCCGAGCGCCCGTTGCGCTCGCGCGTGACCGGCGCCCCGCGCGCCTTGTTGGCGGTCCTGGCCAAGCAGAAGGAAGCGGAGCTACCGCTTTACCTGGCGTGCATCGAGGCACTTGACTACCCGAAATCCTCGATCGTGCTGTACGTCCGTACCAACAACAATACCGACGCCACCGAGTCCATCCTGCGCGCGTGGCTCGATCGGGTTGGCCGTCTCTATGCCGGCGTGGAGTTCGACGCCACCCCGGTCGCCGACGCGGTGCAGCAGTTTGGTGTGCATGAGTGGAACGCCACCCGTTTCCGGGTGCTGGCGCGCATCCGCAATACCAGCCTGCGCAAGGCCCTGGAACACCGCTGCGATTTCTACTTCACCGCCGACGTGGACAACTTCCTGCGTCCGTGCACGCTACGCGAATTGGTGGCGCTCAACCTGCCGATCGCAGCCCCCCTGCTACGCCTGATCAATCCCGGCGCATACTACTCAAACTATCACGCGGAGATCGACGACAACGGCTATTACAGGGGCTGCGACCAGTACGAGTGGGCACTCCAGCGCCACGTGCGCGGCGTCATCGAGATGCCGGTCGTCCATTGTACCTATCTGTTGCGCGCCGACGTCCTCGCCGATCTTACTTACGAGGATGCGTCAGGGCGCCACGAATACGTGGTGTTTTCCGATAGCGCACGCAAGGCGGCGATCCCGCAATATCTCGATAATCGTCAGCTATACGGCTACATCAGCTTCGGCAAGGACGATCCCCACTATGTCGAGGACGGCATTGCGCGCGCGCATGATCTCCTGCGGCCCGAGCTTGAGCCCCGCTTGCCAGGATGGTCCTTTCACCAGAGCGCGCCCAGCACGCAGGCGACGGCTGATCCTATTGGCGAGATAGCCAGCCGCGGTTGCGGTGACCGGCTGTAAGTGCCGGCGCGACCTATGGACTGGGATGACAGCGGCATCACCCTGCTCAATCTCGACCGCAGCTGTGATCGCTTGCAGCACTTCATGACCGTAAACGCGCACCTGCGGAACGTTGAGCGCTTCAGTGCGATAGACGGCCAGGCGGTCTCGCAGGAGGAGTTGCGCGCACAAGGTGCCCTGGAGGGCATCCCGCCCTACACACCCGGCGCTCTCGGGGTGTACCTGTCGCATCTCGCCCAGTGGGAACGGGCCGTGACCACAGGACGAATCCAAACTGTGGCCGAAGATGATGCGATCTTTTCGCACGCCTTCAGTACATTACAGCCACATCTTGTGGAAGTGGCCGGGGACGACTGGGATTTCATCCTCTGGGGATGGAACTTCGATGCATTCCTCTGGGTCGATCTTATCCCAAATGTGTCACCGGCGGTCATCCGCACGTTCCAGGATCGCCTCCGCTTCGGTCTCTCCGAATTCCAAGAGCAGCAATTGGAGCACAGCCTCTTCAAGCTGCTGCATTTTTTCGGGCTGATGTGCTACTCGGTTTCACCGCGGGGAGCACGGCGCATGCTTGATTTCTGCATCCCCCTGCGACCGATGACGATCCCTTTTCCCGGTTTTGATGTGGTCATCGAAAATCAGGGGATGGACTATATGCTGAATGGTATCATTCCCCAGATGAACGCGTTTGTTTGCTTGCCTCCGCTGGTAGTTTCAGAGAACCGTCACGAGACCTCAACCGTCCAGGGGTCCTGAATGGGTCAGCACAGGAGCGCCGCGACGGAGCCGGGAGGGGTTTATGGGCGGCGTGGATAGCCGTCTCGACGGCTCTATCGTCACCGCCCGGGTTGGCGGTCGGCAGATTGTCTTCTTTGTTCACAATCCCGCCGACCACATCCAGCATCATCATCTGTCCGGCATTTTCTATGAGCAAGAAGAACTCAACATCATCGCCGAATACCTGAAGCCGCACAGCACGTTCGTTGATATCGGCGCAAATGTCGGAAATCATACTATCTACGCTGCTAAGTTTCTTGATGCCAGGGCAGTCATCCCGTTCGAAGTGAATCCCGAGGCGATCGCGATCCTGCGCGCCAACGTTGCGCTGAACCAGCTCCAGAACGTCGATCTGCGCTTTGTCGGCCGAGGGCTGGCGTCGCGTGATTGCATGCTGTCCGTGGCAGACAGCGATCCAAATAATCTCGGCAAGACGCAGTTCTCGCCAGGAGATGTGGGGGCGTTCCCAGCGATCAGAGGCGATTCCGCACTCAGTTCCATTCCTGTGGACTTTATCAAGATGGATATCGAGGGAATGGAGCTGGAGGCGCTAGCTGGTCTGCGGGAGACCGTGCTACGCTGGCGGCCGGCGATTTTCGCCGAGATAGAGAGCAATCATCACACGCAATTCGCCAGCTGGAGGCAGCAATTTGGGTATGAGGAGGTTCGCCAGTTTGCACGCTATGCGGACAAGGTGAACTACTTGGTTCTCCCGGTGTGAGCTCCCGGACGAGGTGACCATCGTGCGTATCGTTCCCGCAACACAGGACCCCCATGCTCTCCCGTCGGCGAGCGTTGATCCTCAGCGTTTCGGCAAGCTTCGCTAGACGCGCTATGAGCGCCACCACCCTGGCGAGCTGCCCGATCGAGGTGCGCGGGGACTGGCACGCGGCGCCGGACTCCGCACTGGCGGTAATCACCCGCGTGCGCGCGGTCGCGCTGGCTCGCATCGCATTGCACTCCGATCATCAGCCGGACCGGATATGGGTAGAAAATAAATCATCCGGCTATCCCTCGATCTGGTTGCACGACAGGCCCGCCAGGAGCGCCTGGATCATGACGAATGCCGGCGCGCGCGCGTGGTGCCAGCTCGTGTACCAGTTCGGCCACGAACTCGGCCATGTGACCTGCAATAGCTGGGAGCATGAGGCGGTGGCGCCGCCGCCATGCCGCTGGCTTGAGGAAGCGCTGGCCGAATCCTTTTCGCTACGCGCGCTGGACTTGCTAGCGCAGAGCTGGGCCACGGAGCCGCCGTTTCCTGGCGACAACGCCTATGCGGAGGCCATTCGGCAATACCGGGGAGACATACTCCGGAAGTACGAACAGTACGCGCACAATCGCGGCGCGACCGATCTCCGGGCATGGTTTGAAGGGAACGAAGCACAGCTCGACAGGGAGGAGGGGCTCGACGCCAATGACGAGCCCGCCGTACCGGCGATCCTTGGCCTGATCGAACCCGAACCGATCCTTATCGAGGATTATGGCGCCCTCAACCGCTGGCCTGAACGCTCTGCGCTACCCCTGCCGGCCTATCTGCGTGCATGGCAAGCTAGTTGCCTGCAGCTCGGACTATTGGGCCGCCTGCCGGCCGTACTGGCTGATCTCTTGGGCGTTTCGCTTGGCTGAATGGATGCAGTGAGCCCGACTCGATCTGGGATCAGGCGAAGCGGACATAGGTCGGGCGTCCGAGCTCCAGTATGCGGTTGAGCGCTTGGACCGCCACAACCATCTCGATCGTCCGACGCATATCCGTACGCGCGCGCAGCCCGTCGCCGATCATCCGTTTGCACCGGCTGAAGGCGGCCTCGATAGTCCAATCGCACGCGACCATCCTTCCAACACCGAGGCAATGGCCAGCAGCCGGCGCGCCGCTTTCGCGTCCTCGGTACGGGCCGCCCGTGCCCGTAGATCAGCTGCCGACAGATCCAAGCGGGTGATCGCTACTGCCATGACGGCATTGTCCCCCCTCTTGTATGCAAGCTGACCGTGGGGTAAGGTGGATGGTTACGTTGGCGAGTTTGCCGAACTGGCCTTGCCGGTGAACCTTGCACCCTTTCGTTCAGCATCCAATCGGCAGCCATAATCTCAGCGAGGGGACGAAACATGGCTGGTTCTGCGGTAGCAGCGATGTCCGGTTCCAAGGTCGCCACGGTGCTGCGCGTGACGAGCGGCAATTTCCTCGAGATGTTCGATTTCTTTCTTTTCGGGTTCTATGCCACGTACATTTCCAAGGCATTCTTCCCGGCCGGCAGCGACTTCGCCTCGCTCATGCTGACCTTCATGACCTTCGGCGCGGGATTCCTGATGCGGCCGCTCGGGGCGATTCTGCTTGGGGCTTATGTCGATCAGATCGGGCGTCGCAAGGGCCTCCTCGTCACCCTCACGATCATGGCCAGCGGCACGATCCTGATCGCGTTCGTGCCGGGCTACCAGAGCATCGGGCTTTTCGCGCCTTTCCTCGTGCTTATCGGACGGCTTCTCCAGGGCTTCTCGGCGGGCGTCGAACTGGGCGGCGTTTCGGTCTACCTCGCCGAAATGGCGACGCCCGGCAACAAGGGCTTTTACGTCTCCTGGCAATCCGGGAGCCAGCAAGTCGCGATCATGGTTGCGGCAGTAATCGGCTATGTGCTGAACGCAACGCTGCTGCCCATCGACATGGCGGCCTGGGGCTGGCGCGTGCCCTTCATCATCGGCTGCATGATTGTGCCCTTCCTCTTCTATATCCGGCGCTCGCTCGAGGAGACGCCGGAGTTCCTACACCGCAAGCAGCGCCCCTCGGCTCGCGAAATCTTCGCCTCGCTCGCCCGGAACTGGCAGATTGTGCTGCTCGGCATGCTGCTGGTCGCGATGACCACGATTTCGTTCTACACGATCACGGTTTACACGCCGACTTTCGGGAGGAACGTGCTCAAGCTTTCCGCCACCGCGAGCCTCGGGGTGACATTCTGCGTGGGCCTGTCCAACCTCATCTGGCTGCCGATCATGGGCGCCGCCTCGGACCGGGTTGGCCGCAAACCGATTCTGCTCCTGTTCTCGGGCCTCACTTTGGTAACGGCCTATCCGGCGCTCGCGTGGCTGGTCGCCCATGCCTCGTTCACCGCGATGCTCATCGGTACTGCTGTGGCTGTCCTTTCTGTATGGCAGCTACAACGGGGCAATGGTGGTCGCGCTGACCGAGGTCATTCCGGCGACCGTACGCACAGCCGGTTTCTCCCTCGCCTACTCGCTCGCCACCGCCCTGTTCGGCGGGTTCACGCCGCTCGTATCGACCTGGCTTATCGCGGCGACGGGCAACCGGGCGGCGCCTGCGTTCTGGATGGGGTTCGGAGGTGCGTGCGGGTTGATAGGGACGGTCCTGATCTATCGAGGAGTTCCAGCCCTGGTCAGCACGGCCGAAAGCCGGCCGGCTTGACGGCTTTGGCTTTGCCGTAAGCTACCCTGTTTGCCATTGAGGAGGGTGCCATGAAGTTACAGCCCATCGTGTCGCGTGCGGCGGCACTCGGCTTGGTGGGCATTCTCTTCCTGGCAGGTGCTGTCCAGGCCGCCGAGATCAGGGTCGTCAGCTCCGGGGGCTTCGCGGCGGCCTATCGCGCGCTGGCTCCTGAGTTCGAGCGCGCTACTGGCAACACACTCGTGACCGAGTGGGGACCGTCCATGGGAAATACGGCCAATGCAGTGCCTGCCCGGCTCCGACGCGGCGAGCCGATCGACGTGGTGATCATGGTCGGCTACGCGCTCGACGACCTGATCAAGCAGGGAAAGCTCCTCGCGGACAGCCGTGTGGACCTCGCGCGCTCGGGTATCGGGGTCGTCGTACGAGCGGGCGCGCCCAAGCCGGACATCGGCTCCGTCGACGCCCTGCGGCGCGCGCTCCTGGCCGCGCGGTCGATCGCCTATTCCGATAGCGCCAGCGGCGTTTACATCCAGAATGTGTTGTTCAAGCGTCTGGGCATCGCCGACCAGGTCGCGGGCAAGGCCCGGATGATCCCCGCCGAGCCAGTCGGCGCCGTCGTCGCGCGCGGCGAGGCCGAGATCGGCTTCCAGCAGATTAGCGAGTTGAAGCCGACCCCTGGGATCGAGCTGGTTGGGCCGCTCCCGCCCGAGGTGCAGAAGTATACGGTGTTCTCCGCCGGCATCGTCAGCGGTTCCAGGGAACCGGAAGCGGCCAGAGCCCTCATCAAATTCCTCGCCTCGCCTGCCGCCGCGCCCGCCATAGGGGAAAGTGGCATGGAGCCGATGGTGCCAGTCGAACATGGTGTCGGCAGGACAGAGGCGAGCGAGGCTCCGCGATCACGGCAGCCGGGGCAACTGCAACCTTCGTCAACCAGCCCGTAGGGATTTTGCCGCTATGCAACTCACCGGCCTCCTCCACGGCGCCCCTCTCCTCCAGCACGTGGACTTTCCCGTCACCGAGGTGCTCGGCCCAGCCGCTTCGGAAGCCGAGATCCAGCGCCTGATCGACCGGCACCGGACCGTCTTCATCAAGCCGCTCTTCAAGGGCGGGGTCGGCAAGAAGGGCAAGGCCGGCCTGATCGGCAGGGCCTCGGATCTCAAGACCGCGCTGGCCGAGCGGGAGCGGCTCTTTTTCGTCGAGCATCGCCACGGCAACGCCACCGCCAAGGCCAACGGCGTCACCTTCGAGGCGGGTATCCCGGCCGAGCACGAAGTCTATTTCTCGATCGCCGATTCCACGGTCTTCCGCGCGCCGACCATGACGCTGACGCACATGGGCGGCGTCGACATCGAGGAGCTGGACAAGAAGCACCTCGCGAACGTGCCGTTCGAGGCGCTCACCGGCCTGAAGGCCTTCGTCGTCGCCAACGCGCTCTCCGACATCGGCGCGCCCAAGGAGATCATCTCCCCGCTCGTGCAGCACCTGCCCAAGCTGTGGGAGCTGTTCCACCACTACGGGATGACGACGCTCGAACTCAACCCGATCCGCATGGGCACGAGCCGCGGCGGCCGGCCGACCCCTACCGCGTGCGACTTCAAGGGTGCTTTCGACCGCGACGACCCGCGTTGGCAGCGCCTCGGCCTGCCCGACGATCTGTTCGCCGCCGATGCTTCCGCCTTCGAGCTGGAGGTGAACAACCTGCGCACCCACCAGGGCCAGTCCGACGTGTTCGTCATCAATCCCGAAGGCACGATCCTCGCTCCCACCTTCGGCGGCGGGGCCAACTCGCTGGTGACGCAGGTGCTCGGCGAGGCGGCGATCATCTCCTCCGATTTCGGGGGCAACCCGCCCTACGAGAAGATGAAGGCGGTCGCGCGCATCTGCTTCAAGCATTGGCTGGCGCAGACGAACGTTCTGTTCATTATCGGCGGCAAGTCCAACAATACGGACATCCACGAGACCTTCCGCGCCATGGGCGACGCGCTGCGCGAGCATTTCAGCCAGCACGGCCTGACGCCGCTCTACGTCGTGGTCGGCCGTGGCGGCCCCAATCTCGTGCGCGGCATGGCGGCGCTCGCCGAGACCTGCGACAATCTTGGCCTGCCCTACCGTTTCTTCGGCTTCGACAGCGCCATCTCCGAGGTCGTCAACTACGCCAAAGAGGTGGACGACTGGATGCGCGCGAGCGGTCGCGCCGAGATCGCCACCAGTCTTGGAGTCCGGCAAGCCGCCTGACAGCCGGGGAAAAAGATCACCGGGAGGGGACAATGTTCCAGAAAGGGATCGCGGGCTTCCCTTACTATCTCGGCATCGCCTCGCTCGCCGAGATCGCGACGCGCGCGGACCGTGTGGCGGTGCTCAATATCCTGGGCAGCGAATCCCGCCAGGTCACGCCGGTCAGCCACGCCTTCTCCGGCGGCAATGTCGTCTTCGGCACCTCGCCCGGCCGCCGCGGCCAGACGCTGGCGACGCCGATCGGCGACATCCCGGTCTACAACACGGTCCGCGAAGGGATCGATGCGGGGCACGCCTTCAACGCCGGGGTGGTGTATCTGCCGCCCTCCGGCGCGCGCGACGGAGTCGCGGAGCTTGTCCGGGTCAATCCGGATCTCCGGAAGATCGTCATCGTCACCGAGAAGATCGCGGTGCATGACGCCCGCGAGATCCGCGCGATCGGCCAGTCCTACGGGATCGACATTTTCGGGGCCAACACGCTGGGCGTCGCCGATTCCTGGAACCGGGTGCGCATCGGCGGCGCGCTCGGCGGCGACGATCCGGCCGAATCGCTGATCAAGGGTTCGATCGCCCTGTTCTCGAACTCCGGCAACTTCACCACCACCATCGCCCAGTACCTCGCCACCGCCGGCTGGGGCACGACCACGCTGATCTCCTCGGGCAAGGACGTCTATATCCACTACGCCGCGCCTGATTTCGCCTATGCGCTGAGGAACGATCCGCGCTCCAAAGCCGCCGTGCTCTATTGCGAGCCTGGCGGCTATTACGAGCGAAACTTCGATGCCGAGCAAGCCGATCGTTGCCTGCGTGGTCGGCCGCTGGAAGTCGCGGCTGACGCGCGCCGTCGGCCACGCCGGCGCCATGGCGGGCTCCGGCGACACTGCCGAGGACAAGGAGCGCTGGTTCATCGAGCGCTTCGGCGTGGACGGCATCTTCACGCCCGAGCGCCCCGTCTTCTCCGCCAAGGGCGCCGTCGTCACCAATATCGCCCACATCCCGGCCGCGCTCACTGAGGTGATGCGCCTCAACCACGTCGCGCCCGATTTCGAGCCGCGCGGCACGCTTGCGCTCAAGCCGTGGATGGCGAACGACCAGGGGCTCAAGCCACCCCCCAGGATCGCCCTCCCCACGGTGGAGGCGCCCGAGCCCTACGATGCGCAGATCAAGGCGCTGTCGAAGCAGATCGGCGCGGTGATTCCGCGCCAGAACATGAAGGACGCTTCGGGCGCCTCCTTCATGGACCCCGCGACGCAAGTGACCTTCGTGCACGGGCACTCCGTCCTCGATCTGGCGCTCGAGCCGCTGGAGGCCAATTTCGCGCTGCCGCTCGTCCACGAGATTGCCGGCCCGAACGATCGCGCGATGCTCAACATCGCCATCGCCTCCGAGATCAACCTCGTCGGCGATCCCGCGCTCGCCGCCGCCGACGCCGCGCGCGAGGCCGGCAATTCGCCCAACACCGTCATGGCCGCGGCCGCCGCCATCATCGGCCCGAAGCGCGTCGAGCGCGCGCTTGCCTGCACCAAGGCGCTGATCGACTTGTTCGCCTCTTCCGGCCTGGTTGACGCGCGGGACGAGAGCCTCGACACCTCGGCCATCGCGCTCGACGCGAAAACCCGTGCGCTGTTCCTGGCCGACGCCGCCGAGAGGGAGGACCCGCGCCCCCAACCCATGCTCGCCGCCGTCAGGGACCGCGGCGGCCGCTCCGTCTTCCTCCGGTTCCTCGCCGGCCTGAACGCACCGGTCTCGCGCGACGCCGTCCTTGCCGCCATCGCCACCACGATGGCCTGGGGACCACTGATGCGTAAACGCATTTCGCGCCTCACGGCCGAAACCTTGCCGTGGTACCTGCGCCTCTACGGCGTGATGATCGGCGCCTCGATCCCCGGCCGCCACCATCAGCACGGCAGCCTTTATGGCATCTCGCGCGAGGAGCGCTTCAGCCGCTGGACGGTGGCTGACTTCCTTTGCCTCGCGCTGATCGGCCGCAAGCCCACCGAGCGCGAGGCCCGCCCGCTGCAAATCCTGACCGGCCTGTTGATCTCCAACGGCCCGGGCTCGATCACCTTGCTCGGCGCCAAGGGCGCGGTCTCCGCTGACGGCCCGCAGACGCCGGGCCGCGTCCAGATCAACAAGGCCATGGTCGGCTGCCTCAGCCACAGCGGCTACAGCCACGGCGGCAACGGCTTCGAGGGCATGGCCTTCCTGCTCGAGCGATTTCAGGGTGTCGACCTCCTCGATCCGACCGACCCCGATCACGGCATCGACCTCAAGGCGATGGCGCGCAGCTTCGCCGAGACCTATCGCGCGCAGAAAGCCCAGTCCCGCGAAGCCGGCACAGGCGAACCACGCGCGCTTCCCGGCGTGCACCACCCTGTCTTCAAGGGCAAGCCGGTGAACTACGACCCGCGCGAGCGGTTCATCGCCAAGTACATGGAAGAGCATGGGGACTACAACATCTTCCAAGCCTTCTACCGCGAGCTCGTTCAGGCGCTCTACGAGGCAGGGGCCTCTCCTTATGTGTTCTGCGTGAACGTGGATGCCGTCATCGCGGCGCTTCTTCTGGCCCTCCTCTGGAAGGATTTTCGCGCCGGCGCACTCAGCGCGAAGGACCTCGAGACCGCGGCCTTCAACGTTTTCCTCTATGGCCGCATGATCGGCGGCGCGGCGGAGATCGACGACCACCTCAACCGCGGCCGCAACATGGACATGCGCACGCCCCAGGAGAGGTGCCGCTTCGTGGTTTGAAAGTCGAAAAGGGGTTCCTGCCCGCGTTGGTGCATGTGTGGCTGTGGGAGAGTGTCCAGAGATTGGGGGGATAAGAACGAGATCGGTATGACCGGTCGGGTCGTTGCCGGCTGGGGATCGTGGATGGCGTGGGTTTTGCGGTTGGTCGAAACGGGGCCTGAGGGCCAGGCAGGAAGCCTCGACGTGCTGGAGATCCGCCGACCCGACACCCTGCATGATGTTGCGGACTTTGGGGCCATCGTGCAGCCCTTCCTGGACGTGCGCACGGCGGTGCTGAACGACACGCTCGAGGCCGCCTTCCGCCACCGCCATCCGGGCTTCCGGCCCGCCAATGACGATCACAGGCTGACAGCGGCGGCGTGATCACCTACCACAACTTTGCGTGGTCTCTCCGGAGAACGAGCGAGCGGGCCTATACGCTCACACCTCGCACCCCCAAGCCTGGCCCGGCAATTTCGCACCAACGCTGGTACTAGCGAGATCAGGCTGATCCGGAGGGTTCGACCCGGATTGCGCTTTGCGTCAAAGGTGAACGGAACTCGAAGGTTCCGAGTGTCCGGAAACGGCTAATCGCTCCCCGCCGCTCGAACCTTCTCGGACGGGTCCTCGCTCGGGATATGAATCCCCCCACCACGCCGGGCCGCGAGGTTTGCCGGGGTACGATCCCCTGCCACCACTGTGCGACCATACGCCGGAATAGGCGGTATCGCCTCCACCGTGGGCGGCTGCATTCGTTTCTTCCGCTTCAGCGCCGCCTCGATGAACGGCGCCAGTTCAGAACGTTTCCGCGCGTCCCGCTCAACCTGATCGGCTTTCAGCACGGGCATCACCTCGGCCGCGAACAGCTCCAGTGAGGCGACGATATCCGCGTGCGTGTTGCGGCCGGCCTGCTGGACAAAGATCACCTGGTCGACGCCGGCATCCTGGTACTGCCTCAGCCGCTCGATCAGCTGCGCGGGTGTCAATCGGCGTCGAACTTTGGCTCTCCGCGGTTTCTGGTGCAGGTGGTCGCTTGAGGTGGCGTGACCCCATATGGAGGAGGACAGCTTCCTTCTTCATTCCGTGCCGAGTTGCTCTCCCATCTCCTGCCCATGATCCCGGAGGGCCTGTTCGTCGAGCAGGTCCTTCCCGGGCTTGACCGCGTCGTCATTCTCTCCCGCCCGAAGTCGCTGACCTCCGTCTGCCCGCGCTGTGGCGCGGCGTCCGCGCGCGTGCATAGCCATTACCAGCGGACCCTGGCCGACCTGCCTTGGCAGGGACAGATCGTCGCCCTGCGCGTCCAGGCGCGGCGGTTCCGCTGCACGACCAGCGGATGCAAGCGCCGGATCTTTGCCGAGCGCCTTCCCGAAGTGACCGCACCGCGAGCGCGTCGGACCGCACGGCTGGCCGAGATCCAACGCCATATCGGTCTCGCGCTTGGTGGCGAAGCCGGATCTCGCCTGGCGCGCCGCCTGACGATGCCGGTTGGCGCCACCACCCTGCTCGGCATGCTCCGCCGCGGAGCGCCGGAGACCCCCGCCCAGGCTCCGCGGGTACTCGGGGTAGACGACTGGGCGTGGCGCCGTGGCAGGCGCTACGGCACCATTCTCGTTGACCTCGAGCGCCACCGTGTGGTCGACCTCCTGCCGGACCGCCGCGCCGACACGCTCGTCGCCTGGCTTAAGGCACATCCCGGAGCCGAGGTGCTCAGCCGCGACCGTGGCGGAACCTATGCGGACGCCGCAGGCCGGGGCGCGCCCGACGCCGTTCAGGTCAGCGACCGCTGGCACCTGCTGGAGAACTGCAGCAGCGCCCTGCTCGATGCTGTCCGGCGCCGCAGGCGCGAGGTGCGGTCCGCCGCGCAGCTGGATACCGCAGAGACGACCACGACCGTGGCACCGCCGATGACGAGTGCCGAACGGCGACACTGGGAACGGTGGCGCAGGCAACACGACATCTATGACGAGGTGATGCGCCTCCGGCGGGAGGGCATGCCGATCAAGGAGATCGTGCGCAGGCTGGCCATCGGAGGCAACACGGCCCGGCGTTGGCTGCGCGGCGCTGGGCCGGATCCCTTCCGCCCCCGCCGGAGCATGTTGGAGCCTTACCGCGCCACGCTCGAGCGACGCTGGGCCGAGGGGTGCCGCAATGGAACCCAGCTGTGGCGCGAACTGCGGGATGCCGGGTTCCAGGGCGGGCTGCGCGTCGTCACCGAATGGGCTACCCGGCAGCGCCTTGCAGGTCACCCCGGCCGGGCTGACTCCTGCTTCACGGTGCCGCCGCTACGGCGCGTGGCTCGGATGCTCACCGCCGACCCGTCCACGCTGCAGGCGGAGGAGCAGCAATATCTCAATCAGTTGCTCGCCACCTCGGCGCCTCTTGCGCTGGCACGTGATCTCGCCCTGAGCTTCGCGGCCATCGTGCGCGAGCGGAAGAGCGACGAACTCGACCGCTGGCTGGCCGACGCGGCCGAAAGCGAGATGCGGTCGTTTGCCGGCGGGCTCAAGCAGGATGAAGCTGCGGTTCGGGCTGCGCTTGAGATGCCGTGGAGCAACGGGCAGACCGAAGGCCAGATCACCAGGCTGAAGCTGATCAAGCGGCAAATGTATGGGCGAGCCAAGCATGACCTGCTGCGGGCTCGGGTTCTGCAAGCGGCCTGATCCGGACAACTGCTGCACCAGAAACCGCGGAGAGCCGAACTTTGACCCCGGATCGGCGTCCAATCGTGACCCCGTGTTGTTTGCTTGTGCCGGTAGTCCATAGGGGAGACCCTCGCGTTGCGGAGTGCCCATGCAGAGGCTGACGCAGCGACGCGCGGGGGGTCCCCCGTGGACCCACCGGTGCAAGCCCTGGCGGTTGCTTGTGAAGCTCAGGCGCGGTTCTTGAAGCGCCAGCTGTCGTTGCCGGTCTCGACGATGTCGCAGTGATGGGTTGGGCGATCCAGCGGCGCGGTGGTCATCTTGGCGTCGCCCGCGAACACGCTCGGCCATTCACCAAAGGCGAGGTTCGTGGTGACGATCACCGAGGTGCGTTCGTAAAGGCGACTGACGGTGTGGAACATCGGCGTTCCCTTGAAGGCGAAGTCGTCGAGATCCTTGGCGAGCGGCAGCTTGGCGATGGTCATCTGGCACCTGATCGAGCGTGCCTGCTTCTCGGACATCTCGGCCTTGAGCGGGTCGCCGACGAAGCGCTGCGGTTCGTGCTTGCGCTTGATCGCCGCGGCCAGGGCCTCGTCACAGGCGCCCCTCATGCCGAAGAGCTTCAGCGTGCCCATCATGTCGAGGACTTCGGTCCGCTCCATGCTCATCGGCTCCTGAGCTGATCGTATCGGGCGCAATCGGCGGCGGGCACATGCCGAAGGGTCAGCGCATCCGGCGTGGCGATGACGGCGGTCGGTCCGGGATCGCGCTGCCGGGTGAGGATGTTGATGATCACGTCGGAGGAATGGACGCCTTCGGCCATCGCCTGCGCGCGGGCCGCTTCGACCGCCGGCAGCCCGTCGGTCAGCACGGCTGCCAGAATGGCGACCATCTGCCGGTCACCATCGTCAGATCCGGCGAGGCGACGCCGCACCCGCTCCATCGCCGCGGGCAGGATCCAGTCCCTGAACGGCGCGCCATTGCGCAGGGCGCCAGGCTTGCGGGCCAGCACCGGCACGTAACGCCAAGGATCGTAGATTGTCTCGCCCCGTCCATAGCGGCGGCGATGTTCCCCTACGGCGCGTCCGTCCTGACGGATGACGATCCGGTCGGCATAGGCGTGGATCTCGACAGGTCGGCCGACCGCCCCGGCGCTGACCGAGCACTTGTTTTTGTCGAAGCGGACCAGGCAGGTCTTCGACACCGAGGCCGCCAGCGCGTGGAAGCCGTCGAAGCGACCGCAGTGGGGAACCAGCTTTGGCCGCTCGTCCTCGAACACCTCCCACACTGTCTGCTCGGGGCGCTCCGGATGGGCATGCGCCTTGGCGTAGGCGATGCACTTGTCCAACAGCCAACCATTCAGTTCGTCGTGGCTGTTCACCCGCAGCCGTGGCGTGAGGAAGCGCTCGCGCACCAAGCCGGCCTGGCTCTCCACCTGGCCCTTCTCCCAGCCCGCGGCCGGTGTGCAGGCAACCGGGTCCACCAGGTGATGGGCGCACATCTGCAGAAAGCGGCGATTGTATTGCCGGTCCTTGCCGACAAACACCGCCTCCACCGCTGTCTTCATGTTGTCGTAGACGCCGCGTGTGCAGGCGCCCTTGAAGAAGGCAAACGCCCGCTCGTGGGCGTCGAACACCATCTCCTGCGTCTCGCGCGGGCAGGCGCGAACGAACATCATGCGGCTGTGGCACAGGCGAATGTGCGCGACCGTCACCGTCACCGTGACGCCGCTCATCAGGACGACTTCGTGGCTCCAGTCGAACTGGTAGGCCTCACCCGGCGCGAACGACAGCGGCACATACGCCTCGGCCGTCTGTCCGGCGTGCTGCCCGCTCCAAAGCCGGGCATAGCGGCGAATTGCGGCGTAGCCGCCGTCGTGGCCCAACCCTCGCCACTCCTCGAAGAGGCGAACGAGCGTCAGCCGTTCGCGCGTCCCGCTCTCGGCGTTCTTCGTCAGCAGCTTGTCCAGCTCCGCCTTCCAATGCCCGATCTTGGGACGCGGCTGAACCTCCCGCTCATACGAGAACGACGTCTCGCCCGACCGCAGCACCTTGCGAACCGTGTTGCGCGACACCTTCAGGTCACGCGCGATCTCCTTGATCGACTTGCCCCTGACGAAATGCTCGCGTCTGATCCGGCCGACCGTCTCCACAATCAGCATCCCCCACCGCCCACCTCGAACTGAAGCAGGCAGCCCAGCAGCCACACATTCAGGGGTCAAAATTGCACGCCGATCCCCCGGCTCAGGGGGTCAAAATTGCACGCCGAAACACAGCGCGGGTGTGCCAATGCCGTTGCCGACCGAGGGCGGCAGCGCGTCGCGGGCGCGCTCGAACCGCTCCCAAACATTCGTCACGCCGGGCGTGTGCTCGCCATAGACGTAGTGGTGGCCCAGCGCGTAGCCGAAGAACTGGAAGCCCTCCTGGCCACGCCGCTTCGCCTCCGCCTCGTCGTGGTGGACGGAGAAGCCCGTCGCCATCGCGATGTTGGCGTTCACCGAATGCCCGATCGGCACGCATTCCTCGGACTTGATGATCGCATAGTATTCGCCCGCCCACTTCGCCGCATCGGCGGGATCGACGAAGGCGAAGGCCAGCGCGCCGACCCCGTTGCGGGCGGCGACATGGATCGTCTCCCGGTTCGAGCAGGCGAGCCATAGCGGGGGATGCGGCTTCCGGAGCGGCTTCGGAATCACGTTGCGGGCCGGCATGGAAAAGAACTCGCCCTCGAAGCCTGGGTAGGGCGTCATCATCATCATGTTGGCGGTCTGCTCGGTCGCCTCCGCCCACATCATCTTCTTCTTGTCAGGGTCGATGTTGAAGCCCTCCAGCTCGGCGCGCGAGGCTGACGACCCGGTGCCCCATTCGCAGCGGCCCGACGACACCAGGTCGAGCATCGCGATCCGCTCTGCCACCCGCGCCGGCGGGTTGTAGGCTGGCGGCGAAAGCACGACCGCGTGGCCGAGATGGATCTGCCTGGTGCGCCCGGCCGCGGCGGCGAGGAACACCTCGGGGGCGGAGTTGTGCGAATACTCCTCCAGGAAGTGGTGTTCGTTGGCCCAGACGTAGTCAAAGCCGAGCCGATCGGCGATCTCGACCTCGACAAGCGCGTCCTGGACCAAACGGTGCTCGGATTCCTCGGTCCAGGGGCGGGGCAATTGCAGTTCATAGATCAGGCCGAACCTCATCGAGGCGTCTCCTCCGCCGTGTCTGTCTCCCCTGCCGGTGGGTAGCCGAAGCTGACCGGAACTTCCAGCGCAGGGAGAGGAACTGGGCTCGAACTCTCTCTGGGCCAAGGCCCGCATCTCATGCCGATATCGGAGGCCGCGCACTGGGTGCGGGTGGCGCGGTGACACCACAGCCCATATGCTCTCTCGTCTCGACGGAGGGATAGAGCGATGAGCGACGCCAAGCTGGCACCGAACCTGCCGGGCTGGATGCAGGACCATGCCAGGCGCTATCTCTCCAGCGGTGGCACGGACGGGCACATGTTCACGGTCACACCGCCGGGCTATTCCGAGATGACCGTGCCCTCGCTGCTGCTCACGACCACAGGGCGGCGGTCCG
Source organism: uncultured Pseudomonadota bacterium (assembly GCA_963818725.1). Classification (GTDB taxonomy): domain Bacteria; phylum Pseudomonadota; class Alphaproteobacteria; order Acetobacterales; family Acetobacteraceae; genus DATFDN01. Next base: position 802,316 of record CAWFTU010000001.1, on the reverse strand, counting down.
GGGAGAAGTTCGTCTTTCCGCTGTTCTACGATAAGGCCGGCGACAGCTGCTTCGTGGTCGCCTCGAAAGGCGGCGCTCAGCAGCATCCGGGTTGGTATCGCAATCTCCTGGCCAACCCGGAGGCAGAGGTGCAGGTGGGCACGGCTCGCATCAAGACGCGGGCCAGGACTGCAACAGGCGAGGAGCGCGCGCGGTTGTGGCAGGAAGCACTTAGGTTCTGGCCGCCCTACGGCGACTACCAGAGCAAGACAGAGCGCGAGATACCGGTGGTAGTCCTCGATCCCATGAACTGACGGGGCGCGGCATGCCTGGAACTTCCATCGCATGAGCGTCCCGGCAGCCGGTTTGGTCATCAATCCACGCAATCGCCGCGAGGTCGTGGCGGCCGCTCTCGGCGGGGGGCTGGCCCTCTCCGGATACGCTCGGCCGGCGGCGGCCGCCTCCGGCGTGCGCACCCTGATTTCGGCGGATCAGCTCCGCCCCGCCTACGACTACGCGATCATCGGGGCAGGCTCCGCCGGCTGCGTGCTGGCGCATCGCCTCGCCCGGGCTGGGCGCCGGGTGCTTCTGATCGAAGCCGGCGGTCCCGCCGACCTCCCCGCCATCGCCGATCCGCCCGACTGGCCCCAGCTTCAGGGCGGTTCGGTCGACTGGCGATACCGCACGGTTCCGCAGCCGGGGCTGGGCGGCCGCGTCGTTCCCTATCCCAGGGGAAAGGTCGTCGGCGGCTCCAGCGCGATCAACGCCCTCGCCTACCAGCGTGGGCATCCGGCGGCCTATGACCGCTGGCCCGCGGGATGGCAGTACGCCGACCTGCTGCCCTGTTTCAAGCGCGCGGAGACGTTTTCTGGCGGGGCCAGCCAATGGCGGGGCGGCGATGGCCCGCTGCACGTGCTCTCGCTTGCCGACGTGACGGATCGCACGCCTGTCGCATCGGCCTTCATCGAGGCCTCCCGCGAACTCGGGTTTCCGATGACGCCCGATCTGGGCGGAGCGATCCCCACGGGAGTCGGGTGGAACCAGCTCAGCATCAGGGGACACCGTCGGGATGACGCGGCGACGGCCTATCTCGGGCGTCTCGATGGCGCCGCCGTTGATCTGCTGCCCGGCACGCAAGTACTGGGCTTGGTGATCGAGCGCGGCCGGTGCACCGGGCTGCGGCTGCCGGGTCGCCTCGTGCGGCCAGAGATAGAGATCCTGCTCTGCGCGGGCGCGATCGATTCGCCGCGTCTCCTGATGCTGTCGGGGATCGGACCGGGCGAGCAACTCAGAGCGCTTGGCATTCCGGTCGCCCAAGACCTTCCGGAGGTGGGCCGCCATCTCGAGGATCATCTGCTGCTCGCTGGGGTGGCCTATGCGGCGCGGCGCGAGGTGGCGCGCTCATCCCGTTCGCGCCCCTGCCGGACGCGGTTCCCCTCATCCCCCGGGGCTGCCATCGAGCCTGCTGGAGCGGAGACCGGGTATCGCCGGGGCCGAACGGGCCATGCAGCAGCACAACGCGCTGATCGGGGTCGCGGTGGCGGCGTACTATCCCGATATCTCGCTATCCGCGCTGGGGGATTTGTCGGCAATCGGCTCGGTCGGCTGGTCAATACCGCCGACAGCGTCTGGTCGCTTGGAGCCTCGGCGAGCGAGGCGCTGTTCGAGGGCGGGCTGCGGCCCGCGCAGGTGGCGGCAGCTCGCGCGACATACGACCACGCCGTCGCGACCTACCCCCAGACGGTCTTGACTGCGTTCCAGCAGGTGGAGGACGAACTGGCCGCCCTGCGCATTTACGAGCAGCAGGCCGCCGCCGAGGCGGTCGCGGTTGCCTCGGCACAGGGGGCGGTGGCGGTTGTGCTGAACGACGACGCCCTACAATCCGAGAAACGTCGGCGGCATGAAGACCCATTCCAGCATAGTTCCTGACCGCAACGCGATTTATTTCCAGGGCACCGTCAACAAGCTGTGGTCCCACAACTTCGGCGACGGCACCTCGAAGGAATTCGCCAACGCGGCCGTTCGCGCGCGCTGCAGGAAAGGTACAACGCTGACGGCGAGGTGTTCGGCGGCCGCGCCGGCCAGTAGAATACCACGGGCTGGTGGATTCGGCCAACGCGCTCAACGCGCGGACGCTACCGGATCGGGAACATGAGATACCACCGGACCGGCCACAGGATCACTTCGGCGGTAAATTGTCGGCCCTTGAAGGACTGGTCCGCCCGTATCGGGGCCATGTGTCGCCGTCTTGCCATGCCCGAGCATCTACCCGGCCAGTGCAAGCGCGCAAAGATGCAACAGAACCGCGGTAACCCTGGGCGGTGCGCTCGGGCCGCTCGGTCACCGCTTCCGAGCCGCATCCTATGCACCGCATCCACTCAACCCCACCGTGAGCGCCGGCTCACAGCCCGCTCCACTTTGGCCGACCAGGGGCGTTGGCGCGAGCCCTGGCGTAACCTGCAAGGAGCGGCGCGGGCCGTTGATCTGCCAGGAATACGACGCGACCTGCCTTGTGCCTGACGGGGCGAAGGCGGCGGTGGATGGGTTTGGGTGTCTTCGCGTCCGGACATGATGGTCTACTCCGAAGCGTACCGGCGGTCTTGCGATCGCAGACGCGATCCGCGCATGACCGGAATCCGACGCACCTTGGTGATATAGATCAGGATCAAGGATACCCAGGTAATTCCATATAGAAGCATAAAGCAGCTCGAGTTCAGGCCGGTGCGGTCGAGCAGGACGCCAAACAGGATTGGAAGCAGGAAGCCGCCCAGTCCCCCAGCCATGCCCACGATCCCGGACACCACGCCCATGTTCTGCGGGAAGTCCTCGCTCAGGTATTTGAACGTCGATGCCATGCCACACGCGAAGGAGATCCCGAGCACGAACAGCAGCGCCGCGGCAAGTCCGACGGTCAGTCCGAGATGGAAGCTTGCCGGACCGTTGACCGTATGCACGGTGAACTCGGTCTGCGGATAGGACAGCAGAAACAGGCTGATCCACGCCGCCCAGAGCACCCACCAAGTTACGCTGTGGGCGCCGAACCGATCCGATAGCCAGCCGCCGAACGCGCGCAGCACGCCGCCCGGCAGGGAGAAGCAGGCGGCAAGCAGCGATGCCCGCGTGATCGAGAGGCCATATTCCCCGACGTAATATTGCGGCATCCAGACCGAGAGTGCGGTGAAGCCGCCGAACAAGATCGAGTAAAACTGGCAGTATTTCCAAACGCGCGGATTCTTTAGCACCGCAAGCTGCTGGCGCACGGGAACGGCCTTGCCGGGCGCCAGGGTGTCCGGCGCTGACAGTACCCAGAAGATGACAGCGGTCGCCAGCAGAGCCACCGCGTAGACACGCGGGACACTCTGCCAGCCGTAGCGCGTCACCAGGGCCGGAGCCACGAACATGTTGATGGCAGCACCGGCGGTTCCGGCGCCGAACACGCCCATGGCAAATCCCTTTTTCGCGGGCGGGAAGAAGCGCGCGACATAGGGCGTGCCGACCGAGAATGAGGCCCCCACGAGACCGAGAGCCAGGCCCAGCAGCAGCAACTGCCAGAGCTGCGTCGCCTGCGCGGCGAACCAAAGGGGGACAGCGCAGGCGATCAGAAGAATGAACATCACGATGCGGCCGCCATACCGATCAGTCCAGATGCCGAGCGGCAGGCGAAAGACCGCGCCAGTCAAGACCGGCGTTGCGGTAAGCAGTCCGAACTCCGAGCCGTTAAGCCCCAGCTCCCGGCGGATCGGGATGCCGATCACGCCGAACATCATCCAGACAGCGAAGCAGATCAGGAAGGCAAAGGGTAACTGCTCAACCCACCCCTCCCTCCGCAAATCATTGATAAACAACGCTTTCTGGGCGAGGCGATTTTGGGCGTAACGGCAGTATCGAATCCGACGCATGTAACGGCCAAGGCTGCGATATTACGATATAAATAAGTATCTGGTATCGCCGCGGATTTTACTTCAACTGCCCAAATTTATCCCGTTTTCTGAGACTGCTGAAAATCATTCTATATCAACGCATTGCGCGAAGCGGGGTGGGTTGAGCAGTTGCGGCAAAGGTGCTGACCAGCAGCACGCGCACGAATCGCGCATTGCCCTGAGCAAGCGCTTCGACCGGGGTGGCGCGGCTGCTCATCCGCAGCCTCGGACCAGTTGGCCATCGGGCGTCCTCTTCCCGGCCGCGCCAGACGCGGGCGCCACAGACACGCAAGATGGCCCGGCGGGCCAAGCGGAAGGGCGGGGCGGCGCGTTTTCGCCGGCAAACAAATCGAACCCCTCGATACGCGCCCGAGCGGCCAACGCCGCGATGTAGCCCTGCACACCTTGCCGCCAACTCGCCTCTTGCAGGAACTCGGCAATGCGCCCGCGCACGGCGATAAACGGCGGCATGCGTCCCGCTTCCTTCGCCAGAACCCGGATTACGTGCATGCCGTACCGGCTCTTCACGACCGTGGGGCAAACCTGGCCGGGTTCCAGCGCCGCCAGGAAGGTCTCAAACTCGGGTACTGTGCTGCCGCGCTCGACCATGCCAAGGTCGCCGCCTTGCGCCCTGGAGGGGCAATCAGAGTATCGCCGCGCCAGTTCCGGCAAGCAGTCCGGGTCATTTTGGATCTGGGCCAGCAGCCGCTCCGCCTCCAGCCGTGCCGCGTGCGAGGCGGCATCGTCGCGCGGATCGGCTGCGATCAGGATGTGCTGCACATGCCACAGATCAGGCAAGCGCAGCCGCTCTCGGTTGCGGTCATACCATCGTCGCAGCTCGATCTCGGACGGTTCCGGCAGGTTGAGCTGCGACTCCAGCAATCGGCGGATGGCGGCCTCGTCCGGCTCCTCGTCCGGCTCGGGGTCGCGGTCGCTGATCCCGCGGGCGGCCGCCTCGGCCAGAAGAAGCTGTCGTACCACCAGAGATCGGGCCGCCACCTCCCAGGCCGCGGTGGGATCTGGCGCGTCCTGCAACTGCGCCTCCAGCGAAATGGTCGCCTCCGGGATCTCCACCCCGTCCACTCGGATGAGGCGGCCCATATCAGACGCCCTCCTTGGCGATATGGGTGTTGCGCCGCACGATCTGCCATCCGGGGCGGCCGAGGAACCAGATCGGCGCCGACCACACATGCACCATCCGGGTGAAGGGCACGAGCCGGAAGAGCGTCATGCCGGCGACGAGATGGACCTTGTAGACCCAAGGGATGTTGTCGAGCAGGGCCGCCGACGCCGGCTGGAAAGTCATGATGCTGCGGCACCATTCCGCCAGGACAAACATGTAGGTACCGTCGTGGTTGGCCACCGAGTGGGGGATCCCGATAATCCCAAGCCAGAGCTGAAAATAGATGAACAGCAGGATGAAGATGTCGGTCGGCTTGCTGGTTTGGCGAATGCGCGGATTGAACAGCCGGCGGACGATGAGCCCCGCTCCGCCGAACGCGCCAAGGATCGCGAAGATCGCACCGGCGATGATCGCCATCCACTGATGCGCCTTCACCGTCAGCCCGACCACGTGCTGCCACGAGGGGAGCGTCAGCAGCCCCACGAAATGGCCGGCGAAGAGCCCAAGGATGCCGATGTGAAACAGGTTGCTGGCCCAGACCAGCTGGCGCTTGTTCAGGAACTGGCTCGACTGGCTGCGCCAGGAGAACTGGCTGCGGTCGACGCGCGCCCAGCTTCCCAGGAAAAAGGCGATCATGCAGAGATAGGGATAGAAACCGAACAGGAATTGGTTCAGCCAATCCATGGCAATCTCTCCTTGGCGCTCGGCCTGTCATCGGGTCCATTCACGGTACCTGGCGCGAACTGCGCGACGAGCGCCGCAGCCTTGGGGCAATCGCCGCCTTCTGACGCCGGCTCCATGAAGCTCACCGGCGTCTCCTCCCACCTCGCGTCGAGCGCGGCCGGGGTGTCGTCCGGCACCTCCCCTTCCAGCCGCGCCGCCACGGCCGCGCGATCACCACGCCGTGCCGACAGGGCCTCGATGGCGCGCATGATCGCGGCGTACCCGCTGCCGCGCTTCTCCAGCCGCCCCGCGAGAAGCGCGACGATGTCGGCGATCTCGCCGAGCAGGGTGCGCGCCTGATCAGGAGGGTGCAGAGATGCGTATTCGAGGAACACCGGAAGAAAGTCGGGCAACTCGTCGGCTGCCATGTCGAGCCCGGCGCGCTCGTAGTCCGCCACCAGATCGGCCATCGCCTGGCCGCGCTCGCGCGAATCGCCGTGTACGTGCTCGAACAGATAAAGCGAGAGCGATGGAGACCTGTCGAACAGGGACACGTATTCGCCCTGAGCCGCCATCAGCTCCGATCCCGCGAGTTGCTCGCAAAACGTCGCGATGGCTGCCGCCGTCCCGGGCGGCACCCCGGCATTGCTCAGCAGGGCCGAGATTTCCGGCAGCGCCGATACCAATTCGGCGTCAGGATAAAGCAGCAGCGCGGCGAATGCCTTGCAGGCCAGCATGACGCTACTTCCTGTTGAGCGGGAACCGCTCGCCCCGCGTCTTGCGCGTGTCCTGACCCCACAGCATGAATCTGCTGTTGCCTTCGGACGTCATCTGACTGAAGTGGAACCCGGCAATGCCGCGCTGGTCATATGCGTTCTCCGCCACCTCCTTGTGGCTGGTCGGGATCACGAAGCGGTCCTCGTAGTTGGCGATCGACATGACGCGGTACATCTGCTCCGCCTGCGCCTCGCTCAGCCCGACCGCCTCCAGCGGGGCCGGGTCGCGCACGTCCTCCACGTTGCGTCGGCGCATGTAGGCCCGTAGCGCGAGCAGCCTGCGCAGCGTGAGCCGGATCGGCTCCTCCTTGCCCGCGGTCAGCAGGTTGGCGAGATAGCGCACCGGGATGCGCAGGCTGTCGACGTCGGGGATGCCGTCCAGGCTCGCGATCGCGCCCGCGTCCGCCGCCTCCTGGATGGGCGAGAGCAGCGGGATGTACCAGACCATCGGTACGGTGCGGTATTCCGGATGCAGCGGGAAGGCGACCTTCCACTCGCAGGCCATCTTGTAGACCGGCGAGCGCTGCGCGGCCCTGATCCAGCTATCCGGCACGCCGTCGCGCTGGGCTTGATCGATCACCGCCGGGTCGCGCGGGTCGAGAAAGATGTCGAGTTGCGCCTGGTAGCAGTCCTGGACCTTCTCTTGCGAAGCGACTTCGAGGATGCGGTCGGCGTCATAGAGCATGACGCCGAGATAGCGGATGCGACCGACGCAGGTTTCCGAGCAGACGGTCGGCTGCCCGCTCTCGATGCGTGGATAGCAGAAGATGCACTTCTCCGATTTGCCGGTATGCCAGTTGTAATAGACTTTCTTGTAGGGACAGCCGGTCACGCACATACGCCAGCCCCGGCACTTCTCCTGGTCGATGAGGACAATGCCGTCCTCCTCGCGTTTGTAGATCGCCCCCGACGGGCACGCGGCGAGGCAGGACGGGTTGAGGCAGTGCTCGCAGAGCCGGGGCAGGAACATCAGAAAGCTGTTCTCAAACTCCCCGTAGATCGCCTCCTCGACGTCCTTGAAGTCGTAGTCTTGCGCCCGCTTGCGGAATTCCGTGCCGAGCAATTCCTCCCAGTTCGGCCCCCACCGCACCTTGTCCATGCGCTCGCCGGTGATGATGGACACGGGCCGCGCTGTCGGCGCCGCCTCGGCCTCCGGCACGCCGTGGATGTAGGAGGTACTCGTAGTCGAACGGCTCGTAGTAATCGTCGATCTCGGGCAGCTCGGGATTGGCGAAAATCTTCGACAGGATGCGCCACTTGCCGCCCGTCTTCGGCCGCAATGCGCCGCCCTTCCCCAGCACCCAGCCGCCGCGCCAGCGCTCCTGGTTCTCCCAGCCCTTGGGATAGCCGATGCCCGGCTTGCTCTCGACGTTGTTCCACCACGCGTACTCGATGCCTTGCCGCGTGGTCCAGACCTGCTTGCAGGTCACGCTGCAAGCGTGACAGCCAATGCACTTGTCGAGATTCAGGACCTTGCCGATCTGCGCGCGGATTTTCACAGGCGCTGTCCCTCCAGCCGGGAGGCTTCCTCGGCGCGCATGACGTCCCGCTTTTCCGAAAGCGGCCGGTCGCGCCAGTCCACGTTGACCATCTTGCGCAGCACGACGAACTCGTCCCGGTTCGAGCCGACGGTGCCGTAGTAGTTGAAACCGTAGGAGAGCTGGGCATAGCCGCCGATCATGTGCGTCCGCTTCAGCACCACCCGCGTCACCGAGTTGTGGATGCCGCCCCGGTTCTGCGTGATCTCGCTGCCCGGCACGTTCGCGGTGCGCTCGGCGGCATGGTACATGAAGGCGGTGCCGCGCGGGATGCGCTGGCTGACGACCGCGCGTGCGACCAGCGCGCCGTTGCGGTTGAACGCCTCGATCCAGTCATTATCCTCGATGCCCGCCTCGGCCGCGTCGGTTTCGTTGATCCACACGATCGGACCGCCGCGCGCGAGCGTCAGCATGATCAGGTTCTCGGTGTAGGTGCTGTGGATGCCCCGTTTCTGGTGCGGCGTCAGGAAGTTCAGCACCAATGGCCGGTTGCCGTTCTGGTGCGCGCGCGTCAGCTCCTCGGTGACGGAGCGCGTGTCCACGGGCGGCCGATAGGTGGCGAAGCCCTCGCCGAAGTCGCGCATCCAGGGATGGTCCTGATAGAGCTGCTGCCGGCCCGTCAGCGTTCGCCAGGGGATCAGCTCATGCACGTTGGTCCAGCCGGCATTATAGCAGATCTCGTGACTCTCGATGCCGGACCACACGGGCGAGGTGAGGATCGGCCGTGGTTGGGCGGCAAGGTCGCGGAACTCGATCTTCTCGTCGGCACGCCGGGCGATGAGGTGGGTGTGGTCGCGGCCTGTCGCCTTGGACAACGCCTGCCATGCCTTCATCGCCACGTGGCCGTTCGTCTCCGGCGCCAAGGTCAAGACCGCCTCGATCGCGTCCACGTCCTCGCGCATCCGGGGCCTGCCGAAAGGTGTTTCCTCCGGCGGGTTCACATTGAGCAGCCGCGCGACCTCCGCCTTCGTGTCCCACGTGATGCCTTTCGTGCCATTGCCCCGCTCTTCCAGCAGCGGGCCGAGGCTGACGAAGCGGTCGTAGGTGGCGGGGTAGTCGCGCTCGACCACGGTGATGGCCGGCATGGTCCGGCCGGGGACCGCCTCCGCCCCGCCGTGCCGCCATAGGGTTGCGCCAGCTCGGAGGGCGTGTCCTTCAGCGTGGGCGTGAGCACGACGTCCTGTTCGACGCCGAGCTGGCCCGGCGTGAGGCGTTGGAACGCCTCGGCGATGCCGCGGAAGATCGCCCAGTCGGTGCGTGCGCCCCAGACCGGATCCACCGCCGCCTGGAGCGGATGGATGAACGGGTGCATGTCGCTGGTGTTGAGATCGGCCTTCTCGTACCAGGTGGCGGTTGGCAGCACGACGTCGGAGAACAGCGTCGTGGTGTTCATGCGGAAATCAATCGTCACCAGCAGATCGAGCTTGCCCTCCGGCGCCCGGTCGCGGCGCACCACCTCTTCCGGGCGCTGCTCGCCCTGGGCGTTCAGCACGTTGTCGCGCGCACCCAGCAGGTGCTTGAGGAAGTACTCGTGCCCCTTGCCGCTGGCCCCAAGCAGGTTGGAGCGCCACACGAACAGGTTGCGCGGCCAGTTCTCCGGTGCATCCGGATCCTCGCACGCCATGCGAAGATCGCCCGATCTCAGGGCCGCGGCAACGTAGGTCGCCGGCTCCTCCCCAGACACCTGCGCGTCGCGCGCGACCGCCAGCGGATTGCGCGCGAGCTGCGGCGAGCTTGGCAGCCATCCCATCCGCTCGGCACGCACGTTGCAGTCGATCAGCATCCCCGACCAGCGCTCCGGATCGGCGAGCGGCGAGATCAGCTCGCGAAGCGTGAGGCGCTCGTACCGCCACTGGTCGGTGTGGGCATAGAAATAGCTGGTGCCGTTCATCTGGCGCGGCGGCCGCACCCAATCGGACGCGAACGCGACCGGCAGCCACCCGGCCTGTGGCCGCAGCTTCTCCTGCCCCACATAGTGCGCCCAGCCGCCGCCCGACTGGCCGACGCAGCCGCACAGGACCAGCATCGCGATGACGGCCCGGTACGACATGTCCATGTTGTACCAATGGTTCAGCCCGGCGCCGATGATGACCATGGATCGCCCACGGGTCTGCTCGGCGTTCGCCGCGAAGCCGCGCGCTACTGCGATGCAGCGGTCGCGCGGCACGCCGGTGATGCGCTCCTGCCAGGCCGGCGTGCAAGGCACGTCATCGTCGTAACTCCGCGCCGCCTCTCCGCCGAGCCCCCTCGCGAGACCGTAGCTGGCGAGCATGAGATCGAACACGGTCGCGACCTGCGCCTCGCGTCCGTCCTTCAGCGTGAGCGTGCGCGTCGGCACGGCGCGGCGCAGCACCGGAGCGTGGTCGGTCAGTCCGAAGCGCCCTGCGCTACCGAAATAGGGGAATGAAACGGTCGCGACCGGTCCACCGCAGCCGAGGAGCGATAGCCGGGGCGAGATTTCGCGCCCGTCGCGGCCGTCGCGCGGCTCCAGGTTCCACTTGCCCTCCTCGCCCCAACGGAAGCCCGCCGTGCCCAGCGGTGCGACCACTTCGCCACTCGCCTCGTCCACCACGACCGGCTTCCAGTCGGGATTGTTGGCCTGGCCCAGCGCGTCTGGGAAGTCGGCGGCGCGCAGCAAGCGCCCGGCGACCAGGTTCTCGCCCTGGCGCTCCAGCATCACCAGGAACGGCAGATCGGAGAAGCGCTTCGCGTAATCCTGAAAATACTCGACCTGCCGATCGACGAAGAACTCCTTCAGGATGACGTGCCCCATGGCGAGCGCCAGCGCCGCGTCGGTGCCCTGCTTGGGGTGGAGCCACAGATCGGCGAAGCGCGCCACTTCGATGAAGTCCGGCGCGATCACCACGCTCTTGGTGCCGCGATAGCGCGCCTCAGTGTAGAAATGCGCGTCCGGGGTCCGCGTCAGCGAGACGTTGGACCCCCACAGGATCAGGAAACTCGAGTTATACCAGTCCGCGCTCTCCGGCACGTCGGTCTGCTCGCCGAAGGTTTGCGGTGAGGACGGCGGCAGGTCGCAATACCAGTCATAAAAGGAGAGGCACGTGCCGCCGATTAGGCTGAGATAGCGCGTGCCCGCGGCGTAGCTGATCATCGACATCGCGGGAATGGGCGAGAAGCCGGCCACGCGGTCCGGGCCCCATTGCTTGATCGTGTGGATGTTGGCAGCGGCGATCAGCTCGTTGATCTCGTCCCAGTCCACCCGGACGAAGCCGCCGAGACCACGGACGCGCTGGTATTCGAGGCGCTTGTCGTCGTCCTGGATCGACTTCCACGCCTCGACGGGGGGCAGGGTCTTGCGCGCCTCGCGCCAGAGGGCCAACAGGCGTCCGCGGACCAGCGGGTACTTAATGCGGTTGCTGCTGTAGAGATACCAAGAATAGCTCGCGCCTCTCGGACAGCCGCGCGGCTCGTGGTTCGGCAGATCCGGACGGGTCCGGGGGTAGTCGGTCTGCTGGGTCTCCCAGGTGACCAGGCCGTTCTTGACGTAGATCTTCCAACTGCAGCTGCCGGTGCAGTTCACGCCATGCGTGGAGCGAACGACCTTCTCGGTCTGCCAGCGGGAGCGATAATTGTCCTCCCAGGCCCGGTTCTCGTCGGTGACCACGCCATGTCCGTTCGCGAAGGTGCCCTTGTACTTGCGGAAGAACAGGAGGCGGTCGACGAACTGGCTCAACGGCGGGGCCCTTTTCGCTAGAGCTTGACCGAAGGTCAAACCCGTTTGGCCCGGCCTTTTGGCGCAACAGCGCAACCCTCTCTTTGCGTTGACTCAAACAGCCGGTGCGATACCGGGGCAAGTCGCCAGGGTGTCGCAATCGTGATTAGCCGGGCCCGCGGGCGATGCGCTCAAGGCCGACCCGATCCAGCAGAACCACCTGAAGCCGGCTGGCGGAAACGAGGCCCCGGTCAGCCCAGCTACGTAGAACGCGGCTCACGGTATAGAGGTCCGTGCCGACGATCTCGGAGATGTCCTGGCGGGACAGCTTGTAGCCAATCTCGACGCCGCCGGCGGCTGGATGTCCGGTCTGATCAGCGAGGCGCAGCAATGCTCGGGCGATCCGCTGATCGACCCGTTCCGTCGCCGTTTCGCGCAACCGGTTCACCAACTCCTCAGTCCGGCGACCGACGAAATCCAGGGCATTGGCCCTGAGAGCGGGATATCGCTCCATCAGAGCCAAGACCCAGGAGATCGGCCAGGACAGAACGATGCAGTCGGTCACGGCCGTGGCCGTGGCCGGGTACGGGATCTGCCGAAATGCCGCGACGGCACCAATGATATCGCCAGGTCCCATAATGCGGATGGTCATCGCGTCGCCGCTCCGCCCAACTGCCAAACCTTCACGATCCCCTTGCCCAGGATGATCAGTTCTCGCGCAGGGTCGCCCTGATGGAAGAGCACGGTCCTGGCAGAGACCATCCGCAGATTGATCGATTGGAGAACTTCCTGAATCAGGGTTTCCGTCGATGCCTGGAAGAGCGAACTCTTGGACAGGAGTTCGCGTATGTCTGATCCGGTCATCCCGCACCTCGCGTCGGGATTGGCGGCCTGCGGTCATCCACTTGGCGGCCGCCTCGCTTTTCGCCTAGGGCCGAGGCTCGTCGATTCCGACCTTGACAACGATTGCGCTATGCGAGGGCTCGGGAGTGCGCGATCAGTGCGGTGGTTCCGCACGGGGCCGGCGATCCGGTAGACTGCTGTCGAAAGCCTATTGGTGTTCCGATCATGGTTGATGACAGGGCACGTTTTCCGGCTGCCGCCGATCTCGCCGCCGCGATCCGGTCACGCGCGATCTCGCCCGTCGAGCTGATGCGCGCGACGCTTGCTCGCATCCACGCCGCGCAGCCGGTGCTGAACGCCTTCATCGCCGTCGCGGAAGATGTCGCCGTTGCTGCCGCCGAGGCGGCGGAGAGGGCCGTCACGGGCGGCGACGCGCTCGGGCCGCTGCACGGCGTTCCCATGGCGGTCAAGGACCTGGTGCCCACCGCGGGCGTTCGCACCACCTGGGGCAGCCTGATCTTCAAGGACCACGTGCCGACCCAGGACGCGCTGGCGGTCGCGCGGCTGAAGCAGGCGGGCGCCATCCTCGTCGGCAAGACCACGACGCCGGAGTTCGGCCAGCAATGCCTGACCGAGGCGCCCTTGTTCGGCCGCACCCGCAACGCCTGGCGCGCGGACCGCGCCGCCGGCGGCTCGTCCGGCGGCTCGGCGGTGGCGGTCGCGGCTGGGCTGGTTCCCATCGCCGTCGCCACCGACGGCGGCGGCTCGACCCGCATCCCCGCCGCCTGCAACGGCGTGGTCGGCCTCAAGCAGGGCATGGGAGTGGTGCCGCAGGAGTACGCGCAGGACGGGTTCGGCAACATCTCCTACGTCACGCCGATGGCCCGCACCGTGCTCGACACCGCGCTGATGCTGGACGCGATGGCCGGGCCGGACCGGCGCGACCCGCTCAGCGCCGCCCGGCCCCAGCCCCGGTTCGCCGAAGCGGTGCGGCAGGCGGGCGACGGCCTGCGCGGGGTGCGCATCGCCTGGCGGGCCCGGCTGGGCAATGACGCCGTGGCCGCCGACGTGCTACAGGGCTGCGACGCGGCGCTTGCGGCGCTTCGGGCCCTCGGCGCCCAGGTCGGCGAGCACACGGCGCCCTTCGAGAACCCGGAATCCGTTTGGTTCGTCAACAACGGCGCCTACCGGATGGCGCAGTTCGGCCACCACCTGCGCGAGCACCGCGCCATCATGTGCCCGACCTTCGTCCGCCAGATGGACCGGGTCGCGAGCTACTCGGCGGCCGAGCTGTACGAGGCGATCTTCGCTCGGACCCGGCTGTATCGGCAGGTCCAGTCCTGGTTCGAGGACTGCGACCTCGTGGCGATGCCGACGCTGTCGCGGAGCGCGGTGCCGGTCGACCAGGACTTCTTCGGGCCGATCACGATCCACGGCCGGCAGGTCGAGAACATCCGGGCAGCGTGGTACCCCTACGCGATGCCGTTCAACCTGACCGGGAATCCGGCCATTAGCCTGCCCTGCGGCTTCGATCGCGACGGGATGCCGATCGCCATCCAACTGGTCGCCCCGGTGGGGCAGGACGCCGCGCTGCTGCGCCTCGCCGCCACATTCGAGCGCGTGAGGCCCTGGGCCGACTGGGGCCCGTCAGCGCCGTGAGCCACGGAAGGACGCTCAGCGGTGATGCCACTCCAGGAGAAGCTCGTTAGGCGAGGAGCCCGCCTGAGAACCCTGGCGAGCGCGGTCGCGGGCATCCAGGGCAGCCTCTACGCGGGGGTGGTCCGCACGTGCTGGCCAACCAGGACGCCAACAGGGCCGGCATCCTGCGGACGATGCGGACGGGCGTGGCGGGCGGCGGCAACGACCTGGCCGTGATGCACTTTTCCGGCCATGGCGCCCTGGTCGACGGCGCGCTCTACCTGCTGCCCTACGAGACCGACGCGCGGGATCCCGTGGGGATCGAGGCGAGCGGGCCAGGCGGTCGAGCCTGGCCCGCTCGGGCACGACATCACCGCGGGTGTCGGTTCATCCCCGCATGCGCGGGGACGCCCCATCCCCCCGGATCACCCGCAGCGGGTGGTCGGCAGGCTTCTCAAGGTCCACCCCGACCCCACCAACCCGTTCGACCGGCACCGCCAGAGCCGATTTCAGCAGCCTGCTAGCGGCCTTTGAAGACTCTTCCGCCAAGATCAGGCAAGATCGTAGCGATCAAGATCCATCACCTTGGCCCACGCCGCCACGAAGTCCTTCACAAACTTCTCCTGCGAGTCCGCACACGCATAGACTTCCGCAAGAGCGCGCAACTGCGAGTGCGAGCCGAAGATCAGGTCAACACGGGTGCCGGTCCACTTGAGCTCGTTCGTCTTCCGGTCGCGTCCCTCGTATACGCCTTCGGCGTCGGCGGAAGACTGCCACTGCGTCGCCATGGTGAGTAGGTTGACGAAGAAGTCGTTGGTCAGCGTCTCCGGCCGGTTGGTGAAAACGCCATGCTTCGACCCTCCGACGCTGGTGCCGAGGACGCGCAGCCCGCCGACGAGAACCGTCATCTCAGGTGCCGTCAGCGTCAGCAAGTGCGCCCGATCCACCAATGCCTCCTCGGGCATCATGAACTGCTTCCCGCTGAGATAGTTGCGGAAGCCGTCAGCTCGCGGTTCGAGCGCGTTGAAGGATTCGGCGTCGGTCTGCTCCTGGGACGCGTCCATGCGCCCCGGCGTGAAGGGAACCTTCACGTCGTGCCCGGCCGCCTTCGCGGCCTTCTCGATCCCGGCGTTGCCGGCGAGAACGATGAGGTCAGCAAGCGAAACCTTCTTGCCGCCGCTGGCCGAGGCGTTGAACTCCTTCTGGATCGCTTCGAGCGTCTGCAGCACCGTCGCGAGCTGCTCCGGCTGATTGACCTCCCAATCCTTCTGCGGCGCGAGGCGGATGCGCGCGCCGTTGGCTCCGCCACGCTTGTCGGAGCCGCGGAACGTCGACGCCGAGGCCCAGGCCGTCGAAACCAACTGAGAAACCGACAGGCCGGACGCGAGGATTTTCCCCTTCAGAGCAGCGATGTCCTGCTCGTCGATCAGCGGATGATCCACCGCGGGGATCGGGTCCTGCCAGATCAGCGTCTCCTTCGGCACGAGCGGGCCGAGATAACGGATGGTCGGGCCCATGTCGCGGTGCGTCAGCTTGAACCACGCCCGGGCGAACGCGTCCGCGAACTGATCCGGATTCTCGTAGAAGCGGCGGGAAATCTTCTCGTAGGCTGGATCCATCCGCATCGAGAGGTCTGTGACCAGCATGGTCGGCACACGCCGCTTCGACGGATCGAAGGGGTCCGGCACCGTGGCAGGCGCGTCCTTGGCCTTGAACTGCCAAGCGCCGGCCGGGCTCTTCGTCAACTCCCATTCATACTTGAACAGGTTCTCGAAGTAGTAGTTGCTCCAATGCGTCGGCGTCTGCGACCAGATGACTTCTGGGCCGCCGGTAATGGCATCTGCCCCGTAGCCCGTGCCATACTTGCTCTTCCAGCCGAGGCCTTGATCCTCGATGGCGGCGCCTTCCGGATCCGGGCCGACAAACGACGGATCGCCGGCGCCGTGGGTCTTGCCGAAGGTATGGCCGCCCGCAATCAGCGCGACGGTCTCCTCGTCGTTCATCGCCATGCGATAGAACGTTTCGCGGATGTCCTTGGCCGCCGCGACCGGATCCGGCTTGCCGTTGGGCCCTTCCGGATTAACGTAGATCAGGCCCATCTGCACGGCGGCGAGGGGGTTGTGAAGCTCGCGCTCGCCGCTGTAGCGCTCGTCTCCCAGCCACGTCCCCTCAGGCCCCCAGTAGAGTTCTTCGGGTTCCCAAACGTCCTTGCGCCCGCCGCCGAAACCGAAGGTTTTGAAGCCCATCGAACTCGAGGGCGACGTTGCCGGCGAGGATCATCAGGTCGGCCCAGGAGAGTTTTCGGCCGTATTTCTGCTTGATCGGCCATAGCAGGCGGCGTGCCTTGTCGAGGTTCGCGTTGTCCGGCCAGCTACCGAGCGGCGCGAAGCGTTGCTGGCCGGCGCCGGCGCCGCCGCGGCCGTCGGCGATACGGTATGTGCCCGCGCTGTGCCACGCCATGCGGATGAGCAGACCGCCATAGTGGCCGAAATCGGCCGGCCACCAATCCTGGGACTCCGTCATCAACGCATGAAGGTCCCTGATCACGGCATTCAGGTCGAGGCTCTTGAATTCCTTGGCATAGTCGAACGCCTCGCCCATCGGGTCGGACAGCGACGAGTGCTGGTGAAGAACCTCGATGCTCAGATGGTTCGGCCACCAGTCGCGATTCCTCCGGGCCGAACGCGGCGTTTGTCCCGCGACCGGGCACCTGTTCTCGCCTGGCATGTTTGTGTCCATCGTCGGCTCCCCCTTCCTCAGTGTGTCGGAGCTAGAGTATGACCGGCCGATGCGCAGCGAGCAAACAAATAAACTCGGACATTTTCATCGAGATAATCGATGAGCCCGCTGCCCAGCCCGCAGCAGCTCCGCTATCTGCTGGCGCTGGCCGAGCTCGGCCACTTCGGCCGGGCGGCGGAGGCCTGCGCCGTCACCCAGTCCACGCTCTCGGCCGGGATCCTGGCGCTGGAGCGGCAGCTGGACGCGGCGATCCTGGACCGCAGCACCGGAAAGTACGTGGTCTTCACGGCGCTCGGCGAGGAGATCGTGGGCCGCGCCCGCAAGGCGCTCGCGGCGCTGGAGGCGGTGGCCGAGGCCGCATCGGCCGCGCGCGCGCCGCTGAGCGGGCCGCTGCGGCTCGGCGTGATCCCCACCGTCGGCCCGTTCCTGCTGCCCCGGCTGATGCCGGTGCTGCGCGGCGCCTTCCCGAACCTGCGCTTGTTCGTGCGCGAGGACGTGACCAAGGCGCTGGTGGATCGGCTCGCGAGCAACCGGCTGGACCTGCTGCTGGTGGCGCTGCCCTGCGAGTGCGGCGACGCGGAGACGCTGGCGGTGTCGCGCGACGAGTTCGTGGTCGCCCTGCCGAAGGGCCACCGGCTCGCCGGGCGGGCGCGTGTGCCGCCGGCGGTGCTGGCGCGGGAGCGGATGCTGCTGCTGGAAGACGGGCACTGCATGCGCGACCAGGCGCTGGCGCTGTGCGGCGGGGCGGGAGAGCAGGAGGGGTTCGCGGCGACCAGCCTGCACACCTTGGCGCAGATGGTGGCCGGCGGTCTGGGCGTGACCCTGCTGCCCCGGATGGCGGTGGACGCGGGGGTCACGGCGGGGGCGGACATCGAGCTGCGTCCGCTGAGCGGCGGCTCGGCCTGGCGCACGATCGGCCTCGCCTGGCGGCAACGCTCGCCGCGTGCGGACGAGTACAGGGCGCTGGCACCGCTGCTCGCGCCGCCCGCTTGAGCGGGCCGCCCCATGGCCTGCGGCTCCGGGGCGGACGGACGGTCAGCCCAGGCTCGGCTCGTCGAACTCGGGCGCCGACTTCCGCTGCTGCTTCGTGGCGTTCAGCGTCGCGTTCCAGCTATGCGAGCCGCGGCCCCAGCTCACGCGCGTCGCGCTGGGGTTCACCGCAACCATGCGCCCGCCGGTCGCCGACAGGACGTCAGGCCATCCCCGTCAATCCTGGCTGAAATGATCAGACCACGCCGCTCGCGCGCAGCATCTTCAGCCGGGCCTCGTCGAGCCCGAGGCGCTCCCGAAGCACCTCGTCCGTGTGCTGGCCCAGCAAGGGCGGGGGCAGCCGGTAATCGACGGGCGTCTCGGAGAGGCGCACGGGGTTGGCGATCACCGTCACCCCCTCCGAGGCCGCAGCATGGGGCATCCGCACCACGGCACCGCGCGCCTGCACCTGCGGATCGGCGAACACCTCCCGCAGCGTGTTGATCGGACCGCACCCGACCTTCAGCGGCTCCAGCTCTCGCACCCACTCGGCTGTGGTCCTAGTTCGCATCACCGGAGTCAGCGTGTCGGTCACGAGCTGGCGGTTGCTCACGCGCGCGGCGTTGGTCGCAAACCGCTCGTCATCAAGCAGATGGCTGAGACCGAAGCTGTCGCAGAAGCGTTTGAAGGTCGGGTCGTTGCCAATTGACAGCACCATGAAGCCGTCGGCGGTTGGAAAGACCTGGTAGGGCACGATGTTTGGGTGCTGGTTGCCGAGGCGCTGCGGGTTCTCGCCCGTGGCCAGGTAATTCATGCCCTGGTTGGCCAGCCACGCAACATGCGTGTCGAGCATGCCGATATCGATCTGCTGCCCGCGTCCCGTGGCCTCGCGATGGCGCAGCGCGGCCAGCACACCGATACAGCCATAGAGCCCCGCAAACAGGTCGGCGAGCGGGACGCCGACCTTCTGCGGCTGGCCGTCCGGCTCGCCGGTGAGGGACATGATCCCGCCCATCGCCTGCACCAAGCTGTCGTACCCTGGGCGCGGCGCATAGGGACCGGTCTGGCCGAAGCCGGTGATCGAGCAATAGATCAGGCTGGGAAACCTTTCGTGCAACTGCGCGTAGCCCAAGCCATATTTTGCCAGTGCGCCGACCTTGAAGTTCTCGACCAGGACGTCGCTCTGCGCAATCAGCCCGAGCGCAATCTCCTGGCCCTCGGGCTTGGCGATGTCGAGCGTGACGGATCGCTTGTTGCGGTTCACGCCGACGAAGTAGGCGCTTTCCCGTGTCCCCGGCATGAACGGCGGCGCGAAGCCTCGCGTGTCGTCGCCCGCGCCCGGCTTCTCGACCTTGATCACGTCCGCGCCAAGGTCTGCCAGCATCTGCACGCAGGTCGGTCCCGCCAGCACGCGGGTCAGGTCGAAGACCTTGATCCCCTTCAGAGGCCCCGTTGGCTCGATCATCACGTCCTCTCGTCGGTATGCTTGATGAATCTCAGCGGGTCTGACTGGCCGTCGGCCTACTCGGGCAGCGGCTGGCCGCGAGTTTCGCGCGCGAACGGGAGCGTCAGCAACCCGATGCCGAACGCGACAGCGGTGAGCGCGATGGGTGTCCCGAGCGTGCCCATGGCAGCCACGGCGCCGGCGAGGCCGAAATTGACGCCGGCGCCGATAAAGCGGCCCACCGAGGTGCAGAATGCGAACGCCGTGGCGCGGACCTCGGTGCCGAACAGCTCCGGCAGCCAGAGGCTGAAGATCGCGAAGTTGCCGCCGAACACCCCGAGGAAGAACAGCACCGTCAAGAACGCCGGCAGGGCCGAGCCGGTCGGCAGGTAAAACGCCCAGCCAAATCCCAGCGCGATCGTGACCATCATTCCGAAGTAGTAAAGCCCGAGCGTCGGGCGCCGTCCCAACCGCTCGCAGAGCCAGGGAGCGGCGATGCAGCCCAGGATCGTGCCGATGGAGAGAAGTGCGGTGCCGTCGGAGGCCATCTTCGCCGCGTCTGGCGGGGCCATCCCGGCGCGGCGACAGAGAAAGATGATCGCCGTCGGCTCGTAAACCGCGCCGGCCCACAGCCCCACGATGGCGATCGTCAGCAGCACCGACATGGTGACGGTGCGCCCAACATACGGGGCGCTGAAGATCACCGCGAACGGGTTGCGCCGCTTGCTCGGGACCGCCTCCTCTTGCTGACGCTGGTGTTCCCAACGCTCTGGCTCCTTTACCCCGAGCAGCGTCACAATGGAGACGACGACGGGGAAGAGCCCGCACAGGAACATGGCGCGCCAACCGAGCGAAGCGCCAATCGTGTAGTTAAGGGCCGCGGCAACGAAAAAGCCGAAGTAGTAGCCCGTTTGCAGATAGCCGGCGCCCATCTTGCGGCGGTCCTCCGGCCACGCCTCGGCGACGTAGGTGCCGGCCATCGCCCACTCGCCACCGACGCCGATGCCGGCGAGAAAGCGAAATAGCGCCAGCAGCCAGACATTGGGGGCGAAGGCAGCGGCGCCCGTGAACACCGCGTAGACCAGCACCGTAGCGGCGAGCGACTTGGTGCGGCCAAATCTGTCGGAGATTGGGCCCCAGATGAACGACAAACCCCAGCCTACCAGAAACAGGGCGAACATGAGCGAGCCGACATAGCCGACGTTGACAGGCGTCGCCTGGATGCCCGAGCGCGGTAACAGCTCCGTCAGCGCCGGCCCCAGGACCAATGCGTAAATGACGGAATCCATGCCGTCCAGCATCCACCCGAACCACGCCGCCCAGAAGCCGGCGATCTGCTGTCGGTTCAATGGCGTGCGTGTGCGCGTGGGAGGTGCCAAGGGGGCGATCCCTCGCGCGGCGCTATGTGACGTTTTTCGTCCTCCCGGAGATTTGTCAGCGCGGGCTGGCGCCTGCTCGGCGGGCGGCAGCCATTCGTGGGAAGTCAGGGTCTCCTCGGGAGATCTCCCGAGCAAAGAATCGCCGCTTGCTCATTTTCGTGCTGATATTGAGGCGCTCAGCTCAGCCTTGCGGAATCGGCACGTGTGCGGATGGTCGCAGACGGCGCCGTTCCCATCGGCATGTCCGGCGTCGCAAGAAGGGCATCAATCTCCGCCGAGCGGACGACCGTGCCTCGCACGAAAGCCTCGTGGTTGGCTTCGATCTGCTCGGGATCATAGAGATAGTTGACCATGATCCCACAGGATTCCCTGATCCCCCGCGGCGCAATGTTGCCGAGCCAGTTGATGCGCTCCAGCCGCGCGCCATTGCCGAGGTGGAAGCGCGCCACTGGATCGGCCGGGCGCCTGCTTCCGCGGTCCCTACCCGCGACGGGGGTCGTGAGATAAGTCGCGCAGAGACGTGTGAGCGGCGTGCGCAAGGCTTCGGACAAGGCGGCGTCATCCCACCAGAGAGGGGTGTCGAGGATGCGGCGCAGCAGGGCTAAGCCGACCTCCTCCCTAGCCGCCTCTCGCGCGGCCAGCCGCAAGGCGGAGACCTCGCTTGCGCGCAGAAGTTCGGCGGCGTCCTGGGTTGCGAACTGCTTTTCGAGCCAGCGGCGGAAGCCCGGCGCCGGCGAGAGCGTTGAGAACCGAGCGAGTCCGGGCAGGTCCAGCTTCAGCTCCTCGACGACCTGCTTGATGAGGAAGTTGCCAAAGGAGATGCCGCGCAGCCCGTCCTGACAGTTCGAGATCGAATAGAAGATCGCGGTGTCAGCGGTGCGCTCACGCTCGCGCTGGGCCGCCTCGTCGCTATCACGCGTGAGCAGCGGCTGGATGGAGCCGGCCAGGCCGCGCGTGAGCGCAACCTCCACGAAGATCAGCGGCTCGCCCGGCAGCGCCGGATGGAAGAACCCGAAGCACCGCCGGTCGGGCGCGAGCCGCCGGCGCAAGTCGTCCCAGCCCTGGATCTCATGCACCGCCTCGTAGGCGATCAGTTTCTCCAGCACCGCGGCCGGGGTCTGCCAGTCGATCCGGCGAAGCTCCAGGAAGCCGCGATTGAACCAGGAGCCGAGCAGGTGGCGCAGATCGAAGTCGAGTGGCTTGAGGGACGGCTCGTCACGCAAATGCCCCAGCAGCTCCTGGCGCATCGCCACCAGCGCCCCCGTGCCGCCCGGCGCCATGTTCATGCGCCGCAGCAGCTCCTGGCGGCTCGGCTCGGCCGCCTCGCTAAGCTCGGTGGCGCGCTCGGCAGTCGGCCCCGCAAGATAGGCCTTGATGGCCGCCCTGAGGCGAGCCTCGTCGGGCAGGAAGTCGGAGACCAGAAAACGATAAAAGGCGATCCGGTCCTCGGCGCCGAGATCGCGCAGTGCGGTGTGCAACTCGCGCGCCACCGCTGCGCCCGACGCCTCGCCGCGCTCGGACACAAGTGCGGACGCCAGCTCCCGGCATCGCTCGAGAGGCGAGGTCGAAACCTCCGGCCGCAGCACCTCGGCGTAGGGACGCCCGCGATCCGCGACGGAAGCCCAGAGCCGGTTCGGCCAGGAACGCGGGCCGGGCTCCGCGGCGGCCGGTGGGCTTAGAGACGCCATGCTGATCTCCCTTCCCCTCTAAGGGTGATTTCGAGCCGATCACACCGGGGCCATGCCCCGGAGGCACCGTTAACGCGGGCCGGGCTTGGTGGGTTGGTCTCGATCGGGTAGGCGCCCGAAATGAGCTTGGCTGATCGCCGTCATGCCGCGAGCCTTTAAATCGTCGCCACGCCGACGTTGTAGCTTTTGGCGAGTTCCTTAAGCGTCGCGCCTTCCGCCCGCCGCCGCGCTTCCTTCTGCTGCTGCGGCGTGAGTTTCGGCGGGCGGCCCGCGCGCTGCCCGCCCGCCTGGACTAGGCATCAGCCCTTCGTTCCGGATCAGCGCCGTTCCGATCCGCTGGTGAACTCATAGGACGCTCGGATGCAGGTGCCGCCTCGCCTGTGCGCGTCGGCGGCCGCAGCACGGCTCTCGATGTCTGGCGGTCGCCATCAAGGGCCGAAAGCCGGTTCGAGAACCAGGCTTGCGGGAGGGGTTGTGGAAGGGTATCGGGGCCAAGGAGGAAGCAGATGTCCCACTTCACCCGTCGCCGCGCGATCCGAGGCGCTGGTCTCGCGGCCACGGCTCTCGCCCTGCCCTGCACCGCGCGTGCGCAAAATAAATCGCCGAGGATCGGCATTCTGATCGACATGCCCGGCCCTCACGCCGAGGCCCGGCGCACGGAAATTCTCCAGGAAGCGGAGGGGTCATGGGGCCTCTTCAAGCTGCTGGACACAATCCCGCCCGACCGCGCCTTCAGGCCCCTGGCCGAGAGCCGCTGTCCTCTGGTCAAGGCCTGATCGCGGGGAGAGCGCGGATCATGTTCGACACAGCCTCGGACCATCGCCCGACATTCGACGCCGTCGTCGTCGGCGCGGGACTGGGCGGCCTCTATGCCCTGCACCGGCTGCGCGCGCTCGTCTTGCACGTGCGGGTCTATGAAGCGGGGAGCGGCATTGGCGGCACCTGGTTCTGGAACCGCTACCCCGGCGCGCGCTGCGATGTCGAGAGCATGGAGTACTCGTACTCGTTCTCGGAGGATTTGCAGCAGGACTGGAAATGGCCCGAGCGGTACGGCACCCAGCCCGAGATCCTGCGCTACATCAATCACGTGGCGGACCGGTTCGAGTTGCGCCGCGACATCCAGCTCAACACGCGAATCCGTGCCGCCATCTTCGACCGGAAGAGTGATTGCTGGTCGCTGAGGACCGAACGAGGCGAGTCCGTCTCGGCGCGGTTTTGCGTCATGGCATCCGGGAACCTGTCGACGCCGCGCGTGCCGAGCTTTCCCGGCCTCGATCAGTTTCAAGGCAAATGGTATCATTCCGGACTGTGGCCGTCGGAGCCGGTCGATTTCTCCGGCCAGATTGTCGGCGTGATCGGCACGGGCTCGTCGGGCGTTCAGATGATCCCGCTCATCGCCCAGCGGGCGAAGCACCTCTACGTGTTCCAGCGCACGGCGAACTTCAGCCTCCCCGCGCGCAACGCGCCCCTGCATCCCGAGACCGAACGGCGGCACAAGGCGGATTACCGGAAACGGCGCCAAGCCGCGCTGGACACACCGTTCGGCATCGCCGGCCATCCGGCGCCCACGAAGTCCGCGCTCGATGCCTCGCCCGAGGAGCGCCGACAGTCCTACGAGGCGAAGTGGGCGGAGGGAGGGAGCATCAGCTTCCTTTACGCCTACACCGACCTTCTGGTGAACAAGGCGGCCAACGAGACCGCGTCCGAGTTCGTGCGCGAGAAGATCCGCGCGGCCGTCAGGGACCAGGCGGTGGCGGAACTGCTCGCGCCCAAGGACCATCCGATCGGCACCAAGCGGCTTTGCCCCGACACGAACTATTGCGAGACGTACAACCGCGGGAACGTGACGCTCGTGGACGTGAGGAGCGCGCCGATTGCCGAGATCACACAGGCCGGCCTGCGGACGCGCGAGCGGGAGTACGCGCTCGACAGCATCGTGTTCGCGACCGGATTCGACGCCATGACCGGCGCGCTTCTCGACATCGACATCCGGGTGGAGGGCGGCGAATTGCTCGCCGACAAGTGGGCCGGCGGCCCGACCACCTATCTCGGCCTGATGGCCGCCGGGTTTCCCAATATGTTCATCATCACCGGGCCAGGCAGCCCATCGGTCAAGACGCAGATGATCTTGTCAATCGAGCAGCACACGGACTGGATCGCCGATTGCCTGGCCTACATGCGGACGGCTGGTTTCACACGCATCGAGGCCGACGCGGAGGCGGAGAGGGAATGGGTCGGGCACGTCAACGAGGTGGCCGACAGCACGCTCTACCCGCTCGCGAATTCCTGGTACTTCGGCGCGAACATCCCGGGCAAGCCGCGCGTCTTCATGCCCTGCGTCGGCGGGTTCCAGGTTTACAAGAAAAAGTGTGATGCCGTCGCCGCAAGCGGGTATGATGGATTTACCCTGGCACGGCAGCCTGCCCGGCGTTGAGACCTGGACAGAATCGATTGAGGCAAGGTTACCATACCCCTGCGTGAGCTACGGCGTCCCAGTGACGATTTTCAAGCGGTTGTGCTTGGTCGCTTTATCGAATTCGTCGCGTCGCCTGATAACATGATCACTATATGTCAAAAGGAGAGCGGCATGGCCGTTAAAGCATCGGTTGCCGCCATTCCGGCTGTTGCGATGGCTGTGCTGATCGGGACCTATGTCGCCTATCCCTGCCTGACCCTGTACCGGCTGGATTGCGCGATGCAACGGCGCGACACGGCCATGCTCCGCCGCTTGGTGGATTGGCCAAGGGTACGGCGCGGGATCGAGGCGGACCTCGCCGGCCCGCGCGACGAGCTGGCCCCGTTCGGGACCGCGTTCCTGCGGACGATCGCCGTCAAAACGGTCGTGACCCCTGAATCCGTGCTGGAGGCGCTGGACACGACACCAGGGCGGACCGACGCCCAGGCGCCGGCCCGGCTGCGCGGGGCCTGGCTTGATGGACCCTCGCTGCTCGTCCTGGATTTCGGCACGGTCCGGCTGCGCATGGAGCTGCGGCACGGGAGCTGGGAAGTGACCCGGGCCTGGCTGGCCCCGGACGTCCTGGCCCGGGCGCGCGCCGAGATGGGGGCGGCACACGGGGACGCTCAGCTTTCGAGCTCGGTGTCCCAGTAGAGGAAATCCCGCCAGCTCTGGTGCAGATAGTTGGGCGGAAAGGCCCGCCCCCTGTCCTGAAGCTCCCAGTTCGTCGGTTGCCGCGGCCGCGCTCGGGGGCTCATCGCGCACTCGCTCGGCAGGCGGGAGCCCTTGCGCAGGTTGCACTCGGCGCAGGCGGTCACGACGTTCTCCCACGTGGTCCGCCCGCCCCGGCTACGCGGCACAACGTGATCGAAGGTCAAATCCTGGGTCGGCAGCCGGCTCGCGCAGTACTGGCAAACGAAGCCGTCGCGCAGGAACACGTTGAACCGGGTAAATGCGGGGCGGCGCGAGGACGGGATGTAGTCCTTGAGCGCGATCACGCTCGGCAGGCGCATGGTCAGACGGGGCGAGCGCACCTCCCGTTCGTACTCGCTCAGCACGGAGACGCGGTCTAGGAACACCGCCTTGATCGCGTCCTGCCAGGACCAGAGCGAGAGCGGGAAGTAGGACAGCGGGCGGAAGTCCGCGTTCAGAACCAGCGCCGGAAAGTGCTGTCCGCCATCAGGCACGTATCGCTCCTTCCTGTCCGGAGCGAAAGATGGACTGGGCTCGGCTGCCCGAATCGCCGCATCTTGTGCGCCGCCGAAAACTCATTTGCTTATCGCAAGCGGCGATTGAGAGGGCAAGCCGTCCATCTCGCCTGTCCCAAATCTATCATCAAATGCCCGCCCTCTGAAAACCTCGGTCCGCGACTGAACGCGTGCGAAATCACTTGAGCGGCGACCAACTTCTGGTTACAGCGACATTGCTCACAATCAAGTCATACCTCTACGGCAACGGATACCCCCGTTGCTTGGGTGGCGGAGAGGCACAGAATGCCGTCAGACGTGCTCGAAGCGGAGGAGGCGGCGTGGGAGGCGCCGGCGCGCGGGGCCTGGCACGGGTTGCTCGACTACTACGGCTATCACGCCCCGTCCGGCTCCTGGTACTTCGTCGGCTGGATCGAGCAGCGGCATGTCGCTCCGGACAAGCCGACGACAGCCGAGTTGCGGGTTGACTTCGAGAACGGAGTGCTCTCGGGACCCGGCATCGTCACGTATTTCTATCGCCCCGACCTTGGCGAGCGCGGCAGTGGCGTGGTGGTGCATTTCCCCTCGTCCGGACGGGGAATGGGGCGGCCTGTCTGGCTGGAGCTGTCCAGCGCCGACCGCAGCGCCGGGCTGACCGTGCCGGCCGGATGCCAGCATCTGCGCGGCGCCGATCTCGGGGCGCGGCTGTTCGCCGAGCTTAGCAACGCCGAGGGCGCCAGCGAGAGCCGGACCACGCTCCTTGGCCTGCTGCTGCGCAAGGGGTTCACCGGCGAGGATACGCTGGGCGCCTTGAAGGACGAGGTTCGGCTGGAGCTGGACGCCGTGATCCCGTGCCGGCCCGATGGCGTCGTACTGATGGGCTGGATGGCGGCCGCACCCGACGTGGTGCGCACGGTCCGCCTGCGCGCCGGCGTCGCGGCGGCACCGATTGCGGAGCGCAACACGATCCGGGTGCCGCGCCCGGACGTGCTGGAGGCGCTCGGCCCCGACCGGGCCGACCCCGATTGCGGCTTCATGACCTATCTCGCGCTACCCAGTTGCGGCACCGAGCCGATGCACCTCGAAGTCGAGACCGCGCGCGGCGAGGTCGGCTACAAGCCCGTGCCCGCGCCACGGGGCGGCGGGATCGAGGCGATCAAGCGGGTGCTGTCGGCCTTCGACCTGCGCTACGACCAGCTCGCGTCCGCCTTCGA
Organism: uncultured Pseudomonadota bacterium; assembly: GCA_963818725.1. GTDB lineage: Bacteria > Pseudomonadota > Alphaproteobacteria > Acetobacterales > Acetobacteraceae > DATFDN01. The sequence goes on along the minus strand of CAWFTU010000001.1, from coordinate 775,088 downwards.
CGGGGTTGCCGGGCCGGCCATTCGCGCGCTCAACGCCGAACGGCTGCGCCAGCGCCCGCGCGTGAGCGTGGTCACGCTGGGCCGGCCGCACCCTTCGCCGCGTCACAGTGTGCTCGTGCCGCTGTATGGCCGGATCGACTTCCTCGAGTACCAGGCCGCCTTGTTCGCCCGCCAGGGCCTGCCCGACACCGAGCTGATCTACGTGCTTGACGACCCGCCGCGCCGGCGGGAACTGGAGGCGCTGGCGGTCAGCGTCCATCAGCGTTTCCAACTGCCCCTGCGGCTGCTGATGCTGGACCGCAACATGGGCTTCGCCCCGGCCAACAACATCGCGCTCGACCATGCGCGCGGGACGTTCGTGTGCTTCCTGAACTCCGACGTTTTCCCCGACGCGCCCGGCTGGCTGGAGGCGCTGTCGCGGCACCTGGAGGACAATCCCGGCCTGGGCGCCATCGGGCCGCTGCTTCTGTTCGAGAACGGCGCGGTGCAGCACCAGGGCATGGACTTCGAGAGACTGGACGAGTTCGGCGGCTGGATGTTCCCGATGCACCCGCGCAAGGGACTGAAGCCGCCCGCCGATCCGGCGCTGCTGCATAGCCGCGCCATCACCGCCGCCTGCCTGGTGATGCGCCGCGCGCTCGCCGAAGAGCTGGGCGGATTCGACGAGACCTACGTCATCGGCGACTTCGAGGACTCCGATCTCTGCCTGCGGATCGGCCAGCGTGGCCTGACCTGCGCTGTGGACTCCTCGGTGCGGCTCTATCACCTGGAACGGCGCTCGCAGGTCGGCGCGGCCCAGCGGTGGCGCATGAACATGACGCTCTACAACGCCTGGACGCATCAGGGCCGCTGGTTCGGAGGCGCGCATGACTGAGCCGACGCGCCTGCTGGTCGCCTCGCACGGCCATCCCGAGATCACCAAGGGCGGGCCCGAGAATGCCGCCTACAAGCTGTTCGCGGGCCTGGCCGGCCAACCAGGGGTCGAGGCGTGGTTCCTGGGGTGCGGGACGCTGCCCGGCCAGGGCGCGGAGCTGTGCATCACCCAGCCCTTCTCCGCGCGCGAGTACGTGCACGCGCCCGGTACGTTCAACTGGTTCAACTTCGCCAACCGCGACCCGCGCCTGCCGCGCGAGCTGGAGCGGGTGCTGCGCGAGCTGTCGCCCGACGTGGTGCATTTCCACCACTACGCCAATCTCGGCGTGGAGGCGTTCGAGGTGGTGCGGCGCGTCCTGCCCGAGGCGCGTATCGTGTTGACTTTGCACGAATATCTCGCGATTTGCAACCACTTCGGCCAGATGGTCACGCGCGGCGACCTGCACCTGTGCCGGCGCGCGAGCGACGTGCGGTGCGCCGCCTGCTTTCCGGACATCGCGGCGTCCGACTTCTTCCTGCGCCGGCGCTACATCCAGGGGTTCTTCGAGCTCGTCGACCAGTTCGTCTCGCCCAGCGCCTTCCTGGCGCGGCGCTATGTCGAGTGGGGCGTGCCAGAGACGAAGATGGCGGTCATCGAAAACCTAATCCCGACCGCCACCCCCGCTCCGCCCGCCCTCGCTGGAGCCACGCTGCGCGTCGGCTTCTTCGGCCAGATCTCGCGGCTCAAGGGGATCGAGGTCATGCTGCGCGCCGCCGAGCAGCTTGGCGCCGAGCGCTGCGAGACGATCAGCTTCGTGATCTTCGGCGACTACCGAAACCAGCCCGAAATATTCCGCGCCGACCTGGCCAAGCGGCTGAGCGCCCCCGGCTCGAACGTCATCTTTCACGGCCCCTACGAGCACGACGAGGTGGACTCCCTGATGCGGAGCGTCGATGTCGTCCTGATGCCCTCGATCTGGTGGGAGAACGCGCCACTGGTGATCGAGGAGGCGCTGCGCAACCGCCGTCCCGTGCTGTGCTCCGACATTGGCGGCATGGCCGAGAAGGTGCGCGACGGCCTGGACGGCTTCCACTTCCGCATGGGCAGCGCGCCGGCGCTGGTCGAGCTGCTAAGGCGGCTGGACCAGGATCGCGGCCTGTTGGCCGGCCTCGCCGAGACGATGCGCGCCCCGGCGCCGGCTTCGGGGACGCTGGACGCGCATCTCGGGCTTTACCAGCGGCTGCTCGCGTCCCGTCTGGACGCGGCTGCCTGACAGTCCCCACGGAGAGGGTTCCACCATGTCGATTCGCGGCTCGCTCGACGTCATCACGCCAACCGGGGCCACTGGCTGGGCCTACGCGCCGGGAGAGCGGTCCCTGACCGTACAGGCGCTGCTCGGCCATCAAGTGATCGGTGAGGCGGTAGCCAACATGCACCGCCCCGATCTGGCCACGGCCGGCATCGGGGACGGCGATTGCGGCTACGCCATCACCTTCTACGAGAGGCTCAGTCCGCTGCACCTGCCGTTCGTCTCGATCAAGCCGGAGGGCGGGGACGTGGAGCTGCCGCGCGTCAGCATCGCGGGCTACGGCGAGTTTTTCCAGGCGCTCCACCGCCAGTGGCCGGCGAGCGGGCGGCACCGCTGTGTCCTGGGCGGGCTGTGGACCGACCGGGTGGACGCGGCCGCGCTGCTGCGCGGAAAGCGCGAGACCGGCATGATCGGCGCGGCCGCCGCCGACGCCGTGGATGATCTGGTGCAGGTGGGGATGATGCTGCTCGTCTTGCCGCCGGGCCGGCCGGCCGGTTGGGACGATGGCGGCGGCACGGGCGACGCCGCGGCGCGACGCGCGGTTGAAGCGGCGGTGGACGCCCCCGGGGTGATCGCGGCGCTGCGGGCCGTGCTGGAGGATCATCCGCTGGTGCTGCGCCCGCGGCTCTGTGCCGCTGGGACAGATTTCAGCCAGCCAAGCGCGACGGCCGAGCTGCCCTCGCCCACCGAGTGCCTGCTGCTCCTCATGCCGCTGGACGAGGCGGTGGTCGAGCTCGAGGTGGTGCGCGACAGCCACCGCCTGCCCGAGTTCACCGCCGGCGGCGAATTGCGATGGATAAGCCGAACTGGGGCCGAGGCGCTGGCCGAGCTGCATGGGATGGTGGATCGCTACGTGCTGCCGCCCGACACGCTGGCCGCGATCGGTCCGGGCCTGCTGCATCGCGTGCGCGCGCCCGGGACGGGAGCCGCGATGGCGCTCGCGATCCCGGCCCGTTCGGCCCCGCTGCGCCACCTCCTGGGCACGGAGCGCGAGGTGGTGTGCGACAACGGCGCACGGATCTGGGCGTAAGGTCCGGCCGGGGCATGGAGTACACGCCTGAGCAGGTGCTGGACCTGTTCGCCTCTCCGTTCGTGGACTCTGCGCTGTTCGCGGCCCGCATCGGGAGCGACAAGCAGGATCCGGAGGCGATCCGGCGCTACCTGGCACTGCCGATCGAAGCCCGGCCGGACGTGGCGTGGTATTTCGACCGGGCCTGGTACTGCCTGCGCTATCCCGACATCGCGCGCGGCGATTTCGATCCGCTGACGCATTTCCTGGGCTGGGGCGCCGCCGAGGGGCGGTCGCCGCACCCGCTGATCGACATTGTTCCGCCCGCGGTTGATGAGACACCGAGTAGGAGTTTACGCAGCCAGGGCTGCGGGTGAAAGCTGATCTTGTCGGATAGCACTGGGCGGCCTGAACCCGTGTCGTTCGATAAGCCAGTTGGCGTTGTAGGTCTCGCGGAAATCGAGCAACGCCTGACGCAGTTCTTCGACGGTATTGAAGGTCCGCACCCAAAGGAGGTTCTCTTTCAGGGTGCGGATGAAACGCTCCGCACAGCCATTGCCTTCCGGAGACCGGATGAAGGCGGGCGAGCTCTCGACGCCGAGGAAGGCGAGTTCCTTCTGGAAGTGGTCGGACATGTATTGGCTCCCGTGGTCGTGGCGGAGCGAGAGGCCGCGGGCGACGTCTTTCCCGAACGCGCCAAAGCAGCGACGCACGCCCTGCCGGAGTGGCTCCAGCGCCTCGAAGCGGGTGGCCCGGCGGGCCGCGTGGATGCCGACGCACCCGGCCGAGCAGTGATCGACGGCGACGAAGACCGCGACCTGGCCCTCGCCGGTCCAGGTGGTGGTCAGGTCGGTCCCCCACATCGTGTCCACCCGCTCCGGGATGATGGTGCCGTCGTGGGTGCGCGGCCCTCGTGGTGAGCCAACCCGAGACGGGGCGAGGAGGCCGTTGGCCTTCATCAGCCGCAGCACGCGGCGCGGCGCCGTCCGGACCCCGGCCAGGCGTAGCCGGCCCTCCGCTGGCCCTTCCCACCGGCCGTTGGCCGGCGGAACCTTCAGGCCAGCTCCGCCCAGACCTTTCGGTGCCCTTCGCCATGGAAGGGGCTGGCGGCCAGCACGGCCCGGATCGCGGCCAGCAGTTCGGCATCCGCCATCGCCCCGACGGGCCCGTGTCGCTGCGGGGATTGCGGCGGCGCCGGGGCGCGATGGCGGTAGACCCCGGATCGGGCCAGCCGCCAGACCCGGCACACCGCTGCCAAGCCGTAGGGCTTGCCGCTGACTGGCGCGACCTGGCGGCTCATGGCTTCGGCCGCCGCCGGGCCAAAGGGCGTCCGGCCTCCAGAACGACGACCTTCTCCGCCAGCAGGTCGCGTTCGATCAGCGCCTGCCCAAGCCGGGCCCTCAACCGCTCGCTCCCCAGTTCCTCGCCGCTGCCGGGCCGCGTCACCAGGGCCGCCTCTCCGGCCGTCAGGAACCGCGTCACGCCACGCGGCCAGCGTCGCTGCGGTCACCCCCAGGCCCCGCGACACCGTCTCTCCAGGTCCTCACCCCGCAACAGCCGCAGCACCGCCGCTGTCTTCCGCTGCCGCGACATCCTGCCCCCGCGCCCGGGCGCCGCTGCGCCAGACTCTTGCGGTCGCTCCGCAGCGCCCGGTCGCTCTCCCGTCGCCTGATCCTTGTCCATCGTGCACCTCTGTCGCGGAAATCGTCCGCTTGCGAGGTGAGCCTCCCCCCTGGGTACGGAGGGTCCGATAAGGAACCTACGCACCCCAGGAGGACGGGATGGCACAGAAGCGGACGCGGCGGCGGTTCACGGCGGAGTTCAAGACCCAGGCGGTCAAGCGCGTGCTCGAGGGCGGCAAGGGCCTGACGGAGGTCGCGACCGAGCTGGGCCTGGGCACGGGCCAGCTGAGCACCTGGCGCACCGAGCACCTCGCGGCAGGCTCGGCCGAGGCCTTGGCCGCGCGCAAGGTCGAGGCGGCCGAGATGCAGCGGCTCAAGCGCGAGAACAAGCGGCTGGAGGAAGAGAACCTGATCCTGAGGAAGGCGGCGGCTTTTTTCGCCAAGGGGATCGCGTGACGAAGTTCGCCTTCGTGTCGGCCGAGCGGGGCAACCACGCCGTGTCCACGCTGTGCCGCGTCGTCGGCGCCAGCGTGAGCGGCTTCTACGCCTGGCTGTGCGCGATCCCCGCGGCCCAGCACCGCGCCGAGGCCGAAGCCGAGCTGCGCGGCCACATCGGTCGGATCTTCGCCGCCCGCGGGCGGGTCTACGGCTCGCCGCGCGTCCACGCCGAGCTGCGTCGGGAGGGGCTGCGTCACGCGCGGCGGCGCGTGGCGCGGCTGATGCGCGACATGGGCCTGTCCGCACGACGGGGCCGCAAGCGGGCGCCCCGGACCACCGACAGCCGCCACGACCTGCCGGTCGCCCCCAACCTGCTGGCGCGCAACTTCGCCGCGGACAGGCCCGACCAGGTCTGGCTGGCCGACGTGAGCTATATCCCCACGGACGAGGGCTGGCTGTATCTGGCCGCGGTCAAGGATCTGGCCACGCGCGAGGTGCTGGGCTGGTCCATGGCCGACCACCTCCGCGCCGAGTTGTGCGTCGACGCGCTCGTCATGGCGATCCGGCGCCATGGCCCGCCCCCGCGCGGCCTGATCCAACACAGCGATCGCGGGGTGCAATACGCCTCGGAGTCCTGCCGGGCCGTCCTCGAGCGGCACGGCATCGTGCAGTCCATGAGCCGGCGCGGGAACTGCCTCGACTGTGAGAGTGTCGGTGCTGCCTGGAGGGTCTGACCCTTGCCTCGATTGACCTGTGTCATCGCGTTGACGTGTCGGCCCTCCAGGCGGCACCTGCCGGCCGAACGGGACGTGACCTCATAGGAGCTTGAGGGCGTTCGTCCCGTCACAGTCCTGTCCGCCCGTTGGACCGTCAGGCCCCTCAACCGGCCTGGAGCCCCTTTGCCATGAGCGAGACTGTGCCCGCCGAGATCATCGTCGGCGTCGACACCCACAAGCACGTCCACGCCGCCGTCGCCATCACGGTGCTTGGCGCTCGCCTCGGCACGATGACCATCCCGGTCAGTGCCAAAGGCTACCGAGACCTGGAGACCTGGGCGCGCTCATTCGGCGCCATCCGGGCGTTTGGCGTCGAGGGTACGGGGTCGTATGGCGCCGGCCTGTCTCGCTTCCTCTGCGAGCAGGGGCATGCCGTCCTCGAGGTCAATCGTCCCAATCGCCAGCTGCGCCACCAGAGGGGCAAGAGCGACCCCCTCGATGCCGAGAGCGCCGCCCGTGCGGTGCTGAGCGGGCAGGCAACTGCCCTGCCCAAGTCCGGCACCAGCTCGGCCGAGATGATCCGTCACCTCAAGGTCGCGCGCGACACCGCGGTCAAGGGGCGGACCCAGGCCATGGTGACGCTGAAGGCGATCATCATCAGCGCCCCGGCGGCCCTGCGCGAGCGGCTCGACCACATTGGCGGCAAGATGACGCTGCTCCGCCACCTCGCCGCCCTCCGGCCAGGCCCGATCACCTCGACCACGGCCTCGGCCAAGGCCAGCCTGCGCGCGATCGCGCGGCGCTGGCTGGCGCTCGATGACGAGATCAAGGGCCACGACGCCCAGCTCGAGCAGCTGACCAGGCAACGCGCCCCGGAGCTGGTCGAGGCGCACGGAATGGGAGCGGGCACCGCGGCCGAGATGCTGCTGCTGGTCGGCGACAACCCGGAGCGGATCCGCTCTGAGGCGGCGTTCGCCAAGCTGTGCGGCGCCTGCCCGGTCCCGGCGTCGAGCGGCAGGACCACCCGCCACCGGCTCAATCGCGGCGGCAACCGCCAGGCCAACGCCGCCCTCTACCGCGTGGTCATCGTGCGCATGCGCGGCCACCGGCCCACCCTCGACTACGTGCGCCGGCGCACGGCCGAGGGGAAGAGCAAGCCCGAGATCATCCGCTGCCTCAAGCGCTTCATCGCGCGCGAAATCTTCGGCTATCTCTGCCGCCCCATCGAGGCAGCACCCCCGGCGCAAATGGCCGCTTGACCTCTATAGGAGCATCAACGCGCCCATGGAGGGCTTCTTCGGCTCGCTCAAGACCGAGCACGTCCACCTCGTCCGGTTCCGCAGCCGCGCCGAGGCGAAGGCGGCGATCTTCGATTACCTGGAGGTCTTCTACAACCGGGTACGTTTGCACTCCGGCTTGGGCTACCGCACCCCGGCCGAGGCGCGGGCCAACATGGAGGGGGTCGCCATGCGCGCCGCGGCATGACACTCTGATCCAACCCCTCCGTACCCAGGGGTGAAGCTCAGTTCCCAACCGGACTCTATGCGGTCGACTCTCCCTTGAACCTGACCGGCTTGCGAAACCTGAACGCGGTGATCGAAGGTCAGGGAGCCGTGATACTGGGCCGCTACCGCGGTCAGCCTGTGATCGATGCTCTCGGCTCTCGCTGGCTGAGCATTCGCGACCTGACGATCGTTGGCGACAAGGACGCCGCCCCCAAACTCGGCTTGCAAGTCGGCCGTCTGAACGATGGACGGGTCGCTGACAACCATCAGTTGACTAATGTCAAGTTTGTCGGTCACTACACGCTAGCGTGCCTGCTTAATCACGCCGCCGAAACCACGGGTTTCCATCATCTGTTCTGCTGGAACGATCGGCCCGACCCCAGCTCCTTCTGCTTGATCCAGGACGGGCTTCAGCCATTTCGGAGCCGTCTCCTCGTTCGTGCCGAACCAGCACGCCGGCCCGGAGCATGACAAGAGCTTCAACGAGAACGAGTTCATCAACTGCGACTTCCGGCACAGCGGCGGCGGGGTGCCGGTGTGGCTTGGCGACACCGCCCGGCACCGCTTCTACCGCTGCTATGCCGCGAGTACCGGCAGTGCCTCGTTCGTGCCTCACCAATCCCCTCATTTTTATGAGGCACGATCAGTATGTTGAGGCTGACCACCCTGCAACCGGGCAGCGTGTAGCCGTGCTTGCTGTTCGGCGGCGAGTGTTGTCACCCCCGGCCGACAGTTTCTCTGAGACGAAGCCCGCCACTTCCCCGCCAAGGCAGTCAAGAATGAGGGGATAGCTGAGCGTTCGTGCTCTACTGTGGCAGTAACAGCCACACCATGCTTGATGTAGACTGCCATTGCGAGACGAAAGGGCTCCAGTCGGTCTTCCGGCTAGCCGGACAGGGCAATGCCGCGGTCATCCGGGGCTTCAGCTATAAGGATCACGGCATCTTCGCCGTCCAGTCGGTGTTCGCGCGCCAAAGTCCTGTCCAGCGTGTCACGCTCCAGCATGCCCGGATCGAGATGGGCCACTTCTTCGAGCCGGGATGCCGCGTGCTGGACGACCCGGCTGACTGGAAGCTCACCGGCGAGGTCTATCTCAGCGAGCCGGATCACTGGAATGCGGACGAATGCTTCGCTGGAACCCTGTTCCTGGGCGACTCCGTTTACCAGAAAGGGATTTCAGGTCCGATAGGGCGTGCCATGGACTGACCGGCACCCCCATGCTCGCGCGCTTCGCAAGCATCCGCGCCTCCGTCGGCCACCAAGGCGCGCCTGACAATCCAAACAGCCGTTGCGAATCTAATTCCCGATAGCCATAGGCCGCCATCATCGGCCCGCATAGCTCCCGGAACGCACTCACCCAATCCGGCCGCCAGCCCATCTCCTCCAGGCTCTTCTCGTCGCCAATCACAGCGCCCGTTTGTTGCGGCCGCTCGCTCCGCAGCACCTGCGCAACTCGGGCTGCTCGGTCGCGGAAAGGCCGAGGAGGCCGGCCAGGCGTTCCGCGCTCTCGTCCGGGGCGCGCGCGATATCGAGCTGATCCAGCTCCAGGGCCGCCCCCGCCAACTGCTCGCGCACCGACAGCCAAGCCTCCATGATGGTGGCCCACTCCCGGCAATTATGGGCGAAGTCGACGTCGAACTTGCGCATGCGCGAGGCGATGTTCTCGACCGCGCGGCGCTTCATGAAGACGAAGCGCGCGTTCGGCCAATCCGCTGGAACCGCGGTGCCAGGAATACCATGTTGGTGGATGGTGTCTTGTCCAGCCATTTCCCAGTTGGGAACAGCAGGCGGGCCGCCGTGATCACGATGGAGGTGAGGCCCTCATCGATGAAGCCCTTGGGCACGCGCGCGACAGTGGTGTTGCGCCCGGCGAGGCGCTCGTCGGCCTTGCCGGCGTTAAAGCGTCGTGCGGCCAACTCCAAGGGAGCCAGCATGTCGAATAGATGGCCTTCCCCATTCCCCTCATAGTCCGCCGCCGCGAGGAGCGCGTGCGCGACGGCGGACGTGCCGGATCGGGCAGCCCCAGGATGAACACCGGGCGGTGCTCGGGATCGCTCGCCAGGCCAGGCCAGGCTATGGATGGTAGCGACGGCTCGGGTTGGGGCGTATCAACGAGCCGCTGCAAGACTTGGACTGGCCGACCGGGGGAGTTCACACGCGCCGACACCAGCGACAGGTCCGCATCGGTCAAGGCCGGCTCGCAGCGCAACACGAAGGCATGGTCGCCCTGCCCCACCCCCGCCGTCTCCAGGTCGCGCCGGTACAGGTCGGCCCGCACCCGGCCAATCGTTCGCGCGCCGCATAGCACTTCGATCAAAGATGCGCGCCCGGCTCGGCCGGATCATACGCCCAGCCACGCATCTCGCCGGGCGAAGCCAACTCCAGAAAACCTGTCATCATCGCGGCCGATCCTCATGGCAGCGCTAGCCTCGTCCTCCCTGCATGCCAATCTGTCGGCGCCTCACCCGAAGCGCAATCTTTTCCTAGCGCAAAACCGGCACCAAGCACGGCCGCGCATGAATGCGTCAGCGGCTCGTTCTTCGATCGTTAATCGAGCGTGGATACCTTGTCGCGCGGAGAGCGACATGGGCCACGTATCGGCTGCCACCCTGCTAGTACCTCTGCACAGAGGTTTTGACCGGTTGCCCGTATCCTGGATTGAGCTCGGGTAAGGCGGAGCGGTCGAGCAGGACGGCGATGCTCCGCGGGACACCCGGCTGGCGAGAGATCAGTCCGGCCTTCTCGAGCGTGAGCGCCATCTGATGGACGCTCGGCGGCGTGAGGCGGAAGAAGCGCATCATGTCCGCCTCCGCCGGGGGACGTCCGTTCACCAGGGTATAGGTTTAAATAAACGCGAGAAACTGACCCTGCCTGGCTGTGAAAGCCGGTCGTGGAGCATCGGCGGCCCAATTCATCGTTGTCCTCGACAGCCAAGGAGCAGCGATGAACATGCGCTATCCGAACTTTGCTGCCTTTTTGGCATAAGGCGCTGAAAGATTGTTACACGTGCCGTTTTGGCGGCCATGTAGCGTGACGCATTTTCCTTGACACAACGCGAATCGGCCTGATTCCGTTCGCCCATGTATGTCGCAGTCATCCCCAACCGAAGTTCACCGCCAGCCATCCTGCTGCGCGAAAGCTACAGCGAGGGCGGCAAGACCAAGAAGCGAACCCTCAAGAATCTCTCCGACTGGCCGGCCGGGCGGATCGAGCAGTTGCGCGCCGTGCTGCGCGGCGAGGAACTGCTTCCCGCCATCGACGTTGTTGAGATCGTCCGCGCTCTTCCCCATGGCCACGTCCTCGCCGCGCTCGGTACCGCACGCCGGATCGAACTCGATGCCCTGCTGCCCCGCCGCGCGCCGCAACGCCGCCGTGATCTGGCACTTGCGCTGATCATCGCCCGCCTGCTCGACCCGGCGGCCAAGCTGGCCACCGCGCGGATGCTGGATTCCACCACCGCGAGCGATTCGCTGGGCGAGATGCTGGGGCTCGGCACGGTCACCGCCCGGGAGGTTTACGCCACGCTGGATTGGTTGGGCGATGAGCAAAGCTTCATCGAAACCACCCTGGCCCGCCGCCACCTGAAGAACGGCGCCCTGCTGCTCTATGATGTCACCTCCACCTACCTGGAAGGACGCTGCTGCGAACTGGCGCGATATGGCCACAGCCGAGACCACCGGCGCGATCGTGCGCAACTGGTCATCGGCCTGCTCTGTGCCGCTGACGGCTGTCCGGTGGCGGTCGAGGTGTTCGAAGGCAACACCGCCGATCCGATGACGCTGTCCTCGCAGATCGACAAGCTGAAGCAGCGGTTCAAGCTGCAGCGTGTGGTGATGGTGGGCGACCGTGGGCTGCTGACCAGCGCGCGGATCGAGGAGACGCTGCGCCCGGCCGGCCTCGATTGGATCACCGCGCTGCGCGCCCCGGCGATCCGCGCGCTGGCGGCCGAGGGCGGGCCATTGCAGCCCTCACTGTTTGACACCCGCGACATGGCGGAGATCGACAGCCCCGATTATCCGGGCGAGCGCCTGGTGGTCTGCCGGAACCCGCTGCTGGGGCGGGAGCGGGCACGCAAGCGGGGCGAGTTGCTGGCGGCCACCGAGAAGGACCTGATCCGCATCCGGGCGCGCGTTCAGCGGGCGAACAAGAAGCTGCATGGAGCAGCGGCAATTGGCCAGGCCGTCGGCACGGTGTTGAACCGGCGCAAGATGGCCAAGCATTTCCAGATCAGCGTCAGCGACGATGCGTTCGGCTTCGCCAGAAACGACGCCGCCATCGCCGCCGAGGCCGCGCTGGACGGCATCTACGTGGTGCGCACCAACTTGCCGGCCACGCAGTCCGACGCCGCCGCCACGGTGCGCGCCTACAAAAGCCTCAGCGGCGTGGAACACGCCTTCCGTTCGATGAAGACCGTCGGTTTGGAACTGCGTCCGGTGTTCCACTGGACCGCGTCACGGGTGCGCGCGCACGTGCTGCTATGCATGCTCGCCTACTACCTGGAATGGCACATGCGCCGGAGCCTGGCCCCGATGCTGTTCGACGAGCACGATCCGGCTGGACGTGACGCGCAGCGAACTTCACCCGTGGCGAAGGCCGAGCCTTCGCCGGCGACGCAGCGCAAGACCGCTCGCAAACGCACCGAGCCCGCGGAGGGCGCCCCGCTCCCGGTGCACAGCTTTCACACCCTGCTCGCCGATCTCGCCACCCTGACGCGCAATGTCGTCCGCCTCGGCGCCCATCGTGTCATCACACTGCTCGCCACGCCCACCGCTGTGCAGCGCCGAGCCCTCGGTCTGATCGGGGCCTCGCTCGCAGCGTAGACAGACAGCCACCGCCAGTACCAATCATATCAATGCCTTGTTCTCAAATCCGGGCGAAGTTCAGGCTATCGGGTCGACCTGAGCGAGGCGGAGCATACCCAACTTGCCGCGTTGCTGAACGGTGGCACCCAGGCGGTGCGCAAGATCAAGCGGGCGCAGATCCTGCTGGCGGCCGAGGCCGGTGTCAGTGACGAGGCGATCGCCAGCAGTGTCTCGGTTGGCGTCTCGACGGTGTATCGCACCAAGCGGCGCTTTGTTGAGGGCAACCTCGAGCTGGCACTGAGCGAGGAGGCCCGCCCGGGGGCGTCTCGCAAGCTGTCCGGCAAGGAGACGGCGCTGCTGGTGGCCACCGCGTGCTCCACCCCGCCCGCAGGGCGCCAGCGCTGGACGCTGGAGCTGCTGGCTGGCGAGATGATCAAACTCACCGGCCACGCCGATCGCTCGCGTGAGACGGTGCGCCGACGCCTTGACGAAGACGATCTGAAGCCGTGGCGACGGAAGATGTGGTGCATCCCGAAGGTTGATGGCAGCTACGTTGCGCGCATGGAGGACGTGCTGGATCTGTATGCCGAACCGGCCGATCCGCAGCGTCCGGTGGTGTGCTTTGACGAAACGCCGACCCAGTTGATCGGCGAGGTGTGCCAGCCAATCCCGGCCAAGCCGGGTCAGCCGGAGCGGTATGACTATGAATACAAGCGTAACGGCACCGCCAATCTGTTCATGTTCCTCGATGCGCACAAGTCATGGCGGCATGTGAAGGTCACGGAGCGGCGAACGGCGCAGGATTTTGCCGCCTGCATGCGCGATTTGACCAATCTTCATTACCCGGACGCAGACCTGATCCGGGTCGTGCAGGACAATTTATCAACCCACACGGCCGGTGCCTTGTATGAAGCTTTCCCGGCACCCGAAGCGCACCGCATCCTCCAGCGCCTGGAATTCCATTACACACCCAAACATGCCAGTTGGCTGAACATGGCAGAGATTGAGATCAGTGTGCTGCACGGCCAGTGCCTGGATCGCCGCATCGCCGAGCGCGACGCTCTCAACGTTGAGATCGAAGCCTGGGAGCGCCAGCGCAATGCCTCAGGTGCGCGCATCCGTTGGAAGTTCACAACCGAAAAGGCGCGAGACAAGCTGGCCCACGCCTATCCGCAACCCACCAACACGTCATAATCTCTGTGACGAGGTACTAGGTTTGTTGCTGACCGCGCCACTGGCCTTGGCGCGCGCGCAAGCCGATGCCGGGCTCTGCGCGATCGTCGAGGCAACTCCGGACGGGCGGAGTTGTCAGGTGAGGCTGCTCAACCCAGCCGCCGCCGGGGAGCTGCCGGACATAATTGCGGGCGCGTGTGCGCCGGGAACGCAGTTGACCATTGAACTTCCGTCCAGCGGCCTATATCAGCAGTCCGTTTCGTCTCTATGTCAATCTGCCCCCGTGCGTGCCAGCCCCAAAATGTTCACCTGTCACATGCGAGGATTGAGCCAGGGACGCGGCAAAAACCGGCAAAATTCCGGAGTGGCCCTTGAGCATAACCCAATGTTGGACCATCACGCAGCACGCGGCGCGTAGGCTGCTCCATCCCGTGCGGCACCTGCGGGGGCATGGCGTGGGCCACCCGGCCGCTCGACCTATCGCGGTCCATGTCGCCCCGAAATCTCCCATCACAATCGTCCGGCTGGTGTGCCGGAAGCTGCCGGAGGCGCTAGGACCGGTTGGCAAGGCGGCCCTGGTCGGGGGCGCCGCGATGACGTTTCCCACCGAAACGGCAACGCCCCCCACGCTCGCCCCAATCGCCTTGCCACGCGCGGCACCAAGCGCCGCTCCGGTGGTTCCGCCCGTCCATCTCATACCCCCACTGGCGCGGATCGACTTCCCTCTTGCACCCCCGCCCCAGCCCAAACCCTCGACCGTGCCCCCACCGATACAACCTGCGCCCGTGCCCCCACCGATCAGGCCGGTGCTGATACCCGTCGGACATCCGCCGATCATTGACACGACCGCGCCCGGCACGACCCCGCGCGCTTCACCTGTCCCGGAACCTTCCTCCGGCGCCGTCCTCGCCGCCGGGCTCCTGGGGCTTTGGAGCGTCTCGCGACGCCTTCGTCGATCTGTCGGCGGCAGCGGCTCAGAACGTATCCAGGCCTAGGATTCCGTCACTCGGGTCGATCCGGTCGAACACCCGCCGCGCCACCAGGTCGCGCAGCACGTCCGGGGTGCCGCCGCCGAGGCCGCCGAAGCGGGCGGCGCGGAAGAAGCGGCTCACCGGATACTCGTCGGTGTAGCCGTACCCGCCGTGCATCTGCACCGCGTGGCTGGTGACGGTGATCGCCATCTCGTTGCAGTGGATCTTGGCCAGCGCGGCCTGCATCGGATCGGGAAAGTCCCGCCCGCTAACACAGGCCCGGTAGAGCAGGCCGCGCGCCGCCTCGATCTCTTTGTACATGTCCACGAGCTTCCAGCGCAGCCCCTGGAATTCGGCGATCGGGTGGCCGCCGACCTGGCGGAGCCGCATGTAGCGCACGCTCTCGTCAAACGCGCCCTCGACCGAGCCGAGGCAGATCGCCGCGTTCAGACAGCGCTGCACGTTGAAGGCGTTGAACAGGCGGCGGATGCCGTTCTCGCGCACGATCAGGTTCTCGGCCGGCACCGCCACGTCCTCGAACCGCACCTCGGACAGCATCTCGCCGCCCATTGTGTGGTACTTGGCCTCGGGGATCACGCCCTTGGCGCCCTTCTCGACCAGCAGGCAGCCGATGCCCTCGCCGCCCGGCCTGCGCTCGACGCGGGTGAAGACGACGAACAGGTCGGCCACGTCGGCGCGGCTGATGAGCGTCTTGGCGCCGTTCAGCACGATCCGCCCGCCCCGCGCCTCCGCGTTGGTGCGCATCCGCGCCGCGTCGGTCCCGGCGTCCGGCTCGGTGATGCAGATGGCGAGCACGCAGTCGCCGGCGGCGATCCGGGGCAGGAAACGCTGGCGCAGGGGCTCGGGGGCGAAATGCGCTACGATCCGGCACTGCACGCCGATCTCGCCCAGCATCATCATCGCGGTGGCGTAGCAGCCCTTGGCGATCTCCTCCAGGACCAGCGCCGATTCCAGCGTGCCGAGGCCGAGCCCGCCATACGCCTCCGGCACCGCCATGCCGGCGACACCCAGCTCGGCGAGACGCGTGAGATTGTCCCACGGGAAGCTGCCGTCCAGGTAGCGCGGCGCGTCGGGCTTGAACCGCTCCTGCGTGACCCGGCGCACGGTCGCGACCAGCCGCCGCTGCTCCTCGGTCAGCCGGAAGCTCAGCCCCTCCGCCGCGTCGGCGCTGCTGCCCGCGATGTTCATGCCCGCCTCCCCGTCCCGAGCCAGTTCTGCACGCGGGCTTGGCGCGGCGCAACCGACGCGTTCCGCAATAGGGCGGCGAGCATCGGCCTTGCCAATTCGCCCGCGCCGAGCGAGAAGGCCAGCTTATCGGCTCGCCGCGGCGGATCGCGATGCGCGAGGTCCAGTTTGGGGCAACGGGTGCCAATGGGCGAGGGCCGCACCATCGAGCGCGCCTGCCTCGGCGAGCAGTGGGAGTTCTGTCGTGCAGCCCTCCAATCCCGCGCGCATCCCGCCGCGATGAGCGGCTACCTGCTCGCCCAGGCCCTGAACGGGCTGGTCATCGGCGTGATCTACGCGCTGATCGCCGCCGGGCTGACGGTGATCTTCTCGATCCTGAAGATCGTCAACTTCGCGCATGGCGAGATCTACATGATGGGGGGCTATTTCGCCTATTTCGTCATCACCCTGCTCGGCATCCCGCCGCTGCCCGCCGTGCTGGTGGCGATGGGGCTCGCGTTCGCGCTGTCGGCGGCGCTGGAGCGCGCGCTCCTCTCGCCGCTCTACAGTCCGGCCACGGAGCGCAAGGCCGACTACGGCATCCTCGTCACCTTCGGCATCTCCATCCTGCTGCGCAATCTCGCCATCATCGCCTTCGGCCCGTTCCCGCTCCGCCCGCCCTCGTTCTGGCCGGGCGCGCTGATCGCGGGCGAGCTGGTGCTGTCGTGGGACCGCGTCTTCGCCGCCGGGGCCGGCGTCGCGATCCTGGTCGGGCTATTGCTGTTCCTCGCCCGCTCGCCCTGGGGGCAGGCGCTGAACGCGGTGAGCCAGTCTCGCGAATCCGCGGCGATCGTCGGCATCAACGACCGGCTCGCCTACACGCTGGCCTTCGCCGTCGGGGGCGCCCTCGCGGGGGGCGCGGGCGCGCTGGTCGGACCGATCTACGCGCTTTCGCCCTCGATGGGGCTGGTGCCGGACACGCAAGCCTTCGCCATCGTCGTGCTGGGCGGCATGGGCTCAGTCGGCGGCAGCATCGTTGCCGCGCTCCTGCTCGGCGTGTCGGAGAACCTGTTCGTGGCGCTGTTCCCCGACCCGACGCGGGGCCTCAGCTACGCGCAGGCGTTCAGCCTGCTCGTATTGATGGCGGTGCTGCTCGTCCGCCCGACCGGCCTGTTCGGGCGCGAGCACGTGGCGATGGAATGACGGCTCGCCCCGCCCTCCTGGCCTGGGCCGCCGCCGCGTTGGCCGCGCTGGCCTACCCCTTCGCCGTCGACCCCTATTGGCTGACCGTCGGCATCCTCGCGCTATTCTACGCCATCGTGACCGCGAGCTGGACCTTGCTGGTCGGCTACGCCGGGCAGTTCTCCTTCGGCCACATGGGCTTTGTCGCGCTCGGCGCATACGCCTCGGCGCTCATGGTGCGCTACGCCGGCCTGCCGATCCCGCTGGCGGGGCTGGCCGCCGTCGCGCTCTGCCTGGCGGTGGGCGCTTGCATCGGCGGCGTCTGCCTGCGGATGCGCGGGCCGTATCTCGCGATCTTCACCCTGGCCTTCGCCGAGGTGCTGCGCATCGTGATCACCACCGAGAACCAAGTGACGGGCGGCTCCGGCGGGTTCCAGGCGGCGACGCTGTTCCACGGCCGCTCCGACATCCCCTATTACCTGGTCGCGCTGGGGCTGCTGGCGTTCACCCTGGCCGCGCTGGGCTGGATGACCGTCTCGCGCTGGGGCTTGTTCTTCCGCGCCATCCGCGAGAACGAACGCGCGGCCTCGGCCTCCGGGGTGCGGGTGGTGCGGTTCCGCGTGCTGGCGTTCGCCGTCTCCAGCGGCTTCGCCGGCCTCGCGGGCGCCTTCTATGCCCACTACATCGGGATGCTGACCCCGGACATCGGCTCGGTCGACCAGATGGGGCTGGTGGTGGCGATGGCGGTGATCGGCGGGTCGGAGAGCCTGACCGCCGCCGTGGTCGGCGCGCTCGCGGTGGAGGCGCTGGTGGAGGCGCTGCGCGCCTATGGCCAGTGGCGGTTGGTCCTGTTCGGCGCGCTGCTGCTGCTGACCATGCGCTTCGCCCGCAACGGCTTGCTGGCGCTGGCCTGGGAGCAGGTGCGCCGCGTGCCGCGCTTGGCCGGGTCGGCGCGCGTGACGGCGCTGGTCGAGGCCGCCGGCCTGACCCGGCGCTTCGGCGGCATCGTCGCGGTGAACGCGCTCGACCTGGCGGTGCAGGCGGGCGAGCTGGTCGGGCTGATCGGCCCGAACGGGTCGGGCAAGACCACGACGATCAATCTCTTGACCGGCCACCTGCCGCCGAGCGCCGGGCAGGTCCGCGTGCGGGGGCAGCGTGCCGACGGTCTGCCGCCCGACCGTTTCGCCGCGCGCGGCGTGGGGCGCACCTTCCAGATCACGCAGCTCTTCGGCCGGATGAGCGTGCTTGAGAACATGCTGGTGCCCGGCCTGCGCGCGGCGGCGGCCACCCGCGCCGGGGCGATGCGCGCCGCCTGGCGGCACCTGGAGTTCCTCAACCTCGCCCCGCTCGCCGCGCAGCCGGCGCGCAGCCTCTCGGGCGGGCAGCAAAAGCTTCTTGAGCTGGGCCGGGCGCTGATGCTGGAGCCGGCGATCCTGTTCCTCGACGAGCCCTTCGCCGGGGTGAACCCTTTCCTGCGCGACGAGATCATCGGCCTGGTGCGGTCGCTGCACGAAGAGGGGCGGACCTTCGTGGTGGTGGACCACGACCTGGAGGCGATCCAGCGCCTGGTGCGGCGCATGGTCGTCATGTCGCGCGGGGAGAAGATCGCCGACGGCTCGGTGGCCGAGGTGCGCGAGAACCCCGAGGTGGTGCGCGCGTACATGGAAGTTGGTCCGGATTGAGGGAGAGCGGGGATGACAAAAATCCTTCTGTTGCAAGGAGCCGATCTCACGTTCCTGGGGCGGCGCGAGCCGGAGATCTATGGCTCGACGACCCCGGCGGAGCTTAACGCCACGCTGCGCCGCCACGCCCAGGATCACGGCTATCAGTTGGACATCTTCTACACCAACGTCGAAGGCGAAGCGATCAACCGTATCTACCAGGCCGTTGACGAAGGCTTCGACGGCCTGGTCATAAATCCGGCCGGCTTCACCTATGCGGGCTTTGCCTTGAAGGACTGCATCAAGGGAGCGGCGCTGCCCTATGTCGAGGTCCACATCAGCAGCATCGCGAAGCGCAACATCCATTGCGTCCTGTCCGACGCGGCAGAAGGGGTGATCACCGGCTTCGGGATGCACTCTACATCCTCGGCCTGGATGCGATGCTGGAAATCCTGAGAAAACGGACGGCGTGACCCCGTCCCTCTCCGCGCGCGGGCTGGTCGCGGGCTACCTGCCCGGCATCCACATCCTGCACGGCGTCTCGGTCGACGTCGTGGCCGGGCAGGTGCGCTGCGTGCTTGGCCCCAACGGCACCGGGAAATCGACCTTGCTGAAGGTGCTGTTCGGATTCCTGCCGCCCTCGCAGGGCGAGGTCCGCGCAGGCGGCGATCCCCTGGACGGCGTGGCCCCGCACCAGATGGGCGCGCGGGGCGTCGTCTACCTGCCGCAGCGGCCGAGCGTGTTCCCCTATCTCAGCGTGGAGGTGAACCTGCGGCTCGGCGCCTGGACCTTCCGCCGCGACCGGGCCCGCGTGCGCGCGGCGATCGGGGCCGCGTACGAGCGGTTTCCGATCCTGGCGGAGAAGCGCGGCCAGAACGCCGGCACGCTCTCGGGCGGCCAGCAGCGGCAGTTGGAGATCGCGCGGGCGCTGCTGAACGACCCGGCGGTGTTCCTGATCGACGAGCCAACCGCCAGCATCGAGCCGCGAATCGGGGCGCGGATCTACGCGCTGATCCGGGATCTGGCGGGCGCCGGGAAGGCGGTGCTGCTGGTGGACCAGAACATCAGGGGAGCGCTGGACGTCGCGGATTACGTGTACGTGCTGCGCACGGGGACGGTGTTCGCGGAGGGGCTGCGCGCGGAGTTCACGGACAGCGTGGAGACGCTGGTGAAGACGTGGCTCTACACGGGGAGCGGGGTGGCTGAGGCGTGTTTTGGGAGAGCGGTATGAATTGGATGCAGGCGCGGCGACTGACCAAGGCCGGATGCAAGAAGGCATTCCGCGACGCGCATGTAGCGGCGCCACGACCGACCGCGCGCAGCTTCGCCGCGTGATCGACGTGCTTCACCCCGGCGACGTGCTGATGGTGACGCGGCTTGACCGGCTGGCGCGATCAACCCGCGACCTGTTGAACACCCTCGCCGCCATCACCGACAGGAAGGCCGGATTCCGGTCGTGGGCGACGCATGGGCGGACACCACCACATCGCACGGGCGGCTGATGCTGACCGTGCTAGGCGGGCTTGCGGAGTTCGAGCGCGATCTTATCCGCAAACGCACGGCGGAAGGGCGAGAGCGGGCAAAGGCACGCGGCGTGAGGCTTGGACGCGAACCGAAGCTCACCGGATGTCAGAGACAGAAAGCAATCAGGAGGCGCGACATAGGCGGGGAAACGCTTGCCGACATCGCGCGCAGCTAGCACGTCAGCCATAGCACGATTTCGAGATTAGTGCCGTGAGCGACACGAAAAGTATGCAACGACAGAACCTTCACCGATCTCAAGTTATGCCATCATTCAGGGAAGCCCTCCTTTTAGGCTTAAGAAACCGGGCGATACCGGTTTTTGCAGTGAGACCGGACGCCGCAGATGATCTTGCGTTATTTGCAGCTAGAAAGAAACTGCTCGTAGCATTACTGAACCGGATCTCGGAGCTTCACATAAACAGCCCGCCGCTAGAAAGATTTTTTATTGACCAGCCGTATGTAGAGGATAAGCGGAAGGTCGCGTGCATAATTACAGCCAATTTCGTTTTCCCCGGGTGTATCTTCCCTTTCGGCTTTTGGCTCTATGGAGCCCATATTATGGGACTCCAGCACGGAAACATTCTCCACATTCAAGTCCACAGGCAGATATCACAGCAACTGTGGGATGACATAAGATTGAAGATCATTCCACCAAAAGAAAAATTTATAATTGGATATCTCGCTTTGTACATGCCACGCATCAACCGGCATTTACTCGATAACAGGTATCATAAAGAACATTTGTTGTCTCGTACCTTTGCGACATTTGAGGCAATTCATGTAAGCTTGGCCGCAGGGGGTCGGCGAATGCCGTTGAATTGGCCGCTCAGTTTCGCGCCCTTTCCCCCGAGTGAGAATATAGCCCCTAACGTCAGAGCTCCTTACGTTTATGACTTTATTGATTTCGGTAGATTCATACTTCACATCCGATTTTGATGATTGTATCCGGCGCGTCGTGACTTCGGCGGAGAACTTTTGTGTGACCCGCGGATGGGAAGCCAAACCTTTTCCGAAGACGCTCTTGCAAAGGCTGGTACAGTTTCTGGGTATTAACGTGGACAGAGGGCCAAAGGCATTCCGATTCCACCGCGTTTTGTCCGACAACATAAACAAACAGCAACTTTCCGGAGAGGTCATAAACGAGAATATGCAATTTATCTACACCGCCAGAAACAGAATTGTGCATTCTGGGTTTCGTACCGGGTAATTAGTCGGTCTTGAATAACTCGTTCAGGCTGGCTGGCAGGTAACCAGGTGGCGTCTGCGCGCGGGTGAAGCTGGAGCAGGCTGGCGAGGAGAGCCGTCAAAAGCGCCCGGAGGTGGGCGAGGATCTCTGCGGATGTTGTGCCCGCAGCCGCAGAGGACGGCGAAGATGGCGTCGCCGAGCAGGCCCTTGAGGCCGCAGCGGGCGAGGCGGCCATCGGTCTTCATGTGGCCGATCTCGGGCTCAATCGCACTGCGGCGCTTGAGGAGCCTGGCCAGCCTCGGCGTGATGCCGCGCCGTGAGCCGCTGATGAGCACCCTGGTGCCCTGCACGCCGTGGCCGCGGTAGCCGCGGTCGACCACGGCGAGGCTGGGGCGGCAAGCCGTCAGGGTCTCGACCTGCTGGAGGGCCTCGCCGAGCGTGTGCCCGTCATAGGGGTTGCCGGGCATGGAGCGCATACCGACGACGAAGCCCTCGGCGAGGGTGGTGGCGACGCTGACCTTGGTGCCAAACTCGTAGCGCACCCGCGCCTTGCCCTTGGCGATGCAGTCGACCTCCGGCTCGTGCAGGGCGTAAATCTTGTTCCGGCTCTTGGGTGTCTGCCGCAGCAGGCGGGTGACGAGTGCCATGCGCGCCTCGATCCGCCTCCGGAGTTGCCCCTGGGGGACAGTGCCGAGCTTGCGGCCGGTGTCGCGCAGGACGCGTCCCGTGTAGCCCTTCAGCGTGCGCAGCGCCTTGCGCATGCGCCGGAACTGCCGGGCATGGGCGTGACGCCCGGCCTGGGCGGCCAGACGCGGGGCCTTGCGGTTGTAGTTTTGCCGCAGCCGGATCCCGACCTTCTGCGCCAGCGTCACCAAGGAGCGACGGGCCGTCTCGTAGAGCCGGCTGTCGGTCGGGTGAGCGATGGCTTTTTCCATGACGGTGGTGTCCACCACGATTTCGGAGAGGCTGCGCGGCTTCACGGCCCCCGAGGCCCGGCCTGCCTCGACCGTCTTGGTCAGCAGCCACTCCACGCCCTCTTCGCCGATCCGGCCGCGCCAGCGGCTGAGCGAGGAGGGGTGAAGGGGCAGCCGGTGCTGGAAGAACACCTCGCCGGTGAAGTGCTGGTAGGTACGGGTTCTCCACCCAACGGGCGAGGACGGCCTCGTCGGAGAGGCCGTGGGCGTGCTGCAGGAACATCAGGCCTGCGACCAGACGAGGGTGGAGGGCGGGCCGCCCCTCCGGGGAGGGGAAGAAGCCCGCCCAGTGTTCCTCGAACCAGGACCAGTCGATCAGCGCCGCCAGCCGGACCAACTCGTGCTGCCCATCGATCATGTCGACCAGGCGCGGCCGCGCAGGTCATCCTGTTCGGCTGGGCGGGGACGGTGCTTCATGGTCGCGAGAATCGCAGGGTTTGCCGCCGAGGCCAACCAAACCGTGCAATTCCACAGCGTCCAATTCGGCGGATTGCTGAACCAGATCAATGCATTGGGAGTTGTTCAAGACCGACTAATTACCCACCCCTGTTTCGGGCGTAGCGATCAGGCCGTGACGGTCTGCAGGATGGTGTTGAAGACGCTGGTGCCCGGTTTGAGGCGAGCGGTATCGACGACGCTGCGTATGTCGGCCTCACCCTCGGCGGCCCACATGGCACGATAGCCGTTGGTCACCTTGCGCTGGATCACCGAGGGCCGGAGGTCGCGCTCACAGGCGTTGTTGGTGGCCTCGACCTGGCCGGGCCAGTCGGCGAAGGTTAGGAGCTGATCGCGCGCTCGGCGCACCTTGTTCTGAAGTTCACGGGCCAAGTCGCAGGTGGTGGGTGCTGCCAGGATCGCGACCAGCCTGCCCGCCAGCGCGCGGCGCTTGGCGACCAGGGTGGAGGCAGCCAGTTGTGAGATGCTGTCCGCCAACTCGAAGGCCGAGGCGAGCCAGAGCGTGAGCCGAAACGGCACGGGGTCGTCGCTCACTTCCAACACGTAGGCGACGTCGCGAGCCAGGTGCGCGAGGCAGGTCTGCTGGACTTGGCCATGGCCCTGCTGGGCCGAGTTGCGGTCCGACAGCCAGACTTCGGGCTGGTGGCCAGCCATCATCGCGTGCACGACCGCGGCGGCGCGGGTCGGGGCGGCGTGGTGCACCACGGCCTCCTTGCAGCGGAACACCCAGTGATAGGCGTTGCTGCCCTCAATCCGGACGCCTGTCTCGTCCGAGGCCACCACCTTGGCCTGCCGCAGGGCTGCGACGGCGTGCTCGCCCCTCGTCTTGCCATTCCATCCGGCTGCGCCGAATGGAACCTTCGGCAAGCCTCGCCCGGCCTGGAAGCAAGTCTGGGCGCGACGCAGCAGGTTCATCAGCCCGCCCTGGCTGATGGACAGGCCGAACAGGTCGGCCAGTGTCGCCTGCAGCCGCTCGTAGGACAGGCTCTGAAAGGTCTTGAGGTAGGTCGCCAGCGTGTGCAGGCGCGGGCCGAACGGCGTGCCTGTCGCGGCGGGCGGCGGCGCTGCCACGACCCGCGCCCCACAGCCGGGACACTGCACCGCCAAGCGTCGGTGGTGCTCGACGATTGGCTTGATCTCCGGCAGCTCAATCCGCTCGTGCACGCTCACCGCTTCGCTGGGCAGGTCGGGCGACAGCGCCCTGCGGCAGCACGGGCATTGCTGCGGGGCGTGATCGACGACGCGGTCCACCTCCCTGCTGAGCGCCCGACTATGGCCTTCATGTCCGGGCTTGGCACCTCCGGGGCGGGCTTGCTCGCGACGCGCTTTGCGGTCTGTGGACGGCGGCTTGGACGAGGTGCGCGAGGTCTTCTCCGGCCGCTGCAGCCGCAGCACCAACTCGATCAGCTCGGCCTTGCTCAGGCGCTCCAGCTCGTCCCGCTGCATGCCCAAACTGCATCAGCAATGCCGCCCCGCCGCAAGGGGGGTGGGTAATTAGTCGGTCTTGAACAACTCCCAATGCATTGATCTGGTTCAGCAATCCGCCGAATTGGACGCTGTGGAATTGCACGGTTTGGTTGGCCTCGGCGGCAAACCCTGCGATTCTCGCGACCATGAAGCACCGTCCCCGCCCAGCCGAACAGGATGACCTGCGGCGGCCGCGCCTGGTCGACATGATCGATGGGCAGCACGAGTTGGTCCGGCTGGCGGCGCTGATCGACTGGTCCTGGTTCGAGGAACACTGGGCGGGCTTCTTCCCCTCCCCGGAGGGGCGGCCCGCCCTCCACCCTCGTCTGGTCGCAGGCCTGATGTACCTGCAGCACGCCCACGGCCTCTCCGACGAGGCCGTCCTCGCCCGTTGGGTGGAGAACCCGTACCACCAGCACTTCACCGGCGAGGTGTTCTTCCAGCACCGGCTGCCCCTTCACCCCTCCTCGCTCAGCCGCTGGCGCGGCCGGATCGGCGAAGAGGGCGTGGAGTGGCTGCTGACCAAGACGGTCGAGGCAGGCCGGGCCTCGGGGGCCGTGAAGCCGCGCAGCCTCTCCGAAATCGTGGTGGACACCACCGTCATGGAAAAAGCCATCGCTCACCCGACCGACAGCCGGCTCTACGAGACGGCCCGTCGCTCCTTGGTGACGCTGGCGCAGAAGGTCGGGATCCGGCTGCGGCAAAACTACAACCGCAAGGCCCCGCGTCTGGCCGCCCAGGCCGGGCGTCACGCCCATGCCCGGCAGTTCCGGCGCATGCGCAAGGCGCTGCGCACGCTGAAGGGCTACACGGGACGCGTCCTGCGCGACACCGGCCGCAAGCTCGGCACTGTCCCCCAGGGGCAACTCCGGAGGCGGATCGAGGCGCGCATGGCACTCGTCACCCGCCTGCTGCGGCAGACACCCAAGAGCCGGAACAAGATCTACGCCCTGCACGAGCCGGAGGTCGACTGCATCGCCAAGGGCAAGGCGCGGGTGCGCTACGAGTTTGGCACCAAGGTCAGCGTCGCCACCACCCTCGCCGAGGGCTTCGTCGTCGGTATGCGCTCCATGCCCGGCAACCCCTATGACGGGCACACGCTCGGCGAGGCCCTCCAGCAGGTCGAGACCCTGACGGCTTGCCGCCCCAGCCTCGCCGTGGTCGACCGCGGCTACCGCGGCCACGGCGTGCAGGGCACCAGGGTGCTCATCAGCGGCTCACGGCGCGGCATCACGCCGAGGCTGGCCAGGCTCCTCAAGCGCCGCAGTGCGATTGAGCCCGAGATCGGCCACATGAAGACCGATGGCCGCCTCGCCCGCTGCGGCCTCAAGGGCCTGCTCGGCGACGCCATCTTCGCCGTCCTCTGCGGCTGCGGGCACAACATCCGCAAGATCCTCGCCCACCTCCGGGCGCTTTTGACGGCTCTCCTCGCCAGCCTGCTCCAGCTTCACCCGCGCGCAGACGCCACCTGGTTACCTGCCAGCCAGCCTGAACGAGTTATTCAAGACCGACTAATTACCGTACCGGTCCATCTGGTGGACTCTGTTGTGACAAAGCAATTGCCAAGCTGAAATATCTGATAGCTTTATATTGTGGGGATACAACCATATCCAGATCGGTCAATACGCTGTACATGCATTTCAAAATGCAATGCTTCAAAATGCAATGCGGAGAGTATCGCGATCTACATAATCTTGATGTCATAGAAAAGGCGCGAGGCTATTCTAGCACCAAAGCGGCTGCGGCTAACAAGTTCATGTTTGAATCTCTGAGATTTACCGAGCGAGACAGACTTTCCATCTCGCGGTAGGGTTCCGAGCTATTGGCGCTAGGCGACGTGACCAAGTGGCACCGAGCCGGAGAGCCACAATGCTCGACTAGCCGACGGGAAATGTGACGAAATTTTCTAAACACGCCTTCTGCAACAGCGCCGTCGCGACGGCGACCCGCGATAATCGGCAATATTCGGGACCAACCGGCAGATAGACCGGAAATGAGACGATCCGCTCGTGCGGCGGCGGAGGACGATACCCTACCAAATCCGAATATCTCCGAACATCGAGGAGCACATGCCGATCAAAGCCAAGCGAAAGCGATCAACCGCGCCCGCTGTCCGTTTCCCGGAAGTGCTGGACGTGCAGGGAGCCGCCGCCCTGCTCACCGTGTCGCCGGATACCGTCTATGACCTGTTCGCCAAGGGCGAGTTGCCGGGCCGGAACATCGGGCGCAAGTGGATCACCACCAAAGCCGCCGTGCTGCGCTGGATCGAGAGCACGTCGAGCGACGACACCGTTGTGCGGGCCATTCAGGGCGGCGACATGGACGCCGTAGCCCGCGCGATGAACAAGGGCCAGGTGCGCGTCAAGACCGAGGGCGGCGGGTAACTGCCGAGCTTACCATACCGTCCGATATGCGCGACGGACTGCCTCAAATTGAGAGTAGCGATCACGACTGCCCGATGCGCAAAGAGAAGATTGGAAGCGCGCCCCTGAACGATGCAGATTCTGTCACGCCTTGGACGATTCACCCAAAGGGGTCCGGTCCGCGACGGAGGAGGTCGTCATCCAGGCAATAAGTCCAAGCGGCGATCCTGAAGCCGCTCACACCAAGGATCGGGATTGGCTGGATGCGTAATCGCTCCGCTGGACAAAGCTTCCGTGCAAACCATGCCCGCGGGGCCCTCGGTGTCAGAGAAGTTGCCGCCCGGATAGGATCTGGAACCTGGGGGCGCGGATAGCAGGCAGTGGCTCGATACGGACAGGCATACAAGGACAGGATAGTGGCGCGGCTATTGCCGCCGGAAAGCTCAGCGGCCGAGGTTGTCTCACGAGAGGTGGGCGTCAGCGTCGCGACACTGGAGCGCTGGCGGGCGGATGCGCTGGCCAATGGCGCCAGCGACCGGCGCGGCGGCGGCGGTCAACGCTGGACGGCGGTGGCCCGGCTGGAAGCGGTGATTGCCACGGCGGCGATGGATGAGGCCGCCCGCAGCGCCTGGTGCCGTGAGCACGGGCTGTATCCGGCCGAGCTGGATGGCTGGAAGCAGGATGCCGTCGCCGGCCTCGGCGAGCCGCGCGCGGCCAGTGCCGCGGAGGCCCGGGAGGACCGGCGGCGGGTGAAGGAGCTGGAGCGGGAACTGCGTCGCAAGGACAAGGCGCTGGCCGAAACGGCCGCCTTGCTTGTGCTGTCACAAAAACTGGCGGCGGTCTTTCACAAGGACGAGGACGCATGACCCGTCTGGAAGACCGCCAAACCCTGGCAGACCACATCGCGCAGGCCCGCGCGGACGGCGCCCGGCTGAGCCCGGCCTGTGCTCTGGCCGGCATCGATGCCCGCACCCTGCGGCGCTGGAAGGCCGGGGCCGGTCTGGCGCGGGGCGATCGCCGGCCGCACGCCGACCGCCCCGTCCCATCGCATGCGCTGAGCGAGGCCGAGCGGGCGAGGATCGTGGCGGTGTGCAATGAACCGCGCTTCGCCGAGACGCCGCCGGCGCGGATCGTTCCGATGCTGGCGGACGAGGGCCTCCACATCGCCAGCGAGGCCAGCTTTCACCGCGTGCTGCGCGCGCACGGGCAGATCAACCGCCGCGGACGCGCCCGCCCGCCGCGAGCGTCGGAGCCGCCTCGCACTCACATCGCCAGTCGCCCTGGCGAGGTCTGGTGCTGGGACGTGACGTTCCTGCCGTCGCAAGTCCAGGGACGCTGGTTCTATTTCTACCTGATCCTCGACCTCTACAGCCGCAAGGTCGTCGGCTTCGAAGTGCATGACACCGACACCGCCGCGCATGCGGCCCATCTGGCCAGGCGAACCGCGCTCGCCGAGGGCGCGCATGCCACCTCGATGCGCCCGGTTCTGCACGGCGACAACGGCGCCACCTTGAAGGCGACCACCGTGCTGGCCATGCTGCATTGGCTCGGCATCGAGCCATCCTACTCACGCCCGCGGGTCAGCGATGACAACGCCTTCGCTGAGGCGCTGTTTCGTACGGCGAAGTATCGGCCGGAATTCCCGCTCAAGGGACTGGTCGATCTGGATGCCGCCCGGCGATGGGCGGGGTGCTTCGTGCACTGGTACAACCATGAGCACCGGCACAGCGGCCTTCGCTACCTCACCCCGGCGCAGCGCCATGCCGGCCAGGATCGTGGCCTGCTGCGTGCCCGCCACGCGCTTTACCAGGCCGCGCGGGCCGGCAATCCACGGCGCTGGAGTGGGCGGACCCGCAACTGGACACCGGTTGGCGTCGTCACCCTCAATCCGGAGCGCGACAGCATCGTCCGGACGGCGACCTCACACATCCAGCTTTCCAGTTCGATCGGCGCGCCTGCTTTCCCGTCCCGACCTGCAGACGCCCAAGCCACGGAGCGCAACGGAGGAGATGGGAGGCGTGGAGCCACCCGCAGCCACGCACAGCGCGCCCTATCGCGCGCGCGCATGGCGAGGATGGCGAGCACCGGACCTTCTCCGCAGTGAGCACCGTGGCACACTCGTCACCAGTCGGAGGATAGGAAAGATCGTTACGAAAGGCAGGCGGCAACTACGTTGACACTCACCGGGGGCTAGGGGGAATAGGAACGCTTGGCGCTGGATTTCTTCGCATGGTGGCTCTGCTTCACCTCGACTTCGCCGGTTGGGGCGTTCCTGGGCGGGATAATCGATACAGAACGTGCCTGCGCAAAGGACTACCTTCCGGGACCTTCGGATGATCGAACTCGACCATCCGTGTCATCCCCAACCGCTCCATGACCCGCGTTGACGCGGTGTTGTCCAGGGCCGCCATGGACACGATTTCCTGCAAGCCGATGCGCTCGAATCCGTCCTCGATCGCCGCTCGGCCCGCCTCCGTTGCGTATCCGCGACCCCAATATCGCCGGTGCAGCCGCCATGCGATCTCGACTGCTGGCGTGAAGAGCGCATCGAATGCCACGCGCGTGAGGCCGACGGTGCCGATGAAGGGCGCCACGCCGGGGACCTCGACGGCCCATTTGCAAAAGCCGGTTTCCGCCAGGTGCTTCTCCGCGCGCCGAACGTAGGCGTCGCTTTCCTCCCGCGTGAGCACACCCCCTAGGAATCGCATGACAACTGGATCGGCGTTCTGCTCCGCAAACAGCGGCAGGTCGTTTTCCCGCCAGGGGCGGAGAATAAGACGAGCGGTTTCGATCATCGATCTCTCGTGCAGGCCAACGGCACGAGTCTATCCCACCCATCCAGGGCGGACGCGATCAGGACAGCGGGAAGGATATCACAACCCGCCGGCTCTCCTGCGAACTCAGGGCGTAATCGACCGAACCGAGGCCCGTCTGCTTGATCCGGTGCGAATCGGCGCCGTCCGCGGCTAGTTGATCGGCCACCACCTGAGCCCGCAGCTCTGAGAGCAGGATATTGGCCTGCTTGCTGCCTGTGAGGTCCGCCGCGCCAGTCACGTCAATCTGTGCATCCGGGTGCGACTTCGCCCACTGCGCGGCCTCAGCGATGACGCGCAGGGCCGAATCGTCAAAGGCCGCCGACCATTTCTGGAAAAAGATGACAAAATTGCGCTGCGCGTCGGCCCCGCTCGAATGGCCCGCGGTCAGACACAACAGCAACAATGACAGGGCGAGGCGCCGCATCTCGTTCCTCAATTCGCCAATGATGCGACCTTCGTGCAGAGAACGGGCGATCCGTCAACAGGTTAGAACAGGCCCTCGACAAGCGCCTCCAGGCGCACATGGGATTGCATACGGCGATCACGCAACCTGAAACACGCCTCGCCCGTTGCATGAGGTCACGTTGGAGGCGGACCATGGCGCAGGATACCGAGGAGAATGGCGGCGGACGGACGGCCCATGATCCGGTCCGCCGCACCCTCATTCTCGGCGGCGGCTTGGCCGCCGGCGCAGCCCTCGCGAGTGCCGCAGCCGCGCAAACCGTCCAAACCTCGCCCCCGCCCCACATGCTCGACGGCCAGCCCATGCCGGAGCCGCCGGTCGGCAAGACCGCTGGTCCGGTGCGTCCGGGGCGCGGTTCGGCGCTGACCGGCAAGGTCGCCGTGGTCACGGGCGCGGCGCGCGGCATCGGCCGGGCGATCGCCGTGGAGTTGGCCGCGAACGGCGCCGACGTCGTGGCGCTCGACATCGCTGGCCCCGTCAGCCCGGCTTCGGACGCCAAGCCCGCCACGCCTGCCGAGCTGGCCGAGACCGTGCGCCAGATCCAAGCCTATGGCCGACGGAGTGAGGCGATCCGCGCCGACATCCGCGACATCAACGCGCTCCGCGCTGCCGCCGACCAGGTGGAGCAGGCGCACGGCAAGATCGACATCGTCGTTGCCGACGCGGCGATCCAGCGCTGGAAGCCGCTCCTCGAGATGGAGGACAGCGACTGGTTCGACGTGATCAACAACAACCTGAACGGCACGGCCAACACCATTCGCGCCTTCGCGCCCAAGATGGTGGCCCGGCGCTATGGGCGAATCATCGTGCTCTCCTCCATGCAGGGCAAGCACGGCACCAAGGACGCGTCAAGCTACTCGGCGTCGAAATGGGGCATCCTGGGGTTGATGAAGTCGGCCGCCATGGAACTGGGCCAGTACAACATCACGGTGAACGCGCTCATCCCCGGCCTCGTGGACACGCCGCTCACGCGCTACGACAAGCGGTTGAGGGAAAGCATGGCCGAGACCGGCCAGAAGCCTCCCGAGCGGCCGAGCCCGCAACAGGCGTGGGACACGCGCGCGCCCACCGTGCCGCTGAAGGTTGGTTGGCTGCAACCCGACGACATCTCGCCAGCCGCCGTGTTCCTCGCCTCCGATGCCGCCGCGATGGTGACGGGCGCGGACTGCGAAGTGACAGGCGGGGACAGCGCGAAGGATGTTTGAGCCGTTGTATCGGTTCGTTCCAGCGTTGTGCCGAGTAAAACGATCCAGCCGCGCGGCTACAACCCGAACGGGTAGGTCTCGGGAACCCCGGACCTCCTGTGCTCCGGCCCCAGCGGCGTGACGGCCGTGGTCTCGTCGAACCAGACATAGGCATCGAATTGCCGCGGCAGCGAGGCTTCCGTGTAGTGGCTCCTCAGCTCGGTGTCTGGGAGGTAGATCACGCCGATGAACCGTTCCAGCCGTTGTTCCAAGAGACGGCGGCGCAACGCCGTGTCCTGGCCAAGGACGAGCAGGAAGCGTGGAAGCCCGGCGTCATGGCAGAGCCGCTCATAGCTGTCGCGGTGCGACGGCCGCACGCGCTTGATCTCCATGTCCCCGTCCCAATCGGTCGCGGCCGCGACCGTGCCCGTATGGGTGCCGAAGCCGATCAGGGCGGCCCCCGCGCCAAACCGCTCGCGGCAGAGCTGGCCGATGTTCAACTCGTCGCGGACCGCGCCCATCTCGGTATGGCGGGCGTCGCCGATATGCGAATTGTGCGCCCACACGATCGCCTTTGACCGAGCGCCGCGCGCGTCGAGCAAATGGCCGAGGGTCTCGAACATGTGGGTGTCGCGCAGGTTCCACGATTCCGCGCCGCCGTAAAACATGATGCGATAATAGCGCTCGGCGGACGCGATCAAGCGCGCGTTCTGCGCCGCGTCGAGAAAACCCTCGCTATCCTGGGCGGCGTACTCAAGCTGGTGGCGCAGCAGCTCCTGGCACTGGTCGATGACCGCCTGCTCGCATTTGCGGTAGCCAGCCGTGAGCACCGCGTGCCCGTACGTCGAGGGCTCCTTTTGCCAGGGCGTCAGGCAGCCGTAGCGCTCGCGCGCGACCTTGGCGGCCTCGGGGTCCACTCTGTCGAGATAGTCGAGGACGGCGGCGATCGAGCCGCGCATGTCGTAGATGTCGAGGCCATGGAAGCCAGCCTGCCGATTCGGCTCCGGCACCCTCTCATTGTGCTCGCGCATCCATTCGACAAAGGCGGCGACATCGGTGTTGCGCCACATCCAGGTTGGAAAACGCTGGAACGGCGGCGCGGCATCAGCTCGGGCCTGACGATGGCGAACATAGCGGTCAACCGCCGCGGCGTCCGGCCAGTCGGCCTCCACGGCGACGATGGTGAACCCGTGCCGCTCGATCAGATGCCGCGTGATCGCCGCGCGGGCGCGATAGAACTCGGACGTGCCGTGACTGGCTTCGCCCAACAGCACGACCCGACGGTTGGCGAAGCGGTCGAACAGCGGGCCGAAGGCGGGATCATCGAAGTCGGGCAGAGGCTCGGCGGCCTCGGCGATCATCTCCGACAGGGAGCGCCCGCGGGACTGGCCGGGAACATGGTTGGTCGCCGCGCGCCGCCCGTCCTCCGCCCAGCCTTGTTCCCCGATCAGGGGCACGAACATGACGGCGCCGAGGTCTTCCTCTTCGAAATCGGCCTCACCCCTGCGCGTCAGTTTCAGTAGTTTCTGATGCCTGTCCGACCCGCCCACCGGGACAACCAAGCGGCCGCCAATCGCGAGCTGCTCCTTCAAGGCCCGCGGCGCCTCCGGCCCCCCAGCCGATACCAGGATGGCGTCGAACGGCGCGGCGTCCGGCCAGCCCTTCGTCCCGTCGCCGACGCGCAGAGCGATGTTCCCGTAGCCCAGCTTGTCGAACCGCCGCCGGGCGCTCTCGCCAAGGGAGGCGTGCCGCTCGATCGCATGAACGCGATCAGCGATGCGGCTCATGACGGCCGCCGCGTAACCCGAGCCGGCGCCAACTTCGAGGACGCGCTCCCCGGGCTTTACCTCGGCCGCCTCGACCATCAAGGCGACAATATAGGGCTGCGAGATCGTCTGGCCTTCCCCGATCGGCAGCGGGCCGTCCTCGTAGGCGAACTCCTCGAAGCCGGGCTCGACGAAGGCCTCGCGCGGCACGCGCCGCATCGCCTCCAGCACGTTGCGGTCCCGCACGCCACGCCGGGCGATCTGGACCCCGACCATCCGGTCGCGTGCGTGGGAGGGGTCGGGCATGGGGATGTCCTGCCTCGGTTCCGTTGCTCGCAGCGAGGAAACAACCGGCGGCGATCGCGGTTCCGGTGAGCGCGCCGGATCCCCCTTCAGGCGCCCTGGCCCCAGTTCATTTCGAGCCCGCCGTCGATCGTGAAGCTCTGGCCCGTGACGTAGTCGGAGTCCCCCGAGACAAGGTAGAGCGCCAGGCGGGCGATCTCCCACGGCTCCCCTGGCCGGTTCCAGGGGATGTGCGGCAGCTCCTGTTTCATCTTCTCCGGATCCTCGACGCGTTTCGCCGTCATGGGCGTATGGATGAGACCGGGGGCGATCGCGTTGACGTTGATCCGCAGCGGCGCGAGCTCAAGCGCCAGCGAGCGGGTGAAGGTCAGGAGCCCGCCCTTGGCCGCGCCATAGGCGGCGCTGCCAGGGCTGGGGATCGCCTCGTGCACCGAGGTGATGTTGAGGATTTTCCCGCCGCCGCCCGTGGCCTGGCGCCGGCGGATGAACTCTCGGCAGCAGAAGAACGGGCCGTAGAGATCCGTCTTGATGACGCGGTCGAATTCCTCGGTCGTCATCTCGGCCACGCTGGTCCCGCCACTGCCGACTCCCGCGTCGTTGACCAGGATGTCGGGAGCGCCGAGCGCGCCGCAGGCGGCGTCGAACAAGGCGGCGACGCTCCCCTCGTCCCGGACGTCGACCTGCCGCACAATGGCCTTTCGTCCGGCCGCCTCCACGCGGCGGCGGCTCTCCTCGGCGCCGGCTTCGTCCGTGTGGAAGGTGAGGGCGACATCCGCGCCGGCGCGCGCGAACTCCTCGGCCATGGCCTGGCCCATCCTCGAATCCGAGCCGGTGATGAGGGCGACCTTCTTCTCGAGCTTCGCCATTCGATTGGCCTCCGGATCGCCGATCCCGTCCCGTCTACGCCGCCACCGGCTTCAGCTCGACCTTCAGCCAGCCGGGGCGGCGCTTGTCGAAGGCTTCATAGGCCGCGATCACGTCGCTCATGGGCTCGACCTTGGTGAGGATCTTGACCGGGTCGATGGTTCCGGAGGCGACCAGGTCGAGCAGATGAGGGATGTACTTGCGATGGTGGCAATTGCCCATCTTTATGGTAAGGTTCTTGTTCATCGCCTGGCCGATCGGGAAGTCGTTCTGCGTCGGCGGATAGACGCCGATGATCGCCAGCGTGCCGGCCTTGGCCAGCGCCTCGACAGCCCAATCAAGCACCTGCTCCGGCGCGTCGCCCGGCTTCCAGGTGTGACCCCGCGAACCCTCGCCGTCTCCGCCCGGCATCACGGCGCCCACGATGGATTTCACGGCGTCGCCCGCGCGCGTGGCTGTGGATGCGGCGGGGCCGTGATGGGCGTGCTCGGCATCGACGCCGACCGCGTCGATCGCCCGGTCCGCTCCGATCCCGCCGGTCAGTTCCACGATTGTCTGGACCGGGTCCTCGCGATCGAAGTTGACGATCTCGGCGCCTTGACGCTGCGCCATTTCGAGCCGGTCCTCCTGATGGTCGACCGCGATGATCCGTCCCGCCCCCATCAGGCGGGCGCTGGCGATCGCGAACTGGCCGACCGGGCCGCAGCCGAACACCGCGACCGTCGAGCCTTCGTGGATATCCGCGAGATCGGCGCCGAACCAGCCAGTTGGAAAGATGTCGGAGACCAAGATGGCTTGGTCATCCGTGACATTGTCAGGAATCTTGACCATTCCGACATGCGCGAAAGGAATGCGCGCCTTTTCGGCTTGCAGCCCATTCCACGGACCGGTCGGCCCCGGTCCGCCGAAGAAGGCGGTCCCCGCCCGCTTGCCATGCGGATTGGCATTGTCGCATTGGGCGAAATAGCCGGCGCGGCAGTAGGAGCATGTGCCGCAGGCGATCGTGGAGCCGATCACGACGCGGTCCCCAGGGCGGAAATTGCGCACCGAGGCGCCCACCTTCTCGACGATACCGACACCTTCATGGCCCAGGATCGTGCCGGACTTCATGGCTGAGAACGAGCCGCGCACGAAATGCAGGTCGGTGCCGCAGATCGCTGACGCGGTCAGCCGCACGATCGCGTCGGTCGGGTCTTGGATATCAGGCTCCGGCACGTCCTCAAGCCGAATGTCGCCCACGCCATGAAACACGACGGCCTTCATGCGGCAGCTCCGCTTGTTGGGATGACCCACCCCAAACAACAAGCGTGTGGCGCGGTTCCGATGACGATAACGCTTCCCGCCTCGGCTCCGTACTCATAATCGCGAACGCCAGGGGCGTCTCAGGCGATTCCTTGATGGGGCGCCGCGACATCAACAACTTGGAGGCTGACGAGGTTGGACACGTAGCGCCCGCCGGCCTGATCGTTCGGGAGAACCAGGCGGGCGAACCCGTCGACGCCGTTCGGCCCAAGCTGCCCGCCAGTGTCCTTATAGGCAACGAGGTCGGGCTGGTTGCCGAAAGCCGGATCTATCTCGCCGAGGGATATGACGGCTCGGTACCCGTCGCTTCCGGTTGCGACCACGACGTCGCGCAACAAATCGTTCTTGATGGACGGATCGGACAGGAGCCCGGCGTCCTGCAACAAGCTCCAGAGCGACACCCCGGTGTAGGTGTCCGTCACTTGGCCGCTGCCAGACAGATAGGTGGCCGTTTCGGTGGTGCCCTGGTTCAGCGCTTGCAGCGTCACGGGCGTGTAGGTGCCAGGGGCGGCGACCTGCCCGGATAGCGTGAACGCGCTCGATGGCCCGCCGGGTCCGCTCGGCCCCGGTTCCGGGAGGCTGCCGACATCGAGGCTCACGAGATCGGACACGTAGCGGCCCCCGGTGATGTCGCCCGGCACCACCATCCGGGCCAGGCCGTCGGAGCCGGACGGTCCGAGTTGACCGGCGGTGTCGGAATCAGCCACCAGAACTGGCTGGTTGCCGAACTGGGGATCGATTTCGCCCAGGGAGAATACCGCCTTGTACCCGTCGCTCCCCGTCGCAATGACGTACTTGCTGAGTATGTCGTTCTTCGCGCTGGTTGTGCTGACACCGCCCGCTTGGTTGAGAAGATCCCAAAGGGTGCTTCCTGTGTAGGTGTCGCTCACAGGCGTGCCCGCGGCAGTGTAGGTCGCTGCCTCCGTCGTGCTCGGCGCCAGGCTCGGCAGATTGTACACGCCCGGTGCGCCGACATCGCCAAGCACCGCGACCGGCGCGATCTGGATGCCGAGCCCCGAGAGCAACCCAGCCAGCGTCACCTCGGCGGAATAGAGTTCCTGCAATAGACTCGGATCACTCAGGCTCCATGGATCGGTCATGGTCATTGGTCCTCCCCCGCGTTGCCCGCTTTCTCGGAACGATGGCAGGGACGACAGAGCTAGGCAACCGCTATATGCGCCCGGACACGGCGCCCTGAACAACCGACCGGCGTCTTGTAGCATTTCTGAGCACGGCGATCCTGGCGTGATCGCTATTCCCACTTGACGATAGCGCAGGACAGTGGTGCCGTCATCCCCGGCCGGACACAGCGGTATGGGAATGCGATGGGCGGTGAATCAATCCTCCACGAGCTGCCCTCGGTAGGAGTGCCTCATGGACGCGGAAGGAAGCGCGTGCCCTCGCTGGCATCGCTTGGCGTGCTGGCGCCGCCCCCGGCTCCCCTCATCGCTCGCGGCATCCCCGATCCATCCTCGTCGCCCGAATCATTCTCCTCCCGGCGCACCAAGATCTGGGAGTTCAATCCAAACCTGCACTGCTCGATCATCGGCACCTGCTTGTCCACCGCCGAGCTGAGGCGGGTCCTGACAAGGCTTGGGCTGGCTCAGGATGGCGAGTCTGATCATGACTTGCACGCCCGCGCCGTCGCGCTCGCCACACGGCACGACAGCGCCTCGAAGCGCCTGAACAAAGCTCTGGATCAACAGCATCTTTTGGCCATTCACCAGTTTGCCAAGGCAAAGGCAGAGCAGGAGGTACGCGAACTCTGGCGCGCCGCCCGCCAGCGCGGCGACATTCCCGGAGCCTATTGGGCCACGCTGACGCACCCGGCCAGCACGCCGGTCCTGATCCGCGAGGTGTTTGGCCAAGTCCACATGCTTTCGCACCTGGTCGGCGCGGCCAACCGGGCCGACATCCGGCGGCTATTCCTTTTGGAATCGGAAAAAGTGGAGCTGGAAACCAAGCTCGAGCGTCAGCAGACGCGGCTGCAAGACAGTATTGTGTCGCGCGATGCCGAGATCCGGCGGTTGCGGCAGGCTCTCGCCAGCCGCATCGCTGCCGAGGAGATTGAGTCCGCTCACGCCGCGGACGAGGAGACAGCTTCGCTACGCCAGCTCGTCGCTGATCTCGAGCGCCGCCTTGGCGCGGAGACACGGCGGCGGGCCGCGCTGGAGCAGCGTCTGTCTTCGGCCGAACGCGCGCTCGACCAGGAGCGCCGGGACCGTCTGAATATCGAGAACGAAAACCGGGCATTGCGCCGCGAACTGTCCGTGGTGGAGGCGGCGATCCAGCCTTGTGAGCCAGACACGAGCGGCGGCGCCTCGACAATTCCCAAGCTGGACGGGCTCTCCTTGCTCTATGTCGGTGGCCGCCCCAATCAGGTTGCCCACCTGCGAGCGATCGGCGAACGCCTTGGGGGTGTCTTCCTTTACCATGACGGCGGCATCGAGGACCGGCCCGACCTGCTCGCAGGTCTCGCGACCCGCGCGGACCTGGTGCTGTTTCCCGTGGATTGCATCAGTCACGACGCCGCCCTCAGGGTGAAGCGGCTGTGCCGGCAAGCGGGCAAGCGCTATATCCCTTTGCGGTCGGCGGCCGTCGGTTCCTTTCTTGCCGCCCTTGGTCAATTACAGGCCGCCGAGGCGACTGGCTAAGCGTCGATGCTCCCACACGCCCGACTGATCGCCGCCAGGTGCTTGCGGGCGACCTGCACCGCCGCGGCCTCGACCGCCCGATACTGCGCGACGACGGCCTTTCCAGCGGGCGTCAGGCTCGCGCCGCCGCCGCCGGCGCCCCCCGCGGCCGTCACCACGACCGGCTTGCCGAGGCTCTGGTTCAGATCCTCCACCAGCTCCCACGCGCGGCGATAGGACATCCGGAGCGCCCGGCCCGCGGCGGAGATGGAGCCCGTGCGCGCGATCTCCTCCAGGAGAGCGACTTTGCCAGGCCCGATCCTCGCGCCGGACGCCAGGTCGATGCGAATGCTCAGCCGATGCTGCCCGCTCTTTTCAGGCCGCGATTTCATGATGGGTGCTGCCATGCGCTGACCCGGACACGATGCGCATGTCGGCTCAATAAGGTCCAGCGCCGCTAGACCGTTTGGAGGATAACCGCGTTGCAATGCCGTCTCACCCCCCCCCGTCCCTCAAGCTCCAGCAAGGGAAGAGCTCAGCAGCGCGTTCCAGTCTGAATGAAACGACTCTAGGACGCGTTCTCCGCCGCATAGCGCGCCCGGGCCGTCTCCACGGCCTGGGCGTGGACCGCCGCAAGTTCTGGTCGCACCGCCGCCGCGCGCTGCGCCGCTTCGATCGTCGGATGCGCCTGGCCCTGGAACTGCGGCATCACCTCCCGCGCGACCAGCTCGTAGCTGCGCAGCGTCGCCGCCGGGTTGGCCCAGTTGTGGGCGAGCAGCAGGTAGGCGCCAAAGCCGCCGTTCGACTGCTTCATCAGTCGGTCAATCTGCTCGGCGCACATGTCCGGCGTGCCGATGGCGCCCAGGCCGCTGTCGTTCACGAAGGATATCATCTCCTGGAGGTTGGAGCCGCCCACCGTCATCTGCGGGAACGCGGCCACGGACTGGAGATAGCGGAACCAGTGCTCGATCCCGTATTCCACGTCCTTGTACGCCTGCTCCTTCGTCTCCGCACAGTGGACCATGCCGACCAGGCGCCACTTCGAGCGATCCACCGCCTTGCCGTACTTCCTCGCCTGTTCCTCCAGCACGGTCCAGTGCAGCGCGAGCGCATCGAAGCCGGCCGCGGTCGTCGCGCCGATTGAAAGCATCCCGACGCCGTGCCGCCCGGCGAGCTTCGGTCCGGTGGGCGAGGCCACGGCGGCGACCGCGACGTCGAACAAGGGGTTCGAGTACGGCCGGAGATGCAGCCGCGCCTCGCGCAGATCCCAGCGGTCGTTCTTGAACGTCACCGGCTCCTCGGTGGTCAACAACTGCATGATGACCGCGAGGCTCTGTTCCATCAGCTCGCGCGTCTGCGCCTGGGAAAGGCCGATCATCGTGCCGTCCGTCGGCAGCGACCCAGGGCCCGCGCCGAACATGACGCGCCCGCGGGTGAGGTGGTCGAGCAGCACGACCCGCTGCGCCACCCAGAGGGGATTGTGGTACGACAGGCTGATCACGCCGGTCCCGAGCTTGATGGACTTGGTCCGCTCGGCCGCGGTCGCGATGAAGATCTCCGGCGAGGCGCTGAGCTCGGTGCCCGCTGAATGGTGCTCGCCGAACCAGGCCTCGTCGTAGCCGCAGCGGTCAAGCCATTGCACCAGTTCGAGATCGGTCTGAAGCGCCAGGGTCGGGTTGATTCCGGGCTTGTGGAACGGCGCCAGGAAAATGCCGAAACGAAGCCGCGGTGCCATGGGTGCTCCCCCTTGTTCTCGTCGGAAGCAGCTTGGCGGTGACGCGCGATCTTGGCAACGCGGCGCCGAGTTCGGCGGCGATCAAGGCCACGTTCGTAACAAGGGGATCATTCCGAGGCCAATGCCATTCGTGGGGTTGGCCACATCCTGGCACCGTGGCACGATCAGGCGCGTCAGCGCAGCCCGCCAGCCAGAAGTCATTCCGCTATCATTGAGCCGCAGTGATGCCAGCACTCACCACGGACCTCGCTTCGCTCCTCAAAACGGTTCGCCGGCCCGGCGATTTCTACGTCGCCGGCACGACCGAGCTTCTGGCCCCGCTTCTGGAGGTGGACGGTGTCGGCCGCGTGGCGTTGCCGCTCCTGCCAACGCAGGCCGAGCAACTCATCGCCGCGGCCGACCCGGCACCCTTCGGCCGGGGTGAGGAGACCATCATCGACACCGCGGTGCGGCGCTGCGGGCAGATCGGCCCGGATCGGGTGCGCCTGGGCGGACGGCACTGGGCAAGAACACTGGATGGGATCAAGTCCCGGGTCGCCGAGGGCCTCGGCGTGGACGAGCCGATCGATGCCAAGTTCTACAAGCTGCTGGTCTATGACCGGGGCGGCTTTTTCGTCAGCCATCGCGACACCGAGAAGGCGGACGGCATGTTCGCGACCTTGGCGATCGTCCTGCCCTCGGACTTCACCGGTGGCGAACTGGTGGTGCGCCACAAGGGCCGCGAGGTCCGCCTTGACCCGCGCCCCCAGGATCCCGGCGAGGCGGCGTTCGCTGCCTTCTACGCGGACTGCGTCCACGAGGTTCTGCCTGTCACGGACGGCTGCCGCCTGGTCCTGGTCTATAACCTGGTGCGCCGCAACCAGACTGGCCGGAGCCGCGTGCTAAGGCCGCCCGATTACGACGAGCAACAGGCGTCGGTGGCCACGCTGCTGCAAAGCTTTCGTGACGAGAAGGCCCTTGCCGAGGACACCACGCCCGAGAAGCTGGTCTACTTGCTCGACCATGCCTACACACCGGCCGAGCTGGGTTTCGTGGCGCTCAAGGGGGCCGACGCCGCGGTCGCCGGTGTGCTGACGGCGGCCGCGCGACAGGCGGACTTCGACCTCTATTTGGCGCTGCTGACCATCGAGGAGAGTGGCGCGGCCGAGTACTCCGGCGATTACGGAAGGTATCGGCGGTGGAATAACGATGAGGAAGACGCGTTCGAGGCGGGCGAGGTGTTCGATCACACCATCACCTTGTCCGACTGGCGGCGGCCTGATGGCGAAACGCCCGCACTTGGCAATCTTCCAGCCGATGAGGAGGAAATCTCGCCGCCCGATGCGTGCGAGGAGCTTGAACCCGACGAGGAGCATTTCCGCGAGGCGACCGGCAACGAAGGCGCTTCCTTCGAGCGCACCTACCGGCGGGCCGCTCTGGTGCTGTGGCCCAGTGAGCGGTTCTTCGCGGTCCTGAGCGAGGCTGGCCTATCGGCCACGCTGCCATACCTTCAGGATCTGACACAGCGCTGGGCGGACAGTCCCCCGGGTGACCATGCTTCGCTCTGGCGTCAGGCGCACGATCTTGCGTCGCACATGATCGCACGTTGGCCGAAGCAGGTCTGGCATTATCGGAAGCGCGAAGATCCGAGCGAGGTCGGGCAGATGCTTGCCTTGCTGAACCAGCTTGACGACGCGGACACGATCGAAAGACTGCTCGCGGACGTTGTTGCGGCGGGCTGCCACGCAAAGAGCGACAATGAAATCATCATCGACGCGCTGGATCATCTGCCGCCGTCCCGGCGCGGGAAACTGATCGAGCGCGTCATCGCCGGCACGGGCGCTGAGGCCTTGGATGCCTGCGCCGACCTGCTGGCTCGGGCGGCGGCCGCGTGGCAGGACGGCCAAGTCAAGCTCGAAGGTGCCGCCACCCGGCTGCTGAAGGCGCTCCCCGGCGATCCAGCGCGTGCTGCGCCGCGCCCCGCATGGCAGAGTGGCCCGGAGGTGAATGCCGGAATTGTGGTCGATCTCCTGACCGGTCTCAGCGCGATTGATGAGCGCCTGACTGAACAGGCCACGGGCTACGTTCTTGCCTGGCCCAAGACTTATGGCCTGGATGCGGTTCTCGTCCCGGCCGCGCGGCGGTTGCTCAGCCCTGGCGCGGAGACGCCGCCAGCGCTCGAACCGCTGCGCACCGCCTGCCTTGCGCATCTGCGCACCCGGATCGCGGAACCCCTTGCGCCTCCCGCCGATTGGCGGCGCGACAGCGCGCTTCCGTGCCGCTGCCCGCTCTGCACTGATCTCGCGCGCTTTCTCTCCGATTCCGAGCGCAAGACTTGGACCCTCAAGGCGGCCGAGCCCAATCGAAGTCATGTCGAGCAGACGATCAAGCAGGCGCGCTGCGACGTTAACACAACCACGGACCGCCGCGGCCGCCCCTATAGCCTGATCTGCACCAAGAACGAGGCCAGCTATGAGCGACGCGCGAAGCAGCGCGCGCAAGACCTGAAGGACGTGGGGCGGCTTGCGGGGTGAGGATTGGGAGACCCGAACCGTCGGGTAGGCAGCGACTCGGCATCGCGGCTAGGGTCGGTCCATGACCGAGTTCCGCTTCCTGCACGCGGCCGACCTGCACATAGACAGTCCGCTGCGCGGACTGGCCGCCGATCGTGACGCGCCAGCGGAGCGCATTCGCGCCGCGACCCGCGCGGCGTTCACCAACCTTGTCGACCTCGCCTTGCGCGAGCGTGTCGCGTTCGTGGTAGTGGCGGGCGACCTGATCGACGGGGAGTGGCAGGACTGGCGCACCGGGCACTTCCTGCTGACAGAGATCGCGCGGCTCAAGGAGGCCGGCATCAAGTTCTACGCCATTCACGGCAATCACGACGCCGCCAATCCGGTGCTCGGCCGGCTGCGCCTGCCCGAGGGCGCGGGCACGATCCTCGACGCCGCGAAGCCAGGGACGGTGCGCCTTGCGGAGCACCGGGTCGCGATCCACGGCCAGAGCTTCGCCACGCGCGACGTGCGCGCCAATCTCGCCCTCGAATACCCCACGCCAGAGCCCAGCGCCTTCAACATCGGCCTGCTCCACACCGCCGCCACCGGCCGCGATGGGCACGAAAACTACGCTCCCTGCACAGTCGATCAGCTCGCCAAGCATGGTTACGACTACTGGGCGCTTGGCCACATCCACGCCCGCGAGGAGCTGGCGCGCGACCCGTGCTGGATCGTCTTCCCCGGCAACACCCAGGGGCGGCATATCCGCGAGACCGGGCCGAAGGGCGCGACACTTGTAGCCGTACGCGATGGGCGCGTGGCGGCGGTTGTGCATCACCCCCTCGACGACGTGCGCTGGGCGATGCTGGACATCGCGCTGACCCAAGAGCAGGACGAGGGCGCGGTGCTGGACGCCGTGCGCCAGCGGCTCGGCCTGGCCCTGGACGAGGCCGGGGACCGGCTCTTGGCGGTGCGGCTTACGCTGCGCGGCGCGTGCGGCGCGCACGCGGGGCTGGTTAGCGACCTTGGCGCGACGCGCGACCGGCTGCACGGCGAGGCGACGGCGCTCGCCGGCGACGCGATCTGGCTCGAGGACGTGCGCCTCCTGACCCGCCCGCCCCGCGACCGCGCGGCGACGCGCGCGCGCTCCGACGCGTTGGGTCAGTTGCTGCGCCAGATCGACAGGATGGAGCCGGACACGCTGGCGCCGGACCTGCAAGCCTATTGCGCGGCGATGCTCGATCGCGCGCGAAGCTTGCGCGAGGCGCTGGGGGAGCACCATCCGGCGGTGGCCGCCGCGCGTGGCGAGACGACGCCGGAGCTGCTCGAGCGCGCGCGCCACTTGCTGCTCGCGCACATGGCGGCGGAGGACTGAGCGGTGCGGCTCACCTCACTCGCCCTCACGCACTACGGCATCTTCCAGTCCGAGCGCATCGAGCTGGACCCGGCGCCGGGCCGGATCAACCTGCTGATCGCGCCAAACGGCGCCGGCAAGTCCATCCTGCGCGGCGCGTTCTGCGACCTGCTGTTCGGCGTCGGCGCCCAGACCCCGATGGGCTTTCGCTACGGATACAAGGAAATGCGCCTGCTGGCGCACGCCGAGACCGCCAGCGGCGCGGTCGTGTTTGGCCGGCGCAAGGGCCAAGGCAACACGCTGATCGACGCCAGCGGGGAACGCATAGACCCGGCCGTGCTCGCGGCGCTGCTGGGCGGCGCCGATCGTCCGCTGCTGGAGCGGCTCTTCGCGCTCGACACCGACCGGCTGCGCCAGGGCGGACAGGCGCTCCTCGAATCAGGCGGCGCCCTGGCCGAGGCGCTGGTGTCGGCCTCGGGTGGCGTGCGCCAAGCGCGCGACTTGCGGATGAAGTTGGAGGGCGCCCGCGACAGCTTGGCGCCACCCCGGAGAACGCAGAGCCGCCCCTTCTATCAAGCGCTCGACCAATTCCTTGGCGCCCGCAAGCGCGTGGCTGCGGCCACCCTGAAGCCTGAGGTGCGGGAGAAGCAAGAGGCTGAAGTCAAGGCCCTTCAGGACCGGCGTGACGATTTCGACCTGTCCCATAAGCGCGCGACACGCCGCCTCTCGCAGCTCGATCGCGTGCGCCGGGTCCGCCCCACGCTCGCGGCCCTGGATCAGCACACGGCGTGGCTCGCCGCCCATCCGGGGGCGCCGGTGATGCCGGTCGATGCGGGCACGCGGCTTGATGACGCGGAACGCGCGCTGCGGGAGGCCGAGCAGGCGATCCGGCACGCAACCGAGACTCGCGACGCCACCGCCGGCAAGGTCGCCCTGATCACGGTCGACGAGGCCCTGATCGAGGCGGGCACCGAACTGGACAGGCTGGTGCGACGCGCCGGCGCGATGGAGAAGGCGGCGGCGGACCGTCCCGCCCGGCAGTCCGAGCTTGACGCCGCGACCGGGCGAATCGCCGCGATGCTGCGCCGCCTGGGCGCGGAGCCGACGGACCCTGTCCCGCCCCTCCCCGCCATTGCCCGTGCGCGCCAGCTCCTATCGGAGCACGATGCTCTGCGGGGAGACCTCAACCGGCTGCCCCGCGAGGCCGCCGCCAAGCAGGCCGAGCGCGACAACGCCGCCAGCGCCTTAGCCGCGCTGCCGCCTCCGGCCGATCTGCGCGTTCTCAAGCGCCTCGTCCGCGAGATCGGCGCCGATCCGGCGGCGAGCGCCGCCGATGCCGCGCGCGTGGTGGCGC
Organism: uncultured Pseudomonadota bacterium; assembly: GCA_963818725.1. GTDB lineage: Bacteria > Pseudomonadota > Alphaproteobacteria > Acetobacterales > Acetobacteraceae > DATFDN01. Next base: position 730,444 of record CAWFTU010000001.1, on the reverse strand, counting down.
AGCGCCGGGCCGCGCTGGATCAGGCGCTCCGGCGCGTGCCTGGCTGGACCGGCGGGGCGGAGGCGCTGGCCGCGCTGCGCCCGCTTCCATTGAGCGAGTATGAGCGTCTGGGCGCGCGTCGCGACGCGGCCGAGCAGGATCGTGCCCGCCTGAGCGCTGATCTCGCGACGGCTCGCACCGAGGCGGAGACCGCGCGCGCCCGGCTGGCGGTCTTGTCCGGCGACGGTCCGATCCCGGACGCAGCCCTTGTCGCCGCCGCTCGGCGCAGACGCGATGGCGGCTGGGCGCTGATCTGCCGGCGGTTGTTCGAGGGCGCGGCCGATCCCGAGGTGGAGCGGGCCTGGGCGGGCGACCTGCCCCTGCCCCTGGCCTATGAGCGCGCCGTGACCGCGGCCGATGATCTCGCCGATCGGCGCGGCAGCGAGGCGGAGCGGGTCGAGCGCGTGGCCGAGTTGCGCCGTCAGATCGCCGCCTTCGAGGCGACGAGCGCGGAGATATCCGCCCGCCTGGCCGAAGCGGCAAGCGCGTGCGCGCAAGCGGACGCGGTCTGGAGCGCCGTATGCTCCCCGCTCGACCTGCCCGGCGATGCGGGGCTGGGCGCCGTGCGCGAGCTGTTGGCGGCGAGGGAGCGCGTGCTCGATCTCTGGCGCACCGTGGCCGAGGCGGAGGAGGCGAGCGAGGCGCTCCTCGCGCGCCATGCCGGTCTCGCCGCGCAGCTATCGGACGGTTTGACCCTCCCGCCGACCGACGATCCAGCCGCGCTGGCTGGCCTGCTCGCGCGCGCTGAGGCGGCGATCGAGGCAGAGGAAAGGGCGGAGAAGACACGCGCTCGGCTAGAGGCGCAGGTCGCGGCGGCCCGCCGGGACGCCGAGCGGCTGGCCCACGCGCTCGGCGAGGCGAACGATCGGCACGCACGATGGCGTGCCGGCTGGAGCGAGGCGCTCGGCGCGCTGCATCGCCCTCCCGGCGAAGACCCGGACGTCACGCGGGTCTTGCTCGACGTGTTGGCCGATCTCGAGAAGGAGCGCCTGAACGCGGTGCAACTCGCCGACCGGATGCGCGAGACGCAGCGGGACATGGCGGCGTTCCGCGGCGATGCCGTCGCCGCGGCGCGGCGGCTGGCGCCGGAGATCGCCGAGGCGGACGCCTTCGAGATCGTCCAGGGCTTGCGCCGGCGCCTGACCGAGCAGCAGAAGGCCGCGCAGCAGCGTGACACGCTGCGGGCGCAGCTTGCCGACGCCAAGCGGGAAGTTTCCAGGCTGCGCGATGCTCACGCCGAGCGCCGGGCGGCGCTGGAGACCGCGCTGGGCGAGATCGGCGCCAACTCGGTTGCGGCCGCGCGCGAGCGCGTCGCCTTGGCAAGCGAACGCGCCAGGACCGAAGCCGCGTGCCGCGAGGCGGAACGGCGTTTGCGCGATGAGGGCGACGGGCTGGACAGTGCCGCGCTGCGGGAGGAGGTCGCGTCCATCCCGCCCGATGACCTGCCCGCCGAGATCGAGGCTGCGCAGCAGGAGCGCGACGCCGCCGTGGCCGCGCTACAGGACGTTGCCGCCCATATCGCCACGAGCACCGCCGAACTGGACCGCCAAGCCCGCGAAACCGCGGCCGAGGCCGCGGCTGCGGAGCAGGAATCGGCGGCGGCGAGCCTCGGACGGGTGCTCGACGAGGCGACCGTGCTCCATCTGGCCGCGTTGATGCTGGACACGGCGCTCGGCGCGGTGGGGGGCGCCGGGACATCGGCGGTGCTGGAGCGCATCGGCGCCCTGTTCCGCGCGATCACCGCCGGCGCCTATGACGGGGTCGCCGCCGAGGCGGGGGACGATGGCTCGGCCCGCCTCGTGGCCCTCGCGCACGGACTTCCCGACGAGCCGAAGCAAGTGGCCCAGCTTTCGGAAGGCACCCGCGACCAGATGTTCCTGGCGCTGCGCATCGCGGCGGTCGAGGATTACGCGAGGGCGACGCCGCCCCTGCCCTTCATCGGCGATGACATCCTGCAAACCTTCGACGACGATCGGGCGCTGGCCGCGATGCGGGCGCTGATCGAACTCAGCCGCACCACCCAGGTCGTCCTGCTCAGTCACCACCGCCACCTGCTGGATTTGGCGGCGCGCTTGCCCGAGGGCTGCGTGCGGGTGGGCGCGATCAACCGGGCGGCCTAGTCGCGCAGCCGGGAGCAGTGGCTTCACACGCGATCGCTCACATCGCCTCCTTCAGGCCCGCGCAAACGGCCCCGAATGCCAGGAAGGCGATCGACAGGGCGTGAAGCCAGTCCGGAACCATGGCGCGCGCCCGCTAGGCCGCCGCCTGGACCGCGTAACCCTCCTCCGCGATGGCGTCCCGGACCGCTCGCTCGCTCGGCGTTCCCGTGACCGTCACATTGCCTCGGGCGAGATCGATCGAGACATCCTCGACGCCTGATAGGGCCTTCACCGCCTGGGTGATCGCCCGCACGCAGTGCTCGCATGTCATGCCGGAAACCTTCAGGCGAACCATCGCATCCTCCTCTGCGTCGAGTCCCGAGATCGGTGCCTCCCATCGAGGGAGGTCAAGGCCGCTGCCGCGATCTTGACCTTCCCATCATGGGAAACCCCATCTGCGCTGTCGGCCCTTATGGAGGTGTGGCGGTGGACGCCCTGGTTGCCGACGAAAAAGCGGGCGGGCAGGCCGGGTTCGACCTGGATATCGCTGGCATGACCTGCGCGAGCTGCGCGGGCCGGGTGGAGCGCGCCTTGAGACGGGTGCCAGGGGTGAATGCGGCCGAGGTCAATCTCGCGACCGAGCGGGCCCGCGTTGCCGCGCCCCCGGGCGCCGTCAGGCTTGACCAGCTCATCACGGCCGTCCGCAAGGCCGGATATGAGGCCAGCCTCGTCAAGCCACCCGAAGAAGGGCGCGGCGCGGGCGCGAGAACCCGCCGGGACGGCGTCCAGGCCGTGGCCGCCGCTTCGCTCTCGGGACCGCTCCTGCTCGGCATGATCGGACACGCGCTCGGGCCGGGCTGGATGCTGCCCGGCTGGGTCCAGCTCGCCTTGGCGAGCGCGGTGCAGTTCGGCCTGGGATGGCGGTTCTACGTCGCTGGCTGGAAAGCCGTCCGCGCCCTCACCGGCAACATGGACCTGCTGGTGGCACTCGGCACCTCGGCAGCGTGGGGCCTGAGCGTTTACGCGCTTCTGGCCGCCGTGCCCGGTCGCGAGCCCGCGCTGTATTTCGAGAGCTCGGCGCTCATCATCACCTTCATCCTGCTTGGCAAATGGCTTGAGGCACGTGCCAAGGGACAGACCGCCTCCGCGATCCGGGCGCTGACGCGCTTGCGGCCCGACACGGCGCGCGTGCGCCAGGGCGGGGCCGAGCGGGTGGTACCGTTGGCACAGGTCGCGCGCGGCGATATCGTCGTCGTCCATCCCGGCGAGCGCATCCCGGCGGATGGACGCGTGATCGAGGGCGGCGGCAGCGTCGATCAATCCATGCTCACCGGCGAGAGCCTGCCGGTGGAGAAACGGCCGGGGTCCAACGTCACCGGCGGCTCCACCAATGCGGACGGGATGCTGGTGATCGAGACCACCGCTATTGGCTCCGAGACCGTGCTGGCCCGTATTGTCCGCTTGGTCGAGGGCGCGCAGGCTTCCAAGGCGCCAATCCAGCGCCTGGTGGACCGCGTCAGCGCGGTGTTCGTGCCTGTGGTCCTCGCGGTTGCCCTGGCCACCTGTCTTGCGTGGTGGGCGGCGAACGGGGACGCGCCCCAAGCCGTTCTCAACGCCGTGGCTGTCCTGGTCATCGCCTGCCCATGCGCTCTGGGCCTTGCCACCCCCACCGCGATCGTGGTCGGCACCGGCGCCGCCGCCCGGCATGGCATCCTCATCAAGGATGCCGAGGCGCTCGAGCGGGCGCACGCCGTCACGACTGTCGTCTTCGATAAGACGGGAACGCTGACCGAAGGGCGCCCCGAGCTGGTCAACGTGATCCCGAGCGAGGGCGTGAGCGAGGCGGAGGTGATCCGGCTGGCGGCATCGCTTCAGGCCGCTAGCGAGCATCCGCTGGCCTCCGCCGTCCGGAGCCGGGCGGAGACGCTCGGAATCAGTGCCATGCCGGTCGAGCGCTTCCGCGCGCTTGCCGGGCGCGGCGTGTCGGGGAGCATCGGCAGCCGGCACCTGGTTCTCGGCAACCAGCGCCTGCTCGCGGAAAGCGGCATCGCCGCTGGACCGCCGATGCCGGAGGCTCAGGGGCGCACCCTTTCGTGGCTCGCCGAGACAGCGCCGGAACCCCGCGTCCTCGGCGTGCTGGCCTTCGGCGACGCGGCGAAGCCGTCGTCACGGGACGCTGTCGCCGCGCTGCGGGCGCGGGGCATACGGACCGTGATGCTGACAGGCGATAGCCGCGGGTCCGCCGATGCGGTCGCCCGGCAGCTCGGCATCGACACGGTCATCGCGGGGATTCTGCCAGAGGGAAAGGCGGAGTTGGTTGTCCGGCTGCGCCAGCAAGGCGAGGTCGTCGCCATGGTGGGTGACGGGATCAATGACGCGCCCGCCCTGGCCGCCGCCGATGTCGGCATCGCCATGGCGACGGGCACCGACGTCGCGGTGAGCGCGGCGGGGCTGACGCTGATGCGCGGTGACCCCTCCCTTGTCGCCGCCGCGATCGATGTCTCACGGCGCACCACGCGCAAGATCCGCCAGGGCCTGTTCTGGGCTTTCGCCTATAATGTGATCGGCATCCAGCTGGCGGCGGTGGGCCTGCTGAGCCCGGTGGTGGCGGGCGCGGCGATGGCGCTCAGCAGCGTCTCGGTGCTCGCCAATGCCCTGCTGCTGCGCACCTGGAGGCCAACGGGGGAGAGGGCACGGCCATGACCATCGGCCAGGCCGCAAAGGCATCCGGCGTTTCCGCCAAGATGATCCGCTACTATGAGAGCGTCGGCCTGATCCCGCGCGCCGGCCGGAGCGAGGCGGGCTATCGCCTGTACACCGAGGCGGACGTCAACACGCTGCGCTTCATCCACCGGGCCCGCGCGTTCGGCTTCCCGATCGAGCGCATCCGGACGCTGGTGGCGCTCTGGCAAAGCGCCCAGCCCAGCCGGGCGGTGAAGGATGTGGCGCTCGCGCACGTCGCCGAGCTGGGCCGCCGGATCGCCGAGCTGACCGCGATGCGCGATGCGTTGCAGGATTTAGCGGATGCGTGCCGTGGCGATCACCGGCCAGACTGCCCTATCCTGCGTGACTTGGAGAACTCTGATTTGGAGAGCGCAGATCTTGCCGGTAAGGCGTTCAGGACCAAACCATACCCATGAGCGTCGGCAGCCCCCTTAGCCCGCCCCTCTCCCCCGTTCGGGTGGACGAGAGCGCTGACAGTTGGTTCCCCCGCGAGCGGGCTTTGCTGCCGCTCCTCGTTCTCCTGGTCGCGATCCCGCTTCTGTCGGGATGCGGGGACCGGGCAACCCTTCCGTTCTCGGCTGGGATCGGTCCCAACCCTACCCTTCCCCCGCCGGACCAGACCTTGCTCCCCACCGTCAACATCGCCCCGGCCAGGGGCTGGCCCGCCGGCGCCACCCCCATTGCCGCACCGGATCTGAGGGTGACGGAGTTCGCCGCGGGTCTTGATCATCCGCGCTGGCTGTACGTGCTGCCCAACAATGATGTCTTGGTGGCCGAGACGAATGCCCCGCCCAAGCCCCAGGACGAGAGCGGGATCACGGGCTGGATCGCGAAGCTGGTCATGCGCCGGGCCGGCGCCGGCGTGCCGAGCGCCAACCGCATCACCTTGTTGCGCGGGCTTGACTCCCGCGGCGCGGCGGAAAGCCGCTCGAGCTTCCTTGAGGGCCTCAACTCCCCATTCGGCATGGCGCTTATCGGGAGCGATCTCTACGTCGCCGACACCGACGCGATCCTGCGCTTCCCGTACCGGCCCGGAGAGACACGGATTACCGCGCCCGGGGTGCGGGTCGTCGAGCTGCCGGCCGGGCCGATCAACCATCACTGGACCAAGAGCCTCATTGCCAGTCCCGACGGGCGGCGTCTCTATGTCACCGTCGGCTCCAACAGCAACGCCGGCGAGAATGGCATGGCGGTGGAGGCGGGCCGCGCGGCAATTTGGGAGGTCGACCTGCGCACCGGCCAGCACAGGGTCATGGCGTCCGGCCTGCGCAACCCGAACGGCATGGGCTGGGACCCGGTCACGGGCGCGCTCTGGACCGTCGTCAACGAGCGCGACGGGCTCGGCAGCGACCTGGTTCCCGACTACCTGACGGCCGTTCGAGCGGGTGGCTTCTACGGCTGGCCGTACAGCTATTACGGCCAGCACCTCGATCCCCGCGTCAAGCCGCAGCGCCCCGATCTCGTCGCGACCGCGATCGTGCCCGACTATGCGCTGGGGGCGCATGTCGCCCCGCTCGGCTTCGCGTTCGGCCGGGAGGGCGCGCTGCCCGCGGGCTTCGCGGACGGCGGCTTCGTCGGCGAGCACGGTTCTTGGAATCGCCGCCCGCGTAGCGGCTACAAGGTGGTCTTCGTCCCCTTCGCCGGGGGGCATCCGGTGGGTATGCCGGTCGACGTGCTCACCGGCTTCCTCGATGCGGATGGCCATGCGCTCGGCCGCCCGGTCGGGGTCGCCCTGGATCGGCATGGGGCGCTGCTCGTCGCCGACGATGTCGGCAACCGCGTCTGGCGAGTGACAGCGTCCGGTTCTTCCACCCCTCCCTAGGATCAGCGGGAACGGAGCGTCCTCCGAGCCGTTACAGGCCGGCGATGATCGTCGGAGGACCCCTATGGCAGGGATCGTGATCTGTTGCGCAGCGCCGCCCCCTCCGGGATCGGGGCGGACGCAACGCTAGGGCATTGTTTCTAAAGGAGACACACAGCCGGAGAGCCTTGCGGCCTCGGGTCCATTTTTTACCGCTGTTTCGCAACAGGGCGCCCACGTTTGAGCTCGAAGCAGTCCGATGGCGGGACATCTGCGGGGGTTGATTTCCCGGCGCTGTTCGAAGCGTTCCCGAGCCCCTGCCTGGTGCTCGCCCCAGACGCCCCGGACTTCACGATCATGGCCGTCAACGAGGACTATCTGCGCGGGACGCTCGCGCCGCGTCGGGCCATTCTCGGTCAAAGCGTGCTCACGGCCTTTTCCAATGTGCAAGGTGGCGACGCGGCAGAGGGTGGGGCCAGGCTGCACGCCTCGCTGATGCGCGTGCTCGCCACCAGCCAGCCGGATTGGATGCAGGTTGAAAAACGCACGATCCGCCAACCGGACGAGGTGAGCGTCGAGGAACGCGACTGGAGACCCATCAACACCCCTCTGCTCGGGTCGGATGGAGCGCTTATTGCTGTCAATCGGCTTGCAAAAGGGACCCCCGATCGGCGTTCAAAAGGGACCCCGTTGAGAGCGGCTTGTGCCGGTAGCCCATAGGGGGACCCGCGCGCCGCGGAGTGCCCACGGGAGGCTGCGCAGCGGCGCGCGGGGGTGCCTGTGGACCCACCGGTGCAAGCCGCGGCGGGATGGGGAATCAGGCCCTGTTCTTGAACCGCCAGCTTTCGTTGCCGGTCTCGACGATGTCGCAGTGGTGGGTCAGTCGATCGAGCAGCGCGGTGGTCATCTTGGCGTCGCCCGCGAACACGCTCGGCCATTCGCCAAACGCCAAGTTGGTTGTCACGATCACAGAGGTTTGCTCGTAGGGACGACTGATCAGATGGAACAGCAGCTGGCCGCCGGAGTGGGCGAACGGCAGGTAGCCGAGTTCGTCGAGCACGACGAAGTCCTTGCGGCAAAGATACTCGGCCAGGCGGCCCTGGCGTCCGGATCGCCCCTCGGCCTCGAGCCTGTTGACCAAATCGACGACGTTGAAGAACCGGCCACGCGCACCGTCGCGGATACAGGCCCGGGCGAGCGCGATGGCGAGATGGGTTTTGCCGGTGCCGGTTCCGCCGACCAGCACGACGTTGCGCTGATTGGCGAGAAAGTTGCCGCTGGCGAGGTCGCGGACAAGGGTCTCGTTGATCGGCGTGTTGTCGAAGCGGAAGCCGTCGACATCCTTGGCCAGCGGCAGCTTGGCGATGGTGATCTGGTATCGGATCGATCTGGCGTGCTTCTCGGTGACCTCCGCGGTCAGCAGATCGCCGACGACGCGCTGCGGCTCGTGCTGGCGCTTCACCGCCGTGGAGATGATCTCGTCAAACGCAGCCCTCATGCCGTAGAGCTTCAGTTCGGACATCGTCGCCAGGATCTCGGCACGTTCCATCAAAGGCACTCCTGAGGCTGTCATAGCGGGCGCAATCGGCAGCAGGCGCGTGCCGCAGCTTCAGCGCGTTCGGGGTGATGATCGTGACCGGTGCCAACTCCGGCTCGCGGCGGCGGGCCAGGATGTTGAGAACGACATCGGCGGAGTGGACGCCCTCGCGCAGCGCCGCCAAACAGGCCGCCTCCACCGCTGGGAGCCCGTCGCTCAGCACCGCGGCGAGGATGGCGACCATCTGCCGGTCGCCGTCAGCGGACCCGGCGAGCTTGCGGCGGATCCGCTCCAGTCCGGACGGCAGAACCCAGTTCTTGAACGGCGCCCCGTTGCGCAGCGCCCCCGGCTTGCGGGCCAGAACCGGCACATAGTGCCAGGGATCAAACACCGTCTGGTCCCGCCCGAAGCAACGCCGATGCTCACCGACGAGGCGCCCGGCTTGGCGCAGCTCGATCCGCTCGGCATAGGCCCGGATCTCGACAGGCCGGCCGACGGCGTTTGCGGCGACCGAGTATTTGTTGTTGTCGAACCGCACGAGGCAGGTCTTGGACACCGAGGCGGGCACCGCGTGGAACCCGTCGAACCGCCCGGCGTAGGGAACAAGGCAGGGCCGCTCGGCCTCGAACATCTGCCAGATCGTCCGCTCCCGGATCTCGGGATGGCGATGCGCCCTGGCATGCGCGACGCACTGGTCGAGCAGCCAGGCATTCAGTTCGTCGTAGCTCTTCACCCGCAGCCGCGGCGTGAAAAACCGCTCGCGCACCAGCCCGACCTGGTTCTCGACCTGTCCCTTCTCCCAGCCCGAAGCGGGGGTGCAGGCAACCGGCTCGACCAGGTGGTGGCTGCACATCTGCAGAAAGCGGCGATTGTAGGCACGCTCGCGGCCGACGAAGACCGCGTCCACCGCGGTCCTCATGTTGTCGTAGATGCCGCGTGTGCAGGCACCTCTGAAGCAGGCGAATGCCCGATCGTGCGCGTCGAACACCATCTCCTGCGTCTCGCGCGGATGGGCCCGCACAAACAGCATCCGGCTGTGGCATAGCCGGACGTGGGCCACCCTCACCGTCACGGTCGTGCCATTGGTCAGCACGATCTCATGGCTCCAGTCGAACTGATACGCCTCGCCGGGCGCAAAGCTCAGCGGAACAAAGGTGTCCACCGATGTCGTCGCGCGGTCACGCTGCCAGCCTCGCGCATAGCGACGCACCGCGTCGTAGCCGCCCTCGTAGCCGAGCCCGCGCAGCTCCTCGAATATGCGGGTCAGCGTCAGCCGCTCGCGGTTCGGCTTCGCCTCATTCACCGCAAGCAGGCGATCGAGCTCGTCCTGACACGGCCCAATCCGCCGCATCGGCTGGTGGTCGCGCCGGTAGCGGCATTCGGTCGCCTCCGATCGCAGCACCTTCCGCACGACCTTCCGCGAGACCCGCAGCTCGCGGCAGATCGCCTTGATCGCCTTGCCTTGAACGAAATACGCCCGGCGGATCTTCGCGACCGTCTCCACGACCAACGTCCCAAACCCGGCCCCCGATCATCCCGGAAGCCACCGTGAACCCCACCGCCAGAGGGGTCCCGTTTGGACGCCGATCACCCCTCAAACAGGGTCCTTCTTCCACGCCGATCTACACCGCGAACGCCTCGAGCGGCCCCGGTGCAGGTGGACAAGGCTGACGGGCAATCATCGGCGAGTCCCTCCCATGGTCTCATCGCATGCGCCACGCCCGAGTTTAACAAACTACCGTTAGGTCGGCGCGCCACACATGGGCGCCGACGAGCGACGCCCCTTGCAGGCCCGCGCAGGCGAATTTCCCCCTTTGCAGCGCCGCGCAGAGCGACGCCCCTTGCAGGCCCGCGCCTTCGAGCGACGCCTCTTGCAGCTGCGCGAAGCTAAGATCTGCCTTACGCAGGTCGGCCCGGTTCAAATTAGCGTAGCGTAGGTCCCGACGGGCTAGCGGCAACGTCAGCCTACGCTTCGCGAGGGCGTCCTCGTCGAGGCCAATCAGCGGCTGATTGTTCAACACCAGGTTACGCTGAAACGGCCCTCCTCGCCGGATAGGGCCCAAGTCGGCCACCAGATTCGGTTGCTGTCAGGCCCGACGTGAACCGGCCAGCCAAGGCGCAGTTCCGCCCGCTCGACATGCTCGTCCGGCACCGTCGCGACAAGAGGTGCCATCCGCATCGACCAGGGCCACGCGCTTGCGCCCCAGCACCTTCTTGGCCGCGTCATAGCCGCGCGGACCACGCACCGGGATGCACTTGACCGCCTGCGTGTCAATGACCCCTCCGCTGGTATTCCAGCCGCTGCGCGGCCGGAACCTTGACCAGCTCCGCCCAAGCTGGGCTCTGCCTTGCGTCCCGCTGCTCGGCGCCGCGGGCGAGCGATGTCGCACAGCAGACGGTCGAACAGCCCGAGCGCCAGCCATCTGCGAAACCAGCCATACACTGTTCGCCACGCCGGGAAGCCATACGGCAGCGCTCGCCAGCTTCCCCCCACTCGCAACTGCCAGGTAATCGCGCTGACCACCGGCAGAGTTGGTGTCGCGCGCTCACTCCTTGGCGGGTCAGCCCAATCCAGCCACCGCGCCATCTCCTCGACCGCGCAGCTCGACACCATCTCCTTCAGGCCCGCCTCGTGGCGTGCCCGATGCGCCTCGGTCCACATCCCTACTCCAGTCCGCCCGGCCAGGCGGATATCCGTGATCTCCGCGGAGTAGATGGGACCGGGGCGCAGATAGGTCACTCAAACAGGCTCTCGGTGAAGATCATTAGTTGCCGCGATGGCTGCCTGATTGTCCCGAGATCCGGGTTCAGCCCGGCTGTCGCGGCGGCGTTGCATCAGCATCTCGCGTGATCTCCATCGGCTTCATTCTCGTCGGAGAGCGCCGCGAAGTCGTGCTCCGCCGGTCGGCGTTCCGGCATCCCGGCATCGGGGATGCGATGAATGTCCGCGCGGGCTGCTCTCCTGGCGTGCCACGCCAAGCCGCCCTCGTTGAGGTAAAGCTTTCGAAACGCTAGCTCGGCAAGCCTTCCCCGCAGGCAGCCTGGGAACGAGAAATCGGTCAGCTCCACTCGGGCATTGGCATAAGCGCATTTGTATGAGTTATCGCCTCGTATGAAATCGAGACTGCTCGCCTTGTTGTCTATGCACCATCTTACCAGATGCACAAGCAGGAGGCTCCCGGGCGAGTACTGGGCCCAGTTCTCATCGTAGCTCGGCATGTAGTAGTGCAGGACATTGCGATGCATGAAGCCCAGATGCACAGCAACGATTTCCTCGTCGCAATCGAGCCAGGATAGATGCAGGTATCCCAATTGCTCGGCGATCTCGGCCATCTGACGGAGCAGCGATGCCGCCCCGAGCGGATCGTCGAAGAGGCCGGATCCGCCTTGCCGAAGCGCCCAGGCGGTCTTCTGTCGAACCAGCGCGTCCAGCACCGCGGCGGGAACCGGCCCACTGCGACGGACCTTGAATCTGAGCACGCCTTTGCTTTCGATGCGCCGCTGCTTCCGCCGCAGGAGCTGCCGTCTCAGCCGCGAAAGCGCTTCCGCCATCCACGCCTCTCCCGAAGCCCACGCCATGTCGATGCGGTAGGTCGCGATTCTCCTGGAGGGGTGGCCGAACCGAGCAAGGGCGTCGTAGCAACTGCAATCGTTGCGAACGCCTCGTATGAATGCAACGTCGTACCGTCCGCTGGTCCGGATTGCGCACCAGAGACCTTCGCTGTCCGCCCGATCGTCCAGCAGCGTGTCGTTGTAGTCGAAGGTGTTCCCGCCTGCCCATCCGAGGAAACGCACACCGTATTGCCGCACGACCACAAGTGGCGCAAGGGCCACGAGGCGGCCTTGGCTTCGTCCAGTGGTCATATAGAGCGTCCGTTTGCCGCTTCGTCCTTGCGTGTTCCACCAGGCCGCGAAGAAAGCCGGGTCGGTGAAGAAGCAAGTCCCTGCCCTGGACTGAAGCGCCCGCCACTACCCGAACAGTTCCTGCACCTGCTTCTCGGACGAGATGGTCTGGATATCCACTAAACCATCCTCCAAGGTCGAAGTATCCGATCGGGCGGCGGGCGAGGCGTGTCAGCGCTTTCGGCGCGATAGCGGTCCCAGGCAGTTCGAGAGCATCCTGCGCATTGACCTCGCGCGGCGCATCATCCCTTGCCCCTTTTCACAGCCTCCGAGGACGGCTTCATCGCAAGCAGCGGGCTTGGGCGGCCTCCAGCCAGCCCAATGCGACGCGCGTCCCGCGACAGGACGGGGCGGAGCCTTTCAGGAATGAAGGGCAGTCTCGGTCCCAGGCTTGCTGCCCGCGTACCCTTGGCGACGGCACCAAGGTCATACTCCGCATAACGGATTCTGACCGTGCAGCGCGCCGAATCCAACACCATGAAGGTCGCGCGCCTTTCCGTCGTGCGCAGCTGGCCGACCGTCCCAGGATTGATCAGGTACAGCGCGTCGCTGCGCATGACCACCTCATCGCCCTTCAAGGCGCGCTCGCTGTCGCCGCGAAACTCATACAGACCGTGTGAAATCTGTGCCGCAACGGATTCCGGCTCGACGCAAGATGCGTTAGACTCGGGGTCATGACGCACATCGCCGGTCACGACCGATCCCAGACGCTGCTGCTTCCAGAATTGCTCGATGATTACGTCGGCCCCGAGAACCCCGTCCGGTTCATTGAAGCCTTCGTTGATGGATTGGATCTGACCGCAGCGGGCTTTATCCGCGTCTCCGCCCAGCGAACCGGCCGGCCGGGCTATGCGCCCGCCGATCTGTTGAAGCTCTACATCTACGGTTATCTGAACCGCGTCCGATCCAGTCGCCGTCTGGAAGCCGAGACCCATCGCAACATCGAAGTCATTTGGCTGCTGCGTCACCTGAAGCCGGACCACAAGACCATCGCCGATTTCCGCCGCGGTAACCGCAAAGCGTTCCGCCCGGTCTTTCGGCAGTTCGTGCTGCTGTGCCGTCAGCTGGATCTGTTCGGTCGCGAACTGCTGGCGGTGGATGGCACCCGCATCAAGGCGGTCAACAACAAGGACCGCAACTTCACCCGCGCCTCGCTGACCAGGTTTATCGAATTGGCCGATGCCAAGCTCGACGATTACCTCCAGCGTCTTGACCAGAGCGATGCCGCCGAGACCACAACAAGTGGCTCGCGGGTCGACAACCTGGCCGAGAAGATCGCCGCCATCCGCTCCCGTCGTACGCGGTGCCAGGACATGTTGGCGCAGCTCGACCGCACCGGCGAGGACCAGATCTCGCTGACCGATCCCGACAGCCGGGCGAGGCTGGCCAAGGTTCCTGCGGCGAAGCCGCTGGAATAGCCAGACGAGGGGATGGCGGCGCACACGCATGTCGCGGTGGGCTACAACGTCCAGGTTGCGGTGGATGCCAAGCACAAGCTGATCGTCGAGCAGCAGGTCAGCAACCAGGTCGTCGACATGGGGCTGCCGACGCAGACCGCGGCGCCGGCGAAGGAGGTTCTCGGTGTCGAGACAATCGAGGCCGTGGCCGACAAGGGTTACTTCAAGGTTGAGGACATTGAGGCCTGCGAGAACGCCGGGATTGTGCCCTACGTGCCGCGTCCGCAGCGCGGTCCCTCGGTCAAGGCCGGCCTGTTCCGCAAGGATGAGTTCCGCTACGACGCAGACAGCGACAGCTATGTTTGCCCAGCGGGTCAACGCCTTCATCCGTATTCATCGTCTCTCCTGCGTGGGCTGAAGAAGATCAACTACGCCAACAAGCTGGCGTGCGACGATTGCACAATCCGTTCGCAGTGCACGGCGGGCAAGTTTCGCACGGCCTCTCGTCTGGAGAACGAAGCGGTCCTGGACCGGATGCAGGCCCGGTTGGCGAACCGTCCAGGCGTTCTCGACCGCCGTCGCGAGACGGTCGAGCATCCGTTCGGCACGATCAAGCAATGGATGAACCAGGGCGCGTTCCTGATGCGTGGCCTGGAGAAGGTCCGCGCCGAGTTCAGTCTGACCGCGCTCGCCTACAATCTCCGGCGGGTGCTCAACATCGTCGGCTTCGCGCAGCTGATGGCCGCGGTGGCGGCCTGAAAGGCTGCTGCTGGCGGGGTTTCCCCGGACCGGCTGGCAGGATCGCCGGCAGCCACGATGTGGAACCGGGGATTTCTTGAAATCGCCCGTTCGGCTCACCGGGACCTCGGCGTGCACCTCCGACTGCCGATTTCACCAGCATTGCCGCCCCAGCGAGTTTTCGCACGGTCTGCTTAAATTCCGGCCGCGTGGGTGTTGCCGAACGCACAGACGCTGGGCTCAGAGGCACGAGCCCCCAAAGCCCGGAAGCTCGGCCGCCTATCCTCCGCGTTGTGCATGTGGAAGGTTTCGCGGTGCTCGGGGGGTTCGAGCGTTCCATGCACCGCGACCAGGCAGTCGCTGACTTGGCGTTCCGCGGGCAGGGACGCCAGGAAGTCCAGATCGCCAGGGCTCAGCCGGCGGCGGGTCCAGTCGATCGCCCGCGCCGCGCGGCCGCCGAACCCCGCTATCGGAAACTGCCCGGCAACCGCCCGGTCGTGGTTGCCTGCCACACAAGCCATGCCGGCGTCCCGCACGAGAGCGATGCATTCGGCGGGATTTGCGTTGTAGCCCACGATGTCCCCTAGGCACACGATGTGATCCACCTCCTCGCGAGCGATCGCATGCAGGACGGCTTGCAGCGCCTGCACGTTGGCGTGGATGTCGGAGAGTATCGCGAGTTCTCATGCAACGGCCGATCCGGATGCGCTCGACCTCGATTTCGGTCCGAGGCGGTGGCGGACACGCCGCATGGCGCCATCCCAGGCTACGAGCATGTGGGGAACCGGGTCGCTCCACTCCGGCATCTGGGCATCGCATGCGAGCGCCCAGCGAAGCCATTCATGGAGCGAGATGCCGGAGGCTCTGGCGGCGCGCCAATCCTCGGACAGCCGGCACCATACGGCGCCCGCACGGGCCGGCATGCCCGGAGCGGTCCGCGCCGCCCCTGTGAGATCGCGGTACACGAGCAAGGGCAGATTGACCCCCGCGGCCGCGCCCAATTGGTGCCACAGACTGAACCGAGGGTTGACTTCGAGGAGATAGAGCCCGCCGTTGGGGGCACGCTTGAAATCAAGTTTCGCGACGCCCCGCAATCCGAGCGCAAGGACGAGTGATTGGCCCAGCCGGGCGACGTCGGGGGCTTGGGTCAGTGTCAGGGCGGTGCTGTAGCCGAACTCGAGGGGCCAGGTCCGCAGCTTGCGGCCGGTGAATTCGCCGATGATGCCCCCGTTGGAATCCACATAGGCGTGGTAGCTCTCTATCCGCGTTTCAGGGCCGGGAATCATCTCCTGGAGCAGCAGATCGAGACCCTGCCGGACCCAGCGAGGCCACCATTCGCGCAGCTCGCCTTCCGACGTGATCGGCACGGCCTTTGTCGCATAGCCGCACTCCTCCCATGCGCGGCCGCGCCGCAACGGTTTCGCGACGATCGGGAAGGAGAAGTCCAGCTCCGGCGGCGATGATCCGGTCTCGGGTCGAACGTGCCTTGTTGCCGGCACCGGGAGGCCAAGCCGTTGCGCGAGGATGTGGAACCGCAGCTTGTCCGATAGGTTTTCGACGAGATCCGCAGCCGCGATGACGAAGCGGAAACACTCGGCCAAGCGCTCGCGATTGCGCGAGACGAACAGGAGCTGTTCGTCGTCCTCGTAGAATAGCACGGGTGGCTGCGGCTGGGTTTTGGCGAACGCGGTCAGGAGCTCGAGAATCTCGTCTCCGCTTTCAGAGATCCCTTGTGTGTCGCAATCGATACTGTTCCAGCAAAGGCGCGAGTGGGCCATGCGGCTGTTCGCCGGCGCGACGGCGACGCAGGGGACGCCAGCGTACGCCAAGGGCCGGACAAGCGTCAGGTGGCCCAAAACACAGGCGGCCGCAGGGTTTTTCGCCTGCTGCAATGACTCCCCCAATTTCGTTGCGAAGTACCGTTTACGCTAGCGAATGCGGCCGATGCTTGCAAACCCGCTGGTGGTGCCTGGCCCGATTACACGAGTGATTGAAATTCGTGGCCCGTCTGCAAACAAGGAAGCAACGTGATCCGGCGGCGAGGCGCCGAGCGGAGAAGGGCGCCGCCCCCGGCTTGCCTCTTTAAATAGCCAATGGGCTCTGGCTCCGCTTGGGCGGGCGGTCGTCCGGCCGGTTCAGAGGCGTCCGCGTAACGTGTCACGCCGCCGCCCGACACGACGGGCCGTGCCCGGCCGCCAAGTGTCCCGCCTCGGTGGCCGCGGCGCGAAAATATTTCAGCACGAACACCCGCACCGCGCTGGTGCGTCCGCCGCGCTCGCGCTGGCCGTCGATGCTGCGGATCAGCTCGTGGATGCCCCGCCCCTCGCGGTCGCAAATCTCAGCCAGGGCGTCCCACAGTTCGGGCTCCAGGCGCATGCTGGTCCGGCCCGAGCCGGCGACGACGTTGCGGTTGACAAGCGTGCTCCGAGCCATGGCTTCTCTCCTGCGACAATGCTCGCGGACAGGACACCACACGCATGTTATAGATCCGGCTGCCATTATCTTGGATAGAAGCTGAGGGCCACCACGTCCTCGGACATGAAGCACGTGGACATGCGCAAGCTGGCTCCGGCGGCCCAGGAAGAAAGACGGCGACAGGTGATCGGCCTGCGCCAGAGCGGTGCGAACTATGCGGCAATCGCCGCCCAGGTCGGGCTCAGCCAAACCGGCGTGTTCGACATCTGCAAGCGTTTTGACGCCCAGGGCGAGACGGGGCTGGTCAGCGGCAAGCGCGGGCGCAAGCCAGACGAGCAGAAGCTGCTGACGACGGCACAGGAGAGGGAGATCCAGCGGCTGATCTGCCGCCGTGTGCCCGACGAGTTGGGCCTGGACTTTGCGCTGTGGAGCCGGGCGGAGCAGCCGAAGGTTCCATGGACGCAGTCCATGGAATGGCTGCGGAGGGGGCGGTGGGTGCGCTCATCCGCCGCCAGTATGGCGTGCGCCTGGCGGTGCGCACCACCGGCACGCACCTGGCACGCTGGGGCTTCACCGCGCAAAAGCCGCTGCGGCGGGCCCATGGGCAGCAACCGGCAGCGGTGCGCGATTGGCTGCGCCGGGAGTATCCAGCGATTGTCGCCCGGGCCCGGCGGGCGCGTGGGGTGATCTTCTGGGGCGACGAGACCGGGCTGCGCGCCGAGGACGTGCGCGGTCGTTCCTACGCGCTCCCCGGCAAGACACCCGTCGTGCGGCCCAACCAGCGCCGCATCGGGCGGGGCCTGATCTCGGCGGTCAGCAACCGAGGCGAGTTGCGCTGGCAGGTGCTGGACGGCGCGATCAAGGCGCCGGTGCTGATCGGCTTCCTGCAACGCCTGATCCGTGATGCCGGGCGCAAGGTGTTCCTGATCCTCGACCGGCTGCCAGTGCACCGTTCGGCGGTGGTGCGTGAGTGGCTCGCCCGGCACAAGGCGCAGATCGAGGTCTCCTACCTGCCGTCCCACAGTCCGGAACTCAATCCGGATGAAGGGCTGAATGCCGACCTCAAGCGGCACGTCACCCGCAAGCCGCCAATGCGCAGCAAACAGCAGCTCAAGCAGGCCGCCATCAGCCACATGCGTCGGCTGGCCAAGTCGCCCGCCCGGGTCCGCAGCTTCCTCCGCCAGAAGTCCATGCGCTATGCGGCATGATTTAAGATAATGACAGCCGGATCTATAAGAGACCGTTTCTCGCCAGACGAAACGCGCCTCAGATTGGGAGCGGGCCGGCCTTCATGCGCTCCATCGCGAACCGGCTCGAAACGTTGCGCAACGGCACCGCGGCGATGAGGCGACGGTAGAATCCGTCATAAGCGGCGATGTCGGGCACCGCTACGTGCAGCAGATAGTCAACGTCGCCGCTCATGCGCCAGGCGTCGACGATCTCCTCCATGCTGGCGACCACCTCGGCGAAGCGCGCCAGCCAGGCGCTCGAGTGATCGGCGGTCTCGACCTCGACGAAGACCGACACCGGCAGGCCAATCTTCTCCGGATCGATGACCGCCACGCGCTTGGTGATGACGCCCGCCTGCTCCATGCGCCGGATGCGCTTCCAACAAGGGGTGGGCGTCAGAGCGACCCGCGCGGCAATGTCGGCCAGCGACAACGTGGCGTCCGCGCTCAGCAGCCGCAATATTTCGCGATCAACTCGATCCAGCTCCCTATCGACCGGCATTCAGAACTCCTTTGCTCCGAAGGCCCGTCCATACCCTGCAAACGGAGAAAGTCCTACTCCCGCCCCGTCCCGTATTCCTCTGGCGTGCGCAGCGTCAGCGCCAAGGCATGCAGCCCGCCGGACAGCTCCGCCGCCAGTACCTCATGCACTTGCCGCGAGCGCGCGACTCGGCTCAGGCCACGGAACGCCTCGGCGACGACCAGCACGGAGTAGTGCGTCTCCCCTTCCGGCCGCGCCCCGGCATGGCCGGCGTGGCGGGCGCTGTCGTCCACGACACGCAGCACCGCGGGCGCGAAGGCCTGCCGCAAGATTGCCTCCAGCCGGTCCGCCCGGCCTCGCTTCATTGACTGCATGGCCCCGCATATCGGGTCTCGGTGGGGCGGCACCAAGCGGGCATTGCCATCCGCCCCGCGCGGCGCACATAAGCGGGTGATGACGCGACGTGCCACCCGACCCCGGGCATACGCACCCGACCCGGCAGCGCCGGGACGGCCCTGCGACATGCCCGGCTGTGGCGACATGGGCGAGTACCGGGCGCCGAAGTCGCGCACCCATCTGCGCGAGGACCTGGTGGTTCTGCCTGGAGCACGTGCGCGCCTACAACGCCTCGTGGGACTACTACCGCGGCATGAGCCCGGCCCAGATCGAGATGGAGCTGCGCCGGGACACCGCCTGGCAGCGGCCCAGCTGGCCCCTCGGGCGGCTTGGCGCTGCCTCGTGGGATCATCAGGAGGCGCTGCACGACCCGCTGCACGTGCTGCAAGCGGGACGGCTCCGCCGGGCGAGCGCCAACGGCCACGCGGCGTCGCAGAACGCCCCGGCCGAGCTGCGCGAGCCGCTGGCCGCGCTGGGCCTGTCGTGGCCGCTGACCCTGGAGGCGCTCAAGTCGCGCTACAAGGAGCTGGCCAAGGCCAACCATCCGGACACGAACGGCGGCGATCGCGCCGCCGAGGAGCGGTTCAAGGCGATCAACCTGGCCTACGCCGCGCTCCGCTCGCGGCTGTCGCGGGATCCCGCGTTCGCCGCCGCGGGATGAAGCCATTCCCGCCGCGCGTTTGACAGGTCGGGCGCGCGGCTTAGATTCGACCAGTAACAAGCAGGATACGCTGGCTGATGAACAAGATTGCCGCATTGGCCGATATCCGGCCCACCTCGGCCATCGATCTCCCCGACACCAAGGTCGTGGCCCGCGAGGCGTTCGGCATCGAGACGGATATAGTGGTTCCGGCCTTTTCGGTCCGCACCGAGCATGTGCCGGACATCGACCTGGCGTACAAGTTCGACCGGGAGACGACGCTCGCGATCCTCGCCGGCTTCGCCTTCAACCGGCGCGTCATGATCCAGGGCTATCACGGCACTGGCAAGTCCACGCATATCGAGCAGGTGGCGGCGCGGCTGAACTGGCCGTGCATCCGCGTGAACCTCGACAGCCACATCAGCCGCATCGACCTGATCGGCAAGGACGCGATCGTGCTGCGCGACGGCAAGCAGGTGACGGAGTTCCGCGAGGGCATCCTGCCCTGGGCGCTCCAGCACGCTTGCACGCTGGTGTTCGACGAGTACGACGCCGGGCGGCCGGACGTGATGTTCGTGATCCAGCGCATCCTGGAGGTCGAGGGCAAGCTCACCCTGCTCGACCAGAACCGGGTGATCCGCCCGCATCCCTCCTTCCGCCTGTTCTCCACCGCCAACACCGTGGGCCTCGGCGACACGACGGGGCTGTATCACGGCACGCAGCAGATCAATCAGGGCCAGATGGACCGCTGGAACATCGTGGCCACGCTGAACTACCTGCCGCACGCGCTGGAGACCGGGATCGTGCTGGCGAAGATGGCCGAGGAGGGCAACGCGCCCGGCATGAAGAAGCGCGTGGAGGCGATGGTGGCGCTGGCCGACCTGACCCGCGCCGGCTTCATCAACGGCGACATCTCCACGGTGATGTCGCCCCGCACCGTCATCACCTGGGCGGAGAACGCGCGCATCTTCGGCGACGTGGGCTTCGCCTTTCGCATGACGTTCCTGAACAAGTGCGACGAGGCCGAGCGGGCGACCGTGGCGGAGTACTACCAGCGGTGTTTCAACGAGGAGATCCCGACCGGGCTGATGGGACGGAAGGCGGGGTAGCGATGGACGCGCCGCCATTCTCCCTGTGCTTGCGGGAGAGGGCCGGGGTGAGAGGGGGCTATTCGTCAGTGCGAGCAAGCGCACCGTGAGCGGTTCAAGCAAGGACAACACCCGCGCCGAGGAGTTCAAGCGCGCGACCGCCGGCGCGCTCCGCGCCCTCGCCGAGCAACCCGATGTGCAGGTGAACTTTCAGCCGGGCCCCTCGGGCGTCTCCGGCAAGCGCGCCCGCCTGCCGTTGCCGACCCGTGCCCTGCCCGCGCCCGAGATGACCAAGCTGCGGGGCGCCTCGGACGCCATCGCGCTGCGGCTGCGCCACCACGACGACGCGGTTCACAGCGCCCGAATGCCGGCCCGGCGGGAGGCGAAGGACGCCTATGACGCGCTGGAGCAGGCCCGGGTCGAGATTGTCGGCTCGCGCCACATGGCGGGCGTGTCCGCCAATCTCCGCTCCAAGCTGACCGAGGAGTGCGAGGCCGAGGGCTACGACCGGATGAGCCGGAAGGACCAGCTCCCGGTCGCCGCCGCGCTCGCCCTGCTCGCCCGCGAACACATGTCCGGCGAGCCCGTGCCCGAGCCGGCGCGGCGCGTGCTCGATCTCTGGCGCGGCACCCTTGGCGAGGGCGCCGAGGCGGCGTTGGCCGAGCTGGGCCGCACCCAGGCCGACCAGCGCGCCTTCACCCGCGCCGCCCGCAAGCTGCTCGCCGCGCTCGAACTCGCCGAGGCGGAGGCCGACGCCGAGCCCGAGGAGCAGACCGAGGAGGGCGAAGAGGGCGGCGAGTTCGAGCCAGCAGGACAACCAGCCCGAGGGCGAAGGCCAGTCCGAATCGGACACCGAGAGCATGGTCGGCGCCCAGCCCGACGAGATGCAGGGCGAGGCGGCTGATGACGAGGGCGAGGACAGCGAGGAGGAGGCGGCCGTCGCCGAGGGCGACGACCGGCCCGGCGGCCCGCAGCCGCGGCGCGAGCGCCCCAATCCCGATCACGAGGCGACCTACCGCGCCTACACGCGCCTCCACGACGAGGAGGTGGCGGCCGAGGATTCTGTGCGACCCGGACGAGCTGACACGGCTGCGCCACCAGCTCGACCAGCAGCTTCAGCACTTGCAGGGCGTGATCTCGAAGCTTGCCAACCGCTTGCAGCGGCGCCTGATGGCGCAGCAGCAGCGGTCCTGGGAGTTCGACCTGGAGGAAGGGCTGCTCGACGCCGGGCGGCTGTCCCGGGTGGTGGTCAACCCGCTGCACGCCCTCTCCTACAAGCGGGAGCGCGAGACCGAGTTCCGCGACACCGTGGTCACGCTGCTGATCGACAATTCCGGCTCGATGCGCGGCCGGCCGATCACCGTGGCCGCGATGTGCGGGGACATCCTGGCGCGCACGCTGGAGCGGTGCGCCGTCAAGGTCGAGGTGCTGGGCTTCACGACACGGGCCTGGAAGGGCGGGCAGAGCCGCGAGAAATGGGTGCAGGACGGCAAGCCGCGCAACCCGGGCCGCCTGAACGACCTGCGCCACATCATCTACAAGGCCGCCGACTCGCCGTGGCGGCGGTCGCGCAAGAACCTGGGGCTGATGCTGCGCGAGGGGCTGTTGAAGGAGAACATCGACGGCGAGGCCCTGCTCTGGGCGTATCGCCGCCTGGTGGTCCGCCCCGAGCACCGGCGCATCCTGATGGTCATCAGCGACGGCGCCCCCGTCGATGACTCGACGCTGTCGGTCAATCCCGGCAACTACCTGGAGAAGCACCTGCGCGAGGTGATTCGGGAGATCGAGACGCGCGACCAGGTGGAGCTGATCGCCATCGGCATCGGCCACGACGTCACCCGCTACTACCGCCGTGCCGTGACCATCGTGGACGCCGAGGAGCTGGGCGGCACGATGATGAAGAAGCTGACCGAGCTGTTCGACGAGGACGCGGGCGAGGCGTGGGCGCGCGCCGCGATGGAGCGCGCGCCGCTGGTCGCCTAGACCCGAAAGAACCAAAGAACGGGAGGAACGACATGCGCAAGGACATCGCCTTCAAGGCGGAGGACGGCGTCACTCTGCGGGGATGGCACTATCTGCCGGAGCGATCCTCGGGCAGGCACCCGACCATCGTGATGGCGCACGGTTTCTCGGCGGTGAAGGAGATGTACCTCGACCGCTTCGCCAAGGCTTTCGCCGCTGCCAGGCTCGCCTCGCTCGTGTTCGACAACCGCAATTTCGGCGCCAGCGACGGATCGCCCCGGCAGGAGATCGACCCCTGGCGCCAAGTCAGCGACTACCGCGACGCGATCACCTTTGCCGAGACCCTGGGAGAGACCGACCGCGGCCGCATCGGCATCTGGGGATCGAGCTATAGCGGAGGGCACGTCCTGGCGCTCGGCGCGATCGACCGCCGGGTGAGGTGCGTGGTCTCGCAGGTGCCGCTTATCAGCGGGCACGCCAATGCCCGCCGGCTCATCCGTGCGGACTTCATCGCCGGCCTGCACCGGATGTTCGAGGAGGATCGCCGCGCCCGCTACGGCGGAGGCGCGCCGGCCATGATCCCGGTCGTGTCGGAGAACCCGGCCGGGCCTGCCGCCCTGCCGACGCCGGACTCCTGGGCCTGGTTCACCGAGACCGGGCGCACCCGCGCCCCGTCCTGGAAGAACGAGGTCACGCTGCGCTCCATCGAGATGTTTACGGAATACGAGCCCGGCACCTACATCCCGTTCATCAGCCCGACGCCGCTGCTGATGGTTGTCGCGCTGGGCGACCACCTCACCGTTTCGGACGAGGCGCTCGCGGCCTATGAGCGGGCGCTCGCCCCGAAGCGGCTCGTCACCCTGCGGGGTGGGCATTTCGACGCCTACGTGGCGGACTTCGAGGCGGCTTCGTCAGCGGCGGCGAGGTGGTTCACCGAGCACCTTGGCGGTTAGTCTCGACCCCCTCTCCGCCCCTGAGGGCGGAGAGGGAGCTGAGCCTAAAGGGTGTCGCGGAAAGGATGTGTGAGTGCCGTGGCTTGCGGAAGCGGCAGGGAGGAGTTTCCACTTACCAAGCCGCGTCCAGCAATTGCCGCACCGCCGCCGGACCATCGATCTTGCGTGGATTCGTGTGCACCCACCGGTCGTGCATCGATCCCTCTGCGATCCGGTCGAGCTGGTCCTCCCGCACGCCCACGTCGCGCAGCCGTCCGGGCAGCCCGAGCGCCGCGATCAACTCGGCGACCACATCGGCCGCGGGACGGCCGGGCTGGCCGAGCGCCTCGCTCACCCAGGCCTGGCGGTCGGCGTTCACCGCTTCGTTGTAGCGCAGCACATGGGGCAGCATGACGCAGGAGGTGTAGCCGTGCGGGACGCCGGCGGTGCCGCCCAGGACGTGGCCGATGCCGTGGCTCGCGCCCTTCGGGACGCCGTTCTGTGATCCGATCATCGACATCCAGGCGCCGAGCTGGCACGCGAGCCGCGCCTCGACATCAGCGGCGTCGGCCTTCACCCTCCGCAGGCCAGGGCCGAGCAGGCGCAGCGCGTGGAGCGAGGCGCCGTCCGAGAAGGGCTGGGCCTCGGGAGAGCACACATCCTCCACCGCGTGATCCACGGCGCGGATGCCGGTGGAGAGGAACAGCCACTCCGGCGTGAACCGGGTCAGCGCGGGATCAAGAATCACGCTGCGCGGCGCCATCAGGGGGTGTCCAAAGCTCTGCTTCACATGCCGCGCGGTGTCGGTGCAGCCCGCGAACCAGCTGTACTCGCCCGCCGAGAGCGTGGTGGGGATGGCGACGGCCCACACGCCCGGCGGGGCCGTGGGCGGGCGGCGTGTGCCGCCGTCCGGCCCGATGGTTGCCGCGAAGGGGTCGAGCTAGGTGGGATCGGTCACGCCATTGCCAAGGCACAGCCCCACCATCTTGGCAGCGTCCGTCACGGACCCCCCGCCCACCGTCACCAGCAGGTCGGCTTTCGCCGCGCGCGCCTCGTTGGCCGCGGCGATCACGTCGGTCCGCGGCGTGTGCGCGCCAATCCGCGCGAAGACGCCGGCCAGGTGATTGCCGAGCGCGGCGCGGACACCCTCTAGCGTATCGGTCTCTCGCAAGAGTGTCCCGGAGGCGAGGACGAACACGGCGCGCGCCTCCAGGCGGTCCACCTCGGCGGCCAACGCCTGAGGAAAGGCCGTGCCGTAGATCACGCGGTCGGTATCGGGCGTGCTATAGATGCCGGGCTTCATCGCGCTCGTTATAGAGCGGCCGGCGCTGGCACTTAAAATCGCTTGGGCGCGGCTTCCCGACTCAGGTAGAGAACGGCGCGACGATCGAGCGCAATATGCTTGCACGCTACTTGGGTCAGGAATGCCAACTGCCGTGGCGACAGCCCGAACAAAATCATCATCGGCGCATGCCGCCTGGCTCCGCAGGGTTCTTGCGCTCTGCCCCGTGCTGATTGGCGCGCTCGGACTGCTCGGTTGGTCGCTCGACGTCCCGGCGTTGAAATCGGTCTTGCCGGGCCTGACCGCGATGAAGGCCAACGTCGCGCTCGCCCTCATGGCCGGTGGAGCGGGCCTCTTGCTCATACCGGGAAGGGGCGGCGTGGGCGGGGGCTGGCGGCTGAGGCTAGCCTTTGCGGCGGGCGCGCTCGTTTGCCTGTTCGGGCTGCTCACGTTCATCGAGTACACATCCGGCATCCCGCTCGGCCTGGATCAGTTCCTGTTCGCCGACCCGAAAACTCCCCCCTACCCCGGCCACATGGCTCCAGCGACGGCAGCCGGGCTGGCCTGCATCGGACTGGCTATCCTGCTTCTCGCGTGGGCCGCGCCGACGTCACGCCTGGCCGGTGGGGGCGGCCGGCAAGCCGGCCTCGCGCACCTGCTCGCCTTCATACCGGCCGGGGTGAGCTATCTCAGCCTCACCGGCTACGCGTACAAGGTCGAGAGCCTGTACAGCTTCGGCTCCTTCGTCACGGTGGCGCTCAACACCGCGGCGGCCTTTGGGTTCCTGGCCGCGGCCATTGTCCGGACCATGCCGGAGCTGGGATGGGGCCGCGCCTTCACCGGCCGGCCGGTGGCGCGCGGCGTGCTCGCGCGCTTGGTGCCCCTGGCGTTGTTGCTGCCGTTCCTGGCGGGAGGGTTCGTTATCTGGGGCGCCCGCGCGGGGTTCTATGATCCCTGGTTCAGCCCGGCGCTGTTCGCGCTCGCGGCCGCGTGCGCCTCGATCGGCCTCGCCTGGATCGCCGTCGCGGCCGTGTGCCGCGCGGAGGGGCGCTTGCGCGAGACCGTCGCCCGGCTCACCGCCGCCGAGGCGCGGCTCCGGCTGTTTATCGAACACACCCCCGCCGCCATCGCCATGCTCGACCGTAGCATGCGCTACCTCGCCGTGAGCCGGCGCTTTCTCGCCAGCTACGGCGTGCCCGAGCAGGATCTCATTGGGCGCTGCCACTACGATGTCTTTCCCGACATCCCGCAACAGTGGCGCGAGATCCATGCGCACTGCCTGGCGAGCACGGTCGACTCGCGCGACGCCGATCCATTCCCGCGCGCGGACGGGCGCACCGATTGGATCCGCTGGGAAGTGCGGCCCTGGCACCAGGATGATGGCTCGATCGGCGGGCTCGTGTTGTTCTCGAAGGTCATCACCGAGCGCGTCAAGGCCGAGGAGGCAAGGCGCGAGAGCGAGGCGCGGGCCCGCCGGGTCGCCGCGCTGCTCGAGGCGATCGGGGCGTCATCCCCTGACCCCATCTACGCCAAGGACACCAAGGGCCGTATGCTGTACGTCAATCCCGCGACGCTCGCGGTGATCGGGAAGCCGGCCGAGGCGGTGCTCGGGCGTACCGCGATCGAGCTCGCGGACAATCCCGAGGAGGGTGCGGCCCTTCTCGCCAACGATCTCCGCGTCATCGAGGCCCTCTCGACGGAGGTGATCGTCGAGACATACACCTCGCCTGACGGAATGCGGCGGACCTGGCAGTCCGCCAAGGCACCGTTAAGGGACGCGGCGGGAACGGTCATCGGCCTTGTCGGTGTCAGCACCGACATCACCGCACGCCGCAAGGCCGAGCGGCGCCAAGCCTTCCTGATAACGCTCGCCGACCGGCTGCACGCGGCGCCTTGCGAGGCGATGGCGGCGGCGGCGGAGCTGCTCGGCACCCATTTCGGGGTCAGCCGGGCAGGGTATGGCGAGGTGGACGAGCCGGGCGAGACGTTCATGGTCTCGCACGAGCATACCGATGGCACGGTTCCCTCGGCGCTCGGCACGCATGTCATGGCCGAGTTCGGGCCGGCGCTCGCGAAGGAGCTGCGCGCGGGGCGCACGCTGGTGATCGCGGACGTGGTGTCCGATCCGCGCACACGGGGGGCGAGCGCGGCGCATCTCGCGCTCGGCACGCGCGCGCTCGTCACAGTGCCGCTGGTGCGCGAGGGCGCGCTGCGCGCGACGCTCTACCTCCACCATCGCGACCCGCGCGCCTGGACGGCGGACGAGGTGCAGCTGGCCGAAGAGGTGGCCGCGCGCATCTGGGCAGTGGTCGAGCAGGCGCGGGCCGAGGCGGCGCTGGAGCGGACCGTCGAGGAGTTCCGCACCCTGGCCGATGGCATCCCGACGCTGTGCTGGATGGCGGAGCCGGACGGGCGCATCTACTGGTACAATCGGCGCTGGTACGACTACACTGGCACCACGTACGAGCAGATGGAGGGCTGGGGCTGGCGGTCCGTGCATGACTCGGACGTGCTGCCCTTCGTGCTGGACCGCTGGTGGGCGTCGATCGAGACCGGCACCCTGTTCGAGATGACCTTCCCCCTGCGCGGCGCGGACGGCCAGTTCCGTCCGTTCCTGACCCGCATCGCGCCGGTGCGCGGCGCGGATGGGCGGATACGGCGCTGGCTTGGCGTCAATACCGACGTGAGCGAGGCGCTGGCGCGCGAGGCGGCGCTGCGCCGGTCCGAGGCGCAGTTCCGCGCCACCGCCGACGCCCTGCCGGGGATGCTGTTCATCACCACGCCCTCGGGACAGAATACCTACGTCAACGAAGGCTACTGCGCCTACACCGGCCGCAAGCGGGAGGAATTGCTCGGCGATCGCTGGGCCGAGGTCTTGCACCCCGACGACGCGGAGCGCGGCTGGGCCATCTGGAACGAGGCGATCTGGACCGGCGCCCCCTATATCGCCGAGTACCGGTTCCACCGCCACGACGGCGCCTGGCGCTGGCACATGGTGCGCGCGCTGCCCTCGCGCGAGGCGGATGGGACGATTCATCGCTGGGTGGGCACATGCACCGACATTCATGACCGCCGCGCCCTGGAAGAGGAGCTGCGCGGCCTGACCCAGAGCCTGGAGGCGCGGGTGCGGGAGGAGGTCGTGGCGCGCGAGGCCGCACAGACGCGGGCCGCGCACGCCGAGCGGATGCAGGCGCTCGGCCAGCTCGCGGGCGGGATCGCGCACGACCTCAACAATGTCCTGCAAGCCGTGCAGGGCGGGACCATGCTGATCGAGAAGCGCGCCGGCGACCAAGAGAACACGAAGCGCCTCGCCGGCATGGTGCTGGAGGCGGTCGCGCGCGGCGCCTCCATCACGCGCCGGCTGCTCTCGTTCGCCCGGCGCGGCGACCTGCGGGCCGAGCCGGTGGGCCCAGGGGCGCTGCTCGACGGCCTTCGCGACATCCTGACCCATGCGCTGGGCGCCAACATCACCGTGCGCGTGGAGATCGAGCCCGACCTGCCGAAGCTGCTGGCCGACAAGGGGCAACTGGAGACGGCGCTCGTGAACCTGGCGACCAACGGGCGCGACGCCATGGCGGACGGTGGCACGCTCACCCTCGCGGCTGGCCGGGCCATGGTGACGGACGACACGCCGCATCCCGCGGGGCTGGCGCCCGGCGGCTATGTCAGGCTGCGCGTGACCGACACCGGCACCGGCATTGACCACGCGACGCTGGCTCGCGTGATGGAGCCATTCTTCACCACGAAGCCGCAAGGCAAGGGCACCGGCCTCGGCCTGCCGATGGCGCAGGGCTTTGCGGAACAATCAGGCGGGGCCCTCCAGGTCGAGAGCGCGCTGGGCCACGGCACGACGGTCCTGCTCTGGCTGCCCCAGGCCGATGGAGCCATGTTCCCAGCGGCGCATCCGAACGCGCCCGTGGCCGGTACCGCGCCCGCCGCCGGCACGGCGGGACGGGTGCTGCTGGTCGATGACGACGCCATGGTGCGCGAGACCCTGGTGCTGGAGTTGGAGGAGTCGGGCTACGCGGTGCTCGCCGCGGCGGACGCGGGCGAGGCGCTGGCGATCCTGGAAGCGGCCGAGGCGGTGGACGCGCTGGTGACGGACCTCACCATGCCGGGCGGCATGGACGGGCTCGGCTTGATCCGCGAGGCGCGGGCACGCCAGTCCGGCCTGCCCGCCGTGCTGCTGACCGGCTACGCGGGCGATGGCACCGGCGCGGCCCTGGCCGTCAGCGGCGTCATCAGCGGCACGTTCTCGCTGCTGCGCAAGCCCGTCTCCGGTGCGCAGCTCGCCAACCGGGTCGCGGCCTTG
This sequence comes from uncultured Pseudomonadota bacterium, assembly GCA_963818725.1. Classification (GTDB taxonomy): domain Bacteria; phylum Pseudomonadota; class Alphaproteobacteria; order Acetobacterales; family Acetobacteraceae; genus DATFDN01. The sequence continues at coordinate 701,469 of CAWFTU010000001.1, read as the reverse complement.
CTGGCGGCGCGGCAGGCTGCGGGATGAGCACGCCTGTGTATAACAGTCTGACCGCTTAGCTATCGGCGGCGCAGAACTCCGACAATCGCCCCGTTGCCGCCTGGTCGCCAGCGTGGTCGGCAGCGATCGCCGCGTAGAACCGGGCGGCGGCTTCGAACAACGCGCCCGCGGCGGGGTCGTCGCCCACGAACCCGGCGATCTCCTCCATCTCGGCGACCCACCGGTACGCCTTCCCGTACATGTTGGGCGTCTGGCGGACGAGCCAGGCGAGGAGCTGGGGCTGGCTGTCGGCGAGCTCGCGCTTCAGGTGCTCCGCCGTGCCGGCGCGCGTGGCGGCGAGCACCATGGCAGCACCGAGGGCGGTGAAGCCCTTGGTGATCCCGGCGTACGACATCTTGAGCGTCGAGGCGGCGCCGACCGGGCCTGGCAGCACTGGCATCTCCAGCCCGTACTCGCTGAGCACGGCGACTCGCGCCGCGTCCGGCCCGGAAAGATAAATTTGCGTGCCGGGCCGCCCCGACCGGGGCGGCGGGCCGATGATCCCCCCGTCCACGAACGGACACCCGGCGGATGCCAGCGCCGCCGCGAGGCGCGCCACTGTCTGCGGGTTTATGGCGTTGCAATCGACATAGACCGGCTTGCGCGCGGCCCGCGCCAGGGCGGGACGCAGCCGCTCGGCCAGCGCCAGGGCTTCACCGGGCGGGATGATCGACAGGATGAGGTCAGAGGCCGCGATCGCGTCGTCGTCAGCGTCGCGCATCCCGGCCTCGCGCGCGCGGGCGGCTGAGGCCGCGCTCCGCCCGGCAAGGGACGTGCGGACCTCCGCGCCCTGTGCCACGAGCCGCGCGGCGACCGCACTGCCCATCGCTCCCGGCGCGATCACGGCGACGACCGGCGTTGCCATCCCCTTCCTCCCCCGCTTGAGTGTCCCAGCCTGGGCGCCTTGGCCGGTGATGGCAACCTCCCTCAATGCGCAGCGGCTTCCGTATTGCAGCACGAGACCGCGTCAGTCGTGGGCGCCGAACAGGGCATAGGCCACGACGCCCAGGGAGAGATGCCGAACGCACCCGTCCCGACCGGCAGGGGCGCGTTGACGCCGCCGCCGGCATGGAATGGAATGCGCGCCCGCATCAAAAGCCCCGAGGAACGGTCATGATCGTCGATCTGCGCATCTACAAGTGCAAGCCGAACCGGATGAACGACTGGGTGGCGCTGTACAAGGAGATGGCCTGGCCGCTGCAACAGAAATACCTCGGCCGCTGTTTGGGGTGGTACACAACGGTCGAGGGCGAGCTGAATTGCGTCGTTCACTTATGGGCGTACGACAATCAAGGCGACCGCGAGGCGCGGCGGAGCCGGATGCAGGCCGATCCGGAATGGCAGGCGTTCCTCAAGCGGGGCGCCGAGCTCGACGCGCTGGTGGAGCAGGAGAACCGCATCCTGCGACCGACGGATTTCTCGCCTGGCCAGTAAGTTCCATCCCCCCTGCCCCTTGCCGCGAGCGGAGGGGGAGACGGGCAACAGGTCTCTCGCCTCGCAGGAGAGGGTCGGGGGAGAGACCGGGCGCGCCCGGCAGCCATGACCGACCTCAGCCCGCTCATCATCGGCGGCGGGCCGGCCGGCGCGGTGGCGGCGCTGCGCCTGGCGCGAGCTGGCGTGCCCGCCACTCTCCTGGAGCGAACGGCCGGGCCACATGACAAGGTCTGCGGGGATTTCCTCGGCGGCCCGGCGCTGGCCGCCTTGGAGGCCCTCGGGATCGACGCCGGGGGGCTCGGCGGCGCCCCGATCGCGCGCGTGCGCCTGATCTCGGGCACGCGCATGGCCCAGGCGGCGTTGCCGTTTCCCGCGCGCGGCCTCTCGCGGCGCGTTCTGGACGAAGCGCTGCTGGCGGAAGCGGCCAAGGCTGGCGCCCGCGTCCAGCGTGGCAAGACAGCGCGCAGGCTGGAAGCCGCCGGGCGGGAACTCGTCCTCGAGTGGAACGGCAGAGCGTGGCGGGGCCAGACCGTCCTGCTCGCCACCGGAAAGCACGACCTGCGCGGAGCGACTCGTCCCGCGCGCGGGCGCGGCGCGGTGGGGCTGAAGACCTATCTCGCGCTCGACCCCGATCAGGAGGCGCGGCTTGGCGATGCCGTGGAGCTGGTCTTGCTGCCTGGCGGGTATGCCGGGCTGCAGCCCGTCGAGGCGGGCCGGACGGTGCTCTGCGTCATGCTGAACCGCACAGCGGCGGTGCGTACCATCGGCGCTTCCTGGGGCGCCCTGCGCGACTGGTTAAGCGGCGAGGCGCCGCACCTCGCGACGCGGCTCGCTGCCGCCGTTCCCCTCGCCGGCCGCACGCTGGCCGTGGCTGGGGTGCCGTATGGCCACCTGCACGCGCCGGAGCCCGACGCGCCGCCCGGCCTGTTCCGCCTTGGCGACCAGGCCGCCGTCATTCCCTCGCTGGCGGGCGACGGCGTGGCCATCGCGCTCGCCAGCGCCGCGCTGGCGACGCGCTCGGTCCTGGCGGGCGAGTCGGCCTTTGTCTATCATCAGCGGCTCCGCGCCGCGCTGCGCCCCCCCATGCGCGCCGCGATGTTCGCCCATCGGGCGGCGGGGGCGCGGCAGGCGCAGGACTGGCTCGCGCGCGCCTGTCGGCTGTGGCCCGGCCTAATCGGCTTCACCGCGACCCGGACCCGGTGCTACGCAGGGCTCGCCGACTCCTAGCCCACGCTCACCACTGGAGCCCTTGCCCCTGATGCGAACCGGCACGCTCGTCAACCGGCTGGACGCCTATGTATTTCGTCAGCTCCTGTTCGCCCTGATCGCAGTGACAGGCGGCCTGACGGCGCTGATCTGGCTCACCCAGTCGCTTCGATTTGTGGAGCTGGTGGTCGATCACGGCTTGTCTCTCGTCGTGTTCCTCGAGCTGACCGGGCTGCTCATCCCAGGCTTCATCGCCGTGATCCTCCCGATCACCACCTTCGTCGTGGTCCAGTTCGTCTACCAGCGCCTCGCCGGCGACCGGGAGCTGACGGTCATGCGCGCCGCCGGCCTCTCGCCTTTCGGGCTGGCCCGCTCGGCGCTGGCGCTGGCGCTGCTCGCCACCCTTGCCGGCTACGCGCTCGATCTCTGGATCGTGCCGGCCAGCATGGGCGCGTTCCGCGACTTCCAATGGGAAATCCGCAACCAGGTCGCCGCCTTCCTGTTGCAGGAGGGCGTCTTCACCGAGGCCGCCCCGGGGCTCACCGTCTACGTCCGCGCCCGTGACCGCGACGGCGCGCTGCGCGGCGTGCTGATCGATGATGCCCGCCATCCCAACGAGCACGCGACGATCCTCGCCCAGCGCGGGCGGCTCGAGCAGACGCGCGGCGGCCCGCAGGTCGTTCTGGAGGACGGCAGTCGCCAGGAGATCGACGCCAAGACTGGACGGCTCAACATCCTGACCTTCACCGAGAACACGCTCGATCTGTCCGACGAGACCCAGCCTGGCGCGCGCATACCCGACATGACCGAAGTTCCGCTCGCCACCCTGCTCGATCCGCATCCCACCAATCCCAAGGACGCGCCGCGCTGGATCGCCGAGGCGCACAAGCGACTGACGGCGCCTCTCAACGCGATCTCGTACGCGCTGGTGGCGCTCTGCGCGGTGCTGACCGGGACGTTCCGCCGCCACGCCGGCGTGCTCCGCCCCCTGCTCTCAGTCGCCGTCGTGGTCGGGCTACTGGCCGCCCAGCTCGTGTTCGGCGACCTGGCCGCCCGGAACAACACCCTGCTCGGCTTGTTGTGGATGCAGGCGATCCTGCCGGGATTTGTGTGCGCCTGGCTCCTATTCGGACCGATGCTCCGGCCCGCGCCGGCAAGGCGCGCGGAACGCCGGAGCTTCCCGCGACGGGCGGTGCCATGAACCCGGCGATCACCCTTTCGCTCTATATCAGCCGGCAATTCCTGGCCGCCGTCATCGCCATGCTCCTGGCGCTGACCGGGCTAGTCTCGTTGTTCGACTTCATCGAGCTGCTGCGCCGCTCGGTGGGCAAGCCCGACGCAACGCTCGGCCTAGTCACCGAGGTCGCCTCCCTGCGCATGCCGTATATCGCCATGGAGATCCTGCCTTTCGCCGTACTGGTGGGTGGTATCGTGTGCTTCTGGCGCCTGACGCGCTCATCGGAGCTGATCGTCGCGCGGGCCGCCGGGGTCTCCGCCTGGCACTTTCTCGCCGCTCCCGTCACGTGCGCGTTTCTGCTGGGAGTGTTCGCCACCTTCGCCATCAGCCCGCTCTCGTCCGTGATGTTCGCCCGTGCCGAGGCGCTGGAGCACGCCCGCCTGTCGACTGGCGGCGGCCCCCTCGATCTCGCCAACGGTCAGCTCTGGCTGCGCCAGTCCGATCACGGGCTCGACCCGCGCGGGGTTGCCATCCTGCACGCCAGCGCCGTCGCCCTGAATGGCGAGAGCCTTGATGCCAAAGGGGTCAGCGTGTTCCGCCTGGACGGCTCGGACCGGCTGCTCAGCCGAATCGAGGTCGCGAGCGCGGTCCTGCGAGGCGGTGTGTGGACCATGCGCAATGCCCTCACCTTGCGCCCTGACCAGCCACCGCAGCCCTCGGGCACCGTGGAGCTGCCAACCGACCTGACCGTGGCCCGCGTGCAGGAGAGCTTTGCCTCTCCCGACACGCTCTCGGTGTGGGAGCTGCCGAGCTTCATCGCCTTGCTCAAACGATCCGGCTTCTCCTCGGTGCGGCACCGGCTGCACTACCAGGCCTTGCTGGCGCTGCCGGTGCTCGCGGCCACGATGGCGCTGGTCGCCGCCGGGTTCTCGATGCGCCCGACGCGCCGGGGCGGGGTGGCCCGCATGATCGGCAGCGGCGTGGCCGCCGGCTTCGCGCTGTTCCTGATCTCCAAGCTCGCCGAGCAGTTCGGCCAGAGCGGGGCGGTGCCGGTCATGCTGGCGGCCTGGGCGCCAACCGCGTCGGGGCTGATGCTGGCGGTCGCGCTGCTCCTGCACATGGAAGACGGATGAGCAGGGCGTTGCTTGCTCGTCCGTCCCTCGCAGCCCTCGCGCTGGGCGCCTTCGTCGCCGCGCTCACAGCCGGCCCGGCCGGCGCCCAGCTCTCGGCGGTGACGGGGAGCCATCTGCCAATCAGCCGGGAAGCGCCGGTCACGTTCAGCGCTGACCAGGTTGAGTACCAGCGGGAGAAGTCGCTGGTCGTTGCCAAGGGCCATGTCGAGGCTTGGCAGAACGGCGTGGTGCTGCGCGCCGACGAGGTGACGTTCAATCGCCAGACCGGCCAGGCCGTGGCGCGCGGCCATGTGACGCTGATCCAGCCGGACGGGGAGGTTTTGTTCGCCGACTACGCCGACCTCGACCGGGGCTTCCGCAACGGCACCCTCGGCGAGCCCCGCGCGCTGCTGCCAGGCAATGGGCGCCTCGCCGGGAACGGGGCGCGCCGCACCGGCGGACTGATCGACGAGCTTTCAAGGGCCGTTTATTCCACTTGCAACCTCTGCGCCCGCAACCCGACGGCGCCGCCGCTATGGCAGATTCGCGCCCGCACCGCGACAGATGACGAGGAGCACCAGCGCATCGAGTACACCGACGCCGAGTTGCAGATGTTCGGTCTGCCGGTCGCCTACTTCCCATTCTTTTCCCATGCCGCGCCCACCGCGAAGCGCGCGAGCGGATTGCTGGTCCCCACCTTCGGCCTCGACTCCCATCTCGGCGCGTTCCTGGCGCAGCCCTATTACTGGGTCATCGACGACCAGTCCGACGCCACCTTCACGCCGATGGTGACCACCCGCGCCGGGGCGGAGTTGTCAATCGAGTACAGGCGCCGTTTCAACTCCGGCTTCATCAATTTCGACACCTCCGGCGCCTACACGCTCGGCCAGCCGCAAGGCACCGTGAACCTGCGCGGACAGTTCAACCTGAACGACACGTGGCGCACCGGCTTCACCGTGGAGCGCGCCTCGTCCGCCACTTACGTCACCAACTTCCACCTGGGCAGCGTCGTCGGCAGCGATCCCTCGATCCTGCCCACCACCCTCTATGCCGAAGGCTTTGGCGAGGGCGCCTACGCACGGCTGGACACGCGAATTTATCAGTCGGTCAACACCGCCATCGCGCAGAGCCAGCTGCCGTTCGTGCTGCCGCGCGCCCAGTACAGCTATTTCGGCCAGCCCGATGCCTTGGGCGGGCGGCTGTCGATCGACACCTCGGCATTCAATGTCTTGCGCTCGGCGGGAACGAACACCCAGCGCGCTGCGCTGATGGCGAACTGGGACCGGCCGTTCACCGGCGCGCTCGGCGATCTGTGGACTGTGCGGCTGCACCTCGACACCGCGGCCTACAACGCCACTCAGTTCAACCTAGAGCCGAACTTCGGCACTCACCCCTCGATCGACTCGGCCCGCGCTCAACCGTACGCGGCAGTCGACTTCCGCTGGCCGTTGATGCGGGACTCGGGTCCTTGGGGCACCCAGGTCATCGAGCCGATGGTGCAATTCGTCGCCTCCCCCGTTGTCGGCGACAGTCAGGTGAACCGCTATCCCAATGAGGACAGCCTCGACATCTTCAACTTTACCGACGCCAACCTGTTCAGCCTGCACCGCTTCGGCGGCATTGATCGCCTGGAAGGTGGAGACCGGGCCGATGTTGCCCTGCATAGTAACTGGTACCTGAAGGGCGTCGCCTTCGACGGGCTGATCGGCCAGTCCTATCGCACCACCGTCGATACCTGGCTGCCCGAGGCGACGGGCCTGCGTGACCAGGTTTCCGACGTGGCGGCGCGCGCCACCTTCAGCCCGGCGAATTGGCTCGACCTGACCTACCGCACCCGGCTGAACCATCGCACGCTGGCCTCGCAATATAGCGAGACCGTTGCAACCGCCGGAGTGCCGGCGTTCAATATGACGCTCGGCTACATCTACAGTCCATACGACCCCTATTATTTCTACAACCAGCCGCCCCCGCCGCCGCCCGGCTCGCCGTTTTACACGGCGCGCAACGAGGTGACGGTTGGCGCCGCGACGCGTTGGGGCCATTACCGGTTCAGCGGGTACGCCCGCCGCGACCTGGCCCGCGACCGCATGGTTGCGGCCGGCGCGGATGCCATCTACGAAGACGAATGCTTCATAGCCGACCTGCGATTCTTCCGGCGGTTCACGAACTACAACGGCGACAACGGCTCGACCACCGTGCTGTTGCAGTTCACGTTCAAGACCATCGGCCAATTCGGCTTCCGCGCCCTGTGACCGAGATCCCCGCATGACCCGTTCCCTCCGCCTTGCCGTCTCTGCCCTCGCGTTGCTGGCCGCCGCGCCCGCCCTCGCCGCCTCGCCGCCCACCGCGCGCACGGCCCCGGCCGTGGCCCGGTCGGTGCGCATCCTCGCGGTGGTCAACGGCGCCATCATCACCAGCGAGGACGTTGACAACCGGGCCAGGTTGTTCGCGGTCTCCTCGGGCCTGTCGCAGCAGCCTGAGGTGCTGGAGCGGCTGCGCCCGCAGATCCTCCGCCAGCTTGTGGACGAGCGGCTTCGCATGCAGGAGGTCGAGCGCCAGCACATCGTGGTGGAGGGCAAGCAGCTCGCCGCGGCGATTCAGGAGATCGAAGGCCGCAACGGGATGCGGCCGGGGGCGCTGCGCGCGAAGCTTTCGTCCGACGGGGTCAGCTTCACCACCCTGATCGACCAGGTGCGCACCGAGATCGGCTGGACCATGCTGCTTCGCCAGCAGCTCGGCGACCGGCTGAAGGTGAGCGATGCCGACGTAGCCGAGCGCACCCGCGCCCTGACGGCGGAGGTCGGCCGGCCGGAATTCCACGTCTCCGAAATCTTCATCCCGGTCGAGAATCCGGCCCGCGACGCCGATGCGCGGCGCTTCGCTGACGTTGTCATCAAGCAGCTTCGCGCCGGCGCACCCTTCCCCGTGGTGGCGGCGCAGTTCAGCCAGAGCCAGTCGGCCTTGCAGGGCGGCGATCTTGGCTGGGTGCAGCCGGGCCAGCTCGACCCGGCCGCGGCCAGGGTCGTGCAGGAGATGCCGCCCGGCGCGATCAGCGAGCCGATTGCGGTTCCGGGCGGGCTGGAGATCGTCCATCTCATCGCCAAGCGGCAGATCGGGCGCGACATCGCGACCATGCTCTCGGTCCGGCAGGTGTTCCTGCCCTTCACCGTCCCGCTCAATCCGGCCGCGCCGACGTCCCAGCAGACGGAGACGCTGAAGAAGGCCCAGGCGATCGTGACGCGCGTGCATGGTTGCGCCGAGATGGAACAGGCGGCGAAAGACAGTAACTCGCCGCGTCCGGCCGATCCCGGCGACGTCCGGTTGGATGCCGTCACCCCGCCTCCGTTCCGCGCGATGCTGGCCAGCCTGCCGATCGGGCACGCGACGAGGCCGCTGGTCTCGTCGGACGGGATCGCGGTCATGATGGTCTGCTCGCGGGAGGAGCGGAACCTCAATGAAATCACGCGCAAGCAAGTCCAGGAGCAGATCCTGCAAACGCGCGTGGAACTGCTGTCGCGCCAGTTGCAGCAGGATCTACGGCGGCAGGCTCTGATCGAGCTGCGCGGCGATGCCAAGGCGACCGCTTCGCTCTGACCTGTTACCAGAGGATTTGATCTTGACCTGCTCTCCGTCATTCCCGCTTCGCGGGCATGGCGGCATGGGTCAGAGCATAGGGCCGCCGGCGTGAAATGAACCTTCCGCCGCTGCGCGAGGTCATCGCCCGGCACGGCCTGGACGCGCGGCGCAAGCTGGGGCAGCACTTCCTGCTCGACGAGAACCTGACCGCGCGGATCGCGCGCGCCGCGGGGCCGCTCGCGGGGCGGCAGGTGATCGAGGTCGGGCCCGGGCCCGGGGGGCTGACCAGGGCCTTGCTCGCCGCCGGCTGCGCGCGCCTGACCGCGATCGAGATCGACCCGCGCGCCGCCGCGGCCGCGCGCGAGCTTGCCGGGGCCTGTCCCGGCCGCCTGGAGGTGATTGAGGCGGACGCGCTGTCGCTCGACTTGGCCGCCCTGACCCCGCCGCCGCGCCAGATCGTGGCCAACCTGCCCTACAACGTCGCCACGCCGCTGCTCATCGCCTGGCTGCGCCAGGCCGACGCCTTCGAGGCCATGACGCTGATGTTCCAGCAGGAGGTGGCCGAGCGGATTTGCGCCGCTCCGAACACGCCCGCCTACGGCCGGCTCTCGGTGCTGGCGCAATGGACGTGCGCGGCGTCGATCGCCCTGCGCCTGCCCGCTTCGGCCTTTGTCCCGCCCCCCAAGGTCGCGTCGGCCGTGGTGCGCCTTGTCCCCCGTCCGAACCAGCCCGGCCCGTCACGGCTCGGGGCGATGGAGCGCCTGACCGCGGCGGCCTTCGGCCAGCGCCGGAAGATGCTCCGCGGCGCGCTGCGTCCGCTCGGGGGAGAGGCGTTGCTGGAGCGCGCCGGGATCGGCGCGGAGCGGCGGGCGGAAAGCTTGAGCGTCTCTGAGTTCGAGGCGCTCGCGGCGCACCTGAATTAGCGTGATCGTAACGGTACGCGTCTCATAACCGCCTTGTGCGCATCGGCATCGTCATCCCGGCCCGCAACGCCGCCCCCTGGATCGCCGAGGCGATCGTCTCGGTGCTCGCGCAAGGCTACCGGGACTGGATCCTGGTTGTCGTCGATGACGGCTCGACCGATGCCACAGCCGAGCTTGTCTCGTGCTTCACCGACCCGCGCATCCGTTTGATAACGCAGCATAATGCCGGTGTTTCGGCGGCCCGCAACCGGGGTTGCGCGGCGCTTGAGGCGGATGCCATGCTGTTCCTCGACGCCGACGACTGGCTCGGCGAGGACGCGCTCGCGCGCCTGGCCGAGGCGTTGGCGGCACGTCCGGACGCGGTCGCCTCCTGCGGGACGTGCGGGTTCGTCCCGGAAGGCGCAGTGTTCGGCGATCCCCCGACGCGCCTGCTATGCCCGCCGTCGGGCGACATCCTGGAGCGCCTGCTGGAGCGCAACCTGTTCGCCAACGGCGGCCATGTCCTGGTCCGCGCCGGGGTCGCGCGCGCTGCCGGGGGATTCAGGCTCGGCCTGGCCTATGGCGAGGACTGGGAATTCTTCATTCGCATCGCCTTGCGGGGTTCCTTTGCGCCGACGCGCGAGCCGCGCCGCCCCGCCCTGCTGGTCCGCCGCCGCAGCACCGGCACCTATCTCCGCCTGGCCGCCGACCCCGCCTCGTTCGCGCCTTGCATGGAGGCGATCTTCTCCAACCCGGACCTGCGCGACCGCTTTGGCCCGAGACTCGAAGTGCTGCGCGCCAGGACCGAGGCCGAGAATGACTGGGTGATCGGCCGCGCCCTGCTCGCCCATGGCCTGCGGCACGAGGGCCTGGCACACCTGCGCCGCTCCCTCGCCGCCAAGCCGAGCGCGAGGCGGCTGGCGCTGGCGACCGGGGCGCATCTTCGGCCGTGACGCCAATTAGACTGCCCTCTCTGCCATGGCGGCTCGTCTAGGCCAGGACGGGCGAGAACCGGCGCGAAAGCGAGGTGGCGGCCTGAGAGGCCAAGGCCAGAACCGCTCGGCGGATCAGGAACTCGACAACCTCTTGCATCAGCAAGCGTAGCAGCCACCCCATATCGGTGCCTTCTCTCACAAGACAAGCATATGGCAAAATATGTAGCCGAAGCTAAAACTGCCGCAATACACAACCGGGCGAGGCGGCTCCAGTTCATCCCGGCCTTCGCCATCTCGGCAGGAACATCGGCACGCGCCGGCAATAGGCCTGGTATGCCCCTGGCGTGAGCGCGCTCGCCAGAACGCGCTCCTCAAGCCGCGCCTTGAGCCAGATTCCAAGCGCGACGAGCCCGAACCCGACCACCGAGACAACCGTTCCGGTGGCGACGGCCGAGGCTAGCGCGGCCTCCAGCAGCCCCGTGTAGATTGGATGCCGGACCAGGGCATAGGGGCCGGTGTCGATGACCGTGTGCGCCTCCTTCAGCGTCACCGCGCCGGACCACAGACGGCCGAGATGCACCCGCGCCCACCACGCAAACAAGAACCCAGGGATCGTCCCCAACGCCAGCGCGTAGGCCCCGCCCCGGCCCACGTCCCACAGCCGGGCCGCGCGCAGCCAGACAGATGGTTTGGGAATCGTGAGAAAGACACCGAGCACCAGCAATCCGTGGGCGAGCCGCACGGTCCTTGCTCCGGGGCGAAGTACCGGTGCCGACGACCATCGCGCCGCGACAAGCCAGGAGGTCGCCCAAGCTCCCCAGCACGTGGCGAACAGTGCGGACGGGCTCATGGACGCGCCCGGCCGCCTGTGCGCGTCTTAAACCCCCGAAACGAATCCAGCAGGGAACGAACGCGCATGTCGCCTCCAAGCATCAACCTCATCAAGCTGCGCCCGCTCTCCGCGATGAAGCGCGCCCTGGTGCGAGGCGGGCAGCGGCCGGTGCGCGTGCCGCTCGGCCTGTTCAAGGACATCACCCTCGACCTCGACCTCGCGCACGCGATGCAGAAATATCTCGGCTTGTGGGAGACGGAAACCTATCCGTTCATCCGCGCAGCGGCGTCGCGGTGCCGCTGGGCCGTCGATGTCGGCGCTGGCTCCGGCGAGCTGACCCTCTATCTCCTGCTCAAGTCCCCCGCCGAAGCGGTCCACGCATTCGAGCCCGACGGGGCGGAGCTCGCCCGGCTCCGCGCCAACCTGGCCCTCAATGGCCTCGAAGGCGACCCCAGGCTGACGATCCACCGCACCGCCGTCAGCATCAACCCCAACCCTGGCTTCGTCGCGCTCAACTCGATCGGCTTTGACGCTGCGCGACGGGGCTTTCTGAAGATCGACGTTGACGGCCAGGAGATGCACGTCTTGCAAAGCGGCGCCGAGCTCCTGTCCAAGGGCAGCGTTGATGTCTTGGTGGAGACCCACTCACCCTCGCTTGAAAGCGAATGCCTGAGGTTCCTCGCGCAACACGGCTACGCCTGTTCGGTTATCGGCAACGCGTGGTGGCGTCTGGCAGTCCCGGAAGTCAGGCCTCTCCCGCACAATCGCTGGCTCTCGGCGACGAAGCGGGCATAGCCCCGACCTCTCTCCCTCGCCCGGAGAGACAATCGCCTTGGTCGATCAGGCCGTCCACACGGCGTCCGACGGGTGTGGATGCCACGGCCCTCGCGGAACACATCGGCCCGAGCCGGTTCAGATCGCCAGCGCGATCTCCTTCCTCGCCCGTTGCCGCCATGCGCGCAGGGCGGGCTGCTCTATGTAGGTGTGCAGCCCTCTCGCGAGCACCAATGGCAGCAGGATCGCGCCAGGTATCCATAGCATGGTGAACAGGGCGCCATCGCCATGGGCGCGCAACGCGATGACCAGGGACAGCAGCTTCTGCACGGGCTCATTCACCAGATAGAGACAGTACGATATCGCGCCGAGCCGCAGCAGCGGCGGGGCGCGGAGCACGGCGGCGAGCCAGCACAGTCCCCAGGCGCTCCGCCCCGCGCCAACCGCGCGTTGCGCGAGCAGGCACACGGTCCATATCAGCGGCGCGCCCAGCTTGTCCGCCCCGCCTTGGGCGGCGCACAGCGCCAGCGCGGCGCACAGCACCAGGACGAAACGCCTCCCCATCCGCGGCCGGGCATCCGCGGCCCAATCGGCACTGGCCAGGCCAAGGGCGAAGTACTGCGCCTTGTTGGGCAGGAAGGCACGGCTGAATTGCCAGCCGTCCGGCGCCATCCACCCCCAGGCCAGCGCCGCCACCGCCAATCCCATGAACAGCGGCGCCATGTGCTGGCGCCGCCGCATCGCCGGGGCCAGCAGCGCCATGACGCCATAGAACTGCGCCTCGGGTACTCGAACTCCATGCCGCGCCGAGAAAGCTGATCCAGGCCCCCGGGAGCATGCCATCGGGAAACACCCCGTAAGTCATCGTCAGGTGCGCGCCGATCTCCATCGCCCAGCGCGCCGGCCAGCCGCTGGACCACACCGCCCTTCCCGGATCGTCCGGCGCCACCCAAGGCATCCACGCAAGCGCGGTCGGCAGCGGCTGCACGGCCACAGCGAGCGCAAAAACCACCAGGAATGCCGGCATGATGCGGGCGGCGCGGGCGAGCAGGAAGCGGCTCCGGTCGAAGCCGACACCTTCCAGTGAGCGAAGGATCACCATTCCGCTGAGGACAAAGAACAAGTCGACTGCCGCGCCGCCATGCGCGAATGGAGCGGTGAGCCAGGCGGGCAGCACGGTGAACGCCGCCATATGCGAGACAAGTACGTAGGTCGCTAGCACGCCGCGCAGGCCGTCGAGGCACTCCAATCGTCGCACCACCTACCTCCGCCGGGAGGATTGCGCGGTCGCGTTAACGAGCGGCAAACGGCGAGGTCACAATCTCGGCATCGCAGGTGTGTGAGCTGCCTCTCTGGTTATAGCGCCCCTTCCTCTCTCTTATCTGTTCGCGGCTAAACGGTTGAGGCGGAGTGAAAGGTGATCGGGACCATGGCATCGACGTCAGGCGTGAGGCCGCCCGTGGCAGCGCGGCTGCGCGTCCTGTTGGTCGAGGACGAGGCGCTGATCGCAGAACTGTTCGCGGAGACGTTGTCGGCCGAGGGCCACGACGTCGTGGTTGCCGGCGACGGGCAAGAGGCGTTGAAGCTGTTCGCGGCGGCCGAGGCCACGGGGCGGGCCTTCGATATCGTTGTGACTGATGTGTGCATGCCGCGCATGGATGGCGTGACCCTGGCCAATCGGCTGCGCAGCGCGCATCCGGATCTGCCCGTCGTGCTCGTCACGGGGTACGCCTCGGCCGAGCAGCTCTCCGCGCTCTCCCGACGCGAGAACGGCGAGATCCTGGTGCTGCCCAAGCCCGTGGACCTGACCCGGCTCTGTACCGCTGTCCGGTCCGTGACGCGCCACTGAGGAGAGCGGCTAGAAATCCAAGTCGGCGTAGTGTTCCGGCGGCGTGAGGCCCGGCACCCGGTCGGCCAGCACACCCCGGAAGCTGGGACGTGATTTCATCCGCGCGTACCAGTCCTTGGCGGCCGGGGAAACAGTCCAGTCGAGATCGCCGATGTAATCGAGTGCGGAGAGCTGGGCCGCGGCAGCGAAGTCGGCAAGCGACATGCTTGCCCCCGCAAGCCAGCGCCGCGTCTCGCTCAGCCAGCCGATGAACTCGAGATGGTACTTGATGGCCGTGTAACCGGTGCGCAACGCGGCGCCGTCCGGATTGCCGCGCCCGAACATTCGCTTCATGTGCTTCTCGCCAAGCAGGTTGCGCGTGACCTCGGAGGCGAACTTGCCGTCGAACCATGCAACCAGCCTGCGGATCTCCACCCGCTCGGCCAGGGTGCGGCCAAGCAGCGGCGCGTCGGGATAGGCCTCGTCCAGGTATTCGCAGATGACCCCGGAATCGGGGATCACCAGCCCATTCTCTTCGATCAGGGTGGGCACTGTCCCGGCCGGGTTCAGGTCGAGATACTCCGCCCGACGCTCCCACACCTTCTCAACCTGTGGCTCGAACGGCAGCCGCTTCTCGGCCAGCACGAGCCGGACCTTGCGCGAAAACGGCGAGAGCGGAAGGTGATAAAGAATGCGCATCACGGCTGCTTATCACATCCGCCAGCGTTGTGTGTCAATCGGCGTCGAACTTTGACCCCGGATCGGCGTCCAATCGTGACCCCGTGTTGTTTGCTTGTGCCGGTAGTCCATAGGGGAGACCCTCGCGTTGCGGAGTGCCCATGCAGAGGCTGACGCAGCGGCGCGCGGGGGGTCCCCCGTGGACCCACCGGTGCAAGCCCTGGCGGTTGCTTGTGAAGCTCAGGCGCGGTTCTTGAAGCGCCAGCTGTCGTTGCCGGTCTCGACGATGTCGCAGTGATGGGTTGGGCGATCCAGCGGCGCGGTGGTCATCTTGGCGTCGCCCGCGAACACGCTCGGCCATTCACCAAAGGCGAGGCTCGTGGTGACGATCACCGAGGTGCGTTCGTAAAGGCGACTGACGGTGTGGGACAACAGTTGCCCGCCGACTTGGGCGAACGGCAGGTAGCCGAGCTCGTCGAGGACCACGAAGTCGAGACGGGTCAGGAAGTCGGCGAGGCGTCCCTGACGTCCAGCGCGGCCCTCAGCCTCGAGGCGGTTGACCAGGTCGACGGTGTTGAAGAAGCGCCCGCGCGATCCGGCACGGATGCAGCTTCGCGCGATCGCGATGGCCAAGTGCGTTTTGCCGGAACCGGTTCCGCCGACCAGGGCCACGTTACGCTGTTGCGCGACGAAGTTGCCGCCGGCGAGATCGCGCACCAGGCTCTCGTCGATCGGCGTTCCCTTGAAGGCGAAGTCGTCGAGATCCTTGGCGAGCGGCAGCTTGGCGATAGTCATCTGGCACCTGATCGAGCGTGCCTGCTTCTCGGACATCTCGGCCTTGAGCAGGTCGCCGACGAAGCGCTGCGGTTCGTGCTTGCGCTTGATCGCCGCGGCCAGGGCCTCGTCACAGGCGCCCCTCATGCCGAAGAGCTTCAGCGTGCCCATCATGTCGAGGACTTCGGTCCGCTCCATGCTCATCGGCTCCTGAGCTGATCGTATCGGGCGCAATCGGCGGCGGGCACATGCCGAAGGGTCAGCGCATCCGGCGTGGCGATGACGGCGGTCGGTCCGGGATCGCGCTGCCGGGTGAGGATGTTGATGATCACGTCGGAGGAATGGACGCCTTCGGCCATCGCCTGCGCGCGGGCCGCTTCGACCGCCGGCAGCCCGTCGGTCAGCACGGCTGCCAGAATGGCGACCATCTGCCGGTCACCATCGTCAGATCCGGTAAGGCGACGCCGCACCCGCTCCATCGCCGCGGGCAGGATCCAGTCCCTGAACGGCGCGCCATTGCGCAGGGCGCCAGGCTTGCGGGCCAGCACCGGCACGTAATGCCAAGGATCGTAGATTGTCTCGCCCCGTCCATAGCGGCGGCGATGTTCCCCTACGGCGCGTCCGTCCTGACGGATGACGATCCGGTCGGCATAGGCGTGGATCTCGACAGGTCGGCCGACCGCCCCGGCGCTGACCGAGCACTTGTTTTTGTCGAAGCGGACCAGGCAGGTCTTCGACACCGAGGCCGCCAGCGCGTGGAAGCCGTCGAGGCGACCGCAGTGGGGAACCAGCTTTGGCCGCTCGTCCTCGAACACCTCCCACACTGTCTGCTCGGGGCGCTCCGGATGGGCATGCGCCTTGGCGTAGGCGATGCACTTGTCCAACAGCCAACCATTCAGTTCGTCGTAGCTGTTCACCCGCAGCCGTGGCGTGAGGAAGCGCTCGCGCACCAAGCCGGCCTGGCTCTCCACCTGGCCCTTCTCCCAGCCCGCGGCCGGTGTGCAGGCAACCGGGTCCACCAGGTGATGGGCGCACATCTGCAGAAAGCGGCGATTGTATTGCCGGTCCTTGCCGACAAACACCGCCCCCACCGCTGTCTTCATGTTGTCGTAGACGCCGCGTGTGCAGGCGCCCTTGAAGAAGGCAAACGCCCGCTCGTGGGCGTCGAACACCATCTCCTGCGTCTCGCGCGGGCAGGCGCGAACGAACATCATGCGGCTGTGGCACAGGCGAATGTGCGCGACCGTCACCGTCACCGTGACGCCGCTCATCAGGACGACTTCGTGGCTCCAGTCGAACTGGTAGGCCTCACCCGGCGCGAACGACAGCGGCACATACGCCTCGGCCGTCTGTCCGGCGTGCTGCCCGCTCCAAAGCCGGGCATAGCGGCGAATTGCGGCGTAGCCGCCGTCGTGGCCCAACCCTCGCCACTCCTCGAAGAGGCGAACGAGCGTCAGCCGTTCGCGCGTCCCGCTCTCGGCGTTCTTCGTCAGCAGCTTGTCCAGCTCCGCCTTCCAATGCCCGATCTTGGGACGCGGCTGAACCTCCCGCTCATACGAGAACGACGTCTCGCCCGACCGCAGCACCTTGCGAACCGTGTTGCGCGACACCTTCAGGTCACGCGCGATCTCCTTGATCGACTTGCCCCTGACGAAATGCTCGCGTCTGATCCGGCCGACCGTCTCCACAATCAGCATCCCCCACCGCCCACCTCGAACTGAAGCAGGCAGCCCAGCAGCCACACATTCAGGGGTCAAAATTGCACGCCGATCCCCCGGCTCAGGGGGTCAAAATTGCACGCCGAAACACACGTTGTGCGCCAGGACGAGATGTCGATCCGGCGGACAGTGTGGGGAGGCAGCGGATGACGGATGAGGCGGATGCCGTCGAAGTCGGCAGGGTGCCCAGCGGCCTTCCCGGGCTGGACGAAATCCTGCGAGGCGGCTTCTTTGCCGGAGGCGTCTACGTCGTCCGGGGGGCACCGGGGACTGGCAAGACTATTCTGGCCAACCAAACCTGTTTCCGTCACGCCGAGCGGGGTGGGAAGGCGCTCTACATCACCCTGCTGGCGGAGAGCCATGTCCGCATGCTTCGCAACCTGGCCGGGCTGAGCTTCTACGACCCGGCCGCCATCCCCCGCCGGGTCTACTACGTGAGCGCGTTGCGCGCGCTCGAGGAGGGAGGGCTTTCGGCGCTGATGGACCTGATCCGCGGCGAGGTGCGCCGCCAGTCCCTGACGCTGCTCGTCCTCGACGGGCTGCTCTCCACGGAGGAGGCCGGCGCGTCCGACCGCACCCTGCGCGGCTTCATGCACGACCTGCAGGAGGAGCTGGGACTGGTCGGCTGCGTGACCCTGCTGCTGGGGGACAACGGGCGGCCGGATCATGCCGGCGAGCACTCCATGGCGGACGGGGTGATCGCGCTCGACGACACGCGGGGCGACGGGCAGGTTTGCCGGGGCATCGAAATCCTGAAGTTCCGCGGCTCTCCGTCCCTGCGCGGCCGCCATTCCATGCGGATCACCGACGAGGGGATCATCATCTATCCACGCGTCGAGACGCTGCACGAGCGGCCGTCTCAGGCCGACAAGGGCTCCGACCGGCGCCTGTCGGTCGGCGTGCGCTCGGTGGACGCAATGCTCGGGGGCGGGCTGCCGGCGGGAACGACCACACTCCTGCTGGGCGCGTCGGGAACCGGCAAGACCATGCTCGGGGCGCACTTCCTGGCCGGATCGAGCGCGTCCGAGCCGGGACTGCACTTCGGCTTTTACGAGCAGCCCGAGCGGCTCCTGCAGAACGCGGCCAGTGTCGGCCTCGACCTCGCCGGGCCGGCTTGCCGGGGCGACTTGGAGTTGCTCTGGTACCCAACGACCGGGCAGATCCTTGATGACCTCGGGGGTCAATTGCTGAAGGCCGCCAGGCGGCGGGGCGTCAAGCGACTGCTCGTGGATGGGCTTGGCGGCTATGTCGAGGCGGCCGACAACTCCGCGCGGGCCGGAAGGGTCTTCGCCGCCCTGGTCCACGAATTGCGCGCCCAAGGCGTCACTACGGTCTACACCGCGGAAACCCCGAACCTGGTCGGCGTCGAGGTGACCGTGCCGGTGCCGGGCGTCTCGGTTGTGGTCGACAACGTGGTGCTGCTGCGCTTCGGCGAGTACCGGGCGCGGCTGCACCGCCTGTTTTCGATCGTTAAGGTGCGCGGAAGCGCGTTCGATCCGGGCATGCGCGAGTTCCGGATCACGGACCAGGGCATCTTCCTCGCCGATACGCTGCCGCAGCCGAGCGATCTTGAGCGGCTTTTGCGCCGCGAAATTTATCGGTCGGATTGATCGCCGCCGCCTATCGGCGCAAACCACTTGCGCCAGCCGACTGGCCGGTCAACTGCGCGAAGGGTGCGGCGCTGAGCACGCACTGGGAGAGAGAGGGAGCCGAGTTCATGGCCGAAGCCTATATCTGCGATTATGTCCGCACCCCTATCGGCCGTTATGGCGGCGCTCTCAAGGACGTGCGCGCGGACGACTTGGCCGCCCACCCGATCCGCGTGCTCAAGGACCGCAATCCAAAGGTCGATTGGGACGCGCTCGACGATTGCTATTACGGCTGCGCGAACCAGGCTGGCGAGGACAATCGGAATGTCGCGCGCATGGCCACTCTGCTGGCCGGGCTGCCCGCGAGCGTGCCGGGCTCCACCATCAACCGCCTGTGCGGGTCAGGCCTCGACGCCGTCGGGTGCGCCGCGCGGGCGATCCGGGCCGGTGACGCCGATCTGGTGATCGCCGGCGGGGTGGAAAGCATGACCCGCGCGCCCTTCGTGATGGGCAAGGCCGCCGAGGCATTCTCCCGAAGCGCCGAGATCTACGACACGACCATCGGGTGGCGCTTCGTCAATCCGATCCTCAAGGCCCAGTACGGCGTCGATGCGATGCCCGAAACGGCGGAGAACGTCGCGCAGGACTTCCAGATCTCTCGCGCCGATCAGGACGCCTTCGCGCTGCGCTCGCAGCAGCGCACCAAGCGGGCGCAGGAGAGCGGGTTCTTCGCCCGCGAGATCGCGCCTGTGACGATCAAGAGCCGCAAGGGGGAGGTCGTCGTCGATCGTGACGAGCACCCGCGCGGCGACACCTCGATCGAGGCCCTGACGAAGCTGAAGGCGCCGTTCCGCAAGGAGGGCGGCACCGTCACCGCCGGCAATGCGTCGGGTGTGAATGATGGGGCGGCCGCCCTGATCGTCGCCAGCGAGGAGGCGGCGCGCAGGCACGGCCTGACGCCGCGCGCGCGCGTCGTGGCCATGGCGACCGCCGGCGTGGAGCCGCGCATCATGGGAATCGGCCCGCTTCCCGCCACCCAGAAGCTGCTGGCGCGGCTTGGCCTGACATTGTCCGAAATCGACGTGATCGAGCTGAACGAGGCGTTCGCCGCCCAGAGCCTCGCCGTGGTGCGCGGTCTCGGGCTCGCCGATGACGCCGAGCACGTCAACCCGCATGGTGGCGCCATCGCCCTCGGCCACCCGCTCGGCATGTCGGGCGCGCGCCTCGCGGGCACGACGGCGCAGGCCCTGGAAGCGCTTGGCGGCAAGCGCGGGGTGGCGACGATGTGCATCGGCGTCGGCCAGGGAATAGCGGCCCTGATCGAGCGCGTTTAGGAGGGCGCGGTTGTCGCTCCCCCGTCATGCCCGCGGAAGCGCGCGCATGACGGGGGAAAGGAACAGGTGTCGTTTTAAGTGAAACCTCGGCGGAAATCAGGCGTCGCCGACGATCTCATTCACCCGCCCGGTGCCTCCGCAATCAGGACAGGGCTGATCCTGGACCGAGCCGGTCCCGTGACACTTGGGACAGATATTCCCCCCAGTCTGCGCGGACCCCGGCGGCGCCTCGTCTCCCGGATTCATGGCCGGCGCTCCCGGTGTGACGGTACCGCCTTGATTATTGCTCGCCATCTCTGTCCCGTGCCCGCATTCCAGAGTCAGTCCTTGGATATCCTGGCTCCCGGGAAGAGCGGTTTCAAGCTACCTCCCTCCCCGCGGATGCGCATTCCGCCACACCCGCATCAGCGCCGCCTCGTCCACGCTGGTGTAGCGCTGCGTCGTCGATAGGCTGGCATGGCCCAGCAACTCCTGGATGGCGCGCAGGTCCGCCCCGGCGGCGAGCAGGTGGGTGGCGAAGGAGTGCCGCAGCGCGTGCGGGGTCGCGTGCTCGGGCAGGCCGACACGGCGCCGGAAGGCCTGCATCGTGCGCTGCGCCACCGCCGCGTTCAGCGCGCCCCCGCGCACGCCGACGAACAAGGAGTTGTCGGCCTGGCGGTCGGGATGGTGCCGCAGCCATGCCGCCATCGCGACGCGCACCGCCGGAAGCACCGGGACGGCGCGTTCCTTGGCACCCTTGCCCCGCACGGTCAGCACCCCCGTCCCGCCTGGCAGCGGCGCATCGCGCACCCGCAGTCCCAGGGCCTCGCCGATGCGCAGCCCGCATCCGTAGAGCAACGTGAACAGCGCCACGTCGCGCGCCTGCGCGAAGGCCGAGTCCGATTCGTCCCCGATGTCGCGGGAAACGGCCCGCGCCGCCGGCTCGCTCAGCGCACGCGGCGCCGGGCGGCGGGCACGCGGCATCGCGACCAGGCGCACGGCGGGACAGTCGCAGCCTTGGCGGCGGGCGAGGTAGCGGAAAAAGCTGCGGATCGCCGCCAGGCGGCGGGCGCGTGTCGCGGCCGACAGCCCGTCGGCGTGGCGCTCGGCGAGGAAGGCGCGGATGTCGGCCGGGCGCAGCGCGCCGAGCGCCGCGAGGTCCGGCGCGGCACCCAGATGGCGGGTCAGAAAGCCCAGGAAGTCGGCGATGTCGTGGCTATACGCCTCGACAGTCAGCGGCGCGGCCCGGCGCTCCGCGGCGAGCCAGGTCAGGAAGGCTTGCCGGGCCGCCTCCGCGCTCACGCGTGATCGGCGGCACGGCTCAGGGCGGCACCGACGGCGCGGCCGAGAAAGGATAGCGCGCCGCTGCCCTGCACGGCATCAAGCGCCGCCGGATCGCGGGAGACCAGGGCGAGCAGCGCCGGCGCACCCGACCAGGGCACGCGTGCCAGCGCATCCCGCCGGGCCAGCCGGGCCGCCTCGCCGTGCAGCAACGTCGCATCGTCCGGCGTGTCGCGGATCACCACGTCGCGGCCGCCGAGCAGCCGGTTGACCGTGCCGGGCGGCAAGGAGCGCGCGCCCGCCGCCTCGGCCTCCAGGCAGAGCGAGGCTGCGTCCACCGCCAAGACGCCGGGCAGCGCGTGCGCGACGCAATCAGCCACGTCGGGCGCCTCGATCAGCGCCAGCACCGCGCCCTGCACGCGAACCGCCAGGCCGGCGGCGGCACGGCCGGCCGCGAGCACGCCGTCGGCCCGCTCGGCCATCGCCGCGGCATGCCGGCGCTCGGCTCGCAGCATCGCCATCATGTGATCGGCCAACACCTCGCCATGGATGCGCTGCGGCGGGACCAGGGCGCGGTACAGCTCCGGACGCTCGGCCAGGAAGCCCGGACGCGCGCGCAGGAACGCAGCGACCTGGTCGGCGGCGGCGTCCTCCGCCTCGCGCTCCGGCACGATCATCGCGGCGGCGTCAGACGATGCGCTGACCGGTCTTCGCCCAGTCGGCGGCGAACGCGGCAAGGCCCTTGTCGGTCAGCGGGTGGTTGAACAACTGCCCCAGCACCGCCGGAGGCGCCGTCAGCACGTGCGCCCCGAGCTTCGCCGCCTCCACCACGTGCATCGGATTGCGCACGCTGGCCACCAGCACCTCGGTCTTGAAGTAGGGATATTGCCTGAAGATGGTCATGATGTCGCTGATCAGACCCATCCCGTGCTCGCCGACATCGTCCAGCCGCCCGACGAACGGACTGACGAAGGAGGCGCCGGCCTTGGCGGCCAGGATCGCCTGCGCGGGCGAGAAGCACAGGGTCACGTTGACCATCGTGCCGTCATCGGCGAGCTTGCGGCAGGCGCGCAGCCCGTGCGGCGTGAGCGGCACCTTGATGGTGATGTTGCGCGCGACCTCGCGCAGCACCCGCGCCTCGGCCATCATGCCCTCGAAGTCGGTGGCGGCCACCTCGGCGCTCACCGGGCCGGGGACGATGTCGCAGATCTCGCGGAGGATGTCGCGGAACGGCCGGTTCGCCTTGGCGACCAGCGAGGGATTCGTGGTCACGCCGTCCAGCAGCCCGCTCTCGGCGAAGGACTTGATTTCCGCTACATTGGCGGTATCGACGAAGAACTTCATGCGATTGATCCAATTCTCGTCTGCGGCGCCTCTGCCCGCGCTTGGGCGATGCCGCTCCATATAACGCTCGAACGGGCCGACCGGAAGCGGAGCGTGCGCGCGCGTGTCCCGGTCCTGCTGCCATACCCGTTCCCCGGCCCGTTCGACTACGCGGTTCCCGACGGGCTCGACGTTGCTGCTGGAGCCGTCGTGCTGGTGCCGCTGCACGGGCGGGAGGTGGTCGGCGTGGTGTGGGACACGCCCGGACCCGCCCCGGTGGCCGAAGCCAAGCTGAAGCCGATCATCGCCGTGCTGGACACGCCCGCCATGCGCCCGGCCCTGCGCCGGCTGGTCGATTGGCTCGCGGCCTACACACTGACCCCGCCCGGCGAGGCGATGGCGATGGCGCTGCGGGTGGTCGACCCGGCGGCGCCTCCCACCCACGGCTGGCGCCGCGCGGAGATCGCGGAGGCGCGGCTGACCGATGCCCGTCGCCGCGTGCTCTCGGCTCTCGCGGACTCCGAGCCGCGCGCCACCGCGGACCTCGCGCGCGCCGCGGGGGTCGGCGCGGGCGTGATTCGCGGCATGGCCGCCGCCGGCCTGATCGCGCCCGCGCCGCTGCCCCCCCTGCCCGCTTTCGCCCCGCCCGACCCAGACCGGCCGGGGGCCGCCCTCTCGGACGACCAGCGACGTGCGGCGGAGGCTTTGGTGGCGGCGGTGGACGCGCACGCCTTTTCGGTCACGCTGCTCGACGGCGTGACCGGCTCGGGCAAGACCGAGGTCTATTTGGAAGCGGTCGCCGCCGCGTTGCGCGCCGGGCGGCAGGCGCTGGTGCTGCTGCCCGAGATCGCGCTGTCGGCGCAATGGCTCGACCGCTTCGCCGCCCGGTTCGGCGCCGCCCCGGCCGTGTGGCACTCCGACCTGACCTCGCGGGTGCGCCGGATGACCTGGCGGGCCGTCGCGGCGGGCGAGGCGCGGGTGGTGGTCGGCGCCCGCTCGGCGCTGTTCCTGCCCTTCCCCGACCTCGGCCTGATCGTCGTCGACGAGGAGCACGAGACCGCCTTCAAGCAGGAGGAGGGTGTGGTCTACCACGCCCGCGACATGGCCGTGGTGCGGGCCCGGCTGGAGCAGGCGGCCTCGGTCCTGGTCTCCGCCACGCCCAGCCTGGAGACGCTTGGCCAATGTGGAGTCCGGGCGCTACCGCCGCCTGACCCTGCCGAACCGGCATGGCGGCGCCACGCTGCCAAAGGTCGAGGCGATCGACCTGCGCGAAACGCGGCCCGAGCGCGGCCGCTTTCTCGCGCCCAAGCTGGTCGAGGCGGTGCGCGAGACGCTCGCGCGCGGCGAGCAGGCGATGCTGTTCCTGAACCGGCGCGGCTACGCGCCGCTGACGCTCTGCCGCGCTTGCGGACACCGGATGCAATGCCCGAATTGCACCGCGTGGCTCGTCGAGCACCGCGCCCGGCGGGAGCTCCTGTGCCATCATTGCGGGCACGCGATCCCGATCCCCGTGCTATGCCCGGCCTGCGGCGCGGCGCACAGCCTCACCCCGGTCGGGCCGGGCGTGGAGCGCGTCACCGAGGAAGCGGGCGCGCTGTTTCCCGAGGCGCGGCTCCTGGTGATGGCGAGCGACACGCTGCCCGGCCCGCGCGCCGCAACGGAGGCGGCGCGCGCGGTCGCCTCGCGCGCCGTGGACCTCATCATCGGCACCCAGGTCGTGGCCAAGGGCTGGCATTTCCCGCACCTGACCCTGGTGGGCGTGGTCGATGCCGATCTTGGCCTCGGCGGCGGCGATTTGCGGGCGGCGGAGCGCACCGTGCAGCTTCTGCATCAGGTCGCGGGACGCGCTGGCCGGGCCGAGGCGCCGGGGCGCGTGCTGCTGCAAACCTTCAGCCCTGACCATCCGGTGATCCAGGCGCTGATCTCGGGCGACTTCGAGGGTTTCGTCGCGCGCGAGGCGGCCGAGCGCCGCCCCGGCCACTGGCCGCCCTATGGAAGGCTCGCGGCGCTGATCGTGAGCGCCAACGACGCGGCACCGGCCGACCAGCTCGCCCGCGAGCTCGGACGCGTCGCGCCGAGCGGCCCGGGCATCGCCGTGCTCGGCCCGGCGCCCGCGCCGTTGTCGATCCTGCGCGGCCGGCACCGAAGGCGCCTGCTGCTGAAGACCCGGCGCGACATCGCCGTGCAGCCGCTGCTGCGCGAGTGGCTCGCCCAGGTGCCGGTGCCGCGCGGCAGCCGGGTGGACGTCGACGTGGACCCGGTCTCGTTTCTTTAAAGTCGTTCCTCAGGCGTGCGCCGGCCGCGCGCATTCTCGCCCGGCGTCACACCTGCCTCGGCTTTACGCCGACTGTTACAGTGCGTTACGCTATCAAGTACCGCGCGATGCTTGCCCCTACTCCATTGATCTTTCTCACCGTTGGGAAAATCCTCAAGCATGAACTTGGACATTCACGCGGAGCCGCCCGTCTTCGTGCCCACGCCGGGTTTGGTGGACCGCTCCCAGATGACCGAGTTCGTTCGCTATTGCGCCGCGGCGACGGGCCGCGCCTTCGCTGACTATTGGGACTTCGATCAGTTCTCGGTCGCCGATTTCCGTGCGTTCTGGCGTTTGTTCTTGTGCTGGGCGTCGCTTCCGCACGATGGCGGCGCCGACCCAGTGTGCGTCGGCGAGTCCATCGAGCATGCGCGGTTCTTCCCCGAGCTGCGCCTGAACTACGCCGAGTGCCTGCTGGGCGGCGACCCCGCGGCGCCCGCGCTGACGGCGTGCCACCACGGCGGCGGGCACGAGCAGCTCAGCCGCGGCGCGCTGCGCGCGCGGGTCGTCCGCCTCGCCAAGTTCCTCAGCGATTTGGGCGTGGGGCCAAGCGATCGCGTCGTCGCCGTGGCGCGCAACAACACCGAGGTGGTGATCGCCGCGCTCGCCGCGGCGGCGGTCGGCGCGACGTTTTCAAGTTGCTCGCCGGACCTGGGCGCCTTCGCGACGCTCGCGCGCTTCTCGCCCCTGAAGCCGATCGTGCTATTTGGAAATGCCCGGGCCGAGCCATGGGATTCGGGCGTTCCGGTGGCGGCGCGCCTGGCCGAGGTGGCGGCGGGGCTGCCCACGCTGCGGGCGGTGATCGCGCTCGACGACGGTCCCGCCCCGGACGGCTTGCGCGTCCCGGTGCATCGCCTCGCCAGCCTCGGCGGTGGCGGCCCGGATTTCGCCTGGCGGCGGCACGCGTTCAACCACCCCTTGTTCATCCTGTTCTCCTCCGGCACCACCGGCGCGCCGAAGTGCCTCGTGCACGGCGCCGGCGGCACCCTGCTCGAGCACCTCAAGGAGCACCGGCTGCACGGCGACCTGCGGGCGGGCGAGCGGCTGTTCTTCCAGACCTCGTGCGGCTGGATGATGTGGAACTGGCAGCTCTCGGCGCTCGCGTCCGGCGCCGAGCTGGTGCTCTACGACGGCCCGGTGGCGGGGCCGGAGACGCTGTGGCGGCTGGTCGCCGAGGAGGCCGTCACGGTGTTCGGCACCAGCGCGGCCTTCCTGCAGTTCTGCGAGGGAGCGGGGTTCGCGCCCGGCCGCGCCCTCGACCTGTCGGCGCTGCGCGGCGTGCTGTCCACCGGCTCCATTCTCTACCCGCGCCAGGACCATTGGGTAAGAGACCGTGTGGGGCCGCTGCCGCTGCAGTCGATCTCGGGCGGGACGGACATCATTGGCTGCTTCGTCCTGGGCAACCCCAACTTGCCCGTCCATCGCGGCCAGGCGCAGTGCCGCAGCCTGGGGCTGGATGTGCGCGCCCTGCCCGGCGAGCCGGGCGCGCGGGTGGGCGAGCTGGTCTGCGCCAACCCGTTCCCCTCGCGCCCGCTGGGCTTCTGGGGCGATCCGGATGGCCGACGCTTCCACGACGCCTATTTCAGCCAGAACCCCGGCCTCTGGACGCATGGCGACCGGGTCGAGGCCACGGCGCAGGGCGGCTGGGTCCTGCATGGCCGCTCCGACGGGGTGATCAACGTCCGCGGCGTCCGGGTCGGCCCGGCGGAGATTTACGCGATCCTTCAGCACATCGACGAGATCGTGGAGGCCATGGCCGTCGAGCAGCAGGCGGAGGCCGAGCCTGGCGGGACTCGCCTGGTCTTGCTCGTGGTGCTGCGCAAGGGAACGGAACTCGACGGCGCGCTCGCGAAGCGCATCCGCGTGCAACTCGCCCAGCGCGGCTCGTCGGCGCTGGTGCCAGCCGTCATCGCCGCTGTCGCGGCGCTTCCGCTCACCCACAGCGGCAAGCGCTCCGAGGCGGCGGCGCGCGAGGCGGTCAACGGCCGCCCCGTCCGCAACCGCGCGGCGCTGCAGAACCCGGACTGTCTTGACGCCCTTGCCAACCATCCCGCGCTGCGGGCCCCGTCGCAATCCCCCCGGCCGCAGCGGCGGATTGACAGGTCGGACACGGGCGATCGGCTCGAGCGCGACTTGCAGGCCATTTCCGAAGAGATCCTGCGGGTCGCTCCGGTCGGCTGGGCCGACAACCTCCTCGAACTGGGCGGGGATTCGCTTACAGTCCTCAACCTCTTTCTCGAGTTCCAGCAATATCTGGAGCGCGACGACCTCTCACTCGCCGCGCTGTTCTCGGCGCCGACGATCACGCAATTCGCCGCTCTCGCGCGCGCCATCGCGTCGGAGCCCAAAGCGAAGGGGCCGAGCCTGTCCGGTCCACGCATCCGTCCGGCGGCTCCGAAAGACGTGGAGGCCCTCTGCCAATTCCTGACCGAAGCCTTCAAGACGGAAGGGATTCCGCGCGCGGCGTGGCGGCGGCTCTTCGACTACGCGTGGTGTGGCGAGAAGCCCGATTTCGGATTCATCCTTGCCGACGGCGATGACATCGTCGGCTTCCTGGGGACCGTGTATGCGCGGCGGCGGACAACCAAGGGAATGGGCATCGTCTGCAACCTGACATCCTGGTACATCCGCCCCGCGTACCGCGGATGGGGAATCGGCCTTATCGCCGCCGCACTGCGCGACGACAGCATCACCTACACCGCCCTGACACCAGGGCCGCTGTCGGTGCGGGTGTTCAAGGCGCTGCGTTTCGCGCCACTGGTCGAAAGCAGGATCGTCATGCTGCCGCTGCTGCACGCGGAGACCCTGCGCGGCCCGCGCCCGGTCATCAGCTTCGATCCGGAGATCGTGCGCCGCTCCCTCGACGAGCAACAACAGCAGATATTCGATGACCACGCGCCGTACGACTGCCTCCAACTGATTCTGGAGGCCGGGTCGGAGCGGGCCTATGTCGTCGTGAAGCGTCGCTTCATGTCCCTGCGCCGGCTGCACCGGCGGCTTCCGGCAGGCGTGAGGTTCCCCTATTCCGAAATCCTCCATTGCAGCGCGCCGTCCCTCCTCGCCCGGTATATTGAGCACGCCAAGCTGGCCATCTTGCGGCGGCAGCGCACGCTCGCCCTCGTCGCCGACGAACGCCTGTTTCCGGTTCGACCACGAGGCATCCCGAAGGTCGACTACGCGCTGTACCGCTCGCCACTGCTGGAGGCCAGCGACCTCGACAAGCTGTACTCCGAGCTTGTCTTGCTTCCGATATAAGGTGCCGCGCGCGTGACAAGCGCCGACGCGCGGGCGAGACTGGCGGACACTCAATCGGATGGACCCGCCCGAGCGACATGCGCATCGAGATCATCTGCACCGGCGACGAGGTGCTGACCGGCAAGATCGTCAACACCAACTTCAGCTTCATGACCCAGCGGCTGGAGGACGCGGGCCTGTCGGTCGTGTGGGAAACCACTGTGGGCGACGACCGCGCCAACCTGCTCGAAGCGTTCCGGCTCGCCGCCGCGCGGGCCGACGCAGTGATCGTCAACGGCGGCCTCGGTCCGACAGTGGACGACCTCTCCCAGGAGATCGCCGCCGAGGCCGCCGGCGTGGAGCTTGTGCTGCACGAGGCGTGGCTGGCGCGCATGGAAGAATTTTTTCATCGGCGCGGACGGGTGATGTCGCCCAACAACCGCAAGCAGGCCATGCTGCCCGAAACCGCGGAGATGCTCGACAATCCGATCGGAACCGCCTGCGGCTTCGCCGTCACGATCGGACGCGCGCGCTTCTTCTTCACCCCAGGTGTCCCGCGCGAGCTGCGCCGCATGCTGGAGGAGCAGATTATCCCGCGCCTGCTGGCGCTGGGCGGCGCGCCCGGCGTGATCCGGTTGAAGCGTTTCCACACCTACGGGCTCGGCGAGTTGCACGTGGATCATCTGTTGGAGGGTGTCGAGGCATTGGCGCCGGATGGCAGCGTGAAGCTCGGCTTCCGCGCCCACTACCCGCAGATCGAGACCAAGCTGACCGTGCGCGGCGCCGACGAGACCGATGTCGCGCGCAAGCTCGGCCCGGTGCAGGAAGAGGTGCGCCGCCGCCTGGGCACCTTCATCCTGGCCGAGGACGATCAGACTCTGGAAGGTGTGGTCCTGGCTCGGCTGCGCGCAGACCAAGCGACGCTCGCCCTGGCCGAAACCTTCACCAGCGGCCAGGTCACGGCGCGGCTGGCGCACCTGGCGGGCGCCGAGCACGCCTTCCGCCGTGGCGTTGTCGCGCGCGCCATGACCCAGATCCAGGAGGCGGTGGGCCTTGTCCCAACCGCGGGCGCCCTGACCGAGAACCGGGCCGCCGCGATCGCCCGCGCGCTCCGTGCCCAGACCGGGGCCACGCACGCCCTGGCCGCGCTGGTCGAGCTGGACGACGAGGCCGCTGAGGGGATCGACTTCGGCGCCACGATCTGGATCGCCATAGCCACCGACACGGACAGCGCGGGGCGGCGGGCGCGCATCACCGGAGGGCGCGACTGGGTGCGCTTGGGCGCGGTGGAATTGGCGCTCGATTGTCTGCGGCGGCACCTTTACGGGCTTCCGCTGCGGGAGCGGACGGATTTCGAGCGGGTGTAGGCCCGAAACGGTGGCAAACGGGTCAGCGCGCGTCGGCGCGCAGCGCCCTCACGAGTTCCGCCTTGCGCATGCGCGACCGTCCGGCGATGCCGGCCCGGCGAGCCTGTTCTAGTGGGCTGAGTTGGAAGTTTCCTGGCACTCATGAACGTCGTTGGTGCGTTGGCAGAAGCGTCGCACGCTGTCGAGGATGTCGTCGGCGCTCTTGGTCCAGACGAACGGGTGCGGTTCCGCATTGGTGGCCTCAAGGTAGCGGCGGATCGCCGCCTCCAGGGTCTCGACTGTAGGGAATACTCCGCGCCGGATCTGGCGCACGGTAAGCAGGGCGAACCACCCCTCGACGAGATTGATCCAAGAGGCGCTGGTCGGCGTGAAATGCAGATGATAGCGCGGCCGCTTGGCCAGCCAGTCCCGGACCAGCGCGGTTTTGTGGGTGCGCAGGTTGTCGAGCACCAGATGCACCTCGAGGTCGGAGGGAATGCTCCGGTCGATCTCGTCAAGGAAGGCGCGGAACTCGGTGGCACGGTGACGACGATGGCAGGTCCCGATGACCCTTCCGGTCTTTGCGTCGAGGGCGGCGAACAGGTCGAGTGTGCCGTGGCGAAGATAGTCGTGCGTCCCGCGTTCGGGCTGGCCGGGGCGCATCGGCAGCACCGGCGCGGTTCGCTCGACAGCCTGGATTTGCGGCTTCTCGTCCACACACAGCACCAACGCCCGCTCGGGTGGCGAAAGATACAGCCCGACAATGTCGCGGACCTTCTCCACGAACAGCGGATCGGTGGACAGCTTGAAGGTCTCGGCCCGATGCGGCTTCAGTGCGAAGGCGTGCCAAATGCGGCAGACTGCCGTCTGGCTCAGCCCCGTCGCCCTGGCCAGCGAGCGGGTGCTCCAGTGCGTGGCGTTGGTTGGGCTGGCTTCCAAGGTCGTGGTGACCGCCCGTTCAACTTGTTGGTCCGTGATCTTGCGCGGGGCTCCAGGCCGGGGCTCGTCGAGCAGACCGTCCAGCCCGCGCTCGGCAAAGCGACGCCGCCACAGCGCCACCGTCGCGCGGTTAATGCCGAGCCGCTCAGCAACGCCGCCATTGGTCGTGCCCGGTTCGGCGCAGGCCAGGACGATGCGCGCACGGGTGGCGAGCGCCTGTCCTGTCTTGCGTCGGCGGATTCCAGCCCTGAAGCAGATCACGGTCGGTTCCAGACAAAGCAATCGGGATCGCGTGAGGGGTGGCCATGGCAGGTGCCTCCGCTTGCGTGTCTTTCGCCCCTCAATGAAGAATGTCCCACAGGACGCCCAAAGTGCTCAGAAACTTACGCCTCAGCCCACTAGGCCGAAGTTTGCACTGTCGGGTGGAAGAACCTGTGCTGCAGTCTGGGGATTTTCGTAATGACCCTGGCTGGTTACTGGACACGCGGCAAGGGTGCGCCGATCAGTTCGAAGGCCTTGCTCTGGAGCGGCGTGGGTTTGGCGGCGAGCACGAATGAGGCATTCGGTGCCTCGGGTGGCGCGACCACGTTAAGCGTCAGGGTGGCGAGGTGGGCCAGCAAGTCGCCGAAGCTGGTGACCGGCAGGCCGTCATCGCTGCGCCGGCGGCCGCGCTTGCGCTTGGCGGCCTCGGAGATGTCGGCCGCAGCGACTGGCGAGGCGCGCTCCTGTTGGGCAGCGTCCCGGTCGTGCTCATGAAACAGGATCGGTGCCCAGGCCGCGCGCAGATGCCACTCGACGTAGTAGGCGAGCATGCACAGGAACACGTGCGCCCGGACCCGCGGCTCGATCCAGTGATGGATGGGACGGATCCGCAGATCGACCGATTTCAGTGAGCGAAATGCCCGCTCCACCCGGGCCAGGTCCTTGTAGGCCCGGACAGTATCCGCGGCACCCATCGACGCTGCCGGCAGGCTGGTGCGGATGACATAGAGGCCGTCGAGCCGCGCCTCGCGGTCGATGCTCTCGGGCTGGCGGTGATACGTGAAGCTGTCGGCGGTGATGGTCAGCGCGAAGTGCTTGCCCATTTTGTGATGATCGATCACCGCACCGACCGCAAGCCCGATGGCGGCTTGGCCGCGCAAGGGCGCGTGCCGCCGCCGCACCTGGGCGGCGATCCGCGACAGATCGCGCTCGGTGGCGGCCAACAGCTCCGCGCGCTTGCGCGCCCGCTCGCGCGCGAGATCCGGATTGCGGCACACGATCAGCCGCTCGCCCGGATAGTCAGGGGCAGTGATCTCGGCCAAGTCGCGTTGGTCAAACAGCGACAACTGCAGGGGTCCGCTCTCGGCCAGCGCCTGGATCTGCGGCGCGCGCAGGGTGGTGATCCAATCGAGGCCAGCCGGCTTGAGGTCATCACGGATGCGCGCGGCGGTAATCATGCCGCGGTCGCCGACCAGCACCAAGTGCCTGAGCCCGAACCGGCGCTTCAGCTTCTCGACCTGTGCGGACAAGGTGGTGGGATCGCCGGTATCGCCTGCGAACACCTCGATAGCGATCGGGCAGCCGTCGCGGTCGCACAGCAGGCCGTAGACGATCTGCAGCCGATCGGGCCGACGATCCCGGCTATAGCCGTGCTGGGCAAGCGCACAGTGCCGGCCTTCCAGATACGACGAGCTCACATCGTAGAGCACCAGCGTGCCGTCTTTCAGGTGGCGCCGTGCCAGGCTCCGCTCGATGCGCATCTGCTCCCCGCCGAGCCAATCCAGCGCCGCATAGATTTCGCGTTCCTCGATGGCACCGAGGTCGAGGACCCGGCCCAGACTGGAACTCGCCGTCTCCGGCAACAGCCTCCGCAGGGTCGCCAGTTTGGAGCCAGGGGCGATGATCCGGCTGGCAATCATGGCCAGCGCCAGATCGCGCTCGCGCGACGGCGTGCGGCTGAGCAGCCGCGGCAGATCGAGCTTGCGCATCGTGCCGAGCACAGCGGCGACATGGCCATGCGGCAAGGCGCGCTGGATCTCGAATACCTCGCCCGGTCGTGCGATCGCCGTGCCGCCCTGCAGGAGCACCCGCAGTCCATCAATCACCAAGGCTGGCAATTGGCCCAGATTGGCCAAGGTGCGTTTCTTGACCGTGCGACCCTCGCGATAGCTTTCGCGCAACAGCACTGCCGGCGCAGATCGACCATTCGGCACGATGTCGATGAACATGGCCGAACCGAATCACGCCAGGTCGCGCCGACGCAAGCCCCGTGTATGGACACATCCAGCCCGCCAGTAACCCAGAAAACAGAAGGAAACTCTAGCGGATCAGGGCAGGGTCAATGAAAACTTCGGTCTAGGAGCGCCGCGCGCGTCGGGGCATCGCCGTCCCGCCGCGCCCGCGCGGCCTTGCGGGCGACATTCGGGGGCTCCGCGGAGAACTGCCGGCCTTTTGCCGTGTCGGCGCGCTTCTTCGCGCTCGTGCGCCGGTACTCCGCGTCGGACAACTCCTCGCGCGCCTTGCGCGGCAGGTAACGCTCTCCGGTGTCACGGCTGCGCCGGCCGGATTTCGTGCCCCACTCCTGGCGCTCCCATTCGAGCAGGTGATTGTCGGGGGCTTTCGTCCCGCGATACCCGCCCCCTGCTTTCTTGTACTGCTGGACGGCGAGTTGCGCTTTGCGGGCGGACCATTGGCCGGGGCGGCCGCCCCTTGGCGCCCCGAGTCACCTCGGCCTTGACACGCTCCCACAGCTCAGGGTCGGTCCTTTCGGCGGTTCTGCCCATGCACGCCGAACGCGCCACCAGCCGTCGGGATGCACGAGCTGCTTCCGTGTCAACGAAAGAATGACGCAACTCCTGGCAATACGTCATACTGCGAAAGCAACTAGCCTGGACCATGCGTGACTCACAGCCCAGTCCCGATCCTCCTAGCTGCGCTGATATCGGGACTGCTGGCGGGGTGCGCGGGCCGCCACGCGCCCGGCACGCAGGGGCCGGCCGATGCCCATGTGCCGCCCTTTGCCCGGGTTCCGTTCCAGCCGATCTCGCGCGAGTCGGTGGTTGCGATCGCCTTGCGCGAGTGGCGCCTGTTCGGCCAGCCCGTTGACGATGACCCGCCCGACACCAGGCCGCCTCCGCCGCCCGAGCTCAAGCCGGAGCGCGAGCCCGGCCTGTGGCAGCGCGTCGGCGAGTATTGGTGGATCGGCATGGACGTGGGCAGCGAGGAGGCCGGCTGGACGGGCAAGACCGACGGGCAAGGCTTGGTGTTCCCGGCGAGCGATGACGCCGAGTATGCCTGGTCGGCGGCGTTCGTCTCCTACGTGATGCGGATTGCTGGCGCGGGGCCGCGGTTCCCCTACTCCGACGCGCATTCGACCTATATCGACCTGGCGAAGCGGCAGAAGCTTGGTCAGGTCTCGGGCTGGCTGATCCTTGCTGAGCGGCCCACAAAGTACGCGCCGGGCCTGGGCGATTTGATCTGCTACAGCCGCACCCCCCGCCATGTCCTGACCTATGACGACCTGCCGGCCGGGCACTTCCCCGCCCATTGCGACATCGTGGTCGCCATCCAGGCCGGACAGATCGCGGTCATCGGCGGCAACGTCGATGACGCGGTCACGCTGAAGCACGTCCCGGTCACGCCGGAGGGGAGGCTGGCCGGGCCGGATGGGCGGGTGCTCGATCAGCGGTACCCATGGATGACAGTGCTGCGGGTTCTGTTCCCGGAGGGAGCGCCACTCGCCTAGACCTCCCGCGCCACGCCCCCGTTGCGGCGCATCCGATTTCAGGTACATTCGACAGGGTCCGCGTTTGGAACGATACGGCGGGGGGAAGCAGTTCATGACGCATATCCGGCTGGGCCGGGCGCTAGCGGCGCTCGGGGCGTGGGCCGCGCTCGCGGCGGGGGCGCAGGCGCAGAGCGTCGGCCCTGACTATCCGGTGCCGCCGTCCATCGAATACGGCGATCTCTATCGCGACGTGGAGCTGTCCTCGATCTTCCCGGACAGCAAGACCTTCCCCGACCTGATTCCCGCCGCCTCGCCCGGCGAGATCGTGCAGAGCTATCAAGCCGACAAGGGATCGCCAGGCTCCGACCTGGCCGACTTCGTCAGCCAGAACTTCTCCGGGCCGGTCCCGCCCGGCCCGACTGTCGATCCGGCTTCGAGCGGGGAACATCTGCTCGACTACGTGGCGAGTCTCTGGCCGGTGCTGCAACAGTCGACGACATCGGTGCCGCCCTATTCGACCCTGCTGCCGCTCCCTTACCCCTATGTCGTGCCGGGCGGCCGGTTCCGCGAGATCTACTATTGGGATAGCTACTTCACCATGCTCGGCTTGGAGCAGGACGGCCAGCACGCGCTGGCCTCCGATATGCTCAAGGACTTCGCCTTCGAGATCGACCACTACGACCACATCCCGAACGGCAACCGCAGCTACTACCTCAGCCGCTCGCAGCCGCCGTTCTTCTCGCTGATGGTGGGGCTCATTGCCCAGAAGGATGGCGTCAGCACCTATGTCCAGTACCTGCCGGAACTCCAAGCCGAGTACCGACTACTGGATGCAAGGCGAGAACGAGGTGCCGCCCGGCGGCGCGAAGCGCAACGTGGTGCGGCTGCTCGACGGCTCGGTGCTGAACCGCTATTGGGACGAGCGCGCGGCGCCGCGCGACGAATCCTACAAGGAGGACGTGCAGACCGCGTCGCAGTCGAACCGCCCGGCTGGCGAGGTCTGGCGCAACCTGCGGGCGGCGGCTGAATTGGGCTGGGACTTCAGCTCGCGCTGGCTCGCCGACGGCAAGACCCTGGCGAGCATCCGCACGCTCGCCCTGCTGCCGCCCGACCTGAACAGCCTGCTCGTGCGGCTTGAGCGGACCCTTGCCGCGGCCTATCTGCTGAGTGGCGACGCCGCGCACGCGGCGGAGTACGGGAAGCGGGCGGCGGACCGGATCGACGCCATCCGGCGGGTGATGTGGGATGCCGAGGATGGCGTGTTCACCGATTACCTCTGGCGGCAGGGCAAAACCACGCAAGCCGTGACCGCGGCGACCTTGTACCCGCTCTTCCTCAACGTTGCCACTGCCGACCAAGCCAAGGCGGTGGAGGGCACGGTGGAGAGTCAGCTTGTGGAGCCGGGCGGCCTGGCCACGACGCTGGTGAACAGCGGCCAGCAATGGGATTCGCCGAACGGCTGGGCGCCGCTGCAATGGATCGCGGTGGTCGGCCTGCGCAACTACGGCTTCGATACCGATGCCGAGGACATTGCGACCCGCTGGATGCGGAAGAACATCGCTGGGTATCAGCAAGAGGCCAAGCTCGTCGAGAAGTACGACGTCATGACCACTGGCGGCGACGAGGGCGGTGGCGGCGAGTACGCGACGCAGATCGGTTTCGGCTGGACCAACGGCGTGCTGCTCGCACTGGGCTCGCTCTACCCGGCGCTGAAGGCAGCGGCGGAGGCGGCGACGCCGGACTCACAGGTCGCGCTCGCGCAGTAGCGCTGGTTCGCGACTTGGCCTAGGCGAGGCTGGCTTGCGCGAAGGACGCCACGACGGCGTGGCCCTGCGCCGTCGGGTGCAGGCTATCGAAGAACAAGTAGCTGTTGGCGGCCGCCCCGGTGGCGCGCAAGGTCCCGCTCGACGCGTCGGTGTAGTTGCCGGTCCAGACCGAGTCGGTCACATTCGTCAGGCCGTATGAAGCCGGATTGGCGATCGCCGCATCCAGCAGCGCGAACCCGTTGATCACATGGAGGTTGAAGAACCCCATCAACGGCTGCAGCGCCCCGTTCAACTGCTGGTCATACAGTGCCGAAAGATAGGAGGCGGCCTGGACCGTGCCCGTCCCCATGCCCGT
This sequence comes from uncultured Pseudomonadota bacterium, assembly GCA_963818725.1. GTDB lineage: Bacteria > Pseudomonadota > Alphaproteobacteria > Acetobacterales > Acetobacteraceae > DATFDN01. Next base: position 665,315 of record CAWFTU010000001.1, on the reverse strand, counting down.
CGCGCGCGGTGTCTTGGCAAGGTCGGGCACATTCAGGACAGCGAGGTTGCGCGCACCGTCCCCGATGAGGCTGATAATGAACTTCGTCTCATTCAGGGCCGCATCAGCGACATTGGTCACGGCCGTAACGGGGTCCGTCGGGAACGCTGAAATGGCGTCCAGCACATCGTTGGAGCCGATCGAGAGCGTATAGAGCGCGTCGGCCTGCGGCTTCGGGTTCAGGAAGGTGAACTGCGTGAGCTGAGATGGCAGATCAATGGCCGTTCCGCTATGCAGCGGAGTCGATCCGGTCTCGCCGCCGCCATAGGCGAATCCCGTCCCGCCGCGCAGGCTTGGCGTCACGGCGGGCAGATCCAGCGACGTCGCGAGATCCTGCACCCAGACCGGCCCGTTGGTAAAGCGCCCGTCCGAGTACGGCGGTGAGACGGGAAGCGTGCCCAAGCTCAGCGTGTAATCGTTTCCGACGCCGGAGAGGCTATCGCCAAACGCGTAGATGACGCTGAACGGGTCGCCAATGGCCGGTGACGGGGCACCAAGGGCCAGAATTCGCCCCGGTGTCGCGCTGACGTCGTCAACGCCATCGCCGACAAAATTCGGAGCCGCACTCAAGCCGAGCGATTCCCCGTTAATGAGGCTCATGACGCGGCTCCCCCCCCCGGCCTTCGGTTCCTATCGCTTCGGTGCTCCGCCCACCGGACGCCACTCCCGCCCGTCCCTGCGCAGCAGCTCGTCCGCCTCCGCCGGGCCGTCGCTGCCCGAGACATAGTTCGGGAACGCCACGCGCCCGTCCCGCCACCCATCCAGCACCGGCTGGACCACGCGCCACGTCTCCTCGACCATGTCGGCGCGATTGAACAGCGTCTGGTCGCCGATCATGCAGTCATAGATCAGAGTCTCGTAGCCGACATTTGGTTCCGGATCAAACCAGTCGGCGTAGCGAAACTGCATCTGCACCGCCGCGAGGTCGACGACGGCGCCGGGCCGCTTCACCTCGAACTGAAGCGCGATTCCCTCCTCGGGCTGGATGTGGATCACCAGCCAGTTGGGCGGCAGCGCGTTGACATCGGTGTCCTCAAACGGCGCGTAAGGCGCGGGCTTGAAGCGGATCGCGATCTCGGTGTAGCGCGCTGAAAGGTGCTTGCCGGTCCGCAGATAGAACGGCACGCCCGCCCACCGCCAGTTGTCGATCGACAGGCGCATCGCGACATAGGTTTCGGCCTTGGAGTCCTCGGCGACGTCGGGTTCCTCGCGGTAGCCGACCACCTGCCGGCCCAGCACCGTCCCGGCGCCGTATTGGCCGCGCACCGCGTCCGCGGGCTGGACGCTGCGCAGGGCGGCGAACACGTCCTCCTTGCGGCTGCGGATGGACTTGGCGTCGAATCCGCCGGGCGGCTCCATCGCCACCATCGCGAGCAGTTGGAACACGTGGTTCGGCACCATGTCGCGCAGCGCGCCGGTGTGCTCGTAGAACCGGCCGCGCCCCTCGACGCCGACCGTCTCGGTCACGCTGATCTGCACGTGGTCGATCCGGTCGCGGTTCCACAGCGGCTCGAACAATCCGTTGGCGAAGCGGAGGGCCATGATGTTCTGGACCGTTTCCTTGCCGAGGAAATGGTCGATCCGATAGATCTGGTCCTCGCGCAGCACGTTGAGGAGTTGCCGGTTCAGGGCGCGCGCGGACTCCAGATCGTGGCCGAATGGTTTCTCGATCACCACCCGCCGCCAGGGCTTGTCCGGAGAGCGGTCGTGCTCGTCCTTCGCCAGCCCCGCCGCGCCGAGGCGATCGATCACCGGACCGAAGAACCGGTCCGCGACCGCCAGGTAGAACAGCACGTTGCCGCCGGTCCCGCGCTGGCTCGCCACCGCGTCCAGGTGCGCGCCCAAGCGCTGATAGACCGCCGTGTCGGTGATGTCGCCCTGCACATAGGACATGCTCGCGGCGAGCCGCTCCCAGGCGTCCTTTTCGATCCGGTCGATCCGGCTCTCGCTGTTCGGGTTGCCGACGAAGCTTTGCAGCATGTCGAGCAGGCTTTCGCGCCAGCTCTCGGCCGTCTTTTCGGCGAGATCGACACCGGTGATCGCGAATTGCGCCGGAAGCAGTCCGGTGCGCGAGAGGTTGTAGAGCGCCGGAACCAGCAGACGCTTGGTCAGGTCGCCGGCGGCACCGAAGATCACCATCGCGCACGGACCGGGCGGGTGAGCGTGCCGACGCGGCGGCGCGTGAACCACATGAGCCGCTTTGAACATCTGATCTGGCATTGCATCGTTGCAGGTCGGCATGGCGGGCGCCGGCGACCAGCGGCAGCACGTAAACGTGAACCGCTTTCTGTCAAGATGTTAAATCGTGTGACCGTGACGCCTAGCCTGTTCTCCATGTCAGAGCATCCAAGCAATCTTTTTGCCCCCGCCGGAGGTTGGCGTGTTCGTATCCGCGATCTTTCGGCTCCAGCGCAGGACAATGTCGTGGAAGAGGTTGGCGGTTTCGCCACCCTGATGCAGGCCAACGCCTTTGCTCGCCGCTACGTGCGCAACTCGGTCGAACGGTGCCGCGCTCCCGGATCGACCCCGAAGCAAGTGCTGGAGGCTTGGTTCGCCTATGGCGAGGACGCGGAGGTCGTGGAGGCCGGCGAGGCCGGCTGGCGCAGCGGCAACGAGCTGGGGGACTTCGCCGACCACCGGGCCGGTGCCGAGGAGCGCGACTGGCGCGCTCTCGATCCTCGCCGGATCAACGACAATAACGAGGAGGAAGCTGAATGAGCCACGCCCTGACTCGCTTCGCGCCCAGTCCCACGGGGTACCTGCACGCCGGCAACGCCCGCCTGGCGTTGGTGAACTTCCTGTTCGCCCGGCACCACGGCGGACGCTTCCTGCTGCGCATCGACGACACGGACACCGAGCGCTCCCGCCCCGTTTACGAAGAGGCGATCCGTCAGGATTTGCACTGGCTGGGCATCGGGTGGGACGAGAGCCTGCGCCAGTCCGAAGGACTTGACCGCTACGCGGGAGCGGCTGAGCGGCTGAAGGCCGCCGGCCGGCTCTATCCGTGCTTCGAGAGCAAGGAGGAGCTGGACGCCAAGCGGGAGCGGCGCCTGCGTCGCGGTCTGCCGCCGGTCTATGACCGAGCCATGCTGAAGCTCACCCCGGCGCAGCGCGAAGCGGCCGAGGCGGGAGGCAAGCGCCCGTACTGGCGGTTCCTTCTGAGCGGCGACAGCGTCGGATGGGACGACCTCGTGATGGGGTCTCAGCACGTGAGCCTGACCACGGTGTCCGACCCGGTGCTGGTCCGCGCGGACGGCACGCCACTCTATACGCTCACCTCGGTGGTGGACGATATCGAAACCGGGGTCACGCATGTCATCCGTGGCGCCGACCACGTCACCAACACAGCGGTCCAGAGCGACATCCTCGCGGCCCTCGGCGCGTCTGCGTCGAGCATCCGTTTCGCGCACCTGCCTCTGCTGCTGGACGAGACAGGGGGGAAGCTGTCGAAGCGGCTCGACGCGGTGTCGCTCCGCAAGCTGCGCGGCAACGGCATCGAGCCGCAGGCGCTCGCCGCCTATCTCGCGCGGCTCGGCACGGCCGAGGATTTGGCACCCGTCGACATGGCGGAGCTGATCGCGGAGTTCGATCTCGGACGCGTCTCCCGCGCGCCCGCACGCTTCGATCCGGCACAGTTGCTGGCCTTGAACCGCCGCATCCTGCGAGACCTTCCCTTCCCCCAGGTCGCGAGCCGCTTGCCGCAGGGCGCGACCGAGGCGTTCTGGCTCGCGGTGCGCGGCAACATCGACATGCTCGCCGAGGCGCGCGGCTGGTGGGACGCGGTCGCTGGCGAGATCGTGCCTCCGGTGATCGAGACAGAGGAGGATCGCGCGCTGCTGCGCACGGCGCTGGACGCGCTGCCGCCGGAGCCATGGGACGCGGAGGTCTGGCCGCACTGGACCGACGCGCTCAAGCAGGCGACCGGCCGAAAGGGCCGCGCCCTGTTCCTGCCGCTGCGCCTCGCGCTGACTGGCGACGACCACGGACCGGAGATGCGGGCGCTCCTGCCGCTGATGGGCCGCTCGCGCGCTGCGCGGCGGCTGCAGTTGGCGGCGGCCTAGCCCCCTTCGTCATGCCCGTGCTTGTCATGGGCGGCCATGTTTTTCTCGCATATGCTTGAGACACGAACGGCCGGAATGAGTTCGGCTATTATCAACCCCAGCCGTAAGGATGACGGGATATCGCCACATGCTGTGAGAAAACCGCGCCCTTTCGGCGACCCTTGTCTCGCCGCCAAAGCCGGTTAGATCAAGCTCTAACCGGCTCATGAAAATACGAGTTTAAGGAGCCATCATAAGGGAGACCGAGTAGATCCCTAATTGCCACTTGCGCTAAACGCTCCAATTTCGACATCGTTTTTCCTATCTCTTTGTTAGACAGCCCGAGCTCTCCGTTATGCACTAAAGCGCCCCTTCTACCAAATAGCCTTCCTGTCATTAGAGACTTCTCAACTTTTTCTTCTTCAATCCCACAAATTCTGCTTACCATTTGTTTAATTGGCCTTATATTTGTACCCTTCATAGGATATATCTCTAATATCGTCCAGAGATTAATGAGTTGGTCTTGAATAACTCGTTCAGGCTGGCTGGCAGGTAACCAGGTGGCGTCTGCGCGCGGGTGAAGCTGGAGCAGGCTGGCGAGGAGAGCCGTCAAAAGCGCCCGGAGGTGGGCGAGGATCTTGCGGATGTTGTGCCCGCAGCCGCAGAGGACGGCGAAGATGGCGTCGCCGAGCAGGCCCTTGAGGCCGCAGCGGGCGAGGCGGCCATCGGTCTTCATGTGGCCGATCTCGGGCTCAATCGCACTGCGGCGCTTGAGGAGCCTGGCCAGCCTCGGCGTGATGCCGCGCCGTGAGCCGCTGATGAGCACCCTGGTGCCCTGCACGCCGTGGCCGCGGTAGCCGCGGTCGACCACGGCGAGGCTGGGGCGGCAAGCCGTCAGGGTCTCGACCTGCTGGAGGGCCTCGCCGAGCGTGTGCCCGTCATAGGGGTTGCCGGGCATGGAGCGCATACCGACGACGAAGCCCTCGGCGAGGGTGGTGGCGACGCTGACCTTGGTGCCAAACTCGTAGCGCACCCGCGCCTTGCCCTTGGCGATGCAGTCGACCTCCGGCTCGTGCAGGGCGTAGATCTTGTTCCGGCTCTTGGGTGTCTGCCGCAGCAGGCGGGTGACGAGTGCCATGCGCGCCTCGATCCGCCTCCGGAGTTGCCCCTGGGGGACAGTGCCGAGCTTGCGGCCGGTGTCGCGCAGGACGCGTCCCGTGTAGCCCTTCAGCGTGCGCAGCGCCTTGCGCATGCGCCGGAACTGCCGGGCATGGGCGTGACGCCCGGCCTGGGCGGCCAGACGCGGGGCCTTGCGGTTGTAGTTTTGCCGCAGCCGGATCCCGACCTTCTGCGCCAGCGTCACCAAGGAGCGACGGGCCGTCTCGTAGAGCCGGCTGTCGGTCGGGTGAGCGATGGCTTTTTCCATGACGGTGGTGTCCACCACGATTTCGGAGAGGCTGCGCGGCTTCACGGCCCCCGAGGCCCGGCCTGCCTCGACCGTCTTGGTCAGCAGCCACTCCACGCCCTCTTCGCCGATCCGGCCGCGCCAGCGGCTGAGCGAGGAGGGGTGAAGGGGCAGCCGGTGCTGGAAGAACACCTCGCCGGTGAAGTGCTGGTATACGGGTTCTCCACCCAACGGGCGAGGACGGCCTCGTCGGAGAGGCCGTGGGCGTGCTGCAGGTACATCAGGCCTGCGACCAGACGAGGGTGGAGGGCGGGCCGCCCCTCCGGGGAGGGGAAGAAGCCCGCCCAGTGTTCCTCGAACCAGGACCAGTCGATCAGCGCCGCCAGCCGGACCAACTCGTGCTGCCCATCGATCATGTCGACCAGGCGCGGCCGCCGCAGGTCATCCTGTTCGGCTGGGCGGGGACGGTGCTTCATGGTCGCGAGAATCGCAGGGTTTGCCGCCGAGGCCAACCAAACCGTGCAATTCCACAGCGTCCAATTCGGCGGATTGCTGAACCAGATCAATGCATTGGGAGTTGTTCAAGACCGACTAATGAATCTCTCCTCTACGGATCGGGTATAAATCGATCTGCGTATGAATTTACCAATAAGCTGAGCTCTCTTTCTGAGATCACTTTCTTCAGGAGAAGACAATTGGAGTTTTGCAAAGGTGTTCTTGATTAATTCCTCTTGAATTTCCGGAATAGGATCGTGTGCTGCTACCATAGTTTCCATAGAGAACGGAAATTCTATGATACTAAATCCGGGTGATAGGTTCGGCTTAGAGTGGCGGCTGCGCGGAGCGGGCCTATGCCGCGGGCGGTTGAACGGGGGGATGATGGCACGGATTCCCTCGGTGTCAGAGAAGTTGCCGCCCGGATAGGATCTGGAACCTGGGGGCGCGGATAGCAGGCAGTGGCTCGATACGGACAGGCATACAATGACAGGATAGTGGCGCGGCTATTGCCGCCGGAAAGCTCAGCGGCCGAGGTTGTCTCACGAGAGGTGGGCGTCAGCGTCGCGACACTGTCAATCGGCGTCGAACTTTGACCCCGGATCGGCGTCCAATCGTGACCCCGTGTTGTTTGTGCGTGTTCCGGTCGATCATGATCGCTGATTCCGTTTGATCGTGATCACTCGATCCGGTGGATCGTGATCATGCTTTCCAGAGGATCGTGATCGCCTGATCCGGTGATCATGATCAGGCTGGGAACGGCGGCGCCTGGCCACTTCCGCTGACAGTCTTCAACCGACGGTAGTCTCGATCCTTTGCCGAGGAGCAAGGGATCGAGATGCCGGGTGAGAGAGTGTCGATGCGGAAGATACGAGAAGTTCTGCGGCTGCGATTGGGTCACCACCTGCCCCAACGAGCGATCGGCCAAAGCCTGCGGCTGAGCCAGGGCACGGTCAGCGAGTACCTGAAGCGTGCTCGCCGAGCTGGCCTGGCGTGGCCGTTGCCGGACGACCTCGATGACGCGCAGCTCGAAGCGCTGCTGTTCCCGCCGGTGCCGGACGTGCCGATGGAGCAGCGCCCTGTTCCGGACTGGTCGGCTGTTCATCGCGAGATGCGGCGGCCGAATGTCACGCTGGCGCTGCTGTGGGAGGAATACCGCGCCGAGACCGCCGACGGGTTTGGCTATTCGTGGTTCTGCGACCTGTATCGCGAATGGGTCGGCCGACTGAAGCCCACGCTACGCCAGGTGCATACCGCGGGCGAGAAGCTGTTCGTCGATTACGCCGGTCACACCATGGAGGTGGTCGACGGGACGACCGGGGAGGTACGGCGTGCGGAGATCTTCGTCGCTGTGCTCGGCGCGTCGAGTTTCATCTACGCCGAGGCGACCTGGAGTCAGACGCTGCCGGACTGGATCGCCGCCCACGTCAACGCGCTGGCGGCGATCGGTGGTGTGCCGCGGCAGATCGTCAGCGACAACCTCAAGTCCGGTATCAGCAAGGCCTGCTTTTACGAGCCGACGGTGAACCGCACCTATGCCGAGATGGCGACGCACTGTGGCACCGCGATCATCCCGGCGCGTCCCTACAAGCCGCGCGACAAGGCCAAGGTCGAGGTCGGCGTGCAGGTGGTGCAGCGCTGGATCCTGGCGCGGCTGCGCAACCGGCGGTTCTTCTCTCTGGCCGAGCTGAACGGCGCGATCCGTGAGCTGGTCGCCGACCTCAACGACCGCCCGATGCGCGGCTGGGACACAACCCGGCGGGCGTTGTTCGAGCAGTTCGATCGCCCCGTCCTGCTGCCACTGCCGCCAGTTGCTTATGAGTATGCCGACTGGAAGCGCTGCCGGGTGAGCCTCGACTACCACGTCGAGATAGCGAAGCATTTCTACTCGGTACCATTCCAATTGCTGCGCCAGGAGGTCGAGGCGCGGATCACCGCGAAGACCGTGGAAATCTTCCACCGCGGCAAGCTGGTCGCCGCGCACGCCCGCAGCCTGCGGATGCATCGGCCGACCACGGTGGCGGAGCACATGCCGAGTTCGCACCGGCGTTACCGGGATTGGACGCACGAGCGGATCCTGCGGGAGGCCGCCGCTGTCGGCGACGACACCGCAGCGCTGCTCGAGGTGATCCTCCGCTCGCGTCCGCATCCCGAGCAGGGGTTCCGGTCCTGCATCGGCATTCTCGGGCTCGCCAAACGGTACGGCGCCGAGCGCCTGGACGCCGCGTGCGCGCGAGCACTGGTCCTTGGCACCCGATCCTACGGCTCGGTGTCGGCAATCCTGAAGAATGCTCAGGAGAAGAAGGCTGGTCCCGGCGGTCCGCCCGGTCTGCTGCACGAGAACATCCGCGGACCCGGCTACTATCATTGAGAGGAGATCCAATGCTGATCCACCCCATGGTCGAGCGCCTGCGCGGCCTCGGCCTGGCCGCCATGGCCGACGCGTTCATCGAGATGCAGCGCAACGCGACCGCCGATGACCTGTCGCGCGAAGATTGGCTTGGCTTGCTGATCGACCGCGAGGCGACCGCCCGGGAGGGCAAACGTCTCGCTCGCAGGCTGCGCCAGGCCCGGCTGCGCCAGAACGCAGTGATCGAGGATACCGATCTGCGCACGCCGCGCGGGCTCGATCGTGGTCTGTTCCAGAAGCTCGCCACCTGCGGCTGGATCCGCGAGAACCAGCATTTGCTGATCGGCGGGCCGACCGGCGTGGGCAAGTCTTGGCTGGCCTGCGCGCTGGGTCACAAGGCCTGCCGGGACGGCTACTCGGTGATGTATCGCCGTACCCCGCGTCTGTTTGCCGACCTCGCGACCGCGCGCGGCGAGGGACGGCTGGCAAGGCTGATGACAACGCTGGAGCGCACGCGCTTGCTCATTATCGACGACTGGGGCCCCGAGCCGCTCAACGCAGAGCAGCGGCGGGACCTGCTGGAGATCATCGACGACCGCGACCAGAAGGGCTTGCTCTTGATCACGAGCCAAGTGCCCGTCGCCCGCTGGCACGAGATCATCGGCGATCCAACCCTGGGCGATGCGATCCTGGACCGCGTCATCCACCGCGCCCACCGCATCGAGCTCAAGGGCGAAAGCCTGCGCAAGCGCAACGCGATCACGACCACCGAGGGCTTGACGACCACCAAGGAGAAGTGAGACCCATTCAACCGTCAGTGGCAGCGACCAGCCGCCATCCAAAGCCGTCCGCCGTGCGCTCCTCGGGCATGGTGGACAGCATGGTTTTGATCACCGTGACAGGTGATCACGATCGGCCGGAATGGCTGATCAGGATCAACGGAATCCGCATTGTTTGCTTGTGCCGGTAGTCCATAGGGGAGACCCTCGCGTTGCGGAGTGCCCATGCAGAGGCTGACGCAGCGGCGCGCGGGGTCTCTCCCCCGTGGACCCACCGGTGCAAGCCCTGGCGGTTGCTTGTGAAGCTCAGGCGCGGTTCTTGAAGCGCCAGCTGTCGTTGCCGGTCTCGACGATGTCGCAGTGATGGGCTGGGCGATCCAGCGGCGCGGTGGTCATCTTGGCGTCGCCCGCGAACACGCTCGGCCATTCACCAAAGGCGAGGTTCGTGGTGACGATCACCGAGGTGCGTTCGTAAAGGCGACTGACGGTGTGGAACATCGGCGTTCCCTTGAAGGCGAAGTCGTCGAGATCCTTGGCGAGCGGCAGCTTGGCGATAGTCATCTGGCACCTGATCGAGCGTGCCTGCTTCTCGGACATCTCGGCCTTGAGCAGGTCGCCGACGAAGCGCTGCGGTTCGTGCTTGCGCTTGATCGCCGCGGCCAGGGCCTCGTCACAGGCGCCCCTCATGCCGAAGAGCTTCAGCGTGCCCATCATGTCGAGGACTTCGGTCCGCTCCATGCTCATCGGCTCCTGAGCTGATCGTATCGGGCGCAATCGGCGGCGGGCACATGCCGAAGGGTCAGCGCATCCGGCGTGGCGATGACGGCGGTCGGTCCGGGATCGCGCTGCCGGGTGAGGATGTTGATGATCACGTCGGAGGAATGGACGCCTTCGGCCATCGCCTGCGCGCGGGCCGCTTCGACCGCCGGCAGCCCGTCGGTCAGCACGGCTGCCAGAATGGCGACCATCTGCCGGTCACCATCGTCAGATCCGGTAAGGCGACGCCGCACCCGCTCCATCGCCGCGGGCAGGATCCAGTCCCTGAACGGCGCGCCATTGCGCAGGGCGCCAGGCTTGCGGGCCAGCACCGGCACGTAATGCCAAGGATCGTAGATTGTCTCGCCCCGTCCATAGCGGCGGCGATGTTCCCCTACGGCGCGTCCGTCCTGACGGATGACGATCCGGTCGGCATAGGCGTGGATCTCGACAGGTCGGCCGACCGCCCCGGCGCTGACCGAGCACTTGTTTTTGTCGAAGCGGACCAGGCAGGTCTTCGACACCGAGGCCGCCAGCGCGTGGAAGCCGTCGAAGCGACCGCAGTGGGGAACCAGCTTTGGCCGCTCGTCCTCGAACACCTCCCACACTGTCTGCTCGGGGCGCTCCGGATGGGCATGCGCCTTGGCGTAGGCGATGCACTTGTCCAACAGCCAACCATTCAGTTCGTCGTAGCTGTTCACCCGCAGCCGTGGCGTGAGGAAGCGCTCGCGCACCAAGCCGGCCTGGCTCTCCACCTGGCCTTTCTCCCAGCCCGCGGCCGGTGTGCAGGCAACCGGGTCCACCAGGTGATGGGCGCACATCTGCAGAAAGCGGCGATTGTATTGCCGGTCCTTGCCGACAAACACCGCCTCCACCGCTGTCTTCATGTTGTCGTAGACGCCGCGTGTGCAGGCGCCCTTGAAGAAGGCAAACGCCCGCTCGTGGGCGTCGAACACCATCTCCTGCGTCTCGCGCGGGCAGGCGCGAACGAACATCATGCGGCTGTGGCACAGGCGAATGTGCGCGACCGTCACCGTCACCGTGACGCCGCTCATCAGGACGACTTCGTGGCTCCAGTCGAACTGGTAGGCCTCACCCGGCGCGAACGACAGCGGCACATACGCCTCGGCCGTCTGTCCGGCGTGCTGCCCGCTCCAAAGCCGGGCATAGCGGCGAATTGCGGCGTAGCCGCCGTCGTGGCCCAACCCTCGCCACTCCTCGAAGAGGCGAACGAGCGTCAGCCGTTCGCGCGTCCCGCTCTCGGCGTTCTTCGTCAGCAGCTTGTCCAGCTCCGCCTTCCAATGCCCGATCTTGGGACGCGGCTGAACCTCCCGCTCATACGAGAACGACGTCTCGCCCGACCGCAGCACCTTGCGAACCGTGTTGCGCGACACCTTCAGGTCACGCGCGATCTCCTTGATCGACTTGCCCCTGACGAAATGCTCGCGTCTGATCCGGCCGACCGTCTCCACAATCAGCATCCCCCACCGCCCACCTCGAACTGAAGCAGGCAGCCCAGCAGCCACACATTCAGGGGTCAAAATTGCACGCCGATCCCCCGGCTCAGGGGGTCAAAATTGCACGCCGAAACACAGCCAGCCATCCAGCTCGGCCGGATACAGCCCGTGCTCACGGCACCAGGCGCTGCGGGCGGCCTCATCCATCGCCGCCGTGGCAATCACCGCTTCCAGCCGGGCCACCGCCGTCCAGCGTTGACCGCCGCCGCCGCGCCGGTCGCTGGCGCCATTGGCCAGCGCATCCGCCCGCCAGCGCTCCAGTGTCGCGACGCTGACGCCCACCTCTCGTGAGACAACCTCGGCCGCTGAGCTTTCCGGCGGCAATAGCCGCGCCACTATCCTGTCCTTGTATGCCTGTCCGTATCGAGCCACTGCCTGCTATCCGCGCCCCCAGGTTCCAGATCCTATCCGGGCGGCAACTTCTCTGACACCGAGGGGGCGGTGGCCAACAAGCACTTCCCCACCCTGGCCGACCTCGATGCCGCCATCGCCGAACGCAGCACCCGCCTCGACCCAAGCATGATCCGTCCGCACACCAGCTTCCACTGGTGGCCAAAGCCGGTTCAGCCGAACTAATCAGCCGGATTTGGTATGATAGGCCCTCTGTAAACTTCTAAGTCAATAATGTTTTGAGTATGTATTCCTGTCAAAATTGATAGTACTTCATCTACGATTGATTGCCCCTCCTTCTCAATGACCCCTGAATCATTCCTGGTACTTTCCTCGAATGGGACATAGGAAACAATCATTATATGCCAATGACGTGAGTTTAGAACTTTCCCGATTACGCACTTCCCTCAGTCACGAAACGCCTGGTAGCAGGTCAGGGAATTTGTGGCATTTCATGAGGGTGTGGCAGTGGCTCGTAATGTCGTGCAGTTCCAGAAGGGTCTCAGCGAACCCGCGTTCGAACAGCAGTACGGCACCGAGGAGCAATGCCGGGCGATCGTCATCGCGTCACGCTGGCCGCGTGGCTTTGAGTGCCCGGTATGCGGCGGCAGGCAGTATAGTCTGGTGACGACCCGCGATCTCTATCAGTGCACCAAGTGCCGCCGGCAGACCTCGCCGATTGCCGGGACGATCTTTGCATCAACCCATCTGCCGCTGCGGCTATGGTTTCGTGCGATCTATCGCCTGACCCAGACCAAGCAAGGCATCTCCAGCATCGAACTGGGGCGTCGCCTTGGGGTGACGCAGACCACCGCCTGGAAGGTCAAACACAAGCTGAAGCAGGTCATGCTTGAGCGTGATGCGACCAAGCGCCTGAGCGGCAGGATCGAGATCGACGACGCCCATCTCGGCGGCGAGCGCTCCGGCGGAAAGCGCGGCCGCGGGGCGCCTGGCAAGACGCCGTTCGTCGCCGCTGTCGAGACGACCACCCAGGGAAAGCCGGTTCGCCTGAAGCTGCGCCGGGTCACCAGCTTCTGTGCAACCTCGATCGCAGGGTTCGCCAAGCGCAGCCTCGATCCAGACTGCTCTGTCGTCAGCGATGGCCTTCAGTGTTTCGCCAGCGTCGCAGACGCCGGGTGCGCGCACCAAGTCGTCAAGACCGGGTCAGGACCAAAAGCGGCTCGGACGCCAGCCTTCAAATGGGCCAACACCGCGCTCGGCAACATCAAGGCCGCCATCACGGGCACCTACCGTGCCATCAACCGCAAGCATGTTCCGCGCTACCTCGCCGAATTCGAATACCGCTTCAACCGACGATACGATCTGGCCGCCATGATCCCGCGTCTCACATGGGCCGCCGTCCGAACCACCCCTATGCCCTACCGACTCCTGAAATTGGCTGAGGTTTATGTGTAATCAGGAGAACTTTTGAGCCACCCTGTTTAAAGATAGCGTGCTCACCTCTCCTTCCGATCCTGCAAGTTTGTTCAGCACATCGCACTGTTCTCGGATTATTGAATATCTCTATACTAGCATTCTCCAGTTCGATAAACTTGTATGCCCTTGGGGCGATCGTGGTAGTATAGATCGCGCAAAACTTATAACTTTGCATATACGTGCTAGATGCCCGTCCATTTGAGTCACCCCCCGCGAAAGCGGGGGGCAAGTTCTGCTGCTAATCCAAGTTAGCCCGCCTGGATGCCCGCTTTCGCGGGTACAGCGGACATCAAAGCGAGCGCCTTATCCTCGCCGCGCCGGCGGCTCGCAAGCCTTGGTCTGCATCTCGGCCGGCACCGACACCTCCAGGATCTCGAACGCGTCGGCCGTGCGGCTTTCGTTGTGCGGCGTGCCGCCCGGGATGTAGATCGAGTCCCCCGTCTCCAGCCGCACCGGGCCGTCCTCGAACTCCAGTTCGAGCCAGCCCTTGAGCACATAGACGAACTGCGACTCGCAAATGTGATAGTGCCAGCCGGTCGGCTGGGACATCCCCTGCTCGGCGCGGGTGATCTGGGCGCGCATGTGGCCCTTGCTGCCGTCGGTCACGCCCAGGTCGTGATACTTGAAGAACGCCCGCCGTCCCTGCACCACCTTCGGGCTCTTGGCCGTTGCCACCGCCACTGTCCGATCCCGGTCCAGCGTTGCCGTGTCTGCCATCTCCGTTCTCCCGTCACTCCTCAATCAGAGTAAGCCGGCCTCAGCCCCGATGCCAGGGCAGCCCCTCGGCCTTCCAGCCGCTGACTGTGCCGCGACGCCCGAGCATGTTGGGGGCACCTTCAAAGCCATCGGCGACATTGTAGGAGTGGGCAAAGCCCGCGCCCACCGCTTCCCGCGCCGCCGCCATGCTGCGCGCGCCGCTGCGGCAGATGAAGAGCAGCGTGTGCTCCGGGGTCACGCCGGCCTGGCGCAGCTCTTCCACGAACGCCGGGTTGACCTGCATCGTGGGGGCGAACTGCCAGGGGATCAGGATCGGATCGGTTCCGGTCTCCGACGTGTCGGGGATTCCGACCGAGGCCCATTCGGCATCGGTGCGCACGTCCACGAGCCGCGCCATGGGGTCGGCGCGCAGCGCCTCCCATGCTTGAGTGGGAGAGACGTTCTCGACCATCGCACGCTCCGCTCTCAGAAATGGATCGCCCGCCGGTACGCGTCCAGCACCGCCTCGTGCATGGTCTCTGAGATCGTCGGGTGCGGGAAGATGGTGTTGGTCAGGTCGGCCTCGGTGCTCTCCAGCGTGCGGGCGATGACATAGCCCTGGATCATCTCGGTCACCTCGGCGCCGACCATGTGTGCGCCAAGCAGTTCGCCGGTCTTGGCGTCGAACACTGTCTTCACCATGCCCTCCGGCTCGCCCATGGCGATCGCCTTGCCGTTGCCGATGAAAGGGAACCGGCCGACGCGCACCTCGTAGCCGTCGGCCTTCGCCTTGGCCTCGGTCAGCCCCACGGAAGCAATTTGCGGGCGGCAGTAGGTGCATGCGGGGATGTTGTTCACGTCCATCGGATGCACGTCGTTCAGCCCGGCGATCTTCTCGACGCAGATGATCCCCTCGTGGCTCGCCTTGTGCGCGAGCCACGGCGGACCGACGAGGTCGCCGATCGCGTACACGCCCGGCTCGCCCGTCCGCATGTACTCGTCGGTCACGACATGCGTGCGCTCGACCTTCACGCCGGTTCCCTCGAGGCCGATGTTCTCCACGTTGCCGACGATGCCGACCGCCGAGATCACGCGGCCCACCGTGAGCTCCTGGGTCTTGCCGCCCGCCTCGATCGCGGCAGTCACGTTGCCGCCGTTCTTCTTCACGACCTTCACGGCGGCGCTGGTCATCAGCTTCATGCCCTGGCGCTCGAACGCCTTCGCCGCGAACGCGCTGATCTCCTCGTCCTCGGCGGGCAGAACACGCTCCAGCACCTCCACCACTGTCACCTCGGCGCCCATGTTGCGATAGAAGCTCGCGAACTCAATGCCGATAGCGCCCGAGCCGACCACCAGCAGCGATTTCGGCATCGCCGGCGGCACCATCGCCTCCCGGTACGACCAGATCAGCTCGCCGTCCGACTCAAGGCCGGGGAGCTGGCGCGCGCGCGCGCCCGTCGCCAGCACGATATGCGGCGCGCGCAGCGTGGCGAGCGGCTTGCCGTCCTTCTCGACGGCGAGCGTCTGCTTGCCGTCGATCCGGCCGGACCCGTCGAACACCGTCACCTTGTTCTTGCGCAGCAGGTGCGCGACGCCGGAGGAGAGCTGCTTGGCGACGCCGCGCGAGCGCTTCACGACCTTCCCGATGTCAAAACGCGGATTGTCGGCGGCGAAGCCGTACTCGCCCAAGTGGTGCAGCAGGTGGTTGATCTCGGAGGTGCGCAGCAACGCCTTGGTCGGGATGCAACCCCAGTTGAGGCAAATGCCGCCGAGATGCTCGCGCTCCACCACGGCGGTCTTCATGCCGAGCTGGGCGGCGCGGATGGCGGCGACGTAGCCACCGGGGCCACCGCCGAGAACGATGATGTCAAAGCTCTGATCGGGCACTGTCTGATCCTCACGCATCCGCCAGCGCGGCGATGCCCTGCGCATCCAGCCGCTGTGCGGTCCAGTCAGTCACGGGCCGGGCACCGATGCGCCGGTAGAACGCGATCGCCGGCTGGTTCCAGTTGAGCACGTTCCAGTCCATCGACCAGCACGCCTCATCCTTGGCGATGCGGGCAAGCCGGCGGAACAACGCGAGCCCGATGCCCGTCCCGCGATGGGCCGGTTCAACGAAAATGTCTTCCAAGAACAAGATGGGGCGCGCGGTGAACGTGCTAAGCATATAGTACCAGATCGCGATGCCGACAGGGTGCCGCGCCACCTCCGCCAACAGAACGTGCCCGAGCGGCTGGGGACCGAACAACACGCGGACGAAATCCGCCTCGGTCGCGGTGAAGCGGTCGAGCAAGCGCTCATACTCCGCCAGTCCGCGCACCAGCCGCAGCACGTCGGGCACGTCAGCCCGCCCCGCTTCGCGCAACACGAAGTCGCTCACAGCATCAGGCTCAGCGGCTCCTCGACCACCGACTTGAAGGCGCCCAGCCACTCGGCGGCCAGCGCCCCGTCCACGACGCGGTGATCAACGGACAAGGTGCAGGTCATCATCGTGGCGACCGCGAGCTGTCCGTCCCTCACAACCGGACGCTGCTGGCCCGCCGCCACGGCAAGGATCGCGGCCTGGGGCGGATTGATGACGGCGGCGAAGTCCGACACGCCGTACATGCCCATGTTGGAGATCGAGAACCCGCCGCCCTGGAACTCCTCGGGCTTCAGCTTGCCGGACTTGGCGCGCTCGGCGAGGCCCTTCATCTCGTTGCTGATCGCCGCCAGTCCCTTCTGGTCCGCCTTGCGGATGATGGGCGTGATCAGTCCGTCGGGGATGGACACCGCCACGCTGATGTCCACGTCGTCGTAGAGCACGATGGCGTCCTCGGTGAAGCTCGCGTTCACCGTCGGGATGCGCCGCAGGGTGACCGCCGCCGCCTTGATGAGCATGTCGTTGACCGACAGGCGGAACGCGCCCGGCCCGTCCTTGGGCGAGCGCGCGTTCAGCTCGCTGCGCAGCTTCAAGAGCGGGTCGATCCCGATATCGACCGACACGTAGAAATGCGGGATCGTCTGCTTCGCCTCGGACAGGCGGCGCGCGATGACCTTGCGCATCGTGGTGTTCGGCACCAGCCGGTGCGGCGCGGTGATCGCGGGCGCCGGCGGACGGGCCGCTGGCTGAGGCTGAGGCGCGGGCGCCTCGACCGGTGTGGGCGGTGGCGCCGCCTGCGCGGGCGCTGGCGCGGGTTTGGCCGGGCCGCGCAGCGCCGCTTCGATGTCGGCCTTGACGATGCGCCCGTTCGGCCCGCTGCCGGCCAGCGCGCTCAGATCGATGCCGCCCTGCTTGGCCATGCGCCGCGCCAGGGGCGAGGCGACGATGCGGCCGCCTTGCGCGTCGTGCCCATTGCCCTTGGATGGCGCGGGCGCGGGCGCCGCTTGCGGCGCGGGAGCGCTTGGCGGGGCCGTTGGCGCGACGGGCGGGGCCGTGGCGGGCGCGGTCGAGGCCGGAGGCGCGGAGGGCGGCGTGGCAGGCGGTGGGGCGGAAGCCGGCACAGACTCGCCAGGCTGCACCAGCACGCCAATTGGGTCGTTCACCTTCACGCCCTGCGTTCCGTCCGAGACCAGAATCTTGCCAAGGACGCCCTCGTCCACCGCCTCCACCTCCATGGTGGCCTTGTCGGTCTCGATCTCGGCGATCACGTCGCCCGAGCGGACCTCCTCGCCCTCCTTCTTCAACCAGCGCGACAGCGTGCCCTCGGTCATCGTCGGGCTGAGCGCCGGCATCAGGATGTTGGTCGGCATCGCACGCCCTTTCCTCAGACGATCTTCTTGACCGCGTCCACCACCCACTCGGGCTGCGGCAGCGCCATGCGTTCCAGGTTGGCCGCATAGGGCAGCGGCACATCGACCCCGTGGACGCGAACCGGCGGCGCGTCCAGCCAGTCGAACGCGTGCTCCAGGATCTGCATCGCGACCTCGGCGCCGATGCCGGCGAAGGGCCAGCCCTCCTCGACCGTGACCAGCCGGTTCGTCTTCTTCACGCTCTCGACGATGGCGGCGGTGTCCATCGGGCGCAGGCTGCGCAGGTTGATGACCTCCGCTTCGATCCCCTCGCTGGCCAGCGCCTCGGCCGCCTTCATCGCCACGCCCACCATGATGCTGAACGCAACGATCGTGACGCGGTCGCCGGGGCGCTCGACCTTCGCCTTGCCGAGCGGCAGGATGAACTCCTCGTCGGTCGGGCACTCGAAGCTGTGGCCGTAGAGGATCTCGTTCTCCAGCACGATGACCGGGTTCGGGTCGCGGATCGCCGCACGCAACAATCCCTTCGCGTCGGCGGACGACCAGGGCGCGACGACCTTCAGGCCGGGAACGTGCGCGTACCAGCTCGCGTAACACTGCGAGTGCTGCGCGGCGACGCGCGCCGCGGCGCCGTTGGGGCCGCGGAACACGATCGGGCAGCCCATCTGCCCGCCCGACATGTACAGCGTCTTGGCCGCCGAGTTGATGATCTGGTCGATCGCCTGCATGGCGAAGTTGAAGGTCATGAACTCGACGACCGGCCGCAGCCCGTTCAGCGCCGCGCCCACCGCCATGCCGGTGAAGGCGTGCTCGGTGATCGGCGTGTCGATCACGCGGCGCGGCCCGAACTCGTCGAGCATTCCCTGGCTGATCTTGTAGGCCCCCTGGTACTGCGCGACCTCCTCGCCGAGCAGGAACACGCTCTCGTCGCGGCGCATCTCGGCGACCATCGCCTCGCGCGTCGCCTCGCGCACCGACATGGAGCGGGTCGGTCCCCAGTCCTTCTCCGGGCGCGGTTCCGGCACGGCGGCCGTTTCCGGGGCGCGGCTTTCCTGTGCGCCGCGCATCGCGATCGCGGACCGATCCTCGCCCTCGGCCGCCACCTTGGACATCGCCGCCGCTTCCTTGGCGGGCGGAGCGGCGGCGGGCGCGGCGGAGACGTCCTCGCCGTTGTTCGCCAGCACCGCGATCGGCGTGTTGACCGCGACGCCCTCCGTGCCCTCGTCGATCAGGATCTTGGCGAGCCGGCCCTCGTCGACCGCCTCGACCTCCATGGTCGCCTTGTCGGTCTCGATCTCGGCGATGACATCGCCCGCCTTGACCTCCTCGCCGACCTTCTTGACCCACTTGGCGAGCTTGCCCTCGGTCATGGTCGGGCTGAGCGCCGGCATCAGAACCTCGGTCGCCATCGCTCAGACCTCCAACAGCACATCGGTCCAGAGCTCCGACGGATCGGGCTCCGGGCTCTCCTGGGCGAAGGCCGCGGCGGCCTGGATCTCCGCCCGCGTCCCGTCCTCGATCGCCTTCAGCTCCGCCTCGTCGGCGCCCAAATCGAGCAGCGCGTGGCGCGTGCCCTCGATACAGTCCTGCTGCTCGCGCACCGCGTTCACCTCCTCGCGGGTGCGATAGCGCGCCGGGTCCGACATCGAGTGCCCGCGGTAGCGGTAGGTGCGCATCTCCAGCAGGTACGGCCCGTTGCCCGCGCGGCAATGCGCGACCGCCTGCTCGCCCGCGGCCTTCACCGCCAGCACGTCCATCCCGTCCACCTGGACACCCGGGATGCCCCAGGGCGCGCCGTTCTGCGACAGGTCGTGCGAGGCGGAGGCCCGCTCCACGCTCGTGCCCATTCCGTAGCGGTTGTTTTCGATCACGTAGACCGCCGGCAGCTTCATCAGGGCCGCGATGTTGAAGCTCTCGTACACCTGGCCCTGGTTGGACGCGCCCTCGCCGAAATACGTCAGGCAGACGCGGTCGTTGCCACGGTACCAGTCGCTGAAGGCGAGGCCGGTGCCGAGACTCACCTGCGCGCCGACGATGCCGTGCCCGCCGAAGAAGTTCTTGTCCTTGCTGAACATGTGCATCGACCCGCCCTTGCCGTGCGAGTACCCGCCGGAGCGGCCGGTGAGCTCCGCCATGACGCCCTTGGGGTCCATGCCGCAGGCCAGCATGTGGCCGTGGTCGCGGTACGACGTGATGACCTGGTCGCCCTCCTCGAGGGCGAGCTGCATCCCCACGACCACGGCTTCCTGCCCGATGTAGAGGTGACAGAACCCGCCGATCAGCCCCATGCCGTAGAGCTGGCCCGCCCGCTCCTCGAAGCGGCGGATCAGCAGCATGTCGTGGTACGCCTTCAGCAGCAGCGCCTTGTCGGCTGCCGCGGGACGCGGCTTGCCGCGCTTCAGCTTCTCGGCCGCTTGAGCCATTCCTGCCCGTCTCCCCTACGCCGGGCAGAGACGTAGCGCCCGGTGGGGTACAGCGGCAAGCCGGGGAATGGACGGCGCGGATCGCCGGGTGGTTACACCAGCGGCCCAGCAGCGCGCAGGATGCGGCCCAGGCGCTCCGCCTGCCGCGCCCAGGAGAACGCCGTTGCGACATGCGCGCGGGCAGCATCGCCAAGTGCCGCCGCCCGCCCCGGCTCGCGCAGCAGGCCGACCGCCGCCTCGGCCAGTGCCTCCGGCCCATCCCGCACCAAGCTGGCGTGACCCTCCGGCAAGGACAGCCCGTTCGCCGCGACCGGGGTCATCACCACCGGCCGCGCGCAGGCCCATGCCTCCAGGTACCTTGTTCTTGATCCCCGAGCCCGCTCGCATCGGCGCCAGCCCGACCCGGGTGCGGGCAAGCACCGCGCGCATGTCCGCGACATCCGCGACAACCTCGACCCCCGGCAGGGCAGCCAGCTCCTCCACCTCCGGCACGGGACGGCGACCCGCGATCAGCAACCGCGCCTCGGGCAGGGCGGCGCGGACATGGGGAAACACGACGCGTGCGGCGAACAGCGCGGGGTCCACGTTGGGGTGGTAGTCGAGCGTGCCCGTGAAGCTCAGGACAGGCTCGTCGCTTTCGGGCGGCGCGCTTTCGGGCAGCGTCACGCCGTTCGGCACGACGTGAACCCGCGTCACGCCCATCCGCCTGAGCCACGCCGCGTCCGTCTCGCCGACACAGATCGTGGCGGCGAAGGCTCGAAAGCCGCGCCGGGCATACCCGATCGAGGTGAGCAGCTCGCGCAGCCAATACAGGCGCGCCCGCCAGCCAGGCGCGGTGCGCATCGCGCGCCAGACTTCCAGGGCGTTGCAGTCGATCAGGTCGGCAGCCGCGGGCGGAAACCCGCGGCGGCTGAAACCGAGCGCCTCGGCGCCAGCGAACATCAGCGCGCGATCGAATCGCCGCCTGCCCAGCATCCGGTCGAGCGCCTCGCCCAGCGGCGACGCGTCATAGCGCCACGGCACGGTGGAGGCCTGGGGCAGGCTCACGGCGATCGCCTCGGCAACGCCCGGCGGCACGGGTCCGGCCGGGGCGATGAGCGTCACGTCCCACGCCGGCGCCAGCGCCTCCAGCAAGGTTCGCGACGCGCAGCGTGTGCCCGTCGCGAACCGGCCAGGGCGCGAGCGGCGTGACGACAAGCAGCGAGGGCCGGGCCACGTGCCGGGCCGGTTCAGAACAGTTTGTCCTTGTCTGGATACATGAGGATCACGTCATCGGGGCCGGACAGGTTCAGCATCGCCCGCGCCTGCTCGTCCAGGGTGTCGGCCTCGATGTGCTCGGCTTGCAAGCCGCTGACCCGCCGCGCCCAGGCGAGGCGGGCCGCCTCGACCGCCACCAGGTCCGCCTGCGCCTGCGCCAGCATCTTCTTGCGTGCTGAGAAAGCCACCAGGCCGTGCTCGCCCTGGACGGCGTTCCAGCAGAAGTACCCGGTCAGCGCCAAGAAGAATCCCGGCGCCGCCAACGCCCGGACCCGCCGCTTGACCGCGCGCGCGATCGACATGCCGCCTCCTCGAATCGAGACGGCAGACTAGCGCAAAATCGTTCTGCCCGCGTAGCGCGCCGTTGGCCCGAGCGCCGCCGCGATACGGATCAGCTGGTTGTACTTGGCCGTCCGGTCGCTGCGCGCCAGGCTGCCGGTCTTGATCTGCCCGCAGTTGGTCGCCACGGCGAGGTCGGCAATCGTCGAATCCTCGGTCTCGCCGGAGCGGTGGCTCATCACCGCCCGGTACCCGGCCCGGTGCGCGCACTCCACCGCCTCCAGCGTTTCCGACAGCGTGCCGATCTGGTTGACCTTCACCAGGATCGCGTTGGCCACGCCCGCCTCGATGCCGCGCCGCAGGCGCTCGGTGTTGGTGACGAAGAGATCGTCGCCGACGAGCTGCACGCGCTCGCCCAGCGCCTCGGTCAGCACCTTCCAGCCCTCCCAGTCATCCTCGGCGCACCCGTCCTCGATGGAGATGATGGGGTAGCGGTCGACGAGCGCCTCCAGATAGCGGACCATGCCCGCGGCATCGAACGTCTTTCCCTCACCCTCAAGGACATACTGCCCGTCCTTGAAGAACTCGGTCGCGGCGCAGTCGAGCGCGAAGGCGATGTCCTCGCCAGGGCGGTACCCGGCCTGCTCGCAGGCGCGGGCGATGAAGGACAGCGCCTCGTCGGCCGATTTCAGTCCCGGCGCGAAGCCGCCCTCGTCGCCGACATTGGTGTTGTGCCCGGCGTCGTGCAGGCCCTTGCGCAGCGCCGCGAACACCTCCGCGCCCATGCGCACCGCGTCCTCGATCGTCCCGGCGCCGATCGGCTGGATCATGAACTCCTGGATGTCGATCGGATTGTCGGCGTGCCGGCCGCCATTGACGATGTTCATCATCGGCACCGGCAGGGTGCGGGCATAGACCCCGCCGACATAGCGCCACAGCGGCAATTCAAGGTCGGCGGCGGCCGCCTTGGCGGTGGCGAGTGAGACGGCGAGAATGGCGTTCGCGCCGAGCCGCGCCTTGTTGGGCGTGCCGTCGAGGTCGATCAGCGCGTCGTCGATGCGCACCTGCTCGGTCGGGTCCATCCCACTGACGGCATCGAAGATCTCGCCCTCGACATGCGCCACGGCCTGGCGAACCCCCTTGCCGCCATAGCGGGCCGGGTCGCGGTCGCGCAACTCGACCGCCTCGTGCGCGCCGGTGGAGGCGCCTGAGGGAACCGCCGCGCGACCCATCGCCCCGCTGTCCAGCACGACATCGACCTCGACGGTCGGGTTGCCACGGCTGTCGAGGATCTCCCGCGCGATAATGTCGGCGATGGCGCTCATGGGCTCATGTCCGTTAACAAGCGAGAAGGGAGGTGCTGCCTACCATCTTGGCGGGTTGCTTGCCACCCTAACCGGGCTTTGCCGGACGGATGGAGTGCGATGCGAGGTCTGGGCGTGTTCGCCGTTTCGATCGGCGCGCTGGCCGCGGCGGGCGCCGCGGGAGCGGGTACCACGAGCTGTTATCGCGCCGGCTACTGGCGCGCCTTCAGCGGCACCGATGAGCAGAACCGCCTTTTGTGCGGCATGGCCACCAGCAACGCGAGGGATGGGCGGACGCTGGAGATTCGCGCGGTCATCGGCGACCCGGGGCTCACCTTCCTTGCCTCCAAGCCGACCTGGGACATCCCGCCCGACACGAAGGTTCCGCTGGTGATGCAGGCCGAGGGGGCGGTGCCCTGGACCCAGGAGGCCGTGGGCGGAGGGCACGCCCTGCGCTGGGCCTTGCCCGAGATCGAGGCGGGCACGTTCGAGCAGGCGTTCCGCGACGGAAGCGAGATGACGATCAGCTTCCCATCCGGGAACGAGCCGCCATGGAAGGTGCTGCTGACCGGCTCCGGTTCGGTCGACAAGACCTTCCGCCGCTGCGTCCAGGACTACAGCGCCCGCGCCGCCGCGGCGGCCCAGCCGCCGACGCAGCCGTTCGGGCAGCCAGCCACCCAGCCCTTCGCCCCGCCGATCGCGGCCACGCCACTCCCGCCTCCGGCGGGACAGGAGGTGGACGCGGCGGGGCCGGAGACGCCAGCGTCCGCTCAGGCGGATGTCAGTAAGCCAGCGTCCGCTCAGGCGGACGTCAGTAAGTAGGATAGGCGCGCGGATACGTGACCTGGCCCGGCGGGCCAGGCGGAGAGGGCGGGCCTTTCTTGCCGCAGGCGGCGAGGAACAGCAGGACCGCGAACACCAGAAATAGCGCAAGGATTTGTCTGAAGGCCCCCTGAAGCGTCACAGCGCCACCCGCCAACGCTCCGCCTGCCGCGCCACGTTCTCGGGCGCGGTGCCCCCGTAGCTCGTGCGCGAGCCGACCGAGGCATCGACGGTGAGCACCGAGAAGACATCCGGGGTGATGCCCGGCTCGATCCCGCGCATCTCCTCGAGCGAGAGGCCGGCGAGGTCGACGCCCCTCGCGTCCGCCAGCGCGACCAGCCGGCCGGTCACG
Source organism: uncultured Pseudomonadota bacterium (assembly GCA_963818725.1). Taxonomy (GTDB): domain Bacteria; phylum Pseudomonadota; class Alphaproteobacteria; order Acetobacterales; family Acetobacteraceae; genus DATFDN01. The sequence continues at coordinate 641,242 of CAWFTU010000001.1, read as the reverse complement.
TGGTGCGCCGCGCGGAACGGCAGCTTCAGCACCCGCACCAGCCAGTCCGCGAGATCGGTCGCCGTGGCGAAGCCGGCGCCAGCCATCGCGCGCATCCGCGCCGTGTCGGGGCGCATGTCGCGCACCATCCCCGCGCTCGCCGCGAGCGACAGCGCCCACGCCGCGGCGGCGTCGAACACGGGCTCCTTGTCCTCCTGCATGTCCTTGGCATAGGCGAGCGGCAGGCCCTTCATCACCGTCAGCAGCCCGACCAGCGCGCCGGTCACGCGCCCGGTCTTGGCGCGCACCAGCTCGGCCGCGTCCGGGTTGCGCTTCTGCGGCATGATCGAGCTACCGGTGGTGAATGCGTCCGACAGCCGGATGAAGCCGAACGGCGCGCTCGACCAGATCACGATCTCCTCGGCCAGCCGCGAGAGGTGCATGGCCGATATCGCGGCCGCGCTCAGGAACTCCAGCGCGAAATCGCGGTCGGAGACGGCGTCCAGCGAGTTGGCCGCCGGGCGGTCGAAGCCGAGCGCGCGCGCCGTCATGTCGCGGTCGATGGGGAACGACGTCCCGGCCAGCGCCGCCGCGCCCAGCGGACATTCGTCCAGCCGCCGCCGGCAATCGGCAAGCCGGCCACGGTCGCGATCCAGCATCTCCACATAGGCCAGCAGGTGATGGCCGAACGTCACCGGCTGGGCCGTTTGCAGGTGCGTGAAGCCCGGCATCGGATCGGCGGCGTGCTCGGCGGCGCGGTCGGCCAAGGCGCGCATCAGCGCGGCGAGCTGCGCCGAGAGACCGTCGATCGCGTCGCGCACCCATAGTCGGAAATCGGTTGCGACCTGATCGTTGCGGCTGCGCGCCGCGTGCAGCCGCTGCCCCGCCTCGCCGATGCGTTCGCTCAGGCGGTGCTCGATGGCCATATGGATGTCTTCCAGCGCCGTGTCGAAGCGGAAGGCGCCGGTCTCGATTTCCCGGGCGATTGCCGCCAGCCCGTCGCGGATCGCCCCCTCGTCGGCGGCGGTGATCACGCCCACCTTGGCCAGCATCGCGGCGTGCGCCAACGAGCCCCGGATATCCTGCCGCCACAGCTTGCGATCGAAGCCGATGGAGGCATTGATCTCCTGCATGATGGCGGAGGGCCCGGCGGCGAAGCGCCCACCCCATTGCGGGTTGGCAGCCGCCGCGTTCCGGTGTTGATCCACGTCGTTCAAGGGAGGATGTCCGCGATGATGCCGACCCGTCGGGGCCTGCTAGGGGCCGGGACCGTAGCGGCGCTGCTGGGCGCGCGCAAACCCGGCCGGGCGTGGGCGGTCGAGCTTGCCAGGGTGGTGCCCGTGACCCCGCCTCGCCCGGCACCCGAAACCCAGTTCCAGGCCGGGGATGGCACAGCCCGGCGCCTCGCCGACTACGCCGGGAAGGCGCTGCTCGTGAACCTCTGGGCAACCTGGTGCGCGCCGTGCGTGGCGGAGTTGCCCTCGCTCGCGGGTCTCGCCAAACGCGTGGCGGCGGAGAACGTGCTTGTCCTGTCGGTCTCCTCCGACCGGGGCGGCGCCAAGGTGGTGGAGGCGTTCTACGCCACCCACGGCATCTCGGGGCTGCCGGTGCTGATCGACAAGGACGCGGCGCTGATGCACGCCTTCGGCGTGCGCGGCCTGCCGACAACCTACGTGATCGATGGCGCCGGCCGGATCGTCGGGCTGGAGGAAGGCGGCATGGACTGGAACACGGCGGCGGCGGTGGACGCGGTGCGGGGGCTGACCGGGAACGCGACCAGGTCGGCCTGATTCTCACGCGCGTGTGCGTTCGCACATGCCGACGATGTGCGTAATAGCAAACCTTGCTTTCTCGTCGCGAGACCGTTAATTGATACGGTTTCGTAAGGTCGAAGGAGCCTGGCCTTTGCAACCCGCAAGCCCCCTGGACGGCACTGGAGTGTCCACGACCCGGCCCGTGCATGCGAACTTGACGGCTCCGGCCCTGATCGCGGCCTCGCTCCGCCTGGGCGAGGGAAGGCTCTGCGCCGACGGCGCGCTGATCGTGACAACGGGCGTCCATACCGGGCGCTCGGTGCAAGACAAGTTCGTGGCGGACGAGCCCTTGGTGCGCGACGATGTCTGGTGGGGGCGGGTCAACCAGGCGCTGCCGGCCGAACAGTTCGCGGCGCTGAAGGCGCGGGTGCAAGCGTACCTCCAAGGCCAGGAGCTGTTCATGCAAGACCTGTACGCGGGGGCCGATCCGGCTCAGCGCGTGCGGGTCCGGTTGGTCACGACCGGCGCCTGGCAGGCGCTGTTCGCGCGCAACGTGTTCATTCGCCCGCCGGAGAGCGAGCTGTCTGCGTTTCGCCCCGACTATGTGATCCTGCACGCGCCGCGGTTTCAGGCAGACCCGGCGATCGACGGCGTGCGCAGCGGCACCGCCGTCGCGCTGTCCTTTGAGCAGCACACCATCGTCATCGCTGGCACCGAGTACGCCGGCGAGATCAAGAAGTCGATCTTCACCGTGATGAACTGGCTGGCTCCCGAGCGCGGCGTGCTGCCGATGCATTGCAGCGCCAATGTGGGCGAGGCCGGCGATGTCGCCCTGTTCTTCGGCCTGTCGGGAACCGGCAAGACCACTCTCTCATCCGATCCGCGCCGCAAGCTGATCGGCGACGACGAGCATGGCTGGGGGAAGGACGGGGTCTTCAACTTCGAAGGGGGCTGCTACGCCAAGGTCATCAACTTGTCGCAGGAGGCGGAGCCGGAGATTCTGGTCCGCCACCCACCGGTTCGGGACGGTGCTGGAGAACGTCGTCGCCGATCCTCATGGCAATCTCGACCTTGCGGACAAGTCCCTGACCGAGAACACGCGCTCCTGCTACCCGGTCGAGTACATCCCGAACGTGGTCATCCCCGGACGCGGCGGGCACCCGCGCAACGTTGTGATGCTGACCGCCGACGCCTTCGGCGTGCTGCCGCCTATCGCCAAGCTGACGCCGGCGCAGGCGATGTACCACTTCCTTTCCGGCTACACGGCGCGGGTCGCCGGGACTGAGAAAGGGCTGGGCGCAGAGCCTCAGGCAACCTTCAGCACCTGCTTTGCCGCGCCCTTTCTGCCGCGTCGGCCGGAGGTGTACGGGCGGATGCTGGAGCAGATGATTCGCCAGCACCGGGCCGATTGCTGGCTGGTCAACACCGGCTGGACCGGCGGCGCCTACGGGGTCGGCCGGCGCATGAGCATCCTCCACACCCGCGCCCTGCTCAACGCCGCGCTCGACGGAACGCTGGCGCGGGGCGCGTTCCGCCGCGACCCGTTCTTCGGCCTCTCCATCCCCGGGTCAGTGCCCGGCATTCCTGCCGAGATGCTCGACCCGCGCCAAGCCTGGGCGGACAAGGCGGCCTATGACCGCGCGGCGCGTGCCCTGGTGGCGCGCTTCGAGGCGAACTTTGCGAAGTTCGAGGACGCCGTGGGAGAGGACGTGCGCGCCGCGGCAATACGCGCCGCCGCGTAGGCTTTTGGTGTGCTGGTCCCCTCCCCCAACCCCCTCCCGCAAGGGGAGGAGGCTTGCAATACGACTCCCCCTCCCATTGCGGGAGGGGGGCCGGGGGGAGGGGCCGCAGCACGCCTAGCCTGCCTGCACCCGCACAGACGTAAAGCCATGGCGATCGCGCTGACCGAGGCGCCCGACGGCGTCCCCCTGCCCCAGCGCTATTGGGCGATCACCACGATCCTGCTCGGCCTGGCGCTGGCCGTGCTGGACGGCGCCATCGCGAATGTCGCGCTGCCGACTATCGCCACTGACGTCCATGCCAGTGCGGCGGATTCCATTTGGATCGTCAACGCCTACCAGCTCACGGTGACGATCTCGCTGCTGCCGCTCGCCTCACTGGGCGAGATCGTCGGCTACCGGCTGATCTACCGCTGGGGCCTGGTGGTGTTCACGCTCGCCTCGGTCGGATGCGCGCTGTCCGGTTCGCTCGGCTCGCTCGCCCTCGCGCGGGTCATCCAGGGCTTCGGCGCGGCCGGCATCATGAGCGTGAACGGGGCACTGGTGCGCTTCATCTATCCGCGCCGCATGATCGGGCGCGGCTTCGGCCTCAACGCCACCGTAGGCTCCATCTCGAGCGCGGTCGGCCCGACGGTCGCGGCGGGGATCCTGTCCGTCGCGAGCTGGCCGTGGCTGTTCGCCGTCAACCTGCCGATCGGGACCGCGGCGATCGTGATGGCCTGGCGCGCGCTGCCGCTGACGCCCCGCTCGGGCCAGCGTTTCGACGTGTCCAGCGCGCTGCTCAGCGCCGTCGTGTTCGGCACGCTCATCACCGGGATCGACGGCCTTGGCCATGGCGAGCGGCGCTCGGTCGTGCTGGTGCAATTGCTGGTCGCGGCTGTCGTCGGCGCCCTGCTGGTCGTGCGGCAGCTTAGCCGCTCCGCGCCGCTGCTGCCGGTCGACCTGATGCGTATCCCGCTCTTTGCCCTCTCGGTCGCGACCTCGATCTGCTCCTTCATGGCACAAGGCATGGCGCTGGTCGCGCTGCCGTTCCTGTTCGAGACCACGCTCGGGCTGAACGCGGTCATCACCGGGCTGCTGATGACCCCCTGGCCGCTCTGCGTAGCCGTGATCGCACCCTTCTCGGGCCGCCTCGCCGACCGCTATCCAGCGGGCCTGCTCGGTGGCTGCGGGCTCGCCGTGATGGCGGCGGGTCTCGGCCTGTTAGCGGCGCTGCCCGCCCACCCCGCCCTGCTCGATATCGTCTGGCGCATGGGGATCTGCGGCATCGGGTTCGGGTTCTTCAACACGCCCAACAACCGGGCGATCCTGATGTCGGCGCCGCGCGCCCGCTCCGGCGGGGCAAGCGGCATGCAGGCGACCGCCCGGCTATTGGGCCAGACGATCGGGGCGGCGGTGGTAGCGCTGGTGTTCGGCGTCTCAGTGCATCACGGGCCGAGGGTCGTGCTGATCGTCGCGACCGGCATCTCCCTTCTCGCCGCACTAGTGAGCTTCACGCGCATGGTGGAACGGCGCGGGGCTTCGGCGCGATAGCCCGACCTCGACGCATACCTGATCTGCATGTTATGCGGAACGTCTTCTGCTCTTGCTGGCTTCTTTGGAATCGAGAACGGCTCGCTGGCCGACCGGGCCGGAAAGGGAGGTTCCCTCATGCCAAGCCTGTCGCGCCGCCGCGTCCTGCAAGTCTCCGCCGCCGCGAGCGCCTTGCCGCGGGTCAACATCCACACGGCCCGCTCCGCCGGGCGCCTGACCTGTGCCTTCTGGGACCACTGGGTACCGGCGGGTAATGACGCGATGCGCAAGGTCGTCAACGCCTGGGCAGCGAAGAACCACGTCGATGTGCAGCTCGATTTCCTCAGCGCGGTGCAACAAGATCGACCTGACCATGGGCGCCGAGGCGATGGCGCGGTCCGGCCACGATGTCTTCGCCTTCGATCAGTGGACCGTCCATCAATGGTCCGATCAGTTGACGCCCGTGGATGACGTGGTGCAGTCGTTGATCGCCGAGAACGGGCCCGTCATCGAGGGAGTGGAGTATCTCAGCAAGGTCAAGGGCCACTGGATGGCGGTGCCGAGCGGCTCCGGGAGCACGGTGCTGGTCCCGTGCGGGCGGATCAGCATGTTCAAGACGTTCGCCGGGATCGACTTGGAGGCGCTCTATCCGGCCCACGAGGTCAGCCCGCCCGAGGCGCCGTCCTGGACATACGACGAGCAGTTGCGGGCCGCGGCCGCGTGCCATAAGGCCGGTTTCCCATTCGGCCTCGGCTGCGGAACCACCACCGACTCGGTGCTGACCTGGGGCACGACGTTCGGCGCGTTCGGCGCCGACCTCGTCGATTCCAAGGGCAACGTCACGGTCGATTCCGACAACGTTCACGCGGCGCTCGACTACGCCAGGAAGATGCTTCCCTTCCTGCCGCCCGACACAGTGAGCTACGACGACGCATCCAACAACCGGGCCCTGATCTCGGGCAAGAGCGCGATGATTTGGAATCCGCCCTCGGCCTGGGCTGTCGCCAAGCGCGACACGCCTCAGGTCGCCGCCGATTGCTGGACTTTCCCCAACCCCGCCGGGCCGAAGGGCCGGCTCATCCCGTTCCGCGGGTATTTCTGGGGCCTCTGGAATTTCGCCCGGAACAAGGGCGCGGCGAAGGATCTGCTCCACTACTTGATGCAGCGCCCGCAGGTGGAGTTCCTGGACGTCGCGACGTCCGGCTACGACATCCCACCGTTCAAATCGATGCAAAACTTCCAGATCTGGTCGGAGGTCGAGCCGCCGAAGGGGACCGTGTTCAATTATCCCCCGCGTCCCTGGCATCAGTCGGTTTCCTACATTCCCGGCATGTCGGCCCCGCCTGACATCGCCGTGCAGCTTTGGAATCGCGGCACCATCCCGACCATGGTCGCCAAGCTCGTCAGCGGCCAGACGCCGGAACAGGCAATCGCCTGGGCCAGGAACGAGCTCGAGGGCTTTATCTAGCATCTCGTAGGCGCCGTGCTCGCCCCTCCTTTGCACGGCCACAGGGTTGCGCCACAAGGGGAGGCGGCCACATGCCGCGACTCGGGATGGCAGGAGCAGCCATGGACAGCACGACGGTCGCGGCGGCGGATCACGCGGCGCGAAACTGGCACTTCAGCAGCGGCGTGCCGATGCGCCGGGGCGGCGATGCGCACCGGGCAATGTTCAGCCGAATGCTGCTGGACACCTTCAATCCCTATAAGCCCGCGGTGATCGACTGGCCGGAGCTGGACCCGGAGGCGCGGCAACGGCTGGTCTCGTTGCCGATCTGGGACATCGCGGTACAGACCGAGGGCCGCGCGCGGCTGCGCATCCTCTCCTACGCGCGCCAGGTGCAGGAGCCCGTGCTGCGCGAGGCATTCGAGCTGATGGCCTTCGAGGAGGGCCGTCACAAGGAGGTGCTGTCGCACCTCGTGCGCGCCTATGGCATCGAGCTGGACCCCGAGCCCGAGTACCACGAGCCGCGCGATCCCGAGTGGGGGTTCATGGTCACCGGTTATTCCGAGTGCATCGACAGTTTCTTCGCCTTTGGGCTGTTCGAGCTGGCGCGGCGCTCGGGCTACTTCCCGCCCGAGCTGGTGGAGACGTTCGAGCCGGTGATCCAGGAGGAAGGCCGCCACATCCTGTTCTTCGTCAACTGGATCGCGTGGCACAGGCGGACCATGCCGCTGTGGCGCCGGCCTTGGTTCCTCCTCAAGTCCATGGCGGTGTGGGCGTTCCTGGTGCGCGAACGCATCGGGCTGGCGCGCGATGTCAGCGCGGGCGGCAAGGAGGACGCCAACTTCACCGTCCAGGGCGCGAGCGCAGTGGGCGAGGAGATCAACACCGTCGAACTGATGCGCATTTGCTTGGCCGAGAACGACCGGCGGCTAGGCGGTTACGATCCCCGCCTGCTGCGCCCGATGACGGTGCCCCGCATGGTCCGGGTTGCGCTGCTACTTGAAGGTGGGTGGAGGCGGGTCCGGCGGCTAGGCTAAGCACGGTTCTAATCCGGCGCCCGCGCTCGCCTCTGCGAGCTGGCTGATGCCGCCTTGTCTGCCAGACCAAGGACCATGCCTTGCCCGTCGTGGACTTGCGCTGGATAAGGGATTTAGTGGTCATTGGTACGGTTATGGCGGGTGCCGCCCCCAATGCGCTTGCGCCAGCGTCGCGCATGCGGGATGAGCGTCCAAAGCGGGGTAAACGGATCGAAAACGTGCCGCTTCGCGTCGATGAGTATCTGCCCGTCATAGACGTTCAGGGTATGCAGCCCATGACGGTACGGCCAATCCCGCACGCCCGTGAGTCGCGCCACTTCGACCTCGTCGAACCCGTCCGGGTCGAGGCGTAATATCTGGTTTATCACGACGCCTCCTCCATATCCCAACGAGCAGTCCTGGGCCGGGCGGAACAGCGCACCGCGCGCCCGAAACACCGCACCGGCGGGCCGCGCGGAGCGCACGTCCGACTTGAGTGGGTTCAGTGGATGCGGCGTCCAGGGACCAAAGGGCGTGGCCGCATACCAAGCGTGCAAATGAGTTTCCGGCGCCTGCCCCCTCAACGTGGCGAAAAGCCACCACCGTCCGTCGTGCTGGAACAAGGTTGGATCGACGATCCGCACGCCCTCCAACGTGTGCGTCACAAGGGTCCAATCCCTTGGCGTGCTGCCCATGCGGAACACCCGCAAGCCGCCCGCCTCCCATGCTTCGGGTACGCAGTACGTGGCGCCGTCGAAGAAGAATGTTCCCGGATAAGACATGTGACAGCCCAGATCCAATGCTGCCTCTGCCCTACGCGGCCCTCGGCCCGGGTCATCGAGTGCTGCGACAGCGATCCAGCCTCGTCCGGTCGTCCAGGACCACATCTCGAACAGGACATGCCATTGTCCGGCCGACAACACAGGGAACGGGTCAGCATGGAACCGCCCGAGGCGGGGAGACTCCAACCAGTGCGGCACCGGCAACTTGCAATGGTACCGTCGCGGATGTGGTGGAAACGGGTGGTGGCGTAATCTCCGGCTTGTTCAACGAGCCATGACCGGCGTGGGCGCGCCGGTGGAGACCACGCCATGGAACAGGATAGCAGCACGACACCGGAAGCCGCGACGTTGTTCGCGGGCGAGGCTTGGTTCGGCCCGATCGAGGCGGGGGTGCGCATGCGGGTGCGGGGCTTCATCGAGGCGCTGATCGAGCAGGAGCTGGAAGCGGCGCTGGGCCGCGGCCGTTACAAGCGCGACGCAGGCAATGCAGACAAGCCGAAGGGCTACCGGAACGGGACACGCGAGCGCCAGCTCACCGGCAGCTTTGGTCCGGTGCGGATCAGCGTACCACGCGCGCGCATGGCAGTAGCCGAAGGCGGCAGCACCCAGGAGTGGCGCAGCGCCGCTCTGCCCCGCTACGCCCGGATGACGCGCCAAGTGGAGGCGCTCATCGCGGGTGCTTACCTGTCCGGCACCAACACGCGCCGGGTCAAGCGCGCGCTGGGTGCCCTGTTCAAGGGCGCGGTGGGCAAGGACGTGGTCAGCCGCACGTGGAGGAAAGTGCGCACAGACTGGGATGCCTGGAACAGGCGCGATCTGGCCGGGGAGGACGTGGTCCGGCTCATCCTGGACGGCACGGTCGTGCGAGTTCGGCTCGACCGCAAGGCAACCGCGATCTCGCTGCTGGTCGTGCTCGGGGTGCGTTGCGACGGGCAGAAGGTGCTCTTGGCGGTGAAGAACATGGGCGGCGAGAGCGAGGCGGCGTGGCGCGGCGTGCTCGATGACCTGATCGCCCGTGGCTTGCGCACGCCGGAGTTCCTGGTCACCGATGGTGCGGCCGGGCTGGAGCGGGCGCTGGCGGCGTTGTGGCCTGATGTGCCCGCTCAGCGCTGCACGGTCCACAAGCACCGCAACCTGCTCGCCCACGCCCCGGACGCGCTGCATGAGGAGGTTTCGGCTGACTACACGGACATGATCTACGCCCAGAGCGCGAAGGAGGTGGAGCAGCGCAGGCGCGCGTTCCTGCGCAAGTGGCGCTTGCGCTGCCCGGCGGTGGCCACCAGCCTGGAGGAGGCCGGGGACCGCCTGTTCGCTTTCCTGCGCTTGCCCTCAAGCCAATGGAAGTCGGCGCGCACGACGAACGCGATCGAGCGCTTGCACGAGGAGTTCAAGCGCCGCATCAAGACCCAGACTGTGCTGCCTTCGGCCGAGACCGCGGCCATGCTGTTTTGGGCGCTGCTCGCTTCGGGCCAGATCACGATGCGCAAGGTGGACGGCTGGCCAACACTCGCCGAGCCGCCCATGGCCGCAGTTCCCGTTGACCTCGCCGCCTGACCCGAGCCACCTTCAGCACGCCGGAGGCACCGCCCAGCTCATTTCCACATAAGTCGCGACGGTACCGCATCGTCGTCCTGCGACTACTCGCGGCCGTCTCTGGTACGCACCTGCGCAAGGCGGGGAAACTCGGCCACAACGTCTGCATCGTCGGCGCCGGCGAGGAGGTGCGGTCATGCGCGGCGCAGGCGAGCCGGGATCGCGGTGGGGTCACCTTGCTGGGCTACTTCAAATCCGGCTCGGATGCGACTGATGAACGGATTGATCTACGGTGCCTAGGCGCGCTGGCCGATATTCCCGCGTTCATCCGCTGCCACCGGGTTGACGAGATCATCGTCGCGACGTCGCCTCGGGAGAAAGCAAATCTCGCTGCGCTGATACTGGAGCTTCGGTGTCTGCCGGTCCGGCTGGCGTTGACGCCAGGTTCCGTGGGTATGGCGCCGGGCTGGCTGGCGGGCGGCGAGGCCCGCATTGGCGACCTGCCGCTCTTGCAGGCCGGCGCCACGCCACTCGAGGGTTGGCGATGGGTGCTGAAGGATGCACAGGATCGGCTCCTCGCGCTCTTGGCGCTCGTCATCTTCGCTCCGGTTCTCCTCGCAATCGCAATCGCGATCCGAATTGCCAGCCCCGGTCCGGTATTCTTTCGCCAGACGCGGGAGGGTTACGGCGGACGCGAGTTCCGTATCTTCAAGTTTCGCACCATGCATGCCACTGACGCTGCTCAGGAGGCGAACAGGCTTCGGCTTGCTGTTCGCCATGACCCTCGGGTCTTTCCCCTGGGAGCATTCCTGCGGAGGACCAGCTTGGACGAGCTGCCGCAGTTGTTCAACGTCCTGCTGGGAGACATGTGGTTCATTGGGCCAAGGCCCCACTCTCCCCTCGCGACGGCGGCGGACGCGCGATACGCGGATGTCGTCAGGCAGTATTCGTCACGCCATCGCATAAAGCCCGGGATCACCGGGTGGGCGCAGGTGAATGGCTGGCGCGGTCCGACTGAAACCGCCGAGCAGATAGAGCAGCGTGTCATGCACGATCTCTACTACATCGAGAACTGGTCCATGCTGCTCGACTTGCAAATCCTGATGAAGACAGGGCTGCGTGGCTTCGTTCATCAGAACGCGTTCTGACCTGGTAAACTGTATTATAGGCATCATCGCATGTCGGCTCTGATCCGGCGCCTTGAGAACCAGACGACCACCGGCGGGCTTCAGCCCTCTGCGCCAATCGAAGACTGGAGGCCCGCCGCCCGCCTCCATATAGTGCATGTCACCGAAGCGCCGCTGGGCGGCGTTCTGGCGTACCTACAGGAGGTGATCAGCGCACAGGCCGGGTCCCCGGAAGTAGAGGCCGTTTACGCGGTGGTTCCCGAAATCAACGCGGCGGCGCTGCGGAGCATCGGAAACACCAAGATCACCGTACGCGCATTCCAGCACAAGCGCGGGTCACTATCAGGGCTTGTCGGCCTGGCACGCGAGACCGTCAGGCTGGTGAGGCAGGTGAGGCCCGACATTCTGCATATCCACTCCACGATCGCCGGGGGAGTTGTCCGGATCTGCGCGCCGGGATTCCGGCCAAGGCCCAAGATTGTCTATTGCCCGCATGGCTGGGCCTTTCGCGTTGGGGCCAGCAACCTGCCGCCGCGATGTGTCGCGCTGATGGAACGACTCCTCGCTTTGGCGACGGACAGCATTACCTGCGTTTCTGACCAAGAGAGGCAGGATGCGATCGGCGCCAATCTCCCACCACGCAAATGCGTCGTCATCCAGAATGGAATTGCCGAAATCGCCGCCGTCGGTGACACCTGCCGAAGAGAGCGGCGACCCCGGACCGGCAAGCTCAAGGTTCTCTTCGTGGGCCGTTTCGACTATCTGAAGGGCTTCGACCTTTATCTGGATGTGTTGCGGCGCCTCGGTGACGAGGTGGAGGGTATCGTTGTCGGCGATTACATCGTGAACAAGGCCCAGCCTCTGCCAATGCCAGGCAATGTGACGCACTTGGGCTGGCGCTCGCGCGAAGATCTGCTGCGGCTGTACGAGGAGGCCGATCTCTTGTTGATGCCGTCCCGGGCGGAGGGGCTGCCGTATGCTGCCCTCGAGGCGATGCGCGCGCAGCTTCCAGTGTTTGGGAGTCGCGTCGGCGGCCTGCCAGAACTCGTCGTTGATGGCGTCACGGGCCGTCTGTTCGCTTCCAGCCGGCCCGAGGAAATCGCCCATATGATCCGCTCGACCAGCCGCGAGGTGCTGACCGCCTACGGTGAACGCGGCCATGCGCGCTTCCTCGAACAGTTCACCGCGCGCCGGATGAACCGCGAGGTGCTAGACCTCTATCAAACGCTGATTCTTGGACGGACGTCCTCATGTGATGCCGCCGCAGGGTGCCGCGAAGCGCTGGGCGCATAGGCGTACCTGGAAGATCGTAGACGAACGTTGATGATTGCGAGCCGAGGCAAGCACGACAGGGCGGCGAAGGCCACGCCAGCCGCTACGACCCTGCGCTCGCCCACGCGACATCGCGCTGCCCCCGCGTGATGGCCGCAGCCAGCACAGCGGGCCGCGCGCCGGTGCGCTTGGCCGGGATATCGTTTCTGGTCCTGCGGGCCCTATCAGCCCTGGGCGCGCTCGTGAACGGCTTCGCCCTCACCTACGGCTTCGCGCGCATCCTCGAGCCGTCAATCTTCGCCCTTTTCATCCTGGTGGGCAACATCGGCATGTCGCTGTGGCTGTTCGATCTCGGCCTGGGCAGAGTCCTTTACGTCCGGCTCAGGAAGCGGCACTTGTCGGACGCGCTCCGGAAAGACCGGATACTGCGCCTCCAGGCCGCCTCGGTTGTCGTTCTCTACACGCTGCTGGTGATCGCGGGCGCGCTGGCGGCCCTGCTGCTGGGCCGGAGTTCTGGCCATCGGATGGCGCTCGCGATGTTCTTCGCTTTTTCCGCCTTCAACCTGCCGTGGTTCGCGCTCCGCCAAGTCTCTGCGGCCGTGGATCGCTTCGTTGCCTTCGAGACACTCGATGCCGTGCGCCGCGCCTCGCATGTCGGTCTCATCGTCGCTCTTCCTTTCGGGCTCCCGTTGCAGGTCTGCTTCCTAGCTGGCAATGCGATATGGGCTGCCATACTGGTGACGGCGGCCGTCGCGCTGATGCGCGCAGGCGGGATGGCGATGGGATCGCCCATCGCGCTCGCCAAGGCGCTCCTCGCCTTCCTCGGAAGGAACAGGCGGAACCTTTTGTGGAGCGCCGGCTATGTCGGCAGCGAATTCTACATATACACTTATCCGCCCTTGTTGATTCCGCTCGTCTACGGGCTCGGCCCCACCGCCATCGCCTTCGACGCGGCCTACAAGGTGTTTCGGGGCACCAACGTGCTGCTAGCCGCCGCCTGCGAGGTCGCCGCACCCTGGCAGACCCGCGCCCATGCCGCGCAGGATCGTCGCCGCATGGTGGCTGCGACCGCGATTGCCGCCCTGCTTTCGTTTGTTCCGGCTGCCGGCGTCTGCGCGCTGCTGCTGCTCGCTGGGGACCGGCTGTTCGCCTTGCTCCTGGGCGGTGCCGCGGTCGTGCCAAGGGAGTTGACCCTGCTCACGGCGGCGATGGTCGCGGCGAACTGGATACAGACCGTGTCGAACTTCGCTCTCCTATACACCGGCTTCTTCGCAGCCATCGCCCGTGTCGCCCTGGTAATGGCTGTGCTGCTCTCCCTTCCGGCGCTGTACGACGTCCTGGCCAGGCCCAATCTCGTCGGCTTCACGGCCTTCTACGCGGCAATCTATGCAATGGGCGCCTTGGCTTACCTCGCCCTCGCTGTTCGCCTGCCGTTGCGGGTCGGCCGCATCGCCACTGAACCGGCGTTGGTGGAGACCGCCAGCCCGTGACTGCGCCCGGCACCTGCGATCAGCAAGGCGTATGGCAACAATCGTCGGCATCCACTTGCCGTCCGGGCCGGGATGCGGACAATCCCCGCCTGCCCTGGGCTGGAACCCGCGATGCCTCTTCCCGAGACCGAACCAAGCCCCGAGATCGAACCAAGGCTGCCGCTGTCCGGGATCACCGTCCTCGATTTCGGCCAGATCTTCCAGGGGCCTTACTGCACGCTGCTGATGGCCAAGGCCGGCGCGCGCGTCATCAAGATTGAGCCGCCGCACGGCGAGCCGCTACGCCGGCGGGCCGAGCCGGGAAAGTCGGCCATCTTTTCCTTCGCCATGCTAAACGCGAACAAGCAGGGCGTGACGCTGAATCTCAAGACCGCGCGCGGACGAGAGCTGCTGCTGGCGATGGCGGAGCGCGCGGACGTGCTGCTGGAGAATTTCTCGCCCGGCACCATGGACGGGCTCGGCGTCGGCTTCGACATGCTCTCGGCGGCGAACCCGCGCCTCGTCTATGCAACAGGCTCCGGTTTCGGCATCACCGGACCCGATCGCGACAATCTGGCGATGGACTTCACCATTCAGGCGGCATCGGGGATCATGAGCGTGACCGGCACCCGGGACGGGCCGCCGATAAAGGCGGGGCCGACCTTGGTCGACATGATGGGCGGCATTCATCTCTACGCTGGCATCATGACCGCGCTGTTCGAACGCACCGTGACGGGGCGCGGCCGGCTGGTCGAGGTGGCGATGCAGGAAGCGGTCTATTCCGCGCTCGGCTCGCCGCTGGAATACTATGTGCGCACCGGCCAGGTGCCGCCGCGCGCGGGCAACCGGCAGGCGGCGCTGAGCAGCGCGCCATACAACGCCTATCCGGCGCGCGACGGCTGGGTCGCCATCCATGTCGTCACTGAGCAGCACTTCCTGAATCTGCTGGAGGCGATGGGGCGGGAGAATCTGAAGGATGATCCCGCCTTCGCCACCAACGCCGGGCGCGTCGCCAACATGGAGGCAACGGATGCGCTCGTGGCGGAGTGGACCCGTTCCCTTGGCAAGTACGAGGTCTTCGCCGCCTGCACGCGCTTTCGCATCCCGTGCGCGCCGGTGCGCGACGTGGCCGAGGTGATGGCGGATGCGCACATGCACGCCCGCGGCTTCCTGGAACGGGTGCGCCATCCGGAATTTGGCGATGTGGTGCTGCCGACCACGCCGCTGCGCCTGCACGGCGCCGGACTGCCTCCAACCACCCCCAGCCCCACCTTGGGCCAGCACAATGAAGACGTGTATGGCGGCTGGCTTGGCCTCGGCTCGGCCGAGGTCGCCGCCTTGCGCGAGGAGGGCATCATCTGATGGGGCCGCTTGCCGGGATCAGGCTGATCGAGGTGGCCGGGATCGGTCCGGGGCCGATGGCCGCGATGATGCTGGGCGACCTGGGCGCTGACGTGATCCGCGTGGACCGCGTCAACCCCGGCGGGCTGGCGCTGGTGCGCGAGCCGCGCTTCCAGGTCCATCACCGCAGCCGCCGCTCGATCGCGGTCGATCTGCGAAAGCCGGGTGGGGCCGAGGTAGTGCTGCGCCTGGCCGAGCGCGCCGACGGGTTGATGGAACCGTTCCGTCCGGGCGTGGCGGAGCGGCTCGGCATCGGCCCCGATACCTGCCTCGCCCGCAATCCGCGCCTCGTGTACGGCCGCATGACCGGCTGGGGTCAGGAGGGGCCGCTGGCCAAGGCCGCCGGGCACGACATCAACTACATTGCGCTGGCCGGCGCGCTGCACGCGATCGGCACGCGGGAGACGCTGGTTCCGCCGCTCAACCTGGTGGGCGATTATGGCGGTGGCGGGATGCTGCTTGCCCTCGGCATGGTCTGCGGGCTGTTGGAGGCCGCGCGCTCCGGCAAGGGCCAGGTGATCGACGCGGCGATGGTGGATGGCACGGCGCTTCTGCTGGGCGCGGCGTTCGGGATGCACGCCGCCGGGCTGTGGTCCGACCGGCGCGGCGAGAACGTGCTGGACGGCGGGGCTCCCTATTACAACGTGTTCGAGACGCGGGACGGCAAGCATGTCTGCGTGGGCTCGATCGAGCCGCAATTCTACGCGCTGCTGCTGGACAAGACCGGCCTTGCCGAGGCCGACTTGCCGGCGCAGAACGATCGCGCCGCCTGGCCCGCGATGCGCGCCCGTCTCGCCGCCATCTTCCGCACACGCTCGCGCGACGAATGGTGCGCGCTGATGGAGGGCACCGATGTCTGCTTCGCGCCCGTGCTCTCGATGGAGGAAGCCCCGCGCCATCCCCACGCGACGGCGCGCGCCGCGTTCGTGGAGCTGGACGGCGTGACCCAGCCCGCCCCCGCCCCCCGCTTCTCGCGCACCAGGCCGGAAGCGCGCGCGCCCCGGCAGGGCGGGGCGGACACGGACGAGGTGCTACGGGAGGCCGGGTTCACTGGGGCAGAGCTGCGCGAACTGCGCGAGGCGGCGGTGGTGCGGTAACGGCGGGTCACTTCGTCACTATTGCTCTTGAAATGACCCTTGCTGCAAGGCAGCGTGCAACGCGCATACGAAAGCGGCGGGGCGCCGGTCGACCGTAGGGTGCGTGCCCTGCGATCCGCGCCCGATCGAGGACCGGCCCGCCCACTCGGCCCGCCCACTCGGCCCGCCCTTGACTCCCGCACGCTCCCGGTCTGCCATCCGCGGCCCGTCAACAACCCGCGTTCGCGCTTGCCCCAGCTTTCGTTGCACAGCCCAATTGGCGACCTGACCCTGTCGGAGGAGGCGGGGCGCATTGTCGCGCTCGATTGGGGATGGGGGTGCGACCAGACCGAGACGAAGCTGCTGCGTGTCGCGCGCGACCAGCTCTTCGCCTATTTCGATGGCGCGCTGAGCGTGTTCGACCTGCCGCTCGATCCGCCCGGCACCCGGTATCAACGGTGCGTTTGGCAGGCGCTGCGCGCCATTCCCTATGGGCGGACACAGACCTATACCGAGATCGCGGCGCGCGCCGGGGGGGTGGCCCGCGCCGTAGGACAAGCCAATCGGGTCAACCCCATTCCCATTCTGATCCCCTGCCACCGGGTCGTGGCCGCCGGCGGGCTCGGCGGCTACTCGGGGGGCGAGGGACTCGACACCAAACGCTGGCTGCTCGCGCTTGAGGCCCGCACCATTGACGGAGAACGCGCATGACCAAGGCCATCCGCATTCATGCCTATGGCGGTCCGGAGGTGATGAAGTGGGAGGACGTGCCCGCCCCGGAGCCGGGCCCTGGCGAGGCGCTGGTCAGGCAGGAGGCGGTCGGCCTAAACTACATCGACGTGTATTTCCGGACCGGGCTCTACAAGGCGCCGTCCATGCCCGCGACCCTCGGCATGGAAGGCGCCGGGACCGTGACCGCGATCGGCGAGGGCGTGACCGAGGTCAAGGTTGGCGACCGCGTCGCCTATGCGGGGGGAACCATCGGCGCCTATGCCGTCGAGCGCGTCATCGCGGCCGACCGGCTGGTACACGTTCCGGCGGGGATTGATCTTCAGACCGCGGCGGCGATGATGCTGCAAGGCCTGACGACGCAATACCTGATCCGACGCACCTACCGGGTGAAGCCGGGCGATACGATCGTGGTGCATGCCGCTGCCGGCGGAGTTGGGTTGCTGCTGTGCCAATGGGCCAAGCATCTCGGCGCCACCGTGATCGGCGTGGTCTCCACGCCGGAGAAGGCGGAGCTCGCGCGCTCGTTCGGCGCGACGCATGCGCTGGTGGGCTACGCGAACCTTGCCGCCGAGGTGAAGCGCCTCACGGGCGGGGCGATGGTGCCCGTGGTCTATGACAGCGTCGGCAAGGACACGTTCATGGCCAGCCTGGACTGCCTCGCCCCGCTCGGCCTCATGGTGACCTTCGGCAACTCGTCTGGCCCGGTGCCGCCCTTCGACATCTCCGTCCTGTCCGCCAAGGGCAGCCTCTTCCTGACCCGGCCGAGCTTGGCGAGCTACACGAGCAAGCGCGCCGACCTGCAAGCCGCGGCGAAGGAGTTGTTCGACGTCGTGGGTGTGGGCGCGGTGAAGATCCAGGTCAACCAGACCTTCCCGCTCAAGGACGCGGCAAAGGCTCACGAGGCGCTGGAGGCACGGCGGACCACCGGCAGCACGGTGCTGCTGCCCTGAGTCAAGCCGGACAGAGTTTCAGCCCTTCAGGCAGGCCAACCCGCGTCTCGCGCCGGTCGCGCATCACCGCGATGATCGTCGCCTGCGCGCTGTTCATGCAGAACCTCGACTCCACTGTCATCGCCACCGCGCTGCCGGTGATGGCCAAGGCGTTCGGCTCCGACCCGGTGCGCATGAATGTCGCGCTCACCGCTTATTTGCTCAGCGTGGCGGTGTTCATCCCGGCCAGTGGCTGGGTGGCGGACCGGTTCGGGTCGCGCCGCGTGTTCTGCGCCTCCATCGCCGTGTTCACGGTCGGCTCGGTGCTGTGCGGCCGTGCCGACACGCTCGCCTTCCTGGTCGGCGCCCGCATCCTTCAGGGCGTGGGCGGGGCGATGATGGTGCCGGTCGGCCGGCTGGTGCTGCTGCGCACAGTGGCGCGAACCGAGCTGGTGGCGGCGATGGCCTGGCTCACCGTCCCTGCCCTGCTTGGCCCAGTGGTGGGGCCGCCACTTGGCGGGTTCATCGTCACCTACGCCTCCTGGCGCTGGATCTTCGACATCAACGTGCCGATCGGGGTCATCGGCATCATTCTGGTCCTGCTCTTCATTGAGGAGGTGCGCGAGCCGCCGAAGGGCGCGTTCGACACGCGCGGGCTGGTCTTGTCCGGACTGGCGCTGTCGGGGCTGATGTTCGGGCTGGAGACGGCCGGGCGCGGTGTGATCGCTCCGGCGATCACGGCCGGGCTGGTCTCGGCGGGCCTGCTCGCCGGGATCGGTTATGTGTGGCACGCGCGGCGCCATCCGGCGCCGCTGCTCGACCTGTCCCTGCTCCGGCTGCCTTGCTTTGGCGTCGCGCTGGGGTCGATGATGCCGTTCCGCGTGGGCATCGGCGCCATCCCGTTCCTGCTGCCGCTGATGCTGCAAGTGGGTTTCGGGCGCACGGCGGCGCAGAGCGGCATGGTCACGTTCGCCAGCTCGGCGGGCGCCCTGGTCATGAAGCCGGTGGCGCAGCGCGTGTTGCGGCTCTTCGGCTTTCGCGACACGCTAATCTGGAACGGGCTCCTTTCGGCGGCGCTGCTCGCCGTCTGCGCCGCGTTCCGGCCATCCTGGCCAGCGGCGGCGATCTACGCCGCGCTGCTGGTGGGCGGGTTCTTCCGCTCGCTCCAGTTCACCGCCTACAACACGCTCGCCTATGGCGACGTGCCGCGCGAGCGGGTCAGCGCCGCGACCAGCCTCTACACGGCCGGCCAACAGCTCGCCGCGACTATCGGCATCTCGGCCGGCGCGGCGGCGCTGGAAGGGGCGATGGCGCTGTCGGGACGCGGGGTGCCGTCGGTGTGGGACTTCAGCGTGGCGTTCCTCGCCGTCTCGGTGCCCATGCTGGCCGCCGTGCCGGTCGCGTTCCTCATGCCGCGCGAGGCGGGAGACGACCTGGCCGGCCGGGCGCGGGTGCCGGGGCCGCCTATCCCTCCCCCCGGCCCCCTCCCGCAGCGAGAAAGAGGTATCGTGACGGCCGGAAATCTGCATCGGTCCTGACCACGTCACACGGCTTAGTCTCGGTCGGGATGTCGATCTCCCGTGGTCTGTCTTTGGTTACCGAGGTGGGTCGGGTTCGAGCAGAATCGCCCGCAAACGCTCCGGTCCGATCACGCGGCCGAACTCCCTGAAAGCGAGATACGGGATCAGGATCAGCAGCATCAGCAGGCCGGTGGAGAAGACCTGGAGCAGCGTGCCGCCCCACAGGCTCTGAATTGAGGCTATAACCGTTCGGCCGTGGATCAGACCCCTGATGACTTCCTCGGCGGCGGAAAGCGCCATGAGCAACAGCAGGTAGAACACCGATTTTGCGAGCAGCGCGAACACCATGCGCCGAGGACGGCGGCGCTCGCCGATTCTGGCCGCATGTCCGATCATGATGAACTTCCCGACGAGCAGCGCCTCGATCGCCGCGGCGCCGTAGGGCACGTACTCAATCCCGTTGGAATGAAGAATCGCGATTTTATGGAGCTCGATCGCAGCAAAACAGATGTAGAGATAGGCACAGATCAGCCAATACTGGACAAGCTCGTGGCGCACTCGTCTGCCGAGGTTCGTCGCTGCATGAGACATCTCATTTGCTCCTGAACCTTGCGAAACATGATAGTGTGCGAAACTGGACTTACACGAGCTAATATTGTCATCCCATCGTAAGAAGAAGTCCAGCGTGACTGGCTCGCTCGCAGCAACACGGCCAAATCCGAGGAAACATGAATTCGTCCGCCTTTGCGGAACAGGATGCACCTGATCGCAGCGCACTCAAGGTCCGATGCCGCCTGGCTGGAGCTTCGGCCGGAAACCGGCCGATGTCTATCCAAAAAACTCAGAAGTTACGGAACCAGCTCGATAGGTAGCGGCGCTGAGCGCGTATTCGCCAGCACCCGTTGCCCGCCAACGCACAGCGCACCCGCGAGCGCCAGGCCCAACGTTGGCGCCCGGTAGTAGTCCTCGGGCTCCCGGTTCATCCGCCGGACCGGCCAAGTCGACAGCTCGGCTTTCAGGGAGATTGCCCAACTCGAGGAGATGGCGGGGCCGCCGATCGCGGCGCGATTGACGATGTCAAGCAGCCTGGGTACGCTCTACGCGGGAAAACGTGCCGGCTCATTCGAAACATGCCGCGGAACACGCCAGAGCAGACCGGAGGTCGTAATGCTGAAGGTTCATCTTGACCCTTGCACGGTAAACTGTCGCAAGGTTCTGGCGGGGCTGGAGCTGATGGGGGTGCCGTACGAGCAGGTGCATGTTGATTACTTCGCCGGCGCCCACAAGCAGCCGGAGTTCCTGGCCATCAATCCGAACGGTGCCTTGCCGGCCTTGACCGACGGCGACTTCACGCTGTCGGAATCAAACGCGATCCTGCAATATGCCGCGGACATGTCTGGCGCCAGCCGATACTATCCCCAGGATCCGAAGCAGCGCGCGGACATCCATCACTGGATGTTGTGGGAGACGGCGACCTGGTTCCCGAGCTGTTACGTCTATCTCGTCGAGTACGTCGTCAAGCCGCTGCTGAAGGCCGAGCCGGATGAGGCAGTGATCGCCAAGGAGGCGCCCAACTGGCACCGCCTTGCCGGCGTCCTGAACGCGCGGCTGGCAAGGTCGAAGTGGCTGACCGGAGACGACGTCACGATCGCCGACATCGCGGTGGCGGCCCCGATGCATTTGCACGCCGAGCAGCGCTTGCCCCTCGCCGAGCACCCGAACCTGCGACGGTGGATGACGGAGGGGATCGAGGCCCTGCCGTGCTGGCAGCGCACCCAGGGTGCCGTTGTCAAGGCACTGGTCCCCACCTAAGTCCTTGTGCCGTCACGCAGCCGCTCAGGTGAGATCCAATGGCAGCTCAAGGCACCGTTCGCGCCATGTTCAACTACACGCGCGACGACGGGACCCTCCCGGAGATCTACTTCTACGAGCCTCCGGCCGGAACTCACGTTCATTTGCCGGGCGACGATCCGCGCGAGATGGAGGTCCATGACGGCTGGACCCGCGCGCGCGACTTCTCGCTGGACCGGGAAGGGTTTGCGCTGCGGGATTTCCCGTCCGCGTTCGACGACTGGGACGATGACGCGGCGATCAAGGCGCGCTTCTACCCCGAGGTGATCGACTTCGTCCTCGGCTCCGTCGGCGCCCGCCGCGTCGTGATCTTCGACCACACGATCCGCACCAAGGCGAACGTGGGCCAGCAGACCGCCGAGGACACCACCACCCAGCGCGCGCCGGTGATGCTGGTGCATTGCGACTACACGCCGAACTCCGGCCCGCTGCGGGTCAGGCACCTGCTCCCCGACGAGGCCGACGCGCTGCTGTCGCGCCGGGTGGCCTTCTACAACGTGTGGAAGCCGTTGCGCCGGCGCGTCGAGGAGAAGCCCCTGGCGATGTGCGACGTGACGTCGTCGAGCCAAGCCGATTTCATCACGATGGCCCTGCGCTACCGCGACCGGGACGGCGAGATCTTCGTGCTGCGCCACGCGCCGCAGCACCACTGGTGGTACTTCCCAGCAATGACGCCGGCGCAAGCTCTGCTTCTGAAGACCTACGACTCCGACGCCGATGGACGGGCGCGCTTCCTCGGGCACAGCGCCTTCGATGATCCGAACACCCCTCCCGACGCCCCGGCCCGAGAGAGCATCGAGTTGCGCACCATCGCCTTTTTCTGAGCAGCCGCCGTGCCGGACACCCTGTTCTCGCTCGCCGGCCGCGTCGCTCTGATCACCGGCGGCAACAGCGGGATCGGACTGGCGCTGGCGACCGCCTTCCGCGATGCTGGGGCCCATGTCGCCGTCGCCGGCAGGCGGGCAGCGCGCAACATCAGTGTGGCGGCGGAGCTGGGGCCGCGGGCCGTCGCGATCACCCTCGACGTGTGCAACGAGGATTCGGTGGTGCGCGCCATCGACGAGACCGTCGCCTCATTCGGCCGGCTGGACATCCTGGTGAACAATGCCGAAGTCGGCCATCGCGCGTCGGTGACGGAGCTCGACCGCGCCGACTGGCAGCGCGTGATCGACACGAACCTGACCGGGGCCTTCCTGTGCACAAAGCACGCCGCTCGCCAGATGCGCGGCCAAGGCAGGGGGAAGATCATCAATGTCGCCTCGGTGTACGGGCTTACGGCGCCGAGCCGGGGCCTGCAGGTCGCGTACACGGTCGCCAAGCACGCATTGATCGGTCTGACGCGCGTCAATGCGGTGGAACTGGCGCCGCTGGGCATCCAGGTGAACGCGGTCGCGCCAGGCTGGTATTTCACTGAGATGACCGAGGAACTGCGCGGCACCGGATTTCACGACGCGATCGAGCGCCGCACGCCGGCCGGGCGTTGGGGCGAGACGCGGGACCTGGTCGGGGCCGTCCGCTTCCTTGCCGCCTCCGCCTCGGATTTCGTGAGCGGCACCGTCATCCCGGTGGACGGCGGCTATCTGGCCAGCGACGGCACCGATCGCGGCTGAGCTGGTTTCGGTGCCGTTTCACTCAGACTGGAATCGGCGACCGATCCCCCCTCCCCTTGCAGGAGGGGGTTCGGGGAGAGGTGGGCCTGAAAAAGCCCTGGAGCCTACGACGTGCTTTACTCGGAGTGCTCAGGCAACCTGCCGAGCTGTTTCATAAGCGTCGCCATATCCCAGTAGTCGGTCTGGTGAGTGAGCTTCTCCGGTGATCCCTGCATGATGGAAACGCCGCGTACTTGGAAGTGCTTGTTGATCTTGAACATCCCGACATCGGTGCCCGTCATCACCCACTCGGCATAGCCGTGGCTATCTTCCATGAAGCTGCTGGTGACGGTGAATTTGGCATCCGGAGACTCGTCGAAGAATTGTCTAAGTAGGTAGCCAAAAGTCCTGCGACAAAGATCGGAGCCAGAATTTGCTGGACGCCATGCCAGACTTCCGGCGCGCTTGTGCTGGTGTCAGGTTGAGCACCCATTGGCTCGCGCGATCGGCCAAGTCATCGATGGAAGCAGCCTGGCGGTTTGCAGCCACATCGCGCTTCAGCTCTTTCCACAGCTGGTCCATTGCGTTCAGCTCCGGCCACTGCTTCGGCAGCCAAACAAATTCGATCCGAAGTTCCTTGGCCAGCGCGAGCGTCGCCTGCGCGGTATGTCCGCTGGCTCGATCGGCCAGAAGCCAGATCGTGCCTGCCCGTCGGTAGGCTTTGCGCAGTGCCAGCAGAAACGCCCGCACTTCATGGGTGCCCACACCGCGGCCGATGGTGACCGTCCGCCGGGCGGTTCGCACATTGATCGTGCCAAACAGGACACGCCTGGCGTTCTGGTCGGTGATGGGCACCTTGGCCTGTGCGCCGATCGCCGCCCACATCGCCCTGAGCGGTGGAAACAGCCGCAGCAGCGTCCAGTCAGTAAACAACAGCACATCCCCCGGCTGGAACCTGCGTTTCAACCGTCGGACAATGCCCCCTTTTTGGCACCGACATGCTCTGCCCGCTCGCTGTAGACATAGCGTGGACGCTTCCAGCGAAAGCGGGTCGCACGGATCCGGCGCCGGAGTGTGCGGGCACTGATCACAAGGCCCTGTGTGTGCAGATGTGTGGCCAGCAGTGGCACGGTCCAGGTGGTGGCGTCATAGCCGAACCGGCACGGGTCGCTCATGAGGAGCTGGCGGAGCTTGCTGTCTGTAAGGACCGGCGTCGTGCGTGGACGACCGGATCGTTTGCCATCAGCCAGCGCTGATGGCGCTCGTTCGGCGAGGTAGCGCTCGATCCAGCGATAGACCGTGCTGCGTCCCACACGCGCGCGTTTGGCGACTGCGAGCACAGGCTCGCCTTCCGCAATCTCGGCAACCGCCCGAAGGCGCCGATAAAGTCTCACGTCATGCGCTTGAGCAAGCGCTTGCGACAGACGCCTGCGACCCGCCCTACTGAACGCCGGATAGGTCGATCTGGGTGTGTCCATCCAGACACCGTCAACTCAGCACGGCATCTGTCGCAAGACTTTTGGCTACCTACTTAGCAAATTTACGGAGGTCGGTCGTCCCATGATTCACAATGCCCAGCGTCGCGTCCTCGTAGACCGCGTCATCCGTGTAGAACAGCGCGACCTTCTCCGGGTCATGCGCGTTCCAGGCCAGGATAGCGCTTTGGGCTGTGTCGGCAGCGATGGCAACGGGACTGCCGTACAGCGCGGCGATACAAACCGTGGCGAGCGTGATAGGCTTCGCCATCAGACCTAACTGTCTGGTTGTGAGGCCTCCTTGGCAGCTTCAGCGATGAGGCGCGCCCTGGCGATGTCCTCGGGTCCTGCTCGGCCATGTGGCTTCGCATGGGCCAGTTTGCGACGAGCTTTGAGGCGTTCGGCGACGACCTGATCGGGGGTCTTGCCGTCGAGCACGCGTTGGCGGCGGGCGTTGTGGGCGGCATTGAAGCCGCGCAGCAGCTGCTCGAGGCCGCGGTGGGAGTGGAGGGTGATGCGCAGCACCTCGCTGCCGACCCGGCCGTTGAAGCGCTCCACCAGACCGTTGGTCGGCGGAGAATAGGGCTTGGTGTGGCGGTACTCGGCGCCAAGCGCGGCGCAGACCTTGGCGAAGGCTGCGGTGAAGCAGCTGCCGTTGTCGGTCAGCACGTGGGTAAGGCGGAAGGGAAAAGCGGCCGCGGCCTCCCGGAGGAAGGCGCTGGCGCTCTGGGTGGTCTCGTCATCCTTGACGGCGAGGTGGACGGAGCGCGAGCGCCGATCGATGGCGACGAAGAGGTAGCGCTTGCGCCGCTCGCCATCGGCGGTCTGGAGCTTCGGCAAGTGCTTGATGTCGATGTGGATGAAGCCGAGGTCGTACTCCTTGAACTGACCTTGGCCGCGCTTGGGCCGGTCCGAGGGCGGCGGTGGTCGTCGGCTGATCCCCGCGGCGCGGAGGATGCGCCAGACACTGTCGCGGTTGAGGTGCGGCAGGAAGTGGGTGACGACGAAGGTGAGGTCGTCGAGGGCGAAGTTGGTCGCCCGGCGCAGGGCGCAGACCACGGCACGCTCTTCTTCCGTGGCCTTCCACGGCAGCTTGTGCGGCCGCGCCGAATGGTCCAGGCAGTCCTCGGTGCCGCGCTTACGCCACTTGCGAACGGTCTCGGTGCTGACGCCATAGCGCTGGGCCAGCACGCCCGTAGGCTCCCCGGAGTGGGCGATCTCGGCGCGGGTCACCGGGGTCGTGCGGGCGTTCGGGTCGATCTGCAGCATGGCTCACCTCCCTCCAGGCGCCGAGGCCCGGAGGCGCTCGAAGCGGTAGCCGTAATCTATAATGGCCCGACCGACCGGATCCCAACAATGTTCCGCGACCTGACAGCTAACCCTGTCATGGTTGCCTCCCTTTTTGGATGTCGTTGAAGGAGTGCATGCCGACCATCAGTTCGCGCATGAGGAGCGGCATCCGAAGCGTGGCGAAATCTCGGACGCCTTCGATTGGGCAAAACTGGCTATAGCCGGTCTGCATGCAAACGATCATATTACGTTGGAATTGAGGCGTCTAGTCTGAAAAACAAACTCGTCGCGGACGATACCATGCCGCACCGTCCGCTTGTAAGGCTCAGGCCCGAATCAGCCGGAATTCCGTGTGCTCGCACGCATTTGCCAGGGTCTTCCGGAAGGACCCGAAGCGCAGGCGATACGCGCGGGGGCTGAGCGCCCACCTTCCGGCGGAACCGTCGGCGGGACACGCGGGAGATGCTGGCGGCGGCCGTTCGGCGCGGGACCGCGTGGTGGCGGGCGGCCTGGCTCCCCTCCGGGATTGTGTCCCTCAGGGGTATCGGCCTCCCACCCGCCCACCGCACCGGCAAGCTTACACGATGACGGCTCAATCGCGTCACAAGGGTCAACGCTTGGGGCCGCGGCGCTAGGGTCTGTTGAGAATCAGGGGGATATCCACGGCTACGGCGGCTGATGCTTCAACTCCGAAAGGAGTTCCTGATTACACATAAACCATCAGCCAATTTCAGGAGTCGGTAGGGCATAGGGGTGGTTCGGACGGCGGCCCATGTGAGACGCGGGATCATGGCGGCCAGATCGTATCGTCGGTTGAAGCGGTATTCGAATTCGGCGAGGTAGCGCGGAACATGCTTGCGGTTGATGGCACGGTAGGTGCCCGTGATGGCGGCCTTGATGTTGCCGAGCGCGGTGTTGGCCCATTTGAAGGCTGGCGTCCGAGCCGCTTTTGGTCCTGACCCGGTCTTGACGACTTGGTGCGCGCACCCGGCGTCTGCGACGCTGGCGAAACACTGAAGGCCATCGCTGACGACAGAGCAGTCTGGATCGAGGCTGCGCTTGGCGAACCCTGCGATCGAGGTTGCACAGAAGCTGGTGACCCGGCGCAGCTTCAGGCGAACCGGCTTTCCCTGGGTGGTCGTCTCGACAGCGGCGACGAACGGCGTCTTGCCAGGCGCCCCGCGGCCGCGCTTTCCGCCGGAGCGCTCGCCGCCGAGATAGGCGTCGTCGATCTCGATCCTGCCGCTCAGGCGCTTGGTCGCATCACGCTCAAGCATGACCTGCTTCAGCTTGTGTTTGACCTTCCAGGCGGTGGTCTGCGTCACCCCAAGGCGACGCCCCAGTTCGATGCTGGAGATACCTTGCTTGGTCTGGGTCAGGTGATAGATCGCACGAAACCATAGCCGCAGCGGCAGATGGGTTGATGCAAAGATCGTCCCGGCAATCGGCGAGGTCTGCCGGCGGCACTTGGTGCACTGATAGAGATCGCGGGTCGTCACCAGACTATACTGCCTGCCGCCGCATACCGGGCACTCAAAGCCACGCGGCCAGCGTGACGCGATGACGATCGCCCGGCATTGCTCCTCGGTGCCGTCCTGCTGTTCGAACGCGGGTTCGCTGAGACCCTTCTGGAACTGCACGACATTACGAGCCACTGCCACACCCTCATGAAATGCCACAAATTCCCTGACCTGCTACCAGGCGTTTCGTGACTGAGGGAAGTGCGTAATCAGGAAGGAGTTTGGCATGGATCGGCTGATTTTGACGGACGCGCAGTGGGCGAAGATGGAGCCGTTCGGTCTGGGCAAGCCGAGCGACCCGGGTCGGACTGGCGGGGACAATCGATTGTTCCTCGAAGCGGTGCTGTGGATTGCCCGGACGGGCAGCCCGTGGCGCGACCTGCCGGCGCTGTTTGGCAAATGGAACACCGTGTTCAAGCGCTTCCGCGACTGGGTGAAGGCCGACGTCTTCAAGCGCATGTTCGACGCGGTGGCGGACGAGCCGGGCATGGAATACGCCATGGTCGATGCCACCATCGTCAAGGTCCACCGGCACGGTCAGGGCGCAAAAGGGGGACTCAGAGCTAGGCTATCGGCCGTTCCAAGGGCGGCCTGACGACCAAGATCCTGGCGCTGACCGACGCGCTCGGCAACCTGGTCCGTTTTGTCCTGTTACCAGGACACCGGCACGACACCGTCGGCGTCGCACCGCTCATCCAGGACATCGAGTTCGCGGGTCTGATCGGCGACAAGGCCTTCGATGCGAACTGGATCATTGACGCGCTAAACGAGCGCGGCGCCAAAATCGTCATCTCACCGATGCCGCATCGCAAGACGCCGCTCGCCATCGACCACGAGGTCTACAAGTGGCGGCACCTGGTCGAGAACTTCTTCTGTAAGCTGAAAGAGTTCAAACGCATCGCCATGCGCAGCGACAAGACGGACCAGAGCTTCGCCGCCATGATCCATCTCACCGCCACCGTCATCGGCTCAAAATGACGGAATCTCAACAGGCCCTAGACGGAAAGGCCAATCACGGGGCCTTCATGCCAGCCGCCGCCATCGCGCCAGTAGTGCTGGATCTGGCCGTTTGTGCGTTCGACGATGACCTCGAGGTCGAAGCCGAAGCTGCCTTCAATGAGCGCGACGACCGAGCGGATGTCATGGCCGAACGTGGCGCTCCGCGCCCACGCGTTGCCTCCGTGGTTGTTGCGCCACCAGTGCTCGACATGGCCGTTCGTCGCGACGCAGAGCTCGAAGTTGCCGATGTCGTTCTCGTCCTGCGCGCCGTACTGGCCTTCGATCATCACCGGCGCAGAGGCGATGCCGTTGCCGAATGTCTCTCCGGCATGCCAGCCGGTGCGGCCGATGTCATCGCGCTGGAAGTGCTGCATCGTCCCGTCGTGCCGCACGGCGACGAGGTCGAGATTGCCCGGCTTCTGGTAGTGGGTCTGCACCAGCGTCGGCCCGCTGAAGGCGATGCCGGAGCCGAAACGGACGGTTTCCTGCCACGTCCAGGGCGGCCCGTTCATCCGCCACCAGTGGGCGAGTTGGCTGCCTTCCGTGCGCACGACGAGCTCGAAATTGCCGGGTTGCCCGAAATTGCTTTGCAGAAATCCCGGCGTGCCCTGCGCGTCCATCGGCCCGAAAACACCGCCGTCGACCCAGCGGCGGCTGGCCTGGTCGAAGAACCAGTGATGCAGCCGGCGCCCGGTGGTGAGGAACACCAGCTCGAAGTTCCGGCTGTAGGTCGTGCCGGTGAAGGCCGGGAACGAGGCTGCGTCGTTCGCGAAGGTCTCGACGCAGCTCACAATGCTGGGCTGTTGTCGTTTGATAGCATCGCGGCGGACGGCCGGATTGGGGTCACGCCGTCGGATCGAGCGCCAAGGTTGCCACGAGGCGCGATGTGACGGACTATGTGTCAATCTTTCCGGAACGGGCGAGCGCCATGATCGACAGCAATGGAGAAGAGAGCCCCGTCGGGGCGGTCCACAGCCATGTCCCGGTCAAGGTGGCGCGATGACTCCCGTCCGCGGCACGCTGCGCGTGTTCCAGGATGCCGAATCCCTGGCCCAAGGCGCCGCGGCATGGCTGACCGATCGCGCCCTGGCGGCGGCCGGCCGCTTCGTGGTGGCACTCTCGGGCGGCTCGACACCACAGCGCCTGTACTCGCGGCTGGCCGGCGCTCCCTACGTTGCCCGCTTCCCGTGGGCGCGCACGCAGTTCGTGTTCGGCGACGAGCGGTTTGTGCCGCCAGACGATCCCGCCAGCAATGCCCGCATGGCACGAGAGGCGCTGCTCGCCCATGTGCCGGTGCCGCCCGGCAACATTCATCTCGTGCCCACCACCGGCGTCTCGGCCGAGGATGCGGCGCGGCAGTACGAGGCGATGCTGCAGGGCCTGTATGGCGCTTCAACGCTTGATCCCGCACGCCCGCTGCTGGACGTGATGCTGCTCGGCCTTGGCGATGACGGACACACCGCCTCGCTGATCCCGGGCGAGCCTGTGCTGGAAGATCGGCGGCATTGGACCGGCGTGGTGGCGCATGGCAGGCCGGAGACGCGCATCACGCTTACCTATCCGGTGCTGGAGAGCAGCTCCGCTGTGGTGTTTTTGGTCCAGGGCAAGGGCAAACAGGCAATTCTCGACGGTGTGCTTTCGGGGGACGCCGATGTCCCGGCCAGCCGCCTGCGGCCTCAGGGCGAGCTGTTCTGGTTTGTGGACCGCGCCGCGGCCGGACGGTGGGCACGCTGACATCCTTGGCTGCACTTGAACTATGATCTGCTCCAGCACGCCAATTGGGTTCGTCCCCGATGCGCCTGTTCTTCTATGGCACACTGCTCGACACCAGCCTGTTGACCACGCTTGCCGGCCGCACCGTCCCGCTCACTCCTGCCACGCTGCGCGGTTGGCGCCGCGTTGCCCTGCTCGACGGCCGCTATCCCACCCTGCGCCGCGCCCGCGGCACGGTGAAAGGTGCTCTGGTAACGGTGAACCGCCTCACCCCGGCACGGCTCGCAGCCTACGAGGGCCGTTCCTACCGTCTGACTCCGGTGATTGTCCGTACTGCGTGGGGTAACACCGCCGCCCAGGCGTGGATCGCGCCCGGCGGAACCCTCTGTGACTGGCCATAGGGTTCCGGGCCGCGTCTCGGACCCGTTTCTGCAAGCGCGGCACGCAACCGGGCGCTCCTCCGATCGATGATTTTCTACCGAGACAGTCCGGGAATGAAGAGCTTCGGGGAGCAAACTTGGCGCCACACCACCAGCGCCAAACCTTGTCACGACGCCTCGCCCGTGCGTAGCTCATAGGCCTCGATCGCCGGGCGGACCGTGACGCTGTGGCTTAAAAGAGGGAGAGGGAATGGAGCCATGAACACACCCGTCCAAGACCCCAAGTCCGTCCAGCCAGCACTGACCCTCGCGAAGGGCAGAGCCGGCCACCCCGAGCATTTCGACGTCGTCATTGTCGGAGGTGGGATCTCCGGGATCGGCGCCGGCTATCACCTCGCCAAGCAGTGCCCTGGCACACGCTTCGTGATCCTCGAAACCAAGGAGGAATTCGGCGGCACGTGGGTGACCCACCGGTATCCGGGTATTCGGTCTGACAGCGACCTGTACACCTTCGGCTATCGCTTCAAGCCGTGGATCGGTGCGCCGATCGCGACCGCTGCCGAGATCCTTGCTTATCTTGGCGAGGTCATCGAGGAGAACGACCTCGGCCGGCACATCCGCTATCGCCACCAGGTCAATTCGGCGCAGTGGTCGAGCGCCGACAATCTCTGGACCGTCGAGGGTGTCCGCGGCGACACCGGCGAGGCGGTCCGCTTCACCGCGAATTTCCTCTGGATGTGCCAGGGGTACTATCGCCACTCGCAGGGCTATACGCCGGAGTGGCCGGGAATGAACGAGTTCAAGGGCCGAATCGTTCACCCGCAAACTTGGCCGGAGGATCTCGACTACACCGACAAGAACGTGATCGTCATCGGCTCGGGCGCCACGGCGGCGACGATCGTTCCCGCGATGGCCGCCGACGCCCGCCACGTCACGGTGCTGCAGCGTTCGCCGACCTACTTCATTCCCGCGCGGAACGAGAACGAGCTCGCCAACACCCTGCGCCACCTGCAGATCGACGAGACGTGGATCCATGAGATCGCGCGCCGCAAGATCTTGCACGATCAGGCTGTCTTCACCCGCCGAACGTTCAGCGAGCCGGAGGCCGTAAGGGAGGAGCTGCTCGCCGGCGTGCGCGCCTATCTCGGTCCCGACTACGACATAGAGAGGCACTTCACGCCAAGCTATCGGCCGTGGCGGCAGCGGATCGCCTTCATCCCGGACGGCGACCTGTTCAGGGCTATCGCCGCCAGCAAGGCATCCGTCGCCACGGACGAGATCGACCGCTTTACAGAGAAGGGCATCCTGCTCAAGTCGGGCCAGGAACTCGAGGCCGACATCATCGTGACCGCGACTGGCTTCAACGTTTGTGTCCTGGGGGATATCGACTTCACGGTCGACGGCAAGCCGCTCGCCTTCTCCGACACGATCACCTATCGGGGCATGATGTTCACCGGCATGCCCAATCTGGTTTGGGTTTTCGGATATTTCCGGGCGAGCTGGACGCTCAGGGTCGATCTGGTCGCCGACTTCGTGTGCCGCCTTATCAATCACATGAAGCAGATCGGCGCGAAGAAGGTGACGGTGGCGCTGCGGCCCGAGGACAAGGACATGCCGATCTTGCCTTGGATCGACGCGGAGAACTTCAATCCGGGCTACCTCATGCGCGCCATGCACCTGCTGCCCAAGCGCGGCAACAAGCCGGAATGGCAACACACCCAGGACTATTGGCGCGAGAAAGACGTGTTCCCGGCCATCGACCTTGACGACCCCGCCTTCGTCTACGAGGGATTTGCGCAGCCCGCCCGGGTCTGGCGAGCGGCGAGACCGATCTGATCTGGCGTTCCCTGCACCGCTTGGCGCGGCCGGCTGCGGCTCTCCCGGTCGGTCGCAGAGCGCGGCGCCTCGGCGCGCCGTCCGGCGCTGCGGGCCCCTCTTGCGGGGAAAACTGCCCGCGTCTCGCCAGCCGCTCGCATCGCGGCCGCTGCGGCGTGTGTCCCGCGCAGCGATGCGCCCCGTCCTGACGCGCCTTTTTCTGACCGGCCTCGTTGCGGGGCTTTGCTTTGCCGGCGCGGCTCTGGCGCAGAGCGTGAGCGTCGCGGTCACGCCCTTCGTCGCGAACAGCTTGCACGCGGCGGGTTCCTCGCTGGGCGGCCTGATCACCCTGCGAACCCCGGCCAGCGGCCTTTGGCAGGCCATCACCGCCGCGTTCAGCGACGGCCTGACTCCCTCTCTGGACGTGGTCTTGTTCAGCGCCAATCCGCTCAGCAGCACGATCACGGACGGCGCCGCGGTGTCCGTCGCCAGCGTCGATCTTGGCAATGTCATCGGTGTGGTCCACATCACCGACTGCTCCAGCCTGGGCACCCCGACGGTGTGTCAGGCGGAACAGCAGGCGATCCCGGTGGTGCCGGGGAGCGGTGTGGTCTATGCGACCGTCATCACCCGTACCGCTGTCACGCCGGGCCCCAATGACATGACCTTGACGGCCTGGGCGCTCCGGTGAGCATGACCCGAGCCTTCCATGCCTACGCCGCGACAGAGAGCGCGCCACAGGCGGGCTTGTGCTCTAGCCACGTCCCCCCTTGACGATTGGATCGTCAGGTAGCGACGTCGGTTCTCGGGTGGCGAGATCCGGTGGGCGGGGCTCGCGAGCGAGGCGAGGAGGACGCTGCGATGCGGGTGGAGCTGAACTACGGTCGAATGGGCTTGCCAGTCGAACTGCCGGACGACCTACAGGTCACGGTCCTGCGCAAGCCACCCATGCCCGAGCTGGCCGACCCCCGGGTCGCGGTGCGGCGGGCCCTTGCCGAGCCGGTCGGCGCGCCGCCGCTGGCCGAGCTGGCGCGGAACGCGGCCAGCGCCGCGATCGCAATCTGCGACATCACCCGCCCCGTACCCAACCACCTCTTCCTGCGTCCGTTGATCGAGACCCTGATGGGGGCGGGTATCGCGGCTGAGAGGATCGCCGTGCTGGTGGCCACCGGCTTGCACCGGCCCAATCTCGGCGGCGAACTCGAGGAGCTGGTCGGCGACCCTTGGGTGCTGCGCACGGTGCGCGTGGAGAACCACTACGCGCTCAACGACGACGACCATGTGATGCTGGGAAAGACGGCCACCCGCGGCACCGTCGTGCGGCTCGACAGGCGGTTCGTCGAGGCGGACCTCAAGATAGCCACCGGACTGGTCGAGCCGCACTTCATGGCTGGCTATTCGGGCGGGCGGAAGGTGATCGCGCCCGGGCTCGCCCATGCCGAGACGATCACGACTTTTCACAGTTCCCGCTTCATGGCGGACCCCAACGCCGCTAACTGCAACTTCGCGGGCAATCCCCTGCACGAGGAGCAGCTCGAGATCGTGCGCATGCTGGGCGGCGCGCTCGCGCTCAACACGGTGATCGACGAGGCGCGCCGCCTCTGCTTCGTCAACTTTGGCGAGATCGTCGCCAGCCACTTGGCCGCGGTCGAGTTCGTCCGTCACTACTCGGAGGTGCCGGTGCCGCGGCGCTTCCACACCGTCGTGACCAGTGCCGCGGGCTATCCCCTCGACAAGACATACTATCAGACCGTGAAGGGTATGGTCGGCCCGATCGACATCCTCGCGCCCGGGGGGCGATTGATCGTCGCCTCCGAATGCTCGGAGGGGATGGGGTCGGCCGAGTTCGTCGCGGCGCAGCGCCGCCTGATCGCGCTGGGCCCCGACGGCTTCTTGCAGAGCATCCTGCCGAAGATGCACGCGTCCATCGACGAGTGGCAGACGCAGATGCAGTTGAAGCCGATGGCCGCGGGTCGCGTCCAGCTCTACAGCACCGGCCTTGGCGACGGCTTGCACGCGCTGACCGGCGTCGAGCGCATCTGGTCAGTGCCGGAGGCGGTGCTCGCCAGCGTGGCCGCGAGCGGCGACCGCGCCGTCGCGGTGATCCCCGAGGGGCCTTATGTCGTCCCGTTCCACCGCGCCTGACGGCGTGCCCATCCACCGCGACGCTGTTTCAGATCAGGCGAGTGTTTGGCAGGACAAACAACTTGGCACCGGCTGACCAGATAGCGCGACGCAAAGCTTTGCCCTTGTGGCTGCCGAGGTTCTCCATAATGACGATATCGCCGGGGCGAAGCGTCGGCGGCGGCACCTTCTCGATGTAGCTGCGGAAGCGTTCGCCACGCGCAATGGAGCAATTCTTTAGCGATACATGGAAAGTGGCGCCCGAGGTGGACCGGATCGGCTATCGCTTCAAGGGCGGCCAGAGGCTGGAATTCGTGCCGCGCAAACAGCCGTTCGGGGCGGGGTCCGATCCGTCGAACATCGTTGACAGCTGCTATCCCTATGGCTCGATCCAGATTCCTGGCGGCACCGAGCCGATCGTGCTGCACCGGGACGCGGTATCGGGCGGCGGCTACTTCATGGTGGGCACGGTGATTTCGGCCGATATGGACCTGATCGGGCAGATGCAGCCGCACATGTCCGCCCGGTTTTCTCCCGTCACCCTGAAGCAGGCACTCGAGGCGCGTCAGGAACGGAACCGGCTTATCGAGAGAATGAGAGAAAGCTTCCTATAGGGTCGCCCGCCTGGCCTCCTGGAACTCCCAGTTGCTCCCAGTGGCAGAGCCAGCCACATGCCTGTCACTCGCGGCGCAGCAGGCACGCGAAGGTCGATCTAGCTGACCTGCACAGCGGCGGCGATGAACGTCTTGAGGGCGGTACACTGGCTCGACGACTGCCGCACGCTGCAGAGGCCTCATCGACAGGGCATCTCCACCGCGCAAGGCGCCCGCCTGGCCTTGGCTCCGGGCGGCGTCAACATTACCCTCATCTCTCAATAGGGCCGGGGTCTGCCGAGCGGTTCGGGCATGCGCCCGAGCCGCGGTCCGGTCGAATCGGACGTTTGAAGGCCTGTGATCTCGGATGGAAGGCAATCGCACTCTTCTTGTCCTGACCGGATGCATCGCAGCAGTGCTTTTGCTGGCGGCACTCTACGTCACGCAGCTGGTCATGGCGCCGGTGGCCTTCGCTCTGTTCATCATCGCGTTGGTCTGGCCCATGCAGCAGACCCTTGGGGCGCGAATGCCGAAGCTGGTTGCGGTCGTGGCCACCATGCTGACGACGCTGGTGGTTGTCGCCGTGCTCGCCGCGATGGTGGTCTGGGGCTTCAGCCGCGCCGCACGCTGGGTGATCGCCAACGGGCCGCGGCTTCAGAGACTCTATATCGAGCAGACGTCCTGGCTGGACGCGCATGGCATAAAATTGTCCGATATTGTCGCCGCGCACTTCGATGTTGCCTGGCTGGCACGTCGCGGACAGGAGGTCGTCGGGGCGGTGCAGGGCTTCCTGACGTTCACCGGCGTCACCCTGATGTTCACCCTGCTGGGTTTGATGGAAGCCGAGGCACTGCAAAGCCGCGTGGCCGCGTGGCGGGACGCCCGGTTCAGCGAAACCGTGCAGCGCACCGCGAGAGTCATCGTTCGGAAACTGCAACTCTACATGCTCGTGCGAACGGCCATGAGCGTGCTGACCAGCGTGATGGTCTACGTCTTCGCGCGGCTGATAGGCCTCGACCTCGCGCTCGAATGGAGCGTCATCGCCTTCGCGCTGAACTACGTCCCCTACATCGGCTCGCTGATCGCCACGCTGTTGCCGACCTTCTTCGCCGGTTTGCAGTACGAGAACTGGCAGATGGGCGTCGCCGTCTTTGTGGGAATGAACGCGATCCAGTTCGCGGTGGGCAGCTACCTGGAACCGCGCGTCACGGGCAACATCCTGGTGGTCTCGCCCTTTCTCACGCTGTTCGCGGTGTTTTTCGGTTCGCTGCTATGGGGTTTGGCGGGCGCGTTCATCGGCATCCCGATCGTCATCGTGCTGCTCGCCATCTGCGAGCAAGGCCCGCGCAGCCGGTGGCTTTCCGATCTGCTGTCCGGCCGTCCCGCCGAGCGCTGAGCTGGTGAAGGGGGCCGGCCGCCCTCTGCCCACGGGGTGCGATATTGTTAGGATGCTACGTATACGAGCTGGAGTCCAGGCCGATTCCGCCACCCGTAAGGTTCTCTATGGTCAGGTTCTCTATAGTCCGTCCTCTCGCTTTTTTGACCGGCGACAAACCATGAAGCCGCCACAATGGTCCTGTCGGGTGACTCACGCGCTTCACTCGCCCGTGGACGAAGGAATCGGTCGCGACGTAACGTTCCGGCGGGCATATGTGCCGCCCGATCTATTCGGTTTCTGCATTGTCGGCGCCGAGGTGTTCGGCTTTATTCAGGAGGGTCTGTCGCCCTGCTTTTACCCACGAAGATCGGTTCGCAAGGAAACGCATCTGTGACAAAGGCTTCTCGCGCCGCCGGATATCGCTCATTGAATGTCTAACATTGAATATCGCAACCCGGATCGCACCGCTCCCGCGATGAAGGCGAAGCCGCCGACATGGGAGCGGCAACATCGGAAGAATGGCGATATCTTCGTACTCGGCGGTGACTGGATCGCGCAATCCGGTCGCATCCCTGCGTTTCCCGCCGATGGACTAGCGGGCAACGCGGCCGGTGAGGCAATTGCCTTCGACACGGCCAATCTCGGCCGGTGGGATACCGGCCTGATCGAATTCCTCTGGGATGCCAAGCGTGCGGCCGCAAGTGCGGGCCTGACCCTCGATGGCAGCAGCCTTCCCGACTCCGCCAGCAAGCTGCTGGCACTACTGCCCGACAGGCTGGCCAAGCCTCTGCCGTCGCCCCGCCGCGGCTTCAGGCCGCTCTACTGGCTCGGCGGCAAGACCATCGGCATGCTCACCGAGCTCGGTGTTGCCAGCGAGTTGCTGGTCACCACGGCGAAGGGCGCCAGCCTGGCGCTCGCAGCCCGGGCGCGTGTCCGGGCTGTCGATCTGCTGGCCAACGTCCGCGATGCCGGACCGGAGGCACTGGCGATCGTGGGCACGGTCAATTTCCTGATCGGCGCCATCCTGGCCTTCGTCGGCGCGGTGCAGCTCCGCAAATTCGCCGCCGACATATTCGTGGCCGACCTCGTGGGCATCGCCGTGGTGCGCGAGATGGCCGCCGTGATGACGGCGATCATTATGTCCGGGCGCACCGGCGGCGCCTACGCCGCGCGCATTGCGACCATGCGTGGCAACGAGGAACTCGACGCGCTGGAGGTGGTCGGCATCCCGGTGACCGACTACATCGTGCTGCCGTCCGTGCTCGCCCTCGCGATTACCATGCCGCTGCTCTATCTCTACGGAGCCTTGCTCGGCATGACTGGAGGCTTCGTGGTCGCGCTTGCGATGCTGGACATCACCCCGTTGGGCTACCTGAATCAAACGCTGGATGCGGTTACGCTGAGCCAGTTCGTCTTCGGTTTCTGCAAAACTTTCGCATTCGCCATCATGATCGGATTGACGAGCTGCCGGATCGGGCTGATGGCCGGGCGCAGCGCCGCCGAGGTCGGCGTGGCGGCGACACGCGCCGTGGTCGTCGGCATCGTCGGCGTGATCGTCATGGACGCGGCCTTCGCGGTCGTGGCCACGGTGCTGGGGATCTGACCACATGAGCGATCCACGCCTTGCCGTCCCCAATGCGACCCCGTTGCTGGCGCTGCGCGACATAACGCTCGCGTTCGGGCCAAAGGTTATCCAGCGCGACCTGTCGCTGGACGTGCAGCGCGGCAGCATCTTCGCGGTGATAGGTGGCAGCGGCTGCGGCAAGAGCACCGTTCTGAAGTCGATGATCGGACTGTTGCGCCCGCGCGGCGGCCGGTTCCTGGTCGAAGGTATGGACTATTGGGCTTGCAGCGAGGAACGCCGCGCCGAGATCGGGCGGAAGCGTTTCGGCGTCCTGTTTCAGAACGCAGCTCTATGGAGCGCGATGACGGTCGGCATGAACGTGGCGCTGCCGATGCAGATGTTCACCAAGCTGGACGAGATCGCGATCCGGCGCCTCGTCATGCTCAAGCTTGCGTTGGTCGGAATGGAGCACGCGGTGGACCAGCCGCCATCGGAACTCAGCGGCGGCATGCGCAAGCGCGCGGGTCTGGCGCGTGCCCTGGCACTCGATCCCGATATGCTGTTTTTCGACGAGCCTTCCGCCGGCCTCGACCCGATCACCTCCAGCCGGCTTGATGACCTGATCGTCAATCTCCGCGACGGTCTCGGCGCCACCATCGTCATAGTTAGCCACGAGCTGCCAAGTCTGTTCGCCATAGCCGACGACGGCGTGTTCCTCGATGCGCAGACCAAGACGGTGATCGCGCACGGCTCGCCGGCGACGCTGCGTGACACGTGCCCCGACGACCAGGTGCAGTCATTCATGCGGCGCGAGCATCACGAAGGCGCCGCTGACAGAAAGGTTTGAGCGGAATGGTGGGCAGGCAGACGACCGT
Source organism: uncultured Pseudomonadota bacterium (assembly GCA_963818725.1). Classification (GTDB taxonomy): domain Bacteria; phylum Pseudomonadota; class Alphaproteobacteria; order Acetobacterales; family Acetobacteraceae; genus DATFDN01. The sequence continues at coordinate 602,788 of CAWFTU010000001.1, read as the reverse complement.
CGGTGCCTTCGTATTCGGCGGGATCGTATTGGGTCTTGGTGCCCTCGTGTTCTTCGGCAACTTCCGCCTGTTCCAACCCACCCGCAATGCCGCCGTCGTGTTCGACAATTCGATCAGCGGACTGTCGGTTGGTGCGCCGGTGACGTTCCGCGGCGTGCGGGTGGGTGCGGTGCGGCGCATCGTGATCCAGTATGATGCGGCGACCCAGAGGACGTTCATCCCGGTCACCCTGCAACTGGAACCCGGCCGCATCCGCGTGACGGGGGAACCCAAGAGCGGTACCGCTCCGAATCTGACAAGTCTGATTGCGCAGGGTCTGCGAGCCGAACTGAACACCCAGAGCTTCGTCACCGGTCAGTCGCAGATCGAGCTTGATTTCGACCCCAGCTCGGCCGTTGTCCTGCACCCAGGCGTCACGGACCTGACCGAAATACCGGTGAAGCGGTCGGCGATCCAGCGTGTTACGGAACAACTCACCCAGTTGCCGATTCGCGAGCTGGTGGATAGCGCCAGCGCCACGCTGGAGAGCATTCGACAGTTATCGGCGAAGCTGGACGAAGACCTGCCACCGCTCGTCGCGAGCCTCCAGGCGACTTCCGAGGGTGCGTCCCACACGGTTCAGATCGCGAGCCGGGCGATGGTGGACCTGCAAGCCAGGCTGGATGCGACGATCGACCGCATTGGGCAACTCGCAAGCACCTCGGATCAACAACTGGTGCAGCGCAGCGCCGATCTCCACCTGTTGCTGACGTCCAGCAACCAGTCCGTCCAGCAAACCCGCGAGGTGCTGAACAACCTCAAGAATCTCACCTCTGGTCGCGGGGAGACGCGCGCCAATCTCGATGCGACACTTCGGGACCTCGCCGGGGCCGCAGCTTCGTTGCGTGGCTTCGCCAGTGATATCGCGCACAACCCACAACTCCTTTTGACGGGACGCCGGCCATGAGCCTCCCGACATGCGCGCGTCGCCACGTCATGGCGCTTGTGTTCGCATGCGTTGTCGCCCTTCTGACTGCGTCTTGCGCGTCGCCGTCGCTCGCCATCTACACGCTGGGCACGCCCGCCGCAGCTTCTAACGCCGCGCCGCTGGGTAGCAAGGCGACCGTGATAGAGGTGAGACGCGTTTCGGTTCCGGACAGCCTCGACAGCCAGGACATCCTGGTCCGCGACGGCAGCGCTCTGGTCCGCAGCAGGCGTGGTCGTTGGGCGAGCCGTCTTTCGCTGGGCGTCACCACCTATCTGACCGCCCGGCTCGCGCAACGGCGCCCGAATGCCCTGGTCACTGACCAGCCGCAGATCGATCCACCGAACTATCGGATTTTTGTTACGATCAGCAGGCTGGACGTGACCGGCGGCGGTGTCGCGACGCTGGACGCGGACTGGCTTGTGGTGCCGCGCAATCCGGCGCGGGCCACGTGGAGAGGGCGTGGACAGTTCACCAGCACCGGCCCCGTGGCAACCGACGCAAATGTTGTGGCGCTCTACACGGCTGTGGTGTCGCAACTGGCAGGCGCCATCGATGTTGCGAAAATGCGCTAGGCAGCGTGGCTGCTCCCGCTGGTCGCGGTGGCCTAGTGCGTGGAGTGCTCGCAGTCGATGGTGCGCGACGCATCCCCGCGAGCGACCTGCCCGCGGTACCGGGCAGGTGAAATCGCCGACCGAAGCGATGTATAAGTGGAATTCCTATCCGCCGCTCGCCACAATCACGGGCAAGGACGCATTCACGCCCTTGGCCAAGTGGGATGCCAGCTGGGGCAGGGCTGATGGCTCCTGGAGCCGAGGAGGAGATCGTGAGCTACCCTGATCTCGGATCGCGCTCGAAGATGCTGCATGAGCGCGCGAGACGAAGCCTGCCTGGCGGCAACACGCGCGCCACCGTCTTCATGAAGCCTTACCCGATCTACGCCGCGCGTGGGGAGGGGTGCCGGGTGTGGGACGTGGACGGCATAGGCCGGATTGACTGCATCAACAACTTCACCTCGCTGATTCACGGCCACGCCCATCCGGTGGTGGTGGAGGCCGCGTGCCGACAGGCCGCGCTCGGCTCGGCATTCGGAATGCCGACCGAATCCGAGATCGACCTTGCGGAGCTTCTGTGCCAGCGCGTCGGCTCGGTCGATCAGGTGCGCTTCAGCAACTCCGGCACGGAGGCGGTCATGATGGCGCTCAAGGCAGCGCGCGCCTTCACGGGCCGGCCGAAGATCGCGAAGTGCGAGGGCGCCTATCACGGCACCTATGATTACGCCGAAGTCAGCCTCGAGACCTCTCCCGAAAGCTGGGGCCAAAGCCCGCCGGCCTCGGTCCGTTATGCCAAGGGCACGCCCAAGGGCGTGCTCGACGATGTTCTCGTCATTCCCTTCAACGATACCGACGGAGCGGTGAGTCTCGATCCGGGCGCATGGTCGGGAACTTGCCTGCGTCCTGATTGACCCGATACCGAACCGCGCGGGCCTCGTGCCGGCCGATCGATCCTATGTACAGGCGTTGCGCGAGGTGACGCACGAGGTCGGTGCCCTGCTCGTTTTCGACGAGGTGATCTCGTTCCGGCTCGCCCATGGTGGCGCGCAGCCGACCTGGAATGTTGCCGCCGACCTGACCGCCTTTGGCAAGATCATCGGTGGCGGTTTTCCCGTGGGCGCGACGGGCGGCCGGGCCGAGGTGATGGCGGTGTTCGATCCGAGCGAGGGGCGGCCAGCGGTGCCGCACGGCGGCACGTTCTCCGCGAACCCGGTGACGATGCGCGCGGGCTTGGCCGCCATGGAGCTTCTGGATGGGCCGGCTTTCGCTCGGCTGGATGCGATCGGCGAGACGGTGCGCGTGGGGATCAACGACGCCTTCCGAACGGGAGGCGTGCCAGGTGGCGCGGTCGGCCTTGGATCGCTCCTGAAGATCCACTTTACCGATCGTCCTGTCCGCGACTACCGTTCGGCATATCCGAGCGAGGCGGAGGCGGCACGGCGCGCAGCTTTCTTCTCGACGCTTCTGAATGTGGGGGTGTTGATGGCGGGCTATGGGCTGATGGCACTCTCCACTCCGATGACCGACGACGACGTGCGATCCTGAACGCCGTCTCGGCGGCGCTGGCGACATTGGCCGCGTGATACCTCACCTTTTTGTTTCCCTTCGCCCCGAAGGAGGTGCGCCATGGCGAGCGTCGTCGATCCGATCACCCGGTCTGTCATCGAGCATCGCTTGTCCTTTATCGCGACCGAGATGGGCGAGGCGATGCTGCGCACCACCTACTCGCAGATCTTGAACTCAAGCCGTGACTTCTCGGTTGCAGTCACCGACACAAAGGGTCGGCTCGTCGCGCAGGCCGACCACATCCCGGTCCATGTCGGTGCGCTTCCCTGGGCCACCAAGGCGGTCGAGGAGCGGTTCGAGGACGTTGTTCCGGGGGACGTGATCCTCATGAACGACCCCTATCACGGGGGATCGCATTTGCCCGACCTCACCGCTTTCGTGCCGGTCTTCGATGGCGAGGAGCGACTGTTTTGGACCGTTGTGCGCGCGCATCAGAGCGACATCGGGGCGGCGACCCACGGCTCGTACAACCCGGACGCCACCGACATCTGGCAGGAAGGTCTGCGCGTGCCGCCGATCCGGCTTTACGAGGCCGGAAGGCTGCGCGACGACCTGCTCGATCTTCTCGCGCTCAACACGCGGAATGGACGCGACTTCCGGGGCGACCTCGCGGCCGCGGTCGGAGCGGCGCGTCTGGGCGAGCGGCGCCTACTCAAGCTGTTCGCCGAGTTCGGCGGCGCGATCGTGGTGCAGGGGATCGAGGGGATTTTCGACGCCGCCGAGCAGCGCAGCCGCGCGATCGTCTCCGGCTGGAAGGATGGCGTGTTCGAGGGCGAGGCATTCCTCGATGATGACGGGCATGGCCGGGAGAATATCCGGATCGCGGCCCGGGTAACAAAACGCGGCAGCGATGTGGAGATCGACCTTTCAGAGTCCGATCCGCAGACGACGAGCTTTGTGAACTCTTCCCATGCCAACACGCAGGCCGCCTGCGCCATGGCCTTCGCCTATCTGATCGACCCCGATATCCCGAAGAACGCTGGCGCCTTCCGCCCGCTTTCGGTCATTGCCAAGGAAGGCACCATGGTCTGGGCGGAATCCGGACGTCCGGTGACTTTGTGCACCAGCCATCCCTCCAACGAGATCGTCGAGGCAGTGGTGAAGGCGCTGTCGCACTCCTGCCCCGACCGGGCGATGGCCGGCTGGGGACGCCGGTTCCGGATCTCCATGGAAGGCGAGGACCCGCGCAATGGGCGTCGCTTCATCTGGCACATGTTCCACGCGCGGCCAGGCGGCGGCGCGTCGGCGGCGGGTGACGGTTGGTCCTCGATCGGCGAATGGCACAGCGTCGGCGGGCTCAAGTTCGGCAGCGTGGAGTTCACCGAGGCGCGGTTTCCGTTTCATTTCCGCCAGCACGAGTTCCTTCCCGACTCGGGCGGAGCCGGCCGCTATCGCGGCGGACTAGGCGTGGCGTTCGATCTGGTGATTGAAACGGCGAATCCGGTCATGGCGAACACCGCCGGGGAAGGCACCCGCCATGGCGCGTGCGGCATTCTCGGCGGCCGAGACGGAACGCCGCATCTTTATCGGCTTTTGTCGGACGGGCGTGAGCCGCGCGTGCTCAGAACCAAGGAGACGGGAATCCTCGTCCACCCGGGAGACGTCTTCGAGATCCGTTCGGGCGGGGGCGGCGGCTGGGGGCCGCCCGATGAGCGCGAGCAGAGCGCGCGCGAGCGCGATGAACTGGAGGGCTTGGTGAGCAGGCGGGGCGTTGGCTGACGTGTCTTCCTTCAAGATCGGGATCGATATTGGCGGCACCTTCACGGACCTCGTTGGCATGGACGCCGAGGGACGGACGCGCTTCGCCAAGGCGCTGTCCACTCCCGCCGACCAGTCGCTCGGGGTGATGGCCGGGCTTGAGGAGCTTGCGCAACTCTATGGCCTGGCATTGCCGGAGATGCTCGCGCGAACCGAGCGGATCGTGCATGGCACGACGGTTGCCACCAACGCGCTCCTTGAGCGCAAGGGCGCCAAGGTCGCGCTGCTGACGACCGAAGGACATCGCGATGTGCTTGAAATGCGCGAGGGACTGAAGGGTGATCGCTATAACCTGCGTTGCCCGCCGCCGCAGCCGCTTGTGCCGCGGCATCTCCGGTTCGGCGTGCGGGAACGCGTGCGGCCCGACGGTTCGGTGCTGCGACCGCTTGACAAGTCCGCGCTCGGCGCTGCCGTGGCGGCGATTCGCGAATCCGGCGCGAGCTCGGTCGCGGTCTGCTATCTGCACGCCTATAAGAACCCGTGCCACGAGATCGCGACAGCGGAGCTGCTGGCGCGCGAACTGCCCGAGCTTTACGTCTCGCGCTCGAGCGACGTGCTGCCGCAGATCAAGGAATACGAGCGCCTGTGCACCACGGTGGTCAACGCCTATGTCGGTCCCGTGGTGCGCCGCTACCTCACCAGCCTCGAACGACGGCTGCGCGACAGCGGCCTCACCGGCAGCCTGTTCGTCATCTTCTCCCATGGCGGCATCGCGCCGGTGGAGGAGGCGAGCCGGCTTGCGTCCGCGACCGTGCTCTCGGGGCCGGCGGGCGGCATTGCCGGATCGCGCCGCTGCGCCGACGTGCTCGGCCTGTCGGACCTGATCACCTTCGATATGGGCGGCACCTCGACCGACATCTCGCTGATCGCTGGCGGAGAGGCCGCTCTCTCGTCCGAACGGGGTCTGGCGGGCGAGCGGATCGCGCTGCGCTCGCTCGACATCATCTCGGTCGGGGCGGGCGGCGGGTCGATCGCCCGTGTTGACAGCGGCGGGACCCTCCATGTCGGGCCTGAGAGCGCCGGCGCGGTTCCGGGTCCCGCCTGCTACGGGCTTGGCGGCGCGGTCGCCGCGGTCACTGACGCCAACCTGCTGCTCGGCTATCTCGACGCCACGGCCTTCCTGGGCGGGCGCAAGACCCTGGATGTCGCGGCCGCGACCCGAGCAGTGGACGAGGCGGCGGAACGTCTCGGCGTTTCGCGCGAGGAGGCCGCGCTCGGCATCTACCGGCTGATCAACCTGAAAATGGCCGATGGCATTCGTCTAATGGCGCTGCGGCGTGGCGTCGATCCGCGCCGTTTCGTGCTGCTGTCCTTCGGCGGGGGCGCCGGACTGCACGCCGTCGAGGTGGCGCGAGAGCTTGAGATCCGGCGCGTGATCGTGCCGACGATCGCCTCCGTCCTGTCGGCCTGGGGTATGCTCACGAGCGATCTGCGTTACGAGGTGAGCCGGACCCATGTGGGCGACGGCGCGGCGATGGACGACGCGCGACTGCGCGAGGTATTCGCTGCGCTAGAGAACGAAGCGCAGGGGCGGCTTCGCACGTGGTTCGATGGCGCGGTCCGGATCGAGCGCTCGGCCGAGATGCGCTATGGCGAGCAGGTGTTCGAGATTGACGTGCCGCTGGACGGGATCGACTGGAGCGGGCCTGGACTGCTCCCGCGTGTGCACGAGCGTTTCCACAACCGCCATGAGGAACTTTACACTTACGCCTTGCGCGACCAGGAGGTCGTTTTCGTCAATGCCCGCGTGGCAGCGGTGGGCGAGGTGTCGGAGGGCGCGCGCTGGACCGCGTCCCACTCAGGACCGCGAGCCCTGCCCCCTACGGAGCGGCGGGCGTGGTTCGGCGGCTGGCGCACGGTTCCCGTTTACCAAATCGACGCGCTGCTCCCCGGGATGACAGTAACCGGCCCGGCCATTTTCGAGTCAGACACAACCACGGTGCTGATCGGCCAGGGTGACCACCTTGCGATCAATGGACTGGGCTGGCTCGAAATCGAGCTTTGTTTTTGATGTACAGCGAAACCATGTCCGGGTGAACACCTCGTCGCGGTGCCACATTTTGCCTGGCCTCGGTCGTCGCCGGCACCTGCCGTCTCACCTGTTCACGGCGGCCTCGGCACAGGCCACTGCCGTCATGTTGAGCATGCCGCGAACCGTCGTCGTGGGCGCCAGGATGTGAACCGGTTTCGCGGCGCCGAGCAGGATCGGGCCGACGGTCACCCCCTGGCCCGCGACGACGCGCAGGCAGCTGAAGGTGATATTGGCCGCGTCCAGGTTGGGCATGATGAGCAGGTTTGCCGACCCGGTCAGGCGCGAATTCGGGAAGATGCGGTCGAGCACGGCCTGCGACAGGGCGGCATCGCCCTCCACCTCGCCTTCCACCTCCAGATCGGGCGCGCGCTGTGCCAACAGCTCGGTGGCCGCCCGCATCTTGCGCGCCGACGGCGTGTCGGCGCTGCCGAAGCTTGAATGCGACACGAGCGCCGCACGGGGCGTGAGGCCGAAGCGACGCACCTCCTCGGCCGCCACCATCGCGATCTCCACAAGCTGCTCGGCCGGGGGATCGTAGTTGATGTGCGTGTCGCACAAAAACACGGGCTGCTGCGGCAACAGCAGCAGATTCATGGCGGCGAAGGTATTGGCGCCGGGCCGCAGTCCGATCGTGTCCTGGATGTGCTGCAGGTTCTCTGCGTAGCGGCCCGAGGCGATGCCGCAGAGCATGGCGTCGGCCCGGCCGCTGCGGACCATCATGGCGCCGATCAGAGTGCGGTTGCGCCGCATCTCAAGCTGCGCGTAGTCGCGGGTAATGCCGTCGCGACGGCGCATGAGATAGTAGGTCTCGGCAGCCTCGCCGAGCGCGTCCTCCTGGAAGCCCTGGATGGCGAAATCGCCGCGCTCCTCGCTGATGCGCAAGCCAAGCTGGCGCATGCGCTCGCGGATCACCTCGGGGCGGCCGATCAGAACGGGCTTGGCCAGGTGCTCGTCCACAATCGCCTGAGCGGCGCGCAACACGCGCTCGTTCTCGCCGTCGGCGAACACGACCCGCTTTGGCGCCTTGGCGGTGGCAGCAGCCGCGAATAGGGGCTGCATGACCGTGCCAGAGCGATAGACGAAGCCGCCCAAGCGGTCGCGATACGCCGTGATGTCATCGAGTGGCCGGGTCGCGACGCCGCTGCGCATCGCCGCCTCGGCGACGGCCGGCGCCACCGTGGTGATGAGGCGCGGGTCGAAGGGGCGAGGAATTAGGTGCTCGGGGCCGAACCGATCGTGCACGCCATAGGCCTGGGCGACAACGTCGGACTGCTCGGCTTGGGCAAGATCGGCAAGCGCGCGGGTGGCGGCGAGCTTCATCTCCTCGTTGATGGCGGTCGCGCCCACGTCGAGCGCGCCGCGGAAGATGAAGGGGAAGCAGAGGACGTTGTTGACCTGGTTCGGATAGTCGCTGCGCCCGGTGGCGATGATGCAGTCGGGGCGAACGCGCTTGGCGTCCTCCGGACTGATCTCGGGGTCTGGATTGGCGAGTGCCAGAATAAGCGGTCGGTCGGCCATGCGCTCGACCATCTCGGGCTTCAGCACGCCCGCCATGGAGACACCAAGGAAAACGTCCGCACCCGGCATCGCGTCGGCCAGGGTTCGTGCGTCCGTCTGCCGGGCATAGCGCTGCTTGCTCGCGTCGAGCCCCGTGCGGCCGCTGTGGAGGACGCCCTTGCTGTCGGTGACGAGGATGTTGTCGGGCTTGAGCCCGAGGCCGATCAGGAGGTCGAGGCAGGCAATCGCGGCCGCACCCGCGCCCGAGCACACCAGGCGCACGTCCTCGATGCGCTTGCCCACGACCTTGAGGCCGTTGAGGATCGCGGCAGCGGCGACGATGGCGGTGCCGTGCTGGTCATCGTGGAAGACCGGGATCTTCATGCGCGCGCGCAGCTTCTGCTCAATCTGGAAGCACTCAGGCGCCTTGATGTCCTCGAGATTGATGCCGCCAAAGGTGGGTTCCAGCGCGGCCACGATCTCCACGATCTTGTCGGGATCGGTCTCCCCGACCTCGATGTCGAACACGTCGATATTGGCGAACTTCTTGAACAGGCAGCCCTTGCCCTCCATCACCGGCTTGCTGGCGACCGGGCCGATATTGCCGAGGCCGAGCACGGCCGTGCCGTTGCTGACCACGGCGACAAGATTGGCGCGCGAGGTGAGGCGGCTGGCGAGCGCCTGGTCGTGGTGGATCGCCATGCAGGCAGCGGCGACGCCGGGCGAGTAGGCGAGCGCCAGTTCCCGCTGGTTGTTCATGCTCTTAGTGGGAGTGACGGCGATTTTACCCGGTGTTGGGTACTCGTGATAATCGAGTGCCGCCCGGGTAAGTGGGTCGTTGGTCTGCGATGTGTCGGTGTCCACGGCCTTGTCCATGCAAGCCTCCCCTAACCTTTGTCATCTCCGCTTCGGCGGTATCAGGTCCGTGATGGTGCCCGCGAACATCTCCGCCGCCGTGCCAAACGTCTCGGAGAGGGTCGGGTGAGGATGAATGGTTAGCGCAATGTCCTCCGCGTTGGCGCCCATCTCGATCACTAACGCGGCATCGGCGATGAGGTCGCCGGCGTTCGGCCCGACGATGCCGCAGCCGATGATGCGGTCGGTGGCCTCGTTGAATAAAACCTTGGTCATGTTCTGGCCCTTAATCCGTCGGCCGGGATCGGCGACGCAAGCGCGCTCGACGATCCCGCGCCGGCGCTGTTCGCTCCCACCCCACGCGCCGGGCCGCGCCGGCTTCTGTTCGCCGCTCCGGCCTCGCACACGCATGGCATCGGCAGCTTCGCCCTCGTGCCGCAGCGGCGGATGTGGCGGCTTGCGTTCGCCCGCGCGCTGGGCGGGCTCGCGCGCGAGCGGGGCGAGGATCTGCTCCGCGTCAAGGGCATCGTCGCGTTCGCCGACGCGACGCGGCCCGCCGCGATCCATGCCGTGCGGCACACGCTCTACTCGCCGGATTGGCTCGAGTCCTGGCCGGAGGAGGCGGGCGCCGAGCGGCTCGTGTTCATCACGCGCGGCATCGGCGCGGACGAGGTGCGCGCGCGGTTCGCGGCGGGCGATCCGGCGTCGCCTTGAACACCCGCCCCAAGAACACCGCCCGGCGGTGGCCAGCGGTTCAGGGGGAAAGGCGAGAGCATCATGGGTGATGTCCTCGCTCAACAGCAGGATCAGATGGGCATAGCTGTTCCTTGGTGCCTGTCATCACCTGGGCGTGCCACTCCGCCTGGGGCGTGTGCGCTGGAAATGCCGTCACTCGCTCGCTCAGGCTGAGCGGCCGGCCATCGGCGTCGCGCCCGTGCGCGTTGGCTTCGGGCAGGCCCGCCAGCAAGCGATGCAGAAGGGCCGCCAACCCACCAAGCACAGCCAGCATCAAACGCCCGGCGCTGGTGGCGGTGTCGGCCCACGGCTCGGCCAAGGAGCGGAACTGCGCCCCGGCGTCGGGGACCCCTTGATGATGGCAAACAAGTCGAACGTCGAGCGCGCCAGCCGGTCGATGCGCGTCACCGTCACCACGTCGTCGGCGACGAGCTGATTCAAACACCCGATTCCGCTCCCGCCGGTCGGCGCGCGCACCGCTGGCGGTGTCGCGGTGGATCGTGGCGCACCCAGCGGCTCTGAGCTAGTCGCGCTGGGCCGCAAGGGTCTGGCCGGTCGTGCTGACATGGCGTAATCGCACGGCCGGCCTGGGTGCCTGATCCGTTCCCCTTCCGCCCGCGCGTCTGCTGAGATCGGCTCCGGTCTCGACCAAGGAGGGCAGCATGGGCTCGTATGTCGCGTTCGACGTCTCGCTCCGCACCACCAGTGTCCACGTCATGGACGAGGCGGGCCGCTGCCTCTGGCGCGGCAAGTGCGCCACCGAGCCCGAGGCACTCACCGCGGTCGTGCGCGAGCATGCGCCCGAGGTGGTGCGCATCGGCCTGGAGACCGGCTTCCTCTCGACCTGGCTCTGCCACGCATTGGCCGAGGCCGGCCTGCCCGTGGTGTGCATGGATGCGCGTCAGGCCAAGGCGGTGCTACAGGTCAGGCCCAACAAGACCGACGCCAACGACGCCGAGGGCCTGGCGCAGCTGCTGCGCACCGGCTTCTTTCGCCAGGTCCGGGTCAAGTCCTGGGATGGCATGCTGCTCCGCAACCTCGTCACCGCTCGCCGCCAGCTCGTGCGCACCGCGGTGGACCTCGCCAATCAGATCCGCGGCATCCTGAGGACGTTCGGCCTGGCGCTGCCGCCGGGCGGTGGCGGCCGGCACTTCGAGGCGAGTGTGCGCGAGCGCGCGCCGATGCGCCCGGGGCTGGGCTTGATCGTGCTGCCCCTGCTCGAGGCTTGGCGCGCGGTGCGGGATGGGGTTGTCGTGCTCGACAAGGCGGCCGTTGCGGCCGCCCGGCGCGACCAGCGCTGTCGGCTGTTGATGACGGCGCCCGGCGTCGGCGCGATCACGGCGCTGACTTACGTCGGCACGGTGGAAGACCCCGCGCTGTTCCAGGGCGCCCGCGCCGTCGGCGCCTGGCTCGGGCTGACACCCAGCCGCTATCAGTCCGGCGAGATCGACGTCTCAGGACGCATCTCGCGCTGCGGCGACCCATTGCTGCGCACCTACCTCTACGAGGCCGCCAACCAGGTGCTGACCCGCTCGCGCTCGGACAGCGCCTTGAGGCGGTGGGGGCTGATGCTGAAGGCGAGGAGCGGCCACAAGAAGGCCGTCGTTGCCGTGGCCCGCAAGCTCTCGGCCATCCTGCATGCGATGTGGTCCAGCGGCGAGGCGTTCTGCGCGGAACCCGCCCTGGCCAAGGCCGCGTGACGGTATAGGAGCGAGATCACCAGTTCCGCCCGCCCTGGCGGAAGAGGCGTCCCTGCCGGGACGTGGTCAGGACCATCACGATATGCCCGCCGCGGCGAAAAGACCGCGTTCGCTGACATTGTGAGGTTCCCCCACCGGAAACCATCGTGCGGCAGCGGCACAGTCCCTGACCGCGGAGACAACCCTGAACCGGCAGAGCGTCCGCTCAAGGCAAGCGAAGCAGATGAAAAAGAGCTTGACCGGGGAGGCGCGATTAGACAACGCGGGCGTATCCGAGGCGACGGTTTTCGGGTGGGGTTTCGATCATATCTTGTCTTGCGGGCGATCGTAACCCGTTGACATCGAACGGTCAACGGAAATGCCCGGAAGTCTTGAGTTTCGTGCGCGCCCGGAAGGTGCAAACCACCAGTGGCGAAGGCTTCCCCGCCAGAGAATTGTCCATTGCTCTGGTAGCTGGCGGGCGGTTTGGCTGGGTGCTGGCGCATCGAAGCCATGTGACAAAGACCGCTCCGGGCGGTTGAGCGATCCGGGGGTCGCCGCGCTCTCAGCTGAAGTCCAGCCATAATCTGCCGGTCATCGGCACCGTGGCAGACGGCATCCTTCGTGTGGCAAATAACGTGGCTCCGTAGAGGGCACATGGGAACCCCCGTTCCTCTCCGGCGGTGGAGAAAAAAATGCCGGGGAAGAAGGATGCGGAATCATCACAGCGGTAGCCGGTCGCATCGCATGCGAAATAACTACCCCAAGGTTAGCCAACGGTTGGCCTGGCACCATGTCCTGCTGTAGATTGCTGCGCCAGTCCTCAATTGCGACTTGGTTCTGTTGTACAAAGATGAATGCGAGCGCGCGAAAAGCAGCGAAAAAACAAACGCCAACTAGGAACTTAATAAGATTTGCCAGCCCCTTAGCAAAAACGAGTGCTAATCCTGGTGCCGCAACAGCAGCTTCGACTGCGACACCGTGTTCAGTACTCAGCTTCCGCCCAGCCACAACTTCGGCAACCGATGTAACGATTTCCCTTCCCTTGAGTGCTGTTTCAATGTTGTCCTTGAGATTTCTCGCTGCCCCATGCTGCGAGATCGATGGCACCAAGCCCATTTAGGAACAGCAGGCAGGTTGCGCAGAACGAAGCAAATTTCAGAAGGCCGATCATGTAAGTCTCCCAGCTGCCGCTGAGATGCCTTGACGCCCGCTTTGCCTCCAGAGGCGGCCGGAGTTCGGCCGTTCTGATCTCGCTACACGTTTACGCCGCAAGCAGCCGGCTGCGGAAGTTGAATGAGGGAGATTGAACGCACCAGCTGTTTCAAGCGCAATTACCAACGTGAAAAATCAGGCCCCAAGGCAAGAAGCTTGATCCGCCTTATCGAGCATGTTGCCGAGTTAATGATCAATCTACGTAGATCGCCGTAGCCTGCGTTGCTGAGTGTAGTCACGCGGAGGCACCGGGAACGCCTTTATGTCCGCAGATTTCCTCCGCTAGTCCCGGTGCCGCCGCCTCCTCCTCCAGTGCCTCCGCCGGAAGTACCACCACCAGAAGTACCGCCTCCTGCACCCCCTCCGCCACTTGTCCCGCTTCCGCCTACACCGCCTCCCGTTCCACCGCCGCTCGTTCCGCCGCCGCTCGTGCCATCTGAGAAGGCCCGGTAAAAGGCTCTAATATCCTCTTTGTAGTTCGTCGCGACCTCGGTCTCGTATACGGTGTGCCCGGGCTTCAGCATCGGCCTCACCGAGCCCCCCCCAGCGACGGCATTCTCGAACGTCGCGATGACCTTCCCGTTCGCATCTTTGACAACATTGACTCTCATCGTTCCACTCCTACACACCATTGCTTTCGAAGTTCCCAATAATGGTTGCGCCGACTACGCTTTGATTAACGTCCATTGCGGCGAGATCGATCATATACACTGGCGGTTCCGCGACGCCGCTGCTAGTTTCAACAGCGTCGATAAACACCGTCAAATTGTTTAGAAACGCGCCGGTACCGGCGACACTGTTGCGTTGTAGGGTGAATGCGAAGACTTCATGGTTAGTAATGTTGCCGCCGGAACAGACCCAGGTCTGGACACCGCCATTCTGAGTTATCGTTGGAAACGTCGCCATTGCTGTCTCCACCATTATTTTATCGTAGAAGCATAGTACCGGCTCAGACAAATGTCACCGCAAACTTTATGGCTAACATCCGCTGCACGCATTCGTGAAGGCCTTGCACATAAGGGTGCTCAGCCCGCCGCACAACAATTGCCTCCAGGTCTCGCCAGGCACGTTCAATGCGGAATAACGCCGATTTAGGTCAACCCGCCGGGCGCAAGCTCCCCTCCCGTAGGGAGGGCCGTTTCCAGCCCGCCTAATTACTGAACCATTTGCCGGCCCTCTCCCCCCGACCCCCTCCCGTAAGGGGCCACAGCGGTCACACATGTGCAGAATGATCGCCGGCGAACTGCTATTTCACCTCTCCCGCCTGCGGAAGAGGTGAACATACGCCAGGCACATGATCATTCCATTCCGAAGATGTGTGACCGCCGTAGCCCGTAAGAAGAGGGGGAGTTGAGGCGGTGCTCTCCCTCCCTTGCGGAAGGAGGCCGGGGGAAGGGACGGCTCAAGCCTACTCCCGCATCACCTCCTCCTCCCCATGCTCACGCAGCAGCTCCAGCAAGCGGCGCCGCATGATAAGACCGGAGCGGTTTCGTTGCCGTCGCGACCAGACAATCTTCGATCCCTGGCACTACGTGCCGGCTCTGGCCCGCAAGCCGGGCGCGCTGCGCAACGGGGCACCGTTCAAGAACAGGGTGCTGCCCGCCGGATTGGATCGGCTCCGTCGCAAGCTCGCCGTCGCCGCCATGATCACCACCCCGGACGCCCTGAGGCTGCTACAGGGACGGCGACCAACGTCTCCCCAGCAATAAGATTTCCTCGATTACCTCCGCTTCGGCGGCATCAGGTCCGTGATGGTGCCCGCGAACATCTCCGCCGCCATGCCAAACGTCTCGGAGAGGGTCGGGTGAGGATGAATGGTCAGCGCAATATCCTCGGCATCGGCGCCCATCTCGATCGCCAACGCGGCTTCGGCGATGAGGTCGCCGGCGTTCGGCCCGACGATGCCGCAGCCGATGATGCGGTCGGTGGTCTCGTCGAATAAAACCTTGGTCACGCCCTCATCGCGGCCGAGTGAGAGGGAACGGCCACTTGCCGCCCAGGGAAAGGTGCCCTTGCCGTACTTGACCCCGCGCGCCTTGGCCTCATTCTCGGTCAGCCCGACCCAGGCGACTTCCGGATCGGTATAGGCGACGGAGGGGATCACCTTGGCGTCGAAGAAGCTGTTGCGGCCGGCGGCGGCCTCGGCGGCGACGTGGCCCTCGTGGACCGCCTTGTGGGCAAGCATCGGCTGGCCCACGACATCGCCGATGGCGAAGATGTGCGGCACGTTGGTGCGCATCTGCTTGTCCACCGGGATATAGCCGCGCTCGTCCGCCGCGACGCCCGCGTTCTCCGCGCCGATCAGCCTGCCATTGGGGCGGCGGCCGACGGCGACGAGGACGCGGTCGAAGGTGGCCGTGGGCGGCGCCTTGCCGCCCTCCAGATGGGCGACGAGGCCATCCGGGGTCGCGTCCACCCGCGTCACCTTGGTCTTGAGGTGGATCGCCTCGTAGCGCTTCTCGATCCGCTTCATCAGCGGCGTCACGATGTCGCGGTCGGCCCCGGGTATGATCTGGTCCATCAGCTCCACGACCGTCACTTTCGAGCCGAGGGCGTGATAGACGGTCGCCATCTCCAGCCCGATGATGCCGCCCCCGAGCACTAGGAAGCGTTCCGGGACATCGGCGATGGCCAGCGCCCCCGTCGAGTTGATAACGCGCGGATCGCCGTGCGGGATGAAGGGCAGCGTAACCGGCTCGGAGCCGGCGGCGATGATGGCCTGCTCGAAACTGATCGTCTTGACGCCGTCCCGGCCCTCGACCTCGACCTGGTTGAGGGAGACGAACTTGCCGACGCCCTCCACGATCGTCACCTTGCGCTGCCGGGCCAGGCCGGCAAGGCCGCCGGTGAGGCGCTTTACCACGCCGTCCTTCCAGCCCCGCAGCTTGTCAAGATCGGTGTTGGGCGGGGCAAATCCCAAGCCGTGCTCGGACATCTCCTGAGTCTCGGAGACGACCTTGGCGGCGTGCAGCAGCGCCTTGGAGGGGATGCAGCCGACATTGAGGCAGACTCCGCCCAGCATGGGCCAGCGCTCGACCAGCACGACCTGCTTGCCGAGATCGGCGGCGCGGAACGCGGCACTATAGCCGCCCGGCCCGGCGCCGAGGACCAGCACCTCGGCGTGCAAGTCGCCCTTCGCGGCGCTCGGCGGACGGGGAGCGGGGGCAGGCGGCGGCATGGCGATTGTGGCCTTGCCGGGCGGGGCCGCCGCCTGGCCGGTCCGCAGCCGCATGATGGGGCTGCCCTCGGAGACGCGGTCACCGACCTTGACCAGCATTGTCGTCACCGTGCCCGCGGCAGGTGCCGGGATATCCATGCTCGCCTTGTCGGACTCCAGCGTGATGAGCGGGTCGTCCTTCCCAACCTTGTCGCCCGCCGCGACATGCACCTCTATGATCGGCACATCCTTGAAGTCGCCGATGTCTGGAACGCCGACATCGATCTCATCATACACGCCGGCGGGGGAGCCATAGCTGGACGGCGGCCCTTCCGGTGCCGCGCCCGCTTCCTGGCGGATCGTCTCCTTGGGCGGCGTGGCGGCCGCGCCCGTCGGCTCCACCAGCATGATGAGGTCGCCCTCGGAAACTTTCTCTCCGACCTTGACCTTCAGCTCCGTCACCGTGCCCGCGCGAGGGCACGGCACATCCATGGTCGCCTTGTCGGATTCCAGCGTGATCAGCGGGTCCTCGGGATTGACCTCGGCACCCGGCGCCACGTGCACCTCGATGACCGGAACGTCCTTGAAATCGCCGATATCGGGAACGCGGACCTCGACACTCGCCATCGCTGTCTCCTTTTGATCCGGTCAGAGCACCAGCCTGCGCACGTCCTCCAGGACGTGGCAGAGGTGGCGCGCGAAGCGTGCGGCGAGCGCGCCGTCGATCACGCGGTGGTCGTAGGAGAGAGAGATCGGCAGCATCAGCCGTGGCTTGAACTCGGTCCCGTTCCAGACCGGCGCCATCTTCGACCGCACGACGCCGAGGATTGCGACTTCGGGGGCGTTGACGATCGGGGTGAAGGAGGTGCCGCCGATGCCGCCGAGGGAGGAGATGGTGAAGCTCGCCCCCTGCATGTCCGCCGCATTCAGCTTGCCCTCGCGCGCCCGCTTGGAGACGGCCCCCATCTCGTGGCTCAGCTCGGTGATGCCCTTGCGGTCCACGTCGCGGAGCACCGGGACGACGAGCCCGTCCGGCGTGTCCACCGCGATGCCGATATGGTAGTATTTCTTAAGGATAAGCGCGTCCTTCTCGGGGGTGAACGAGGCGTTGAACTCCGCAAACTGCCGCAGCGCCGAGACGCTCGCTTTCAGCAGGAAGGCGAGCATCGTGACCCGATAGCCCTTCTCGCGTGCCGCCTGGTCCAGCTCCTTGCGGTAAGCCTCCAGCTCGGTGATGTCCGCCTCGTCGTTCTGCGTGACGTGTGGCACGTTGAGCCAGGCGCGGTGCAGGTGCGGGCCGGAGATACGCTTGATGCGCGACAGCGGCCGTGTCTCGATCGGGCCGAACTTCGAGAAATCCTGCGCCGGAATCTCCGGGATGCCAGCACCGGCCGGTGCGGCAGCGGGTGCCCCCGCAGGCGCCGCGGCGGGGCCGCGCAGGAAGCCGAGCACGTCCTCCTTGGTGATGCGCCCCTTCTCGCCGGTGCCCTTCACGCGGGTCAGATCGACGCCGAGCTCGCGCGCGACCCGGCGAATGGAGGGGCTGGCATGGACCTGGGCGAGATCGGAACCCTTGTTGACTGCGGTGCCGGCCGCGCCCACGGCGGCGCCGAGTTGCGGGGGCGCACCGGGCGGGGCAGCGGCCGGCGCGGGCGGCGCCGTGCTGGCCTGGGCAGCGGGCGGTGGCTCCTGCTGGGAAAGCAAAGAGGGAGGCTGCGTCATGGCCCCCTCCTCATTGCCGCGCAACTGGAGAACCGGGCTGCCCTCGCTCACCTTGTCGCCGACCTTGACCAGAAGCTTCTCGACCGTGCCGGAGGCCGGCGAGGGCACGTCCATCGTCGCCTTGTCGGACTCGAGCGTGATGATCGGGTCCTCGGCGTTGATCGGCTCCCCTTCATTCACGTGAACTTCGATGATGGGGACGTCCTTGAAGTCGCCAATGTCGGGCACTCTGACTTCGGTGTCCGCCACGTTCTCCTCCCTACTTCGCAATTCTTGCGCGTTCACCGGCCGTATTCGCCCGGTGCTGAATGGGCGGTTCTAACTCCTTGCAGGGCTCGGCTTCTCCGGGTGAATGCCCAACTTGCTGATCGCGTCGGCCGCGAGCTTAGCCTCCACCTTGCCCTCCTGGGCCAGCGCATGGAGCGCGGCGACGGTGACGTAGTGTCGGTCCACCTCGAAGAAGGCGCGCAGCTTGCGGCGGTAGTCGGACCGGCCGAACCCGTCGGTGCCCAGCACCTTGTAGCGTCCCGGCACGAACGGCCTGATCCCATCGGCAAACGCCTTCATGTAGTCGGTCGCGGCGATGGCCGGACCTTCCCGCCCGGCCAGGCACTGCTCGACATGACTTTTGCGCGGCGGCTGGTCGGGATGCAGCATGTTCCAGCGTTCCGTCTCCAGCCCCTCGCGGCGCAACTCGGTGAAGCTTGGGCAGCTCCAGATATCAGCGCCAACGCCGTACTCGGCGAGCAGATCGGCGGCCGCGATCACCTCGCGCAGAATCGTGCCGCTGCCGAGCAACTGCACCCGTGGACCCTTCGCCTCGGAAGCTGCCGGCCTGAGCAGGTACATTCCTTTGATGATGCCGTCCTGCGCGCCCTCCGGCAGCGCGGGGTGCTCGTAGTTCTCATTCATGAGAGTGATATAGTAGAAGGCATCCTCCTGCTCCTGGACCATCCGGCGCAGCCCGTCCTGGATGATGACGGCGACCTCGTACGAGAAGGTCGGGTCATAGGAGATGCAGTTGGGAATCACCGACGAGAGAATGTGGCTGTGCCCATCCTCGTGTTGCAGCCCCTCCCCGTTCAGCGTGGTGCGGCCGGCAGTGGCGCCGAGCAGGAAGCCGCGCGCGCGCATGTCGCCCGCTGCCCAGGTGAAGTCGCCAACCCGCTGGAACCCGAACATCGAGTAGTAGATGTAGAACGGGATCATGGGAACGTTGTTGGAGCTGTAGGAGGTCGCCGCCGCGATCCAGGAGCAGACCGCGCCCGGCTCGTTCAGCCCCTCCTGGAGGATCTGCCCCTTCTGATCCTCCTTATAGAACATGAGCTGGTTGGCGTCCTCGGGATGATAGAGCTGGCCGACCTGGCTGTAGATGCCGAACTGGCGGAACATGCCCTCCATGCCGAAGGTGCGGCTCTCGTCGGGCACGATGGGCACCACGTGCTTGCCGATCGCCTTATCGCGCATCAGCGTGTTCAGGATGCGCACGAAGGCCATGGTGGTCGAGAAGGTGCGCCCTTCGCCGCTGCCCTTGAGCTGGCCCTCGAACGCCGACAGCGCGGGCACCTGGAGCGAGGCCGATTTGGCGCGCCGGGCAGGTAGATGGCCGCCCAGCGCCGCGCGACGCTCTTGCAGGTAGCGCATCTCCACGCTGTCCGCGGGGAAGCGCAGGAACGGCACCTCCTTGAGCTGCTCTTCGGTCAGTGGCAGGCTGAAGCGGTCGCGGAACTCGCGCAGATGCGCTTCGCCCATCTTCTTCTGCTGATGGGTGATGTTTTGGCCCTCGCCCGCCTCGCCCATGCCGTAGCCCTTCACGGTCTTGGCAAGGATTACGGAGGGCTGGCCCTGGTGCTTCGAGGCGGCCGCAAAGGCGGCATATACTTTGTTCGGGTCATGCCCGCCCCGGTTCAGGGCCCAGATCTGGTCGTCGGTCATGTCCGCGACGAGCGCGCGGGTCTCGGGATACTTCCCGAAAAAGTGCTCGCGGACATAGGCGCCATTCTTACTTTTGAAGTCCTGGTAATCACCGTCGACGCACTCCTCCATGCGCTGAAGCAGCTTGCCGCTGGTGTCCTTGGCGATGAGCGGGTCCCAACCCGCGCCCCAGATCACCTTGATGACGTTCCAGCCGGCGCCGCGGAACTCGGCCTCCAGCTCCTGGATGATTTTGCCGTTGCCGCGCACCGGGCCATCAAGCCGTTGCAGGTTGCAGTTGACGACGAAGATTAAGTTGTCGAGGCGTTCGCGCCCCGCCATCCCGATGGCGCCGAGGCTCTCCGGCTCGTCAGTCTCGCCGTCGCCGAGAAACGCCCAGACCTTGCGGTTCGCGGTCTCGGCGAGGCCGCGGTGGTGGAGGTATTTGAGGAACCGCGCCTGATAGATCGCCATCAGCGGACCAAGGCCCATCGACACGGTCGGGAACTGCCAGAAATGCGGCATCAGCCAGGGGTGCGGGTAGGAGGACAGGCCCTTGCCGTCCACCTCCTGGCGGAAGTTGAGCATCTGCTCCTCGGTCAGTCGCCCTTCGAGGAAGGCGCGCGCGTAGAACCCCGGCGAGGAATGACCTTGCAAGTACACGAGGTCGCCGCCGTGCCGTTCGGTGGCGCCGTGCCAGAAATGCATGAAGCCCACGTCGTAGAGCGTGGCCGCCGACTGAAAGCTAGCGATGTGGCCGCCAAGCTCGCTGCTCTCCTTGTTCGCGCGCAGCACGGTCGCCAGCGCGTTCCATCGGATGAGGGAGCGGATGCGGTGTTCGATCGCGCGATCGCCGGGATGGCGCTCCTCCTGGTCGGGCCGGATGGTATTGAGGTAGGGCGTGCTGGCCGAGTAGGGGACGGGCGCACCCTGCCTGCGCGCCTCGTCGGCAAGCTCCTCCAGCAGGAACTGGGCGCGCTCCGCCCCCTCGAAGGCGAGAACCGATTGCAGCGCCTCCCGCCACTCCAGCGTCTCAAGGGGATCGCGGTCGCCGACAACATCCATTCTGTCTTCTCCCTCACAGGCTCAAGCGAATGCTCTTGGGGTGGCTTTGCTTTGACTGGTCCTACATGCTTCCGGCGCGACATGCGCCGAGAATATCCTTTACCCTTTATTCCACTAGCAAGGCACGGTCGACAATCAGGCAGTAACGTTGAGCCCGTGCTGGAAGGTGCGGCGACATCGCGTCCCCCTAGCCTTGCTTGCGGCGGAACATCGACAGCATCCGGTGCGTGACCAGGAAGCCGCCGAAGATGTTCACCGAGGCCAGCAACACGGCGACGAAGCCGAAGGCGCGGGACGCGCCGCTCAAGGCGAGGCCGGCCGCCAGCATGGCGCCGACGACGATCACCGAGCTGATCGCGTTGGTCACCGCCATCAGCGGCGAGTGCAGCGCCGGGGTCACGTTCCAGACCACGTAGTAGCCGACGAAGCAGGCCATCACGAAAATCGCGAACAGGTAGATGAAGGGAACGCCGGCGGCCAGCGCCGCGGTGGCGGCGGTGTCGGGGAGGACCACCGCTCCCGCGTGCGCCGCGAGCGCGTCGGCCTGGGCCGCGAGACGGGCGGCCTCCTGGGCGATCTGGTTCGGGTCCATCGGCGGCTCCGGAGTTAGGCGGCCTGGGGTGCCGGTTGCGCGAACTGTGGATGGATCACCGCCCCGGCACGGGTCAAGAGCACCCCGCGCACGATCTCGTCGTCCCCGGGCAGCCGCGGCGCCCCCGCCTCCTTGTCCCAAAAGGTGGTGGACGAGCACGGTGGCAGCCTCGACGAGCCCGCGGAGCCCCTTGAGCCAAGCAAGGACACGGTCGCTCTCCACAAGGGTGGGAGGAGAGGATAAGTCCGGTCTTTTCCCGGGGCAGCGAAACCGTCAGGATGGTCATAAGCGACGCGTGAGAAACGGCGTGGGAGGTCGAAGTGAGCCAAACCGGGTGGGAGCGGGAGCAATACGCGGGCAGTGGCGCCTCGGGGGTGCCGTCATTCGTGGAACGGCACTACGTCACCTATTTGGTGTGCATCGCGCTCGCCGGGTGGGCGCTCGCGTCGTATGACTTCAACCTTCTGGTTCTCACCCTGCCGGACATCTCGCGCGAGCTGCATCTGTCGCCGACGTTGGTCGGACTGCTGGGCTTCGTCATCTACGCGGCTATGTTCATCATCACCTTCATGGCCGGCTGGGGCATGGACCAGCTCGGCCGCAAGTGGATGTGGATGTTCTGCCTGACCGGCGCCGCGGTGTTCACCGGTCTGACCTACTTCGTCCACAATTACTGGCAACTGGCGGTGGTGCGGGCCTTGGCCTCGGGGTTCGCCAACTCGGAACTCGCGGTCTCTATCACCCTCGTCAACGAGCAGGTACCGTCCAGGCGGCGGGGCTTGCTCTATTCGGTCGTGCAGGGCGGCTGGCCGGTAGGCGTGTTCATGGCCTCGGGCGTTTATCTGGTGTTCGACCGGTTCGGCTGGCGGACCGTGTTCCTGCTCGGCGTGGTCCCGATCATCGCCGTGATGGTCGGTCGCTTTTGGGTCAAGGAGTCCGATCGTTTCCTGCATCTGCGACAAGTGCGGGAGGCCGCGGCGGCCGGCGACAAAGGCCGCCTCGATCAGCTGCTCGCCCGCTACCAGGTCGACGTCTCCGAGGTGAACAAGGTCACGCTGAGGCAGCTTTTCGGCACTGCCGGTGTGGTGCGTCGGCGGGTCGGGCTGCTGACGATGGTGTGGCTGTTCTATGCCACGTCATGGGTGGCGACGAACGTCTATATCACTTACTGGCTCACGCACTACTCGGGCTGGAGCGGCGACGCCGCCGGCCGGCTACTGCTGATTTGCGGCGGCATCGGATTCTTCTTCTACATCTTGGGCGGCTGGTTCGGCGAGCGCTGGGGGCGGCGCGAGGTGCTAGTCTGGAGCGGTATCGTCACCGGGCCGCTCAACCTGATCTTCATGTTCATGCATGGCACGATCGGCGTGGTGATCGTGTACTTCCTGATCTACCAGGCGACGAACGGGACATGGTCGGGCGCCGGCTACGCTTATTGGGCGGAGTGCTTCCCGACACGGGTTCGCGGCACCGCGATCGGCTGGCTCGGGGCGATGTTCACAGCGGGCCTGATTATCGGAACCTTGCTCTGGACCGTCCTCATCAGCGTCACCACGCCCGCCGTGGTGTGGCTGATCATTGCCGTGGTGCTGGGCTTTGGCGAATGGACCGCTCTCCTTCTGCCGAAGATCGAGCCGGGCCAGACGCTGGAGGCGGTTGCGACCTGAGTTCCGGTCAGGCGGGGAGAAGCGGCAGCTCACGATCCGACGCTGCTCGCGCCCGGTTAGGGTCGCTGCGCGCCTTCAAGGTTCAGGTGTAGCGCATAGACCGAGGTGCTGGCGCACATGAAAAGCTGATTGCGCTTGCGGCCGCCGAAGCAGAGATTGGCACAACTTTCGGGCAAATGGATCTTGCCGATCAGGTCGCCGTCGGGAGCATAGCAGCGCACACCGTCCTCCCCAGGATCGCCCCAGCCCATGCTGGCCCAGACATTGCCATCCGAGTCGGTGCGGATGCCATCTGTCATCCCCGGCGCGAAATCCTCAGCGAAGACGCGGCCATTCGACAGGTGCTCGCCGGCCACGTCAAACACCCGGATGTGCGCGGGACCGCCATGCGTGACGCCGGAATCCACGATGTAGAGGCGGCGCTCGTCAGGCGAAAAGCAAAGTCCGTTCGGGCGCACGAAATCATCCGCAACGACCCGCGCGGCACCAGTCTTGGGGTCGAGGCGGTAAACGTGACGTCCAAGCTCCGCCTGCGCGGCATGACCCTCATAAGGGCCGTCAATGCCGTAACCAGGGTCGGTGAACCACACCGCCCCGTCGCTCGCCACGACGACATCGTTTGGCGCATTAAGCGGCTTGCCCTGATAACCGTCGAGCAGCACGGCAATCGTTCCGTCGTACTCGGTCCTGGTCACGCGGCGTGTGTCGTGTTCGCAGGTCACAAGGCGGCCTTCCCGATCGCGCGTGTTGCCATTGGCGTAATTGGAGGGATTGCGGAAGAGCGAGACACGCCCGTCCTCCTCCAGCCAGCGCATCATGCGGTTGTTGGGGATGTCGCTCCAGATCAGGCAACGCAGATCGCGGAAATAAACGGGGCCTTCGGCCCACCGGAATCCGCTGGCGATGCGCTCGATCGCCGCATTGCCCTGTCGGTAGGTAAACCGCCTGTCAAGCGGTTCGATCCGCGGATCCGGGTAACGGGTCTCGGGAAGGTGGCCGAGCGGCAGGGATGCGATGATCGGGGCGTGTTCGTGCATGGTTTACTCCGGATTCAGGCCGCCGAACGCTACTCGACCCCGGGAAGGGTCCACGGATCCGCGTGCTCCCGAGTGGAGCCGATAAGCGCTTGCTCGCGCGCGCGTGAGCAGAGGGGCGTTGCCATTGCAAAAGCAGTGCGTTAGCACCTGAAGTAATAAGCGTCCAAGGGAATCGTCCAATGATCAACACGCTGACGCGACGCACCCTGCTCGGCACCGCCGCCGCTGTCTCGACCGGGGTGCTCGCCCGGCCAGCCACCGCCGCCGGCAAGAAACTGAAGATCGCCCTCTCAAACTCGTATATCGGCAACAAATGGCGCATCGAAATGGAGAACGTCTTCAAGGCGGCTCTCCAGATGGAGCCATTCAAGTCCGAGGTCGAAGGGTCCTGGTTCAACTCCGGCAACGATGTCAGCAAGCAGTCGCAGCAGGTCACCAACCTGATCGCCGAGCGGGTGGATGCCATCATCATCAACGCCGCCTCTCCCACCGGGCTGAACGGCATCCTCAGCCAGGCAGCCGGGCGCGGGATCCTGGTCGTCTCATTTGACAACATCGTCACAACGCCCAAGGCGCTGAAGGTCAACACCGACCAGGTGAAGTTCGGCGAGACCCTGGCCGACTGGCTTGCCAAGAAGCTGAACGGCAAGGGCAACGTCATCATGGTCACGGGCGTGGCCGGCACCTCGGTCGACGAGGACCGCAACAAGGGCGCCGACAATGTCTGGGCCAAGAACCCGGGAATCAAGGTCGTCAGTCGCTACACGGGCATGTGGGATTCCTCTACCGCCGAGCGCAACACCGCCGCCGTGCTCAACTCCCTGCCCCAGATCGACGGCATCTGGTGCCAAGGTGGCACAGACGGCGTGTTGAAAGCCTTTATCGCCGCCAATCGCCCGTTGCCGCCCACCGCCGGCGAAGCCGAGAACGGCTTCCGCAAGTTCATGACCGGCTACATGGGCCACACGGTCGACGGCATCTCGGTCGGCCAGCCACCGTATCTCTCCGTCGTGGCGCTCGAACTCACCCGTCGTATCCTGAACAAGGAATACCCGCGCAAGGACATCACCATTCCATTTCCGTACGTGACCACCGCGACGGTGAAGGCCGGCGAGACCGTCTTCCCCGACCTGCCCGACAGCTTCTTCGACGACTTCACCGATTCCGGCCCTGACGCGGTCGTGACGCTGTGCAAGGAGGCGGCGCTGGACGGCACAGCTTGCGCCGGCACGCTCAAGGTCAATCTGCCGGCCGCGTGATGCAGCAGGCGAACGCCAGGCTGCTCGTCGAGGGCATCACGCTGTCGAAATCATTTGGCGGCGTGCGTGCCCTCGACAACGCGTCCTTCGCCGCCGCGTCTGGCGAAGTTCACGCCCTGGTAGGCGAAAACGGCGCCGGCAAGAGCACCATGATCAAGGCCCTGGGCGGCCGCCTGCAACCCGACTCCGGCGTCACACGCCTCAAAGGCCGCGAAGTCCGGCTGTCCGGACCCGAGCAGGCCCATGGCATTGGCGCCTGGACGGTGTTCCAGGAGCTGATGCTGTTCCCGGGCATGACCGTCGCCGAAAACCTCCTGCTTGGGCGGGAACCGCGCCGCTTCGGCATCATGAATCATCGCCGCATGGGCCAGGAGGCCGATGCGCTGCTCTCCGGCATGGGCATCACGCACATCGATCCGCTCGCGCTGGTGGAAGACATCTCTCTGGCCCAGCGCCAGATCGTGGAGATCGTTCGCGCCCTATCCCACCGGCCGGACATCCTGTTCCTCGACGAACCCACCTCTTCCCTTGTGGAACGCGAAGTCGTCTGGCTGTTCGACCAGATCAGTGCCCTTCGCGCTCGCGGCGCCTGCGTCGTCTTCACCTCCCACCGCTGGAACGAGGTGCGCAGCATCGCCGATCGGATCACCGTGTTCCGCAACGGCCAGGATGTCGGCACCTTTGCCGAGCTGGACGAAAACGAAGCCGTTACCCTGATGACCGGCCAGCGCCTCGAGGCACTCTTCCCCCCGCGCCCGCTCGCGCCCACCGGCGACCCCGTGCTCGAGGTCCAGGACCTCTCCGCCCTCGGCCTCCACCACCTCGGCTTCAGCCTCCGTCCGGGCGAAATCCTCGGCTTCGGAGGCCTCGCCGGACAGGGCCATCGCGAGCTCTTCCTCACCTTGTTCGGTGCCGCGCGCCCCAGCGGCGGCCGCATCCTCCTGGGCGGTCGTCCGGTCCGCATCCGCAGCCCGCGCGAGGCGAAAAGCCGCGGCGTCCGGCTCGCCCTAGTGCCCGAGGACCGCAAAACCGAAGGCCTGCTCCTTGGCATGAGCGTGCGCGACAACCTGACGCTCTCGATCCTCGACCGCATCTCCCGCCTCAGCATCCTGCGCCCCGGCGCCGAACGCCGCCCCGCCGAGGACACGGTCCGCCAGCTCGCCATCCGCGCGGCCGGCATCAACACGCCTGTCGGAACCCTCTCCGGCGGCAACCAGCAGAAAGCTCTGCTCGGCCGCTGGCTCCTCACCAACCCACGCATCCTGCTCTTCTACGACGTGACCCGCGGCGTCGATGTCGCCACCAAGCACGAGATCTACGAACTCATGACTCGCCTCGTCGCCGAAGGCCGCGGCGTCCTGGTCTATTCCAGCGATGCCCAGGAACTCGCCGAGCTTTGCCACCGCGTGCTCGTCATGCGCGAGGGCCGCATCGCCGCCGAGCTGACCGCCCCGCACATCACGGCCGAACAAATCGTCGCCGCCGCGGTCCATGAGCGCATCGCTGCCTGACGCCGCCCGCCGCCCGCGCTGGGCGCATCTGATGGCGCAGAATATCGGGCTGGAGCTCGCCGTGTTCCTGCTCTGCGCCTGCATCGCCGGCTACTGCGGCGTCTTCTACGCCCAGCAACAGCGCCTTCCCGGCAGCTTCGAGATCACCTCCACAGTCAACAATACCATGCCGCTGGTCCTCGCGGGCATGGCCCAGACCCTGGTCGTGCTGACCCGCGGCATCGACTTGTCCGTCGGGGGCGTCATCGACCTGACCAACGCGACCGCGGCCATCACGCTCGGCAACTCCGCCGGGAGCACGGTTGCCTGGTCGGTCATCGTGCTGCTGATCGGCGCCGCCTGCGGTCTGGTGAACGGGCTACTGGTCGGCATCGGTCGCCTGCAGCCGATCCTGGTCACTCTCGCCACCCTGTCGATCTATCAAGGCATCGCCATCCGCGTCCTGCCCCAACCCGGCGGCCAGGTGCCGGAGGCCTACACCGCCATCCTGACCAACACGATGGCCCCGTGGTCGCTGCTCTACATCCTGGCGCTCGCCATCGGCTGGACCGCGTTCCGCCGCACCCGCTTGGGCGTCGCGATCTTCGCCATCGGCAACGATCCCCAGGCCGCGCAGGCCAACGGCATCGCCGCCCGCCGCGCGACCATCCTCGCCTACGTGCTGGCAGGAACGCTGTCGGCCGCTGGCGGCCTGTTCCTGGCCGCCAGCGCCACCGCCGGCGATGCCACCACCGGCAACGGCTTCACCCTGACCTCGATCGTCGCCGTCGTGCTCGGCGGCGTCAGCCTCTTCGGCGGCCGGGGCAGCGCCGTCGGCGTCATCATGGGTGCCTTTGTCATCAACATGATCGTCAACATCCTGTTCTTCGCCCATATCGACCCGCTGTACCAGGCCTTCTACGAGGGTATGTTCCTCGTGCTCGCCGTGCTCGCCGCCAACGGTATCGGCCTGCTGGTGCGGAGGCGCGGGTGAGAGCACTGCTCCTCGGCCGCGACCAGCGCCGCGTCCTCTACGCCATCTGCGCCGCCATCCTGCTGTTCGTGGTGGGCGAGATCGTACGCCCCGGATTCGCCAGCGGACAGGGCATCGAGTCCGTGCTTGTTGTCGCGTCCTTCGTCGGTTTCGTCGCCGCGGGGCAGATGTTCGTCATCCTGATCGGCGGCATCGACCTGTCTGTGCCCTGGGTGCTGAACGCCGCCGCCATCCTGCTCGTCACCACCACCGGCGGCGTCAACCTGCGCCTCGCCTACGGCCTGCTCGCCACCCTTGGGATGGGCGCGCTGGTCGGCGTCGTCAACGGCATCGGCGTCGGCATGTTCGGCGTCCCCGCCGTCGTCATGACGCTCGCCATGAACGGCATCATGGAGGGCCTGACGCTCGGCCTTTCCAGCGGCATGACCTGCCAGGCTTGCGCCGCCTACGCGCCACCCCTCATCCAGGAAGCCGTGCATGGGCATCTGCTCGGCGTCCCCGCCGTGCTCTATGTCTGGCTGCTCGTCGCCGTCGCCGTCTCGCTCGTCCTGAGCTTCACGACGTTCGGCCGCGCCACCTATGCTGTCGGCAACAGCGCCCGGGTCAGCTACCTGGCGGGCCTGCGAGTCACCGCCGTCACGACCGCCCTTTACGGCCTGAGCGGCCTCTTCTCCGCTGTCGCTGGAATCATGCTGGTCGGGTTCGGCGGCCAGGCAGCGCTCGGAATGGGCGACCCTTATCTATTCCAATCCATCGCCGCAGTCGTCATCGGCGGCGTCTACATCCTTGGCGGACGGGGCGGGTACGTCGGCACCGCCGCTGGCGCCATCACGCTCGTCGCGCTCGTCAGCGTGCTGCTCGCCATGAACATGCCTGATTACGGACGCAGCATCGTCTATGGTCTGATCATTCTCGGCCTGCTGCTCGCCTATGGGCGCGAGGAGCAGGAATAGAGTGAACCGGATGCAGCCTCGCCCGCCTCAGACCGGCTGGGGCACCCGCGCGCGCAACTCATCGACGAGCACGCGGGTGTTCTCGCTGTAGTCGATGGGCACGCCGACGAGGTGGACGCCGCCGGCGCGGAACGCGGCCTCCAGCGTGGGCACCAGATCCTCGGTGGCCTCCACGCGGTGGCCCGTCGCCCCGTAGCTCTCGGCATACTGGACGAAGTCCGGGTTGCCATAGGTCAAACCCCAGTCGGCGAAGCCATCCACCGCCTGCTTCCAGCGGATCATGCCGTAGGCGCCATCGTCGAGGATCAGCACCACCAGGCTCAGCTTGAGGCGGACCGCGGTCTCCAGCTCCTGGCTGTTCATCATGAACCCGCCGTCGCCGCACACCGCCAGAACGCGCCGCTCCGGGTGAAGCATCGCCGCCATCATCGCCGAGGGTAGGCCCGCGCCCATGGTGGCCAGCGCGTTGTCGAGCAGCAGCGTGTTGGCCACGTGCGTGCGGTAGTTACGGGCGAACCAGATCTTGTACATGCCGTTGTCCAGCGCCACGATCCCGTCGGGCGGCATCACCGCGCGCACGTCGTGGACCAGGCGCTGGGGCGTGGGCGGCCAACGGCCCTCGGCCGCGCGGTCGGTGATCCGGCCCAGGATGCCTTCGCGCAAGGGCAGGAGCGCGCCCGCGTGGTGCAGCTTGCCTTCCACCCGGTCCGCCAGCAGCTCCAGGCTGGGTCCCACGTCGCCCACCACCTCGCATTGCGGAAAATAGACCTGCTCCACATTGGCTGGCGTGTAGCTGACATGGATCACGTGCGGCCCCTCGGGACCCATGAGGAAGGGCGGCTTCTCGACGGTGTCGTGGCCGATGGCGATGATCAGGTCGGCGCGGTCCACCGCCTCATGCACGTAGTCGCGCTCGGACAGGGCCGCGGTGCCCATGTAGAGTTGGCCGCCACCGGCGACCGTTCCCTTGCCCATCTGCGTGGTGAAGAACGGGATTCCTGTGCGGCGGACGAAGCCGGTGATCCCTGCCGTGCTGCGCGGGCGCGAGGCCGCCGCGCCCAGCATGATGAGCGGGCGCTTGGCGGCCAGGATCATCCCGGCCGCCCGGTCCAGCGCGTCCCGGTGCGCGACCGGGATCTCGATCGGATGCACCGGCACCATCGTCAGGTCGTCGGCTTCCTCGGCGGCCACGTCCTCCGGCAACTCCAGAAGCACCGGGCCGGGCCGCTCCTCCGTGGCGATCCGGAAGGCGTCGCGCACCAGGGTCGGGATGCTGCCAGGGCTGACGACTTGACGGGACAGCTTGGTCAGCGGCCGGAAGGCGCTGACCACATCGACGATCTGAAAGCGCGCCTGGCGCGAGCTCATGATGCCCTTCTGCCCGGTGATCATCACCATCGGCATGGCGCCGAGCAGAGCGTAGGCCGCGCCCGTGGTCAGGTTGAGCGCACCCGGGCCGAGGGTGGTGATGCACACGCCGGGCTTGCCGGTGAGCCGGCCGTAGGTCGCCGCCATGAAAGCCGCCCCTTGCTCGTGCCGGGTGAGGATCAGCTTGATGCTCGACGTGCGCAGCGACTCGACAACGTCGAGGTTTTCCTCACCCGGCACGCCGAAGATGCGCTCGACACCCTCGTTCTCCAGCGCGGCGACTAGGAGATCGGAACCTTTGGCCATGGCGGCTGAGTCCCCCCGCATGTTCATCCCATCCGGAACCCGGAACCGGGTTGGCCCGCGCGATCAGGGGCCGGCCCGGCACAATCGCGGATGGAGTTTGTGGGAGTGGCCTGGTCAACCATTTGCGTCAAGAACCTTTCCGCGAGTTTCCGGAAGCACAAAGGCGGCGACGAAAAACAGGCCGTACGCACTGATCGCGAAGATCGCGATGGCATTGGCAAGGCCCAACCTGGCGGAGATGAAGCCGACGAGGGCCGGGAACAAGGCGCCGACGCCCCGGCCGAAATTGTAGCAGAAGCCCTGGCCCGAGCCTCTCAAACGGGTCGAAAAGAGTTCCGTCAGGAACGGGCCCATGCCGGAGAAATACCCAGAAGAGAAGAAGCCGAGCGGGAAGCCGAGCACCAGCATCCAACCGTTCGAGAGCGGCAGCTGAGTGTAGGCGACCGTGACCGCTATCGCGCCCAGCGAGAAGACCAGGAACAGGTTCCGCCGCCCAATCCGATCGGCAAGCCAGGCGCCCATAAGGTATCCGGCAAAACTACCAACAATGAGCGAGGCGAGATAGCCAGTCGAGTTGACGACAGAGAGATGCCGCTCCGTCGTGAGAAACCGGGGAACCCAACTCGTGATCGCGTAGTAGCCACCCTGGGCGCCCGTCGCGACGAGCGAGGCGAGAATGGTTGTTTTCAGGACTGGGCCTGAAAAAATCTCTAGGATCGAAGGACTGTCTCCGGCCTGGACCGCCTTGCGGCGTACCTCGGCGGCCACTTCGGGCTCTTCGACGAAACGGCGCACGTAGTAGATGAGTAACGCCGGAACCGCTCCGACCACAAACATCCAGCGCCATGCCTGCCCGGGCGGCAGCAGGCTGAATAGCGCTGCCTGCGAGACCACGGCGCCGGCCCAACCGACAGCCCAGGCCGATTGAACACAGCCCACCGCGCGTCCCCGATATTGCGCGCGGATGGTCTCGCCCATCAGCACAGCGCCGGCCGCCCACTCCGCGCCGAAACCGAAACCGAGCACCGCGCGCGCGATCAGGAGCTGCTCGAAGTTCTGCGCGAGCGCGCAGGCTACGCTGAAAACCGAGAACCACACGACGGAGATCTGAAGCATCAGCACGCGGCCGATGCGGTCGGAGATAAACCCGCCGAGCCAGCCACCAAGCGCTGAACAGAGCAGTGTGGCCGTGACGGCGAGACCCGCTGGTCCCGGGCTAACATTCCACATCTTGATGATCGTTCCGACCACCAGCGGATAGATCATGAAGTCCATGCCGTCGAGCGCCCAGCCTACACCGCACGCCCAGAACGTGCGCCTTTCCCGTGGAGTCATGTCTCTGTAGAAGGCGGTGAGGCTCCCGGTGTCGACAGCAACTCTGTCAAGCTTTGCTGCGGCATGCCCCGCACTCGGCGTGGTGTCCATCGTCGGTCCTCCTCCCTCCCACTGCGGGCGGCTCGCCTCCGGCAGCCGCAATCAGAATGTCCAAAGAGCGCGCCAGCCTGAAATGTCCCCCGAGACAATAGGTTGCGGGTCGCTCGCAGCCCGGAAGGCGCGAAGGCTTCCTTTTCAAGTGTGGGCGCCTTGGAGCCGTCCGGGACAGAAGCGCTTCCCTACTGGATTTGTGGGCCAACGCACAGGGGCGCCACCACAGGGGCGCCACCGGAGGCCGCCCATCCGACACCGCCCGGTCCCACCTTGCCTCGGGATGTCCACAAGGCGACGAGGCATCATCGCGTCAGGTTGTGCGATTCAGCGATCCTGGAGCTCGTCCAGAAGCGCCTTGGCTTCCCTTACGTCAGGAGTATCGAAGCCCTCGGTGAGCCAGTTGTAGACCGGTTCGACGAGGCCACGCGCTTCCGCACGCCGGCCCTGGTCTCGCCAGAGCCGACCCAGGCTCGTTGCGGCCCGGAGCTCTAGGGATTTCGCCTGCCCCTCAGCGCTAATGGCGATCGCTCGCCGGAAATGCGCCTCCGGCCTGCACCCGCGCGTCGTGCGCGAGGCCAGGAGCAACTCGCCCTCGAGTTCGAATCATCTCCGCTTCCCAGAAAAGCGGTCCGCGGCGCTCTTCGCCGCTTCTTGCCTATCGCGGAGCGCGACGAGAACCTCCTCCGACGAACTGGCCCGAGAAAGCTCGCCGAACCGGCGCAGACCAATCACGAGCAGCCGATCTATCCAAAGTACCTCGATCTTGACAAAGTCCTCAGCCGGCAGGCCGACTACAAACGCGAGGTGGCCGACCGGCAGGTCCGGCTGATGCAGGGGTGCGGAATCCGACAAGCGCCAGCGAGCGGCTGACCGCGTGACGATGGGCCCACACGGCAACCAAAGAGCATGGTGAACGATGTCCGACACGGTGAAATATCTGCTGGATGAAACGCAGATCCCAAGGGATTGGTACAACATCGTCGCCGATCTACCGCGTCCGCCGGCTCCGGTTTTACACCCCGGCACATTGCAGCCGATCGGGCCTGAAGATCTGGAGCCGCTGTTTCCGATGACCCTGATCCAGCAGGAGGTGACCAGCGAGCATACGGTCGAAATTCCCGAACCGGTCCGCGAAGTCTACCGCCAGTGGCGTCCTTCACCGCTCTATCGCGCGCACCGGCTGGAGAGGGCGCTCGATACCCCGGCCAAGATTTATTACAAATACGAGGGTGTCAGCCCGGCCGGCAGCCACAAGCCGAACACCGCGGTGGCGCAGGCCTTCTACAATAAGCAAGCGGGCGTCAAACGCCTCAGCACCGAGACCGGCGCCGGGCAATGGGGTTCGGCGCTCGCTTTCGCCGGTGCCGTGTTCGGGCTCGAAGTGCGCGTCTACATGGTAAAAGTCAGTTTCGAGCAGAAGCCCTACCGCAAGGCGCTGATGGAAGCCTGGGGCGCGCAATGCGTCGCCAGCCCGAGCAGGGAAACCGACGCCGGACGGCGCATCCTGGCAGACCAGCCGCACTCGCGCGGTAGCCTAGGCATCGCCATCAGCGAGGCGGTCGAAATCGCCGCGCAGAATGCCGACACGAAATATTCTTTGGGCAGCGTGCTCAACCACGTTCTGTTGCACCAGACGGTGATTGGCCAGGAAGCCCTCGCGCAGCTTGAGATGGCAGGGGACTATCCCGAAATCATCGTCGGCTGCACCGGCGGGGGCAGCAACTTTGCCGGCATCGCCTTCCCGTTCATCGGTGCGGGACTGCGCGGCGGCCCAAAGCCGCGTGTGATCGCCTGCGAGCCGTCCGCCTGCCCGAGCCTGACGCGCGGCAAATACGCCTACGATTTCGGCGACACGGGTCATCTAACGCCGCTCGTCAAGATGCATACGCTAGGCTCGGCCTTCGTGCCACCCGGGTTCCATGCGGGCGGCCTGCGATACCACGGCATGTCGCCGCTCGTCAGCCTCTTGCAGGAGCTTGGGTTGATCGAAAGCCGCGCCTACACCCAGACGAGATGCTTCGAGGCGGGAATTCAGTTCGCGCGCATAGAGGGCATATTGCCTGCCCCGGAGGCCAATCATGCTGTGCGCGGTGTAATCGACGAAGCCCTGCGCTGCCGCGAAGAGGGCTCCGGACGCACGATATTGTTCAACCTGTGCGGCCACGGCCATTTCGATATGCAGGCCTATATCGAGTACGCAGCCGGCAAGCTCGAAGATCGCGCCTACGACGAGGCCGAGCTCGCTGCGTCTCTCGCCGATCTGCCTAGGGTCGCCGCCGAATAGGGTTTGCAACGGCTCTCGGGACAGGGGGCAGGCGGATACGCCTGGGAACACTCCATCTGCGCGTCCCCAAGCTGCCGCAGGCAGCTTGGCTGACATTGCCGAGGTGGTTGGGCTGTTGCCTTATTCATGCGCCAGGCCACGATCCCGTTAACTCCGCTCTCGGTTGCGCGCGAGATAGCCAGCAGGTCAGCGACGTGCTGTTGCACCGCGTCCATGTTAGCCACGTCGCGCATGGTCGTGCGCTCCGTCCAGCGCGGCACAGGGCCGCGAGCTTGCCCCGGCCAGCGCCCGTGCCATGGGCATACCTCACATTCGCGAGCTTGGCCGGAGTCAACCCTACGCCGCAGCCAGACAGCTCGATTTACCCCTGGAATTGCCAACGC
The DNA here is from genome assembly GCA_963818725.1 of uncultured Pseudomonadota bacterium. Classification (GTDB taxonomy): domain Bacteria; phylum Pseudomonadota; class Alphaproteobacteria; order Acetobacterales; family Acetobacteraceae; genus DATFDN01. Next base: position 568,314 of record CAWFTU010000001.1, on the reverse strand, counting down.
GCGATGGTATAGTTTTGTGATCATCAGGGCCTTCAGGGAAGGCAGCTGCGATGCGCACGATCCGCGAAATTATCCGTAACCAGCGTGTCCTGACATTGCCCCCGACTGCATCCGTCAGGGTGGCGGCGCGCGCCATGGCGGAACACCACGTCGGCTCGGTCATGGTCGTCGAGCGCGACGGGCTCGTCGGGATCGTCACCGAACGCGATTGTCTAGAGCGCGTCCTGGCGGCGGGCGTGGATCCAGACACGACCGAGCTCAGCGCCGTCATGACCCGCAACGTCATGACGATCACGCCCGATCGCCTGCTGGTGAACGCGCTGCATCGGATGCACGACCACGGCTTCCGCCACATGCCGGTCGTTGAGAACGGGCGGCCGGTCGGCATGGTCTCGGTTCGGGACGCGCTGGGCTCCGATCTCATCAGGTTCGAAACCGACGAGGAGATCAAGAAGAGGCTCACGGAGGTCCTCTGACGGCAACCCGACCGACCGGGCATCGCGGCGCGCTGAGCCGACCTGGGCACAGGCGTCAGCCTTCCATGTGGCCGGGCTCCGTGCGCCCGATAGCAACCGTTGAGCCTCGCCTTTGGCGAACTAAACTGATCAAGCAATAATCTCGTGCCGAAGAGGCGAGCCACGCGCCACGATTGTCAGAGGCGGCCCAGCAGATCGGTCTTCTTAGCCGCGAATTCCTCTTCGGTAAGGATGCCATCCTGCCGCAGCTCGGCCAGACGCCGAATGGCGACCAGCGGACTCTCGGCAGACGGGCCGGGGGACGGCTGCGCATCAGGGGGAGCCGAAGCAGGCGCGCGTGGCGCGGTTGCGGGATGATTGGGAGGAAGTCCGAGCGACTCGGCCGACCAAGGGGAGGTCGGTGATGGGCATCGGTCCATGCTGGCTTGCTAGGACAAGGGACCGGCCGCCGCCTCGTTGCTGCGAGATACCGGAAATCAGGTGATCGCCCGTGTCGTGGATGGTCAGGCGGCCGTCCTGCTCGACAGCGAGCCGGTTGCTGGCGCGGAAGTAGGCGTAGCGAACCCCATTCTGGGCGCCGCTAGAACTAGGGGCGCCCAGTTCCGGAGGCCACCAGCGCGAGCCCTCCGAGACGCCGTGGGCAGCAAGCACGCTATCGTTGCCACGCAGGGCGCTGGCGAGATCCTCGCACAGTGCGCTCACGCGCTGCTTGAGCTCCTGGTTGAAGATGTCCCCGATCATGACCATGCCGCCCTGACTCCATTGGCCCGTGCCGCCAAGCTCGGGATGGCTGAACTGGGCCATGCCGCCGCCGGCCACGAGCGCGCGGAGCAGAGTGCGCACGGCGCCGACGCTGACACCATGGCGCCGTGCCATGTCGCCGACGATACGTTCCGCCGCGGGGGTGAGATCCTGCATGTCAGACTGCTCCTGGATATCCATTACGTCACAAGTATCTGCGCAGCACTTGGTTCGCCTCGATGGTCGCGACCTCGCACGCGTGCGCCAGGCTCAGGATGTCCGTTGCTCGCCACAACTCGGGCGCGACTTCGCCACCGCAAGCTCTCACAGTTCCGACTGACTCGTGCTGTGACAAGCAGAGCAGGCGGTCCCGTCTCAACTTCAGGTCACGATGCCGGCGCAGGATTTGCAGGAGCCTCGCCACGAGTTCGCGGTCCCACGGAAGCGCGCCAATGGCGCCCTCCAACTCGACCGCGGTATTCTCCGGCGAGATTCCCTCGACACGGGCTACTCCGCGCAGCTTCCGCCGGATATGTCCGACGCAGAGCTCAAGCTGTGCGAAATTGTAGATGACCCGACCGATGGCGCTGATCAGGTCATTGTCCGCGGGCATGACCCACCGGATGCGTGAGTTTTGTGTCACGGGTCTACCTCCGGTCCCAGCCATGATAAGGAAGGCTACACGGACACGAGAATGGTCCCATCCTCTGTCGTTCGAACCGGGAAGAGCCGCAGGCGACAGTCCGCCCCTGATTCCTGACCGGTGCGCAGATCATAGGTGCGGTCATGCAATGGGCAGATCACCCTCGTGTTGTCGATCAGCCCATCGGCCAGCGGTCCCTTGCGGTGCGGGCATTCGGACTGGGTCGCGAACACCTCGCCGGCGCGGGTGTGAAAGATAGCGATCTGTAGCCCGCCGACCCTGAAGGCGCGCCCTTCCCCCTTCGGGATTTGCGCCAGACGACCGATCGCGCGCTCACCCACCATCTCAGCCCTCCGCCAATATGAGAGAGGCGAACTGATTGGAAGTTTTTGGCGCCGTGGCCTCCTTCCAAGGATCGCGCACCGCCGCGACAGACTGCTCCATCGCCATATCCAGCTCCGCTGCAATCCCATCCGCATCATCCACGACCACGGCGCGAATGCGCTCCAACCCGACCCGCTCGACGAACGTGTAGGTGCGCTCCTTGTACTTGGCATTCTCTCGGTAATACTGCATGAAGCGCCCGGCATAGCGCAGGACGTCATCCTCGCTGGCAACCATGCAGAGCACATCCGCCTTGCGCACATGCCCGCCGGCCGCGCCGCCAACGTAGATCTCCCATTTGCCATCTCCGATCGCGACGGCGCCGACATCCTTCACCATGGCCTCCGAGCAATTGCGCGGGCACCCGGCCGTTGCCAGCTTCAACTTGCCCGGGCTGTCGATGCCGCGGAACCGCTTTTCGATCTTCCCTGCCAGGCCCATGCTGTCGCCCAGGCCGAAGCGGCAAAAATCGGTACCGATGCAGCTCTTGCAGGTGCGGTAGCTTTTGCCCCACGCCCAGCCGGCCGGCATGTCAAGATCCCGCCAGACCTGTGGCAAATCCTCCTTCGGGATGCCGACCAGATCGATGCGCTGCCCGCCGGTCAGCTTCACCCGCGGAACGCGATGCTTCTCCGCCACCTCGGCAATTCGCCTGAGTTGCGCCGGGGTGCAGATACCGCCCGGCATCTCCGGGATCACCGAGAAGGTCCCGTCCTTCTGGACGTTTCCGTGGACCCTGTCGTTGATGAAACGCGCGTCACGCTCGTCCTCGTACTCGCCCCCCCAGATCGTTATCAGCAGGGACGCCAACGCCGGCTTGCTGGCCGCCTCCTCCTGGCCACCGGCCAACGCGCGGAAAACGGAAGAGACAGATTTCAGACCCTGATCGCGGATCGCCTTCATCAGCTCCGGCTTGCGGAGCGGGACGCAGGGTACGTAGTAGTGGACAGAGGGATCCTCTTCCACCTCACCGCCGCAATACCACTGTACCAGATCGGCGACCAGGCTCTTGCAGGAGCCACAGCCCAAGCCGGCGCGGGTCGCGTCCGTGACCGCCTTCGCGCTGCGCCGTCCGGATGCGACGCAGTCGCCGATCGCACCCTTGCTGACGCCGTTGCAGTTGCAGATCTGCGCATCCACCGGCATCTCGTCCAGGGTCACGCGCTGCGGCGGCGTGCCGAGATCAAACAACAAGGAGAGACGCTCCTCGGGAAGCGCGCTGTCCCGGTCGTACGCCTGCATCAGATAGGCGGCCTTGGCGATGTCGCCCATCAGGATACCCCCGACCAGGCGACCGTCCCGCACGATCAGCTTTTTGTACGTGCCCTTCTTCGGCTCGCTGAACTGGATGATTTCATCGTTCTCGTCAGCGGCCTCGGTGATGCCCATCGACGCCAGCTCGACCCCCATCACCTTCAGCTTGGTCGCGAGCTTGGAACCGTGATACTGCGCGTTGCGGTTGAAGCCGGTGATGTGGTCGGCAAATACTTTCGCCTGCTCCCACAACGGCGCGACCAGGCCATAGACCCGCCCGCGGTGCTGCGCGCACTCCCCGACCGCATAGACATTCATGTCGTCCACCGACCGCATGTGGTTGTCGGTGACGATCGCGCGCTCCACGGTCAATCCGGCGCGCATGGCGATCTCGGCATTCGGCTTGATACCCGCCGAGATGACGACCATGTCGCACTCCAGCGTTGTTCCGTCCTTGAAAGCGAGACCGGTGACGTGCTCCTCGCCAAGAATCGCGGTGGTCAACTTTCGCAGGTGGACGTGAACGCCCATGTTTTCCATGAGGGATTTCAGGAGGGCGCCCCCAGTCGCGTCCAACTGGGCTTCCATCAGGTGGCTACTAAGAGGATGACGTGCACCTCGCACCGGTGGTTCAGCAGGCCGCGGGCCGCTTCCAGGCCTAGCAGACCGCCACCGATCACGGCGGCTCGCTTGGCGCGCCCCGCCTGCGCGATGATGCCGTTGCAGTCGTCGAGGGTGCGGAAGGCGAATACGCCGGGCTTCATCCTGCCATCGGCACCGTAGGTGCCCTCCATGGGCGGAATAAACGCGCGGCTGCCGGTGGCGATCAAGAGCTTGTCGTAGCTTTCGCGGATTCCGTTCTCGGCCACCACCACGCGCGCGGCCCGGTCGACCGTGGTGACATGCGCCCCCGCATGTAGGATGACGTCGTGCTCCGCATACCAGGACAGCGGGTTGATGAAAATGTCCTCGGGGCTCTGACTGCCGCCCAGAACGTTCGACAGCAGGATGCGATTGTAGTTGCCGTACGGCTCGCCACCGAACATGACGATGTCAAACAGCTCGTCGCCGCCGCGCAGCAACACCTCTTCCGCCGCGCGGGCCCCGGCCATGCCGTTGCCGATCACGACCAGCTTCTGCTTGCCCATCCCGCGCCCCCTCATATCTCGACCAACCCCATGTCGAGCGCGATCGTGCCGGCGACCCCTTCCGGAGCCGCGATGAACACCTCCAGCTTGGCGTCCGGAGGCAGGTCTTCGACCACGGCAAGGGACACATGCTCCGCCGCCTTGGCGCCGATGGGGAAAAAGCGCATTGGTTGGCCATTGCGAAGCAACGCCAGGCAAATCATCTCCGGGCTGGAATTGCCGGCGCGGAAGTAGATCAACTGCGCGCGCTTGTCGGGCGGCACGGTGTAGGAGAGCCGCGCGTGCAGCAGGTCCATTCTCTCGTAACCGGCACCCTGAAAACGGAAGATCCCGGTGACAACGCGCGGGGTGGATTCAAGCATGGTCTGACCTCGGGCTAGATGGCGTCAGCGGGAAGGCGCCGGCGAGGCGAGCGCGGCTCGTGCCGCGTGCGCGCTGGGGTCGGCGGCCCTGGCGATACGAACCGCGCAGACCTTGAACTCCGGGATGCGGGAGACTGGATCGAGCGCGGCGTGCGTGAGGCGATTCGCGCTGTTCGCGCCGCCCCAGTGAAAGGGCACGAATAGCGTATCCATGCGGATATTCCGGGTGAGCCGGGCCCGAAGCTCCGCCGTGCCGCGGCGTGTCGTCAGCCGGACGGTGTCGTCTGCGAGGATGCCGTAGATGCGCGCGGTATCGGGATGGATTTCGACAAAAGCTTCCGGCTCGGCGCCGGCGAGCTCGGGGACGCGGCGGGTCTGCGCGCCGGTCTGGTAATGCACCAGAACCCGCCCAGTGGTCAGGAAGAGCGGGAAATCCTCGTCCGGCTCCTCCGCGGGGGGAGCGTGCCGCACGGGTGTGAATACAGCGCGCCCATCCTCGGTCGCGAAGCGGTCCAGGAACAGGCGCGGCACGCCGGGGTGCGCCTCGGACGGACACGGCCAGAACACGCCCTGCTCCCGGTCGATCCGCTCGCGGGTGATGCCGGCGTAGTCGGCGGGACCGCCAGCGGTGGCACGGCGGAACTCCTCGAACGTGGCGGGCGCATCGGCGCTGAAGCCTGTGCCGCGTCCTAGACGATCAGCCAGCGCTTTCAGGATCTGGGTGTCCGTCCACACACCGGGAGGCGGCTCCTTGGCCCGGCGGCGCCGCAGCACGCGCCCTTCCAGGTTGGTCATGGTGCCTTCCTCTTCGGCCCATTGCGTCACGGGCAGCACCACATCGGCGCGCGCGGCGGTCTCGGACAGGAACAGGTCGGCGACCACCAGCAGCTCCAGCCCGTCGAGCCCGGACGCGAGCTGGTTTGCCTCGGGTGCGGAGACCAGGACATTGGAGGCCATCACCAGCAAGCCGCGCACGGCCCCGCCCAGGGCGCCCAGCAGTTCGCAAGCGCTCAGGCCGGGCCTGGGAAGGTCGTCCGGATTGATGCCCCAGACAGCCGCCACCTCGGCGCGGTGCTGCGCGTTGTCCAGCTTGCGATAGCCCGGTAGTTGGTCAGCCTTCTGGCCGTGTTCGCGACCGCCCTGGCCATTCCCCTGGCCGGTCAGGCATCCCCAGCCGCAGAACCTTCGACCCGCGTGGCCAAGCGCCAAGGCCAGATTGATGAAGGCCAGCGCGTTGTTCACGCCTTGGCTCTGCTGCTCGGTGCCGCGCCCCGACAGCACCATGGCTGTCGCGGCTTCACCCAGGATGTGCGCTGCCTCGACGATCTGCGCCGCTGGTACGCCGGTGATCCGCTCCACACGGTCCGGCCAGTAGCTGGCGACGACGCGCCGCGCTGCCTCGAAGCCAGTGGTGCGGGCGGCGATGAAGACGGTATCGATCAACCGGTGCTGCACGGCGACGTGCAGCAGCCCGTTCGCCAAGGCGGCGTCGGTGCCCGGCGTCAGTTGCAGGTGCAATGTTGCCGCCCGCGCCATGGCCGTCCGGCGGGGGTCGGCGACGATCAGCTTGCCGCCGCGACGAAGCTGCTCGTCGAAATACTGCATGATCGGCGGCAGTGTCTCGGCGGGATTGCCGCCCGTCACCAGAATGGCCTCCGCGCCGGGAATGTCCTCCAGCGGGAAGGGCAGCCCGCGATCGAGGCCGAAGGCGCGCAGGCCGGCCGCCGCCGCGGAGGCCATGCAGAAGCGCCCGTTGTAGTCGATGTTCGCCGTGCGCAAGGCGATCCGGGCGAACTTGCCAAGGGCGTAAGCCTTTTCGTTGGTCAGGCCGCCGCCGCCGAATACGGCGAACGCATCGGCCCCGTGCGCCGCCTGGATCGCGCGCATGCCCGCCGCCACCCGGTCGAGAGCCTCATCCCAGCTCGCCGGACGCAGCGGCGCGCCCTTGGTCTCGCGCAGCATCGGCGTGAGCAGCCGGTCTGGTGCGTCCAGCAGGGCCGCCGCTGTCCAGCCCTTCCGGCACAGCCCGCCCTTGTTGGTCGGAAAATCCCGCGCGGCGACGCTCCAGCGATCCCCGGTCCGCACCAGCGCCATCCCGCACTGCAGCGCGCAATAGGGGCAATGCGTGGCCGTCTCGGCCGGCAAGGAAGCGGCACCATCCATCGGGATGCGCCCTCAGACCCGCGCGACGCCGGGCACTGCGCCCCAGGTGCTACGCCAGCGGGACTTCACGCCGGTGAGGCCCACCAGGGCCAACGCGGCGAGCGCCGCGAACACCAGGAAGCCGGCTTGGTAACTGCCGGTCAGTTGCTTGGAGTAGCCGAGGCTGGACGCCAGATAGAAGCCGCCGAGACCGCCGGTCATCCCGACCAGCCCCGTCATCAGCCCGATCTCGCGCCGGAAGCGCTGGGGCACCAACTGGAATACCGCGCCGTTGCCCAAGCCGAGCGCGAGCATGGCGACCACGAAGACGGCGAGTGCCATCCACGCGTGAGGTGGCTGGAAGCTGACCAGGATCAGCGCGGTCGCGGCGATGACATAGAGCACCGACAGCGTACGGACGCCACCCACCCGGTCCGCCACCGCTCCACCAACCGGGCGCACCATCGAGCCCGCGAAGACGCAGGCAGCCGAAAAATATCCTGCGGTCACCGGGCTCAGCCCGTATTCTGCGTTGAAATAGATCGTCAGCGAGGAGGCAAGGCCGACGAAGCCGCCGAAGGTGACGCCGTAGAAGAACATGAACCACCAGGCGTCGCCGATTCGGAGCGCGGCAAGGTAGTCCCCGAACCCCTTGGGCGGCGGCGGGTTCGGGGCGTCGCGAGCGCAGAGCAGGTAGACCACGAAGGCGACGGTCAGCGGGACGATGGCCAAGCCGAGCACGTTGGTCCACCCGAAAGCCGTGGCCAGCGCGGGCGCGAACAGCGACGCGAGCACCGTTCCAGAATTGCCGGCGCCGGCGATACCCAACGCGGTGCCCTGGTACTCGGGCGGATACCAGCGGGAAGCGAGCGGCAGCGCGACCGCGAAGGACGCCCCCGCCACCCCCAGCACAACGCCGAGCAGGAGCACCTGGGCGAAGCTGTGGATGCCAGCAAGCCAAGCCACGGTCAGTCCCGCCAAGACGATCTCCTGGCCGATGATTCCGGTGCGCCTCGGCTTGATGCGGTCGACCAACACGCCGTTGACGACACGCAGAAGGGCGCCGGCCAGTACTGGCACGGCGACCATCAATCCCTTCTGCGCGGGATCGAGACGCAGCTCCCCGGCGATCTGCACGCCCAGCGGGCCGAGCATGACCCAAACCATGAAGCTCATATCGAAATAGAGATAGAGAAAGGCGGCGAACAGGGTCGGGGCGTGCCCCGCTTTCAGGAAGGCCTTGTGCATCATCAATTTGGGCTAGCTGTGACCTTGGGTGTGTCCGAGAAACTGCGCGCAAATGCGGCAATTTGGCAACCACCACCTCGGTAACATGAATGAGAACAGTGCAGATGCTTCCTGATTAGATCGCATAAGGCTGAAATGCGAGCGAATGCCCCATAACTTGCCTAAATGGTAGGCTTTCCGGGCGTCGATGCAGTGGAAGCTGTGAACGCCGTCGCGCGTGTCGCGCCCTGGGCATAGACTGCGCCCGGTCGAGCCGAGGACCGTGATGGCCCTGCACTTCACCCGCGAGGAATTCCAGTGCCGGATCGATGCCGCCGGCCGGACACTCGGTGCGCGCGGCCTGGATGGCCTGCTGATCTTTCAGCAGGAGAGCATGTACTACCTCACCGGCTATGACAGCTTCGGCTTCTGCTTCTTCCAGTGCCTCTATCTCGGCACCGACGGCCGACTGGCGCTGATCACCCGCTCCGCCGATCTGCGGCAGGCGCAGCGCACCTCGATCATCCCCGATATCCGCGTCTGGATCGACGAGGCTGGCGCGCGGCCTGCCACGCAGCTTCGGGCGATGCTGGAAAGCCTCGGCGCACGCGGGCGGCGCCTCGGAATCGAGACCAACGCTTACGGGCTGAGCCACGCTCACGGCAAGGCCGTGGACGAAGCGCTGAACGGCTTCTGCGCGCTTGAGGACGCCTCCGGCCTGATCGACGGCCTGCGCGCGGTGAAATCCCCGGCCGAGCTGGACTGTGCCCGCAGGTCCGGCGAGCTGGCCGACAAAGCGCTGGCGGCCGGCCTGAACGAGATCCGCGCCGGCGCGGACGAGGCCGCGATCCTCGCCGCCATGCAAGGGGCGGTGCTCGCGGCCGGCGGCGACTATCCCGGCAACGAGTTCATCATCGGCTCCGGCGAGGACGCGCTGCTTTGCCGCTACAAGTCCGGCCGCCGCCTTTCCGCCGAGGACCAGCTCACGCTCGAGTTCGCCGGCGTCTGGCGCCACTACCACGCCGCCCTGATGCGCACCGCCATCATCGGCCGGCCACGCCCGGAGCATCTGAGCATGCATGACGCCTGCCGGGAGGCGCTGGAGGCCTGCGAGGCAGTGCTCCGTCCGGGAAGGACCGCGGGCGACGTGTTCGACGCCCATGCCCGGGTCATGGACGCGCACGGCATGGGCCCGCACCGCCTGAACGCCTGCGGCTACAGCCTGGGGGCAAAGTTCACCCCGAGCTGGATGGACCCGCCGATGTTCTACCGTAACAACCCGGTCGCGCTCACGCCTGGCATGGTGCTGTTCGCGCACATGATTCTGATGGACTCGGATCACGGCGCCGCGATGACGCTGGGCCGGACCTACATCGTCACCGAACAGGCGCCCGAACCGCTGTCGCGCGCCTCGCTCGACCTGATCAGGCGCTAACTCGAGCCGCTTGCCCTCCCGTTCGCGGCGATACAGGGTTGCACCGGACGGGCAGCGAGGAGCGAGCAATGGTCCCAACACCCACCACGGCGCTCGGCATGGCGCTGGCAGTGCTGACGGCCGCCGGCCTGGCTGCGCCACCTTCCTTCGCGGCCAGCGGCACGATCAGGATTGGCGTGCCGGTGCCGCTCTCCGGCAGCTACGCGAGCGCCGGCGAGGACATCCTGAACGGCGCCAAGCTTGCCGCCGAGCACATCAACGCCGAGGGCGGCGTGCTGGGCAAGAAGATCGAGATCGTGGCGGAGGACGATGCCTGCGAGGCGCAGAGCGCGGTGCAGGCCGCCCAGAAGTTGATTGACGGCGGCGTGGTGGCGGTCGCCGGCGGATACTGCTCCTCGGCCGCGCTGCCCGAGGTGACGCCACTGCGTCGCGCCGGCATCGCCTATGTGCTCGACGCCTCAACCAATCCCAAGCTCACCGAGATGGGCTACAACAATATGTTCCGCGTGATCGGACGCGATGACGAGCAGGGTCCGTTCGCCGCCGATTTCATGGCGAACTTCCTGCACGCCAAGCGCGCTGCGGTCATCAACGACAACACGACCTACGCCAAGGGGCTGGCGGACGCCACCGTGAAGGCGCTGAAGGGCGACCATGTCGAAGTCGTCTATGACAACGCGATCACGCCGGGGCAGATGGACTATGCCCCGGTGCTCACCCGCGTCTCGTCCCTCAAGCCCGACGTGACCTATTACACGGGTTATTTCTCCGAGGCCGGGCTGATGGTGAAGGAGGCGAAGCAGATCAACATGCCGGGCCGCTTCATGGGCGGCGACGCGACCAACTCTCCAGTGCTGCTCAAGACCGCCGGGCCGGCGGCTGACGGGATGCTGATCACCACCGCGCCGCTCGCGCAGTTCCTGTCGGGGGCCAAGGGCTACGTGGCCGAATATGAGAAGCAGTTCCACGCTCCGCCCGGCCCCTATTCGGTCTATGAGTACAACTCCGTCGGCGTGGTCGCGCAGGCGATCAAGGATGCCGGAATCCGACAAGCCGTCGGCGATCATCGAGGCACTGCACAAGGTCAAGGACTACAACGGCCTCACCGGCAGCATCACCTTCAACAAGAATGGCGACCGCACCCGCGCGGTGTACATCGTGATCGAGGTCAGGAATGACCAGTTCGCCCCCTACGCGCGCCTCGATGACAACGGGAAATGGGAGCTGGTGAAACAGTAGCCGGCCGGCAGTCCCGGTGGATATCTTCACCGAGCTGTTGATCCAGGGGCTGACGATCGGTTCGTTCTACGCGCTCGTCGCCCTTGGCTACACGATGGTCTACGGCATCATCCGGCTGATCAACTTCGCCCACGGCGACCTGTTCATGGTGGGCGCGTTCGTCGGCTGGAGCGTGCTTACGCCGCTGGTCGGCGCGCACCTGCACTGGGGACTGGCCATCCTGGCGGCGCTGGCGGCCTCGATGCTGCTCAGCGGCGTGCTCGGCGTGTTCATCGATCGCGTTGCCTACCAGCCGCTGCTGAACGCGCCGCGTCTCTCCATCCTGATCACCGCGCTCGGCGTTTCGCTCGCGCTGGAAAACAGCGTCCTTATCATCTACGGCCCGGGCTTCAACACCTACCCGCACATCCTCAGCAATGCCGGCTTCCCGATCGGCGCGGCGCATATCAGCTGGGCGCAGATTGGCATTATCGGCTCAAGCCTCGTGCTGATGCTGGCGCTCTATGTGTTCGTCCATCGCACCTATGTCGGCACCGCGATGCGCGCCCTGGCGGTCGATCAGGACGCGGCGCGGCTGATGGGCATCAACGTCGAACGGGTGATCCAGCTCACGTTCTTCATCGGCTCCGCGCTCGCCGCGGTGGCCGGGGTGATGGAGGGCGTCTACTACACGCAGATCAACTTCTTCATGGGCTTCCTGCTCGGCCTGCGCGCCTTCACCGCCGCCGTGCTGGGCGGCATCGGCAATATCCCCGGCGCGATGGCGGGCGGTATCCTGATCGGCCTGCTGGAAGCCTTCTTTTCCGGCTATCTCTCCTCCGAGTGGACCGACGTGTTCGTGTTCGGCATCCTGATCGCCGTGCTGACCGTCAAGCCGACCGGCCTGTTCGGCGAGCGTGTCGTGGAGCGGATGTAGATGGAGCGCACGGCAAACCGGGGCGCCGCCGTCGCTGCTTTCGCGCTGGCCGCCGCGGTGCCGTTCTTCGCCAGCAACTACATCATCGATGTCGGGCTCACGATCATCACCTACGCGATCCTTGGTCTCGGGCTGAACATCGTGGTCGGCTATGCGGGTCTGCTCGACCTCGGCTACGCGGCGTTCTTCGCGATCGGCGCCTACGCCACCGCGCTCCTGGAAACGCTCGCCGGCTTCAGCTTCTGGGCGACGCTGCCGGCGAGCCTGGGCTTCGCGGCGATCTCCGGCGTCATCATCGGCTATCCAACGCTGCGCCTGCGCAGCGACTATCTTGCGATCGTCACGCTGGGCTTTGGCGAGATCGTCCGCGTCACCGCGACCAATCTCAGCATCACCGGCGGGCCGAACGGCATCTACGGCATCAACCCGCCCTCGATCCTCGGCCTGGAGATCAGCTCGCCGCGCCAGGTCTACGAACTCGGCATGGGCTTCCTGCTGGTCGTGCTGCTGTTCGCGATCCGCCTGAGCCGCTCGCGCCTCGGTCGCGCCTGGACCAGCCTGCGCGAGGACGAGTCCGCGGCCGAGGCGGTCGGCGTGCCGACGCTGTTCGTGAAGCTGCTGGCCTATGTGATGGGCGCGCTGATTGGCGGTTTTGGCGGCAGCCTGTTCGCCGCGCGCTTCGGCACGATCGACCCGACCGGGTTCACCTACCTGCAATCGGTGACGATCCTGATCATCGTCGTGCTCGGCGGACGCGGCAGCATACCTGGGGTCATCCTTGGCGCCGGGCTGGTCGCGGGCCTGCCCGAGGCGCTGCGCTTCCTGAACATCTGGCGCATCCTGGGCTTCGCGATCGCGCTGATCCTGCTGATGCTGGTGCGCCCGCAGGGCCTGTGGCCCGCGCGGCTGCGCCGCCCGCCGGTGCCGGTGCGCGACAAGGCGCGCCAGGTTCTGCCGCGCATGGAGGCGGGGGGGCGCGCGGGCGAGGTGCTGCTGGAGGTGCAAAACCTGCGCAAGGTGTTCGGCGGCGTCACCGCCGTTGCCTCCGTGAGCTTCCGCGTCTTCCGCGGCGAAATCCTCAGCGTGATCGGCCCCAACGGAGCCGGCAAGACGAGCGTGTTCAACTGCCTCACCGGCGTCACCCGCCCCACCTCCGGCACCGTCTCCTGGCTGGGCCGCTCAATCCTCGGCCGCACGCCGCACCGGGTGGTGCATCTCGGCATCGCGCGCACGTTCCAGGGAATAAGGCTGTTCCCGGAGCTGACCGCGTTCGAGAATGTGCTGGTCGGCATGGACCACCGGGCGCGGGTCAGCATCGCCGGCCAAGTGCTTTCCCTGCCGCGCGCCCGGCGCGAGGAGGGGGAGCATCACGAGGAGGCGCTGGCGTGGCTCGACTTTGTTGGCCTGGCTGGCCGTGCCGGCGAGCGCGCGGCGGACCTTCCGTACGGCGACCAGCGCCGGCTGGAGATCGCCCGGGCGCTCGCGAGCCGCCCGCGTCTGCTGCTGCTGGACGAGCCGGCTGCGGGGATGAATCCCACCGAGAAGGGCGCCCTGATGGCGCTGATCCGCGCCATCCGCGATCTCGGCGTGACGGTGCAGCTCATCGAGCACGACATGATGCTGGTGATGGGCATCTCCGACCGCATCGTGGTGATGGACCGCGGCACGGTCATCGCAGAGGGCCCGCCGGCCGCGATCCAGGCCGATCAGCGGGTGATCGACGCCTATCTCGGCAGCGAGGAGGAGGACGCCACGGACGAGGACGAGGGCGGCGCGCCCCTGGTCGCGGAGACGGGTGCTTGAGCCTGCTCGCAGTCCGCGATCTGCGCGCCGGCTACGGCACGATCGAGGTGCTGCACGGCATTTCCCTGGATCTGGGTGCCGGCGAGATCGTCGCCCTGCTCGGCAGCAACGGCGCGGGAAAGACCACCACCCTGCGCGCGCTCACCGGGTTGGTGCGTGTGCGCGGCGGCGAGGTGGCGCTGGGCGGGCGGCGGATCGACCGCATGAGCGCGCACCGCATCGTCGCGCTCGGCCTTGGCCACGTGCCGGAGGGCCGGCGGATCTTCGGCGCGCTGGCGGTGGAGGAGAACCTGCGGCTCGGCGGCTATCTGATCCGCCATGATAGCGCGGAGCTGGGCCGGCGGATGGAGGAACTGTTCGCCACTTTCCCGCGCCTGCGCGAGCGCCGGGCGCAGCTCGCGGGCACGCTCTCGGGCGGCGAGCAGCAGATGCTGGCGATCGCGCGGGCGCTCATGCTGCGCCCGCGCGTGCTGGTACTGGATGAGCCGTCGATGGGTCTGGCCCCGAAGCTGGTGCGGAGGATCTTCGGTATCATTGCCGCGGTGCGGCGGGACGGCGCCGCCGTTCTGCTGGTCGAGCAGAACGCGCGCTCCGCGCTGGGCGTCGCCGACCGCGCCTACGTGCTGGAGAGTGGCCGGATCGTGCTGGAGGGCGCGGCGCGGGAGCTGGCGGGCGATCCCCGGGTGCGCTCGGCCTACCTGGGCGGGAGCGCGGCGGCCGGGTGAGCGCGGCCCGGCAGATGACGAGCAGCCCGCAAACCGGAGAGTTCCTGCCTCATGTCGCACGCCGCCACTGCTGACGTCATCGTTGTGGGCCTCGGTGCGTTCGGAGCGGCGACGCTCGCGCGGCTCGCCCGGCGCGGCGCGCGCGCCATCGGCATCGATCGCCACCATCCCCCACACGACCAGGGGTCGAGCCACGGCGAAACGCGCATCACACGCCTCGCCGTGGGCGAGGGAGAGGCTTACGTCCCCCTCGTGCGCCGGTCCCATGCGCTGTGGCGGGAAATGGAGCAGGAGACGGGCAGGCGCCTCATGCTCCAAGTCGGAGGGTTGATCTTCGGACCTGGCGACAGCGGCGCGTCGCTTCACGGAAGGCAGGCATTCGTCCGGCGCACGATCGAGGTCGCCGAGAGCTCCGGTATCGCACACGAAGTGCTTGACGCTGCCGGCATCGAAGCGCGCTTTCCGCAATTTGCACTCCGCGGCGACGAGTTTGGTTATTACGAGCCCGAGGCTGGGATGCTCTTTCCAGAGGCGTGCGTCGCGGCCCAGCTCGAGCTCGCCGCCCGCGACGGGGCGACCATCCGCACGGGCGAAACCGTACACCAGATCATGGGGGCCGGCAGCGGTGTCACGGTTTCCACCGATACCGGCTCCTATGCGGCAGGGGAGGTCGTCCTCGCCGTGGGCGCCTGGCTACCGGGGATGCTTCAGGGAACGCTTGCCGCCCGCGCAAGGGTGTGTCGGCAGGCGCTGCACTGGTTTGCCCCGGACGATCCCATCGCCTATGCGCCCGGCCGTTTCCCGGTATTCATCTGGATGCACGGGAAGCGCGACACTGATCATTTCTACGGCTTTCCAATGCTACCGGGAAGCGCGGGGATAAAGCTCGCAACCGAGCAATACGTCGACGAGACGACCGCGGAAGCGGTCGAGCGCGCAGTGTCTCCGGCCGAATTGGCCGCCATGCACGCGACCCATGTCGCCGGCCGCCTGCACGGTGTCAGCGGACGCGTGACGCGCGGCAGCGCATGCCTCTACACCGTGACGCCGGATTCCGGCTTCATCGTTGACCGCGCACCCGGCCAAGCGCACGTGCATGTCGTCTCGGCCTGCTCTGGCCACGGATTCAAGCATTCGGCCGCCCTTGGCGAAGCGATCGCAGCAACGGTTCTAGGTGAAACCGTCTCTCACCTGGCACCATTCTCGCTGGCCCGTTTCGCCGAATAGGGGAACGGGCCGCCACTCGCCCTGTAACGGAGGGCCAGATTAGGTCTGGGAGCTCGTGTTCGGGCCTCCGGGCCTGGGCGCTATGCCTCTGCCACGCTGTCTCGAAACGGATGCTGCTCCTGCCAGTAACGGGCGATCTCGACACGCCGGCAGACCCAGACGCTCTCGTGCGCCAGGACGTAGTCCATGAACCGCGCGAGCGCGTCGCTGCGGGCGGGCCGCCCGGTCAGGCGGCAGTGTAGGCCGATTGACATCATCTTCGGCTCCGTCTCTCCCTCTCGATAGAGACGATCGAACGCGGCCTTCAGGTAGGTGAAGAAATCGTCTCCCGAGGTCCAGCCCGGGCTGAGAGCGAACTTGAAGTCGTTGGTGTCCAGCGCGTAGGGCACGAGCAGCCGCGGCCGGCCGGCCACCCTCACCCAATACGGGAGGTCATCGTTGTAACAGTCCGAGTCGTAGAGCGTGTTGGTCTCTTCCATGACCAGGCGGCGCGTGTTCTTGCTGTACCGGCCGGTGTACCACCCCAGGGGTTCGGTGCCGGTTATCCGCTTGATGACCTCGACCGTTCGTCGGATGTCCTGACGCTCCTGTTCCTCGGGCATCTCTGCATAATCGATCCAGCGCCAAGAGTGGCTGGCCACCTCGTGGCCGGCCTCTGCCATGGCGATGCCGGCATCCGGGTTGCGTTCCAGCGCGAGGCCGACCGCCCAGGAGGTGAAGGGCAGCGAGCGCTCCGCGAATATCCGGAGCAGCCGCCAGAAGCCGGCGCGACTTCCGTACTCGTATAGGTCCTCGACGTTGTAGTTCCGCCCCGCCACCGGAGGGACGCCGACGATTTCCGGTGTGAGATAGGTCTCGGCGTGCGGGTCCCCGTCGATGACGTTTCGCTCGCCGCCTTCTTCGTAGTTCAGGACGAAGCTTATGGCGATGCGCGCCGCACCCGGCCAGTCAGCCTGGGGGCGATGCCGTCCGTATCCCACGAGGTCCCTTGGTCGCAAGTCGTCCATGGTCTTGGCTCCCTTCGGCGCGTCGCGATCAGGTCCATTGCCCGATGGCGAGTTCCTCCGTCAGCTGCTCCGCACTCTCCCGCTGCTCGCCGGGCCGCGCGGCGCGCGCAACGGCGAGGAGACGTGTGCTGAGCACCCGGACTGTCATGTAATAGCCGAGGCCAGTCACGATCAGCGCGACCATCGTGGGGATCCAAGCCACGGGGACGAGCAGGGTGCAGAGCGCGAAGCCGATTGCCGTCCAGCCGATGGCGACCAGGTTGAAGCCGCCCCAGTACCAGTACGGTCCCCCACGCTCGAACAAAGCGACCACATCCACTCGCGTGCGTTTGATCGCCGCGTAGTCCGCGATGAGGATGCCGGCGATCGGGGCAAACACGTTGCCCAGGATCCCGACATAGCCAGTGTAGCCGTTTACGACACTCGGCGCGGCAGAGAGCGCGACGCCGAGCACGCTGACAAGCAACGTGGTCCAGAAACGTCCAAGTCTCTCGAACATGTTCGAGAGGGACAGTCCGCCCGTGTAGAGGTTCAGAACGTTGATCGTCCAATTGTCCAGGCCGATCACGATGAAGACCAGACACAGGGTGAGCCAGCTCGTGCTGATGTCAGCGATGACCGCAAAGCTGTTGGGTTCCTTGCCGAGTGTCGCCGCCGCGCCGTACGCGCCGATGAAGCCGGCGACAAAGGTGCCGAGCGCGGCGGCGGCGATCGTCCCCACCCACATGTCGCTTCGGCCTCGCGAGTAGCGGCAGAAATCGGCGGCGTCGGTGATCATGGTCAGCCAAGCCGCGGCCGAGGCGTTCAGCCAGGTGGCGAACACTAGCCAGTGGGGGCCGGGCATCCCAGCGTAGGCGAGCGCATGCGCTGGGGCGAAGTTCGGGTCCTCGTGCGACATGAGCAGGCCGACCAGATAGGCCAGGATCACGACCTTCAACGGCAGCGCCACGCGCGAGAGAAACTTCAGCGAATCGTAACCGACGAGAGCGACCAGGACCTGAAGTGCGGCGAAGGCGAGGCTTACCGATATGAGGGAGAAATGGGCGCCCGTCCATTTGTCGAGCACGGCGACGATCGCCATCGCGCCAGCCACCGTCTGGAACGCGAACCAGTAAATCGATGCGACGGTCCGCAGGAGCGAGGGGACCCATTTGGCGCCGAGCACGCCATAGGCCATTCGTGTCGCCACTTGCCCAGGAATTCCATAATCCACCCCGATGGTCGCCATCACGACGTAGGCGCCAAAGGCCAGGACAACACCAATCGTCTCCGCGGCGACCGCTCCCCAGAAGGACAGCCCCGCTGCGGCCGCAAGGCCGCCCACCAAAATGACGCCCGGGTTGACGAGGAAGTTGAACACGATCGCGAAAAGATCATACCACCGAACTGTCTTGAGGTCGGCCGGAATCGCCTCGATGCCAAACTGCTCGACGCCCTTGGGTTGGCGATAGCGCGCGCGCAGCCTGTCCCGAATGTCGTTCGTCGCCATGAGCTTTTCTCCCTGGCAGATCGCGGTGGCACAAACCTGCGGGCATCGTCAACTTGGCTGCCGGGTTTTTTATTTGCGGTTTGCTGAGTGTTCCCGCCGTCCAAGCGCTAATCCTTATGCAAATAGGCGTGTAAGGATCTGCGGCTGGAGGCGCCCCAGTTCGATGGCCGGCTGGCGCCTTAGGTCGTTTGGCGATGGTGCAGGACTTGCAAGCATCGACGGTCTCCCCTCGTTCGGTATGCTCGGCGCAAATGGTCTCGCCAAAAATTCTCCTCGCGTACGCGCTGATCAGCGCACTTGCCCTGACACCCGGCCGCGCTTTGCCACGGCTGGGATCTCCGCTTCCACGCCCGCCCCTGCTAAGGTGGCCCGCGATGGCGGATTGGACCGAGCTGACTGTCGAGACAGGCGCTGAGGTGCGTGTCACCTTGCCAGGGCACGGCTCGTCCGGCCGGGTATGGTCCTATTCGGTGGAGGGCGACAGCGGGGCGGTCGCGGTGACGCGCGAGAGCGGTCGCGCTCCGGATTTGCCGCCGCCCGGAGGTCTGCCGCCCCCCTCCTACACCCTTGATGAGATCGTGATTGTCCGCGGCGTCCATGCCGGGACGGCGACCCTGCACCTGACCCTGGCGCGGCCGGGCGAGCGGGGCACTGCGCCCGCCGAGCAGCGGCGCATCACGATCCGCGTCCTCCCCGCCGAATGAGCGTTCCGACTCCCCTCTCTGGCCCCAGCCAAGGCATGCCCTCGGCCGGCGTTCGGCCTGCGCCGCGTCAGCAGCCCGGCGCGTGACCTCGACGGCACCGCGATGGGTGTCGCATCACCAACAACAATAAAGACTCAGCCCTACACCTCCTCCACGCGCTGCACCCCCGCCACCGACAGCAACGCCTGCGTCAGCCGGGGCGTCACGTTGAAGGCGCCAGGAACGGCGATCTCCACCCTCTGTGTGTCCCCGATCCGGGGAACCAGGATCACCTGCCCCTTCCCGCCTCCCTCGCGGCGCAACAGGTCGCGGACGTGGGGAACGGCTTCGGTCTCCTCCAGCCAGACGCGGATCGCAGCGCCCGCGCTCGCGGCGGCCTTGTCGAGCGGCACGATCTCGTGGGCGGTTAGGCGCAGCGTCTCGCCCTGCGTTTGCGCGTCCGCCGTGACCACGACGTTCGTGCCGGAGGCGATCAGTTCTCGGGAGCGGCCCAGAACCTCGCTGAACAATGTCACCTCGCACGATCCGGACGTGTCGGAGAGGCGCACCCAGGCCATGCGGCTGCCGGTCCGGGTGCTGCGCTCCTTCACCGCGACCACCGTGCCCGCGAGCTTCAGCCGGCCGCCGGATTGTGCGCGAGCCTCCACGTCCTTGGCCGCCACCACCCCGAGCCGTCGCAGCGCGTGGCGGTAGGTGTCCAGCGGATGGGCGGTCAGGTGGAAGCCGATCGCCTCGGCCTCGAAGCCGAGCCGCTCCAGTTCAGGCCAGTCCGCCGCATCTGGCAGCCGCAGCGCCTCGGGGCGCCCGCCCCCGCCGAACAGGCCGATTTGGCCGCTCTCGGACTCGCCGGCCACCGCCTGGGCGCGGCGCAGGATCGTCTCGGCGCCGGCGAAGACGCGGGCGCGGTTGCGCTCCAGCGTGTCGAAGGCCCCCGCGCGGGCGAGATTCTCCAACTGCATCCGGTTGAGCTGGCGCGGATCGACGCGGGCGGCGAAGTCGGCGACATCGGCGAACGGGCGCCCGCCCCGCGCCGCGACGATCGCCTGCATCGCCGTCATCCCCACCCTCTTGACCGCCGCCAGAGCGTAGCGGATGGCGAAGCGCCCGTCGGCCCGGCGCTCCAGCGTGAAGTCCGCCTCGGAGCGGTTCACGTCCGGCGGCAGCAGCGTGATGCCCAGCCGCTCGGCCTCCTGCTTCAGCGCGGCGAGCCGGTCGGTGTTGGCGAGTGCCAGGCTCATGCAGGCGGCGATGAACGCCTCCGGGTGGTTCGCCTTCATCCAAGCGGTCTGGTAGGCGACCAGCGCGTAGGCGGCGGCGTGCGACTTGTTGAAGCCGTAATCGGCGAACCGCGCCATCAGCTCGAACACCTCGACCGCCTTCGCCTGGTCGATCCCGTTCGCCACCGCGCCATCCACAAAGGTCTTGCGCTGCGCCTCCATCTCCGCGCGGATCTTCTTGCCCATCGCGCGGCGCAGCAGGTCCGCCGCGCCCAGGCTGTAGCCGGCCATGGTCTGGGCGATCTGCATGACCTGCTCCTGGTAGACCATAATGCCATAGGTCTCCTCCAGGATGGCCTTGATCGAGGGGTGCGGCGCCTCCCACGCCTCACCGTGCTTGCGCCGGCAGTAATCGGGGATGTTGGCCATCGGGCCGGGGCGATACAGCGCGACGACGGCGATCAGATCCTCGAAGCGGTCGGGACGCATCTGCCGCAAGGCGTCGCGCATTCCCTGGCCTTCAAGCTGGAACACCCCGCCCGCGTCGCCCCTGGCCAGCATCTCGTAGGTCTTCGCGTCATCCAGCGGCAGTCGCGCCAGATCGACCTCAATGCCCTGGGGACGCAGATAGCCCGCCGCGCGCTCCAAGATGGTGAGCGTGGTGAGGCCCAGGAAATCGAACTTCACCAGCCCCGCCTGCTCGACATGCTTCATCGAGTACCTGCGTGACCAGCAAATCCGAGCGCGGGTCGCGGTAGAGCGGCACCAGCTCGATCAGCGGCCGGTCGCCAATAACGATGCCGGCGGCATGGGTGGAGGCGTGACGGTACAGGCCCTCGACCTGCTGGGCGATCTCGAGCACGCGGCGCACGGCCTCGTCGTCGCGCTGCATCTGAAGCAGGCGCGGCTCGCCGGCGATCGCTTCGGGCAGGCTCACCGGCTTGGCCGGGTTGTTCGGGATCAGCTCGGCCACCCGGTTCACCTGGCCGAAGGGCAGTCCGAGCACGCGCCCCACGTCGCGCACCGCCGCGCGCGCCTGGAGCTTGCCGAAGGTGATGATTTGCGCGACGCGGTCGGCGCCGTATTCGTGGCGGACATAGTCGATGACCCGATCCCGCCCCTCCTGGCAGAAATCGATGTCGAAATCGGGCATCGACACGCGCTCGGGATTGAGGAACCGCTCGAACAGCAGGTCGAAGCGCAGCGGATCGAGGTCGGTGATGGTGAGCGCCCACGCGGCCAGCGATCCGGCCCCGGAGCCGCGCCCCGGCCCGACCGGGATGCCGCGCGCCTTTGCCCATTGGATGAAGTCGGCGACGATCAGGAAATATCCCGCGAAGCCCATGGAGGCGATCACGCCCAGCTCGTACTCCAGCCGCCCGGCGTAGCGCGCCCGCGTTGCGGCATCGGCGCCCATCGCGTCCAGCCGGCGCTCCAGGCCCTCGCGCGCCATCGCGCGGACCGTCTCCTCCTCGGTCTGGCCGGGGCGGACCTTAGGAGAGACGGGCAGCAGCGGCTTGCGGGTCTCGGCCATCACCGCGCACCGTCGCGCGATGGCGAGCGTGTTGTCGCACGCCTCGGCCAAGTCGGCGAACAGCAGGCGCATGTCGCCCGCCGGCTTGAACCAGTGCTCCGGCGTCACCCGCCGGCGCTCGGCGTCCGAGAGCAGCCTGCCCTCGGCGATGCACAGCAAGGCGTCGTGCGCGGCGTGCATTTCGGGGCGCCCGAAGTAGCAGTC
Source organism: uncultured Pseudomonadota bacterium (assembly GCA_963818725.1). Classification (GTDB taxonomy): domain Bacteria; phylum Pseudomonadota; class Alphaproteobacteria; order Acetobacterales; family Acetobacteraceae; genus DATFDN01. The sequence continues at coordinate 546,437 of CAWFTU010000001.1, read as the reverse complement.
GTTGGTGGCGACCAGCGGCAGGGTGGCGGCGTCCGCCAGGCCGATCAGTCCTGGCTCGATGGCACGCTCGATCTCGGTGCCGTGACGGTGCAGCTCCACCGCGATCCGGTCGGGAAAGGCTTCGGCCAGCCGTGCCAGCACGTGCGCGGCCGCCTGGCTTTGACCGTCCGCCAGCAGCCGGCCAGGCGCGCCCTGGGCGCCGCCGGTAAGCAGGAACAAGCCTTCGGCGTGCGCGGCGAGGGTGTCCAGGGGCAGTTGCGGCTTGAGCCCCGGCTCGGTCTCCAGAAAGGCCCGCGAGGAGAGGCGTTGGAGGTTCGCGAGGCCGGTCGCGTCCTGCGCCAGCAGCGCGACAGGGTCGGGCGGCAGCCGGGGATTGTCGGCCCGCGCCAGGGCCAACTGGCAGCCGACAATCGGCTGCACGCCCTTGGCGGCGCAGGCCTGGCTGAACTCCAGAGCGCCAAACAGGTTCCCCGTGTCGGTGATGGCGACCGCGGGCATGAGCGCGTCACGGGCCAGCGCCGCGATCTTGTCCGCCTTGATCGCGCCCTCGCTCAGCGAATAGGCGGAATGGACCCGAAGATGGACGAAGTCGGCGTGGGGCATGGCAACGTTTTACGAACGCACGCGAGTCGGTGCGAACCGCGCGAGCAAGGCGCGGTCGTCCAAGCCACGTTACCTTTCGTAGCAGATGGATTGTGAATATTCCTGCATATTGCCATCATGAATTTGACACCTGGCAAGGGCAGCAAGCATGGAATCTCAACCTTTGGTTGTAATCGGTGCTCCGCGATCTGGTACCACGTTCTTGTGCCACGTTTTGAACCAGCACCCGCTGATTCAGCTCACGAATGAAAGCCGGGTTTTCGTTCTGCTCAAGGAGCTGATCGAGGAGCGCAGCTTTCGCCCGCACCTGATCGGGCGTGAATTCCAGGAGCGGTTCTCCGCGTTCATGCGCCGCAACGCTGGCGAGCTGGTCGAGCGTTTCTATCGCGACGGGCTTCAGGTCACGGCCCCGATCTGGGGCGACAAGCATCCACCGTACGCCGACCCGGCTGTCCTTTCTGGCCGGCGAAGGGCCGAGCCTCGGCTGCCGATGTCTGGTTCGTGCTTGCGGCTGATCCAGGACTGCCTGCCGACAGTCAAGTTCATTCACATCCACCGCGACCCACTTCAGGTGGCGCATTCGCTTCTGGGCAAACGCTGGACCGAGTCACTGGATGACGGCGTGCAGGTCTGGCAGGATTATGTCTCGGAAATCGTGGAGTTCTTTGGAAGAACGGACCGGGCGCGACAACTGACTATCCGCTACAGCGACCTGCTGACGCGGCCCGAGGAGGTTGCCTTGGCGGTCGGGCGCTTTCTCGGTCTGACGGACATTGAACCGCTGAAACGGTTCCTCCTGGCGCAGCGCGAAGGCCCCACGCCATTCAGCGATCCCGTGACCGACCTGGCGGCGGCGTACCGCGTTCGCCCGGCGCGGCACGGGAACCGGCACGCGCTGGCACTCGCCGGCACCACGGCCGAGCGGCTAGGTTATGCACAATGCTAACCATGCGTGCATTTGGCAGGCGAGGAACACATGGCACATGCACCGGCGGCGCGACGGCGCCCAGCGTTTGCTCTCGCGGCCCTGCTCGTCGTGGTGCTACCCGCTTGGTTCGGCGCGAGCGCGGGTGCCCAGGCTGACGATGACCGCGCCGCCGCCTCGGTCAGCAACATGCGGATCATCGGCCGCAACGACCTGAACGGAGTCGGCAAGGGTGGCGAGGGACTGGCGCTGAAGCAGTACCCGGATGGGCGGCGCGTGCTGTATCTGGCTCATGAGTTGGCGCCGATGTGCTTCAGCGTGATCGATGTCACCACCCCCGAACACCCGGCCGTTATCACGCAGGTTCCCGTCGAGGCGGATTTCGTCCGCTGCAACTCGCTTGGCCTCGCCGGCACGACCCTGGCCGTCGCGCATCAGACCGCGAAGCCGGGCCAGCCTCATGCGGGATTGGATCTGTACGACGTCAGCGATCCCGCGCACCCGGCCAAGCTGTCGCACTTCGACACCTCCGGGCCACACTCGCGCGGCGCGCATTTCGTCTGGTTCACTGACGGGCACTATGCCTATCTCTCCACCGGCGCGCGCGATTTCGTGCCGCGCAACCCGCTCGACGACCAGTTCCTGATGATCGTGGACGTGTCCGATCCGTCGCGCCCGCGCGAGGCCGGCCGGTGGTGGCTGCCGGGAACGCGCGCCGACGACGCCGCGGCGGCTCCGCCGCGCGTGGCCGGACTGGACAGCGGCATTCGGATGCACTCGCTCACAATTCCGGAGCAGCAACCGAACCGCGCTTACATCGGCTGGATCGACGGCGGCTGGGTGATTCTTGATATCAGCGACAAGGCGCATCCGCGCGCCATCGTCCGCCGGTCCTGGCAATCGCTTGACGAGGGCTTCGCCCATACCGTTCTGGCGCTGCCCGCGCGCGGCATCGCCATCCAGACCGAGGAGGCGACGCTCAACCGCTGCGCCGACTGGCCAAAGCGCAACTGGGTTTGGGACATCGCCGACGAGCGCCATCCCTACCCGCTCGCCCCGTTCCCGCCGGTTCCCGATCAGGAGGCGCTGTGCCACGCGGGCGGGCGGTTCGGATCGCACAACATCGACATGAACCGGCCCGCCGCGACGTCCCGCACGCTGAGCCGCACGGTGGTCGGCAGCTACTTCAATGGCGGCGTCCGGGCGTACTCGATTGCCGACCCATCGCATCCGGCCGAGATCGGTTACGTCATCCCGCAAACTCCGCCGGGCAACAAGACGGGCACGATCCAGATCAACGATGTCTATGTCGATGAGAACGGGCTGATCTACGCGAATGACCGCTTCAGCGGCGGGCTTTACGTCATCCGCTACACCGGGACGGTGCCGCTCGACTGAGCCCGGTCAGGCCCCCTTTCTCAAAATCTCCGCCGTCTTCGCGTCGGCCGGATAGAAGCACTCCAGCGCCAGCTCCGACAGCGTGACGTCGACTGGCGTGCCGAACAGGGTGACGGTGGTGAAGAAAGCGAGCACCCCGGCCTCGGTTGCAAGCTCGAGCGGCACCACCATGCCCGCGTAGTCACGCTTCGGCCGTGCCGGAGACGGCGCGCTCCGTGCCGGATAAGCCTGTAGCTCCTTGCGCAAGGCGATCAGCACTGGATCGGCGGTCGCCTCGACCTGCTGGCGCAGCCGTTCCAGCAAATGGCCGCGCCACTCGACCAGATTGACGATGCGTCGGGCGACGCCCGCTGGATGCAGCGCAAGCCGCATCACGTTCACCGGCGGGCGCAGCAATTCGGCATCGACACCGGTCAGCAGCAGCCGGCTCGCGTCATTCCCGGCGATCAGGGTCCAGTGCCGGTCCACGGCGATCGCGGGATAGGGCTCGTGGCGCTGGATCACCAGTTCCATGACCTCGCGCGCGGCGGCGAGCCCCGGATCGTCGAGCTTGCGTTCCCCGAACACCGGCGCGTAGCCGGCGGCCGTCAGCAATATGTTGCGCTCCCGCAGCGGGACGGCCAGGTGCTCGGCCAAGTGCAGCACCATGTCGCGGCTGGGCTGCGCGCGGCCGGTTTCCAGGAAACTGAGATGCCGCGCGGAGATGTTGCCTTCCAACGCGAGGTCGAGCTGGCTGATGCGGCGGCGCTGCCGCCACTCGCGCAGCAGCGGTCCGAATGTGTGGGCGGTTGCTGACATGCCGCGATAATACCCCGCCCAGTTTTTTGCATCCATGACCTGCGAGGTAATCGACTTCGCCCCGGCAAAGGCGATTTCCTGGCGCACGGGATCGGCAGGCACGGGCCGCCACCCGCAGGACAGGAGCACCACATGCGCACAATCAATGAAATTGTCATCGGCTACATCGCGGCGTGGAACGAGACCGATCCCGCCCGCCGGCGCGAGGTTATCGCGCGGGCATGGAGCGAGGACGGGCTCTATCTCGACGCCCATCGCGAGGGCAGAGGGCACGCCGGGATCGACGCGATGATCGCGGCAGTGCAGGAGCACTTTCCCGGCTATCGCGTTCGCCTATCGAGCGGGATCGAGGCGCATCATGACCGCGTGCGATTCAGCTGGACCGCTGGCGGCACCGATCAGGCGCCGCTGTTCCTCGGCGGCACCGATTTCGCGGTGCTGGCCGAGGACGGGCGGTTGCGCGCCGTGACTGGCTTCATTGACGACATGCCAAGCCAGATCTGACACTCAACCACAGGAGACCGAGATGCGGAAAATCGCAACAATTGCCGCCGTGTTCACCGTGCTCGGTAGCGGGGCCACGCTGGCGCAAGGGGCAGCGCCTGGCTATTGCGCCTGGCAGAGTAGCTGGCCCGGCTATGCCGCGGCGCATCCGGACCGGCAGGCGAGCGCGCCACAGGCGGCCACGACGCGCCCGGATGGCCGCGGCATGACCGCAAGGAATAGCGGATCCGTTCCTGTTGCGGGCAACACCCAGGGTGCGCGCCGCGGAGGCTAGCCACGGGATGCTGAGACACCGGTTGGTCCCCTCCCGCAAGGGAGGGGGTCAAGAGGGCTCTCCTCGTCTTGCAGGAGGTTGGGAATGGATCGAGGCAAGCCTCAGCCGAGCTGCGGCGCTGTCCCCTCGTAGCTCGGCATCGCCTGCATCCGCTCCCACCAAGATGCAAACCCATCCACGCCGAAGACCTCGTTGGCATCGGGGGTGAGCGCCACATAGAAGCAGATGGGAGCGAGGTAGAAATCACCGATCGAGGGACGCGCCCCGGCAATGAAGGCGTCATTGCCGCGCAGCTTCATCAGCTCCCGCAACACAAGCTGGCTGGTGGCGATCCCTTGCCGCCGCACCTCCTCGTTGCGCCCGCCGATGAAGTCCGGGAACAGGTGATAGCCGGCGACCGAGACCAGCGCGCTGTATCCGTAGAAATCGACAATGCCCATCGCCATGCGCATGCGCGCGCGGTCCTTCGGGTTGTCCGGCGTGAACGAGGGGCCGGGCAGCACGTCGTCCAGAAATGGCGCGATCGCGCTCGTCTCGATGATGCGAAACCCGTCATAGTCCACGACTGGCACCTTGCCGAACGGGTGACGGGCGAGGTGCTCTGGCTGGCGTGGCTCGCCCTTGAGCACATGCACCGGCACCTGCTCATACTGCGCGCCCTTCTCGGCCAGCAGCATCCGCACCGTGCGGACATAGGTGCTGCCGTCGAAGCCGTAGAGGATGATCCTGGCCATTTCGCTCCCTTTCATGCGTGAGGGAGCGAGAATGGCGTGGTTCGGGGTTCAGGCCAACCAGCGCTGCCTTCAGCCGCGTGAAGCCTTGCATCGGTTCGGGCACCACCCCAGTTATTCCAACTGGTTGGAGACTGGTTGATGGATACCATCGGCGCCTTCGAGGCCAAGACCCACCTTTCAGACTTGCTGAACCGGGTCGAGAAAGGCGCGCGGTTCACGATTACTCGACACGGGAAGGCGATCGCCGAGCTGGCCCCAATCAGCGGGCGCGACAAGCAGGCGACAAGGGAAGCGGTAAGTCGGCTAAAGGAGTTCTCGAAGGGCCATGTGCTGGGCATGGATTGGCGCGAGTTGCGCGAGGCTGGGCGCCGCTATTGAGCGGTGATTTCGCGCTGGACGCCTCGATCGCCCTGGCGTGGTGCTTTGAAGACGAGGCCACTCCGCAGAGCCAGTCACTGCTGGACCGCTTGGAAAACGCCACGGCCGTTGTTCCGCCGCTGTGGACGCCTGAGCTTATCATCGAAGGACTTGAGAGCCAATTAGCATTGGGGCACATACAGAGCGTTATGGCCGCCCTATTGGGGGCACAACTGCTGGGTTTGTTTCTGTCTCTGCGGATAGGTTGCACGAGGGCGCAATGGAGCCGCCATAAATAGCGGCTAAGCGGCCTTTCGTCACGGGCACGCATTACCGAGCGAGGGAGTAAAGAGAATAGTCTCGACGTCGCTGCTCGGGAGCGGAATTAGCACATTCTTTTCTGGACTGCCCTCGAGGCGAAGATATGCTGTCCCTCCAAACCCATGCCAATGTGGGGCTCTAAAGCCAATACGGTTCACTTAAGGCAAAATCCTGTTCACTTAAGCTATCGGCCGAATACCAACCAATTGAAAATGCAGAATTCGCCTTGGTTCTCCCTGCGGCACAAACAACTAAAGTGAACCGTATTGGCTCTAAAGCAGAAGATATCCTGGAGGCGGATGCGAAGACCAACCGAATGTTTAGGAATTCAGCCTACGTAAGCAGCTGGCACATGAATGAGCATGAGTCCGCGGCGATGTGGCGCTTGTATACCCAGTCCGCCGATGCAATTGCTCTTCGAACGACATACGCAATCCTCATTTCCTTACTTCCAGAGCAAGTGTACGCCGGTGTTGTAGAGTACGTCGACTACAGAACAGATATTATCCCTGAAAGAAACGTTTTCAATCCACTGGTTAGGAAAAGAAGATCCTACGAGCATGAGCGCGAGCTGAGAGCAGTTGTGTTGATTCCCGAGTTCCTACGAGATACAACTGTCCTGCCTGGCGGGATTTCTTACGAGGATGGTGGCCTGAAGATATCAGTTGATTTTAACCTTCTCATTCAGTCCGTGTTCGTCAGCCCAACGTCGCCCGCCTGGTTTAAGAGAGTTGTTGAAAGGTTAGGACAGCGCTACGGATTGAGGGCGAGGGTAAATCAGTCGCCTCTTGCCGATGAACCTTTATTCTGACCGCTGGCCACCCACGATCAGGCACTGCGCCGGGCAGCGACGGAGGCCGGTGCGGGCCTGCTCACCTGATCATCATCCCGCCGGCACCACCCTCCCCTCCCGCAGAGTCACCACGCGGTCCATTCGCGCCGCCAGGTCCGGGTTGTGCGTCGCGATCAGCGCGGCGAGGCCCTGCCGGCGCACCGTGGCCAGCAGCTCCTCGAACACCACCGAGGCGGTCTGCACGTCGAGGTTCCCGGTGGGCTCGTCGGCCAGCAGCACGCCGGGTCGGTTGGCGAGGGCGCGGGCGATCGCCACGCGCTGCTGCTCGCCGCCCGAGAGCTTGCCGGGCAGGTGTCCCGCGCGGGGCGCAAGCCCGAACGCGCGCAACAGCTCCATCGCCCGCTCGGCGGCTTGGCGCCGCCGCGTGCCGGCGATCATTTGCGGCAGGACGACGTTCTCCAAGGCCGAGAACTCGCCCAGCAGGTGGTGGAACTGATAGACGAAGCCGACGCGGTCGCGCCGGATCGCGGTGCGGTCCGCGTCCGCGAGCGCGCCGGCGTCGCGCCCATCGACGAACACCGAGCCCCCGTCGGGCCGCTCCAGCAAGCCGGCCAAGTGCAGCAGCGTCGATTTGCCGGCGCCCGAGGGCGCCACAAGGGCGACGATCTCGCCCGCGCGCAGCGCGAGGTCGGCGCCGCGCAGCACCGGCAGCGGGCCCGCGCCGCTGCGATAGACGCGCTGCACCCCCCGCAGCTCGAGCGGCGCCTCACTCATGGCGCAGCGCCTCCACCGGGTCGGTGCGGGCCGCGCGCCAGCTCGGATAGAGCGTCGCCAGGAGCGACAGCACCAGCGCCATCAGCACGACCTTCGCCACCTCCCCGCCGTCCAGCCGCGCCGGCAGATGGGTGAGATAGTACACCTCCGCATTGAAGACATTGACTCCGGTCAGGCTCTGCACAGCGTCCTGGATGCGGTCGATGTTGAGCGTGAAGACGATGCCCAGGACGGTGCCAATCGCCGTCCCAGTGACCCCGACCGAGGCGCCGCACATCAGGAAGATCCGCATTACCGCCCCGCGCCCGGCGCCGATAGTGCGCAGCACTGCGATGTCGCGCGTCTTGTCCTTCACCATCATGATGAGGCTGGAGATGACGTTGAACGCGGCGACCAGGATAATCAGCGCCAGGATGATGAACATTACATTCTGCTCGACCTGGACGGCGGTGAAGAAGCTGTTGTTGCTCTGCTGCCAGTCGATGATGCTGACCGGCAGCCCCGCTAGCGCCCGCTGGACCTCCGCCGCGACGGCGGCGACGCGCTCCGGGTCGCCCAGCATCACCTCGATCTGCGAAACGGCATCGGGCCTCTGGAAATAGACCTGCGCGGCCGAGAGCGGCATGAACACATAGCTGCTGTCGTAGGCGAACTCGCCCACGTTGAAGATGGCGGCAATGCGGTACGACTTGACGCGCGGCACCGTGCCGAACGGGGTGGCCGCGCCCTGGGGCGAGACCAGGGTGATCGTGCCATTCAGCCAGACCCCGAACTGACGCGCCAGCCCGCTGCCGACGGCGACCACGTCGTTGCCCTTGAAATCGTCGAGCGAGCCGGCGATGACGTGCTCGCTCACTAGCCGCGTCGACGCGAGATTGGCGGGCTCGATGCCGCGCACGAACCCGCCCGCGGCCGTGCCGGTGGGATTAGTGATGAGCACCTGCCCATCCAGCACCGGAATCGCCGCGGTCACGCCCGGCAGGGCGCGGATACGCCCAGCGATTGCATCGTACTCGGTCAGCCGCCCGCCCTGGCCGTACACGCCAAGTGCGCCGTTGAACCCGAGAATGCGGCCGAGCAAGTCGATCTTGAACCCGCCCATCACGCTCATGACGATGATGAGCGTCGCGACGCCGAGCGCGATGCCGATCAGTGAGAACGCGGCGATGACCGAGACGAACCGCTCGCCCCGCCGTGCGCGCAGATAGCGCGCGGCGACGGCGCGCTCGAAGGCTCCGAACGCCATGGGTTCAGCCGATGATGCGGGCGAGCGCGCTCTCGGCGGAGACCTCCTGGCGCTCTCCACCCGCGCGGCGTTTCAGCTCCACCGTGCCCACGGCCGCGCCGCGTGGCCCGACCACGAGTTGCCACGGATGGCCCATCAGGTCGGCATCGGCGAACTTCACCCCCGCCCGATCCTCCCGGTCGTCATAGAGCGCCGCCTGGCCAAGCCGGGCATAGAGATCCTCGCTCAGGCGCTCACACGCGGCGTCGCCGCGCTTGAGGTTCAGGATCACCGCCTTGAACGGCGCGACGGCGTCTGGCCAGATGATGCCCGCCTCGTCGTGGCTTGCCTCGATGACAGCACCGACGAGGCGGCTGACGCCGACGCCGTAGCTGCCCATCTCCGGCGTCACCGGCTTGCCGTCGGGGCCAGCGACGGAGAAACCCATCGCCTTCGAGTAATTGGTGCCGAAATAGAAGATGTGGCCGATCTCGATGCCGCGTCCCTCCCGCCGCCTGGTTGGCGCGACCGTCTCCCAGGCGGCAGTGTCGTGCTTCTCGTCGGTGGCGGCGTAGTGCGAGGTCATTTCGGTGAAAAACCTGTGCAGGTCATCGGTGCTGTCATGCTTGAACCCGCCCGCCCCGCGAGAGAGATAGTCGATCTCCTCGAATGCCGCGTCGTAATAGACTTGGCTTTCTCCCGTGGGCGCCAGGATGATGAACTCATGGGACAGGTCGCCGCCGATCGGACCGGATTCTGCCTCCATCGGGATCGCCTTGAGGCCCATGCGTTGGAAGGTGCGCATGTACGCAAGCATCATCTTGCGATAGCTGACCACCGCGCCCGCGTAGTCGAGGTCGAAACTATAGGCGTCCTTCATCAGGAACTCCCGGCCGCGCATCACGCCGAAGCGCGGCCGCACCTCGTCACGGAACTTCCACTGGATGTGGTAGAGGATTTGCGGCAGCTCGCGATAGCTCCGCACCGACTGGCGCAGCAAGTCGGTGATCATCTCCTCGTTCGTCGGCCCGTACAGCAGCTCGCGGTCGTGGCGGTCGCGGATGCGCAGCATCTCCTTGCCGTAGTCGTCGTAGCGCCCGCTCTCACGCCAGAGCTCCGCCGGCTGGATTGTCGGCATCAGGCACTCCTGCGCGCCGGCCGCGTCCTGCTCCTCGCGCACGATCCGCTCAATGTTGCGCAGCACGCGGTAGCCGAGCGGCAGCCAGGCATAGATCCCGGCCGAGGTCTGCCGCACCAGCCCCGCGCGCAGCATCAGCCGGTGCGAGGCGATCTGCGCCTCGGCGGGAGTTTCCTTGAGAGTGGGTATCAGACTGTGAGACAGACGCATCGAAGAATCCACTATGTCGGGCGATGGAACCTAGCGGCGCGGGTGGTTCCTGCCAAACTTTGTCGCCCTCGCACCCGGCCCCCTGGTCTCCGGAACCTTCTTGTGCGCTGCACAATACGGCTAAGCAATTACGTAAAAAAACGCAAATCTCGTGCGAAACTTCGTGACATCCGTCACAACCGCGGGTAAAAAGCGCCGGGCTGATCGAGGGCCCAAGTTTAGGGAAGAAACGCTGCTCACGGCGGGATTGAGGGGGGAAGAATCTTCTCTATCCCAGCCGTGGAGCTGGACCTTAAACCTCGATGCCTATCTGCCTTTATTCAATGCACCGGCATCGCCAACCACCCATCGCGGAAGCTTAAATACGGGCTGCTGATTAACCAGTACGCACCCAGCCAGAGTACGGCAGCGACAATCGTCGTCGCAATCGCGGTCCGCAGCAGGCGCGGGTGCTCGGGCGCCCCCCGCCAGCCGGTCAGCGCGTCCGGACCGGATTGCACCCGAATGCCCCAGGGCAGCACCGCGAAGAGTGTCACCCACCAAATCAGCACATAGAGAACGCACCCGTTAAACCAGCCCACCGGCTACCCCACCCGCAGCAAATGCACGTCCACCAGCGGCCGCTTCTGCAAGCTGCGCCCAACCGCGCGCCGCAGCGTCGCCCGTGCCGCCTCCGCCAGGCCTTGGTCGTCGCGCCGGAGGGCCTCCGGCAAGTCGGAGACGGCGGCAGCGAACTCCTCGGCGATGCGCGCGGTCTCCGGGTCATCGGGTTCGAAGAGGCCGGGGGCGCTGACCCGTGGCACGCCAGCGACGCGCCCAGCCTTGTCGATAGCCAGGCTACCCAGCACGACGCCGTTGAACAACATCCGCCGGCGCGCCGTCAGCACGCCGCCGTCAAGCCGCACCAGCCGCGATCCGTCGGCGACCAGCCGGCCCACGGGCGCGCTGTCCACCACCTCGGCACGCCCTGGCGCGAGATTCAGGATGTCGCCGTCTTCCAGGAGGATCGGCGTTGACCCGGCCTCGCGCGCAAGCGCGGCGTGCGCCGACAGGTGGCGCCACTCACCATGCACCGGCACGGCTAGCCGCGGGCGCACCAGACGGTAGAGCCGCCGGAGCTCGTCCCGCGCGGGATGGCCTGAGACATGGACCAGATGGTCCATGTCGGTCATCAGCTCCACGCCGCGCCGGACCAGGTTGTCCTGCACGGTCCCGATCGCCCGCTCATTGCCGGGAATGACCCGGCTCGAGAAGATGACGGTGTCGCCCTCGCCCAGCACGATCCGCGGATGCGTGTCCATCGCGACCCGCCCCAGGGCGCTGCGCGGCTCGCCCTGGCTTCCGGTGATGAGGAGCAGCAAGTTCTCATCCGGGATGGCGCCGGCGTCATCCTCGCTCATGAACTCGGGCACGCCGCCCAGGTATCCGGTCTCGCGCGCCGCCGCGACCAGGTTGCGCAGGCTGCGGCCGACCAGCGCCACGCTGCGCCCAGCGTCCCGCGCCGCCAGCGCGATGCTCTCGATGCGCGCAACGTTGGAGGAGAAGCAGGTGACGGCAACCCGGCCGGACAGGCCGCGGATCAGCGCGCTCAGGCTGCGCCGCACCTCCTGCTCGCTGCCCGAGTGGCCCTCCACCATGGCGTTGGTCGAATCACAGACCATCGCCAGCACTCCCTCGTCTCCCAGCGCCTTCAACGCCGCCTCGTCCGTGCGCGGGCCGATGAGCGGGTCCGGGTCGAGCTTCCAGTCCCCAGTGTGGAGCACGACCCCAGCCGTCGTCGTGATCACCAGAGCCTGTGCTTCCGGCACCGAGTGCGCGACGCGGATGAAGCGAAGGCCGAAGGGGGGCAGGTCGAACGCGCCACCGGGCGGGATGATGCGGAGCTTCACCTGCCCCAGAAGCTGCGCCTCGGCGAGCTTGCGCCGCAGCACGGCGGCGGCGAAGGGTGTGGCGTAGACCGGGCAGCGAAGCTGCGGCCACAGCCAGGCCACGGCGCCGATGTGATCCTCGTGGGCATGGGTGATGACCAGCCCCACCAGCTTGTCGCGCCGCTGGGCGATGAAGCCGGGATCCGGCATCATCACCTCAACTTCCGGGTGCGCCGCGCCGCCGAAGCCGATGCCGCAATCCACGGCGAGCCACTGCCCGCTGCTGCGGTAGAGATTCAAGTTCATGCCAATCTCGCCCGTCCCGCCCAAGGGCAGGAAGGCAAGGTCGCCGTTGGCGCCGTTCATTCGGTGTCGCTCAGCTTCGCCCGTCCCTTGGTCAATGTGGGCGCGGAGTTGCGCTCCGCCAACAGCCGCAGGCCATCTAAGGTGAGATCGGGGTCGATGTGCTCGATGACGAGGGTTCCCTCCGCGAGCAGCGGCGCGAGCCCTCCGGTGGCGACCACCTTCATTGGCCCGCCGAACTCGTTCTTGATCCGCGCGACCATGCCCTCGATCAGGCCGACATAGCCCCAGTAGATGCCGGACTGCATCGCCGGAACGGTCGCGCGCCCGATCACCGCCTGCGGCCGGCCGATGCCGATCCGGGGCAGCCGCGCGGCGGCGTGGTGCAGCGCCTCCAGCGAGAGGTTGATTCCGGGCGCGATAACGCCGCCGAGATAGGCGCCGTCCACATCGACGACATCGAAGGTGGTGGCCGTGCCGAAATCGACGATGATGAGCGGGCCGCCGAACCGCGCCACCCCGGCCAGGGCGTTCAGCAGCCGGTCGGCGCCCACCTCCTCGGGGTTGTCCACCTTGATTGCGAAGCCCCAGTCGAGCGAGGCCCGCGCCACCAGAGGCTCGATCGCGAACCAGTCGCGGCACAGGCGGCGCAGGTGGTACAAGGCCGCCGGCACGACGGTGCCGATCACCGCCGCGCCAATCGCCTTCCCGTCGATGCCGCACCGATCGAGCAGAGCGAGCAGCCAGACCGCATATTCATCGGAGGTGCGGTGCGGGTCGGTGCGGACGCGCCATATGCCGCGCCAGCCAGTGTCGGCGTGCACGGCCATCACGACATTCGTGTTGCCGGCATCGACGACAAGGAGCACCGGGCTCTATCCAAACAGCGCCGCGGCGGCGGAATCCGCGGCGGCGACGAAGGGGCCGGGAAACAGGAAAAACAGCAGCGTATAGAGACCCGTCACCGTGGCCACGAAGGCCACCCCCATGGGCTTGCGGTCGAACGCGGGCTCGGGCGCGTCGAAATACATGACCTTGACGATCCGGATGTAATAGAACGCCGAGACCACGCTGGTCAGCACGCCGATCACGGCGAGGGCCCACATCTGCGCGTCCACCGCGGCCAGGAACACGTACAGCTTGGCGAAGAAGCCGGAGAGCGGCGGGATGCCGGCCATGCTGAACATGAACACGGCGAAGGCTAGCGCCAGCGCCGGGTCGGTGCGGGCGAGCCCGCTCAGATCCTCGATCCGCTCCAGCGCGACGCCGCGCCGGCGCATGGCCAGGATGCAGCCGAACGTGCCGGCGGCCATGAACACATACACGATCATGTAGACCAGCACGCCGCGGATCCCGACCGGCCCGCCCACGGCAAGCCCGATCAGCGCGTATCCCATATGGCCGATCGAGGAATACGCCATCAGGCGCTTGATCCTGGTCTGCCCGATCGCCGCCAGCGCGCCAAGGATCATCGAGAAAATGGAGATGATCTCCACAATCAGCCGCCACGATCCCAGCACCGCTCCGAAAGGCTCGGCCATGGTGCGCAGGAACAGCCCCATCGCGGCCACCTTGGACGCGGTCGCGAGGAAGGTGGTCACTGGCATCGGCGAGCCTTCGTACACGTCCGGCGTCCACATGTGGAACGGCGCGGCCGCCACCTTGAACGCCAGGCCCACGATCACGAACACGACGCCCACGACCATCCCGGCCGACGCGCCGCCGGACCCCGCCAGCACGTGCGCGACCCCCGCAAAGTCCATCGTGCCGGAGAACCCGTAGACGAGCGAGATGCCGTAGAGCAGCAAGCCGGAGGCGAGCGCGCCGAGCACGAAATACTTGAGTCCGGCCTCCGCCGAGCGCAGCTCGTCGCGGTCGAACGCGGCGAGCACGTAGGAGCAGAGCGAGAGGAGCTCGAGCGACAGGTACAGCGTGATCAGGTTCGACGCCGAGGCCATCCCCATCATGCCGACCGTCGCGAACAGGACCAGGACCGGGAACTCGAACCGCGCGATGCCCTGCCGCCGGTTGTAGTCGAGCGACAGCATCAGCGTGAACGCCGAGCTGACCAGCACCAGCGCCTTGATGAGCACCGCGAACGGATCAACCACGAATTGACCGTGGTACCCGACGCCGCCGGCGCGCGTGACCATCAGGAACCCGGTGAGCAGGAAGGCGCCGAGCACCAGCATGGTAACGATCTGCGTCTGCTCAGCCTTCCGCAGCACGCCATAGACCAGGATCATCATGCCCAGGACGGACAGCACGATCTCGGGCAGCGCGATCTCCCAGTTCATGGCCGCACCGCTTGGGCCAGCGCTACGCGCCCTGACACCGGCGGCGCTGCGAGCGCCTGTTGGTGCAGCTGCACCATGGATGTCACCGTCGTGTCCCAGAATCGCGTGAAGCTCGACGGGTACGCCCCCATCCAGATCGTCAGCACCACCAGCGGGGCGAACACCGCGACCTCGCGCGGCGACAGGTCGAGCATCGAGCGGAGGTCGAGCTTGGTCATCCGTCCGAAAATGACGCGGCGATATAGATAAAGCGTGTACATCGGTCCGAGGATCATCCCCATCCCACCCAGCAGCGCCAGCCAGAAGTTCACGTGCAACGATCCGATGATGACCAGGAACTCGCCCACGAACCCGGAGGTGCCGGGAAGGCCGATGGAGGCCAGGACGAACACCATGAATGCGAAGGAATAGAGCGGCATGGTGTCGGCTAGCCCGCCGTAGCGCGCGATGTCGCGCGTGTGCAGCCGGTCATAGATGACGCCCACAATCAGGAACAGCGCCGCCGAGACGATGCCGTGCGAAAGCATCTGGAACAGCGCGCCCTGCATGCCCTGGACGTTGAAGGTGAAGATGCCGATCGTCACCACGCCCATGTGCGCGACAGAGGAGTAGGCGATCAGCTTCTTCATGTCTTCTTGCGCCAGCGCGACATAGGCGGTGTAGATCACCGCCACGACGGAGAGCGTGAACATCAGCGGCGCCAGGTGGGCCGAGGCGATTGGCAACATCTGGAAGGAGAAGCGGATAAATCCGTAGCCGCCCATCTTCAGCAACACGCCGGCCAGGATGACCGATCCCGCCGTCGGCGCCTCCACGTGCGCGTCGGGCAGCCAGGTGTGGACCGGCCACATCGGCACCTTCACCGCGAAGGAGGCGAGGAAGGCAAGGAACAGCCAGGTCTGCATTCCCGGCGGGAAGTTGGTGTGGATCAGGGTCGGTATGTCGGTGGTGTGCGCGTAGCGCCACATCGCCAGCAGGGCGAGCAGCATCAGCACCGAGCCGGTGAGCGTGTAAAGGAAGAACTTGAACGCCGAGTAGACGCGGCGCGGGCCACCCCAGACCCCGATGATGAGGAACATCGGGATCAGCACACCCTCGAAGAAGATGTAGAACACGATGAAGTCGAGCGCGCAAAACATCCCGACCATCATCGTCTCAAGGATCAGGAAGGCGATCATGTACTCGCGCACGTAGCGCGTGATCGAACTCCCAGCTCGCCAGGATGCAGATCGGCGTCAGCAGCGTCGACAGCAGCACGAACAGCACGGAGATGCCGTCCACCCCCATCCGGTAGCCCACGCCGTAGCCGGGCAGCCAGGGTACGCTCTCGATGAACTGGAACCCCGGATCGCGCGGGTTCCAGTCGGCCCAGAGCACCAAGCTGAGCGCGAGGACGATCAGGCTGGTCCAGAGCGCGGTCCAGCGAGCGTTTGAGGCGACCGTCTCCTCGTCGCCGCGCACCGCCATGATAACCGCGCAGCCGACCAGCGGCAGCCAGGTGATGATCGACAGGACCGGAAAGCCGACCGTGTTCCCGACAGAGTTCATCGCGTCAGCCCCAGATCAGGAAGACGCCGACCAGCGCCACGAGGCCGATCAGCATGACGAAGGCATAGACCGCGATCGACCCGGTCTGGATGCGCACCGCGCCCTTGGAGCCGTCCACCGCCATGGCGGCGAGGCCGTTGGGAACCCCGTCGATCAGCGTGGCGTCCCCGGTTTGCCACAGCAGCCGCGCCAGCCGGAAGGCGGGGCGAACGAACAGGAAATCGTAGATCTCGTCGAAGTAGTACTTGTTCAGCAGCAGCAGGTAGATCGGCCGGAACCGATTGGCGAGCCGGATCGGCAGCATCGGGTTGAGCATGTAGAACCAGTAGGCCACCGCGATGCCGGCGAGGCCGGTGAGCAAAGGTATGTAGCGCACGCCGCCCGGCAGATCCTCCATGCGCTGCATCACGTGGTTGTCGGGCGCGATCACGATGGCATGGCGCCAATAAACATCCCACGCGTTGCCCAGCAACAGGTTGTGCAGCAGGAAGCCGGCGACGATGGCGCCGATCGACAGCACGCAGAGCGGCAGCAGCATCACCCATGGGCTTTCATGGACGTGCTCCTGCACGTGGCGGTCGGCGCGCGAGTGGCCGTGGAAGGTCATGATGAGCAGCCGCCAGGAGTAGAAGGCGGTGCAGAACGCGGCGGCGACGCCGGCGATGAAGCCCCACATCGAGGCTGGCGAACCATAGGCGTACGCCGCCTCCAGGATCGCGTCCTTCGAGTAGTAGCCGGCGAACGGGAAGATGCCGCCGAGCGCCAGGCTGCCGATCCACATGGTCACGTAGGTGACGGGGATCTTCCGCCACAGCCCGCCCATCCGGCGCATGTCCTGCTCGTCGGACATGGCGTGGATCACCGAGCCCGCGCACAGGAACAGCAGGGCCTTAAAGAAGGCGTGGGTCAGCAGGTGGAAGATCGAGGCCGGGTAGGCCATCACCCCGGCGGCGATGAACATGTAGCCGAGCTGCGAGCAGGTCGAATAGGCGATCACCCGCTTGATGTCGTTCTGCACGCAGCCGATGGTCGCCGCGAAGATGCAGGTCGTCGCGCCGATGACCTCGACCAGGGTAAGCGCCGCCGGCGCGAGGTCCATCAGCGGCGACATGCGCGCCATCAGGAACACGCCCGCCGTCACCATCGTCGCCGCGTGGATCAGCGCCGAGACCGGGGTGGGGCCTTCCATCGCGTCCGGCAGCCAGACATGCAGGAAGAGCTGCGCCGACTTGCCCATCGCGCCGATGAACAGCAGGACCCCCATCAGCTCGTAGGCGCGGATTCCGCGAAACAGGGCGTAGCTGTCCGCCGCGTGCTGCGGCAGGTGCGCGAAGATCACGTCGAGGTTGAGCGAGCCGAAGGTGAGAAAGATCAGCGCCAGCCCGATGGCGAAGAACAGGTCGGCGATGCGGTTGACCACGAACGCCTTGATCGCGGCGGCGCAGGCCGCGGGCCGGTCGTACCAGTAGCCGATCAGCAGGTACGAGCAGAGGCCGACGCCCTCCCACCCGAAGAACAGTTGCAGCAGGTTGTCCGCCGTCACCAGCATCAGCATGGAGAAGGTGAACAGGTTGAGATAGGCGAAGAACCGGTAGCGCGGATACTTGTCGTGCGCCATGTAGCCGATGCTGTACACATGGATCAGCATGGACACGAACGTGACCATCGCGACCATGGACGCGGAGAGCAAGTCGTAGCGCAGCGCCCACTCGGTCTGGAAGTCGCCGGCGACGATCCAGTCGCCGAGCGGCATCGGCCCCGCCTGCGCGCCGCCCCACTCGAACGCCACCCAGGCGTAGGGACCGCACGCCGCCGCCAACACCATGCACAGCACCGAGACGGCGGTCGCCGCGCGGTCGCCGATGAACCGGCCGAACAGGCCGGAGATCATTGCCCCGAACAGCGGCGCGAAGACGGCGGTGATGAAGCTCATGCGCCGGACTAGCCTTTCATCAGGTTGACATCCTCAACCTGGATCGAGCCGCGGTTGCGGAAGTAGATGACCACGATCGCCAGCCCGATCGCCGCCTCGGCCGCGGCGACGGTCAGCACGAACATTGCCAGCACCTGCCCGGTCATGTCGCCGAGTGCCGCCGAGAAGGCGACCAGGTTCAGTGAGACCGAGAGGAGGATCAGCTCGATCGACATCAGGATGATGATGACGTTCTTGCGGTTGAGGAAGATGCCGAACACGCCGAGCATCAGAAGCACGGCGCTGACCACGAGGTAGTGAGGGAGCCCGATACCCTGCAATCCGGCCATGTCAGTGCCGCTCCGGCGCGTGGTGCGCGTCGGCCGGGTGGTGCCCCTGGTCCGGCGCGTCGAGCGGGTCTTTGTTGATGCCGGCCGGCTCGGTCGCGAGGGGCCGGCGAATTTCGGCCGGTCCCACGCCCGCGCCCAGCCCCACGCGCACCAGGGCCAATGTCTCGCGGGTCTGGCGCGCATTCTGCACCGCGATGACCTGATGGCGGGAGCGCCGGCGGTCGCGCAGCGTCAGCACGATGGCGCCGATCATCGCCACCAGCAGGATCAGCCCCGCCGCCTGGAATGGCAAGATATAGTCGGTGTAGAGCAGCCGTCCGAGCGCGTCGGTGTTGCTGATCGCCGTCGATGCGGGGGCGAAGCGGGCCTCAGCCACCCCGGTGGAGAAGGGCCAGCCAAGCATGACGATCACCAGCTCGGCGAGCAGCAGCGCGCCGACCGCCGCGCCGACCGGCATGTAGCGCTGGAAGCCGCCGCCGAGCTGCTCGAAGTTCACGTCGAGCATCATCACCACGAACAGGAACAGCACCGCGACCGCGCCGACATAGACAATGACCAGGATGAAGGCCAGGAACTCGGCCCCGGCGATCAGGAACAGCACGGCCGCGTTGAAGAACGCGGCGATCAGGAACAGCACCGAATGCACCGGGTTGCGGGATGTGACCACCATTGCCGCGCAGACCACGAGGACGGTGGCGAAGACATAGAAGCAGGCGGCGGCGTAGGGCATCTCGGGCCTACCGGTACGGAGCGTCGAGCTCGAGGCGGCGGGCGATCTCCGCCTCCCACTGGTCGCCATTCGCGAGCAGCTTTTCCTTGTTGTAGAATAGCTCTTCCCGCGTTTCCGTGGAGAACTCCATGTTCGGGCCCTCCACGATCGCGTCCACAGGGCAGGCCTCCTCGCATAGCCCGCAATAGATGCACTTCGTCATGTCGATGTCGTAGCGCGTGGTCCGCCGCGACCCGTCCGCCCGCGGCTCCGCCTCGATGACGATGCACTGGGACGGGCATATCGCCTCGCACAGCTTGCAGGCGATGCACCGCTCTTCCCCGTTCGGATAGCGGCGCAGCGCGTGCTCGCCGCGAAACCGCGGACTTTGGGGCGATTTCTCAAAAGGATAATTGATCGTCGCCTTCGGCTTGAACATGTAGCGCAGGGTCAGCCACATGCCCTCCAGCAGCTCCCACAGGAGCCAGGTGCGGGCGGCGCGGTCCAGAACGGCCATTCTTCCCCCAAAGCGAGACGCGCGCGGCTTAGGCCGCTTGCGCGCATCAATCAAGCATGCGTCGGCACAAAGCCGGTGGCCAGCAGGCCCCCGGCGGTGATGACCAGCCAGGCCAGGCTCGCCGGCAGGAACACCTTCCAGCCGAGCCGCATGAGCTGGTCGTAGCGGAAGCGCGGAAAGGTGCCGCGCACCCAGATGAACACGAACAGGCAGAACAGGATCTTGAGCAGGAACCACAGCGGCCCGAGCTGGGGGGCCAAGCCGAACGGCCCCAGCCAGCCGCCCAGGAACAGGATCGATGTCATCGCGCTCATCAGGATCATGTTCGCGTACTCCCCGAGGAAGAACAGCCCGAAGCTGAGCGAGCTGTACTCGACGAAGAACCCGGCCACGATCTCGCTCTCTCCCTCCGGCAGGTCGAACGGCGAGCGGTTGGTCTCCGCCAGGGCCGAGATGAAGAAGATGATGAACATCGGGAACAGCGGGATGAAGAACCAGACGGTCCGCTGCGCCAGGACGACGTCGGACAGGTTCAGGCTGCCGACGCAGAGCAGGACCGAGACCAGTACGAAGCCGATCGAAACCTCGTAGCTCACCATCTGCGCCGCGCTGCGCATCGCGCCCATGAAGGCGTATTTCGAGTTGCTCGACCACCCAGCGATGATGACGCCGTACACGCCGAGCGAGCTGATCGCGAACAGGTAGAGGACGCCGACATTGATGTTGGCCAGCACCCAGCCCGCGTTCACCGGGATCACCGCCCAGGCGATCATCGCCAGTCCGAAGGTCAGCATCGGCGCGAGCAGGAACAGCGCGCGGTTCGACCCCGACGGGATGATCGTCTCCTTCATCAGCATCTTCAGCGCGTCGGCGAAGGGTTGCATCAGGCCGAACACGCCCACCACGTTCGGCCCCTTGCGGATCTGGATCGCCGCCAGGACCTTGCGCTCGGCATAGGTCAGGTAGGCGACCAGGATGAGCAGCGGGACGACCAGGGCGAGGGTCTCGCCGAACACCAGGCCGAGATGGCCAAGCGGGGTCTGCCAGACGCTGGGGTTGCTCACGCCCATCGCACGCTACTCAGCCGCCATGCGGGCCGGCTCCCGCGTTGGGATACTGGCCACGCAGGCGGCCATGGTCGGGCTCGCCCGGCTGATCGGGTCGGATTGGTAGTAATTCGCGAAGGCCGGCCGGAACGGCGCGTTGCTGAGGCGGGCGACATCGCCCGCCGGGCCGGTCGGGTCGGAACAGCCGAAGCGGGGCAGGAAGTCGAGGCGCCCGAACACCGGGTTGGCCTGCTCCAGCCGCTGGCGCAGCGCGCCGATGTCGTCATAGGGCAAGGCGCGGCCCATGACCTCGCTCAGGGCGCGAATGATCTTCCAGTCCTCGCGCGCCTCGCCCGGCGGATAGACCGCGAAGGCGCCGCGCTGCACACGGCCCTCGGTGTTGACATAGGTGCCGTGCTTCTCGGTGTACGCGGCGCCGGGCAGGATCATGTCAGCGCGCGCCGCACCCCGGTCGCCGTGATGGCCCTGGTAGATCACGAACGTGTCGCGGCCGATCCGCGCGGTGTCGAACTCGTCGGCGCCGAGCAGCCAGAGCACATCGACCCCGCCCTCCAGCATCCCGGTCAGACCCTTGCCGCCCGGACCCGGCAGGAAGCCGAGATCGAGCGCGCCGACCCGCGCGGCGGCATGGTGCAGGACGTTGAACCCGTGCCACTCGGCCGAGAGCGCGCCCACCTCGCGCGCCAGCGCCCAGGCGCCCGCGAGGACCGCGGCGCCGTCCGGGCGCGCGGTCGCGGCGGCGCCGAGGATCACCATGGGCCGCTTCGCGTCCTTCAGCACCTGCGCGAAATCATGCCGCCCTTCCAGCAGGGCGACGAGGCCGCCCGGTCCGTCACCCAGGTGCGCCGCCTCATAGGTGAGGTCGGCGCGCGGCGCGATCATGCCGATCCGCGCGCCGCCGGTCAGCCAGCGCTTGCGGATGCGCGCGTTGAGGACCGGTGCCTCGCGGCGGGGATTGGTGCCGATCAGCAAGATCGCGTCGGCCTCGTCGATCCCGGCGATGCCGCTATTGAACAGGTAGAAGTCGCGCCGCGCGGCATCGAGGTGGCCGCCGTCCTGCCGGCAGTCGAGATTCCGCGACCCGAGCCCCGTCATCAGATCCTTGAGCGCCATCATGCTCTCGGCGTCGCAGAGATCGCCCGCGATGGCACCGATCCGCTCGCCGGGCACGCCCGACAGCCGCTCGGCAAGGGCGGGAAAGGCGTCGTGCCAGGTGGCGGCCACCAGGCGCCCGTCGCGTCGCACCCAGGGCCGGTCCAGGCGCCGGCGCCGCAGCCCGTCCATCGAGAAGCGCGACTTGTCGCCCAGCCACTCCTCGTTCACGTCCTCGTTCAGCCGGGGCAGGATGCGGATCACCTCCGGCCCGCGCGAATCGACGCGGATGTTGCAGCCCTGGGCGTCGAGCACGTCGATGCTATCGGTCTTGACCAGCTCCCAGTTCCGATAGGTGAAGGCGAGCGGCTTGCCGGTCAGCGCGCCGACCGGGCAGAGGTCGATGATGTTGCCAGACAGCTCCGAGGACAGCGCCTTCTGCACATAGGTCGTGACCTCCATGTTCTCGCCGCGCGACGTGGCGCCCAGCTCGGACACGCCAGCGACCTCGGTGATGAAGCGGATGCAGCGCGTGCAGTGGATGCAACGCGTCATCACGGTCTTCACCAGCGGACCGAGATCCTTGTCCTTCACCGCCCGCTTGTTCTCGGCGTAGCGCGAGTGGTCCATGCCGTAGCCGAGCGCCTGGTCCTGCAAGTCGCACTCGCCGCCCTGGTCGCAGATCGGGCAGTCGAGCGGGTGGTTGATGAGCAGGAACTCCATCACGCCACGGCGCGCGTTGCGCACCATCGGCGTGTCGGTGTGCACCACCATCCCGTCGGCCACCGGCCAGGCGCAGGAAGCAATCGGCTTGGGCGGGGCCTTCTCCACCTGCACGAGGCACATGCGGCAATTCCCCGCGATGGAGAGGCGGTCGTGGTAGCAGAAGCGCGGCACCTCGATCCCCGCCGCCTCGCAGGCTTGCAGGACGGTGGAGCCGCTGGGGACTTCGACCTCGATGCCGTCGACGGTGACTTTGGGCATTAGGGGGTTTTCCGGGAGTTTATCGGCGCGGCGCGACGTATCATGCGATATTACTCCGCGGCCAGCGGCATGCGCGGCACGCCGGTCCGCGACTTGACGGACGCGATCCGCTCTTCGATCACCGGCCGGAAGTGCCGGATCAAGCCCTGGATCGGCCAGGCCGCGGCATCGCCCAGCGCGCAGATCGTGTGTCCCTCCACCTGGCGCGTGACCTGGTCGAGGATGTCGATCTCCTCGACCTCGGCGCGGCCCGCGACCATGCGGTTCATCACCCGCATCATCCAGCCCGTGCCCTCGCGGCAGGGGGTGCACTGCCCGCAGCTCTCGTGCTTGTAGAACTGCGCGAGGCGCGCGATCGCCTTGATGACGTCGGTGGACCTGTCCATCACGATCACCGCCGCCGTGCCCAGGGCGCTCTGCACCGCGCGCAGGCTGTCGAAGTCCATCAGCACGTCGTCGCAGATTGACTTCGGGATCAGCGGCACCGAGGAGCCGCCGGGAATCACCGCCAGCAGGTTGTCCCAGCCGCCGCGCACGCCGCCCGCGTAGCGGTCGATCAGCTCGCGCAGGGGAATGCCCAGCGCCTCCTCGACATTGCACGGCTTGTTCACGTGGCCGGAGATGCAGAACACCTTGGGGCCGGTGTTGTTCTTCCGCCCGATCCCGGCGAACCAGGACGCGCCGCGCCGCATGATGGTCGGCGTGACGGCGATGCTCTCCACGTTGTTGACCGTGGTGGGGCACCCGTACAGCCCGACGGCGGCGGGAAACGGCGGCTTCATCCGCGGCATCCCCTTCTTGCCCTCGAGGCTCTCCAGAAGCGCGGTCTCCTCGCCGCAGATATAGGCGCCCGCGCCGCGATGCACGCGGATATCGAGGTCGAAGCCGGAGCCGCAGGCGTTCTTGCCGATCAGCCCGGCCTCGTACGCCTCGGCGATCGCCGCCTCCAGCACGCGGCTCTCGTTGTAGAATTCACCCCTTATGTAGATGTAGCAGGTGTTCGCGCCCATCGCGAAGCAGGCGACCAGGCAGCCCTCGATCAGCTTGTGCGGATCGTGGCGCATGATGTCGCGGTCCTTGCAAGTGCCCGGCTCGGACTCGTCGGCGTTCACGGTGAGGTAGGCGGGGCGGCCGTCCGACTGTTTCGGCATGAACGACCACTTCACCCCGGTCGGGAAGCCGGCGCCGCCGCGCCCGCGCAGGCCGGACGCCTTGATCTCCTCGATGATCGCGTCGCGCCCGCGCGCCAGGATATCCTTGGTACCGTCCCAGTCGCCGCGCGCGCGCGCCGCCTTGAGCCGCCAGTCGTGCACGCCGTAGAGGTTGGTGAAGATACGGTCCTTGTCGTCGAGCATCGCCTACGCCTCCGGGGCGAAGTGCAGCGTGGTCAGGGTCGTCGGCCCGCCCTCTGGCGCCGAGGTCTGGCGGCCCGCCATCGAGCCGGGCGGAGGCGGCGCGTTGCGCCGCAGCGCCTCGATCAGCTTGGTCGTGCGCTCGGCGTCCAGATCCTCGTAGAAATCCTCGTTGACCTGCATCATCGGCGCGTTCACGCAGGCGCCCAGGCACTCCACCTCGCTCATGGTGAACTTGCCGTCGGCGCTGGTCTCGCCCCAGCCCTTGATCCCGGTGGCCGCGCGGCAGGCGCGCACCACCTCGTCGGAGCCGCGCAGCCAGCAGGGAGTGGTGGTGCAGATCTGGAGGTGCCACGTGCCGATGGGCGCGAGGTTGAACATCGAGTAAAAGGTCGCGACCTCGTAAACCCGGATCGGCGCCATGCCCAGGCGGCGCGCCACCACGTCCATCGCGGCGCGCGGCACCCAGCCGCTGCCGGTCTGGCGCCTCGTCTGGCGCTCCACGATGTAGAGCAGCGGGATCACCGCGCTGGCTTGGCGCCCCGGGGGATATTTCGCGACCTGCGCGGCGACCTCCGCCTCGTTCTCGGCATCGAAGGCGAAGGCGGTCGGCTGGTAGGATTCGCTGCCCGGCGTGCCGTTTCCGATGTCTTCCGCCATGCGCCTACCTGTCGATCTCGCCGAAGACGACGTCGAGCGAGCCAATGATCGCCACCGCGTCGGCCAGCATGTGGCGTTTGGCCAGATGGTCCATCGCTTGCAGGAACGCGAACCCGGTCGGGCGGATCTTGCAGCGATAGGGGTGATTGGTTCCGTCCGCTACTAAATAGACCCCGAGTTCCCCCTTTGGGCTCTCGGTCGCCGTGTAGGTCGCGCCGGCCGGGACGTGAAAGCCCTCGGTGAACAGCTTGAAGTGGTGGATCAGCGCCTCCATCGAGCGCTTCATCTCGGCGCGCCGCGGCGGCGTGAATTTGTTGTCCTGGACGCGCACGGGGCCAGGCGTCATTTTCGCCAGGCACTGGCGGATGATCCGGACGCTCTCACGCATCTCCCACAGACGCACCAGGTAGCGATCGTAGCAGTCGCCGTTCCGGCCAACCGGAATGTCGAACTCAACTTCGGCATATTTGTCGTAGGGCTGCGCGCGCCGGAGATCCCACGGCACCCCGGAGGCGCGCAGGCACGGCCCGCTCCAACCCCAGGCGAGCGCGTCGTCGGCGGTCATGATGCCGATGTCGACGGTGCGCTGCTTCCAGATCCGGTTGGCGGTGAGCAGCTCCTCCAAGTCATCGACGAATTTCGGAAACGTCTCCGCCCAGGCGGCGATGCGGTCGGTCAGACCCGCGGGAAGGTCACGATTGACGCCGCCGGGCCGGTAATAGTTCGAGTGCAGCCGGGCGCCGGAGGCCTCCTCGTAAAACTCCATGAGCTTCTCGCGCTCCTCGAAGCCCCAGAGGCTCGGCGTGATGGCGCCGACGTCGAGCGCGTAGGTGGTCACGTTCAGCAAATGGTTGAGGACGCGCGTGATCTCCGCGAACAGGGTGCGAATCCACTGCGCGCGCTCCGGCGCGGTGATGCCGAGCAGCTTTTCAACGGCAAGGACATAGGTGTGCTCGTCGCACATTGGCGAGACGTAATCGAGACGGTCGAAATACGGCACGTTCTGGATGTACGTGCGGTACTCCATCAGCTTCTCGGTGCCGCGATGCAGCAGGCCGATATGGGGATCAGCGCGCTCCACCACCTCGCCGTCCATCTCCAGGATCAGCCGCAGCACGCCGTGCGCCGCAGGATGCTGGGGCCCGAAATTGATGGCGTGGCTGTCGACCTCGACGATCCGCTGCTTCTTGGCTTCGGTCTCGGGCAGGACGCTGTCGCTCATGCGGATCAGACCTTCCCCTCAGGGGCCGGGCGCGGTGGGGTACGGGTGATCTGCGCGCGCTGCTGATGCACCTTCTCGTCACCGGGCAGCGTGGTCACGCCCTCCCACGGCGAGATGAAGTCGAAGTGGCGCCAATCCTGGGTGAGCTTCACCGGCTCGTACACGACCTGCTTGCGCTCCTCGTCGTAGCGCACCTCCACGTAGCCGCTGAGCGGGAAATCCTTGCGCAGCGGGAAGCCCTCGAAGCCGTAATCGGTCAGGATGCGGCGCAAATCGGGCTGGCCCGAGAAGACGATACCGTACATGTCCCACGCCTCGCGCTCCCACCAGGTCGCGGCCGGCCACAGGGAGCACACGGACGGAACCGGAGTCTGCTCGGAGGCGGTCACGATCACTCGCAGCCGATGATTGAGCGACACGGAGAGCAGATTGTACACCACGTCGAACCGTTCCGCCCGATCCGGCCAGTCCACCCCGCAAATGTCCATCATCTGCTCGAAGGCGAAGCGCGGGTCGCCGCGCAGCGTGGTCATCAAGACGAGCAAACCGTCGCGTTCGGCCTCGATCACCGCTTCCCCGTACTCCACCCTATGGCCGGTCACGCCCGGCAACCCCGCCGCCGCCAGGGCGAGACGCTCCGCCGCCGACAGGCTGGGCGGGGATTCCTGCGACGTCTCACCCACGGAGGATGGTCCCGGTCCGCCGAATCCGCTTTTGCAATTGCATGATCCCGTAGACCAGCGCCTCGGCGGTCGGCGGGCAGCCGGGGACGTAGACGTCCACCGGCACGATGCGGTCGCAGCCGCGCACCACCGAGTAGGAGAAATGGTAGTAGCCGCCGCCGTTGGCGCAGCTCCCCATGCTGATGACCCAGCGCGGCTCCGGCATCTGATCGTAAACCTTGCGCAGCGCCGGGGCCATCTTGTTGGTGAGCGTGCCGGCGACGATCATCACGTCGCTCTGCCGGGGCGAGGCGCGCGGGATGGTGCCAAACCGGTCGAGGTCGTAGCGCGGCATGTAGGCGTGGATCATCTCGACCGCACAACAGGCCAGCCCAAAGGTCATTGGCCAGAGGCTGCCCGTGCGCGCCCAGTTCACCACCCGGTCCAGGTTGGCGACGATGAAGCCCTTGTTCGCGATCTCCCCGGTGATCCCCTTGACGACCGCTTCCTGCTCCGGCCCCGGTGGAAGCGCGACCCGGTTCCAGGCGATGGTGCTGCTGCTCATGTCACTCCCACTCCAGGGCGCCCTTGCACCACTCATAGATGAAGCCGACCGTCAGGACTCCAAGGAAGGCCAGCATGGAAAGAAAGCCGAACAGGCGGATGCTCCCGTAGGCGACCGCCCAGGGGAACAGGAACGCCACCTCCAGGTCGAAGATGATGAACAGGATGGCGACCAGGTAGTAGCGAACGTCGAAACGCCGCCGGGCGTCGTCGAACGCCTCGAAGCCGCATTCGTAGGCCGACAGCTTCTCGGGATACGGCTTCTGCCGAGCGGCGAGCAGCGAGCCGGCCACCATGGCGACCGCGATCAGCCCAGCGATCAGCATGAAAACCAGGATCGGGAGATAGTCTGGCAATACGTACGGCATGTGTTGTCCCACTCGTCAACGCCGGCCGCGCGATCGCGGCAGACCTTAGCGGCAGCCATCCTCCTCCCGCCATGGCCCGCCAGCTCCGCCGCCACCCTGGCAGGCACGGTTCCGGGATGGCGAGATGGGAAACTGGCGCGAGTGACGGGGCTCGAACCCGCGACCTCCGGCGTGACAGGCCGGCGCTCTAACCGACTGAGCTACACCCGCTGCGGCAGGCGCGATCTATGCTCTTGCGCTGACAGCGTCAAGCGAGGTCGTCGAGACCGGCGGAGCCTCTCCCGTAACCCTCCCACACGGAGAGGGAGGGAGCAAGCGGTGGTGGGCGGTGACGGGTTCGAACCGCCGGCCCTCTCGGTGTAAACGAGATGCTCTACCGCTGAGCTAACCGCCCATTCCGGACCCTACTGAACCGCGTCCTTCAGCGCCTTGCCGGCCTTGAACCGGACCGTGGTGGAGGCCGCGATCCGCATCGCCTCCCCGGTGCGCGGATTGCGGCCCGTGCCCTCCTTGCGGACGGCGGTGGCGAAGGTGCCAAAGCCGACAAGGCGCACCTCCTCGTTGCGCTTCAGCGCACCCTCGATCGCCTCGAAGACCGCATCGATCACCTCGGTTGCCTTGGCGCGCGAAATGGATGTGTGTTCGGCGACGGACGAAATCAGCTCCATCTTGTTCAAGGACGCACCCCTTAGCGGTCAGTCAGCCCCCGCGCGGATATCCCATTCGGGACAGCGCTCGCGATGGTAAGGCGACAGTAAAGGGGCAGGTTTCCGCCGCGTCAACGCAACATTCATGTTCCCGCAGTGCCGCGCTGCGCGCCATAACCCTCCGCGCCCGCTTGACCCGCCTATCCGGCGGGCGCGGGATACCCCGCTTTGGAGAGCCATGGATGAAAATCACGATCCTGGGTGCCGCTGGCTTCCTCGGCCGCAAGCTCGCCGAGCGCCTGAACTCGAGACGGCCGGCTGGGCGGGAACGCGGTGACGAGCCTCACCTTGTTCGACGTGGTCCCGCCCGCTGCTTCCCCCCGCGCCGCCGGGGCGGGCTTTCCCGTCAACTGGGTCGAGGGCGACATCGGCGATCTCCAGGCGGCCCTCCCGTCCGGCACCGGTGTCGTCTTCCACCTTGCCGCCGTGGTCTCGGCGCAGGCCGAGGCGGATTACGCGCTCGGCCTGCGCGTCAATCTGCACGGCGCGCTGTCGGTGATCGAGGCCTGCCGGGAGATGGTCGCCCACGGGTCGCGTCCGCCCAGGCTGGCCTTCACCTCGTCCGTTGCCACGTTCAGCGGCGGGCAGGACGCCCGCCTCGCGGATGACGCGCGCCAACTGCCGGCGAACAGCTACGGCGCGCAGAAGGCGGCGGCCGAGCTATTGCTGGCCGACGCCTCGCGGCGCGGCTTCCTCGACCTGGTCTCGCTCCGGCTGCCGACCATCGTCGTGCGCCCAGGGCGGCCCAACCGGGCGGCGTCCAGCTTCCTGTCCGCCATCGTCCGGGAGCCGCTGCTCGGCCTGGAGACCGAGCTGCCCGTGGCGGATGATTTCGCCGCCTGGGTGGCGAGCCCGCGCCGCGCGGTGGAGTGGCTGATCCATGCCGGTGCGATGAGCACCCAGGCGATGGGCCTTGACCGGGGCGTCAACCCGCCGGGCCTGAGCGTCACGGTGGCGCACATGCTTCAGGCGCTCGAGGAGGTGCGGCCAGGCGCCGCCTCCCTGGTCCGCCGCGTTCCCGACCCGGCCATCGCCGCGATCGTTGGAAGCTGGCCGGCCGCCTTCGAGCCGATCCGGGCGCGCGCATTGGGGTTTTCGGCGCACGAGGCGTTCGCCGAGACCGTGCGGGCCTTCGTCGATGATGACCTGGAGGCGACCCGGACCGAACGCGGCCTGGCCGGCTAGGCGTTCAGCGCAACGCTGGTGCTCTGAAATCGAGCAGCCCAGAGGTACTGTATCTTTTCGACCACTAAACGATGTTTTTTCTGCAGCCATCGCCGCGCGGAGACGTTCTTTTGTTGATTGGCCCGCGCGCCGGTCTCAAGAATGGTTTACACCGCCCGGTTTCGCCGTCGGGCGGCGCTGGCAATTGTTTGTGTGTCGTCTTTCGCTTGCAGGGCTTTGCCCATGTCCGCTGCCGCCAGTCAACCGCTTCATGCGACTGTCACCCGGGTCGCGACCGAAGCCGAGGTTGCGGCCAGGCGAGAACGACCCCACGGGCCAAGCCGCGCGAACCCCCTCAAGACGTTGCGCCGCGATACCGGACGGCGCCCCCGCAAGCCGTGGGGAGTGGTCGTGCACGCGCCGCAGCGGCTGCGCGCGCTGGTTCGCGCCAACGAACTCTGGCTGGTGGTGCTCGCGTCCCTGATCGGCGCGATCGCGGGCCTTGTCGTCTACTTCATGACCTTGGCGGCGCAGCTGATGCACGTTCTGCTGTTCGCCATCGACATCGATACGCATCTGAGCGCGGTCTCCTACCTCGACTGGCGGCGCGCGCTTCTCGTTCCCTTGCTCGGCGGGCTCGCCATGGGGCTGTTCATCCTTGTCGCGGCCCGGATCTGGCCAAGGCGGGCGGTCGACCCGGTGGAGGCGAACGCGCTGTACGGCGGGCGCATGTCGCTCAGCGACAGCGTGATCGTCATGCTCCAGACGATCCTTTCCAACGGCGTGGGCGCCTCGGTCGGTCTGGAGGCGGGCTACTCGCAGATGGGCGCCGGCATCGCCTCGCGCCTGGGACGCAGCTTTCGGGTGCGGCGCAGTGACCTGCGGCTGCTGGTGGGATGCGGCGCCGCCGGGGCGATCGGGGCCGCGTTCAACGCGCCGTTGTGTGGCGCGTTTTATGGGTTCGAGCTGGTGATCGGCACGTACACCCTCGGCACCTTCGCCCCCGTCGCGGCCGCCTCGCTCGTCGCCGTGTCGGTCCTGCACGTCCTCGGCCGCTCGCCATTCGATCTCCAGCTCTCGATCCCGCCGCTCGCGCCGGAGCATTACCCCTCAATCTTCGTGCTCAGCATCCTGTGCGCCTTGGTCGGCATCGCCATCATGCGCGGCGTCACCTTGACCGAGGAGCTGTTCCGCCGCAGCGGGGTTCCGGCCAATCTGCGCCCGCTCGTGGGCGGCGCCGTCCTCGGGCTGCTTGCGCTGGTCACGCCGGCGGTGCTGTCCTCGGGACACGGCGCGATCGGCATGGTCATCGCCGCGCCGTACAGTGTCGAGTGGGTCGGCCTGCTGGTGCTGCTCAAGTCGATCGCATCGGCGGTGTCCATCGGCTCGGGGTTTCGCGGCGGCCTGTTCTTCGCCTCGCTGTTCCTGGGCTCGCTGCTCGGCAAGTTCTTCGCCGGAGTCGAGTTCCTGGTGCTGCCCGCGCACGCGGCGCCGATGGTGGTCAGCGCGGTGGTGGGCATGAGCTCGCTCGCTGTCGCGGTCATCGGCGGGCCGCTGACCATGGGCTTTCTCGCCCTCGAGGCCACGGGCAGCCTGCCGCTGACCATCGCCGTCCTGGGCGCCTGCCTCGTCTCCTCCCTGACCGTCCGGCGCACCTTCGGCTACTCGTTCGCGACCTGGCGCTTCCACCTGCGCGGCGAGGTGATCCGCAGCGCCGTGGACGTAGGCTGGATGCGCAACCTGACCGTGGGCCGGATGATGCGCCGGGAAGTGCGCACCGTGCGCACGGAAACGCCTCTCGCCTCGTTCCGCCGCGACTTTCCCTTGGGTTCGACGCAGCGTGTGGTGGCGATCGACAACGCCGACCAATATGCCGGAATCATCTATGTCGCCGAGGCGCACGCCGAGGAAGCCAACGGGCACCGGGTCGGGGACGTGCTCCACCACGCCGACGTGATGTTGCTGCCGCAAATGACCATCAAGGAGGCCGTGAGCGCCTTCGAGCGCGCGGAGGGCGACGCCCTGGCGGTGGTAGATGGTGCGGAGACCAAGCACGTGATCGGGCTGTTGACCGAGCAGCACGCGCTGCGCCGCTACAGCGACGAGCTTGATCGCTCTCGGCGGGAGCTGTCAGGAGAGTGACATAGACGGCTGCGCGGCCTGACCAGTCTCAGCGTCCGGGCGCTAGCTCGCCCGCTTGTGCGGTGAGCGGGATGTGGCGGTCCGGGGCTTCGCGGCGTTGGCGTTGGCCTTGGCCTTGGGGAAGGTGACCGGAGCTGCTTTCCGGGAAGCCTTGGCGCCCGCATGGCGCGGTGCCTGTGCGCTTGAGGCAGCCCGCGCCAGGCTCTGCTTCAGCGCGGCCATGAGGTCGACGACGTTGTCGCGCCGTGGCGCTTCGGGGGTCGGTGGCGCGATGCCCTCCCCCTTCAGTTTGGCGGCGATCACTTCGCGCAATCGCGCCTCGTAGCGATCCTCCATGTCCGAGGGTTCGAACGGAGCCGTTTGCCGGTCCACAAGCTGCAGGGCGAGCTGAACCATCTCGCGATCGGGCGTCTCCGCGGCGACCGGTTCGAACAGCGTCTGCGCGTCGTAGACATCGTTCTTCTCGTGCAGGGTGTGCATCACCATTCCCGCCCCTAAAGGCAGGATGGCAACCGCCCGCTCGCGCCGGGCGATCACAACGCGCGCCAGCCCCGCCTTGCCCGCCTGCCGGATCGCCTCCCGCAGGACGGCGTACACGTCCTGCCCCGCTTCGCCGTCGGGGGCGAGGTAATAGCTGGCGTCGTAATAGATTGGTGGAATGTCGGCGACGTCCACGAACTTGTCGATCGCCATGATCGATGAGGATTCGATGCGGGCGCGCTCGAAATCCTCACCGTCCAAGATGACATAATGATCCTTCTCGAACTCGTAGCCACGCACCAGATCGCCGCGCGCCAGCTCTTCGTCGGTTCCGGCATCGAGCGTGACCATGCGCACACGATGGCCGGTCTTGGGAGTGATAAAATGAAAGTGTAAGTCGCCATTCGCGCGATGAACAGTGTGCAGCGCAACCGGGCACGTCACCAGCGCGAGGCGCAGATGCCCGCGCCAAACCGGCCTAGCCGCCATATCGTCCTCCGATCAGTGTCGAAACGCACCATCCTCGCCAAGGTTGCCGCGCGGACGCCTCTCGATTGCCTCACCCGAATGTGTGGCTTTCTTACCGGAAGCGCGCTTTTCAACAGCGACTGATGCGTGGCTGAGTGGCCTTAACGTTGGCTGCAACGTCCTGCGGGCGGGGTGTATGGCGGCGCTTTTCAAGCCACAGGCCAATCTCTTGGCCAAGTTCGGATTCATCGGCGTCATCCTCTCATTCCTCGCCGTCATCGGTTGGTGGTGGGGCTACCCGCGCACGAACTACAGCCGCCAGGAGTTCTGGTACGTCCACCAGCCGATCATGTTCAGCCACCAGCATCACGTCAGCGGCCTTGGGATTGACTGCCGATTTTGCCACACTTCCGTGACGACTTCGAGCAATGCCGGCATGCCGCCCACTTATACGTGCATGACCTGCCACTCGCAGATCTGGACCAACGCGGAGATGCTCGCGCCGGTGCGCCAGAGCCTGGCCCGCAACGAGCCAATTGTATGGCACCGCGTCTACAACCTGCCCGACTACGCGTTTTTCGACCATAGCATCCACATCACGAAGGGCGTGGGCTGCGCGGAGTGCCACGGCGAGATCAATCGGATGCCGCTCACGTACAAGGCGGTGGATCTGGAGATGACGTTCTGCATCGACTGCCACCAGAACCCGGCGCCGCACCTGCGCCCGCGCAGCGAGATCTTCAACATGGAGTGGACCCGCACCGCCGCGACCCCGTCGCCTCGGGAGCTGATGGCCGAGTACAATGTTCGGGCCGGCGGCATCCTGCTCGATTGCTCGACATGCCACCGGT
Source organism: uncultured Pseudomonadota bacterium (assembly GCA_963818725.1). Taxonomy (GTDB): domain Bacteria; phylum Pseudomonadota; class Alphaproteobacteria; order Acetobacterales; family Acetobacteraceae; genus DATFDN01. Next base: position 513,096 of record CAWFTU010000001.1, on the reverse strand, counting down.
GAGCGGCGCGGCGTCCCGCGCCGCGGCGCGGCAATGGCGGAGCCTCGACGAGCTGGAAGGCGATCCCGCTTTTCTCGACCGCGCCGCACAGGAGTTTCCGATCCTGCGCGAGGCGCTGTCCCAGCCGCACAAGCGCCGGCATGTGCTGCGGCTGATCGCCGCTTCGCTGGCGATGGGTGGGTTGGCAGGCTGCTACTCGGGCGAGCCGGGGGGCGTGCTGATCCCCGAGGTGCGCTACCCGCCCGAGATCGTGCCGGGCCTGCCCAACCACTACGCGACCGCGCACGTGCTGGGCGGCTACGCGCTGGGCACAGTGGTCACGCACCAGATGGGCCGGCCGATCAAGGTAGAGGGCAACCCGAACCACCCGTCGAGCCTCGGCGCGACCGACCCATACGCACAGGCCGAGGTGCTCGGGTTCTACGACCCGGACCGGGCGACGACCATCACGCGCTCGGGCACGCCGTCCAGCGTGCAGACACTGCTCGCGGCTCTCGTCTCCGTACAGGGCGTCGCCGCGGCGACGCGGGGGGCGGGACTTCGCATCCTAACCGGTGACACCACCTCGCCCACGCTGGCGCGGCTCATGAGCCGCGTGCTCGCCGCCCATCCGGAGGCGCGCTGGCACGTGTGGGAGCCGGTCGACCGCGACCGCGTCATGCGTGGGGCGGTGCTGGCCTATGGACGGCCGGTCGAGACGGTTGCCCGGCTCGAGAACGCGGACGTGATCCTGGGCCTGGACAGCGACTTGCTCGGCGCGACGCCGGGCTGGGTACGCTATGCGCGCGACTTCGCGAGCCGGCGCAATCCGGTGCGCACGAAGGAGATGAGCCGGGTGTACGCGGCCGAGGCCAGCCCGACCCTGTTGGGCTCGGCCGCCGACCACCGCTTCGTGACCGGGCCGCAGGAGCTGGACGCGGCGGTGGTGGCGCTCGGGCACAGCCTGCTTCAGGGCGCGCCCGCCAACCTGCCGGGCGTGCCCACCTGGGTGGCCGCGGTCGTGGCCGACTTGAAGGCGCATCACGGCCGCGCCTTCATCCATGCCGGGCCGGGACTGTCCGTCGAGGCGCACGCCCTGGTGCACGCGATGAACGAGGCGCTGGGCGGGCGCGGGTCCACCTATGAGCTGATCGAGCCGGTGCTTGAGCAGCCGGAGGTGATGCGCGCGGAGTCCCTCGCCGCGCTCACCCAGGACATGCATGCCGGCCGTGTGTCCACGCTCCTGATGATCGACACCAACCCGGTGTTCACGGCGCCTGGCACCCTGAATTTCGCGGCCGCCCTGGCGCGGGTGCCGCTCAGCATCGCGCTCGCCAAGTGGCCGGACGAGACGGGCCAGCTCGCCACGTGGTCGGTGCCGATGGCGCATCCCTGGGAGACCTGGACCGACGCGCGGGGCCACGACGGCACGGCGACCGTCATGCAGCCGATGGCGATGCCGCTCTATGGCGGGCTGAGCGCGACGGAGCTGGTCAGCCGCTTGATCGGTGAAGAGGCGGGCACGCCGCGCGAACTGGTCCAGGCGACCTGGCGTGACCAGCTTGGCGGCGGCGAGGATGCCCGCTTCGACGCCGCGTGGCGCCAGGCGCTGGCGGATGGCGTGGTGCCGGGCAGCGCCAGCGCGAAGGCGAACATGACATTGCGCGACTCGGCCGCCACGCTGAGTCCGCCGCCGTCCCCGCCAGGGCTGCACATCCTGTTCCGCCCGGACCCGCGCCTGTGGGACGGACGCTTCGCCAACAATCCTTGGTTGCAGGAGCTGCCCGATCCGCTGACCAAGCTCACCTGGGACAACCCGCTTCTCGTCTCGCCCGACCTCGCCGGCCGGATGGGCCTGCGCAATGGCGACAAGGTCAATGTGCGGACCGGCGCTGGCGCGATCTCCTTGCCGGTCTGGGTCCAGCCGGGGCAGGCGGCGGACACGGTGCTGGCCTGGCTCGGCGGCGGCCGGCGCACGTCGGGCGGCGTGGGCACCGACACCGGCTGGGACGTCTACCCGCTGACCGGCGCGGACGGGTTGGCGACAATGGAGCCGACCGGCAACAAGGTTGAGCTGGCCAGCACCGTTCACCACAGCGTCCTGTTCTTCAAGCCTGGGAGCGAGCTCGACACGATCGTCAAGCACGCCACTCTCGACGTGTTCCAGCAGAACCCGGACTTCGCCAAGGAGCCGGACAAGCCGGAGATCTATCATCGCAAGCCGCCTGGCCCCGCCGCCTGGGCGATGACCGTCGACCTCAATCGCTGCATCGGCTGCAACGCCTGCGTCATCGCGTGCCAGGCCGAGAACAACGTGCCGACGGTGGGCAAGGACCAGGTGTTGATGGAGCGGGAGATGCACTGGCTGCGCATCGATCGCTACTACGAGGGCACGCCCGACGCGCCGGAGGCGTTCTTCCAGCCCATGCTGTGCATGCACTGCGAGAAGGCGCCGTGCGAGGTCGTTTGTCCGCCTGGTGCCACGGTGCACGACGCCGAGGGGCTGAACCTGATGGTGTACAACCGCTGCGTCGGCACGCGGTTCTGCTCCAACAACTGCCCCTACAAGGTGCGCCGCTTCAACTTCTATCCCTTCGCCTACAGGATGAACCGCCCGGCGGTCTCGTGGAACAACAACGTGACGATGCGCTCGGGCGGCGTCATGGAGAAATGCACCTACTGCGTGCAGCGCATCTGGTCGGCGCGGGTCATCGCCGACCAGGCGAACATTTCGGATGGAACCATCGAGGTGCGTACCGCCTGCCAGGCGGCCTGCCCGACGCAGGTCTTCACCTTTGGCGACCAGAACAACCCCGAGAGCGACGTGCGCGGCCGCAAGGAGAGCCCGCTCGACTACGCGCTGCTCGAGGACCAGCACACGCATCCCCGCACGACCTACGAGGCCCTGGTGCGCAACCCCAATCCCGCGATCGGCAAGGAGAACGCATGAGCGAGGTGCCCGCCATCGAACCGGGCGCTGAGGCGGGCCTGGTCCCCACCACCGCGCCGGGGCAGTCCGTGCGGCGCCTGCGGCTGGATGACCCGGCGCTGCTGCCCGGACAGACCTTCGAGACGATCACCGACCGCGTCGCGGCCGTCGCGCTGCGGCAGAAGCCGTTTCTCTGGTGGTGGATCGGGATGCTGATGGTCGTGCCGTGGGTCGGCGCGCTCATGCTCGGTATCGCGCGGGTCTTCATCAGCGGACCCGGCGTGTACGGGCTGGACTGGCCGACGATGTGGGGCTTCGACATCATCGACTACGTCTGGTGGATCGGCATCGGCTGCGGCGCGGCGTTCATCTCGGGGCTGTTCTACATCCTCGACGCCGACTGGCGGGCCGGCGTCGGCCGCATCGCCGACACCGTCGCGGTGCTGGCCGCCGCCGCGTCCGGGGTCTTTCCGATCATCCACCTGGGCCGGCCCTGGCTGTTCTACTGGCTCTACCCCTATCCGAACGTGCAGGGCTACTGGCCCAACTGGCGCAGTCCGCTGCTGTGGGACTTCTGGGGCATCCAGAGCTTCCTCGTCGTCACCGCGGGCTTCTGGTTCGTGGGCATGTTGCCCGACCTCGCGGCGCTGCGCGACCGCGCGCGCACCAAGCCGCGTGCCATGTTCTACGGCGTGCTGGCGCTTGGCTTCCGCGGCAGCGGGCGGCAGTGGCGCCATTACCGCGCCGTCTGCGCCGCCACGGCCATCGTCGTGGTGCTGGCGGCGTGCGACACCCACAGCATCGCCGCACTGGATTTCGCGGGCGCGGCGACGGTGGGGTGGCATACGACGCAGATGCCGCCCTACTTCGTGTTCGGCGCGGTGCTGTCCGGGGCGGCCATGATCCTGCTGGTCGGGCTGCCGCTGCGCCGGCTGCTGCGGTTCGGCGACATGATCACTGGCCGGCATGCCGACATGCTGTGCCGCATCCTGATCACGAGCAGCCTGCTGCTGACCTACTCGTACGCCATCGAGGCGTTCATGACCTGGTACGGCGGCGACCCCGCCGAGCGGTCCATGTTCGTCCATCGCGCCACGGGCGCCGGCGCGTGGTACATCTACTGGGGCACGATCCTGTTCAATTGCGCGATGCCGCAATTTCTATGGATACGGCGCCTGCGCGTGGCCCAGCCGGTCGTGTGGTTCATCTCGCTCTGCGTGCTGGTGGGCATGTGGATGGACCCGTACAAGCTCATCGCCGGTAGCCTGGAGCGGCCGCGCCTGCCCTCCGCGTGGGGCAGCTACCACGGCTCGTGGTGGGACTGGCTGACCCTGATCGGCAGCATCGGCTTCTTCTTCTTCATGTTGCTGATGGCGGTGCGGCTGGTGCCGATGATGAGCATTCACAGTGTCCGCCGCCTGCTGGCGGGGCGCGCGCGATGACCGCGGTGATCGCCTCCTACGCCAGCGAGGCGGCGCTGGTTGGCGCCGTGGACCGGCTGCGCCGCCTGGGCATCGAAGAGATCGAGACCTACACGCCGCTTCCGGTCGCGGTCGAGGACCGGACCGGGGAGGGCTCGCTCTTGCCGGCGGCGATCCTTGGCGCCGGCGTATTCGGCGCGGGGTTCATGTTCTGGCTCCAGTGGCTCTCGACAGCGACAAGCTGGGGATACCCGATCGACATCGGTGGACGCCCAGCCTTTTCCTGGCCCGGGTACATTCCAATCACCGTCGCCTTCGGCATCCTCTGCGCCGGACTGGCGGGGCTGGTCGGATACCTCCTCCTCACCACGGCCTGGCGGCTGTGGGACCCGGTCGACGAGTTCGAGGCGACGCAGCGCGTCACGCGCGACCGCTGGGTGCTGCACGCCCACGGCGAAGACGACCACCTGATCCGCCGCGCGCGCGACGCCGTGGTGGACTCGGGCGCGTTGTCGATGCGGCTCGTGTCAGAGGACCTGCAAGAGGTGCCGGCATGAACGGCCCGGCTCGCCTGTCGCTTGCCTTGCTGTTGGCGGCCCCCCTCTTGCTCGCGGGATGCGACGACATGTCCAACCAGGCCAGGCAGAAGACGTGGTTGCCGAAGCCTTCGCCCGCTCCGCTCCCGGCGGATCTTGTGCAGTTCGAGGAGAGGGGAACCCAGCCGCCGCCTGTCACGCTCGCGCTGCTGCAACGCGGGCAGGAGCAATTCCGTATCTATTGCACGCCGTGCCACGGGGAGCTTGGGACGGGGAACGGCATGATCGTGCAGCGCGGCTTCCCGCGTCCGCCGTCCTACACGGACGCCGACCTCCTGCGCGCTCCGGACCAGCATTTCTACGACGTCATCACCAAGGGCTGGGGGGTGATGTATTCGTTCGCGGCCCGTGTGAAGCCGGCCGACCGCTGGGCGATCACCGCCTATATCCGGGCGTTGCAAAGAAGCCAGCACGCATCCCTGGACGACCTGACCCAAGACGAGCGGGTTCTGCTGCGATGACGCGCGCACGGCTGGAGCGGGCTCTGTGGGCGCTGGGCGGGCTAGGCATTATCGGGTCCGCCATCGGCTGGGCGGTGTCGCCAGCCGGTTTCGGGGCGGCCTGGCTCGCCGCGCTGCTCCTTTGGTTCGCCTGGCCGGTGGGCAGCTTGGCTTGGCTCATGATCCACCGGATCACAGGCGGGCGATGGGGCGCGCTGATCCGGCCGCATCTCAGGGTGGGCACCGCGGCGATGCCGCTGCTGCTGCTGGCGATCATTCCTGTGCTGCTGCTGGTCCACGCGATCTATGGCTGGGCGCAGCCCGACATCGCCCACACGCTCGGCAACACGCGGTACCTCAACCCGCCCTTCTTCTGGGGGCGCGTGTCGGGCATGGTCGTGCTGTGGGTCCTGCTGGGGCTGATCGCCCTGATCCTCCCTTCCCGCCGGCTCGCCCCGCCGACGCTGATCCTGTTGATGCTCAGCGTCACCGTCGTCGCCGTGGACACGACCGTGTCGCTGGAGCCGCGATTCAACTCCACCGCCTTCGGCATGGTGATCGCGGCGGAGTGGGCGTTGTTCGCGCTCTCCATCGCGACCCTGCTGACGGCGCTCGATCCGCTCGGCGGCACGGGGATCGAGACGCTTGGCAAGCTGCTGCTAGGCGTGCTGATCCTTTGGGGCTATCTCGCGTTCGTTCAGTTCCTGATCGTGTGGAACTCCGACCTCGCCGCCGACGCGCCGTGGTACGTCCACCGCGCCGAGCACGGCTGGGGGACCGTCGCCTACATCGTGTTCGTCTTTCATTTCGCGATCCCCCTGTGCGCGCTGGTGTGGCCCCGGTTCCAGCGCTCGCGGCCCGCGCTGGTCGCGGTCAGCGCCTTGCTGATCGCCGCCGAGGTGCCGCGGGCGTGGTGGCTCGTGCTTCCGTCCACCGGCCACGGCGTGGGCTGGATCGACGTGATGGCGATGCTCGCGGCGCTCGGTCTGGGCGCGGCGCTGATTCTACGCCTGCCGGTGCTGCTGGCGCACCGCGCGGCGACGGAGGTCCAGCATGCCTGAGGAGATGATGTCGATCCCGACGGCGAGTCGGGAAGCGAAAGACGTCACCCACACGTTCATCGCGCTGGCCTTCCTGATGGGGGTCGCCGTGCTCGGGCTCGGGGGACTGGTATGCTGGTGGATCTTTCCCCGCTCCCCGCACACCGAGCTGCTGCCCTATCCGGTGCCGACCTATCCGCCGCCGCAACTGCAAGCCTCGCCGCATGAGGACATGGTGCGGTTCTACCGCCAGGAGCTGAACCGGTTGAACTCGTTCGGCTGGATCGACCGCTCAAAGGGCCTGGTCCACATCCCAGTCGAGCAGGCGATGCGCGAAATTGCGGCGGAGGGCCTCAAGGGCTGGCCGACGCAAGAAAAAGCGGCGACGGGAGGCACGCCTTGAACTTCCAGCTTCCGGTCGCGTCGAACTTCGCCGTTGATGCCGACCACATCTTCATCGCCCTGCTGGTGCTGTCGAGCGCGGTGCTGATCCTGGTGGTCTGGCTGATGGCCAGCTTCGCCGTGCGCTACCGCGCCAACAGCCCACTGGATCGTGGCAAGCTTATGGAGAAAACTTGGCGGATCGAGATCGGCTGGACGGCCGCAACGTTCATCGGGTTCCTCGGGCTGTTTTACTGGGGCGCCCTGGTCTACCTGCGTGAGTTCAGTCCGCCCGCTAACGCGATCAAGATCAACGTCGTGGGCAAGCAGTGGATGTGGAAGGCCGAGCACCCAGGCGGGCAGAAAGAGATCAACAGTATCCACGTTCCGGTCAACGAGCCTGTGCAGCTCATCATGACGTCGGAGGACGTGATCCACGATGTCGGTATTCCCGCCTTCCGGCTCAAGCGCGACGTGCTTCCTGGTCGCTACGAGAATATGTGGTTCATCGCCGACACGCCGGGCACGTACTTGCTGTTGTGCGATCAGCTCTGCGGGGCTGAACATTCCCGAATGCGTGGACAGATCGTCGTCATGACCCAGCCTGACTACCAGCAATGGCTGGAGAGCAATGGAACGTCGATCGGCCTGGTCGCCGACGGGGAGCGATTGTTCATTCAGTTCGGTTGCGCTGGCTGCCACGGCGGCAACGGCACCGTGCGCGCGCCGTCGCTCGCGGGCTTGTACAAGAGCCCGGTGCCGCTCTCGGACGGAACCACGGTGATCGCGGACGAAAAGTATCTCCGGGATTCCATCCTGTTTCCCAAGAAGCAGGTCGTTGCCAGCTTCAAGCCGGTGATGCCCTCCTTCAACGGCAAGGTCAGCGACGCCGACCTTGAGAAGCTGCTCGCCTACATCAAGTCCCTCGGTTCGGAGCGCGCCCCTTGAGCACCACCACGACCGTCCAGGCCCGCAAGGTCGAGGAGAGCTACCTTTCGGACGAGTTCACGCTCTCAAGCTGGCTTCTGACCTACGATCACAAGAGGATCGCCATCCTCTACATGATTGCCATCACGTTCTTCTTTTTCGTCGGCAGCATCGCCGCGGCGATCATTCGCTGGGATCTGATCGTGCCGGAGGGGATGCTGAAGGACCCGGAGACCTACAACCGGATGTTCAGCCTCCACGGCATGATGATGGTTTGGTTTTTCCTGGTGCCATCCATCCCGGTCACGCTGGGCAATTTCCTCATCCCGCTAATGATTGGTTCGCGCGACGTCGCCTTCCCGAAGATCAACCTGATGAGCTGGTACATCTTCGTCATCGCCGGCTGCGTTGCGTTCTACGCGACGTTCGTGGGCGGGATCGATGTGGGCTGGACGTTCTACCCGACCCTCTCCACGGGCTATTCCAACAGCTTCGTCAAGCTCGCCGCCGCGGCGATCTTCTTGGTCGGGTTCTCATCGATCGCGACCGGCGTGAACTTCATGGTGACGATCCACCGGCTGCGGGCGCCGGGCATGTACTGGCACCGGCTTCCGGTTTTTATTTGGTCCCATTACTCGGTCAGCGTCATCTACGTCCTGGCCACGCCGATGCTGGCGATGACCATGGTGATGCTGTTCTTCCAGCGCCAGTTCGGCGTCGGCATGTTCGACCCGCGGCTCGGCGGCGACCTCGTGCTCTATCAGCACATGTTCTGGTTCTACTCGCACCCGGCAGTCTACATCATGATCCTGCCGGGTTTTGGAGTCATCAGTCAGATCATTCCCTGCTTCTCCCACCGCAAGCTCTTCGGCTACGAGTTCGTTGTGTGGTGCAGCATCGGGATCGCAGTGGTCGGCTTCTTTGCGTGGGGCCACCACATGTTCGTCGCCGGCATCTCGCTCTACTCAGGCCTGGTATTCTCGCTCATGTCGTACTTTGTTGCCGTCTTCTCGGCGATCAAGGTCTTCAACTGGATTGGGACGATGCACAAGGGCTTCATCCGGTTCGATGCGCCGATGCTGTACGCGCTCGGTTTCGTTATCTTGTTCACGATCGGCGGCTTGACCGGACTGTGGGTCGCCAACTTGGCCGCCGACGTCCACCTGCACGACACCTATTTCGTCATCGCGCATTTCCACTACATCATGGTGGGCGGCATGGTCTCCGCCCTGTTCGGCGGGATGCATTTCTGGTGGCCGAAAATCACCGGGCGGATGTATCCGGAGATGTGGGGCCGCGCGGCGGCGCTGATCATATTCCTCGGCTTCAACCTGACCTTCGCCCCGCAGTTCATCCTTGGCTATACCGGGATGCCACGCCGCTACGCCACCTACCCGCCGCGCTACCAGGTACTGAACGTGATGTCCTCGGCGGGGGCCTCCATCCTGGCGCTCGGCTATCTGCTACCGATGGTCTATCTGCCGTGGTCGCTGTTCCGCGGGCCACGGGCGCCGGCTAATCCGTGGGACGCCACCGGGCTGGAGTGGCAGGTCGCCTCGCCCCCGCCCGCCGTGAACTTTCTCGCGACGCCGATCGTGACCACGGGGCCTTATGACTATGAGGAACCCGAGGTCCTGGAGCAGCGGCGGCAAAATGGCTGAGCCCGAGCTCATCGTCGAGCAGGAGTTCCAGTACTCCAGCCTCTACGACCAGGCCCAAACCTCCATCGTTGGGATGTGGCTGTTCCTGGCACAGGAGACCGTGTTCTTCGGCGGTTTGTTCCTGACCTGGATCTACGCGCGCTACTGGAACGAGGCCGGGTTCGACGCGGGCAGCCAGGGCGCGCAGCTCTGGATCGGCAGCATCAACCTTGGCCTCCTCGTCACCAGCAGCTTCGTCTACGCCTGCGCGCTCGCCTTTATCCAGGCCGGCAGGCCCAGGGAGATGACGTGGGCGCTCTGCGGCGTGGTCGCGCTCGGTGTCGCCTTCCTTGGCTGGAAGCTTTACGAGTACCACCTCGATTTCGTCGGCCATTTCTGGGTCAACGACCCGGACTTCCCGATCAGGGGAGAACTGGAGGGCGGAGCCAAGCTGTTCTGGGCCTTCTATTGGGCCGGCACGATCCTGCACGCGGCGCACATGACGATCGCCATGGGCCTTGTCGCCTATGTCATCCGGCGTTCACTGCGGGGTGACTTCACGGCGCAATATCACACCCCGGTCGAGGTGGTCGGCCTGTTCTGGAGCTTCGTTGACATTGTATGGATGGTGCTCTGGCCCTTGATTTATCTTATGGGGAGGATGCCGTGACACGCGAGTTGCTGAAGCTGACGCTGACCTGGGCGTTCCTGATGGCCCTTGCGGGCGCGCAGTTCGTGGTCAGTGGAATGCAGATGGCGATGCCGAACCGGCCCGTGCTGCTGTTTTTCGCCGGTTTAATGGTGTTCACGGTCGCAATGGTATTCATGCGCCTGGGCAGCGCCCCGGTCGTGGCGAAGGGTTTTGCGGTCGCGGGAGTGTTCTGGCTGATTATCCTGCTCGGCTTCGGCTCCGCGGACATGCTGACCCGGAACTGGTATCCGGTGCAGCACTATAACCCCTATTAGATCGGTTTCATCCGCTTCAAGACCGCGAGACGCGGCCGCAACGGGATTGGCGCTCTTTCGTTACCGGCCCGTGGTGGCCCATGACGCCGGGATCGTGGCTTCAGGGCCTGCTCAAAGTCAAACCTGATTACACATAAACCTCAGCCAATTTCAGGAGTCGGTAGGGCATAGGGGTGGTTCGGACGGCGGCCCATGTGAGACGCGGGATCATGGCGGCCAGATCGTATCGTCGGTTGAAGCGGTATTCGAATTCGGCGAGGTAGCGCGGAACATGCTTGCGGTTGATGGCACGGTAGGTGCCCGTGATGGCGGCCTTGATGTTGCCGAGCGCGGTGTTGGCCCATTTGAAGGCTGGCGTCCGAGCCGCTTTTGGTCCTGACCCGGTCTTGACGACTTGGTGCGCGCACCCGGCGTCTGCGACGCTGGCGAAACACTGAAGGCCATCGCTGACGACAGAGCAGTCTGGATCGAGGCTGCGCTTGGCGAACCCTGCGATCGAGGTTGCACAGAAGCTGGTGACCCGGCGCAGCTTCAGGCGAACCGGCTTTCCCTGGGTGGTCGTCTCGACAGCGGCGACGAACGGCGTCTTGCCAGGCGCCCCGCGGCCGCGCTTTCCGCCGGAGCGCTCGCCGCCGAGATGGGCGTCGTCGATCTCGATCCTGCCGCTCAGGCGCTTGGTCGCATCACGCTCAAGCATGACCTGCTTCAGCTTGTGTTTGGCCTTCCAGGCGGTGGTCTGCGTCACCCCAAGGCGACGCCCCAGTTCGATGCTGGAGATGCCTTGCTTGGTCTGGGTCAGGCGATAGATCGCACGAAACCATAGCCGCAGCGGCAGATGGGTTGATGCAAAGATCGTCCCGGCAATCGGCGAGGTCTGCCGGCGGCACTTGGTGCACTGATAGAGATCGCGGGTCGTCACCAGACTATACTGCCTGCCGCCGCATACCGGGCACTCAAAGCCACGCGGCCAGCGTGACGCGATGACGATCGCCCGGCATTGCTCCTCGGTGCCGTACTGCTGTTCGAACGCGGGTTCGCTGAGACCCTTCTGGAACTGCACGACATTACGAGCCACTGCCACACCCTCATGAAATGCCACAAATTCCCTGACCTGCTACCAGGCGTTTCGTGACTGAGGGAAGTGCGTAACCAGGAAGTCAAATACGAGGTTGAAAATGAGTAAAGTGATGCTTCTTGGGGCGGCCGGCCTGGCCGTGTCCCTGATGGCAGCGCCGGTCTACGCGCAGAACGCGGGTGGCGGTGGCGCGAGCGGCACCGGCGGCGTGGGCATGGCCGCGAATAACAGTGGTGGCGCCGGCGCTGGCGACAATAACGCCAGCATTGGCGGCGGTGCTGGGGGTGTCGGTACCAGCGGCATGGCAAACGAGACCGGTGCGGGAGGGAGCACCGGAGCCATGGTCGGAAACGGCCGCTATGCCAATGTCGGCTTCGGCAGCTATTCAGGCGAGCAAGCCTACATCAAGAATAATGGCAACAACGGTGGCGGCGGTAATGCCGGCGGGGTCGGCGCTGGCGGCGGCGGCGCTGGCAACGGCAACAATAACAATTGGCGCCCCTCGCAGCGCGACCCGGTCCTGGCCGACAATGGCGACGCGCGGGCGAGCAAGGTGGTCGGCACCGCGGTCTACAACGAGCTCAACCAGGAGCTGGGCAACGTCAACGACATCCTGCTCGGCACGAACGGCGTGTTCGCGGTGATCGCCACCAACAACAAGCAGGTGGCCGTCCCCTTCGGGGATCTGATGTTCGGCAACGCGACCAATCGGGGCGATGAGAAGGTCGTGATCCCCAACGAGACCGAGGCGCGGCTCAATACGCTCCCGGTGTTTCACTACAATGTCACCAACTATCCAGGCGTGAACGCCAACAACTTCGGCGCCAACAATTTTGGCAATGGCAATGGCGGCGCATTCTCGGTGAGCGGCAACACTCCCGGCAGTGTCGGCACGGTCGGTGCAGGTGCGGGCGACAACGCCAGCGGCAGCGGCGCGGGCGCCAATGTCGGCAGGGTCGGCGTAGGCGGGAATGCCGGCTCTGGCGGCGCGGGCGGTGGCGGCAACGCTGGCGGCGCCGGGGGCGGCGCCGGCACCGGCAATCGCTGATCGTTAAGGGCCGGCTGGCGGGCGGGACAGGCCCCCAGCCGGCTCCAGCCTTTCAGGAACGTCTTCCCGCACTGACCGCTTCGGTTCACTCTCGACCGCGGGAGGAAACCGGATGAAACATCGCGATGCCACAGGACCCCTCGCGGGCGTGCGCGTGATCGATCTCACAACGGTCGTGCTGGGGCCGTTCGCCACGCAAATCCTGGGCGACATGGGCGCCGATGTCGTCAAGATCGAGGCGCCGGGCGGCGACACCACGCGGCACATCGGCCCGAGCCGGACCCCGGGCATGGGCGCCTACTTCGCCAACCTGAACCGCAACAAGCGCAGCGTCGTGCTCGATCTGAAGCGCCCGGCCGGGCGGGCCGCCTTGCTTCGCCTGATCGACGGCGCGGACGTTCTGGTCCACAACATGCGGCTTGGCGCCGCCGAGCGGCTCGGCCTCGACTATCCCAGCCTCGCCGCGCGCAACCCTCGGCTGATCCACGCTTGCGCGACCGGCTTCCGCCCGGACAGCAGCCACCGGGCGGCGCCCGCCTTTGACGACCTGATCCAGGGTCTGAGCGGGGCCGCTTCCCTAAACGCGGGCCCCGAGGGGCCGCGCTATTTCCCGACGGTGGTGGCGGACAAGCTGACCGGGCACATGCTGGCCTCCATGATCGGCATGGCGCTGTTCGCGCGCACGCGCACCGGGCACGGCCAGGCGGTGCATGTCCCGATGATGGAGACGATGCTGAACTTCCTGCTGGTCGAGCACCTCTGGGGCGCGACCCTCCAGCGGCCGGAACTCGGCCTGGGCTATCCGCGGATGCTGACGCCGCATCGCCGCCCCTATGCCACTAAGGACGGGCATATCTGCGTCATCTGCGTCAGCGACGAGCAGTGGCGGCGCGTGTTCGGCGCGATCGGCCGGAAGGAGCTGATCCATGAGCCCCGCTTCGCCACGGTCAATGCGCGGGCGGAAAACGTCGATGCGCTGTACGGCGTGCTGGCCGAGGCAATGCGCGTGCGCCGCACGGCGGAGTGGCTGGCGATCCTGACACCGCTCGACATCCCCTGCGGCGCGGCCGCCACCCTGCCGGAGCTGCTGGAGAGCGAGTACCTGCGAGCGACGGGATTCTTCGAACGCCACGACCATCCGGTGGAAGGCCCGGTCACGGTCACGGCGATTCCCGCGACGTTCTCGGACACGCCCGGTTCGGTATCGCGGCTATGGCCCGCGCTCGGCGAGCACACGGCGGAGGTGCTGGGCGAGGCGGGGATGAGCGAGGCGGAGATCCGTGTCGTAGAGGATGAGGCCGCGTCCCCTCCTCCCGGCCCCCTCCCGCGAGGGGAGGGGCAGTCGAGGCATCCCTCCTAGGGGTTCAGGTCAGGCGGCGGCACGGAACGTCTTCGGGATGCCGGCCTTGGACACCTGGCCGTGCATGGGCTCGTCGGGCAGCCCCTCGTGGAGGATGGCGCGGGCCTCCAGCAGCCGTGGCAGGTCGATGCCGGTATCGAAGCCCATGCTCTCCAGCATGAACACCAGATCCTCGGTCACGACGTTGCCGGAGGCGCCCGGCGCGTAGGGGCAGCCCCCGAGGCCGGCGAGGCAGGAGTCGAACGCCCGGACGCCCTCGTCCAGCCCGGCCAGCGCGTTGGCGAGGCCGAGGCCCATCGTGTCGTGCAGATGGAGCCCCCACAGGACCGGACCGATCGCCGCGCGGACGGCGCGCACCGCCTCCTTGACCTGCCCCGGATGGGCGTAGCCGACGGTGTCGGCGAGCATGATCTTGTCCACGCCCGCCTCGGCCAGCCCGGAGGCGATCGTGACGGTGCTGGAGACCGGCACCACGCCGTCGATGGAGCAGCCGAACGCGGTGGAGCAGCCGGCAATCACCTCCATCCGGCGCGGCTGGGCCTTGACCCACTCCATCAGCGTGCGCGCCTCGACGATGCTCTGCTCGGGCGGACGATTGAGGTTCGAGAGGCTGTGGCCCTGGCTGACCGAGACGGGAAAGCTGATCTTGTGCGCGCCCGCCTCGTAGGCGCGCTGCGCGCCGCGCAAATTGGGCACCAGGGCGATGACGGTGAGGCCGGGGATCTTGACCGCCTCGCGCACCACCTCCTCGGTGTCGGCCATCTGCGGGATGACGCGCGGCGGCACGAAGCTGCCGGCCTCGATCTCCTTCACGCCGGCGGCGGCCATGGCGGCGATCCAGCGGATCTTGGTCGCGGTCGGCATTTGCGACTTGGCGATCTGCAATCCGTCGCGCGGACCGACTTCGCAGATATGCACATGCTCTTTCATGGCGGCGGCACCTCACAGGCCAGGATGGTTCCGGTTTCGGATTCGGTCATGACCAGCGTGCGCTGGTCGGGCGCCAGGGCGCAGTTGGTCAGCATCCGCCCGGCACAGCTATCGATGCGGTAGCGCGGGACGCCGTGCGCGTCCACCACCCAGACGCAGCCATGGCCGGGGTTGGCGATGAACAGGCGGTCGTGCGCGTCCACCGCCAGCCCGTCAGGTCCCGAAGTGCCGGGCGGCACGCGGGCGAAGCACTGCGCCTTGCCCACCACGGCGTCGGTGCGGAGAGTGAAGCGCCAGACCTCGCAGGATCGCGTCATCGCGACATACACATGGGTCTCGGCCGTGTTCAGCGCGATCCCGTTCGGGCTCGGACAGGTCGCGAGCAGCCTGTCGATCCGGCCGTCAGAGTGGAGGCGCCACACGCGGCCGGTGGGGTCTTGCAGCCCGGTCTGGCCCTGGTCGGTGAACAGCACCGAGCCGTCGCGGTGCAGGACGAGGTCGTTCAGTCCCTTGAAGCTCTCGCTCATGACCGTGCGCAGCACGGGCGTGGCGGCGCCGGTCGCCGGGTCGATCCGCACCAGGCCCAGCCGGTAATCGGCCGCCAGGAGCGTGCCGTCGGGCCGCGCCGCGAGCCCGTTCGGCCAGCCGTCATACTCGACGAGCTGGGTCCAGGTGTCGCCCTCCACGCGGAAGACGCGGCCATGGGGGATGTCCACGACGTGCAGCCGGCCGGCCGCGTCGAAGCATGGCCCTTCGAGGAAGCTATCGACCGGCGCACCGGCGCGGTTGGCGTCGGCCCACTCGGAGCGGGCCGGGCGGTGGAAGCGGTCCGGCACGCGGGCCAGCACCTGGGTTCGCAGGCGGACGGGCGGATCGAACCACATCTGGGCAGGGTGCGTCGGCCAATCCTGTTAGGCAAGCCAGCCGCTCGAGAACTGGTCAAGGGTCGCGCAGCCCTTGACCGGGTAGCCAATTATACCAAATCCGGCTGATTAATTCGGCTGAACCGGCTTTGGCCACCAGTGGAAGCTGGTGTGCGGACGGATCATGCTTGGGTCGAGGCGGGTGCTGCGTTCGGCGATGGCGGCATCGAGGTCGGCCAGGGTGGGGAAGTGCTTGTTGGCCACCGCCTCGTCGAGCAGCGGCCAGAGCCGCTCAGCGGGTTGGAGTTCCGGGCTGTAGGGAGGCAGGAACACCAGCGTGATCCCGTCCGGCACGGCCAAGCCCTTGGGGCCGTGCCAGCCGGCGTTGTCCAGCACGAGGACGATGTGGCGTCGGCGTCCCGCCCCGCTCTCGCGGGCGAAGGCGGCGAGCCGGGTTTCGAAGGCCGGCTTGTTGATGCGGGTGCAGAGATACCAGACCGTCTCGCCGCTGCTCGGCTGCACGAAGGCCGCGACGTGCAGCCACTGGAACCGGTGATGACCCAGCGCCGTTGGGCGTGCGCCGGCCTTGGCCCAGACCCGGCGGCGGATCGGCTTCAGGCCGAGGCGGTGCTCGTCCTCCGCCCAGACCTCGACCGGCTGTTCCGGGTGCGCCGCCCGTGCTTGCGCAACGGCAACGTCAACCTGTTTGCGAAGGCCGCCCGCGCCTCCGGATCAGCGGCCCGCGGATGGCGCGGGCGCGGCGTCTGCACCGACCAGCCGAGCCGCTTCAGCGCCTCCCAGCCGCGCTGCGGATGCACCCGCTCCAGCTTGAGGTGCCGCGCCATCCAGGCCGCCACCTTGGGGCCACTCCATAGCCCGCCGTCCTCGGGCGGCTCACGCAGCCGCTCGGCCAGGGCGGCCAGCACCGCCTCGGTCAGCACGCTCGCTGCTCGCCCGTTCCGCCGCCGCCCATCGCCCAGCGCCGCCGGGCCGCGTGCGTTGTAGCGCGCCGCCACCGCCTCCACCCAGCGCGGCGTGAGCGCCAGCACCCCGGCCACCTCGACCACCGTGCGGCCCTGCGCCAGCAGCCAAATCGCCTGGGTGTGCCGCGCCTCGGCCACGGTTTGCGCCGCGCGGAACCGCGCCGCCAGTTCCGCCACACTCAGGTGCTCGGCAATCCGTGCCATCATCCCCCCGTTCAACCGCCCGCGGCATAGGCCCGCTCCGCGCAGCCGCCACTCTAAGCCGAACCTATCACCCGGATTTAGTATGACTCCTGTGCAGCCGTTCAGTCGGACGCAATGGCTGCGGACCGTCAGGGCCGCGCCTCCAGGATCATGTTGAACGGCGTCTCGGTGGCCTTTCGGACCCGGCCGAATCCGCCGTCGCGGATGACCGAGGACAGTTTCGTAAGACCTGCTTGTGCTCCAAGCGCCGCTCCCACCGGCTGATCGAGCGAGGTCGGCACGCAGATCATCGTCGAGGCCGCGTAGTAGAGCCGGCTGACCGGATTCAGGTTGTCCTCCAGCCGGTCACCCGCGGCCGGTTCGACGATCATCCAGCTTCCATCAGGCTTCAGCGCCTGCCGCACATGCCGCGCCGCGCCGACTGGATCGCCCATGTCGTGCAAGCAGTCGAAGAAGGTCACAAGGTCCAGGTTCTTGCCAGGAAACGCGCTGGCCGTGGCCACTTCGAACCGCGTGTTCGCCGTTACCCCGTGCTGCTTGGCATATGATCGGGCCTGCTCCACCGAGCCGGGGTGGAAGTCGTAGCCCACGAAGGCCGATTTGGGGAACGCCTTGGCCATCATCACGGTCGAGAACCCGTGCCCGCAGCCGACATCGGCCACGGTCGCGCCGCGCTCCAGCTTCGCCCCCACGCCGTCCAGCGCCGGCAGCCAAGAGGCGACAAGGTTGTTGTGGTAGCCTGGACGGAAGAAGCGCCCAGCCGCGCAGAACAGGCACTGCGACTGCTCGCCCCAGCCAACTCCCCTACCGGTGCGAAACGCGGGCTCGACCAGCGTTTGGTTCTCCATCAACACGGTCGCCAGATCGAACCCGCCTTGCATGTAGACGGGGCTGTCGGGAACGGCGAACACCATCGCCTGTTCGGGGGGCAAGGTGAATCGGCCGCTACCGGGATCGTAGGTGAGATAACCGGATGCCGCCTGATGCGACAGCCACTCCCGCGCATAACGCTCGGCGATATCCGCCCTTGCCGCCAGCTCGCCCGGCGTCATCGGGCCGTTTGCGTGCAGCGCCTTGTAGAGGCCCAACCGGTCACCGATGCGCACCAGCGGCACGCTGAGCGCACCGCCGAGATCGCCGAGCATCCGTCCGATGAATTGATGCAGCTTGGTCTCGTCCACCACTGTTGTCCTCCATTAAAACCCCGTTTCGCTTCCACGAATATCGGGCCGAGGCTTAGCCGTGCGTCAGGCGAGGTTGCGGCAGCGTAGCTGAGGCGGCCTCGGCCGACCGTGTGTCGCTGCGGAAAGCTACTGGCTATCCGGCAACAGTTTGGACTTTGCCGGACTTCTGTCGCGTCTTGATCGCACCGGGAGCTTATTAGTGTCGCGTCTGTCGCGCCGCCCTTTGTCCTTCATGATCTCGGTGAGCGCGCCGGTGCCGATGCCGTAAAGGTAACCGAAGGTGTTGACATGGCTTGGTGCGACGGCATGCGCTCAAATGAGCGCGGTGTCCCGCTTCAGCGACGCCCGCATGCGCCTCTGGTGCCGGCCGCGTCTGGACCTGACCAGACATTGTCCGTCGGGTCAGGCCCAGACTGTTACAGGTGTATCAGCTAGGATTTAATCTGACAATCTGGTTTGTTTGGTGCGGGCAACCCGGGACCGGAGGACAGGAATGTCTCGCTCCGGTCGCCCAGAACCGAGGAGCCGACCATGACCAACGAACGCAAGGTAATCCGGGCCAAGGTAGGTCTGCTGGAGCTGGCCAAACAGCTCGGCAATGTGTCGCAGGCCTGCAAGATCATGGGATACTCGCGCGACAGCTTCTACCGCTTTCAGGAGCTCTACGAAAAGGGCGGCGAGATCGCGCTGGCGGAGATGACCCGGCGCAAGCCAATCCTGCGCAATCGGGTGGAGCCGGCCATCGAGCAGGCGGTCGTCGGGCTGGCCGTCGAGCAGCCGGCCTTTGGCCAAGTCCGGGTGGCCAAGGAGCTGAAGAAGCGCGGCCTGACGATCTCCCCGGCCGGGGTGCGCTGTGTCTGGCAGCGCCACGACCTGGAGACCATGAAGAAGCGGCTCAAGGCACTCGAGGCCAAGAGCGCACAGGACGGCCTGGTGCTGACCGAAGCCCAGGTCGCCGCCTTGGAGCGGGCCCGGCAGGACAACGAGGCGCATGGCGAGTTCGAGAGCGAGTGTCCGGGCTACTGCCTGGCCCAGGACACCTTCTATGTCGGCACGCTCAAGGGGGTCGGGCGGATCTATCAGCAGACCTGCATCGACACCCACTCCAAGGTGGCGTTCGCCAAGCTCTACGACCGCAAGACCCCGATCACCGCCGCCGACCTGCTGAACGACCGCGTGGTGCCGTTCTTCGACGAGCACGGGGTCAAGCTGTCCCGCGTGCTGACCGATCGCGGCACCGAGTATTGCGGCACCTCGCAGGCCCACGAATACGAGCTCTACCTGGCGATCGAGGACATCGACCACAGCCGGACCAAGGCAAAGAGTCCGCAAACCAACGGGATCTGCGAGCGCTTCCACAAAACGGTGCTGCACGAGTTCTATCAGGTCGCCTTCCGCAAGCGCATCTACAGCAGCATCGAGCAGCTACAGGCCGATCTCGATGTCTGGGTCAGCAGCTATAATGAGCAACGCCCTCATCAGGGCCGCTGGTGCTACGGCAAGACCCCGATGCAGACCTTCCTTGACACCCTCCCGCTCGCCAGGGAAAAAATGCTCAACGCCGCCTGACGTCGGTCAGACATGATCCATCCGACACCATACAGGCCAGCTGTCCGATCAAATGTCAGCTAGGGTCTGTCATCCCTTGAATACCTTCATTCTTCCGGCCACCGTCCTGTCATTTTGGAACGGAAGTGAACAATGCAGGTGCTGAGCGACGCGCAATGGAACGTGCTGCGGCCGCTGATCGACGCGGTTCGCCCGCACGGGAAGACGGCACACCACGATCTGCGGCGGACGATCGAGGCCATCCTCTGGCGGCACCAGAACGGCGCCAAGTGGCGCGGCATCCCCGCCGAGCTGGGACCGTGGTGGGGTGCGGCGCAGACCTTCATCCGATGGGCAAGGACGGGCGTCTGGGAACGGCTGCTGGAACGGGTGCAGCAGTCCGGGATCAGCCTCGGCATGGTGTTTCTGGACGGCACGAACATCCGGGCGCACCAGAAGGCGGCGGGTGCGGCCAAAAAGAATGCGATGCGGCCCAGGGCGAGAGCCGGGAGGCGCTGGGGCGGTCTCGCGGCGGCTATGGCACCAAGGCGTGTGTGATCGCCGATGGGACTGGACGGGCGATTGCCTTCGCCCTCGCCCCGGGCCAGGCGCACGAACTGCCACTGGCTCCCGGTCTGCTCGGCTGCCTGTCCGACGTCCCAGGTTGGGTGGTCGGCGATCGCGGTCTCGCCTCGCAGGCGTTCCGCGACCTGATTTGGGACAGCGGCGCGCGCCCCGCGATCCCGTCCAAGCGCAATGAAGAGCCGGTCGCCTGCCCGCCCTGGATTTACCAGAACCGCAACCTCGTCGAGCGTCTGTGGGGACGGCTGAAGGAGTGGCGCGCTGTCGCAACCCGCTACGAAAAGACCGCTCGCTCCTTCATGGGCGTGCTCTGCATGGCAGCAACAATGGACTGGATCAAAGTCCCCAAGAGCTAACGGACCCTAGTACACTTCAGGTCGGCGTTGAGGCACTCGTCGGGGTTCAACTCGGGACTGTAGGAGGGCAGGTGGAAGACCGCGATCTGTGCGGTGCGCCCGGCCAGCCATGCCCGCACCGCGCGGGCACGGTGGACCGGCAGGTTGTCGAGGATCAGGAACACCTTGGCCCCGGCGTCCCGGATCAGGCGCTCGAGGAAGCGGATCAGCGTCGGTGCCTTGATCGCGCCGTCCAGCACCATCCAGCGCAATTCGCCCTTGTTGGTCACGGCCGAGATCAGGCCCACGCCCGCGCGCCGGTGATTGGGGCGGACCACCGGGGTCTGCCCGCGTGGGGCGAAGCTGCGGCCGCGCACATCATCGGCGCGCAAGCCGGTCTCGTCACCCCAGAAGATCCTGCCCTTCTCCCGCTTGGCCCGGGCCACAATGGCCGGGTAGTCCCGCCGCAGCCAGCGCCGCACCGCAGCCGGGCACTGCTCATAGGCGCGCCGCAGCGGCTTCTGCGCCGGGAAGCCCCAACGCGCCAGGTAAGTCCCCATGGTGCGCACCGCCAGCCGCACCCCGCAGCGCTGCTCGATCAGGACCCGCACCGCCGCACGGCTCCACAGCGCGAAGGGCAGGCCAAGTTCGTCCGGCGTGCGCCGGCAGATCAGATCACGAACCCCTGCCTCCTGCCGCGCCGCGAGAAACCGCCCGGTTCCCGGCTCCGGGCCGCGCGGTCCGCTTCGCAAGCCCGCCATCCCAGCCGCCGCGAAGCGCCGGCAGATGTTGAACACCCCCGTCCGGGTCAGGCCCGTCTGGGCCGCGATCGCCTCGTAGGTCAGGCCGCTCTCGCGCAGTCCCACCACCTGCCGCCGACGCTCCTCTTGCGCCGCCGCCGGCAGCTTGCGCATGTCCACATGGTCCATCCCGCCAAACTGGAACACCCATGCGGCAATTTCAACACTACCCGAGCCGGATCAATAGTGGACGCCGCCCCCACTACTGTTCTCTGGTTCAGGACGTGTTCGCGGCATGGGCGTGACCGCTCGGAAGCAGCGTCGTGCCGCCAACCGCGAGGCCGAGGAACAGGGCGAGGGCGATCATTGTCGTTTTCATGGCAATTCTCCTTTTTCCGTGTCGCTGCCACGGGTTTCTGGCTGTCCGTTGACGCTCGGCACTTTGCCCGACCTCTGTCGCGTCATGATCGCGGCGGAACCGGCACGGACCGCCGACCCGAGCGGCCGGCCGCGCCCACCCACATGGGATCTTGGGCTGATCCGCCCGGTCCAACACACGCTGATTGTGGCACCCCAAGGGGGTGCTTTGGCCGCGCTGGCAGCAGCGGCTCCATCTTCGCCCACAACGCGTCCGGCAGACGCCCGCGTCAATGACCATCCTTCTTTGCCATGCCCAGATACGGGCCGCCTCAGTCCCATCACCTACTGGGATCGGCTCCAAGGCGAGGACCCGCGACGCCGTGAGCCATCCCCGCGACGCGGTGAGCCATCGAGGACCGCTCCGACGAGCAACGCGCCCAAAAGTACCAGCCCTGCGATCACGAAACTCATGATTGTCCTCCAGGCTCTTCGGCGGAGGTTCGCGCTCAGCCCCAGCCGAACCCGGCCGGGGCCGACGGCTCCACGTTCCGATTGGCGGCGACGTCGGGCTTGGCCTGGGTGCTGTCGGTGAGAGCGGTGGCACGCCCCGCTTATCGGCCAATCGACCCGTCACGGGTAGACGCCTTTGTGGGTCAGACGGGACGACGCAGCGACGGCACGGCAAAGCGCGTTGACCATGCCTCGCATGTTGCGGCGCCGGTTGGTGGTCCAGCAGAAGGCGCCGAGATAGTCGGGCAGATGCTTGGGGGAGAGCCGCTTGTGGGTGGCCTTGAGCGCGGTACTGAGATTGGCGACCAGGGTGTTGACGGTGAAGAACGGGGCGCTGCGCTCGCGCTCCGGACGCCCGCCGCCGGTGACGGTGGCGACATGCGTCCGCCCGGCTTCACCGAAGGCGTTGAACGCCCGCAAGCCGTCCGTGTGCACAGTCGCGCCGGCGGCGATGTGGGCATCGCGGAACGCGGCCACCGCCTCGCTGGAGAAGGCGCTGACCGCGCGCATCGCGACATGGCCCATGCGCCCGTCCGCATGCCGCTCGCAGGCGACGATGACGCAGGTCTTGCCTTCGGTTCCGCTGCCTTGGTTCCTTTCACCTCCCAGATACACGTCATCCGCCTCCACTACCGGCGGCGCGGCATCGTCGTCGCTCGCGCCCCCGAGCGAATAGCGCTCCGTCCGCTCGGTCATGGCGTGGCGGAGCCGCTTGTGCAGATACCAGGCCGTCTCATAGCCCAGGCCCAACCTGCGGCCGAGCTCGACCGCCGAGATCGCCTGTTTGGTGCTGCTCATCAGGTGCATGGCGCGGAACCAAGTGGTCAGAGACAGCTTGGTGTCCGCCATCACGGTGCCCGCGGTGACCGACCAACGTCGGCCGCAGCGCGTGCAGCCGACACGGCGGCCGTAGACATAGCTCTTCAGATTGGCGCAGCGCGGGCAAGGCATTCCTTCGCGTTGGCGCGCCGCCACCAACGCCGCCAGACACTGATCCTCCGTCCCGTAGAGTTGTTCGAACTCAACGTCCGTCAGCCCCTTCATGATTGCCCGCACCGTTCTGCTCCGAGACGCCGCGTTCAGAGCGACTTTGCGCTTCCCTGCTGCAAAGTACAAGAGCGGGTCGATTGGCCGATAAGCGGGGTGGCACGCTGAGGCGGCGTGTCCAGGCGCTCGGACGCGGCAAGCTGCCAAGAGGTGCTCGCTTGCCCAGCGACGGCCAGAAGGACAACGATCGCTGCCCAGCGCACGATGGCCAGCGGCACGCTCAGCGCGCCGCCGAGGTCGCCGAGCGTCCGTCCGATGAATTGGCGCAACTTGATCTCGTCCACCATCGTCATGGCAACCCTCTTTTCCCTTGTCGCTGCGACCGTTTCTGGCTGTCCGTTGACGCTCGGCACTTTGCCCGGCCTCTGTCGCATCATTATCGCGGCGGAAGCGGATCAATGTCGCATCTGTCGCGTCACGCAGTGCGTCGAAAAATGATGATGGCTCAGCGGCTTGCCCTGGCGTGCCGTCGGCCCGCGCGACAGACGCGACAAATCTGCCTGACCGGCGTGATACAAACGCAACCGAACGCTGCCATGGCTCGGGGTGCGACGCCCAAAGGACCTATCGTGTGACAGACCTTCGCAGTTCCGGCTTGGCCGATCCCGCCGACCGTGCGGTCGCACCCGCAACATCGGCTAAAGCAGACATCCGGCGCGAGCTCCAGGAGGCGCTCGAGTACCAGACGGCGACGAGCGAGATCCTGCGGGTCATCAGCCGCTCGGCGCTCGACCTCACCAGCGTGCTGACAACGGTGGTCACGAGCGCGAAGGCGCTGTGCCGGGCGGAGATGGCGGTCCTCTTTCGCCACCAGGACGGCGCGTATCGTTTCGCGGTCGGCCATGGCAACTCGCTAACCTATGAACGGCTGGAGCGGCGGCAGGCGATCCAGCCCGGCCGAGGGACGCTGGTCGGGCGCGCGGCGCTGGAGCGGCGGACGGTGCAGATCGTTGACGCATGGAACGACCCGGACTACGCCAGGAAGGAGGACGCGCTGATTGGCAGGGTCCGTTGCATGCTCGGCGTGCCGCTGCTGCGCGAGGGCGTGCCAATCGGCGTCATCGCTCTGGCGCGCGCCACGGTGGAGCCCTTCACCGAGCGGCAGATCGAACTCGTCTCGACCTTCGCCGACCAGGCCGTGATCGCCATCGAGAACGTGCGGCTGTTCGAGGAGCTGCAATCCGCGCGCGAAGCCGCCGAGCGCGAGCGCGATGTCGCCGAGGCGGCGCGGGCCGAGGCGGAGGCGGCCAACCGGGCGAAGTCGACCTTCCTCGCCGCGATGAGCCATGAAATCCGCACGCCGATGAACGGCGTGCTCGGGATGATGGAGGTGCTGGAACGCTCACCACTGGAGCCGGCGCAGGCGCGCAGCGTCGCCGTGATGCGCGACAGCGCGCAGGCCTTGCTGCGCATCATCGACGACGTCCTGGACTTCTCGAAGATCGACGCCGGCCGGATGGACATTGAGGCGCTGCCGTTCAGCCTCAGCGAGCTGGTGGCCGGCACGGTCGAGACGATGCTGCCGCAGGCGCGGCGGAAGCGCCTGGCGCTGTTCGCCGACCCGCCGGGCGCCAGCCCCGATCGGGTCAGCGGCGATCCGGTGCGGGTGCGCCAGATCCTGTTCAACCTGGTCGGCAACGCCATCAAGTTCACCGAGCGGGGCTTCGTCCGCGTCAGCGCGGACAGCCGGGCCGAACCTGACGGTGGCGTGCTCGTGACCCTGACCGTGGCCGACAGCGGCATCGGCGTGGACGAGACGACACGCGCGCGACTGTTCGAACCGTTCACGCAGGCGGACAGCTCGACCACCCGGCGTTTTGGCGGCACCGGCCTCGGCCTCTCGATCGTCCGCCGGCTGGTGCAGCTCATGGGGGGCGACGTGGCGGTGGAGAGCGCGCCGGGCGACGGCAGCCGCTTCACGGTGACCCTCCGCCTCACCGAGGCCAGCCTGGACCCCGTCCCGGCCGCAACGGTCGGACGACACCTGGCGGCGTCGACCCCAGGGCCGGGCGCGGCGCGGCTGCTGGTGGCCGACGACCATCCGGTCAATCTCGAAGTGATCCTCCGCCAGCTCGAACTGCTCGGCCTGTCGGCCGATGTCGCGGAGGACGGCGCGGCGGCCCTGGCCCTGTGGCGGGAGACCCATCATGCGGTCGTGTTGCTCGACCTGCACATGCCGGCGCTGGATGGGTTCGGCCTGGCCGAGGCCATACGACGCGAGGAGGCGGAACGCGATCTGCCGCGCAGCGGGCTGGTCGCGGTCACGGCCGACGCACTGAAGGGCGAGGACACGCGGTGCTTTTCGGCGGGTATGGACGGGTTCCTGCCCAAGCCCGTTTCGCTGGACGCATTGGCTCGCACGCTCGGGCGCTGGATCCCGGACCTTGCCCCGGCCGCGGCACCGGCCGAGGCGGCAGTCGGGGCGCTGTTCGATCCGGAGGCGTTGCGTGGCCTGTTCGGTGCTGATGCTGCCCGGCTCGCGGCGCTGGTGCAGAGTTTCGCTGACAGCGCCACGGGCGACATCGCGGCACTGCGCGCCGCGCCGGATGCGCAGCAGCTTGCGACCTTGGCACACCGGCTGAAGGGGGCTGCGCGCATGGCCGGTGCCAGGCTGCTGGCGGAACAGGCCGCGCGCGCCGAGGCAGCGGCCAACGCGGGCGAGCTCGCGGCCGCGCGGAGCGCAGCCGAGGGGATGGACCGGCTGCTGGCCGAGACATTGCGGGCGATGCGCTCAGTCGTCTGAGGGGACGAACATGTATCCGACGCCGCGCACGCTGCGGATCACCTCGGGCTGGCCCGGGTCGCGCTCCAGCTTGCGCCGCAGGCGCATCACCCGGTTGTCGATGGCTCGGTCGAACGCCTCGGCGTCGCGATGGGCGACGGTCTCCAGCAGCCAGTCGCGAGTAAGGGGGCGGTTGGGATTCTCCACAAAGAGCTGGAGCAGGTCAAACTCACTGGCCGTGAGGCTGGACACCGTGCCGTCGGCGAGGACGAGCACATGGCGCTGCAAATCAAGCATTGCCTGGCCGACCCGCACTTCGGTCAGCCGTGGCGGCGGCTGCGCGGCCGGCCCGGCGCGACGCAGCAACGCCTTCACCCGCGCCACCAGCTCGCGCGGCTCGAACGGCTTGGCGACATAATCGTCGGCGCCGGATTCCAGCCCGACCACGCGATCGATCGTATCGCCGGCGGCGGTGAGCATGATGATGCCGATCCGCGCGGACCGGCTACGCAGCCAGCGCGCCAGGGCAAATCCGTCTTCCGGCTCGTTCAGGTTCACGTCCAGCAGGGCGAGATCGGGCATGGCGTGCTGGGCCAGGCGCTTCAGTTCGGCGCCGGAACCAAGCGTGGTGGGCCGCAGCCCGTGCTGCGCCAGGCATTCGGCGATGACCTGTCGCTGGAATGCCTCGTCTTCGACCAAAACGATCTTGGCCGAGCCAGTCACGCGGGGTTCGCTTCCACGTTACCGCAGCCGCGTTGTTCCGCGCAGAGTATAGCACGTTGTGCCTCGATCACAAATTCCGCGATAGAAAATTTCCGTATCATATGATTGAGCGTCCAGGAGAAACCCGGCCGGCTCGATGCGAGGTCTGTCCGGGTCGAGAGCCGATATCTGAATCGGGACATCACCGGTTGACCGCCCTCCACGGCGCCTTTACGTCAGCGACTGAACCGAGCGGTTCAGAATCCCGGCTTGACGGAGACCTCGCGATGCCCCGCCTACTGCCAGCCATGCCCGTGCTGGTTGCGCTGCTGCTGACTGCCGCCGCCCCGGTGCGCGCGCAAGCGCCCGGCGCGGGCGGGCCGCCGCCGGCGGTCGGGGTGGCGCGGGTCGAGCCGCGCGCGATCACCGAGACGCAGGAATTCGTGGGGCGAATTCAGGCGCCGCAGCGCGTGGCGCTGGTCGCGCGGGTCACGGCGTTCCTGGACCGGCAGACTTTCACCGAGGGCGCCGAGGTCAAGGCGGGCGACCTCCTGTATGTGCTGGAGCAGGGGCCCTTCCAGGCCGACCTCGCGGCCAAGCAGGCCAACGTGGCGCAAGCCGCGGCACAGCTCGACAACGCCAAGCTCGCCTTCCAACGCGCCTCCAGCCTGCTGAGGACCCCCGCCGGGCAACAGGCGGCGGTCGACGCGGCGCGCGCCACCATGCTCTCCGACGCTGCGCAGTTGCGCGCCGCCGAGGCGCAGGTGCGCGAATCCGCGATCAGCCTACAGTACACTGAGATTCGCGCGCCGATCGCCGGGAAGATTGGCCGTAGTGCGGTGACGCCGGGCAACGTCGTCTCGCCCGGATCGGGCACCCTCACCACCCTGGTCAGCGTGGATCCGATGTACGTGGTCTTCCCGGTGCCCGTGCGCACGTTCACGGAGGTGCGCCACGCATTATCCGGGGCGGCCAGCCCAGATAGGGCGTTCCGCATCCGCCTGCGCCTGCCGGACGGGCGCGAGTACGCGCAGGCGGGGCGGCTTGATTTCGTGGACAACACCGTGGCCCAGGGCACGGACACCATCGTGCTGCGTGGCACGGTCCCCAACCCCACTTCCCCGGTCGGGCGAGAGCTGGTGGACGGGGAGTTCGTGACCGTGATGCTGGAGGGGGCCCGGCCGGCCGAACTGCTGGCCATACCCCGCGTCGCGGTGATGACCGACCAGCAGGGGGACTACGTGTACACGCTCGACAAGGACAATCGCGTGCAGCAGGCGCGCGTGACGCTCGGGCAGACGACCGCGCTGCTGGCCGCGGTGCGCGGCGGCCTGACGGCCGGGCAAACAATCGTGGTGGACGGGCTGCAGAAGGTGCGCCCCGGCCAGGTGGTGGCGCCGGGGCCGGTCGCCAACACCGCGCACGCGGACGCGGCGGCGAGGCCGGGAGACGCGGGATGATTGCAGGCCTCCACCCGCCGGATCTGACATGATCTCCGCGCTGTTCATCCACCGGCCGCGGCTGGCGATGGTCATCGCCATCGTGCTGACCATCGCCGGCGGGATCGCGCTGATACGCATTCCCGTCGCCCAGCTTCCCGACATCGTGCCGCCGCAGGTGATCGTCAGCACGACCTATCCTGGCGCCTCGGCCCAGGTGGTGGAGAGCGCGGTCGCCCAGCCGATCGAGGCGCAGGTCGTGGGCGTGGACAAGATGATCTACATGAAGTCCAACAGCGCCAACGACGGCTCCTACAGCCTATCGGTCAGCTTCGCCAACGGCACCGATCCCGACAGCGCCGTGGTTGCGGTGAACAACCGCGTGCAGACCGCGCTGGCGCAGCTTCCGCCCGAGGTGCAGGCCGAGGGGCTGACGGTGCAGAAGAAGTCCTCGGCGATCCTGATGTTCCTCGCCTTCTACGCCGACGACGCGGCGAAGATGGACCCGCTGTTCATCACCAACTACGCCATCATCAACGCGATCGACGCGCTGTCGCGCACGCCGGGCGTCGGACAGGCGAACCTGTTCTCGCGGCTGAACTACTCGATGCGCATTTGGTTTCGGACCGACCGGCTGGTGGCGCTCGGCCTATCGCCCGGCGACGTGGTGGCGGCGATCAACGAGCAGAACATCATCGCACCGGCCGGGCGCATCGGCGCGCGGCCGACCGATGACGCGCAGCCGTTCCAGATCAATTTGCAGACGCGCGGGCGGCTGGTCACGCCGGAGGAGTTCGGCGGCATCGTCATCCGCGCCAACCCGGACGGTTCGGTGCTGCACCTGCGCGACGTGGCCGAGATAAAGCTCGGCGCGCAGAACATGGACAGCGAGGCGCGGCTGAACGGGCGTCCCGCCGTTCCGATCGGCATTTATCTCGCGCCGGGCGCCAACGCCGTGAGCACCGCGGCCGCGGTACGGGCAACGCTCGACCGCATCGCCACCCGCTTCCCGCAAGGGCTGCATGCGCGGGTGATGTACGACAGCACGGTGTTCGTGCAGGACACGATCCACGAGGTGCTCAAGACCCTAGCCGAGGCGTTCGGGCTGGTGGTGCTGGTGGTCTTCCTGTTCCTGGGCAGCCTGCGCGCCACCATCATTCCGACCGTCGCCGTGCCGGTGAGCCTGATCGGCACCTTCGCCGGGCTGCTCGCGCTGGGCTATTCGGTCAACACCGTCTCGCTGCTCGCGATGGTGCTGTCCATCGGCATCGTCGTCGATGACGCCATCGTGGTGGTGGAGAACGTCGAGCGGGTGATGGAGGAGGAGCCGCTGCTCTCCCCGGCCGCCGCCACGGCGAAGGCGATGCGCCAGATCACCGGCCCGGTGATCGCCATCTCCCTGGTGCTGCTGTCGGTGTTCGTCCCCATCGCCTTCATCCCCGGCCTGTCGGGGATATTGTTCCGCCAGTTCGCCGTAACAATGAGCTGCGCGATGCTGATCTCGGCGGTGATCGCGCTGACCCTGTCGCCCGCCTTGTGCGCGCTGTTCCTGCGGCATCGCCAGCGGCGCGGGCCGATTGTCCTGGTGTTGCGCGGAATCGACCGGGTGCGCGACGGCTACGCGAGCGTGGTGCGGCGACTGGTGCGCGTCTCGGCGCTGTCGCTGCTGCTGATCGGCTGCTTCGCCGCCGGCGCGGGATGGCTCTCCTTGCATACCCCGACCGGCTTCCTGCCCGAGGAGGACCAGGGCGCCTACTTCATCTCCACGCAGCTTCCCGACGGGGCATCGGTCTCGCGCACAGGCGAGGTCGTGGATCGTGTCCAGCAGATCCTGCATCGCATGCCGGAGATCCAGGATACGCTGTCAATCATCGGCTTCTCGCTGCTGGACGGCGCGCAGGAGCCGAACGCGGCCCTGGTTGTCGCGCGCCTCAAGCCGTTCGGCGACCGGCTTGCCGCTGGTAGTTCGGTCCAGGCCCTGGTGGGCAAGACGTTCGGCGCGGTGCAGGCGATCCGATCGGCCATGGTGTTCCCCTTTAACCTGCCGCCGATCATCGGCCTGGGAACCGGCGGAGGCTTCGAATACGTGCTGGAGGCGCTGCAAGGCCAAGATCCGGTGCAGAACGGGCAGGTGATGCGCGGGTTGGTGGCGTCGGCCAACCAAGACCCGCGCCTGACTCGCGTCTTCTCCACCTACACGGCGAGCAATCCGTCGCTGTTCCTCGACATCGACCGCGACAAGACGGAGGCGCTAGGACTGAGCATGAGCGACGTCTCCACTGCGATCCAGGCCACGCTGGGCGGCATCTACGTGAACAACTTCAACCTGTTCGGGCGGACCTGGCAGGTGAACATCCAGGCCGACGCCGCCGACCGCAGCGACGTGCCGGCGATCTGGCGCATCCATGTGCGCAACAAGCAGGGCGAGATGGTGCCGCTGCGCTCGATCGCCTCGCTGCGCACCGTCACCGGGCCGCAGGTGATTACCCGCTACAACAATTACCGCGCGATCAGCGTGAACGGCGGCGCGGCGCCGGGGGTCTCGTCGGGTGACGCGCTGGCGGCGATGGCGGCGATCTCGGATCGGGCGCTGCCGGCGGGTTACAGCTACGAATGGACCGGCACGGCATACCAGGAGGTACTTGCATCCGGGCAGACCGGGATGATCCTGGGGCTCGCGGCACTGTTCGCCTATCTGTTCCTGGTCGGGCTCTATGAGAGCTGGGCCATCCCGATCCCGGTGCTGCTCTCGGTGATTGTCGGCGTCGCGGGCGCCTTCGCGGGGATCGCGCTGGCCGGGCTTTCGGTCGATCTCTACGCGCAGATCGGCATGGTCGTGCTGATCGCCCTGGCTGCGAAGAACGCCATCCTCATCATCGAATTCGCCAAGGAGCAGCGCGAGGCGGGGCTGGATGCGCGCGAGGCGGCAGTGATGGGCGCGCGCATCCGATTCCGCGCGGTGATGATGACGTCGCTGGCGTTCATCATGGGGCTCGTTCCGCTGGTGACGGCCCACGGCGCGGCGATGGCCAGCCGCCGTGACGTGGGTACCGCGGTGTTCGCGGGCATGATCGCGGCGAGCTCGATTGGGATCTTCCTGATCCCGATGCTGTACGTCGTGTTCCAGGGCGGGCGGGAGCGGGTGCGCGGGCTATTCAGAGGGCGGAGGGCGGATTGAACTCGCGGGACGGTGCGGGCAGTAGCAGCGTTCGCTATGATATCGACGGCTATTGAGGGGACCCTCTGGAACCGGGTTTGACGCTCAGTCTTCGCAAAACGATGCTGTCGAATCTTGGTTCTTCGGGAATCCCCTCGACCCTTGTCCGTAGTTCGGGTTAGCTTAGCAATTCCCTACGCTCGGTCACGCACGCGCGATGCTTCAGGGCAATACGGCATCACTCCATCACGGGTGCCAACTTGACAACGGACTCGACATCCTCGCCCAGCCAGTTGGGATTCTTGGCCGTGCCGTCGAACGTCGCACTGGTTTTGAACAGCTCGTACTTGCCCTCGAGCGCGTGGGAGCGGCTGCGGGCCAGCAGCTCGGCGACCTTCGCCTTGTCCATGGGCTGAAAGGTCCGCACCGCCTCGAACGCCTGATCGAGGTCGCGCTGGTTCTGGATACCGGTGATGACGACCGACGTCGGCAGGTTTAAGGAGTAGTGCAGATACTCGAGCGGCGCGATTGGTGCCCCGCTTTTCAGCAGCACGCCGTCCGCGAATGTCTTCATTCCCAGCACCGCGATCCCGTGCTCGACCAGGTAGGGCAGCACGAGATGCGCGAAGCTGCGGAAGTGCGCGTCCATGAGATTCAGCGGCATCTGAACTGCATCGAAGTGGAACCCGCGCTCGGCTGCCACCGCCAGCATCTGCAGGTGAATACGTGGATCCTTGTGCCCGGTGAAGCCGATGTGGCGCAGCTTGCCGGCCTGCCTCGCCTCAACGAACGCCTCCATGGCGCCGCCCCCGGCGAAGATGCGGTCCGGATCGTCGTAGCGCAGGATCTCGTGGTGCTGGACCAGGTCGATCCGGTCCGTGCGCATCCGCTTCAGCGACGTGTCGATCTGGCGGGCCGCGGTCGCCTTCGAGCGCCCGTCCACCTTGGTCATGAGGAACACCTTGTCCCGGTAGCCGCCCTGGTCGAGTGCCACACCCACCCGCAACTCGGACCGGCCCTCGTTGTAGTCCCAGCAGTTGTCGATGAAGGTGATGCCGCGGTCGATGCCCTCGTGCACGAGGCGCACCGTCTCCGAATCGGTCACTGCGTTCTTACCGAGGTGAAAGCCGCCCATGCCGATGACCGAGATCATCTCCTGCGTGCGGCCGAAGCGGCGGTAGAGCATGTCGCCACGGCGCTCGCCGGAATCGGTCGCGAAGGGCAGCGCCGCCGGGTCTTGTACCCCGCAACCGGCAGCGATGAGCTCATCAGCGCTGCACTGCCCGACACGCCGCCGGGCACAGCCGCTTGGTGGCCATCATCACGTTCCATCACGCACCTCCTGAACTGCCCTGTGAGACCTGGATGAAGTTGACCCGATTTGGTGGAGCCCCTCAAGCTTTCAGCGGAGGCTTCACAGATGCCTGGACGTGCGCACGCTGGTGGAGATGGGGCGCCTCGTGACCGGGGCGGACTACCTGAAGGCCGAGCAGTTCCGCTACGCGCTGATGCGCGACTACGCCCGCCTATTCGAGACGGCGGACGTGGTGATCGGCCCCACCGAGCCGGTGACGGCCCTCCGGATCGGCGAGGCTACAGTGCAGGTCAGCGCGGAGGCGGAGAGCGCCCTGGCCGCCACATGGCGCCTGACCTATCCCTACCAACCTCACGGGCTTGCCTGCCGTCACGCTGCCCTGCGGCTTCGTCGCAGAGGGATTGCCGATCGGCTTGCAGATCGCGGGCCGACCGTTCGAGGAAGCAACAATCCTCCGGGCGGAGCACGCCTATGAGGCGGCGCATGATTGGAAGGATCGCCGGCCGACATTCTGATCGGCACCGTCAGGTTGGCGGGTTGCCGGAGTGGATGGGGTCGCGTTGTCGGCCGGGATGACAGCGCCCGCCTCCCGTCTAGAGCCTAGCCATGAGACGGGAACCGATGCCGCTAAAAGGTTAGCGGCCCGGCGTTGAAAACAGCGGGTACATCGGCCGAGCGGCCGGCGGACGCGGCTTCGGAGGTGCCACCTCCAGCGTCGGAGACGGGGTATAATCGCCTCGCGTGGCGGGATTGCCGAGGTCGCAGATTTGCACGACATTCCGCAGCGTCTCGTTCCCCTTGCCTTGTTGCAGCTTAAAAAAGCCGAGTTCCGTATTGTAGAGGCAACCGTTGAGGTAGACGAGGCTCGTGGCGTTGTCCAAAGGATCACCGAATTGCTCGCGCGAGGCGATCAGCAGACGCCGCTTGCCGTCCGGCGAGAATGCCCAGATGTCGTTGTTGACGGTATCGGCAAAGTAAATCGTCCCGTCGGGGCCCGCCTCCATACCGTCGTTAGCGCCGAGACCGGCAGCAAAAAGGCCCGCCTTCCCGGCCGAGCCATCCGGCTGGATGGGAATTCGCACGAGCAGCCCACTCCCCGTGGCACTGCCAGGGCCGCCGTCGGTGCCCGCGTAGAGAAAGCGACCATCCGGGCTGAGGGCTATGTCGTTGACCCCGATATAGCCGGCCGGTGCCTTGTCCGTCGAGTTCCAGGTCCCACTCTGTTCCGTCCAGCCGAGCAACGGGTCATCCGACCAGACATCGCCGTGGCCGGAGTGGTCGAACTTCCATATGACTCCGAGCTCGAGGTCGGTGACGTACGCGTTGCCGTGCTGATCGACCGCGACGTCGTCCGGAAAGCAGATCGCGATACCCATGCCGCGCGTAACAAACGGCGTGACCGCCCCGGTTTGAGGATTGAAGCGGTAGACGCCGGTGGCCGTATCGGTCGCATCGCGACAGTCGGGGTGGTCGGAAGTGAAGAGGTCGACCTTCGTCGCGCGTTTGAAGGCGGCTAGAATTGTACCGTCGCTGGGATCCCGTTCGAGTCCGATAAGATCGCCCTTGAGACCGCCGCCCGGCACGTCGGCGACCTTTTTCTTCTCGCCGGTTGCCGGGTTGAGCTGCCAGACCTCGTCAAGCAAAAAGAGTCCGACGTAAAGGCCCCCATGGCCGTCCGTGGTGATTCCCTCGGGCACCCCGGGAACGCCATTGACAATGGGAAACGTGGCGACAGTCCGGGCTTTGTGAGCCGGCGTGCCCTGTGCCGGCAACTCGCGAGGAATCAGGAGCGCGGCTAAGACCAGCACACCGAGAACCGTTGCGGATCGCTTCATGGCCAGTCCTCCCTGAGAGATCGTGTTGAAAGGTGCCCCTCCGGATCGGCCGGATAGGGTGGACCCCAAAGCGATTGGAGTCGAGGCCGGCTTGCCGGACCGGCGCTATGCTTCTGAAACGTATCCTGCGGCCGGTTCGCCTCACGGATACAGATGGCAGGCGACGGCGTGGCCCGGCGCGATCTCGCGTAACCGTGGGGCGACGGTGCGGCACACGGGCATCGCATGTGGGCAGCGCGGATGCAGGCGGCAGCCGGTCGGAGGGTTGAGCGGGCTTGGCACCTCGCCATGGAGCAGGGCGCGGGTGCGCCGCGCTTCGACGCGACGATCCGGCACGGGCACCGCGGCGATGAGTGCCTGCGTATACGGATGTAGCGGATTGTCGTAGAGGCTGCGCTTGGGCGCGACCTCTACGATCTCGCCCAGGTACATCACTGCGATGCGATCGCTCAGGTGGCGGACCACCGCGAGATCGTGCGCCACGAACAGGTAGGTCAGACCGAGCCGCTCGCGCAGCTCTTCCAGCAGATTGACGATCTGCGCCTGGATCGACACATCGAGCGCGGAGACCGGCTCGTCGCACACGATAAAGCTCGGCGAGGCCGCCAGGGCGCGTGCCACGCCGACGCGTTGACGCTGTCCGCCACTGAACTCGTGCGGATAGCGGCTGGCCATGCCCGGATCGAGGCGCACCATGCGGAACAGCTCGGCCACCTTCTCCCGCCGGTCCGCCGCCGTCGCCAGGCGATGCACGAGCATCGGCTCCGCCACGGTATCCCCGACGGTCATGCGCGGGTCGAGCGAGCTGAACGGATCCTGGAAGATCATCTGCATCTTGCGCCGAACCCGCCGCAGCTCCGCGTCGGGCAGTTCCGTCAGGTCCTCGCCCTCGAACAGGATCCGCCCGGCGGTGGGCGGGATGAGTTCGCAGGATTGCCCGGCCGAGCGTCGATTTCCCGCACCCGCTCTCGCCGACCAGACCCAGGGTCTCGCCGCGCCGGATCCGGAGGCTGACGTGATCGACCGCGCGCACGACGCCGCCGGCCTTTGCGCCGAAGAGACGAGCCGGAACCGGGAAGTGCATGTCGAGATCCTTGACCTCGACGAGGATCTCGCTCGGCTCCTCAGACATTGATGTCGCGGATGCAGGCGATGCTGTGGCCCTCGCCGACCGGACGCAGCGGCGGCACGCCCGCGCGGCAGGCATCGATCGCGAAGGGGCAGCGCGGGTGGAAAACGCAACCGGGCGGCAGGTTCAGCGGGTCGGGTGGCTGGCCTTCGATCGGCACGAGCTTCTCCGCGATCGGCCGATCGAGCCGCGGCACCGAGTGCAGCAGGCCGATCGTGTATGGATGCCGGGGCTGCGCATAGAGCGCGTCGGCCGATGCCGAATTCGACGATGCGCCCCGCGTACATGACGTGGACGCGATGCGCATAGCGCGCGACGACACCGAGGTTATGGGTGATAAGCAGCAGCGCCGTGTGGTGTTGCTCGACCTGCGCACTCAGCAGATCGAGGAGCTGGGCCTGGATGGTCACGTCGAGCGCGGTGGTCGGCTCGTCGGCGATGATGAGGTCGGGGGCGCACCCCATTCCCATCGCGATCATGACGCGCTGACGCATGCCGCCGCTGAACTGGTGCGGATAGGCCCGAGCGCGCCGGCGCGGGTCGGCAATGTTGACCGAGGCAAGCAGGTCGATGCTGCGCGCGAATGCCGCGCGGGCGCCGAGATGCTTGTGCAGTGCCAGCGGCTCGGCCACCTGCCGGCCGACCGTGTGGACCGGATTGAGGCTGGTCATCGGCTCCTGGAAGATCATGGCGATGCGGTCGCCGCGCAGCGCCCGCATCTCCTCCTCGACGATCTTCAGCACGTCGCGGCCCTCGAACAGGATTTCCCCCCGGGTGATGCGGCCGGGCGGATCGGGTATCAGGCGGAGGATCGCCAGCGCCGTCGCGCTCTTGCCGCAGCCGCTCTCGCCGACCAGGGCGGTGATCTCGCCCTGTTCGATCTCGAAGGACGCATCCCGGACGGCGGCGACAATGCCGTCGCCGGTCGTGAATTCGATGGTGAGGCCGCGCACGGCCAGGAGCGCGGTCATCTCGCGGAGCCGGTCATAAGCTTCCCTTGAGCCGCGGGTCCAGCGCATCGCGCAGGCCGTCGCCGACAAAGTTGAAGGCGATGACGGCGAGCGAGATCATCAGCCCGGGCGCGATCGAGAACAGCGGCACGCTCTGGAGGTAGGTGAATCCGATGCGCAGCTCCCCGCCCCAGCTCGCCGTGGGGGGCTGCACGCCCACGCCGAGGAATGACACGCCGGCTTCGACGAGGATCGCGGCGCCGACGGTGATCGATGCGGCGACGATGATCGGCGTCAGCGCATTCGGCAGCACGTGGCGCCACATGATGCGCATTGACGGAACGCCGGCCGACCGCGACGCCTCGATGAACGACAGCTCGCGCACGAGCAGCACCTGCCCGCGCATGATGCGCGCGAAGCCGGTCCAGCCGAACACGGCGAATGAGATGATGACGTTGTAGATCCCCGGCCCGAGCGCCGCCGCCATGACCAGGATGAAGATGAGCGGCGGAAAGCACAGGAAGGCGTCGGTCACGCGCATGATGATGGCATCGATAACACCGCCCTTGAAGCCGGCGATGAGCCCCACGGCAACACCGGTCGCCGATGACAGCAAGGTGCAGACGACGCCGACGAACAGCGACACGCGGGCGCCGTAGATGACGCGGGACAGCAGATCGCGCCCGAGATTGTCGGTGCCCAGCCAGTGCGCTGCGGAGGGGGGCGACAACACGGCATAGAGATCCTGGTTATACGGGCTGCATGGAGCCAGCAGCGGCGCGCAAATGGCCATCAGGCACAAGAGCGCGATGATCACCAGTCCGACCCTCGCGAGGCGGTGCCGCAGCACCGCCCGCGGGAGAGGCGAACGCGCGGCGCGGGCGCGCGCCGGCGCGGCAGGAGCGGGGGCGGCGATCTCGCTCATCCCCCTACGCCCGCACCCGCACACGCGGATCGAGGTAGCCGTAGAGGATGTCGACCAGGAGATTGACCAGGAGCACGTTGATGGAAACGGCGATCAGCATCGCCTGCATCACCGGAAAATCCTTCGAAAAGATCGCGTCCACGCTCATCCGGCCGAGGCCGGGAATGGCGAAGATCACTTCGACGAAGAACGCGCCGGCCAGCAATCCGCCCCACGAGAGGCCGATGACGGTGACGACCGGAATCATCGCCGGCTTGATGGCGTGAAGGAGCACGACGGCGCGCTCCGTCAGGCCCTTGGCACGGGCGGTGCGGATGAAGTCCTGGCTCAGCACTTCGAGCAGGCTCGAGCGCACGAAGCGCGCCAGCAGCCCCGCCGAGTTTATTCCGAGCACGAAGCTCGGCAGCACCATCGTCTTGAAGTTGAGCCACAGGCCCTGGGACGGCGGGACGTAGCCCGACGGCGGAAAAATTGGCAGCGTCACCGCCAGCAAGTAGATGAGCACGATGGCCAGCCAGAAGGACGGAATCGAGACGCCGAGCAGGGCGCCGGTGGTCAGCGTCATGTCGAGGGGCGAACCGCGCCTGACCGCGCTGACGATCCCGACCGGAATGCCCATCAGGAACGACCAGACCGTCGCCCAGCCGAACAGCTCGAGCGTGATCGGCAGCCCCTGCGCGAACATCTCGAGCACGGGCTGTCCGGTGCCGAGGGAGGTGCCCCAGTCGCCGCGGAGGAAGTGGCCGAGCCAGACGACGAACTGCTGCCAGAGCGGCTGATCGAGGCCGAACTCCTGGCGCACGCGCGCGACCACCGCCGGATCCTGCAAGCCCACGCTGGCGCCCATCTGCGCCATGATGGCATCGCCCGGAATGAGACGGGCGACGATGAACACCAGCACCGTGACGATCAAAAGGATGATGAAGGCGTGCGCCAGCCTTAGCAGGATATATTGCCCCATTGCCGTCCTCTGCTGCGCAACGCCAAATCGACGTGGCGTCAGACGCTATCGGGCTTGCCGTCCTTGAACCACAGCGGATGCGACGCGAACCAGGACTCCTTGTATTTCATGAACTGCTCCTGGTTCCAGCCGCGTACGTTCTTGCGCATTGCTACCACGCTCTCCTCCCACCAAAGCCAGGCATCCTCGTAGTCGTCGTAGAGGACCTTTTCGAGCTGCCAGTAGATTTGCTGACGCTTGGCCGTGTCGATCTCGCCGCGGCCGGCTTCGATGAGCTCGATCGCCTCCTCGTTGTGGCTACGGCCGAAGTTGAAGCCGCCATCGGGCGTGTAGAGGCCGGTCGCCATGAGATCGGGATCATAGATGAAGGTCCAGCCGCCCTGGGCGAGATCATAGTCGGAGTCCTTGATCCGCGCGGTGGCGGCAACCGGCGCCAGAAGCTCAACGTTCCACGTCACGCCGACATGGGCCAGCATGTTCTTGATCGCCTCGGCTTCGGTCTGACCCTGCGCGGTGTTGGTGAAAAAGCCGCGCACGGCAAGGCCGCTGCCATGGCCCGCTTCCGCCAGCAGCGACTTGGCAAGGCCCGGATCGTAGGACACCGGCTTCAGGTCCGGATTATGCGCCCAATGGTCCTCGGGATACATGCAACTGGCGATGCGGGCGAGCCCGAACTGTGTGCCGGCGATCAGCGCGCGGCGGTCGATCGCATGGCTAATCGCCTTGCGCACGCGAATGTCCTGGCAGACACCCTTCGTGCAGTTAAAGCGCAGCGCATTGACCGTGTTGAACGGCACGACATGGACGCTCAGCGCCGGATTGTTCTTGATGCCTGCGTATTGCGACTTATCGACCCCGAGCAGCAGATCAATCTTGCCGGCAAGGAGATTGGCGAGACGCACGGCGGGATCGGGAATGATGGTGACGATGACGCCGTCGAAGTACGGCATGTCGGGATTGCCCGACGCCTTCGCGAACCACCAGTTGGGGTTGCGCTTCACCTTCAAGAAGTTGCCGGGGCTGGCGCCTTCGAAGAGGTATGGGCCGGTGCCGACCGGGTGGTTGTCCAGACTGTCCGGGCCGCTCTTGAGCGGGGTTGGTGACATCATGTAGCCCGGGACGTTGGCGATCACGCCTGGGAACGATGCCCACGGCGTCTTGAAGTGCCAGCGCACGGTCAGATCGTCCACGACCTCCACCGTGTCGAGCGGCGCCAGCCAGCTCACGTCCCAGGCCTCATCCTTGGGATCGCGGATCCAATCGATGACGAACTTCACCGCGGCGGCGTCGAACTTGCTGCCGTCCTGGAACGTGATCCCGTCGCGCAGCTTGGTCACGGCCGTCGTCGGATTCTCGTAGACGAGGGATTCCAGGAGCCAGGGCACCGTCGGACGGTAGGTACCGTCGGTGATGACCAGCTTCTCGTAGAAATCGCTCATCGTGACCCAGTCGAGCACCGGCCAGTGATTGGGGTTCATCTTGCCGATGTACTGCTCGGCCGCGGTCCGCAGATAGCCGCCGCGCACCGGCTTTTCCGCCCCATCCCGGGCCGCCCACGGCTGGGCGGGCAGGCTCGAATCGCCTGCAGCCTTCGCCGGCCCGTCCTCCAGCAGCAAGTAGCCTGCGGATACCAGTCCCAGCATGAAATCGCGGCGGTCGACCATTGCGGCCATGACGTTCCCCCGATTCTGGCGCGAGCCTTGTTCTATCGCCCGACGATACCGAACCCGGGGCGGGAAGGCAATCGCCGTGGCGGGCATTTTTGAACGGTGGGTATGCACGGCCCACCTGCGGATCTCTTGCAAAGGCAAGCTCGTTTTGACACTTTGAGAAATCCATTCGAATTTATGGTTTGTCCGACGGGCGATACCGGATAGGCTCCCTGCTGGACGCGGCGCACCGCCCCGCTGTTGCCAACCGGGCTCGCTGTCGCAGTCAGGTGAGGATTTCCGTGTCCGAAGAAGGTGTGGCTCTGATTTCAACAGCCTTCCGGAACGCATCGGCGCACAGGCGGCGAGCAGCCGACGCATCCCGCGCTCATCCAGGACGGGCGGGTGGTCTCTTACGGCGATCTCGACGCGGCCATGAACCGCGTCGCAGCCACCCTACAGGTCCGGGGTTTGAGGCCGGGAATGTCGTCGCCGTGTGCGCGGCGAACTCGATCGCCTACGTGGAGGTGTTCTGCGACGCCCTGCGGGAGGGTGTGGCGGTCGGCTTCGTCACGCTTGCAACCGGTTCGCAGGCCGCCGCCGCGGAGATGCGGAGCTGGGCGAACGAGCGGCTTGGGAAAGTCCAGCGCCTGTCCGACGTACGGGTACTCGAGGCCCTGCCTCGGAGCCACATTGGCAAGGTGCTCAAACGCGCGCTGCGCAACGGGTATCGACCGGCCCGGTCCCGCGACGGCTCAACGACATGACCGTCGACGGGCGCATCGAAGCCTTCGAGGTCGCGACGCCCGGTGCAGGCGTCCCATAGCGAACCGGGTCCGCGGCAGAGCCGACGGCGTCTCGATAAGGATACTCCCGGGGGGATCGAGGAACGAGTGGTGATGACCAGTCCCGAGCGGCCGCGCCCCCCGGTGAAGTTCGAGCGTCGCAAGGCAGTGATCGTGCGGGCCGCCGTCGACATCATCAACCGCAAGGGCGTGCGCGGCATGACCCTCGCCGACGTGGCGGGCAGGCTGGAGCTTGGTCCGACGGCGGTGAGCTACTACTTCCGCCGCAAGGAAGACTTGGCGGCCGCCTGCTTTCTCCAGGCGATCGCGCGCTACAACGAGCTGATGGACCGCTCGGATCTGGAGCCGACGGCAGAGGCCAGGCTCCGGACGTTCCTGCGCGATTTCGCCGGCTACATGACAGCAGCCGATAGGGGAGAAGCTGCGCCGATCGCAGCCTTCAACGACGTGCGCACCATCGGCGATGCGACGGTCAACAGCGCGTATATCGAGATGTTCCGGCGAATCAGGCGCGCCTTCGGGGCCCAGACGCCGGGTGAGCCCGTGCGCCTCCAGCGCAACGCCCGCGCCCACCTCCTCATCTCACAAGTGTTCTGGGCGGCGCTCTGGTTGCGCCAGTATGACCCCGCCGATTACCGCCGCATGATCGACCGGCTGTTCGATATCCTAGTGAACGGGCTGGCGGCGCCCGGAACCGTCTGGGCCCCGGTGGAGCTCCCGCGCGCGGAGGCCCCGGCAGAGCCCGTGGGCGGCTACCGCGAGGCTTTCCTCCGGGCCGCCACCGAGATGATCAACGAGCACGGCTACCTCGGCACCTCCGTGTCGCGGATCTCCGCGCGGCTGAACGTTACCAAGGGGGCATTCTACCATCACATCCAGGCCAAGGACGATCTGGTCGAGCAGTGCTTCGACCGCACGCTGGAGATCATGCGCCGCACCCAGGCCACGGCGGACACCTGCACCACCACCGGCTTCGACAACCTGGCCTCGCTCGCTGCGTCCATGGTGCGCCACGACGTCTCTGGCGAGATCCCGCTGCTGCGGACCTCGGCGCTGACCGCAGTGCCGGAGGAGATGCAGGCGCAGCTCGTCCGCCGCTTCGACCGCTTGTCGGCCCGCCTCGCCAGCGTCATCAGCGACGGCGTCGTGGACGGGTCGATCCGGCCGGTGGACGCCAACGTCGCCGCCCAGGCCATCACCGCCCTGATCAACGCCAGCGCCGAACTGCACCACTGGGCGCCGGGCGTGGATGCGTCGAGCGCGGCGGAAGTCTATGCCCGTCCGCTCTTCATGGGGCTGTTCCGGACGGGGGAGGCCCAGGCGACCGCGGCCCCCGTTGCGCCGGAGTGCCTCTCGGCAGCTTCGCGCTGACCCGCTGGGCGGTCAGAGCACGGGGTTGCCTCGGAGCCGACCTCTCTGAGGGCGCGTAAGCCCGGCGCCGTCACTCCAAGGGCGAAGCGAAGCGGAAGTCGCTTGAACTCCTGGCAGGGCGCCATCACGTTGATTTTGTTCGAGAGCCCCAAGCCGTTCTGGTTGTGTCCGCTACGCGGACCAGCAAGGCGTTTCCGCCGCGGGTGATCAAGGGCGCGGCACCCCTAGATCGATGAACTCAAAGGAGGCGGTGGAATGCCAAGAGGCGTGGTCACGGCCGCAGCGTCCGCGCTGCTGCTGGGCGGATGTACGGTGGGGCCAAACTTCCACGCGCCGCGCTGGGCTTCGCCCGCCTCCTGGTTCGCGGGCGAGCCCCGGCAGGCGCGGGCCGAACCGTCCGAGGCGGTGGCCGCGCCCATTGATGCGGAATGGTGGTCGCTGTTCCGCGACCCGCACCTCACGCAGCTGGAGCGCCACGTCGCCGCTTCCAACCTGGACGTGCGGGCCGCCGCGTTCCGGGTGCTGGAATCGCGGGCGCAGCTTGGCGTTACCCGCGCCGGGCTGCTGCCCACCATCGACGCCAACGGATCCTATGAACGCTCCAAGCCGAGCAACAAGGGCGAGTTCTCGCTGCTGGCGGGCGGCCCGACCGCCGGCTCGCAGGGCACGGAAGCGAACGGCGCCTTCGGCAACACCGCGGGCGGCGTCCCGAACCCCCCCAACTTCCCGGCCTTCGACGTCTTTCAGTACCGGACTCGGTGCGACATGGGAGCCCGATTTCTTCGGCCGTGTCCGTCGCTCGATCGAGTCCGGGGAGGCAACGCTCACCGCCGCCGAGTGGGCGCAGCGGGCAGCATTGATTTCGGCGCTGGCGGAGGTGGGACGCGACTACATCGCGCTCCGCGGCACCCAGGAGCAGCTGCGCATCGCCCGCGAGAATGTGGATATCGCGCGGCAGGGGCTCAACCTGACCCGCCAGCGGGCGACGGCCGGCGTCACCACCGACCTCGATGTCGCCAACGCCTCGGCGCAGCTCGAGTCCACCGCGGCGCAGATCCCGACCTTGGAGGCGCAGGAACGCCAGCTTGTCAATGCGCTTTCGTTGCTGCTCGCGCTGCCACCGAACGCGTTGCTCGCCGAGTTGTCGGTACCGCGTCCGGTGCCGCCGGTGCCGCGCCGCGTGCCCGTCGGCTTCCCCTCGGAGCTGGCCCGCCGCCGTCCCGACATCCGCGAGGCGGAGGCGCAGCTTCACGCTGCCACCGCGAATGTCGGCGTCGCGGTCGCCGACTTCTATCCGTCCGTCACCCTGAACGCGAGCTTCGGGTTTCAGGCCATCGCGCAGCCGTTCCAGG
Organism: uncultured Pseudomonadota bacterium; assembly: GCA_963818725.1. Taxonomy (GTDB): domain Bacteria; phylum Pseudomonadota; class Alphaproteobacteria; order Acetobacterales; family Acetobacteraceae; genus DATFDN01. The sequence goes on along the minus strand of CAWFTU010000001.1, from coordinate 469,695 downwards.
TCTTTAACGGCGCTGCCAGGCAGTACCTCGTTCGGGCCTGGGATCAACGTGCCAATCTTCCAGGGCGGGCAGCTCCGTCAGACCCTGGTGCTGCGCAAGGCAGCGGCGCGGGAGGCGGCGATCGCCTATCAGCGCACAGTGTTGGCAGCCTGGCACGACGTCGCCAACGCGCTCATCGCCTATCACGACGAGCAGCGGCGGCGCGACCGGCTCGTGGGCGCGGTGGCGCAGAACCGCCGCGCGCTTTCGCTCGCCCAGAGTCGATACAGTGTAGGGGTCGCTGGGTTCCTGGAAGTGCTTGACGCTCAGCGGAGCTTGCTCAGCACCGAACAGCAACTCGCAACCAGCACCACCAATATCTCAAGCGATCTCGTGTCGCTCTACCTCGCGCTTGGTGGCGGCTGGGAGCGGTTTGAGCCACCCGCCTCTTCGTGACGCTCATGCGGTCGGCCAAGATCAGGGTGACAGGGAAGCAAAGCTCGCGACCTGGGGCGATCCGCAATTAACGCAGCCTTCATGCGCCTGTGCCAGGCTCGCCATTTCGCGGGGATACGGTGCGCCACGTCCCAAGCGTTGGAGCGGAGGCCTGATGAGCAGAGAGCCACAGGGAGTGTCGTTCACAGTCGCGGAGCTGCGCCTGGTCCAGGCCTGGGCGGAGTTTCACGACCTGCGCCTCGCGGTTGAACCGGACCACTCGTTCGGTGACGAGGTTCTCTCTCTCTCTACCGGACGGGATCGGCGTGCCGCCGCTGCGTCCTGTGGCGCACGCCCGCGGAGGTCGTCGTGCAGCCGCTCCTCGGCCGCGCCTCCCGCTTTGTCTCGATCGCCGACGCGCTTGAGAGCCTTAGCGCCGGCGGACCCGACGAGCCCCTCACGGACATCGTCCCGGGACCGTTCGGGTCCGGGCCCGAGGCGCTCGCGAACCGCCCCGAGCCCACCGCGAGCAAGGCCGCCTGAAGGGCGGTGACGACGTCGCCCCTCAACGGCAAACAGCGCGTTCACCGGATGTAAACGGTCAGGCCGGCATACCGGGCGCATGCCCGGCCGATCGCCGCCCCGCCGCTCCATGGACACCGCGCCGCGCGACGGCAGCTCGGTGCGCCTCTGGATCGCGAGCGAGCCGGAGCCGCTTACGGCGCACTGGTCCGCGCAGCTCCAGGGATGGCTGGAAGACGACGATCCCCACCGGGTGGTCTTGCATCAAGTCACGGGCTGGGCACCGCGCGCGAGCCGCCCGGCGCAGCCCGCCGCGACCCCTCAGGCCAGGAGAGCCAGGCGGCGGCCCCGCAACAGTGATCGCGGCGAGTGACGCTCCGCAGACCGCCGCCGCGGCGCATGATCCACCAGGTGCTCGCCTGTTCAAACAGTATCGCGCAGGTAGGAGTTTGCCGAGCCTGCCACGGCCGCCTCAATCATGGCGGCAATCCTCATGGCGCCCCTCCTCCACTCCCTATCGATGGTGTTGCTCGCCGCGCCCGCCACACCGGCAGGGGCGACGCCGGACCATTCGGCGCCGGGCCGAGGAGCGCGACGAGGACCAGCGCGCCCCCCATCACCACCGCGACGAGCGCGAAGCCGTCGATGTAGCTCTGCACGGTGGCTTGGGTGCGCACCGCCTGCGCCAGCAGCCCGGCCGCGCGCGCCCCCGCGCCGACGACACCCTGCGAGCGCGCCTGGACGGCGGTGGCGTAGTCGTGCAGCCGCTCGGTCGTGAGCATCGTGCCCGATTGCACGTGCAGCCCAATCAGGTTGCTGGCCACCTGCTCGCGCACGCGCAGGACGGTGCCCATCATCGCGACGCCGATCTCGCCACCGAAAAGGCGCGCCGTCTGTAGGAGTGCCCCAAACGTCATCGCGTCGGCGGGCTTGAGGTGCAGCACGGAGAAGAACACCAGCGAGCTCAACGCGAGCGTCTGGCCCACGGCCTGCATGGCTTGCGAGGGCAGGAAGTTCGCCGTCACCCAGTCCCGCGTCAGCTCGTTCACGACCAGCCAGCACGCGGCGCCCACCAGTGCGAAGCCGACCGCCGCCGGCAGTCGCGCGTCGAGGCGGCGCAGCAGCAGCCCCGCGAAGGGCGCGATCACGAGCTGCGGCGCCGCGATGGCCAGCAGCGCCGGTCCCGTCTCTAGCGCGCGATAGTTCTGCACGGCGGAGAGGAATTGCGGCAGCAGCAGCGCCGTGGACAGGATCGCGAGCCGCAGCAGCGCCACCAGGATCATCAGCAGCGGAATCGGTCCACGCACGGCGAAGCCCAGGTTGATCCAGGGCGCGGGCGCGAGCCGCTCGTGGACCAGGAAGGCGGCTACGAGCAGTCCGCCGCCCGCCAGCAAGCCTACGACCAGTCCCGACCCCAGCCAGTCCAACCGATTGCCCTGATCGAGGGCCGCGAACGCCATGGCGAGGCCGATGCTGAGGGACGCTATACCGAACCAGTCGCCGGCGCGTGCCAGCTGCCAGTTGATCGGCTCCTTGGGAATGCCGCGGTGCACGCACCAAGACATCAGAGCCGCGAGCGGCACGCTCTGCCAGAAGATCCAGTGCCAGGACAGGTGCTCGACGTAGAAGCCCTCGAGGGTGGCCGCGATGTTGAGCGACAGCTCCAGGTTGAGCGCGTAGGCCGCAATGCCGAACGCCCAGTAGCGCGGCTCGAGGTTGCGCAGCACAAACGAGATGGTCAGCGGGATGAAGGTTCCAGACGCCAGGCCCGTGAGCGCCTGAAAGCCGAGCAGCACGGGCAGGTTCGGCGAGAGGGGCAGCAGGGCCGAGGCGAGCGCGAACACCAGGGAGGAGATGACCAGCACGCGCCGCGGCCCGAACGCCATGCCCATCCAGACCGCGGGCGGGCCGATCAGCATCTGCGCACAGGTCTGCGCCGTGGTGATCCAGGCACCCTCATCGAAGCCGGCGTGCATCGCGCCGCGAATGTCGGCGAGGCCGAAGGTGGAAAGCCGCCCCGTGACCGTGGAGATGAACGCGCCGCAGAGCACGGCGAGGATGCCCACCCAGGGCCGCGTTGCGAGCGGGGCGGCGGGGGCGGCCGCATGCGACGCCGGCGCGAGGGACGACCCGCGCAACGAGACAGCGGCCGCGCCGCTCATGATCCTCCCTTCCGGGTATGGATCGTGGCGACCACGCTCATCCCGGGCCGAAGCAGGTCGGCGAGGCCGTCCGCGTCGTCGATCGCGATCTTCACGGGAACGCGCTGCACGACCTTGGTGAAGTTGCCGGTCGCGTTGTCGGGCGGCAGCAATGAGAATTCGGAACCCGACCCGGGCGAGATGCTGTTCACGTGCCCGCGCAGCGTCCGGCCCGGGAAGGTGTCCACGGCGATGCTCGCACGCTGGCCAATGCGCACGCTGGTGAGCTGTGTCTCCTTGTAGTTCGCCACCACCCACACGTTTGGCAGCGGCACGAGGGCGATCACCTGCGTCCCCACGCCCACATACTGGCCCGGCTGCACCAGGCGCCGCGCCACCTCGCCGTCCACTGGCGCGGTGATGTGCGTGTACCCGAGATCGATATTGGCGAGATCGAGCTGGGCGCGGTTGGTTTCAAGAGTGACTTCTTGTTGCCTAATCTGGGCATCGAGGATTGCGACCTGCTCGCGCGCGGCCGCGAGATCGTCCTGGTTGCCCGCGAGCGTTGCCGCGGACTGCTTGGCATCGGCGTCAGCGCGCTCGACGGCCTGGCGCGTGCCCACGATACGGGAGGCGATCAGCGCGTGCTGGCGGTCGGCTTCGAGACGGTTGCGGGTGTAGATGGCCAGCGTCGCGGCCATTTGCGCCTCCGCGCCCTGGATGCGCGTGAATTGTAGGCGCTTGCTCGCCTCCAGTTCGGCGATGCGTCCCCGGGTCGTGGCGACAGCGCCCTCGGCTTGGCGCACGCGCGCCTGATAGTCGTCGGCGACCAGCTCGACGAGGAGGTCGCCCCTGCGCACGCGCTGGTAGTCGCCGACCGGCACGGCGCGGACGTAACCGGCGACCTTCGCCGCGAGCGGCGTGAGGTCGGCGGCGAGATAGGCGTCGTCGGTGGTTTGAGCCTCGGCCTCTCCGATCCAGCGGTCCCAGCGCGTCGCGATGATATAGGCTCCGGCGAGAGCCAGCAGCAGAATCGCGAGTCGCGCCGCCGCGCCGAGGTAGGGACCACGGCGGCGCTCGACAGGCGGCGGGGCGAGCACCGGCTGGGGCGGGCTGGCGGCGACCGGCACCCTGCCGGTGGTCGCCGCCTCCTGCACATCGCTCACGGCACGACGGTGCGGGAGGCAATCCCCCCAGTGTTGGCCGGAGCCGTGCTCACGTCAGCCACCGTCGCCGACCGCGATGACAACTTTGCCCTTGACCGCGCCGGTGCGGTTGAGCTCCTGGGCCTCGGCCGCCCGCGCGAGCGGCATCACACGGCCAACCGACACCTTGACCTTCCCGGCGGCGATCATCTCTGCCACGCGCCGCAGTTGCTCGCCGTCGGGGATAGCGCCGAAGCCGGCCGCGCGCACGCCCAACGCCGCGGCGCGCGCCGGGTCGGGCTGGCCCAGTGTCGAAACCGGGATGCCGCCCGGCTTCAGCAGCGCCCAGGACGCTTCCTGGATCGCGCCACCCAGGATGTCGAACACGATGTCCTGGCTGCCGGGGGCGACCCCCTCGGGCGCGTTGTCCCAGTAAGCGGCGGCCCGGCCAACATTCAGCTCCCGCGCTCGCGGCAGCGCGTCCTCGGACACGGCGGCCGTGACGTCGGCGTCGAGCGCGTGCGCGATCTGCGCCGCCATGGAGCCCACGTTGCCCGCGGCCGCATCCACCAGCACGGACATACCCGCTTTCAGACCACCCTGCCCCACGACGCCCTGCCAGGCCGTGAGAACGCCCATGGGTGCCGCGGCCGCCGCTTGGTGCCCGAGGCCCGGCGGCTGGCGCGCGAGACCGGCTGCCTCGAGCACCACAAATTCGGCGTAGGAGCCGGTCCGGTCCGTGGGCAGCATCCCGTACACCGCCTCGCCCGCCTGGAACCCGGCACTCTCGCCGGCCTGCTCGACGCTGCCCGCGAAGTCCTGACCCACGCCGGCGGGCATGGCCTGGGGCATCATCTCGCGCAGCGCGCCGGTGCGCAGCTTCCAGTCGATCGGGTTCACCGAGGCGGCGTGGACCCGGACGAGCACCTGGCCAGGACCCGGCACGGGCCGGGGCACCTGGTCGAGACGCAGCACCTCGGGGCCGCCATAACCGTGCTGGCGAACGGCTTGCATCGTGTCGGGCATCAGAGACCCCCATATTTGTAGTTGCGGGATGCGGGTCACGGTCGTCGCTGCCGCACCGCGTGCCGATCTCCGGGGTCGCCAGGCCACACAGGCAGTCGCTCAGCGCGCAGCGTTGCCCCTGCCGCGGCGTCGTAGGCCTGCGCGTCCGCGCGCCTCCTCGTCTCAGTTGAAATGGTGCCGGTCACGCCGTCAAGCGCCAGGTCTAGGACAAGCCGCAGCAGGTTGCGCGCGCGCTCCTCTCCCGTGCTCTGGGCGGCGAAGCGACCTCACGATCTTGGTCGGCATCATGAAGGCCGGGTGCACCGCGTTGATGGCGCGCGCGCCGAACGCTCGCTGAGCGGCAGCAGGAGGTGCGTTAGCAGATAGGGGCAGCCACCTAGAACAGCATCTCGTGTCCGTCCCGGCTCTCGCGCGGTGGTCCTGATCACCGGCGCGGCGGGTTGGCCCGGGCTCATGCCTCGCAGCCGCCGATCTGCCACAGCCTGGCGTAGTTCATGATCGGTCGCTCGAAGGTGGCGCCCTCGGCCGCGAACCGCTTGGCACTGTCCAGCATGGGCTGGAACCTGTCCATCTGCTGCGCGTGTTCGAGCGTCTCCTAGACGCTCGTGTTGGTCAGGGAGGACGTGGCCTCGTCCGCGCCCGCGTAATAGGCGAGCAGGCCGGGCATCGCCTCGATACCGGGCCGCAGCGCGACCTCGGCCTCCGCCATCATGGCGGACAGGCGCGCGAACTGCTCCGGACGGCACCGCAGGATGGAAACGCGGACAACTTGGGTCATGGCGAATCTCCTTGACTGACGTGTGTCACTCGGTGGCGGACGCCCGGCCGCCCAGCACCTTGTCAAATGTAATGGACAGATCGCGCACGCGCACGCCAGTCACCCTACGCGCCGCGCTCGGCGAGCGAACAGGGGTTGGTTGCGGGCCCGCTCTTTGCGGGCGATACATCGGCCCGTGGAGCGAGCGGAGGTGACGGCATTGGCACCCTCACCGCCCCCCGCTGACAGCGGTCGGAGACGGAAATGATGTGGCTGGTTACGGCGGCACTGGTCTGGACCGGCGCGCATATCGGGATCGCGGGAAGCGGGTTGCGAAGCGTGCTGGCCCGCCGTCTGGGGGACGCGGGATTTCGCGGCGCCTTCTCCTTGGTCTCCGTCCTGGCGATCACGTCCTTGGTCGTCACCTACGGCCATGCGCCGGTCGCGCCGCTCTGGACCGCGCCGGAGTGGCTGGGCTGGGTGCTGGTGGCTGTCATGCTGGCCGCCTTCCTGCTTTTCGCCGCGGCAATCCTGGCGCGCAGCCCTACCGCGGTCGGCGGCGAGACCGCGCTGCGCCAAGAACCGCGCGGCATCCTGCGTGTGACGCGCCACCCGATGCTCTGGTCCTTCGCTCTCTGGGCGGCAGTGCATGTCCTGGGCAACGGAGACACGGCGTCGCTGCTGTTCTTCGGCGCCTTCCTGGTAACCGCGCTGGCCGGGATGCCATCGATCGACGCCAAGGTGGCTGGGCGCGATCCGGCCGGATGGCGCCATTTCGCCGACAAAACCTCCATCCTGCCTTTCGGGGCCATTGCCAGCGGGCGAAACCGATTCGTGCCGGTCGAGGTCGGCTGGATGCCGGTGGCCCTGCGCGTGGCGCTGTGGGCGGCGCTGCTCTGGGCGCACCCTCGGATTTTCGGCGTCAGCCCCCTGCCGGGCTGGTGAGCCAGTCACGCCATCTCCGGTCACCGCTCCATCCTGTCGGCGGCCGCGTGCTGAAATGGCGGCAATGCCTCGCCCCAAGGGATTCAAGCTCCAAGGGATTCAAGCTATTGTGTCCTTCAATCCATTGTATTCGAGCCCGAAATGTGTCATTTGTCTCACCTCTTTTGATCCGGAAAAGCCTTGATCAGGATAGGTCGCAACTATGCAGCCCGTGCGCTCGCCTTTGCCCGCGCCGAGCCGGTCCCGCCCAGAGAGTAATCCCGCTTATCGGCCAATCGACCCGCTCTTGTACTTTGCAGCAGGGAAGCGCAAAGTCGCTCTGAACGCGGCGTCTCGGAGCAGAACGGTGCGGGCAATCATGAAGGGGCTGACGGACGTTGAGTTCGAACAACTCTACGGGACGGAGGATCAGTGTCTGGCGGCGTTGGTGGCGGCGCGCCAACGCGAAGGAATGCCTTGCCCGCGCTGCGCCAATCTGAAGAGCTATGTCTACGGCCGCCGTGTCGGCTGCACGCGCTGCGGCCGACGTTGGTCGGTCACCGCGGGCACCGTGATGGCGGACACCAAGCTGTCTCTGACCACTTGGTTCCGCGCCATGCACCTGATGAGCAGCACCAAACAGGCGATCTCGGCGGTCGAGCTCGGCCGCAGGCTGGGCCTGGGCTATGAGACGGCCTGGTATCTGCACAAGCGGCTCCGCCACGCCATGACCGAGCGGACGGAGCGCTATTCGCTCGGGGGCGCGAGCGACGACGATGCCGCGCCGCCGGTAGTGGAGGCGGATGACGTGTGTCTGGGAGGTGAAAGGAACCAAGGCAGCGGAACCGAAGGCAAGACCTGCGTCATCGTCGCCTGCGAGCGGCATGCGGACGGGCGCATGGGCCATGTCGCGATGCGCGCGGTCAGCGCCTTCTCCAGCGAGGCGGTGGCCGCGTTCCGCGATGCCCACATCGCCGCCGGCGCGACTGTGCACACGGACGGCTTGCGGGCGTTCAACGCCTTCGGTGAAGCCGGGCGGACGCATGTCGCCACCGTCACCGGCGGCGGGCGTCCGGAGCGCGAGCGCAGCGCCCCGTTCTTCACCGTCAACACCCTGGTCGCCAATCTCGGTACCCGCGCTCAAGGCCACCCACAAGCGGCTCTCCCCCAAGCATCTGCCCGACTATCTCGGCGCCTTCTGCTGGACCACCAACCGGCGCCGCAACATGCGAGGCATGGTCAACGCGCTTTGCCGTGCCGTCGCTGCGTCGTCCCGTCTGACCCACAAAGGCGTCTACCCGTGACGGGTCGATTGGCCGATAAGCGGGGAGAGTAATCGGTGACGGCGCATACAACGGTGACGGCCAGTTCGTTGTTGTCTCGATTGGTTCTGTCGTGTTGGAGGGTTTGAGTGGCTGAGGTAGCCGTGATTGGTGCGGGACCATATGGGCTTTCCGTAGCCGCTCATCTGCGCAGCTTGCGTGTCCCGGCCCGGGTGTTCGGCAAGCCGATGTCGTTCTGGCAAGACCACACCCCCAAGGGCCTGACGCTGAAATCGGATGCTTTCGCCAGCAATCTCTCCGCGCCCGGCGACGACTTCCCGCTGGAGCGGTTCTATCGCGAGACCGGACGGACCGACTACTCGCCCCTCGGCTTGCGCGTCCCGGCTGAGGTGCTGACCGAATACGGGCAGGTATTTCAGCGCCGCTATGTCGGCGACGTGGAGGAAACGCAAGTCGTCAAGCTCGCCAGGAGCGACAGCGGGTTCGATCTTGTCCTGGAAACGGGTGAACGGCTCTCGGCGCGAAAGGCGATCGTCGCGAGCGGATTGCTGCCGCTAAGCCATGTTCCTGACAGTTTCGCGTCGATCCCGCGATCGATGCTGTCCCACAGTTCAGCCCATCATGATCTCTCCAGCTTCAGCGGACGCCGCGTGGTCGTCGTTGGAGGCGGCCAGTCGGCGTGCGAAACCGCCGCCTTGCTCAACGAGCAAGGCGCCAGTGTCACCCTGCTCACGCGACGACCGCTCCTCTGGTTCGACCCCGCGAACGAGGATGGTGTGAATGCGGGCCGCGGCATCTGGCGGCGCGCGCGGCGGCCCAACTTTGGTCTCGGACCGGGTTGGCGCACGTGGTTCTGGTCCGAGATGCCGCATTGTTTCGCTTACCTGCCGCGAGACATGCGCCACGACAAAGGGTACACCCTTTTCGGTCCCGCGGGATCCGGCTGGATTAAGCACCGTGTGGACGGCGTGGTGCCGATCCACACTGGCAAACTAAGCGGTGTCGCGGTGCGTGGGGACGAGGTGCATCTGTCAGTCGACACGACCGAGGGGGCACTCCGTCTCGCGGCGGATCACGTTATCGCGGCCACCGGGTACCGGGCCGACCTTCGGCGCCTCTCTTTCCTCGACATAAAGCAGAGCGAAATCGTGTCGGTGGGCGGTATTCCCGTGCTCAACCACGCCTTCGAAGCGTCCGTGCCAGGTCTCTATTTCCTCGGCTTCATGAGCGCGGCGGCTTTTGGTCCGTCAATGCGGTTCCTCTATGGCACCCGGTTCGCGGCACGCCGGGTTTCGCGGCACTTGTCTTACCTTGGGGAAGGCGGAAAGCGTACGAAGCGGCTTGCTGCTCCACAGGCGAGGCAAGCCGACCCTGCTATCGAGCTGACGGGACACCAATCCCGTCCTGCACGGCTGGCCCAAGGAAGTTAGGCTGGCAGCGACACCGGCCCCGCCGCCAGCGGCTGCCGCGGCCGGCCGCAGCCCGTGCCGGCGGGCCGGACACGCTGGCGGAGGGACGATTGGTCCCGTCCGCCAGAGCCGCCACGCGCCACCCGACAGAGGCGCGCCCTACGAATAGCGTGCCGCTAGTGCTCCGTCTCGTCGGTGCCGGGCTCTACCTCGATATCGGGAACGATCGCGTCGGCATCGTCCTCAAGGTCAGAGGCGTCCTCGAGCACGTCCTCCTCCTCGACATCCTCGACGCCCTCCACCTCGATATCCGCCTCTTCGGTATCGGGCTGCGGTATGGGTTTCTTCACGCGCCGGTCTTCGATCGGGTTGCCGGAGGGACGGCGCGGGCGGGGCTGCTCGACCGGCTGCTCGGTGCCGCATTTCGGGCAAACGGCAGGCGAGCGGGTCAGGTCGTAGAAGCGGGCGCCGCAGGCGACGCAGGTTCGCTTGAGGCCGAGTTCAGGCTTGGTCATGCGGGGTGGACCTCATGAGAGCGGGGCGCGCCGGCCGGGGGCGCGGAAGCGCGCGCCCATGCCACCGGCGCGGAGGACTGTCAAATGGCTCCGCGATCGACGGTTCGCGTCCACCAGAACCCGTGCTAAGCGGCCCGCTATGTCTTCCCTCCCCGCCACCACGCCCGGCCTGACCGCGCGCCGCCCCCCCGCCTCACTGGCCGGGTGCGTCGCCGTGCCTGGCGACAAGTCGATCAGCCACCGCGCCCTGATGTTCGGCGCGCTCGCCGTCGGCGAGACGCGCATCCGCGGCCTGCTCGAAGGCGAGGACGTGCTGCGCACCGCCGCCGCCATGCGGGCGCTCGGCGCCGAAGTCGCGCGCGACGCGGAAGGCGAGTGGCGCGTGGCGGGACGCGGACTTGGCGGGCTGGTCGAACCGGCGGACGTGCTCGACATGGGCAATTCCGGAACCGCCGCGCGCCTTCTGTGCGGCATCCTGGCGAGCCATCCGGTGTTCGCCGTGATGACCGGCGACGACAGCCTGCGCCGGCGGCCGATGCGCCGTGTCACCGAACCGCTCGCCGCGTGCGGCGCGCGGTTCGCCAGCCGCGAGGGCGGGCGGCTGCCCTTGGCGATCGAGGGAGCGCGCGATGCCCTGCCGCTCGACTTCCGGGTTCCGGTGCCGTCGGCGCAGGTGAAATCGGCGGTGCTGCTCGCCGGCCTCAACGCGCGCGGAATCACGCGTGTCGAGGAGCCGGAGGCGACGCGCGATCACAGCGAGAACATGCTACGGCATTTCGGCGCGGAGCTGCGCGTCGAGACGGCCGGCGCTGGACGGCTGATCGAGCTGACCGGCCAGCCGGAACTCATGGCTGCGGATATCGAGGTGCCGGGCGATCCATCCTCGGCCGCTTTTCCGCTGGTCGCGGCGCTGCTCGTGCCTGGCTCGGAGGTGCGGGTGACAGGCATCGGCCTCAATCCATTGCGCACCGGCCTCCTCGCGACGCTGGCCGAGATGGGCGCGGATCTCATCGTTGCGAACCGGCGCGTGGCGGGCGGGGAACCCGTGGGCGACCTGATCGCGCGCCACGGCGCACTGCGCGGGACCGACGTGCCCGCCGACCGCGCGCCGAGCATGATCGACGAGTACCCGATCGTCGCAGTCGCCGCGGCCTGCGCCGCCGGTGTCACGCGGATGCGCGGCTTGCGGGAGCTGCGGGTGAAGGAGAGCGACCGGCTCTCCGCTACCGCTGCGCTGCTCGCCGCGTGCGGCGCGCGGGCCGAGATCGAGGGCGACGACCTAGTCGTGCATGGCACCGGCTGCCCGCCGCCGGGCGGCGGCATGGTCGTCACGCACATGGACCATCGCATCGCGATGAGCGCGCTGGTCCTCGGCCTGGCGACAGAGGCGCCGGTGGCCGTGGACGACGGACGCTTCATCGACACCAGCTTTCCGGGGTTCGCCGCCCTTGATGGGCGGCCTCGGGGCGGACCTGCGCGGCTGATGAGCCGCCCCGTCATCGCCATCGACGGCCCGGCGGCCTCCGGCAAGGGCACGCTGGCCCGGCGGCTGGCGGCGGCGCTCGGGCTCCCGCACCTGGACACGGGGTTGCTCTACCGCGCCGTCGGCCTGCGTGTGCTGGACAGCGGCGGTGACCCAGCCGATCGGGACACTGCCCTGGTCTGCGCGCGGGCGCTGGTTCCCGCCGACCTCGATCGCGCCGATCTGCGCGGCCCCGACGCGGACGCGGCTTCCACCGCCGTTGCCGCCATCCCGGAGGTTCGCGCCGCGCTGCTAACGTTTCAGCGCGGGTTCGGCGCGCACGGCGCGGTGCTCGACGGGCGCGACATCGGCACGGTGATCTTCCCGGATGCCACGGCAAAGCTGTTTGTCACCGCCAGCCTGGATGCGCGGTCGCGCCGCCGATGGCGGGAGTTGCAAGTGCGTGGCATCGCCGCATCGCTCGACCAGGTGCGCCGCGACATGCTGGCCCGCGACGCGCGTGACGCGGCGCGCGCGACCGCGCCGCTGCGGCCGGCGGCTGGTGCGGTCCTCCTCGACACCACGGAGCTTGATCCCGAGGCCACCTTCGTCGCGGCGATGCAGGCGGTCGAAGCGGCACTCGCGCGTACGGGTTGAATGAACCGGCGAGCCGTGTGCTCACCCAAGGGCAGCCGGTCGGGAATTTCGTGGCAACGTCGGAACATATCTGACAGATAACCGCAACGGTTGCGCCAAAAACCGCCACGCACGGGCGCATTGTATATTTTATTGAACATTTCTCCTTGTATGCGTAGATCCTGTCGTCTAAAAACATGCCTTGTAAGTCAAAATCGGAGGAAGCAACAATGCTGAAATGGCTCGTTCCCGGTATCGCTGTACTTTTTTCGTCTTCCGTTGCGTTGGCGGACGGCGCGACACCCGGAGCGGACGGCCCGCAGCCCTGCGGCATTCCGGCCTCGACCGTCAGCGCCGTGCAATCCACGCTGGCCCAGGTCGTGCAGCTGGGCAATGGTGGCCTGTTCTCGCCGAATTTGATGTGGTCGGCGGTCGTCGATCGCTCCGGTCGGCTCTGTTCGGTCATCAAAACCGGCGATGCCTGGCCTGGCAGCCGCGCGATCGCGATCGCCAAGGCCTTCACGGCCAATGGCTTCAGCAACGATCAGCTCGCGCTGTCCACCGCCAACCTCTATGCGCCGACGCAGCCGGACGGCTCGCTCTACGGGCTGAACAACTCGAACCCGTTCAATCCGTTCTTCCTGCCGCAGAACCTGGGCGTCGGTTTCGTCCCAGGCGGTATCATCACCTTCGGCGGCGGCGTGGCGCTCTACTCCGGAGGACAAGTCATCGGCGGCCTCGGCGTCAGCGGCGATACGTCCTGTGCCGACCACGCGATCGCCTATCGGATGCGGAAGCTGGCTGGTCTCGATGGGATACCGGCGGGCGCCGGGCTCAACGGCGCCGACAATATCGTCTATCTCAGCCCCGGCGAGCCGCCCAATACTGGTTTCAAGCACCCGCATTGCGCGGCCTCCGATATCACGCCCTGACGCAAGCCTGACCGTCCCGCGTCCCGTCGCGTTCCGGTGCTGTCACCGATCCTGGTAGCACCAAGGGCTTCTCCCACGCTGCACGCACCGCTCACCAAGACCCTCGCGAGGGGATGCGAACGAAGCGCCGGAGGAAGCTTTGGCGGAGCAGACGGCACGCAATGGGTGCTGCGCGAAGCCCGTGACACGGCGCTCGCGCGCCACGCCGAGGATGGGGCCCGTCGCGTATCTGAGGTCATTACGGGATTGCCTTGCAGGCGCCGAGGTATAGCTGCACCGAGGTATAGCTGCACAATGCTTTGCCACGGCCGTACTTGACTTCCGGACCCTGGTGCTCATCTCTGCCTTGTCCGCGCGCCGCTCGCGTGGCATGATCTCCCCTCAACCTGGCCCGCGACCATTCGCGGGCAAGCCGTGTTTCCTGACCGGAACGCGCAAGCGAAACGGGCTTTCGGCAGCGGCCGGGGCACCCGTCACGGAACAAACTCACCTCATGGCATCATTCGCCGTCGCGCAAACCCAAGACCATTTCAAGGGCGAGAACTTCGCTTCCCTGCTCGACCAGACCCTGGGTCGGGACTCAGGGTTCGAAGGCTCGGTTGTCACGGGCCGGGTCGTCCGCCTGGACGATGACTGCGCCGTTGTGGATGTCGGGCTGAAATCGGAAGGGCGTGTCGCGCTGAAGGAGTTCGGCTCTCCCGGCATCCACGTCGAGATCAAGCCTGGCGACCTGATCGAGCTCTATGTCGAGCGGTACGAGGACCGCGACGGCTCCATCGTGCTTTCGCGCGAGAAGGCGCGGCGCGAGGAGGCCTGGACCAACCTCGAGAAGGCGTTCGAGAGCAACCAGCGCGTCAACGGCACCATCTACGGCCGCGTCAAGGGCGGCTTCACCGTCGACCTGGGCGGCGCCATCGCCTTCCTGCCCGGCAGCCAGGTGGACATCCGCCCGGTGCGCGACGTGGCGGTGCTCATGGGCACGCCGCAGCCCTTCCAGATTCTCAAGATGGACCGCGCGCGGGGCAACATCGTCGTCTCCCGCCGCGCCGTGCTCGAAGAAACTCGCGCCGAGCAGCGCAGCGAGCTGATCCAGGGCCTGAAGGAGGGCCAGATCCTCGACGGCGTGGTGAAGAACATCACCGATTACGGCGCCTTTGTCGATCTCGGCGGGGTCGATGGGCTGCTGCACGTGACCGACATCGCCTGGCGGCGCATCAACCACCCAAACGAGGCGTTGCAGATCGGCCAGCCGGTCAAGGTGCAGGTGATCCGCTTCAACCCGGAGACCCAGCGCATCAGCCTCGGCATGAAGCAGCTCGAGGCCGATCCGTGGGAGGGCGTGGCCGCCAAGTACCCGCCGGGCGCCAGGTTCAGCGGACGCGTGACCAACATCACCGACTACGGCGCCTTCGTGGAGCTGGAGCCTGGCGTCGAGGGGCTGGTGCATGTCTCCGAGATGTCGTGGACGAAGAAGAACGTGCATCCCGGCAAGATCGTCTCCACCAGCCAAGAGGTGGAGGTGATGGTGCTCGACGTGGACGCGAGCAAGCGCCGCATCTCCTTGGGCCTCAAGCAGGTCCAGCGCAACCCGTGGGAGCAGTTCGCCGACGACCATCCGATCGGCTCGGTGATCGAGGGCGAGGTGCGCAACATCACCGAGTTCGGGCTGTTCCTGGGCCTCACCGCCGACATCGACGGCATGGTCCACATGTCCGACCTGTCCTGGGACGAGCCCGGCGAGCAGGCGATCACCCATTACGACAAGGGCGACATGGTCAAGGCCAAGGTGCTCGACGTCGACGTGGAGAAGGAGCGCATCAGCCTCGGCGTCAAGCAGCTCAAGGACGACCCGGCCGCTGTGGTGTTGGAGGGCATCCACAAGGCAGACATCGTCACCTGCGTGGTCTCCCAGGTGCAGCAGAACGGCATCGAGGTGAAGGTGGGCGACGTGCTGACCGGCTTCATCCGCCGCTCCGAGCTGGCGCGCGACAAGTCCGACCAGCGCCCCGAGCGCTTCGCCGTGGGCGAGAAGGTGGACGCGCGCGTCCAGTCGATCGACCGCGCCGGCCGCCGCCTCACGCTGACCGTGAAGGGCAAGGAGGTCGAGGAGGAGAAGCAGGCGATGGCCGAGTACGGCTCCTCGGACTCCGGCGCCTCGCTGGGCGACATCCTGGGCGCGGCGATCCGCCGGCGCAACCAGCAGGCGACGCAGGACAATAGCTGAGCCGGCGCCCTGTCGCTCGAAACCGACCTGCTGATCGACAGGCGGCGCCTCAAGCGCCGCCTGATCTTTTGGCGGAGCCTCGCAGTTCTCCTGCTGGTCGTCGTCGTATTGGTGGGCCTGCGCGGGCGCGGCCTGGTCGGCGGCGGCGCCTATGTCGCCCGTGTGTCGGTGGACGGCATCATCGCCGGAGAGGATGAGTTCTCGCACGAGATCAGCGGTCTCGCCGACAATACGGCCGTGAAGGCCGTGATCGTGGCGATCGACAGCCCTGGCGGCAGCGCCACCGGAGGCGAGGTGCTGCATGACGCGATAGCCCGCGTTGCGGCGCGCAAACCGGTGGTGGCGGTCATGGGCGGCACCGCGGCCTCGGCCGGCTACATGATCGCGGTGCCCGCGTCCCGCATCTTTGCCCGGCAGGGCACCCTGACCGGCTCCATCGGTGTCTATCTGCAAACGGCGGAAATCTCCGGCCTGCTCGACAAGCTCGGCGTCGCCACGGAAGCGGTTAAGTCCGGCCCGCTCAAGGACCAGCCGAGCCTGTTCGAGAAGACCACGCCGGAGGGACGCCAGATGCTCCAGGGCCTGGTGACGGACTACTACAACCAGTTCGTGGACATGGTCGCGCAAGGTCGGCACATGGACGTGGCGACGGTGCGGCGGCTTGCCGACGGGCGGCCCTACACCGGGCATCAGGCGCAGCTTCTCGGTCTGGTCGATCAGATCGGCGGCGAGCGGGAGGCGCGGCAATGGCTCGCGCAAGCCAAAGGTGTATCAGCCAGCCTGCCCCTGCGCGCGGTCAGCCAAGGCGGCCTCGCCCGGCGCGCCTTCGGCGCGAGCCTTGCTGACCTGAGCGACGCGGTCTGGAAAACTTTTCTAAGCCAATGGCTTATGCTTGACGGCGTGTGGGCGCTCTGGCAGCGTCCCGCTTGATAAATGGCTGGTCATGCCTTGGGGAGGGCTCGGGATGACCAAATCCGAACTGATCGCCGAGCTTTCGGAGTCAAACCCGCATTTGCGAGCCGCTGATATCGAGTTGATCGTGGCAACCATATTCGACGAGATCATCGACGCGCTGTCACGCGGCGCGCGGGTGGAGCTGCGTGGCTTTGGTGCGTTCACGGTCAAGCGCCGGGGGGCGCGCACCGGACGCAACCCCCGCACCGGCGCCGCAGTGCCGGTCGACGAAAAGGCGGTGCCATTCTTCAAGGCCGGCAAGGAGCTGCGGGAGCGTGTCAACCGGGGGCCGACCGTGTCGGTCGTCGCGGCCAACGATCACGTGGCGGCCTGAACGTCCCCGATGGGCTTGCTTCTCGCCATCCCGGCGCTCATCGGCATCGCGCTCTTCGCGGTGTCGAACCGGCAGCCCGTGACGGTTGTCTTCTGGCCGACCGATCTCGATCTGGTCGTGCCTCTCTCCGGCGCCGTGCTCGCCGTCGCCGCGTTCGCGTTCCTCGTCGGTGCCTTCGTTGTCTGGATGACCGAGCTGCGCATCCGGCGCCGGGCGCGTCGCGCCGAGGCGCGCGTGGAGGTCTTGGAGGAGGAAGTGCGCGCATTGCGGGCCCGGCTTCCTCGCACCCTTCCACCGCCCGCCTGAGAGTGGACCGCGTCCAGGTCAAGATCTGCGGCGTCCGCGACCCTGGCGCCCTGGACGCTGCCGCCGAGGCGGGGGCCGACTGGGTGGGGTTCGTATTCTTTCCCCCCTCCCCGCGCCATCTCAGCCCCGCCGAGGCCGCCGGCTTGGCGGCGCGCGCCCCGCGCGGGCTCGGCCGGGTCGGCCTGCTGGTCAAGCCGACGGATGCGGACGTGGAGGCCGTGCTCAGCGTGGTCGCGCTGGATGCACTGCAAGTCTATGCCTCCGCCACGCGCGTAGCGGCGCTGCGTGCCCGGTTCGGGTTGCCCGTCTGGCACGCCATTGGCGTGTCCACCGCGGATGATTTGCCGGTCGAAGCGCACGGCGCGGACCGGTTGGTGCTGGAGGCACGCCCCCCCGAGGACGCGGCCCGTCCGGGCGGCAATGCCAGGCACTTCGACTGGTCGCTGCTCCAGGGCTGGAGGCCCCCCCTGCCATGGCTGCTCGCTGGCGGGCTGACCCCGGAGAACGTGGCGAGGGCTGTGCGCGACACCGGCGCCCGGGCCGTGGATGTTTCTTCCGGGGTCGAAACCGCGCGACGGATCAAAAATCCGGGTCTGATCCGGGCCTTCGTCTCGGCCGCGCGATCAGGCGATCCGTAGCGGCATCTGTCCCGGAGGAGTGCCGTTACCCAAGCAGAGGCGGGGAATCCGGGCGCGGCTACGGTCACGCTCACTTCCTGCCCTCTTTCCGCCGAGCCTCCTCCAGCTCGCGGCGCAGCGCCGCCACCTCGGCGCGAAGCGCCTCGATTTCCTCGCACGCCTCCGGTGTCTGGTCATGGGCGGGCCGGTAGAACGGCGTGAACAGGCTCAGCGCGCGATCCATCATGGCCATGTTGGCGCGGCTCACTTCCTCGATCGCGGGATTGCCGAACGGGAACAGCGTTCCCATGGTCTTTTGCATCGCCGCGCGCATCTGCTGCTGCTGCTCGGCCAGCGCGGACATTGACTGCTCAAGATAGCGGGGCACCAGCGATTGCATCTGGTCGCCATAGAAGCCAATCAACTGGCGGAGGAAGGTCGTGGGCAGCAAGTTGCGCCCCTTGCCCTCCTCATCGACGATGATCTGCGTCAGCACGCCCCGCGTGATATCCTCGCCGGTCTTCGCGTCATAGACGACGAAGTCCCGACCCTGGCGCACCATCTCGGCCAGCGTGTCCAACGTGATGTAGCTGGAAAACTCCGTGTTGTACAATCGTCGGTTGGCGTATTTCTTCACCACCACCGGCGGTGCCGCGGCCGGCTTGGTGGGCGGCTGCGCGTCGGTCTGATCGTCCATTGCTGTTCGCCTCGAATTCTCGTGAGTCCCAGAATGCGACTTTCCGGGGCGCGGCGATAGTCCGGGCTAGAACCAATACGGTTCACTTTAGTTGTTTGTGCCGCAGGGAGAACCAAGGCGAATGCTGCATTTTCAATTGGTTGGTATTCGGCCGATAGCTTAAGTGAACAGGATTTTGCCTTAAGTGAACCGTATTGGGGCTAGAACTGCTTCAGCAATCGGTCGATGTCACTCCAACTCCTCGATGCGCCGGCTGCGGTCCGCGCCCCGCCGGCGCAGCTCCTGCTCGATCTGTTGGGTCCGCTTGGGGTCGGCCTGGTCGGGGATCGTGACATCGTTGCCTTCGTCCACGCCTTCCCCTCCTGGGCCGGTACGCCCAAGCGGGTCGCGGCCGCGTCCCACCTGCCCAGCCTGCCTCTGTCCGTCCTCTTCGCCCTCGCCGGGCTGGTCGGTCCCATCATCGGACAGGCTAAAAGTCTCGCTGTCCCCATCGCCCTCCCCAGCGCCTTCCTGACCGGGTGGTCCGTCGCGGCCACGGCCGAACTTGCCCGCCATTTGCTGGCCCGCCTCGCGGCCGCCCTTCTGCAACAACTCCACCGCTTTCATCTCGGCGGTCTGCGCGGCGCCGTCGTGACCCTCGCCGAGCGCCTTCGCCGCGTTCTGCATCGCGCGATCGGCCTCTCCCAGGCTGTCCGGCACCTTGCCCGTCAGGTCACCCAATTGCTGCATCACCTCGCCGAGCGCCCGCCGCAACGCCTGCTGCACGCGTTGATCCTGCGCGCGCGCGGCCGAGGGCGGAGCGCTGTGCTGCGCCCCAGCGGGAGGGGCTTCCCCGGCGGCTTGCGGGAACTCCTCCTCGCTGCTTCGCCCCGCCTCGCGCGCCCGCTGCTGCGCGCGGTCGAGCAGCCCGCCTTCGCGCGCCAGCAGATCCTGCACGGCGCCCGCCCCCTCACGTCCCTTGCGCCGCTGTTCGGCGCGAGCGCGGTCGGCTTCGGTCATCGGCTTGGCATTGCGCAAAGCATCCAGCTTCCGCTCCAACTCGGCTAGGGCCTTGGCGGCCTGCTCGGTGCCGCCTTGCCGGGCGGCCTCCAGCGCCCGTTCGGCCATGCGCTCCAGATCGCGCGCGGACAGCCGTCGCGTCTCCGGGTCCATCGGCATGCGCAGCGGCGGCTGGGTCCTGAATTGCTGTGCCAGCGCCTGCATGTGCTGGCGGATGGCGTCCCGCAGCGCCTGGAGCTTCTTCTCCAGTTCGTCGCGGTTGGCCTGGCTGGGGTCGGCGCGCAGCCGGGCGAGCGCCTCGTCCGCCGCCTGGCGCGCCGCCGCCAGCGCCTGCTCGGTGCGCGCCGCCGCGCCCTCTTCCAGTTGCAGCGCGAGCTGCCAGAGGCGCTCCTGCGCCTGTCCAACCGCGTCCGAGTCCCGGTCGAACTCCAAGAGGTAGTAGATGCCGGAGAGGTTGACGTAGGTGCCGGACCCCTTGCCGATCGAGCCAGGCTCAACCAGCAGCGTATCCAGCCCGGCCAGTGCGGTATCGCGGTCATCCGGACGGAGGGCGAGGCTCTTTCGGATCGCGATCAGCGCGCGGGCCTGGGGATTGCGGAAGCTCCGCTCCGGCAAGACAAGCGCCGCCTCGGCGCTGCGCCCAGTCTGCCCGGCGCCATCGTGCGCGACCAGCCGGGCGATGACCGGCAGGCCGGCCCATGGGTGGGCGGTCAGGTCCGGCTCCGCGACGCCATGTGCCTGCTTGGCCGTGCCAGGGACCGGGATCGGGACGGTCAGCGCGGGCAGGTCCGGGTTGTCGCGCAGCCGAAGCTCCGCCACGAGCCCAGTCACGCCGTAATCGTCGGACGCCCGCCAGGGCAGGCGTGTGGATAGCCGCGTTCGCCCCGGTCCCGGCTCGCCATTCCAGGCAGCCTCGGGCGGGTGGTCGGGCACCACCGTCAAATTCCACGCCCCAAGCGTTCGCCCGCCGCGCCGCACGGCGAGCCAGCCGCCTTCGCTCAGCGTGCTCTCAACCTGGAAGCTGGACGTGTCGAGCGCCCGGAACGGGGTCCGCCTCCCCGCGAGCTCCAGGCTCGGCGCCGCGGGATCGCCGGTCACGCTGACGGTCAGGCGCGAGCCGGCGGGCACACTCACCGCGCGCGCTTCCGGTTTCAGGAACACCGGCGCCAAGCCCGTGTACGAGGGAGGCGTGATCCACGCCTGCAACTCTGTCTCGGGCGCCGGAGCGCCGCGCGGCAGGCTTGGGGTCAGCGCCGCGCCCAGCCGGGCCGGCCCGTCCGGCCCTGCCACCCCGCCACACGCAACCAGCGCGACGACAAGCCCGCCGCGCAGCGCCCAACGGTCGCGCCTGGCCAAACCGGGATGCGGCGCGCCGACGCGCAGGCGCCGGATCTGGCCCGCGGCGCGCGTGACGTGCGCCCGCCAGACCGCGAGCGCCGTCTCGTCACCCACGGCGGGACGGTCCGACAAGGCGGCGAGCGGACGGTGGCGCAGGCCGGTGGCGCGCTCCAGCCGCCGGTCGATCTCGTCGCGACGCGGCGTGCGCAGCAGGGCCAGTCCGCGCGCGAGCAAGGCGGCACTGGCCAGCGCGAACGCGCCGAGCAGACCCGCTTGGCCCAGAGGCGGAAGCAGGCGTGGCACGTCCAACAGCGCCAGGCAGGCGAACACGCCGGCGACGCCGAGCGGCGGCCAGAGCGCGGGCCATAGCCGCTCGAACAGGATAGCCCCCCAGGCCAGCGCGCGCTGGACGGCGAGGCGCCGGCCTGGATCGCGCAAGGCCCCACTCACGCCAGCCAATCCGGGATGCGCTCCTCGCGCCACAGCGCCTCGACGGGCTGGCGGGGGCGGATCACGCTCCACCGCCCGGCGTCGATCATTGCGATGGCAGCGAGCGGCCGCGCATTGTAGGTCGAACTCATCACCGCACCATACGCGCCCGCATCCAGAATCGCCACGCGAGACCCCGGCGCCAATGCCGGTAACGCCCGACCTCGCGCGAAGGTGTCGCCGCTCTCGCAGACCGGGCCGACCACCTCCGCCGGCGCGAGCGGGAGCGCGGCGTCGACGGCGGAGACCGGGACAATGCCATGGAACGCCTCGTACATCGCCGGCCGCACCAGATCGTTCATGGCGGCGTCGAGCACGATGAACCGCTGCGCCCCGGCGCGCTTGACCAGCACGACCCCGGCCAGCAGCACGCCCGCTGGTCCCACCAGCCAGCGTCCCGGCTCGACGATCACTCGGACCGCGAGGCCCCGGAACGCGCCCGCGATCACGGAGCCCAGCGCGTCCGGTCCGGGCGCCGGCTCGTTGCGGTAGCCGATGCCAAGGCCGCCGCCGCAGTCCACCGTCTCCACTGCCTGCCCGGCATCTCGCAATACCGTGACCAGCTCCGCTAGGCGCGCATAGGCGGCACGGTAGGGCGCGAGCGTGGTGATCTGGCTGCCAATGTGCATGGCGAGCCCGACGGGGCACAGGCCCGGCAGGGCGGCGGCGCGCGTATACAGCGCGGCGGCGTCGGCGAAGGGGACGCCGAACTTGTCGCGCGCGCGCCCGGTGCTGATCTTGGCGTTCGTCCCGGCGTCCACGTCCGGGTTTACCCGAAGGGCCACGCGCGCGGTCCGCCCCGCCGCCGCCGCGATTGCGGAGACGCGGTCCAGCTCCTCCGCGCTCTCGACGTTGATCTGCGCGATGCCCTCCGCGAGGGCCTCGCGCAGCTCGGCGGTGGTCTTGCCCACGCCGGAGAAGACGATGTCCCCCGGCGCGATCCCGGCGGCGCGGGCGCGGCGCAACTCGCCCGCGCTGACGACGTCGGCGCCCGCGCCGGCGCGGGCGAGCACGCGCAGCACCGCTAGGTGGTCATTGGCCTTCACCGCGTAGTGGATGTGGGCGGGAACCCCGGCGGCCGCGAGCGCGGCGGCGAGCCTGCCAAGGCGGGCGCGCATGAGGTCGGCGGAATAGACCCAAGCCGGCGTGCCGAGCGCGTCGGCGATGGCGTTCAGCGGCACGTCGCCGAGCAGGAGGCCGTCCATGGCGTGCATGGAAAGGTGCGGGCGCACGGCGAGGAGTTCGGCGGGGGTGGGTTCCGGGTCGTCGGTTCGTAAATGTGAGAGCATGGCCGAGGATAGGACAGAGGCGGAGCAGCGTCAGCCCTGCCGGTCTCAATGGCCTGCCGCAACGACTATCAGGATAGGCTTGGTACGATCGACGACTGCTTGATACAAGCGGGCCTCCTAGCACTTGGCATTGAGAGAGGCTGCCCTTGGATTCGCTCCGTGGCACAAGGCGCGACCGCATATTGCAGGGTCTTGACGTGACAGACCTGCGCGGCGCGGAGATAGGTCCGCTCAGCCGACCTTTGATCCGCAAGAACGAGTCCGAGGTCTACTACGTAGATCACTGCTCGGCGGAAGACCTGAAAGTGAAATACGCAAGCGATCCGACCATAAACGCCGAGGACGTTGTTCACGTCGATTATGTCTGGTCGAACGAGCCGGCGAAGGATCTTTTGCGCGACGTCTGCCCGCTGGACTATGTGGTGGCCTCGCACGTCATCGAGCACGTTCCAGATCTGATTGGGTGGCTCCATGAGATGCACGATACGCTGCGCGAGGGAGGGTCGCTCCTCCTCGCCGTACCCGATAAGCGGTTTACGTTTGATGCCTGTCGCCGGATCAGCCCGATGGAGGAGATCCGGCTGGCGTACGGAGAGCGGCGCCGGCGTCCAGGGCTGCGGTGCATCATGGACTATTTTGCCAACATAGTGCGTGCCGACGTCGCGGCGCTTTGGAACGATTACAGTCGGGTCGAAGAACTTCCGCTGTTCCCCGAGTCATTTCTCGGTGCGGCGGCCACCGACTACGCCGCGGGCCGCTACGTGGATGTCCATTGCTGGGTTTTTACACCCTGGTCGTTTCTGAAAACACTGGGTCGGATCGTTCGCGAGACCGGGCTGTGCTTCGATCTGGGTGGTTTTCAAACGACTTCTTCCCATAACCTCGAGTTCTTCGTCCGCCTGGTGAGGGCTCCCCGATCGACAACCGATTGGGAGGAGGAAGCGGCCCGAGCGCGAGCCGGTGCGATTTGGCCAGAGAACCCGGGACGGGCGGTGCAGCCAGCTCTGGAGAGCGTGCGCGCGGAACTGGCCGAAGCCGTGCGGCGTGCCGAGCTTGCGGAGGCGCGCTCCGCTCAGCTCGCATCCCGAGTGGTGGCGCTGGAGAGTTCCACATCATGGCGGATAACCGCCCCAATGCGTGCCCTTGCGGGCGTGTTGCGTAGTTGATCTGATATTGCAGGGAGGGTTCGACGCCTCTGTCCAAACGGAGCTAGTGGGCTGAGGCGTAAGTTTCTGAGCACTTTGGGCGTCCTGTGGGACATTCTTCATTGAGGGGCGAAAGACACGCAAGCGGAGGCACCTGCCATGGCCACCCCTCACGCGATCCCGATTGCTTTGTCTGGAACCGACCGTGATCTGCTTCAGGGCTGGATCCGCCGACGCAAGACAGGACAGGCGCTCGCCACCCGTGCGCGCATCGTCCTGGCCTGCGCCGAACCGGGCACGACCAATGGCGGCGTTGCTGAGCGGCTCGGCATTAACCGCGCGACGGTGGCGCTGTGGCGGCGTCGCTTTGCCGAGCGCGGGCTGGACGGTCTGCTCGACGAGCCCCGGCCTGGAGCCCCGCGCAAGATCACGGACCAACAAGTTGAACGGGCGGTCACCACGACCTTGGAAGCCAGCCCAACCAACGCCACGCACTGGAGCACCCGCTCGCTGGCCAGGGCGACGGGGCTGAGCCAGACGGCAGTCTGCCGCATTTGGCACGCCTTCGCACTGAAGCCGCATCGGGCCGAGACCTTCAAGCTGTCCACCGATCCGCTGTTCGTGGAGAAGGTCCGCGACATTGTCGGGCTGTATCTTTCGCCACCCGAGCGGGCGTTGGTGCTGTGTGTGGACGAGAAGCCGCAAATCCAGGCTGTCGAGCGAACCGCGCCGGTGCTGCCGATGCGCCCCGGCCAGCCCGAACGCGGGACGCACGACTATCTTCGCCACGGCACACTCGACCTGTTCGCCGCCCTCGACGCAAAGACCGGAAGGGTCATCGGGACCTGCCATCGTCGTCACCGTGCCACCGAGTTCCGCGCCTTCCTTGACGAGATCGACCGGAGCATTCCCTCCGACCTCGAGGTGCATCTGGTGCTCGACAACCTGCGCACCCACAAAACCGCGCTGGTCCGGGACTGGCTGGCCAAGCGGCCGCGCTATCATCTGCATTTCACGCCGACCAGCGCCTCTTGGATCAATCTCGTCGAGGGGTGGTTCGCCCTGCTTACCGTGCGCCAGATCCGGCGCGGAGTATTCCCTACAGTCGAGACCCTGGAGGCGGCGATCCGCCGCTACCTTGAGGCCACCAATGCGGAACCGCACCCGTTCGTCTGGACCAAGAGCGCCGACGACATCCTCGACAGCGTGCGACGCTTCTGCCAACGCACCAACGACGTTCATGAGTGCCAGGAAACTTCCAACTCAGCCCACTAGGTCTGCCCGTCCTTAGCGGTGGTCATAGTGAAGGTCGTACACGTCGGATGCCTCCCCGTCCCATCGTACACGTGCTTTTCCCGTCTTTCGGACCATGCATGCGCTCAGCAAGTACGACGGCTGTGCGTCCAGTCCCTGGACCGAACCGCCCGCCGCGAAATCCGGTACGACCGCGCATTGCATCGCATACCCCTTGTCAACAATCGAAAAACCTGTGTGCGGATTGAAGATGCCGTGCCACGCGTCCTTGGAGTAGCGCCAGAAATCCCAGGGCTGCTCATGCAAGGGCCAAGCGGCATGAGACTGGATGTAAGCGTACCCACCCTCGTTCATAACTTTGTTCATCTCCAAGGCGACCATCCAGGGCATCAACAGGTGCTCGAAGACCGAAATTGACAGGACGAAATCAAACTTGCCTTGAACGTACCGGCTCAGATGGTGCGCATCGCCGACGACATCCACATTGGGGCCAGCGGCTATGTCCATCCCCACATAGTCAACGTTCCCGTCCAGCAGGTGACGATAGGTGTTTCCACTTCTTGCGCGTGACCCAATTTCCAGGGCCCGCCCACCTTTGCTCGTTTCCTCACGAAATGCGCTGAGCACCCGTCCGAAATCCGCGTCTGGGGGAGATCGGAAATGTACGCCTGGCGCCTCGATGAGATGCCCGTCGCCGAAATCGAGCAGGATGTCGGCGTGATCGACGTCAATGGATGGAAGGACCGCGGCCGTCCGGAACCCCCATCCATCGGTCCCCTCTCCAAAATGAGCTGCGACGTCCGGTCTAACAATGGTCGATGACCATTGCGGTATGGCCTGAGTCCGATACCTCACTTCTGGGGCACCGCGCTCCGACCACCCTTCAATAGTAAGGGTGCCCCGGTAAACCGCGCAGAGGTCGATGCAGTGCCTCACTGATTGTCCACCTTCCATGGCTTCTTCCGTCGCGGAGGGAAGGCCAGATTGAAATCAGCCCGCGCGAGCAAAAAGTTCGGATTATAGAACGGATCCGCCGCGAGCTGCGCCGCCCACGCGCGCTGCATGTAGGCGATCTCCTCCTTGAAGCGCGCCGCGCGCGCCGAGTCTTCATCCGAGCCTCGGGACGCTGACTCGCGATGATACAGCTCCGCGTACGGTGTCCAGACGATCTGGTATCCGCGCTCGCGGATGCGAAGGCAGAGATCGACGTCATTGAACGCGACCGGCAGGTTGGCCTCGTCAAAACCGCCAACGTCCAGAAACACCTGTCGGCGCAGGGCCATGCACGCTGCGGTGATGGCCGAGACGTAGCGCTGCAATGCCAACTGGCCGAAGTAGCCCGTCGCGTCTGCCGGCGCACCTGCGTGGAAGCTATGCGCGACCCCCGCCGCGCCCAGCGCGAGGCCCGCGTGCTGGATGGTCCCATCCGGATACAGCAGCTTGGCGCCGACCGCGCCCACATCCGGCCGCATCGCCTGGGAGACCATCTCCCGAAGCCAGTCGGCGCTGATGACCTCGACGTCGTTGTTCATGAGGACAACAATGTCGCCCTTGGATTCAGAAACCGCCATGTTGTTGATGGCCGAGTAATTGAACGGTCCGGTGAACGGCAGAATCCGCACGCGTGAGTCTGACCGCAGCTCCTCCAGTAACGCGATCGCCGCCGGCTCATTGCTATCGTGATCTACGATGATCAGTTCGACAGGGTCGTAGTCGGTCCCGTGCATCAGTCCCTCGGCGCAGCGCGCGAGCAGCCGGGCTTGATCGCGCGTCGGAATGATGATGCTGACGAGCGGCGCCGGGTCGGGAAGCGGGTAGCGCACGCGGATATGGTATGGGGCGAGCGGCGCGGGCAGCACCTCCGCCTGCATGACGGGAGGCTCGCTCGTACGCAGATGATCGGCCACCGCGCGACGTGCCGCGTCGGTGCACTGGTCCAGCCAATTTTCCGAAAAGGTCCCCGTGTCACGCCGCCAGTGATACAGCACGGCAGGGATATGACGGATACGCTCCGGAGCCGAGAATGCAGCGACGCGCAGCACCAAATCGTGATCCTGGCTTCCCTCGAAGCCCGGTCGGAAGCCGCCAAGCCGGTCGACCAACGACTTGCGATATACCCCGAGATGGCTGGCCACGTTTTGGGCTAGCAGCAGCTCATGGTTCCAATCAGGCTTGAAATAAGCGCCGATGCGTCGGCCGTCGCCGTCGATCTGTCCCTCGTCGGAATAAATAAAATCGACATCCGGGTGCGCCTCGATATCCACGGCGACCTCGTACAGCGCCTGCTCGGGCAGTAGATCGTCGTGATCCATCAGCGCGATGAACTCGCCCGTCGCCAGCTCCAGCGCCGAATTGCTCGCCTCTACGATATGGCCGTTCTTCGGCCGAAACACTACTTTCACCCGATGGTCCGTGGCCGCGTACTCCGTAAGCAGCCGGCGGACATGCGGCGAGGGCGAGGCGTCATCCGCGATGCAAAGCTCCCACTCGGGATAGAGTTGTGCGCGGACCGAACTCGATCGCCTCTCGTAGCAATCTTTCGGATGTGTCATAGACGGGCATCACAACCGAAATGAGCGGCTTCCGCTTAAGCCGGCCGACATGCGCGCGGATAGCGTCACGATCCCCCTCAGTCAGCGTGTCGAACCGCCTCACCCAAATGTCGAACCTATCCTCGTCGGCATTGCGGGGGCGGCCTTCTTCGTCGCCATACCGGATATAGTGCAGCAGCGGGTTGGTCCCGCTTTCAGCGACATCGGCGTACTGCTCGACATACCACTGAGTCTGGAACGCGGGACCGGGATCGCGGCCCTCCGATGCACCCGCAACGAGATAATGCTCCGCGGGATGGACGTCCGCCTCCGCCACGTCCGGGTACTGTTCGAGATACCAGCGCGCGTCAAAATACGACGACGCAGCGATCACCTGCGCGTCCGGGCTCAACTGCTCGATCCGACGGCGATTGAGGCGCTTGCGCATTGTGCGCGGTAGCCGCGTGCCGATACCACGCAGCGGAGCCGTGAGTCGCCATGACCTTGACCCGGTTAGGCCGCGAATAAGTGCCTGGTGATAATCGAGGTCCGCGGCACGCTGGCGCAACTCGCGCACGAGCGCGTTTGCCTCGGCTTCCAATCGCTCAAGCTGCTGCCGCGTGCTCTGTGACCGATCCTCTCGCAGCTCCAGCTCTCTTCGCGCGGCGCGGGCTGCCCGGATATGGCTGGCCTCGCTGTCGCGTGCCGCCGCTATCTCGCGCCGCAACGCCGCCTGGGCCTCCCGTAGCTCCGTTATCTCGGCTCCTTTTTGATCAAGCTCTTTGCCCTTCTGATCAAGTTCTCGCTCCACCTGCATCGCTGCTTGGCGTGCCGCGTCTAAGTCCTGACGCAGTCCGTTCTCCTGCTGCCGCAGCACCTCTATCTGCGCGGCATGCTCCTCCCCCGCGGCCCGCAACGCGGCGCGCTCGCCGTCGAGAGCGCCGATTCGGCTGACCTGTTCGGCGATTCTCAGTCGGAGCCCGACAGATTGCGCCTGGGCGAGCAGCTCATCATCGGAAATCGGTCGATTGACTCGGCGCAACAGCATCGCGTGGGCCGTGACGAATTCCGCGTTATAGGTGAGCACTGGCGCGAAGCCACGGTTTGCAAACGCTCGCAGCCACCAGATGACCGGCTTCACGTTGACATGGGTCGGTTCATCCAGGTCGATGGGCGAGGAGGAGAACAGGATGGCGGGAGCCGCGGCCGTTATCGCATCGATGGCGCGAGAGGCGTCCGGCTCGGGCATATGCTCCAGCACTTCGATGCACGTGACCAGGTCATAACCAAGCGCAATCGGTTCGGTGATCGAGCCGACAGCGCAGAATTGACGGATGTCGGGACGCACTTGCGAGATCGCGAACTCGGAAATGTCGCGCCCATGCGCCTCCACGCCGCGGTCCCAGAACGCCTCGACAAGAAAACCATGCGCGCAACCCGCGTCGAACACGCGGTGAGGGCCGATCGTGCTGATAATTCGATCGGCGATGTGACCAAAAAAGCGCGTCCAGTGTGGCTGTTCCCGACCATAGGGAATCGGGCCACAATGTGTGGCGTAGTAGTCCGCGTCGTATTGACTGGAGTTCGCGGTAGGGTCTGCTTTGCCACGTTCTTGGGGATCATCGCAGCCTTGTCGCCTAAGCCCAAGGTTTATCTCGTTCACAGTTGCATCCCTCCTGGGTCCGAGGCGCGGACGAGGCATCCGCAATGTCGCGTAGGCGCTATCTTTCCTCTGCGGTCGGGAAGGCACACGCTCGGTTGGGTGAGACCAATCGATCGATGCGCAAGCCACGGGACGAAACTTGTCCGCTTGCCTGGAGCGCGGTCAGCAGGCCGAATTCTGACAACTAATTTCGGCGGTCGAGTCGCAACCAATTGCCCGTACATACATGGTCTGACTTATAGAGCGAGATCTGGTCCCACGCCTTCCGCAATGGCGGCAATCCTGAGCCGACCCTTTCCAGATCCGTGTTGTCCTACTGTTTCAGCCTGAACTCACCGCCCTCCGTCGCGATGGCTGTCTCCGGCCGTGTAACCCGCCGCAGAACTTGTGACAAGGCCCGCATTGTCCTTCGCTAAACAATCGAAGCTCCGCAATCCCGCCACCAACATACGCATCTCCCGCAACGGGATCATGTTCGCCCCATCGCTCGGCGCGCGGTCCGGGTCCGGGTGGCACTCGATGAACACCGCCGCTACGCCCACCGCAACCGCTGCGCGAGCCAGCACCGGAGCGAACTCGCGTTGCCCACCCGACGACTCGCCCTGCCCGCCCGGCTGCTGCACCGAGTGGGTGGCATCGAAGACTATCGGATAACCCGTGCGCGCCATGATCGGCAAGGCGCGGAAATCCGTCACCAGCGTGTTGTAGCCGAAGCTCGTCCCGCGCTCGCAGAGCATCACGTTGGCATTGCCAGTGGACGCGATCTTCGCCGCGACATGCGCCATGTCCCATGGCGCCAGGAACTGTCCCTTCTTCACGTTCACCGGCCGGCCCGTGCGTCCCGCGGCCAGCAGAAGATCGGTCTGGCGGCACAGGAAGGCGGGGATTTGCAGCACATCGGCCGCCTCGGCCGCCGGGGCGCATTGCTGTTCCGCATGCACGTCCGTCAGCACCGGCAGCCCCGTCGCGGCACGCACCTCGGCCAGGATTCCCAGTCCCTCGGCCATCCCAACTCCGCGCGCCGCGCCGACCGCGGTGCGGTTCGCCTTGTCAAAGCTCGACTTGTAGATCACGCCCACCCCGGTCGCGGCCCCGATTTCGCGCAGGGCGTGCGCCACCTCCAAGGCGTGCGCGCGCGACTCGATCTGGCAGGGGCCAGCGATCAGCACGAACGGACGGTCGTTGGCGATTTCGAGCGCGCCGACTCGCACCACGCGGTTGTTTGTCATCATTCGCGACTTCCTCGCCACGGGACTCTCACTGTCACTCACACCAGCCGCGCCTGCCTCACCGCCGCGCCCACGAAGCCCGCGAACAGCGGATGCGGAGCGAAGGGCTTCGACTTCAGCTCGGGATGGAACTGCACGCCGATGAACCAGGGGTGATCGGGCCGCTCCACGATCTCGGGCAGCACGCCGTCGGGCGACATGCCGGAGAAGCGCAGACCGGTCGCTTCCAGTGCGTCCCGGTAATGCACGTTCACCTCGTAGCGGTGCCGGTGCCGCTCGCAGATCGAGGGCGCCCCGCCATAGATCCCGCGCACCAGGCTTCCCTCGCTCAGCACCGCCGGGTAGGCGCCCAGGCGCATCGTGCCGCCCAGGTTGCCGTCTTCCCCGCGCCGCTCGATCTCGTTGCCGCGCGCCCACTCGGTGAGCAGGCCGACCACCGGGGTCTCGCACGGGCCGAACTCGGTGGAGGAGGCGTCGGGCAGCCCCGCCTGGTTGCGGGCCGCCTCGATCACCGCCATCTGCATCCCGAAGCAGATGCCGAAGAACGGCACCTTGCGCTCGCGCGCGAACCGCACCGCCTCGATCTTGCCCCAGGTGCCGCGCTCGCCGAAGCCGCCCGGCACCAGGATGCCGTTCACGCCCTCCAGCCGCTGCACCGCGTCCCTCTGCTCGAAGATCTGGCTGTCCACCCAGTCGAGCCGAACCCGGACGCGCCTGGCAATGCCGCCATGCGTCAGCGCCTCGGCCAACGACTTGTAGCTGTCGAGCAGGTTCGTGTACTTGCCGACCACGGCGATGCGGACCTCGCCTTCGGGGCCGCGCACCGCCTCGACGATCCGCTCCCACCTTCCGAGGTCGAGGCCGGCGGCGCGCAGGCCGAAATGGCGCAGCACCTCGCGGTCCATGCCCTCGGCGTGATAGCGCAGCGGCACCGCGTAGATCGTATCGACGTCCAGCGCCGGGATCACCGCCTCGGGCCGGACGTTGCAGAACAGCGCGATCTTGCGCCGCTCGCCCTCCGGGATCGGGCGGTCGCAGCGGCACAGCAGCATCTGCGGCTGGATGCCGACATTCAGCAGCTCCTTGACCGAGTGCTGGGTCGGCTTCGTCTTCAGCTCCCCCGACGAGGGGATGTAGGGCACCAGCGTCAGGTGGACGAACATCGCCCGCTCCGGCCCCAGCTCGTTGCCGAGCTGGCGGATCGCCTCGAGGAACGGCAGGCTCTCGATGTCGCCCACCGTGCCGCCGATCTCGACCAGCACGAAGTCGAAACCGGCGGAGTCGCGCAGCACCACCTCCTTGATGGCGTCGGTGATGTGCGGGATCACCTGCACCGTCGCGCCCAGGTAGTCGCCCCGGCGCTCCTTGGCGATCACCTCGGCGTAGATCCGCCCGGTGGTGGCGTTGTCGGCCTTGGTGGCGTGGACGCCGGTGAAGCGCTCGTAGTGCCCAAGATCGAGATCGGTCTCCGCGCCATCGTCGGTGACGAACACCTCGCCGTGCTGATAGGGGCTCATCGTTCCCGGATCGACATTCAGATAGGGATCGAGCTTGCGCAGCCGCACGGTGTAGCCCCGCGCCTGCAGCAACGCCCCGAGTGCCGCCGACGCGATTCCCTTGCCGAGAGAGGAGACCACGCCGCCGGTGATAAAGACATACCGCGTCATGGACGCCCAGCATACGAGGCCGACTCGGCCCACGGGAAGCCCCGTGCCCGTCCCCCGTGCCCGCCGGCCACGCATGCGCGCCCCGAGGTCAGTGCGGGACGTCGGCCCCCGCGGGCGGCCCGCCCGGACCGGGCGTGGCACGCGTCGGCTTCGGCGCGTTCGGCTTCGGCGGCGCGGGCACCACGCCCACTTGGCCCGGCGCCGCCGGGGTGGTGATCGGCATGGGCGTGTTCAGGATTGAGACGCCGCCAGCGCCCGCGGTGTTGCGGTTCAGCAGCGCCAACCCCAGCGACAGCGCCATGAAGATGCCGGCGAGGATCGCGGTGACGCGGGTCAGCAGGTTCGCGGTGCCGCGCCCGGACATGAAGGCCCCCATGCCCTGCGAGCTGCCAATCCCGAGGCCTCCGCCCTCGCTGCGCTGGATCAGCACCACGCCGATCAGCGCGAGGGCCACGAAGACGTGGATGGCGATGAGGACATCGTACATAAGGCTTGCGGGTCTGCCGATCGGTGGAGTGGCGCGCCTTCTACGCCCCCCGCGCCGCGCGGGCAATGGCGATGAACTCGGCGGCGATCAGGCTCGCGCCGCCCACCAACGCGCCGCCGACCTCGGGCACCGACAGCAGCGCCTGCGCGTTCGCCGCCTTCACCGAGCCGCCGTACAAGATGCGGACGCCCCGCCCCGCGTCGGGGAACTGGCGCACCAGCTCCTCGCGAATGAAGGCGTGCATGGCGGCGACCTCCTCTTCGGTTGGGGTCCGGCCCGAGCCGATGGCCCAGACCGGCTCGTAGGCGACGACCCCCGGCACGGCGCTGCCGAACCCCTGCGGCAGGCTGCCCGAGATCTGCCAGCCCACCGCCTCGGTCTCCTGCCCGCCACGGCGCTGGTCCTCGGTCTCGCCCACGCAGACGACCGGCGTGAGCCCGGCGGCGGCGGCGGCCAGCACCTTCTCGCGAATCAGTTCGTCGGTCTCGCCATGGTTCCGGCGCCGCTCCGAATGGCCCAGGATGACCCAGCGCGCGCCCGCGTCGCGCAGCATCGGCGCGGAAATGTCTCCTGTGTGCGCCCCCGCCTTCTCCTGGTGGCAGTCCTGCCCCCCCACCGCGACCGGGGTGCCCTCCAGCGTCCGCGCCACCACGGGAAGCGTGATCGCGGGCGGGCACACCAGAACCTCGGCCGCCACGTCGGCGACGCCGCGGCGGATCTCCGCCGCCAGCTCCAGCGCCTGCGCGCGCAGCAAATTCATCTTCCAGTTGCCGGCAATCAGCTGAGGCATCGCGCGCTCCTTCGTCCACCCCGCCAGCTAGCGCAATCCCCGGCGCTGGCAAAGCGCGGCCGCGACTCGTATATGCTGCGCCCGCTCCCCGCCTGGGCCTACAAACGCATGATCACCACCTTCCGCCGTTATATCGAGACCTGGCCGGTCCGCCTGTTCTTCGCCCTGATGGTGGCGGCGTTTGTCGTCTGGGGCGTTGGCGACGTGGTGCGCCTGATCGGCACCAAGACCTGGCTCGCCAAGGTCGGCGGCCAGACCATCGAGCCGCAGCAGTTCCAGCCGACCTTCCAGCGCGAGCTGGCGCAGGCGCAGCGGCGCCTGCAGCCGGGGCAGGACGTGTCCCCGGCGCTGCGGCGCGAGGTCGCCGAGCGCGCGCTGCAACAGATGGTCGAACAGGTGGCGATGACGCGCGAGGAGGCGCGGCTGCGTGTCGCGGTTCCCGATGTGGCGTTGCGCGAGGCGGTGTTCGCGATGCCGGCCTTCCGCAACAAGTCGGGCCAGTTCGACCGCGCCGCGCTGGACAGCGTGCTGCGCGCCAACAACTTGACCGAGGGCGAGTTCCTCTCGCTTGTGCGCGCCGACCTCGCGCGCGGGCAGGTCCTGGACGCCGTTATCGCCGGCGCCGCGCCGCCGGACGCGCTGGTCCGCGCGGTCTTCGCCTTCGAGACGGAGCGCCGCTCAGCGGCCCTGATCGAGCTGCCCTTCGCCGCCGCCCCCGCGCCTCTCGCGCCCACCGAGGCCGAGCTGCGGCGCTGGTACGCCAACCAC
Organism: uncultured Pseudomonadota bacterium; assembly: GCA_963818725.1. Classification (GTDB taxonomy): domain Bacteria; phylum Pseudomonadota; class Alphaproteobacteria; order Acetobacterales; family Acetobacteraceae; genus DATFDN01. Next base: position 435,748 of record CAWFTU010000001.1, on the reverse strand, counting down.
GCCGACGCGTTCCGGGTTCCCGAGTTCCGCCACGTCAAAGCCGCGATCCTGTCAGCGGAGACGATCGCCAAGTCGCTCGACGTGCCACAAAACGAGCTGCGGGCCTGGTACAACGCGCACAAGGCCCAGTTCGTCGAACCAGCCCGCCGGTCCATCCAGGTCGCCATCGCTCCGGATCAGGCCAAGGCGCAAGCGCTCGCCGCGCAGTGGCGGGGCGGGGCCGATTGGACGGCGGTGCAGAAGGCGGCCGAGGCGGCGGGCGGCTCCGGCGTTGCCCTCGACGCCGCAACTGAGCAGCAGATCCCGGACGCGGCGCTCGCCAAGGCGGCTTTCGCCACCGCGCCCGACCAGGTCGCCGGCCCGGTGCAGGCCGCACTCGGCTGGGCGGTGCTGCGCGTGACCTCGGCCGCGCCGGGGCACGAGCAGAGCTTCGCGCAGGCGGAGAACGAGGTGCGCGCGAAGGTGCTGAACGAGAAGGCGGCCGCGCTGCTCTACGACCGCGCGGGCAAGGTCGATGACCTGCTCGGCACCGGGGCCGGGCTCGACAGGCTGCCCGCCGATCTCGGGCTTGCCGGCGTGACCGGCACGCTCGACGCGAAGGGCAACATGCCAGAGGGCACGCCAGCCCCCATCCCTGGCCCGCCCGAGCTGCGCAAGGCCCTGGTCGAGGCCGCGTTCAGCCATCCGCCTGGCCCGCCCTCGCAGATGACGGAGGTGCAGGTGCCGGGAGTCGGCTCCGCCTTCTATGCCGTGGAGGTCGAGCAGGTCATTCCTGCCTCGCAGAAGCCGTTCGACCAAGTGAGGGACCAGGTAAAGGCGGGCTGGCTCCAGGACGCGCGGATCAAGGCGCAGGAGAAGGTGGCGGCGCAAATGCTGGCCGCGCTGCGCGGGGGCGAGTCGCTGGCCGACGCGGCCGCAAAGGCCGGGCGCAGCGTGCGCACGACGCCGCTCGTCACGCGCGATGGCCAGGCCGAGGGAATGCCGCCCGAGCTCCAGCGCGTGCTGTTCGGCCTGAAGCCGGGCGAGCCGACGATGGTGGAGACGCCGGAGGCGTTCCTTGTCGCCGTTCCGGACAAGATCGAAAAGCCGGAGCCGAAGGCCGATTCCGCCCGCTACGACGCGGTGCGCGAGGTCTTGGCCCGCGCCACCGCCGCCGACTTGGCGCAGGGCTTCGCGAACGCGCTGCGCGCCCGCGTCGAGCCGCGTGTCAACCAAGCCGTCTTCGACAGTTTCGTGCAGCAATAGGCTTCCTCAATGGACATGGCGCCTCCCCCAGGCTTCGCCGCCTTCCGTGCCGCCTATGAGGCGGGTCGCGGCAGCCTGGTCTGGCGGCGCCTCGTCGCCGACCTCGAAACCCCGGTCGCCGCCTTCCTCAAGCTCGCGCATGGCCGCCCCAACGCCTTCCTGTTGGAGAGCGTGGAGGGCGGGGCGACGCGCGGGCGCTATTCCATCATCGGGATGGACCCTGACCTGATCTGGCGCTGCCGGAATGGGCAGGCAGACGTGAACCGCCACGCGCGCTCAGCCCCGCACGCGTTCCAGGCCGAGCCGCGCCCGGCGTTGGAGAGCCTGCGCGCGGCGATCGCCGAGGCGAGGCTGGACGTCCCCCCCGGGCTGCCGCCAATCGCCGGGCTGGTTGGCTATCTCGGCTACGACATGGTGCGACTGATGGAGCGGCTGCCCGCACGCAACACGGACGCGGTTGGCGTTCCCGACGCGCTGCTGATCCGCCCGACGCTGTTCGCGATCTTTGACAACGTCAATGACGAGCTGACCCTCGCCGCGCCGGTCCGCCCAGCCGAGTCCGTCTCCGCTGCGCACGCTTGGGAGGCCGCGAACGCCCGCCTGGCGGAGGCCGGGGCGGCGTTGGAGCGTCCCCTCCCCCACCCCGCGCCCCCGGTATCCCTGCCCGCCCCGCCCGAGCCCGAATCGAACATCCCCAAGGGCGCGTTCCTGGGCATGGTAGAGCGCGCCAAGGAGTACATCGCCGCCGGCGACGCGTTCCAGGTGGTACTCAGCCAGCGCTTCGCCGCCCCCTTCGCCCTGCCCCCGTTCGCGCTCTACCGCGCGCTGCGGCGGATCAATCCGGCGCCGTTCCTGTTCTTCCTCGACTTTGGCGGATTCGCCGTGGTCGGCTCCTCGCCCGAGATCCTGGTGCGGCTGCGCGACGGCGTGGTGACGCTGCGCCCGCTCGCCGGCACGCGCCGACGCGGCGCCACGCACGAGGAGGACCAGGCGCTGGAGGCCGAGCTGCTGGCCGACCCGAAGGAGCGAGCCGAGCACCTGATGCTGCTCGACCTCGGTCGCAACGATGTCGGCCGGGTCGCCGAGATCGGCAGTGTGCGCGTGACGGAAAGCTTCGTCGTGGAGCGCTTCAGCCACGTCATGCACATCAGCTCCAACGTCGAGGGCACGCTGCGGCGCGAGTTCGACGCGCTGGACGCGCTCGTGGCGAGTTTCCCCGCGGGCACGCTCTCGGGCGCGCCCAAGGTGCGGGCGATGGAGATCATCGAGGAGATGGAACCGACGCGGCGCGGCATCTACGCCGGTTGCATCGGCTACTTCGCTGTCAACGGCACCATGGACACCTGCATCGGGCTGCGCACCGCGCTGGTGAAGGACGGCACGATGCACGTGCAGGCCGGGGCCGGCATCGTGGCGGACTCGGAGCCGGAAGCGGAGTACCGAGGAGTGCCGACAGAAGGCGCGGGCGCTGTTCCGGGCGGCGGAGGAGGCGGTACGCTTCGCGGCCGGCAAGGGGTGAGCGGTGCGGCGCTTCTGATCGGGCAGCGCATTGATTTTCGTTTGTTACGTGCCCGCGGCCAAGCGACGGGTGAAGTCCGTCGAGGAATACTAGGGCGCGAATGGCGTGAGAAACGAACGATACGCGGACGAGCTAGAGTCCTACAAACCATCCAACAAACCGACAATGTGGTCCGCCGCTGGAACGCGCTGATTTCGAGCTGCCTCTCCCCGCTTTGGCAGCGATGGCATCCACACGTCTCCGCCGAAGCACCTTGTACTAACCGCTCCTGCGCTTACCCTTGGCCTTGACCCTTATCGTCATTCCCGTGCTTGTCACGGGCATCCACGTTTTTGTAGCGGCCCAGGGCGGCGTGGATGCTCGCGACGAGCGCGAGCATGACGTCGGAAGTGTCGCCAGAGGCCAGCTCACGCTCAAACCGGACAACATTGGGCTTGGCCGGCACTCCAACCCAAGCCGCAAGTAGCGCGGACCATACGGTGGATGCGCGGGTCAAGCCCGCGCATGACAATTTATGTTTTGCTGATTGTTTCCTTCGGCTGATCTTTGAATGCCGTAGCGCAAGCGGAGGAAGGGGCTACTTCATGGGAAACAACCCGATCCGGTCCGCCCGGAAGCTGCTGACCCAGAGCTGGTTGCCCTCCCTGATCGCCCCCGTCCCGGCACCCATCACCCCATAGACCCCGCTTTTCACCAGATCAGTCAGCTTCATCGTCTGCGGGTTCATCGCGTAGATCTTGAACGGCACGTTGGGGCAATTGGCCTGGTTGGATTCGAAGCAGGCGAGCACCTGCTTCACCGTCGTGTCCTGGCCGCCGACATAGATCGTCCTGCCGTCCGGCGACCAGCGCACGTTGTCGGTCAGGATGCCGGTCGGCACGCTGTCCTTTTTCACCGGGTCGGTTCCCCGCGACAGGCGCATCACCTGATGGCCCGACCACAGGGCGACGAAGATCTCCTTGCCGTCCGGCGAGACAATCACGCCATTCGGCCCGGACATGCTCTGGCTTTCCGGCACCTCGGACCAGCCCTTGTCGGGGCGCCATTCATCGAGCGCGCCCACCGGCTCGCCATTGGACAGCTTGTCCACCCGGTTCGGGTCCGTTGGATCCCACAGGCTCGTGACAATCAGACCGCCGTCAGGCAGCGAGGCGACGGCGTCTGGCCAGAACTTCGGCGGAACGACGGCACAGCCAGTCCAGGTCAGCGCGGGCCGCGCCTTGCTCAGATCGACATCGAACGCCTCCACCGACTCGCGCCCGCCGTGGTTGACGACGTAGAGCACCGCGCGACCGTTCTTGGGCGGGGTGAGATCAAGGCCGTGCGGCGCGAAGATCGCCATGTCCGGAGGGCCGGGGCAATCGGGATAGCGCTGCTTGTCCGGCTGTGTCGCGATCTGCGACGGTTCGATCCTGGAAACCGTGTCCTTCCGGGCGTCGAACAGGTGCAAGTAGCCCTGCTTCGTCCCCGGCGTGGGAAGATCGCTGCCGAACACCCAGGAGCTGCTGGGAACCGGCGCGAAGTCCTCCACATTGGTGGCGTTGCAGATGAACTTGACGCCCTTCATCGGCGTGCAGGGCGGCTCGCCTTGCGCGGCCAGCGCCGGTGCGGCGCCGAGTGCCGCCCATCCAAGGGCGGCGAGCAGCGTCGTGACAGCCTTTTGCATGTCCTTCCTCCGTTTCGACCAGCTTGCGGCCGGTGCTTCTTGTTGTGCGACAGGACGGTAGTGATCTCCGGGCGGCCCGACAACCCGTCACGCGGTTTGCAGGTGGTGCGCCCTGTCGCGACGAGCGCGGCCCGTCACCGCGCGGAACGCCGCCAGCCGTGCCGAGGCTTGCGCCGCCAATGTCCCGTCACTCAGCAGCGCCGCGCGGGCATGGGTGGCCCAGTCCCGCCGCAGCCGGGCGTGGCGGATCAAGTGATCGAGTGCCTCGGCCCATGCCGCCTCGGTGTTGGCGACCAGCCTTCCACCACCAGCCTCGGCGAGCGAGCCGCGATAGGCTGGCACGTCGGAGGCGAGCACCGCCGTGCCCAGCGCCGCGTAGTCGAGCGTCTTGATCGCCGACTTGGCGCCGTTGAATAGCGTGTCGGCCAGCGGGGCGATGCCGATGTCCCACGCCGGCATTTGGGTGATCCAGTTGACGAAGCCCGGATAGGACTGCCCCCCCACTCCTTCCGCGGCGAGCCGGTTCACCCAGGCCGGCACGTCGTCGCGCGCGGTGACGCCGATCATGTCGAACCGGATGCGCGCCCCGAAACGCGCGTGCAGCCGGGCCAGCGCCGGCTCGATCAGCGCGAAGTCGCCATCATGCGTCGCCGTGCCCATGAACAGGATGCGCACCGGCCCCTGCCGAAGGCGCGGCGGCACCTGCCCGTCCGGGAACCACAGGCGCTCGTCCAGGCCGTTTGGAACCACGCGCGCATCGCGCCGGACATCCTCGATGCGGCGGGCGAGCTCTGGCGTCGAGACCCAGACGGCGTCGGCGCGGGCGAGCGACCGGCTCACCACGGATATCCGCTCGCGCAGCCTCGCCGCGTCGGCGTGGTCGGGCGGAGGGTGCAGCAGGTCGTCGTCCAGGTCGTAGACGAGCGCCATGCCGCTCGCCTCGCAGTGCCGCGCCAGCGCCTCGGCGCACTCCAGGTCCGGAATGGCGTGGCGCTGGGTCAGCAGGATGTCGGCGCGCAGGTCGAGCGCCTCTTCTGGCCCCGTTACCACCACCCTCAAGCCCGCCGCCGCCAGCGGATGGTGCAGCGGCTGAAGGAGGCGGATATAGGCGCAGGGCGTGGGCACGCCAGTCGTTTCATACTGTTCGGGCACGACGATGACGCTGATGGAGGCCTCCCCCTCCCCCCGGCGCCCTCCCGCAAGGGGAAGGGGAGATTGCCTGCCTCTGCCGATCAGGTACGCATGGTCGTAGAAATCCCCTAGCGCGGGTCGCGTCCCGGCTATCGCGCCATCGCCCGTCACAATCGCCGCCCGCGCCTCCGCGAACGCGGCCCGCCAAGCGGCCGCCGGCGCGTCGGGCTCGACCAGCCATGTCAGCGGACGGCCCGCGAGCCGCTCGGGGAACGCGCCGATGCGGGCGGCCACAATCGGCAGTCCCGCCGCGATGGCGGCCGAGAGCGTGTAGCTCCACGTCTCCGGCCATTGCGCGGGAAACCACGCGACATGCGCGCGCGCCCTGTCCAGCAGGCGCGGCAGCGCGTCGTCCTCGTAGCGTCCGGTCACCTTGATCCGCCGCCGTAGACGGCGGGGCAGCTCCCGCTCCGGGTATCCGATCAGGCACAGCTCGATCTCGGCCGCGTCCGTCGCCTCGGCCAGGGCGCGCACGCTCGCCTCGCCCTTTTGCGCGGCCAGCACGCCCAGGACAACGACCCGGAGAGGCTCGTCAGCCCGCAAGGGCGGAGCGCGCACCGCCCAGGGCTCGGACACGGCCGGCTCGTGTGGCGCGAGCACGGCCTTCGCGCCCCAGCCAAAGCGGGCCACGCGCTGGCGCGAATCCTCGCTTGGGCACAACACACGCTCGGCCTCGCGGAGCAGCCAGGCATGGCTCACTCGCCAATGCAGGATCTCCCGCGCGCCATGGCTCGGACGGTTGGCGATACAGGAATTGCAGCCGGACTGATCCGGCTCTCTGCAATACTGCCCGTCCAGTTGCGGCAGCAGGTTCACCTGCGGGCAGATCAGGAACCAGTCATGCACCGTCAGGTCGAACGGGACGCGGAGGCCGCGGATCAGCCGGCGGAGGTCGAGATCAAGCCCCATCACGTGATGCACATGCACCCGCGAGACACCGGCCGAGGCGAGCACCCGGACCATCGCATCGACGCGCCCGGCCGGGATCGGGGCGGCGCCATGGCCGGGCAGCGACGGCGCGGAGATCAGGGCGCCCCGCTCGGAGGGTTGGAGCAGGAGGACGTTGGCCCGGCCGCGCAAACGCTCGGCCAGGATCTCGATATGGCGCTGCACGCCGCCGCCGAGGCTGTGGGAAACGAGCAGGATCACCGGCAGTCCGGCGCGGCGATAGAGTTCGGCGGTCAGGGCGAAACGGGCCGGCTCGGCGGGTCCACGCCGGACATGCCGCTCGACCATCTTCGAAAACTCGGGCCAGCGCGCGGCGAGCGCCGCCTCTCCCGCGGTGCGCGCGCGGTTGGCGCCCCGGCCGAAGCTCACCTCTGCCTTGTGGTACACGTAGGTGTCGCAGGCGAGCATGTGCCGCCAGCCGCGCGCGGCGGCCCGCAGGCAGAAATCGCACTCCTCCCCGTAGCCGCGGCCGAACGCCTCGGCGTCGAACGCGCCCACCTCATCCAGAGCCGCGCGCCTGATGTACATGCAGAACCCGACGGTGGTGGGCACGCGCACGCGCCGCCCCGCGTTCGCCGCCCGCGCCGCTGCGTCGATGGCATCAGTTCCCAGCCCGAACGCGGACGTGCCGCCGGCGACGGCGGGATAGCTGCAAATCGTGGCGTTGTTCGACCATGGCGAGACCGAGGCGATCCGCTCCTCGGCGTAGGCGTGCCCCGCGAGGCGCGAGAGCCAGCCCGCCGGCACCTCGGTATCGCTGTTCAGCAGCGCGACATCGGCGCGCCCCGCGTGCGCAATGGCGCGATTGACCGAGGCGACGAAGCCCATGTTGCGCGCGTTGCGCAGCAGCGTGACGCGTCCGGCCCGCGCCTGCCTGGCGAGCCAGGCCGAGAGCGCGGGTTCGGGCGAAGCGTCGTCCACGACGATGACCTGCCCCGGCGGCCGGTCGGGATCGGCGAGCACGGAGGCGACGCAGCGCCGCGTCTCCGCGAGGCCGCGATAGCACGGAATGACGACATCGACCCGCACACCGGCGGGACAGGACGGCAGGGACTGGGCCGAGGGCAGGAACGCCGACTCGTCAAAGGGCGGCTCGGTGGAGAAGCCGAGTTCGCGGCCGATAAGCACGTGAAACAACAGCGGATTCGCCGCCGCCTGCGGGTGGCGCTCCACATAGAAGGCGGCGTCGAAGCGCGGATGCGGGTTGCGCAGCTCCGCCGCGCCGGTGCTCAGGTAGTGCAGCAACGGGTCCATCCCCGAGGCCGCGACGTCGGGATTGCGCTCGCGATACCAGGCGCCGTCGAAGAACGGGTTCGGGTTGCGGCCCTCGTTCAGGCCGTAGAGGGCGTAATGCTCCAGCAGGTCGAGGCGGGTGTTTGCGAGATCCGGGTACTCCTCCAGGTAGAAGGCGGCGTCGAAAAGGGGGCGGAGTTGCTCGGCGAGGGATGAGGCGGCCGACCGAGGGTTCTTTTGAGCGGCGCGCGCCACCATCAAACCCGCTTTCCAAGCGTTTGCAGCAACGCGCTCGTCTCCATGATCTCGACCTTGCCAAGCACCTCTTGGAAGAGCCTCCCCTGCTCCGCCGGATCGCGAAACTCCGCGACGATGGCCTCGTAGGCACGATCCAGCGTGCGATCATCCGGGTTGAGGCTCTGGATCACCACCAGGCCCGTCGGCGACGCGTTGCAGGCGCGGACGGATAAGTCAGGACGGTAACGCGGCAAGATCGCCAGCAGCTTCCAGACATCGCCAGTCCACCATCCCGAGAACGGCGCCGCCCCGCGCTTCTCCGCGTCGGCTCGGTCGCGGCTGGCCATTTGCTGATTCAAGGGCAGGCAGTCATGCAGCACGACGACGGAGCCAGGGTGGCAGAACCGCTCGACATTGATGAAGTCCCGCAGCGCGTATTCCACCAGGTGCATGCCGTCGATGAACGCGAGGTCGATCGGCCGTCCGAGCAAGGCAGCCGGGTCGTATCGCCGGAAAAATTCGTCACTCGGCAGCTGATACAGCAGGATCGCCGGCGCCTTTGGCGGGATGCATATCTTCGGCTGGAACTGCACATCAATGCCGATCGCCGGGCATTCGGCCAGCGCCAGGGTCTCGCCATCGAGGCAGCCGATCTCAAGATAGGCGCGAGGCCGCAGGATCTGATGCAGCGCGCGGAGACAGTCGCGGTAGAAAAGCCCGGTGTGCTCCGGGCGGGATGATAGCGGATCGATGACGGCGACGGGTTCTGCCAGCAGGGTGCCCGTCGCCCTCTCGAGCGCCTCGCCCAGCCGGTCGAGGTCGACCGTGAACGGGCTGTTCGGCGGCTCGGCGATGCCGTCGACGGCCTTGCCGACGACCTCGACATAGGTGATGCCAAGTTGGCCCGCCAAGTCCCAGAAGAACGAGTCACCCCAGTTGCTCGGCGACAGCACCACAACCGAGCTGTCGCGGGGAGCGAACATCACATTGGTCAAGCCCGCGCCCTTCACGCCCATCACCACCGCCGCCTCGGAAAACAGGCGCGCTTGGTCACGCAGCCCATGCTGCTCAGGCCGGACGATCTCGAACCCATGGGACGAGGCGACGCGGAGCACGTCTGGCTCATTCAGCAGTGTGCGCGGCCCTTGCGCGTCGCGTTGCACGTAGATTCGCCGCCGGGGTGGCGGCGCATCCGGGACGAGCTTGGCACGCAAGGCCCGAAGCGCCTCCGGCAGTTTGAACAGCGGCGAGACACTGGTGGGGGTCACATAGTAGAGACGGGAGAACATCACCGCCTCGGCATCGTCGTGTTCCACGACGGGGATGCCGGGAGCGACGATCTCCAGGGTTTCGGCGACAATCCGCCGCATCGCCGGCGTGACCTGCTTGCCGATGACGATCTGAATATCGTTGCCGCGCAGCCGGTCCACCACCAGCGCCAGCAGCGCCGCCAAATCAACCAGCCAGTGACCGTAGTTGCGCCACCATGGCGCCTTGGCGACGATCGAGACCCGGTGTTCCTTGCGCACCGGCTCCGGCAGTGGACAGACCCAGCCCGGTCCGACCGGGCGCAGGCCAGGTGGCGTGCGGTTTTGCGCGAGGATGGCGCGGCAGCTCTCCTGAACCAGAAGGCCATTCCGGGTGATGACCGACCCCTGGCCGATCACCAGGGCATGGGTCAGCAGGAATCCGAAGGTCGAGCCGTGGGGCTGCGCCAGCTTCGACAAATCCTCCAGGTACGGCCCGCGAAACGCGGGATAGAGATCGCCTGGGTTGACCACCACGGCCGGCCTGCGCTCATAGGTGCCGGGCGGCGCCAGCTCGTGGAGGTCGGTCACTCCCGCTTCCGACCGCAGCGCCGGGTCGCGCAAGAGGGTGGAAACCGAGATAAGGCGAATGGGCAGGTCGCGTATGATTTTCGCCTCCCATGCTCCGGATGCGGGCGGGCGCACACCTAGCCTGGGATTTCTGCTGCGGCAATGGCTCGCGTGATCTCTCGAATTGCCTTACGGGTCGCGCCCCACGGCGCATCCAAGGACCGTCGCCGTGGCAGGACGTTTCCGAGAAGCGGGTCGGCCGATGAGAGACACCGAAAGTCCTAGCGCGTTGAACACGATACCCCAGGACCTACGGTTTTTGTCTTTTCCGTCGTCCTCCATGGCTGTGACAGGCGAGCTTTCGGACCTAGGCGGCTTGCCTTTCTCGCGCGCGATCCTGGCTCCGGCAGCTCGCATAAGTCTGCCTGACTCGTACGTGCTGAACGCGCCATCGGTTCGGCACGGCATCCCGGGCGGCTGGGGCTTTGGCGACGACCCCATGCTGAGCTGGGATGCGCCGGCCCGGAGCATCTTCCCGCGAGAGATTGCGTATCCCGAAATGGCGGTCTCGCGATTGGACGACGCATACTGCCTGCCTTTCGCGCCCCCCTTCCTGCCCGCGAGCCGCAGGCTCGCGAATGACTTCGACATTCCCTGGGATGCGCGGGCCGTGGGATGGTTTCAGCATGAGGGTGGCAGCCTGTACCGGCTACCGATCGAGATGAAGCTGTCGGATGCCCGACACGTCGAGACCGGATTTTTCCTAGGGCATCTCGTGTCGGGCCATTTCGGGCATTTCCTTGGGGACTGCCTCAGCCGCATCCATGCCTGGAAGCTCTGCCGCGACATATTCGGCGACGTCAAGCTGATTATCGAGTACACGCGCGAGGACACGCGTTTCCGCAACACGCTGCTGGGCGCGGCTGGGGTGGATCTGGATGACGTGGTATTCTCACAGGGCCTGTTCCATTGCCGCAGACTGCTGCTGGCCACACCATCTCTCGGCGTGTCGCGATACGCATCATCGACGTCGGCTCAGCTTTGGCGGCAAATTCGCGAAGCGTTCGGTGATCCGTCCGTTTCAGACCACGCCGACAGGGTGTACCTCTCGCGGTCAGGCCAATCCGCGCGGAAGATGACGAACGAGGCGGCGGTCGAGGCAATTTTCAGAAGCTTCGGATTTGCGATCGTCAACCCCGAGCATCTTTCCATCGAAAGGCAGATCGGCATTCTGTCCAAAGCCCGTTACGTAGCCGGCCCAGCCGGATCGGCGATGTTCAACCTGGCGTTTCAGAGCCGCCTGAGGTCAGCGCTCGTGCTTGTTCCGGAAACATTCGTGCAAGTCACCGAGCTTTTGTTCCTGGCCGGCGCCGAGTGCAGCGTGTGCTTCCATGTCGGCGCGCGGGACATGCCCGACGGGAGTCCGGTAACGGTGAACAACTCGTGGCGGGCCGATTTGTCCAGGCTCGCGGCCGACATCAGCAACTGGCTTTCGGGCCGTCCGTGAGGTTCGATCTCTCGGCTCGGCTATTCCTTGAGCTTGAGGACGGCGGTGCGGCGCGCGTAGGCGATGAAGTCCAGCCGGCGCGCGTAGGAACGGATCAGCGAGTCCGGTTCACCAGCGATTTCGAGGGCGGCATCCCCCACCATGTAGTCAGTCATCCTTTGAAGGAATTTGGCGGCTGATTCCGGCGCGCCATGCTGGTAGTAGCTCACATAAGAGCCATAGCTCGTGTCGAGGTCTTCCAAAATGTAAAAACGTCCCGGCTTCACGAATGGCAGCAGATACCGGAAGGACGTGATCTGATGATCCCAGAAATGGGAGCCATCATCCAGCACGAGGTCGAACGGACCATACCGCGTCGCGATGCGCACAAGATCGGCGATGTTCGCTTGATCCGCGATTTCAACTCGGGCGCGCTCGGTCTCGAACTGCTTCGCCGCGGGTTCGATGTCGATCGCTACGATCCGGCCACGGCCGAAGTACTCTTCCCACATCGCAAGGGAGTTGCCTTGGTAGACCCCGATCTCCAGCACGGATACGTCCTGAAATCGCATCGGTCCAAGAAATTTCTCGTAGAACCGCAGGAAGTCATGGTGATGCGACGCCTTGTCGGTTCCGGCCCTGAGGCCGAGGGCATCGAGGGAGGGGTGATCGGGCATCTGCTCTCTTTCGGCGGCGACACGCCACGCCACGGAAGGCGGTGCCTTATCGGGGCGGGCGGGCCGCCGTCAATCGCGTCACCCGATCGCCTGTATCTGCCGCAGCATGTCGGCCGACAGCAGCCCACCCGCCCCGCTGCTGGTTCCGCTTGTTGGCTGCGATCCGGCGGGCTGCTGCCCGGGTTGCTGAGCGGCCGCGCCGAGCTGCTGTCCGAATGTCGTCGGACCGCGCGAGTGCGCGCCGCTATGATGGCTGATGCCGTGCAGGGCGTGGGAGATGGTCGCGGCGGAGATGTTCATGGTCGGGCTCCTGATTACGGAAACCGATCGATGCACGCGCCGTGCCACGCTCCGCACGCCGGTGCAGGCGGCGTATCCCGCATAACTGGGCAGCTCCGACCCGGCAGCCGCTGCCTACCCCACCGGCCACAGCCAGGCTGCGCCGCGCACCCCCGAGGAGTCCCCGTGCTGGTTGCGCAGCACCTTCACCTCCACCGTGTCGCTGAACACGTAGCGCCGCATCAGGAGCGGCACGTCCACGTACAAGTGCTCCATGTTCGACAGCCCGCCCCCGAGCACGATCGCGTCCGGGTCGAGGATGTCCACGACGACGGAGAGCCCCCGCGCCAGGCGGTCGGCGTGGCGGGCCAGCGCCTCTTGCGCGCGCGCCTCCCCGGAGACGGCGCGGGCCGGGATCTGGCTGGCGTCATGCGCGCCCGGCCCGTCGCAATCGCGCGCCAGCGACGGACCGGCGATGAACGTCTCCAGGCAGAGATCGTGCCCGCACCAGCAGCGCTGGCCCGGAAGCTCCTCGGGGCGCGGCCAGGGCAGCGGCGTGTGGCCCCATTCCCCGGCGATCCGGTGCGGGCCGCTATGCACGGTCCCGTTCACCACCACCCCGCCGCCCACGCCCGTGCCGAGGATGACGCCGAACACCACGCCAAGCCCCGCCCCCGCGCCGTCGCTCGCCTCGCTCAGCGCGAAGCAGTTGGCGTCGTTGTCGACCCGCACCTCGCGGCCGAGCTTGGCGCTGATGTCGGTGTCGAAGGTGTGGCCATTGAGCGCGATGGAATTGGCGTTCTTGACCTTTCCGGTGGCCGGGCTGATGACGCCGGGGATGCCGATGCCCACCGTGCCGCTCTCGCCAATCTCCGCCTCGGCCTCGCGCACCAGAAGGGCGATGGCGTCCAGCGTCTCGGCATAGCCGTGCGGCGTTGGGACACGGTGCCGGTGCCGCTCGCTGCCGTCAGGGGCGAGCACGGCGATTTCGACCTTGGTGCCGCCTAGGTCAATGCCGATGCGATGACGTGCCATGCCCGCAGAATGACAATCCTTCGCCGCTTGCTCAAGATGCCAGCCCCGCGCCAGGATGGCGCATGACAGAGCGCCTGCTCGACGTGAAGGACTTGAAGTGCCCGCTGCCGGTTCTGCGCGCGAACCGCGAGTTGCGCGGCATGGCGCCGGGCGAGCGGCTTCGGGTTCTGGCCACCGACCGCGCGGCGGTCTCCGATTTCCAAGCCTATTGCCGCGAGACCGGGCACGCGCTGCTCGCCTGTAGCGAGGAGGCCGGGGTGTTCAGCTTCCTGATCCGCCGCCGTGCCGAGGAGCCGGTCCCGCCCGAGGAACGCCCATGACCGTCGCTTTGATTACCCACCCGGCCTGCCTCGGCCACGATCCCGGACCGTGGCACCCGGAGTGCCCCGACCGGCTGCGCGCCGTGCTGGCCGCGCTGGAGGACGCGTGTTTCCGGCCCTTGCTCCGCCGGGAAGCCCCGGCGGCCGAGGAGGCGGCGTTGCTGCGCGCCCATTCCGCCGCGCACGTCCGCGCCATCCTGGCGATCCGGCCGCCGCCCGGCCGGACGGTGCAGCTCGATCCCGATACCGCGATGTGCGGCGGGAGCGCGGACGCGGCGCTGCGCGCGGCGGGCGGGGCGGTCCTAGCCGTGGACGCGGTGATGGAGGGCTGGGCCAGCGCCGCCTTCGCCGCCATCCGCCCGCCGGGACACCATGCCGAGCCGGCGCGCGCCATGGGGTTCTGCCTGTTCAACAACGCCGCCGTCGCGGCCTGTCACGCGCGCGCCCGGTGGAGTGTCGAGCGGGTCGCGGTGGTCGATTTCGACGTTCACCACGGCAACGGAACGCAGGCGATGTTCGCCGCCGACCCGGCGCTGTTCTACGCCTCGTCGCACCAGAGCCCGTGCTATCCCGGCACCGGATGGCGCGAGGAACGCGGCTGCGCGGGCAACATCGTCAACGTTCTACTGCGCCCCGGCAGCGACAGCGCGGCGTTCCGCGCCGGATGGGAAGGAGGAGATCCTGCCAACGCTCGACGCCTTCGCGCCGGAGCTGCTCATCGTCTCGGCCGGGTTCGACGCGCACAAGGCGGACCCGCTGGCGCAGCTTCGGCTGGAAACCGAGGATTTCGCCTGGGTCACGCGCAAGCTGGTCGAATGCGCCCGGCGGCACACGGGCGGACGTGTCGTCTCGCTGCTGGAAGGGGGCTACGACCTCGACGCCCTGGCGGCCTCGGCGGCGGCGCATGTCCGCGAGCTGATGCGAAACTGACCCCTTCCGCGCGGGAGCGGGTTTTGGGGAGGGCTCACGTCAGCAAGCGCGGCGGGATCTTCATTCCCAGCCGCACAGGCACGTCCCATATCTCGCGAACCTGCCGCAGCGGGTGGAAGCCCGCGCGCAGATAGGTGGGAAGCGCGCGGGGGTGGTCGGCGGTGCAGGTATTGACGGTCATCCCCCGCGCCCCCTGGCGCCACGCGGCCTCGACCGCGTGGCGCAGCAGGGGATAGCCGAAGCCGCGGCCTATCGCATGCGGCAGCAAGCCGAAATAGCTGAGGTTCACGTCCGGCCAGAAGCGCGCGTCGAGCTCGAAGAAGCCGGCCGGCTCGCCGGCACAGTACAGCACATGCACGCCGACACGCGGATCGCCCAGCAGCGAAGCGAGATCGCTGTGGGACATGGTGCGCCGCAGCCACCAGACATGTGCGGCGCCCACTGTGTCATAGAGATACCGATAGAACCCGACGGTGCAGGCGCTCGCGCGGACGACTTGGCAGGAGGTGGGCAGAGATGGGCTGGGGTCGGACGGGGCGCGGTCCATCCGCAGGAACGTGACCGTCACCGCCACGCGCGTCACCGCCTCCATCGCCGCCGTCCCCTGCCCGCTCAGTCGTCGAGGAAACTGCGCAGCTTCCGGCTCCGGCTGGGATGCTTGAGCTTGCGCAGCGCCTTGGCCTCGATCTGGCGGATGCGCTCGCGCGTGACGTTGAACTGCTGGCCGACCTCTTCCAGCGTGTGGTCGGTGTTCATGCCGATGCCGAATCGCATCCGCAACACGCGCTCCTCGCGGGGCGTCAGGCTCGACAGGACCCGCGTGGTCGCCTCCCGCAGATTGGCCTGGATCGCGGCATCCAGCGGGATCACCGCCGCCTTGTCCTCGATGAAGTCGCCGAGGTGGCTGTCCTCCTCGTCGCCGATCGGCGTCTCCAGGCTGATCGGCTCCTTGGCGATCTTCAGCACCTTGCGCACCTTCTCAAGCGGCATGCCGAGCTTCTCGGCCAGCTCCTCGGGCGCGGGCTCGCGGCCGATCTCGTGCAGCATCTGCCGCGAGGTGCGCACCAGCTTGTTGATGGTCTCGATCATGTGGACGGGGATGCGGATGGTGCGCGCCTGGTCGGCGATGGAACGCGTGATCGCCTGCCTGATCCACCACGTCGCGTAGGTGCTGAACTTGTAGCCCCGGCGGTACTCGAACTTATCGACCGCCTTCATCAGGCCGATGTTGCCCTCCTGGATTAGGTCCAGAAATTGCAGGCCGCGATTGGTGTACTTCTTGGCGATCGAGATCACCAGGCGAAGGTTGGCCTCGATCATCTCCTTCTTGGCGCGCGCGGAATCCCGCTCGCCGCGGCTCACGGTCATGAACACGCGCCGGAACTCGCTGATCGGCAGGCCGGCATCGTTGGCCACGGCGGCGATCTGCGCGCGGATCTCGGCGATCTGGGCGGGATCCTTGGTCGCGAAGGTCTTCCACCCTTTCGCCGGCAGCTTGCCCACCCGCTCCAGCCAGTTCGGGTCCAGCTCCCGGCCGCGGTACTGGTTCAGGAACTCCTCGCGCGGCACCTTGACCGCCTCGGCCAGGCGCAAGAGCTGTCCCTCCAGCCCGGTGAGTCGCTGGTTGAGCTGCTTGAGCTGCGTGACCAGCTCCTCGATGCGGTTGTTGTGTAGCCGAACCTGCGAGACCTTCTCGACCAGCTCCTCGCGGGCGCTCTCATAGGTCTTCTCGGCGCGCGCGTTGACCTCCTCTCCGCTGGCCATCATCTCCAGCCGGCGGGACTGCATCTTTTGCAGCTTCTTATAGAGGTTCTCGATCTCCTCGAAGGTGTCCAGCACCTCGGGCTTCAGCTTCTCCTCGAGCGCGGAGAGCGACAGGCCCGGCCCCTCGCCCTCCTCGTCCGGCTCCTCCTCGGGCCCGACCTCGTCGAGAACCTCACCGCGCTCCGCGGCGCTGTCCGCCTCGCCCGCGCCGCCGCCCTGGGTCGCCTCCAGGTCGATGATGTCGCGCAGCAGCATCCGCCCCGCCTTGAGCTGGTCGTGCCAGGTGACGATGGCGCGGAACGTCAGCGGGCTTTCGCACAGCCCGCCGATCATCATGTCGCGGCCGGCCTCGATGCGCTTGGCGATCGCGATCTCGCCCTCGCGCGAGAGCAGTTCGACCGTGCCCATCTCGCGCAAGTACATGCGCACCGGGTCATCGGTGCGTCCCAGGGTCTCCTCGTCGACGTTGCCGGCCGGCTCCTCACTCTCGGCGTCGGCCTCGGCCTTCTCGACCTTCTGCGCGGACGCCTCGCCGTCCTCGGCCTCCTCGCTCTCGACGACCTGGATGCCCATCTCGTTGAGATTGGCCATCACGTCCTCGATCTGCTCGGAGCTGTTCTGCTCCGGAGGAAGAATCGTGTTCAGCTCGTCGAAGGTGATGTAGCCCCGCTCCTTGCTCTTCGCGATCAGCCGCTTGACGGCGGCGGACTGCACGTCAAGCAGCGTCGTGTCCACGTCCGGCTCGACGGTCGCGGTGTCGGCGCTCACATTCGGCTTCGTCGCCATTCTCAACCCACTCCGATCCATGTGTTTCGGGTCTGGGTCGGCTTTAGGCCACCGGCTCCTCGGGCTCCGCCGCCGTTACCCGGTCCAATGCCTCGCGCAATGCAACAAGCCGGCGCTCGGTGCCCTCGGTGAGGTTGTCTGCGGCAGCGCGTTGCGCCGCGATCAGCTCCTCTCGAAGCCGGCCGAGATTCATCAGCCCAAAGATGTGCCACCATCCAGCCTCGGCCTCACTTGGCATCGCGCCAGCCTGGGCAAAATCGGGCAACGACAAGGATGCCGTCGCGCCAATCCGCTCAGCGTCAGCCAACAATCCAGAACTCGTGAGGTGGGATACCAGCCCTGGCGAGTCAAGCACGTCGGCGTGATCGGCCCATGCCAGCAGCGCTTTCCGCAGCCGGTCGCAGGAGGCTGGCAAGTCGAGTTCGGCGAAGGCGTGGCCTACGTCGCGCAGCAGGGCCGGGTGCGCCAGCAGCACCGCGGTCAGGATGCGTCCCCGCTCGGCGCGTGTCGAGTCCTCGGAAATCTCTGGACGGGGAATAGCGGGCAATGGGGCGGGTGTGCCCCGGACCGCGCCTCGGGACGCGTACAGCCGATCGCGCATCGCCTTGCCGTACTCAGCCGCCAAGGCGCGATCGGGGATCAGCTTGGCCGCCTCATCGATGCGGTTTCGCAGGGTTGCGCGCTGCTCCGGAGTACGGTCCCCCGTGGCCTCGCGCAGGAGGTCGAACAGCGTCTCGGCCAACGGACGGGGGGTGTCCAGCACGGCGCGCATCGCGCCTTCGCCTCGCCGGCGGACCAGCGTGTCGGGGTCTTCGCCCTCCGGCAGCACGGCGAAGCCCAGGCTGCGGTCATGCGCCAGACGGGGCAGCGCCAGTTCCACCGTGCGCAGCGCAGCCCGGCGGCCGGCGGCGTCGCCATCGAAACAGAGGATCGGCGCGGGCGAGAGCCGCCACAGCTCGGCCAGGTGGGCCTCGGTCAGCGCGGTGCCGAGCGGCGCCACCGCGCCCGCGAACCCGGCCTGGTGCAGCGCGATGACATCGAGATAGCCCTCGACCACCACGATCTCCGCCCCGCGCGCCGCGCGCGCGAGATCAAGCGCGTAGAGGGTGCGGCGCTTGGAAAAAAGCGCGGTCTCTGGCCCGTTGACGTATTTCGGCTGGCCTTCTCCCAGGACGCGGCCGCCGAAGCTGATAACGCGGCCGGCACGGTCGCGGATCGGGAACATGACGCGTTCAAAGAACAGCTCCCGGACCCGGCCGCTCTCGGGATCGGCGCGCGTCAGTCCCGCTTCCGCCATCAGCGCGGGCTCAACGCCCTCGCGGCCAAGATCGGCGGTCAGCGCGCCCCGGCCGAGGGACCAGCCAAGCCCGAAGCGGCGGATCGTCGCCTCGCTCAGGCCCCGCCCGAGCAGGTAGTCCAGCGCCCGCCGCCCCTCCGGCAGGAACAGCCGGCCCTGGAAGCTTCGCGCGGCGAGATCGAGCACGGCGGCCAGGTCATGGCGCCGCCGCTCCTGTTCGGCGGCGCGCGGAGACGGTTTTGGAACCTCCAGGCCCGCCTCGCTGGCCAGGCGCTCGACCGCCTCGGTGAAGCTCGCCCCCTCGGCCTGCATGACGAAGGTGATCGCATCGCCGTGCGCGCCGCAGCCGAAGCAGTGGTAGTGGTCTTCGTAGATATAGAAGCTGGGGGTCTTCTCTCCGTGGAACGGGCAGCACGCCTTCCACTGCCGCCCGGCGCGCTCGATCTTCGCGCGCCGTCCGATCAGGGGCGCGAGGGGGGTGCGGACGCGCAGCTCGTCGAGGAAGGCGGGCGAAAGCGCCATCAGGCGCCGGCCAGCCGCGCCTTGACCAGCGGCCCGACGCGCGACAGGTCCAGCGTCGCCGCGTGCCGCGCCTTCAGCGCCGCCATGACCTTGCCCATGTCCTTGGGGCCGCTCGCGCCCACCTCCGCCACCGCGTCCTCGACCGCGCGGGCCATCGCCGCCTCATCCATTTGCCTGGGCAGAAAGCCTTCGATTACCGCGATCTCGGCCTCCTCCTTGGCGACGAGGTCCGGGCGGTTCCCCTGGCGGTAGAGGTCGACCAATTCGCGGCGGGACTTCACCATGCCGCGAAGCAGCGCCAGCACCTCGTCCTCCGGTACCGCGGTCACGCCCTTGGGACGCGCCGCGATGTCGGCGTCCTTGAGCCTGGCCAGGATCATGCGCAGGGTCGAGGTGCGGGGCGCGTCGCCCGCCTTCATCGACGCCTTCAGTTCCTCGGCGAACCGCTCCCGCAGAGCCATGGTACCTCCTGTGACACGCCCATTTTATGGACGTTCGCTTCCCAGCGCACGCTCCGGTTCGGCTCCCTCGGAGCGGAAAGAATTTCCGTCCCGGCTTGCGCCCGGAAATTTCTTCCACTACGCCCGCGCCATGCCCGCAAGCGTGGAACAGGTCATCGAGAGACTGGGAGGCGCCGAGGCTGCCGCCCGGCTCACCGGGGTCAGCACCGAGGCCGTGCGGAAGTGGCGACAGACAGGGGCTGTCCCGTCCCGCCACTGGCCATCCGTCATCGCAGCCACCGGTCTTCCCTTGGCCGATCTGTCGGGCGTTCCGTCTCCGGAGCCGGCGCCGTCGGATGGTCCTCCAGGCGAGGCCAACGCCGTGCTGGTGCTGGCTGACGGCGCCGTGTTCTGGGGACGCGGCTTCGGTGCCCATAGCCTCGATCTGGCGCCGGTGGGCGAGGTCTGCTTCAACACCGGGATGACCGGATATCAGGAGACCCTCACTGACCCCTCCTACGCCGGCCAGGTCATCACCTTCACCTTCCCGCATATCGGCATTGTCGGCGCGAACTCGGACGACGTCGAGGCGGGCACGATCGCCGCACGCGGCGTGGTGGTGAAGCAGGACATCACCGAGCCCTCGAACTGGCGTGCCGCCCAGCCCCTGGATGCCTGGCTGCGGGCGCAAGGCGTGACCGGCATCGCCGGGGTGGACACGCGCGCGCTGACGTTGCGCATTCGCGATGGCGGTCCACCCGGCGGCGTGCTGGCCTTTCCCGCCGACGGCCGGTTCAACCTCGACGCGCTGCGCGCGCGCGCCGCTGACTGGCCGGGGCTGGAAGGCATGGACCTCGCCCGCGAGGTCTCGTGCCGGCAGACCTACACCTGGAACCAGACGGTCTGGGCCTGGCCCACGGGCAGCGGCCGCCAGGAGGCGCCGCGCCACAATGTCGTCGCCGTGGACTACGGGGCCAAGCGCAACATCCTGCGCTGCCTCGCCTCGGCCGGGTGCCGCGTGACCGTCGTGCCGGCCCCCGCGACCGCCGAGGACATCCTGCGCCACCGCCCCGACGGCGTGTTCCTCTCCAACGGACCCGGCGACCCGGCGGCCACGGCCGCCTACGCCGTGCCGGCCATCCAGGGGGTGCTGGAGGCCGGCGTGCCGCTGTTCGGCATCTGCCTCGGCCATCAGCTTCTCGCGCTGGCGCTGGGCGCGCGGACCTACAAGCTCGCGCGCGGCCATCGCGGCGCCAACCAGCCGGTCAAGGAGCTGGAGACCAGCCGGGTGGAGATCACCAGCCAGAACCATGGATTCGCGGTTGACGGGACAACCCTGCCCGCCACCGCGCGAGTCACGCATGTCAGCCTGTTCGATGGCTCGAACGAGGGCCTGGTCTGCGCCGACCGCCCGGCGTTCAGCGTGCAGTACCATCCGGAAGCGAGTCCTGGGCCGAGTGACAGCCAGCACTTGTTCCGGCGATTTGTGGCGATGATGGAGGGGCGGGAATGAGCGATGCAAAGGAGCTGCTGCTGAAAACGGCATTCCGTCATCGGATCAGCGAGCCGAATGTCGAGATGGGTTTCGAGCGATTCCGGGAACTGACAACGGGTGCGCTTGACTATGGGGCGTTCCGCGATGCTCTCGAAGCCTGCGTGCGCGAGAACCTGATTCGCGATCCGGTCCGTCTCGTGGACGGTGGATTGCAATGCCATTGGACACTGGAGCTTACGACAGCGGGGCAGGCCGTCGCGCGCGCGTCGTGCCAGTCTCCCTCTCCCACATGCGGGAGAGGGTCGGGGTGAGGGTTTCTTCCGACCACTATTCACTGGATCTCTCCCCCTCGCCCTGACCCTCTCCCCCGCACGCGGACGAGAGGGAGCTTTCGGTCAGCCAAAAGCGCTGCTGGCCAGGAATTGTGAGCCATGCCCCGTCGCACCGACCTCTCCTCCATCCTCATCATCGGCGCCGGCCCGATCGTCATCGGGCAGGCGTGCGAGTTCGACTATTCCGGCGCGCAGGCCTGCAAGGCGCTGCGGGCGGAGGGCTACCGGGTGGTCCTGGTCAACTCCAACCCGGCCACCATCATGACCGATCCGGGGCTGGCCGACGCCACCTATGTCGAGCCGATCACGCCCGAGTTCGTGGAGCGCATCATCGTCCGCGAGCGCCCGGACGCGCTGCTGCCGACCATGGGCGGGCAGACCGCGCTCAACACCGCCATGCGCCTCGCCGCCTCCGGCGTGCTGGAGCGGTACGGCGTCGAGCTGATTGGCGCCAAGGCGGAGGTGATCGAGCGGGCCGAGGACCGCCTCAAGTTCCGCGACGCGATGGCCGCGATCGGCATCGAGAGCCCGAAGAGCGCCATCGCCCATTCCATGCCGGAGGCGCGCGAAGCGCTCGCCGCCGTCGGACTTCCCGCGGTGATCCGGCCGAGCTTCACCCTGGGCGGCACCGGCGGCGGCATCGCGTACAACCGCGAGGAGTTCGAGCACATCGTCCAGAGCGGGCTCGGCGCCTCGCCCACCCATGAGGTGCTGATCGAGGAGAGCGTGCTCGGCTGGAAGGAATACGAGATGGAGGTGGTCCGCGACCGGGCGGATAACTGCATCATCGTCTGCTCCATCGAGAACGTCGATCCGATGGGCGTGCATACCGGCAATTCCGTCACCGTCGCCCCGGCGCTGACGCTCACGGACAAGGAGTACCAGCGGATGCGCGACGCCTCGATCGCGTGCCTGCGCACGATCGGCGTCGATACCGGCGGGTCCAATGTGCAGTTCGCGGTCAATCCGGCTGACGGGCGCATGGTGGTCATCGAGATGAATCCGCGCGTCTCCCGCTCCTCCGCCCTCGCCTCCAAGGCCACGGGCTTCCCAATCGCCAAGATCGCCGCCAAGCTCGCCGTCGGCTACACGCTGGACGAGCTGGCCAACGACATCACCCGCGTCACGCCGGCGAGTTTCGAGCCGACGATCGACTACGTGGTGGTGAAGATCCCGCGCTTCACCTTCGAGAAGTTTCCCGGCACGCCCCGGCTTCTCACCACTTCGATGAAGTCGGTCGGCGAAGCGATGGCGATCGGGCGCAGCTTCGCCGAGGCCTTGCAGAAGGGCCTGCGCAGCATGGAAACCGGGCTGTCGGGGCTCGACCCGGTTGAGCCGCCGGAAGACGGATCGGCCGACGCTTTCCGCGCGGCGCTGTCCACGCCCCGGCCCGACCGGCTGCTGATGGCCGCGCAAGCGCTGCGCGCGGGCCTCTCGGTCGCGGACGTCCACGCTGCCAGCAAGTTCGATCCCTGGTTCCTCCACGAGCTGACCCGCGTCGTGGCCGCCGAGAGCGCCCTCGCCGCCGGCGGACTGCCGACGCAGGCGGGCGCGTTGCGCCGGCTCAAGGCGCTCGGCTTCTCCGACCGGCGCCTGGGCGTGCTCGTCGGCCGCCCCGAGGAGGAAGTGACTGCGCTGCGCGCGCGGCTCGGCGTGCGCCCGGTCTACAAGCGCATCGACACCTGCGCCGCCGAGTTCGCCTCGGTTACCCCCTACATGTACGCGACCTACGAGGGCGGCTTCGGCGAGCCCCTCTGCGAGGCGGACCCGAGCGATCGACGCAAGATCGTCATCCTGGGTGGCGGACCCAACCGGATCGGCCAGGGCATCGAGTTCGACTATTGCTGCGTCCACGCCGCGTACGCACTGAAGGAAGCCGGGTTCGAGACCATCATGGTCAACTGCAACCCGGAGACGGTCAGCACCGACTATGACACCTCCGACCGCCTCTATTTCGAGCCGCTGACGGCCGAGGACGTGATCGCCCTGGTCCAGCGCGAGCAGGAGCGCGGCACGGTGCTCGGCTGCATCGTCCAGTACGGGGGCCAGACTCCGCTCAAGCTGTCGCAGGCGCTGGCCCACGCCGGCATCCCCGTGCTCGGCACCAGCGCGGACGCGATCGACATCGCCGAGGACCGCGAGCGGTTCCAGCTCCTGCTGCGGCGCCTCGGCCTGCGCCAGCCCGACAACGGCACGGCCCGCTCGGTCGAGGAGGCCGAACGAATCGCCGAGCGCGTCGGCTACCCGGTGGTGATCCGCCCGAGCTATGTGCTGGGCGGGCGGGCCATGGAGATCGTCTACGACCGCAACGGACTGCACCGCTACGTGCGCGAGGCGGTGCGCGTCTCGGGCGAGAACCCGGTCCTGATCGACCGCTACCTGAACGATGCGATCGAGGTTGACGTCGACTGCATCGCCGACGGACAGAGCGTTTACGTGGCGGGAGTGATGGAGCATATCGAGGAGGCCGGCATCCATTCCGGCAACTCCGCCTGCGCGCTGCCGCCCTATACCCTGTCGCCGGCCACCGTCACCGAGCTGAAGGCAGAGACCGAGGCCCTGGCCAAGGCGCTCGGCGTGGTCGGGCTGATGAACGTGCAGTACGCGATCCAGGACGACATGATCTACGTCCTGGAGGTGAACCCGCGCGCCTCCCGCACCGTGCCGTTCGTCGCCAAGGCGACCGGGGTTCCAGTGGCCAAGATCGGCGCGCGCGTCATGGCGGGCGCGCGGCTGGCGGATTTCCGGCTGGACGACCAAGGCGTGTCCCCGCACGTGGCGGTGAAAGAGGCCGTGTTCCCCTTCAACCGCTTTCCCGAGGTGGACCCGATTCTCGGCCCCGAGATGAAATCGACCGGCGAGGTCATGGGCCTCGACAGCAGCTTCGAGCGGGCCTTCGCGAAATCCCAGCTCGGCGCCGGCGTGGCGCTGCCCCAGACTGGGACCGCGTTCCTGTCGATCAAGGATTCCGACAAGAAGGGGCTGCCCGCCCTGGCCCGCCGGCTGGTCGAGATGGGGTTCCGGATCATGGCCACCCGAGGCACCGCCGCGCGCATCCGCGAATCCGGCCTGGATGTGACCGTGGTGAACAAGGTGCTGGAGGGCCGCCCGCACTGCGTCGACGCGATCCTCTCGGGCGAGGTGCAGATCGTCGTCAACACCGCCTCTGGCCCGCAGGCCGTGGCGGACAGCCGGGGCATCCGCCGCAGCGCGTTGACCCATGCCGTCCCGCACTATACGACGATGGCGGGCGCACGCGCGGCGGTCCACGCGATTGCCGCCCTGAAGTCCGGCGCGCTTGAAGTCGCTCCCCTTCAGTCTTATTTTCGCGCTTCGTTCTGACCCCGCCGCGACCAGGCTCTGCCCGGCCGCCGGGGCAGCCGTGGCCTCGCGCCTTGCTTGCCCTAAACATTGGATGACCGAAGGACCGCGCCGTGCAGAAGTTCCCAATGACCGCCTCCGGCTTGCAGCGGCTGGAAGAGGAACTCCGCCAACTCAAGAGTGTGGAACGCCCGGCCATCATCCGCGCCATCGCCGAGGCGCGCACGCATGGCGACTTGTCGGAGAACGCCGAGTACCACGCGGCGCGTGAGCGGCAATCCTTCATCGAGGGCCGCATCAGCGAGCTGGAGGACATCGTCTCCGGGGCTGAGGTGATCGATCCGTCCGGCCTGTCGGGCGACCATGTCAAGTTCGGCGCCCATGTCCGCCTGATCGACGAGGAGACGGAGAAGGAATCCGCGTACCAGATCGTCGGGATGCACGAGGCCGACATCAAGCAGGGCCGCCTGTCGGTGTCCTCGCCGCTCGCCAAGGCGCTGATCGGCAAGAAGGCGGGCGACGCCGTGTCGGTGCCGGCGCCGGGCGGCGATCGCTCCTACGAGATCCTCGAAGTCCGGTTCTCCTAGGTGAACTCCTCCCTTGGACACCCTCCCGCGCGGAGGGAGGGTTCGCGCGTCTCGAGCGCCCTTCCGTTGCAGGAGAGCAGCGACCCGGCGCTGCTCTCCCTCCTCGACGTGGAGGAGGCGGCCGCGCGCATCGCTGGGCGCGTGCTGCGCACCCCTGCCGTGCGCTCCGACACGCTGGCGCGCGCCACCGGTTCCACCGTCACGCTCAAGCTCGACAACCTTCAAGCAACCGGCGCCTTCAAGGAGCGCGGCGCCGCCAACCGGCTCGCCTTGCTCACCCCGGACGAGCGCCGGCGCGGCGTTGTTGCCATGTCGGCCGGCAATCACGCCCAGGCGGTGGCCCGCCACGCCCAGCTTCTCGGTGTGGCGGCGACGATCGTGATGCCGGCCTTCACGCCCTCCACCAAGGTCACGCGCACCGCCGCCTGGGGCGCGCGCGTCGTGCTGCACGGGGAGACGCTGGCGGACGCCGCCGCCCACGCCCGCGTTCTCGCGGCCGACGAGCACCTCGTCTTCATTCATCCTTACGACGATCTGGCGGTGATGGCCGGCCAGGGCACGCTGGCGCTGGAGCTGATCGAGGACGCGCCCGATCTCGACGTGCTGATCGTTCCCGTTGGCGGCGGCGGCTTGCTCGCCGGGTGCGCCGTCGTGGCCCGCGGGCGCAAGCCGGATATCGAGGTGATCGGTGTCGAGGTGGAGAGCTACGCGGCTATGGCCCAGCGCCTCGCCGGCAGCACGGTCGCGGTCGGCGGCCCTACAATTGCCGAAGGCATCGCCGTGCGCGACGTGGGCGAGAAGCCGCTCGCGGTGCTGCGCGCACTCGGGATCGAGGTTCTGACCGTGCCCGAGCGGGCGATCGAGCAGGCCATCGGGCTGCTGATCGA
Source organism: uncultured Pseudomonadota bacterium (assembly GCA_963818725.1). Taxonomy (GTDB): domain Bacteria; phylum Pseudomonadota; class Alphaproteobacteria; order Acetobacterales; family Acetobacteraceae; genus DATFDN01. The sequence continues at coordinate 409,734 of CAWFTU010000001.1, read as the reverse complement.
GGGTGCCAAGACGGTCGCCGAGGGCGCGGGGGCCGCCGCGCTGGCGGCGCTGCTCGCCCACCCGGTCCGCTTCCAGGGCAAGCGCGTCGGCATCCCGGTCTGCGGCGGCAACATCGACGCTCGTATCGTCTCCAATGTACTGCTGCGCAACCTGCTGCGCGACGGCCGCTTGCTGCGCCTGCACCTGCAGATCCCCGACCGTCCCGGCGTGCTGGCCGACATCGCCGGGCGCATCGGCGGCACGGGCGGCAACATCATCGAGGTCTCGCACCAACGGCTGTTCGCCGCGTCGTCGGTGCAGGCGGCGGAGCTGGAGGTGATGGTGGAGGCGCGCGACCCGGCCCATGCCGAGGCAATCATGGCGGCGCTGGCGGAGTGCTACGTGGTGCGGCGGGTGTGAAGGGCCTTCTTGCGGGCGGGCGGGCCTTGTATCCTACCCCAGGGCTATCGCATATGGCTTTCCAGCCGGTTCTCTCACTCGTCATGGCCGGACGGTTCCGGCCATCCACGCCTGTGTGGCGACACCTGAAGGCGTGGATGCCCATGACAAGCGCGGGCATGACGGAGAATGGGGCGATGCCTGCGATCCAAATGCGATAGCCCTGTATCCTACCCTCCCTGTCGAGGGGGATTGGGGATTGGAGGGGCAAAATGCGCGCCATCTGGTACGACCGGCAGGGGCCGGCCAAGGACGTGCTCGTCCTCGGCGAACTGCCGACCCCCGACGCGGGGCCGGGTGAGGTCCGGGTCCGCCTGGAGGCGTCCGGGGTCAACCCCTCCGACACATACCGCCGGGCCGGGCCAGGTGGCATGGAGTACCCGCGCGTCGTGCCCAACAGCGATGGGGCGGGCGTGGTCGATCAGGCCGGTCCCGGCGTCGATCATGCCTGGGTGGGCAAGCGGGTCTGGCTCTATAACGGCCAGCGCAACGGGCGGTGGTGCGGGACCGCCGCGGAGTACATCGCCCTCTCGGCCGAGCTGGTGACGGAGCTGCCGGATTCCGTCTCGTTCGCCGAGGGCGCGACGCTGGGCATCCCCGCGATGACCGCGCATCGCTGCATCTTCATCGCCGGGCCGGTGCAGGGGCGGACCTTGCTTATCACCGGCGGGGCGGGCGCGGTCGGCCATTACGCCGTGCAGCTCGCCGCCTGGGCGGGCGCGATGGTGATCGCGACCGTCAGCTCGGCGGAGAAGGCGGAGCGCGCTCGCCTCGGCGGAGCGGCGCATGTCATCGATTACCGGCGCGAGAACGTGGGGGAGCGGGTGCGGGAGATCACCGCTGGGCGCGGCGTCGATCACGTCGTCGACGTCGATTTCGGCGGCAACCTTTCGGCAACGCCGCCCTGCTTGCGCGACAGCGCCAGCATCGCCGTTTACGCCTCGAATGGTGACCGCACGCCGCGCCTGCCGGTGCGCGAGCTGATGTTCCGCAACATCACGCTGCATTTCATGGTCCTGCCCACGAGCCCGCACGAGTCTCGCCGGCGCGCGCAAGCGGACATCGCCGCCTGGCTGCGCAGCCCGCGCCTGCTGAGCGTGGCGGCGCGGTTCCCGCTGACCGAGACCGCCGCCGCGCATGAGGCCGTGGAGCGCGGCGGCAAGGTCGGAACGTTCGTAGTGGAGCCGCAACGCTAGCGGTGTTGCCAGCCGGGTGAAGCGGGCCGACACTTGGGGCGACCAGGAACGGAGAGCGGGACGTGATCCACGAGCTGCGCACCTACACGCTGCATCCGGGCAAGGTGCCCGCCTATCTCGACCTCGCCGCCAATCTCGGCCGCGAGGTGCGCGGCAACGCCTATGGCGTGCTCCAAGGATACTGGGTCTCGGAGTTCGGGCCGCTCAATCAGATCTGGCACCTCTGGAGCTTCGAGAGCCTCGACGAGCGCGCGCGGCTGCGGAGTGAGCTGGCCCGCAACGAGCGGTGGCGGACGGAGTACGTGCCGAACGTGCTCCCGCTCATGCTCCGCCAGGACATCCGCTTTCTGAACCCGTTCATCGACATCAAATCGCCCGAGGCGGCCGGACACCTCTACGAGCTGCGCATCTACCGCACCCAGCCGGGCAAGGCGCTGACCTGGGCGCGGCTTCTCGAATCTTACCTGCCGGCGCGCGAGCGGTACTCCCCCATCGTCGGCCTGTGGACCGGCGAGGCGCCGCAGCCGAACGAAGTCGCGCATCTCTGGGCCTATCCGGATCTCAACATCCGTATGAAGGCGCGGGCCGAGGCGATGGGCGATCCGAAATGGCGGGAGTTCCTGCGCGAAGGCGGGCCGATGCTGGCGGAGATGCAGTCGATCCTGCTTCTGCCAACGGCGTTCTCGCCGATGAAGTAGCGCCACTACGGACGCATCCCGAACCGGCTGACCCCCGTTGCGCGCAGCGGCGCCGCCAGGTTGGCGAACTCGCACAGCAGCCGGCGGGACTCGCGCGGGTCGATGATCTCCTCCACCCAGAACGCCTCCGCCGTGCGGAACGGCGAGCGCAGCGCGTTCAGCCGCGCATCGATCTCCGCCATCTTCGCCGCCTGATCGGGCGCGGCGTCGATCTCTGCCCGGTAGGCCGCCTCCACCCCGCCCTCCAGCGGCAGCGAGCCCCAGCTCGCCGACGGCCAGGCGTAGCGCAGCGACAGCCGCCCGCCCGGCTGGTGCGCCAGCCCGCCCACGCCGTAGACGTTGCGGATGATGAGGCTGCACCACGGCACGGTGGTCTGGCAGATCGCCGAGACCGCGCGGACGCCCCAGCGGATCGTCGCCGTGCTCTCGGCCGCCAGCCCGACCTGGAAGCCAGGGCAATCGACCAGGTGCACGATCGGGAAATGGAAGGTCTGCGCCAGGTCGACGAAGCGGATGATCTTCTGGCAGGCGTCCGCCGTCCACGCCCCGGCCTGAAACAGCGGGTTGCCCGCCATCAGCGCCACCGGCCAACCGTCGAGCCGGGCAAGACCGGTGATGATCGGGCGGCCGAAGCCGGGCGTCATCTCGAAGAAGCTCTCGCGATCGACCAGCGCGGCGATGATCCGCCGCATCGAGTAGGCTTGCTTCTTGTCGCGCGGCACCGCCGAGATCAGCCAGCCCTCGCGCCGCGCCGGATTGTCCCAGCCGCGCTTGCGCTCCGGCAGGTCGTGGACCGAGTTCGGCATGTAGGACAGGAAGCGCCGCGCCACCGCGAACGCCTCGTCCTCGCTGTCCACCGCGTGATCGACCGCGCCGCAGCCGACCTGGATCTCCCAGCCTCCCAGCTCCTGCTTGCTGCGCGGCTCGCCCAGGCGCTCCACGACCGGCGGGCCGGCCACGAACACCGCCGACAGCTCCTTGACCATGATCGCGTAGTGCGCGGCGGCCAGCCGCGCCGCGCCAAGCCCGGCCACCGAGCCGAGGCCGAGCGCCACGACGGGCACCTGCTCCATGTTGAGGGCGCAGAGGTCCATCGAGGACCCGTCGGACAACCCGCCGGGCAGATTCGCCCGCCCGGTGGTCTCGATGGTCTTGACCGACCCGCCGCCGCCCGAGCCCTCGATCAGCCGGATCAGGGGCAGGCGGAACTGCGCCGCCATCTGCTCCGACATCCGGAGCTTGCCCTTGATCGAGGCGTCCGCCGAGCCGCCGCGCACGGTAAAGTCGTCACCCGCGATCACCACCGTCCGTCCATCCACCCGCCCGCGCCCGAAGACGAGGTTGGCTGGCTGGAACGAGGCGAGCGTGCCATCCGGATTGTAGGTGCCGCGCCCGGAGATCGCGCCAACCTCGTGGAAGCTGTCCGGATCGAGCGTCCGCTCGATGCGCTCACGCACCGTGAGCCGCCCGCCCGCGCGCTGGCGCGCGACCCGCTCCGCCCCGCCCATCTCGCGCGCGCGCGCGATCCGGGCGCGCAGCTCCTCAAGCTCCGGCTCCCAGCTTTCCGGTGTCGCCGGGCGGACCGGGGTGTCGTCTGGCATCATCTCCTCCCGAGGGACGCTTGGCGTGCGACGCGGGGGGTTCTAGCAAGCCTGGCAGCGAGAAGTCATGGCCGGGAGGCGATCATGGATGAGCTGCTGTACGAGATGCGCGAGGGGATCGGCCGGATCACCCTCAACCGCCCGGCCGCACACGCGGAGGAGCCATATTCCAGATCTGTTCACGTCTGGCGTACAGTTCACGTCTGGCGCACAAAAGTCACTTTCGTGCAGTGACCTCATTTGGAGGGCGCCTCACGGAGTGTGACCCACATCACACCTCCACGCGCAGTAAAGCGGTATCATGTAGCAAATGCCACCGACTGATGTCTTGTGATGCGGCCGGGCAGCCGTGACCCTTTCTGCGGATTTTGGAAGGGAGTGGACCATGGCTGCATCCCCGGTCATCCACGCGTTGCGCGACAAGCACGCGACCCTGTCTGGTCAGATCGCGGCCTTGGAGAGGCAGGTGGCGCAACACCGCGCCGACCTGATGCACGTCGATGCCGTACTGCGGCTGTTCGCGCCGGAGATGGAGGTGGCGGCGATCGCGCCGAAGGCCGTGCGCGGGCGCAATGAGTGGTTCTGGCCGGGCGGGCTGCCGCGCCTGGTGCTGGACATCCTGAGGGTGGCGCCGTCGCCCCTGGCGGTGCGCGACATCGCCATCGAGGTGATGGCGCGGCGCGGCCTCGACGGCGGCGATGCCCGCACGCTCGATCTGCTCCGCAAGCTGGTGCGGAACGCGCTGACCCGGCAGGGAGCGGACCTGGTCGAGCGGGTGGTGGACGGCACCGCCGTCCGCTGGCGGGTGTCGGGTGGCGACGTCACGCTGCCCGCGAACGTTGCCAGTAGCCGCAGAAGTCGACCGAGGGAGCCAGCCGCATCGCCAGCTTGACGACGCCGTGCGCCTGCTCGCCGTTGCTGAGCGTAGCGGAGGAGATAGGGCCCGGCGATGTGGTGGTGGTGGCCGATCTCGCCGCGGCGCAGGCGGGAGAAGAAGGCCTCCGCGCCGTTGGTGCAGGCACCGTCCAGGCTGTGGCCCTGCTGATGGTTGATCCGGCGCATCTCGAAGCGGGCGTGCAACGGGTTCCAGGCCGGGCTCTCGTCAGCGTGCAGCACGGTGCCCGGGGCAAGCCGCTGGCGCACGCGCGCGACCACCGCCTCCTCGGACGCCGCCACCCACGGCAGGGTGCGGCCACCGCGCTCGCGCAGGGCCACCACGACCTGCCGTTTGCCCGAGCGGCTCTCGCCAGGCGCCGGTCCACCCGGTCGGCCACCCGGTTCTCCGGCCGCACATGGCCGCCGAAGAAGGCGCCGTCGACCTCGGCGACGCGGCCCTCGCCCCCAAGCCGCAGCCCCTTCGGGCTGGACGCCATCGCCTCGCGCAGCTTGTGCGCCAGCACGAACGCCGACTTGTATTGCACCCCAAGATCGCGGACGAGCGCGAGCATGCTCTTGCCCTTCACCTCGTCGCAGACCAGGACGGTCGCCAGTAGGTAGAGGCGCAGCGGCAGCTTGTGCCAGGCGAACAGAGTGCCCGAGGTGATCGAGAAGTCGTGGCGACACGCCGAGCAGCGCCAGCGCGCCTGGCCACCCGCCCGGCGGCAATCATAGCAGCGTGCGCATTCGCACCGCGGGCAAACGGGCTCGCCGCCCGTCTCGGGCCATCGCAGACGCATGAACAGGGTCTCGATCTCCTGACCGGGCAGGCTCATCACCTGGACGATGCTGAGCGAGCGAGCCGCGGCGGTGAGAAGGAAGTGCTGCGCCATGGCCGCCATCTTGCCGACATCAGCCCTGGCGTACGAGGCCAATCCGGTTGGTGGCAGCTGCTACATGATACCGCAGTAAAGAGCTATCATTTTCGCTCAGGATTGTAAGCTATGACAGCCACCCGTATGCGTCCACACAGGAAAGTGCATGCGAACTGGGCACACATTTCGGGCTGCTACCACCCGCCGACGAGCCCCTGCGCCGCTTACTGGATCGCGGCCTCGGCTAGGCTCGGCAGCGCCCAGGCCAGCCGATCCGCGTCCGCCTCATCTTGCGGCAGCAGCGGTGCGCATGCACCCTGAGAGCATGCAGCTCCCGCCCAACTTCAATCGGTTTGCGCAATCATGGCGCATCAGTTTGAGCTTCCTGATCTATGTGCTGTCAGCCAGCATAATTGGAAGCGCTCCCGTAACGGCCGTGGCAAACCCATCTCCGGGCGACCCACCTTGGCTTACATATCAGCTATCAACCTACAGCGCGCAGGTACGAGAACGCATTCGCGAGGCTGACAAACGCAAGGGCATTCTCATCAGCGGCGCCGAATTCCCTTTTGTAGGTCGGCTTTTGATTAGGCCCAAAAGCGGCGGATACCTTTTAACGTGCTCCGGCGTAATGCTGTCAGCTCGCCATTTCCTCACCGCTGCGCATTGCGTATGCCCCAGCCGCGGTGGCCTAGACCATTTCAGAACAAAACAAAAATGCCTTGATGAGGGCGCCCCCCGGTCGCACGACTTCATAATCGTGCTGCCTGGCATCGGATCCTTTGAGGCGGCTGGAGTACCAGAGATAGCGGATGACTACGATGATGATCTCGACGGCTCTGACGTTTTCACCGCGCGACATGCGTTATAGATCCGGCTGCCATTATCTTGGATAGAAGCTGAGGGCCACCACGTCCTCGGACATGAAGCACGTGGACATGCGCAAGCTGGCCCCGGCGGCCCAGGAAGAAAGACGGCGACAGGTGATCGGCCTGCGCCAGAGCGGTGCGAACTATGCGGCAATCGCCGCCCAGGTCGGGCTCAGCCAAACCGGCGTGTTCGACATCTGCAAGCGTTTTGACGCCCAGGGCGAGACGGGGCTGGTCAGCGGCAAGCGCGGGCGCAAGCCAGACGAGCAGAAGCTGCTGACGACGGCACAGGAGAGGGAGATCCAGCGGCTGATCTGCCGCCGTGTGCCCGACGAGTTGGGCCTGGACTTTGCGCTGTGGAGCCGGGCGGAGCAGCCGAAGGTTCCATGGACGCAGTCCATGGAATGGCTGCGGAGGGGGCGGTGGGTGCGCTCATCCGCCGCCAGTATGGCGTGCGCCTGGCGGTGCGCACCACCGGCACGCACCTGGCACGCTGGGGCTTCACCGCGCAAAAGCCGCTGCGGCGGGCCCATGGGCAGCAACCGGCAGCGGTGCGCGATTGGCTGCGCCGGGAGTATCCAGCGATTGTCGCCCGGGCCCGGCGGGCGCGTGGGGTGATCTTCTGGGGCGACGAGGCCGGGCTGCGCGCCGAGGACGTGCGCGGTCGTTCCTACGCGCTCCCCGGCAAGACACCCGTCGTGCGGCCCAACCAGCGCCGCATCGGGCGGGGCCTGATCTCGGCGGTCAGCAACCGAGGCGAGTTGCGCTGGCAGGTGCTGGACGGCGCGATCAAGGCGCCGGTGCTGATCGGCTTCCTGCAACGCCTGATCCGTGATGCCGGGCGCAAGGTGTTCCTGATCCTCGACCGGCTGCCAGTGCACCGTTCGGCGGTGGTGCGTGAGTGGCTCGCCCGGCACAAGGCGCAGATCGAGGTCTCCTACCTGCCGTCCCACAGTCCGGAACTCAATCCGGATGAAGGGCTGAATGCCGACCTCAAGCGGCACGTCACCCGCAAGCCGCCAATGCGCAGCAAACAGCAGCTCAAGCAGGCCGCCATCAGCCACATGCGTCGGCTGGCCAAGTCGCCCGCCCGGGTCCGCAGCTTCTTCCGCCAGAAGTCCATGCGCTATGCGGCATGATTCAAGATAATGACAGCCGGATCTATAAGGGGTTTACGCGCCCTTCATGCGGCCATTGTTGGTTGTAAGGTTGTCCATCTTCATTCTTGTCCTTCAGATTAAGAAAATACCGCGCCGCAGTGATCGGGCCTGTATTTCTCGGCGCGGAGTAAAGAGTCGGTCTTGAACAACTCCCAATGCATTGATCTGGTTCAGCAATCCGCCGAATTGGACGCTGTGGAATTGCACGGTTTGGTTGGCCTCGGCGGCAAACCCTGCGATTCTCGCGACCATGAAGCACCGTCCCCGCCCAGCCGAACAGGATGACCTGCGGCGGCCGCGCCTGGTCGACATGATCGATGGGCAGCACGAGTTGGTCCGGCTGGCGGCGCTGATCGACTGGTCCTGGTTCGAGGAACACTGGGCGGGCTTCTTCCCCTCCCCGGAGGGGCGGCCCGCCCTCCACCCTCGTCTGGTCGCAGGCCTGATGTACCCTGCAGCACGCCCACGGCCTCTCCGACGAGGCCGTCCTCGCCCGTTGGGTGGAGAACCCGTACTACCAGCACTTCACCGGCGAGGTGTTCTTCCAGCACCGGCTGCCCCTTCACCCCTCCTCGCTCAGCCGCTGGCGCGGCCGGATCGGCGAAGAGGGCGTGGAGTGGCTGCTGACCAAGACGGTCGAGGCAGGCCGGGCCTCGGGGGCCGTGAAGCCGCGCAGCCTCTCCGAAATCGTGGTGGACACCACCGTCATGGAAAAAGCCATCGCTCACCCGACCGACAGCCGGCTCTACGAGACGGCCCGTCGCTCCTTGGTGACGCTGGCGCAGAAGGTCGGGATCCGGCTGCGGCAAAACTACAACCGCAAGGCCCCGCGTCTGGCCGCCCAGGCCGGGCGTCACGCCCATGCCCGGCAGTTCCGGCGCATGCGCAAGGCGCTGCGCACGCTGAAGGGCTACACGGGACGCGTCCTGCGCGACACCGGCCGCAAGCTCGGCACTGTCCCCCAGGGGCAACTCCGGAGGCGGATCGAGGCGCGCATGGCACTCGTCACCCGCCTGCTGCGGCAGACACCCAAGAGCCGGAACAAGATCTACGCCCTGCACGAGCCGGAGGTCGACTGCATCGCCAAGGGCAAGGCGCGGGTGCGCTACGAGTTTGGCACCAAGGTCAGCGTCGCCACCACCCTCGCCGAGGGCTTCGTCGTCGGTATGCGCTCCATGCCCGGCAACCCCTATGACGGGCACACGCTCGGCGAGGCCCTCCAGCAGGTCGAGACCCTGACGGCTTGCCGCCCCAGCCTCGCCGTGGTCGACCGCGGCTACCGCGGCCACGGCGTGCAGGGCACCAGGGTGCTCATCAGCGGCTCACGGCGCGGCATCACGCCGAGGCTGGCCAGGCTCCTCAAGCGCCGCAGTGCGATTGAGCCCGAGATCGGCCACATGAAGACCGATGGCCGCCTCGCCCGCTGCGGCCTCAAGGGCCTGCTCGGCGACGCCATCTTCGCCGTCCTCTGCGGCTGCGGGCACAACATCCGCAAGATCCTCGCCCACCTCCGGGCGCTTTTGACGGCTCTCCTCGCCAGCCTGCTCCAGCTTCACCCGCGCGCAGACGCCACCTGGTTACCTGCCAGCCAGCCTGAACGAGTTATTCAAGACCGACTAAAGAAGGAGGAATGCTTTTGAAACCTCCCCAAATTTGGAAGGCTTCGTTCCTGTTGAGATTTGAACTCGGACCAGTTAGATTAGAGACTGGTGGCCCGAACCCCCAGCTCTGAACGGGATCGAAGGTCACAGACTGCGCTTTTCCAACGCTGGGGGAGGCCGGAAGCGCGGACAGCCCGGCCACAGCGCCAAGAGCTAGCTGACGTCGGTTCATGCTCATGTGTCACCCTCGATGATCGTTTATGCCGTTGATGGTGCAAGCAGTAGCCTGCACTAAACCCTCCCCACTGGCTTCAATTTCAATTACCTGTGGGCCGTTTGGGTTGCAAAAGAGCAAATCAGATCGGTTCAGAGGATATTTACATGCCGCTTCGCTCTGTGAGGTGGGCCTTAGCTGGACTTGCTTATCGTCCGGCGCTTGCGCCAGGGACGCTCCCGTAAATGAGAGTACCATATGGCCTGAATTGGGCTTAGCTACCTTTAATGACAACATTCCGGACTTACCATGTGGCGGTGCAACTACGGTGTCCTGACACTCGACTTGGGCCGATGGTCTCCGGCCCGCGCGGCCCATCACCTGCCTAATCCACCCGACATGATGAATAATTGAGGTGTAAATAGATTGGGCTGCATCTTTGGCGGTACAGGCATTCGAGGCAAAAGTTCGTCTGCTCGAGGCAACGCCAGCCAGTTGAACTTGTCCATTCTGAGCTATTTTGAGGAGTGGTCCTCCCGAAGTCTCCCGGGCAGGTAGCCGAAGTGCCGCTAGTCGGCTCATTTTCAAAATAACTGTATACGCTGCATATTATATCGCTATGTTTGTTGTTGCACCTTGCACGGTGCATAAACGCTGTTGTGGCAAGGCCCTCACGGTATGGCCCGGAGCTTATGCCCAGGTTCCGCGCCTCCTCATCGTTCAGCGCCAACCATCCGAATCCGATCGAACTCAATTGATCAGTGGCATTTACTTCCTTGGTCACCAGCGCCGGAAAGGCCCCGGGCACATCGGCAGCCAATTGCAAAATCGCGATATCACTTATAGATCCGGCTGTCATTATCTTGAATCATGCCGCATAGCGCATGGACTTCTGGCGGAAGAAGCTGCGGACCCGGGCGGGCGACTTGGCCAGCCGACGCATGTGGCGGATGGCGGCCTGCTTGAGCTGCTGTTTGCTGCGCATTGGCGGCTTGCGGGTGACGTGCCGCTTGAGGTCGGCATTCAGCCCTTCATCCGGATTGAGTTCCGGACTGTGGGACGGCAGGTAGGAGACCTCGATCTGCGCCTTGTGCCGGGCGAGCCACTCACGCACCACCGCCGAACGGTGCACTGGCAGCCGGTCGAGGATCAGGAACACCTTGCGCCCGGCATCACGGATCAGGCGTTGCAGGAAGCCGATCAGCACCGGCGCCTTGATCGCGCCGTCCAGCACCTGCCAGCGCAACTCGCCTCGGTTGCTGACCGCCGAGATCAGGCCCCGCCCGATGCGGCGCTGGTTGGGCCGCACGACGGGTGTCTTGCCGGGGAGCGCGTAGGAACGACCGCGCACGTCCTCGGCGCGCAGCCCGGTCTCGTCGCCCCAGAAGATCACCCCACGCGCCCGCCGGGCCCGGGCGACAATCGCTGGATACTCCCGGCGCAGCCAATCGCGCACCGCTGCCGGTTGCTGCCCATGGGCCCGCCGCAGCGGCTTTTGCGCGGTGAAGCCCCAGCGTGCCAGGTGCGTGCCGGTGGTGCGCACCGCCAGGCGCACGCCATACTGGCGGCGGATGAGCGCACCCACCGCCCCCTCCGCAGCCATTCCATGGACTGCGTCCATGGAACCTTCGGCTGCTCCGCCCGGCTCCACAGCGCAAAGTCCAGGCCCAACTCGTCGGGCACACGGCGGCAGATCAGCCGCTGGATCTCCCTCTCCTGTGCCGTCGTCAGCAGCTTCTGCTCGTCTGGCTTGCGCCCGCGCTTGCCGCTGACCAGCCCCGTCTCGCCCTGGGCGTCAAAACGCTTGCAGATGTCGAACACGCCGGTTTGGCTGAGCCCGACCTGGGCGGCGATTGCCGCATAGTTCGCACCGCTCTGGCGCAGGCCGATCACCTGTCGCCGTCTTTCTTCCTGGGCCGCCGGAGCCAGCTTGCGCATGTCCACGTGCTTCATGTCCGAGGACGTGGTGGCCCTCAGCTTCTATTCAAAATAATGGCAGCCGGATCTATAATAGTGGGGTTCTTCTGCTCAACTTTCACCATCCCCAGTGAGGGGGACGAGACATCTTGGTGCGCTGCTTTTGTCAATTTCTGCCTCCTCGCCTCTGGGCAGCCGATAACGGGAAGCGCCCAACCAGGCAGTTTCCGAAACAATCCAAGCTACCCTCCTATCGAGACACCGCAGGTCGGAGACATCGTGGTGTTCCGCCGCAAGGGACCAGATGGTGATAGGGGCTTCGGACATGTGGGCTTTTTCCTCTCAGAGAATGGAACGGCAGTAGAGGTGCTCGGAGGTAATCAGGGCATGTCCGGCGCAAGAGTTTCCGTCGCAAAGTTCCCGTTCCGGGGCTCTTCGCTAGATTGGGCTGGATACCGGAAAGTAGGATAGCCCATCATGCAGGGTGGGAGACTTTCTCTAAAGAGGCACAGAGTTGGACGGCAATCCTCACGTCGCCAAGTTGCGGCGCTTACCGTGACTTTCCTTTCGCTAATCTCTCGGTCGGGAATGTGCCTCGACACTCACGCTTCACACATATTGAACTTGGAGTGCCTGAACCACAGGGTTCTCAGAAAAATACAAGCTGTCAATAGATATAGACCCGAGCAGAAGCATGAAGGTAGGCCCGACCCATTCCAACCGCCGATACAGACAATCCCTCCGTCTACCCCTACTGTAGCGCCGTCCACGCCACCGGGGGCATATGGGTCGGTCTCTCCGTCGGTTGCTCCCAATTTGGCTCAGCCATTCTATAACGGACCTCCGTCAGCGGGAGCGACCTCCTCGTCCTGTACCGCGCCCGGTTTCCTGGACACAAGGTTGCTGTTAAGCGGCGGTCTTCATGACGGCCTGGTACCACGCTGCTCTGGCATCGCTGGGACTGCGCAGGCCGTTCTTCTCGATCAGCCACTCGGCATTGTAGCGGGCGACGAAGTCGCGGACCGCATCACGGGCCTCGTCGATGGTCTGGTAGATTCGGCCATGCACGATCTGCTCCTTGAGGGTGCGGAAGAAGCGCTCGACGACGCCATTCGTCTCAGGCTCGCCGACGAACGCATAGCTGGGGGTCATGCCCCAGAAGCGGATCTGGTTATGGAAATGTTCGGCGAGGAACGCGCTGCCGTGGTCGTGTCGCAGCGCCACGCCGCGAGCGGCGCTGGGGCTGACGTGGCCGAAGACATTGCGGACCGCCATGCCGACGGCCTGCGCGGCGGAGTAGCGATCGCCGCGCTTGGCGACGTGCCAGCCAAGCGCTTCGGCGTTCCAGTGCTCGACGACGCCGAACAGCCAGACCTTGCCATCCTGGACGGTGATGATCTGGGTCGCATCCGTCGCCCACATCAGGTTCGGCGCCTCGGTGATGATGTGACGATCGTGCGGCGTGTCGTCGCGGATGCGGGCGCGATGCGGCGACAGCAGGGCGTTCTCGCGCATCAGCCGCAGCACCCGTTTGCGCGCGACCCGGATGCCGTCCATCACCCGCAGCCTGGCCCACACCTTGCGATGGCCCTCGCCGTGCCAGGGCGACCGGGCGAGATCGGCGCGGATCGCCACCAGCAAGGTGTCGCCCGACACCACGGGCTTTGGTCCACGGCGCCGCACCGAAACTGGCGTCGTCGTTGTATCGGCCCGGCGTCGGTCAGCATAGAAGGATGACCGCGGCACGTCCCAGATGCGGCAGACCTGGGCGATGCCGTAGCGGCGGCCGGTGGCCGGGGAAATCACCGCCGCCATCACCGCGACCTCCCGCGGGCCAAAGGGCCAGGGCGCTCGATGCGAGAGCGCAGCAGCTCGTTCTCCATGCTCAGTTCGCCGATCCGCTGCATGGCCGTGGCGAGCTCACCACTCGCCGCCTCCGTTTCGCGTTCCTTCAATGCGCCACCCAGCGCGGCTTCGGCCTTCTGCCGCCAGCGCTCGAGCTTGTAGAGCGGCACGCCGAGCTCGCGCGAGAGATCCTCGGCGGCCTCACCCCGCAGCAGGCGAAGCACCACCTCGCGCTTGCGGCTCACGCTCCAGCGTTGGCCCGGCGCCAGCGGTCCACTCGGAGCACACCCCGCCTCCGCGCCGTTGTGGCCTGTGGACAGCGCGGACGGGCTCCGCCCGCCCTCGTTGCCCACAGGCCCATCAGCCACATCATTTCGTATGATCCTGTTCATGCTGGACTTCACCATATCTGCCTCCGGTCGGACAAATCGGTGTCCAGGGAAATCGGGGGCAGCTCACGACCTCCTCGTCCAGCAACCGCCTGTTTGGGCCGCCTGCGGTGCCGGGGTTTGGGTCACCGGGTTACGGTAACTCCCCGGGAGTGCCAGCCACGCCACCGGGGGCATATGGGTCGGTCTCTCCGTCGGTTGCTCCCAATTTGGCTCAGCCATTCTATAACGGACCTCCGTCAGCGGGAGCGACCTCCTCGTCCAGCGGCCGCATGCTTTGGCCGCCCACCAGGCCGGAGTTCAGGCCGCCCAGTGTCAACATTCCACCACAATACAAGCTTGCGGACCCCAATGAGGACGTCCCGGCTGAAATCCCCGAGAGGAGAACCAGAAACTCAGGAACCTGGTGTTGGGAATTCGTCCGAATCGGGAACATCAGCGTCGGCTAACAAAAGAGCGTCCAGATATCCGGACGCTCCGATCGGAAGATCGGTAGGCGAGAGTCTAAAAATGCTGAGGGCGAGGCAGGGACAAGTCTCGGGCAAAACAGCAACCGAATTGCAGTTGCCGAACGAAACCCCGATCAAGCGACCAGGCGGCGATCAAGACATATTGGGATACATGCGACTGGACGAACATGGCGTTTACCGGTTCTTCCCAGCGAACCGTGCTCCGTAGTTGTAGCTGCTCGACATCATCATCGGCTGTACTCGATTTTATCGAGGAGCCGTCGGATAGGCCGCCCGGCAGATTCGCCCGCCCGGTGGTCTCGATGGTCTTGACCGAGCCGCCGCCGCCCGAGCCCTCGATCAGCCGGATCAGCGGCAGGCGGAACTCCGCCGCCATCTGCTCCGACATCCGCAGCTTGCCCGTGGTCGAGGCGTCCGCCGAGCCGCCGCGCACGGTGAAGTCGTCGCCCGCGATCACCACCATCCGTAAGCTCCGGCTCCCAGCTTTCCCGCATCACCGGGCTGATCGGGGAGTTGTCTGGCATCGTTTCATCCCGAGGGCCGCTTGGCATGCGACGCCGGCGGTTCTAGCAAGCCGGGCAGGGAGAAGTCATGGCCGGGAGGCGATATCATGGACGAGTTGCTCTACGAGGCGCGCGACGGAATCGGCCGAATCACCTTCAACCGCCCGGCCGCGCGCAACGCGCTGACCTTCGCTATGTACGAACGCCTGGCCGAGATCTGCGCCGAGGCCGGGCAGCGCGGCGAGCTTCGCGCCCTGATCCTGACCGGTGCGGGCGAGAAGGCCTTCGCCGCCGGCACCGACATCGGCCAGTTCCGCAGCTTCACCCGCCCCGAGGACGCGATCGAGTACGAAGCGCGGCTCGACCGCGTGCTGGACGCGCTGGAGCGCTGCCCGGTCCCCGCCATCGCCGCCATCGCCGGGGCCTGCACCGGCGGCGGCGCGGGGATCGCGGCCGCCTGCGACCTGCGCATCGCGGCGCGCGGCGCGCGGTTCGGCTTTCCCATCGCCCGCACGCTCGGCAATTGCCTATCGATGGCCAACTACGCCCGCCTTGCCGCCCTGATCGGCCCGGCCCGCGTCGCCGAGATCGTCTTCACCGCGCGTCTGGTCGAGGCCGAGGAGGCGCGTGCCATCGGCCTGGTGAGCGAGATGCTGCCCGATGCCCCTGCCCTCGCCGCCCGCGCCGAGGAGCTGGCCCGCCTGATCGCCGGCCACGCCCCGCTGACGCTGCGCGCCACGAAGGAGGCGCTGCGCCGGCTGCGCACGGGCGACATGGCCGAGGCGGAAGGCCGCGACCTGATCTTGTCCTGCTACATGAGCCGGGACTTCCGCGAGGGGATGGAGGCGTTCCTGGCCAAGCGGGCGCCGGTCTGGCGGGGCGAATGAGCGTTGCTCGCAATAACTCTGGAGCGGGACCGAATAGCTTGTTATCCAGACCCGATGGAAACCGAGGTTGACTGGAGCATCGCGGTGTTCGCCCGCAACGAAGCGGCGAGTCTTCCCGGTTGCCTGCAAGCAATCGAGGAGGCCGCGCGCGGCGTGACTGCCCACCTCACTGTCATCCTCAACGGAACGACAGATGAGTCCTATGACGTGCTCCGCCGCGAGATGGGCCGCCTGGCCCCTCTCGCCAGCGGGTACGTCATTCCATTCGCCGACAAGTCGAATGCCTGGAACCAGTTCGTCTATGCCCTCCGGCCGCGCGCTTGGGTCTATTTCTTCATCGACGCCTATGCGAGGGTCGATGCGGCCGCCCTTCGCGAGCTGGCTGACAGCCTGGAGGCCGACAACCACGCCAATGCCGCCGCCGCCGTGCCGTCTACAGGGCGGAGCGCCGCCGCCCTGCGCGCGGCCATGATCGCCGAGGGTGGGCTGCATGGCTCGCTCTTCGCGTTGCGGCGCTCGTTCCTTGATCGCCTGACGGCAAATGGACTGCGATTGCCGATCGGCCTGTACCGCGGGGACGGGTTGATCGGCTCCTTCGTGCGCCACGACCTCGACGCGCGCCGCCCCTGGGATCGAACGCGAATTCGGGTTGCGCCAGGAGCTACTTGGCGGACTCGGCCTCTCTCTCCCTGGCGGCCCAGCGACATCCGCCGTCAAGCTCGTCGAATGATCCAGCAGCGGCGAGGGCGTTGCGAAGCCGAGGCTCTCAGGCGCATCATCCGCGAAGCTGGTTTCAAAGCCCTGCCCGTTTTTGCCGATCTGATGCTGGCCGACTGGCTCCGCGAGACGAGAGCGGATGCAGGGTTTTCGTTTAGAATAAGAGGGTTAAGCTTGCTTATGCGTCGCGCCTTGCGCTCACCGCGCCTCCCTTCGGAGCCGGATATAGCAGCGATACCGCTTTAACGCTTTGGTTGGCGAAACTGTCCAGCATGGGTGGCTGCGGCCAGTCGCGACGAAGCCTTGGCACCATGGCCCCGATCCTCTCGCTGGTAACTCGCCAGAATGCATGCTTCCGGGTAGCGTAAACCCACGACTTTCAGACAGTGCCATATCGTCAGCTCAGCGACGTTGGTGCAGCGCCAGCGGGCAAAGGCTCTGCAATCACCGCGGTGGCGAAAGCTCTCCTCACGGAATCCCGCTGCCTGGAACAGCCGCCTCAGTGTCCGGCGCCTGTTCATCTTATACAGGGTTGGAAAAGTGTCTCGTTCCTCAGTGTTCCAAAGAAGCTTTTTGACGATGTGGTGAATGCTGAGAGGCGTCAGGGCCGAGATGATCGTCGCTGGCGAGAGCTTTTCGACCGTATAGACCACGACCCGTCCGCCTGGCTTGACCAGCCGTGCAAGTGCAGCAAGCGAGGCAGCGGGATCATTGATGTGCTCGGCCACCATGCGGAGTGTTACGATATCGAACTGTCGATCGGTTCGGTAGTCCTGGAGCATGCATCGAGCGCGCTCGTGCAATAGAGGATTGTCCAGAATATTGTCGCTGGGGTCGAGTCCCACCAAAAGGCGACAGCGTCTCGCTAGCACGGCTGCTCCGGCCGGGTTCGAGGGGAAAACGGTTCTCCCGCAACCCACGTCAAGCCACTCAGTATCCTCACTGATAAGGTCGAACAGCAATGCCTCATACCAGTCGTCAGGCGTACGATACCCGAACCGGCAACGCAGGGCCGGACCCCAGTCCATCCGCTCTGGAGGGCCGTACTTTACAGCCAGAACCTGATCGATAGCCTGTGATCGCACGCTCATAAAAAAGAGAATGCCTGAAAATATAACGAGAGTGGAAGATTTTTTGATCGGCTAGGCAACTGCACGCCCAAGCGTCCGCAGGCCGCCAGTCCCGGAGACGAGCGCGCGTTCGGCCATGCCAAGGAACAACCCCGTCTCGATGACCCCGACCACCTTCCGAAGCGCCCGGTCGAGCGCTGCTGGGTCGTCGATCGCGCCAGTCGCACAATCCAAGACTACGTTCCCCCCATCGGTCTGAAACAGCGCTCCTCCCTCGTCCCGCCGCGGCTTCGGCTGGACCCCGAGTGCCGTCAGCCGCGCCAAGGTCGTCTCCCAGCCGAACGCCACCACCTCCACCGGGACCGGGGCGTGTGTTCCCAGCCTGTCCACCAGCTTCGACGAATCGGCGACGATGACCAGCCGCGCCGACGACGCAGCGACGATCTTCTCGCGCAGCAGCGCCCCGCCGAGACCCTTGATGAGATCGAGCGTTCCGCGGGCGATTTCGTCCGCCCCGTCGATCGTCAGGTCAAGTCGAGGGCACTCGGCGAACGAGGCGAGTGGAATCCCCCCATCCCGCGCTTGCCGCGCCGTGCGTTCCGAGGTGGGGATGGCCTTGATCCGCAGCCCTGCCCGGACCCGACGGGCCAAGGCGTCGATCGCGTACGCGGCGGTCGAGCCGGTGCCGAGGCCCACGGCCATCCCGTCCTGAACCAGATCGACTGCCGCCTCGGCTGCCGCCTGCTTCAGCGCGCCCTGCGGGTCTGTCTGCGCCGTGTCCGTCATAAGCTTGCCTCCTACGGCATAAGGGCCATGCCCTTGCACCAGGGTGTTGGGTTGCGCATGTTCGTCGCAAGTAAGTGAGCGCGTGGATGGTGGACAAGATCATGGATGGCGGAGCCGAAACAAGGCAGATCACCCTTCACGCGCCTGAGGATTTCGCCGGGATGCGCGCGGCCGGACGGCTCGCGGCCGCGACGCTGGACATGATCACGCCGCATGTGTGCCCTGGCGTCACCACTGGCGAACTCGACCGGCTCTGCCACGACTTCATCACTGCGCACGGGGCGGTGCCGGCGCCGTTGAACTATCGCGGCTTCCCCAAGTCGATCTGCACCTCGATCAATCACGTCGTCTGCCACGGCATCCCTGGTGAGCGCCGCCTTGTGAACGGTGACGTGCTGAACATCGACATCACCGTGATCCTGGACGGCTGGCATGGCGATTCGTCGCGCATGTATGTGGCTGGCACACCGTCCACCAAGGCCCGCAACCTGATGGACGTGACCTACGAGGCGCTGATGCGCGGCGTCGCCGCCGTGCGCCCTGGCGCCACACTGGGCGATGTCGGGCACGCCATCCAGAGCTATGTCGAGAGCCACCGCTACAGCGTGGTCCGGGATTTCTGCGGCCATGGGATCGGACGGCACTTCCATGAGCCGCCGAACGTGCTGCATTTCGGCCGGCGGGGCGACGGTCCCGTGCTGCGGCCTGGCATGTTCTTCACCATCGAGCCGATGGTGAACGCCGGCCGGCCCGAGGTGAAGATCCTCGATGACGGCTGGACCGCGGTGACGCGCGACCGCAGCCTGTCCATGCAATTCGAGCACATGGTTGGTGTGACCGAGGAGGGTGTCGAAATCTTTACCCTCTCGCCCGCAGGCTACGAGAAGCCGCCCTATCCGGTCGGCTGACCCGGCTGTCCGAGCCGGGCCTTCTCTGGACCGCGGGACGCATGACGCAGCGACGCGCACGGGCCGGCCTCGCCGAAGGAGGCCTTTTCAATTCCGGTCCGCCCCCGTCCGATCCGGCGTGCGGGGGGGAGGGGCATCGGGCACGCATGCGCGCCCGTCTCCTGTCGGCGGGGCCGGAGGCGCTGGCCGATCATGAGATGCTGGAGATGGTGTTGTTCATCGCGCTGCCGCGGCGCGACACCAAGCCCATCGCCCGCGCGCTGCTGGGACGCTTCGGGAGCTTCGCGGCCGTCATAGCCGCGCCGGTGAACGAGCTGCGCGGCGTCGAGGGCCTCGGCGAGGCGGGGACCGCGGCGCTGAAGCTGGTTCAAGGCGCGGCGCTGCGCCTGATGCGGGCCGAGGTGGTGGAGCGGCCGGTGCTGTCCAACTGGGACCGGCTGCTCGACTATTTGAGCGCGACGCTGGCGCGCGAGCGCGTCGAGCAATTCCGGGTCTTGTTCCTCGACACCCGCAATCGGCTCCTGGCCGACGAGGAGCAGAGCCGGGGCACCGTGAACCACACGCCCGTCTATCCACGTGAAGTGGTCAAGCGCGCGCTGGAGCTCAACGCGACCGCGCTGATCCTGGTCCATAACCACCCGAGCGGCGATCCCACCCCGTCCCCCGAGGACATGGCCATGACGGCAGAGGTCAAGGCCGCCGCCGCCGTGCTCTCCGTCGCGCTGCACGATCATATCATCATCGGCAACGGGCGCTGGCTCAGCTTTCGCCAACATGGACTATTGTAAGCTGGCCGTGAGGTGCCGACTCGTTGCGCGGTGTTCAACTGGCTTGGGAGATGCGACGTGAACATGGCGGCTGGATTCATGGTCAGCGCGATCGCGGCATCGTGCCTCGGAGCTGGCCTGGCGCTCGCCCAGCCTGCTCGCCCGGATCCAGCGGCCATCAGTTCGGACCGAATGATTGGCGCGCCCGTGTACAACGACGGCAAGCAGCGGATCGGAACCCTCGAGGACATCGTGGTCAAGCCCTCCGCCGGCGAGCCGCGTCTGGTGCTCTTTGTCGGGGACTTCGTCGGGCATGACAAGAAGGTGGCGCTTCCGCTCAGCCGCGTTGCCCTGCAACAAGGCCGCTTGACGATGGCGGGCGGCACAAAGGAGGCACTGGAGAAGCTCCCCGCGTTCTCGTATCGCGCCGGCTCGGGGTCGTGATTTTGACTCTATTGGAGTCCCGCGGCGGGTGCTGACAGGCGCGCCCGGCGTCAGATGACGCCCGCCCCGCGCAGACGCTGCAACTCCGCCTCGTCGAGGCCGAGCATGTCCCGATAGATCACGTCGTTATGGGCGCCGGGCGCCGGGCCAACCCACCGGACTTCCCCTGGCGTCTCGCTCAGCCGGGGCACCAGGTTCGGCACGGCCAGCTCCCAACTCGCGCCTCCCGCACGCGCAGGATGTTGTCGCGTGCCGCGTACTGTGCGTCCTCGAAGATCTCGTCAATGGCATAGACCGGCCCGCACGGCACCTGCGCCGCCTCGCACCTGGCCAGCAATTCGGCGCGGTCGTGCCGCCCGGTCCAGGCCGAGACGGCTTCGTCCACCGCCGCGCGTTCCGCCTTCCGCCGCGCGATATTGCCCCACTTCGCGGGCGCGGCGAGTTCCGGCGCTCCCATGGCCTCGGCGAGCCGGGCGAATATCTTGTCGGACGTGCAGGCGATGGCGATCCAGCGCCCGTCGCGCGTCGGGTAGTGGCTGTGCGGCACGACGTTCACCGTGCCCGGTCCCATGCGCTGGCGCACGAACCCGGTCTGCTGGAAGGCCGGGGCAAGCTCATCAAGGATGCGGAAGACCGGCTCGTACAGGCCGATATCCACGACCTGGCCCTGACCGGTCTTCTGTCGCGCCTGGAGCGCGAGCAGGACGCCCAGCGCGCCATACAGCCCGGCCATGTAGTCCGGGATCGTCGCGGAGCCTGGCGTCACCGGGGCACGGTCGGGATAGCCGGCGAGGAAGGCGAGCCCGCCAAACGCGTTGCCGATCCGCCCGAAGCCCGGCCGGTCGCGATACGGACCCGTCTGGCCATAGCCCGAGATGCGCACCATCACCAGGCGCGGATTGACTTGACGCAGCGTCTCCCAGCCTAGCCCCAATACTGTTCACTTTATGATGCGAATGGCCTTGACGTAGTCGATCCGCGTGACCGGCTGTGGGCTGCGCGGTCGTAACTGATAGTTGCTCATCTTGCGCTTGACCCCACGCGGCACCTGCCTGCCTCGGCTGCTTGCCACGCGCTCCTCCAGGATCTCGTTCAGCACCGCCTTATGCAGAGCCCGCCTGGCCCGAGGGGGGAAGCGCGGCGAACAGCGGCAGCTTGCGCCGGACCACGCGCACGGCATGCGAGAAGGAGAGCCGGTCGGGGTCTTCCGCGGCCTGCAGCGCCGCCTCGTGCATCAGCCCGCGCACCGCGAAGTGGGCCAGCAGCAAGCCCCAGAACTCTTGGCGCGCCAACGCCGGGGTTTTGCTGCGCAGCACGACCCCCGCGCCGCGCAGGTGCGTCTTCAACTCGTCCAAGGCGCCTTCGATTTCCCAGCGCTCATGGTAGAGGGCGGCCAGGGCCGCGGCGGGCGCCTGCGCCGGATCCAGGATCGTGGTCACCAGCCGATACAGCGGCTCAGCCTCGGCGACGCCCTCCAGTCGATACTCGACCACGCGCACCCGGATGCCGTTGCTGCCGTGTCGCCGGTTCTTGTCGCTGGAATAGATCGTCGTCAGGTAGGACCCGTCGGCCAGCACGCTTGTGCGCGGCAGCCGCAGATTGTGCTTCACCCGCCAGAGCAGGTCGGCGCCGGTGGCCGCCGCGGCCTGCCAGAGCGCGTGTCCAAAAAATTGTCGGTCGGCCAGGCACAGCATGCCGGGCCGCAGTCCCCTCAGCACGTCGTGGGCCAGCGTCGTCTCGCCATCCGCGCACCGGCCGAGGCGGGCGCCGAACAGCACGTGCGTGCCGTTCTCCACCAGGGCCACAAAACGGAGCTGCGGGAACGCGCTCTCGCCGCGGCTCGCACCCGGACACCCGAAGCTGGCGCGGTTCTCCTCAGTGTCGGCCACATCCAGGCAGGAGCCGTCCAGGCTGACCAGCCGCCACGCCCGATACCACGCCCCCTTGGTGGCGCGCGCCGCGATCGGCTGCACCACCTGCTCATAAAGCCTCTGCAGCGGCGCCTCGCCCAGCCGGGTGCGAGCCTGTGAGATGCCGCTCCGGCCTGCCACCTTGACCGCCTCAGTGCCCCAGAGCCAGCGCAGACCCTCCAGCAGGCAGCGCAACACCTCCCGCGTGCTGGAGCCCATGTAGAGCGCCAGGGCGATCGCGTAGTAAACCATCACCTGCGCCGGCAGGTCGCGCTCCCGCTCGCTCGCCGTGCCGGTCTCGGCCAGAATTTGCCGTACCCGTTCGGGCGGGAACGCCTTGGCAATCACGCCGAGGCTGATGTGGTCGCTGAGACGAACGCCGGCCGGCAGGCCGGCAGGAGCACCGGCCATCGCTGCCGCCCCCCGGACAATCCCAGCCAGCAGCATATGCCGCCTACCCGTTTATCTGAACAGTATTGCGCCTAGCCCCCATCTCTCCATCGTGCCGGGCTGGAAGTTCTCCACCAGCACGTCGGAGACTGCGACCAGGCGCTTGAGCAGCGCGGCGCCGTCCGGCTTGCGCAGGTCGAGCGTAACGCACTTCTTGTTCCGCGATTCCGAGAGCCAGGGAAGGCTGTCGCCGCAGGCGCTGATCGTTCCGAAACGGCGGGCCGGGTCGCCCACCTCCGGCAACTCAACCTTGATGACCTCGGCGCCGAATTCGCCGAGTTGGGTGGCGCAGAAGGGCCCGGCCAGGAACGTGGCGACGTCCAGCACCCGGCAGCCTTCAAGCGCCTCCTTGGTCCCCTCCCTTGCCGCACGCCGCCGCGCGCGCGAGCGTCCGGCGGGCGCGCTCCGCGATCGGATAATCGATAAACTGGCCGTCGAGCTGAATGGAGGCGAGTCCCCGCGCCTCCGCCTCCTCGAAGGCCGCGATCACGCGCTTGGCGCGATCCAGCTCCGCCGGCTTTGGCGTGAAAGCGGCGTTGGCGCCCGGCACCTGATCGGGATGGATACATAGCTTTCCTTGAAAGCCGAGCGCCGCCGCTTGCAAGGCTGAGCGGGCAAATCCATCCAGGTCGCGCAGGTCGATCCAGACCGTATCCAGGGGCGGTTCGATCCCGGCGGCGCGCGCGGCGACCACGAAAGCCGAGCGGTACGGAAGCAGCTCCCGCTCGTCCTGCGACCAGGCGATACCAAGGTCAAGGCAGAAATCACCGGCGCCAAAGGCGATCCGCCTGACGCGCCTGCCGGCGCGAGCAATCCGCGGGAGATCGGCAAAGCCGACGGCGGTCTCAACGATCGGGATCAGGTCGACGCCGCCAGATGGGAGACCATGCTCGCGCTCCAGTGCTCCGATCAGCCAATCAGCAGTGCCGACCTGCTCGGCGCTCTCCGCCTTCGGCAGCACGATCCCATCAAGCCCAGGCTGGACCATCGCGACCAGATCGCCATAGCTCCACTCCGTCGACAAGGCGTTGACGCGCACATAGAGGCGGCAGCCGCGAGGCGCGGTCAGGGCTGTTGCCACCATCCGGCGAGCCGCCGGCTTTTCCGGAATGGCGACGGCATCCTCAAGGTCGAGGATAACGGCATCCGCTTCCCCGCTCAGCGCCTTTTCGACGCGGCGGGCGTGGTTGCCGGGTGCGAATAGCAGGCTGCGCAGCACGATCATGGCGGCACGCCGCGGGCGGGGCGAGCGAGAATCCCATCCTGCGTCCTGCTCACGGCCTCGGCGCTGGCTCGGCTGAGCATTCGTGCCATCATCCCGGCCCCGTGCTGCCGACGAGCATTGACGACGTTCGCTTTGTTATGATTTGGTGGCCCGAAAGCAAGCAAAATACTTGGGAGGACACCGAGATGAATGCCGTTCTCGGACCGCTTGGCCGGCGATCGATCCTACAGGGCTTGGCGGTAGCAGGGATGACGGGCCTGCCGCTCGCGCGACCGGCGGTCGCGTCGCCGCGCATGCTCCAGATCGGCCTTGTTGTACCCATGACCGGCCCGCTCGCCCTGTTCTCCGAGCATGTTCCCTTTGTGCTGGACCAGGTCAAGCGAACGTACGGCGGCATGATCAGGATCAACGGCGCGAACCATCCGTTCCAGATCATTCTCAAGGATAGCCAATCGAACCCGAACCGAGCATCGGAGGTGGCGCTCGACCTGATCTTGAAGGACAAGGTCGACATCATGTGCGCCTTTGCCACGCCGGAGACGGTCAACCCGGTATCCGACCAGTGCGAGGCCAACCGCGTGCCCTGCCTGTCCAACGACGCGCCGCTGGAACCCTGGTTCTTCGGCCGTCACGGCGATCCGAAGAAAGGTTTTGATTGGACCTACAATTTCTTCTTCTCCGCCGACGAGGGAATCCACGCCTTCATCGGCGTCTGGAGCAAGATCAGCACCACGAAGACCTTGGGCGTCCTCTGGGCCAATGACGACGACGGGCACGCCTTCTCCCGCGTGATGCCGCCGGTTATAACAAAGAATGGCTTCAAGATCGTCGATCCCGGCCGCTTCGACCTTCCGGCGAGCAACTTCAACGCCCAGATCGCCGCTTTCAAGTCCGGCAACGCGGATACGGTCCTGGCCGTCTTGCCCGCACCGGATTTCACCACGTTCTGGAACGAAGCCGCGCGCCAAGCGTACCACCCCAGGGCCGTGACGGCAGGCAAGGTCGCCGAGTTTCCGCCGGGCGTTTATCCCTATGGCGACCGTGCCATCAATTTCTCCATCGAGGTCTGGTGGTCGCGCTTCCATCCGTACAGCTCGGGCATGACCGGCCAAAGCTCCGCCCAGCTTGCCGACGAATACGAAAAAGCCAGCGGTCGGCAAGCATCGATGGCGCTGGGCTTCAGGCATTCGCTGTTGGAGGTTTGCTTCGACGTGCTGAAACGCTCGCAGGATCTCGATAGGCCGGAGTCGATCCGCGATGCGCTGCGCACCACTGACTATAAATCCATTGTTGGCCCCATCAACTTTTCCAAAGGTCCATTCCCGAACACGTCGCCTCACCCCGCCTGGTCGCGGGCCAGTGGCGGAAAGGGTCGAGGTGGCCTCTGGAGCTGGTGATCGTGGACAACACGCTAGCTCCGGAAATCCCCCTCGGCGGCCATCCCGAGCCGATGCGTACGGCAGCTAAGCCCGCGACGCCGTGCTGCTGGAGATCGGCCGGCAGCTCCGAGGCGTATGCACCCCCATCGCTGTGTTGGATCAGGCCGCGCGGAGCTTCGGCCAGCTTCGCGTCATCGAGAACCTGTCGCTCGCGGTCGGCTCCGGGCGAGGTGCTAGGGATCATCGGGCCGAACGGCGCCGGCAAAAGCACGTTGCTCAACCTGATCGCCGGCGTGCTGGCGCCCTCCTCCGGCGCGATTCGCTTGTCCGGGCGCGACGTGACCGGGCTTCCGCCCTGGGACCAGCGTTGCCGGCTCGGGATCGGACGCACCTATCAAATTCCCCGCCCCTTCGCGCATCATGAGCGTCTATGAAAACGTCCTCGTCGGCCGCCGTGCACGGCGGCCGCTCGGGACTGGCGCGGGCGCGCGGCGCCGCGCCGAGGCGGTGCTGGAAATCGCCGGCCTGGCCCAGCGCACGCGCGGCCGGCCCGACGGGGCTCACGCTACTCGATCTCAAGCGGCTTGAGCTGTGCAAGGCGCTCGCGGTGGGTCCGAAGCTACTGCTGCTGGACGAAATCGCGGCGGGATTGACCGAGCCGGAGTGCGCGACTTTGATCGGCATCGTCCGCCAGGCGCAAACGCCAGTAATGGCCGTAATCTGGATCGAGCACGTGGTGCAGGTTCTTCCGCCGCATTGCGACCCGGATCGCTGTCGCTGCATGACGGCAGCGTGCTGGCCGATGGGGCGCCCGATGCGGTCCTCGCCGACCCGCGCGTCCAGGACGTCTATCTCGGAACGGAGGGGCGGTGAGTGGGACCGCTACTCTCAATCTCCAGCCTATCGGTGTTCTACGATCAGTTCCAGGCTTTGCACGCAAATTGCCATGGAGGTTTCAAGCGGCGAGGTCGTCGCCATCATTCGGGCCAACGGAGCGGGGAAGTCCTCGCTTCTCAAGGCCATTCTGGGCCAGGCGGGCCGGGTGAGCGGGACCATCCGCTTCAAAGGGCGCGACATCGCTGCCCTGCCAACCACAGCCATCGTCGCGGGCGGAATTGCTCTTGTGCCGGAGGGGCGGCGACTGTTCCCCTCGCTCACGGTCGAGGAAAATCTCGGGATCGGGTGGGATGTTGGGCGGCGGGGCGGACTTCGCATCGCCGAGATCTATGACATGTTCCCAGTGCTACGCGCGCGCCGGCATCAGCGCGCCGGGCAACTTTCGGGCGGTGAGCAGCAGATGGCCGCGCTTGGACGCGCCCTGCTCGCCGATCCGAGCCTGCTCTTGTGCGATGAATTGAGCCTTGGGCTCGCACCGCGCATCGTCGATCGCATTTACGCGCTGATTCCCGAGATCCGGCGCCAGGGCATCACGATCATGCTGGTCGAACAGGACATCAGCCGCTCCCTCGCGGTATCCGACCGATTCTACTGCCTGCTCGAAGGCAAGGTCGCATTGTCCGGTCGGCCGTCCCAGACCGATCGGGAGCAAATCATGCGACACTACTTCGGGGCTTGAGACCGATGGTCGCGGACGTCACCAACCAGATCGTGCAAGGAGTACTTCTCGGCGGACTGTACTGCATGTTCGCGCTGGGACTCTCGCTGACGGTTGGTGTGCTGCGCTTTGTCAACATCGCGCATGGCGACCTGATTGTGCTGATCTCGTTCCTGACGCTCACGATATGCATGGCGCTGCGGCGTGCATCCGCTGCTGGCCATGCTGATCATGCTGCCGGCTGCGCCTGCGCGGGCTTTTACGCGCTGCAACGGTTCCTGCTGCAACGGATCGCGGGGCAGAACCCGCTGCTGGCGCTGCTGGTGACGTTTGGCGTTTCCATTATCATCCAGAATGGATTGCTGCAAGGCTTCGGGGCGGACACGCGGACCCTGCCCGGCGGCGCGCTGGAGACGGCGACGATCCGCGTGGCGCCGGGGTTCTATGTGGGCGTGCTGCCACTGCTGACGCTGCTTGCCGCCGTGGTGCTAGTGCTGCTGCTCGATCTCTCTCTATACCGCTCGCGCATTGGCGCCCGCATCCGCGCGGCGTCGGACGACGTCGCTGCCGCCAACCTGATCGGGTTGTCCACGCCAAGGATCTTCGCCGTTGCGATGGCTGTTGCCGGAGGCACGGCGGCGATTGCTGCGTGTTTCATGGGGATGCGGATGAACTTCGACCCGACCAGCGGGCCGAGTTCGGCTGCTGATCGCGTTCGAGGCGGTCGTTCTCGGCGGGCTCGGCAGTCTCTGGGGCACCCTCGCCGGAGGCATTGTCCTGGGCGTCGCACAGAGCATCGGCGGCGAGTTCGATGCCGCGTGGCAAGCGATCGCAGGGCACGCGACGTTTCTGCTCATCTTCCTGTTGCGCCCGCAAGGGCTGTTTCCGAAATACTGAGGCAGGGCATGGTCTGGCCGCAATCGTTCAGCGTGCTCATTGGACGATGGCTGATCGCCGGGGGGTCGGTCGTGCTGGTGGCGGCGCCCTGGATAGTCGGGCTCGATGCCATCGCCACGTTGACCCAGTTCCTGACCATGCTGGTGCTGGCATTGATGTGGAACCTGCTGGCTGGCTATGCTGACGTGGTCACGGTAGGCCAGCACGCGTTCGTGGGGATCGGCGCCTATGCGCTCTACGGCTTCGCCGCCCTGGCCGGAATCGAGCCGCACCTGGCGATCTTGCTTGCAGGAGTGACCACTTTCGCCCTAGCACTGCCCGCGATGGCGGTCGTGTTCCGGCTGCGCGCCGCTTATCTCGCCGTTGGCACCTGGGTTGTGGCCGAGCTGTTCATGCTGGGCGCCGGCAAGCTCACGGCATTCGGCGGTGGATCGGGCGTGAGTCTGCCGCTCTTTGTCGTGCGCGCCTTGGGTGCCCGTCCTGCCGAACGTTATATAGCGATCTACTGGCTGGCGCTCGTCTTGGCGGCGGTCGCGTTCCTGAGTACTTGGCTTCTGCTGCGCAGCCGGGTAGGGCTCGGTCTCACGGCCATGCGCGACAATGAGGAGGGCGCGGGCTCGGTTGGAGTAAACCTGGTGCGCGCGCGCGTGCTGTGCTTCCTGTGGACGGCGCCCTTTCTTGGCTTCGCGGGGGCGATCATCACGCTTCAAAAGCTCCGCATCTCTCCGGCGGCATCGTTCAGCATCATCGATTACACGGTGTTCGTCATCTTCAACGTGGTAATCGGCGGAGTCGGCAGCCTGGAGGGTCCGGTGCTCGGAACGATCCTGTTTTTCGTGCTGCGGCAGTATTTATCTGACCTTGGCACCTGGCACTTGATGCTACTAGGCGCCCTTTCGATCACGGTGATCCTGGTCGAGCCTCGCGGCCTCTGGGGCCTGATGCGGCGAGGTCTCGCGCAAGACCTTATTCCGGTCTCCCACCAGGCATCGTTCCTAACCCTGCCGCCTGGAATGCCCCCGCTCTGAGCTAGAGTGCGTAAAGTATCCGACGCCACGCGCCGGGAGGGTCTTGAGTAGGAGAACCTCAAGCTGAAGAAGCTGCTGGCGGTTTCGCGCATGGCAAAAATCCTTCGCTACCTGGACGGCGTGCTCGGCGGCACTTGGCTGACGGCGCTCGCGGGCAACATCGGCAACGGGCCCTTCGATGGCGCGCACCTTGTGGCCAACTTCGAATTTCTCAATCGCCAACAGTCGATCGAACCTTGGTCAACGCAATCCGGGGCCTGCGCCCGAACCGGACGCAGCTCGCCATGTTCTCGGACCGGAACCCGATGATGCAGCTGATCAAGCTGCTGGCCGATGTTGTACGAAACTCCAGGCATCCAGCCTGACGCACCCCGTCCCCGCAAGCGTGATCAGAGACCTGGGCAATCCAGGTGGACTGATCTAGGTCAATGCGCCTGGAGCAAGTCACGCCTTAGATAGCGTCAGGGCCGAGCGGCGGTGACATTTCCGCCGCGAGGCGACTGCCCGGGCTGGAAGGCGTGGCGGATGGTGGACAGGCGCAGGGGCACCGTGGCGATCGTCGATGATGACCCGGCGGTGCTCAACTCGCTGAAGTTCGTGCTCGAGGTGACCGGCTATAGTGTAGCGACCTATGCATCGGCTACGGCATTTCTCGAAGGCGGCGACCTAGAGCCGGCCTGCCTGATCCTGGATCACCACATGCCGCGCATGACAGGGCTGGAGCTGGTCGCCCGGCTGCGGCGCGACGGCGCGGATGTGCCCGTCCTGCTCATCACCGGCTCGCCGTCTCCAGCCATCGTCACCCGCGCCGCCCAGCTTGGCATCGAAGAAGTGCTAGAGAAACCTCCCGACGAAAACGACCTTCTGCGCTTCATCGACGCTCATCGCTGAACCCGGATCAATATGCGGCGGTTCCTGGCGGGAATCTCCGCTGGAGCGCATCTTCGGAACCGCTAGGCCGCGGTGGCCTAATCCACTCGCAAGCGCGTCGCTTCAACGTAGCGCTGGACTTCAGTTTTGCATCCGCCAAGAACGTCGCGTTCGAAATTCGGCGGGATGTGGAGCACGACCGTATATCGCCCGGCATTCATCAGCGCGACGATATCGCGCTCGGCGATCGGCTGTAGCGCCTGGAAGTGTGGCGGAAGGCCTGTGCGATCCGGCGCGATAATATGGACCGGTCCTCGTCCACGAGCGCAACCGAAATGTTGCGCACCTCCTGGGATATCGCGCGCGATGGAACTGCAAGCCTCGACCGGGCCGGTGTGAAGAGCGCCGTCGCCGGCTGCGATTGCGCCAGATCAATGCCCGAACCTTCATGTTCTGGCTCTCTCCGGCCTCGAGCCCCAGCGACTCTCACCCGGAGGACAGATCCATGCCGATCCATGCCGCCAGCATCATGAGCCGTGACGTCATCACGGTGAGCCCGGATGCCACCGTTGGCGAAGCCGCCATGTTGTTGAGCGAACATGCCATCAGCGCAATGCCCGTCTGCGACAACGAGGGCAAGCTCGTCGGCATGATCAGCGAGGGCGACTTGATGCGCCCGTTCGGCGAAAGGCACGCGCTTCGGCGCGCGTGGTGGCTGAACCTGCTCGCTGAGGGCACGGAGCTCGGTCAGGAATTCCTCGACTGCCTCCGCGTGGACCGCCATAGAGTGAGGGATCTCATGACCAAGGAGGTCGTCACGGCAACCGAGACCACCGGCGCGGCGGAAATCGCCGATCTGCTCTCGGAACATCACATCAAACGCGTGCCAATCGTCCGCGATGGCACCATCGTGGGGATCGTCAGTCGCGCGAACCTTATCCAGGCCCTGGCACGCACGCCAGAGACGCTGGCCGAGCGCGTCTGAGAGGGCCGGACGGTTGACCGCGCACAAACGAACGAGAGCCTTGTCATGGCGGCACCGGGGGCGGTTCTGGACATCACGTTCGATGCTCTGCCGCTGATGGAGCCGATCCAGATGTGGAGCCCTCCCGAGGGATTAGGGCTCCACTCGGTCAGGACTTGCGGCCGTTGGTGTCAAACCTCCAGGAACACGGTCTCGTCGACCCCTTGCAGGCGGATATCGAGCCGCCACGCAGGCAGCCCGTCGCGCTCGCCCACGTTCCGGGCCAGCAGCGTCGCCCGCCGCGCCGGTTCGAGGCTCACGAGCAAGGGATTCTTGATCGTTCAACCGATCGCCCTTGAAATAGGCGCGCGTGTGCAGATGGATCAGCAGGCCGCGCGCGAACACCGTGATGGCGGCGTGCGGCGCCTGCGGCGTGTTGGCGCCGGGAGCACCGGGCACTGGGCCGGGCTTGAGGGTGATGAAGCGGAAATTGCCCTCGGCGTCGGTCACGGCCCGGCCGAAGCCGTCCCACGTCTCGGAAGGCTCCGGGCTCGCCTGCCACAGCTCCACGCACGCATCGGAGACCGGGACGCCATCGCCGTCAGTCACCGTGCCGATCAGGGCGATTCGCTCACCCTTCGCCCTGAAACGGGTCAGGTCGGCCCAGCTTGGGTCCTCCAGGAGATGCCAGTAGAGGCCGATCGTCTGGCTGGCGGTGGCGGCGGGCATCAGGCGTGCTCCCCATCCATGTCGGCGTCCTCGAACGGCGTTTGGCCACGGCCGCGCAGCACGATGTCGAAGCGATAGCCGAGCGCCCATTCCGGCTGCGTCACCGAGAGATCGAACCGCGCGATCAGCCGCGCGCGGGCGTCCGGGTCCGGGACGGCATTAAAGATTGGGTCAAGCGCCAGCAGCGGATCGCCGGGGAAGTACATTTGCGTCACCAGCCGCTGCGCGAATCCCGCGCCGAACACGCTGTAGTGAATATGGTTCGGACGCCAAGCATTGTGGTGGTTGCGCCAAGGATAGGAGCCAGGCTTGATCGAGGTGAAGCGGTACCGCCCCTCGTCA
Source organism: uncultured Pseudomonadota bacterium (assembly GCA_963818725.1). Classification (GTDB taxonomy): domain Bacteria; phylum Pseudomonadota; class Alphaproteobacteria; order Acetobacterales; family Acetobacteraceae; genus DATFDN01. The sequence continues at coordinate 378,153 of CAWFTU010000001.1, read as the reverse complement.
TCGGTGAACACCCGCCCGATCCCCTTAAAGTGCGGATCGAGCGACGCGTCATGCTGGTCGCGCGCGTGGTTGTAGCGGCCAGCGGCGTTGGCCTGCCAGATCTCGATCATCGCGCGCGGCACGGCCCGGCCTTCCTCGTCCATAACCCGGCCTTCCACGATGATGCGCTCGCCCACCGCCTCATGGCCGCCGGCACGGGCGATGTCGACCAGCGCCGGATAGCGCGTGCGATCGAAGCGCGGCGCCGTCATCTCGGTGGCCGTCTGCCCGCCCGGCAGGCGCGCTGGCGTGTGTATCGGATGGCGCTTGGCGGTGCTGCCGTATCCGGGCGCGTCCCAAGGCGGCTGCGTGCCGGCGCGGAAGGGCCGGAAGGGAAGCGTGGTCGCATCGCTCATGATCGTCACTCCAGGGCGGTATGGTCGCAGGCGTAGGTACGCAAGGCCATACGCTGACGTCGCCGGCGCCCGCTCTCCGCTCGAAAGCCAAGCGCTCTCCAATGACCAGCCAGCCGAACGCCCAGCCTACACGACGTGGGCGGGGCGGAGCGTGCAGGTGTGGGCGCACTCCCGCGTCTCGAGCTGGATCGTGGCATGGCCAATGCCGAACCGCTCGCGTGCCTCTACTGTAACGCGCGAGAGGAGCATCGTGTCGCGTGTCGCGTCATCGCGCACCAGGTGCGCCGTCAAGGCCGTGTCGGTGGTGGACAAGGCCCAGATGTGGAGGTCGTGCAATTCGCTCACGCCAGGCAGGGCGCGCAGCCATGTCGCGACCGCCTCGGGATCGATGCCCTCGGGTACCGCGTCCAGCGACAAGCTGACCGACTCCCGTAGCAGCCTCCACGTGCCAGCGACGATGACTGCCGCGACCACCAGGCTCACCGCCGCATCCACGCGGTTCCAGCCGGTGAGCGCAATCACTAGGCCGGCCGCCGCGACCCCGACCGCGAGCCCGACATCCGCCGCCATGTGCGCAAACGCCGCGCGCAGATTGAGGTCGCTCTGGCGTCCCGAGGCGAGGAGCCAAGCCGAGACGCCGCTGATGGCGATGCCGGCGAGCGACACCGCCATGATGACGAAGCCGGCGATCGGGACCGGGTTGGCCAGCCGTCGCGCAGCCTCCAAGGCGATGGCGCCCGTCACAACCAGCAGGATCACCGCGTTGGCGAGTGCCGAGAGGATCGAGGCCCGCCGCATCCCGTACGTGAATTGCGATGTCGGATGCCGCGCGCTGAGCCAGACCGCGACCCAGCCGCCCACCAGGCCGATCACGTCCCCCAGATTGTGGCCGGCGTCGGCGAGCAGGGCGGTGGAATGAATGACGACGCCAACCACGGCCTCGGCGGCGACATAGGCGAGATTGATCGCGGCCGCGATCGCGAACGCCCTGCTCCCGCCATCCGGCCTCACATGGGTGTGACTGTGATAGTCATGCGGCATGGCGTCTGCTCCCGCGCGGGCGGCCGCGGCAGGCTTAGGGACCAACCCCGCCCGGCGCGGGGCGGGGCATCAGAAGCCTTCGCGCTCCAGGCGCTTGCGCTCCAGCTTGCGCGCGCGGCGCACCGCTTCGGCCGCCTCCCGCGCGCGGCGCTCCGAGGGCTTCTCGTAATGCCGGCGAAGCTTCATTTCGCGGAACACCCCCTCTCGCTGCATCTTCTTCTTGAGGGCTTTCAGCGCCTGATCGACGTTGTTGTCGCGAACGAGAACCTGCACTTGGCCGCCTACTCCTTCGTCATGCCGCCCACGCCTGCCGCGGACGCGCCTTGGCGCCCGCGCTTGGCGTCCAAGCCGGGCCGACAGCTATTACCATAGCCGCCACCCTCGCGAAACCCGGATCGCGGCCCATATCGGAGCCAGCATGGCCCTTCTCAAGATCGCCCGCATGGGCAACCCGGTACTGTTCCAGCGCTGCGAGCCCGTCTCCGACCCCGGCGCTCCGGAGATCCGGCGGCTGGTCGCGGACATGATCGAGACGATGGAGGACGCGCCGGGCGTGGGCCTGGCGGCGCCTCAGGTGCATGTGCCGCTGCGGCTGTTCGTCTTCCGCGTCCCGGGCGAGCGTGGCAGCGAGGATCCCGAGGACGTGGTGGTCGGCAACTCCGTGCTCGTCAACCCCGAGGTCACGCTGCTGTCCGACGACCGGGTGCTGCGCTGGGAAGGCTGCCTCTCGATTCCTGGACTGCGCGCTGCCGTCCCCCGCGCGCCGCGCGTGCGCTACCGCGGCGTCGATTGCGAGGGGCGCGTGGTGGAGCGCACCGTCTCGGGCTTCCACGCGGGCGTGATCCAGCACGAAGACGACCACCTGGACGGGATTCTCTACACCATGCGCCTGACCGATTTCCGGCTGTTCGGCTTCACCGAGGACTTGGCACGTGCTGCGAACAAGGTGGCCGCCTGATGCGCCCGCCCGAGCGGAGCCCCGAACGCGACGCGGCGATCGAGGCGCTGCTGCCCAACGTGGCGTTCGATGGCTGGACCGCGCGCGCGTTGCGCCAAGCCCTGGTCACGGCCGGGCAGGATCCCGAGGATGCCCCGCTCCTGTTCCCTGGCGGCGCGCCAGACATGATCGAGGCGTATTGCGACCTCGCGGACCGGCGCATGGAAGAGGAGGCCGCGGCACTGGACATGACGGCGATGCGGGTGCCCGCGCGCGTGCGCGCCGTCCTCGCGCTGCGCCTGCGCCAGAACCGCGCGTACAAGGAAGCGGTGCGGCGGGCGCTCGGCGTGCTCGCGCTGCCGGGCAACGCGCGCGTGGCGGCCGCTTGCACGGCGCGCACCGTGGACGGGATCTGGCACGCGGCGGGCGACCGCGCGACCGATTTCTCGTGGTACACCAAGCGCGCCACGCTCGCCGGAGTCTATTCGGCGACCGTCCTATTCTGGGTGCGCGACACCAGCGAGGAGGATGTCGCGACGCTCGCCTTTCTCGACCGTCGCCTCGCGGGCGTCGGACGGATCGGGCAGGCGCGGCGCCGGATGGAGGGGATGCTCGCTCGCTTCCGCCCGCCCGGGCTGCGCAGGGCCTGAGCGGCTACAGGTCGAGCCACCCGCGCATCACCGGTACGCAGTCGCCGGCGACCGTGGCGCTGACCGGCCCCTCGCCGGTCTTGCGGGCCGTTGCGACCATCCGGCTGGGCCGGCCGATCTCGATGCCCTGCTCGATCTCGTAGGTCAGTGAAAGATTGACCCCCGGCGCGAGCGAGGTCAGCAACGCTGCAAGGGTGGCGTTGGCGCTCCCTGTCGCGGGGTCTTCAATGGTGCCGCCGAGTGGGGCGAACATGCGCGCGCGCAGCCGCGTCGCGTCGCCATCCTGGCGTGCGTAGAGGTGCAGAGACAGGCGCTCGGCCGGCCAATGGTGGCGCGCGGCGGCGGTCCGGAACGCCGCGAGGTCCGGCCTGGAGCGCGACAGGGCTTCCACGCTGGCGACCTCCGCGAGCACGAACCACACACCGACCGAGGCGAACAGCGGGGTGTGCGCGCTGGTGGCGATGTCGGCGGGATCGAGGCTCGCGCAAGCGGCGATCACGTCCGCCGGCACATCGTCGCCGATCGAGAGGGAGCGCGGCGCCGAGATGCGCGCGCCGCTGACCGTCTTGTCGGCGCCGTGCAGCAGATGCACGCGCACCAGCCCGGCCTGCTCCTCGAACGTCAGGTGCTCCGGGGTGGCCTGCGCACGGCGGGCGAGGACATAACCAGTGCCGACGTTCGGATGCCCGGCGAACGGCATCTCGGACGTCCGATTGAAGATGCGCACGCGCGCATGGTTGCGCGGATCGTGGGGCGGCAGCACGAAGGTCGTTTCGGACAGGTTGAACTCGGCCGCGATGGCCTGCATCTGACCGTCCGTCAGGCCATCCGCGGCGGGAAACACCGCAAGCGGATTGCCGCCGAAACGACGGTCCGTGAAAACGTCCACCGTGACGAACTCGTAGGCTGGCATGGCGCCCCTCCGTTGGCCAGAAGCTGACACTCATCGTCCGAGAGCCTATCTTCATCGCAACTCAGGAGGGAGCCCACGCCATGCTCAACCCCACCAGCCCGCTGTCGCTGAAGGATCCCACGCTGTTCCGGCAGGCCAACTGCATCGACGGCAAATGGGTGCAGGCCGATAGCGGCAAGACCCTGACCGTCGTGAACCCGGCCACCGGCGAGGCGATCGGCGAGGTGCCCGCGCTGGGCGCCGAGGAGACGCGGCGGGCGATCGAGGCGGCCGCGCGCGCCTATCCGAACTGGCGCTCCATGCTGGCCAAGGAGCGCGGCGCGATCCTGCGCAAGTTCTCGGACCTGATGCTCGCCAACACCGACGATCTCGCGGTCATCATGACCGCCGAGCAAGGCAAGCCGCTGGCCGAGAGCAAGGGCGAGATCGCCTACTCCGCGAGCTTCATCGACTGGTTCGCCGAGGAGGGAAAGCGCGTCTACGGCGACACCATCCCGCAGAACGACAAGGGGCGGCGCATTCTGGTGCAAAAGGAGCCGATTGGCGTCTTCGCCGCGATCACGCCTTGGAATTTTCCGTCCGCGATGATCACCCGCAAGGCGGCGCCAGGCTGGGCGGCCGGCTGCACCGGCGTGATCCGCCCGGCGAGCCAGAACTCCGTTCTCCGCCCTGGCGCTCGCGGTCCTTGCCGAGCGCGCGGGGATGCCACCCGGCGTGTGCAACGTCATCACCGGCCCCTCGGGCGAGGTCGGGCGCGAGCTGACCTCCAACCCGACGGTCCGCAAGCTGTCCTTCACCGGCTCGACCGAGGTTGGCGCCAAGCTGCTCGCCCAGTGCGCGCCGACCATCAAGAAGACCAGCATGGAGCTGGGCGGCAACGCCCCGTTCATCGTGTTCGACGACGCAGACCTGGACGCCGCGGTGCAGGGCGCGCTCGCCAGCAAGTACCGCAACACCGGGCAGACCTGCGTTTGCTCCAACCGCATCCTGGTGCAGGACGGCGTGTACGACGCGTTCGCGCAGAAGTTCAAGGCGGCGATCGAGACCATGAAGGTGGGCAACGGGATGGAGCCGGGCGTCGCCCAAGGCCCGCTCATCAACGCCCAAGGCGTCGAGAAGGTGGAAGCCCACATTGCCGACGCCACGCGGCGTGGCGCCAAGGTACTGACCGGCGGCAAGCGCCACAGCCTGGGCGGCAATTTCTTCGAGCCCACGCTGCTGGCCGATGTCACGCCCGACGCGATCATCTTCCATGAGGAAACGTTCGGCCCCGTGGCGCCGCTTTTCCGCTTCAAGACCGAGGAGGAGGCGATCCGCCTTGCCAACGACACCGAGTTCGGCCTCGCAGCCTATTTCTACGCTCGCGATGTCGGCCGGATTTTCCGTGTGGCGGAAGCTCTCGAGCACGGAATCATCGGCATCAACGAGGGCATCATCTCGACCGCCGAGGCGCCGTTCGGGGGCATGAAGTTCTCGGGCCTCGGGCGCGAGGGGTCGAAGTACGGGATCGAGGAGTATCTGGAAGTGAAGTACCTGGCGGTCGGCGGGATTGGGACGTAGGTCCCCTTTCGGGAGCCGCTCAGGGCGTCCCTGACGCTTCCCCTCCGCCCTCACGCGTCTATTATGTCTTTTCAAACGGTAAACAAAACGGGCTGTCTGCCGAAAACGATAGATCGCGGCCCCACGCCGGGGCCGCCCGGAGGGAGGCGTCACATGAAGGGATCGAACCCGATCTCACGTCGCACGGCGTTGCGGCTGGGTGCGACGGCGAGCGCATTGCCGTTGGTCCACACCCGCACGGCCGGGGCTGCTGGCAAGCTCTCGATCGGCTTCTGGGATCATTGGGTGCCGGACGGCAACAAGGTCATGCAGCAGCAAGTGGATGCGTGGGCGGCCAAGAACAAAGTCGATGTGAGCGTCGACTTTGTCACCAGCAACGGCAACAAGATGCTGATGACCGGAGTGGCTGAATCCCAGGCCAGGGCCGGACACGACATTTACACGTTCTTCAACTGGGAAGTGTTCAACCGCCGTGACTCGCTGGCGCCGGTTGATGAGCTGATGCAACATCTGACCGCGGCCAACGGCAAGGTCGATCCGACAGCCGAGTACCTCGCGCACCCGAAGGAGCATTGGATCGCTGTGCCGAGCAGCTCGGGCTCGCAGACCAAGCCACCCTGCGCGCGCATTTCCTGGATGAGGGCGCACGGGTTCGATCCGGTGGCGGCCTATCCGGTGAAGCCGGAGCACACCGCCCTGCAAGACCAGTGGACCTATGACCTGCTGCTCAGGCTCGCCGAGGAGGCGAACAAGGACAACCTGACATTCGCGATGGGTTGCGGCGGCTCCAACAACACGGACGGGCTCGACCAGATCGGCGCGGCCTTCCGCGCGTTCGGGGCCAACCTCGTCGATCGGGAAGGAAAGATTCTGCTCGACACGCCGGAGATGACCAACTGCCTGGAGTACTGGCAGAAATTCGCGAGATTCATGCCATCCGAGGCGCAGAGCTACGATGACGCGTCGAACAATCGTGCGCTCATTTCAGGCAAGAGCGCCCTGATATTCAACCCGCCCTCGGCCTGGGCGGTGGCCAAGCGCGACGCCCCGCAGGTGGCGGCGGATTGCTGGACCTTCTCCGCCCCGGTTGGCCCGAAAGGGCGCTTCGTTCCCAGCGCGTACTTCTTCTGGGGCATTTGGTCGTTCAGCAAGAACCAGAGCGCGGCGCAGGACCTGCTCGCTTATCTGATGGCTCGCGAGCAGGTGGAGGCGCGCGACAACGTGGTGGAGGGATTCGACCTCCCGCCCTTCGCCGGGCTGCTGGACTTCAAGATTTGGGAAACGGTCAGCCCGCCGCCGGGCACCGTCTACAACTACCCGATCAGGCCGTGGCACCACGCGCAGTCCAGCCTGACCGCCTCGGAGGCGGCGCCGGAAGTCGCGGTGCAGATCTACCAAAACGCCGTTCACAACGGGATCGTGGCGCGTCTCAAGGGCGGGCAGAGCATAAAGGAGGTGCTGGCCTGGACAAAGGACCAGATCGAGGGATTCCTGACCTAGCGCTCTCGCCGGAGGCGGCTGTGCCACCGCACGGATTGCCAAACCCTATCCGGGTCCGCCTTCGGCTCCGCTGTCCTGTTCCGTGCCTAGGCATTCGCTTTCACAGGACACCGAAGCTGGACGGGTTCCCTGGTGCGGACGGCGGGACTTGAACCCGCACTCTCGTTGGAGAAGCAGATTTTCGTACCACTTCGGCTTTCGCCGCGGCCCGCGCGAGCCTTCGTGGTCTGGACTGTCCCTTCGCCCTAGCCCTCTGGCCGTAGGCGCCGCCCGTCCAGTCTCTACACCTTCCCCCACCGGGGGCTTGGCTCGGGATCGGCACCGGCTCCGCGCCGGTCAGCTTTCCCCGACTTTGAGCGGTTCTACTCCCGGCGTTTCCGCCGGGGCACTCCAATGAAGTCTGCTGCGTCTACCGATTCCGCCACGTCCGCTTTCCCTCACGCTTGCCTCAGCGTGCGCGCGATGTCCAGCGCCCGCCGCAGCAGCGTCTCGCTGGCCTCCGGCGTGCGGAAGGCGCTGTGTGCGGAAAGGGTCACATTTTCCAGCGCGGTCAGCCTGTGGCCGGGCGGCAGCGGCTCCTCGGTGAACACGTCGAGCGCCGCGTGGCGCAGCCGGCCAGCACGGAGCGCCGCGATCATGGCGTCCTCATCGACCAGCGCGCCGCGCGCGGTGTTCACCAGGATCGCGCCCGGCCGCATCATCGTCAGGCGCTCGGCCGAGAGAAAGCCGCGCGTCTCGTCGGTCAGCAACAAGTGCAGCGACACCACGTCGCTTTGCGCCAGCAATTCGTCGAGCGGGGCGAAGCGCACGCCCGGCGCTGGTTTCGGGGTGCGATTCCAGGCCAGCACCCGCATCCCCATCCCGCCCGCGAGCCGGGCCACCTCGGCGCCGATCCCGCCATAACCGATCAGGCCGATCGTCTTCCCGGTGAGCTGCGGTCCCTCGGTGCGGACCCAGGTGCCGGCGCGCATTCCCCGGTCCATGCGCGCGATGTCGCGCGCCGCCGCCCACATGAGCGCGATGCTGTGCTCGGCCACGGCGGTGTCGCCGTAGCCCTTGATGATGTGGACGGTGATGCCGAGCGCGGCCAGTTCGTCGGGGCTCATGTAGCTGCGCGCGCCAGTGCCGAGGAAGATGATGTGGCGCAGGCCGGGGCAGGCGCGCATCTGCGCCGTCGGCATCTGGCTGTGGTCGTCCAGCACGAAATCGGTACTCGGCCAGCAGTCCCGGCAGCTCCTCCGGCGCGACATCCGCCTGCTCATTCACGTCCACCGGCGGATCGTCGGGCCGGGCAACGCGGCGGAACACCTCGCCCAGGTCATCGACCGCGTCCAGGAACAGCCCCCTCATGCCCACCACCTCGCCGCCGCGACGCGCCCATCCTGATCGGCCGCGCCGCCCAGGGCAACGCGGGACTTTCGAAACGCCCCGCGGATCGGCCAGAGTGCGGTCATGCCGCGCGTGCCCGCGTCTTCTCCCAGCCACCCCATTCCGGCGCGCGCGCAAGACAGCGAGCGGGCCGCCGCGCGCCCGGCGCGACGCTGGCCCAAGGTGCTGCGCGCTCTTTTCATCGGTGCGATCTGGGCGGCGCTGGGCCTTGCCGCCCTGCTGCTGTGGTTCGCGCGCGACCTGCCGCGCCCGGAGACGGCGCTCGATCCCGCGCGCCGGCCCAGCCTCACCCTTGAGGACTCGGCTGGCCGGGTTTTCGCGAGCTTCGGCGACGTGGTGGGCGCGACGGTGCGGCTGCGCGACCTGCCGCGCTATGTCCCCGCCGCCGCGGTCGCGATCGAGGACCGCCGCTTCTGGCGCGAGCCGGGGATTGACCCGATCGGCATGGCCCGCGCCGCGACCATCGACATCCTGCACCTCCGCATCGTCCAGGGTGGGTCCACCATCACGCAGCAGGTGGCCAAGAACCTGTTCCTGAGCAACACGCGGACGTTCCGACGCAAGGTGCAGGAGCTGATGCTGACGCTCTGGCTGGCCCGGCACTTCACGCGCCAGCAGGTGCTGGAGATCTGGCTCAATCGGGTCTATTTCGGCTCCGGCGCATTCGGCATCGACGCCGCCGCCCGGCTCTATTTCGGCGTGCCGGCGCGGCGGCTCACGCTGTGGCAGGCGGCGGTGCTGGTCGGACTGCCACGCGCGCCGTCGCGCTTCAACCCGCGCGTCGATCCCGACGCGGCGGCGGCGCGGGCGCGGCAGGTATTGGCGGCGATGGTCTCGACCGGCGACCTGACCCAGGCGCAGGCCGAGGCGGCCACCCGGCAGATTCGATTTCCCGGCGGGCGCGCGGCGGAGGCGGGCTGGTTCGCCGACTGGGTGGCGGCGCAGGCGGAAGCGGCGCTGCCGCAGGGCGAGGACGCGATCGTGCGCACCACGCTCGATCCGGCGGCACAGGCCCTGGCCGAACAGCGCCTGGCGGCGATGCTGGAGGGACCAGGCGCCGCGCATCACGTGACCGAAGGCGCCATTGTGGTCCTGGATGCCGCGACAGGCGCGGTGCGCGCCATGGTGGGCGGGCGCGACTACCGCGACTCGCCGTTCAACCGCGCCACGCTGGCCCGCCGGCAGCCGGGCTCGGCCTTCAAGCCCTTCGTCTGGCTCGCCGCGCTGGAACATGGCGTCGGGCCGGACGATCCCGTGCTGGATGCTCCCATTCGCCTCGGGGGATGGAGCCCGCAGAACTTCGACCACCGGTTCCTCGGCCAGATCTCGGTCGAGGAGGCACTGGCGCAATCGGTCAACACCGTCGCGGTTCGCTTGCTACTGAGTTCGGGCGGAGCGCACGCGGTATCAAGAACAGCGGCGCGGCTCGGCATCACCGATCGGCTGCCCGAGAACGCCTCGCTGGCACTTGGCACCGGGGAGGTCGGGTTGATGGAACTGTCCGGCGCCTACGCCCCCTTCCTCAACGGGGGCCGCCGGGTCACGCCGTTTGGAATCGCCGCCATGGCCACCGGGGGGCGCATGACGGCCGCGCGCGTCACGCCACCCACCCAGGTGATCGCGCCGGACATCGCTCAGGCTATGGCACGGATGCTGCGCGCCGTGGTGGATCGCGGCACCGGCCGGCAGGCCGCCATCCCTGGCCGCCCAGTCGCGGGCAAGACTGGAACCACGCAGGATTCCCGCGATGCCTGGTTCATCGGCGGGGTGGGCAACCGGATCATCGGGGTCTGGCTTGGCAATGACGGGGATCAGCCGATGAAGGACGTGCTGGGCGGCACGCTTCCCGCGCGGCTGTTCCATGATATCGCCGCGGGACTGCGGTGAACCTAAACCGCGTCTACTTTGAGAACCGTAGTTTCTCCTCCTCAGGATTGAGCTGGTCCTTAACCCAGAGGCGATCTGCGATGGCATAGGGTGCCTGATTAAGCGTGGCCTGGAAGTGGGCGACGCGGCGGGTCAGATCCGTGGTGGAGGCATGGCAGTGATGATAGGTGACGTCCTCGCGCAGCCAGCGCCACAGTGCCTCTACTGGCATCAGATCCGGACTGTAGCCGGGTAACGGCACGAGTTCGATCTTCAGACCTGCGGCAGCGGACCATACGGACTGAGCCCGGTGATAGGGCGCGCCATCCCAGATCACGATGAGCCTGCCGTTGGGGAATTCGGCACGCAGTCGGCGTAGAACGTCGATCGTGTGTTCGCCCGTGGCGCGCGGATACGGCCAGATCCGGACCTGTCCCTCATTGTAGAGATACAGGCCATAGAACGAGACTTTGTCGGCCAGGGCGGGCGAGGTGGAGGCGACATAAAAGCGCTGGCCGCGCACGCCCCAGCCATGCCCAGGATCGACGTCCTGACGGATGTGCGCTTCATCCAGGTAGACCAACTGATGACGGTCCCGCTGCGCACCATCCAGCAGTGGACGCATCTGTTCAACAAACGCCGCTCGCCGTTCCGCACTGGCACGGCCCAGTAGCTTCTTCGCCTTCTGCCACGACAGCCCCATCCGATGCAGAACCAGCCGGATGGTTTCGCGGCAGCGGCGGCACCCGAAGCGCGCTTGCACAAGCCCCACCAGACGGCGCAGCGTCCAGCGGGGCTTCGGATCAGTCTCGGCCATGGGGGGCGCGGCGGCGACCTGCTGGGCCGTGCGCACCACCGGTACTGAGCGCTGCCGCTATCTCGGGGCAAAAGGGGGGCGGCCACCGGTGCGCCGATACAGCAGCGCCGCGGGGCCGTGTTCGTTGTAAATGTGCAGCCAAGCCATGACGGTCTGGGGATGGCGACCCGTGCGGCTGGCCACCGCCGTCGCACAGTCACCCTGGGCTATCTCATGCAGGGCCAGAAACCGCTCGCGGCTGCGAGCATGCGGCGCACTCAAGGCCAGACGACGAAACTCCGCCGCTGACTGACCCCACCGCTCATAATCTATACGCAACACCTGTCTTGTTGACGCCTCCGAATAGGAAAACTCCTATATGGGACCGTCACCGCTCAGTGACCAGCGAACTACGGCTCTCAAATTGGACGCGGTTTAGACTCTACCCTCACCCCGACCCTCTCCCAGCGGGAGAGGTGGCGTGGCGAGCAAAGACAGTGCGTACAACGCCCTCTCTCCCTGAGAGGGGGTTGGGGTGAGGGCTGGCTTCCCTTACCGGCGCGGCGTCCCCGACTGCATCAACTCCGTCGGATCGCTCTGCCCGACCGCCCCGGCCACACCACCATCCCTGTCAGCCGAGGCCGCCGCCTCTCCCGGTCCCTGTGCGAGGCCGGCCTGCTCGATCGGGCGGGTGTCGGGCGCGTGGGGCAATTGACCGTTTGGCGTGAGGCTGTCCACGAGTTTCGGAAGCATGCCCGCCAGCACGCTCACCAGCCCCGTCTTGGGGAGACCCATTTTCTCCGCGAGCGCGGTGACCTGCTGCTCTCCCAGCGCGGAATGGACCTGGTCCGGCGTGACCGGCTGATTGGCCGCCTGGTTGCTGATCCAGCTCTGGGCGATCTGGCCCAGCCCCGCCTGGTGGAAACGGTCGACGAGACCGGACAGGCCCTTCGCCTGCGCGCTCTGCCCCTCGCCCCCGCCCAGGGCAGAGAGGAGCATCGGCGCCAGCTTGGCCATTTGACCGTCCGCTGGGTTGCCGACATCGCTCAACAGATGATCGAGGAAGCCCATGTCACACCTCGCGCTTTTGTGTTGTTCGTCGAAACATGTTGTGCAATCCTCACCAATAATTGAACGATTCAAAGGGTCGCTAATGTCGAGCGCATCTCCCGTCTTGGACCTTGACACGGAAGCGAAAGCACTATCGGTCCAGGCGGTTCCTGGCGCGGTCTTTCTTAGGCTGAAGCGCGAACGCGCGGATGGGACCGCGCGCCGGATGTTCGTTGAGCTTACGGTGGGCAGGCGGTGGCCCTTCGTCAAGAACTCAACTCGGTCATCTCGGTCTCCGCCGCGACCGGCTGAACGCCGGCCCTCCCCCAGCGGGGGGAGGACCGGACCCGATCAGGATCACGGGGTCTTCCGGGTCGTCTCCGTGGTCGTCGCCTCTGTCCGGGGAACCGTCCGCTCCGTTCCGGTATTCTCGACCTCGACCTCTGTCTTGCGGACCGTGTCGCGAACGGTCTCGGTCCGCTCCTCGGCCTGCTTGCGTACCGCGACTTCCTCGACGACGCGCGCTTCCTTCTGGACGACGGCCTCTTCGCCGGTCGCGGTCACCTCGATCGAGCGCTCGCGGAAGGCCTCCGCCGGTACTGTGCCCACCGGACGATCGACTGGCCGGCGCTCGACCTCGACACGCTCCTCACGCAGCGTCACATCCTGCTCGAAGGGGCGCTCCAGCACATAGCTGCGCACGCGCACCCCGCCGCGCTCGACCTGGCGCTTGCCGACGCGGATATCCTCCTGGACAACCGGGATCGCCTCCGTCGCCGTGGCGGGCGTCGCTGCGACGGTCCGCTCGGTTCTTGTTTCGGCCGCAACCGGCGTTTCGGTCGCAAGCGGGGTCTCGGCCGTCAACGGGCGCGCGGCCGTCTGCTCAGAGGCCGCGGTACCCAAGCTCGTCGTCTCGGCTGTCCGCGCCGCGGGCGCGGTACCTGTCCAGCCGCCGGCGCGCCACTCGTCTTCCTGCGCGTCGAAGTCGATCGGATCGTATCCTTCGAGGATCTGCACGATCCGGTCGTGCTGCTCGAACGGGGGACGGACGACCAGCATCGCGTGACCGCGGCGCAGGCCTTCCGTGTAGCCGGCGGCATGCTCGTCGGGAACGAAGAAGCGCTTGACCGCACCCCAGAACCCCTCGTCGTCCCGCTCGTAATTGAAACTGGAATGACCCTCCTCGGCGTCACGGTTGATGATGTCCATGTCCGCCCTGGGGATGCCCTCCTCGACCAGGCGGTCGCGCGCGGCGCGCGCCCGCTCGAAGCTCGCAAACATCGCCACGATCTGATACCCGCGTCCGGAGTCGGTCCGGCTCGCTGGATCGGTCGCGAGGGTTCTCTCAGGCATCAGCGGGTCATTCGTGTTTGCCATTGTCTGCATCCTTCTTGATGTCTGACGTGGTGACGGGCAGGTGCTCGGCGGTGACCACCTCGCGCCGAAGCCGGACGTCGTGACGCACCGGCCGCTTGCCCTCGATGCGCCGGATATGCACCTCCTCCTTCAAGACGAGGCGCGTCCGAAGCACCAACTCCTCTTCGACGACCGGGACGATCAAAACACCGTCCCGTTCGTGCGGCTCGGGCGCGGTCTCGACGACGCGTCCGATTGGAACACGCTCGACCTCGACCGTGTCGCTGCGCAGCAGCCGCTCCACCGTCTCGTCTCGCGTCTCGACACGCGTGCGGACAAGCACCCGGTCGGCCTCGACCTCCCGCGTGCCGACCACAGCCCGCTCCTCCAGGACTGGAATAACCATCTCCGTCCCGGGCTTGTCAGTCTCCGCCACGCGCGCCATCCCAACTGCCGTGCTATGGGCTAATGACGCGCCACCGGATAGAAAGGTTCCCGACCCGCGCGCATGTCAGACCAGTTGGCAATGTTTCAGGAACTCGCGCCGCCGATCATACTGGCCAGCAGCTCCGCCGCGCGGCGCAGGTTGCTGGAGGCGGCCGGGCTCACCTTGGCCATCCGGCCAACCGCCGTGGACGAGGCGGAGATCAAGCGCGGCGCTCGCGCGGAGGGCGCGAGCGCGGAAGACGCCGCGACGTGGTTGGCCGCGCTGAAAGCCGAGCGCGTCGCCACGCGCGAGCCCAACGCGATCGTGATCGGAGCGGACCAGATTCTGGTCTGCGAGGGAGCGTGGTTCGACAAACCGGAGCACACCGATGCCGCGCGCGCGCAACTTCGCGCTCTGCGCGGCAAGCCGCACGTGCTGGCCACGGCGATTGTCTGCCAGCAGGGCGGACGGCGCCTCTGGCAGCACCTCGCCCAACCGCGGCTGTTCATGCGCGCGATCTCGGATGCGTTTCTCGACGCCTATCTCGAAGCGGAGGGGGCGGCCGTCACGTCGAGCGTCGGCGCCTATCGATTGGAAGGTCTCGGCATTCACCTGTTCGAACGGATCGAGGGCGAGCACGCCGCGATATTGGGTCTACCAATGCTGCCGCTGCTCGGCTTCCTTCGCCAGCATGGCGTGTTGCTGAGCTGAGCTTTTACACCCAAAAGGCTGGAATCCAGGCGAACGATACGGAACGCGGCGCTCATAGGCACGACAGTCCATATCGCGGCTGTCCCTATCACTCTCCGGAACCAGCGGAGGCTTCGGCCACATGCTGCCTCGCGCGCTCAGTGGCCAGCTCGACCTGGGCCTCGGCCAACAGGTCGCTCATGCTCTCGCCGAGTTCCGCCACGCGCTCGCGGCCCAGCTCGTAGGCCACAACGCCTTGCTTGATCGCGGCCTTCGCGGCCGGCCGGCCCCATCGCGTCATGACCGGCAGCCAAAGTGGACGCAGGAACGCGGCTGCGACGCCGACCGCCAGCCCAGTGGCCATACCGGCCCCGTATCCTCGTGCCACGGTGACTCTCCTTCGGACAATCGGGAATCCTATGTCTTAAAGATTACGCGGGGTAATTGCCTCGTGCGAGGCCAGAGTGGTTCAAAGGCGCTTGGGCATTGTCGTGGGAGGCGGACATGCAGGACGAACCGACAGCTCGTTCGGCGGCGACAATCACCCACCGGCTGCCAGGCCGGACGCGCCTGCGCATCCCGGCCCGGCGTGGCGATGCCGCGTTCTTCGCGCGCGTGGCCGAGCAAGCGCGCGGTCTACCCACGGTGCGGGCGGTGCGGGCCAATCCGGTCACGTCGGGCCTGCTGGTGGAACATGAGGGAGAGATCGAGCCCATCGCGCGCGACCTTGGGTTCGACATCGTGGCCCCCAAGCCGCCTGTCCGGCACATAAGCCGGCCGGTCGCGCCCCCCTCTCCCTTCGGGCTCGCGGCGATCGGCTTCGGCGCCGCGTCCGTCGTGCAGCTCGCGCGCGGTCGTGTCGTTGGCGACTCGGCCGTCGAGAACCTGTGGAACGGCTTCACCGCGTTCCGCGCCTTGCGGCGGCCCGGCTTGGCCACCCTGCTGACCGGCGTGGGTGTGGCGCAGCTCGCGCGCGGCCGGCTCCTGAACTCCGCCCTTTCGCTGGCCTTCTACGCCGCCAGCGCCCGCGCTCTGGGGCGGGGACAGTGACGGAGCTGGACGAGGACGCGGCGGTGGAGGCGGTCGCCCGCGCGGTCGGGCGGCTGTTCACGGTGGTCACGGACGCCCAGGCCCGCGACTTGGCCCGCGCCGTGCTCCGCGACCTGGCGCGCGAAGGGCTGGTGTTGGCGCGTCGTGCCAGCCAGCCTCCGCCTTGAGCGGCTTCGCCGCTATCCGTTGTCGGGGAGCGACAATGCCTGCCTCAGCACAGCCGCCATGGCCTGCAACGAGACATCCGCGGCGCGGATGATCCGGCCCATGCTGACGAAGCCGTGGACCTGGTCGGAGACGTGCAGGAGCTTGATCCGCATCCCTTCCCGCTCCAGGCGCTCTGCGTAGGCGAGGCCCTCGTCGCGCAGCGGATCGGCGCTGGCGGTCAGCACCAATGCGGGCGCGGTTCCGGCGAGGCTGGCCGCGCGCAGCGGCGAGGCACGCCAATCCAGCCCGTCCGCCGCGTCGCGCAGGTAGTGGTCGATGAACCACCTCATCGTGCCGCTGGTGAGCGGCACGCCCTCGCGCACGGTTTGCGATGAGATCGTCACCATCATCATGTCGGTGGTGGGATAGATCAGGAGCTGGAACGCTATTCTCGGCAGATCGCCGTCGCGCGCCATCAGCCCCATGACCGCCGCCAGATTGCCGCCCGCCGAGTTGCCGCCCGCCGCCACACGGGCGGGATCGATCCGCAGCCGCTCGGCGTTCTCGATCACCCAGCGCGTCGCGGCGGCGCTGTCTTGCACGGCGGCCGGGAACTTGTGCTCGGGCGCCATGCGGTAATCGACCGAGATCACCGCGCAGCGCGCGAGGTTGGCGAACCGGCGGCAGATGACGTCGTGCGACTCCAGGCCGCCGAGAAGCCAGCCGCCGCCGTGATAATAGACAAGGGCTGGCAACACCTCCGCCCCTGCCCTGTCCGCTGGCCGGTAGAATCGAAGCGGCACGTCGCCGAGCGGGCCAGGGGCGCTGAGGTCGCGCGTTTCGCCGACCGGCTCCGGATCAGGCTGGAGCGCGGCGCGGCTGGCCGCGTAGGCGGCGCGCGCCTCGTTCGGGGTGAGCTGCTCGAAAGGCGGGCGGTCGGCGGCCCGCATCATCTCAAGCACGATCAACGTGTCGGGATCGAGCGTCATGGGGCTACGCCATCCAGCCCAGGATCGCCTCGCCCACGGCGCGCGGCTGGTCGAGCTCGGCGAGATGCCCGGCGCCCTCGATGACGCGCAGCTCGGTTTCGCCCTTGAGGGCGGCACGGAACCGATCGGCGTAGGCGCGAGGCATGATGCGGTCCCGCTCGCCCCAGATCAGCAAGGTGGGAGCCTGGATCAGGGGCAGCCGCTTCTCGAGCTTGGTGTTGCCCAAGGGCCAAAGAAGGCGCGCGGCGGCCTCGTTGGCGCGGGTCTGCTCGATCGGCCACTCGACCGAGTTGGCGCCTTCCGGCGGAGCCTTCAGCGCCTTCCAGGTCTCGGGATCGGCGCACATCAGTCCGGGCACGTCATCGAGGCGCTGCGCCCAGGGATCGGTGGCGGGCTCCCGCTCCTCGAACAGCCCGAATGGCGCGATCAGGGCGATCTTGCGCACCCGCCTCGGCCACAGCGCCGCGAACTCGGCCACCAGCGAGCCGCCGACCGAACTGCCCACAAGGTCGGCGCCGTCCAACCCAGCCCGCTCAAGGATCAGGCGCGTGGTCAGAATCCAGTCCAGGTGCGTGTCGAGCACGGTGTGCCCACGGTCCCCGCCCGGAAAGCCGGGCAGCGAGGGCACGATCACGGTGCGTGTCTCGGCCAGGTGGTCGAGGAACGGCACCCAGCGCGGCAGCCCGCCGTACCCGGCCAGGAAACCCAGCTCCGGCCCGCTGCCCTTGCGCCAGATCCGGGTCGGGAAGCCGTTGATCTCGATACTCAGCGTCTCGGGTTCGCTCACCTGTCGCTCCCTTTGGTCGTTTTCCGGGGAGACTACTCAGCCGCGAGCCGCGGCACGAAGGCGGGTATCTCCGCCCGGCTCTCCGGCGCCATCGGCCGCGGCCACCAGCGGTCCTCCCATTCCGAAAACACGTCCTTGATCTTCGGCATCACTTGGTCGGCAAACAGCTTGGTGTTGTACCGGCAGAGCTCCTTGCCCATGTTGCCGAACTGCAGGAGCAGCATCAGGTGGCCGACGTTCAGGTTGTGCGCCACCTCGCGCAATTGCTCGGCCACCTCGTCGGGCGAGCCGATGATGACGTAGCCCCGGTCGACGATCGCATCCATCTCGCGCGCGACCGATGCCATGCGCTCGCCGGTCCCCTTGCCGCGCACGTTGGCGTCCGCCGCCTGGCGGACCTGGCTCTCGATGCCGGCGCGCTGGCTGCCCTCGCTCATGTAGCCCGGCGGCAGCGCGAAGCGCGGGTCGACATGCAGGCAGCGGCCGTAGAAATACTCGGCGGCCTCGCTGTAGAGGTCGAAAGCGTGCTGGCGGCTTTCTCCCACGCCGATGAATTGAAGGAACCCGGCGTGGTACGGGTTTCGGTCCTTGCCGAGCCGGTCCATCTCCGCCCAGAACCCGTCCATGGTCGCGCGCCCGGCCTTGTAGCCGTAGTAGGAGAGGTAACAGTAGACATGGTCCATCTCGGCGCACCACTGCCAGGTCTCGACCGAGCCGCCGCCGGGTATCCAGATCGGCGGGTGCGGGCGCTGGATCGGGCGCGGCCAGATGTTGACGTAGCGCTGCTGGTTGAAGCGGCCGTTGAAGGCGAAGGTGTCCCGCTCGGTCCAGGCCCGAAGAATCAGGTCGTGTGCTTCGTAGTAGCGCGGGCGCAACAGGCTTGGGTTCTGCCCGTAGGCGTAGCAATCGTCCATCGGCGTGCCGACCGGGAAGCCTGCGATCAGCCGCCCGCCGGAGATCACGTCGAGCATCGCGAACTCCTCGGCCACGCGCGTCGGCGGATTGTAGAGCGCGAGCGAGTTGCCCATCACGCAGATCGCAGCGTCGGTCGTGCGCCGCGCCAGCGAGGAGGCGATCAGGTTGGGCGACGGCATCAGGCCGTAACCGTTGGAGTGGTGCTCGTTGACGCAGATCGCGTCGAACCCGCAGTCGGCGGCGTACTCCAGCTCGTCCATGAAGTCGTTGTACATGTGGTGCGCGCGCCTTGGGTCGAACAGCGAGGAGTGGATGTCCACCCACACCGAGGGGTGCTTGTCGCGGAAATCGTCCGGCAGCTCGGTGTACGGCATCAGGTGGAACCACATCAGCTTCATGGAACGCCTCGCTTCTTGACCCGCCGGGGGCGGGTTTGGCGGCAACTAGACGCGCCCGCCGGGCGGCGTCAACCGGGCGTCATTTCCCCGCTCCGGTCGTACGAGGGGAACGAACCGGACCGCGAGCACGCCGCGCGCCTGGAGGGCTCCGGCTTCGTCGCGCGCGATCAGGCGCAGCTCCTGCTCCTCCCCTGGCGGTCCCACAGGGATGACCATGCGCCCCGGCGGGGCAAGCTGGCCCAATAGCGCGGGCGGCGCCTCGGCCGCGGCGGCGCTGACGATGATGGCCTCGAATGGCGCCGCCTCCGGCCAGCCTGCCGCACCGTCGCCGACTCGCAGCGCGACGTTGCGCAGGCCCGCCTGCGCGAGCGCCTGCTGAGCGTTGTGCGACAGGGCGGGGATCGTCTCGATCGAGAACACCTCGCGCGCGAGCCGAGCCAGGATCGCCGCCTGATATCCCGAGCCGGTCCCGATCTCGAGCACGCGCGACTCTGGCGTGAGGTCGAGCAAGTCGGTCATCAGCGCCACGATGAATGGCTGCGAGATCGTCTGGCCATGGCCGATGGGATAGGGCGCGTCGGCGTACGCCCGGGCCGCGGCCGAGGCCGGCATGAAGGCGGCGCGGTCAGTGGCGCGCAGAGCGTCCAGCACGCGGGGGCTCAGCGTCGGACGCCCTGTCCAGCCGGCGGTCGCCCGCGCCTCCGCCTCGATGTGCGCGATCAGCGTCTCGACCTGGTTCATCGCTCGACCCTGCCCTAACGCGCGGCCGGCGGGACGGTGCCCTGGCGCGGCCTTGCCCATTTGCGGACGCGGTGTAGCTTGCGACCAGCAGAACAGGGGAAGCACTGATGGACGTCAATGCGCCCGTCGAGCCCGAGCGAGGGAACGCCGAGACAGGGCCCGTGGGGAGCGCCCGCCGGTTGACCCAGGTGTTGCGCGACGCCGGGCCAAGGATCGACGCGATCCGCGCGCTTCCGTCCGACGTGCTGGACGCGATGCACGGGGCGACCCTGTTTCGCCTTTTGGTGCCGCGCTCGCTGGGTGGGCTGGAAATGCTTCCCGCCGAGTACGTCCAGTGCGTCGAGGCGGTCGCGACGGGCGACGCCAGCGCCGCCTGGTGCATGAACCAGAACTCGGGCTGTTCCATGGTCTCGGCCCTTCTGGCGCCCGAGGTCGCGCGGCGCGTGTTCGGCGGCTCGCGGGACGTGCTCGCCTGGGGACAGGCGCGCGGCCGGGCGCGCGCGGACAAGGTGCTGGGCGGCTGGCGCGTGACCGGCACATGGTTGTTCGCCAGCGGCAGCCGCCATGCGACGTGGATGGGCGCGCACTGTCCCGTTTTTGATGAGAACGGCACGCAGGGTCGCACCCCCGATGGCGCGGCGATCGAGCGCACCATGCTGTTCCCGCGCGAGACGGCGACATTCGATGACGTCTGGCAGGTGCTGGGACTGCGCGGCACCGGCAGCGACACATATTCGGTCGAAGACGTGTTCGTGCCCGACGCGTATTCGGTCGAGCGCGACAGCGTGGCGGAACGGCGCGAGGACGGCCTGCTCTACCGCTTCACCACCACGAACATCTATGCTTCGGGCTTTGGGGCGGTCGCCCTGGGTATCGCGCGCGGGATGCTGGAGGACTTCGTGCGCCTGGCATCGGCCAAGACTCCCGCGCTGACCCAGACCGCGCTGCGCGACAGCGCGGCGGTGCAATGGCTGATCGGCGTGTCCGACGCGCGGCTGCGCGCCGCGCGCACGTTCCTGATCGCGACGCTGGAGCGGGCGCAAGCCGGGGCAGCGGCGCGCGGGCACCTGACCATGCAGGACCGCGTGGACATCCGCCAGGCCGCCACGTTCGCGATCTATGAATCGCGCGAGGTGGTGAACGCGCTGTGGCACCAGGCGGGCGCGACCGCGATCTTCGACACCGGTCCGTTCGAGCGCCGCTTCCGCGACATGAACACGGTGTCCCAGCAGGCCCAGGGCCGCGCCTCGCACCTCGAAACGGTTGGCCAGCACATGCTGGGGATGGAGCCGGGCGAGCGGTGGCTGTGAGCGGCGCGGCGGCTCAGCTCGCCGCCGGGCGGGTAAGCCCGCGTCAACACCTTTCAAGGTAAACTGCGCGATGGAGGTGATCCGTCGCGATGCTGTCCAGCGTCAAAGGCTTGTTCCGGCGCCCGCGGGAGCGGCCCGGCACGGCCGACACCCAGCGGCTTGCGCCCCGGGTCGTCGAGACCCGGGAGCCGGAGCGTGCGCCGCCGCCAGCGGCTGCGCTGGACGCCCCGCCCGCGCGCCTCGATTGGCCGCCGGAGCGCCTGGCGGTTGCCGACGCCCTCTGGGGCAAGGGGTTTTCCCTGCCCGGCGGCGAGGAGGAGGTGCTGCGGCTCGCCATGCCGCTTGGCCTGTCGGCGGCATGCAGCGTCCTGCTGCTCGGCTGCGGGGCCGGCGGCCCGGCGCGCTGCCTCGCCGAGCGGCTTGGGACTTGGGTTAGCGGGTTCGAACACGATGCGGGACTGGTGGCCGCGGCGGCACGGCACTGCGCGGCGACCGATCTGGGACGCCGCGCGCGGATCAAAACGTGGGATCCGACCGCGCCGCGCTTTCCTGCCCGCGCCTATCATCATGCCCTTGCGCTCGAGCCCTTGGGCCAGGGCAAGGCGGGGATCGTCCTGCCCGCCATCGCAACCGCGCTGCGGACAAACGGCAACTTCGTCCTGGTCGAGGCCGTAGCCGGTGGAACGGCGACCGGGGAGGCGCCGCCGCTCACCGACTGGGTTCGGTCCGAGCACCGGGAGCCGCCGCTGACCGAGGGCGCGATCACGCGCACGCTAGAGGAACTCGGCTTCGACCTCCGGGTGATCGAGGACATCACCGAGCGCCATATTCAGCTCATGGTGCGCGGATGGCGCGACCTGGTGGAGGCGATGGTCAGCGAACGCCCGACGCCGTCCCGGGCCGCGCCGGTCGTGCGGGAGGCAGAGCGGTGGCTGCGCCGCGCCCGTCTGATGCGTTCGGGCGAATTGCGGCTGATGCGCTGGCATGTGATCGCGCGCGAGACGGGATAGCCGCACGCCCTCGACCCGGCACCCAAGGCGCGTCGGCGGTATCATTCGGCGCGAAACCGTCATGGCTAGACAAGGAACGGGAACGGCCCTGGGTAGCTTTCCACGAAGGCGGTGTGCGTGACGAAGCCGTGCTCGGCCGACCAATGGTGGAGCTGGTAGGCTGGCGGCTCCAGCACGAGGGCCGAGGGCGCGCCGGCGCGGAGGTCGAGTTCCACCTGATGCGCGACCGACGGCGCGATGGACGCGACCGCCTCGCCGACGCGGGCCGTGACGGGCCGGTGGTTGTGGCCGCAGATGACGCGCCGCGCCTGCCGGTGCCGGACCAGCACGTCGGCGAACGCCGCCCGGTCTTGCAGGGCCAGTTGATCCATGTGCGCGATGCCGCAGAGGAACGGCGGATGATGCATCGCGATCAGTGTCGGCTTGTCCGGCACGGCGGCGAGCGTGCGGTCAAGCCAGGCCAGGCGCCGCGCGCAAAGCGCGCCATGCGCTTCGCCGGGGACCAGCGTGTCCAGCATGACGATGCGAACGGGATAGGCGTCGACCGCATACTGCACGAACCCGTCCTCCTGGCGCGTGCCAGGCAAGCAGGCCAGCATCACGCCGCGGTCGTCGTGATTGCCAGGAATGGCGAAGACCGGAAGCGGCAGCTCGCGGGCGATCAGCTCGGTGAGCACCGCGTACTCCTCGGCCAGCCCCTGATCGGCCAAGTCGCCGGTCAGCAGCACGACATCCGGAAGCGGCGGCCGCGCCATCACGGCGCGGAATGCCCGCTCGGCCAGCATGTTCGTCTCCACCACGCGATTGGCTGCGTGCCCGACCGGGCGGAGGTGGAGGTCGGTGAGCTGCGCGATGAGCATGCGATCACTCGGCGGCCGCGCGCGACGCCACGTCGCGGAATCGGGTGCGGTACGCGTCCCACTCGGCCGCGCCCATGCGCGCGAATGCGTCGCGCAGCGTCAGTCCGCCGACCTCCGGATGGCGGCGCGCGGCCTTGAGCGCGCCCAGCGCGGCATCGCCCGCGGCGATCATCGTTTCAAACATCAGGCCCGGCACGATGACGAGGCGGTAGCCCATCGCCTCGGCCTCGTCGAGCGTCACGTCCGGGCTCTTTCCGGCCTTGACGAGGTTGTAGAGGCACGGACCGTCGACGCGCTTCGGCACGGCGGCGACCTCCTCCATGGTCCGTGGCGCCTCCAGGAAGGCCATGTCCGCGCCCGCCTCCAGCGCGGCGTTACAGCGCGCGACGGCTTCATCGAAGCCGGCCACGGCCCGGCTGTCGGTACGGGCGATCACCAGAAAATCCGGGTCGGGGCGGGCTTCGACGGCGGCGCGGATCTTGGCGATCCATTCGTCGCGCGCGACGATCTGCTTGTCGTCCAAATGGCCGCACTTCTTGGGGCTGACCTGGTCCTCGATATGAATCGCCGCGGTGCCGGCGCGCGCGTGCTCGCAGACCAGGCGCACGACGTTCAGCTCGTTGCCGTAGCCCGTGTCGCCGTCGGCGATCACGGGCACGTCGCAGGCGCGCGCGAGGCGGGCGGCGTTGTCCACCATCCCCGTCATGGTGAGGAGGCCGTAATCGAGAAAACCGAGCGTGGCCGCGGTGCCGGCGCCCGTCATGTAGACGGCGGGAAAGCCCGCCTGCGCGACGACGCGCGCGGTGATAGCGTCATAGGCCCCTGGAGCGGTGAGCATCCGCTGCTGGCGGAACAGCTCGCGAAGGCGGGCGGCGTGGCTGGCTGGCATGGCGTGTCTCCCTCTCGCCCGCTGAGGTTAGACCGCCCGCTTCGTCTTGTGATCCCATCCAGGCATGGCGGCCAGGTTCGTGGTGTCCCGCAGTGCTGCGGCGCGCGACAGTTCCAGCGGCGCCCGCCAACGCCGCGGCCATGTCGCGAGGCATTCAGCGAGCCTGTCCGTGACGCCGGAGCAATAACCGGTCAGCAGGTCTCGGGAGCCGGCGCCATCCACATGACGTATGAGCCGGTCGCAAGCTCAATGGTGGGCAAATGGTCGGTATCCGCTATCTCACCCAGTGCCGCGAGCAGCGTCTCGAGCATTTGGCGATCATACACGGCGTGATTGAGGTTGGATCTGTAGTCAGGCGTGAATTTGAGTCGGGACTCGACCCTTATCGCCACGATGCGGAACGCCGTGCGGCCGATCCGAGCCGACCCTGATAGCATGAGGGCGGTATCCTCGGCGGGACCGGCCTCTTCGAGCATGCTTGGCCATTGCATTGGAGGGCAGGGAACTGACATCTCGGGTTTCCTCTCGCTCGCGTCGTGCCTTGGCTGCCGGACGTGGTAATTTTTGACCACCAGCGCGAGGGAGACCCGCCTTCGCCAAACGTCAAGGCCGATATCGTGCCGCGGAGACGAACTCAGATGGAACGTGAGGTTCTCCTGGCGAATCGCGCCTCTCCCCCGCAGCCCAGGCGCGCATCAGTTCAGCGTCAAGGTTGGGCTGGATGGCTTGCGTGGTTATCGGCCGCGGTCAAGCACTGCGGGCGGCCCTGGCGCGGCCTGCGCACAGGTTTGTAATGCCGCGTGGCCCTCCTCGGTTGGACTTGGACCGACGTAGGTCCGAAAGTCCTGAGCCCGTTGCGCAGCTTGTTCAGGTCGCTCCCAGATGACGAACATCGTCCCCCCGAGGGTCGCTCGGACAGCCGGACGCGAACCCGCCCCGGAAGCCGCCGGCATCGCCGGAAAACGGGAGCCCCGGCAGCTCGGCCTGTTGTCGGTCTGTGGACTCGCCTTGGTGGTAGGGGTCATCACCGGCGTCGGGGCGGTGTTTTTCCGCGCACTGATCGGGTTCATCCACAATCTGGCGTTTCTTGGTCACGTGTCGTTCGCCTATGACTCGAGCCTGTTTACCCCGATATCGCCGTGGGGGATGCTGGTTATTCTGGTGCCAGTAGTCGGTTCGCTGGCCGTCACCTTCATCGTCAACACCTTCGCTCCCGAGGCGAAGGGACATGGCGTTCCGGAGGTGATGGACGCGATCTACTACCAGCGCGGCGTGATCCGTCCCGTGGTCGCCGCAGCCAAATCGGCCGCCTCGGCGCTGGCGATCGGCACCGGCGCCGCGGTGGGACGCGAAGGACCGATCATCCAGATCGGCTCCGCGCTGGGGTCGACCTTCGGTCAGGTGATCGCCATGCCGATGGCGCAGCGCATCACGCTGGTCGCCGCCGGCGCCGGCGCCGGCATCGCCGCGACGTTCAACACGCCGATCGGCGGCGTGCTGTTCGCGACCGAGCTGATGCTGCCGGAGGTCAGCGCCAACACATTCCTGCCGGTCGCCCTCGCCACCGGGACCGCCACCGTGCTCGGCCGGCTTTTCTTCGGCTCCCAGCCGGCCTTCACGGTGCCGGCGCTCGCGGCGGTTCCCAACCAGCCGGGCGGCGCCGTCACGCTGCTGCTGCTGTACGCGGCGCTCGGGGCGATCACCGGTGTCGCCGCGGCCCTGTTCGTGCGCTCGCTGCACTGGGCCGAGGACGTTTTCGACCGCATCCCCGGCAGCTATCTGCGGCACGCGCTCGGCATGCTCGCGGTTGGCGTGCTGATCTACGTGCTGCTGGTCGCCTATGGTCACTACTACGTCGAAGGCGTGGGCTATGCCACGATCCAGGCGGTCCTGACCGGCCATCTGGCGGGCGGCGGCGCGTTCCTGCTGCTACTGTTCGCGTGCAAGCTCTTCGCCACCACCCTCAGCCTCGGGTCCGGCTCCTCGGGAGGGATTTTTTCGCCTTCGTTGTTCATGGGCGCGACCCTCGGTGCATCCTTCGCCACCCTGATCGCGACGCTGCTTCCTGGCGTGCCGATCAGCCTGCCGGCCTTCGCGATGGTCGGGATGGGGGCGATGGTCGGTGGCGGCACCGGCGCCGCCATGACCGCGGTGACGATGATCTTCGAGATGACGCTCGATTACGACATCGTGCTGCCAATGATTCTGGCGGTGGCGCTCAGCCTCGGCGTACGCCGGATGCTATCGCTGGAGAGTATCTACACGATGAAACTGGTCCGCCGCGGCCATGCGATGCCGCGTGGATTGCACGCGAACCTGTTTCTCGTGCGCAGCGCCCGCGACGCGATGCTGCGCGACGTGGCGATTCTGGACGAGAAGACCACCTTCGGGGCGTTTCTGTCCATGGCGGAGAGCGTGGGCGGGCTGCGCCATGTCGTGGTCACGCGGCACGGCCACATCGCCGGTGTTCTCCGCGTCAACATCGACCTGCGGCGCGCGGTTGGCGCTGCCGGGGCTGAGGTAACTCTCGGCGAGCTGGCGCGCCGCAACTTCACCATGGTCCGGGAGAATGCGGCCACGTTCGATGTCATCGCCCGGATGCATCGCAAGAACGCAACCATGGCGTTGGTGATTCCGCGTAACGGCTCTCCCGAGGCGGGTCAGGTTCTCGGCGTCATCACGAAGGAGCAGATTGCGGACAGCGTGGCGAGCAGCATCGGGCTGTATCCGCGCTGAGATCATACGAGCCGCGCCGGCCATCAGTTCCCACGCGGCGCCGCGGCGCGCGCCAGGCGGTCGTTGATCGCCAGTCCCAAGCCCTGCCCCGGCACCCGCATCGCCGCGATGCGGCGCAGGCCCCGGCGCTGGCCCTCGGTGTCCAGCCAGCGCAGGCCGGCGAACAGGTTCGCCGCCGCTTCCCTGAGATCACCGTCCGCGCTCAGCATGAACACCGTTTCAGCCCCTGGCAGCGCAGGGCCGAAGGCGAGCAGGGCCTCGTCGGTGCCGACCGCGTCGGCATTGAGCCGCACCGGCAACGTGGGCGCGTAGTGGGAGGCCAAGAGGCCGGGCGAGCGCGGATTGCGCGCGGGAGCGTGAGGGGTGCCGCGCTCGATCCTGCCGACCAGAGCCTCGACTGTCTCGGCGGGAACGCCGCCGGGGCGCAGAAGCGCGGGGCGTGGGCCAGTCAGGTCCAGCACGGTCGATTCCACTCCGACCGGACAAGGGCCGGAATCGAGCACGGCCGCGATCCGGCCGCTCAGCCCGTCCATCACATGGGCCGCCGTGGTGGGGCTGACCTGGCCCGAGCGGTTCGCGGAGGGCGCGGCCAGTGGGCGCCCCGCCGCGCGCAGCAGCGCCAGCGCGGTGGCCTGGGCGGGGACGCGCACCGCCAGCGTGTCCAGCCCGGCGCCGGCCAGCAGGGCCGCCTTGCAGGCTGGGCCGCGTGGCAGCACCAGGGTCAGCGGGCCGGGCCAGAAAGCGTGCGCGAGGCGCCACGCCAGCGGGCTCGCCGCGACGTCGGCGAAGGCCGCATCGGCATCCGCGTAGTGGCAGATCAGCGGATTGAAGCGCGGCCGCCCCTTCGCCTCGAACACCGCCGCGACCGCGCGCGGGTTGGTGGCGTCGGCGCCCAGCCCGTACACCGTTTCGGTGCCGAAGGCGACGAGCGCGCCCGCGCGCAGCAGGGCGGCGGCGCGGGCGACGCACTTGGTATGGGCGGGGAGAAGCTCGGTCATTGGGCCGGAGATGGCGAGCCGGGCGGGCATGGCCTAGAGTGCCCGGCCCTGAACGCAAAAGGTCTTTTGCAATGCTCGATGTCGTCTTCACCGGTCCCTCGCTGCCCTCCTCCGGCGCGCTTGTGCTTTTCGTCGCCGAGGATGCCCGGCCATCCGGCCTGTGGCAGCAGGCCGACGAGGCGACCGGCGGGGCGATCGCGCGGGCGATGGCGGCCGCCGAGTTCAAGGGCGGCAAGGGCAAGAGCTGCGTCATCCTGGCTCCCGGCGCGGGCCTCTCCCGCGTCGTCGCGGTCGGCCTGGGCAAGGCGTCCGAGATCGATCCGCGCCGGCTGGAGGAAGCGGGCGGCCACGCCGCCGCGGCTCTGGGACGCGAGGACGGCGCGGCGCTGGCGGCGGACGGGCTGACGGCGGAGCAGGCGGCGCACGCGGCGCTCGGGGCGGTGCTGCGCGCCTATCGCTTCGACCGCTACCGCACCAAGGAGAAGCCGGAGGACAAGCCGCGCCTCGCCCGCCTGTCCGTGCTGGCCGCCGATCCGAAGCCGGCCGAGGCGGCGTTCGCCCCGCTGCGGGCCGTGGCGGGGGGCGTGTTCCTCTCCCGCGACCTGGTGAGCGAGCCACCCAATGTCCTGAACCCGGCGGAAATGGCCGAGCGCTGCCGGACGCTGCGCGAGCTGGGCGTGGAGGTGGAGGTGCTCGGGCCGCAGGAGATGCGCCGCCTGGGCTTCGGCGCACTGCTTGGCGTCTCCCAGGGCAGCGCCAACGAGCCGCGCATGGTGGTGATGCGCTGGAACGGCGCGGGCGGGGGCGGCAAGCCGGTCGCCTTCATCGGCAAGGGCGTCACCTTCGACACCGGCGGCATCAGCATCAAGCCGGCGGGCGGCATGGAGGACATGAAGTGGGACATGGCCGGCGCCGGGACGGTGATCGGGCTGATGGCCGCGCTCGCCGGACGCAAGGCGAAGGCCGACGTGGTGGGCCTCGTCGGGCTGGTCGAGAACATGCCCTCGGGCACCGCGCAGCGGCCGGGCGACGTCGTGAAGAGCTATTCCGGGCAGACCATCGAGGTCATCAACACCGACGCCGAGGGCCGCCTGGTCCTCGCCGACGTGCTTTGGTACTGCCAGGAGAAGTTCGATCCGCAGTTCATGGTGAACCTGGCGACGCTGACCGGGGCGATCATCATCTCGCTCGGCCACGAGCACGCCGGCCTGTTCAGCAACGACGATACCCTTGCCGAGAGGCTGACGGCGGCGGGGCGGGCGACGGGGGAAAAGCTGTGGCGGATGCCGATGGGCGAAGCCTATGACAAGCAGATCAAGTCGGACATCGCCGACATGAAGAACGTGGGCGGCCGACCGGGCGGGTCGATCACCGCCGCGCAGTTCATCAAGCGCTTCGTCAACGACAAGCCGTGGGCGCATCTCGACATCGCCGGCACCGCCTGGGCCACCAAGGACGCGGCCTGCACCCCCAAGGGCGCGACGGCGTTCGGGGTGCGGCTGCTCGACCGGCTGGTGGCGGAGCATTACGAGCAGAGCTGAACGCGGCGGTGGCCGAGATCGGCTTCTACCACCTGACCCGCACCGGCCCCGACCAGGCGCTGCCGCTGCTGCTCGCCCGCACGCTGGGCGCGGGGGAGCGCGCGGTGGTGCTGTGCGGGAGCGCCGACCGGCTGGGCGCGATCGACGCGGCGCTGTGGAGCGCCGAGGCGTGGCTGCCGCACAACGCCACGCCGGACGAAGATCCCGACCTACAGCCGATCTGGCTCACCACCACCGACGAGCCGGCGCCGAACGGGGCGCGCTTCCTGTTTCTGGTGGTCGGCGCCGAAAGCGCGCGCTGCGGCGATTATGCGCGCGTGTTCGACCTGTTTGACGGCACGGACCAGGCAGCGACGGAGGCGGCCCGGCGGCGCTGGGCGGCGGCGCGGGCGGCGGGGCATACGCTTGCGTATTGGCGGCAGACGGACCGGGGATGGCAGCAGGGGGTGTGAGGGCCGCATCTTCTCGCAGCCCTACATCAACGGCCGCATCCGATGGCCGGTTTCGACCCAAGTCGGACGCTGGCTGCCCGATAGGATCATGCAAGAGGCAGACATTCAGCGCGGCGGCATGCGTCATCTAGCGGGCGGACAATCAAGGCGGCGTTAAGGGACCTGTTCGGTCCTTGCGCGGAAAGTGGCGCCCCAGCGACTGATCCTCAAATTCGGCGAGCGCCTCGTCGTCGATCACAACTTCCAGCCGATCATACCCGAGGTTGAACTGGCCTTCCCTGAGCAGATCAATCAGCCCCGCCTTCTCCTCCGCATACGCGTCCAGCAGCGGCCCGGGTACCTTCGCCATCAGCCGGGGTTGTTCGACTTTTTCATCAGTCTCCACGACGGCGATGCGCTCGCCGCAAGGCCCGAATACGGATCGCGCCAAGATGAGGTAGCGGGTCATTTCTAGCAGCCTGCCCCTGAGGCACCGCTCGTCGTCGAGAGCACCCTCGGGCGGGATCGCGATCAGAACTGTCCCGCCACCCATGCTGCGATCGATGCAGCGCAGCGCCATGTCCCGCAATTGGAACTGCTCCGCAAGGAGTTCCGACAGAACTTCGCCGCGCCGTCCAGCGTCGAGCGCCTGGTCTGTCCAAATACGCGTCAGATCTTCGCTCAATTTTGCGCGCAGTTCGGCCCGCTGCGCAGGGGTGAACGCCGCATCGACGACCTGTAGCATCTGCGAAAAATCCCCGGTCTCCAGACGCACGCAATCCAGCCCGAAGATTTCCGTCGCCGCATCGAGGCAGGAGACGAGCTCCGCCACCCGGATGCTATTCCAGCCGAGCTCGTCCACGCTCCATCGGACGAGCGAAACCTTCGGCTGCGGCCCTCTATTGATGTTGCGGAAGAGAATGCTGCGGTCCTCGATGACGTAGCCGTGCGATCCCGCGTGCGAGATGGCATTTCGCACCTTGGAGTCGTAACCCTGGAAAAGCTGGATGTCGTCGCCGCATTTGCGCAGATGGGCTTCGACAAACTCGACCTTGTTGATCTCGCCCATCTTGAAGTTTGCGGCGTCGAGATCGGTGAACGTGCCGGCGATAAATTCGCAGCTCGCCACGAGGATGGTGATGTACGGCTTCCGATTACCCACATTTTGCCTGCATCAGGTCCGCTCCGAGCATCATGTCCATGAGGCGGGACCAACCTCGCCACATCACGGCGTTGCCGGGTGGCGGGTCCCGCGCGCGGGCGAGATAGCCGCCGAGGCAGGCGACTTTCATGAGATAGTGCGACAGGGTCTTCTCGCCGGGTATGGTGGGCCGGTCGCGCACCGCGCGGTCGATGGCGGTGATTTCCGCCTCCGTCAGTGCCAAGCGTGGCGGGGCATGCGGCGCGATCCTGTTGATCATCGTCGTCCAGAAGATGCGCCAGCTGAGGATGCAGAACACCGCGATCAGCTTGGCCAGCCGCTCGGCAGTCCGCAGCCGTGCCGCCTCGACGCGACAGCCGGATTTCAGGATCTTGTGGAAGAGCTCGACCTTCCAGCGCTGGGCGTACCACTGCAGCTTTTCGACCGCCGCCTCGGGTGAGGTGACGGCCAGATCGGTCACGAGCTTCCAGTCGATGCGGTCGCGCCCGCGCGGCTGCCGCGCCTCCCGCGCGTGGATCACCGTCAGGTCGAGGGCGGGGTAGCGCTTCTGCTTGCCGATCGGCGGCAGGATGTGCACCCGCCTGTAGCGGAGCTTGAGCACGGCCTCGGCGACACTGCCGTCCTCCGCCGTGACCGCGATCCGGTGCTGCCCCGCAACCGGAACCCGGGCCATCACGCGAGCGACCGTGCGGCGTCCATCGCCCGCCAGTCGATCCACGCAGGTACGAACGAGGAAATGCGCGCCCGCCTCCCACGCGGCGCAGAAGAACTCGTAGATGTCGTTCTCCCGATCGCCGACGTAGACGCAGCGCCCCGGATCACCGAGCAGCGCGCTGGACTGCGCCAGGCTCGACAGCCAGCGAATGCTCTCCTTCTCCTCGATCGGCACCCTTGTCGGGTTGACGTGGCGCTTCAGTTCGTTTGCCCCCTTGAACGCCTTGCGGGTCCAGAACTGGGCCGCGGCGAGGCCGAGCGGCAGCCCCTCGGGCGTGACCACGAGGCTCGCGTGCATCAACAACCCGCATCGCGTGTGGGCACGAGGGTTGCCGTCACGATCCCGCCCGATCGGCACGCGGCCGATCGCGCCGATGGTCCCCGGCTTGGCCCAGCGGAAGCTGAACTCGGTCGTGTCCTGGACCACGAGGACCAGGCCAGCCGTGGCCGCAAAGCGGCTGGCGGTCGCCTGGAAGTGCCCTGCCAGGATCGCGTCCTCTCCGAACCGCTCACTCGAGAGGAAGCGATAGGCCGCCTTCGTGTTCGCCCAGTCCTGACAGGCCAGCGGCAGCGGAGCGCCCATCGCCCCCTCGAGCTGATGCAGCCGCCGCCGCAATCGGTCGCATAGGCGCTTGTCCCCAAGTGCGCACCCCGATACTTCAGCATCGATCCAAGATGGCCCTTTGACAGCGCCCGCCCTCGAACCGCTGCCGCTCGCTTTCGGCATCGCGTCCGACATCGCAGCCTCACGCCACGCGACCTCGTCGCAGGTAGCGCGTCACATCCAGCAAGGCACCGTCAAGGGCCCGAACACGGCCAAAATGTGGGTAATCGGAAGGATGTACGGATCGAAAAGATCGCTGACGATGAGGCGGTAGAGGGCGATCTGATGTTCCGTTTCCTCGATGCTGCCTTCTTCAATGTCGCCGATACGCGCCATCTCGCGGCCGACGCGCTGCAAGTTGGGCTGCGGGGTGCGACGCAGCCTAACCCACGGCAGGAACACCTGCGCGACGAACCGCACGGGATCGACGCAATGCGCCTCATGTAGCAGCAGCAAAATCGACTGCAGGCGGCTTGCCCATTCGACGGGAAAGAACGTCCGGCACAGCCTGTCGTGCAGCTCGGCCTTCATTTCGTCGTCAAGGTCGGCCAGATCCGCGCGCGCCATTAGCAATTTCTCGGGTCGTAGCAGCTCGAAAGCCCGGCGAACCTCCTCTGGCGTCGGTGACGTCAGCTTCACGGGATAACCTCCGCCGCACAAGCCTGGAGGATGTGCGCCCACAGCAGGCGCAGCTTGCCTAGGTCGTAGCTTGCCTTGGTAACGTTTTCGAAAAACGCGGCGGTGTAGCGCTCCTTCGCGACGAGTTCGCCCTGATAGGCCTCGCGCCGCGGATTGAAGCCGGTCCAGCGGATTGCTCGGGGTTCGCGCGGTCCAAAGGCGAGATCGAGAAAGCATTCGATGGCGACGGCGCGCCCGTTCACGTCCTCGACAGCCTCGCCGGACGGTCCGAGCGTTGGAAAGCGGCTGAAGGCGTCCAGATACGGCAGCGACACCGTCCGCATGTTGCGCGGCAGCTTCAGGCCTTGCAGGCCCTGCAAGGCCTCCTGCCCCGTCGTGTCATTGTCCAGGATGACGACGATTTTGTTCTGAGCGTTGATGGCGGCAAGGCCCTTGCAGAAATTCACCAGGTTGCCAGTGCCGGCGAAGGGATAATTGTCCTTCATGTCCACAAAATTAAAAAAGTCTGCAACGTCCGGCGCGACGAGAGGCAGCGCGGTCTTCAGAATTTTGGAGTCCGATGAGCCCTCGGTGACGATCAGGAACTTGCTCTCATCGGCCAGCAGCTCGAATACCTCGTCGTTCTCGACCCACCCGCCCTCGATAACGTCGTGAATTCCCCAAATTAAATCGCGTGCTAGATTGGCGGGATTTCCACCCAACAATCGGAGAATCAGGTAAGGGTCGAGGTTCCCGAAAAAGGTTCCGTCGTCGCGCGTCACGCCGTCTGAAAGCGCGGCCGAGACTCGTTTGAATTCGGGATCGCTCAAGATGTATGTGGCGAATTCGTCAAGCTCGAAGTCCCCGTCATATTCGTCGTTGCGGACCCGGTCGAGATTGACGGCGCAGAGTGCCTGGCGGAATGCGTCGAAGTCGATAGCCACCTTTGGATAATAGTGCGGCACGTGCCGAAGCGCCTCGGTGTATGCCGTCCTACAGCCGTCCATGCTGAACCCGAGCAATTCAAGCCGGGGGATAACGCGACTCAGTTTCCGAACATAGGCCGGCTGCACGACAACCTCGTTGTCCGCGTAAAAATATTCGGCTTCGGCGAGGTCGGCCTTGTCGAAAAGCGGCGAGTGATTGCGGAAGAATTCGTTTTTACCCCAATCCACTTCGAGACGCCCAAGGCGTAATGTAATCATCGACCCCATGATATTCCTTCGGGCGCGGTTTCGAACGTTGAGGTGTCCACTACAACATAGCACATTTGGCACCCGCCCATCTCGGCCAGCAGGATGTTGTGTCAAGCCTCATGCTTCGGCCGAACCTGCGACTGTGCCGTCCGGCTGCCTAAGCACTAGGCATTCTTCCTTGCCCGGCAGGGGCGCCCACCATCGGTAAGGTCTTCTTCTCCTTCCCGGACTCCCTATAGCGGACGGACAGCCCGCTTATCGGCCAATCGACCCGCTCTTGTACTTTGCAGCAGGGAAGCGCAAAGTCGCTCTGAACGCGGCGTCTCGGAGCAGAACGGTGCGGGCAATCATGAAGGGGCTGACGGACGTTGAGTTCGAACGACTCTACGGGACGGAGGGTCAGTGTCTGGCGGCGTTGGTGGCGGCGCGCCAACGTGAAGGAATGCCTTGCCCGCGCTGCGCCAATCTGAAGAGCTATGTCTACGGCCGCCGTGTCGGCTGCACGCGCTGCGGCCGACGTTGGTCGGTCACCGCGGGCACCGTGATGGCGGACACCAAGCTGTCTCTGACCACTTGGTTCCGCGCCATGCACCTGATGAGCAGCACCAAACAGGCGATCTCGGCGGTCGAGCTCGGCCGCAGGCTGGGCCTGGGCTATGAGACGGCCTGGTATCTGCACAAGCGGCTCCGCCACGCCATGACCGAGCGGACGGAGCGCTATTCGCTCGGGGGCGCGAGCGACGACGATGCCGCGCCGCCGGTAGTGGAGGCGGATGACGTGTGTCTGGGAGGTGAAAGGAACCAAGGCAGCGGAACCGAAGGCAAGACCTGCGTCATCGTCGCCTGCGAGCGGCATGCGGACGGGCGCATGGGCCATGTCGCGATGCGCGCGGTCAGCGCCTTCTCCAGCGAGGCGGTGGCCGCGTTCCGCGATGCCCACATCGCCGCCGGCGCGACTGTGCACACGGACGGCTTGCGGGCGTTCAACGCCTTCGGTGAAGCCGGGCGGACGCATGTCGCCACCGTCACCGGCGGCGGGCGTCCGGAGCGCGAGCGCAGCGCCCCGTTCTTCACCGTCAACACCCTGGTCGCCAATCTCAGTACCGCGCTCAAGGCCACCCACAAGCGGCTCTCCCCCAAGCATCTGCCCGACTATCTCGGCGCCTTCTGCTGGACCACCAACCGGCGCCGCAACATGCGAGGCATGGTCAACGCGCTTTGCCGTGCCGTCGCTGCGTCGTCCCGTCTGACCCACAAAGGCGTCTACCCGTGACGGGTCGATTGGCCGATAAGCGGGGACGGACAGCAGTCCCCCGAAGCAGCCATCAGCCTGGCAGTTGGCATTACGAAAGAGGCCATCAGTGCCGACCCTCGCGCGAGGGTGTTAGGAGGGACCGATACAAAGGCGGGACCGGTCAGGGCTTTCGGCCTCTCGATATCACCCCACGATCTCGATCTCCGCGAAGAAGAAAGCGATCTCCACTGCCGCGTTCTCCGCGCTGTCCGACCCATGCACGGAATTGGCCTCGATGCTCTCCGCGAACTCGGCGCGGATCGTGTCCCGGTCGGCCTTCTTGGGGTCGGTCGCGCCCATCACCTCGCGGTTGCGCGCGACCGCGTTCTCGCCCTCCAGCACCTGCAGCGACCACCGGGCCGGAGGTCATGAACCGCACCAGGTCGCGGAAGAAGCCGCGCTCGCGATGCACGGCGTAGAACGCCTCGGCCTGCGCCTCCGTCAGCCACAGCCGCTTCTGCGCGACGATGCGCAGCCCGGCGCCTTCCAGAGCGGCGTTGACCCGCCCGGTGAGGTTCCGCCGCGTGGCGTCGGGCTTGATGATGGACAGCGTGCGCTCGGCCGCCATGGGGGTGTTCCTCCGGACGATTCGGGCGGGTCAGTAGGCGTTCCCTCCGGTACGGGCAACTGCTAAGTCGCCGCTCATGTCGCTTCTGGTGATGTCCGGCGCGGTGATCCGGGTGGGTGGGCGCGTGCTGCTGGACAGGACCGACCTGACCATCGATCCGGGCCGGCGGATCGGCCTCGTGGGACGCAACGGCGCCGGCAAGACCACGCTGCTGCGCGCCATCGCGGGCGAGGTGGCGCTGGATGGCGGGGAGATGCGGCTGGCCGCCCGCGTCCGCGTGGCGACCGTCGCGCAGGAGGCGCCCTCGGGCCAGGACAGCCTGCTCGCGACCGTGCTGCGCGGCGATCCGGAGCGGCTCGCCCTGCTCGACGAGACGGAGCGCGCCGCGCCCGAGCGGCTGGCCGAGATCCACGAGCGGCTGCGCGCCATTGGCGCCGACGCCGCCCCCGCGCGCGCCGCCGCGATCCTCTCGGGCCTCGGCTTCGACGAGGCGGCGCAGGCGCGGCCCGTTTCAAGCTACTCCGGCGGCTGGCGGATGCGCGTGGCGCTGGCGACCGCCCTGTTCGCGGCGCCGGACCTGCTGCTGCTGGACGAGCCGACCAACCACCTCGACCTTGAGGCGACGCTGTGGCTGGAAGCATGGCTCGCGCGCTTCCCCGGCGCGGCGCTGATCGTCTCGCACGATCGCGGGCTGCTCGACCGCGCGGTGGAGGCGATCGCGCACCTCGATCGCGGCCGGATCAGCGTCACGCCCGGCGGCTTCGAGGAGTTCGTGCGCATCCGCACGGAGCGCGCCGCGCAGCTTGCGAGCACGGCCGAGCGGATCGCGCGGGAGCGGGCCCACATCCAGCGGTTCGTCGATCGCTTCCGCTACAAGGCGAGCAAGGCGCGACAGGCGCAGTCCCGGCTGAAGGCGCTGGCGCGGCTGCCGGTGATCGAGACAGTGATCGAGGACGCGCCCCCGCGCTTCGCCTTCCCCGAGCCCGCGCGGATCGCGCCGCCGATCCTGGCGCTGGAGCGGGTCGCGGTCGGCTATGACGGCGTCCCCGTGCTGCGCAACCTGTCGTTGACGATCGACATGGACGATCGGATCGCGCTGCTCGGCGCCAACGGCAACGGCAAGTCCACGCTGGCGCGGCTGCTCGCCGGACGGCTTGAGCCGCTGGCCGGCGAGGCGCAGCGCGGGCCGAGGCTGCGCGTCGGCTACTTCGCCCAGCACCAGATGGACGAGCTGGCGGCCGAGCTTTCGCCGCTCGCCCAGTTGGCCCGCGTGCTGACGCGCGCGAGCGAGACCCAGTTGCGCGCCCAGCTCGCCCGCTTCGGGCTGGACGCCAACCGGGCGGAGACCCCGGCGGGCAATCTCTCGGGAGGCGAGAAGGCCCGGCTGCTGCTCGCGCTCGCCACCCGCGAGGCGCCGCAACTGCTTATTCTCGACGAGCCGACCAACCATCTCGACATCGACGCGCGCGAGGCGCTGGTCAAGGCGCTGGCCGATTTCGCGGGGGCGGTCCTGCTCATCACGCACGACCCGCATCTGGTCGAGCTGGTGGCCGACCGGCTCTGGCTGGTCGCGGATGGCACCGCGCGGCCGTTCGAGGGCGACCTCGACGAGTACCGCGCCCTGCTGGCGGAGCGGGCGCGCCCCGCGCCCAAGGCCGACTCGGGCAACCGCCGGGAGGACCGGCGCGGCCGGGCCGAGGCGCGCGCCGCCCTGGCCCCGCTGCGGCGCCAGGCGCGCGAGGCCGAGGCGGCGCTGGAGCGGTTGTCGGCCGAGCGGGCGCGAATCGAGCGCGCCCTGGCGGACCCGCGCCTCTACGCGCCGGGGCGCGGCGCCGACATCGCCGCCGCCAATGCGCGCCTGGCCGCGATCGCGCGCGAGGCGGAGGCGGCCGAGGCCGCATGGCTCGCGGCGCTGGAGGCGCTGGAGGCGCTGGAGGCGTGACCGGCACGAGACAGTTCCGCGCACACGCATTCGTACACGTTCAAGTTATTTCGGGACAACCCGCGATTTGGTCCAGTCTCCGTCGGGTTCTCTTGGAAAAGGCCCGGATCGAATGGCGACCGTCACCTTCACTCCGTCCAGCACGACCGCCGCTGGCCAGAACTGGAATACTGCCGCGAACTGGTCTCCGGCGGCTGTCCCCACCGCGGCCGATACAGCGGTCATTGCCACCGCTGGTAGTGCCGCCCCGGCTATCTTCGGGACAACCGATGCAGTTGGCGCCTTGACGCTGAATGCCGCTGGAGCCGCGCAAAGCAATCTCTTTATCGGCGGCGCCGACTACATCCCCGGGAACCCCGCGCCCGCCAGCGCCGGCCCCGCCACGCTGGTCGTGGGCGGAGCCGTTACCGACACCGCGGGCTTCCTGGCCGTCAACACAGCCTCCGAACTCACTGCGCCGAGCATCAGCCTTGGTGGTCCCTTGGCCGACCTCGGCGGCGGTGGGACCGTTGCGGTCAGCGGCGCCATCGCGAATAGCGGCGTGATCCTGGCCAACGGCGCGGACGTGGGGCTTGCCACTCCCCTTGTCCTCGACGCCGGGTCGATCACCGGCACCGGCTCGATCGAGGTCCGCACGGGCTCGACCCTGGATCTGGCGACGACGACGGCAAGCTCGCAGGTTATCCATGTGACTGGGGGCGCCGGGGGGACGGTAACCCCCGCCACGCTCGACCTTGCCTCGTCGTTCGCCGGCACGCTCTCGCTCGACCCCACCACGCGGCTCAACCTGCTTCTGCCGGGGGGCGACACCTCGGTGTCGATCTCCGGGACCACGCTGACCATCGGCGGTGCCTCGCCGCAGAGCATCGCGCTGGGCGGGGCTGGCTACACGGGCACCCTCACCTCCCCCACCGTCCCTGGCGGCCAGGCCACCTTTGCGCTGAGCCCGGTCTGCTTCGCGCGCGGCACCCGCATCGCCACCGAGGCCGGCGAGGTCGCGGTCGAGGACTTGCGTGCGGGCGATCAGGTCCGGCTTGCCGGCGGCGGCCTCGCGCCAATCGTTTGGATCGGCCGGCGCAAGCTCGACTGCGCCCGCCACCCCCACCCGCGCCAGGTCTGGCCGGTGCGCGTCCAGGCCGGCGCCTTCGCCCCCGGCCTGCCCGCCCGCGACCTCTGGCTCTCGCCCCAGCACGCGATCTACGCCGAGGGCGTGCTGATCCCGGCGCAACTGCTGCTCAACGGCCGCACCGTCACCCAGGAGCCAGTGGCCCGGGTCGAGTATTTCCACGTCGAGCTGGCGCGCCACGACCTGCTGCTGGCCGAGGGGCTGGCCACCGAGAGCTATCTCGACACCGGCGACCGGGCGAGCTTCGAGAACGCCGGCGGGGCGATGGTGCTGCACCCCGACTTCGCCCGCCTGGTCTGGGATGGGCGGGCCTGTGCCGAGCTCAAGGTCACCGGCCCGGAGCTCGCGGCGGTCCGCGCCCAACTGGCCCAGCGCGCCGAGGCCACCATGCCACTGGAGCAGCGGGCGGCACGCTAAGTCGCCTTTTCCTTACGAAAGCGCACGGACGGCCCTCGGGCCGCCCGTTTTTTGTGCCGGTCGCCCGGAAATGATTGACGTACGCCTCGATTGTTCCGAAACATCCGCGCCCGTTCAATCTGGCTGACGATCGATTTGGAAAGGTCTCGCGCGGATGGTGGATAAGACGTTCACGCCCTCTGACACTACCGGAACTGTTGCTGCAGGCCGGAACTGGAACGCGGCTGGAAACTGGACTCCGGCGGGCATTCCAGCCTCGACCGACACGGTTACCATCAACTCCAATTTTGACTTCGCCCCGATCATCAGCGGCGGTACAGCCGATACCGCCGCCAGCATAACGCTGAACGCCCCCACGAGCGGCTCCATCACCACAAGCAACCTGATCATCGGCGGCGCCGATTACGTCGGTCCCGCCGGCCCGGCCAGCGCCGGCCCCGGCTTCCTGACCGTGGGAACCATCACCGACAACGCGGGCGGGATCGATATCAACGGACAGGGCTCCACGCTTACGGCAGGTGACATCGCCGTTGTTGGCGCTGGCGGCGCGACGATGGGTGGCGGCGGCATCATCGACGTCACTGGCACGATCCTCAACAGCGGTGTGATTATCGCCGACGGCTCGGATTACTTTGTCGGCCCGCTGACCCTCACCGCTGGCGCGATCACGGGCGGCGGCTCGATCGACGTCCACGCCGGCTCGACCCTGGAGCTGGGAGTTTCCACCTCGGAACTCGTGCATATCGTTCCGAGCGACACCGCCGCGCCGGCTGGCGGGGTCTCCGGCCCCGCCGTCCTCGCCCTCGACTCGGCGGGGTTCGTCGGTACGCTGGCGCTTGATCCCACGACGCGGCTCGACCTGATCCTGCCGGCGGGCGCCACCACGGCCACGGTCTCCGGGACCACGCTGACCATCGGCGGTGCCGCGCCGGAGAGCATCACACTGGGCGGCACCGGCTACAGCGGCGCGTTCACCGCCGCCGGCGCTGGCGGCCGTGCCAGCTTCGCGCTGAGCCCGGTCTGCTTCGCGCGCGGCACCCGCATCGCCACCGAGGCCGGCGAGGTCGCGGTCGAGGACTTGCGTGCGGGCGATCAGGTCCGGCTTGCCGGCGGCGGCCTCGCGCCAATCGTTTGGATCGGCCGGCGCAAGCTCGACTGCGCCCGCCACCCCCACCCGCGCCAGGTCTGGCCGGTGCGCGTCCAGGCCGGCGCCTTCGCCCCCGGCCTGCCCGCCCGCGACCTCTGGCTCTCGCCCCAGCACGCGATCTACGCCGAGGGCGTGCTGATCCCGGCGCAACTGCTGCTCAACGGCCGCACCGTCACCCAGGAGCCAGTGGCCCGGGTCGAGTATTTCCACGTCGAGCTGGCGCGCCACGACCTGCTGCTGGCCGAGGGGCTGGCCACCGAGAGCTATCTCGACACCGGCGACCGGGCGAGCTTCGAGAACGCCGGCGGGGCGATGGTGCTGCACCCCGACTTCGCCCGCCTGGTCTGGGATGGGCGGGCCTGTGCCGAGCTCAAGGTCACCGGCCCGGAGCTCGCGGCGGTCCGCGCCCAACTGGCCCAGCGCGCCGAGGCCACCATGCCAGAGGAGCAGCGGGCGGCGGGGTAGCGTCCCACCCCTTGCCGGAGGGGAATAATGAGTGATCGTCATGCGCGGGCTTGACCCGCGCATCCAGCGCGGTTGGTGCCGCTTGCGCCTTCCGCTGGATTGCCGGGTCAAGCCCGGCAATGACGATTGGGCGTGCCCTGACAGCGGCGCGCGAAACCGGTCATGGCGAGAGGGTCACCCTACCCCCAGCGCGATGCCGCCGCCTCGTCCGCCTCGCGCGCGGCAACCCAGGATTCGCGCCCGTCCGCGAAGGTTTCCTTCTTCCAGAACGGGGCCTTGGTCTTGAGCCAATCGATCAGGAACGCGGTCGCCTCCAGCGCCGCTTTGCGGTGGGCCGAGGCGGCCAGGACCAGGACGATGTTCTCGCCCGGACGCAGCCGGCCGACGCGATGGATCAGCGTGCAGGCGAGCAAGTCCCAGCGCCGCGCCGCCTCATCGGCGATGCGGCCGAGCGCGGGCTCGGTCATCGCTGGATAATGCTCCAGCGTCAGCGCGGTGATCGCCCGCCCGCCCGCCTGGGACCGCACCGTTCCCACGAAGCAGCCAATCCCGCCGATATCGGTGCGCCCGGCGGTGAGACGGGCGATCTCGGCGCCCGTGTCGAAATCGGCTTCCTGGATAAGGACGCGCGCCATTCGCCTCTCCTCAGCCTCCGGTCACGGGTGGGAAGAAGGCCACCTCGTCTCCTGGCCGCACGGCGGCCTCTGGTCCGGCGAAGTCCTGGTTGACGGCGCAGCGCACCGTGTGGCGGTTCTGGAACGCCGCCGCGCGCCCGCTGTCCTGCGCCGCGAGGTACTCCATCAAACCGCCCACGGTGCGGACCTCGGGAGGCAGGACGATCCGCTCCTCGCCGGTTCCGGCGCGCTCGCGCAGCCAGGCGAAATAGAGGACGGTCACGGGGACGGACTCGGACATCGGGTTCCCTGGCAGGTGCGGCTACTTCGGCGTGGGCACTGTCTGCACTTGCCCGTTGGACATGATGATCGTGCTCGTGCCGTTGCCGTTCGGCACCACGATCCCGGTCTGTCCATTGGGCATGGTCACGGTCTTGAACGCATTCGTTCCCCCGGTGGTGACGCCCTGCCCCTGCGGCGTCTGCACCACTTGGCCCGTGGTCCGCCCCGAGGGCGTCTCCGGCGCCCGGGGAGCGGCGGCCTCGGGGACCGGGGGAATGGTGGGCTCCACCGGCTGCACGGTGGGCGGCGACGTCACGAAGGGGGGATTTTCCGGTGGCAGCGTCGGGGAGGGTGGCTGGCCCTGTAGCTGCTGCATCGGCGGAAGCTGGCCCTGGCTTTCCTGCCTCACCAGGTCGGCCATGGACGGCATCTTCGGGATCGGACCCGGCCACATGTTGCCGGGCGCCGGGCTGAGTGTCTGCACGGCGATGGGCTGGCCACGCGCGCGGCGCATGTTCTCGGTCTCGCCGCTCGGCGCGTACGGGTCGGAGCCGGTATAGAAGGGCGGCCGGTCCCAGAAGTGGAACCCGCAGCCGGTCAGCGACACCGCGCAAAGGGCGAGCAAGACAGAACGCCGCATTGGACGATGAGCTCCGGATAGGGGGACTTGGTGAGGCACGACGCGGGATCGCTCCGTTGCCAAGGCAACTGACATAAGGTCGGGCGCACTCTGCCGAGTATGGGCCTGTCGTCAAGGCATCCCTTCATCAAGACGCATTTGCGTCCGGTCCGTTGCGAAAAGGCCTATGATCCACTCGGCGACCACAGCCGGCCTGCCCAGGGGCAATTGCGGGCGCTCGCACGCCAGCGGCGCATCGGTCGCGACCGCCATCACGGCCGGATCACCCGGCCAGAGCGCGGGCTTGCCCAGGGAGGGTCGGTGCACCTCCAGCTTCGGAAAGGGGTGGGACTTGAAGCCCTCCACCAGCACGAGATCCACCGGGTCCAAGCGCGCAAGCAGATCCGGCAGCGACGGTTCCGGTCCCTCGACCTCGTGCAGCAGCGCCCAGCGGGCCGAGGAGGCGACCAGCACCTCGTGCGCCCCGGCCTCGCGATGGCGAAAGGAATCCTTGCCGGGCCGGTCCATGTCAAAGCCATGATGCGCGTGCTTGACCGTGGAGACGCGCAAGCCGCGCGCGCGCAGCAGCGGCAGCACGGCGGTAAGCAGGGTGGTCTTGCCGCTGCCCGACCAGCCGACCAGACCAAGGACGTTCATCACGGTCCGGGCGGGGCGGCCTGAGGGGGCGCGGAGCCAGGCCGCGCGGGGGCGGACGCGTGGCGAAGTCCGGCGGTCAGGTAGTCCCAGCCCGACACCACGGTCAGCCCGGCGGCCACCCACAGCATGGCCGCGCCGATCGCGTTCACGGGCACGAAGGGCAGGTGCACCAGCGCCGCCGTGGAATTGCCGGCGAGCAACGTGCCGAGCGCACCCATCTGAAAGCCGGTCTTCCACTTCGCGAGCCGCGTCACCGGCAGCCCGATCCGAAGATTGGCCAGGTACTCGCGCAGGCCGCTGACCAGAATTTCGCGCAGCAGGATCAGCACCGCCGGATACAGGGTGAGAAAGGGGAACCGCCCCTCCCCGGCCAGCATCATCAGCGCCGCGCCGACCAGCAGCTTGTCGGCGATCGGGTCGAGCATGCGCCCGAAACTTGTCTGCTGGTGCCGGGCGCGGGCGATGTGGCCATCGAGGTAGTCGGTAATGGCGGCGGCGCTGAACAGGACGCAGGAGGCGAGATCGGCGGCCGG
Source organism: uncultured Pseudomonadota bacterium (assembly GCA_963818725.1). Taxonomy (GTDB): domain Bacteria; phylum Pseudomonadota; class Alphaproteobacteria; order Acetobacterales; family Acetobacteraceae; genus DATFDN01. The sequence continues at coordinate 334,823 of CAWFTU010000001.1, read as the reverse complement.
CACGCGCAGCGAGACCACCGCCACCAGGAGAGGTACGGCGGCGATCCGGGACAGGGTGAGCAGGTTCGGTAAATCGGTTGGCATCGCGCGCGCGGGATTAAAGGACCGCAAACAGCATATCGGCTGGAGACGCGCCGCAAGCAATGCGCAACATGCGGGTTACAATGGCTTTCGATATGACGTTTATGTCTCTCTACTGCCCGCCTCGCCCCCTGGGCCGCGCCGTGGCTGCCGCGATACTCGGGCTGGCCCTGGCTGGCTGCGGGCTCGGGTCGGGCGTCAGCCGCCCGACGCTCAATCTCCCCGCCGGCTTCCGGGCAACCCCGGCCGCCGCGCGGACGATCTGGCCCACGACGGCGTGGTGGCGCGGCTTCCGCTCGCCCGCTCTCGACCGGCTGATCGCGGAGGCGGAGGCTTACAATTTCGACATCGCCGCGGCCGTGGCGCGGGTGCGCCAGGCGGATGCCCAGGTCCGCATCGCCGGCGCGAGTTTGCTGCCGTCGCTGAACGCGACCGCCGGCGCGAGCCTGACCCAGGAAGGATTCAACAGCCGAAACTTCAGTTCCACAGGCCGAATAGGGTCTGGGTCGGAAACGCTGCACCAGTATAGCGTTGGCCTGAACGTCTCCTACGAGGCCGATTTCTGGGGCCGCTACTGGGCCGGGCGACAGGCGGCCGTCGCCAATGCCGCGTTCAGCCGGTTCGACGCCCAGACCGTGGCGCTGACCGTCCAAACCGACGTGGCGCAGACTTGGTTCACCGCGCTGTCCTTGGTCGATCGGCTGGATGTCGCACGCCAGAACCTGGCCGGCGCCGAGCAATCCCTGGCCGTGATTGAGGGACGGCTCGCCGCCGGCACCGCCACGGCCCTGGACCGCGACCAGCAGGCCGCCCTGGTCGCGTCCGAGCGGGCGAACATTCCGGGTCTACAGAACCAGCTTGAGCAGCAACTGATCGGTCTCGGCATCCTCACCGGCCGCCCGCCAGAGGCGGTCACGGTGCGGCCCGGCACGCTGACCGCGCTGGCTCTGCCGATCGTCTCGCCAGGGCTGCCCTCGGAACTGCTGCGCCGCCGCCCCGATGTTGCCGGGGCCGAGGCGCAGTTGCTCGCCGCGAAGTTCGACATCACCGCCGCGCGGGCCGCCTTCTTTCCTTCCATCGGTACTCACCGGCCAGCGCGGCTACGCCAATAACGCGCTCGGCACCCTGCTGACGCCAGGCGGGCTGATCGCGGCGCTGGCCGCGAGCCTCACCCAGCCTGTCTTTGACGGCGGCGCGCTGCGCGGCCAACTGGAGCAGGCCAAGGGACGGTATGCCGAGTTGCTGGCCGATTACGGCAAGTCGGTGGTGCAGGCTTTTACCGACGTCGATAATGCCCTGACCGCCTGGCGCTATGCGAGCGAGCAGGAAATCCTGCAACGCCAGGCAGTCGAGACCGCCCGGCGGGCGTTGGCGGCGGCGCGGGCGCAGATCGCGGCGGGCACCGCCGACGTCACCACCCTGCTCACCACCGAGACGACCCTGTTCACCGACGAGGACGCGCTGGTGCAGATCCGGCTGTCGCGCGTCCTTGCCCTGCTCAATCTCTACAAGGCCATGGGGGGTGGCTGGGTGGCGCCCCCCGGCGGGCCAATGGACGCGTTCCCCGGCCTTGATCCGGGCATCCTGGCCGGGGGACTCGCGCTCCCCGTGGCGCTGCCCATCTCGGGAAAGAATCAGCCATGAATTGCCGCACCCCTCACGCCGCACGATACTGCAATGGCCGGCGGAGCCGGATGGAGACCGCCTGAGCATGGACATCGGCACGCGCGACGCGATCACTCTCGACGACCGGCCCCGCACGCGCCGTTCGCGGCTGGTGGTGGGCCTGGTCTCGGCGCTCTTGCTGGCCGGCATCGCCGCGGCGATTTGGCTCTGGCCGGCCAGGAAGGCAACGCAGGGCAAGTCGGACCGCTGGGCGAACGCACCGGTGCCGGTGCTGGTCGCAGCCGCGGCGCAGCGCGACGTGCCGATCTGGCTTGACGCCCTGGGGACGGTGCAAGCCTACAGCACCGTGACCGTGAAGCCGATGGTGGACGGCCCCCTGATCGACGTGGACTTCAAGGAGGGCCAGGAGGTCAAAAAGGGCAACGTGCTCGCCCGTATCGACCCGCGCACCTATCAAGCCGCGTTCGATCAGGCGGTCGCCAAGAAGGCGCAGGACGAGGCGCTGCTCGCCAACGCCAAGGTCGATCTCGCGCGCTACCAGAAGCTGGTGCGGAACAACTACACCACGGCGCAGCAGGCCGACACGCAGAAGGCGACCGTGGCACAGCTCACCGCGCAGCTCAATTCCGACCAGGCGGCGATCGACAACGCGCGCACGCTGCTAGGCTACACCACGATCACCGCGCCGATCGACGGCCGCGCCGGCATCCGCCAGGTCGACGCGGGCAACATCGTCCACGCCGTGGATGTGACGGGGCTGGTCGTGCTGACCCAGCTTCGCCCGATTTCAGTGCTGTTCAACTTGCCCCAGCAGGACTTGTCCCAGGTCGCGGCGGCGATGCGGCAGGCGAGCCCGCCCCTGGTGGTGGCGATGAACGAGACCGGGCCGGACTCGGGCACCGTGCTCGACCGGGGCCAGCTCGCGGTGCTCGACAACCAAGTTGATCCGACGACCGGCACGATCAAGCTGAAGGCCACCTTCCCCAACCAGGAGGAGACGCTCTGGCCGGGCGGCTTCGTGCGCGTGCGGCTGCAAGTCGCGATGGCGCATGACGCGGTGACGGTGCCGCCAGCCGCCGTGCAGCGCGGACCAAACGGCGATTATGTCTACGTCGTCAAGCCGGACCACACCGTGACCCGCCAGCCGGTCAAGCTCGGCCACCAGGACGCCGACGCGGCGATCGTGGCGAGCGGCGTGCAGCCGGGGCAGGAGGTCGTGACCGATGGCGCCGCGCGCCTGTCGGACGGCAAGGCGGTGACGATCGCCGCCGCGCCGGGCGAGCCCGCGCCAGAGACAGCCAAGCCGGCCGGCACGCCGCATAACGGGCATCACCGCAAGCAGGCGACATGAGCCTTTCCGCCCCCTTCATCGCCCGTCCCGTCGCGACCTGGCTGCTGGCGATCGCGATCCTGCTCGCGGGCGGGCTCGGCTACCGCGCCCTGCCCGTCTCGGCGCTGCCGCAAGTCGATTTCCCCACCATCGAGGTGACGACACAGTTGCCGGGCGCCAGCCCCGAAACCGTGTCAACGCTGATCACCGCTTCGCTGGAGCGCCAGTTCGGCCAGATCCCTGGCCTCGCCACCATGACCTCGGCGAGTTCGGAGGGCACCAGCCAGATAACGCTCCAATTCGAGCTGAACCGCAGCCTGGACGCGGCGGCGCAGGACGTGCAGGCGGCGATCAACGCCGCGGCCGGCACGCTGCCGACGACCCTGCCCTATCCGCCCGTCTATTCAAAGGTGAACCCGGCGGACGCGCCGGTGCTGACGCTCGCGCTCACCTCCGACGCGCTGCCGATCGCGCAAGTGAGCGACGCCGCCGACACCGTCCTGCAGCCGAAGCTCGCCCAGATCGACGGGGTCGGAAAGGTGACGGTGGAGGGTGGCCTGCGCCCGGCGGTGCGGGTGCGGGTCGATCCGGCCCGCCTCGCCGCCTATGGCGTGTCGATGGAGGACGTGCGCAGCGCCGTCGCGGCGGCCAACACCAATGGCGCGAAAGGCGGCTTCGACGGGCCGCGCCAGTCGGTTTCGCTCGGCGCCAACGACCAACTGGTTTCCGCCGACCAGTACCGCGACCTGATCCTCGCCTGGCGCAACGGCGCGCCGGTGCGCCTCTCGGCGATCGGTCAGGTGGTGAGCGGGGTGGAGAACGACCGGGTCGGCTCCTGGTACTTCCATGACGGGCGCAAGGAGCCGGCGGCGGTGCTGGACATCCAGCGCCAGCCGGGCGCCAACGTCGTGCAGACGGTGGACCGGCTCAAGGCGTCGCTGCCCCTGCTGGAGCGGGCCATGCCCGCCGGGATACGGCTGAACATCGTCACGGACCGCACGCAGAGCATCCGCGCCTCGGTGCGCGACGTGCAGATCACGCTGGTGATGGCGATTGTCCTCGTCGTGCTGGTGATCTTCGCCTTCCTGCGCTCGGCGTGGGCGACCTTCATCCCGGCGATCGCCCTGCCGCTGTCACTCGTGGGCACGTTCGGCGTGATGGACCTGCTGGGCTACAGCCTCGACAACCTCTCGCTCATGGCGCTGACGGTCGCGACCGGGTTCGTCGTCGACGACGCCATCGTGATGATCGAGAACGTGGTGCGCTATGTCGAGGCGGGCATGACGCCGATGCAGGCGGCGTTTCGTGGCGCCGGTCAGATCGGGTTCACCATCGTCTCCCTGACCCTCTCGCTGATCGCGGTGTTCATCCCGCTCCTGTTCATGTCGGGCGTGGTGGGCCGGCTGTTCAGCGAGTTCGCCGTCACCCTGTCGATCGCTGTCGTTGTCTCGGCGATCATCTCGCTCACGCTCACGCCGATGCTGTGCGGACGGCTGCTCCGCCCGGCTAGGGACCACCCCTCTGGCCGGCTGTCGCGCGGGCTGGAAGCGGGGTTCGATGCGATGCTGGCGGGCTATCGCCGCACGCTCGCCTGGGCGCTGGCCCGCCAGTCCTTGGTGCTCGCCATCGCGCTGGCCACCCTGGCCGGCACGATTTGGCTTTACGTCGTTGTGCCTAAAGGATTCCTGCCCCAGCAGGACACCGGCGGCATTATCGCCGTGACCGAGGGCGCGCAGAGCGTTTCCATTCTCCGGCTCGCGGCGTTGCAGAACGCGGCGGCCGAGCGCATCCGGCGCGACCCGGCCGTTGCCTCCGTGATCGCGTTCGTGGGCGCTGGCACGATCAACGCGACGCCGAACACCGGCCGGCTCAGCATCACGCTGCGCCCGCTCGGCCAGCGCGACGGAATGGCGGCGGTGATCGCGCGGCTGCGCGCCGATGTCGACGCCGCGCCGGGCCTGACCGCCTGGTTCCAGCCGGTGCAGGACATCACGCTCGGCTCGCGGGTCAGCCGGACCGCCTATCAGTACACGCTCACCGACACGGACAGGGCCGAGCTGGCCGCTTGGACGCCGCGCCTGGCGGATGCGCTCCGCCAGTCCCCGGCGCTGGTGAACGTCGCGTCCGACCAGCAGAACGAGGGCTTCAAGACCGAGATCACTGTTGACCGCCAAGCCGCCATGCGGCTGGGGGTGAGCATGCAGGCGGTCGAGGACACGCTGTATGACGCGTTCGGCCAGCGCCAGATCTCGACCATATTCGGCCAGGCGAACCAGTACCCGAGTCATCCTGGAGGCCGGGCCGGCCTGGCAGGCGGACCCGGCGACGCTGGGCCTGCTGCGGGTGCCGGGCACGAACGACGCGCAGGTGCCGCTGACCCAGGTCGCCTCCATCCGGCGGACCACGGCGCCGCTGGTGGTGACGCACGAGGAGCAGTTCCCCGCCGCCACGATCAGCTTCGACACCGCGCCCGGCTACGCGCTGGGCGACGCCGTGCGGGCGGTTCACCAGGCAGAGGCGGAGATCGGGATGCCGGCGACCATCTCCGGCGGGTTCGCGGGCGACGCGGCTGAGTTCCAGCGTTCGCTCGCCGCCGAGCCCTGGCTGATCCTGGCCTCGCTGGTGGTGATCTACATCGTCCTCGGCGTGCTGTACGAGAGCTGGATTTACCCGGTCACGATCCTCTCCACCCTGCCCTCGGCCGGCATCGGCGCGCTGCTCGCGCTGATGGCCTGCGGCACCGACCTCTCGCTAGTGGCGCTGGTCGGCGTGGTGCTGCTCATGGGCATCGTGAAAAAGAACGCGATCATGATGATCGACTTCGCGATCGAGGCCGAGCGCGCGCGCGGCATCGGGCCGCGCGCCGCGATCGAGGAGGCCTGCCTGCTGCGCTTCCGCCCGATCATGATGACGACCATGGCCGCCCTGCTCGGCGCCGTGCCCCTGGTCGCGGAGCATGGCGCGGGCTCGGAGCTGCGCTGGCCGCTGGGTGTGACGATCATTGGCGGCCTGCTGCTCTCACAGCTCCTGACGCTGTACACGACGCCGGTGATCTATCTCGCCTTCGAACGGCTCCGTGCCCGCTTCGGCGGCGCGGCGATGGTGCCGGCGGAATGATGTGGTGCGCCCTCACCCGGCTCGCTTCGCTCGCCGACCTCTCCCGCCGGCGCGGGAGAGGTGAAGGACATTTCCACCTCTCCCGCCTGCGGGAGAGGTCGCCATGCGACAGCATGGCGGGTGAGGGTTCGGCGAGATGAACATCTCCGTCCCCTTCATCGCCCGCCCCGTCGCGACCATGCTGCTCGCCATCGGCATCCTGCTCTCCGGCCTAGTCGCGTACCGCTTCCTGCCGATCTCGGCGCTCCCCAGCGTGGACATCCCCACCATCGTCGTCATCGCCCAGCGCCCCGGCGCGGACCCGGAGACGATGGCGAATTCGGTGGCTGCGCCGCTGGAGCGCCGGCTGGGCGAGATCGCGGACGTGACCGAGATCACCTCCACCAACTCGGTCGGCGCGACCTCGATCGTGGTGCAGTTCGACCTCGACCGCGACATCAACGGCGCGGCGCGCGACGTGCAGGCGGCGATCAACGCCGCGACGACCGACCTGCCGGCGGACCTGCCGACACGTCCCTACTACCGCAAGTTCAACCCGGCCGACGCGCCGATCATGACCATCGCGCTATCGTCGGACACGCTGCCAGTGCGCGACATCTTCGACGCCGCCGACACGGTGCTGGGCCAGCGCCTGTCGCAGATCGAGGGCGTGTCCAACGTCACCGTCAACGGCGCAGAGAAGCCGGCGGTGCGCGTCGATCTCGATCCGGTGCGGCTGGCCGCAGCGGGATTGTCGGCGCAGGACGTGACCAACGCGGTGAAGGCGGCCAACGTCACCCAGCCCACGGGCGGCTTCCAGGGACCACTTCAGGCCGAGACGATCGGCGTCAACGGCCAGATCTCGCGCGCCGATCAATACCGGCGCCTGGTGCTGAAGGCGGGCGGCGGCGCGGTGCTGCAACTCTCCGATGTCGCCACCGTCACCGATGGCGTCGCCAACACCCGCCTCGCCGCTTGGGACGGCAAGCAGCCGGCGATCCTGCTCACGATTTCCAAGGAGGCCGGCGCCAACGTCATCCAGACGGTGGACCGGGTGAAGGCGCTGCTGCCGCAGCTCATGTCCTGGATTCCGGCCAACATCAAGCTAACCGTGATCCAGGACCGCACCGCGACCATCCGCGCCAGCGTCGCCGACGTGCAGTACACGCTCCTGGTGACCATCGCGCTGGTGCTGCTGGTGGTGCTGCTCTTCATGCGGCGCCTGGTGCCGACGCTGGCCGCCGCCGTCACGGTGCCGCTGTCGATCTGCGGCACGCTGGCGGGCATGTGGTTCATGGGCTATCTGCTCGACAACTTCTCCCTGATGGCGCTCACCATCTCGGTGGGCTTCGTAGTCGACGACGCCATCGTGATGATCGAGAACATCGTCACGCACATAGAGCGCGGGCTGCCGCCGTTGCGCGCGGCGATCGAGGGCTCGCGCCAGATCGGGTTCACCGTCATCTCGATCACCCTGTCGCTCGTCGCCGTGTTCATCCCGTTGATCTTCATGGGCGGCATCCTCGGCCGGCTGTTCCATGAGTTCGCGATGACGCTGACCATGGCGATCCTCGTCTCGGCGGCGGTCTCGCTCACCCTGACGCCAATGATCTGCGGCCGTTGGATGCACCGCCCCGCCGCGCCAGGCACTGGGCGATGGGCGTCAGTCAACGCCGGGATCGAGCGCGCGCTCGGCGCGGTGCATCGCGGCTACGCGCGCACGCTTGGCTGGTCGCTGCGTCACCAAGGCTTGATGCTGCTGGTCATGCTGGCGACCGTGGTACTCACCATCCGGCTGTACGGCGCCGTGCCCAAGGGATTCATGCCGATCCAGGACACTGGAATCCTGATGGGCTCCACCATCGCGGCGCCCGACGTGTCGTTCCCCGCGATGGAGGTGCGCCAGCGCGCCGTCGTGGACGTGCTGCTCTCGGATCCGGCGGTGGAATCGGTGGGTTCGCAGGTCGGCGTCACCAGCGGCTGGAGCTCGCTCAACCGCGGCCAGCTCCTGGTCAGCCTCAAGCCGCTCGCGGAGCGCCATATCTCCTCGGAGGCGGTCATCGCGCGGCTGCGTCCCAAGCTCGCCCGGCTCGGCGGCATCCAGACCTTCCTGCAATCGGCGCAAGACCTGCGTGGCGGCGGGCGCACCGGCGGCTCGCAATACCAGTTCGTGCTCATCAGCCAGGATCTCGGCGAGCTGCGCCATTGGGCGCAGGCGCTGGAGGACAAGCTGAAGGCCACGCCGGGCATCACCGACGTCACCTCCGACGAGGACCGCGCCGGGCCACAGGAGAACGTGGTGATCGATCGCGACGCCGCCGCGCGCCTCGGGATCAGCGCCACGGCGATCGATGCGGCGCTGAACAACGCCTTCGCGCAGCGCCAGGTCTCCACGATCTATGCGCAGCGCAACCAGTACAAGGTGGTCGTGGAGACCGACCCGGTACTGCAGACCTCGCCGGTGATGCTGGACCGCGTTTATGTGGGCGCTGCCAACGGCACCCAGGTGCCGCTGTCGGCTGTGGCGCGGTTCGAGCGCACCGAGGCGCCGCTCGCCGTGCGGCACCAGGGCCAGTTCCCCGCCGCCACGCTCAGCTTCAACCTGGCCGAGGGCATGGCGCTCGGCGATGCCGAGAAGGCGGTGGACAGTGCCACCGCGGCGCTCGGGATGCCGCCCGACGTGCGCACCGAGTTCGCTGGCAACGCGAAATGGCTGCAAACGACGACCGCGTCCGAGCCGTTGCTCATCCTCGCCGCGCTGATCGCGATCTACATCGTGCTCGGCGTGCTATACGAAAGCCTGCTGCATCCCCTGACCATCCTTTCGACGCTGCCCTCCGCCGGGCTCGGCGCCCTGCTCGCGCTGCTGGTCTCCGGCCAGTCCTTGGACATCATGGGGCTGATCGCGATCGTTCTGCTGATGGGCATCGTCAAGAAGAACGGCATCATGCTGGTCGACTTCGCGCTGGAGGCGGAGCGCACGCGCGGCCTGTCCCCGCGCGAGGCGATCCACGCCGCCTCGCTCGAGCGTTTCCGCCCGATCCTGATGACGACGCTCGCCGCGCTGCTTGGCGCGCTCCCGCTGGCCCTGTCGTTCGGCACCGGATCGGAGCTGCGCAGGCCGCTCGGAATTGCGATCGCGGGCGGGCTCGCCGTCTCGCAGGGTACTGACGCTCTATACCACCCCCGCCGTGTATCTCGCGCTGGAGCGGCTGGCGGGAAAGCGGCGGCCGATTATCGTGCCGGTATAACTTTCCCCTTCCCTTGCGGGAGGGAGCCGGAGGGACGGGGGAAACGGCGCGAAACCATCTCATACCAAATCCGGCTGATTAGTTCGGCTGAACCGGCTTTGGCCACCAGTGGAAGCTGGTGTGCGGACGGATCATGCTTGGGTCGAGGCGGGTGCTGCGTTCGGCGATGGCGGCATCGAGGTCGGCCAGGGTGGGGAAGTGCTTGTTGGCCACCGCCTCGTCGAGCAGCGGCCAGAGCCGCTCAGCGGGTTGGAGTTCCGGGCTGTAGGGAGGCAGGAACACCAGCGTGATCCCGTCCGGCACGGCCAAGCCCTTGGGGCCGTGCCAGCCGGCGTTGTCCAGCACGAGGACGATGTGGCGTCGGCGTCCCGCCCCGCTCTCGCGGGCGAAGGCGGCGAGCCGGGTTTCGAAGGCCGGCTTGTTGATGCGGGTGCAGAGATACCAGACCGTCTCGCCGCTGCTCGGCTGCACGAAGGCCGCGACGTGCAGCCACTGGAACCGGTGATGACCCAGCGCCGTTGGGCGTGCGCCGGCCTTGGCCCAGACCCGGCGGCGGATCGGCTTCAGGCCGAGGCGGTGCTCGTCCTCCGCCCAGACCTCGACCGGCTGTTTCGGGTGCGCCGCCCGTGCTTGCGCAACGGCAACGTCAACCTGTTTGCGAAGGCCGCCCGCGCCTCCGGATCAGCGGCCCGCGGATGGCGCGGGCGCGGCGTCTGCACCGACCAGCCGAGCCGCTTCAGCGCCTCCCAGCCGCGCTGCGGATGCACCCGCTCCAGCTTGAGGTGCCGCGCCATCCAGGCCGCCACCTTGGGGCCACTCCATAGCCCGCCGTCCTCGGGCGGCTCACGCAGCCGCTCGGCCAGGGCGGCCAGCACCGCCTCGGTCAGCACGCTCGCTGCTCGCCCGTTCCGCCGCCGCCCATCGCCCAGCGCCGCCGGGCCGCGTGCGTTGTAGCGCGCCGCCACCGCCTCCACCCAGCGCGGCGTGAGCGCCAGCACCCCGGCCACCTCGACCACCGTGCGGCCCTGCGCCAGCAGCCAAATCGCCTGGGTGTGCCGCGCCTCGGCCACGGTTTGCGCCGCGCGGAACCGCGCCGCCAGTTCCGCCACACTCAGGTGCTCGGCAATCCGTGCCATCATCCCCCCGTTCAACCGCCCGCGGCATAGGCCCGCTCCGCGCAGCCGCCACTCTAAGCCGAACCTATCACCCGGATTTAGTATCAGCCCCCGAACCCAATCACCGATCCAGATCCGCGAACCGGACCATGCGTCCCAGGCTCTCGTCCCACAGCGCGTAGCGCCCAGCCCGCAGCGCCTCCCCGACCGACAACGCCCGTGCCTCGCTGCCCGCCAGCGCCGCGCAAGCCCGCTGGCATGCCCGCAGGCGATAGTTCGGGATGCGCGGGGCCAGGTGGTGCAGATGATGCAACGCGATGTTGCCGGTGAACCAGTGCAGCCAGCCAGGCAAACGCAGATACGAACTGCCGTGCAGCCCGGCCGTGACCGGATCCCACGCCGCATCCCGCGCCCACAGCGCCGACTTCGAACCTGTGCTGAACTGCGAACAGCCACACCCCGACTATGGAGGCGACCACGACCACCGGCACCTGCACCAGGAACACGGCCCGCGCGCCAAGAAGCAGGGCGAGGCTGGTGTAGAGGACGGCGAGCGCCAGGGTCGTCCGATGCACGCTGGCACGCTCGCGGTTGCTGCACGAGGGTGTGTTGAACGGAAACCGATAGAGCACGAACACTAGGACTGGCGGCAGCGCCACCTGGGCGACGAGCGGATGCAGCATCACGCGGTGCGCGAGGCGCCTGAGCGGCGGCAGCGCGCGATACTCCGCGACGGTGAGACAGCTCGAGTAGATGTCGAACCGCCCGCCGCGCCGGTCGAGGTTGTTCCACGCCGCATGATGGTGGGCGTGTTGCACGCGCCAGTTCCCGTACGGGGTCAAAGTCGCCAGGCTGCACATCCAGCCGATCGCGTCGTTGACCCGTCGCGACCTCACGTAGCTGCCATGGCCGCAATCGTGCTGGATGATGAAGATGCGGACCAGCAGCCCGCCAGCGACGGGCGCCAGCCCCCATGCCGCTAAGACCGAGAAGCGCAGCGCGGCATACATCATCACCAGTACGGCGATCCAGGCCATGACCGTGATCGCCAATTGGCACGCCGCCGAAGCGGGAAGCGGCGCTTGATACGCAGTCACCTCTGACAGCAGGGCGCGCCGGACGGGCTGGGCCGTACCGGCGCGTGCGCGACTGGCCTGATCTGGCGTTTGACGGTCCATCTCCAGTCACACCCGGCGGTTCTCGTCAGCCTAAGCCTATGCAAGCGAGAAGCGAGAAGCTGATGCGACTCGCCAAGTGGTGTGGCTCTCGTGGTTTGGCGCCCTCAGGGTCTGACACTAGGCCCGGCATCTCGTCGATTTGAGCCCGGGATGTCTCTGGACCACTCACGCCCGCAGGTCGGAAGAGGGCCGAGGCCCCCTTCCGTTGTCAATCGCGTTGCGCTCAGAGCTTCGCGGGACGGGCTGGCTCGTGGCTTGCCCCGGATGCAGCCTTCGTGTCCTGAGCCGGCTTCTGCTCGTGGCTGCCCTTCTGATCTTGACCAGACATCGCAGGCTTCGACTCGATTGCCCTCACAGGCTGCGCCTTGTCCGGCGACGCGGCATCGAGCTTGGCGAGGCCCTGCTTGGCCGTCGTGCCCGCGTCAGTACGCAGGTCCACCGTCTCGCGTGGCGCGGGACCGACCTCTTGGATCTCGACCTCGTCGTGGCGCACCGTACCCCGCACCGCTTCGACCCGCTCCTTGACCTCGCGCCGAACCACCACCTCCTCGGCGAGTTCAACACTGGTCCACACCACTGGCACTTCCACGGTGTCCGACATTTCGATCGTTTTGTCGGTCAGCGTGTCGCCGGTGCTGCTCACCGCGATCGGCCGGCGGCGCTCGACGATGACGTGCTCCTGGCGCAGCGGCACGCTTTCCTCAACTGGCATCTCGACCACAAAGCGGCGGACCCGCGTCGTTCCCTGGTTGACGACCCGTGTGCCGATGTTCAGCGTCTCCCGGCCAAGGGGGATCACCTCGACGTCGCGCGCCTTCTGCGCAGCCGCGGACGCGCGGCCATTGGATCGGCCAACCGGGCCGCCCAGCCCGTACATGCTCAGCGCCTGCTGCTGAAAGTTTAGGAGCTGGCGCTGCATAAGCAGCATCCAGTCGAAGATCGGCGCGCCCATCGACGTCCGGGCAGGACTCTCCGACCTTCCCGCGAAGGAAGCCGAGTTCGATTCATATGCCATAAAGTATACCCTTTTTTCCGTCTGTGCCGCGCCATTCTGGCGGCGGCTTCCATTGACCCGCTGGGTACTCAGCGCCGCTGATATATGCTGCACTGCACAAGAAAAATAGAGCCGCCGAACTGACGCTTTCGTGAAGCGACGTGTCTCGAATGCCGTGCGCGCCGTGCGCCATTCAATCATTGATACCGGCTAGGAAAGCCCGCCGCGTGGATGTTCCAGGAAGAAACGCAGCATCTCGCGACTGGCGTTTGGCCCGCGCGGGTCGGCATAGGAACCGGCGGGTCTGCCTCCCGACCAGGCGTGGCCGCCACCGATGATCGACCACTGCTCGACCACCGTTGCGCCTCTCGCATCAATGTAGAGGGTGCGGCGATAGGCGTGCCCCCCGGAACCCGCCCTGATAGGACGCGCTTTTCCAAGTGGGCGGCTCCGATCGCCTGGGCGATGACGGTGTCCGCGTTGCTTGGATGCACCGTGCTGTCCTGCTCGCCATGGAACACGATGGCTGGAATGAGCGCCCCGGAGGTGCGGGCGTTCTGGTTCGCTCCCTCCCGCATGGTAGCGAACGCGGTGGGCAAGTCGCTCGCTGCCCCGCAGGCGAGACCCGAATGAACGCCGACCGCGGCATACAGGTCCGGATATCGCGCCCCCATGATCGCCGCCGCGGCTCCCCCGGCCGATAGCCCGGCCACGAAGACGCGTCGCGGATCGATCGCATAGTCCGCCATCACCCGCTTGGTGATGCCCGCGATCAACGACGGCTCGCCGTGGCCGCGCTGCTGGTCCCCGGCATTGAACCAGTTCCAGCACCGGGATGAGTTGGCGGCGGCGGTCTGCCCTGGATAGGCCACGAGGCACGTGCGGTCCTCGGCGGCTGCGTTCATCCCCGTGCCGGCCGCGAAGTCGTCCGGCGACTGGGAACAGCCGTGCAGCATCACGATCAGCGGCGCCGGCTGGCCGCGATAGCCGCTTGGCACATACAGCTTGTAGGGGCGGGTTCCCGCCGCGTCCGCGAAGCTGGCCTCCAGGAATTGCGCCTTCCCACCTGTCCCCGGAGCGGGCCACGGATCACGCCCGCGCTCCCGGAACCCGCGCGCCCTCTGGGCCTGTGCGCGTCCAGGCCCCTCGCCCCGGACGAAGTCGCTCGCCCCGCTCGGCGTTTTCCCGCGCAGCACGCGGCTAAGGAGGGCGACTGCCTCGCCTAGTCGGCCCTGGCGGGTCAGGTGCGTGGCACGGTCGATATCCTGAGTGAACACGGGTTTCATAAAGCGACCTTCAAAGCCGCTCTGAACATGCTTCGCGATCCAATCGTTTCAATGGCGCGCGCCGGACCGGACGCTGTTCGATATCACCAACGCCGGAGAAGATCCCAATTTACGAGCGTTTGTCGTAACTCGGCCCGACCGTGTCGGCGGCAAAGGCATCGCGCTGGCCCATGGGTCTATCACCGTCCACGGTGGTGTCCTGCTTGGTTTGCCGCTCGATCTCCGCGTTGATTTCCGCGCCCAGCAGCACGACGAAGGCTGAGAGGTAAAGCCAGGTCAGCAGCACCACCACGGCCCCGAGCGAGCCATAGGTCGCGTTGTAGTTAGCAAAATTCCCGACATAGACGCTGAACAGAATGGAGCCGGCGATCCAGAGCACGCCGCCCACGATCGCGCCGGGGCTGGCCCAGCGCCACTGCGGCGCGCGCCGGTCTGGAGCGTAGCGGTAGAGCAGGGCCAGCAAGAACATGATGAAGATCAGCAGAAGCGGCCATTCAGCGATCAGCACCACCCATTTGATGACGCCGCCGATTGACCCGCCACCACCGACGCTCTGTATCACCGCGATCGCCGCGGGCAGGACCGCGACCAGCGCGATGGTGATCACTCCACCAACAAGCATGCCGAGGGTCAGGCCCAACGCGATCAGGTTGAAGCGTATGAAGCTGCGCGTCTCCGTCTCGCCATACGCGATATCAAGCCCGGACATCATCCCGCTCATGCCGCGCGAGGCGCTCCAGAGCGCGAACAGCACCGAGATCACCGCGCCGATGCTGAGCGCGCCGCTGGACGAGCTGACGATCTGGTGCAGTTCGGTCGCGATCAGTTGCTGAGCGGCTTGCGGAAGCATGCCAGACATGGCGTTGATCTGCTTCTCGACCTGCGCGGGGTTGAATTTCAGACCGTAGATGAAGACCAGCGCGAGCAGGGCCGGGAACAGCGCCAGCAGCACGTAGTACGTGACCCCGCCCGCGACCAGGAACAGGTTCTTTTCATTGATGCCGTTATAGGTGCGCCAGAGCACGTCCTTCCACCCGGCGGCTGGAATCCCGCGCGGGTCGCCGGCTTCCCGGCCTCGCCTGGCGTCGTTATCAGATGTATGATCAACTGCCACGCTGCCCCCGCGTTCTCCGCCATCGGCCTAACGGAGACCGGTTGATTTGGTTTCGCGCTGTTGTGTGAGCGAAACCGCCCGGCACTTCGCTCGTTCCGGGATAATAGAAGCCAGCCCAGGAGTTCGAGACGATGGATGAACCCAAGCCGTCGACGCCACCCGGACCCACGTCGTCCCAAGCCGAGCAGGCGGGCCGCGCGGCCCAGCAACGCGGCGCCGACCTCGCCCGCCAAGCGCAAGACCGAACAGCCGATGTGGCCCGCAGGGCGGGCGACCAGGCTTCTGGCCTCGCGCAGGAGGCGCAGAACCGCGCGGGAAAGGTGGCGGACGCGGCCCAGGGCCGGGCCAGCGACGTGTTGCAGCAGGCGCGCGACACCGCGTCCGACCTCGCCTCCACGGTGCAGGAGCGTTTTGGCGAGGCGGTGGGCGGCCGCAAGGACCAGGCCGCCGGCGCCATCGAGACGGCCGCCGAGCAGGCCCACAAGGCCGCCGACACCTTGCGCGACGCCGACCAGCGCTGGCTGTCCGATGTCGTGGGCGCCAGCGCGGACGAACTCGGCGCGTTTGCCGAAATGATCCGCACCAACGACTTGAACGGGCTCATGCAGCGGATCCGGGGATTGGCGCATCGCCAGCCGGCGCTGTTCGCGGGCGCCTCGGTCGCGGCGGGCTTCGCCCTGGCACGAATGGCCCGGATCGCCATGGAGCAGCCATCCGGCTATCGCGCGTCCCAAACCTCCCATCGCACGCCCGAGCCCTCCTATCGCGCGTCGCAGCCCGCTTCTTACGCCACCAACGCCCCGACCGAGTCCAGCACGTCGGGAGGGCGGCCCACGCAGTTCCAGCCGCAAGTCCAGTCGCCGCCGGTTCAGTCCCCGACGGCGGGGCGGGAGCCGTCCACGACCCCGCCAGCCTCCACCTATCCGGGAACCACCTACAATGGATGAGGTGCGCGGCGCTAGGACGCTACGCGAGATCGTGGCCGAAATCGCGCGCGACGCGCAGGATCTGGTCCGTGGCGAGCTGACCCTGGCGCGAATCGAGCTGGACCGCTCGCTGAAGCAGGCGATCATGGCCGCGATCTGGCTTGTCGGCGGCATGATCGTCGCCTTCGCGGGTCTCGTCGTGCTCCTGCTCGCGGCCGCGCAGGCGCTGGCGATCGTCCTTCCGGTCTGGGCGTCGCTGCTCATCATCGGCCTACTGATCATTACTGTCGGGGGCGCGCTCGCTTACGCCGGCATCAGAATGCTGTCGCTCTCGGAACTGATGCCAAATCGCCTGACGCGCAACGTAAGCCAAGATGCGCGCGTAGTAAGGGAGCACATCTGATGGCAGTGCACACAACGACGCAAGATCCCGACGTGGTCGAGCGCGATCTGCAAGCCACCCGGACGCGGCTGGACAGCCGCCTCTCAGAACTCGGCAAGCGGCTATCGCCCGGTCAGATCGTTGACGAGGGCCTCGATCTGCTGCGCACGCGCGAGGGGGTCGACTTCACCCGCAATCTCGGGTTCGCGGTGCGAGAGCGGCCGATCCCGGTGGCGCTGGTCGGCATCGGTTTGGCGTGGCTGATGTCCGGCGCACGCGACCCCGCCGCGCACCGCGAGTTGCACGTGCGTGTGACCAGGCTGCGGCCGCCCCAGGACGATCTGATGACGCGGGCCTGGAACGCTGGCCAGTCCGTGGTGCGGCAGACCGGGGAGTCGGATGTCGACTATCGCGGCCGTGTCACCGACGCGCGGGGCAAGATTCTGGGCGTGGCGCGCTCCGCCCAGGAAACGGCCGAGTCCTACGCCGACCGGGTACAGGAGGCGCTGTTCGCCGCCCGCGATCGGATCAGCGACGCCGTGTCCGGCGCGACCGACAGGATCAGTTCGATGGGCGCGAGCCTGGGGGATGCCATGCAGAGTGCAAGCGATCGCGTAACCGGTACGGCGCACGACCTGCGCGACCAAACCTCCTCCCTCGGCGGCCAGATCGCCGACCAAGGTCGGCGGCTGGGGGACACTGCGTCCCAGACCATGCGCCAAGCGCGGTACACGGCCAGGGATACGAGTGGTGGGCTGATGGCGACACTCAGCGACAACCCCGTACTGCTGGGCGCCGTGGGGATGGCGGTCGGCGCGATGCTCGGGGCGCTGCTGCCGCCAACCGAGTTCGAGCGCGAGTACTTGGGCGACGCCGCCCATGACGCGCGCAACGCCCTCCAAGGCGTCGTGCAGGAGGTGGTGGATCGCGGGTCGGAGGTCGTGAATGCGGCGGTGGATGCTGGCCGCCAGACCGTGCAGGAAGCGGTCCAGCACGCGAGCGAACTGGGCGGCGCGGCCAAGGGCGCGGCCCGCGACGTCGCCGGGCAGGCCCAGCGGCACGCCGGCGAGATGGGCGACGCGACACGCAACACCGCGCGCGACGTCGCGGCAAATGCCCCTGGACAGCCACGCCCAAGCGTCTGAGGCCCACCCCCGTCCGCAAAGGGAGGGAAGCAGCCGTGTCCCCTTCCCCTTGCGGACGGGTTGGGAAGGGATCGGCGGCACGATAGCCTAGTCACGCGCCGCCTTGTCACGGATTGCGGCGAGGCGGCGGGGGTTAGCCGAGCCGCTTCGTCATCTCCACCCAGGTCGGGGCTGGGAAGCCGGGATGGGCGTGCCGCGCCACCTCGACGAAGCCGCTCGCGGCGAACAGCCGCTGGTTGCCGGTCAGCCCGAGGCGGGTTCCAAGCCGAACCCATGCCAGCCCGGCCGCACGCGCCGCCGCCTCAGCCGCGTCCAAGAGCGCGCGCCCGGCTCCCTTGCGCCGCCACGCCGGCGTCACCGCCAGGCGGCTAAGTTGCAGCCCATCCGCTTCCTGCTCCCACAGAATGCAGCCGATGAGTTCTCCGTCACGCGCGATGACCGCGCCGCCACAGCCCGACCGCCCGAGATGCGCGGCGATGTCATCAGTCGCGACGCGCAGCGCCGATGGAGGCGGGTCCAGCACCATGGGCTGGGCTGTGAAGGCCGCGCGGATCAGCGCGGCCACTTGGCGGGCATCGGCCGGCCGCATGTTGCGGACCGCCGCTCCGTCCATCGGCTTTCGCATGAGCGGATGCTAGCCCCGCCGCCGCTTGGTTCCTATCTTCTGGCGATGCTCGAAACGCCCGCTTTCCTGGACAGCCATCGCCCGGCGGTCCCCGATCTCGTCGTGCCGCGCGGGATCACGCCCTTCTTCCTGCCGCGCCGGCCGGTGCGCGGCCGGCTGATCCGCCTCGGCCCGCTCGCCGACGCCCTGCTGACGCGCCACGCCAACCCGGAGCCGGTGACACGGCTCACCGGGCAGGCGCTCGCGCTGGCCGCCGGGCTCGCCTCGGCGCTGAAGTTTCGCGGCTCGTTCAGCTTGCAGGCCAAGGGGAACGGCCCGGTGCCCATGCTGCTGGCCGACTGCACTGACACCGGCGCGCTGCGCGGGTACGCGCGAATCGACCAGTCGCGCTACGCGGAGCTGACCGCGTCCGATCCGAACCCTGGCGCCGACCGCCTGCTCGGGGGCGGCTATCTCGCCTTCACCGTAGATCAGGGGCCAGAGCAGCACCGCCACCAGGGGATCGTGGCCATCGAGGGCGCCAGCCTGGCGGAGATGGCGCTGCGCTACTTCACCACCAGCGAGCAGCTTCAATCGCGCCTTCATCTCGCCTGCGACCGGACGGAGGCGGGCTGGCGAGCATCCGCACTGGTGCTGGAGCGCATTGCCGGTGCGGGCGGCATCGATCCGGGCTTGTCGGACGACGCGCAGGAGGAGAGCTGGCGCACCGCGACCACGCTCGCCGCCACGCTCACGGATGCCGAGCTGCTGGACGACTCGCTTGCGCCGAAACGCTTGCTGAATTGCCTGTTCCAGCTCGAGGGCATCGCCGTCGACCGCGCCCGCGCCTTGTCCTATGGCTGCCGCTGCTCGCGCGCGCGCCTCGGCGACATCCTGGAGGGCTTCCCGCCCGATGATCTCGACCACATGGCGGTGGATGGCGACATCGTCATGACCTGCGAGTTCTGCAACTTCGATTTCCGCTTTCCCCGCGCTGACGTGCAAAGCCGGGTCGGGCGGCATTGACCGCCCGACCCGGAATCTGCTTCGTCCGGAACGACTTGGAGCACGGCCATGGACGCGCCCCCGCCCGCGCTGACACGTTGGCCGATGTTGCCGCGCCGCGCCGTGCTGCTGGCGCTGCTGACGGCCTCCTGCGCAATGGAACCCGGCACGTCGCCTCCGCCGGGCGGATACCCACCGCTTGATTTCTCCTATCTGCTCTCGCTGCGGCTCAATGTCGCTTCGATTGAGATCGCGCAGCGCTTCGTTCCCTCGGGCCAGCCGCCCGATGTCAGCGCGCTCGATCCCATCCAGCCGGTGGCGGCGCTGCGGCTCATGGGGGAGCAGCGGCTGAAGGCGGACGGGACGGCTGGCCGCGCCGTGTTCAGCATCAACGACGCCTCGATGCTGCGGCTGGGCGACATGCTGACCAGCACGATGTCCGTCGGGCTCGAGATTTTCGCGCCCGACAACACGCGCGCCGGGTACGCCCAGGCAACGGTAGTCCGCCAGAGGACCGGCATTACGGGAAGTCTCGCGGCGGTGCTCTATCAGTTCACCCGCGAGATGCTCGACCAGATGAACATCGAGTTCGAGTACCAGGTCCGCCGCTCCCTGGCCAACTGGCTGCTGCCAAGTGGGGCGCTTCCCGCACCCGTGCAAACGGCGCCGCTGCCCTCGGAAGGGCCGCCGCCTCCCGAGGCACCGCCGCCTTCCGAAGTACCGCCGCTGCCTCCGCCCACGCCGGTTGAGCCCGCGCCGCCGGCGTAATCCTCGCTGCCCGGATCTTCCTGCAACGGGAGGAGGCCGCCCCGCCTCGTCACTTCATCACGCGCCCGATCAGCTCGGTTTTCGGATCAAAGGAAAACTCCCGCCCGACCTGGCCGCTATGCGCCTTGACCCAATCCGCCGCCGCCTCGCAGCCCTTGTCGAACAAGGCGCTGATCAGCGCCCATGACGTGCTGCTCTTGGAGACGAACCCCAGGCTCTCCTCGAATTGCTCGTTCTGTATCTTGTGTAAGCGGATAGGCCGGTAGGGGCTTCCGGCCGGAACCCCGTTCGCGCGAAGCACGGCGTTGACCGCCTCGATCGCGTTGACCTCCAGCAGCAAGGAGGCGTTGAACGTCACCTGGTTCAGCCGGTCGAGGATCTGCCGCGCCGTGGTCGGCGGCGGGTGCGGGTAGAGAAATGGATTGATCACCACCAGCAGCAGGTCGTCCGCGACATCCAGAAGCGGATCGAGCGGCGGATTGGCGATGTAGCCGCCGTCCCAGTAGAACGCGCCGCCGATCCTCACGGCCTTGAACTCCGAGGGCAGGCAGGCCGAGGCGCGCAGCGCATCGACCGTGATGTCGGGCTGCGAGAAAATCGTCAGCTCGTTGGTCCCGACGTTGGTAGCGGACACGAACACGCGCGGCGCCCCGGCGGTGTTCAGCGCGGCCCGTTCCGCCGTGCCGAACAGCTCACCAATCAAGGGGGCGAGGTAGTCGTAATAGAACGGGTTCGTGTACGGCGAGATGACCAGACCCGACGCCTCCAGCAGGATCGCGCCGGGGCTCCAATCGATGTTGAATCCGAACAGGCCGGGATCGGCGAAGCCGAACAGCGCGTTCCCCGCGGCGGCCCCGCGCCGGGACAAGCCTTCCCAGAAGGCCCGCAGTTTCACCCGCGCGGCGGCGGGCCCGCCTTGCGCCAACCCAGCCGCACAGAGCGCCGCGTTGATAGCCCCGGCGCTCGCGCCGCTGATCCCGCTGATCCGGAGCGCGCCGCTCTCCACCTCATCGAGCAGCCGGTCGAGCACGCCCCAGGTAAAGGCGCCATGCGATCCGCCCCCCTGTAGGGCCAGTGCCACTTCGGCCATGGGCCTAGCCCAGCACCCGTCCGGCGACCGCGTCCAGCTTGGCGAGTTGTGCGGGGTCGCGCATATGGGTGGCGGTGATCACCGCGTTGTCCAGCGCCCGGTCGCAGCCGCATGGGCAAGGGCCGCGTCGCGCGCCCAGCGCGGGCACGACGGCCCGCACCAGCGCGCGCGCCTTCTCGGCGTTCTCCAGCAGCACCTTGACGACGGCCTCCACGGTCACGTGGTCGTGGTCCGGGTGCCAGCAATCGAAGTCCGTCACCATGGCGAGCGTCGCGTAGCAAAGCTCAGCCTCGCGGGCGAGCTTGGCCTCCGGCATGTTGGTCATGCCGATGACGCTGCATCCCCAGCCCTGGTACAGCGCGCTTTCCGCCTTGGTCGAGAATTGCGGGCCTTCCATCACCAGGTACGTGCCGCCTCGCGTGAGCGGCAGGTCCAGGCCGCGCGCGCCCTCTTCCATCGCGTCGCCCAGCCGCGCGCAAACCGGATGCGCCATCGAGACATGCGCCACCACGCCTTCGCCGAAGAAGCTCTTCTCGCGGGCGAAGCTGCGGTCGATAAACTGGTCCACGATCACGAACCGACCCGGCGGCAGCTCCGGCTTCAGGCTGCCCACCGCCGAAAGCGAGAGCACGTCCGTGACGCCAGCGCGCTTTAGCGCGTCGATATTGGCGCGATAGTTGAGATGCGTGGGCGAGAGCGGGTGGCCCCGCCCGTGGCGCGGCAGGAAAACACAGCTCACGCCCGCGAGCCGTCCGAACAGCAGCGCGTCGGACGGCTCGCCCCAGGGCGTGGTCATGTGCCGCCAGACCTTCTCCTCGAGCCCCTCGATGTCGTAGAGGCCGGAGCCGCCGACGATCCCGATCACCGGCGTGACCGCGTCGCGCATGTTCGCCTCAGTGGACGTCGGCCCAGACCTTGCGCTTGCCGGCATAGGTCAGCCCGGTCATCAGCAGCAGGAACAGGACGACGCGCACGCCGATCTGCTTGCGCTGCGTCAGATCCGGGTTGGCCGCCCACTCCAGGAACGTCACCACGTCATGGGCCATTTGCGGCACCGTGGCCTTGGTGCCGTCCGCGTATTCGACGGCGTCGTCATGCAGCGGCGGCGGCATGGAGATCAGGTGGCCGGGGAAGTACTCGTTGTAGTACTTGCCCGCCGGAACGTCGAAGCCCTTCGGCGGATTAACGAACCCGTTGAGAATGCCGTAGACGTAGTCGGCATGGCCCTCCCGCGCGTTCGTGATCAGCGACAGGTCGGGCGGCACAGCGCCACCCAGCGCGGCCCGGGCGGCGGCATCGTTCGCGAAGGGTGACTTGAACTGGTCAGCTGGCCGCCCTGGCCCGGTGATCGGCTCCCCTTGGTCGTTGATGCCCTGCGGCACCTGCACACCGGCGGCGATCGTCTTGATCTGCCCCTCGTTGAGTCCGATGGCGGCGAGATCGCGGTAATGCATCTGCTTCATGGAATGACAGGTGGAGCACACCTTGTAATACACCCAGAAGCCGCGCTGCGCGGCAGCCACGTCGTAGCTGCCGAAGAGTCCGCTGAAGCTCCATCCGGGACGGGGCAGCGGCGGCATCTCCTGCGCTATAGCCGGCGCCGCGAAAATCCCGAACATCACGCCGATGACGGCGACCCGCAGCGCACGCATCACGCCTTCCCCATCGGCTTCGCGGCGGCGGCAGAGGGCATCGGACCGCCGCCCGTGACGGCCCTGCTGATGCTCTCTGGCAGCGGCAGCGGCCGCTCCAGCTTGCCCAGCATCGGCATGATGACGAGGAAGTGCAGGAAGTAATACAGCGTGCAAACGCGCCCGAGCACCACCCAGATGCCTTCGGGCGGATGCGCCCCGACGAATCCGAGCACGACGCAGGCGGCAACCCAGACCCAGATGACCTGGCGGAAGATCGGACGGAACCGGGCGCTGCGCACCTTGCTGGTGTCCAGCCAGGGCAGGAAGAACAGCACCAGGATCGAGAAGAACATGATGGAGACGCCGCCGAGCTTGTTCGGCACCGAGCGCAGCATGGCGTAGAACGGCAGGAAGTACCACTCCGGCACGATGTCGGGCGGCGTCTGCAACGGGTTGGCGGGGATGAAGTTGTTCGGGTCGGCCAGCACGTTCGGCGCGAAGAACACGAACGCCGACCAGAACACCAGGAAGGCGCAGAGGCCGACGCTGTCCTTGATCGTGTAGTAGGGATGGAACGGGACCGTGTCCTGCGGCCCCTTGGGATCGATGCCGAGCGGGTTGTTCGAGCCGGTGATGTGCAGTGCCACCACGTGCAGACCCACCACGCCGACCAGGATGAAGGGCAGCAGATAGTGCAACGCGAAGAAGCGGTTGAGCGTGGGATTGTCGACGCTGAACCCGCCCCAGAGCAGGGTGACGATGCCGTGGCCGACCACCGGGAAGGCCGAGAACAGGTTGGTGATGACGGTGGCGCCCCAGTAGGACATCTGCCCCCAGGGCAGCACGTAGCCCATGAACGCCGTCGCCATCAGCACCAGCAGGATCACCACGCCCAGGATCCACAACAGCTCGCGCGGCTTCTTGTAGGAGCCGTAATACAGGCTCCGAAACATGTGGATGTACGTGACAATGAAGAACATCGACGCGCCGTTCTGGTGGATGTAGCGGAGCAGCCACCCATAGTTTACGTCGCGCATGATGCGCTGCACGGAATCGAACGCGAGCTCCGTGTTCGGCTGGTAGTTCATCGCCAGGAACACGCCGGAGGCGATCATCACCGCCAGCGTCACCGTCGCCATCGCCCCGAAGTTCCAGAAATAGTTGAAGTTCTTCGGAGTCGGGAACGCGCCGTATTCCTTGTGCATGATGCTGAGGACCGGCAGGCGCGTGTCGATCCAGTTGAGCACCGGGTTCTTGAAATCGCTGTCGTGCAGTCCGGCCATCGGCGGCTAGTCCTCGTTGCGGGGTCTGACGCCAGCGCGTCAGCCAGCCTCTATCTTAGGAGGGAGCGGCAAAGCGGAAGGGGTGAAGCCGGTCGGCGCTGGACCGGGACTCGGGCCGCCACCCGGCTAGGCAACGCGGCGGCAACAGCAGCCAAGTCAGCCATTTCTCCCCCAGTCTCCGCACTGGCTAGCCGTGAGCACAGCCAGGCTTCGTATGCTCAATACTAGAAGCGGCCCGCCGCCCCTGCAACTCGCTGCGGCAACGGGTTAGCCGCTCGTCAGCTTTCGCACAAGCCGCCAAGGCGCTTCTGGGACGGACTCTAGTGGTGGCAATCGGTCAGGTCGCGCTCGGACACCGAGAACGCGTAGGGCTTGTCCGCCGCGACCTCCACATTGCGCACCACGCAGACGCGGCCGGTCTTGTCGGCCAACCGCACATCGTACCGCCCCGGCCGGATGCCGCTCAGCTTCAGCCGCTCGTCGGCGTCCACTGTCCCATCCGGGTCGTTGACAGTCTGGTTGGCGCTCCAGTCCTGCGTTCCGGCGGGAGCCAGCTCCAGCCTGGTGATCGTCACCCCAGTGAGGTTCCAGAAGCGCAGCGGCCCGGCCGCGACGCTCGGCGCCGCCGTCCAAAGCAGGGGCGCGAGGATCGCCAGGCGGAGCGCCCTCATCGGCACAGTGCCTCGGCGTGGTGGGCGAGGTGATCGGCGATGAAGCTTTGGATAAACCAGTAGCTGTGGTCGTAGCCCGGATGCCGCCGAATGAGCAGGTCTTGCCCTGAGGCGGAGGCCGCCGCCTCCAAAGCCTCGGGCTTGAGTTGCGTCTCCAGGAACTGGTCCGCCAGTCCTTGATCCACCAGGATCCGTCCCGGATAGGCCCGACGGCGCATCAGCGCGCTGGCGTCCCACTCGGCCCACGCCGCGCGATCCGGCCCCAGGTAGCGCGAGAACGCCTTCTCGCCCCACGGCACGGCGGCGGGGTTGGCGATCGGCGCGAAGGCGGAGACCGAACGCCAGCGCGCCGGGTCACGCAGCGCCGTGACCAGCGCGCCGTGCCCGCCTATGGAATGGCCAAACACGCCGCGCGCACCCGGTATGGCCGGGAACGTCTCCTCGATCAGCGCTGGCAGTTCCTGGGTGATATAGCGGGCCATCCGGTAATGCCGCGACCAGGGTTCGGCGGTCGCGTCCAAATAAAATCCCGCCCCGGTGCCGAAATCCCAGTCATCCTCCTCGCCCGGAATGCCCGCCCCGCGCGGGCTGGTGTCGGGCGCAACCAGCATCAGCCCGAGGCGAGCCGCCTCGCCCTGCGCCCCAGCCTTGATGACAAAGGTCTCCTCGGTGCAGGTCAGTCCGGCCAGCCAGTAGAGCGCCGGAACCTTGCCGCGCCCGGCTTGCGGCGGTACGAATACCGCGAACCGCATATCGGTTCCCGTTGCCACCGAGGGAGACGCACAGAACACCATACGCCCGCCAAAACAGCGATGTTCGCTTCGCGTCGTGACCGACACCCTCTATCCTTCTCCCTTGTCCTGACGGACAATGCGCTGAGCCTTCAAGACCGTCTGCCGCCGCTACATCACAACGGCGCGAACAATCTGATCCCACCCGTTTGGTTCCGCTCACAGCAAGGTAGGACATGATGGGAAAGCTATTGACCGGTGTGCTGGCTGTAGCAGCCTTGAGCCTGTTGGTCGCCGAGCAAGCTTCCGCCGCCGGCGACGCGGCGGCCGGAAAGGCCGTCTTCACGCAGAACTGCGCGATCTGTCACTCGCCCGATGCCGGAGTGAACAAGATCGGGCCAAGCCTGCATGATGTTGTCGGCCGCAAATCCGGAAGCCTGTCCGATTACACCTACTCTTCGGCCATGAAGGCGGCGGACAAGACCTGGACGCCGGAAACCCTCGACACGTATCTCGCCGGTCCGATGAAAGTGGTGCCGGGCACGAAGATGATCTTTCCCGGACTGAACTCCCAAACGGACCGCGAGAACGTGATCGCCTATCTCGCGACGCTCAAATAGAGCTTCGGGACGGCAAAAGGCGTTCGCCGCCACGCAGGCTGGCGGCGAACACCTCCGCCTGCGCCGCCCCGGCACGTCTGATCTCCGTCGGAACGCTGATCTCGCGGCTGATCCGCGCCGGGTTCGCCGAGAGCACCAGGATGCGGTCGGCGAGCATCACAGCCTCCGTCAGGTCATGCGTGACCAGGATCGCCGCGGTCGGGCGCTGCCGCCAGGCGGTTAGCAGGATCGCCCGGCTCGTCTCGGCGCTCGCGGCGTCCAGCGAGACAAATGGTTCATCGAGCAGCAGCAGCGCCGGCGCGATCGCGAAGGCGCGGGCGATGGCCACGCGCCGCGCCATCCCCAACGACAACTCTGTGGGAAACATCTCGCGCACGTGCCAGAGCCCGAGCGCGTGCAGCAGCCGGTCGGCCTCGTCCGCCTCGTTGGGCGGCAGCACCAGCGTCAGGTTGCGCCGCACGCTGCGCCAGGGCAGCAGGCGCGGCTCCTGGAACACGACGCCGATGCGGGGCACCGACCCCCGACCCCAAACAAGCTCTCCCTCGAAGTCCGAGTCGAGGCCGGCGATGATGCGCAGCAGCGTCGTCTTGCCGCAGCCGGACGGCCCGACCACGGCAACGATCTCCCTGGCGCCCAGCGCCAGATCGATCCCCTCCAGAACGACCCGCGAGCCAGCCGTATGCCGGTACACCTTGCGCTGGACCAGCGCGCGCAGCATCACCTCCGCCATCGGGACGCCCGCCGCTCCAGGGGCTGGAACGCCAGCCATTCCAGCAACTGCACGACCGCAAGGAACGCGAGCGTGTAAGCCAGGATCTCGGTCACGTCGAACAACTGGAAGTAGAGCTGGATCCGGAACCCGACGCCGTTGTTGCACCCCAGCAGCTCCACCACCAGCACGATCTTCCAAATGATCGCCAGCCCCGACCGCGCGGAGGCGAACAGGTAGGGGTAGAGCTGCGGCAGGACGACGTGGCGGAGCGTCGGCCAGCGGCGCATCCGGAAGCTGCGCGCCATCTCCAGCAGACCGCAATCCAGGGCACGCGCCCCCTCGCGAATGGTCACGGTCGTGCTCGGCACCTTGTTGAGCACCACGGCGCCGATCGCGGTCGCTTCGTTCATGCCGAACCAGACGTACATCAGGACGATGACGACCAGGGCGGGCATGTTGAGCAGCAGCGTCACCCAGCTATCGAGCACCAGATCGACGCCGCGCCAGACGCCCATCGCCAGCCCGAGCGCCGATCCCAGCAGCATCGAGACCACGAAGGCGACGGCGACGCGCGCTAGCGTGATCGCCAGGTTCACCGGCAGCACGCCGGAGGCGCAGTCGCGCACGATCGCCACCAGCACGGCCGAGGCCGGCGGCAGCAACCGGCTTTGCGCGATCCAGGCAGCCAGCTCCCAGAGCAGGAGGAAGCCCACGACCGACAGAACCCGGATGGCGGACGGACGCCAGCCAAACCGGCGGTCCATGGTCAGAATCCGGCGGGCCAGAAGGTTCCCTCGGCCAGCGTCCCCGCCGCGCCGACAAGCTCCGGGCCGCCGGTCCGCGCCAGCACGGCGAAAAGCTGGGCGGCGGCCTGCCGCTCCGCCTCGCCCCAGTGGCGGGGTATGCCAGCGCGATACAGCGCCCTGAGGCGCTCCAGCTCCGCCTGGCTGGTCGCGCCGGTCAACGGCATCAGGCGCTGCCATTCGGCGTCGGATTCGGCCAGCACGGCGCGCGCCTTGCTCGAAGCGGCAAGGAAGCCGTTCAGCGCGGTCTCGTTCCGCCTGCCCCAGGCCTCGGAGAACACGTACCCGATCATCGGCACGTCGGCTTGGATGCCAAGGCCGCGCACCGCGTCCCCGACATCCAGAATGTGCCGCATCCCCGCCGCCTCGCCCTTGGCGACGAACGGCCAGAACGTCAGCACGGCATCCAGCCGCCCGCGCTGGACCTGCTCATGCAGCAGCGGCGGCGGCGCGAAGCTCGCCTGCGCCGCGCGCGCGAGATCGATGCCCAGCGCCTGTTGGGCGTAGGCGCGCAGGATCAGCCAGTTCTTGTCGAGCGGGCTGCCGGCGACGCCGAGGCGCCGTTTCGGCAGGTCCGATACGGCGCGGACCGGGGAGTCTGGCGGCGCGATCAAGCCGCCGGAGGCGTTGGAGAACGGCGTGAAGGTGAAATCCGCTCCGGCGTGGCGCTGGCGCGAGACCCACAGCCAGTCGACCACCACCATGTCCACCGTGCCCGCCTGAAGCGCCGTCTGCGTCGCCTGGGCGGCCGCGTACTCGATCGGCTCGATCGCGACACCCGCCGCCGTGTCGAACCCATGGCGGCGAAGCACGTCCAACTCCCACGAGACGGTACCAAAGCGCAGGACACCGATCCGAATGGCGGGCGCCGCCGCACGCGCGCGGAAGGCGGCGCAGAAGGGCAGCATCAGCGCGGCGCGACGGCCGATCATCAAGCGGCGGCTTCGAACATGGCTGGGATTATTCGACCGGAGGGCCTGGTCACGTCAACCAGGTGCCGCGTCGAACACACGCTCGTCTAACAGGAACTTAAGTCCACGAAACCAGGATTCATCGGTATTGCCGCGAATGTCCACGCTGCCCGCGTGCAGGATGGGCCCGCTCGCCACGTCTTCGATCACGAGGTTCAGATTCAGGATCAGGTTGCTGACCTTTTGCACCCAGCCATAGGCAGCCTGGCTCGCACCAAGCTCGCGGGCCAGCCCGCGCTCGCAGCCGTTGCAGTCGCGTATCGCCGCCATTCCAGCCAGCTTGGCGCGTATCGGGGCGATGTCGACCACCTCGTAGCGGCCGGATCGCTGCAAAGCTTGGCGCAGCGCGTCGCCGAGCCGGCGTGTCCGGTCAAGCTCTTCCGCGGTCGGGGGCGCTGGGGACGTGTCGACGAGCTGAAAATCAAACACGGCGATGCGCGGCTTCTCTTCGGCGTGCCCCGTGGCGCCGGCTAAGAGGAGCAGCGCCGCCGCCAGCGCGAGCGCGACGCGGCGGGTCCGGTCGTATATTCGATCCAACGGGAGGGTGAGTGATCTCATGCGGCTCGGTATCCTCCTTGGCGCGATACTGCTCTTGGGACTGAGCGGGACGGCCCGCGCCGAGACATCGGCCCCCATCGACATCGTTTATCTCGGCCTGGCCGACACGCACACCTATCCCGAGACCATGCTCGACGCGCCGCCACGCGATCAAGGCATCCAGGGCGCCCGGCTTGGTGTCGCCGACGACGCGACGACGGGTCGTTTCACGCATCAATCCTACCGGCTTCAGGAGGTTCTGGAAGCCGACGAGGCGTCGGTCCCGCAAGCGTTCCAGCGCGCCGTCGCCGCGGGCGCGCGGCTGTTCGTGACCGACCTGCCGGCACCGCTCCTGCTGAAGGTCGCCGACATGCCCGAGGCGAAGGACAGCCTCATCATCGACGCGACGGATGAGGATGACGCGCTGCGCGGAGCCGATTGCCGCGCGAACGTGCTGCATGTGATGCCGAGCCGGTCCATGCTGGCCGACGCGCTGATGCAGTATCTCGTGGTGAAGAACTGGCGCCGCGTGATGCTGGTCGTCGGCCGCGACCAACCGGATCAGCTCTACGCCGACGCGCTGCGCCGCTCGGCAAAGAAGTTTCAAATCCGCATCGTCACCGACCGCCCGTGGACCTTCAATCCGGCGGCGCAGCAGGCCGACACCGGCCACTTCGAGATCAACACCGAGGTCGCCAAGCTGACCCAGGGAACCAGCTATGACGTGCTCGTGGTCGCCGACGAGGCGGACGCGTTCGGCGACGACCTCAGTTACCGCACCACTGATCCGCGTCCCGTCGCGGGCACTCAGGGCCTTGTCCCGTCAGCCTGGGCGCGGCCCTTCGACGAGTACGGCGCCACCCAGTTGCAGATCCGCTTCTTCCGCCAGGCGCATCGCTGGATGACCGATCAGGACTATGGCGCCTGGCTGGCGACGCGCGCCGTCGGCGAGGCAGCGACGCGCGCCGCGAGCACCGATCCCAAGGCGATCGCGGCCTATATGCGCGGCAAGGATTTTGAGCTCGCCGGCTTCAAGGGCGCCCCGATGTCGTTCCGCCCCTGGGATGGCCAGTTGCGCCAGCCGGTGCTGCTGGCCGACGTGCGCTCCCTCGTCTCGATCTCGCCGCAACCCGGATTCCTGCACCAGTTCAACGAGCTCGACACGCTCGGCATCGACCAGCCGGAGACACAATGCCACATCCACTGATCCGCAGGGCGCTGCTGTGCCTCGCCGTGCTGCTCTGCGCGCCGCTCCTGGCCGCCTCCGCCTTCGCGGAAAGGATCTTCGTCTCCAACGAGAAGGACAACACGATCACCGTCCTGGACGCGCAGTCGCTCAAGGTGATCGCGACCATTCCCGTGGGCGCGCGCCCCCGCGGCATCCTGCTGTCGAAGGACGGCAAGAGCCTGTACATCTGCACCAGCGACGCCGACCATATCGAGGTGCTCGACCTCGCCACGCTGAAAGTGAGCCGGACGCTGCCGAGCGGACCCGACCCGGAGACGTTCGCCCTCAGCCCCGACGGCCAGACGCTCTACATCTCCAACGAGAACGACAACATGGTCTCGGTGCTTGACATTCCGGAGGGCCGCGTCACGACCGAGATCCCGACCGGCATCGAGCCAGAGGGCATGGCGGTCAGCCCCGACGGCAAGACCATCGTCAACACCTCCGAGACCACCAGCATGGCGCACTTCATCGACGCCAAGACGCATCAAGTGACCGCCAATGTTCTGGTCGGCAGCCGGCCGCGCTTCGCGGTGTTCAACGCCGGCGGCTCCCGCGTGTGGGTGTCCTCGGAGGTTGGCGGCTCGGTCGCGGTGATCGACGCCGCAACGCACAAGGTGCTGCACACGATCCACTTCGACATACCCGGCGTGCCCGCGGAGGCGATCCAAGCGGTCGGCATCACGCTCAGCAAGGACGGCAAGCTGGCCTTCGTCGCCCTTGGGCCGGCCAATCGGGTCGCGGTTGTCGACACGCAGACGTCCGAGGTCACGAAGTACCTGCTGGTCGGCCAGCGCGTGTGGCACATGGACCTCTCGCCCGACGGTAAGTTACTGTACACCGCGAACGGGGTGAGCAACGATATGTCGGTCATCGGCGTGCCGGATCTAAAAGTCACCAAGTCTGTGCCGGTGGGGCAATTGCCCTGGGGCGTGGTGGTCGGGCCGTGAGCCATGCTCGACCACGCTGACCCGGCCGTCACCGCCGCCCCGGCGCTTGCCGTGTCCGGGCTGAGCCACGCCTTCGGCGCGCGCAAGGCGCTGGACGACGTGAGCTTCACCGTGCAGCCGGGCGCCTTCACCGTCCTGCTGGGATTGAACGGCGCCGGCAAGACAACGCTGTTCGCGCTGATCACCCGTCTCTACTATAGCCGGGGCGGGTCGATCAGCGTCTACGGCAGCGACGTCCGGCGCGACCCGTTGCTGGCGCTTGCGCGCATGGGGGTGGTATTCCAGCAGTCGACGCTCGACCTCGACCTCACGGTGGAGCAGAACATGTTCTACCACGCCTCGCTGCACGGCATGGCACGCCGCGACGCGGCGGCGCGGATCGCCGCTGAGTTGGAGCGCGTGGACCTCGCCTCGCGCCGGCGCGACAAGGCGCGTCTGCTCTCCGGCGGCCAGCGGCGTCGCGTCGAGCTGGCGCGCGCTCTGGTGCATGATCCCTCCCTGCTGCTGATGGACGAGCCCACGGTCGGGCTTGACGTCGAGAGCCGGCGCTTCCTGCGCGAGCACGTCCGCCATCTGGGCGCGACGCGGGGACTCGGCGTGCTGTGGGCCACGCACCTGATCGACGAGGCCACGGAGGACACAAACGTGGTCGTGCTGCATGCTGGGCGTGTGCTCGCCTCCGGTCCGGTGCCAGAGGTTGTGGCGCGTACCGGGGCGTCCGACCTTCGGTCGGCGTTCGACCGCCTGATCGCGGAGGCGCGCTCATGAGGCGCCCGGACATGCGGCCCCGTGGCCTGAGTTTCGCGCATTACACGCGTTGCCTGAACGGGATCGTGCGGCGCGAGGCGCTTCGCTGGATCCACCAACGCGGCCGCTTCGTCTCCGCCCTGGTCCGCCCGCTGGTCTGGCTGGCGATCTTCGCCGCCGGCTTTCGTTTCGTGCTCGGCGTCTCGATCATCCCCCCGTACGAGACGTACATCCCGTACGAGGTCTACATCGCGCCTGGCCTGATGGCGATGATCCAGTTGTTCAACGGCATGCAAAGCTCGCTCTCGATGGTCTATGACCGCGAGATGGGCAGCATGAAGACCCTGATGGTCAGCCCGTTCCCGCGCTGGTTCCTGCTGGTTTCCAAGCTGTTGGCCGGCGTCGCCGTCTCCGTGGTTCAGGTCTACATCTTTCTGGTGATCGCGCTCGCCTGGGACATCCAGCCCCCGGTGTCGGGATATTTCGCGGTCCTGCCGGCGTTGGTCCTGTCCGGGCTGATGCTGGGCGCGCTTGGCCTTGTCCTGTCCTCGTTCATCCGCCAGCTTGAGAACTTCGCGGGCGTCATGAACTTCGTCATCTTTCCGATGTTCTTCGCCTCCTCCGCCCTGTATCCGCTGTGGCGGGTGGAGCAATCCAGCCTGACGCTCTACTGGATCTGCCAGATCAACCCGTTCACGCACGCGACGGAGTTGATCCGGTTCGCCCTCTATGACCAGTTCAACGCGGTCTCGGCCGGCGTGGTCGTGCTGTTCCTGGCGGTGTTCCTGGTTCTCGCCATCCAGGGCTATGATCCGGCCCGGGGCCTGATCGCCCGCCGGGGGGGGGCCGAATGAGGCGGGCGCTCGGCGCGCTGTGCCTGGGAGCGCTCATGTGCTCGATGGCGGCCCAGACTGGCGCGCGCGCGCAAGCGCCCGAGACCTTGAAGGAACGACTCTCCGACAAAGCGTCCGATTTGCAGCGTCTCGATAATTGCCGGGTGCCCGAGGACCGGCGGGGCGCGGCAGTCCGGCCAGGCTGCGCCGCGGAGCAGGACGCCGGGCGGCTCACATCCGCGGGCGTGCGCGCGATACTGGCGGATGCGAAGCATGGCCACGGGGCGGATCTCAGCGGCCGGTCCCTCGCTGATCTGGATCTCAGCGGCCTCGATCTGTCGGGCGCCGATTTGCACGACGCCGATCTGCGGGGCGCCAAGCTGGTCGGCGCCAATCTCACGGGCGCCAACTTGTCCGGCGCTCGGTTGAACCTGGCGTGGATCATGCGCGCGAACTTTGATCACGCCGATTTGTCCGGTGCGGTGCTGGAGACTCTCGTCGTCTCGGCTGGCCTCCAGACCACGCCGGCCGAGGCCGCGACCTTCGTGGAGGCCAATCTGTCGGGCGCGCGCATCATGGCGCGGCTCAGCCTCGATGATATGCGCGGCGCGAATTTTTCCCGCGCGAAGATGGCCGCGGACATGCGCAACCAATCGATGGGGCTGATCCACACGGATTTCTCCAGCGCCAAGCTCAGCGGCGCGAATTTCTCCGCCGCCGAGCTCGGCCACGTGTCCTTCCGTTTTGCCGATCTCACCCGCGCCAACCTGACCGGGGCGGACCTGCGACACGCCGATTTCACCGGGGCTGATCTCACCGGCGCCAACCTGACCGGGGCCGATGCGACAGGCGCGGATTTCGATGGTGCCAGCCTGAGGAATGCGCTGGGGCTCGACGCGGTGAAAGGCTTGCGGACCGGATGAGGTGGAACTGGTCGCGGGCCAGGACCAGCGCCATCGTTGCATGCGCGGGCATTTTTGGCCTGCCTCTTGCCCCCGCGGCACCGGCGCAGACTCCGGACTGGCCGTGCGCGCAGCGCCTGGTGCCGACGCTGAGCTTCGCCCAATTCTGGGCGGGGCCGCCAGCCAGCGCGGATTGGCGGTCCGATCCACAAATCGCCGACGTGGTGCGCGCGGCGGCCCCGCGCTCGGTCCCGCTCGACACGGCTATCGCCAGGCTGCGGGCGTTCAGCGACGCGCTGCCCGAGGCGGAGCGCGGCGCCAAGCTGCCAATGGTCTTCGCCGGGCTTGTCGATGAGATTGGCCAGCAGCGTCAGGACATCGTCGATCGCATCAAGTCCCTCGCTCGCCGCCAGCGCGACGTCGAGCATGTCGTCGCGACGCTGAACACCAAGCTGGCCGATCAGCCCGATGCCGAGGCCGCCAGCCGCGCCGATACGATGCACCAGCGCGATCTCATGGTCCGCATGTTCCAGGACACGCAGCGCACGCTACGCTACGCCTGCGACTTGCTGTCCGCCCTGGAAGGCCGGCTCGGGCGATTCGCCGCGGTGCTGCAAGCGGCCCTGCCGACGTAGCGCCAAGGGAAAGCAGTTTCGCCCAGCACGGCTTCCGCTTTTCTTGAGCGGACCTCGTGGCGGTCACGCCGGTCCGGAATAATGCCGCGGTGGCGCCATGGGCTGTGAGGATGGGCTGGTTTACTGGCCCAGTGCGGAAAGCACCTTCGGCAGGCGCGCTGGCGCGCGCTGCCGCAGTTTCCCGCGCACGCCGACAAACAGCCGCCTTGGAATATCGAGCGGCTGGGTTGCCCATCTCTTGCCGTCCACGATCGTGACGTCTCCCGCCGGAGACAGCGTATGCAGCCCGTGCGAGTACTCCCCGTCCGCCGGCTGCAACACGCGGAGCGGGGTTTCACTGAACCCGTCCCGGTCCAGCCTGGTGATCGCGTTCAGCGTCACGCCGCCGCCATAGGTCTCGGAACAATCCTGGGCGGGACGGACGAGGTGCCCATCGCACCAGAACAGCGGTCCGGCGGGGCGGCTTGAGGCCAAGTCATTCTTGACCGGGTTGCCGGCATGGGCCGTCCAGGGCCCTTGCAGGTCTTCGGCGTGAAAGAGATGCAGCCGCGCGTTCGGCGCGTCATCCTTGAACGTGCAAAACAGCCACCAGAGATCCGTGTCGCGCCAGATCGTTGCATCGATGGCGGGGCGGGCAATGAGCGGCCCAATGGGACCATGCAGGCGGCCCGGCATTCCGGGGCGCTCCCGCCAGAGGTACAGGCCCCGCGCCTCCCAGCTCTCAACGAGCAGGAACAGAGCGCCGTTGTCGTCCCGGCCAAGGACGGGATACGACAGATGACAGCCAGCCTTCATCCATGGAGCGAAGCGCGCGCGCGTGAGATTCCTCACCCCCGCCGATCACCGCCGCCCAGATTTCGCCCCGGCCGATCCGATAGTCCAGCCGCTCGGCGAGGATCAAGAGCCGCCCGTCGGGCAGTTTTTGGCACCAGGGATCGGCAAGCATCTTCCATGGCCCGAGCGCGGGCAGCCACCGGACAGGCGCGATAATGCCACGTCGCACGATGTCCTCGACCGGCTGGTTGACAACGCCGAGGTTCCACTCCTCACGGTAGAAACTCTTGCCGATGCCGGCCGGCTCGAAGCGTCTCATGGCAAGCGGTCGCGCACCAGCGACCGTGCCGACCGGGCCAGGCGCAACGGCAGGGGCACGTCGCGGTCCCACGACTTTTCCCAGAAATGCACTGCGAGCGTTTCCTCGCGAATGCAGCTTGGAACGAACTGCTCCCGCCAGCTGAATGGAAAGAACACCGGGGTTGGATAGATGAAAACGTCGCCGACCTGCACGCCCTCCGGCGAATAGGTTGCCAAGCCCTCATCGCGCAGCAGACGAGTAATGAGCTTCGGACCGAATGACGTCGGCCGTTCTAAACCGAGCGGCACGCGCCGCTTGCTCAACAGCCGATCAAGCGCCTTGCGGACGAAACGATGCCCCGGCTCGGCCCCGAAAACGCCGTTCGCGACCCAATCGGGCGAGGCTTCGGGCTCTTGAAAGGCGAAGAAGCATGTGTGACGGCGGGTGGGCTCAAGCGACTTCAGCACTCCGAAGTCGGTGTCGAGATAGATCCCGCCTTGCTCGGCCACCGCCATGAGACGCACGATGTCGGCGACCTTGGCCCATTTCCTTTCTTCGAAGGCCATCCTGATCATGGGAATGGAAAAGTCGATGTTGCTCTCGTTCCAGGCCACGACCTCGTAGTCTAAATTGGTTCGCCGCCATGTCTCTATGTAGGTGCGCTGAAGGTCTGGAAGAGGACCGCCCACCCAGACATAATGCAGTCGCTTCGGAATCACGGACATTCCTTTCCTGCATCGCCCCAAGGTATGCTCGTTAGTTGCGTGCATCCTCTCCGGTGAGTTTTCGCACGATTGGCGGCAGCGGGTCGATGAGAAGTTCGTAGACATCCCGCGCGAGCAGCGACAGTTTCCATTCCCCGCTGAGCAGCCGCCTCGCGCCGCGAGCCGAGAACAGTTCCTGCCACGGATAGTACTGCTTCTGGTCGAGGGAAATCCGCGGCCGGCCTTCCGAGCGGGGCAATCCCGCCCAAACGAAGTCGAGACCGCAGAACCGGGCTGCGAGCATCCGGTTGAAGAACCGTGGATTGCACTCGAACGTTTTCATCGTATTGGAACGTGTGTCGAGGCGGGCGTCGAAGTTCGCGACCCCGGAAAAGTTGGTGGCGGCGATGATCTTCTCGCCCATTTCCATCAGGTCTTGACGGTCGCAGAACTTGGTCACGAGGAAGCGCCCGACGCCGTATCCGGCCTCAAGCTGTCCTGGGCACGCCCAGGCCGTCCAGTGCTCGATCCTGCCATGACGGGCGAAGACACTGAGCGCCCAATCGCATCCCTCAACGAACTCCTGGATCACCACTCCACCATACGGGTAGGCGTGATCGCGAAGCAGCCGTGATTGCAAATCCCGCGGGTCGGTCAGAACCAGGATGCCGCGCTGCCCATAGCCCGCGACCGGCTTGACGACCACGGGAAATTCCAGCTCCGATGCGACGGCATCTGGATTGATCGCGGACCTGTCCTCGAAGAACAGGGTCTTTGGCGCGGCAACGCCATGCGCGACGCAAAGCTTGTAGAACTCCCATTTGTTGTTGAGGGTCAGCAGCGTGTCGAGCTCAGCGATAGGAAAGATCGGAGCCTGCAAGTCCGCCTTGATCCTGGCGAGCAGGGTCAGGCTCTCGATGTCGCTCGCGATCACGCTATCGATGCCGACCGATCTGTGGAGATCATTGATGATCCGAGTGACCAAGGCCGTGTCGGCCTCGGCGATCTCCGGGGTCGCATGCACCACCTTGCAGCAGCGCGAGAGACGCAGCGAGGCCGAGCGTTGGTCATGGATCAGGAAAGTCTTCGCGCCCATCGCGTTGAGCGCGCGCAGGATGTTGTATCCGCTTCGCCCCCAATGGGACAGCAACACCACGTTCAGCGGGGCGGCACGCTCCGTCACCCGCTCCTGGAGGGCCAAACTTTGCACGGCGCTCATCGGGTTAGACCGAAACCTGAACATTGACGGGCCTCGCCCCGACGCGGCTCGCGCTGGCGCCCCGCGACCCGCCATCCCGCGAATCGGGTTCCATGAACAAAGCGCATGGAGGGACCGAACGTCGCCGCGCTCATGAAGCCCGTGAGGTACAGACTCTTGCTGGTCGCCTGACATCTTTGGTCGAGCAGCGCCGAGCCATCCGCGCATACGATCTCCCCACGGAGCGGTTTCAGGAACGGCAAGCGGCGGATGTCGGCCGTGTACCCGGTCGCCGCGACCATGTGATCAGCCGCGCGTTCAGGCGCCCCTCTCGCCGGGTTCAGCGAGAGGCGCAAGTCGCCGGAGAGCGTCCCGTTCGTCCGCCGCGCTCCCGTGCGAACAGGAATTGGCAACGCGTTACCCGGCGCCGGCAGGTTGCCTTTGGATGGCCTGGACTTCAGCACGATGCCTGTTGGCATGTGCTTCCGCCACATCACCATCGGCTTGCCGAAGGTGCGGAATGGCACCCGAAGTCCGCGCAAATGAGCGGCGACCGAAAGCCCGTCCGGACCCACGCCGATGACCGCCGCATCAACCAACGCCGCCTCTCCTTGCCTTCGTCACGCCGTGTCCTCGACTCTGAAATCGTGCATCGCCAAAGCCCACCGCGACGAAATCGTTCAGCGGATCCGGGACGTCCCGCTCTGCGTCAGATACGCACCCCCGAAAGGCGGGACGGCCCGCGACGCCGCCGCGGGCCCGGAGCGAACGCGCGTGAGCGCTCGCCCGGCGACGGCCAGCGCCGCGAGGGCCGCCAGAAGCGCCTTTCCGCGCAGCGACCAACCTTTCACCGCCGATGTCAGCTCGATCGCCGCGTTCGCGAACTCGAACTTGTAGGGTTCACTGCCCCGAAGATAGTCCACAACGGCGATGCCGTGATCGAAGGCCCAGCGGGTGTACTCCGTCATCAAGTTGATGCCGGGGGAGGCCCGCTCGTACTTAGGATTATAGGCCGAGAAAAAGGCCAGCATCTTGTCATTCTGCACGACATTCACCGATCCAGCGACGATTTCCCCACTGCACTCAATCACGAACATGCGCATGTTACCAATTTTCGATAGCGCACGCACTAGCCGGGGCAACACATCAACGTTATTGTCCAGCAACGGAGAGCTCAACCCGTTGCCCCTGAGCCAGTCCCGCTTGAGCGTCATCAGCCGGTCCAGCACAGCCTCGATCGGCTCGTCCGGATAGTACCTGGCGATGCACCACATCCCCGAACTCGGCCAGGATCCGGGCGCCGCGGGTGTGGTTATTGCGCTTCTTCTTGTTCAGGCTGCGGAACCACGCCTCGCCGCTCGTCCACTGCGATGCGACGCGGAGGCAGAGGTCGTGCGGGTGCCGCTCCACCGCCTCCCGCAGCCCGATCTGCCGTAGCACGGTCAAGACCCGCGCATCGGGTGCGATGTTCTTGAGCCGGATCACGTCAAACCCCCCAGCCGCGGCAACAGCGGCCCAGAGCTCCTCGAGCACGGCGGAGGATCCGATGACGTCGCAGTAGTCGCTGAACGACTGCGCGGCCCATTCTAGGAGCCGCACACCCCGCCAGGAGCGAACGGCGAGCGGCAGGATCGCGACCAAGTCGTCGTCCTGCCACGCCAGGCCGATGCGCAAGTGACAGCCGCCGCATCCAGGCAACCAAGCGGCGATCCAGGCATGGTGCTGGAAAATATTCGCGTCGCCCCGACGCCACAACTCCAGCCACGAGGCCTCAATCTCGTGGAAGCGCGCGGCGTCGCGCGCAACTTCGAAACGGATCATCGCGCGGCTTCGGGCGACGGCGCGCCGACCGT
Organism: uncultured Pseudomonadota bacterium; assembly: GCA_963818725.1. Classification (GTDB taxonomy): domain Bacteria; phylum Pseudomonadota; class Alphaproteobacteria; order Acetobacterales; family Acetobacteraceae; genus DATFDN01. The sequence goes on along the minus strand of CAWFTU010000001.1, from coordinate 295,745 downwards.
CAGTACGTGAACCAAGAACTCCTCCATGCGATCAAGCGCTGTTCGCAAAGTCTGCTTCAAGCACTTACGTGAAACTGCGCATGGTAGCGCTTAAAGGAGAATGCTGAAAAAAACGTGAACTGTCACGTCAAATCGCTAAACGTAGCGTCAGACCGCCCGACGGTGTGTCTCGATCGCGCCTGGTCGCGGCAGAGCCCGAGCGCGGATGTGATCGGGTCGCAGCCGCGCGCCAGTTCCGGCCTGATGCCGAACCCACCTTCGTATTCCCATAGCGTCCAGCCGAATGAGGCCGCCTCGAGCCGATGCCGGGCCTCGCTCAGCCACGCTGCGCGCGAAGCGGGAGGGGCGCGCCGGAACACGCCGAATTCGGTGACCGAGATTGGCACGTGATGCGCGCCAGCCCACGCCGCCACGTCGTCGATCTCACGCGCCATCATCTGGCCGCCAACGCGCGCGTATTGTTCCAAGCGAGCCGGATCACTGTTCTCCACCGGTGATGTTGAAGAGCGCCCCGGTGTAATGCTTCACGATATCTTCCGGCACGTAGAACGTGTTCCCCTGCGGCCGGGCGAACCATTTCAACTGCATGAACGTGGCCGCGTTGGTCAGCGTGTAGTACACGACCGGGACGCAGTGTTCGACCACCCCGAGAAGGATGGCGAGCGCGGAGCCGATCAGCAGGCACAGACCCACCGCGCGGTATCCCCACCTCCGCCCGACATCGAGCCCGACCAGCACGGCGAAAGCCGGCGAGGTGAACTCGCGGAAATAGACCATCGCCGAAGTCAGCCCCTCCTTGGCCGCCCCGATCAGAGTGTAGAAGGACGTCGCCGCCAGCGCGATCAGAACCGTTATCACGACCGGGCCGACGCGCGCGCGCCAGGTCGGCGTCAGCAGCCGGTTGAGCGCGATCACCGCCATCATCGCGAGGGCGGCGAAGTTGGTTCCCTGTAGCGCCACGAAGTTCGGCATGTACGACATGCCAGGCGAGAACACCGAAATCAGCACGTTCAGGTACAAGAGGATTTGGAAGTAGACCGCCAAGCCGGCCAGCGGCGCGTTGGCGTACAGCCAAGCCAGGGCCGCTACCGCGACGGGGAAAACCCAGATGCTCTCCTTGGCGAGGAGGATGTGGCACGCGAGCAGCAGCAGCGCCTGCGCCACGAGCGTGTAGCGGAGGACCGAGCGGGACGGCAGCTCCGAACACGGAGAGACAAACGGAGAGCGGGCCGGCTCCCAAACCCCGGGACGCGCGGCCCGCAGCCCGTGTACGGGACCGCGGCACGGCTCACTGATAATAGCGCTTCAGCGCCGGCGAGTACAAAACCGAGTCCGCGTGGCCGAACTTCAAGCTCATCTTTGTGTCGACCATGTTGAGCACAAGGGCGACCTTCGACATCGTTCCCGCGGCCTCGCCCGTTCTGCCGGACGTGAAGAGGCGGTTCAAAGCGACGCTGGCCTGTTCGGGCGGTGTCGACGCCCACTTCATGAGGAACACGGTCCTGTCGACCAGGCGCGAGAGCGACCAGCAATCCCCGCCGACCAGCGCCGGAGGAGCATCAATGATGACGTGGTCATAGTCCCGCTCCAGCTGGCGCAGCGTGGCTTCCAGCGTCGGCAGCGAAAGGAGCCGCGTCGGGTTGCCGCGCGCCCGCCCGGCCGGCAATGTCATGACCCCCGTCGGCGACGGGTGCAGCGCATCGTGCGGGTTCAGCTCGCCGCGCAGCACGTCACCGAGGCCGATCACATGCCCGCCGACCAGCTCCCGCTTCGCGCGCGCCGAGCGCATGTCCGCATCGATCAAGAGCACCCGCAGCCCGCGGTTGACGGCCACTTCGGCGAGCGTCCGCGCCAGCGTCGTCTTGCCTTCGCTGGGCAGGGTGGACGTGATCATCAAGCTCTTCCAGGAGGGGTTCGCCGACCCGCCGCCGAAAACCAGCCGGTTCCACAGTTGCTCGACGGCGTCGTGGTAGATCGCCTCGGTCCGCTCCGTGCGCAGCGGGATCAGGCCGAGCGGGGCAACCCCGAACAGCGCCTCGATCTGACGCATGCTGAGAAACCCCTTGTTCCGGCTCTCGGCGAGCAGGGCGGTCCCGCAGGCGGCGCCAAAGGAGAGGATCAGCGCGGCTGGGAGCATCACCCGATTGTTCGGGAACCAGGGCCGGATCGGATCGGCCGCCTGGGAAATGATCCGCACGTTCGCCGCCGGCGTCGCGGTCCACTGCACGTCCCGGTCCGTCTCCTTCGCGCGGCTCAGGAAGTTGACGTAGATGTCGTGCGCCGCGCGGCTCTCGTCAGTCAGCGTCGCCAGATGGGCGCGCGCCAGCTCCATGTTCCGGACCCGGCCGATGAGGTCGCTCAGCCTGGCGACCAGCGCGTCGACATTGGCCTTTTGGGCGCTGACCGCGTATTGCAGGCTCGGCACCTGGCGGCGCGCCTCGGCCGCGATCGACGCCCGCACCGCCCCGAGCTGCGCCTTCAGGGGGCCAAGAAACGAGGAGTCACTGCCATAGCGGCGGCTCATGTTGGCCAACTGCATGGTCAAGGTCGATTCCTGCTCGCGCAGCTTGACGATGGTGGGATTGGAAAGGACCGCGGCAAGGTTTTCCGGGTCGCCAGACTTGATGGCCTGCCACTGCGTGTTCAGTGTGGCCAACTTGCCACGCGCGTCCAAAAGCTGATTGCTCGCCGCCGTCAGCTCCTCCTGGAGGAGCGTGTTCTTCTCGCCCGCGATCAGGCCGTTCTGGTTCCGGTAGTCCTCGACGGCCTGCGCCGCGTGGTTGGCGGCCTCCCGCAGCTCGCCGAGCTGCTTCTCGATGAAGCGATGCGCCTCGCTCGAGACCGCGGCCTTCTGCTCGAGGTGAACGGCGATGTAGCTGTCGACAACGGCGTTGGCGATCAGCGCCGCCTTGTGGCGGTCGTGGGAATAGGCGGAGATCTGCATCACCCGGGAGTGGCTGACCGGCGCCATGGCCAAGTGCTTGCGCAGGGAATCGAGGACGTCGGAGTATTCCTGCTCGTGCGTTGGCGCGGCTTTTTCGGCCGGCCACAGGCTGCGGAACAGCTCCGGCGCCCAGCGGCTGAAGAGGGCGGCCACCGCCGGACTGGCCCCGTCCAGCAAGCTGGGCTTCAGGTCCGGGTTGAACTCCGGGTCGGCGGCCAGGTTCAGCTGATCGACGACGCGCGACAACAGTTCCCGCGAATTGAGGATGGCGAGCTCGGTCCCCATCGTCTCGTCGCTGAATGTCGGATCGCCGAGCACGTCGCGTACCGTCACGGCGTGCGGGCTTTGGGATTCGACCTCGACCGTGGCGGTGCTCTCATAGGTCTTCGGCAAGCACTGGATCACCACGGCCACGGCGGCGAACAGCAACACCGTCACCAGGACGACAAAGAGCTTGCGACGGCCAAGCTTGCGGGATACGTCTTGGAGAAAGGTCTGCTCGGCAGAGCCCTCCTCGAACCCGCCGAGCTGCGCTTCAGGTGTCATTTGTGTTGCAATCCACCTCGGTTAACACGCCACAGGGCGCCCGCCTTGGCGTGAACGGGCCGTTACCCTAATGATAACACGTTTCGCCAGAACGTCAAAGCTCACCGTTGGGTGAGTGCGTGGACGCCCGCCGCGCCCAGCGCGCGGCACAGGGCAAGGCCGAATGCCGGGTAGTCCAACAAGTAGCGGCGCCAGAGCCGCCGCGGCTCCCGGCACAGCCGATACGCCCAGCGCAAATTCCACTTGTCAACGAACCTCGGGTAATAGTTCATGCCGCCGTTCAACTGGTCGAGATAGCCCCCGCAGGTGAAGCCCACTCCGCGCCATCCGGCCGCGACCAGTTGCAGCAGGAAATTTTCCTGGACTATGCTGCCCATGCCACACACGATGATGTCCGGGGCGAGCGCGCGGATGGTATCGATCGTCGCCGCGCGATCAGCGTAGCCGTCGAAGGCTCCAACCACCTTGATGCCGGGAAACTCCCGCGCGAGCTGCGCGCGCGCCCGCTCGGCCACCCCCGGCCGGCCGCCGGCGAGCACGACGCGGGCCGACCGCTTCGCCGCCAGCCGGAACACGACCGGCGCGAGCGAGGTGGTGTCAAAGCTAATCCGGGCGGCGTGCCGGCGATGCAGCAAGCGGATCGCGAGCGACATCCCGATCCCGTCCGGCACCACCATGTCAAACTCGCGCAGCATGGCGGCGTAGTCGGGGTTCTGGCGCGCGACGATCGTGGAGGCGGGGTTGACGAAGGTCATCAACCATGGGCGCTGGCCTTGCAGCGCGTGCGCGACGGCAACTTCAATCGGGTCCAGCGTCTCAACCACGTCCACCCGGATTCCGACTGTCGTGGTCTGGCTGAATGGGCCTGACACTGCGGCTACCCCTTCACCTTAATCGATCGTTAACTTTTCATCCCGTTCTACCGCAGAAGCCCGTCAAGCGTGAAACAAAACCCCGTCATCGCAGGGAGACACAGTCGTGTTCTGCAACCATTGCGTGCGGATTACGAGCTTGGGCCAAGTGCCGATTGCGGCCTCTTGCCACCAAGCGGCACCCGCCCCTCGCGGATGCCGACGCCGTGCGCCCTCGCTCACGACACGCTCGCGACTTTGGCCGCGATCAGGCACAATCCGCCCCACCGCTCACGTCAGGGAGAAAGCCGCATGGCCTTCAAGGTCCAGGTCGGCCCGCCGCAGATCACCATCCACCAGGGCCAATCCGTCCTGGTCACCGAGCCGGATGGACAGATAACGTTCCCGACCGACCGCGGCCTCTATTTTTACGACACGCGGGTGCTCAGCGTCTGGGGCGTGCAGGCCAATGGCGAGGACTGGGACCTGCTCAACGGCGGCCCGCTCACCCATGACTGCGCGCGCATCTTCCTGACCAACCGCCGTTTCATGACCGAGGACGGACCCATCGCCGAGCACAGCCTGTCGCTGGTCAACAGCCGCATGATGGCGGGCGGCCTGCACGAGGACATCGACATCAGGAATTTCGGGCTCCGCCCGGTCCGCTTCAACCTTGAGATCACGCTGCGCTCCGACTTCGCCGACATCTTCGAGGTGAAGCAGGGCACCATCGTCCGCCGGGGCCGCATCACCACCGAGTGGTCCAGCGCCCACGCGCGCCTGACCACGACCTATCGCAACCGTGACTTCGTGCGCGCGATCAGCGTCGCCGCCACGCGCAACGGCGCGCCGCCCGTCTACGCGAACGGGCGGCTGAGCTTCGCGGTGGAAATCGACCCCGGCGGCACCTGGCACACCTGCCTGCTTTATGAACTCGACAGCGGCGAGAAGACGTGCCACGCGCCGCACGACTGCGCGGACCAGTCCGAGCAATCCCACCAAGCGATGGAGCGGCGGGAGTGGCGGCGGCGGGTGCTGAAGATCGCCACGTCGAACGTCCACTTCCAGGACTTTTACAACCAGGCGGTGGACGACATGGCCGCACTCCGCCTGCCGCTGGACGGCACCGACCACATGGTGTTCGTCCCGGCCGCCGGCCTGCCGTGGTTCGTGGCCCCGTTCGGCCGCGACAGCCTGATCGTCTCCTTGCAAACCATCCTGGTCTATCCCGAGTTCGCCCGCGGCGCGCTGGACGTGCTCGGCCAGTGGCAGGCCAAGGAACGCGACGACTACCGCGACGCCGAGCCGGGCAAGATCCTGCACGAGCTGCGCTATGGCGAGCTGGCCCATTTCAAGCTGATCCCGCACACGCCCTATTACGGCACCGCCGACGCGACGCCACTCTATCTCATCACCCTGCACGCCGCGTGGCGGGGCACCGGCGATCGCCCCTTGCTGGAGCGGCATCTTGGACACGCCGAGGGCTGCCTCGAGTGGATCGACGACTGGGGCGACCGCGATGGCGACGGGTTCCAGGAGTACCAGACCCGCTCCCCAGCGGGATACGAAAACCTCGCCTGGAAGGACGCGGGCGACGCCGTTCAGTATACCGACGGCACGCTTGCCAAGGGGCCGAAAGCCCTGGTCGAGCTGCAAGGCTATGTGTACGACGCATGGCTGCGCACGGCCGAGATTTTCGACTACCTCGGCAAGCCGGAGCGCGCGGCCGCGCTCCGGGCCAAGGCGAGCGCCCTGTTCGAGCGTTTCAACAAGACGTTCTGGGACGAGGAGAGCGGCTTCTACGCGTATCTGCTGGACGGGAACAAGAAGCCGGTGCTGAGCGTCGCCTCCAATCCGGGACATTGCCTGTTCTCGGGCATTGTTCCGCCGGATCGGGCGGGGCGCGTGATCAGCCGGCTGATGGCGCCGGACATGAACAGCGGCTGGGGCATCCGCACCTTGTCGGCCAACCATCCGGCGTTCAACCCGTACTCCTACCAGAACGGCTCGGTCTGGCCGCACGACAACGGGATCATCGCCGAGGGCTTCAAACGCTATGGCTTTCACGCCGAGGCGGCCGAGATCGCCCGCGACATCACCAGCGCCTCCAGCTACTTCCAGCTCAGCCAAGTGCCGGAGCTCTACGCGGGCGTGAAGCGGGAGGATGGCGGCTTCCCGGTGCAATACTTGGGCGCCAACGTTCCGCAGGCCTGGGCCGCTGGCTCGGCGTTCATGCTGGTGCTGGCGCTGCTCGGCATCCAGCCGGACGCGCCCAACGACCGCTTGTATGTCGATCCGTGGCTGCCCGACTGGCTCCCGGACATCAGCCTGACCGACCTTCGCGTGGGCCATCACGTCCTCGATCTCCGCTTTGTCCGCGAGGGCGATTCGACCAGCCTGGAGGTGACGCGCGGCAATGCCCGGATCGTCGAGCGACGCAGCCTGGTCGAGGCGGCGCGGCTGATGCGCGACGGGCCAAATGCCTGAGGGGGGCGAGCGGTGAACCGGAGCACCACCGCCGCGGCGACGATCCAGGCCCTGCTCCGGCACGGGATCGACACGCTTTACGCACTGCCGGGGGTTCACAACGATCCGCTGTTCGACGCCGCGCACGGCGCCGCCGGGCTGCGGGTGATCCATGTCCGCCACGAGCAGACGGCGGCCTACATGGCGCTCGGCGCGGCGCTCGTGGCCGGACGCCCGCAAGCCTTCGCGGTCGTCCCCGGCCCTGGGCTGCTGAACACGTCTGCCGCGCTGCTGACCGCCCTCGGCATGGGCGCGCCGGTGCTGGCCTTGGCCGGACAGATCCCGAGCTTCGCCATCGACCAGGGGCATGGCCACCTGCACGAGATCCCCGACCAGCTTGGCGTGCTGCGCCACCTGACCAAGTTCGCCGCCCGCATCGCTGGCCCCCACGAGGCCGGCGCGCGCGTGGCCGAGGCGGTGCGCGCCGCGATCTCCGGCCGACCCGGCCCGGTGGCGCTGGAATGCGCGATCGACACCTGGGCCATGACGGGTCCGGCCGAAATCCCTGGGCCGTTGCCACGCACGGTGCCGCCGCTCGACCCGGCGGCGATCGAGCGCGCGGCCGACCTGCTGGCGGGCGCGCGGCGGCCCTTGATCGTGGCCGGCGGCGGGGCGCTCAATGCCGGCGCGGCGCTGTTGCGCGTGGCCGAGCAGCTCGGCGCCCCGGTCTCCACCTTCCGGCGCGGGCGCGGGGTCATCCCCACCACGCATCCCCTGGCCGTGTCGTTCACCGAAGGGCACCGCTTCTGGCGCGAGGCGGATGTCGTGCTGGCGGTGGGCACGCGGCTCTATTGGCAGCAAAGCGTCTGGGGCGTCGATCAGGGCCTGCAAGTGGTGCGCGTCGACATCGACCCCGCCGAGCCCGATCGTTTCCGTCGCCCAGCCTGCGCCGGCATCGCCGACGCCGCCGAGGCGCTTCCCGCGCTGGCTGATGCCCTCGCGGCGCGAGGACGAAAGCCCGCCGACTGGGACGGCGCGCGGGAGGTCGCCCGCGTCTGGTTTGAGGAAAGGCTGGCTCGGCTGGAGCCGCAGATGAGCTTCCTGCGCGCCATCCGCGCCGCGCTGCCCGAGGACGGCATCTTCGTGGAAGATGTCACCCAGGTCGGCTTCGCGAGCCGCCTCGCTTGGCCCGTCTCCGCCCCGCGCCTTTACCTATCACCCGGCTACCAGGACAATCTGGGCTGGGCCTATGGTGCGGCGCTGGGCGCCCAGGCGGCGCTGCCGGGCCGCAAGGTGGTGTGCGTCGCTGGCGATGGCGGGTTCATGTACCAGGCGCAGGAACTCGCGACCGCGCTGCGGCACGGCCTACCGGTCGTGGCGGTGGTGTTCGACGATGGCGGCTTCGGCAATGTGCGCCGGATCCAGGAGAGGCAGTACGGCAACCGCCTGATCGCCTGCGACCTGTTGAACCCGGACTTCGTCGCCTTCGCCCAAAGTTTCGGCGCGACCGGCTATCGCGCGGCCACGCCCGAGGCGCTGGAGGCGTGCCTGCGCGAGGCTTTCGACGCCGCGCGGCCGGCGCTCGTGCATGTGCCGGTCGGAGCCATGCCGAGCCCGTGGGACATGATCCTGCTGCCGCGCGTGCGAGGGCTTCAGGATGCGTGGCGGCCTGCCCTGCCGTAAGAGCTATTCGGAAAGGCGCCGTCGCGGTTCGACGGCCGGCCAGGGCGGGACCGGGCCGGGGTGATATTCAGCCGTGCTCATACGGACCTTGAACAGCTCAGATCGCGGCGGATTCCAATTAGCGCGACGGTCCTCCGGCCGGGTCGCGCCGGACTGGCGGATGCCTTTTGGGTATGGGAACCACCTCCATGCCAAGAGGCGTGCGCACCAGAGCGGGGCAGCTCCACCCATCGGCGTAGAAGCAGTCCGTCGCCGGACAGGGTTCGAGGCCCATATACACGCACTCGATGTAATTCGCCGGGACCGCGTCGCTCATGCAGGCTCCTTAGGTGGTTGGCATCCGGAGCGGCGGGATCACGCCTTGGGGACGAGGCGCCCCGCCATCGCCGCGACCCAACGCACCTCTCGAAGGTTCTTCCGAGTGGACTAGCACCCTGCGTCGCCGCCTGGCAACGATCCACTGTCACTTTACGCCCATACTTCCATGATGTTGACATGGATCAATGCGCCTCGCGAGGCACGCCGGTATTTGCGCTGTTCATTCCGTGGAGCGACGAATGAACCGAAGTCTCATAGAAGAGTCGGCACCAGCATGAGAGGGTGTAGGCCATTCAAGGATCACCGATCGGCACGCATCGGATCGGCGGTCCGGTTGGGCGTGACGGGCCTGTCCTTGATGGGACTGACCTTCGGGCCGCATGGTGCTCGGGGTCAGCCAGCGGCCCAGGCGCCCGACACGATGGCGGCGCGGGTGCTCGCCTGCGCGCCCTGCCACGGGGATAAGGGGCAGGGCACGAGCAACGACTACTTCCCCCGGCTTGCCGGCAAGCCAGCGGGGTACCTGTACCACCAGTTGAGCGCGTTTCAAGAAGGCCGCCGCAGGTACCCACCGATGAACTACCTGCTGGAGTTCCTGCCCGACTCGTATCTGCGGAAAATGGCTGAGTACTTCGCCGGACAGCACCCCCCCGCCTCGCCTCCCGCGGTGCCTGTGGTCAGCCAGGCGGTGCTGTCCCAAGGAGAGTCGCTGGTGATGCACGGCGATTCCACACGCGGCATTCCGGCCTGCGCCAGTTGCCACGGGCGCGCGCTCACCGGCATGGAGCCGGCCATACCGGGCCTGCTCGGCCTGCGCCCCGCCTATATCAGCGCCCAGCTCGGGGCTTGGCGCTATGGCACCCGCACGGCGGCCGCGCCGGATTGCATGCAGACCGTGGCCAGCCGCCTCACCGAGCAAGACGTGACCGCCGTCGCGGCGTGGCTGGCCTCCCGCACCGTTCCCGCCGACGCCTCGTCGGCGCCCCAGGGCGCGCTGGCAATGCCGTTCGCCTGCGGCAGCGAGCCGCAGTGAAAGGACGCACGTGATAGCGCCTGCAAGTAAAATGGATTGGCTGCGCACAGGGGCATCCGCGGCCCTGCTGCTCGTGACCGCGCACGGTTCCTCGCTCGCCCAGCAGCTCCCGGCCGCGTCCGATCCGGGGTTGGTGAAAGAGGGCGAGTACCTCGCCCGTGCCGGCGACTGCATCGCGTGCCACACCAAGCCGGGCGGCAAGCTGTTCGCCGGGGGTCGTGCGATGCCGACCCCGTTCGGGACGCTCTACTCGACGAACATCACGCCCGATCCCGAGGCCGGCATCGGCAAGTGGACCGCCGAGCAGTTCTATGGGCTGATGCACAATGGGCGGTCCCCCGATGGCGGCTTGATCTACCCGGCCATGCCGTTCCAGGACTACACCAAGGTCACGCGCGCGGACTCCGACGCGATCTTCGCATACCTGCAATCCGTGCCGGCGGTGCGGGCCGCGAATCACGAGAACGATCTCCGGTTCCCTTACAACAACCGCGCCTTAATCCTGGGATGGCGGACCCTGTTCTTCAGCGCGGGCGAGTACAAGCCCGATCCCGCGAAATCCGACGAGTGGAATCGTGGCGCCTATCTCGTGCAAGGGCTGGGGCATTGCGGGATGTGCCACACCCGCATCAACGCGCTCGGCGGCAGCTCGGAATTGCAGGCGTTCGAAGGCGGTCTCATTCCCATGCAGGATTGGTACGCGCCGTCGCTCACCTCGAACAAGGAGGCCGGTCTCGGCGATTGGAGCATCGAGGACATCACCGCCTTGCTGCGCACCGGCACATCGCGGCGCGGGGCGGTGTACGGCCCGATGGCGGAGGTCGTCTACGACAGCCTCCAGTACCTGACCGACTCCGACATCCGCGCGATGTCGGTGTACCTGAAGAGCCTGCCCCAGCGCGGCACGTCCGTGACGCCGCCTCCCAGCATCCCCGTCGAGGAGAGCAGCCTGCTGATGCGCCTCGGCAAGACCGTCTATGACTCCCAATGCGCCAGTTGCCACGGGACGCAAGGACAAGGGGTGCCGCCCAGCTATCCGCCGCTGGCGGGCAACCAGTCCATTCAGATGTCCTCGGCGGTGAACCCGATCCGCATGGTGCTGAACGGCGGCTACCCGCCGGGGACCGCGGGCGATCCCACGCCGTATGGAATGCCGCCCTTCGCCCAGTCCCTCTCCGATGACGAGGTCGCCGCCGTGGTCAGCTACATCCGGGTCGCGTGGGGCAACCGCGGCGAGCCCGTGACCGCGCGCCAAGCGAACGAACTGCGTTCGGCGCCGCTCGATTGAGGCAAGAGCATGATCAACGCGCAACCTGACGATCCCGCCATCGCCGCCGCGCAGGACAAGGCGGCCGACGACATCGTCCTGACCGGCTCGCGCGGCGCCATCGCGCTGGCCGGCATTGCCAGCGCGATCGTGGCCGTCATCTGGTTCGCCTTCTACCTGCTCGTGTTCGTCCCGCGCGGCGCCGGGCCATAAGGAGACCATCGACGCCCATGAGTTCCGCTTCCGATCATGGCGGCAGCGCCCAGAGCGCGGCCCGCGTCGAGCGCCGGTGGGCCATATGGTCCATTGTCATGCTCCTGTTCCTCGTGCTTATGGCCGGCTTCGCGGGGATTCACCAGGCGATCATGCCACAGCCGCGCGTGGAGACCATCGACCCCCGCACCTTGCATGTCGCGGGCGAGTTCATTGAGAGCAACCTCGGCAGCGCCCTCGAGCCCAACGACTCGGTCACGGTGCGCGCCATCGGCCAGCAATACTCCTTCTCGCCGCCCTGCATCCTGGTGCCCGCCAATACGCCGATCACCCTCCGAGCTACCAGCGCCGACGTGGTGCATGGCTTCATCATCGACCACACCAACTTCAACACGATGCTGGTGCCGGGATACGTCTCCACCCTCGCGATCAACTTCACCAACCCCGCCGAGCACCACATGCCCTGCCACGAATTCTGCGGCGTGGGCCACGAGGGCATGTGGGGCAACGTCAAGGTCATCGACAAGGCGGCGTTCCTGAAGCTGGCGGCTAACCGGCGGAGGCTCGCCTGTGATTAGCAGCAAGCGTCTCATTCTCGCGCATTTCTGGCTCGCCTTTGCCGGGTTCGGAGTCGCGCTGTTGCTCGGCGAGTGGCAGATGTTCATGCGCAGCCCGCTGCATGGCTGGATCGGCGATCCGGAGTTGTACTACCGCTCTGTCACCGCGCACGGCACGGCCATGGCGTACGTGTTCCCGACGCTGATCGCCATGGGCTTCGGCTACGCCATCAGCGAAGCGTCGCTGGAGCGGCCGCTCGCCGGGCAGCGCTGGGCCTGGGCCGGCTTCGCGCTGGTTGCGGTCGGAACCGTCGTCGCGGTCATCCCCGTCGCCCTGGGGCGCGCGTCGATCCTGTACACCTTTTATCCGCCGCTGATCGCCAACGCGGCCTACTACATCGGCGTGGTCCTGGTCGTCGTCGGCTCCTGGATCTGGGTCGCACTGATGTCGGTGAACCTGCGTCTCTGGAAGCGGGAGAATCCTGGCCGGCCGGTGCCGCTCGCGATGTTCGCCAACGTCGCGGGCTCCTATCTCTGGGCCTGGACGGCGGTGGGCGCGGCGATCGAGCTGCTGTTCCAGATCCTGCCCGTCGCTCTGGGCCTGACCGCAACGATCAACGCCGGCCTGGCGCGCGTCTTCTTCTCCTGGACGCTGCACGCCATCGTCTATTTCTGGCTGATGCCGACCTACATCGCCTACTACACCATTGTCCCCCGCGCGATCGGCGGCCGGGTGTTCAGCGACTCGATGGCGCGGATCTCGTTCATCCTGTTCCTGATCGTGGCGATGCCGATCGGTGTCCACCACCTGTACGCGGACCCGCAGGTCGGCGCGGGGTTCAAGTTCGTCCACGCGGTGTTCACAGCCCTGGTTGCGCTGCCCACGCTGCTGACCGTGTTCACCATCTGCGCCTCGGTCGAGATCGCCGGGCGGCTGCGCGGCGGCAAGGGCGTGTTCGGCTGGATCGCCGCCCTGCCCTGGCGCAACCCGATCATGCTCGCGACGACGTTTTCCTTCGTGTTGCTGGGCTTCGGCGGCGCCGGAGGGCTAGTCAACATGAGCTATCAGCTCGACGCCAGCATCCACAACACACAATGGATCACGGGGCACTTCCACCTGATCTTCGGCGGCGCGATCGTCATCATGTATTTCGGGATCGCTTATGATGTCTGGCCGCATCTCACCGGCCGCGCGCTCGACAGCTTTCGGCTGATGCGGGCCCAGCTCTGGACCTGGTTCATTGGCATGATCGTGCTGAGCTTCCCGTGGCACTACACGGGCATCCTCGGCATGCCGCGCCGGATGGCCTTCTACGACTACACGGACCCCGCGATCGCGCGCGTTGCCTCCTCCGTCGACACCTCGGTCGCCGGGGGCGCCATCCTGGTGGTCTCCGGCCTGTTGTTCTTCATCGTGCTGATCCGGGGCCAGATATCGCCCCGCGTCTCGGCCGGCGCATACCGGTTCAGCGTCGCGGTCCACCCGCCGCGCACGGTGCCGATCGCACTGAACGGCTTCGCGCTCTGGATCGGCCTCATGATCGGGCTGACGGCCGCGAACTATGGCTACCCCATCGTCCGGCTGCTCGCCTTGCCGCAGGCCGAGGTGCCGGCCGTGTTCATCGGACGCGGCTGATGGACCGCGAGCGCCTGTTCTCGCCGCGCAACCCGTGGTTCACGGGCAGCGTGGCGCTCACTGTCGCGATCGCCGTCGTCACCGCCGCCTTCGGCTTCGTGTGGCTGCCGAGGATCGAGCGGAACGCGCGGTTCGCGAGCCTGTGGGACGCGATTTGCAGTGTCGCCGGTGCCCCGCGCGTCGCCCCCGCCCTTGAGCCCGTGGTGCAGCCAACCGTAGTCACAACGCGCGTCGTGCTGACGCCCACGACGCTGGGCCCGTCGGACGCGCAATCCATCGGCCGCGGCGCAACCCTGGCCCTGCGGTGCAGCATGTGCCACGGCGCGCGCGGGCTCAGCGAGGCGAACTCGCCGAATCTGGCTGGCCAGTACGCGCCGGTGATCTACAAGGAGCTTGAGGACTACAAGGCCGGCGCGCGGTCCAGCGCGGTCATGCGGCCGATCGTGGCTGACCTGAGCCCGCAGGATATACGCGACCTGGCGGCGTACTACGCCTATCTGCCCCGGCCCTCCGGGCCGCCGCCGAGCGGCACGCCGGCCGCGCCGCAAATCGTGGAGAGCGGCGCGCCCATGCGCGGCATCGCGCCATGCGGCGCCTGCCATGGCAGTCTCGACAACAAGATCGGGAGTCCCTGGCTGGAGGGTCAGCCGGTCGCCTATCTCCACGCGCAACTTCAAGCGTTTGCGACCGGGGTTCGCCATAACGACATCGGCGGGCAGATGCGCAATGTCGCGCGGGGGATGTCGCCGGCTGAGATGGAGGCGGCCGCCAGCTACTACGCGGGCCGGCCATGATGCCCACGGCAAATCGGAGGGACGGGACAGATGACGGAGCTCACGTCCAGCACGCGGGAGGCGCTGCTGGGGACCGGCACTGCGACGCTGACCGGCGTGCTGCACCGGCGCCGCCTGCGCGCAGTGTTCATGCAGGACGTCTCGCCGATCCGCCCCGACACGGCGCGGATGGTGGGGCTGGCTTTCACGATGCGTTTCATCCCGTCTCGCGAGGACAAGGACGCGCCTGGCGCGCCAGGGCGCGGGCAGGTGCAGCGCACGGCGATGGAGGAGTGCCCGCCGGGCCATGTCCTCGTCATCGACGCGCGCGGTGACGCGCGCGCGGCCTCGGCCGGTGATGTCTACGCCGGCCGGCTGAAGGCGCGGGGCTGCGCGGGAATCGTGACCGATGGCGGGTTCCGCGACACGGAGGGCGTGTTCAAGACCGGCCTGCCCGCCTATCATCGGCGCGCGTCCTCGCCGCCCAGCCCGGTCGCGCACCACCCGGCCGATCTCAACCTGCCGATCGGCTGCGGCGGCGTCGCGGTGTATCCGGGCGACGTCATCGTGGGCGATCACGACGGCGTCGTGGTGATCCCGCCGGACATCGTGGACGCGGTGGCGGAGGAGGCGTTGGCGAGCGCGCTCTATGACGAGTTCGCCGAGCGGGAGGTCGCGCGCGGGCGATCTCTGGTTGGCCTGTTTCCGGTCGCTGGCGAGGAGGCCAAGCGCGATTTCGAGGCGTGGAAAAAGGCGCGCTCCGGTGGGCGCTAGCCTGGATGTCTCATCCGGGGTGATCCGCCGCTGTCGAAGGGAGCCAGCGCGGCGTGGCCCGCCACAATGAGGCGAACCGAGCGTCTCCTGCTGGCCGCGTCCGTCGCCGCGGCGGGAATGGCCGGCGCGGTCTTCTTGTTCTACAAGAATGACCTTGCCCGGGCGCGTGAGGCCGCGCGCCGAGGCAGTTCAGTCACCCACACCGACGCGGGCTTGATCGAATACGCCGACATCGGCGCCGGTGTTCCGCTTCTGTCGATTCACGGCGCTGCCGGCGGCTTCGACCAAGGCCTGGCCCATGCAGCCGGATTTGCGGGGGAGGGCTTTCGAGTCATCGCGCCATCGCGTTTCGGGTATCTGCGCACGCCCGTTCCGCGGGACCCCTCCCTAGCCGCGCAGGCGGACGCGCATGCGGCGTTGCTTTCGACGCTGGGCGTTCCGAAGGCGATCGTGATCGCCGTTTCAGCGGGCGCGCATTCCGCGGTCGAGCTGGCCATCAGGCATCCGGAGAAGGTCGCCGCCCTCGTCCTGGTCGTCCCGGGCCTTTCCGCTCCCGCCAACGCAGGTTCGACCGAGCCGGGCCGCGTCCAGAGGCTCGCATTCCGGGCGGTGAGGACCGGCGGTGACTTCGCCTGGTGGGCCGCCGAGAAGGTCGCGCCCTTGGCGCTCCTCCGCCTCGCCGGCGTTCGCCCCGCCCTGGTGGCGGCCGCGCCGCGAGCCGAGCGAGATCGCGTCATGGGCATCCTCAAGAAAGTCGAGCCAGTGTCGCTTCGCTTGACTGGAATCGGTGTCGATGGCCGCCCGAAGCCGCATGTGTTATCGCTGGAAACAATCAGCGCGCCGACACTGCTCATCTGCGCGCGGGACGACTCGTTCGACACGCTGCCGGGGGCCGAGCTGGCGGCACGCCAAATTCCCGGCGCCAGGCTGGTCGTCTACGACACGGGCGGACACCTTTTGATTGGGCGCCTACAGGAGGTTCGCGCGGCGGTTCGCGCGTTCCTCGCCGATGCGGGCCTGATTTCGCGGCCCGACGCAGCCGCCTGAGCGCGCGTTTCACGGCTCAAGGCGGGGCCGCCTGAAGCGGCCGTGCCCTGGGCGTGGCTGGGCGCCTGCCCTGCCCGCGCAGCACGTCGCGCGAGATGACCTCCCGGAACACCGCGATCTGTCCCGCCGTCGTGTCGTCCCAACTGAACCGCTCGGCGTAGGCGCGCGTCGCCCCGCGCGCGGGCGGCGCGGCCAGCAAGCCCCGCGCGCCCGCCGCCAGCGCGTCGATCTCGCGCGCGACGATCACCCCCGCCTCGGGCGCGCGCACCACCTCCGGGTTGCCCCAGATATCGGTCGCGACCACGGGCGTCCCGCACGCCATCGCCTCCAGCAGCACATTGGCCCAGCCCTCGCGCGAGGACGCGAGAACCAGCGCGTCCGCCGCGCCGTACAGCTCCGCCATCTCCTGGTGCGGACGCGCGCCCAGCAGGCGCACCCGCGCGCCAAAACCCAGCTTGGCGATCAATGCCTCGAGCCGGGGCCGCTCCGGTCCCTCCCCCGCCACCAGCAGCGCGACTCCGGGAAGCTGAGCCAGCGCCCGGACGGCCAAGTCGTGGCCCTTGCGCTCGATCAGGTGTCCGACCGAGAGCAAGGTGGGGCCGTCGAGGCCGAGCCGGGCGCGAAGGGCCGCGCGGTCCGCCGGCGGGCGGAACAGGCACGTGTCGACCCCGTTGCGCAGCACTGTCACTTTTGGTTCCGCCGCGCCCAGCGCGAGCATCGCCTCCTTGAGCGCCGCGCTGACCGCGACCAGCGCCGCCGCTCCCCTGAGCGCGCCTTGGATCAGCCGGCGCGGCACGGCATGGCGGGGGATGAGATTGACGTCAGTGCCGCGCGCGGTGACGACCACCGGCACGCCGAGACGACGCCCCAGCCAGACCGCCGCCACGCCGTCCGGGTAGACGTAATGGGCATCGATCGCGTCCACGCCGCGCCCATCGGCCAGCAAGCGGCGCAGGAGCGGCAAGGACGCGCGGTACAGCAGCCAGGGCGCGGCCGACATGCCGACGCGCGGGATCCACGGGGTAGCGCGGGTGATGCACCACCAGCCCGTGCCGCTCCTCCCGCGCCGGCGCCCGGGCGTTCAACGCCCAGTCGCCGAACAGCGCCGCGCGACGGGAAATAGGGCACCGGCGCGACGACCGTGCTCACCGCCTCGCCGCTGGCGACGAGGTGGCGCAGCCGGTTCTCGACGAAGACGCCGTGATTGGGCCGGGCGGCGTTTGGGTAAAGCGTGGAGAAAGTCAACAGCCGGAGCGTTGTTTCCATGGTCTCTCGCGTGGCGCCGCCACCGTCCTCGCCTGCTTGCGCGCGGGAGCGGGGCTATGCGGCGGGGCCTCTTGCCCGCGCATGTCGAACGGGCTCCAGCCCCCCTGCCCGTCCTCGCGTCCGCTCCAGACAGCAAGCCAGGTGACGGCGATGATTGTCAGCAGAAACAGAAGTCCGGTCATCGCGCGCCGGCCTGCACCACCGTGTTGGGCGCCCAGCGCGCACGGGCGTGCGCCGCGCCCGCGCCGGAGACCACGCGACGCGCGTACACATCCGTCGCCGTCACCACGCCCAGCAGGGTGAAGTAGAAGTCCCAATAGCACAGCGATAGGAACGTCCCGCCCACCAGGTACGCGACCATCGAGACCTGGGCCATGCGCGCGAGGTCGGCGCACCATGCAAGCTCCGGCCGGTCGCGCGCGAGGCGGATGATGCGGTGCGACGCCAGGGCACCGGCCACCGTGATCCCGACCCAGATGAAGAACGTGGGGAAGCCGTGCTCACCCAGTGTCTCGAACCAGATGCTGTGCACCGCGCGCGCCGGCGAGTCCGGGTCCACCTGGTCCACCACAGCAGGCGTATAGGGACCGTAGAACCCGCTGCCGACCAGCGGACGCGCCGTCGCCAGAAGCCAGGCGGTGTGCCACATCGTCAGCCGCCCCTCGGCCGAGTTGTCTTGCTGGTAGGACTGGATGGTGTGCATCCGCTCCACCCAGCCCTGCGGCATGAACAGTATCGCGCTAGCCACCAGGCCAAACACCAGCGCGCCGTACAGAAGCTTGCGGCGGCTCTTCAGCGAGAACAGCACCGCGACGGCCCCGAGCGCGAGCAGCGCGCCGCGCGAGTAGGAGCCGACCACCGCGAACAGGGTCAGCACCATGCCGGCCGCGAGCCCAGCGCGCACGACGCGGTGCGCCGAATGGAGGCGCAGGAAGTTCATCAGCGGCAGCGTCACCAGCAACCCCACCGCCAGATGGTTGTTGTCCTCAATCATCGTCGAGGGCGGGCCGACGATGCGCGAGCCGCCGCCGGATAAGATGGTGTACGCGCCGCCCTTCACACCGAAGAACGCCAGCGACAGGACCATCACCCACACCAGGGCATGGATGCGCCGCCGGCTGGTCAGCAGCGCCACGCTGAGCAGGATAGCGGCGAAGACCTTGATGACCCAGACGTATTTCTCGGTGGCCTGGGGCAGCGGCGACTGCGCCACGGCCGTCGTCGCGCTGATCGCGACCATGAACAGCAGCATCATCGCGGTCACGCCGGTGATCGGCAGCCGCTTCGGCTCTTGCGCCAGCACGCAGCCGATGAGGGTCGCGACAAAGGTCAGCATCGCCCAAGGCATCCCGCTCGCGAAGCCCCAGGCGAGCTGGTGCGGGTTCATGAACGAGATCCACGACCACAGCACGATGCCCACGAACGGCCACCGCACGCTCATCCCCAGCAGGATGAGCATGTCCGCCGCGAGCAGCAGCGAGCGCATGTCAGGTGCCCTTGTTGAGCCTGCTCAGCAGCTCGCGCGCCTGGGTCTTTTCGGTGAAGTCGCCCGGCGACTGGGCCAGCTGCTTCAGCAGCTTGGTCGCGTCGTCCTTCTGGCCGAGGTCGTTCAGCACCACGGCGAGGTGGTAGGCGATGCCGGGATCACCGGATACCGCGGCCTGGCGCAGCAGGGCGAGCGCGCGGGCCGGATCGCCGCCGCGGGCCAGGATCCAGCCGAGCGTGTCGGCGCTCTGTGGGGTGGGCCCAAGAAGGTAGGCCCGCTCGGCGATCGGCCGCGCCTGGGGATTGTCGCGAAGCTGGTAGACCCAGGCCAGGTTGTTCAGCGTCACCGGATCGAGCGGACGCTGCGCCAGCACCGCCTCCAGCTCCGTCTGCGCGGCGTCCAGCCGATTGTCGGCGAGATCGATCTCGCTCAGGGCGGCGGTGACGGGAAGGTCCTTGGGATGCTTACCGAGCCAGTCCGCGAGCGTGGCGCGCGCCGCGTCGTGCTTGCCCGCGCGCTGGTAGGCGCCGGCCAAGCGCAGCGCCAGCAAGGAACTGGACGGGCCGCCGTTCCCGGCATAGGCCTTGGCCGCCTCATCCGGCTTCCCGGCCGCCATGAGCACGTCGCCGCGCAGCGCGGTCAGCGCCGGATCGCCGAGATCCTGCTGGCGCAGCGCCTCCGCCGTGGCGAGCGCCTTGTCGAGGCCAGAGGCCTTGAGGTCGATCAGCGCGTAATCGAGAGAGAGCTGATAGGCGCGCGGCGTGGCGCGCATCCCTTCCCGTACCACGGTGCGCGCCGCCTCGTAATCGCCGCGCTCGACCAGGACGGCCGCGAGCTGGCGCCGCACGTCCACCGCGCGCGGCTGCAACCCCACCAGCGTGCTGAGAGTCTCGCGCGCCGCATCGGTCTGCTTAAGCGCCAACTGCGCATTGGCCGCGAGCAGCAGGAGTCGCGGGTCTGGCGACGGGGCGCCGTCTTGCGTCTCTTGCGCCAAGGCGAGAGCCTTCTGCGGCGCCCCGGTCTGCAACTCGAGTGCCCCGAGCCGCGCGGTGAGGCCGGCATCGCTCGGCTGGGCCGCGTGCGCCCGCTCCATGAGCGCGACAGCGTCGGCCGTGTGCCCGGTGCGCAACCGCTCCTCGACCAGCAAGGACAAGGCCGGCTCCGCCGCGGGCGCGCGCGCGAGCATCGCGTTCAGCACCGCGCTCGCCTGCTCGCTCCGCCCCTGCATTGCCAGCGCGCGCACCAGGTTCAGCTGGGCCGGGGTGAAATCCGGGTGCGCCTTGATGACCGCCTCCAGTGTCGCCTGGGCCCCGGCCGCGTCCAGCCGCGCGAGCTGGAGCACCGCTGTCAGGTTCTGCGTCACGGCTGTGTCGCCGGCGCGTTGCTTCGCCTGTGCGAGCACGCCCTCTGCCTTGGTCAGATCGCCGGTGGCGAGAGCGGCGCTGAAGGCGGCCTCCTGCACCACGGGATTCGCCGGTGCCTTGGCGAGCGCCGTCTCGAGCCCCTCGAGCGCCTCCTCCGGCTGACCGCCAGCGATCCGGGCAGCGGCGAGGGCGGTTTCGACTTCGAGATTGCCTGGCGCCAGCTCGTCCGCCCTGGCAAACGCCTCCGCCGCCTCGGCCGGCTGGCCTGTCGCGGCATAGGCGTGGCCCAGCATGGCGTGGACCGCCGCGTCGCCCTTGCCTGCCTGCACGGCCTGCTTCAGCGGCGTCAGGGCCAGGTCGGGCCGATGGTCCTCAAGATAGAGGCGAGCCAGCAGCTTGTAGCCGCTCGGATCATCCGGGACGCGGGCGATATATTTCGCCGCCGCCTCCTCGGCCTGCTGCAACTCCCCAGTCCGTTCCTGAACCTCGGCGCGCAGCAGGTACGCGCGCGGATAGGCCGCGAAAACCGGATCGAGCTTTTGCAGCAGCGCCTCGGCACCCGTGTCGTCATGGGTCTCGTGTAGCAGCACGGCGCGCAGGAACAGCGCCTCGCTGTTGTTCGGCATGACCGCGAGCACGGCGTCGAGGTCGGCGCGGGCCGGTTCGAGTTTGCCGTCCGAAAGCAGTTCGTTCGCTCGCTCGACCCGGGCCGGGAGTGCCGGCGGCTGTTCCGCGATCACCTGATCGAGCAGCGCCAGCGCCGCCTGCCCGTCGCCCTTCTGGTGCAGCAGCGCCGCCTTCAGCACCAGCGCCTCCATGGCCCGGGGCTGGGCGGCAACCGCGCGCTCGACGCGATCCAGAGCACCCGAAATGTCACCGCGGCCGATCGCGAGCCTGGCGTCCTCGGTCCAGGCCGGGATCGCGGAGGGGTCGAGCTTCTCCGCCTCCTTGAAGCTCGCCGCCGCGTCGTCGGGTTTGCGCAGGCGAAGCTCGGCCTCGCCTCGCAGCACCATCACTTCGGCGTCCGTCCCCTTGTCCTGTCCCGTGGGTTGCAACTCCTTCAGCAGGTTCTCGGCGCGGTTCTGCGCGAGCAGCGCCTCTCCGAGCAGGGGAAGCGTCTTGCGCGGCTCAAACCCGCGCAGGGCCGCGGCGCGGGCGTCACGCTCCGCGGAGACCGGATCGCCGAGCTGCAACTCCACCCGCGCCAGGTCGAAGCGCGTCTCGGCGTTCTGCGGATCATTGCGCACCGCGTTGCGCAGCTCGATCTCGGCGGTCCGCAGATCGCCCGCCTGCAAGGCGTCCCGCGCGGCGGCGAGGTGATCGCGCGCGTGTCCAGACGCGGGCCAGGCGGCGAGCCCGGCCAAGAGCAGCAGGCGGAGATAGGTCCGGTTGTTCAAGGCGGGTTCCCAGGTTCAGCAGACGCGGGGTATAGCACGCGAGCCGGCCACAAGGTTAGTTCTCTGTAACTGACGCTGCCATCTCCGGCTCGCTCAGGAAATTCTGCGCCGTGGCGCGCGCGATGAGCGAGCGCAGGGCGGGGTCGCTGTCCGAGCCTTCGGCGGTGATCGAGTCCATGGGCACGAAGAACTCGTGCGCGTGCGGCACCTGATGGCGGGTGAAGCCCGCGTAGTGGTCGCGCTTGAGCGCGTACAGCACCCGGACGTCGCGCACCGGCAGCACCACGGGCAATGCCGGCTCGTGCCTGAGCACGCCGGTCGCGTGCCAGCGCGGGGTCGGGTCGGCGGCGTCCACTGGGGCGAGCAGCCAGGGCACCGGGCAGACCGCGAGCAGCGAATGCGTGCTGGGCGCGAAGCGGGATCGCTTGTCGAGCAGGTTCTGCAACGAACCGCAGGCCTCGACGGCGAAGATGTCCACATAAGGCTTGGACGGCGTGCCCGCGAACTTCAACCATAGCCCGTCGGGCAAGGTGCGCAGCCGGTCGCTGCCCGGCACCTTCAGGAACGGGTGGCAGGCGCTGAGGTCGGCCACGGGCCTGCCGCGCAACCAGGCGTGACGCGGGCGGTTGCGCGGATGCAGTCCCGGCGGGCTCTGCGGCCAGGCGCGCAGCCGATCTTTCACAAGTGAATCCAGGCCCTTGTTTGATATTCGAAATGTTCTCCGGGGCCACCGATCATCGCCCAACACCCTCGGTGGCAGTGCCAGCATACGATGGCAGTCTCAGGGCTCACGGTGTCGTGAAATCGACCCTTCTTCTACTCCGATTTGCCAAACCAGTCGCGTAATTCGTTAATTTTCTACGTTTGTTCGATCGATTCAATGTAGAAACAACCGTCGCGGAATGATGCGGGCCGCGTGTCATTCCTGAGCATTCTGAGATTGTTACTGTACTCTGCTCATTTTTGGGATGAGCAGGCGGGCGCGACCGTGAGGGCGAGGGACAAAAATTTCGCAGAACGAAATTACTGTCCCGGCCCGATGGGATTATGTTAACCGATCGTTATGTTTCTGCGATCGGGCCACGCCGGAGCACTCGCGCACTGGCCGGCGCCGTCCCTGCTCAGTCCCGCTGCTCGATGGCCACGTAGTCGCGCTTGGGCGCGCCCGTGTAAAGCTGGCGCGGGCGGCCGATGCGCTGCTCGGGGTCTTCGATCATCTCTTGCCACTGGCTCACCCAGCCCACAGTGCGCGAGACCGCGAACAAGGCCGTGAACATGCTGGTCGGAAAGCCCATCGCCTTCAGGATGATGCCTGAGTAGAAGTCGACGTTCGGGTAAAGCTTGCGCTCCACGAAATAGCTGTCGTTCAGCGCGATGTGCTCCAGCTCCATCGCCAGCTCGAGCAGCGGGTCCTCGACGCCGAGCTCGCCCAGCACGTCGTGGCACGCCTTCTGGATGATCTTCGCCCGCGGGTCGTAGTTCTTGTACACGCGGTGCCCGAAACCCATCAGCTTGGTGTGCTTGCCGCGATCCTTCACGTCACGCAGGAATTCGGGGATGTTCCGCTTGTGGCCGATCTCCGCCAGCATCTTCAGCACCGCCTCGTTCGCGCCGCCATGCGCCGGGCCCCACAGGCTCGCTATGCCAGCGGCGATGCAGGCGAACGGGTTGGCACCGGTAGAGCCGGACAGCCGCACCGTGCTGGTGGACGCGTTCTGCTCGTGGTCCGCGTGAAGAATCATAATTAGGTCCATCGCCCTCGAGAGCGTCGGGCTGACCGTGTACTCCTCTGCCGGCACTGCGTGGAACATGCGCAGGAAGTTCTCGGCGTAGCCGAGATCGTTGCGCGGATAGATGAACGGCTGGCCGGCGTTGTACTTGTGCGCCCAGGCGGCGATCGTCGGCATCTTCGCGATCAGGCGGAAGGCGCTGATTCGCCGGTGCTCCGGATTGGTGATGTCGAGGCTGTCGTGGTAGAAGGCCGATAGTGCGCCGACCACCCCGCACATCACCGCCATCGGGTGCGCGTCCCGGCGGAAGCCGTTATAGAATTCACGGATCTGCTCGTGCAGCATGGTGTGGCGCAGCACGCCAAGCTCAAATGCCCTGAGCTGCTCGGCGGTTGGCAGCTCCCCTTGCATGATGAGACACGCCACTTCGAGGAAGTGCGACCGCTCGGCGAGCTGCTCGATCGGATAGCCGCGGTACAGCAGAATGCCCGCGTCGCCGTCGATGTACGTGATCTTGCTTTCGCAAGACGCCGTCGCCCCATAGCCCGGATCGTAGGTGAAAATGCCGAGATCGGCGTAGATCTTGCGGATGTCGGCCACCGCCGGCCCCACGCTGCCTTCGAGCAAAGGCAGGCGGGAAGACTTGTTCGAGCCGTCCAGCGTCATCGTGACGGATCGCTTGGCAGAGCCGCTCATGCTGTCCCCCAGGCATTAGGTCCGCCGCCGGCGCGACAGCGCCGGCCAGCGGTCAGGGCGAACCTATGGCGCCCTATCGCCGCTTGCAATGTTCGCGCGTGCAGCAAATGGTCGCGACCGCTGGCGGCTCTCAGGCGTGCCCCGCGGGGACCAGCGCCGGATCGTGGTTGAGCTGCACGATCGCGGCGAGCAGCCGCAGCGCGTCCGCTCCGCCCCGGTCCTCCAGCCGGCCAGTTTCGAACTCCTCGGCCAGGAGTTCGGCCTGCTCGGCGATGATCGCCGAGGCGTGCCGCAGCGCCTCCCGCGACAGCACGAGCTGTGACTTGTCGGTCAATTGGTCCCAGTCTGCACGCATGGGCGACTCCTTTGCCTCCGCCGTCCGCGCGCCGTCCCGCGCCCCGTGGGGTCGCATCCCTTGTCGCATTTCCGCATTAACAGGGCGTTACAAAAGCCGCAATCGCACCTCTGGGAGTGGCGGAAAGGTAACGGATACCTCGGCGCGGGCATCCAGCCAGACCGGTGGCGTCACGCTGCCCAGCATGACGACTTGGCCGGCACGCAGGCCGCCGAACGCGGCCGCCACCTCCGATCCTGCGAGCCAGGCCAGGCAATTCAGCGGATGGCCGAGCAGGTCGCCCCCCCTTCCCTCGCCAGCGGACGCGTCATCCACCGTGATGCGTCCAGGCAGCCCCGCCAGGTCGAGCTGGCGCCACGCCGGCACGCCCGCGCCGAGCACGGCGGCGGCGTGGAACACCCGGTCGGCGATCAGCGCCGGCGTGCCGAGCGTCGTGAGATCGCCGTAGCGGTTCTCCACCAATTCGATCCCCGCCATCACCTCGCCCACCGCCTCCGCCGCCTGGTCCCGCGTGCACGGTCCGGGCGGCAGGTCACGGGCGAGGCGGACCGCCAGCTCGCACTCCACCCCAGGCCGGGTGAAATCGGCATGGCGCAGCGCGGCGCCGCTGGCGTGCAGCCCGGAGCTCGCGATGAATCCGGCCGCCGGACCGCTCAGGCCGAGATAATCCTGCATTGTCCGTGCCGTGGCGCCGATCTTGAAGCCGGCGGGCGGGTCTTCACCCAGCCGCCGGGCGAGCGCGCGCTGCGCCGCCGCACCCTCGGCCTCGGTGCGCGGCCCGAGCGGCGGGTCCAGCCGCTCCAGCTTCGCGCGCGCCGCGTGCAGGCCCAGCAGCGCCCGCGCTGCCTGGTCGGCGTCAAAGCCCTCGGTGGACGTCGTCATGGCTGCCTCGTCACCTCGTAGAGCGCTATCGCGGCCGCGGCGGACACGTTCAGGCTCTCCATCGCGCCCGGCGTCGCCAGCTTGGCCAGCTCGTCGCACGTCTCGCGGGTCAGCCGGCGCAGCCCGGTTCCCTCCGCGCCCAGCACCAGCCCGACCCGGCGCCCGGCGAGGGCCGGTCCGGACAGGGGCGCCGCGCCGGACGCGTCGAGCCCGACCACCCAGACACCGGCGGCCTTGAGCGCGACCAAGGTGCGCGCGATGTTCACCGCCCGCAGCAGCGGCACGCGCTCCAAGGCACCGGAGGCGGCCTTGGCGAGCGCGCCCGTCTCCTCCGGCGCGTTGCGCTCCTGCGCGATCACCGTGCCGGCGCCGAACGCCGCCGCCGAGCGCAGGATGGCGCCGACGTTGCGCGGGTCCGTCACCTGGTCCAGCACCACCACCGGGCCTGGACGGTCCAGGGCCTGTTGCAGGCTGGGCGTGCCCAGCGGATCGGCGAGCAGCGCCACGCCCTGATGCACCACGTCGCGGCCGAGCAGGTGGTCGAGCCGCCCACGCTCCACCGTCTCGTGCGGGATCGCCCAGAGCGGGCCTAGCCGCTCCGTGAGGGCCGCCGCTGCGTCTTCGGTGAGCAGCAGCCGGCGCAGCCGGCGGGCCGGATTGGCAAGCGCGGCGGCGACGGCGTGCTGGCCATACAGCCAAACCGTGCCGCGCGGGGCCTCGGGCGGCCGGGGCGCCGGACGGGGCTGCCGCGGCCCGCCGCCGCCCCGCTCGAACTCCCGCTCCCCCGGACCACCCCGCCCCGGCTCGCGCCGGTCGGGGCGCGGGTGGCCGGGCCCCCGATGCGGGCCGCCGCCCGGCCCTCGGTGCGGGCCAGAGCCGCCAGGCGGGCCGCCCGGCCGGCGATCGCGATCGTGTGGTGGCTTCACGCGGCCGCTCCGGCACAGACGAAATGCGGGTTCTCCCATCCCGGCTTGCCGTAGCGCAGATCCTCGCCCTCAAGCGTGCGGACCGTCCCGCCCGCAGCCTCCAGCACGGCTTGCGGCGCAGCCGTGTCCCACTCCATGGTGCGGCCGAAGCGGGGATAGAGATCCGCCACGCCCTCGGCCAGCCGGCAGAACTTGACGCTCGACCCGAAATTGACCACCCGCGCCACGTGGCGCCCGGCGAGGAAGGCGTCCAGGCGCGCGTTGTTCGCGTGGTAGCGGCTGGCGAGCACGACCAGCCCCTCGGGCGGGCGCATGCGCGCGCGCACCGCCCGTTCGCCCGCGGCGTCGCGCTTGAACGCGCCCTGACCGACGATGCCGCCGAACAACTCGCCCAAGGCCGGCACGCCGACCACGCCCAGATGCGCCCGCCCTTCCCGCACCAGCCCGATGTTCACCGCGAACTCGTCATGCCCGGCGGCAAACTCCCGCGTGCCGTCCAGCGGATCGACCAGCCAGTACTCGCGCGAGGGAGCGGCGACCCGGCCGTTCGCGACCTCCTCCTCGGCGATCACAGGAATGCCCGGCGCGGCCTCGCGAAGCCCGGCGACGATGATCGCCTCGGCCGCCGTGTCGGCCACCGTCACCGGCGAGGCGTCGGTCTTGCGCCGCACGTCGAAGCCCTGCGCGCGCACGTCCAGGATCGCCGCACCGGCCCGGAGCGCAAGCTGCGCCGCAAGCTCAAGCAGTTCGATGTCGGTCATCGTCCTGTGATACTCGCGCGCACCGCGCCCGGCAATGCGGGCGGGCGCGATCGCTCGGCCGCAGCGGATCTGTGACCCAGGTCATACGGAGGAGTGCGCGATCGCGACTATGATACTGATGGTGTTGGGCGCTGACCGATGCACACCCGTATCCGTCATGCCCGGCGAATGCCGGGCATCCACGACTTTCGTGCGTGCGGAAAAGTCGTGGATGGCCGTGACAAGCACGGCCATGACGAATGAGGCAGCCGCGCCGGTCGTGCTCCGATGCCGCCGATACCCGGAGGCGCAAATGGCTGCGCTCGATCTCGAATCGCCGAACGAGGCGGTTGTTCGGGGCATGAACGGCATCATTGCCGACAGGGGCTATCTGGTCGCGTGGCTTGATGCTGTGGTGAACTGGGCCCGGACGGGGAGCATGTGGCCGCTTGCGTTCGGAACCGCCTTCTGCGCCATCGAGATGATGCAGTGCCTTCGCCCGCTACGACCTCGACCGGTTCGGGATGCTGCTGCGCTTCAGCCCAAGGCATTCGGATTTGCTGATCGTGGCGGGAACCCTGACCAACAAGATGGCGCCCGCGCTCAGGAAAATCTACGACCAGATGGCCGAGCCGCGCTGGGTCATCAGCATGGGCTCCTGCGCGAATGGCGGCGGATACTAGCACCACAGCTATTCCGTCGTCCGGGGATGCGACCGGGTGATCCCCGTCGATGTCTACGTGCCGGGCTGCCCGCCGACGGCGGAGGCCCTCTTCTACGGCATCATGCAGTTGCACAAGAAGGTGCGGCGGACTGAAACCATTCTTCGTGGCTGAGACTCGGACGTGTTGATGGAAGGTAGGGCGGATGCGCTGCGCTATCCCGCCTTATGACTGCGTCGCCCGGCGCAGTGCCGCCCGCGCGAGCAAGCGCGTCGAATCGAGCGTCGGCAACGGAGCGTTCGCGTCGGATATGATAAGCGGGATCTCGGTGCAGCCGAGTATCACGGCATCGCAGCCCTTGTCCCTCATCCGGCCGATCACGCGCTGAAAAATGACGACCGCCTCGGGCTTGAAGATGCCGCGCACCAGCTCGTCCATGATGATGCGGCTCATCTCCTCGCGCTCGGCGGTGTCCGGACGCACGCACGCCAGCCCAAGCGCGGCAAGCTTCTCCGGATAGATCTCGCTCTCGACGAGCCACCGCGTTCCGGTCAGGCCGAGACGGCGGACCCCAAGCGCGACGGCCCGCGCGGCGACGACCTCGGCGATATGCAGCCAAGGCAGCGGCGAATGCGGCGCGATGGAGGGAAGCGCCTGGTGGATGGTGTTGTCGGGGCAGATCAGGAAGTTTGCGCCAGCCCTCGCGAGCTTGTCGGCGGAGGCGAGCATCAGTTCGCCCACGCCCCGCCAGTCGCCGCGATCGAGGCAGCGCACATAGTCCGCCAGCGAGTGCGTGTGCAGCGTGACCTCGGGGTGGGCGTGCGCGCCGAGAAGCCGCGCGCCTTCCACGCAGATCGTCCGATAACACAGGGCCGCGCCCTCGGCGGAGCAGCCCACGATGCCGATGTGCTCGGGCATGACGGTCAGCCGACGTGCGTAAGGATGTTCAGCAAGCGCCCGAACGGATCACGCACGTAGAAGCGTCTTACACCCCACGGCTCTGTCACCGGACCATATTCAACCGCAAAGCCGCAAGCGATGGCACGCCGGTGGACCTCGTCGAGGTTGTCCACCTCGATGGAGATGTCGGGAACCGCTGTTCCAGATCCGCCTTCCGCTGCCACGCTCAGTTGCGGCGTCGCGGACGCGTCCGCCGCGAATGTCACGATCCACCCGAGGTCCATGGCAACCTCCATGTCGAGGACGTCGCGATAGAAAGCCTTGGCGGAGGCGGTGCGGTCGGTCCCGATATTCGCCACGATGCGCTTGACCGCCATGAGCCCTCCCAGCCGCCGGGATCGGGACATGGAGCCTGCTGGAAAAATCGTCCCGCCCCAGGCTTGGCCACGCCGCCGCCCCGCGCCACACTGGCCGCTCGCTAAGGAACGGAGGAAGCGTGCGATGGTCGAACGGGTCGCCGTGGTCACGGGGGCGGGCAGCGGCGTCGGCCGCGCCTCGGCGCTGGCGCTGTTGAACGATGGCTACGCGGTGGCGCTGGCCGGGCGCCGGGCGGAGGCGCTGGAGGAGACGGCCGGCATGGCCAAGGCCGGCCGGGCGATCGTGGTGCCCACCGACGTGCGCGAGCCGGACTCCGTCGCCGCGCTGTTTTCCCGGATCAAGCAGGAGCTTGGCCGTCTGGACGTGCTGTTCAACAACGCCGGCGGCAACGTGCCGAGCACCAATTTCGGCGACTTCACCTGGGAGCAGTGGACCTCGGTGGTCGCGGTCAACCTCAATGGCATGTTTCTCTGCGCCAGCGCCGCCTTCCGCGTGATGCGCGACCAGTCCCCGCGCGGCGGGCGGATCATCAACAACGGCTCGATCTCGGCGCATGTGCCGCGGCCGGGCTCGGTCGCCTACACGGCGACCAAGCACGCGGTGACGGGCCTGACCAAGACCATCGCGCTGGACGGGCGGCAATTCGACATCGCCTGCGGCCAGGTCGACATCGGCAACGCCGCCACGCCGATGACGCAGCGCATGCAGCGCGGCGTCCCGCAGGCGGACGGATCGGTCAGGACCGAGCCGACCATGGACGTGGAGCATGTCGGCCAGTCGGTCCTGTTCATGGCGAACCTGCCGCTCGAGACCAACGTGCAGTTCATCACCATCATGGCGACAAAAATGCCGTTCATCGGGCGAGGCTAGACGGCGCCCCAGTCCTCTCTTCCCGCCAAAGCGGGAAGAGAGGGATAGCGGCCCCGCCTCAATCCTTACCCGCTTGGCTGGGCCACCAGTCGCAGGTACGGCTTCAGCGCCTTCCACCCGTTGGGAAATCGTCGTCGCGCCTGTTCGTCGGGCATGGCGGGCGAAATGATAACGTCCCCGCCCTGAGTCCAGTTGGCCGGGGTGGCCACCGGATGCCGACTTGTCAGTTGGCAGGAATCGAGCAGGCGCAGCACCTCGTCGAAATTGCGGCCCGTGCTCATGGGGTAGGTCAGCGTCGCCTTGATCCTCTTGTCGGGGCCGATGACGAAAACCGTGCGCGCCGTGGCGTTGTCGGCCGCCGTCCGCCCATTGGAGCCGCTGCCGGCGTCCTCGGGCAGCATGCCATAAAGCTTGGCCACCTTCAGCGCGGGGTCGCCGATCATGGGATAGGTGACGGCGTGGCCCTGGGTCTCCTCGATGTCCTTGGCCCAGCGCGCATGGTCGTCCACGGGATCGACACTCAACCCGATAATCTTGCAGTTGCGACGATCGAACTCGGGTTTCAGCCGCGCCATGGAGCCGAGCTCGGTGGTGCAGACCGGGGTGAAGTCCTTCGGATGCGAAAACAGGATGGCCCACCCGACGCCGATCCACTCGTGAAACCGGATCGGCCCGTGCGTCGTCTCGGCGGTGAAGTCCGGCGCCTCGGCATTCAGCCCAGGGCTGTTCAACGCTGCCGCATTGCCTTCACTGAGGCCGCCCTGCCACACATGTGGGGTGAAGTGAGGCGGCTGATCCAAGGGGGATTCCCGAGCCGGCAAATGTCTGACCCTTGGGGCGGCAACGGGGTCGGAGGGTGCCGTGGCTGCGTTTTCGCCGTTGCTGGACGTGCTGGCGGACGTCCCTGATCCGCGCCGGGCGCAGGGGAAGCTCTACGGGCTGCCCCACGTGCTGCTGTTCGCCATCCTCGCCATCGTGACCGGCTGCAACTCGTATCGTGGCATTGTCACCTTCATCGGCGTCCATCGCCGCAGGCTGAACGCGGCCTTCGGCCTGAACTGGCGCCGCGCACCCGCGCACACCGCCGTCCGCTACATTCTCCAAGGGCTCGACCCGGCCACGGTGGAGGGGGTCTTCCGCCACCATGCCGCCCTGCTGCA
The DNA here is from genome assembly GCA_963818725.1 of uncultured Pseudomonadota bacterium. Taxonomy (GTDB): domain Bacteria; phylum Pseudomonadota; class Alphaproteobacteria; order Acetobacterales; family Acetobacteraceae; genus DATFDN01. Next base: position 264,825 of record CAWFTU010000001.1, on the reverse strand, counting down.
GGCGGCGCGCGCCACGCCTGGGCAGGGCAGCATTGCCCTGGATGGCAAGACGCTGCGCGGCAGCTTTGATAAGTTCCGCGATCGTGCCTCTGCCCAGGTGCTGAGCGCATTTGCCACCGACACCGCCTTGGTGCTCCCCTCCGCTGGCTTTCCACCTGCTACGCAGTCGGAACCTTTGCCAGCTCCGCCCACATCGACATCGCCGAGAAATCCAACGAAATCCCGGCGGCACAGATGCTGCTGGCCGAACTCGGCATCGCTCGCGGCACCATCGTCACACTCGACGCGCTGCATTGCCAAAAAAACATTCCTGATTACGCACTTCCCTCAGTCACGAAACGCCTGGTAGCAGGTCAGGGAATTTGTGGCATTTCATGAGGGTGTGGCAGTGGCTCGTAATGTCGTGCAGTTCCAGAAGGGTCTCAGCGAACCCGCGTTCGAACAGCAGTACGGCACCGAGGAGCAATGCCGGGCGATCGTCATCGCGTCACGCTGGCCGCGTGGCTTTGAGTGCCCGGTATGCGGCGGCAGGCAGTATAGTCTGGTGACGACCCGCGATCTCTATCAGTGCACCAAGTGCCGCCGGCAGACCTCGCCGATTGCCGGGACGATCTTTGCATCAACCCATCTGCCGCTGCGGCTATGGTTTCGTGCGATCTATCGCCTGACCCAGACCAAGCAAGGCATCTCCAGCATCGAACTGGGGCGTCGCCTTGGGGTGACGCAGACCACCGCCTGGAAGGTCAAACACAAGCTGAAGCAGGTCATGCTTGAGCGTGATGCGACCAAGCGCCTGAGCGGCAGGATCGAGATCGACGACGCCCATCTCGGCGGCGAGCGCTCCGGCGGAAAGCGCGGCCGCGGGGCGCCTGGCAAGACGCCGTTCGTCGCCGCTGTCGAGACGACCACCCAGGGAAAGCCGGTTCGCCTGAAGCTGCGCCGGGTCACCAGCTTCTGTGCAACCTCGATCGCAGGGTTCGCCAAGCGCAGCCTCGATCCAGACTGCTCTGTCGTCAGCGATGGCCTTCAGTGTTTCGCCAGCGTCGCAGACGCCGGGTGCGCGCACCAAGTCGTCAAGACCGGGTCAGGACCAAAAGCGGCTCGGACGCCAGCCTTCAAATGGGCCAACACCGCGCTCGGCAACATCAAGGCCGCCATCACGGGCACCTACCGTGCCATCAACCGCAAGCATGTTCCGCGCTACCTCGCCGAATTCGAATACCGCTTCAACCGACGATACGATCTGGCCGCCATGATCCCGCGTCTCACATGGGCCGCCGTCCGAACCACCCCTATGCCCTACCGACTCCTGAAATTGGCTGAGGTTTATGTGTAATCAGGAAAACATTTCGAGGTTGCAGCAGGAGCCAACGTCGCCCTGATCGTCGGCGTCAAGGACAACCAGCCGACCCTGCACCAGAAAATCCAGGCGGCTTCGGCCACCACAACACCACTCGGGTCTGTCCACAGCCATAACAAGGGCCGCAACCGCGACGAACGTCGCACCGTCACCGTCTTCGATCCCGCCGACACGCTGGCCGACACCGACTGGCATCCGCACGTGGCCGCCATCATCCGTGTCGAGCGCACTGTCTACACCCGCAACGCCAAGACCGGGCTGCTGCGCCACTCCGCCGAGATGGCCTTCTACGTTTCAAACACCCCGGTCACCGCCACCCGCGCCGCCGAGGCAATCCGCGCGCACTGGAGGATCGAGACCACCTCGCATTACAGCCGCGACGTCACCTTGGGCGAAGACCGCTCGCGCATCCGCACCAACCCAGGCGTGTTTGCTCGCCTGCGCAGCTTCGCCTTCAACATCCTCAAGGCCAACCAGACGGACACGCTCAGCCAGGATCGCTACCGCGCCGGTCTCGCAGGCATCAAAAACGTGCTCTCACTCACCATCATTCGAAAGCGTTGAACAGCCCTGGCATTCAGCCTAAGCGACATGGCAACTCCTTTTAGCGTGTTTGACAACATAGATGTAGCGTGAAGGGGGTGATTCGCAGTAGAGTTTTTTCTTCCCCGGCCGCCGGAGGTTGGTCGTGATCTTCCGTCAGCTCTTCGATGCCACGTCAGGCACGTACACTTATCTCCTTGCCAGCCGCCGCGGCGGCGAGGCGCTGATCCTCGATCCGGTCCTCGAGAAGGTGGACCGCTATATGCAGCTTGTCCGCGAGCTTGATCTCAAGCTGGTCAAGGCGGTCGATACCCATCTGCACGCCGATCACATCACCGGGCTCGGCGCGCTGCGCGACCGCACGCGCTGCGTCACGGTGATGGGCGAGCAAAGTGGCGTTGACGTGGTCTCCATGCGCGTGAGCGACGGCGACCGGCTCTGTATCGAGGGCATCAAGCTCGACGTGATCTATACGCCAGGCCACACCGACGACTCCTACAGCTTCGCGATGGCCGACCGCGTGTTCACCGGCGACACGCTGCTGATCCGGGGCACCGGACGCACCGATTTCCAGAACGGCGACCCGCGCGCGCAATACGAGTCGATTTTCAATCGGCTATTGCGCCTGCCCGACGAGACGCTGGTCTTTCCGGCCCATGACTACAAGGGCGACACGGTCAGCACGATCGGGGAGGAGAAGGCGTTCAACCCGCGGCTCCAGGTGAAATCGGCCGAGGAATACGTCGCGCTGATGAACGGCCTGAACCTGTCGAACCCCAAGATGATGGATGTCGCGGTGCCGGCCAACATGCGCCAGGGCCTGCTACAGGCCGAGATCGCCGGGCGCGGCTGGGCGGTGACGGCCGAGGCGGCGCAGTCACTGGTCGGACGGTGCGACGTCGCGCTGATCGACCTGCGCGAGCGGGCCGAGCGCGAGAAGCATGGCGTCATCCAGGGCGCGCTGCACGCTCCCTACGCTGCCTTGGAGGACAACCTCCAGCCCGGCGGCCTGCTGCACGAACTCGCCATCGCGACGCGCAAGCGCCTGCTGTTCTTCTGTGCCTTCGGCGAGCGCTCGGCGATGGCGGTGCGGGCCGCGCAGGATGCCGGGCTGACGAGCGCGTGCCATGTCGAGGGCGGCATGGGCGCCTGGAAGAAGGCGGGCGGACCGGTCGTTCACTGAGGTCGGGGAAGCGTTTCACCCCCGTGATCCACACCTATCCACAGGCGGGGGCGCGTGCAGCGGGGCCGAAGGCGGCTTACAGTGCCCGGCGTGAACACGATCAATTCCCCCCTTCTTGGCCTCTCCCAGCGCTTGCCGCCGCAGAACTTGCAGGCCGAGCAGGCGCTTCTCGGCGCGCTGCTCGCCAACAACAAGGCCTATGAGCGCGTTGCCGAGTTCCTGACCGCCGAGCACTTCGCCGACCCGATCCATGGCCGCATCTACCGCGCCATCGTGCGTCGGATCGAGGCCGGCCAGCTCGCCGACGCCGTGACCCTGAAGGGCGAGTTCGAGCACACCGGGGTATTGGAGGAGGTCGGCGGCACCGCCTATCTCGCGCAGCTCCTGACGGCGATGGTCGGCATCATCAACGCCGGCGAGTATGGCCGCGCGATCCACGACGCCTGGCTGCGCCGCCAGCTCATCGACATTGGCGAGGTGGTGGTCAACAACGCCTTCGGCGCCGACCCGGAGCTCGACGGGGCCAACCAAATCGAGGCGGCCGAGCAAAATCTGTTCCAGCTCGCGACCCAGGGCAGCGGCGGTGGCGGGCCAATCCCGTTCGAGCGCGCGCTGACCGAGGCGATCCTTGGCGCCGAGCGCGCCTTCCATCGCCAGGGCGGCGTCTCGGGCCTCACCACGGGCTTGCGCGACATCGACGCGCGCACCGGCGGCCTGCATCCCTCGGACCTGCTGATCCTCGCCGGGCGGCCCGGCATGGGCAAGACCGCGCTCGCCACCAAGGTTGGGTTCGGCGCCGCCAAGGCGCTGCTGGCGGAGGCGCGCGCCGCCGATCCGAACGCCGTGCCGAAGTCCTGCGTGGCGATCTTCTCCTTGGAAATGAGCGCCGAGCAGCTCGCCACGCGCCTGCTGGCCGAGGAGGCGCGGATCTCCGCCGACCGAATCCGGCGCGGCGACATCGGCCAGAAGGACTTCGACCGCTTCGTGCAAGTCTCGCGCGAGATCGCCGGCCTGCCGATCCAGATCGACGACACGCCGGCCATCACCATGTCGGCGCTGCGCACGCGTTGCCGGCGCCTCAAGCGCACGCGCGGGCTGGCGCTGGTGGTCGTGGACTACCTCCAGCTCATGCGCCCCTCCGCCGGCACGCGCCCCGAAAGCCGGGTGCTGGAGATCAGCCAGATCACCCAGGGCCTGAAGGCGCTCGCTAAGGAGCTCGCGGTTCCGGTGCTCGCCCTTTCTCAGCTCTCGCGCGCCGTGGAGAGCCGGGAGGACAAGCGCCCGCAGCTCGCGGACCTGCGCGAGTCGGGCACCATCGAGCAGGACGCCGACTGCGTGATGTTCGTCTACCGCGACGAGTACTACCTCAAGCAGCGCGAGCCGAAGACCATCGCCTTCGAGACCAGCGACAAGTACCAGACGCAGCTCGAGAAGTGGAAGCACGACATGGAGCAGGTCCACAACAAATCCGAGCTGATCATCGCCAAGCAGCGCCATGGCCCGACGGGCAAGATCGACCTGTTCTTCGAGGCGGAGTTCACGCGCTTCGCCGACCTGGATCAGACACACACGGTGTATGACTGACCTCCTCCGCCACGCTTGCGCGCACCCGCGTCATGTTGTCGTTCGGGAAAAATTCCGCGCGAGCAAATTGTGTGAAAGTAAATAAATCACAATTAGTTGAAGCTGAAAGGATGGCTTGCCGCTCCTCTTTTGGCGCTAGAGCGGGATGAGTTTAGGTTGGATCATATCCGGCCTGGGCGAAGTAGTTTCGGCATTCTGTCGCAGTGACGGCATTGAGGGTCTCGGCGAGTGTGCCGCAAATAGTCTCGACACTTCGGCCTGCGGCCTGGCGCAGCCAGTGCTTGAGTTTGGGGAACAACATCTCGATCGGGTTCAGGTCGGGTGAGTATTTTGGCAGCAGGAACAGCTTGGCGCCGGTGGCCCGGATGGCGCGCCGCACAGCTTTGCTCTTGTGACTGCCCAAATTGTCCATGATGACGATGTCGGTCGGGCGCAGCGTCGGTGCCAACACCTGCTCGACATACAGCCGGAACCGCTCGCCATTGATCGGCCCATCAATCAGCCAAGGTGCTTCCACACCGTCATGGCGCAGCGCGGCCAGAAAGGTCATGGTTGTCCAGCGCCGGTGCGGCACTTTGGCTTTCAGGCGCTGGCCGCGCGGTGCCCAGCCGCGCAGCGGGGCCATGTTCGTCTTGACCCAGGTTTCGTCAATGAACACCAACCGCTTGGGATCGACATCACCGCGGTGGCGCAGCCACTGCGCGCGACGGCGCGCCACATCGGCGCGGTCCTGCTCGCTGGCGATCAGGGTCTTTTTTGTGCGTCAGCTTCTCCGCATGGACGAACGTCCAGACGGACCGATAGTCGACCTTCAAGCCCCGTTCGGCCAGTTCACTAACCAGACCACGCAAGGTGAAGGCGCGTTCGTGGCAGCGTTCGAGCAGCCAGCTTCGCCACGCGCCGATCAGCTTCTTGGGCCGATGCCCCCCTCCGCTGGCCTTCCAACGGCTGACGCCGCTGGAACCTTGGCCAGCTCCGCCCATCTGACCAGGCTCGATGCTGCCCGTCTCGCCCCAGCGCTGCATCCATTTGATCGCCGTGCCGACGCCGACACCGAAGCGCTGAGCCGCCTCACGCCGCGACAAGCCATCCCGCGTCACGGCAGCGACAACCCGTTCCCGCAGATCGTTGGAGTAGGGTCTCGCCATCCATGCTGGCCTCCCATCCCAGCCAGCAGATTGAATCGAATTCCGTGTGGTTTGAGAATCCCCAGGCGATTCAAGCTTATGTCATCCCGCTCTAATGGGCGGTGTCCGCTTTTTGAAAGAAAGCGATGCCAGGACGACACGCCGCACGCCGGTTCGCCGCCGTTGCCGCCGCGAGCCTCTTGATTTCCGCCCCCGCCCGAGCTCAGAATCCCTCATCAGCCCAGAGCACGTCGACGCCCTCCGATGTGTCCGCGGTAGCGCGCGAGGTGTTGGAGAGCGTTTCCTCGCCAAATTGGAGCGTCGCTGGCCACGATCTGTGGGACAGCCACGCCACATTCGTCGAGCCGCAGCTCACACCTCAGACCGTGGCCGGGCTCGTGCCGCTCTGGACGTTCACCACGGCCGGTGTTGTGCGCGCCGCCCCCACGGTGGAGGGAACGGATCTCTACGTCCCGGACGGGGGCGGCTATCTCTACCGGATCGACACGCGCACCGGCTCGCAGATCTGGCGCGGCGCGGTCGCCGGCTGGACCGGCATCGCCGGCTCCTTCTCGCGCAACAGCCCGGCCATCAGCCCCAACACCGTCATCATCGGCGACCAGATGTCCGCCACGGTGATCGCGGTGGACAAGGCCACCGGCGCGCTCGCCTGGAAAACGGTGGTGGACCCAAATCCAAACGCGCGCATCACCGCCTCTCCGATCGTGGTCGGCGGTCTCGTCTATGTCGGCGTGTCGTCCCGTGAGGAGGCGCTGGCGGCGGCGCCGGGCTTCCAGCCCTCCTTCCGTGGCTCCTTGGTCGCCCTCGACGTCAACACCGGCCAGGTTGCCTGGTCCTTCAGCACAGTCCCGGAGGGCTACACCGGCGGCGCAATCTGGAGCAGCGGCTCCGCCATCGACCTCACGCGCGGCACGCTCTACGTGGACACCGGCAACAACTACTCGCTGCCGCCGGACGTTGCCGCCTGCGTGCAGCAAGCCGGCAACATGCAGGCCCAGGCCGCCTGCCTCTCGCCCGACGACCATGTGAACAGCGTCCTGGCGCTCGACCTGTTCACCGGCCAGCTCAAGTGGGCGCGCAGCTTCTACGCGCCGGACACCTGGACCCTTTCCTGCCTCATGCCCAGTCCAGCGACGCCCTGCCCCCAGCCAGCCGGCCAGGATTACGATTTCGGCGCTGGTCCGAACGTCTTCGCCACCATCATCAACGGGCAGCAGCGAGAGATCGTGGGCGCCGGGGCGAAGAGCGGCGCCTACTACGCACTCGACCCCGACACCGGGCAGACAGTCTGGGCGGTCCAGGTCGGTCCGGGCGGGAGCTTGGGCGGCATCGGGTGGGGCACGGCGACGGACAAGCAGCGCATCTACGTGCCCATCGTCAACTCAGAGAACGCAACGACGACGCTGCGACCGTCCGGCCAAACCGTGAACGGCGGGTTTTGCGCGGCGCTCGACGCGGCGACAGGCGCCATTCTCTGGCAGGTTCCGGCGACCGGGACGAACCCGGCCAACCCAAACCTTGGCGCCAGCGCGTCCAGTTTCCTCAGCGCCGCCAATGGCGTGTTGTATGCCGGCTCGACTTCTGGCGACATGGTGGCGCTCGACGGCAGCGACGGCGCCATCCTATGGCGGTATGCGAGCGGCGGCTCCGTGGTTAGTGGCCCCGCCATCGTCGGCGGCAGGCTCTACTGGGGCTCCGGCTACTACCAGCTCTACGCCTTCGGGCTGCCCGGCGCCCCTTAAGACGGAAAAGGCCCCTCCAGGACGCGATCCGCCCTGCTGTCTTGTTCGGTCCACCGTCCGGCCCGTGGTAAGACCGGCCATGACGAAGGACATTGTTCCGGCCCGCGCGGGCGCCATCCTGGAGATCGACCTCGGCGCCGTCCGAGCCAACTGGCGCGCGCTTGTCGCGCGCCACCCCACCGGCTCGGTCGCCGCCGTCGTGAAGGCCGACGCCTACGGGCTCGGCGCGCAGGCCGTGGCGCCCGCCCTGCACGCGGCCGGATGCCGGCACTTTTTCACCGCCCTGCCCGACGAGGCCATGGCGATCCGCGCGCTGGTGCCTGGCGCGATGCTCGCGGTCCTCGACGGCCTGTTCCCCGGCGCGGCGCGGGACTTCATCGCGCACGACCTCGTGCCGGTGCTCGGCTCGCTGGCCGAGATCGAGGCGTGGACGCGCGCGGCGCGCGACATGGGGCGGGCGCTGCCGGCGATCCTGCATGTCGACACCGGCATGGCACGGCTCGGCCTTCCCCCCGAAGAGCTGGCCCGTCTACCCTTCCTCGCCGGGCTCCGCGTCCTCTACGTGATGACACATCTGGTCGCCGCCGAGGAGCCGGACAACGACCTGAACCTGGTCCAGCGCCGTCGCTTCGACGCGGCCTGCGCGATGCTGCCGCCCGCGCCGCGCAGCCTCGCCAACTCCTCCGGCATTTTCCTGCCCGGCTTCGGCTCCGATCTCGCCCGCCCCGGCGCCGCGCTCTATGGCGTGAACCCCACGCCGGGCCAGCCCAACCCGATGCGCCTGCCAGTGCGCCTGACCGCGCGGGTGCTGGCGATGCGCGACATCGCGGCGGGCGAGACCGTGGGCTACAACGCCACCTGGCGGGCCGCGCGGCCCTCGCGGATCGCCACCGCCGCGATCGGCTACGCCGACGGCTTTCTGCGCAGCCAGTCGAACCGCGGCGCGGCGCTCTTTGACGGCAAGCCCCTGCCGCTGGTAGGGCGTGTGTCCATGGACCTCACCACCTTCGACGCAACCGGGCACGAGGCGCTCCAGCCAGGCGACTGGCTCGAGATCATCGGACCCGGGCGCACCCCCGACGATGTCGCGGCCGCGGCGGGAACCAACGGGTACGAAATCTTGACCGCCCTCGGCCGGCGCTTCCAGCGCGTCCACATCCCAGCTTCGTGACGTGACGCATCCACTGGACTTGGCGGCCGTGCTCGGACGCGGCGTGATCGGCGCCGTGCGCGGCGCGGGCCAACTGACCCTGTTCGCGCTGGCCGGCCTGTCGCACCTCCTCCGCCCGCCCTTCTACTGGCGCATGTTCGCCCGCGCGCTGCTGGAGATCGGCTATTTCAGCCTGCCCGTGGTGGCGCTGACCGCGATCTTCACCGGCATGGTGCTGGCGCTGCAATCCTATCTCGGCTTCGCCCGCTTCTCGGCGCAGAGCGCCACCGCGAACGTGGTGGTGCTGTCCATCACCCGCGAGCTTGGCCCGGTGCTGGCCGGGCTGATGGTGGCGGGGCGCATCGGCGCCGCCATGGCGGCCGAGATCGGCACGATGCGCGTCACCGACCAGATCGATGCCCTGACCACGCTTTCCACCAACCCGATGAAGTACCTGGTCGCGCCACGGCTGCTCGCCGGAGTGATCGCGCTTCCCGCGCTGGTGATCATCGCTGATATCCTGGGCGTGATGGGCGGCTTCATCGTCTCGGTCCTGAAGCTCAATTTCGGCCCGGCCACGTACCTGGCCAACACGATCCACTTCATGCAGACGATGGACGTGGTGTCGGGCCTGGTGAAGGCGGCCGTGTTCGGCTTCCTGATCGCCCTGATGGGCTGCTATCAGGGCTATCACAGCCGGGGCGGCGCACAGGGCGTCGGCTCGGCGACCACCGCCGCCGTGGTCGGCGCCTCGATCCTGATCCTCGCCTTCGACTATGGGCTGACCGAGCTGTTCTTCGCCCAATGAACGACCGTCCCAAGATCCGCGTGCGCGGCCTGCGCAAAAGCTTCGGCGCCAAGTTTGTGCTGGACGGGGTCGATCTCGACGTCGCCCCCGGCAGCTCGATGGTGGTGATCGGCGCCTCGGGCAGCGGCAAGTCGGTGCTGCTGAAATGCATCCTTGGCCTGATCGTCCCCGACGCCGGGGAGATCGAGATCAACGGCCGCGACGTGCTGCGCCTGGGCGCGGCCGAGCGCGAGCGGCTGCGCGCCGGGATCGGGATGCTGTTCCAGAACGGCGCCTTGTTCGACAGCCTGCCGGTCTGGGAGAACGTGGTCTTCGCCCTTTTGGCCCAGCGCCGCGTCAGCCGGCGCGAGGGGCAGAGGCGCGCCGGGGACTTCCTCGCCCAGGTCGGGCTCGCGCCCACGGTGGGCGAGCTCTACCCGGCCGAGCTGTCGGGCGGCATGCAGAAGCGCGTGGCGCTCGCCCGCGCCATCGCGGCGCAGCCCGACATCATGTTCTTCGACGAGCCGACGACGGGGCTCGACCCGATCATGGGCGCGGTGATCGACGGCCTGATCGTCGACGTGGTGCGCCGCCTGGGCGGCACCGCCATCGCCATCACCCACGACATGGCGAGCGCAAGGCGTATCGGCGACGCGGCGGCGATGCTGCACGGCGGGCGCATCATCTGGACCGGCCCCGCCACGGATCTGATGCACAGCGGCAATCCGGCAGTGGACCAGTTCACGCATGGGCGGCGCGAGGGGCCGATCCAGATGGAGCTGCGGCGGTAGCTGTCGAAGGAGCTGCGGCGCAGGGTGATCGCCGGCATCCCGCTCTATCCGGCCGCCCTAGTCGGTGTCCCCGCCTCAGCCCGACAAACGTGAAATGCTCCAGGTCATGAAATACAGGGAGTTCTCACCGCAACCGACGGGCGAGTCCGAACCCGGGTATTTGCGGGTTTCCCGGTGAGTGCCGTTCGCGGTCCAATCCCAAAGTTCCAGTCCTGTGAGCGGCGGGATCGGCTGGCCAGGCGCTGGCTCTTGAACCCCCGGTGGAAGAAAGGACGAGGAAGGCAGGGCTTCATGGATCTTATCCGCGACCACGATGCCGTCGCAATCCGCGTAGAGGATGCCATGCAATTTCTTCACAAGATAGTTGCCTAGCGTTCCTAGTCCGGGAAGATAGTCGTTGAGTACGTCCTGGCCGATCTCAGAGAGAAGATTGGTCACGTCCTCGATCGTGCCCTCGTTACTGGCGTCGTAGCCGCTGTTCACAACGACATAGGTGAACGCCACTGGATCATTTGGTGCGACATTGACAGGTGCAAAGCGCAATCCAAGAGGGTACTCCCCGTCGCCAAGGTCGCCCAACAGCCTGACAAACGGTTGGTACGCCTGAGAACCAATTTTTAGGCTGAACGTCAGCGCGTTGGTGTCATGACGAGGGGATCGAGTTCTGGAAATGTGCATGCTTTCAAGCGCAAACGAATATTGCGCGATCGGCGGCGCCGGACGCTGGGAAGTGCTTGGCGGCGGCGCTGGCTTTGGTGGCGACTTGTGGGGCAGGGCGCCAGCCCCACTGCCCGCCAAAGGCTTGGGCATGCTTGTCTCCTTTCTCGATGCTCAGCTTAGCACGGGACAGGCCGGCGCCCCTGCCGCCTTTCCGAGAGGCGAGGTGGCGACTAGCCGATATCGGGGTTGCCGAACGCGTACCAGCCGAAGTCTAGCCTCCGGGGATCCTCGAATCGATCGCCCTTGAAAGTGCCCGCCATCGTGAAGGTGGAGTCAGCACCGCTGGTGTCGAATAGGAATCCGATGAACGTATGGTTCTCGCCATTCGGGAGTGTGCGCGTAAATGCGAGCGCGCGCGCATTCTCGTTCCAAGACGCATTCTCGAGGGGCAATTTGCCGTTGTCGTCCTGGATCGTGCCCTCGACTTTTCCGGTTGTCGTCACTGCGTCGATGTCAAGGATGGAATTGAAGCCGTTTGCGTTTACTTGCCAGTGTGTGTCCGCTTGCATGGATGCCATCTGCTTCCTCCGAAAACCTGCTTTGCTTTCCATGCTGGCACACCGATCGCCATAGTGATGTGACGTAGGTCACACGCGGATGCGGTCCGCGTCGGTCAGGTCGTAACAGGCACCCAGCCCCTCGCGGCTCGGCCGCATGCCCGGGCGCGGACAGGCCGTGCGATCGGTATCCGTCATGGGGCCTTGTCAGGTTGGTTCGGCCACTGGTGATATGGCAGCTTCCTCGGCTTGACCCCGATGTCGAACTCGTAGCGTGGCTTTGCGGAGCGGACGCGCAACACGGCGGAGGCCGAAGCAGCCGGTAGGAGACCACCTCGTGAGCACACGCCGCACCGTCTGGCAGGCCCTGGCCAGCCTTCCGTTCCTGGGCGCCCCCTGGGCCGTGCGCGCCAGAGCCCAACCCGCTCCATCCCCAACCGGCGCACCCGGCCAGATGATGCTCACGATCTTCCTGCGCCACGACGAGACCAAGACCGTCGACGAGATCAACCAGCACCTACAAGAAGACCGGCTGGTTCGCCAATTTCCCTCCGCCGGGCGTGGAGGTCGTCTCCTGGTACGTGATGATGGGCATCGGCCAAGTCGTCACGCTCCGCTTTCCCGCCGAGCGGCTGCGCGAGATCAACCGGCTGGTCGAGGGCGAGGCCTGGGGCGGTTTCCGCACCGAGTTCTACCCCACCTACGACTACCGCGCCCTATGGGAAGAGCTGCGCAAGTCGATGGCGACGCCGGCTCAGTGACCTGCCGCGGTGCGGACGCGCGCGGCGCGCGCCAATCCCCCCTCGGGATGCGCCCATTGCTTGCCCACGAGCGCCGCCGCGGAGATCAGCCCGGGGACAGCCACGACCGCGAAGATGCCGCTGTAGTCCAGGTGCCAGCGTGTCAGCTCGGCCACCAGGAACGAGCCGGCGATGCCACCAAAGCGCCCCAGGCCCAGCATCCAGCCGACGCCGGTCACGCGCCCCTGCGTCGGATAGAACCCCGCCGCGAGCGCCGGCAGCGATGACTGCGCCGTGTTCATGAGCGTGCCCGCCACGAACACCACCAGCACCAGCAGGCCCAGGTTGCCGGCCGTCCGCCCTATCGCGTAGACGGCCAGGGCGGTGAGCGCGAAACTGGCCGCGATGATGATGTTGCCGTTGAAGCGATCCATCAGCCAACCGGACAGGATCGCCCCGATGCCGCCGAGCGGAAACAGGGCCGAGATCAGCGCCGCGGTGCGCGGCATCAGCCCGGCATCCTTGAACAGCAGCGGCATCCAGTTGATCAGCGCGTAAAAGATCACCAGGCCCATGAAGTAGGCCACCCATAGCATCACCGAGCCGGCGAGGTAGTCGCGCGACAGCACGATTCCGGCGCCGCTTCGCGCCTGCGTAGCCGGCGCCCGCTCGGCCATGACGAAAGATGTCGCCTCCGCCGCGCTCGCGGAGATCCGGCGCAGCACGCGGCGCACGCGCTCCACGTCCTGTCCTCTGGCGACCATGTGGCGCACCGAATCCGGCAACAGAGGAAGCATGAGCGACGCCAGCACCAGTGGCGTGATCCCGCCCAGCAGCAGGACGCTGCGCCAGCCCCATTGCGGGATCATCCACGCCGCCAGGAAGCCGCCGAGCGCAGCGCCCAGCGGGAAGCCGCAGAACATGGCGTTGGTGATCGTGGCGCGGCGCGCGTCGGGGCAGGTACTCGTTGACCAGGGTGACGGCGTTGGGCATGGCCGCGCCCAGCCCGAGCCCCGTCACGAAGCGCCAAGCGATCAGGTGGTCCAGTGTTCCCGAGAACGCGGAGGCCAGGCAGGCCGCGCCGAACACCAGCACCGCGCTGACCAGCACCGCCTTGCGGCCGAGGCGGTCAGCCAGCGGCCCCGCGCACAGGGCGCCCGCCGCCAGGCCGAACAGCGCCGCGCTCAGCACAGGCGCGAGGGAGGGTCGCGCCAAGTGCCACTCGGTCAGCAGGGACGGCGCGATGTAGCCGATCGCGGCGGTGTCGAACCCGTCCAGCAGGACGACAACGAAGCAGAGCGCGAAGAGCATCCATTGGAAGGGCGAGAATGGATGCGCGTTCAGGAAACCCTGGACGTCGATGCTGCGGCCTTGTGCCATCTTTCTTCCTCCCAACCCATGACTCCTGTGACCAGGGTCACAAGCCTTCACAACCGGGCCTGATACTCGTTCAGGCGCTTCACCAGCAAGAAGGAAGCGCCAATGACAACGCCGACCCAGCGCGTGCAGCGAGCCATCGAACTGCGCGTGGAACTTGCCCGCCTCTATGCCACCCTTCCAATCCCGGAGCACATCTCCAACGCCGACGACGATCGCTACGCGACCGAGAACTACTTCGCCAGCTACACCAAGGGACTACCGCATCCCAACCCGCTTGGCGAGGTGGACCCGAAGGCGTACCGCGCGCTGCTGCGCGCGCTTGAAACCGGGGAGCCGGCGGATTTCGCCGATGTTCCGCTCGGCGGCCTGAACGACCCCAACACGCGCCAGCCGCTCACCGACCCGCAATGCGGACTCGCCTTCGACCTGGAGGGCATCGACAGCCATCTGCTGACGATCCCGCCCGCCTTCGCTTTCGCCAGCCCCGGCGCGATCGGCGAGATTGCGGAGAATTACTGGCTGGCGTTGGCGCGCGACGTCGCCTTCGCGGATTACGGCACGGGCGCGGGCACCGATCTCGACACGCCGAACGGCAGCCTGACCGCGCACGCCGCCGCCGACCTCTCCAAGTACGCCGTCTTCAACGGTCCGAAATCGGGCGGGGCGGTGACGGTCGGCACGCTGTTCCGCGGCATGACGACGGGCGACCTCGTCGGTCCCTATGTCTCGCAGTTCCTGCTGCTTGACGTGCCGTTCGGCTCGGAGCGTTTCGAGCAGAAGATCGCGTTCGCGGTCCCCGAGCAGAACTTCATGACCCAGCCGGCGGACTGGCTGGCGGTTCAGCAAGGCGCCAAGCCCGCGCCCGCTCCCACCTTCGTCGCCACGCCGAAATACCTGTATCGCGGCCGCGACCTCGGCAACTACGTTCACATCGACGAGCTGTACCAGGCCTATCTCAACGCCTGTTTGCTGCTGATTTCCCCTAATTCCAGGGGCGGACTCGGCGCGCCGCTCAATCCCGGCAATCCCTACCCGGGATCGAACCAAGTGGGCTTCGGCACCTTGGGCGAGCCGAACTTCAAGGTTCTCGTGGCGGAGGTGGCGACCCGCGCGCTCAAGGCGGTCTGGTTCCAGAAATGGTTCGTCCATCGCCGCCCGCGCCCGGAACTTTACGCGGGGCGCATCCACCACAAGCTGGCCGCCACGCCGGGGGCCGACAAGTATCCGTTCCATCCTGGGGAGTTCGCCAAGCTGCAAGCGGCGGTATTGCCGAAGGTTCTGGCGAAGAATAGCGGCGCGAGCCATCTCCTGCCCATGGCCTTCCCCGAGGGCTCGCCGACGCACCCGGCCTATGGCGCCGGCCACGCCACGGTGGCGGGAGCCTGCATCACCGTGCTGAAGGCGCTGTTTGACGGCGACGCGCTCATCAAGCCGCTCATTGAGGCTGCCCAGCGCAGCATGGGCGGGAACTGGTTCGTGGCTCAGCCAAACAATGACGGCACCATGCTCGTCCCGTACGGCCAACCCGACGCGGACCAGATGACGGTGGGAGGCGAGCTTGAGAAGCTCGCCGGCAATGTCGGGCTGGCGCGCAACTTCGCCGGCGTCCACTGGCGCTCGGACTACTGGGAGTCGCTCAAGCTCGGCGAGCAGGTCGCGCTGAACTTCCTGCGCGAGACGGTGATGACGTACAACGAAAGCGCCTACTTCACCATCCGCAAGCTCGACGGCACGCAGGTGCAGATCACCAAGACCGGCTTCGAATAAGTCGGCCGCTCGCGCCGCGCGGTCGTGCATGACCGCGCGGCGCGGCGGGCCGTGACCGGCCCGGATATTCCCGGTCAGCGCGTCGGATGCTTGAAAATCCCGGTTAACGCCGTCCCGCCCCGATCCCATATCGGGCGCTGGCCGCTGATTGGCGCAAACCGAGGGAGCCGGAGCATTGAGTCACCTGTTCGAGCCGCTGCTGATCGGCGATCTCCGCATCGCCAACCGGATCGTCATCGCGCCGATGTGCCAATACTCGGCCCAGGACGGCAACGCGACCGACTGGCACATGATCCATCTCGGCCATCTCGCCCTATCCGGGGCGGGGCTGATGATCCTGGAAGCGACCGCGGTCTCTCCCGAAGGCCGGATCTCCCCCAGGATCTCGGTCTCTACAATGATGCCAACGAGGCCGCGCTCGGCCGGGTGCTCGCGGCGATCAGGGCCTATTCGCCCATGCCCGTCGCGATCCAGCTCGGCCACGCCGGGCGCAAAGGATCGAGCCGGCCGCCCTGGGAAGGGGGCGCCCAGATCCCGCCCAGCGCGCCGGACGGCTGGAAGACCGAGGCGCCCTCACCAGTGCCGCACTCGCCGGAGGAGGACGCCCCGCTTGCGCTCGACCGGGACGGCATGGACCACGTGCGCGAGGATTTCGTGGCGGCGGCCCGTCGCGCCGCGCGGCTCGGCCTGGACGGCATCGAGATCCACGGCGCGCATGGCTACCTGCTGCACCAGTTCCTCTCCCCGATTGCCAACAAGCGCGCGGACCAGTACGGCGGCAGCCGTGAGAACCGGATGCGCTTCCCGCTCGAGGTGTTCGACGCGGTCCGCGCCGCCTTTCCCGTGCGGAAGCCGGTGTGGATGCGCATCTCCGCGACCGACTGGGTGCCGGATGGCTGGGACATCGAGGGAACGGTCGCCCTCTCTAAGGCGCTGAAGGCGCGCGGCTGCGCCGCGATCCACGTCACCACGGGCGGCGTCTCGCCCGAGCAGGCGATCAAGCTCGGCCCTGGCTACCAGGTTCCGTACGCCCAGCGGGTCAAGGCCGAGGTGGGATTGCCGACCATCGCCGTCGGCCTGATCACCGAGCCCGAACAGGCCGATTCCATTATCGCCAACAACGAGGCCGACGCGGTCTCGCTCGCCCGCGCCATGCTCTACGACCCGCGCTGGCCCTGGCACGCGGCGGCGAAGCTCGGCGCCCGCGTCGCGGCGCCGAAGCAATATTGGCGCTCGCAGCCGCGCCAGTACAAGGACCTTTTCGAGGACGCAAGCTTCGGGCAGCGGTGATGCCGCTCGTTGATTCAGCGCGACCGGACTTGACCGCCTCGGCGCTTGCTGGTCCATCGTCGCGCCGTTTGACCCGTTGTTGAGTGCCTTGGCCAAGTCCGTTCCCCGCTACGTCTGCCAGTCCTGCGGCGCCGCCTTTCCCAAGTGGGCCGGGCGCTGCGAGGCGTGTGGCGCCTGGAACACGATCGTCGAGGAGCCCACCGAGGCCCGCCCCGGACCCGCGGGCAAGGCGGGCGCGGGGCGCCCGCTCGGCTTCGTGCCCCTCGCCGGCAGCGCCGAGCCGCCGCCGCGGGCCGCGACGGGGATCGCCGAGCTTGACCGGGTGCTCGGCGGCGGACTGGTCCCGGCCTCGGCGGTGCTGGTCGGCGGCGATCCGGGGATCGGCAAGTCCACGCTGCTGCTCCAGGCCGCGGCGAGGCTGGCCGGGAGCGGGCGGCCAGTGCTCTATGTGTCGGGCGAGGAATCCATC
Organism: uncultured Pseudomonadota bacterium; assembly: GCA_963818725.1. Lineage (GTDB taxonomy): Bacteria > Pseudomonadota > Alphaproteobacteria > Acetobacterales > Acetobacteraceae > DATFDN01. The sequence continues at coordinate 247,674 of CAWFTU010000001.1, read as the reverse complement.
GAGCAGGTGCGGCTGCGCGCCCGCCGAACTCGGCGTCGCCAACGCCCCGATCGCGCTGGCGGCGGCGGTCAACCTGCGCGACATCGCCGCGAGCCTGGAGCGCGAGCCCGCCGCGCTGGTGGTGATCGATTCGATCCAGACCATGTGGCTCGACCAGATCGAGAGCGCGCCCGGCACCGTCGCCCAGGTTCGCGCCGCCGCGTTCGAGCTGATCCGCCTCGCCAAGTCGCGCGGCTTCGCCCTGGTGCTGGTCGGCCATGTCACCAAGGACGGCGCCATCGCCGGGCCGCGCGTGCTGGAGCACATGGTCGACGCGGTGCTCTACTTTGAGGGCGAGCGCGGCCACCAGTTCCGCATCCTGCGCGCGGTCAAGAACCGCTTCGGCGCCACCGACGAGATCGGCGTGTTCGAGATGACCGAGCAGGGCTTGACCGAGGTGCCCAACCCGTCCGCCCTGTTCCTCGCCGAGCGGCGCGGCAACATCGCGGGCAGCGCGGTCTTCGCCGGACTGGAGGGCACCCGCCCGGTTCTGGTCGAGGTGCAGGCGCTGCTCGCGCCCAATCCCGGCGGGGCGCCGCGGCGGGCGGTGATCGGCTGGGACAGCGGGCGGCTCGCGATGCTGCTCGCGGTGCTGGAGACGCGCTGCGGGATGCGCCTCTCTGGTTCGGACGTGTACCTGAACGTCGCCGGCGGGCTGCGCGTGAACGAGCCGGCGGCCGACCTCGCCGTGGCTGCCGCCCTCGCCTCCGCCGCGACCGAGACGCCCACCAGCGCCGGGATGGTCTATTTCGGCGAGGTCGGCCTCTCGGGCGAGATTCGCCAGGTCGCGCAGGCCGAGGCGCGGCTGAAGGAGGCGGCGAAGCTCGGCTTCGAGACGGCCTGCCTGCCGCGCAGGCTGGCGCGCGGCGGCCGCGCGCTGGCCGCGCCCGAGGGGCTTGGCCTGCACGAGATTGGGCACCTGGCCGACTTGGTTGCGCAATTCAGCGTCGAGGCGCACGCGTGATCTCAAACAGAAAAGTTAGGGGTGGCGCCTGAAAGGCACAACCAGGAGCTTTATTGACCGGTGTGCAATCATTGATTACGTTGAAATCGTGTGCTTCCGAGTCACGCCTCTCATGAGCAGTATCACAATCCGAAACCTCGATCCGGCGCTCAAGGAGCGTCTGCGCGTGCAGGCGGCGAAGCACGGCCACTCGATGGAGGCCGAGGCCCGGCGCATTCTCCGAAGTGCCCTGAGTGGGCCCGCGCGGCCGGAAGGCCGGGACCTTTACGACCGCATTCACGCCCGCTTCGCGCCGCTTGGAGGGGCCAACATTGAGCTGCCCCCGCGCGAGCCGGCCCGCAACCCACCCTGCTTCGAGTGATGTTCCTCCTCGATACCAACGTCCTCTCCGCAATGATGCGTGCCGAGCGAGTCCCGGAGGTGTCGACGTGGGTATCCGGGCAGCGTCCCGATCTCCTGTTCACGGCGGCCGTCTGCCAGGCGGAGATCTTGTCCGGTCTCGCGATCATGCCGGAAAGCCGCCGTCGGCTCGCTCTGGAGGAGGCGGTGCAGGCCATGTTCCGGGAGGACTTCGAGGGGCGCGTACTGCCCTTCGACATGGCGGCAGCGACCGCCTACGCGGATATCTTCGCCTTTCGCCGCCGGGCGGGACGATCCGCCGCGACGGTCGATCTCATGATCGCTTCGGTCGCGCGGTCCCGTGGGGCCAGCGTCGTCACCCGCAACGTCGCTGACTTCGAGGGGAGCGGCGTTGCTATCGTCAATCCGTGGGAGGAGTGAGGCTGTAATTTTCAATCGAGCTCCAGCGCATGACTCGCTCGTTCAAGCCTCGTGGCGGGAGCCGGCGCCGAAGCACGCGCTTGGCGCTGGCGCTCACGCGCTGCATACTGCCGATCATTCTCCGCGCTGACCGATTCCGTGTCGTCTCGACCTGTCCCGCAGCCCTCCCGCACGGGAAGGGGTATTGATGACCTGGGTTGACGCTGTCCTGGTCGCGGTGCTGGCCGTCTCCGGACTGCTCGCGTTCCTGCGCGGCTTCGTGCGCGAGGTGCTGGGCATCGGGGCCTGGGTCGGCGCCGCCGTGCTGGCGGTCTGGGCAACGCCGTACCTTCGCCCGCGCTTTGAATCGTGGATGCACGACCGCCCGGCGCTGGGCGAGCCGGTCGCTTACGCCGTGCTGTTCCTGGTGAGCCTCGCGGTGCTGCTGTTCATCTCTCACCGCATCGCCCGCACGGTGCGCGGCTCGGCGCTCGGCGGGCTTGACCGCACGTTGGGGCTGGTATTCGGCCTCGCGCGGGGTGCGGGGCTCATCATCCTCGCCTATATCATCGCTGGGTGGCTGGCCGGGCCGGTGGAGAACTGGCCTCGTCCGGTGCTTGGCGCCCGTGCGCTTGGCACCGTCTATGAAGGCGCGGCCTGGCTGAGCGGGCGTCTTCCTCCGCGCTTCCGGCCACACATCTATGCGCCGCCGGGTAGGCGGCAGGCGACAGCGGACGCCCTGTTGCGCGCCACCCCGCAAGGGCGAGCGACCGGGCCGCACCTGGTACGGCAGTAGGAGAGACCGGCATGGCGTGGGTTGCGGTCCCGGACGACGACAAGCCGCACGAGGAGTGCGGGGTCTTCGGCGTGTGGAATGTTCCCGACGCCGCCGCCGTCACCGCGCTCGGCCTGCACGCGTTGCAGCACCGCGGGCAGGAGGCGACGGGCATCGTCAGCTATGATGGCGCCCGTTTCCATTCCCACAAGGCCATGGGGCTGGTCGGCGACAATTTCGGCGACGCCCGCATCATCGCCTCCCTGCCCGGCACCCGCGCCATCGGCCACAACCGCTACGCCACCACGGGTGCCACGATCCTGCGCAACGTCCAGCCGCTCTATGCCGACTTCGAGTTCGGCGGCTTCGCGGTGGCGCACAACGGCAACCTGACCAACGCGCACATCCTGCGCCGCAGCCTGGTCCGGCGGGGCTGCCTGTTCCAGTCCACGACCGATTCCGAGGTGTTCATCCACCTGATCGCGATCAGCCTCTACTCCACGGTCCCCGACCGGCTGATCGACGCGCTGAAGCAGGTGGTCGGCGCCTATTCGCTGGTCGCCTTGTCGGACGAGGCGCTGATCGGCGGGCGCGACCCGCTCGGCGTGCGGCCGCTGATCCTGGGGCGCATCGGCACCGACCCGGCCTCCGGCTGGGTGCTGGCTTCGGAGACCTGCGCGCTCGACATCGTGGACGCGGAGTTCGTGCGCGATGTCGAGCCGGGCGAGATCATCATCATCGACGCGCAGGGCGTGCACAGCATCAAGCCGTTCGGCCGCAAGCGGGAGCGCTTCTGCGTCTTCGAGTACATCTACTTCGCGCGCCCTGATTCGGTGATGGAGGGCATAGCGGTCTACGCGGCGCGCAAGCGCATCGGCGCCGAGCTGGCGCGCGAATCCGGCGTGCCCGCCGACATCGTGGTGCCGGTGCCGGATTCGGGCGTCCCCGCGGCGATGGGCTACGCCGCCGAGAGCGGCATCCCGTTCGAGTTGGGCATCATCCGCAACCACTACGTCGGGCGCACCTTCATCGAACCGACCGACAACATCCGCCATCTCGGCGTCAAGCTGAAGCACTCCGCCAACCGCGCCGCGCTGGAGGGGAAGCGGGTGATCCTGGTCGATGATTCGATCGTGCGCGGCACCACCAGCCGCAAAATCGTCGAAATGGTCCGCCACGCCGGGGCGCGCGAGGTGCACATGCGCATTTCCTCGCCGCCGACGACGCATTCCTGCTTCTACGGCATCGACACCCCAGAGCGCGACAAGCTGCTCGCCGCGCGCTTCTCGGTCGAGGAGATGGCCGAGCAGATCGGCGCCGACAGCCTCGCCTTCGTCTCGATCGATGGCTTGTACTGCGCGCTGGGGAAGGACGGCCGCGAGTTGGCGCGTCCGCACTACTGCGACGCCTGCTTCACGGGCGACTACCCGATCGGCGTGCCAGACCAGGCCGACAACGCTGAGCGCCAGCTCAGCCTGCTGAACGATCACTGCTGATGGTGCTGCGGAGGATGCCGGGGCGCGGCTCTTTTCTCCCTCTCCCGCTTGCGGGAGAGGGTCGGGGTGAGGGTGGCTTCCCGACCCCCCTCACCCCGGCCCTCTCCCCCCGCAAGCGGTGGGAGAGGGAGTTGGCTCCGCGCGATCAGGTGCGCTAATGGCTGCTCCCCTCTCCGACACGGTCGCCCTCGTCACTGGCGCGAGCCGGGGTATCGGCGCCGCGACCGCGATCGAGTTGGCCCGCCTCGGCGCGCACTGCGTCATCACCGCCCGCACGCAAGGCGGGCTGGAGGAGACCGACGACGCCATCCGCGCAATGGGCGGCGCGGCCACGCTGCTGCCACTCGACCTGTTGGAGGCCGAGCAGGTGGACGCGCTGGGCCCCAGCATCGGCGTCCGCTTCCGCCGCCTCGACATCCTGGTCCATTGCGCCGGCGCGCTGGGCCGGTTGGCCCCGGTCGGCCACTTGCTGCCCGCCGAGTGGAACGAGGCATTGGGCGTGAACGCCACCGCCGCCTGGCGGCTGATCCGCACCTGCGACGGGCTCCTGCGCGCCGCCCCGGCGGGCCGCGCCGTGTTCGTCACCGCCGCGCGGGCCCGCGCGCCGAAAGCCTATTGGGGCTGCTACGGAGCGTCCAAGGCGGCGCTCGAGCATCTGGTGCTGACCTGGGCCGACGAGGTGGGGACGACCACGCGCCTGCGCGTCAACCTGTTTGACCCAGGGCCAGTCGCGACACGGCTGCGCCTGGCGGCCTTTCCCGGCGAAGACCCCGCCCACCTGCCCCGTCCCAAGGCGGTCGCGCCAAAGCTCGCCGCGCTGTGCCTGCCGGACGAGGCGCGCAACGGAGCGCTCGTGACGGGTGCCGATCCTTAATCACGGCAGAGGGCGGCGTGCGCCCCCTCACCCCGGCCCCCTCCCGCAAGGGGAGGGAAAGTCGTCCCGTAAGCTCCCTCCCCCACGGGTCCGGCCGAAGGCCGGCCCGAGGGCATGCCTTGCGGGCGGGGGTTGGGGGAGAGGTAACAACACCGATCCCCGGATCGGCCGGCTCATGCTGCTGTTCGCCCTGGTCTATTTCGTCGAGGGCATCGGCCAGGCGCGGGTCGGAATCATCGCCCAGCCGTTGACCTATTTCCTGAAGGAGAGCGGTTGGACGCCGGTGCGGATCACTGCCTTTCTCGCGATCTTCACCCTGCCGTGGGTCATCAAGCCGGTCTACGGGATCGTCTCCGATTTCGTTCCGCTGTTTGGCTACCGGCGGAAATCCTATCTCGTAATCGCCAACGCGACGGCCGCCCTCGCCTACGGCGTGGTCGCCGCCGTGGCGGCGCCCGGCTCGATGGCCGTCTGGCTTGCACTCACCGCCTACGCGATGGCGATCGCGAGCACGGTCTGCGGCGCGCTGCTGGTGGAGAGCGGCCAGCGGTTCGGGGTCAGCGGCGCCTTCGTCAACCAGCAATGGCTCTGGTTCAGCGTCGCCACCCTGGCCAGCTCCGTCGCGGGCGGCGAGCTGGTGCAACACCTGCCCGCCAGGGCGGCGCTCCGCACCGCGGCGCTGCTGAGCGCCGCCGCGCCGCTTGCCGTGCTGCTCGCGCTTCCCCGCTTGGTCGAGGAGGATCGGCGCGCGGTGAACCTTGCCGAGCTGAAGCGGACCTTGCGCAGCCTGCTCTCCGTGTTCCGCTCGCGGACGCTCTACCTGCTCGGCGCGTTCCTGTTCCTCTATTCATTCAGCCCCGGCTTCGGCACGCCGCTCTATTTCTACATGACCGACAAGATGAAGTTCAGCCAATCCTATATCGGTCTGCTCGGCGCTATCGCTTCGGCCGGCTGGATCGTGGGCGCGGTGTTTTATCGCCGGCTGCTGGAGGGGATGCGGCTGCGCAGCCTGCTCAACCTGAGCATCCTGCTCGGCACGGCCAGCACGGCGAGCTTCCTGCTGCTGTCCAATGAAATCACCGCTGCGGCCGTGAACTTCGGCAGCGGCGTGGCGGCGATGGTCGCCAATGTCGCCACTCTCACCTTGGCCGCGGAGATGTGCCCGAAACGCTCCGAGGGGTTCGTCTTCGCGACCCTGATGTCGATCATCAACCTTGCCGCGCCGGCGTCAGACACCGCCGGCGCGTTCCTGTACCAGCACGTCTTCCATGAACAGCTTGCGCCGCTGGTCGTGGTCTCGGCGGCGTTCACGGCGCTCGCCTTCGCGACCGTGCCGCTGCTCCGGCTCGGCGACCGGCGCCAGGGAGACGAGGCTGCGGCGGCCTAGCACTACAGTTGCATTCTGGGTTGAACCCCTCATCTTCTCCCGCATAGGCGGGAGGGCAAAAGTGAGCGGTGCCTCGATCGAGACGACGCTGGAGCTGTGGGCAGCGGAGTTGCGCGAGGCCAAGCGGCGGATGCGCCCCTTGTTCACGCAAGGGCGCGTGGCGGCCTCGGCGGGCCTGTTCCTGGACGGGTTGCTCGGGCCGGAGCGGCGCAAGACGGGCTGGATGCGCGCCGAGGCGGCCGGAGACCCCGGCCCCTGGCGGCAGCAGGCCATCCTGGGACGTGGCCGGTGGGAGGCCGATAGCTTGCGCGACACCGTGCGCGCGTATGCGCTGGAGACGCTGGCCGACGCCGATGCCGTGCTCGTGGTGGACGAGACCGGCTTTCTCAAGCAGGGCAAGGCGTCATGCGGGGCGGCGCGGCAGTATACGGGGTCAGCGGGCAAGATCACCAACTGCCAGGTCGGGGTGTTCTTGGCCTGCGCGTCACGCCACGGCCACGCCTTCATCGACCGTACGCTCTACCTGCCCCGCGACTGGACCCGCGACCCGGCGCGCCGGGCTGCGGCCCACGTGCCACAGGACGTGTCGTTCGCCACCAAGCCGCGGCTCGCAGCCGACATGATCAAGCGCGCGGTCTCGGCCAAGGTGCCCTTCTCCTGGGTGGTCGGCGACACTGTCTACGGTGTGGGCGAGATCGAGATGCTGCTGCGCCGGGAAGGCCGCGGCTACGTGCTCGGCGCCAACGCCACGGACCAGTTCGCCTCTTGGGGGCGCCTGCCAGTGGTGGCTGGCACCGCTGAGGCGATCGCCCGCGGCCTCGATGCCTCGGGTTGGCGGCGCTTGTCCGCGGGCGAGGGCACCAAAGGCGCACGGCTCTACGACTGGGTTTACCTGGAGTTGGCTGACCTTGAGGCCGATGAGTTCAACCCGACCCTCAGCGGCACCTGGACGCGCGGCCTGCTGATCCGGCGCAACATTGCCGATGGCGCGCTCGCCTATTTCAGCACCTGGTGCCCGCAAGGCACCGGCGTCGAGACCCTGGCCACCGTCGAAGGCAGCCGCTGGTCCGTTGAGGACGCGTTCGAGACGGCGAAGACCGCACTCCGGCCTCGACCACAACGAGACCCGCTCTTGGCATGGCTGGCACCGTCATATGAGCCTGGTCATGCTGGCCTTCGCCATCCTCGCGCGGGTGCGCCAGCGCGCCAACCAGGCACCCCCAAAAACACCGCCGCGGCTGCCGCGTACGCGCGCCCCCTCATCCGCTGGTCGATCCAGGAAATCCGCCGCCTCGCGATGCGCCTGGCCCAGCGACGCATCCGACCCGCCCACGTCATCGCGTGGTCAGTCTGGCGACGGGCGCACCAAGCCGCCGCCCAGCGCTCGCATCTGAAACGAAAAATGCAACTGTAGTGCTAGGGCCTGTTGGGAATCATCGCGAATGGATGACGGCGGCGGCGAGATGGAGGTTGGCCGCAAAGCTCTGATCGGTTTTGTCGGCGCGCATGGCGATCCGCTTGAACTCTTTCAGCTTGCAGAAGAAGTTCTCGATCAGGTGGCGCCATTTATACATCTCCTTGTCGATCGCAAGCGGCTGCGCCCGGCGCGGATGCTGGGAGATCACCACCTTGGCCCCGCGCGCATCGAGCTCGGCAATAAGGGCGTTGCTGTCGAAGGCCTTGTCCGCAATCAGCGCGCCGATTGTCAATCGGCTTGCAAAAGGGACCCCCGATCGGCGTTCAAAAGGGACCCCGTTGAGAGCGGCTTGTGCCGGTAGCCCATAGGGGGACCCGCGCGCCGCGGAGTGCCCACGGGAGGCTGCGCAGCGGCGCGCGGGGGTGCCTGTGGACCCACCGGTGCAAGCCGCGGCGGGATGGGGAATCAGGCCCTGTTCTTGAACCGCCAGCTTTCGTTGCCGGTCTCGACGATGTCGCAGTGGTGGGTCAGTCGATCGAGCAGCGCGGTGGTCATCTTGGCGTCGCCCGCGAACACGCTCGGCCATTCGCCAAACGCCAAGTTGGTTGTCACGATCACAGAGGTTTGCTCGTAGGGACGACTGATCAGATGGAACAGCAGCTGGCCGCCGGAGTGGGCGAACGGCAGGTAGCCGAGTTCGTCGAGCACGACGAAGTCCTTGCGGCAAAGATACTCGGCCAGGCGGCCCTGGCGTCCGGATCGCCCCTCGGCCTCGAGCCTGTTGACCAAATCGACGACGTTGAAGAACCGGCCACGCGCACCGTCGCGGATACAGGCCCGGGCGAGCGCGATGGCGAGATGGGTTTTGCCGGTGCCGGTTCCGCCGACCAGCACGACGTTGCGCTGATTGGCGAGAAAGTTGCCGCTGGCGAGGTCGCGGACAAGGGTCTCGTTGATCGGCGTGTTGTCGAAGCGGAAGCCGTCGACATCCTTGGCCAGCGGCAGCTTGGCGATGGTGATCTGGTATCGGATCGATCTGGCGTGCTTCTCGGTGACCTCCGCGGTCAGCAGATCGCCGACGACGCGCTGCGGCTCGTGCTGGCGCTTCACCGCCGTGGAGATGATCTCGTCAAACGCAGCCCTCATGCCGTAGAGCTTCAGTTCGGACATCGTCGCCAGGATCTCGGCACGTTCCATCAAAGGCACTCCTGAGGCTGTCATAGCGGGCGCAATCGGCAGCAGGCGCGTGCCGCAGCTTCAGCGCGTTCGGGGTGATGATCGTGACCGGTGCCAACTCCGGCTCGCGGCGGCGGGCCAGGATGTTGAGAACGACATCGGCGGAGTGGACGCCCTCGCGCAGCGCCGCCAAACAGGCCGCCTCCACCGCTGGGAGCCCGTCGCTCAGCACCGCGGCGAGGATGGCGACCATCTGCCGGTCGCCGTCAGCGGACCCGGCGAGCTTGCGGCGGATCCGCTCCAGTCCGGACGGCAGAACCCAGTTCTTGAACGGCGCCCCGTTGCGCAGCGCCCCCGGCTTGCGGGCCAGAACCGGCACATAGTGCCAGGGATCAAACACCGTCTGGTCCCGCCCGAAGCAACGCCGATGCTCACCGACGAGGCGCCCGGCTTGGCGCAGCTCGATCCGCTCGGCATAGGCCCGGATCTCGACAGGCCGGCCGACGGCGTTTGCGGCGACCGAGTATTTGTTGTTGTCGAACCGCACGAGGCAGGTCTTGGACACCGAGGCGGGCACCGCGTGGAACCCGTCGAACCGCCCGGCGTAGGGAACAAGGCAGGGCCGCTCGGCCTCGAACATCTGCCAGATCGTCCGCTCCCGGATCTCGGGATGGCGATGCGCCCTGGCATGCGCGACGCACTGGTCGAGCAGCCAGGCATTCAGTTCGTCGTAGCTCTTCACCCGCAGCCGCGGCGTGAAAAACCGCTCGCGCACCAGCCCGACCTGGTTCTCGACCTGTCCCTTCTCCCAGCCCGAAGCGGGGGTGCAGGCAACCGGCTCGACCAGGTGGTGGCTGCACATCTGCAGAAAGCGGCGATTGTAGGCACGCTCGCGGCCGACGAAGACCGCGTCCACCGCGGTCCTCATGTTGTCGTAGATGCCGCGTGTGCAGGCACCTCTGAAGCAGGCGAATGCCCGATCGTGCGCGTCGAACACCATCTCCTGCGTCTCGCGCGGATGGGCCCGCACAAACAGCATCCGGCTGTGGCATAGCCGGACGTGGGCCACCCTCACCGTCACGGTCGTGCCATTGGTCAGCACGATCTCATGGCTCCAGTCGAACTGATACGCCTCGCCGGGCGCAAAGCTCAGCGGAACAAAGGTGTCCACCGATGTCGTCGCGCGGTCACGCTGCCAGCCTCGCGCATAGCGACGCACCGCGTCGTAGCCGCCCTCGTAGCCGAGCCCGCGCAGCTCCTCGAATATGCGGGTCAGCGTCAGCCGCTCGCGGTTCGGCTTCGCCTCATTCACCGCAAGCAGGCGATCGAGCTCGTCCTGACACGGCCCAATCCGCCGCATCGGCTGGTGGTCGCGCCGGTAGCGGCATTCGGTCGCCTCCGATCGCAGCACCTTCCGCACGACCTTCCGCGAGACCCGCAGCTCGCGGCAGATCGCCTTGATCGCCTTGCCTTGAACGAAATACGCCCGGCGGATCTTCGCGACCGTCTCCACGACCAACGTCCCAAACCCGGCCCCCGATCATCCCGGAAGCCACCGTGAACCCCACCGCCAGAGGGGTCCCGTTTGGACGCCGATCACCCCTCAAACAGGGTCCTTCTTCCACGCCGATCTACACGCGTTGGAGCGTCCATTAGGATTCCCGGCCAGCTCCAACCAACGAGCGCCGGTCTCATACGGCACGTCGAAAGGGGCCTTCTTCATCGTGCCAATAAAGCACACGCCCACGTGTACCGCGCCCGGTTTCCTGGACACAAGGTTGCTGTTAAGCGGCGGTCTTCATGACGGCCTGGTACCACGCTGCTCTGGCATCGCTGGGACTGCGCAGGCCGTTCTTCTCGATCAGCCACTCGGCATTGTAGCGGGCGACGAAGTCGCGGACCGCATCACGGACCTCGTCGATGGTCTGGTAGATTCGGCCATGCACGATCTGCTCCTTGAGGGTGCGGAAGAAGCGCTCGACGACGCCATTCGTCTCAGGCTCGCCGACGAACGCATAGCTGGGGGTCATGCCCCAGAAGCGGATCTGGTTATGGAAATGTTCGGCGAGGAACGCGCTGCCGTGGTCGTGTCGCAGCGCCACGCCGCGAGCGGCGCTGGGGCTGACGTGGCCGAAGACATTGCGGACCGCCATGCCGACGGCCTGCGCGGCGGAGTAGCGATCGCCGCGCTTGGCGACGTGCCAGCCAAGCGCTTCGGCGTTCCAGTGCTCGACGACGCCGAACAGCCAGACCTTGCCATCCTGGACGGTGATGATCTGGGTCGCATCCGTCGCCCACATCAGGTTCGGCGCCTCGGTGATGATGTGATGATCGTGCGGCGTGTCGTCGCGGATGCGGGCGCGATGCGGCGACAGCAGGGCGTTCTCGCGCATCAGCCGCAGCACCCGTTTGCGCGCGACCCGGATGCCGTCCATCACCCGCAGCCTGGCCCACACCTTGCGATGGCCCTCGCCGTGCCAGGGCGACCGGGCGAGATCGGCGCGGATCGCCACCAGCAAGGTGTCGTCCGACACCACGGGCTTTGGTCCACGGCGCCGCACCGAAACTGGCGTCGTCGTTGTATCGGCCCGGCGTCGGTCAGCATAGAAGGATGACCGCGGCACGTCCCAGATGCGGCAGACCTGGGCGATGCCGTAGCGGCGGCCGGTGGCCGGGGAAATCACCGCCGCCATCACCGCGACCTCCCGCGGGCCAAAGGGCCAGGGCGCTCGATGCGAGAGCGCAGCAGCTCGTTCTCCATGCTCAGTTCGCCGATCCGCTGCATGGCCGTGGCGAGCTCACCACTCGCCGCCTCCGTTTCGCGTTCCTTCAATGCGCCACCCAGCGCGGCTTCGGCCTTCTGCCGCCAGCGCTCGAGCTTGTAGAGCGGCACGCCGAGCTCGCGCGAGAGATCCTCGGCGGCCTCACCCCGCAGCAGGCGAAGCACCACCTCGCGCTTGCGGCTCACGCTCCAGCGTTGGCCCGGCGCCAGCGGTCCACTCGGAGCACACCCCGCCTCCGCGCCGTTGTGGCCTGTGGACAGCGCGGACGGGCTCCGCCCGCCCTCGTTGCCCACAGGCCCATCAGCCACATCATTTCGTATGATCCTGTTCATGCTGGACTTCACCATATCTGCCTCCGGTCGGACAAATCGGTGTCCAGGGAAATCGGGGGCAGCTCAAGCACACGCCCACGTTCTCACTCAGCGGCTTCGCCGTAGTGATGTCGAACTTCGCACCGTTCAGGTCGGCTGTGATCTGACTTACCACGTGCCCGTTCAGCTTTGGTGAGCCGCTTGCAGCAGCGGCGAAGCACACCATCGAGACGCGGACAGCGGCGCCGTCCAGGGTCCATGGCTCGTCGGACCAAGCCTCAAAGATCATGCCCGTTTGGGTGATGCGATCTAGCACCCGGCGATTGGCACCGCCACGGATGCTATTCGTCGCCACCAGATCCGCGCGCCGCGTCTGCCCGGCCTCAATGGCCTCGCGCGCCTTCTCGAACCAGTAGCACACGAGGTCAGCCCCGCCCGGCACGCGTCCGGCATAGGCCCCGCGCAAGCGGCGCGTGTAGCCCTCGCCGAGCGTACCGATCATCGCCTTGTCACCTAGAAAAGGCGGATTGCCGACAACCGCGTCCGCCGCCGGCCACGGCGCCGGCGTGCCGTCCTCGGCCAGCACCGCGTCCCGGCACTCGATCGTGTCCAGCTTCCGCAGAATGGGATCGGTCGGAGGTGGGTAGCCGTTGCGCCGCGCCCACTGGATGTGCCCAATCCATACGTATACGCGTGCCAACTCGGCCGCGAACGGGTTCACCTCGATCCCCAGGACCGCTTCTGGCCCGATGGCCGGGAAACTCGGCTCCAGCCCCATAGCCTCGGCATCCACGCTGACGCGCAGCTCCAAATCCTTGAGCGCTAGCATGGAGACATACAGGAAGTTGCCAGATCCGCATGCAGGGTCCAGTACGCGAAACGCGCAAAGCCGGGCCAGGAAGGCGCGATACACCGTATCAGCCTCGGCCAGCAGCGCCGCCATCCTGCGGCTCCTACGCTCCGCTGTCCGACGCATTTCCTTCCGCGCTGCCTGCGTCTCGGCGGTAACGGCATTGGCGCCGGCCAGCACGAGGGCGCCGACAGGGGTGGCAAGCGCCTCCTTCAACATCGCCGCTCGCTCCGCCATTGCCGTCGTAATCTTTAGCTTGGCGGCTTCCCACTCGGCCGTAAGCGGGCGCGTTACCACGGCGCCCACCAGCAACTCGATTTTACCCCTGTCCGTGTAGTGCGCGCCCAACTGGCTGCGCTTGTCGGGGTCAAGCCCGCGCTCGAACAGAGTGCCGAAGATAGACGGGTCCACCTGCGACCAGTCGTGCGTCGCGGCCCGATTCAGCAACGCTACGTCATCCGCCAGCAGCGGTAACGCCGCGTCGTCATCAAACAGCCTGCCGTTGAACCACGGCACGGACCGGAAGCCAATGCGCCCGCCCCGCTCGCGCATGGCCCGGAACAGCATCCCGGCCGCTTCCGCGAAACCGCCCGGCTCCCGTGTCGCAAGCGCCAGCAATTCATCCAGCATCCCGGCCGGCAGCAGGCGCACGTCGTTGGCGAACAGGCAGAACACCAGGCGGTTGACGAAATGCGCCACCGCCTCGGCCGGATGGCCCCGCTCGCGCAGTCGCCTCGCCAGCTCCGCGAAATCCGCCGCAGCCCGCTCCGTCAACGCCTGCCTAGTCGTGCCGGGACGCCACCGCTCTGGGGCCAGCCAGCAGTCGCGCAGGCGGCCCCGCACCGAGGCATCGCGAAGCGCTTCCAAATCGAATTCTGTCGCCGTGGTGATGGCGCTTGTGAAGTTCGTCCGCACCACGATCCGGGCCATGTCGGACGTGACGAGCAGCGGTGGGTTCCCAAGCGCGCCCGCATAGCGCAGGAGCTGGTCGTAGGCAGCGTCGAGATCCCGGCCTTTGGACTTGTACTCCCAGCCGAAGCAGTCGCGACGCCACACATCCGCCCAGCCTTTGCGGCCGTTGGATTGAGCCACCTCCTTTTCGAAGGCGTAAGCTGAGCCGGTCGGATCGTCGGTCGGCCGTGGCACCTCCAGAAGGTCGCATAAATCGAGAAAGTGCGGCTTGGCGGCGGCCTCATTACGGGTGCTCGCCTCCCAGCGTCGGATGAACGTGTCCACCTGCATGGCAGGACGCTAACCGGGTCGTGTGCGCAGTGGAACGGCTGATGGACACTCGGGTAGAGCTTATCCACAAGAATGTGCGGTGTGAATAGGGTCCGTGCCGGCGCTCAGGGCCGCCTCGATCGCGGCGAGGTCCGGGCCGCAGCATAGGAACATGGGGCGGCCCGGTTCGCGCCTGCATCCCCGAATCTGCCCCGGCCTAGTCGCATGGCCGGCATAGGTACAATGGGCGGTGGTGCGGGACTCTGAGCGTGCGCGTTGCAATGCGAGGGGTCCCCCCCGCGCGGCATTGCTTATCCAACCTTGGACTGCTTTCGAAACAAGGCCGGTCGCCATCAAAGTCCCGGCTCACGTTTCGAAACGCCGCACTCCCCAGACCAAAAGCGGCGCACAGCGGGCGCACCCGCCTCGGCTAGCGTCCGACAGAGAGGTGGCCGGCCAAATTCGGACAGGTCGATAAGTGGAAACCGTGCCTGAAAGCGGCGAGTATGCCGCGGATCAGGAGCGACGATGACGGGACGTACACGCCGGACCCATGCCCCGGGCTTCAAGGCCAAGGTGGCGCTGGCCGCTATCAAGGGCGAGAAGACGCTGGCCGAGTTGGCACAGCAATACGATGTGCACCCCAACCAGATCACCGCCTGGAAGGGTCAGTTGGTTGATGCGGCTGCCGGGGTATTTGGCGGGAGCGGAACCGCGGCGGAGGCGACACCGGCGGTCGATCTGAAGGTGCTGCACGCCAAGATCGGCGAGCTGACCCTGGAGAACGATTTTTTGGCCGGTGCGCTCGGCAAAGCCGGCCTGCTGAGCGCAAAGCGATGATCGATCGGCGCCATGAACTGCCGCTGGCGCGGCAGGCGGCGTTGCTGCGGCTCAGCCGGAGCAACCTCTACTATGAACCTCGGCCCGTGCCGGCGGCGGAGCTTGCGATCATGCGCCGGATCGACGCACTGCATCTCGATTACCCGTTCGCAGGTAGCCGGATGCTGCGTGATCTGCTGCGCGGCGAGGGCGTTGTCATCGGCCGTGACCTGGTGCGGACGATGATGCGGCGGATGTGCATCGAGGCGCTGTATCGCCGGCCGAACACCTCGAAGGCCGCGCCGGGACACAAGATTTACCCATACCTGCTGCGGGGTCTGACGATCGAGCGGCCCAACCAGGTTTGGTGCATGGATATCACGTACATCCCGATGGCGCGTGGCTTCGTCTATCTGGCGGCGGTGGTGGACTGGTACAGCCGTCGGGTTCTGGCGTGGCGGCTATCGATCAGCATAGAGGAGGATTTCTGCCTGGCGGCGGTTGAAGAAGCGCTTGCCAAGCACGGCCGGCCGGACATTTTCAACACTGACCAAGGCAGCCAGTTCACCGGGACTGCTTTCACCGGCCTGCTGCTGGCGAACAAGATCGCCATCAGCATGGACGGCCGCGGCGCCTGGCGGGACAACGTGTTTGTCGAGCGGCTCTGGCGGTCGGTAAAATACGAGGAGGTCTATCTGCGGGCTTATAACAGTGTCACCGAGGCGCGCGCATCGATTGGCCGATATCTCGACTTTTACAATCGCAAACGGCCCCATTCGAGCCTTGACGCCCGGACACCGGACCACGCCTACTTCACCCACCTGCAGCAACGAGCGGCAGCATGACTTTCGCCGCCGTTGTCGGGTCGTCGCTCCGGTCGGGCTACGCCCTCCCTGCGCGACGACCCGACAACGGCATATTGCGGAACCAATCGGCAGGGGATCCACTTATCGAAGGCGAAACGCTGTCTCGACAAAGCCGACCACCTCTCAGTTCCCACCATTGATTGCCGCGGCAGCAGCTACAGCGATCACCAGGCCGGGCAGCATAGCAGGCGCTATTCCATCCTTGCAGCAGTCGCGGGGCGGGTGCTGGAGGTGGGGGAGGCGGTGCCGCTGGGATCGGCGCAGCCGCGGGCTCGGCAGTGCCCACAGGAGCCATGTGCATGTGCGTCCTCCGGTGCCGGTGGAGCGCAGCAGGCGAGGTGCCAAAGGCGTCAGCGATGGCACGCAACGGGGCACCCGCCGTTAGTGCCGCCTCGATCTCGGCGAGGTCGGGGTGGCGGCAGATTGAGCAAGGGCGTCCGGGTTTCGCGACAGGAGCTCGCATCGGAACTGATATGGTTATCGGCTTCTCCCCGCGCGCGGCATTGGCTTGCTGTTAATCCAGTCGTCCCAGCTTTGGTCAGCCCCGCAAGTCATACCAAATCCGGCTGATTAGTTCGGCTGAACCGGCTTTGGCCACCAGTGGAAGCTGGTGTGCGGACGGATCATGCTTGGGTCGAGGCGGGTGCTGCGTTCGGCGATGGCGGCATCGAGGTCGGCCAGGGTGGGGAAGTGCTTGTTGGCCACCGCCTCGTCGAGCAGCGGCCAGAGCCGCTCAGCGGGTTGGAGTTCCGGGCTGTAGGGAGGCAGGAACACCAGCGTGATCCCGTCCGGCACGGCCAAGCCCTTGGGGCCGTGCCAGCCGGCGTTGTCCAGCACGAGGACGATGTGGCGTCGGCGTCCCGCCCCGCTCTCGCGGGCGAAGGCGGCGAGCCGGGTTTCGAAGGCCGGCTTGTTGATGCGGGTGCAGAGATACCAGACCGTCTCGCCGCTGCTCGGCTGCACGAAGGCCGCGACGTGCAGCCACTGGAACCGGTGATGACCCAGCGCCGTTGGGCGTGCGCCGGCCTTGGCCCAGACCCGGCGGCGGATCGGCTTCAGGCCGAGGCGGTGCTCGTCCTCCGCCCAGACCTCGACCGGCTGTTCCGGGTGCGCCGCCCGTGCTTGCGCAACGGCAACGTCAACCTGTTTGCGAAGGCCGCCCGCGCCTCCGGATCAGCGGCCCGCGGATGGCGCGGGCGCGGCGTCTGCACCGACCAGCCGAGCCGCTTCAGCGCCTCCCAGCCGCGCTGCGGATGCACCCGCTCCAGCTTGAGGTGCCGCGCCATCCAGGCCGCCACCTTGGGGCCGCTCCATAGCCCGCCGTCCTCGGGCGGCTCACGCAGCCGCTCGGCCAGGGCGGCCAGCACCGCCTCGGTCAGCACGCTGGGGGCCCGCCCGTTCCGCCGCCGCCCATCGCCCAGCGCCGCCGGGCCGCGTGCGTTGTAGCGCGCCGCCACCGCCTCCACCCAGCGCGGCGTGAGCGCCAGCACCCCGGCCACCTCGACCACCGTGCGGCCCTGCGCCAGCAGCCAAATCGCCTGGGTGTGCCGCGCCTCGGTCACGCAGACCGTGTGAAATCTGTGCCGCAACGGATTCCGGCTCGACGCAAGATGCGTTAGACTCGGGGTCATGACGCACATCGCCGGTCACGACCGATCCCAGACGCTGCTGCTTCCAGAATCGCTCGATGATTACGTCGGCCCCGAGAACCCCGTCCGGTTCATTGAAGCCTTCGTTGATGGATTGGATCTGACCGCAGCGGGCTTTATCCGCGTCTCCGCCCAGCGAACCGGCCGGCCGGGCTATGCGCCCGCCGATCTGTTGAAGCTCTACATCTACGGTTATCTGAACCGCGTCCGATCCAGTCGCCGTCTGGAAGCCGAGACCCATCGCAACATCGAAGTCATTTGGCTGCTGCGTCACCTGAAGCCGGACCACAAGACCATCGCCGATTTCCGCCGCGGTAACCGCAAAGCGTTCCGCCCGGTCTTTCGGCAGTTCGTGCTGCTGTGCCGTCAGCTGGATCTGTTCGGTCGCGAACTGCTGGCGGTGGATGGCACCCGCATCAAGGCGGTCAACAACAAGGACCGCAACTTCACCCGCGCCTCGCTGACCAGGTTTATCGAATTGGCCGATGCCAAGCTCGACGATTACCTCCAGCGTCTTGACCAGAGCGATGCCGCCGAGACCACAACAAGTGGCTCGCGGGTCGACAACCTGGCCGAGAAGATCGCCGCCATCCGCTCCCGTCGTACGCGGTGCCAGGACATGTTGGCGCAGTTGGATCGCACCGGCGAGGACCAGATCTCGCTGACCGATCCCGACAGCCGGGCGAGGCTGGCCAAGGTTCCTGCGGCGAAGCCGCTGGAATAGCCAGACGAGGGGATGGCGGCGCACACGCATGTCGCGGTGGGCTACAACGTCCAGGTTGCGGTGGATGCCAAGCACAAGCTGATCGTCGAGCAGCAGGTCAGCAACCAGGTCGTCGACATGGGGCTGCTGACGCAGACCGCGGCGCCGGCGAAGGAGGTTCTCGGTGTCGAGACAATCGAGGCCGTGGCCGACAAGGGTTACTTCAAGGTTGAGGACATTGAGGCCTGCGAGAACGCCGGGATTGTGCCCTACGTGCCGCGTCCGCAGCGCGGTCCCTCGGTCAAGGCCGGCCTGTTCCGCAAGGATGAGTTCCGCTACGACGCAGACAGCGACAGCTATGTTTGCCCAGCGGGTCAACGCCTTCATCCGTATTCATCGTCTCTCCTGCGTGGGCTGAAGAAGATCAACTACGCCAACAAGCTGGCGTGCGACGATTGCACAATCCGTTCGCAGTGCACGGCGGGCAAGTTTCGCACGGCCTCTCGTCTGGAGAACGAAGCGGTCCTGGACCGGATGCAGGCCCGGTTGGCGAACCGTCCAGGCGTTCTCGACCGCCGTCGCGAGACGGTCGAGCATCCGTTCGGCACGATCAAGCAATGGATGAACCAGGGCGCGTTCCTGATGCGTGGCCTGGAGAAGGTCCGCGCCGAGTTCAGTCTGACCGCGCTCGCCTACAATCTCCGGCGGGTGCTCAATATCGTCGGCTTCGCGCAGCTGATGGCCGCGGTGGCGGCCTGAAAGGCTGCTGCTGGCGGGGTTTCCCCGGACCGGCTGGCAGGATCGCCGGCAGCCACGATGTGGAACCGGGGATTTCTTGAAATCGCCCGTTCGGCTCACCGGGACCTCAGCGTGCACCTCCGACTGCCGATTTCACCAGCATTGCCGCCCCAGCGAGTTTTCGCACGGTCTGCACGGTTTGCGCCGCGCGGAACCGCGCCGCCAGTTCCGCCACACTCAGGTGCTCGGCAATCCGTGCCATCATCCCCCCGTTCAACCGCCCGCGGCATAGGCCCGCTCCGCGCAGCCGCCACTCTAAGCCGAACCTATCACCCGGATTTAGTATCAGCCGTCACTTTGAGAAAATGGCAGCGGCTCCCCATGCCGCGCGCGGGGGAACGCCTCGTTGGCTTTTTAGGACTGGAGAAACCCCCACCTTCCCGCCCCGTATCAGACCGGCAATCTGTTCCGTTTCGCTTGCACGCCAACCGTGCAACAAAGCGATTGGCCGATTTGCGTTTCGAAACGCCGCCCCGACACTTCAAAGGTGGCGAGGGGGCGGAGTCGTCGCCTTCCACCCCCTGGACACTGCTGACACAACTAACAGAAGCCCCCTGCTATCGCCGGGCGGGGCGGCTTTTGTCCATTGTGTCCGTTGTGTCAGCCCGCGAGGCAACGTCCATGCCTCCGCTTACATACCCTGCCGCAACGGAGCTGCCCCGGGCTCATGTTTCGAAACGCCGCGATTGTTTCGAAACGCCGCGATCGACGCGTCGGCGCCGACCAGTTGCCGCCAACCGAGGCCATCCTCGCGCCCAGACGCGGATGGCCGGCACCCCGCCTCGCCTACGGTCACTACGGAGAGCGTCGCCGTGGCCAGGACAAGGCCGATCCGTGCAACAACGCCTCGGTTGCCTGTGGCGGCCGGCTGTGTTCATTGTATGTTCTCCGTGGGCCACCGCGGAGAGGAGAAAGGCGCAGTCATGGCGGACCAGATCATCGACGCGACGTTGGCCCGCGGGCTCCACGCTGACGCGCGCCGCGCCCACGCCCTGGTCGGGTGGGTCGTCATGCGGGACCCGCCCGAGTATCCGGACAAGGTTATCGCCCGCCTTGTGACCGAGGGACCCTCCCCCTACCTGCTGATCGCCGACACTCTGGCCGAGATCCACGCCCAGCTGCCGCCGCGCCTGGTGCGCGCTGAGCGCCAACCGGCCGACCCGCCCGAGGTGGTGGAGATCTCGGCTTCCTGCGTAGACACCGCGGCTGACTGCGACGGAGCGGCGCCATGCCGATGCGGGTTTCTCAACAGCCTCTGGAACGGGGCTACCGACTCCTTCGCTGCCTGCTGACCCGGCCAGGGCTGGCCCTGGCGCTCCCTGGACGGCGCCAGTGACGCACCCCGCGCCAGCGCTTCGCGTTAACCGCGCCCCGGTCCTGACGCTGTGGGCGGCCATTGTCGCCGAGCGCCTCGGCCACCCGCCCGAGACCGCCCTGGCCCTCGGCCGCTTCGTCGCCGGCTCCAGCGCCCGCGCCAAGGCGCGCCGCCTCGGCCTCGCCGGGGATGAGCAGAACGCGGAGGAGCGGCGGGCCCAGGCCGCCGACCTGAAGCCACGCCGGGAGACGGTCCGCCTGCTCGGCCGCGATATTCCGGTGACGCGCGCCGGGGACGGCATCCTTCGGGTTGACGACGGCAAGCCGGCATCCGCCCGGAGCGCGCGGTCCTATCTCGCGCGCGCCTTCGGCGAGCGGCTGGCGGAGGTCCGCGCCGCGATGGACGGCCTGGCCGCCTCGCTCGCCCCGGCGGAGCTGAACCGGGTCGGGTTCCGCCTCTACGAACGGTTTCGGCCCGAAGTGCCCGAAGGGGCCCAGGGGTGGGGGGCGAAGGGCGAGCTGAGGCTTGAGCGGATCAGGGAGGCGGCCCGCTGAGGCGCGCGCAACTCTCGGCGGCCCATGTCTTGGCTCCTCTCCCGCCGCGGGAGGTCCATCAGATCACGTTATCGTGAGTTCCCGCCCGCTGAAGGCGGCCTTACCCGGCGCGCCGCCGCCCTCCCCAGGCGTGCAGCGTGGTGCCACTATCCCGATCGCGGCAAGGCCTGCCGGCTGGACTTTGCCGCCGGGGACGCGGAGGAATACCGCCATGACGACGTACGTCGCGCTCGCCAACTGGACCGCCCAGGGGGCGCGCGCCATCAGCGACTCACCCCGCCGGCTGGACGCGGCCAGGAAGACCCTTGAGGAGATGGGTGGCCGGTTCGTCTCGGTCCTCATGACCATGGGCGAGCACGACCTCGTCCTCGTCTACGAGGCGCCCGACGACGCCGTGGCCGCCCGCTTCACGCTGCTGCTGGGCCGGCAGGGCAGCGTGCGCACCAAGACCCTGAAGGCCTTCCCGGAGGCGGCCTTTCGGGCGATCATCGAGTCGCTGGGCTGAGCGCGGGGCGGCGGGGCGCCCGCCCGGACCGGGGCGCCCCTGCCTTCGGGAACCCCGCCCCCAAAGGGGCGGAGAGGTGTCAGCGTGCCCCCTGGACATTGCAGAACCGCAAGATGACAACAACATGCGCGCCGAGCCTTCTCTGGCGCGCCCAGGATGGGCCTCCGCACCCGCCGCGCCCTCGCCGCGGGAGGCGGGCGGAGCCGGTTCCTTTAGGGCGCTGTCCCCCGGCCCATGAAGTTCATGACCAGGACGACGACGAAGATCACGAGGAAGACGAAGAACAGGATCTTGGCGATCCCCGCCGCCGCGCCGGCGATGCCGCCGAAGCCGAGGACCGCGGCGACGATGGCGATCACCAGGGCGACCAGCGCCCAGTAGAGCAAGTTCCCGCCCGGCATCCCGTCCTCCGCCTGGTCCCCTCGCGGCGTGAACGCGACGGGCTCATTCCGGTTTCGGCCGGGGCGGCGCAGGCAGACGCGCCGCCGGGAGCTGCTGGCCCATCATGACGGCTCACCCTCCGCGAGGTCGCCCAGGCCGTAGCGCCGCAGTTTCACGTATAGGCTTTGTCGGCTCAGTCCCTGTAGGCGCAAAGCTAAACTGTCCCCTGTCCGCAAAGCAGAAATGTCAGCCTCCCCTGGTTGCGATCTGACTGGGAGAGCGGGCTGTGGGCTGGGTGGTGATGAGCAGGCGCGACATGCAGCGCATCGAGGTGCTGTCCGAAGTGGTGTCCGGCCGCCGCACGATCGCGGCAGCGGCCGCGGTGCTGTCCGTGACGCCGCGGCACGTGGGCCGCTTGCTGCGGCGGCTCCAGGCCGGCGGCGGTGCCGCGCTGGCGCACAAGGCGCGTGGCCGGCCGTCCAACAACCGGATCGCCGCGGGCGTGCGCGACTACGCGCTGGCTCTGGTGCGGGAGCGCTACGCCGACTTCGGCCCGACCCTGGCCGCGCGGAGGTGCTGGCGCAGCGGCACGGGCTGACAGTGTCGCGCGAGACGTTGCGCGCCTGGATGGTGGCAGCCGGCCTGTGGCTGTCGCGCAAGCAGCGCCGACGCTTTCACCAACCTCGGCTGCGTCGTGAGTCGCTCGGCGCGCTGGTGCAGATCGACGGCAGCGAGCACCGCTGGTTCGAGGGGCGCGGTGATCCTTGCACGCTGCTGGTGTTCATCGACGACGCGACGGGCCGGCTGATGCAGCTCCACTTCGTCGCGAGTGAGAGCACGGCCGCCTACTTCGCGGCACTGCGCGGCTACCTCGAGGCGCACGGCCGTCCGGTCGCCTTCTACTCCGACAAGCACACCGTCTTCCGCGTCGCCAAGGCCGACGCCAAGGGCGGCCAAGGCATGACCCAGTTCGGCCGGGCGCTGGCCGAGCTGAACATCGACATCCTGTGCGCTGACACGCCGCAGGCGAAGGGGCGCGTGGAGCGCGTGAACCGCACCTTGCAGGACCGGCTGGTCAAGGAGCTGCGCCTGGCCGGGATCGCCAGCGTGGACGCCGGCAACGCTTTCCTGCCGGGCTTCATCGAGCGCTTCAACGTTCGCTTCGCCGTCCCTCCCGCTCGCCCGAGTGATCTGCACCGGCCACTGGACCTCTCGCCCGGCCGGCTCGACGACATCCTGTGCCATCGCGAGCTGCGCCATGTCGGCCAGCAGCTTACCCTGGCTTACGAGCGCAAGCTGTTCATCCTCACGCGCAACGACGTCACCGAGGCGACCGCCGGAGAGTATGTCGAGATCTACGACTACGCCGATGATCGGCTGGACATCCGCTGGCGGGGCCACTCCCTGCCCTACAGCGTGTTCGACAAGGACCAGCGCGTCGACCAGGGCGAGGTCGTCGAGAACAAGCGGCTGGGCGCGGCGCTCGCCTTCGTCAAGGCGCGGCAGGACCTCCAGCGTCCGCCGCCGCGGGTGCGGACGAACAGCGAGGCCGGCGGCTACCAAGCCCGGCCGAGACGGCGCGCCGGCCCACTCAGCGCGGCGCAGCCGTCTCGACAGCCGCCGTCGGGCGCCGCGCCGTGAAGAGGCGCTTGCCCACCGCCGCCCGGCCGCCTCAAGCCCTCGCGGCTGACGCCGCGACCCCTGCGGGGCTGCGGGGCTTGACCCGGCCAGCCGTCGCCGTGCCTTGGGGGCCAGGCGACGGGCCGAGGAACAGGCCTCCTCCGGTTCCGACCAAGGAACACCTGGACGGCCTCAGGAAGAAACCCGCCGTTCGGGCCGACGGGACATTTCAACTTTGCACGCCAACGGACATTTCTATCCGGTTGCAACGGTGTAAATCACCGATAGAAATGTCGCCCGCGTCCCCGATGGAGCTGTCACTAGATCAGTCTGCCGTCGGCACGTTTGGGGTGGCGTACGATGACGGTGATCCAGATGAGCGATCGGGAGCTGAGCCGACGGCGCGTGATGGTCGATCTCGCGGATGGTCGGCTCACCGTCGGTGCCGCCGCGACGTTGATGTGTCTGGGTCGCCGTCAGGTCTTCCGACTGCGTCGCGCGTTTGAGGCCACCGGCCCGTCGGCGCTGGCCTCTCGCAAACGCGGCCGTCCGAGCAATCGCAAACACGGCGGGACCTTTCGCCGCACGGTGCTGACCCTGGTCCGGGAGCACTACACCGACTTCGGCCCGACGCTGGCGGCCGAGAAGCTGGCCGAGCGCCACGGTCTCAGGATCGGCGTCGAGACCCTGCGGCAATGGATCATGGCGGACGGCCTGTGGACCGATCGCCGTCACAGGCTGCCCTCCCCGCATCAGCCGCGCCGGCGGCGCGCGTGTCTGGGTGAGCTGGTGCAGATCGATGGCTCGGAGCACGCCTGGTTCGAGGATCGCGGCGAGGTGTGCACGCTGCTCGCGTTCGTCGACGACGCCACGAGCCGGCTGATGCACCTGCAATTCGTCGCGTCGGAGTCCGCCTTCGATTATTTCCGCGCGACCCGCGCGTACCTGGAGACGCATGGCAAGCCGGTCGCGTTTTACAGCGACAAGCATGGCGTCTTCCGGGTCAACAGCAAGGACGCGATCGGCGGCGATCGCACCACGCAGTTTGGTCGGGCGCTTTCCGCGCTGAACATCGACATCATTTGTGCCAACAGTCCGCAGGCGAAGGGCCGCGTCGAACGCGCATTCGGCACTTTGCAGGACCGGCTTGTGAAGGAGCTGCGCCTGGCCGGCATTTCGACGATCGCGGCGGCCAACGCGTGGCTGCCCAGGTTCATCGCCACCCACAACGGGCGCTTCGGCCGGACGCCCACCAACCCCAAGGATCTGCATCGCAAGCTGACGCCCCAGGATGACCTCGACGAGATCCTGGCGTGGCGTGAGGAACGCACACTCACCAACAATCTCACGCTCCACTATGACCGGATGATGCTCATGCTGGACCCCACGCCACTGGCGCGAGGCCTGGCACGCAAGAAGGTCGAGGTGGTGAACTATCCCGATGGCCGGTTCGCGGTGCGGTTCAACGGGTCAGCGTTGCCGTTTCGGGTTTTCGACAAGGTCCAACTCGTCGAGCCCGGCTCGATCGTGGCGAACAAACGCCTGGGTGCCGCGCTCGCGTTGATCAAGCAGCAGCAGGACGCCTTCGAGCCGCACCGTCGGCGCCATGACCCGCGGCGACAACGGCCGCCGAACAATCTCGAGGCACCGGGCAGACCAAGCAAGGGGCGACCGTCGCGCGCGGTTCTCGCCGCGGCGGCAGAGTGATCATCCGAACCGTCGGGCACACGGCTCATCGAGGGTGCTGGCCGATGAGGAGGCGCGCCCGCCTGGGGCGCTATTTCACCTTCGCGCGGCAATCCCCGGTGACATTTCTATCGGGGACAAAAGATGCCTTTTCAAACGGGGACCGACAACATTCAAGCCCACGCCAGGCCGCCCCAGCCACCGGTCCAGCGATTCCCCCCGCGCCTGCTCTTCGTTGGCGAGCTGCGCCATGGCGAGAAACGCCGCGTTAGCCGCGACGACCTCCCCTCCGGCGCTGGTCACCACGAACCCGTCGGGCAGGTTCTGCACCAGATCCAGCAAATGAGCCGCCCGTCCTCGCGCGGCCAAGGATTGTTCCGGCCCCGAGGCCGAGAGCCGCACCAGGGCGAACTGGTCGTTATCCTGACGGAACAGTCGCGCCGAGATGTTCGTCTCTCGTCCGTCCTCCGCGAGGCGCGCGCGAATATCATCCGCACTACCCATGCTCCGCAGGCCGACCAGCATGGCCTGCACCGCGTGCGCGCTGTCCGGATCGAAAAGCTCGGTCAGCAGCCGGCCTTGGAGCCGCCGCGGCTTGTCGCCCAAAAGGGATTGCGCCGCCGGATTCGCCTCGACGATCCTGCGCGTCGCCGCGTCCGCGATCAGCACCGCCTCGGGGGACATCTGGAACAGGATGCGGTAGCGCATCTCCATCTGCCGATGGCGCGAATAGTCCCGCTCCAGCGCTTGCTGCGCATCGATCAACCGCTGCTGCAGCTCGGAAACGGCCCGCAGGTCGCGGCCAAGAACGATGATCCGGTGATCCCGCGACAGGCGGATGGCAGAATGCAGCACCGGGATGTCGCGACCGGCGGTGGACGGATAGTTGACGTGCCGCCAGCGCGTCGGCGCTTCCGGCGTCCCCGCCTGGGCCAGCAGCGCCTCGACCTTCGGCCGGCTCTCGGCTGTTACCGTGTCGATCCACTTGCGGCCGGCCCAGTCCGCGTGGTGCTCCAGCTCCGCCGCGAGCGCGTCGTCTTGAATGGCGACGTCCCTAATGACGCCAGTCACGTCGGCAACGACGGCCATGTCCGAGGCGGCGGAAAGCAGGATCGCCGCCGTCTCGGCATCCAGGCCTCTCAGCGATTGTTTTGGAAACCTGAAGCCTTTCACAATCAGCGCGAGCCCAATGATTCTTGGCAGCGCCCGTCAAGCTTCCTTCACCCGTCCCGTCAACCCGCATTGTCGCCTGCCGGTGTCAGTCTCCCACAGCCAATAGGGACACCAGGCGCGGCCGGCTCTCGGCAGGGTCTTGCGGCGCGGCCGAACGGGCCGTGGCGCGCAATCAGACGGTGGACGTAAGGCGGCGGCCGGGGCCGCGCCCCGGCGACGCCCCGCGGCACCGGCACGTGGCGGCCCGCGGGTGTCCGTCTCCCTGCACGGCGCCCGCGCCGCGGACCGTGCAACTCCGCCAGGGGCAGGGCGGCGCCTCCTTCGAGCATGGCGGCACGAAGGGTCGAACCCGATCGGGGTCACGAGCACGACTGCGCACGGCACGATTGGCGACGCCGGCTCCAGCACCGGCGCCAGCGCCAGCGCCGCGGGAGGCGCCCCGGACAGCGGCGGCTCGGGTACCAGCACCGGCGGCCCGACCACCCGCTAGTTGGTCGGAAGGCACTGTCAAGGTGGCTGAAAACGCCCAAGGGGTGATGGCGAGACAGGTCTTTCGGAGACGCGGCCGCTGGGATATCGGTGGGACCGGAGCCGAAACGGCGTCCACGCGCGCCGCAGCGCCCGCGCAGGCCATGTGCCCGGCGCGATGCCGATGTAGCGCGGCCGGCGTGGTGGCGAAGGTCGAGGCGATGGCGCGCAGCGGGGCGCCCGTTATCAGCGCGGCCTCAATCTCGGCGAGGTCGGGGGGCGGCATACGGAACAAGGGCCTCCGGATTTCGCGACAGGAGCTTGCGTTAGCAGTGGTGCCGTCATGGGTTTCTCCGCGCGCGTGGCAATGGTTTGCTGTTAACCGATTGTCATAGGCTGGGTCATTACTCTTCAAGTCAGCCGTCACCTTTGACAATGGCCGCGCCTCCTCGGTACTGCGCGAAGGGAATGCCTGGCTGGCTTTTTAGGAGGGAAAAACGTCTATCTCCCGCTCGCGCATTGCCCGGCGACCCATTTCGTTTCGCTTTCGCCCTGACCCAGCAACGAAGCTGTCGGCCAGAGCGGGATGACATAAGCTTGAATCGCCTGGGGATTCTCAAACCACACGGAATTCGATTCAATCTGCTGGCTGGGATGGGAGGCCAGCATGGATGGCGAGACCCTACTCCAACGATCTGCGGGAACGGGTTGTCGCTGCCGTGACGCGGGATGGCTTGTCGCGGCGTGAGGCGGCTCAGCGCTTCGGTGTCGGCGTCGGCACGGCGATCAAATGGATGCAGCGCTGGGGCGAGACGGGCAGCATCGAGCCTGGTCAGATGGGCGGAGCTGGCCAAGGTTCCAGCGGCGTCAGCCGTTGGAAGGCCAGCGGAGGGGGGCATCGGCCCAAGAAGCTGATCGGCGCATGGCGAAGCTGGCTGCTCGAACGCTGCCACGAACGCGCCTTCACCTTGCGTGGTCTGGTTAGTGAACTGGCCGAACGGGGCTTGAAGGTCGACTATCGGTCCGTCTGGACGTTCGTCCATGCGGAGAAGCTGACGCACAAAAAAGACCCTGATCGCCAGCGAGCAGGACCGCGCCGATGTGGCGCGCCGTCGCGCGCAGTGGCTGCGCCACCGCGGTGATGTCGATCCCAAGCGGTTGGTGTTCATTGACGAAACCTGGGTCAAGACGAACATGGCCCCGCTGCGCGGCTGGGCACCGCGCGGCCAGCGCCTGAAAGCCAAAGTGCCGCACCGGCGCTGGACAACCATGACCTTTCTGGCCGCGCTGCGCCATGACGGTGTGGAAGCACCTTGGCTGATTGATGGGCCGATCAATGGCGAGCGGTTCCGGCTGTATGTCGAGCAGGTGTTGGCACCGACGCTGCGCCCGACCGACATCGTCATCATGGACAATTTGGGCAGTCACAAGAGCAAAGCTGTGCGGCGCGCCATCCGGGCCACCGGCGCCAAGCTGTTCCGGCTGCCGAAATACTCACCCGACCTGAACCCGATCGAGATGTTGTTCCCCAAACTCAAGCACTGGCTGCGCCAGGCCGCAGGCCGAAGTGTCGAGACTATTTGCGGCACACTCGCCGAGACCCTCAATGCCGTCACTGCGACAGAATGCCGAAACTACTTCGCCCAGGCCGGATATGATCCAACCTAAACTCATCCCGCTCTAATGAGCGTTTCGAAACCCTGTAGTCGCTGGTTTTCGGAGCTAGCGAGCGGGGCGCGGAGCCGTCGTGTTGGCATCACCCCCTGGACACTGCTGACACAACTGACAAAAGCCCCCCTCCGCGTGCCGGACGGGGCGGCTTTTGTCCGCTGTGTCCGTTGTGTCGGGGCTAGAGAAAGGCGATGCGCACACCTCCGTTTTCGTTTCCCCGCACTTCCCGTGCTGCCGTTGCGCGCTCATGCAGCATTCAGGACGCGAGCGCGCAGGAGCTGAAAGCTGGCACGACCGTACATGGATCGCTGGATGGTCTTGATGCGGTTGATCTGACCCTTGGCGGGGCTGGCGGTCCTCGGCATCTCCAGCGCGGCCTGCACGGCGCCGAGGTCGGGGCGCAGGTTGGTAGCGAATGCGGCGAGGAGCGTCCCAGCCGCGTCGGTGAGCACCCGGTCCAGGCTCTCCTCGCTGGCGTGGCGCAGTAGCCGGTTCAGCCGCTTCGCGACCGCGATGGCGTCGGCGAGCTTGGGCGCCTCCCCCGGCAGCCACGCGACAAAATCCTGCTCGGGCGCGGGAAGGCGTCGGTGTCGGCCATTCGCAGGCGGGCGGTCCGCGGCCCGGATGGCGGCGACCAAGGTGACGGCGTGCACGCCGGCGGGTGAGGCGGTGTCCCGCTCCGTTGCACGCCGCCGTCGCGCCCAGGCCCGCACGGTGGACGGCCGCCCGGCAAAGCCCAGCGACACCAGCTCGCGCCATAGTTGGGCCGCGTTGCGCCAGCCCTCCGCCCAGCGGCGGTCGAGATAGGCCGCGTGAGCATCGAGCACCCGGCCGCGATGTGGCGTGGCGTGCGCCAGAGCGGCGTATGGCCGGGGCGCAGCCAGCGCCGCACTGTCCTGCGCT
This sequence comes from uncultured Pseudomonadota bacterium, assembly GCA_963818725.1. Lineage (GTDB taxonomy): Bacteria > Pseudomonadota > Alphaproteobacteria > Acetobacterales > Acetobacteraceae > DATFDN01. Next base: position 218,511 of record CAWFTU010000001.1, on the reverse strand, counting down.
CGGCGCCAAGCCGAGCGGCGATGCGGCTGATCGGCACGCCGGCGGCCCGCAGCCGCGCCGCATCCTCGTAGCGCGCCTGCCGGCGGGCGAAAGTGGCCTGGCTGGCCCGCGCGGCCGCACTCGGCTCGCGGGCGGGTGGGGCCCGCCGCGGGATCGCGGCAGCAGCCGCGGCGAGCCCGTCCGTGATCTGGCGCGCGACGCGGCGCACCACCGCGCTGTGTCGGTCGGCCAAGGCATGAACGGCCGCGCCCAGGTTGCGCGGCAGATGCCAGCGATCGGAGACCTGGATCGCGTCCGGCGCGCCCTGGCGGACACCGTCCGCACATGTACCGGCGGTGTCGCGCGCCACCGCTTCGACACCGCGATGAGCCCGCAGCCAGGCCGCGAGCGTGTCGGGCCGCCGATCTGGCAGGAGGTCCACGACCCGGTTGCGCTCAAGATCCACCAGCACGGTGCCGTACCGGTGGCCACGGCGCCACCCCTCCGCTGCCATTCCGCCAGCCCATTGGGCTGGCGGAACCTTTGGCAGGTCCGCCTAATCGTCGACTACGAGCACGCGCAGGACGGGCGGCGGGTCGGCGCCGGCACGGGCGGTCCTGATCATGCGCAGCAGCGTGTCGGGGCTGGTCGTCATCGCGAGGCGTTCGGCCAGCCGTGCTCCCGCCGCGCCGCCAAGGGCCAGGCCGAGACAGCGCTGCACGTCGCCCAACCGCTCCGTCCGCCGCGCCGCCACGGCGGCGATGCCAACGAGGCGTTCAGCAAAGGTTCGGCGCGAGCAGAGCGGGTTGAGGCAGCGAAACCGGCGCGCCTGCACGCGCAGAACCACCGAACGACCCTGCCAGGCCAAATCGCCGAGCATTCGGTCGTATCGACTATGAATCCGCCACGATGGCACGGCGCAGTCCGGACAGGCCCCCGCCCGCTGGCGGGGAGAGGTGATGATCGTGATGCGGTCGGGGGTGGGCAGGATCTGCTGAACCAGCAGCCCCGCCGGGATCAGAGGCAGAAGGCGCTTGGACAAGAACGGCTTTCAAAGAACGGGGATTTTCCTCCGATATGCTCATGCCGCGCCGAGACGGCGAGCCATCCCAGCACGGGAAGTGCGGGAGATCCCGGAAATTCCCTCCTGCCTTGTCCGTCGAAAGGAACCTTTCTTCCCTAACTGGCGGTGCCTCGGCATCGCCTTGTCCAGTGGCCCGGCACGCTCGCAAGTTCCTGCGTCTGGTAGGCTTCGGATGCCGAGAAAAGACCTAATCTTTCCATCCGGCGGTTCGCTTTCAACGCCGCTCGCGCCTTCGACAGCCTCTGCAACAAATTCCCGATCGCAAATGATCATCGTTGGTAGCAGGCACGTTCAATGTCGTGTTCAGCCGTCTCACGGTCACGGGCGGTGCCGGCACAACGCTCACCAACGACCAAAAGACCGCCATCTCTGGGAGCAACGTCTCGTACGACACCAAGGTTACGGGAACCGGCTCCTTTGTCGGAGGAGCGGCGCAGTCCAGCGGCGGCACCCTGGAGTTTTACACAGTGTCGGCGCGGGCGAGAGCGTAACTCTGGGCGGCGATCCAGGGCACAACGCGAGCGCGAAGCCCCAACCCGGTCAACGGCCGAAGTCTGATCGCCTCGCGCCCGAGGTGCTCGAACTTCCGGGCCAGGGCCGCAGCTACCGCCTGATCGGTCGGGGGTTGAGGCTGAGCCAGAACACCGTCGTGGACACCGTCAAACGATCGAGGGCCCGCTTAGACTGACAGGTCCGCGCTCGCAGTCCGTCCCGCTCAGCGTGAATCCAAATCCCGTTTCATGGCGCGACCCGCTCTTCCGCCGACCAGCGGCGGCGGCGCGGCACCGACATTGGAGGGGATCGCTTCCGGAATTGACATTCTCGCTCAGTGCTCTACGCTAAGGTAATGTAACGACGGGGCGCATTACAACCCCCGGCAAACACGCGGCGGCCGGCGCCGGCGCGAAACAAGTGCCAGGGCCGTAACGGCCGGCACGAAAAGTTGGGAGGACCGGATGAAGTCGCGCTTCAAAAATTTGTTATTGGGGCTGGCCGCCTGCGCATCGCTCGGCTGGGCCTCCGCCGCGCGCGCGGACTCGCCGCAGGGCATGAAACTCTACGTGTTCTCGTCAGGCTGGCTAGACATCGACAAGTCCGCGCTACAGAATGGTGCCGCCCCCGGCAAGATCATGGTCCCGGTCGCGTTCTTCGTCATCCAACACCCCAAGGGGAACGTGATGTTCGACACCGGGAACAACGACAAGGTGATCACCGATCCCAGCTACTGGGGCCCGAACGCGGCGATGCTGGACACGCCGGAGAGCCGCTCGCCGGACGTCTCCACGATCAAGCAGCTTGAAAAGATCGGGCTGAAACCGTCCGACATCAACTTCGTCGTGGTCGGCCACATGCATCTCGACCACGCCGGCAACATCTCGCGGTTCCCGACCGCGACCCTGGTGTACCAGCGCGACGAGATCGTCAACGCGCTGTGGCCGAAGCCGGGCTACGCCGGAGTATATATTCCGGGCGACTTGGAGCCGCTGCGCTCCCAGGTTGGCGCACCGATGCCAGGCCGGCAGAAGGTGATCGAGCTGAACGGCGACCTGGATCTGTTCGGCGATGGCAGCATCTATATCAGGCGTCAGGTCGGGCACACGCCCGGCAGCGAGATGATGATTGTCCGCCTGCCGAAGCACGGCACGGTCATCCTGACCAGCGACGAGTGCTACCTGATGGAAAACCTACAGAAGAACCTGCTGCCGAGCGTCGGCCTCGCCTATGACCCGTCCAGCATGTTGCAGGGCTACGAGTGGATCAAGGAGCGGATGGACACCGAGCACGCCGACGTCATCTTCGCGCACGACCCGGAAACGTACAAAGCCCACAAGCACGCCCCGGAATTCTACGACTAAGCTTGATCCGGCTTGCGTTGAACAGCTTGGCGCGCGGCTCTCGGCCGCGCGCTGCCTTCTTTGGGCTTGGTTTTTCATGCCGCATCCGGAAATTGTTGCCATTGAGCGGCTGGTCAAACGCTATGGCGCGCGACTCGCGGTGAACGGGGTCTCCTTCGCCATTCGCGAGGGTGAAATCATCGGCCTGCTCGGCCCAAACGGATCGGGCAAGAGCACCATCCTGCGCATTCTCACGGGCTATCTGCCGCCAACCGCCGGCTCGGTGCGGATCGACGGACTGGATGCGGCGAAGGACTCACTCGCCGTCCGCAGCCGCGTCGGCTACGTGCCGGAGGACGCGCCGCTCTACGACTGGATGCGCGTTGGCGAGTTCCTGGCCTTTATGGCCGAGATCAAGGGCGTGCGCGCGATCCACGCGGCGGTCGGCGCGGCATGCCGGCGGCTGCGTCTGGAGCCGGTGATGCGGGTGCCGATCGGCAAGCTCTCGCGCGGCTATCGCCAGCGCGTCGCGATCGCGCAAGCGCTGGTGAACGACCCGCCGATCCTGATTCTGGACGAGCCCACCAACGCGCTGGACGCCTATCAGGTGATCGCCGTGCGCGAGCTGATCCGAGGCATGGCGGGCGAGCGCACCGTGATCGTCGCCTCGCACGTGCTCACCGAAATCGAGAGAGTGGCCACGCGCGTCATGATCCTGCGCGACGGGGAGCTGCTGACCGCGGATGCGCTCGCCGAGGCCGGCGGTGCGCCGCGCTTCCGCCTCACGATCGAAGCGCCTTCTGCGGCGGTGCTTCCAGTGCTGCGCAACATAGCCGGCGTGACCGCCGCCGCGGTGGACGCCGATGCGGGCGGGGACGGTGCCTACGTTGTCGGGACCGACAGGCCCGGCATGGGCGCGAATTTAGCCCGGGCTGTGGTGGGCGCCGGCTTCGGCCTCGCCGGACTGATCGAGGAGAAGCCCAACCTCGAACGCACCTTCCTCGACCTGACGCGGCGGGCGGTGGAGGCGATGGCGGCATGAGAACCTTCGTCGCGCTTCTCAAGAAGGAAGAGATGGCGCTGTTCACCTCGCCCATGGCCTACGTGGTGATGGCGGTGTTCCTGATCGTCATGGGCTACACCTTCACGCTCACGCTGTTCATGAGCCACTCGCCCACGCTGTTGCACATCTTCTTCCAGATTTACGTGCTGTTCCTGCTGACCGTGCCGATCATCACCATGCGCCTGGTGGCGGAGGAGCGCCGGCTGCGCACCATGGAGATGCTGCTGACCGCGCCGGTCACCGAGGTCGCCGTGGTGATGGCGAAATTTCTCGCCAGCATGAGCCTGGTGCTGGTCATGCTGGGGCTGTCGCTCGCCTATGCGCTGACGCTGGCGGTGTTCGGCACGCCCGACTGGGGACCGATCTACAGCGGCTATATCGGGCTGCTCCTGCTCGGCGCGGCGCTGGTGTCCGTTGGCCTGCTCACCTCCAGCTTGGTCAGCAACCAGATGATAGCGGCGCTGATCTCGCTCAGCCTGTTCCTGCTGCTCTGGATCATCGACGATTTCGGCTGGCTGCTTCCGGATCCGTTCAACGCGCTAGCGGTGAACCTGTCGCTGCTGGTGCATTTCCGCCCGTTCGCCACCGGCTCGGTCTTCCTCTCCGATGCCGGGTTTTTCCTAAGCGTCGCCTTGCTCGGGCTGCTGTTCAGCGTCCGCGCGCTGGCGTGGCGCTGAGGAGGTCCGCTCCGTGTTTCGATCCCCCCGCACATGGCTTGAGGCGGTTCTGTTCGCGCTCGCGCTCGGTTTCGCGGGCGCGGCCGGCGCCTATGCCGGCGACGACACCACGGCCAACATCTGTTACTTCGGCGCCTGGGCAGCGGCGCTGTTCCTGCTGTTCTCGCTCGCGCTGCGGTTGCCGATCCAGGGCCGCGGCCGGCACGCCAGACTTGGCACGACGGCCTTGGTCGTTGCTGCCCTGGCGATCGGGGTGCTCGGCAACGTCGCGCTCTATCGCCACGACGTGCATTTCGATGCCACGGCGGAGGGGCGGTACACCGCGCCGCCTCAGCTCATCAAGATCGCGCGCCATCTCGGCCATGACGTAACCGTTACGTATTTCTACAACACCCAGGACGGCGACGCGACCCGAGCGAAGGACGTGCTGGCCGCGGTCGCCCATCGCTATCCAAAGCTGCGCGTACGCGCACTCGATCTCGACAAGGAGATCATCGCCGCGCGAGAGCTTGGCGTGCGGATGTACAATTCCGCCGTGGTGCAGTTCGCGGAGCGCCGTACCGAGGTCGACAATACCGTCGATCTCCGCGACATCGCGTTTGCCATCGAGCGCGTCCTGAAAAGCGAAACGCCAGTCGTCTGCTTTGTCGCCGGCCACGGCGAGACTTACAATCCGCAGAGCCATGTCCATCTCGGCCACCGCGAGGTGATGGGCGGGGACGGGGCGACCACGATCCAGGCGGGCGACACTGGCGTGGACCGCCTCAGGATGGCGATTGAGGCGATCGGCTACTCCGATCGCGCGCTCACCACCGCGACCGTCACCGCCGTGCCCGCGGATTGCGCGCTGGTCGCCGATCTCGGCCCGCGCGACGCCTATTCGCCGGCCGAGGTGAAGCTGCTCCGGGACTATGCCGCGGGCGGCGGGCGGCTGTTGCTGATGTACGACCCCGAGTTCCCGGTCTCGCCGGAGTTGCAGGCCATGTTCGGCGATCTCGGCATGCAGGTCGGCGACGGCTCGGTGCTGGACCCGGTGAACCATGCCGGAACCGAAGCCGACAAGGTCGCGGTGCCGTATTACCCGCCGCATCCGATCACCAACGATGTCGCGATGACGGTGTTCCCCGCTCCACGGCCCCTGCGATTGCTCAAGCATCTGCCGAACATCGAGGCCACCGAGCTGATCCAGACCAGCTCGGAAAGCTACGTGCAGCAGGTCGGCGGCACCCTCGCCACCCTCGCTGCCGCCCAGGTCGGCGCGCGCCCAGCCGCCGCGCGCGGCCCGAAGACGCTCGCCCTGGCGATGGAGGGGATCTGGCCGGGCGACGGACAGAAGCCGTTCCGGCTCGTGCTGGTCGGCAGCGCCGGCTTCGCCACCAACGGCTTCTTCCCCTATGTCTCCAATGGTGACCTCGCGGTTTCCATGGTGCGCTGGTTGGCGGGCGACCTGAGCACGCCGAAGCTGCGGCCGATCACCTATAGCCTGCCGGAGATCCAGCTGACCGCGCAGCAGATGCGCGCCACCTTCGTGGTGGTGGAGATCCTGCTGCCGCTCTCGGTCATTCTTATGGGCGTTGTGGTATGGCGACGTCGGCGGTAAGCGGCCGCCTGGCGAGGCTCGCGGGCTTCGCCGCGGCAGCGGTGATGCTGGCTGTGCTGGGCGGGATCTCGTTCACCGGCCGCTGGCCCACCGATGCGACGCTGGAGCACCTCACCGGCGACGGCATCATCGCGCTGCCGGCCGAGCAGGTGGCCCATATCGACATTGTTGCGAGCGGCAAGACGGTGCGGCTCGACCATGCGGGCGGCGGCTGGGCCATCGGCGGCACGACGCTCGATCCCGCCATCGCCAGGCACATCGACACGGCGATTCGTCTCCTCAACGTCTCCAGCCCGCGGCGCAGCCTGCAACCAGGGGAATACGACGCCGCCAAAATCGCCGAATTCCGGCTTGACCCGCCGAAGCTGCTGGTGAGCCTCGTCGCGCGCGACGGCAAGACCAGCAGCATCGCGATCGGCGAGCCGACGCCGGCCGATAACTCGCAGTTCGTGCATCTGCTTGGCCAGCCGACGATAACGCTGTTGTCGCGCTATGTGGGCGTGGAGTGGCAGATGGCGCTGGATCTGGCCGAGCGCGCCACCCCCGCCGCGGCGGTGAACGGCGAGGCGCGGCCAAAGCTGCTGTTCCTGCCGATGTCGTTCGCGACCATCTGGGCGGTGGAGATCGTGCAGAATGGCGCGCTGACCCGCTTCGAACGCGACCCGGCGGGCGACTGGTTCCATCATCTCCCGGGCCATGTGCACAAGCCCGGCGGCTTCGTACACAAGGCCGATCCATCCATCGCGCCGTCGCTGGCGGCCGAGTTCACCGCCCTCGAACGCGCCTCGGTCGAAGCTGCGGTGGCGAAACATCCGGACGAGGCGACGCTGGCCGCCGACGGGCTGGAGCATCCTTCCGCCATCATGATGATGTACGCGCGCGATTCGCTCGGCGCGGTGGCGAGGGTGGAATTCGGCAACCCGACTCCGGACGGGTTCGGCCGCTATGCCCGGGTGCGCGAGACCGACAACCTGGTCAGCGTGCCGCAGTACGTCGCGGCGCATCTCGATCGCCTGCTGCAGCTCGCCGGGGTGCGCTCGTGAGGCGGTCCCCCGGGTCTTTGTGGGCGCCGGCCACACTCGCGGCTCTCCTTGTGTTCTGGGGGATGTGCATTTGCTGCGCGGGGGTGGCCCATCAGGTCAATCTCACCAGCGCCCGAATCGTGCTCGGTCCTGACCGCACGGTGGATGTCGACGTCGGACTGAAGGGTAGCGACGTCGACCGCGCGATCGGCACCCACGTGTTCGACCCCCAAACGGGTCTGGTGCGCGCCGACGCGCTCGCCAACGCATCCGGCTCGGTGGCGGCGTATGTGCGCGCGCACGCGGTCGTGCTGGGTGATGCCGACGCGACCTGCCGCGCCGGCCCGGCCAGCGTCGCCCCTGACCAGGATGGTGTCGCGGTGCGCACGCGCTGGTCCTGCGCGGACGTCCCGGGTCGGCTCCGGTATCGCTCGACGGTGCTGCTCGACGTCGCGCCGGACGCCAAGCAGGTCGTGCTGATCGGCAGCGGCGCCAACCCCGCGCAGGATCTGCTCGACGCCAGCCGAACCGAGCTGGCGCTGACCGAAGCGGTGCCCGGACTATCGACGGTGATCGGCCGCTACGTCGTCGCCGGAATGGCGCACATCTTCACCGGCTACGATCATATCTGTTTCCTGATCGCGATCATCCTGTGGGCCCGGAAGCTGTGGCCAGTGGTGAAGATTGTCACCGCCTTCACGATTGCCCACTCCATCACGCTGTCTTTGGCGGCGCTGGACATTGTGCGGTTGCCGAGTGCAATCACCGAGCCTGCGATCGCGGCCACCATCATCTACGTGGGGGTGGAGAACTTCCTCTCCCGCGACGTGCGGCAGCGGTGGCGCGACACGTTCTTATTCGGCCTGGTGCACGGCTTCGGCTTCGCCAGCGCGCTGCAGGAGTTCGGCTTGCCGCGCGGCGCGCTGATCCCGGCACTTGGCGCGTTCAATCTGGGCGTGGAGATCGGGCAGATCGCCATCGTGTCACTTGCCTTGCCGCTGCTGCTCGGGGTCGATCAGATTTTCGCCGCGGCGCGCGCCCGCTTCGCGGGCGGGCTTGCCGCGCAGCGGATGGGCGCACTTACGCTCCGAGCCACCGCGATCGCGGCCGAGCGCCCGGCTGCTCTGGTCTATTCGGTATCTGCAATCATCATCGCCTTTGGGAGTTATTGGTTCCTGGGGCGGACGGTGCTGGATCTGCCAGCGCTCGGATCATAAGGCGCTGGCGAAGCCGTGATGAGGCCGAAGCAGAATGTGTCGTGCCATCGCCCATCCACGCGGCGCGAGAAAAATTCTCGACGGCGACACAGACGATCGAGTCAAGCCGGCGCGCCGATGCGGTCCGTGCGCGGGCCAAGCTCTCCACCGCCGAAGCCTCTTCCGCCGTCAGCTCGCGCAAGCAAACAAGCAGGCCATGCATGGCACATCTCCTGCCGAGGAGAAGCCATCACCATACATCGCAACTTGCCGGATGAACCACTTGCTGTGACAGGTTATCCTTGTCGACGACGGGAGCTTGAGCAGTTGCCTGCCTTGGACGGCGCGGCCCTCGGGACGGCGCCCGGGCTGACCGCGGAGCTTACTGTCCAGCGCGCGGCAACGACGCCGGAGCGCCCGCACGGCGCCAGCCACCCGCTCGTGTTGCGCTCAAAAATGAGGGAGCCGTTGTGGGTGCGCTTCGACAGCGCGCACCCTGTCCCCGATGGCTTCGCGATAGCCGCTCAATTCTTCGGTGACCTCTGGCGAGAGGTGAACAGGACGCTCGATGAAAAAGGCATCCCCGAAGACCCTTAAGGTCAGCTCAATCCGCGATCTCGCGGCATGGACCCAGCGCGTGGTGCGCGATGCCGACGCGGCGCGCGGCGTGCCAGAAACATCGTTTGATAGCGAAAGGGTAGCAAAACGCGCCGGTGCCGAGCAGGTGTCCCCTGAGGCGATAGTGAAGCTCCTATCGGCCGGTAATCTCGCCCTGCTTGCGACCATCCGCCAGCACAAGCCCAGCTCCATATGCGAGCTCGCTGCGCTAACCGGACGCAAGGAGGCAAACCTGTCGCGCACACTAAAGCGTCTCGCCCAAGTCGGGATTATTGGCTTCCGGGACGGCCCCTATCGTACCCGAGTGCCCATGGTTATCGCGCGCCGCGTGCACCTGGAAATCGACCTGACCGGCCACAACTTTGTTTGCCGATCGGCGGCAGGATGTGGACCCGCTTGTACCGAAGCTTGACGACCACTTTGGTGACGCTGCCGCCCTCAGCCGTGACCTCGCTGTGATGCTGCCCCGCGACGGCAACCCCTACCATCACCGCCGAGACCGTGCGGCGTCCATCGCCTGCCAGCCGATCGACACAGGTGCGCACGAGGACATGGATCCCGGCCTCCCGCGCGGCGCAGAAGAACTCACAGATGTCGTTCTCCCGGTCGCCGATAGAGACACAGCGACCCGGATCGCCGATTTAAGCCGATGGAACAGCCGCCGCAATCGCTCATACAGGCGCTTGTCGCCGAGAGCACAGCCGGCCAGTTCGGTGTCAACCCAAGATATCCCGTCGGCGTCATCGACCACACCCGCATAACCGGTGCTCACCTGCCCAACCGCGCCCGACATCACAGCCTCATCCCATGCGACTTCGCTGCCAGCGACGGCATCACCCCCAGGACCACACCATCAAGGGCCAAGAGGGTGGGATGTGGGCAAGGGAGTGTCCGGAAATCGGGGGTCAGGCGGCCATGACCAATTGTTGGTCTTTGGTGGAGACGGGCGTTGGTGCAGGGAGTGGCTGGGGGCTGGGGCGAGTAGCCCAGCTGCGGCTGAGCCGTTACGCTCACGGGCATGCCGTTCAAGCACAACGCCGCCTGCCGCCACATTCCGCAGGCCCGCTACCGGATCCGGAACTGGAAGGACCATGATGCCGGGCTGAAACAGCACCGGCTTGAAGCTGTTCGGCCAGAGCGAGTGGGATGCGGAGAAGCACGGCCGGGCGCGCCGGTCCTGGCGTAAGCTGCATCTTGCCGTCGATGCCGGCACTGGCGAGATCGTCGCTTGCGTGCTGACTGACAACGCAGCGGATGACGCGGGCCAAGTGCCGGCACTGCTCAAGGCGAGCGAGGGCGAGATCGCCTTCGTGACGGCGGGCAGAGCGGGCACGGGCGCCCGGTCACGTCCGTAGCTCCCGCACGTCCGGCCAACCAGACACGGGCGGATGGCAGGCCCAGCACCGCCAGCCGGGATTCGTGTCGCGGGTCCAGAACCGACGGCCCTTGCAGCACGCGCACCAGTCGCCCGCCTCGGGCAAGGTGAGGGGATAGAACCAGGGGCGTGGTTCGCGGGGCGGAGGCGTCGGCCTCGGAGCGGCTGCCGGGGCGAGTGCGGACCCTCGCCTCATGGCATCTGCGCCCATGCCAATCGTGCCATTAGTGCTGATAGCTCCGTCGATGGCAGCGGGTGGGGAGCTAATGGCGCTATCGGCGCTATTGGCATCGGGTCCGCCACCAGGACGGCCCGCAGCCGGTCAGCCCAGCGCATCGGCAAGCCTCGGGTTCACGGCCCAGTCGCTGCGCTGGCGACCGTGCCCGCCGCCCTCGCGTCCGCCCACTGAGCGAAGCCAGTCCGCCTCACCCAGTTCGCGCAGCGCCGCCGTCATCCGCCCGGCATCGGCGATCCCCGGCCCGTCCGCCATGCGGCGCATCTCCCGCGCATTGATCGTCGCCGGCAGCGGCCTACGGCCGATCAGCCACCGCGCCAGCGTGCGAGCGTCCCGCTCCTGCTGCGGGAGCGCGGCTTGGCCGAACGTGCGCCGCGTCATCGGCACCGCGTACTCGTCAAGCAGGGTCACGGCGCGCAGGACCGACTTTTCGCCGATGGCCTCAGGCGGGTCGTGATCCGAGGCGCACCAGGCGAGGTGTTCCAGAATCACCGCCAGCCGCACCGCGAAGCCGGGCAGCTTACCCAACCAGGACAGGAACAGGCCGGACGCGCCCGCCTCCATTTGTGCGACCTGCTCGCGCCACTGCTGCACCACCGCCGCCGCGGCGTCCGTGAAAGGCACGACCCGGCAGGCGGGCGCCTCGGGGCAGGGCAGGGTCCGCAGCCGCGCCAGCGCCGCCTCGGCGGCATTCGTATCGGGTACAACCGTCGGGCGCCGTGGCGGCCTTGGCTCCGGCCAGCTGTAGAGGAAGCGCGCGGTCAGGCCGTCATCGTCGCCGGCCAGGAGGAGGGAGGCGGCACGGTCCGGCTGGATGCCGCCCAGCACGCTCCAAAGCAGGTGCGGCACCGCGATTTCGGCGTCGCCGCCCTTGCAGCGATCGAGAGACCAGTCCTGACCGCCCCAGGCTTGCAGCCAGAACGCGCGGTCGCTTCCGGCCGAGCCGCTGAAGCGGTCCATGCCGGCAAGCCAGCCGGCCAATTCGTCGCGATGCAGCAGCAGGCCGAACGGATTGCCGGCGCTCATGGGCTCGGCCTTCGCCACGGTCGGATCGGTCGAGTAGAGGCGGCGTTTCTGGATCGGGGCGGGCGGGAGCGCGCCATCCGGCATCGCCGGCGGCGGCACGCCGTCATTCACCGCCTCCTTCACCTCCGCCGCCCATTTCGCGTGCCGCTCCTTGGCCTCTTGCGTGGCGGCGGCGTGCGCCTTGGCCCGATCGTCGTAGTCGAGGTTCATCGTGGCCTGCAGACGCGCCAGCAGGCTCGTCACCGCGTACATCGCGGGCGACTTGCCGGCGCTTGGTCGGCCGATCAGCGCGACCATGAGGGCGGGTGGCTCGCGCCAGCCCGGCCAGGGCGATCCCCAAGCCGAAATGCCCAGCAGCGCACCGGTGGCGGCCAACAGCGCGCCGGTCACGTAATCGGGGCTGCTACCAGCCGCCTCGGCCGCTTCGGCCACCCAGCGCGCCCAGAATGGCGGCAGTACGCCATCGGGAAAGATCGCCGGCGCGGCGGTTTCGGCGTGCAGCGCGGCCATGTCCGGGGCCGGCCACGGTTCGGGGCCAGGCGCGTCGTGGATGGTAAATCCGGAGGCGTCAGGCATGGACCACCTCCCGCGCGCGCAACAGGTCGTTGAAGTCCGCCGCGCCGTTCGGTGTGGCGATCCGCACGCGGCGCCCTTCAGCAGTCCATCGCCGCCAAGCTTCGCGCGCCGCCTTCTGTCCACTCTCGTCGGGATCAGCGGCGATCATCACCGATCGCACCTCGGGGGGCAGCACCAAGCCATCCCCGACATTGCCGGCAGAGAGGGCCGACCAAGCGGGCAAGCCGAGTATCCGTCCTGCGCTGGCGCTGCTCTCGATTCCCTCCCCGATCACCAGCTCTGGGGCGAGCGGATCGAGGCGGATAGCACCGCCTCCGACCGGGCCAAGCGATGCCTTAGCGCGCACCACGTCCGCCTTGCTGGTGCCGTCGCGGCGCAGATACGTGCGATGCACCGCAATCGGGGCGCTGGTCGCGTCCGTTACCAAAGCACCACCGCCGGCAGCTTCCCGCCATCGGGGTGGGGGCAGTCGAGGCGGAAGCGCAGCGCGGCAGACGCGGCCAAGTCGGGAAGCGCACGGGCGATCCCGTAGCCTTGCACCAGCGTCCCCATCGCGGGCTCGCTGCCGCGCCAAAAACGGAGCGCGGCCTCCTGCTTGCGCCTCCGGGCCTCGGCTTCCGCCTGCATGTCCGGTCGAGCGGGCGGGGTCCAATAACCGCCCACGAGCCGGCGCACGGCGTCGCGCAACTCTTGTTGGGAGCAGCCATTCGCGCACCAGAGCAACGCGCGATCGAGGCGCCCATGCGAACGTTGAACGCATCGTAGTCGCAGGCCGGGCAGCGCCCGCACCAAGCACGGCCGGAGCGGCGCAAGCCGAGCCGCGCGGCGAGGTCGGGCGCGATCATCGGCCTGCCTCCCGCAAGGCGGCGGCACGCCACGATAGGACGTTGGCGGCATCGGGCCGGCCATCGCGCTCGGCGGCATCAGCCTCGCCCTCGATCGCGCGGGCGAGCAAGTGCAACTCGGCCGAGGTCAGCGATAGCTCGATCAGCGGGCGCGGCGGCAGGCCGTGCGGCCCATAGGAGGTTCGGATCGCGGGACGGATATGCACGGGCACGTCTCCATGCCGGCCGTGCTGGTGTCCGCCGTCGCGATCGCGTAGGATGTCGCTGCCAAGCAGACATCCACGCCGATCGCGCCGCCGGTTCCAGCAAGGGGCCGGCGGTTCGCTTAAGCGGGGGGATTTCGGGGCGCGCAGCTTCGCGGAAGGCAGCCCGGCCATGAACGCGCGAAGGCTGGCGAGGTCCACCAGCGTCGCGTTGCCCAGCTTCACGAGCCGGACCCTGCCGAGCGCCGCTTCCCGATACAGCCAACTTCGGGAAATTCCGTATCGGCGTGTCGCCGCGGGGATGCGCGCGTACTCAGGGTCGGCTTCCGCCGTGAGTCTTTCATAGTCGCCAGGGTGCATCAGCTCGCCCTCGCGACCGGCTCGCCCGCGAGAAAGCGGTCCAGCGCCTCCGGGTCGATCCGGAACCGGCCGGCCACCTTGCGGCCGATGCCGTAGCGCCGGACCCAGTCCGCGATGCAGGCGGTCGTCACCTCCGCGCGCCGCGCGGCCTCGGCCGCCGTGATCCACCCCTGCCCTCGGGCCGCACAAGGCGCGGACCCGTGGGACGGCTTGCAAGTCTTCGAACTGGTCAAGCCCAGCCCTCTCCAAACAGGGCGGGCGCACGTCGGGGCGTGGCAGAATGTCGAGCGCCGGTAAACAAGCTGTGGACGGCGCGACCGCCAGTGCTAAGCTCCCTTCGTGCGCCACGCGCGCATAGCAGACGGGAAAATGCCAAACCCATCTGATCGGGCCTCCCTCGGCGCGGGAACGCTGGGGGAGGTCTTTTCTCATCGGCGCCACCATGGCGAACGATTCGCCCGACCCGTCCAAAAAAAATCGGCCCAAAGCGGGGCAGGCAACTAAAAATCCTTGGTTCTTTTCACTTCCGCACAATACGTGCAACAATGCACAACAATGAACCGCAGTGGAAAGCCCGGGTAGGCATTCGAGGTCTCATAGACGACTGTCTATTCGATAAGCCAAAATGGCTTAATTCTTAATAATGGGCTGAAGATATTTGCGAATGCTTGAATGTCCTCCGAGTGGGCAATGGCGCGCTCTGCGCCGGCCCGTAGTAGTGATGCGGCTGGAAGGGGCCCGACCCCCAAATCCTGCCACGCCAATACTGGCGGTCTTCGGCCACGCCGGCTTCGCCTGTTCGGTTTTGTTCTGCCGGCGACAGCCGATCAGCCGACATCACCGCGCAGCTACTCCGCCACCCCTCCGCGCGGCACGTCCGGCAGGCGTTTCTTTCCCCCTAAAAACAATACGGTTCACTTTAGTTGTTTGTGCCGCAGGGAGAACCAAGGCGAATGCTGCATTTTCAATTGGTTGGTATTCGGCCGATAGCTTAAGTGAACAGGATTTTGCCTTAAGTGAACCGTATTGCCCCTAAAAAAGGACCTGTGTCCAAGGCGTTGGACTTCACGACCTCGTTCATTGCGCCTTTTCCGCCGCCGCGCGCGCCTCGCCCGCCAGTCCGCGCGGCGCGATCGAGAAGCCGGCCGGAGGGTCGCGGATCAGGGCCAGCGCGCCCGGCTCCGGCTCAAGCTCCGGCGTGAAGTCCACGACCCCTCACGCCCGTCCGCAACGCGCAGCCGAAGCAGCCGAAAGCGCAGCGCTCCGAGGCTTTCGGCAGTTTCCATGCGCGCCAGTTCTATCACTCGGCCGCAGCCCGGCCCGTGTCAGCCATTGCTGCACGCCGCGATCCTCCAGTTCGATCCCAACCACGAACTGAAGACCGTCCGTCGGTGCGCCTTCCCCCCGCCATGAGTTGGGCCAAGCGCGAGGACATGAGGCGGATCGTGCTGGACATCCTGCGGCAGGCGTCCGAGCCGTTGACCACACGTGACATTGCCTTCGAGCTGCTGACCCAGTGGGCGCTGAACCGGGACGACAAGCGGCTTCTGCGGCTCATGAGGAAGCGAGTGGGGTGGCGCCTCGGTGCAGCGGGAGAAGGGGGTGGTGCAGTCGGAGGAAGGGCCGGGACAGTTTGGGTTGTGGGAGATCAGGCGCTGAAAATTGACGTACTACCTACAATGGTGTGACGTAGCTTACCCGGTCGTGAAGCTGAAGCGTGATATCATTGTTAACCTGAAATCGACTAGCGGGATTGTCTCAGGGTCCATGATCTATGACGTCGCCGCTTTGGTATTGTCTCAATGACGATTTTAATTAACATGTAGACAGTTTTTAGACAGCGCGCCGCCATCATGACCCAGCAATCCCGCACCCTCCTGGTTGGGGCGCAAATACCGTTGTGCCCTGTTCCGTATGGATGCAGTCGATGCCACTGATAGGCGTCCCCGCCGCGATCCCGTTCGAAATGTTGCAAGGACATAGTGATGTTGGACTATGCGCGCCTAAAGCCGGGACCGGGGTTCCGTCCTGCCCGCGCGGCCCTGTACTTCAGCCAGCGTCTTGTGCCATATCCTAGTCTGCGGCGGCTTCTGTCGCGCGCCATCGCGGCTGGCGTCACTCTCCGGCACCGGGCGGGAGCCCCGCCGGACGTGCCGGCTTCGCCGCAGGGGGTGACCGACCAGGAGCCTGGCATCCTCGCGTCGCTTGCCCGCGACGGCTACGCCCTGGCCGACCTCCTGCTCACAGCGCCGGTGCTGGCGGAGATCGCTGGGTTCATCCGAAACCAGGAGGCGGTTGGCCGCGATGGCCGCCGCTTTCGCGTAGAGGACAGGCCCGCCGGGACGATGATGGCATCCTATCCGCTGGAGACCGTGCTCCGATGCCCGCACGTCCTGGCGCTGGCCAACCACCCGGGGGTGCTCCGGGTCGCCGCCGCTTACCTGCGGTGCCGGCCGACGCTCTCCAGCATCGGCATCCGCTGGTCCTTTCCAGCCGGCAACGAGAGCGTGGCAGGGGCGAGGGCGGTGGGCGTCCAGCGCTTTCACCGCGACCCGGACGACTGGCGCTTCCTCAAGCTGTTCGTCTATCTGACCGAGGTTGACGCTGGAGCGGGCCCACACGAGTTCGTGGCCGGCTCGCACCGGACCGCCGGACGCATATTGGAACGCCCGTACACGATGGAGGAGATCGAGAGCCGGCATGGACGGGAGAGTGTGCGGACGATTACTGGGCCGCGCGGCACAAACTTCTTCGCGGACACATACGGCATCCATCGCGGCGCGGCTCCGACGACCGGGGCTCGGCTGATCCTGCAGCTCCAGGTACTCGCTGCTGCCGGTGTTCGCGTTCCTCTACCGGCCCGTGCCGGTGGCCGCCGTGCCCGACCTCGGCATCGATCGGTACGTGAGCCGCCTCCTGGTCGCCTGACCCAAGGTCCGGACTCACAACCAGCAGCAGGCGACTGCTGCGAGATGGACAGCGGCGAGGAAGTTGGCCGTGAGCTTGTCGTAGCGTGTGGCGATAAGGCTATGTGGCCTTGGAGACCGTCCCGTCCTTGACTTCAGATCACCAGGACGAACCCCGCGCAAGATCGGCGAGGCCGGGCAACCCGTTCCAAAGTTTCGTGTGAACCTGCCCGTCGAGATCACGCCGCCGCGCACGATCACGGTGAGATCGACACAGATACTCGCAGCAGGTCTTCTTGAACGTCAACGGACTCACTTGGCCACACGTCTCCGTGGCCACGCTGGCGCGGGGCGATGCCATCTTGGTTTCGCCCGCTGCCTGGACGTGAGTCAGGGCGAACGAGAGGAGAGCACGCAGCCCCACGATTTTGCATGGTCCTCCGAGGAGGGCGCCCGGGTGCTCATTGTCTCTTTAGGCTGGAAAGACTCTCTGCTCCCGAGAGTGTCTGGCAAGGCTTAGGTCTTCAGTGCGGTCATGGGTCCCGAGCCTGCGGCGCTGGTCCGCCGAAGCGGCGCCGAGCAGGGGTGGCGAACCCGCACCCTGCCTGAAAGGGCACCCTGCCTGAAAGGACTGTGCGCGGTGCGGCCCTGCTCCAAGGCCACGAGGGGTCGAGCTTGCTGCTGAGGCACGATACACCACGGGCCTGAATGCGATGGGGTTGCGGCTTGGACCAGGGACATCGGATGCACGACGCCGTGGGCCGCGTGCCGGGTGGGAGGGTGAGCGGCGGACGGCTGATGCTTGGCGCGGCGCTGCTGCTGGCCAGCTTCAACTTGCGACCCGCAGTGACCAGCCTGGGGCCGGTCCTGCCGGAGGTGATGCGCAGCACCGGCCTGACCGTGGCCTCGGTCAGCGTGCTGACCACGCTGCCGGCGCTCTGCTTCGGCCTGTTCGCGCCGTTCGCGCCGCCGCTCGCCCGCCGCTTCGGCATGGAGCGGACGGTGCTCGCGATGATGCTGGCGCTGGCCGCCGGCACCCTGCTGCGCTGGGCCGAGGCACCGGTGGCGCTGTTCGCCGGGGCCGTGCTGTCCGGCGCCGCGATCGGCGTGGTCAACGTGCTGCTGCCGGGGCTGGTCAAGCGCGACTTCCCCGACCGCGTGGCGCTGATGACCGGCCTCTACAGCATGACGCTGTCGGTCGGCGCGGCGGGGGCCGCCGGGGCCAGCGCGCCGCTGGCCCTGCGCCTCGGCTCCTGGGGCGCGAGCCTCGCCGTCTGGGCGCTGCCGGCGCTCTTGGCCGCGCTCGCCCTGCTGCCGGTGCTGCCGGCGGACTTCCGCCCGGCGGCGCGGCGCCGGCTGCCCGGACTGTGGCGCAACGCGCTGGCCTGGCAGGTGACGCTGCTGATGGGCTTCCAGTCGGCGACCACCTACTGCGCCTTCGGCTGGCTGGCGCCGATCCTGCGCGACCGCGGGGTGGGCGCGGTGGCGGCGGGGCTCGTGCTGTCGGCCTCGGTGCTGGCGCAGGTGGGGGCCACGCTGGGCGGCGCGCCCTTCGCCCTGCTGTGGCGCGACGAGCGGGCGCCGGCGATCCTGAGCCTCGCTGTCGGACTCATCGGCTTCCTGGGCTGCCTGTACGCCCCGCTCCCCTGGGTCTGGGGCGCCGCCGTGGTGATGGGCGTCGGCCAGGGGGCAGTGTTCTCGATCACGCTCGCGGTGCTCGTGCTGCGCGCGCCCGACGCGGCGACGGCGGCGCAGCTCTCCGGCATGGCGCAGGCGGTCGGCTACATCATCGCCGCGGCGGGGCCGCTCCTGCTCGGGCTGGCGCACCAATGGACCGGCGACTGGCGCGCCGCAGGGCCGTTGCTCGTCCTCTACACCGCGATCGGGATCGCCGGGGCGGCGGAAGCCGGGCGGAAGCGCCTGGTGCGGCCCGCGTAACGTGCCGCCGATGGCAGGCTCCGTGCCGAGGCGCCAGCACCACCACCTCGCCTGTTTCGGTCTCAGACGGTGGGCTGCCAGCATCCCTCGACGGCGTAGGCCTCCGCCTCGCCCGGCCAGGGCGGCATGGTCACGCCGACGGCCACGAGCGGCTGATCGTCGCTGTCGCAGCGGAACTGGAAGCGCGTCCCGGCCGGGATGCTGACCGACGTGCCGGGACCGACCGCGGCGACCTCCTCCCGGTCGCCGAGCCGCCGCCACATCCGCCCGCGCCCGGAGAGGAAGCACCAGACCTCCTCGACGGTCTGGTGCGCCACCGCGCGGGAGACGGCGCCCGGCGGCAACGCGAACTGCGCCATGCTCCCCCGCCCCGTCTGGCACAGCAGGCGCACCTCCGAGCCGTCCGGGGCGATCGCGTCGGGGAGGCTGCTGATCTGCGTGGTTTCGAAGGACATCAGGGTCGCACCTTGTGACGGGCCAGTTTCGGACGCAACAGCCCCGCGGATTGGAACGCCCCGCGAAATGCCTTGAATTCACGAAAAAGTTTTGCAGTGGATGGAAACTGAACGCTGGAATGCAAGAAATTTGCAAGCACACGCAACAGTCTGCCGCCCTGGGCGTTGCGGTGAAATTAGAAAGATTTAAGGAGACCGCTCGCCACGGCGCGTGGCGCCGCCAAAAACAAGCCGGGGGCCGCAACAATAACCAGCTTGTTGCGGCCCCCGGATGGTCGTTTCGCTAGCCCTCTGCGGCGGCCTTGCCGGCCGCCGCATCAAGCCTGGTGCTTAGCCGTGCAAGCGGGCACGCTCCTGGAGCGGGCGCACCGTGTCCTGGGCGATCTGCCCCGCGAGCTGGAGCAAGGTGCTGCTAGAGGCGATCGCGTTGTTCACCGTCTCCACATAGAGGTCGCGCTGGACCTGGGCGGCCTCGACCATCGAGTTGGCCCGGAGCAGCTCTTGCGGGCGGCTGCCGAAGCGCTGGAAGGCGCGCTGGGCCATATCGAAATACGCGTGCTGCCACTGCTGGACGCCGCGGACGAAATGGGTCCAGGACACCGCCAGCGCCTGCACGTCCTCAGCGGTGCGCTCGGCGGCCTGCCGATACGCCTCGCTCACCCGTGCTGCGGTCTCGATCGCCTGCTGGCCCTGGGCGTAGCCACGCTCGGCCACCGGCCGCTGCGCCTCGGCGACGGTGCGGAAGCCCTGACGGACCCCCTCGCGGCTCTGCTCGATCGCGCGGCTGGCGAGCAAGCCCACCACCTCGGCCGAGTGCTGGGCCGCCTGCCCACCCTGCTCGCCGGCCTGGCGCGTCTCGTTGGCCGCGCGGTTCGCCGTCGCGGTCACCTTGTGCCCCTCTGGGTCCACCAGCCCCGGCGCGGGAGTATCGATGGGCTTCCTGATTTCGGGTGTAACTGCCATTGGTCTTGGTCCTTCTCTTCCGACTTAGCCCGCACTCAGCTACCGCGCCTTGGATTTAAGGCACGCCACCAGAGCGCGGGAGTGATGAACCGGAGCAAGCGTCATCCGCTTGCTGGCCAAGACATATTGCACTGCAACATAGCGCGAAAGGGGGCGTCACGCAGACGTGTGTTGCGTTTCTTGAAGGGCAAACGGGGGCGGTCCCGGCCTATCCCGCCTGCCTGAGCCGGACGCTTGCCCAGGGCAGGACCCAGGCATGCGGCTGCTGGGCGCGCGCGGCGACCTCGAGCCACATCCGGCCGAATCCCCTCCAGGGCATCCGCCATGCCGCCGTGCAGGCGGGCGAAGGCCTGGGTGGCCTGTCCAATGGCCGTCTCCGGCCCGCAACCTAGCCCTGTTAGCGCGTCAAAGGCCCACCCATAGTGCCGGGCCTCGTCCTGGGCGTGCCGGGTGAGCAGGGCGGCCAGCGCGGGCGCGTGCGGGCGCGTGGCGGCGCGGGCGTACTTCTCGCGCGCCTGCCACTCGTTGGCGACGAAGGCGAGCAACGCGGCCCTGTCGTCCCACGACCAGCCGGTGGACTGTACGCCGAGTTTCAGCAGCCCGGTCGGGATGTGCGGCACCGTGAGGGGCACGCCACCCAGCTCGCGGACTGCGGCCGAGAGGTCGCGGACGTGGCGGGCATGGTCCTCGCCGAACGCCCTGACCGCGGCGCGGAACTCCGGCCGGCGCAGCTGGGCGGTGACGACGGCGTACGCAGCGAGGGCGTCGGCCTCGAGCTGCAGCAAGTCGGTCAACTCGGCGAGCACGGCGGCTCGGTCCGGCAGGCGAGATTCATTCATGGGGAGATGGTTCCTAGGCGATCAGGAGAGCGCCGCAGCGGCGCAGTGTATGGGGAGAACGCCAAGCGTCCGGGGCCGTTTCATCCGGCAGGCGCCACCCCGCTCTGATCACATCCCTCCAGCCCTTGGTAAGAGCTGGCCCTCGCTCAGTCGAAAAACCGCTTGAGCGCCAGCGAGAGCGAAGCGAACCATCCCTGGGTCTTGTCGGGTTCGATGAGGCGCACCGCGACCTGCGGGTCCAGAGCGCAGAGGAACGCGTCATACCAGCGATCGTTGGCGGCGACGGGAACCGGCGAAAGGGTCCGCACGGCGTCGAGCCACATGTCGAAATCGTCGTAGGTCATGGCGGCCTCCCGTAAGCATGAGCCGGTTTACCTGCGGCGCGTGCGCGCCGCTGTGATCTGCGCCACAACTGGCTGTCGAAGGCGGCGGAAACCTGCTGCAAAAGGGGCGGATCAGCGGCAGCCTGCATCACCGAACGCACAGCTTCGCGAGCACTGGGCCTCGAAGTTGGAGAGAAATCAGCGGGGTTGCCGCCGCAACGCGAGCGTCATGGGTCGCTGGTGCGTGCCGTGTCCGTGTGTCCGCGCAGAGCCGACAGGGTGATGATGGCAGCACACCCGATCCCTGCCCAAGGCGCAGGGTCGTTACAGCGGATACTCACCCGGCGAGGGCCGTGAGCCAGTCGAGCAGCGCCCGCGCCGCAGTCTCCCACCGCGGATCGAGCATCACGACATGGGCGAGGCGCGGCATGATCACCGGCTCGACGCCGTAATAGGCGGCGGTCCGCCACACCTCGTCGGGCGGCACAAACCGATCCGCGGCCCCGCCCAGGACGAACATCGGCGGCACCCGCCAGGGCCGCGGCGCGAACGGCCGCCACGCCTGGAGCTCGGCGCCGACAATCGGGGACTCATCCTGGACGCGCCGCACAAAGCGGGCGTAGACCTCGGCCGGCAGGTCGTCAGAGAACAGTCCGGGCCGCATGATCTCAGGGTCCGCAGCCGCAGGCCCGTGATGGCTCATCATCGCCACCTCTCGGAACAGCGCGGGCGAGGCGAGCCACATGCGCCACCCCGAGACGGCGATCCCCCAGGGCGGCACCGAGGCGAGCAGCGCCGTGGCGACGGCCGTCCCCCCTGTTCGCAGCCAGTCCTGGACGACGGCACCGCCGAGCGAGTGGCCGATCACCACGAGCGGCCCGCCGACCTGGCGCGCCGCCTCGCGCAGATCGTCGGTGTAGTCGGCGAGGCGCCAGGACGAGAGCCGCTCCCGCCCGCCGCTGTTGCCATGGCCGCGCAGGCTCACAGCATAGGCCTCGAAGCCGGCCTCGGCGAAGAACGGCAGGAAGCGCTCGTCCCAGATCCAGGCGCCGACGCAAATGCCGTGGACGAACAGGAGGTGCGGGTTGCGGCCGGCCAGACGCGGCCGCCGCACGATGATTTCGAGTTCAACCATCGTTCCAACCTTTACCAGCGTTACCCAGAATCGGCCTACCGAAAGCCGAAGGAATCGTTGGAAGCGAGCAGGTTCGAGGCCTAGTTCAGGTGTCCCTGAATGACCGTCACCGATCCCTGGGCATAGGAGCGCAGCAACGGGTCTTCCCCGTTGAGGGCCTCGGTCTGGTAGATGAGCAGGCTTTGCTGATGGCCCGCCACCTCGGCGTTCAGATATTGAGTGTCCGAATTCGGCCCGAACGCCGACTCGAAGCTGTTGATTTGGGTCTGGAACAGCGTGGACAGTTGCGGGGGCGCCGGCAATCCCTCCAGGGTGACGATCGATTGCAGCAGGCCGTTCAGCTAGACGTGGTCTGTCACTTCCTGAACACCGAGCTGGCTGACCGCGAAACTTGGCGAGAGCTGCGAGGCAAGCAGCCCATCTGCGATTTCCTGGCCGTTCAGGAACGCGGCCTGCTCCAGGAACTGCAAGTCTTGCGCATTCGCCACTGCTCTCTCCTGCCCGACTACCGGTGACAACGACCATTATAGCCGAAGCCAGCGCGAGTGAGAGCGCAAGAAGCGGATGGAGCGTCGCTCCGCGATCACCAGATTCCGATAGACGCACACACGGGAAGGACTGGACATGAGCTTCCGCATCAAGGGCCTGCCGGCCGAGCATTTCGCCGATCTGTTCACGCTCTCCGACGAGGCGCTGGCCTCGCGTGGCGCCGTGCGCCGGATCGCCGATGAGCGCACCCCAGGCTATCCCTGTCGCGTCAGCCTCACCAACTCGCAGCCGGGCGACGAGCTGATTCTGGTCAACTACGAGCACCACTCCGTCAATTCGCCGTACTGCATGCGCTTTGCGGCCTTTGTGCGCGCCGGCGAGGAGCAGTTCGATGCCGTCGATGAGGTGCCGCAGCAGTTGCGTCTCCGCATGCTCGCAGTGCGCGCCTTCGACACCGACGCGATGCTGGTCGGCTGGGAGCTGGTTGACGGGCAGCAGCTCGAAGCGGCGGTCGATCGGCTCTTTGCCGACATCCGAGCAGCCTACCTGCACGTCCACTTCGCGGCGCCGGGCTGTTACGCGGCACTGGTCGAAAGGGCCGCATAAACCGCGACCACGCCACCGATAACAAAGGCTTAGGAAGTCCGGCCAGGCTTTCCCGGACGCCTCGATCAGGCCGCCGGCCAAGCCCAGCGTGCCCACTGAGCTCGCCAGGCTGACAAGCACGGCGAAGACGATGCGCTGGCCTGTATGACCTTTCCAGTCCAGCACCGGACCAACGCGGTCTGGAATACCACAGCAGGGCTGTTCAACGCTGCCGCATTGCCTTCACTGAGGCCGCCCTGCCACACATGTGGGGTGAAGTGAGGCGGCTGATCCAAGGGGGATTCCCGAGCCGGCAAATGTCTGACCCTTGGGGCGGCAACGGGGTCGGAGGGTGCCGTGGCTGCGTTTTCGCCGTTGCTGGACGTGCTGGCGGACGTCCCTGATCCGCGCCGGGCGCAGGGGAAGCTCTACGGGCTGCCCCACGTGCTGCTGTTCGCCATCCTCGCCATCGTGACCGGCTGCAACTCGTATCGTGGCATTGTCACCTTCATCGGCGTCCATCGCCGCAGGCTGAACGCGGCCTTCGGCCTGAACTGGCGCCGCGCACCCGCGCACACCGCCGTCCGCTACATTCTCCAAGGGCTCGACCCGGCCACGGTGGAGGGGGTCTTCCGCCACCATGCCGCCCTGCTGCAGGCGGCGCGCGCCACGCCTGGGCAGGGCAGCATTGCCCTGGATGGCAAGACGCTGCGCGGCAGCTTTGATAAGTTCCGCGATCGTGCCTCTGCCCAGGTGCTGAGCGCATTTGCCACCGACACCGCCTTGGTGCTCCCCTCCGCTGGCTTTCCACCTGCTACGCAGTCGGAACCTTTGCCAGCTCCGCCCACATCGACATCGCCGAGAAATCCAACGAAATCCCGGCGGCACAGATGCTGCTGGCCGAACTCGGCATCGCTCGCGGCACCATCGTCACACTCGACGCGCTGCATTGCCAAAAAAACATTTCGAGGTTGCAGCAGGAGCCAACGTCGCCCTGATCGTCGGCGTCAAGGACAACCAGCCGACCCTGCACCAGAAAATCCGGGCGGCTTCGGCCACCACAACACCACTCGGGTCTGTCCACAGCCATAACAAGGGCCGCAACCGCGACAAACGTCGCACCGTCACCGTCTTCGATCCCGCCGACACGCTGGCCGACACCGACTGGCATCCGCACGTGGCCGCCATCATCCGTGTCGAGCGCACTGTCCACACCCGCAACGCCAAGACCGGGCTGCTGCGCCACTCCGCCGAGATGGCCTTCTACGTTTCAAACACCCCGGTCACCGCCACCCGCGCCGCCGAGGCAATCCGCGCGCACTGGAGGATCGAGACCACCTCGCATTACAGCCGCGACGTCACCTTGGGCGAAGACCGCTCGCGCATCCGCACCAACCCAGGCGTGTTTGCTCGCCTGCGCAGCTTCGCCTTCAACATCCTCAAGGCCAACCAGACGGACACGCTCAGCCAGGATCGCTACCGCGCCGGTCTCGCAGGCATCAAAAACGTGCTCTCACTCACCATCATTCGAAAGCGTTGAACAGCCCTGAATACCACAGCACCGGAACCGCGACCGCTGCTCTCTTGTGCATCAACCAGACACGCAGACGTGATCCGGCAAGAAATGCCCGCGCGGCGTTTCCGCAGGAACTTGGGTAGAGACCTGTCGTTGCGGCAGCGTGGTAACTGCTCATCCCGGGGTGAGCACGGACTGGCCGCATAGCGTATCGCGAATGGCCTGATAGGCGTCGATCCCGCGGCGCTTGGCGGTGCCGACGACGGAGCGGACGGCGGCGAATAGATCAGCACCCCAGTCGGAACGGAATCCGCCGGTGACTTTGCGATACGTTGCGGTGGGACGCAGATCCCGTTCGCTCGCGTTGTTGTCGGCGGTGATCTCGGGATGGTCGAGAAAGGTGAACAGGTGCTCGCGGAACCTGGCGTATCGCTTGCGCAGCCGTTTACCGTCGCGCTGCGTCGGCGCCAGCGCGATCACAGCGTCGAGTGCCACTTCCAGCCGTCGCCGGTATTCGCGCCGCGTGCTCTCGGCCAGCGCGCGGTGCCGCCGCGCCAGCAGCACCGCGCGCAGCAGCAGCGCCTTCATGCGCGGGGCGAACACCGCATCCCCCGCCTCGATCGCATACTGGCAGTCGCGCAACTGATGCGCGAGGCAGACCTGCCAGATTTCGGCGTGCCCCTGCTGGGCGCCGTAGAGGTCGGAGACCCAGATCATCGGCCGATGCCCGTCCAGCACCGCGCCGACCACACCGGCGCCACGGCTGCCGCGGATGACGTGGATCGCGACGTCGCTGTTCTGGAACACCCAATTCCAGCGGGTCACGCCACCGACGCGCACCGAGGTCTCGTCCGATCCGATCACGCGGGCGCGGCGCAGGCGCGCGAGGATTGCGGCGACATCGGCCTCCAAACGTGGACGGGCGCGACGGAAGGCGGCGTCCAGCGCGCCCTCGCTGATCCGCAGGGCATGGAGATCCAGCATCATCCGGCTCAGCCGCTCGTAGCTGATCGCGTGGGTGAAACGCAGATACATCGCCAATGCGACGATGTTGATGCTAAACGGCGTGCCCGGTTCCAGCCCCTCCGGTAGCGCTGCCAGCGTGGTGCGACCGCAGCACTGGCAACGCCCGGCATAGCGTTCCACCCGCGTCACCACAGGGCGCACGCGGGGCAGCTCGACCTTATCGTAGCGGGCATCGAGCTTCTGGTCGGCGTCGGCGAGTGCCGACTGGCAGTATTGGCAGCGCGCCGCGCGGGCGATCACCGCCTCGTCGGGCTCGGCCGTCAATTCCCGCCCGCCGCCCCTGCGCCCCACGCTGCCCGCGCGAGGACCGCTCCGCTTCGGCTTGTCCGCCACGTTGTGCTTTAGACCCTTCGACGGCGGCACGCTGGAATTGTCCGGCGTCTTCGGCGGAAGCTGCAACTCGGCCAGCCGCTTCTCCAGTTCAGCAATCCGCGCCAGTGCCGCTTGTAATTGCGCAGCAAGCGAGAGGACGAGGGCATCCTTCTCCGCATGCGACAGCTTGCTCAGGTCAAGATCGGTGTTCACCCCAACCTTGAATCGAGTCGCCCGTTACCGCGTCAACTCCAATTTCGCCGGTCGCTCAAGACAAACTGGCGGGGGTGGGTTGAGCAGTTATAGATCCGGCTGCCATTATTTTGAATAGAAGCTGAGGGCCACCACGTCCTCGGACATGAAGCACGTGGACATGCGCAAGCTGGCTCCGGCGGCCCAGGAAGAAAGACGGCGACAGGTGATCGGCCTGCGCCAGAGCGGTGCGAACTATGCGGCAATCGCCGCCCAGGTCGGGCTCAGCCAAACCGGCGTGTTCGACATCTGCAAGCGTTTTGACGCCCAGGGCGAGACGGGGCTGGTCAGCGGCAAGCGCGGGCGCAAGCCAGACGAGCAGAAGCTGCTGACGACGGCACAGGAGAGGGAGATCCAGCGGCTGATCTGCCGCCGTGTGCCCGACGAGTTGGGCCTGGACTTTGCGCTGTGGAGCCGGGCGGAGCAGCCGAAGGTTCCATGGACGCAGTCCATGGAATGGCTGCGGAGGGGGCGGTGGGTGCGCTCATCCGCCGCCAGTATGGCGTGCGCCTGGCGGTGCGCACCACCGGCACGCACCTGGCACGCTGGGGCTTCACCGCGCAAAAGCCGCTGCGGCGGGCCCATGAGCAGCAACCGGCAGCGGTGCGCGATTGGCTGCGCCGGGAGTATCCAGCGATTGTCGCCCGGGCCCGGCGGGCGCGTGGGGTGATCTTCTGGGGCGACGAGGCCGGGCTGCGCGCCGAGGACGTGCGCGGTCGTTCCTACGCGCTCCCCGGCAAGACACCCGTCGTGCGGCCCAACCAGCGCCGCATCGGGCGGGGCCTGATCTCGGCGGTCAGCAACCGAGGCGAGTTGCGCTGGCAGGTGCTGGACGGCGCGATCAAGGCGCCGGTGCTGATCGGCTTCCTGCAACGCCTGATCCGTGATGCCGGGCGCAAGGTGTTCCTGATCCTCGACCGGCTGCCAGTGCACCGTTCGGCGGTGGTGCGTGAGTGGCTCGCCCGGCACAAGGCGGTGCTGTCGCGAGTTGTGTGGAAATTGGGTGTGGCGCGTCTCCGATGCAACGAGATATCAGGTTAGGCTGCCAAGTCAATGCATTGAGGAGCGAGCTTTTCGGGAAGCGTCTGCCAGCCGTCGACCTTGCGCATGGTAATCTGTCCTGAAGCAAGCAGTGCCCAAAACAACATCGCCGCGGTCTCCGCTGAGGGCAGCACGGTCTGTGTCTTGATGCGGCGCTTGAATTCCTCGTGCAGGCGCTCGATGGCATTCGTGGTTCGGGCCGACTTCCATTGGCTCTCGGGCAACCGGGTGAAGGTGAACAACCGCTCGCCCGCTTCTTCCAAGCTGTCGACCACCGCGCGGCATTTCAGCCGCCATTTGCGAATGAACGACTTGCGGCGCGTTTCGATCTCCTTTGCCGTCCTGGCGTAGATCATGTCGTTGTAGTCGGCGGAAATCTCCTCACGCAGCGCGTCCGGCGCGTGCGCCAGGAGATTGCGGTGCTTGTGCACCGTACAGCGCTGGGTCGGCACCTCAGGCCACAGCGCAGCGAGCGCCTTCTCCAGTCCGGCGGCCCCATCGATGATCAGGAATTCGGGGTTCCGCAAACCACGCGCGATGAGATCGTCAAGTACATTGCGCCAAGCGGCTTCGCTCTCGCCCCCCATGTTGCGCACGGCCAGGAGGACCTTCTGCCCATCGCGCCGAACGCCGAGCACAACCAGGAGCGAGATGTTGGTGGCCTTGCGGTCCAGCCGCACGCGCACCACGCTGCCATCGAGGACCAGCCGGACGATGTCCTCCGCCACCAAGTCGCGCCGCGTCCAGGCCTCCCAATCGGTCTTCACCTTGCGCCACACGCGGCTGACCACGTCCTTGCCGATGGCGCCCTTGAACAGCGCCCCGAGCGCCCGCTTCACCCGCCGCGTGTTGGTGCCAGCGAGGTGGGCCGACGCAATCAGCGCCTCGACCTGTCGGGTCATCCGCGCATAGCGGGGCAGCACTGCACTCTGCCATTCCCGGCTCGTCCCATCCGAAGCCAACAGCCGAGCCCGGGGCACCGCGACCTCGATCGGGCCGAACGAGCCCAGCAGCCGCCGCGAGCGGGTGCCATTCCGGTAACCCGCCGCGGCGCCTCGCTGGTAGCGACCGCGTCCCAGGGCAGCGGTCGCCTCCTGCTCGATCATCTCCTCCAGAAAAAGCCGGACCCGCTCCCGCAGCGCGGCCTCGATCGGGTCGAACCAGGCCTCCCCAGCAAACAGCGGCGCCGCTTCCGCCGACGTGCTATTCTTCTGCATGGCGTAATCTCCCCCGGCGCGCCAACGCCGGTTACGAGTCGTTGATCCACTCGGAGATTACGCCACCCCTATTTCCACCACATCCGCGACGGCACCGCACAAGGCGCAGATCGAGGTCTCCTACCTGCCGTCCCACAGTCCGGAACTCAATCCGGATGAAGGGCTGAATGCCGACCTCAAGCGGCACGTCACCCGCAAGGCGCCAATGCGCAGCAAACAGCAGCTCAAGCAGGCCGCCATCAGCCACATGCGTCGGCTGGCCAAGTCGCCCGCCCGGGTCCGCAGCTTCCTCCGCCAGAAGTCCATGCGCTATGCGGCATGATTCAAGATAATGACAGCCGGATCTATACCAGGAGCGCGGCTTCCGTCCGATGCAGATCGGCGAGTTCCTGCTCCAGCAGCACGTGATAGTGATTCGTTCCCGCGATGTTGCGCGTCCCGCCGGCGCCCGCGCCACAGCGGTCGATGGCCTCGTGCATCGCTTCCAGCACGAGCGGGTGCTGGCCCATGCCGAGATAGTCGTTCGAGCACCACACCGTCACCTCGGACCGGCCGCGCTCCTTGTGGTGCACCGCGCGGGGGAAGCTGCCCGCGCGGCGTTCCAGGTCGGCGAACACCCGGTAGCGTCCCTCGCGCCGCAGCTCGGCAAGCTGGTTGCGGAAGAATGCCTCGACGTTCATCCTGCTCTCCTGTGCCCTCGAGAGGCTCCTGCCTGGCGCGGCGATCGCTCGCCTCTCACGCGGCGACCGCCAACTGGCATGCGGCGAACGCCGCCTGAAGACTGGCCTCATTGACCGAGCGGCCGATGGCGACCACGCAGGCCTCCTCTCCCTCGCGCGGCGCGAAGGCGGCCAGGCGCGGGCGTCCTCCCGCCATGTCGAAATGAATCCAGCCGGCGCCGACGCGCGCGATGCCTTTTACCCGCTCGAGGGTGCCGAACTCGCCGCGGGCGGCCGCCGCGAGCACCCCTTCCAGCACGCCCGCGTCACAGGGTCCGTTGAGACGGGCGCTCCAGGACGACAGGCCCGGCCCGAACCCCGCGTGATCGTGTTTGTGCGGCTCGTGCCGATGCGCGGGCATGTCGTCCGGCTGCTTCCGGGCCGGCGCCGCGACAGGCGCTGACGGCGCGATCCGTTCCGGCCGGAGAATGCCGAACGAGGCCGCGACAACGGCGACAGAGGGGTTCAGCCCGCGCAGCGTCGCCGCGATCATGCGCAGCTCGGCGTCCGATACGAGGTCGCACTTGTTCACGACCACCGTGCCCGCGAGCCGGGCTTGCGCCTCGAAATACGCCGGCATCCGCGCGTAATCGGCCAGGAAGGCCGCCGCGTCGATGACCGCCTGGACATTGAGCGAGCGGATCAGCGGTTTCAGCTTCGGCTGGTTGAGTACGGCGAGCAGCGTCGCGACGTCGGCAACGCCGCTTGGTTCGATCAGCACCCTTTGCGGCGCCCATTCGGCGAGTACTTGGCCGAGCTGCCGCGACAAGTCAGCGCTGAGCGAGCAGCATATGCAGCCATTGGGCAGCTCGACGACGCCGGCGCCCTGGCCGCTCAGCAACGATCCGTCCACGCCCAAGGATGCGAAGTCGTTGACCAGCACCACAGCGCGCACCGACGGATCGGCCGCCGCCAGGACGCGCCGCAGCACGGTGGTCTTCCCCGCGCCGAGGAAACCCGCGACCACCTCCACGTCGAAGGCCCGCGTCGGCGCGCGCGAGGCCAGGCCCCACTTCCACAGCGCCGCGGCCGGAAGCGGCAGCACGAGGAACCAGTGCTCCAGGACCGCCAGGGTCATCATCGTGGCGAGCAGGGTGAAGCCGACCGACCGGAACGCGCCGGCATCGGGCGCGATCGCCTTCCCCACCAGCACCGCGGCGATGACGGTGGACACCGACACCGAAAGCGGAAACAGCAGGTTCATCGGCTTCTTGGTGAGGAAGCTCTTCAGGAAGCTCAGATGTTCCGGAAGGAACTCCTCGTTCAGGTTCTGCACGCCAAGGAAGACATTCAGCTTCGCACTCTGGTGCATCCACCAGAGGATCATGAAGGTCCAGGTGCCCACCTGGTTGGGCTGGTTCCAGGTCAGGGCGACCACCGCCGCCCCGGCCGCGATGATCGCCAGCTCATGATACAGGCTGGTCTGCACGGCGTGGCCGAAATGGCGCCAGCCCGCGCATCCCTCCGGACAGCCGTCGCGGCGCGGCCCGGTCACGAACCCCATGTAGAAGCTGATCTCCTGCCAGCCCCAGGCGAGCAGGCCGAAGGTGAACGCCCAGTAGGCGCCGGCGACGGTGGCATCGTGGCTCGTTCGCCCAATGCCCCAGAGCGAGACGGCCAGCAGGACCGTCGCGCCGAGCATGCTCCACCCAAAGGTGCGGCGGGGCAGCCCGTCGAGGAAGATGATCAGGCCGGTGCTGAACCACCAGACGAACAGCGCGAACAGGACCGGCGCCAGAAAATGGACCATTGCTGCCGCTACCACGCCGGAGCCATGCGGACCTGCTCCGGTAGGTCGTGGCGCCGCGCGGGCAGCGTGTAGAGCCGCAACAGCGCGGTGCCGGCGGCCGCCATCAGGCCAAGCCGCTTGACTCGAGAGACCAGCCCGCCCCGACGTTTTGCCTCTGCTATCGCCTCGGCGATCCGGCGGAGGCGCTCCAGCCCCGCGACGAAGCGCGGGTTGTCGACATCGAGCTCCACCGGGAAGACCTGGCGGGCGATCGCCGAGGTGATGCGAAACACCTGTAGATCGTAGCTGGTAGGGTCGAGGCCGAGCGCCTGGTGGAACACCGGCCGCGCGTGGTCGCGCACATACATGGTCGCGAACACGGCGAGCAGGAAGAAGCGGATCCAGAGGCGGTTCAATCCGGACAGGACGTGCGGATTGGCGCGCATCAGCAGCGCGAAGGCCTCGCCATGGCGGAACTCGTCGTTGCACCACTCCTTGAACCACTTGAAGATCGGGTGGAACCGCTGGTCGGGATGGCGCTCGAGCTGGCGGTAGATGGAGATGTATCGCGCGTAGCCGATCTTCTCCGAAAGGTAGGTGGCGTAAAAGATGAACTTGGGCTGGAAGAACTTGTACTTCTTCGCCTTGGTGAGAAAGCCGAGGTCCACGCCAACCCCGAAATCCTTCAGCGTGTCGTTGATGAAACCGGCGTGCCGCGCCTCGTCACGGCTCATGAAACCGAACAACTCCTTCACGTCCGGGTTCTTGATGCGCTTGCGGATCTCCGCGTACAGGACGCAGCCGGAGAATTCGGCGGTGACGGAGCTCACCAGGAAGTCGAGGAATTCCCGCCGCAAGTCCTCGGGCATCCGCGACAGGTCAAGGTCGAACTCGGCGTTGCGGACGAAATGGCCCTTGTTCCTGTCTTGCCGGAACTCCGCCATCAGCTCATCCCACTCCGCGCGCACCGGGCTCACGTCCAGCCGGTCCATCGCGGCGAAATCCGTCGTGTAGAAGCGCGGGCTCAGCACCGTGTCCTGTTGCGCCTGGGCGGTCGTTTCACGGGAGGTCCGCGTCGGGTTGATCGCGTTCATGGCGACTCCTTCTGGAAGCCGACTTCGGTCTTCCGCGCGCAGCTCCTCGGCATGGAAATCGATGGACTCCAGCACGTCGATGACAGTCGGAACGAGCCGCTTCGTCAGGGTGAAGGTGGAGTCGTGCTTCGGGTCGCAACCGATTTGGAGAACACGCTTGCCGAGCTTAGAGAACGCGACCGACAGGTTCGAGGATGTGGTGCTCTTGCCGATGCCGCCCTTGCCGTAGACGGCAACACGCGAGCCGAGCCGATCTTGACGGAGGGTTCCATGCGGACCTGCACGCTCCCCTCGCCGTCGTCGCGGCAGGTTGCGCGGGGCGGGGCGGGAGTGTCGCTGTGGTCATGCTGCGGTCTCCTCGACGGCAATGCCTTCCAGGCGGTCCTCGAGCTCCTCGCCGGCGCGACGGAGGCCATCGAGCGTCGCATCGTCCGGCGACCAGTAGTTGCGTTCGTGCGCTTCCAGCAGCCGGTTGGCGATCTTCACTGACGCGGTCGGGTTGAGCCTGGCCAGGCGCTCGCGCATGGCCTCGTCCAGAACGTACGTTTCGGCAAGGGTCTGATAGACCCAGGGAGCGACCTGCCCGGTGGTGGCGGACCAACCCAGCGTGTTCGTGACATGGGCTTCGATGTGACGGACGCCCTCGTAACCATGCGCCAGCAGGGCCTCGTACCATTTCGGGTTGAGCGCCCGCGTCCGCGTCTCCAGCGCCACTTGCTCCGCGATCGAGCGGACCTTGCCCTCGCCGCGGGTTTGGTCGCCCACGTAGACGGGCGCCGTCGCGCCGCGCACGCGTTGCACCGCGCGACTGATGCCACCGAGCGAGTCGAAGTAGTGGTCGATGGTGGTCACGCCGAGCTCGACGGAGTCGAGGTTTTGGTAGGTCGCGTCCACGCTCGACAGCATGTGGGCGAGCACGGCGTCCCGCCGCTTTGGCCGGCCGTTCACGTCGTAGGCGAAGCCTTTTCGGCGTATGTACGCGTCGGCCAGCTCGTCCTCGTCGCGCCAGGCGCCGTGGTCGAGCATCATGTTGACGTTGGCGCCATAAGCGCCGTCGGCGTTGCCGAAGACGCGCAGACTCGCCTCGGCGATGTCGCCGCCGTGCGCGGCGATCAGGGCAAGCGTGTGCTTGCGGACGAAATTGCACTCGAGCGGCTCGTCGGCTTCCGCGGCAAGCCGCGCGGCTTCGGCGATAAGCCGGGTCTGCATCGGCAAGAGGTCGCGGAAGATCCCTGAGAGGGTAACCACAACGTCCACGCGCGGACGGCCGAGCTGGTCGAGCGGGATGAGTTGCGCGCCGGCCAGCCGTCCGTAGCTGTCGTGGCGCGGCGCGGCGCCGAGTAGCCAGAGCGCCTGCGCGATCGGGCCGCCCTCGGTTTTCAGGTTGTCGGTGCCCCAGAGCACCAGCGCGACGGTCCCGGGCAGGCCCAGCCCGTCATCGGCGTAGCGGGCGAGCAGACGCTCGGCCTGACATGCCCCGTCCCGCACCGCGAAGGCGCTTGGGATGCGGAACGGGTCGAAGCCGTGCAGGTTGCGTCCGGTTGGCAGCACATCGGTGTTGCGGAGCAGATCGCCGCCCGGCGCGGGGCGGAGATAGCCGCCGTCGAGCGCGTGCAGGAGGGCGGGGATCTCACAGTCGCTGGCGAGCAGCCGGTCCAGTTCGGCGCGGCGCGTTCGATCCAGCACGCCGGCCGCATCCAGCATCGCGTTTCGTGCCTCGCTGTCCGGGGGTTCGCCGATCACGTGCAGGCCGTGGGGAATCAGCGTCGATTCCAACTCGTAAACCGCCTCGACGATCCGGGCGATGGCGGGCTCGCGCTCCTCTGGTTCCCAGACCGGCTCGGCCGAGGCCAGCTCCACGGCGGCGGCTTGCGCCTGCACCAGCCCGGCCAACGCGGCGACCTGGCCCGCCCCCGTCGCAAGCTCGAGCGCGCGCCAGCGATCGAGTGAGGCTTTGAGGTCGAGCAAGCCGCGATACAGGCCGGCATGCGCGACGGGAGGCGTGAGATAGCTGATCAGCGTGGCGCCCGCGCGCCGTTTGGCGAGCGCGCCCTCGGACGGGTTGTTCGAGGCGTAGAGGTAGAAGTTGGGCAGATCGCCGATCAGCCGATCCGGCCAGCACCGAGCGGACAGGCCGACCTGTTTGCCCGGTACGAACTCCAGCGCGCCGTGCGTGCCGAAGTGCAGCACCGCATCCGCGCCGAACGTCTCGCGGATGTAGCGGTAGAACGCGGCGAAGGCGTGCGTCGGAGCGAAGCCGTGCTCGAACAGAAGGCGCATGGGGTCGCCCTCGAAGCCAAAGGCGGGCTGGATGCCGACGAACACGTTGCCGAATGTCTCGCCGAGCACCATGACGGCGCTGCCGTCGCTTTGATGCCGGCCGGGCGCCGGACCCCATTGCCGCTCGATCTCGCCGATCCAGCGCTCGCGGCGCAGCATTGTGTCCGCGGGAACGCGGGCGGCGATCTTGGCGGGCGCGCCGAACGTCGCCGCGTTGCCCTGGGTGATCCGCCGCCGAAGCTCCTCTTCAGTGTCCGGAACATCGACGCGCCATCCGCCGTCGCGCAGCGCGCGGAGCGTGTGGAGAAGCGAGGCGAAGACGGCAAGGTAGGCGGCAGTGCCGATGGCGCCCGCGTTGGGCGGAAAGTTGAACAGCACGATTGCCAGCTTCCGCTCGTGCCGCCCGACCCGGCGCAGCGCTACCAGCCGCGACACGCGATCGGCCAGCATGGCGGTCCGCTCGGCGTGCGCCGCCATGTCGCGCCGGTGCTCGCCGGCCGCCTCCGACCGGCCGCCGAAGGTCATCGGGCAGATCGCCCCGTCGAGCT
Source organism: uncultured Pseudomonadota bacterium (assembly GCA_963818725.1). Classification (GTDB taxonomy): domain Bacteria; phylum Pseudomonadota; class Alphaproteobacteria; order Acetobacterales; family Acetobacteraceae; genus DATFDN01. The sequence continues at coordinate 183,450 of CAWFTU010000001.1, read as the reverse complement.
CGGGGATCGCGACCATCATCGTCGCTTCCACCGGCGTCAGCCCGCACGGGTTCGACTCCCACTGTTCCAGGGTCTGGAACTCGACCGGGTGAGCCGCGAGATAAGGCACGTCGAGCGCCGCCAGCGTGGTCTCGGCGGCACGCGCGTCGTTGTAGGCCGGCCCGCCCACCAAGGAGAAGCCGGTCAGCGACAACACGGCATCCACGGCCGGGGCGCCGTCGCGCTGGAAATAGCGCTCGATCGCTGGGCGCGCGTCGAGGCCGCTGGCGAAAGCGGGGATCACGCGCAGGCCGCGCGCTTCCAGCGCGGCGATCACGCCGTCGTAATGCGCCGTGTTGCCCGCCAGCACATAGGAGCGCATCAGCAGGAGCCCGACCGTGCCGGACGCGCCGCGCGCGGGAAGCGCCTCGACGCGCTCCGCGATGCGTCCGGCCGCGCACGGGTGGTAGAGGCCCGTGTCGGGATAGGATCGCGGCGGCGCGGCGCGCACCGATCCGGCCAACGCTTGCCGCGCGCCGGCGGCATAGCGCTCTACCATCATGCGGATCAGGTTGGCGAGGTTTTCCTCCGATCCCGCCAGCCAGTATTGCAGCGCGAGAAAGTAGGCCCGGACGTCCTGCGCGGTGCCGGGGACGAAGCGCAGCAGCCGCGGCAGCTGCCGGAGCATCCGCATCTGCCCCTCGCCGCTCGATTTGCCGCCGGACTTGCTCCCGCGCAGCCGCTTGAGCAGGGCGATCGGACCGGCCGCGGCATCGGTGATGCTGAAGCGCCCGAGGCGGGTCAGGCGCACAATCTCCCCGGCCGAGAGGCAGCACAGCATCGCGTCGCACGACTCGCGGCGCGCCAGAAGCGCGTCCTGCACGGCGCGGATATGCTCGTCGAGAAACAGCATCGCCGCTATGACGATGTCGGCCCGCGCGATGTCGTCCTTGCACGTATCCAGCATGGCGGGATCGTTGCCCCACTCATCGGCGGCGTGCATGACCAAGTCGAGCGCGGGCAGTTCCGGCCGCAGAGCGTCACGCGCGCGCTTTATCGCCGCGGCGAGATGGCTGTCCATCGTCACCACAACGACCCGGATCGGCGTCGTCTCAGCGGCTGAAATGCGCTTTGGCATCGTACAGCGTCTCGACGGTGATGATTGGCAGCGCGCGCTCCGCGGCGAAGCGCTCCGTGTTGCGGCGGGCGCGGCCGCGGACGAAGAAGGGAATCTTGGTCAGTTCCTTCTCGGCATCGACCGACCAGGCGGGGCCGGTCCGGGTCGGGGGGGTGGGCTCGGCGGCGAGATGCGAGGGCGGCGCGTCGCCGTGGAACTCGAAATCGTCACGGAACATGGCGAGCAGGTGCTCCTCGAGCCCCATCATCAGGGGCTGCACCCAGGTATCGAACAGGACGTTGGCACCCTCGAAGCCCATCTGCGGGGAGTGGCGGGCCGGGAAGTCCTGGACATGCACCGGCGCCGATATCACCGCGCACGGGATGCGCAGCCGCTTGGCAATGTGCCGCTCCATCTGCGTGCCGAGGACGAGATCGGGCTGTAGCTCCGCGATCCTGGCCTCGACCTCCAGGTAGTCGTCGGTGACGAGCGGCTCGGTCTCGTGGCGGCGGGCGGCCTCGCGAAGCTCGCGGGCGAATTCGCGGCTATAGGTGCCAAGGCCGGCGACGGCGAAACCAAGCTCCTCGGCGACGACCCGCGCCGCCGCGATGGCGTGGGTGGCGTCGCCGAAGATGAAGACGCGCTTGCCGGTGAGATATGTCGAGTCCACGGACCGGCTGTACCACCCAAGCCGGGAGGACTGCGCGGCGAGCACGGGCGCCGGATCGATGCCGGCCAGCGCGGCCGCCTCGGTGATGAAATCGCGGGTCGCGCCGACGCCGATCGGCACGGTTTTCGTCGCCGGCTGGCCGAAATTGCGGTGCAGCCACTGCGCCACGGTGGCCGCGATCTCCGGATAGAGGACGACGTTGAAATCCGCGTCCCCGAGCCGGGCGAGATCGCTGGTGCTCGCGCCTGCGGGCGCCGTCACGTTCACCTCCACGCCGAGCCGCTCGAGCAGTGCGGTGACTTCCGCGGCGTCGTCGCGGTGGCGGAAACCGAGCGCTGATGGCCCGAGCAGATTGCAGCTCGGGCGCCGGTTCGCGGGGCGCGCTTGACGCGGCGTGCCGGGCGGCGGGACGAAGGGTCCGGCAATGGCGCGCACGAGTCGATAGAATGTTTCAGCCGCGCCCCAGTTCTCCTTGCGCTGATAGGCCTGAAACTCCACCGGAACCACCGGGACCGGAAGGCGGAGCGCCGCGGCCAATCCGGCCGGATCGTCCTGGATGAGTTCGGCGGTGCATGACGCGCCGACGAGAATCGCTTGCGGGCGGAACCGCTCGTGGGCCTCGCGCAGGGCGGACTGGAAGAGCGCGGCGGTATCGCCGCCCAGATCGCGCGCCTGGAACGTCGTGTAGGTGACGGGCGGCCGCCGGTCGCGCCGTTCGATCATCGTGAACAGGAGGTCGGCGTAGGTGTCGCCCTGCGGCGCGTGCAGCACGAGATGCACGTCCCGCATCGCCGTCGCGATCCGCATCGCGCCGACATGCGGAGGCCCTTCATATGTCCAGAGTGCGAGCTGCATGCGCTTACACCCTGAGCCGTGCGCGGCGGCGCAGCGGGCGCGCGAACAACTCGGCGAGATCGCCGGCCTGCTCGTAGCCCTGAATCGGCGTGAACAGCAGCTCGATCGACCACTTCGTTGCGATGCCTTCGGCTTCCAACGGATTCGCGAGGCCCAATCCGCAAACCGCGAGATCCGGCCGCGCCGCGCGGCAGCGATCGAGCTGGCGCTCGACATCCTGGCCTTCGCTCAGCGCCGTGCGCGGCGGCAGCAGCGCCAGCTCGGACGCCAAGTGCTGGCGATGCAGGTAGGGCGTGCCGACCTCGACGGGTTGCATCGCGAGCTCGCGCGCGAGGAAACGGGCCACGGGCACCTCGAGCTGCGAGTCCGGGAACAGGAACACGCGCTTTCCGGCCAGTTCGGCGCGCTCTCGCGCCACCGCCATCCGCGCGCGCTGCGAGGCGAACGAGATCGCAGTCGCGACACGCTCGGGAGCGATGCCAAACATATCCGCGGCGGCGCGCAGCCACAGCGTCGTGCCCTCGGCGCCGAGCGGGAACGGCGCCTCGATCGTGCGCGCGCCGCGCTCGGCCAGGGCGCGCGCGGTCTCGGCGAGGAAGGGCTGGGCCAGCAGAAGTCGCGTGCGCGGTCCGACGGGGGGCAGGTCGGCCGCGCGCCGGGGCGGGAGGAACCTGACCTGCGATATGCCCATCGCGTGGAACAGACGCGTGAACTGGTCCTCCACCACCTCGGCCAAGGCGCCGGCGATCAGCAGCGATGGCTCGGCTTCGGAGGCCTCGGCGGGCATCAGCGGGACGAGGGCGGCGAGGCAGGCATCCTCGCCCTGGGTGAAGGTCGTCTCGATGCCGCTGCCGGAGTAATTCAGCACCTTGACATCGGGCGCGAAGCGACACGACAGCCGAGCGGCGGCGCGGGAGAGGTCGAGCTTGATGACCTCGGATGGGCAGGAGCCGACCAGGAAGAGCAAGCGGATGTCGCGCCGGCGGGCGAGAAGCTGCTCGACGATGCGGTCGAGCTCGTCGTTCGCGTCGGCGAGGCCGGCGAGGTCGCGCTCACCGATGATGGCAGTGCCGAAGCGCGGCTCGGCGAAGATCATGACGCCGGCGGCGGACTGGATCAGGTGCGCGCAGGTGCGCGAGCCGACGACGAGGAAGAACGCGTCCTGGATCTTGCGATGCAGCCAGACGATGCCGGTCAGTCCACAGAACACCTCCCGCTGCCCGCGTTCACGCAACACAGGCAGCTCGTTGCAGCCGGCGCGATGCGCGGGCGAAGAGGCGCCGGCGTTCACGCGATGCGTCCGCGCGAGGCGCCGAAATCCGCCGCTTCCGCCTCGCGCCGCGCGGCGCGCAGCTTGCAGACGAACTGCGCGGCGTTGATCGGATAGGCGACATAGGCCGCGAGCGCGATGAGCATCTGCTTCGGCGGGCCAACCGCGCCGGACAGCGTGGCGCCGAGGTAAAGCGTGTGCAGCGCCAGGACGAGGATGCTGAACACGTCTTCCCAGAAGAACGCCGGGGCGAACAAGTAGCGCCCGAACACGTCGCGTTCCCAGATCGAGCCCGTCACCATGATGGTGTAGAGCACGAGGGTCTTCACCACGATGGACGCGGTCGCCGCCGCGTAGCCGCCGTCGGTGCCAAGGTAGCGCAGAACGAGGGCGAGGCTGACGAGAAAGACCAGGAACTGGAGCGGGGCGAGGACGCCCTGCACGACCGTCCAAGGCGAGGCGTCGCGTCGGCGCTGTTCCTCCGGCGAGTAAAGGGCCTGCGGCTGGCGCCGGCCCGAGTGGAGCGGCTCGCTGGAACGACCGCTTGTCACGGCCCACGGACAGCAATCGGCGGCGTCAATCCACCGAGCGAGGGCTCCTCCGGATGTAAAGAGGTCTTGGCGACGTTGCATGGTCGCGGTCAGCTTCGCGGGCTGGTACGGCCTCTCCATCGTCGGTCGCTTCAGCGGTTTGGGCACAAGCCGCTGATATGCCTCGGGACGCTCACTGTGACTCACCTTCCGCCCTCCCGCTTCGAAACGTCACGATTGGAGGCTAGAACGCGCAAAAGCGGACTGTCAAGCGGACAAGACGTAACCAAGACTTGACACAGCGGCTCAAGCCAAGCGAGCTTGGGAGGAGGAAACGAACCGATGCACGATCTGGTCCCCTCTGAACTGTGGGAAACCCGTTGGCCGGAGTCCGGCATCGCCGGCACCGAAGCCGACTTCCCGGCGTTGCCGAAGGCGCCAGCGCGCCGGAAGGCCGGGCCGGCCGCAGCCGCGCTCACCCGCGTGGTTGAACTCGAAATTATTCCTCGGCTGCTGCTTGCGCATCGGCCGGCCTCGGCCGCGCGCTGCGCGTCCGCTCCCGTCACGGCGCCGGACGTTTCCGAAGTCGCGGAGATCACCGCCCTCATTCTCGCGCACGACATCACGGCCGCCACGCTCTACGCGGAAGCCATCCTGGCCCGCGGCGTGAGTGTCGAGACGCTGTCGCTTGATCTGCTTGCCCCCGCCGCGCGGCGCATGGGCGCGATGTGGGTCGACGACGCGTGCGACTTCGTCGCGGTCTCGGTCGGAGTCTGGCGGCTGCACCAGTTGATGCGGAACCTCTCTCCCGACTTTCGCGCGCCGGCAAATGCGGCGCAGGAGCGGCAGATCCTGATTACAACGTTGCCGGGCGACCAGCATTCGTTCGGCGCCGCCATGGTCGCCACGTTCTTCCGCAACGCCGGCTGGCACGTGTTCAGCGGCCCGGTCGACTCGCAGCAGGAACTGGCCAGCATCGTGCACAGCCGCCGGTTCGCGGTCGTGGCCCTGTCGCTGAGCTGCTCGACCCGGCTGGACGCGCTGGCGACGACGATCCGGGCGGTTCGGCGCGCGTCGCGGAATCCTGCCGTGGGCGTGATGGTGGGCGGCGGCCTGTTCAACGAGCGGCCGGAGCTGGTCCGGCTTGTGGGGGCAGATGCCACGGCGGCGGACGCGCGTTCGGCGCCCGTCCAGGCCACGAGCCTGGTGTCCCTGTTGGGAACTAAAGATTGACACCGGCAGGCGACAATGCAGATTGACAGGATAGGAGAAGGAAACTCGACGGACGCCGCCAAGAATCGTGGGGCTCGCGCTGATTGTGAAAGGCTTCAGGTTTCCAAAACAATCGCTGAGAGGCCTGGATGCCGAGACGGCGGCGATCCTGCTTTCCGCCGCCTCGGACATGGCCGTCGTTGCCGACGTGACTGGCGTCATTAGGGACGTCGCCATTCAAGACGACGCGCTCGCGGCGGAGCTGGAGCACCACGCGGACTGGGCCGGCCGCAAGTGGATCGACACGGTAACAGCCGAGAGCCGGCCGAAGGTCGAGGCGCTGCTGGCCCAGGCGGGGACGCCGGAAGCGCCGACGCGCTGGCGGCACGTCAACTATCCGTCCACCGCCGGTCGCGACATCCCGGTGCTGCATTCTGCCATCCGCCTGTCGCGGGATCACCGGATCATCGTTCTTGGCCGCGACCTGCGGGCCGTTTCCGAGCTGCAGCAGCGGTTGATCGATGCGCAGCAAGCGCTGGAGCGGGACTATTCGCGCCATCGGCAGATGGAGATGCGCTACCGCATCCTGTTCCAGATGTCCCCCGAGGCGGTGCTGATCGCGGACGCGGCGACGCGCAGGATCGTCGAGGCGAATCCGGCGGCGCAATCCCTTTTGGGCGACAAGCCGCGGCGGCTCCAAGGCCGGCTGCTGACCGAGCTTTTCGATCCGGACAGCGCGCACGCGGTGCAGGCCATGCTGGTCGGCCTGCGGAGCATGGGTAGTGCGGATGATATTCGCGCGCGCCTCGCGGAGGACGGACGAGAGACGAACATCTCGGCGCGACTGTTCCGTCAGGATAACGACCAGTTCGCCCTGGTGCGGCTCTCGGCCTCGGGGCCGGAACAATCCTTGGCCGCGCGAGGACGGGCGGCTCATTTGCTGGATCTGGTGCAGAACCTGCCCGACGGGTTCGTGGTGACCAGCGCCGGAGGGGAGGTCGTCGCGGCTAACGCGGCGTTTCTCGCCATGGCGCAGCTCGCCAACGAAGAGCAGGCGCGGGGGGAATCGCTGGACCGGTGGCTGGGGCGGCCTGGCGTGGACCTGAATGTCCTGCTCGCGAACCTGCACCAGCGCAACAACGTACGGCTGTTCGCGACCACGTTCCGCGACGAGTATGGCGCGGTCTCCGAGGTGGAGATTTCCGCCGCCTCCGTTGTGCACGGCGAGCAGACCTATCTCGGCTTTTGCATCCGCAACGTCGGCCGCCGGCTGGCATCCGCCGCCTCGGCCGTCGCCGCCGCGGGGCGCGCCGTGCCCCGCTCGGCCGAGCAGCTCAGGGAGCTGATCGGCCGCGTCTCGCTCAAGGACTTGGTGCGTGAGGCCACCGACATGATCGAACGCCTGTGCATTGAAGCGGCGCTGGAGATGACGAACGACAACCGCGCCTCCGCGGCCGAGCTGCTGGGACTGAGCCGACAAAGCCTATACGTGAAACTGCGGCGCTACGGCCTGGGCGACCTCGCGGAGGGTGAGCCGTCATGATGGGCCAGCAGCTCCCGGCGGCGCGTCTGCCTGCCTTCGATGCCGTTCTCGAGCTCTTGAAGCCGATCACTTGGTTCGCGCCGATCTGGGCCTTCGGCTGTGGTGTGATTTCGGCGGGGGTTCCGCTCGGGACGCGCTTGCCGCTGGTGGTCGCTGGACTGCTGCTCTGCGGCCCGTTCGTGTGCGGCACGAGTCAGGCGGTGAACGATTGGTTCGATCGGCACGTGGACGCGATCAACGAGCCTGGCCGGCCGATTCCCTCGGGGCGCGTGCCGCGCCGGTGGGGATTCTACATCGCCGTGGCCTGGACCATGCTGCCGCTCCTCGTGGCGACAGCGATCGGACCGTTTGGGTTCGCCGGCGCGGTGCTAGGGCTGGCCTGGGCCTGGGCCTACAGCGCCCCGCCGCTTCGGCTAAAGCGCAACGGGTGGTGGGGAAACGCGGCAGTAGCCGCCTGCTACGAGGGCCTGCCCTGGCTGACCGGCGCCGCGGTGATGACCTCGGCGCTTCCGGGCTGGCGTGTCCTGCTCGCGGCGGGGCTCTACAGCCTCGGCGCGCACGGGATCATGACGCTCAACGACTTCAAATCGGTGGCCGGCGACCGGGCGATGGGCATCGGATCGCTGCCGGTCCGGCTTGGCGTGAACACCGCGGCGCAGCTGGCCTGCGTGGTGATGGCGGTGCCGCAGCTTGCGGTGGTCGCGCTGCTGTTTGAGTGGGGTCGGCCGCTGCATGCTGCGGTGGTGACGCTTTTTCTGATCGCACAGGCGCTGCTGATGATCCGGCTGCTGGACCGCCCGAGCGAGCGCACGCCTTGGTATAATGCAACCGGAACGACGCTGTACGTGCTCGGCATGTTTGTCACCGCCTTGGCCGTGCAGCCGGTCGCGGGAGGATAGGGCAATGGCGTTGCCGGAAACGTTCGATGCGGTGGTGATCGGCGGCGGCCCGGCCGGGGCGACCGCCGCCAGCGATCTGGCCGGCGCCGGACGGTCCGTTCTTCTGCTGGATCGCGCCGGGCGCAGCAAGTTATGTGGCGGGGCGATCCCGCCCCGCTTGATCCGCGACTTCGCCATTCCCGACCACCTGCTCGTCGCGAAGATCACCGCGGCCCGCATCGTCGCGCCATCCGGCCGGAACGTGGATATGACGATCGATGGCGGATACGTGGGCATGGTGGAACGAGAGGTGTTTGACGAGTGGCTGCGCGACCGCGCGGCGCGGAGAGGCGCGGTTCGCCGGACCGGCGCCTTCGTCCAGCTTCGCCAGGAAGAGGATGGCCATGTCACGATCGAGTACCGCGCTGCCTCGCTCGGCCGAGCCGCATCGGGTGCGCGCCCAGGCGGTGATCGGCGCCGACGGCGCGCGTTCCGCCGTCGCGAAACAGGCCCTCCCCGGCAACAAGCAGGCGCCCTGCGTGTTCGCCTATCACGAGATCATCCGGTCCCCGCACGCCCATTCCGAGTACGATGCCGCCCGTTGCGACGTGTACTATCGGGGGGAGCTATCGCCGGACTTCTACGGCTCGATCTTCCCCCACGGCGAGACGGTCAGCGTGGGCACCGGTTCGGCCGAGAAGGGTTTTGCGCTCCGCGACGCGGTCGGCGCGCTCCGCGACGTCGCTGGGCTGGCGCAGACGGAAACAATTCGGCGTGAAGGTGCGCCGGTCGGTCACCGCGGGCACCGTGATGGCGGACACCAAGCTGTCTCTGACCACTTGGTTCCGCGCCATGCACCTGATGAGCAGCACCAAACAGGCGATCTCGGCGGTCGAGCTCGGCCGCAGGCTGGGCCTGGGCTATGAGACGGCCTGGTATCTGCACAAGCGGCTCCGCCACGCCATGACCGAGCGGACGGAGCGCTATTCGCTCGGGGGCGCGAGCGACGACGATGCCGCGCCGCCGGTAGTGGAGGCGGATGACGTGTGTCTGGGAGGTGAAAGGAACCAAGGCAGCGGAACCGAAGGCAAGACCTGCGTCATCGTCGCCTGCGAGCGGCATGCGGACGGGCGCATGGGCCATGTCGCGATGCGCGCGGTCAGCGCCTTCTCCAGCGAGGCGGTGGCCGCGTTCCGCGATGCCCACATCGCCGCCGGCGCGACTGTGCACACGGACGGCTTGCGGGCGTTCAACGCCTTCGGTGAAGCCGGGCGGACGCATGTCGCCACCGTCACCGGCGGCGGGCGTCCGGAGCGCGAGCGCAGCGCCCCGTTCTTCACCGTCAACACCCTGGTCGCCAATCTCGGTACCGCGCTCAAGGCCACCCACAAGCGGCTCTCCCCCAAGCATCTGCCCGACTATCTCGGCGCCTTCTGCTGGACCACCAACCGGCGCCGCAACATGCGAGGCATGGTCAACGCGCTTTGCCGTGCCGTCGCTGCGTCGTCCCGTCTGACCCACAAAGGCGTCTACCCGTGACGGGTCGATTGGCCGATAAGCGGGAAGCTGCTGGCGTCGGTTCCGCTGGTCCCGCTGCTGATGTCCTGGCGCGCGGCGGACCGCTCCGCGGTCGAGCGCCTGATTCGCGAGACCGGGTCGACGATCGGGCCCGAGGGGATCGACTACTATGCCCGCCTGTTGCATCGCCCGGCGCATGTGCGCGGAGCGCTTGGCATGATGGCGCAATGGGATGTGCGCGCGCTCGCGCGCGATCTGCCCAGGCTGCGGACGCCGCTCACCTTGCTTGTCGGCGACAACGATCGGGCGATTCCGCCCGCGCAAGCCGAGCGGGTCCGCGCGCTCGTGCCCGGCGCCGTTGTCGTCGGGCTGCCCGGCACCGGACATTTGTCGCACGAGGAGCAGCCGGAGGCGACGGCGGCGATCATTCTCGACGTCGCGCGGCGTGTCGGCCTGCCGGTGCGTTCCTGAATGGCGATGGCGGCGTTGTTTGCCTCGGGGCGGATCATCGATCTGATCCTGGCTTTCACCGTGCTCGAAGCGGTGGCGCTGATGTGGTGGCACCGGCGGAGCGGACGCGGGCCGCCGGCGGGTGCTATTTTTGGCAACATCCTTGCTGGCATGTGTCTGCTGCTCGCGCTGCGCGTGGCCTTGACCGGCGGCTGGTGGGGCTGGACGGCGCTCGCCCTGCTCGCCGCGCTCCTGGCACACGCATTCGATCTGTCACAGCGCTGGGTCGCGTAAATCTCCTCTCGCGTCGCGTGTCAACATTGGGTTACACTCGTTCGCGATGCCCTTGTTGACAGCCGAACATCCTCCTGCCTCACGGATCGTTGCCGATCGCCGCCCGCACGCCGTCGTCGTGGGCAGCGGCTTCGGTGGCCTCGCGGCCCCCGTGCGCCTCGGCGCGCGGGGCTACCGCGTCACCGTGCTGGAGCGGCTGGATCAGCCCGGCGGACGGGCCCGCGTGCATCGGCAGGATGGGTTCACCTTTGACGCCGGTCCGACAATCGTCACCGCACCCTTCCTGTTCGAGGAGCTGTGGGGGCTATGCAGCCGGCGTCTGGCGGATGACGTGGCGCTTCGGCCCGTTTCGCCGTTTTACCGGCTCCGTTTCGACGACGGCGCCACGCTCGACTACTCCGGCGATCCGGTCGCGATGCGCCGCGAAGTCGCGCGCATCTCGCCGGGCGATGTCGCGGGATACGAGCGCTTCATGCGGCTCAGCGAGCGGACGTTCCGCACCGGGTTTGAGCAGCTCGGCCATGTGCCGTTCGACCGCTTGACCGACATGCTGCGGGTCGCGCCCGATCTAGTCCGGCTGGGCCTGTGGCGCAGCATGCATGCCGTGGTCGCGCGCCATGTGCGCCACCCGCATCTTCGCACCGCGCTGAGCTTCCATCCGCTGCTGATTGGCGGCAATCCGTTCAGGGCAAGCGGCATCTACTGCCTGATCGCCCATCTGGAGCGGCAATACGGCGTGCGGTTCGCGATGGGCGGGACCGGCGAACTGGTGCGGGGACTCGTCCGGCTGATCGCAAGCCAGGGCGGCGAGATCCGCCTCGGCGCGGAGGTGGCGCGGATCTTGGCGCGCGAGGGGCGCGCGCGCGGCGTGCTCCTCGCCTCGGGTGCCGCCATTCCCGCTGATATCGTCGTTTCCAATGCCTGTTCGGCGTGGACGTATCGCCACCTGGTGCCGCCCGAGACGCGCCGGCGCTGGACCGATCGCCGAGTCGAACGCACGCGGTATTCGATGGGCCTGTTCGTCTGGTATTTTGGCACAAGACGCCGCTTTCCGGACGTGGCGCACCACACCATCCTGCTCGGACCCCGCTATCGCGGCCTACTCGACGACATCTTCGATCGCAAGCGGCTGAGCGATGATGTCAGCCTCTATCTGCACCGCCCCACCGCCACCGATCCGTCGCTCGCCCCTCCTGATTGCGACGCGTTCTATGTGCTTTCGCCGGTGCCGAACCTGAAGGGCATGACCGACTGGCGCCTCGCGGCCGAACCGTATCGGCGCGTGATCGCCCGGCGATTGTGCGAAACGGTGCTGCCGGGGTTCGAGGATCAGATCGTCACCTCCCGCATCGCCACGCCGCTTGATTTCGAGCGCGACTTCCAATCATTCCACGGCGCGGGGTTCGGCATGGAACCGCTGCTGACCCAGAGCGCCTGGTTCCGGCCGCACAACCGCAGCGACGACGTGAAGGGTCTCTATTTGGTCGGCGCCGGCACGCATCCGGGCGCCGGCCTGCCCGGCGTGCTGACGTCGGCGCGCGTGCTTGATGACGTCGTTCCGCATGCGACCGCTCTGGCCTGAGTCGGAGGCAGAGGATCTGGCCGTCTGCCGCGCCTTGCTGCGGGGCGGCTCGCGCAGCTTCTCCCTGGCATCCCGGCTTCTGCCGCGCCGCGTGCGCGATCCGGCGATCGCGCTGTATGCATTTTGCCGGCTGGCGGACGATGCGATCGATCGAGACAAGGGTGGCGTGGCGGCCATAGCGCAGCTCCGAGATCGGTTGGACCGTGCGTACGCGGGGCGGCCGCTCCCAATTCCGGCCGACCGCGCGCTCGCGCGCGTCGTGACGCGCTTCGCTATTCCTCCCGAACTGCCCCATGCACTGCTAGGATCTGTCATCCCTTGAATACCTTCATTCTTCCGGCCACCGTCCTGTCATTTTGGAACGGAAGTGAACAATGCAGGTGCTGAGCGACGCGCAATGGAACGTGCTGCGGCCGCTGATCGACGCGGTTCGCCCGCACGGGAAGACGGCACACCACGATCTGCGGCGGACGATCGAGGCCATCCTCTGGCGGCACCAGAACGGCGCCAAGTGGCGCGGCATCCCCGCCGAGCTGGGACCATGGTGGGGTGCGGCGCAGACCTTCATCCGATGGGCAAGGACGGGCGTCTGGGAACGGCTGCTGGAACGGGTGCAGCAGTCCGGGATCAGCCTCGGCATGGTGTTTCTGGACGGCACGAACATCCGGGCGCACCAGAAGGCGGCGGGTGCGGCCAAAAAGAATGCGATGCGGCCCAGGGCGAGAGCCGGGAGGCGCTGGGGCGGTCTCGCGGCGGCTATGGCACCAAGGCGTGTGTGATCGCCGATGGGACTGGACGGGCGATTGCCTTCGCCCTCGCCCCGGGCCAGGCGCACGAACTGCCACTGGCTCCCGGTCTGCTCGGCTGCCTGTCCGACGTCCCAGGTTGGGTGGTCGGCGATCGCGGTCTCGCCTCCCACGCGTTCCGCGCCCTGGTCTGGGACAGCGGCGCGCGCCCCGCGATCCCGTCCAAGCGCAACGAGGAGCCGATCGCCTGCCCGCCCTGGATTTACCAGAACCGCAACCTCGTCGAGCGTCTGTGGGGACGGCTGAAGGAGTGGCGCGCTGTCGCAACCCGCTACGAAAAGACCGCTCGCTCCTTCATGGGCGTGCTCTGCATGGCAGCAACAATGGACTGGATCAAAGTCCCCAAGAGCTAACGGACCCTAGAAGGTCTAGCCTGGGACGCGGAGGCGAGGCGGTATGAAACGTTGAGCGAGCTGACCGCTTACGCGGTGCGCGTCGCCGGGACAGTGGGCGAAATGATGGCGTTGGTCATGGGCGTGCGGACGTCGGAGACGCTGGCCCGCGCCTGCGACCTCGGCGTCGCAATGCAGTTCTCCAACATCGCGCGCGATCTGGGCGAGGACGCGAGGGAAGGCCGGCTCTATCTGCCCCTGCAATGGCTGCGCGAGGGCGGCATCAGTCCCGAGGGCTGGCTTGCGGCCCCGGTGTCCAATCCGGCGATCGACGCCGTGGTGCGGCGCCTGTTGGCCGAGGCCGCGACGCTGTATGCCCGCGCGGATGCCGGGATAGCGGCCTTGCCGCTCTCGTGCCAGCCGGGGATACGCGCGGCGCGCCTGCTGTACGCCGAGATTGGTGAGGAGGTGGCGCGCCGCGGGTGCGATTCCGTGACGGTTCGCGCCGTGGTTCCGATGTCGCGGAAGCTCCTTGTCCTGGTGCGCGGCCTCGCGCTCCGCTCTCACGAGGCAGGAATGGGCGCGCCGTTCGCTGATGCGCGCCAACAGCCGGTTCCGATCGGGCCGGCGGGCGTCCGGCTCCGCGACCGTCCGCGCTGGGCTGCGCTGGAGATCCGCCCGGTCTTCGTCATCGAGCTGTTCCAACGCCTGGCCGAGCGGGAACAGCTCGGCACTGGCGAGCTGTAGATAGGTTTCGTTCTGAAAGCGCTCTATTCAGCGGGGGTCGCAGAGCGTCACTCGGTCCGCTGGTCGCTCGCATGCCGAATCAGCCGCTCCAGTGTCTGAGCCGCTCTCGACACGGAGGCCTGAAGGCTGTCGAGCATGCCCGGAATCTGTGCCATGTCGATGCCACCAGCGATCTCGAGCGCGGCGAGCTGCGCGTTCTCCACGACCGAGGTCAAGAGGTTGAGATAAAGAAGGTCGGCGCGGGAATCCAGGCGGCCACGCACTATCCGATGATTGCTGATGACCCGTTCTTGAAATGAACGCCGCGCAGCCTTGGCGTCCTTTTCCTTGGTCAGGTCGGTGAACAAGAGCACGAAGCCGAGAACCCGTTCGGAGCCGGCGAAGGCCGCATCCGCTCGTATCAGCAGTACCCTCGGCTCCTGGCCATCGGTCTCGAGCCGCACCTCGCCGCGCCAGTTCCGTTTGTGCTCCACCATGTCTTGCAGGCGTTGGCGCAACTCGGTTGCGTTTCCCGTGAACGCCAGCAAGTTCTCAACGTGACGCGGCGGATCCGAGCGGCCCAGCAGGCGAACGAACGCGTCGTTGCTGGCGAGAACCTGGCCCTCTGGTCCGGCGATCAGCACCGGCTGGTCCGAAAGCCGCACCTGACGCCGCACCGTTTCGAGCTGGTCCTGCGCGATCAGCATGCGCACCGAGCGGAATTGCAGCACGACGTCCGCGATGGAATCGCCGATCAGCCGCGCGGCAACAAGGTCGGCCGGCATCCAGGGATGCGAGGTACCCTCGACGAGCTGGTGCCACTGCGCAAAGGACCGGCGTGGCGATAGCTGCGTCGGATCGTCGCCGATCACCATGGGCTTGTAGGGATTGCCTCCCCAAACGACCGTGCGGATCCGTTCCGGACGGAACCAGACGAGGTATTCCCCCGGCATGGTGGAGATCGGCACGGCCAGGAGCCCGCTCGCGATCGGCGTGAGCGACGCGAAGCTCGGCACGTCGAGGCCGAAGGAGGCCGTGCAGACGAGCTGGCCGCGTGGCTGGCTGTCCAGCCAGAGCCCGATTTCGCGCAAAGCATGCGTGCCCGGAACGTCGCCTCCGGTCAGGATCTGGCCTTCAAACAGGAGCGCGGCACCACTGGCGTCCACCGCCTGTAACAGGGACAGAGACCCGTCGAACAGGGCGATGCGCCAGTCGCCGTCGCGGGAGATGGCCTCGACCATTCGCTGTTCGAGTCGGCGGACCCATAGCTCCGCCTGTGCTTGAAGTAAGCTCTCCAACGCCGCGATTCGGGTGGCCACGGCCTCAGCCAAGACCTCGCATATGGCGCGCACCTCGAAATACGCCTCGCGCGGCTGATAGTGGTGACAGGCGATCAGGCCCCACAGCTTGCCCCCGACGACCAGCGAGGCCACCAATGTCGCCCCCACGCCCATGTTCTTCAGGTATTGTATGTGGATCGGCGACATGCTCCGCAGGAAGCAGAGCGACATGTCGAGATCTTCGCCGGTCAGCGGGCAGGCGCGCGGAACGACCGGGACGGCTTCATAGCCGACATCCACAAGCACGCGGACCCGGTTGCGTTGGTACAAGTTCCGCGCGATCTGGGGAATATCGGACGCTGGATAACGGTTGCCTAGATAGGCCTCGAGCCCTGGTTCTCGCTGCTCGGAGACGATCTCCCCATGGCCCTCCTCGTCGAAGCGATAGACCATCACGCGGTCGTATCCGGTGATATCTTTGAAGAAGCGCGCCGTCTCGTCGCATAGCGTCCGCAGGGTCGGAGCCGCCAAAATGGTCTGTAGTCCGGCTTCGAGATCGCGCGCAATGTCCACCGCGGGACCGATCCGCTCTAGCTCAATCACAATCCCACCCCCGGATACGCGGTGGATGTGCGCATCGTACTCGCCCCCAGCGACACGGCAGCGTATCGCGGCTGGAGACAGGTGGAGGCGATCCGCGGCGATCCTGCGAACCCGCCGGTCAAGCTCCGGAGCCACGTCCTCGAGCATCCGCCCGAGCACCGGAGCCCTCAGCCCAAGAAAGACTGCAACGTTGGCGCTGGCCTGGATGATCCGGTGCTCCAGCTCGTCGATCAGTACAAGGGCACCGTGCGGCTGGACCGAGCCGGCCAGATGAATTTGCTCGCGCTCACAATTGGAGAGGTCCGCCTGGCCGAAGCCAGGGTACGGAGAGCAGCGGTGCGGTCATCTCGGCAAGCCAATGCTGTCAGCCAAGTGGCTCTGTGCCTGGCGGGGCGGAGCCGTTCAAGTCGTAGCGTTCGAGCTTAGCATAGAGCGTTTGGCGGCTGAGGCCAAGCAGCTCGGCCGCGACCGTCCGGTTGCCCTCGGCGCGTTGCAGCGCCGCCGTGATGAAGTGGCGCTCGACCGCCCCGATCGCCTTGCGCACCGACTCGCGCAAGGACATACCGGATTCCCGGCCCGGCATCGGCAGGGGAGCGGCGACTGCGCGATCACGGGCGCGTGGCCGAATCACGGCCGCAACGAACCGTGGATTGGCGTCCCTATCGATGGCCGCGGAGATTTCGACCTCGGTTTCCGCGCCCAGGTCGCCATCGATCGTGGCACGGAAGATCCGGGCGACTCCGTAACGGTTGAGGGCGGCCAGCAGCACCGCGGCATCGGCGCCGGGGCGGGACATCCAGCGGCCAAGCGGTTCGCCTATCGCGGCGCCCTCGGCGCCTATCTGAACCAGGTCCAGGAAGGCGGGGTTCGCACGTTGAATGACGCCGTCGCGGTCTAATATGACGAAACTGTCGGGCAGGCGCTCGATCAGCGTGTGAATGGAGGGCTGGCCCACCCGCACCGGACCCGTGCCCAGGCCAGGCAGCTCATCGAACTGCAACAGGTACGCCGGTCCTGGGCTGGACATCAACGTGGAGGCCCGGATCGCCCAGGCCTTGCGGTCCGGGCCGAGATGCAGAACCTGGCCCGGCGCCCTCTTCTGGTCGCGGGCGCGGGCCAGCATCGCGCGAAAGCCGTCGCGCTCGGCCGGCGCGATCCGCGCGAGCAGGTCGTCCCCCACGCGCGCATCAATGGCCCGAATTGCCGCCGGATTGGCCTCGATCACCCGCAGCGTATCGGTATTGAGTAGGATGACCGCCTCGGCCGAGGCATCGACCGGCGCTCGATGTCGGGTTTCGATCCGCCGCAACTTCCAGTGGTCGCGCTCCATCGAGCGTTGCGCGGCGATCAGGCGCGCCTGAACTTCAGCAACTGCCAAGATATGTCGGCCGACCGCCATAAAACCGGCATTACCGCCTAGCCGTACGGCGGTGTACTCGATCGGCAACTCGAGACCGCTCGGGAAGCGCTGTGTCACCTGCCCGAAACCGGAGACGCCCACGGTTCGCGCCTCCTCCACCATGCGGCGAACGTTCTCGCTGCCGGTGCCGCTCACCGTCTCCTCCCAGGCGCGACCAAGCCAGCCCTGTACGCCTTCGCGCGCGATGGCATTGAACAAGGTCGCACGGCGGATGGTGCCGTCATTCTCGAGCAACAGCGTCACGTCCGGCTGCGCGATCTTGTCAGCGTTGAGGGGCGGGTGAATGCCAGGATCCTCCAAAAAGCGTTCCTTAAACCTCCCTCGGTGTCCTTAGCACAGATCGCATGGCATGGTTATGCCCATTGCGCGCCGCAGATACCATGCCGCGTCAGTCCAGCACGAGCGGCGCCTCGCCCGCGGTCATGGTCTCGTGTCCGGCGCAGGAGCGGCCGGCTGGGACGTGAGGCCAAGTTCCGGGAAGCTCACGGCCATCGGCGCCCCGAACAGCGGCTTGTAGACGCCCTGGTGGCATGTCGCGCAGTCAAGCACTGGTCCCTCTCCGAGGCGACCGTGCTGATCGGCGGGCAGAAGCGGCGCGAGCGGCTCCAGGTACGCCGTGTTCAGATCGCGCACCATGCGGATGCCGTGCCACGCGATGACGCGTTGCGGCGTGCTCTGTCCCCAGTCGCCGAAGCTGCGGCTGTTGTGGCAGTAGTTGCAGTTGACGCCGAGTGACTGCGAAAAGTGCATCATCAGGGCGTAGGTCCACTCGGTCTGCTTGATGGACGACCGCTCGCCCCGCGGCAGCGGCGTCGTCGACTGGACGCGAATGTCGTCCGCGACCGAGGTCAGATAGGGGGTGATGGGATCATAAGGCAGCGAGGACAGGTTCGCGACCGCCGCGGGCAAGTTCTTGCCCGTCAGGCTCTCCACCATGCCGGGGGCGTGGGGCGGATCGGGTGGCAGCCACACATAGGCCGGGATCGGCTGGCCGCGATGGCACGTGTAGCACGTCACGCCGACCCCGTCGACGTGGTTCGTCCAATCGTGGTTGATGTGCTGCACCATCTAGATCATGCGGCGCGCGACCACCTTGGTCCACAGCTTGTCGGACGCGAAGTTTCCCGCTTCGTGACAGAAGCCGCAGCCCTGCTGCGGCGACACCCAGGTGGTGATGGACGCCATCAGCCGGGTGAAGGCGGCGACGCTGTCGTCCTTCAGCACCTGCACGTTCTGGTACACCTGGCCCGCCGGCGGTCCACCCGTGACCAGCGGGAGGACCGCCGGCGCCTGGTTGGCGGCGACCGCGGCGCGCACCTGGGGAGGGTGATAGACGAGCGCGGCGCCGGTGCCACGAAACCCGCTCTGGATGAAGATCGGTGGCGGATATTGGAACGTCGCGGTCAACCCCGCCAGGATAGCGACGCCAATCGCGATCGAGAGGGCGAATCCGAGCCTCATTTTGGTGCTCCCGACAGGAGAGCGGGGTCGGTCACGAAGGGAGTGACCTGAGGATAGGACGGCGCCACGTGGTGCTTCACCGCCCACAGGAACCAGTTGTCCACGACCGTTCCCGAAAGCAGGATGCCGATGCCGCCGCAGATCGGGCACAGCACCGCGAACCACCAGGCCCAGCGATGGATCGACTCGGCGGTCGCGTTGAAGCCCATGGTCCAGCGCCAGAACAGCATGCCCCGCTCGAACGCCGTTCCCCGGTCCACCGCCTGCTCCACCTCGCGCTCCGATCCAAATCGCGCCGTGGCGAGGACGGCGCCGGCGTGCATGGCGAACAGCACCGCCGAGCCGTACAGGAACACGATCGACAGCATGTGGAACGGATCGTAGAACAGATTACCGTATCGCAATGAAAACGATGAGGTCCAGTCGAGGTGCGGGAATATTCCGAACGGCGGCGCCTCGCCCCAGCTTCCCATGAGAATCGGACGAATGAAGCCCAACACCAGATAGAGCCAGATGGCCGAGGCGAAGGCCCAGGCGACGTGCGTGCCCATCCTGAGGCTGCGCGCTATGCGATAGACGCGCACCCACCAGAGCAGGATCGACGTGGTGAGGAAGAAGCCGGCCATCAGCCACCAGCCGCCTTGCGCCAGCGGCGGAAAGAGGCGCAGACCCAACGCGGGCGGGGGCGGTTCCAGCGCCAGCCACGGCAGCTTGCGGGCGAACTGGATCGGATCCCAGTTGACCGAGGCCCACATGTTCAGGCCGATGATCTCGATGGCGACGAAGCCGCAGATCAGCGATGCGAGGCCTGTCCAGCCGAGCACGATGGGACCGACCTGGGCGTCGCCGAGCTTGCCGAACGTGTAGAGGTAGAACGGCTTGCCGGCGCGCGCCCACCAGCTCCCCTCGCGCAGCGGCACCCCGGCATAGGCGGGACCGCGGACCTGCACGCGGTTGAAGATGTTCTGATACTCGGCCATTGGACCGCGCCCTACTGGCCGTTCCAGAACGGCAGGTTCAGCCACCAGCCCCACCATTCCGGCCAGCCGCGCGTCCAGAACGGCCCGCTCAGGATGATGCAGATGCCGCTCCAGAAAGAGGCGGACACGGCCAGGAACAGCCCGAGGCGATGGATGCCGAGCGTGCCGATGGACCAGCCGATGGTGTCGCGGAAAAACGTGTTCTCATGCTCCGCCGTCTTGACGATCTCGCCGCGCGGCGGATTGATCGCCGACAGCACCAGCGAGGCGTGCAAAGACAGCGCCAGCACGTTGGTGAAGAAGAACGTGATCGCCACCATGTGCGCCGGATTGTAGTGGAAGTTCAGATACTGGTATCCGGTGTTGGACACCCAGTCGAGGTGGCTGATGATCCCGTATGGGAAGCCTTCGCTCCAGGCCCCCAGCAACAGCGGCCGGATCACCACAAGGCTGACATAGGCGAAGATCGCGAACCCGAAGGCTACCGGGACATGGTATCCCATGCCGAGCTTGCGCGCGATTTCGGCCTGCCGCAAGGCCCACGACACGAATGCGCCGATCGCGCAGAAGGTTATCAACTGCCATAGTCCGCCGGCGCGCAGCGGCGCCCATGACAGCCCGTAGCTCAGGTCCGGCGGCGCGATGTTGATCCGCCAGGGGTTGCCCTCTCCCTGAATGGCCGCGCCCCAGGCGATCAGAGCCGTGCCGAGCCCAGCAAAAAAAATCGTGGTCACGCCGAAGAACCCGACATAGAACGGCCCGACCCAGAAGTCGAACAGATCCCCGCCGACCAGGGTGCCGCCCCGGACCCGGTACTTCGGCTCAAAGCTCAGCATGGACATTGTCGGATCCCCTCCGGCGAACGGCGGGACGGGCGAATCAACTCAGGTATCGACGATCACCCACCCGCCAAGGTTCGATGTTAAGGCCTGGGTTGTCCGCCCGGCGATTGTCCGGTCGGCCCCGGCAGAGGCGAGTTCTGCTGCGCGGTGATCGCCGCGCCGCGAGGCCCCTCCAGCCAGTTGAAGCGGTCTGTACTGAGCAGGATGACGTGGATCAGCAGAGCCAGTGCGAAGAGGAAAACGAACAGCGCGACCAATGCGCGCCGCGGATCGAACAGGAACCACATCCTGTACATCGTGCGGGCCTCCCTAACCTAGCAGCGCGAAGGCGTGCGTCGCGACGCCATGCACGCTGTCGAGCAGCGACATTTGATACCCGTGCGCGCCGGGCAGCCATGGACGCCATATTTACGCGAGGATGTGCGCGATGACCGCGACGACGATGAAGATGGCGAAGCTCGAGATGAAGATCCTGTGGAACTCTTTCGCCTCCACGTCGGTCAGGCCCGACAGCGAGCCTGTTCGGTGCGGGGTGACGGTGTCAGCCATTATTGCCTCCTCCGATTGCTGGCCTCTCGGCCCTTACCGCGCTGGTCCCGCGCGGCGGGGATAGCCATGGCGAGACCGCCATGGCTAAGGACTCGCCCGGCGACAGGCATCGCTTTCGGCTAACGGTCGCCGCGACGACCGGAGCGCGGTTGCGCAGGCGGCCGGAGAAGCCGCTCCATGCGGCAAGGGCGCTCATGGCGGTCCCGCCGCCATCGCCAGCCCGGTGGCGTGCGCGACGCGCTCCGCCGTCACGTGCGTCTCGCCCCCTTCTCGCGCGGCCTGCTCCACCGCGTCGCGCAACCGCTTCGCGGCCGAGATTCGAACCAGGAACGGTTGCGCCTCCAGGTGCTGCTCCATGATGCGCAGTGCGTCGGAGTCCCAGTGCAGGACGCTCTCCGGCGGATAGCGCGCGGGAGTGGGCGCGATTCGATCCATCTCGGTGCCGAGCGGCAGGATGTGAAACAGCGCGTTGAACAGGGCGTTGCAGAACTCCTGCACGACGTACGTCGCGCCGGCGTACCCCATGAACGGCGTCCCGGTCGCGCGCCGGATGATCGCGCCGGGAAACGCCGCGGGGATGTAGACTGCACGACAGTTCTGCTCGGCCGCGTACATGCGCTCGTTATAGGAACCGTACAGCACCAGCGGCGGCTTCGCGCGGATCGCCTTGCGCACCGCGGCGTTGTCCAGCTTCACGCCGGCCCGGCGGGCGATGGCGAAGTTGCAGGGAATGCCCAGTTCCTCGGACAGGAACCGGCTGACCCCCCGGACATAGGTCTCGTTGGCGACGATCCCGTAGGACGCGGAGGGCAGGAAATCCTGTGTCACGCTGCGCCACAGATCCCAGATCGGCTTGATGGTGGTGTGCTTCTCCCGTTCGATGAACGGCTCGGGATCGACGCCGGCCAGCTCGCCCAGCGTACGCAGGAAACTGGTGGTCGCGAACAGGCCGATCGGCGCCTGCAGGTACGGCCGGTCGAGCTCCTCGCAGAGCTTGCGGCCGAACTCGCGGTACATGCACACGTTCACCTCCGCGTCTGCCAGCCTGGGGATATCCGCGACATGGCTGCCGAGCGGGAACACGAGGTTCACCTCGCACCCGATGCCCTCGACCAGGCGGCGGATCTCGGCGAGGTCGGAGGGCATGTTGAACATGCCGTAGATCGGCCCGATGATGTTCACGCGCGGCTTGGCGCCGGGCGCGCGCTCCTTGCGCGCGCGGGGCTTGTCGCGCCGGGCGCCGAACTCGGTCCACAGCCAATAGATCGCCCGGTCCGCGCTCTGCCACTGGTCCTCGTCGATGGTGCGCGGAATGAAGCGGAGCAGGTTGGAGCCTTCCGGCGTGACGCCGCCGCCGATCATCTCGGCGATGCTGCCGGTCACCACCACCGCTGGAAGGTCGGGGTCCTGCGTGCCGCCGGCTCGCCGCAGCGACTCCTCGGTGCCGCTCATCGACAACTGCTCTTCGGAAAGCCCGGTGACGACGACGGGAAGTTCGTGCGGCGGCAGCGCGTCCGTGTAGTGCAGCACCGCGGTCACGGGCAGGTTCTCGCACCCGACCGGCCCGTCGATGACCACGCGCAGGCCGCGCACCGCCGTGAACGCGTAAACGGCGCCCCAGTAGCCGCCTGCGCGATCGTGAGCGAGCACCAGCATGTCAGTGGCCCACCGCTTCCTCGGCCTTCGCGCGGGCCTCCCGCGCCTTGCGCGCGCGCTCCCGGAAACCGGGCGGCTCCTCTGGAACCCCAGCCCACCCGTAGCCGGACGCCGCGCCGCGCCCGACGCCGTCGAAGAACGAGACCATGCGCGCGAAGCGCTCGCGTCCTGCCGTCTGCGCGGCGACGATGCCCGCCATCGCGCCCGCGCCAGCCGGTCCGAACAGCGGACGGGCCGAGACGATGTTGGTGAAATAGACGGCGGGAATGCCCTGCTCCTTGGCGGCCTGGACCAGCGGTGTCGTGCCCAGGGCGAGATCGGGCCTGACGTCCCGCGTCGCCGCCCTGTCCTGCTCCAGCGAGGCGCGGTACTGGACATGCGTGCCGCGCGCCTCGAGCCAGAGACGGTCGGCATCGGACCATTCGGTGCGGGGACACGCGGTTCCGACGTACGGAACCTCGGCGCCGGCCTCCGCCAGCAGGCGCGCCACCAGCAGCTCCGATCCCTCGTATCCGGACACCGTGACGCGGGCGGTGATCCGGTGGGCGTCCAGCGCGGCGCGGGTCGCCGGCAAGGCCCGCGCCTTCGCGGAGTCGCGTTGCGCGGCGGGAACGCCGGCCGCATGGCCGATCGCCTCCAGCCAGTCGGCGGTGACTTCGACCCCGACCGGACCCGATCCCACGACAGGGCGTCCGGCGACGCGAAACTCGCGGATCGCGGCGGTGTAGAACGGATGCACCGCGCCCACCGCGACGCAGTCGAGCGCGCCGTAGAGGTTGCGCCACTCCCGAGCCGGGGTCTGCGGCGCCACGCGCAAGTCCATCGGCGCGAGCAGCGCGCCGATGCCGATCGGATCGGCGGGGAACAGTTCGCCGACCAGCGCGACCGAGCGCGCACCCTCGATCTGGTCGCGCGGGCGCGCCACCGGGCCGGACTCGGCCTCAAGCCGCGCGGCGCGCAGCATCGCTCCGGCCAGCACGTCCTTGGCCTCCGCGTGCGTCGGCACGCCGAACCCCGGCACATCGATGCCGATGACCCGCACGCCGCCGATCTGTTTCGGCAACAGGTCAAGCGGCACGCCGGAGGCGGTGGGGACGCAAAGGTTGATGACGACAACGGCGTCGTACAGCGCAGGATCAGCCGTTTCGAACACCGCCTTGCGGATGTCCTCGAAGAGCTGGCCAGTGACCAGCGTCTCCGAGTTGAAGGGCACGTAGCCCACGGTGCGCCGCGCGCCGTAGAAATGCGAGGTGAAGGTGAGCCCGTACACGCAACAGGCGGAGCCGGACAGGATCGTCGCGACGCGCCGCATGCGAAGCCCGACGCGAAGCGATCCGAACGCCGGACACATGGATTGTGGCTGGTCGTGCGGCCCGCGCGGGTAGTCCGCCAGCAGGCGTCCGATCGCCGCGCCCTTGCCGGCCGCGTGCGCCGCCCGCACCATCGTCTCGCGCCCGCCGTGGCAGCCGGTCTCGCCCGCCGGAGCGGGCGCGGCACGCGAGTCTTCGTCGAGCGTCATGACCGCACCACCGTCAAACCCCCTCGTAGATCACTTCGAGCGATGGGCGCTGGAAGGCGGCCGTGCTGCCGCACATGTCCTCCGGCGTGGCGGGATCGAGCGTGACGCCGCGGCCGACCGCCTCGCCCTTGAACAGGCCAAGCAGCGCGTCCTGGGACAGCGGTTTCGGACGCAACGGCGGCGCGACCGCGACCTGGTGGCCCAGGCCCTCGAACAGCGGCGCCCAGCGCCCGCCGGGCACGCCGACGATCTCGTAATTCGCGCTC
This sequence comes from uncultured Pseudomonadota bacterium, assembly GCA_963818725.1. Taxonomy (GTDB): domain Bacteria; phylum Pseudomonadota; class Alphaproteobacteria; order Acetobacterales; family Acetobacteraceae; genus DATFDN01. The sequence goes on along the minus strand of CAWFTU010000001.1, from coordinate 159,112 downwards.
TTGCGGCGGATGTCCTCGTCGGCCGGGATGGCGGCGAGGACCGGGATTTCCGCGGCATCGGCGAAGGCGCGCGCCTCGCCCGTGCCGTCGTCCTTGTTGATGACCAGGCCAGCCACACCGACGTTGCCGCCCATCTTGCGGAAGTAGTCCACCGCCGAGCAGACGTTGTTGGCGACGTAGAGCGATTGCAGGTCGTTCGATCCGACAACAATGACCTTCTGGCACATGTCTCGCGCGATCGGCAGACCGAAGCCGCCGCACACCACGTCGCCCAGGAAATCCAAAAGGACGTAATCGAAGTCCCAGTCGTGGAACCCGAGCTTCTCCAAGAGCTCGAAGCCATGGATGATGCCGCGCCCCCCGCAGCCGCGGCCGACCTCCGGGCCGCCGAGCTCCATGGCGAAGACGCCGTCGCGCTTAAAGCAGACATCGCCGATCGCGACGGCTTCGCCCGCCAGCTTCTTCTTCGACGATGTCTCGATGATGGTCGGGCAACTGCGCCCGCCAAACAGGAGGGAGGTGGTGTCGCTCTTCGGATCGCAGCCGATCAGCAGCACCCGCTTGCCCTGCTGCGCCATCATGTAGCTCAGGTTGGCGAGCGTGAAGCTCTTGCCGATGCCGCCCTTCCCGTAGATCGCGACAATCTGGGTTCGCGGCGCCTTGGCCAGAGCGTTCATTGGACGGCCCTCCAGTCAAGGGTCATTTTCAAGCAGTCCGGATCGTCGAAGGCGGTGCGATATGCCGTCTCGGCCGCCGCGGCGTCGCTGCGGTGGGAGATCAGCCCCCCCAGCGACAGGCGCCCGGACGAGACGAGATCGCGCACGGCGAGCAGGTCCGGGCGCTGCCATTCGGCGGCGACGCGCAATCGCGCCTCGCGCATGAAAGCGGGCGGGAACGCGAAGGACAGCGGATCCGCGTAGAAGCCCGCCAGCACGATTTCCCCGCCGCGCCCCAGGCGCGATACCAGCGTGTCGAGCAGCGCGGCATTGCCACTCGCGTCGTAGATCACCTGGTAGTCGCGCCTTGAATCGTCGTCGGGATGCAGCACGGGGTACTCGCCCGTCTCGTCCCGGCGGGACCGGACCGTCTCCCAGACCGTGGGCGGCGGCGCGCCGGCGGCGAGGGTCAGCCGGGCAAGCAGCCGGCCAAGGACGCCGTGGCCGACGATGAGTTCGGGAAGCAACGCGCCCGGCGCGGCGATGGCGTGTTGAGCGGTGGCCGCCAGGGCGAGGAGGGTGCCCTGCTCGCCGGTCCGCGGGTCCAGCGTCAGCACCCGCGCGCCGGGGACCACGAGGCGCGAGGCGGCGGCGCCGAACAGGCCGCGCACGCCGCCGAAGCACTGGGCGCCAGGGACGAACACGACATCGCCGACCCGCGCGCCCGCACTCGGCCCGGCCGCGCTGATCGTGCCGACCGTTTCATAGCCGGGCACCAGCGGGTAGCCCATGCCGGGAAAGCGGGGCATCCACCCGGACCAGAGCAGCCGCTCCGTTCCCGCGCTGATTCCGCTCCACGCGACATCGACGAGCACGTCGGTATCGCCCGGCGCGGCGAGGGGCAGGCGCGAGAGGCGAATCCGGCCCGGCTCGTCCAAGACAACCGCGACGGTCTGCATGCTCGCCTCCCATCGGCCCGTGAGCGGGCATCAGATGTCACGTTAGCCTGACGTAAATGAATGTCAACGTATATTTACGCACCGGCCAGTTACCGCGCGATGATCAGTCGCGCGAGCAGCGGCGTGTGGGTGCGCGTCAGCCGCACGCGGGCGAATTCGGCCTCGCGCAGCAGCGCCGCGACGCGCCGGGGCGTGCGCGGCTGGCCGCTGCCCATGGCCAGCAGGTAAAATCCGAAATACGCGTCGCCCACCGGCTCGGCCCCGCGCGTGCCCGACATCGGCTCGGCCAGCAGCAAGGTACCGCCGGGCGCGAGCGCGCGCCGGATGGCGCGCAGTAGCCGAAGCGCCGCGTCGTCGTCGTGATCGTGCAGCACGCGCACCAGGGACACGAGGTCGGCGCCGCCCGGCAAAGCGTCGCGCAGGAAATCGCCGCCGACCGCTTGCGCCCGGTCCGCGAGACCCAGCGCGGCGAAGCGCGCCCGCGCCCGCGCCGCGACCGGCGGCAAGTCGAACAGCACCAGCCGGAGCGCCGGAGCGCGCGCCGCGGCGGCGGCCAGGAACGTGCCGTCGCCGCCGCCCACGTCCAGGAGGCAGCGATGCCGGCCCAGCCGGTAGGCGTCGAGCACCTCGCTCGCGATCAGCGACTGCGAGGCGGACATGAGCGCCGTGTACGGCGCCACCTCCCCTGCCCCGAGCCCCGGGGCTCGTTGCTGGTCGGCGTAGGGCCAGTAGCGGGCGAGCTGCGTGTCCCCGTCCCCGCGCAGCAGGCGCAGGGGATCGCGGCGATCGTCATACAACAGTGTGTGATGTTCGATCATGGCGGCGAGCGCGGGATTGTCCACCAGCGCCGCGCCAAGTGGACCGAGGCCGTACCGTCCGCCGCCGCGCCGTCTGGCGATCCGCAGCGCGGTCGCCGCCGCGAGCAGCCGCTCAGTGGCATCCGGCGACAGCGCCAGGAGCGGCGCCAGCGCCTCGGCGGTGCGCGGCGCCTCCAGCAGGCGGCGCGGCAGGTCGAGGCGCGCGCAGGCCAGCAGCACTTGCGAGTAGACGAACCCGGCGCAGAGATCGAACAAGCCCCGTGTCCGCCGCCGCGCGACCGGGCGCGTCAGCGCGAAGGCAGCGGCGCGGCGCCGGAAGCCGGAGCTGGCGAGCAGTTGGTCGCGCAGTCCCGCAACCCGATCGAGCCAACCGGCGCGGGGTTCCCGCAACTCCGAACCGACAGCGGCTGACGTCATGCCGCCCGCATTGGCAGCGCCTTGGGCAGCAGCCGCCGCATTTCCAGCAGGATCAGGCCCCTCAGCTCGGCGGCGTTCGGACAGGACGGGATCGCCGCCACCGCGTCGGCGACCAGCGCCTCCAGCCGGCGCATCGCGCCCCCAATCCCCAACTGCAAGGCGGCGCTCGGGCGGCCATGCGCCAGATCCTGCCCGGTGAGCTTTCCCAGCTCCACCGGGTCCGAGGCCACGTCCCGGATATCGTCCGCCACTTGATACGCCTCGCCGAGACGCTCGCCGAGCGCGCGCCAAGGGGCGGGATCGGCGCCGGACGCGGCCGCGCCGGCCATCGTGGCGGCGGCGAACAACGCGCCCGTCTTGGCGCGCTGATAGGCTTCCAGATCGACGCAGGGCTCGCACTCCCAGCCCTGGCCGGCGGCGATGCCAAGCGGCATTCCCGTCGCCCGGCCGAGCAGGAGCAGCAGACCCGGCAGTCGCGCGGGGGCGCGGAGCGCGCCACGCGCGAGGGTCTCGAAGGCCAACACGATCAGCGCGTCACCGGCGAGCAGGGCGACGCTCTCTCCGAACGCGCGATGCACCGAGGGCCGGCCGCGACGCAGGGCCGCGTCATCGAAGCAGGGCATGTCGTCATGCACCAGCGAGGCGCAGTGCAGCAATTCGAGCGCGGCAGCGGCGGCCTCCGAGACACTGGGCTCGTCCTCGCCGCAGGCCCGCGCGACGGCAAGGCAGAGCCGGGGGCGCACCCGCGCCCCGCCGGGGAACACCGCGTGGCGCAGCGCCGCCGCCAGCCGTGGCGGCCCGCTTGGCGCGGCCGCCAGCGCGAGCGAGGCTGCCAGAACGCGTTCGATCCTCGCCATCTCAACCACGGGCAGCCTCCATGTGGATGTCAGCCTAAGTTGTCACCTGTGACTGTCATGCGATATAGACACTCTGTCAACCATTCCATACGGTGAGGCCGTGGGTTCGCGACAGGTGGCGGTGATCGGGGCTGGCATCGGCGGTCTCGTGGGGGCGCTGGAACTCGCCCGCCAGGGAGCCGAGGTCACGGTGCTGGAACGCGCGGCGGCCCCAGACGGCAAGATGCGGCACATCGCGATCGGCGCGGCGCGGCTCGACGCTGGGCCGACCGTGTTCACGATGCGCGGCGTGTTCGACGACATCTTCACGATGGCGGGCGCTTCGCTCGGCGGCGCCCTGACCCTGCGCCCGGCGCGCATCCTCGCCCGCCACGCCTGGAGCGAGCGGGAGCGGCTCGACCTGTACGCCGACCCCAGGGAGTTGGCCGAGGCGATCGGCGACTTCGCGGGCGCCGAGGCGGCCAGGGGTTTCCGTGATTTCTGCGCCCGCGCCAAACGCATCTACCAGGTGCTTGACGAGAGCTTCATCCGCGCTCCCCGGCCGACGCTTCCTGGGCTGGTTCGCGGCGCCGGCGTGCAACGGCTGCTACACATCAGCCCGTTTGCGACGATGTGGCGGGCGCTCGGCGACCACTTCCGCGATCCGCGCCTGCGCCAGCTATTCGGACGCTACGCGACCTATTGCGGATCGTCGCCGTTCCTCGCGCCCGCGACGCTGATGCTGGTCGCGCATGTCGAGCAGGACGGGGTGTGGCTGGTCGAGGGCGGGATGCACCAGGTCGCCCGCGCCCTCGCCGAGCTTGGCCGAGGCGCGGGCGCGCGGTTCCGCTACGGGCAGGAGGTCCGGGAAATCCTCGTTGCGGGCGGGCGCACTGCGGGCGTGCGCCTGGCCACGGGCGAGCGGATCGCCGCGGATGCCGTGCTGTGCAACGCCGACGCCTCGGCAGTCGGGCGCGGGCTGTTCGGCGCCGCCGCCTCCAGCGCGGTGCCGGCCACGCCGCGCGCGGCCCGCTCGCTCTCGGCGATGACCTGGGCGCTGCGCGCGCGCACCGAGGGGTTTCCCCTGCTGCGCCACTCCGTCTTCTTCTCGGACAACTACGCCGCCGAGTTCGACGATACTTTCCAACGTGCGCGTCCGCCGAGCGAGCCGACCGTCTATGTCTGCGCCCAGGATCGCGGCGCCGATGCCTCCGCGGATGCGCCAGCGCCGGACGGGCCGGAGCGGCTGCTCTGCCTCATCAACGCCCCGCCCACGGGCGATTCCCACGCCTTCACCGCCATGGAGATCGAGGCATGCGCGACCCGGACCCTCAACCGGCTGCGACGCTGCGGGCTGGTCGTGCATCGCACGGCAGAGGACACGGTGGCGACGAGCCCGACGGATTTCGACCGGATGTTTCCGGGGACGGGGGGCGCGCTCTACGGACCGGCCTCGCACGGCTGGGCGGCGTCGTTCCGCCGGCCGGGAGCGCGGACGCGGCTGCCGGGACTGTACCTGGCGGGGGGCAGCACGCATCCGGGGCCGGGCGTGCCGATGGCGGCGTTGTCGGGGCGCATCGCGGCGGCGGCGCTGATCGCGGACCTCGCTTCGACCGGCCCGTTCCCCCGCACGGCTACGCCTGGTGGTACGTCGATGGCTTCAGCGACGACGGCCGGCACGGAATCACCCTGATCGCCTTTCTCGGCAGCGTGTTTTCCCCCTATTACGCCTGGACGCGCCGGCACGGCGCGGGCGACCCGCTTGGGCATTGCGCGCTGAACGTGGCGCTGTACGGACCACGCGGGCGCTGGGCACTGACCGAGCGGGGGCGCGGCGTGGTGCGGCGCGAGGCAAACCACCTCGCGATCGGTCCGAGCGCGCTGTCTTGGGATGGAAATGCGCTGCTCTTCGACATTGATGAGGTCACGGCGCCGATTCCCGCGCGCCTGCGCGGCCGGGTCCGCGTGCATCCGTCGGCGCTGACCGGGCACACCGTGCCGCTCGACGCCGCGGGGCGCCATCGCTGGTCGCCGCTCGCGCCCTGTGCGCGGGTGGAGGTGGAGCTGGACCGTCCCAGCCTGCGCTGGTCGGGGCACGGGTACCTCGACAGCAACAGCGGCAATGCGCCACTCGAAGCCGATTTCGCGCGCTGGGACTGGAGCTGCGCCCGCCTCCCGGACGGCGCCGCCATCCTCTACGACGTGTCCTGGCGTGATGGCGGCGGGCAGAGCGTGGCGCTGCGCATCGACAGAGCCGGGCGGGCAACGCCGTTCCCGCCGCCGCCGCCCGTCGTCCTGCCGCGCACACGGTGGGGCGTGGAGCGCCGCACGCGCGCTGAGGACGCGGCACGCGCGAGGCGGACGCTGCTGGACGCGCCCTTCTATGCCCGGTCCGTGCTGCAAGCCCGGCTGCTCGGCGAGAGCGTGACGGCGATGCACGAAAGCCTTGATCTTGGACGGTTCGCCAGCCCCTGGGTGCAGGCGATGTTGCCATTCCAGATGCCGCGCGCCGTGCGCGGAACCTCTCGCTCCGAACCTCTCACGCACGGAAAGGGGACTTCCCCCTCACTGCCTCCCTGGGCGGGAGAGGACCGGGGTCAAGATGAAGCGGCGCGGCAACATCGTCAGCTTTAAAACGCGCTCGTCGCTACGTTCACCTTCGCTCAACCTTACGGACCTAATCCTGCGCGCATGCGGCTCAAGCTGTACCGCGCTCCCACGATGGCGGAGGCAATGGGGCGCGTTCGAGCCGAGCTCGGGCCGGACGCGCTGATCCTCGCCACGCGCCGCGTCGCCGAGGGCGTGGAGATCACGGCGGCGCTCGAGCCGGAGCCGCCGCCCCTGCCAGCCGCGCGGGACCCGGAGCGGGAACGACTGCTGGCCTACCACGACGTCCCGCAGCCGCTGTACATGGCCCTCGGTCATGGCCCGCTCGACGCGGCGCTTGCCGCCGCCCTGTCGTTCGCTCCGCTTCCCCTCGGCGGGGAGCACCGCCCGATCCTGCTCGCCGGCCCGCCCGGCGCTGGGAAGACGCTGACGGCGGCGCGGCTCGCCACGCGGCTTGTGCTGGCCGGAACCAGGCCGCTCGTCATCACCGTCGACGGGCGCCGAGCCGGCGCGGTCGAGCAGCTCGCGGCCTTTACCCGCCTCCTTGGCATCGAGCTCGTGGTCGCGAGCCACCCCGTCACGCTCGGGCGTGCCCTGGCCCGTCGTCCGTCCGGCACACCGGTTCTGATCGATGCCTTCGGTACCGATCCGTTCGACCTCGCCCAGCGCCAGGAGATGGCGGCCTTCGTCGCCACCGCCGACGCGGCGGTCGCCCTGGTCCTTCCGGGCGGGCTGCACCCAGCCGAGGCCGCCGAGCTGGCAGGGGCCTTCGCCGAGATAGGCGCCACGCTGCTGATCGCCACCCGGCTCAACCAGGCACGCCGGCTGGGCGGCGTGCTGGCGGCCGCCCATGCCGGCCGGCTGGCCCTGACCGAGGCCGGAATCGGACCCGGCGCGGCGGAAGGGCTGGCCGCGCTCACGCCCGCCTTCCTCGCCCAGCGCCTTGCCCAGGCCACGCAACCGTGCCCACGGGGACCGAGCCAATGACCGCCGCACAGCCCCAAGCCGGCCGCCTGATCGCCATCGCCTCAGGCAAAGGGGGGCGTTGGCAAGACATGGCTCGCCATCACCCTCGCCCACGCGCTCGCCCGGCAAGGGCGGCGAGTGCTGCTGTTCGACGGCGACCTTGGCCTGGCGAACGTGGACATCCAGCTCGGCCTGACCCCCGGGCGCGACGTCTCAGCCCTGCTAAGCGGGCAGGCCACGCTCAATGACTGCGTGCTGCGCCACGAGCCGGGCGGGTTCGACATCCTGCCGGGCCGCTCCGGCTCCGGCGCGCTCGCCGCGCTCGACCCGGCGACCCTGGAGCGCGGGCTTGCCGCCTTGCGCGCGGCGGCCGCCCACACCGAGCTGGTTCTGCTCAACCTTGGCGCTGGGCTAGAACGAGGGGTGCGCCGCATGGCGGCGTACGCGGACACGCTCCTGGTCGTCGCGACCGAGGAGCCGACCAGCCTCACCGACGCGTATGCCGTGCTGAAGCTCCATGCGGCGGACCGGCCGGGCGGCGATGCGCGCGTGGTCGTCAACCAGGCGCCCTCCCGCACCGGAGGCGAACGGACCCACGCGACCCTTCTGCGGGCCTGCCAGGCCTTCCTGCGCACGTCGCCGCCGCTGGCCGGCGTGATCCGCCGCGACGAGCGGGTGCGCGAGGCGATCCGGCGCCAGGCTCTGTTGCTGACCCGTCATCCCACCTCCACCGCCGCCAGCGATGTTGAGCAGATTGCCCGTACCTTGGTGTGCTAGAGCCGCAAGGGCGCGAGTCCCTCACGGAGCAGCACATGAACCTGATTCGCGGCGGCAGCCGCGATCTGCGCGTGGATTTCTTTCGCGGCCTGGCGCTGTGGTGGATCTACACGGATCACATACCGGGCAATGTCCTCGGCGCGTGGAGCCTGCGCAACTGGGCACTGTGCGACGCGACGGAGGTCTTCGTCCTCCTGGCCGGCTATGGTGCCGGCCTCGCCTATGGACGGACGGCGCTGCGCGCAGGCTTTCTGCCGGCCGCGGCCGCCGTGGTGAAGCGCGCCTGGACCCTCTACATCGCCCATATCTTCCTGTTCGTCGTGTTCTCCGCGCAGGTGGGCTTCTACGCGGCGTCACTGGCGCGCGCCGACTACCTCGACGAGAGCAAGCTCGACGTGCTGGCTGACCGGCCGTACCAGGCGCTGCTGGAGGCGCTGACGATGCGCTACCAGCCGAGCCTGCTCAACATCCTGCCGCTCTACGTCGTGCTGCTGGCGCTGTTCGTGCCGGCGCTGCCGCTGCTGCGGTTCCCGCGCCTGCTTGCCGCACTGTCAACTGCCCTCTATGCGGCCGCGCGAGTGAGCGGGCTGAACCTCCCCTCCTGGACCGGAGGCGGGTGGTTCTTCGATCCATTCGCCTGGCAATTGCTGTTCATTGGCGGGGCGATCCTGGCCTGCAACCCGATCCGCCTCCCGGTGAAGCCGCGTCTTCTGGACGCGGCCGCTTCCCTCACGATCGCGTTCGGGCTCGCGGTGATCTACCTGGTCTGGGATCGGGCCGCGACCGGATTCCTGCTGCCGCTGCCCGTGTTCCACGCCTTGCTGTGGATCGACAAGACCACCCTCGACCCGCTGCGCGTCGCCTCCATCGCGGCATTGCTCTGGGCCGTCGTGCGGCTGGTGCCGGCCGAGGCTGGCTGGCTGCGGTGGCGCGTGGCCCAGCCGCTCGTGCTCATGGGCCAGCATTCGCTGCCGGTCTTCTGCTGGGGCATCTTCATCGGGTTCTTCGGGCGCATGGGTCTGGAGTGGCGCTACGACGCGCTCATGCAGGTTCTGGTCAACCTGGGCGGCGCGGCGGCGATGGTCGCGGTGGCTCTCGTCGCCGCCTGGTACGGCGTCAACAGCCGCGAGGCCCGGCCGGCCGCGCCAGCCGGCGCATCCTCAGCCGTGGTGCCGCACGTCACGGCCGCGTCGCGCGCCGAGCCTCGGACGAAGGTGCTTTGGTTCGCCCTGACCCTCGCCATCGGCGCCCTGGGCGCCTCCCCTGCCGTTGCAGGGCCGCCCGATCTCTGCCCGGCCGAGGCCACGTACACGCTGCCCACCGAGCGACTGTCAGCCTTTGCTCGCGCGATCTATGGACCGGGGCGGGTCGACATCCTCGCGGTCGGCTCTGCCAGCACCGCCGAGAGCGCCGCCGCCTATCCACGAGTGATGCTGGAGTCGCTTGAGGCGGCCCTCCCCAAGGTCACGCTGCGCCTGGACGTGCGCGGCCGCCGGGGGCTCACCGCCACCGAAATGCTCGGACTTCTGACCCAGGCGCTGACCGAGCGCCGCTATGCCTTGGTCCTATGGCAAACCGGCACGGTGGACGCGGTGCGCGGGCTGCGGCCCGAGGAGCTGGCGGATGCGCTCGAGCAAGGGACGGCGGACGTGATCGCTGCCGGCGCCGACCTGGTGTTGATCGACCCGCAATTCAGCCATTTCCTCAGCGCCAATGTCGATCTCACGCCCTATGAGCTTGTGATGGAGCACGCCGCCAGCCTGCCTGGCGTGGTGCTGTTTCGGCGCTATGACCTGATGCGGGACTGGGTAATGAGCGGCGGTTTGGACATCGAGGCGGCTCCGCCCGCCAAGCGCCCTGCGCTCAGCGCCGTCGCCCAGGCCTGCGTGGGCCGGACGCTGGCGAATTTTATCCTGGCGGGAACCGGAACTCAGCTGATTGGGCAATGATCCCTCGCCGGCCCTCCCGCGAGGAGAAGCGGGAAGAATGGGTCCCCTTGCCTTTGCGGGCCGGAGCGCTGGCAACTGGTATGCCGCCTCACCGCTTGTGGGGCCGGGCGCGCACACTCGCCAGCAAGGCGGGAATGAACAGCAGGCTCGCGAGCAACGTGCAACCCAGGCTGATGAGCAGCAGGTTGCCCATGCTCGCCGTTCCGGGATGCGCCGAGAGCGCGAGCGAGCCGAAAGCGGTCGCGGTGGTCAGGGCCGAGAACAGGATGGCGCGGGCTGTCGGCGTGGCGAGCACCGCGCGCCTTCCTTCGCGCCAGTTCATGACGAAATAGACGTTGAACGAGACGCCAACCCCGAGCAGCAGCGGCAGGGCGATGATGTTGGCGTAGTTCAGGGGCAGCGGCAGCAGCACGATCACAAGCAGCGTCAGCAGTCCCGCCATGAGGAGCGGCGCCATCACCAGCGCCGCGTCGCGCACGTTGCGCAGCGCCACCAGCAGGATCAGGGCGATTGCGCCAAGGGCGTAGGTGGCGGCATCGCGGAACGCCCCCATGATGGTCCGGCTGGTTTCGTGGATCGTCACCGCCGGCCCGCCAGCGTTGGGTGCCACCGAGCGCACCTGATCGACAAAGGCGTTGAGCTGGTCGCCCGTCTTGTCGGAGATGAGCTTCGGCACGACCTGGATGCGCGCCCGCCCGTCCGGCAGCAGCCAGTCGCGCTTCACGCTCTCCGGAACCGTGGCCAGGGTGACGGGCTGGGCGTCGAGGGACTGCCGCAACCGCTCCAGTTCGCTTGGGAGGAAACGGGTCAGCACCTCGTTGGTCTCAGCGAGAACGGAGTCGGGCGCGGTCGTCAGCGCGCGCAGCGCCTGCGCGAGCTGGACCAGCGCCGAGTTGGCCGGCACGTGCGGCAATGCCTGCTCGATTTGCGCCAGGGCCGTCTTGGCGGCCATGCGGATGTCGGCTGGCGTGGCCGGCGCTCCGGCAGGCGGGGCGGATAGGGTCGGGCCCAGGATTTGCTGCGCATCGGAGAGGATCGCGAGCTTTTGGTCTTGCTCGTCAGGAACGAAGCTGTCGATCGAGCGGACGCTCATCACGCTCGGCAACTGCCGCAGCTTCGCCGCGATTGGCGCGACCGCCGCCGCGGACGGCTCCATGATATCGATCGTGTACGGGTTGGTGACTGGCGATGCGATCAGATCCAGCAAGGTTCGCATCGCCGGGGCGTTGGGGTTCTTGGTGTGCAGGGGATTGGAATCAAAGGCGAGATGCGGCGAGAGCACGATCGCGGCGATACCGGCGGCGACAAAGGCCGCAATGATTGGTTTGCGGCGCACCGTGATCGCCGCGTCCAAGCGCGCCGCCCAACGCAATCCAACTTCGGTGGCCTCCCCTGGCGGGCGGAACAGTGCGATCGCCGCCGGCAGGAAGGTCATTGTGCAAACGAACGCGATCAGCATTCCCACGCCGGCGATCAGGCCAAGCTCGGCCACGCCGACGAACGACGTCGGCACGAAGGCCAGGAACCCGGCAGCGGTCGCGATGGAGGCGATCAGGATCTGCACGCCCGTCCGCGCCCCCGTCCGGCGTAGCGCCTCGGCCAAGTCGCCCACTTCGTAGCGGCGCCCGCGGTAGCGCACCGCAAATTGAATCGCGAAATCGACCGCTATCCCGACGAACAACACGCCGAAGCCGACCGAGACCAGGTTGAGCGTGCCGACCGCCGCAGCGGCGAACAGCAACGTGAGCGACAGACCAAGCGCCAAGGTCATGAGGATCGGCACGATCAGCCGCCACGTCGTGACCGCCAGGAACAGCCATACCGTGATCAGCACAACGCTGCCGACCAGTCCCCAAACAGTCCCCTCGGCGACACTCGCGAACTCCTCGTCTGCCAGCGCGACCGACCCGGTAATACGGACACGGGCCACACCAGATTTGACGAAAGGCAGCTCCGAAGCGGCCTGCTCGATTGCCGCGACCGCCGCGCCACCCGGCTCCAGGGCGCCGAAATTGAGCTTGGGCTGTGCCAGCACGAAGACGTATGTCCCGGCGAGATCCGTCAGCCCGCCGCCGAGCAAGGTCTGCCATGATAGGGGCTGTGGGTGCCCATTGAGGACATTTTGAATTGTCTGCGTGAACCCGCGCAGAACGGGGTTGTACGGCGTGAGGTCCGCTTGACCCTGCGTGGCGCCCATGCCGAGCAGGGCGAGGGCCGAGAACAGGCCGCGCGCGCTCGGGTCCGCCACGAGCTGGCCCAGGAACGGCTGCGCGCTGATGAGCTGATTGGTCAAATCGGTGAGCTGCTTCGGGTTCAAGTAAAGCAACCCCTCGCGCGCGAAGAACGGTGACGCATCCGGGCGCGTGACCGAGCGGAAATTCGCCTTGTCCTCCGAAAGCCGCGTGGCGAGCGCCGCCGCGGTCGCCTGCGCCTCCTCCGGCTCGGCGGCGTCGATCACGACAGCCAAGAGATCGCTGAATTGCGGGAAGTCGTGCGCGAATCGCGCCTGGGCCTGGCGGAATGCCAAGCGACTGGAGAACATCTGGTCCGTGTCGGTGCTCACGCCCAGATGGCCCGAGGCGTAGAGGCAGCTCAGCAAGGCCGCGATGACCCCGGCTGCGACCACCAGGAAGGCGCGGCGGCGGCATCCGTCCACCACGATAGCGAGTTGACTTTGAAGCGACATCGAGGTGGGTCTTAGTGGGTCCGGGCCAGTCGGTCCACCGCCCGCGTGCCGCGCTGCGTTGCCCGGTACGCAGGCGCAACCGGCGCCGCGCCAGAGTTGACCACGCCCCTGCGGAGCACCCCATCCATGTCCAGCTTCGAGACCCGCTCACGTCCGCCATTCCGCGCCGACCACGTGGGAAGTCTGCTGCGTCCGCCGGAGCTGGCCAAGGCGCGTGCTGCGCACAAAGCCGGGCGCCTGCCCGACGACGCGCTGCGCGTCGTCGAGGATCGCTGCATCCAACGCGCCGTCGCACGACAGGAGGAGATCGGGTTGCGCGCCGCGACCGACGGCGATTATCGCCGCGCGTACTGGCACTATGACTTCGTCGCTGGCCTTGACGGCGTGGAGATCTACGAACCGGAGCAGAAGATTCAGTTCAAGGGTGCCACCCTGCCGCATTCGCTGCGCGTGAACGGACGCATCGCCTATCGGCGGCCGATCATGGTGGACCATTTCCGGTTTCTCGCCGAACACGCGCGCACGGCGATGCCGAAACAGACAATTCCCTCTCCGTCGGTCGTGCATTTCCGGGGCGGGCGCGGAGCGATCGACCAGCGCGTCTATCCCGAGCTGGCGCCCTTCTTCGCCGATCTGGGCGAGGCGTATCGCGCCGCCGTTCGCGCCTTCGCCGACGCGGGTTGCCGGTACCTACAGCTGGACGAAGTGTACATCGCTTATCTCTGCGACCCGACGCAGCTCGAAGGTTTGAGGGCACGCGGGGAGCATGTGGACGGATTGCTGGGGATCTATGCCGACCTCATCAATCGCGCCATCGCCGACCGGCCGCGCGACATGACGGTGTCGATGCATCTCTGCCGCGGGAACTTCCGCTCCACCTGGGTCGCGGCGGGGGGCTACGAGCCGGTGGCGGAGACCTTGTTCAATCGCGTCGATGCCGACGCCTACTTCATGGAGTACGACACCGACCGCGCCGGCGGCTTCGAGCCGTTGCGCTTCGTGCCGCGCGGAAACAAGATTGTGGTCCTGGGCCTTGTGACGAGCAAGTCCGGAGCGCTCGAGACCAAGGACGAACTGAAGGGGCGCATCGACGCCGCCGCCAAGTACCTGCCCCTTGAGCAGCTCGCCCTCAGCCCGCAATGTGGTTTCGCGAGCACGGAGGAGGGCAACCTGCTCAGCGAGGAGCAGCAATGGGCGAAGCTGCGCCTCTGCGTGGAGGTGGCGGAGGAGGTGTGGGGGGCGGTGTGAGGCGGGTACTCTTCCGCCCCCACCCCCCGTCTCCGGCCTCTGCCGCGATGGGAGGTCAAAAGGGGTAAGCCCCCTCCCTTGCGGGAGGGAGCTGGAATAGCGACTGAACCGACAGTGAGTGCGTTACTTCTTCTCCCCGCCGTGCTGCTCCATGTAGGTGCGGGTGTGGTGGTGTACCTCGCCCTTCTCGTCGCGGTACTCGCGCGACTTCAGGTCGTCGGAGCCGGAGTGGCTTCCACTTTGTTTGCTCTCGCCGCGGCCGGAGGCGGAGGAACTGCCATGGCCGGTTTCATGCGATGAGCCGTGGGACGAGGACTCGCTTTCAGACGAGTGACTGTCAGACTGGTGGCTCCCGGAGGAGTGGCTGCCAGACTGATGGCCCGAGTGACTGCCCGAGGCCGACTTGCCGCCCAACTCGTGGGCGCGCGCTTCGCTCGCCGGGGTCGTGCCCTTGGTGCGGCCCGCTTCGCGGTTTTCCTTCAGGCGCCCATCATGCTCCGGATCCTTGACGCTCCCTTGCTGCCCGCTCTCCTGTCCGCCTCGATGTTGCGTGGCCATCTGCGATTCTCCTTTATAAACCGTGATGTAGGTAGCCGAACCGCAAAACGCTGGTTCCCTCTCCCCCGGTTGCAGGCCATTTCGAAGATGTGACGTCCCCTCCGCGCGGCCCTCGGGGCGCGCAACCCTTCCGCGCGTGGAGCGTTCGCTTCCCGGTGCGAGCGGAGGGAGGAATGCCGAAACTGCGGGTCGCGATCGTCGGGGTTGGCAATTGCGCGTCCTCGCTGGTCCAGGGCGCGCGGTTTTACGCCGACGCGGACCCGGCCGAGCGCGTGCCCGGCCTGATGCACGTTTTGCTCGGCGGGTACCATGTCAGGGACATCGAGTTCTCGGCCGCCTTCGACGTGACCGAGGCGAAGGTGGGACGTGACCTCGCGGAGGCGATCGGGGCGGCGCCGAACAACACCCACGTGTTCGCGGAGGTGCCGCCGACGGGCGTCACGGTCCGGCGCGGCCCGACCCTCGACGGCATCGGCCGCTACCTGCGGGACGCACTCCGGGAATCCGACGCGCCCCCGGTGGACGTGGCGGCGACCCTGCGGCGCAGCGAGACCGACATCCTTGTCTGCTTTCTCCCGGTGGGCTCGGAGAAGGCGGGTCGCGCCTATGCGGAAGCGGCGCTCGACGCTGGATGCGCGTTCGTCAACTGCATCCCGGTCTTCATCGCCTCCGACGCGGACTGGCGCGCCCGCTTCGCCGCCCGCAGGCTGCCGATCATCGGCGACGATGTGAAGAGCCAGCTGGGCGCCACCATCATCCACCGGATGCTGACGGAGCTGTTCCGCGAGCGCGGGGTGCGCGTGGATCGGACCTACCAGCTCAATTTCGGCGGCAACACCGATTTCCTGAACATGCTGGAGCGGGAGCGGTTGGAATCGAAGAAGCTGTCGAAAACCCGCGCCGTCACCAGCCAGCTCGGCACCCCCCTGCCCGCCCGTGCGGTGCATGTCGGTCCCAGCGACTATGTCGAATGGCTGGACGACCGGAAATGGTGCTATATCAAGATGGAGGGTACGACCTTCGGCAATCTCCCGATCCATTGCGAGCTGAAGCTGGAGGTCTGGGATTCGCCCAATTCCGCCGGCGTGGTGATCGACGCGGTGCGGCTGGCCAAGCTGGCACTGGACCGCGGCATCGGCGGCGCGCTCACCGGGCCGTGCGCCGCGTTGATGAAAAGCCCGCCCGAGCGGTACTCCGACCACGACGCGCGCGAACTGACCGAGGCGTTCATCGCCGGCGCGTGACATGGGCGCGACCCTCGTCCACCTGATCCGCCACGCATCGTACGACCTGCTAGGCCGCGTGCTGGCGGGTCGCCAGCCGGGACACGCGCTGAACACAGGGGGCCGCGCCGAGGCAGCCCGGCTCGCGGAGACGCTAGCGGCGCGTGAGGGACTGGCAGTGGTCGTGTCCAGCCCGATCGAGCGCGCGCAGGAAACCGCGCGGATCATCGCCGCCCCGCGTGCGCTGGACGTCCTCACCGAGCCCGATCTGACCGAGATCGACTTTGGCGCCTGGACCGGGATGACGTTCGAGGATCTGCGCGAGACCCCTGGCTGGGCGGCGTTCAACACGTTCCGCAGCACCGCCCCCACGCCGGGCGGCGAGACCATGCTGGCGGCGCAGGCGCGCGCCGTCGCGGCACTGGCGCGGCTGGCGGCCCGCTATACCGGAGCCGAGGTGGCGGCGGTCAGTCATGGGGACATCATCAAGGCCATCTTCGCCCACGCGCTCGGCACGCCGCTCGATCTCTTCCACCGCCTCACGATCGACCCGGCCTCGCGGAGCGTGGTCGCGCTCGGGGAACGGGATGTGAGCGTGCTGGGGGTCAATCTCCCGCCCTGGGCTTGAGCAGCAGGAAGGCCCTTCCGTCCCAGAGCTGGAATGGCTGCTCCCCCGCGCAGGCAATGTTCAGGCCGTGCAGCACGGCCCACCGGCGCGCGTCCGCCCTGTCCGCCTCGAGCCCGCGATAGGACAGGTTGAAAATCGCCAGCGCCCCGCCCGGGCGCAGCACGCGCCCCGCGTCGGCCACGTGACGGTCCGCCACCTCGGCTTGCACGAGGTACGGGAAGCTGTCGACCGCCAGGATCAGGTCGAACGCATTCTCCGGCAGCGCAAGCCCTGCCCCGTCGGTGGTCGCGAAGCGCGCGGACGCACCATGCCGGCGCCGCGCCTCCGCGATCATGGCCGGCGCGATGTCCAGGCCGAGCACTGCGTCCGCATGCGGGGCGAGCGCCGCCACCACCCGGCCAATGCCGCAGCCTAGGTCGAGCACGTTGCCGTGCAGCAACGCGCGCGCGGCAAGCCAGGAGACTAGCTCGTCCGTCGCGACCCGCAGCAACTCCGGGTCTCCGAGCGAGTATGCCGCCACACCCGCCTCGGGCGAAATGACGGCGGCGCGGTCGAAGCCGTCGCGGAACGCCGTCAACGCGCCCGGGCCGGTCGCGCCGTGGTCGATGCACGCCCCGACCTCGGCCAAGCGGCCAAGCCCGTCCCGATCAGCCAGCAACCCCCGCAAAGCCTCGGCGGCCGCGCCGGGTTCTACCGCGAGGCGTGTCGCGATGTCGCCGGGCGCCGTGCCCCCCAGGATCAGGCGGGCCAGGGCCACGGGAGCGGAGATGCGCCCGGCCAGACACAGTGAGAGGGCGTCCGACTCTGTTACCGCGGCGTCAGGCATCGTGTCGCGTTCATCCGGTCCACACCGCCCCAGGCATATTTATAGGGCTCTGCACCACGCAGGAAATGCACGCTGCGCCCCTTGGCGATTGCCCGCTCGATCAGGTGTCCCAGCAGGATCGTGCCGGGACTTTCGTACGAGAACGCCGGGTCGAAGCCACTGAGATAAAAGAAAATGGCTTCGGGCGCGAGCAGCGCGTAGCACGCAGCCGCCGGGAGGCCGGCGATCCGCAAGGTGGCGAGGCGCAGCGCACCCTCGGCGAGCAGCGCCGGGGCGGCCAAGCGGTGGAAGGCGGTGATGCGGGCATCGGCCAGCACGCCCGTCCCTCCGCAGGGCCGCCACCGCGCCGCGTGCAGCCGGATCAGCGTGTCGAGGGCCGGGCCGAGCGTATCCGCCTCCGCAAGCTCGATCGCGCAGCCGCCCCGGCGACCGGCGCGGTGCAGCGCCTGGCGCATATCGCGCCGGCGCCCGGCAGGAATGGCTGGCCGGGCGAGCACCGGACACGCGTCAGTCTCGTGCAGCCGGTCGCACCAGCCCGGCGGTGCCGGAAGAGTGCGCAACACCGCACCAGGAGGCAGGTCGGTGAAGTCGCAAATGGTCGCTCCGGCCTCGCGCGCCGTTTCGAGCACCGCGTCCAGAAGCGCGGGGGCACCCGCGCCCAGTGCGTCCTGGTAATCGGTGATGCCCGCGCCCATCGGCAGCAGTTTGCGCCCGGCAGGCTCGTCCAGCAGGTAGCAGGCGAGCAGGCCCGCCACGTCGTCCCCCTCGCGAGCCACGGCCACGACCGGCCGGCCAGTGCCGAAGCACCGCCACCAAGCCAGCATCCAGGCGGCGGAGCGGAACGGGTCGGCGGCCGAGCGGCACCACAGCGCCTGCCACGCGGGGGCAAGGTCGCGTAGGCCAAAGTCGTCGGTGACAACCTCGACCCTCATGACGCCACCGCCGCCGGCGCGAGCTGCTCGTACAAGCGCAAGTACGCACGCGCCATGACCTCACGCGAGAACCGCGCCCGCGCGACGCGTCGGCACGCCTCCGGGTCGATCTCATGAGCCCGGCCGATCGCGTCTGCCATGGCTGCGGTGTCGCGGACCAGGAACCCGGTCACGCCATCCTCCACGATGTCGGGCAGCGCGCCGTTGGGGAAGGCGATGGCCGGGGTGCCGCACGCCGCAGCCTCCATCGCGACCAGGCTGCTCGTCTCCGGCGCCAAGCTCGGGACGAGCAGGCAACGCGCGGCCGAGAGCAGGCGGCGCTTGCGGGTGAACCCGACGGGACCGAGCAAGCGCCCCGCGTCCAGCCGGGGGCGGATCTCGCGCGCCACGTAGTCCTGGTGCGCGGGATAGGGAAACGCCGCTCCCGCGATCAACAGCTTCACGCCCGCCCGGCGCGCGGCATCGAGCGCGATGTGCTGGCCCTTTTCGGGACAGAGCCGTCCGAGAGTCAGGGCGAAGCTCCGCCGCGCGTGACGCGCCGCGCCGAGCGCGGCCACGTCCACGCCGTTCGGCACCGGTGCCAACATAGCGGCTGGATCGGCGAGGGCCCGCAACGTCCGGTCCTGAGCGTTGGAGACGGCGTGCAGGAAGGTGCCTGGCCGTGCAGGGCGCAGCGCGGCTTGCGGATACCAGTCGGGCGGCAGGTGCAGCGTCGCCAGGGCGGGCGGGCCAAACGCGGGCAGATAGTCGGCGAAGTCGATCCCGTGCAGATGGACGAGGTCGATCTCACGCGCGGCCAGCACCCGCGCCATCGCCTCGCGCAGCGCCGCGTGAACCCGTGCTCGCTCGGCCGCGTCGATGACGCCCCGCACGCGCGGGATCGCGACCAGCTCGCCCGTCACCATCGATCCCGCGCAGGCCAGCACGATGGAGCGATGTCCCGCGCGGGTCAGCGCCGCATCCAGGGACGAGAGCACCTGCTCGGCCCCGCCGACGGCGTCCGCCGACACGGGCGCGAACGGATACGCGACGCTCAGGATTGTCAGGCGGCGGCCCACGCCATCCGTGCCCGCCGCGCCAGTGCGCGCCAACGTGCGCCGTCGATGCCCCAGTCGTACCGCTCGTACCAGAGCCGGCCGGGGTTCGGGGCCTGCGTGAAATCCGTGGGCGGGGCAAGCCGGAACAACTCCGTCTCCATGCCGCGGAACGGCGCGAGCGTGGCTTGTTGCGTTACGAAACAATCCAGCATCGCCTCGCGCCGCGCGCGCTCGGCCGGGGTGAGTGCCGCGACCAGCGCCGCCGGCTCGCCGAGGAACCCGCCGACGATCATCTCGCCGGTGACGTTCGCGAAATAGCCAGCCATCTCCAGGAGCGCCGGCGGATTGTCGAGCCCGCCGCACGCGAGGCGGGCGATCAGGCAGGCCGCGTCGTGATCCGGATGCCCGCCCTCGTAGGGGTGGGTGATGACGCAGGCCGGGACGAACCGCTCAAGCACATCTTTCAGCGCCGTGGCCAGCTCCGGCATCCGCAGCGCGGCTTCCCGGTCCGGCGCACCCAGCTCGGCAAGCTGCGCCGCGACATCCCCGGCGCGCAAGGCGGCGCGCAGCTCCTCCCGCCGCGCCGCGGCATAGCCCGCCGCGTCGGCGAAGCCCGCCGCGCGCGCATCGCGTAGGTCGCGCGGGGCGCCATCGGTCAGGTGAACGACCATGAGGCGGCGAAAGAGCGACAGCGAGGCGCCGGCGCCGATTGTCTCGTCATCGGGATGGGCGGCCAGCATCAGGACTGGCGCATCCACCGGCTCGCGGGAGTCCAGGGCGCGCAGGATGTCGCGCGCCGCGCTCACGCGTAGCGCCGGAGCATCGCCGCGCAGAACGCGGCGAATTCCTCCGGCTCCCGCGGCGGGGCGGTGTAGTGCGCCCAGGTGCCGCGGTGCTCGGGGGTGAAGCAGAAGGTGATGGTGACGCGGAACTCCTCTAGCGCGCGCATCTGCCGGTCGAACCACGCCTCGGCGTCCGGGCGGAACCAGTCGGCCCAGGACAGGCCGGTGCGGATATAGGTCACGCCGAAGTCGCGCAGCCAGCGCACCGCGTCATCGAGCCGGTGGTCCTCGTAGTGGAACCACTGGCAGATGCCGAAGTCGGGCGTCACCTCGTGGAACGCACGCGCGGCGCGCTTCGGCCGCCCGTGCTCGTCGAGCAGGCCCATGTGGAAGTGCCGGTAGTAGGACGACCCCTCCGCCTCCTTGTGGCGCGTCGTCGCCGGCCAGGCGGCGGGGAGGTCGTAGAGGCTGTACCAGTGGATGCGCGGCACACGTCCGCGCAGCAATTCGGCGCTGCGGCGCAGGCCCCATTCCTGCACCTCCTCGGCGCCGAAGGTCGAAACGCCGATCTCGGAGATCCAGACCGGCAGATCGGTGGTGGCCTGGATCATCGCCACCTTGTCCGGCCACTCATCGAGCATCCAATGGTTCCAGTCGAGCGGAAAGCCATGCACGGCCACCGCGTCCAACTCGTCCAGCACGCCCTGGCTCGCCATCAGCCGGATGAAGTCCGGGTCGATCGGCGAGATGCCCCCCAGCACGCGCGGCACGCCGGGCTTCTCGGCCGCGATCGCCTGTCCCGCCAGGCGCGTCATGCGTCCGAAAATCATCCAGCCCGGATCGGATTCGAAATCCCAGTGCGACTTGTTGTTGGGCTCGTTCCAGATCATCGCCGCTTCGATCATGGACGGTTTGCCCTGCCTTTCCACATCATGCTCGCGCATGTCCCATTGCTGTCCGGTTTGCGCAGTTTGGGACTGTCCGGCCCGGTCGTGGCGTTGTTTGCATCGTCATGCCCGTGCTTGTCACGGGCATCCACGCCTTTGTGGCGGCCCAGGCAGGCGTGGATGGCCGGAACAAGTCCGGCCATGACGGATGCGAGGTGTGTGCCCCGTGGATAGACCTTGCGACCATCATTCCTGATCCGCTCCCCGTGCCGGGTACACCGCCCCGTACCCGGCCGCGCCGACGCGCGCGATACGCCGGCAGACATACACCTCCGCCTCCGGATGGCTCAGGATCTCGAATCCGGCGCTGCGCAGCATCGCCTCGGAGCAGGCGCGATTGGGCGCCCACCAGTTGGTCGGGTCGTGCGCGTACTCGTGCTCGATGAAGTGCAGCTTCGGAAACCCCGGCTCGTCAAAGATGCCGGTCTCCTCGAACGCGTAGTCGGGCGCGACGGAAGCCACCTGGTCCGACCCTCGCTGCATGGACTGGAACAGGAAGAGGTCGCGCGCGACGTGCTCGTGGATGAGGTCGAGCGCCAGCAGGGGGTGGCGCAGATGGTACAGGACGCCGAAGAACAGCACGACATCGAACCGCTCTCCCAGCGCGCCCACGTCGTAGGCCGAGAGGTTGCGGAACTCGATATCGAGCCCCTCCACCTCGGCGGCGAAGCGCGCCTGGCGCAGATAGTCCTCGTCGAAATCGATGCCGAGCACGCGCGCCGCGCCGCGCCGCTTCATCTCGATACTGTAGAAACCGCCGTTGCAGCCGATGTCGAGCACCGTGCGCCCGGCGAGGTCCGCCGGGATCGCGGTCGCGAAGTGGCGCCACTTGATGGTCGGATAGTCGCCAAGGAAATGCTCCGGCGCGGTCGCCACGCCCTTGAGGTTGATGTTGTGGAACCACGGGCCGAGCGCGCGGGCGCGCTCGCGGATGCGCTCCTCGGTCCAGTCCGTCACGCCGGCGCCTCCGCCCCGCTCAGCAGGCGCATCGCCTCGTGGTAGCCGTGCACGGTTCCGACATCGACATAGCTCTGGCCGGCGCGCACGCCCCAGGCCTCCCCGCCCTCGGCCAGCCAGGCGTTGACCAAGGTGCCGATATACTCGTCGCGCCGGTCGCGTGTCCGCCACAGCGCGTGAAGTGCCCGGAGCGTCGCGCCTGGCAGCTTGAACGCGCCCCAGATCCAGCGCGACGCCGGAGCCGCGGCCTTGACCTCGATCGCCACGACGCGGCCGGACGCGTCGGTCAGCACGGCATCGAACAGCTCGGGCCGCTCGACCGGGAACAGCAGGAACGAGAAGCGGTCGTCGGGCAGCGCGCGCAGCGCGTCGTCGGGAAACCAGATCGTGTCCGGCAGGCCGACTATCACCGGCTCCTCGGGGGGGAGCAGCGGCAGCGCCCGGAAGATCGCGTCGCACAGGCCGCTCGCCTCGTTCTGGATGGTGTAGGCGATGCGCGCGCGGCCGTAGTTGCCGCCATAGTAGCGCAGGATGTCGGACTTCAGCGGCGAGATCACGAAGCAGACCTTGTCGGCGCCGGCGATGACCATGCGCTCCAGCAAGTATTCGCTCACCGCACGCGGCCGCAGCGTGGCGCCGTCGCTGCGCGATCCCACGGGCAGCAACTCCTTTGAGAAGGCGAGCGGCTGGATGCGCGTGCCAGCGCCAGCGGCCGGGATGATGCCCCACATGCTCAGACCCTCTCGGAAGCCGCGCTCTCCAGCGCGGCGATCAGCTCGGCGGCGCGCCGGTCGGCGGTGTGCTCTGCCAGGACGCGCTCGCGGGCACTGCGCGCGATCGCGGCCAACGCCGCGTCCGGCAGGTCGAGCGCCGCAAGCGCGTCCTCGGTCGTGCGCGCGATCAGGATCTCGCGGCCGGGCTCGAAGAAGCGGTCGAGGCCCGCCCAGTCGTCGGAGAGGATCGGCACGCCGCACGCGGTCGCCTCGAACAGCCGGCCCGACGGGCAATGGCCCATGCGCGCCATCGCCGCGCGGGTCACGTTCAGGGTCAGCCGTCCGGACGCGTAGAAGGCCGGGTGCTCGGCGGGCGGCAGGTGGCGAACGAAGAAGATGTTGGCGGCCCAGGGAAAGTCGGCGGGGTACTGCGCCCCGCCGATCAGGAACCGCTGCCGGGGGCGGCGGTTCGCGGGCGCGATGAACAGCCGCTCCAGCGCCGCCTGACGATCGGCGGCGAAGGTGCCCAGGTACGAGAGGTCGGCGCGGTACTGCGGCGCGGGCGCTGCCGGCCGGTGCATGGCGGGATCGACCGAGCCATACAGCGGCGTGGCCCGGCGCGCGCCGAGCCGGCGACGGAGCATCGCGAGCGCTTCGCCCCCGGTGTAGCTCAGCACGATGTCGAAGTCGCCCAGTCCCGCGCGCGGCAGGTACTCGACATCCTCCCCCGCCTCCAGCCGCGCCAGCGTGACCGGGGTGTCGAGGTCATAGAAGCAGCGCGCCGCTGCCCTGCTGTCCAGCACCAGGGATGCCGCCGCACGGCCGTCCGGGCAGTAGGAGGTGACGATCGCCGCGTCGGCGTCGGCCAGGGCACGCCGCGCCTCCGACAGCACGGAGGCCCACTCCTTGTAGAGCACAAGGCGCGCTCCGTCCGGTAGGGCTTCCAGGTCACGATTTTCGGCGTACCACGGTGCGTCGCGCTCGAAGAAGCTGACGCGGTGGCCCGCGCGCACCAGGGCGCCGATCAGCGCGCGCCAGAGCGCGGCGTGGCCGTTGCCCCATGAGGAGCTGACCGCAAGTCCGAACACAACGAGGTTCATGCGGCTGGCTGAACGTTCCAGGTCAAGAGCCGTTTCACTGCGCGCGCCAGCAACACGCTTGCGTGACAGCACGGAGGTCAATGCGCGTGCCCGGCCTCCTGGTCGATCCGCTCGGCGAGCCGGTGGCTCAGGAACGCCGTCACCGCCGCCTCCTCGGCGGTCAGGCCAGAGCCGGGCTGCGCCAGTTGGTCGTCGGCGCGGCGCTTGAGCGCCTCCGGCAGCGAGCCGTCGAGATAGCCATCGAAGATGGCGGGGTGGATGTAGCACTTGCGGCAGATCGCCGGGGTGTTGCCCAGCATCTGCGACACCAACTCGACGGCGTGGAGGACGTTTTTCTTGGCTGCCGCTTTCGTGTCGAATGTCTGCAACTCATGCAGGGCGAGCGCGGCGAGGTTGGTCGCGGCCCAGGTGCGGAAGTCCTTCGCGGTGATCTCCTCGCCCGAGATGTCCCGCAGATAGTCGTTCACGTCGTGCGAGCTGATCGGGTGCGTCAGGCCCTCGTGGTCGGTGAAGTGGAACAGCTCCTGGCCGGGCAGGTCCTGGAGTTGGCGAACGATCGCGGCCAGGCGGCGGTCCTTGAGGTCGATGTGGTGCTCAATCCCGTGCTTGCCCCGGAAATCGAAGTGCAGCACGCCGCCCTCGACCTTCACGTGCCGCTTCTTGCGCAGCGTGGTCAGGCCGAAGCTCTTGTTGGCCTTGGCGTATTCCTCGTTGCCGACGCGCATCAGCGTCGTCTCGAGCAGGCGGACGATCGCCGCCAACACCTTTTCACGGGGGAGGCCGTGGCGGGAGAGGTCGTGGTCGACGCGCTCGCGGATCACCGGCAGGACGCGGCCGAAGATCAGCATCTTGGTGTATTTCGCCTCGTCGCGCACCGCGCGCCAGCGCGGATGGTAGCGGTACTGTTTGCGCCCGCGCGCGTCGCGTCCGACGGCTTGCAGGTGCCCGTTCGGGTCCGGGCAAATCCACACATCCTCGTAGGCCGGAGGGATCGCCAGCTTGTGGATGCGCGCGATCGTCTCCTCGTCGGTGATCGTGTGGCCCTTGGGATCGATGTAGCGGAAGCCGTGGGAGCCGCGGACCCGCCGGATTCCGGGGCGGCGGTCGCTGACATAGCGGAGGTGGGCCGCCTTTGCGGCGGCCTTGAGATCCTCGATCGAAGTGCCGCTCTCAGGCACTTCCAGGCTGAGCGCGTCAGACATGGCAGAGGAAAACGCGGCCGCGCGGCTGCGGCTGCATCACGGCTGCGCGGGGCCGTACGCCTGGCCCGCGCGGAGCAGAACTCATCCGGACGCGAGCGTCACCACGGCGGAGGCTGCCCGCGAGGTCGTCGCGGAGCGGGCGGCGAAGATGCTGTTGCGTGCGCCGTGCTCCGGCGTGGTTGCCCTCCTGGCGTCCGAACCCGGCGAAGCCGTCGTGCCCGGCGAGCCTGTGGTGACGATGGTCCCGGATAACGGTGTGTGGTTCGGTCTCAACCTGCGCGAGGACATGTTGCGCGGCCTGACGATCGGGTCTGTCGTCCCGCTCCGGGCGGCGGACGCAGCGAAGCCCATGAGCGCCAAAGTCGTGGAGATGCGTAGCTGGGGCGAATTCGCTGTCTGGCGGGCCGCGCGCGCCACCGGCGATCATGATCTCAATACCTTCTTCGTTCGTCTCGACCCGGTCCCGACGGTGCCCAAGCTGTCACCAGGCCAGACCATCTGGCTCGACCTCCCGGTAACAGCCAGGAAGTAGCGCGACCCAGGTTAAGGACAGACTGGCACCAAGAGCGATGCCGCACCGCGTTGAGCAGGTGCCCAGGATGTCAGGGTGAAGCCAGAGGCGGAAGCTTGGAAAACACCGGGATCCACTGCCGCTCGTCCTTCTTCTGCACCAGCATCGGCACGAAGTAGCGGCCGAGTTTTCTTGCCGCTTCAACCGATTTCGTGAAATCGGCGGGGTTGGCGATCGGCATGTCCATCACCTGCAGGATCACGTTGCCCGGAACCAAGCCGGCAGCGCCCGCAGCGCTGCCCGGGGCGACGGCGGCGACGAGAGCGCCGGCTTTCACATCCATTCCGTAATGCGCATTGGTTGCCGGCGTCACATCGGCGAGCTTGACGCCGAAGTCAGACTGGTCGGCGATGGCTTCCAGGCCGGCGCTGGTTTCGGTCGGTTTGTAAGGGACCAGATCGCCGGGGAGTTCGGCGACTGTGACCTCGATCCGCTGCTCCGCGCCGTCGCGGAACACCGCCAGGGATACCCGCTGCCCCACTTCGGTGTGGGCGATCGCGGTCATCACTTGGCGGGCATTGGCGCTCGGCTCGCTCCCCACGCCAGTAATGATGTCACCGACCTTGAGCCCGGCGTTCGCGGCCGGGGATCCGGGGTCGGTGGCGACGACGATGCCCCCCTCGGGGCGGCGCTGCCCAAATCCGTCCGCTAGATCCCCTGTCACATCCTGTAGTTGCAGGCCGATCCAGCCGCCTCGAACCGTGCCAAATTTGAGCAATCTGCGAATAATGAAGTCCGCTTCGTTGGACGGGATCGCAAAACCAAGCCCAGCGTAGCCCGTTGTCGGCGAGATCAGCGCGGAATCCACCCCCACGACCTTGCCGCTGGCGTCCACCAACGGGCCGCCGGAATTGCCGTGGTTGAGCGCCGCATCGGTCTGGATATAGGCGTCGAAGGGACTGGTCCTGATATTGCGGTCGAGCGCGCTGACGATCCCCTTGCTCACCGAGATGCCGACGCCAAGCGCGTTTCCGATCGTAAACACCGGATCGCCAATCCGCAGCTTGCTGCTGTCGCCGAATGTCAAGTCCGGCAGCTTGCGGGGCAGCAACACTTTGAGAACCGCAATATCGACCACGGCCGCGGCGCCAATCACAGTTGCCAGTGCATGCGTACCATCTGCGAAAGTGACCTCGATCGCCTCGCCGTTCTCAATCACGTGGCGATTGGTGACGATGATGCCGTCTGGCGTGATAATGAAGCCGGACCCGATCGAGCGGACCCATTCGCCGCGTCTCTCGCCTTCGGTCTCGGTTCGAAAGGTCGTGATGTTCACCACCGCGGGCAGCACACCCTGCAGCATGTCGACGTTGCTCTGGCTCGGCGGGGTTGCGAGGGCGGGCGGCAGCGGCAGGACCAGCGAGGCCACGAGCAGGGCGCGAACGAGCACGTGTCGATGCGGCATCGGGGGCAACCTCAAAACCTGACCCGGAAGCGCTCGCTGCCGCGCGGGCTGGCGTGACTCACCATGCCGGCAACGGTACACTGGGCCAGAACCGTCGCGCTCAAACTCATCTCACCTGACTTCCGGGAAAGCGGGAGTCTTCATGTCAGCCAAACGCTTCGCCGCGGTGGCTCGCTGACCCTTGGCCGGGAACACGGTTCCTGCCAAGCCCAGGCCGTAGTGCGGCATGTTCACATAGACCGACTCTGCGTGGCCCTGGGGTACGACATACGTTTCGTGCCAAATTCCCACATCGCCACTCGTCCCGACCCTCCGATTGAAAGCCTGCCACGCTGGCAGGTGGGCCTGACTTGATGAACGCGCATAAGCTTGCAAATGCTCCGCGCTTCTCCAGTACTACAGAACCGCAAGGTTACGCAGCCCGAATTGGCTCCTCGCTGATAGCAGCCCAAGTTCAGGGTGTGCTGCGAGCTCCTTCAGCATCCTCGGCATTGCCGTAAGGACAGGAAGCCATTTCCAAACTTTCCAGAGCTTGTTGATGCGCATCCCGATCAGGAAGACCACGATATCTCCCTCGACCTCCGCGCAGACCCTCTCCCTGACGAGTTCAGGCATTGGAACTCCCGTTGAAGCTGCCGGTCCTGGCCGGTGGCCGCGAGTATCTCAGCGTCTAACGCGGAATGGAATGGCCACGCGGGACTGCCCGCGCCTGCTAACGCGGGCGGCCCCGGCGCGGGCCGATGCACGCGGTGGTTGCTGCCATCCTCTCAGTGCTGCGTTGTGGCTGTCCGTGGCGCTTACTACCTAGGAACCTGCCGCCGTGGCGGCCGGCACAGCGTTAGTGCGGGCGCACACTTGGTGCGGGCACGTGGTAGGCGATGAAATTCGCTCTGTTGAGAACACTCGCGAGCACGTGCGCGGCAGCCGGAGCATAGGCAGAACCCAAGCGGATGGCCTGCGCAGCAAGAAAGGAGCATGGCAGCGAGCGCCACGCCCTCGCCGACCCGGACAGGCCTGCTGGTGCTGCGGGGTAATACCACCTCCTTGCCCCGCAGGGGGACAGTGCCGCTGCCCAAGGCGTCACGCGGCCTCCATCCCTTTATCGCCCGCGTTCGCTGACAGCGTCCGCGACGCCGTCATCGCCTCAGCCGTGGCCCTCCTCTGAGTCGGACGACTTCCGAGACGGACACCTTAGCCCGCGTTTTGGGCCTGACGCGCCATTTCCAGGTGCTTCTGCAGGATCGGGATGCCGGACTGAGCGAGATTGCGCAAGGCCGGATCCTGCGTGCTCTGGGCTTCCCGCTGGAATGCCTGAATCGTCTTCATGTGATCCTGTACCTGAACGTTCGTGAATTGCTTGTCGAACTGGGCGCCACTCAGCTGCCTCATCTGCTGAATTTCCTGCCGCTGCTCCGGATCCACAGACTGAGGCACCTCGAACCCCTGTTGCCGCGCGACCTGCTTGAGCTGGTCGTTCATCATCGTGTGGTCGGTAACCAAGGTTTGACCAAGCTGCTTGACGGCAGGCGACGCACCCTTCTGCTCGGCCAACTGGCCAGATTGGATTTCCTCCATTCCCCCTTGCGCAGCCTGCTTGACGAATTGCTGATCCTGCGGGGAGAGCTGCGCCGCGCTGGCGGCAGCGGCGAACCCAATCAGGCTAGCGGCGGCGAGTGCGATGGGCAGTTTTTGCATATGGGCGATCCTCTCCATGAGTTGCCCTCTGAACGCCGCGCCGGGAACCCGGTTGCGCCGATTGGGAAGGACCTGACTTCGTGGCAGGGCAGGCGGGCAAGCGATGTCGAGATCGAGGCGGAGGTGGCTGCTGGCCCCGATGCGGTCCCGATCTCTGACAAGACATGGTTCAAGAAGGCCACGCTTGTCTTGCCCGAGCCGAAACAAGCGGCTTCTCTACGCATAAACTCCGACGTGCTGCGGTGGTTCCGGGATTTCGGTCCCGGCTATCAGTCGCGCATGAACACGGTATTGCGCCGATACGCTGTTGCTCATGGCACTTCCGTGGCCGGCCGTTCGGCGCGCTAGCCCTGTCGAAAGGGCGTTTAGCCTTTCCCTGCCTTCCTCCCGTGCCCATGTCCAGGACGTGCCTTTCGAGAGGACTGCCCGGATGGCCGAGGCCGCCAACCTGCTCCGCTTGGAGACGTCCCCCTACCTGCTTCAGCACGCCGACAACCCGGTGCATTGGCGGCCCTGGGGCGCGGCGGCGCTGGCCGAGGCACGAGAGGCGAACAAGCCAATCCTCCTCTCGATCGGCTACGCGGCCTGCCACTGGTGCCACGTCATGGCCCATGAAATCCTTCGAGGACGCCGAGACGGCCGCGCTGATGAACAAGCTATTCGTCAGCATCAAGGTCGATCGCGAGGAGCGCCCGGACATCGACCACCTCTACATGTCCGCCCTGCACGCGACCGGCGAGGCGGGCGGCTGGCCGCTGACCATGTTCCTGGCCCCGGATGGGGCGCCGTTCTGGGGCGGAACCTATTTCCCGCCAGAGGCGCGCTGGGGTCGGCCGTCATTC
The DNA here is from genome assembly GCA_963818725.1 of uncultured Pseudomonadota bacterium. GTDB lineage: Bacteria > Pseudomonadota > Alphaproteobacteria > Acetobacterales > Acetobacteraceae > DATFDN01. The sequence continues at coordinate 129,775 of CAWFTU010000001.1, read as the reverse complement.
CGGCAGGTGTTGCAGGCCGTGGCGGAGGCGTACGCCTCGGATGCCGACATGGTGCGCCACAACACGGCGGCGCTACGCCAGGCAGTGTCGCGGTTGTCCGCCGTCGCGCCAGGCGGCGTGCCTGGCCCGGCCGAGCTGGACGCGGTCTCGCGCGCGCTGCTCGGCCTGACCGATCCCGACCAGGGGGGGATGCGCGGCGCCCCCAAGTTCCCCAACCCGCCCATCTTCCGCTTTCTCTGGCAGGACGCGTGCCGCGGCGGAACCCAGGCCGGGCGCGACGCGCTGCACCTGATGCTCCAGCGCATGTCGCAGGGCGGCATCTACGACCATCTCGGCGGCGGCTACGCGCGCTACTCCACCGATGCGATCTGGCTGGTGCCACATTTCGAGAAGATGCTGTACGACAATGCGCAGTTGCTGGAGCTGCTGGCGCTGGCGCACTCTGACCGTCCCGGTCCTTTGTATCGCGCGCGCGCGGAGGAGACGGTCGGCTGGATGATCCGCGACATGACCGCCGGCGGCTCCGCGTTCGCCGCCTCGGAGGACGCCGACAGCGAGGGCGAGGAGGGCCGCTTCTACGTCTGGACCGAGGCCGAGATCGACCAGCTCCTCGGCCCCGGCGCGGCGGAATTCAAGGCCGCCTATGACGTCACCCCAAGCGGGAACTGGGAAGGCCATACGATCCTGCGCCGGCTCGCCCCGTTGGGCGACGCGGCGCAGGAGGCGAAGCTGGCGCGGGCGCGGGCGGTGCTGTTCGAGGCGCGGACGCGGCGCGTGCGGCCCGGCCGGGACGACAAGGTGCTCGTCGACTGGAATGGCTTGGCCATCGCCGCCCTGGCGCGCGCCGCCGCCGTGTTCGAGCACCCGGACTGGCTCGCCCGCGCTGGCGAAGCGTTCGACGACGTGCTGGCGCGGCTGGGCGCGGCGGATGGGCGCGTGCGGCACGCCTGGCGCCTGGGCCGGGTCACAGCGGCTGGACTGCTCGAGGACCAGGCGGCGATGGCGCGCGCGGCGCTCGCGCTGCACGAGGCGACCGGCGCACCCGAACGACTGGCCCAGGCGATCCGTTTGATCGAGGCTGCGCTCGCACATTTCGCCGATGGCGTGGGAGGATTCTTCGCCACCGCCGACGACGCCGAGGATGTCCCCCTGGTCCGTCCGCGCACGGCGGGCGACGCTGTCACGCCATCCGGCAACGGGATGCTCGCGGAAGTCTTCGCGCGGCTTTACCACCTCACCGGCGCAGCCATCTGGCGAACCCGCGCCGAGGGCGTGCTGCGCGCCTTCTCGGGCAACCGCGACCAGCTTGCGACCATGCCGACCCTGCTCGCTGCCGCCGACCTGCTGGAGGAGGCGGCGACGGTGGTGATCGCGGGACCGCCAGGACATCCCGCGACCGAGGCGCTGGCCGGCACCGCGCTGGCTTCGCCCGATCCGGCTGTCACCGTGCTACGCGCTCCCGCGCCGGAAGCACTACCAGCGGATCATCCAGCCCACGGCAAGACGGCCGGGCCGGCTGGCGCGGACGCATCTCTGTGCCGACGCAATGTTTGCGGCCTTCCGGTCAGCGACCCGGCGGAGCTGGCACGGGCGTTGCGAACCCGCGCCCAACTCTGACGCTTCGCCCGCCAAGCCAACAATGCTTCGCGCACCGCTTCCGCGGACCGCCTCTGATGCTATGCTATCGTTTCAGGTGAACCGGTTGGCCGCCCATCAGAAGAACGTCGCGACGCGCGACGGGCCGAGGGAGGGGGGGACAGCAATGAGCGAAACACAGCCACGATCATACAAGGATCTCTACGTGCTCTGGGGCGAGGGCGACACCTGCGTCGTGATCAACTGGTCGGATCTTGTTCCGCAGTTTTACCTGGACCTGAAATATACTCCCGTTCGGAACGCGGGTCACTTCCTCATGCGCGAGGCTCCGGACGTTTTCAACCGAAAGGTCGCTGCGTTCCTCCGGAGCTGAGGCCCTCGCCGGGCCTGCGCTCCGCCTGGCTGAGCGGGGTCGCGGCGAGGGAACTCATCGGCTTCGCGCCCGCTGAAAGCGACGCGACAGCGGGGCTCAGCGCGGGCTGATCCGCGCCGACGCCGGATGCCCCGGCACCTTGAGGCGCTTGCCGGTGTCGGTCAGCTCGCCGCCATTGACCCGGAAGATCCAGAAGTCCTGGTCAAGATAGTTCCCGACGTAAAGATAGGCCCCATCCGGCGTGAAGGCCATCGCCTCGGGGACCGCCCCCACCTCGATCACCTTGCCAGGCGAGACCTTGGCCCCGTCGATCCGCAGCACGGTGATGACACCGTTCTTGTGATAGAACCAGCTCCCGAACTTGTTCGATCCCTCCACGCTGGCGACCACCGCCACATCCCCTTTCGGGCTGACGGCGAGGCCCTCCGGCGCGTCGGCCACGGCGATATGGTCGGTGACGCGCGGCGGCTGAGCGGCGAGGTCGATCACGCTCACCACGTCCACGCTGCCGTCGGAGATGCCGTTGTCGGCTGTGAGCGCAAGCTGTCCGTTCGGCGTCACGCCCAGGTTGTAGGGCATCAGATAGGTCGGAAAGGTCGCGACCTCGCGGAGCGTCGCGCCGTCCACCGCCAGCAGCGCCACCCGGTTGGCGGGAGTCTTCGCCACCAGCGCGTGCCTGCCATCCGGCGTGAACTCCACGGCCGAGACGCTGCCGCCCATCGGCGCCTGGCCGGCCTCGGTCACGCGCTGGCCCTCGATGCGGAGAATGCTCAGCGCGTCGCTGGCGCGGTCGGCGACCAGCGCCAGATCGCCCGCCGGGTTGACCGCCAGTCCCGATGGCTGCTTGCCCACGGTCAGGGTCTGCGCCAGGCGAGGCGGGTCCGCCTTCAAGTCGATCACGAACAGCTTGTCGGTCGGCACCTGCTTCGGCTTGCCGCCCTCGTCGATGACCGTCACCGAGTCCGCCACCAGGCCGAGCCCGTTGCCTGGCGTGATCGCGACGTTGGTCGGCGGCCCGACCACGGAGTTCTCAAGCGGCAGGTTTTCGACCATCCGCGGATTCTCAGGCTCGGCGAGATCGACGACCAGCACGTTGTCCTTGCCGGTCGGCTTGAGCACATTGCCGCCGTGCTCGTCCCAGAGCAGCTTCTCGTCGTCGCCCACGATCATGAACGGCGCGGCGCGCGCGGTGAGCGGGGCGGCGAGCAGCGGCGCGGACGCGACCACCATCAGACCTAGTCTGCGCGAGAGCATTCCCTGTTCCTCCCTTCTTATCGGGAGGAGCATAGGAACGCTCGCGCGGGCGGCGCAACGGCTACGCGCCGCGGAGCTGTCGCAGGACGCCGCCCTGCCTGAATCCAGCGCGCGCGCCTGCTCCGCCACGTCCAGTTAACGGCCCGCCATTGCCTCCCGCGCGGCATTCATCAATTCTTAGACTGGTCGGGTCTAGTATGCCGCGCATGGACGGGGATCTGATGACGGAGCCATCGATCAAAGACGCGCCATCGAAGCGCGGGATCGGGTCCGAGGCTGGGGAGGCCTCCTGGACGGCAGACGGCCCTGATAGCCATGACTGCGTGACCGGCCTCGCCCACCGCCAATCGTTTCAAAACCGGCTGGGGTGGATGCTGGTCGCTGGCGCCCGCCAGCCCGAGCGTCCAGCACTGCTGATGGTCGATCTGGACCGCTTCAAGCCGGTCAGCGATTCCTTTGGCCGGCGGGCTGGCGATGCCCTGTTGTGCCTCGTCGCGGGCCGCCTGCGGGCGACGTTGCGCGACGGCGACCTGCTGGGCCGCGTTGGCGGGGATGAGTTCGCCGTGGCGCTGCCGGCCGGCAGCGCGGCGGCAGTCCTGGCGGCGCGCTTGGTCGATATCCTCGGCCGGCCCTACCTCGTGCAAGGAAAGATCGCCAACATCGGCGCCAACGTCGGGATTGCTTTCGCGGAAGACGGGATCAAGACCGACCAGCTGATCCGGCATGCCGACCTCGCCCTGCATCACGCCAAGGCCGAAGGTGGCCGCGGCTTTCGCGTCTTCGACCCGGAGATGGACCAGCAGGCGCGCCTGCGCCAGTCGCTGGAAGCCGATCTGCGCAAGGCGCTGCCCTTGCGGCAGCTCGAACTGCACTATCAACCGCAAGTCAGCCTTCAAGACCAGCGGCTTGTCGGCTTCGAGGCACTTCTGCGCTGGCGCCATCCCGAACGCGGGCTCGTTCCGCCCGCCGACTTCATCCCCATGGCCGAGGAGATCGGCCTGATCGTGCCGATCGGTGAATGGGCGCTTCGGACAGCCTGCAAGCAGGCCGCGCGATGGAGCGGCGAGCTGACCGTGGCGGTGAACGTCTCGGCGGTGCAGCTCCAAGATGGCGCGCGTCTGGTCAGGACGGTCAGGGGCGCGCTGGAGGCGGCGGCGCTGCCGGGTCATCGGCTCGACGTGGAGATCACCGAAAGCGCGCTGGTGCGGCGTGCCGACGAGACCCTGGCGGTCCTGCACGAGTTGCGCGGCATGGGCGTCCGGGTGTCGATGGACGATTTCGGGACCGGGTACTCCTCGCTCAGCCAGCTCCGCAGCTTCCCGTTCACCAAAATCAAGATCGATCGCTCCTTCATTCAGGACCTCGAGCGCAACCCCGAGGGCATGGCGGTCGTGCGCGCCATCATTGCGCTCGGCACCACGCTTGGCATGTCGACCACGGCGGAAGGTGTGGAGACGATGGGTCAGGCGGCCATCGTCCGGGCCGAGGGATGCAGCGACATGCAGGGGTATTTCACGAGCTGCCCACTTCCGCCTGCCGAGGCGGAATCCTTCGCCACGACGTATGACCCGTCCCGGAGCGGGCCGTTTCAAGGGAGAGCATGAGTCGGATGCCTGACGCGCTGTACCGGCTGGTTTATCTCAGCTGCAACAGGATCGAGGGCGGCGAGAGGGCGATCGAGAGGGAAATCGCGGCGATCCTGGCCAAGTCGCGCCGGAACAATGCCCAGCGTGGCATCACCGGGGCCTTGCAGTTCAACGCTGGCTACTTCGCCCAGGTGCTGGAAGGGCCGCTCACTGCGATCGAGCGGACGTTCGAGCGCATCCAGTGCGACCCGCGGCATGACGGTGTCGCCATTCTCCAGGTGACGCCGATCGCGCGGCGTGCCTTCCCGGACTGGTCAATGGCCTTCGCCGGAGCCGCTGCCCCGGACGACGCGCTGAGCGGCGGCACGCTCGCGCGCGCCCTGGCCCGAGCGGACTCCGGAGCCGGCGAGGATATCGTCACAGCATTGCGCGCGCTGGTGCTGCGCGAAACGGGGTGGGCCGCCTAGACCCAATACTGTTCAGATAAACGGGTAGGCGGCATATGCTGCTGGCTGGGATTGTCCGGGGGGCGGCAGCGATGGCCGGTGCTCCTGCCGGCCTGCCGGCCGGCGTTCGTCTCAGCGACCGCATCAGCCTCGGCGTGATTGCCAAGGCGTTCCCGCCCGAACGGGTACGGCGAAATTCTGGCCGAGACCGGCACGGCGAGCGAGCGGGAGCGCGACCTGCCGGCGCAGGTGATGGTTTACTACGCGATCGCCCTGGCGCTCTACATGGGCTCCAGCACGCGGGAGGTGTTGCGCTGCCTGCTGGAGGGTCTGCGCTGGCTCTGGGGCACTGAGGCGGTCAAGGTGGCAGGCCGGAGCGGCATCTCACAGGCTCGCACCCGGCTGGGCGAGGCGCCGCTGCAGAGGCTTTATGAGCAGGTGGTGCAGCCGATCGCGGCGCGCGCCACCAAGGGGGCGTGGTATCGGGCGTGGCGGCTGGTCAGCCTGGACGGGTCCTGCCTGGATGTGGCCGACACTGAGGAGAACCGCGCCAGCTTCGGGTGTCCGGGTGCGAGCCGCGGCGAGAGCGCGTTCCCGCAGCTCCGTTTTGTGGCCCTGGTGGAGAACGGCACGCACGTGCTGTTCGGCGCCCGCCTCGGCCGGTGCGCGGATGGCGAGACGACGCTGGCCTGTGTGGTGCTGGCGGCACTTCGGCCCGGCATGCTGTGCCTGGCCGACCGACAATTTTTTGGACACGCGCTCTGGCAGGCCGCGGCGGCCACCGGCGCCGACCTGCTCTGGCGGGTGAAGCACAATCGTATCTGCTCAACCCGGTGCGAGGACAGACTGCCCGCGGAGCGTGTCGTGAACGGCCTGATATGCGTCGATTCCGCGGCGTTTGGCAGTGCCGATGACGGAGCGGACGGCGGCGAACAGATCAGCCCCCCAGTCGGACCGGAACCCGCCGGTGACCTTGCGATAGGTGGCGGTCGGACGCAGTTCGCGCTCGCTGCCGTTGTTGTCGGCCGCCACTTCAGGATGATCGAGGAAGGTGAACAGGTGCCCGCGGCGCTTGCCGTATCGCTTGCGCAATCGCTGGCCGTGCCGATTGACGGGCGCGAGCGCCATGATGGCATCAAGGTCGTGGTCGAGACGGCGACGGTATTCGCGTCGTGTGCTTCCGGCCAGGGTCCGGTGGCGCCGGGCGAGCACGACGGCGCGCAGCAGCAGCGCCTTCATGCGCGGGGCGAAGATCGCGTCGCCGGCGTCGAGGGCGAACTGACAATCGCGCAGCTGATGGGCCAGGCAGACCTGCCAGGCTTCGGCATGTCCCTGCTGGGCGGCGTAGAGGTCGGAGACCCAGAGCGCCGGACGGTGCCCGTCCAGCACCGCGCCGACGACCCCGGCACCGCGGCTGTTGCGGATGACGTGGATCACCACCTCAGAGTTCTGGAACACCCAGTTCCAGCAGGTGCGGCCGTCGATGCGCACACTGGTCTCGTCGGAGCAGACGACGCGGGCGCGGCGCAGCCGGGCCAGGATGGCGGCGCCCGCGGCATCGAAGCGCGGCTTGGCCCGGCGGAACGCGGCATCCAGCGCCCCCTCGCTGATGGCCAGGCCGAACAGCTCCAGCAGCAGACGGCTCAGCCGCCGATAGCTGACGGCGTGCACGACGCGCAGACACAGCGCCAGCGCCACGATGTTGCCGCTGAACGGCGTGCCCGGCTCCAGCCCCTCCGGCACCAGTGCCAGCGTGGTGCCCCCGCAGCACCGGCACCGCCCGGCATAACGCTCCACCCGTGTCACCACAGGGGCGATCTTCGGCAGGGCGATCTTGTCATAGCGGCTGTCGAGCCTCTGGTCGGCCTCGCCCAGGGCTGCCTGGCAGTGCAGGCACCGCACCGCTTTGGCGATCACCACGTCGTCGGGTTCCCGCGCCAGCTTCCGTCCGCCGCCCATCCGGCCCAGGCTGCCCTGGCGCGGGCCGCGGCGCCCGGCCCTCTCCGCCCGGTTCGGCTTCTGACCCCGCGACGGCGGCAGGCTGGAATTGTCCGGGGTCTTCGGCGGGCCGCCGAGCTTCGCCTCCAATTCCGCCACCCGCGCCGTCAGCGCCTGAACCTGCGCCCACAGCGCCAGGATCAGGGCGTCCTTCGCCTCATGCGACAGCTGACTGAGATCGGGAAGCTGGGTCACCCAGAGCTTGAATCGCGGCCCCCAGGGTCATGTCAACCCACTTCCCAGGGTATCGAAACGCGCGCTCGCCCCAGGGGGATGAGCAGATACGCACAATCTGCGGCTGCCGCGCACAAGCGTGCTGGCCGACGGGTCCTACCTGACGACGATCTATCCCAGCGACAAGGACCGGCGACACGGCAGCAACGGCATCCGGGTGCGCGTCATCGAATACCGCCTGGCCGGCGTTGCCGGGGCCGAGCCGCTGTATCGGCTGGTGACCACGATCCTGGATCCGGCGCAGGCGCCCGCCGCGGCCCTGGCCGCCCTCTACCATGAGCGCTGGGAAATCGAAGGCGCCTTGGACGAGTTGAAGACGCACCTGCGCGGCGCGGGGGTCGTGCTGCGCAGCAAAACCCCGGCGTTGGCGCGCCAAGAGTTCTGGGGCTTGCTGCTGGCCCACTTCGCGGTGCGCGGGCTGATGCACGAGGCGGCGCTGCAGGCCGCGGAAGACCCCGACCGGCTCTCCTTCTCGCATGCCGTGCGCGTGGTCCGGCGCAAGCTGCCGCTGTTCGCCGCGCTTCCCCCCTCGGGCCAGGCGGGCTCTGCATAAGGCGGTGCTGAACGAGATCCTGGAGGAGCGCGTGGCAAGCAGCCGAGGCAGGCAGGTGCCGCGTGGGGTCAAGCGCAAGATGAGCAACTACCCGCTGCGACCGCGCACCCCACAGCCGGTAACGCGGATCGACTACGTCAAGGCCATTCGCATCATAAAGTGAACAGTATTGCGCCTAGACCGCACCCATCGCTCCTCCGACGAGAAGCGCTACTGAACAATCCGCGCCTCGAAGGGGGGCATCAGGTCCGGAGCCTCGAACTCCAGCACCCAAAGGTCGGGGTCGCGGCGGACTTGGCGGGCCACGTAGGCGTCCGCCGTCGGCTCGTCCACCGGGGCCGCGCCGGTGCCGCGAATCCACGCCGGGGCGGCGTCGGCGGCGCGTATCTGGGAGAGCACGCACAGCCCCGCGCGCCCGCGAAGCACGACGAGGATGCCGCCCGAATCCGGGTCGCCCTTGCGCAACACCACGCCGGGACGGTTGACCTGATCGCCGATCCGGATCGCCATGCTGACCCACAATCCCGCCTTCACCCTGGCTTCGCTCATGGCCTGTCGCCCTCTCGCGGCTTAGGCGCCAAGCAGAGCCACACCGAGCGCTTGTCCGGCGGCCCGCAAATCCCGGTCGAGGGTCGCAAGCGGCAAGGCGCGGCGCCGCGCAAGCTCAAGGTAAGCCGCGTCATACGGCGTCAGGTCGAAGCGATCGGCAAGGCGAGGGTTTCTGTCCGGGCCCGAGCGTCGGTTTCAGGATCAAGCGTCGATCACCTGTCTCATCGACGACCGTCTTCAATCAGCTGCCTGATGCTGATTCCTCCAAGGGTCACGCCTTTGCTCATGTCCCGGATGCGCTGGGCAGCGGCGCGCGCCGCCTCTCGATCGGTGCTCTCCCTGGGGGAACGAGGCGCGCCACTTCCTTGCCGTGGCGCGTGATGATGACCTCCTCGCCGCGTTCCACAAGGTCAAGCAACTGCCCGAGCCTGTTCTTGGCCTCGAACGCGCCGACTTGGGTCACGAAGCCCTCCGTGAGCTGGACTAGCTAGCTTAAATTTGGCCGCGCTTGGCAGCAAGCCAGTCATCTATCTCGCGTCCCCAAGTTGATGCAGGATCGCCGCGATCCAACCCATGGGATGCCTGGAATGTGCCGCGCTACCGCCCTCAGCCTCATGCTGCTCGCCCTCGTCTGCGCCGCCGGGCTGCCATCCGCCGCCGCGGACCATGTCACGTTCGGCCTGGACTGGAGGGCGGAGGCGGAGTACGGCGGCTTCTACCAGGCGCAGGCGACCGGCATCTACGCGCGCCACGGGCTCGACGTGACGATCGAGCAGGGCGGGCCGCAGGTGAACCACACGCAGCTCCTGATCGCTGGCCGGCTGGACTTCGACATCACCTCGAACTCGCTGCTCGCCTTGAACTTCGTCCGCCAGGACATTCCGTTCCGCGCCGTCGCCGCGATGTTCCAGAAGGATCCCTCGGTGCTGATCGCGCACGCGGGCCAGGGCAATGACAGTTTCGCGGCGCTGAAAGGCAAGCCCATCATGATCGGCGCGGACACGCGCGCGGGCTGGTGGAACTTCCTCAAGGCGCGCTTCGGGTACACCGACGCGCAGATCCGGCCCTACACCTTCAACCTGCAACCCTTCATAGCGAGCAAGAGCGCGATCCAGGAAGGTTTCCTGGGATCGGAGCCATTCTCCATCAAGCAGGCGACCGGCGAGACGCCGGTGGTGCTGCTGATCGCGGATGCGGGCTATGATGGCTATGGCAGCCTGATCGGCACGTCGAACACGCTGATCGCCGAAAAGCCCGACCTGGTGCGGCGCTTCATCGACGCCTCGATCGAGGGCTGGTACTCCTATCTCTATGGCGATCCGTCGCCCGCCAACGCTGCGATCAAGAAGGCCAATCCGGAGATGACCGACGCGCTGATCGCGTACGGGCGGGCGACGATGAAGGAGCACGGCATCGTCGATTCCGGCGACGCGCTGAAGGACGGGATCGGGGCGATGACCGACGCGCGCTGGAAGGCGTTCTTCGACGAGATGGCGGCGGTCGGGCTCTTTCCGAAGGGCATGGACTACAAGAAGGCTTACACGCTGCAATTCGTGGACAAGCGCGCGGGCATGAAAGGGCAGTGACGGCGCGTGCTGCGCCTTTGCGGCGTCGGCCGCCGCTTTCCCGGCGGCACGGAGGCGCTGCGTGATGTCACGCTCGCCATCGGGAGCGGCGACTTTGTGGCGCTCCTCGGCCCGTCCGGCTGCGGCAAATCGACCCTGCTGCGCCTGATCGCCGGCCTCGATCAGCCGAACGAGGGGCGCCTTGAGTGGCACGCTGGACGGCCACCCGAGCCTGGCGGGATTGGCATGGTGTTCCAGGATGCCACGCTGTTGCCCTGGGCGAGCGCCGAGGACAACGTCTTCCTGCCGCTCCGTATCCGCGGCTTCAAGCGGGCGCGCGCCATCGAGGAGGCGCGCGCCGCGCTGGCGCATGTCGGGCTCGCCGGATTCGAGCACGCCCGCCCGAGCCAGCTTTCCGGCGGGATGCGGATGCGCGTTGCCATCGCACGGGCGCTTGTCACCCGTCCGCGCCTGCTGCTGATGGACGAGCCCTTCGCCGCGCTCGACGAGTTCACCCGCCACCGTCTGCAAGCCGACCTGCTCGCCCTGTGGCGCGAGCTGGGCTGTACGATCGTGTTCGTCACCCACTCGATCTACGAAGCGGCCTTCCTCGCCCGGCGCATCGTCTTGATGTCGCCCCGGCCCGGCCGGATCGCGCGCGAGATCGACTCACGGCTGGCCCCCGTGCCGGAAACCCGGCTCGACCCGGCCTACGCGATGCTGGTCGCCGAGGTGGCGCGCGGCCTGGAAGCCGCGCTCGGCGCATGAGAGACGCGCTGTTCCGCGCTGCCCCGGCCCTGTTCGGCGTGCTCGCGCTGGTGGTCTGGGAGGGGGCGGTGCGCGCGTCCCACGTCCCGCCCTACTTGTTTCCGGGACCGAGCGCGATCGTCGGCGCCTTTGCCGCCGATGCGACAGGGCTGCTTGGTTCGTTGCTGTCCACCCTGACTGTCACGTTCGTCGCGCTGGCGGTCGCCTCCATCTTGGGGCTGGCGATGGCGCTGGCGGTGGCGTTCAGCCCGCTCGCGCGCGCGGTGATCCAGCCCTGGGCGGTGGTGCTGCAAGTCACGCCGATCGTGGCGATCGCGCCGCTGATTATCGTGCTGGTGGGCGATCCCTTCGCCTCGCTAGTTCTGTGCGCCACCATCGTCGCTTTCTTCCCCGTGTTCGCCAACACCGCGTCTGGCCTCACCGCCGCGCCGGCGGAGCTGCGCGACCTGTTCCGTCTCTGTGGCGCCGGGCGCTGGCAGACGCTGGTTCTGTTGCAGCTCCCGGCGGCGGTGCCCTATTTCCTGTCGGGCTTGCGCATCTCGGGCGGATTGGCGCTGGTCGGCGCCGTCGTCGCGGAGTTCGTGGCGGGCTCTGGCGGCTTTGCCTCGGGCCTCGCGTACCGCATCCTGGAGTCAGGCTACCGGCTGGAGATTCCGCGCATGTTCGCCGCGCTGGTGCTGCTCGCACTGGCCGGGATCGCCATCAACCTTGGGCTCGGCGGGCTGGAGAGGCTGGTGATGCGGGCTGGCGAGGGGCGCTGAAGCCGGGTCAGCCGGCAGGCGCGGATCGCATCCGCATCCAGGTTGGAGCGCACGCGGACGCAGCCCTCGCGCGCCAGGCCATAGGCGGCCAAGGTCCGATCGGCTTGCCCCGGCTGGTCGTCCGGTGATTCCAGGCCCCAGATCGGCCCCTTCTGGCCCGCGATCTCCGCGACTACCGCGCGGCCCAGGACGGTGTCGTCGCCCGGCCGCAGCAGATTGGAGTTCGCGCCGACGAACCGGACCCCAGGCGGGGAGAAGGCCGCGACATAGGCCATCGGCGCGGGATCGAGCAGCAGAACCAGGCTGCCCTCGGAAAAGGCTGGCGGATGAACGTCCGCTGCGAGCAGCCCCGGTTTCGCCCGGCCCCAGTCGGGGTAGATCGTGATCGAGGCGAGGAGGGTCGCAAATGCCGCGGCAACGGCCAACCGGCTGAGAGCCCCCTCCCCCCGGCCCCCTCCCGCAAGGGGAGGGTGATACGATAAGCCCCCTCCCCTTGCGGGAGGGGGTTGGGGGAGGGGTCGGGCATGGAGCATTAGCCCCAGCGCCACGGGAACCCCGGCCAGGATCTCCAACGTGGCGGCGTAGCGCAGGATGGAAAAGCGCGCCTCCCACGCCGCGAACGCAACGACCCAGAATGCCAGCAGCGCGCGCACCGGCACCGGCGGGGGCTCGCGCCGCCGGGCCGCGCGGATGAGGACGACAAGCCACCCGGCCAGGGCCACCGCGAGGCGCGGGTCGCGCACCGGCAGCTCGGAGGCAAGCTGGCTTCGGCCGAACGCCCAGAACAGCGGGAAGAGCAGCGCGTGCAGCGCGTCCCGGGGCAGGAACCGTGTGTCGGTCATGGCGGCGTCCGGCGCCCACGCCGAGTGGAAGGCATCATTGAAGTAGGGAAACAGCGGGTTGCCAGTGTGCCGTCACAGGTCCCACCACCACGGCCCCGCGACAGCGAGAGCCCCGGTCGCGATGCCCGCCCCCAGCGCTGGCAGGGAGCGCCAGCGCCCAGTCGCCAGCAGCGCCGCCGCGAGGCCCGGCCCGTACACGGCGAACGTCAGTTTGAGACCGATCGCGGCACCGGCGAGCAAGCCAGCGGCGAAGGGCCAGCCGGGCACCAGCCCCAACCCCGCCAGCACCAGGCACTCCGGGGTCGCCTCGCTCATCCCGGTCCCGAGGGTGGACAGTCCCGCCACCCCCGTTGCCCCAAGCAGGATCGCGAGCAACGCGAGCCCAAGCGGCAACCCGGCGCGGAGCGCGATACGGAGCGCGATCCACGCGGCCAGGGCGTGCGGCAGGGTCAGCACGACCGCGAGCGCCCAGGGGTGGGCGTTCAGCGCGCGGCGCGAACTGCACCATGTCGAGCATGGGCGCGTAGAAGCTCTGCAACTGCGCGGGCGCGATGTCGCGCCACAGCGTCCCGTTCAGCAGCGCGTACGGATCATAGAGATCGTAGTTGCGCAGATCCCAGCTCGCATCCGGCCCGAACCGGACCGCGAGCGCACAGAACAGCGCGGCGAACAGCCCCAGGGTCCAGAGCGGCGCGCGCGATGCGAGCGGGGCGTACATCCGCCCAAGACTGCGGTCCCAAGGTTAGAACGCGGTTAACCAGCCCCCGAGAACCACGCCATCGCCGCCTCCACCCCGCCCCGCCCGTGCGGAATGCCGGCGACGCGCAGGCTCATCTCCACCGCGGTCAGCGCGCCCAGCACCATCGGCTCGTTCAGGTCGCCCATGTGGCCGATCCGGAACACCCGTCCGCCCAGCTTGCCCAGCCCGCCGCCGAGCGAGACATTGTAGCGCTGCCGCGCCGTCCGCCGCACCGCCTCGGCGTCCTGGCCGTCCGGCATCCAGATCGCGGTCACGGAGTTGGAATAGCGCGCCGGGTTCACGCAGAAGAGTTGCGGCCCGTCATTGCCGGCCCAGACCTGCGCCGCCCGGCGCACGCCCTCCGCCAGATAGGCGTGGCGGGCGACCAGGTTCTCAAGCCCTTCCTCCTCGATCAGCCGAAGCGCCTCGTGCAGGCCGTAAAAGGCGTTCACCGGCACGGTGCCGACGAAGCTCATATGCGGCTTGCGGGTGAGCATGATCGTCCAATCGAAGTAGAAGCGCCCCAGCCTGGCCTGGCGGTGCGCAGCCATCGCCTTCTCGGAGGCGGCGGTGAAGCTCATGCCCGTGGGACACATCAGCCCTTTCTGGCTCCCGCCCACGACGCCATCGACGCCCCAGTCGTCCATGCGGAACTCGAGGCTGGCGAGCGAGGAGATCGTGTCCACGAGAAGCAGCGCCGGATGCCCCGCCTCGTCCATCGCCCGGCGGACCTCCGGGACCGGCGTGGAAAGGCCGGTCGCGGTCTCGTTTTGAACCACGCAAACGGCGTGGATGGCGTGCGCGCGATCCTCGTCCAGCGCCGCCTTGACCCGCGCGATCTCGACCCCGCGCCGCCAATCGGCGGCCACGGTGCGCACCTCGACACCGTGCGCCGCGGCCATCTTCGCCCACTCCTCGGAGAAATACCCGGATTCCAGCACCAGGATCACATCGCCCGGCGACAGCAGGTTGGTCAGCGTCGCCTCCCAGGCCGCATGCCCCGAACCGGCGTACATGAACAGGTGCTGGCCGGTGCCGAGCACGCGCTTGAGACCGGCGACGACCTGCTCGTAGATCGCGACGAAGTCGGGGTCGTGGAAGTCGATGGTCGGCCGGTCGATGGCGCGCAGCACCGAATCCGGAATGTTGGTCGGGCCGGGATTGGCGAAGAACTGACGGCCGCGCAAGACTTTGGGCGTGGTGGCGCTCACGGGTTGTCCCTTCGTTCCCAGTCGATCACTGCCATGCTCACAAGCACCCTCCGCAGATGACCTTTCGCGCCATGGACGCTATGGCCGCCGCCGGAATATCGCCGACTTCTCATGAGCGTTTCACGTCGGAATTATGTAGCAGGCACACCTAGGGTCTGTCGTCCCTTGAATACCTTCATTGTTCTACCCAGCGTCGCCGATTTACTCCGAGTGGAGGTGAACAATGCAGGTCTTGAGTGACGCGCAATGGGACGTGCTGCGACCGCTTGTTGAAGCGGTTCGCCCGCGCGGCAAGACGCCGCACCGCGATCTGCGTCGCACGATCGAGGCTATCATCTGGCGACACCAGAACGGCGCCAAGTGGCGCAGCGTCCCCGCCGAATTGGGACCGTGGTGGGGTGCGGCGCAGACCTTCATCCGATGGGCGAAGAAGGGCGTCTGGGAACGGCTGCTGGACCTGGTGCGGCAGTCCGGGATCAGCTTTGGCATGGTGTTTCTGGATGGCACGAACATCCGCGCCCATCAGAAGGCGGCGGGTGCGGCCAAAAACGACAAGCTGCGGCGCAGAGCGACAGCCGTGAGGCGCTGGGCCGGTCTCGGGGCGGCTATGGCACCAAAGCTTGCGTGATCGCCGACGGGGCCGGACGCGCCATCGCCTTCGCGCTCGCCCCAGGCCAGGCGCATGAACTGCCACTGGCCCCCGGTCTGCTCAGCTGCCTGTCCGACATCCCAGGCTGGGTCGTCGGCGATCGCGGCCTCGCCTCCCATGCGTTCCGCGCCCTGATTTGGGACAGCGGCGCCCGTCCCGCGATCCCGTCCAAGCGCAACGAGGAGCCGATCGCCTGCCCGCCCTGGATCTACCAGAACCGCAACCTCGTCGAGCGGCTCTGGGCGCGACTGAAAGAGTGGCGGGCCGTCGCCACCCGCTATGAGAAGACCGCCCGCTCCTTCATGGGCGTGCTCTGCATGGCAGCAACAATGGACTGGTTCAAAGTCCCCAAGAGATGACAGGCCCTAGCGGCCTATGGCCCTAAGTAGGTGGTGTGTATACCTTTTCAGCTCCTTCCGGACGGGGCTCTCCGGGCTGAAAAGCCTAGGCTGCCGAACCGCTGCCACCCATGCTCCGCTGCCAGCCATGCTCCAAGGACCGTTCAGGTCGGCAAACCGCTTCGTGGCCGGCTTGAAGCCGCCATCCAGATTGTGGGCGGCGTCCATCTCCGGTCTCCCTCTGACCGGAGCGAGTTGAGCAGAGTCAATGATTTGGGATGCTTTCTATGAATTCGAATCAGAACGATCTGAACGCTACGTTTTGGCTTGTTGCACTTCGGATTCAGTGATAGCCGGATTCGCCTGCTGCCTTGAAGGAAACGTCTATGTCTCTCCTCCTGATAATTTTGATCCTCGTCCTTATTTTCGGAGGGGGCGGAGGCTACTACGGCTACAATCGAGGCTACTACGGTCCTGGCCCCTTTGGAGGGCTCGTCGGTATTCTGATCCTCTTGATTATCCTCTACCTGATTTTTGGCGGGGTCTCCAGTACCGTCCACTGATCCTCGCGTTCCCGTGAGGTGTGCCGGCTACGTAAATCCGTTTCACGTCGCGTTCGGCCCGGCCCCGCGAGCAAGCCGGCGGGGCGAGCAGAGCGGCCTGTTTTCCCGCGGCACTCCACCTGTTCGTTTCCGGTCACTGATCCGCGTCACTCGCCGCTTCGACCCCCCAGCCTCGCGGGAGGCGGCCAGGGTGGGACGTCGGATCACACCGGTACGGGCCAGCGCATCGCCCGATGGATCAGCAGCGTGATCATCGCCACCTTAGCGTTGCTCCGGTGGCCGTCGAAGGGCGGCAGATCCTCCTCCCAGCGATCGATCGTATCGATCCGGAGACCGGGGGCCGTCGCGCCTAGCCCGTCGAGGTAGGCGCGCGCCACCGCCACGGCGCGGGACGCCTCGCCGCGCGGCGAGGCCTTGATGAACAGCAGCTTGGTCATGGAACGGTCCCTCGTTTAAGGGATCAGCGGGCGCGGCGGCGCAGGAAGTCTCGGATGAACCGGCGATCTCCTCGCCCCTGGTCTCCAGGGCGAAGTGGCCGGCGTCCAGCAGGTGGATCTCCGCGTCCGGGATGTCGCGCCTAAAGGCTTCGGCGCCGGGCGGCAGGAAAAAGGCATCGTTCCTGCCCCAGGTCGCCAGGAGCGGCGGCTTGTGCGTGCGGAAATACGCCTGGAAGCGCGGATAGAGCGCCACATTGGATTGGTAGTCGCCGAAGAGATCGAGCTAGATCTCATCGTTGCCCGGACGGTCGAGCAGCGCCTGGTCGAGCGTGTAGGTCTCGGGCGCGACCAGGGCCGGATCCTGGCCGTGGGTGTACTGCCAGCGGACGCTCTCGGCTTGCACGAAGCTGCGCAGCGCCGCGCGGTTCGCCTCGCTCCGATCCTTCCAATAGGTCTGGATCGGATTCCAGTCCTCGCTCAGCCCCTCCTCGTAAACATTGCCGTTCTGGGAGATGATGGCGGTGATCCGCTCAGGATGAGAGGCCGCCAGGCGGAACCCGACCGGGGCGCCGTAGTCGAACACCACCACCGCGAAGCGGGTCAGCCCCACGACCTCGGTGAAGCGCTCGATCGCCTGCGCCAGATGATCGAAGGTGTAAGCGAAGCTGGTCCGATCCGGGGCATCCGAGAAGCCGAAGCCCGGCAAGTCCGGGGCGACCACGCGATGGCCGTCGGCGGCCAGCGCCGGGATCAAGTTGCGGTACATGTGCGAGGAGGTCGGAAAGCCGTGCAACAGCAGCACGGCCGAGCCGGCGGGATCGCCGGCCTCGCGGTAGAAGATGTTGACCCCATCAACATCGACGGTGCGGTAAGCGGTCGTCATGGAGGGCCTCCGTGCGTATGGCGTGCTGGCTGCCTTTATGCTGCCCGGAGATGTGAATTCGGCCGCGGCGTCGGAATTGCACTGAGCGGGAGTTCTCTATTGCAGTGCGCGCAAGGTTTGGGCGCCGTCGAATCCACAGTGTTTCATCGAATACGAAAGCCGGCTGCCTGAAGCGAAACGCGCCCGCAGGGCTCGGCCGATCTCGTCTATCAACAGCCGCACTTTCGCCGGAGGAAAGCGTCCCGCTGGCTGGACAAGGTGGATCGGAATTGGGGGCCGGGCATAGCCGGTCAGAACCTCGACAAGCCGCCCATCGGCGAGGTGATGTGCGACTTGGTAGGAAATCAAAAGGGTCAGGCCGATGCCGGCCGCGGCGGCCTCGGCCGCGGCATCCGTCGTGTTGACCACCAGCCGCGGCAGGACCGGCACGGTCTCGGCCCCGCCCTCGCCTTCGAGTGTCCACCGGTTTGGCACGGGCGAGACTGCCGTGCTGCTGACGACCGGACGGTCGCGAAGATCGTGCGGCGTGAGCGGTGCCCCGCAGCGGGCGAGATAGTTCGGACTGGCGTAGACGCCGAGGGCGACGCGTCCGACCCGGACGGCGCGAAGCGAGGAGTCCGGCAGATGCCCCAGGCGCACGCCGACATCCAAGCCCTCCTCGATCAATGAAACGACCCGATCGACGAGAAGCATCCGCACATCCATCGTCGGATGGCGGTTCAGGAACTCAGCCACGAGGGGTACGACGTGCAGGCGGCCGAAATTGGCGGGGGCGGTGACGTTCAGCACGCCGCTCGGATCGGCCCGGGACTCGGAGTCCAGGTCGCGCATCTCCGCGTAGGCGCCCAGAAGGCGCCGCGCGAGCTCGAGATGCCGGGTGCCCGCTTCGGTCAGCGAGACGGCGCGCGTGGTGCGGTTGAGGAGGCGCGTCTTCAGGTGCGCCTTCAGGTCGGCGACGGCGCGCGTGACCGAGGCGGGCGTTCGATTCAGCCGGCGCGCGGCCTCCGCGAAGCTGGCGTGCTCGCCGACGGCGACGAAGACTGCGAGGGTGTCCAGGCGATCCATGGTCGTTGCATCCAGTGCAACAGAGTTTGGCCACGCGGACAACCTCCGGGCCGGATCGCGCCTGGCCGGGATCGCCGGCGATTTAGGGAAACTACCAATGCTCCGCGCTCAGCCGCGCCACCAGGAAGTCGATCAGCAGCCGGGTCCGCGCCGGCAGCGCGCCGCCATCCGGCCAGACCACGCTGACGGGGGCCGGCGGCGGCTCGAACTCCGTCAGGATTAGCTCTACCCGGCCCTGGTCCAGCAATGGGCGGACCTGCCATGTCTGGGCTACCCCCACGCCGAGGCCGCGCGCCACCGCCTCATTGCAGGCGTCCACCGAGGAGGAGGCAAATCGCCCGCGTACACGCACGCTCTCCTGCGCGCCGTTGCGCTCATAGACCCAATGGAACGGGTCGTGCGCGGAGGTGCGCACGACGCACGCGTGGCGCGCGAGATCCTGCGGGATCATCGGCCGCCCGTGTTCGGCCAGGTAAGAGGGGGCGGCAATGGTGACGCGGCGAACACTCGCGATGCGCCGCATCCGCAGCGACGAATCCTCCAGCTCGCCCACTCGGATCGATAGATCGAATCGCTCGGCGACCAGGTCCACGAACTCGTTGGACAGAAGCAGGTCCACGCTGACCTGGGGGTGACGCTGCAAGAAAGCGGAAAGCGCGGGCACGAGGTAGACCGGCGCGACCACCAGCGACCCGCCGACGCGCAGCGGCCCGCTGATCGACGCCGCCGCCTCGCCCGCCTCGACGCGCGCCGCCTCGATGTCGGCGAGCGCGGCGCGCATCCGGCCATGGAAGCGCAGGCCCGCCTCCGTCGGTTGCAGGCGCCGGGTCGTGCGCCGGATCAGCTCGACGCCAAGCTCCCGCTCAACCTGCGCCACCGCCCGGCTCACCGCCTGCAAGGAGCGCCCGAGGTGGCGCGCGGCGGCGGTGAGGCTGCCGCGGTCGATCGCGGCGACGACGGCCTGGTACTCCTCGATCGTGTTCATTGGTCATTCTCCCACGCTACGGGAGAATATATCACGGCCGGGGCGTATTCTTATCAGGATCGGCATTGCCCACCTTGGGACGCGGGTGGAACCCGAACCTCAGGAAAGGAGCCACCAATGTCAGTTCTTCATCCGACGGAATGGCTGCGCTCACAGGACAGCGGCGCAAACCTCGCCGAGCGCCTGCAACTTGAGACCGGGCCGCGCGCCCGGCTGGGCCGCGCCGTCGCCGCCTACGTCAGGCGACGCCGGGAGCGCCGCGAGCTCGTAGACATGAGCGACAGGGAGCTGCGCGATATCGGCATCACCCGCGCCGACATCGACCGCGTGTTCGGCCCCAACTTCGTCCGCGAATACGCGATGCTCGGCCGTCCTCACGAGGCGGCCTTGGTCCCTCACACCACGAAACAGGAGATTAGCATGAAAACCATCTTCGCCGCTCTCTTCGTCGCCTTTATGGCCTTGACGGCTGTCACCGCGACGGCCCATGCGTACCGATACCGCGCCGGACCGGGTTACGGTCAGCGGCAACGCGGCCGGCTAGCGCCTTGGCGGCCATGACACCAGGTGGCGGTTGAGCGGGCTGCCGAGCGCGGGGCGACGCGATCGTGCGCGCGATCGTCACCGCCAGTCAGAATGACGGCTTTCTCGACAACCCTGCCGCGGCGCTACGCGGCGGGGTTGTCCGCGACCTACGAGCTGGGAACAGTCTTCAACGGGCCCCAATCAACGGCTCGCGCCCGCTTGCGATTGCTTGACGAAGGCCGCGGCGCTGGCGCCTTCCAGCGCCAATCCTGGCCCTACCTCCGCGACGATGCGGACCTTGATCGGCTGGATAAAGTGATCGCGCGTGTAACGCCGGGTCAGCTCCGGGGCCGCGAGCCAGCTTTTGGCGACCGCGCGGGCGCGGTCCAGCGCCTGACCGCGCGGCGTGACCTCGGCCACCACGCCCAGCTCCTTCGCCTCGCGCGCGTCCATTGGATGGGGGTTCAGGAGCATCGCCTGCGCCCGGCCGGGGCCGACGTAATAGGACCAAAGCGTAAAGACACTATCGCCGGGCACGATTCCGCTCTTGAAGTGCGGCAGGTCGTTGAAGCTCGCCCCGTCCCCGGCAATCACCTCATTGGCCAGAAGGCAGTATTCGCTGTGGATCCAAGCGTTCCCCTCGACCGCGCAGACCATCGGCACATGGATATTGGCGATGTTCTCCAGCACCTGAGAACCTTCGTCATGCACGTTGGCCCAAATGTCGGGATCGGCGACGTTGCCGAAGCTGGCGAAGTCGATGTCCGGCATCCACTCGCCGCCCGCGCCGGTGAGGATCACCACCTTGTTTGCCCGGTCGCGGCCTACCTCGTAGAAGGCGTCGACGAAGGTCTCATGCTCACGGGCGCTGAACCGCAGCGGACCACCCGCGCTGTTCATCTCGATCACGAGCACGCCATCGGCGTCGCGGCTCATCCGAAGCGATGGGTCGCGGTTGAAATAGGCCGGGATTTCGGCGGCCACCGCCGCGGTGGCCAGGCAAATCGCGACCGCGGCACCGGCGGCCGCGCGCGTAACGGACCTTCTGAGCATGGTCTGCCTCTATGAGCGTAGGCGAGGATGGTTTTGTGTATAACCATTTCGACGCGTGCGACCACGAGACGGGTGCGGACTTAGGCCGCCGCCCGCTCACTCGTCAGCGCCGGAAGAAGCTCCTCGGGCTCGGGGCGATGCGTGTAGTCGGGGTTGAGGTCGGCATAGCGCACGCGCCCGTCCGAGCCGATCACGAAGCGACCAGGCATGGGCAGCGTCCAGCTCGGATCGCCATTGATGGCCGGCAGGTCGTTTTTCAACCTCTTGTAGAGCTCGACAAGGTAGTCCGGCAGCGCGAAACGCAGGCCGAACGATTTAGCGACGCGATTGCCGGGATCGCTGAGAATCGGGAAGTCGAGCTTGTTCTCCCGCTGCGACTTGCGGCTATTCGGCGCCGTTTGGGGCGAGATAGCGACAAGCTGAGCCCCAGCCGTGCGATAGGCAGGCAGCGCCGCCTGTAACGCCTGTAACTCCATGTTGCAGTAGGGGCACCAGACGCCGCGATAGAAGCTGACCACCAGCGGACCCTGCGCTAAGAGGTCGGTGGAGGGGACGGGACGGCCCTCGGCGTCATTCAATTTGAAAGCAGGGACAGTGTCGCCGACCTTCAGCGCGCGCCTGGCGGCGCCTGAGGCAATCAGTTCGGCTGTGGCGCGCTCCATGATCGGATGGATTTCAGCAGGCGCGTTGTAGGGCGGCTTGCCCGCACGGAAGTCGGCTTTGAAAGCGTCAAGCCTGGCTTGCAACGGCATGGCGGATCTCTCCAGGATCGGTCTCGAGCAGCTGGGAATGCGCCTGTATCACCTCGCTTGGAACGATTTTCAGCACGCACTCGCCCCGACCCTGGCTAAGAGGTACGTTCGCCCAGCGGCTGGGAATGCCGCGCAGAGGACTAGCGCCTATTCCTGTCCCGCATTCTTGAGAGGATCGTGCCGCCCTTGGACATCGCGTGCGAGCGCGTTGGCCAAATGATCGATGAAGGCGCGGACCTTCCCAGGAGGTCGGCGCCCCGCCGGATACACCGCTTGGATCGGCGTCAGGTCGCCCGGAAAATCGCCGAGCACCTCGAGAAGATCGCCGCGCGCGATGTCGTCGGCGAACAGCCACCGCGGCGCCTGGGCGATCCCCGACCCAGCCAGCGCCGCCGCGCGGATGTGCTCGGCGTCGTTGGCTCGGACGATTCCCTTGGGTGTGTGGAGCACCCGCCCCTCGGGTGTTGCGAAGGCCCAGTCGCGCGGATCGCGCTGGAAGGTGAAGGCGATGCAGGCGTGATGCGCGAGGTCCGCCGGCGTCGCCGGCGCTCCCGCGCGGACGAGGTAGCTTGGAGACGCAACAGTCACCCTGGGGCTCTGGCCGATCCGGCGAGCAATCAGGCCGCTGTCGGCGAGATTTCCCAACCGGATCGCCACGTCGAGACCCTCTTCGATCAGATCGACGAAGCGGTCCGACACCAAGAGATCCACCACCACTTGGGGATAGGCGGCGTGAAAGGCAGGAAGGAGCGGCACGACCACCAGCCGCCCGAACCCGGCCGAGAGCGTCACGCGAAGCGTCCCGGAAGGCTGGGTTTGGCCCCTCTTGATCGCGGTTTCGGCCATGTCGAGTTCACCGAGCAGCCGCACCACGCTTTCGTAGAAAATTTGCCCCGCCTCGGTCAGGCTCAGGCTGCGCGAACTCCGGCGCAGAAGCTGGACCCCGAGACGCGCCTCAAGTCCGGCGATCTGCTTGGACACCGCGGGCTGGCCGATCCCAAACTCTCGCGCCACGGCGGAGAAGCTGCCAGCCTCCACCACCCTCGCGAATAGCCGCATCGCGTCCAAGCGGTTCATCGCGGCCATTCTCGCGAGGAATGGTTTCACTGCCAAGCCGCGCCAGGACGGACCGACTCACACCGCCCGACGCTTGGGAAGCGTTGCAGCCATCCACACCAGGGCAGCGCTCGGCCGTCGCGGAAGAAGCCGCCGCTTGGCCCGTCGTCGGCGAGCGTGACGGCCCAGACCACGCTGGCCGCGCCCTCCGACACCGGTCGGCCGCCGCCGCCGATGTCGGTCGCGGTCCAGCCGGGGCAGGTGGCGTTGACGAGCACGCCGGTGCCGTGCAGCTCCGCGGCGAGGCACCGGGTCAGGGCGTTCAGGGCGGCCTTCGACGTGGAATAGGCCGACGCTCCTCACTCCCACTCGATCGTCCCCGGCGGCTTGCTCGTGATATCGTAGGTCACGCGGTTGATACCGCGCACCTCGTTGACGATGCGGTTGGCGACACGGGCGAGGAAGCCGGCATCGAACGGATAGACATCCGCTGTCATGCCGTCGGTGCTGGTCACGGCGCGCAGCGCGCAGGCGTGGTCGTAGGTGCGCTGATCGCCCATCACCCCGACGGTCCGCACCGGCAGCAGCACCGCGAAGGCCTGCCAGATCGCGTCGTACAGCCCGGCCGCGCGAATTTCCTCCAGGAAAATCGCGTCGGCGCGGCGCAGCCGGTCCAGCCTGTCGCGTGTGACCGCGCCGGGGACGCGGATGGCGAGTCCTGGGCCGGGGAACGGGTGGCGGCCGACGATCGCCTCCGGGATGGACAGCGCGCGGCCGAGCGTGCGCACCTCGTCCTTGAATAACTCGCGCAGCGGCTCGACCAGTTTCATTCGCATCCGCTCCGGCAAGCCGCCCACGTTGTGGTGCGACTTGATGGTCGCGGACGGCCCGCCGGAGAAGCTGACAGACTCGATCACGTCGGGATAGAGCGTGCCCTGCGCTAGGTAGTCGGCGCCGCCGAGCTTGTCCGCCTCCTGCTCGAACACCTCGACGAACAGCCGCCCGATCGTCTTGCGCTTGGCCTCGGGGTCGGTGACGCTGTCCAGCGCCTCCAGGAACAGGTCGGAGGCGTCGCGATGCACCAGGTGGATGTTGAACCGGTCACGGAAGGTGGCGACCACCTCCTCGGCCTCGCCGGCCCGCAGCAGGCCGTGATCGACGAAGATGCAGGTGAGCTGATCGCCGATCGCCTCGTGGATCAGCACGGCGGCGACCGAGGAGTCCACGCCGCCCGAAAGGCCGCAGATCACGCGCCCGGCGCCGATCTGCGCGCGCAGGCGGGCGATCTCCGCGTCGCGGAAGCCCTGCATGGTCCAGGTGCCGGACAGGCCGGCCACCACGTGCGTGAAGTTGCGCAGCAGCGCCGCGCCATGCGGCGTGTGGATCACCTCGGGATGGAACTGGACGCCATAGATGCGGCGCTCGTCGTCGGCGATGGCGGCGAACGGGGCACCCTCGCTGACGCCAACGGCGCGGAAACCCGGCGGCAGGCGCGTCACCCGGTCGCCGTGGCTCATCCACACCTGCTCGCGCGCGCCCTTCGACCACACGCCGCGGAACAGCGCGCACTCGCCCGTCACCTCGACATAGGCGCGGCCGTACTCCCGCTGCTCGGACCGGTCCACCGCGCCGCCCAGCGCGGCGCAGATGAGCTGCTCGCCATAGCAGATGCCGAGCACCGGCACGCCCATCTCGAACACGCCGGCGGGCGCGCGCGGCGCCTCGGTCTCCTGCACGGAAGCGGGGCTGCCCGACAGGATCAGGCCGCGCGGCGCCCAGGCGCGGATGCGCGCGGGATCGGCGGTGCAGGGCCAGATCTCGCAATAGACCCCGGACTCGCGCACCCGCCGGGCGATGAGCTGGGTGGTCTGGGCGCCATAGTCCAGGATCAGCACGCGCTCGGCGGCGAGCTCAGGCGGAGCGAGCGGACGAACATTAGACATGCGGCGTGCCGAACCTACCTGGCTCGTTGGATGGTGTAGTCGGCCACGTCGCGCAACGCGCGTCGCAGGCGGCTGTCGGGGAAAACGTCCAGCGCGCGCTTGGCGGCCTGGGCGAAGCCGTCGGCGCGATCGAGCGTCATGCGGATCGCGCCGTGGCTTGCCATCAAGCCCAGCGCATGGTCCAGGTCGGCCTCGGTCTGCTCGCAGCTTCCGATCGTGCGCTGCCAAAACGCGCGCTCGGCGGCATCGCCAGCGGCGTAGGCGCTCAGCACCGGCAGCGTGATCTTGCCCTCGCGGAAATCATCGCCCACCGTCTTGCCAAGGCGGGCCTGATCGGCGGCGTAGTCGAGCGCGTCATCGACAAGCTGGAAGGCGATGCCAAGACTCACGCCGTACTCGGCGAGCGCCGCCTCCTCCCGCTCCGGGCGGTGCGCGACCACCGCGCCAACGTGGCAGGCGGCGGAGAACAGCGCCGCTGTCTTGCCCCGCACCACCTCCAGGTACTGCGCCTCGGTGGTCGAGAGGTTGTTCTGCGTCGTCAGTTGCAGCACCTCGCCCTCGGCGATCGTGGCCGCGGCGCGCGAGAGGATGCCAAGCACCCGAAGCGAGCCGTCCGCCACCATAAGCTGGAAGGCGCGCGCGAACAGGAAGTCGCCCACCAGCACCGACGCCTGATTGCCGAACACCGCGTTAGCCGAGGCCAAGCCCCGGCGGAGCTGGCTCTCGTCCACCACGTCGTCGTGCAGCAAGGTGGCGGTGTGGATGAACTCCACGCAGGCGGCGAGGGCGACGTGCCGCGCCCCGCCCTGCGGTTCCGGATAGCCGCACAGCCGCGCCGCCGCCAGGGTCAGCAGCGGGCGCAGGCGCTTGCCGCCCGCCGCCACGATGTGCGCGGCCAGGCGGGGAATCAGCGCGACCGGGCTGTCCATGCACTCCACGATCAGCCGGTTGGTCGCGTCCATGTCCGCGCCGACCAGCTCGGTCAGAGCGGAGAGCGCATCCTCCGCGCACGAGGCCTGAGACACGCTGGCCTTCTCCTGCGTCGCGGCGACGGCCAACGGCTTCTCCTGGCTTGCGTGTGTCGGGGTCACTGGCACCATATCGGCGGTGCGGAAAATCGGTCAAGACAAGGGAGCGGCGCCTTCATGCGCGTCATTGCGACATCGAATGATCCGGTGCGGCTTTCCTTCCTCGCTGCCCTGCTGGCCGACGCCGGCATCGCCTCGCTGCTGTTGGACCAGCACGCCTCGGTGATGGAGGGCAGCATCAGCGCGATCCAGCGACGCCTGGCGGTGGCCGAGTCCGACGTTCTGACCGCTCGGCGCGTGCTGGCCGAGGCCGGCGAGATTCTGAGTGGAAACCACGCACGGCACGCTGCTCGGCGGTCGCGTTCGCTACGCCCAGCCGGCGCACGGCTTCCGCAGCGGGATCGAGCCGGTCCTGCTGGCGGCCGCCGTTCCGGCGCGTCCCGGCGAATGCGTGCTGGAGGGCGGCAGCGGCGCCGGGGCCGGGCTGCTGTGCCTTTCCGCGCGCATCGGGAGGTTGCACGGCGTCGCGGTCGAGCGCGACCCGGCGCTGGCAGCCCTCACGCGCGACAACGCGCGCGACAACGGCTTCGCAACCCTTCTTTCCATTGCCGGCGATGTCCTGGCCCTGCCGGTCCAAGGGCGGTTCGCACACAGCTTCGCCAACCCGCCCTATCATGACATGGTGGGCACGCCGCCCCAGCCGGGCCGGGCCAGCGCCAAGCGTGCCGCCTCGGGCCAGGTCGCGGCCTGGGCGACGGCGCTTGGTGGCGCGCTGCGCCACCGGGGCACGCTGAGCCTGATCTCGTCGCCCGCGCGCCTGGAGGAAGCGTTGGCGGGCTGCGCGCGCGCCGGGTGCGGCAGCGTGCGGCTTTTTCCGCTTTGGCCGCACGAGGGCGAGCCGGCAAGGCTGGTGGTGCTGAACGCGGTGCGCGGGGGCCGGGAGCCGCTAGCGGTGCTGCCCGGCCTGGTGCTGCACCGGCGGTGCGGCGGGTTCACGGAGGAGGCGGAGGCGTGCCTGCGCGGGGGGGCGGAGCTAGCAGTGCGGCAACCCCTCCCCCCGACTCCCTCCCACAAGGGGAGGGGGGCCAGGGTGGCTACGCCCCATAGGCGCGAACTTAACGCGCCCGGCCCCCGCTCAAGTTGCTATTTGGCTGGCCAGCGCTCGCTCTACGGAGCGACGAGGGGTTGAGTTTGTAGGCGACCCAGAGGCGACCTCTCCGTGCCCGTGGCTGATATGTCCGGTGTTAGTGCGCAAGCGGACACTGCTGGTCAGCAGCCAAGATCGGCGGCTAAGCGCCCATTCCGGACATCAACACCGTGGGCACCATTGTCCGCAGCCGACCCAACCCGGCTCCCCTGGCGGGACATGCCTGGAGCGGATATGTTCGGGACGATCGCGGTAACGAAACCGCACGCCCTCACCAGTTGGTCGGATCGACGAAATTGTCCGACGTTTGCTTAATGATGACGTTTCGGGCTTGATTTGCGGCGCAGGGCTGTTCAACGCTTTCGAATGATGGTGAGTGAGAGCACGTTTTTGATGCCTGCGAGACCGGCGCGGTAGCGATCCTGGCTGAGCGTGTCCGTCTGGTTGGCCTTGAGGATGTTGAAGGCGAAGCTGCGCAGGCGAGCAAACACGCCTGGGTTGGTGCGGATGCGCGAGCGGTCTTCGCCCAAGGTGACGTCGCGGCTGTAATGCGAGGTGGTCTCGATCCTCCAGTGCGCGCGGATTGTCTCGGCGGCGCGGGTGGCGGTGACCGGGGTGTTTGAAACGTAGAAGGCCATCTCGGCGGAGTGGCGCAGCAGCCCGGTCTTGGCGTTGCGGGTGTGGACAGTGCGCTCGACACGGATGATGGCGGCCACGTGCGGATGCCAGTCGGTGTCGGCCAGCGTGTCGGCGGGATCGAAGACGGTGACGGTGCGACGTTCGTCGCGGTTGCGGCCCTTGTTATGGCTGTGGACAGACCCGAGTGGTGTTGTGGTGGCCGAAGCCGCCCGGATTTTCTGGTGCAGGGTCGGCTGGTTGTCCTTGACGCCGACGATCAGGGCGACGTTGGCTCCTGCTGCAACCTCGAAATGTTTTTTTGGCAATGCAGCGCGTCGAGTGTGACGATGGTGCCGCGAGCGATGCCGAGTTCGGCCAGCAGCATCTGTGCCGCCGGGATTTCGTTGGATTTCTCGGCGATGTCGATGTGGGCGGAGCTGGCAAAGGTTCCGACTGCGTAGCAGGTGGAAAGCCAGCGGAGGGGAGCACCAAGGCGGTGTCGGTGGCAAATGCGCTCAGCACCTGGGCAGAGGCACGATCGCGGAACTTATCAAAGCTGCCGCGCAGCGTCTTGCCATCCAGGGCAATGCTGCCCTGCCCAGGCGTGGCGCGCGCCGCCTGCAGCAGGGCGGCATGGTGGCGGAAGACCCCCTCCACCGTGGCCGGGTCGAGCCCTTGGAGAATGTAGCGGACGGCGGTGTGCGCGGGTGCGCGGCGCCAGTTCAGGCCGAAGGCCGCGTTCAGCCTGCGGCGATGGACGCCGATGAAGGTGACAATGCCACGATACGAGTTGCAGCCGGTCACGATGGCGAGGATGGCGAACAGCAGCACGTGGGGCAGCCCGTAGAGCTTCCCCTGCGCCCGGCGCGGATCAGGGACGTCCGCCAGCACGTCCAGCAACGGCGAAAACGCAGCCACGGCACCCTCCGACCCCGTTGCCGCCCCAAGGGTCAGACATTTGCCGGCTCGGGAATCCCCCTTGGATCAGCCGCCTCACTTCACCCCACATGTGTGGCAGGGCGGCCTCAGTGAAGGCAATGCGGCAGCGTTGAACAGCCCTGATTTGCGGCGTCGGCTCTAGCAGTTGCAGTGCACTGGCGGCGGCAAAGTTCACAGGAGGTGCCAATTCGGTACCCGCAGCGACTTACGTGCGGAGGAACCTCATGCTTCTAAGCCGTCGTAATGTTCTGGCCCTTCTTGCGACGACGGCATTGCTCCCACCGTCCTGGGCGGCAGCCAGCGCGCCGCCGGACGAGAAGGCCATCGAAGACGCCTATATCTATCTTCTTGGACGTGTCCTCGTGATCCGCCAGGAACATACCGACATGGCTGAGCCGGGCATCACCTATAACACGATCAAGCACAATCCGCTCGGATCAGCCGGCTTCGTGAATCCGAACTTCGACGTGGCTTATCTCGAAGCCTGGCTGGCGGTGGACGACCGGACACCGGTCTTCCTGGAAGTGCCCGAGGTGACGGGGCGCTACTACACGGCGCAAATCCTCGACGAGTGGGGAGAGGTGATCGTCAACATCAACGAACGCACATTTCCCTCCAAGCCGTTCGGCAGGTTCGCGCTGGTAGCACCGGGCTGGACGGGAGCGCTTCCCGCAGACGCCACTCCCATCGAGCTGCATTCCCGCAAGGCCAAGATGCTGAGCCGCGTGGAGCTGAAGGGGAACCCCGAAGGCGCGGTCAGGCTGCAAAAGGCATTCCGGGTGACGGTACCTGGCGCGCCTGAAGTGGCCCCGGTCCTTTGAACAAAATTTCCGCGTCGTTAAGTGGATCGTCGGCCGGGGGTTATGCTGCCGTGCGGAGCGGCAGCGGGTGAGAGTAGGCTTGATCCGGGGTGCGGCCGTCAAGGGCTGCGTGAGGTCGCCTTGCGTTGTAGAAGGCGATGTAGCGGCCGATTGATTGCCGTGCTTCTTCGACGCCATCATAGGCACGCAGATAGACTTCCTCGTACTTGATGGTTCGCCAGAAGCGCTCGACAAAAACGTTGTCTCGCCATGCGCCCTTGCCGTCCATGCTGATCGAGATGGCGTTGTTGATCAGCACGCTGGTGAATTCGGTACTGGTGAACTGGCTGCCCTGATCGGTGTTGAAGATTTGCGGGCAGCCGTGTTTTGCAAGGGCTTCCTCGACAGCATCGATGCAGAACGAAGCCTCCATCGTGTTCGACAGTCGCCAGGCCAGGATGCGTCGTGTGAACCAGTCCATCACGGCAGTGAGATAGACGAAGCCGCGCGCCATCGGGATGTAGCTGATGTCGGTCGCCCAGACGTGGTTCGGCCGATTGATCGTCAATCCGCGCAGCAGATACGGATAGATGCGATGACCTGGCGCAGGCTTCGATGTGTTGGGCCTGCGATAGATCGCTTCGATCCCCATTCTCCGCATCAATGTTGTGACATGACGACGGCCGACCTTGCTCCCCTCGGCAGCCAGCAAGCCGCGCAACATCCGCGAACCTGCGAAAGGGAACTCCAGGTGCAGCTCATCCAGCCGCCGCATCAGCGCAAGGTCTGCATCCGACACCGGCGCCGGTTCGTAGTAGACGCTGCCTCGGCAGATGCCGAGGAGCGCCGCCTGCTTCGTCAACGCAAGCCTGTGGTTACGGTCGATCATCGCTTTGCGCTCGGAAATCCCGCCTTGCCGAGCGCACGTTCTAAAAAATCGTTCTCCAGGACTAGCTCGCCGATCTTGGCGTGCAGGGCCTTGATATCGACCTCGGGGACCGATGATTTGGTGCTGCCACCGCGTTCAAACACGTCGGCAGCCCCTGCAAGCAGTTGCTCTTTCCACGAGGTGATTTGATTGGGATGCACGTCGAACTGCTCAGCAAGCTGTGCAATCGTTCGATCGTTTTTCAGGGCAGCAAGGGCCACCTTCGCCTTGAAGGCCGGTGTGTGGTTCCGGCGGGCTCGCTTCTTCATCTTCGCTCCTGATCCGCAGGCAAAACATGCCTGCCGTCAGGCCGAGTTTCCACTTAACGCCCTGTTCAAAATTCCTGAGCCACCTCTGCCCGCGATCAAGCCGCCACCCTTTCTCCCGCACTTCACCAACAAGGAACTGATCGGCGCCGCGATCTTCGACGACGTCGAGACCCGCCTTGCGAGTGCTCTTGATGTTTCGCCCGTGGCCGCCGAGATGCAGCAAAAGGTGCGAGTGGTCGCCGCCTATGTGCAATCCGGTGCTGATGGCAGAAGCGCCGTCGAGCGAGCGCTGCGCGACAGAATCATTCCGAAGTTCATGGAAGACGCCCTCACCAAGAGCGCGCCCTACCATAATCACTGGCTTGGTGGCGGCGCCACCGGCAATTACGGCCGGGACTACCGGCTGAGGACAGTCGTCAACTATGCCGGCATCTGGGCGAACACGAGCGATGAAGTGATGTACTTCGTTGCCACCCGCGACGCCGACGAAAAGCCGTTGAACGGCTCCGACAGCTACGTCATCCGGTTTCCCGCTGATAAGCTGCCGCAGTCCGTGGTCAATGCCTACTGGTCGATCATCCTTGTCAGCGTGCCTGATTACCGGGTCGTGCCGAACGCCCTGAACCGGTACAATTTCAACAATCATTCTCCATTGACGAACAACCCGGACGGCTCGCTTTCGATTGCAATTGGCCCCAGGCCGGTGTCGAGCGTTCCGGGGACGAACTGGCTGCCCTCCCCGGAGGGCAAGCCGTTCTCGCTCACCTTCCGCACCTACGTGCCCAAGGCAGAGGTGCGGAACGGGGACTGGGCACCGCCTCCAGCGGCCAGGCTGTAACCGCGAGCGACTCTCAGCATCAAGGACAGGAGATGAAGATGCAGCTCAACCGTCGTCATGCCTTCCTGACGGTCGGCACCGGGCTGGCGTTCCTCTTGGCTCGCGGCGGTGCGGAGGCTCGATCCATAGAGCTATCGCCCGCCTGGGCCCGGTCGATGCCGTCCGGCCCTGTACCAAAAACAAAGATCACCGAGGCTTATGCGCGCCTCGTCGCGCGTGATGCCTATTTTTGGGCCTGGCCGCTGGTGAACATGGCCAGCCGAAGACTTGCCTCCACGCAGATTCCGGAGATGATGTACGCAGGGGCGGCACCAATGGCTCCGTTGAACCACCTCACCATGCTGACGGACTATTTTCCGCCGGACGTGCGACTGGTCGCATGTCCCAATCAGGACGTTGTCTATGGCGGAGGGCTGCTCGCGCTGGATCGGTCAACCGTGGTTATTCAAGTGCCCGAGTTCGGCGAGCGGTTCTGGGTTTACCAGGTCGTCAATTCGCGCACGGACGGCTTTGCACAGCCTGGAAAGATGTACGGTACCACGCCGGGCTTCTATCTGATGGCTGGACCGACCTGGAATGGTGAGACTCCCAAAGGTATTACAAAAGTATTCCGGGCGACCACGAATACGGGAAATGTCCTGCCTCGGGTGTTCATGGACGACGCGGCTGAGGATAGGAGAGCGATCCAAGATACCCTTAAGCGCATCGTGATGTATCCGCTTGATCAGTTCGATGGGCGGATGAAATGGATTGACTGGAAGACACTGAAGAAGGTTCCGGCTGCCAGCGGTGGCGATACCGAGACGCAGTGGGTGATACCGGAGAAGTTTTTTGACGTGCTGCCCCTCGCTCTGGCCGACGCTCCGCCATTGCCGGGCGAGGAAGCGCGCTATGCCCAGGTGTTGGCCGTGATCGACGCAGTGACGGCCGACCCGGACCTTCGCAAGGCGGTCGATGATGAGGCATCAAAGGCTGAAATCGACCTTGTGACCCCCCTATTCCAATTTCGCAACTACGGACTGCAACTGCCTTTCAACTGGAGCACGACGTCGAACACGGCTGCTTTTGGCACCGACTATTTCACCCGCACCGCGGTGGCAAAGTCCAACATCTTCGTCAATGCAGCCAATGAAACAAAATACTTTTACCAGGACCTGGATGAAGGTCGGGTCCGGTTGAATGGCGCTAATCGCTACACCCTCACTTTCGCGCAAAGGGAGACGCCGCCTGTCAACGGATTCTGGTCACTTACGCTCTACAACGACAAGCACTTCTTCGCTCCCAACAAAATTAAGCGCTATTCGGTGGGCACCAAGAACAGGGATCTGAAGCTCAACGGTGATGGCTCATTGACGATCTATGTGCAAGCTGGCGAGCCCTCCGATCCAGTTCAGCGTGCTAATTGGCTGCCTGCGCCGAACGACGGTGACTTTTCGCTCTACATGCGAGCCTATTGGCCCAAGGCTGCCATCACGGGTGGTTCATGGACACCACCCGCAGTAAGAAGGATCATCTGAACTGTTGGTGTTGGTTGCGGCCCTGAGCACGTGAGCATGCGGCATGAATTGCCCGTCGGCCAAATTGCCGCCGAAAGCGAATGTCCGGTTAAACTGCGCCGCTCGGAAGCGGACCGTCCGCTTTCCACCCATGGCTGACACGCGACGCTACCGATGCAGAGGCAACGGAGCGAGTGGCGCGCGCGATCGTGCGAGCACCGATTGGCAGGTTCGCCGCCACGGCGGATCGCAGAGTCTCGGCATCCTGCACGTTGCGTCGGCGGCGTAGGGCACCACTGCGGCGAGCTGACAGGTCAAGGTCCAGATTGTCTGGAAGGCGCGCGACCAGGTCCGTCCACCGCGAGTCGATGTGGCTTGGCGCGAGTGATGCTACCTGCATTTGCCTCACGAATCACACGCGTCCGCGCCGCTTCCAGCCTTAAGTTCGCGCCATGTGGCTACGCCCCTCCCCTCGCGGGAGGGGTCGACGCGCCATGGCCTGTCATACCAAATCCGGCTGATTAGTTCGGCTAAACCGGCTTTGGCCACCAGTGGAAGCTGGTGTGCGGACGGATCATGCTTGGGTCGAGGCGGGTGCTGCGTTCGGCGATGGCGGCATCGAGGTCGGCCAGGGTGGGGAAGTGCTTGTTGGCCACCGCCTCGTCGAGCAGCGGCCAGAGCCGCTCAGCGGGTTGGAGTTCCGGGCTGTAGGGAGGCAGGAACACCAGCGTGATCCCGTCCGGCACGGCCAAGCCCTTGGGGCCGTGCCAGCCGGCGTTGTCCAGCACGAGGACGATGTGGCGTCGGCGTCCCGCCCCGCTCTCGCGGGCGAAGGCGGCGAGCCGGGTTTCGAAGGCCGGCTTGTTGATGCGGGTGCAGAGATACCAGACCGTCTCGCCGCTGCTCGGCTGCACGAAGGCCGCGACGTGCAGCCACTGGAACCGGTGATGACCCAGCGCCGTTGGGCGTGCGCCGGCCTTGGCCCAGACCCGGCGGCGGATCGGCTTCAGGCCGAGGCGGTGCTCGTCCTCCGCCCAGACCTCGACCGGCTGTTCCGGGTGCGCCGCCCGTGCTTGCGCAACGGCAACGTCAACCTGTTTGCGAAGGCCGCCCGCGCCTCCGGATCAGCGGCCCGCGGATGGCGCGGGCGCGGCGTCTGCACCGACCAGCCGAGCCGCTTCAGCGCCTCCCAGCCGCGCTGCGGATGCACCCGCTCCAGCTTGAGGTGCCGCGCCATCCAGGCCGCCACCTTGGGGCCACTCCATAGCCCGCCGTCCTCGGGCGGCTCACGCAGCCGCTCGGCCAGGGCGGCCAGCACCGCCTCGGTCAGCACGCTCGCTGCTCGCCCGTTCCGCCGCCGCCCATCGCCCAGCGCCGCCCATCGCCCAGCGCCGCCGGGCCGCGTGCGTTGTAGCGCGCCGCCACCGCCTCCACCCAGCGCGGCGTGAGCGCCAGCACCCCGGCCACCTCGACCACCGTGCGGCCCTGCGCCAGCAGCCAAATCGCCTGGGTGTGCCGCGCCTCGGTCACGGTTTGCGCCGCGCGGAACCGCGCCGCCAGTTCCGCCACACTCAGGTGCTCGGCAATCCGTGCCATCATCCCCCCGTTCAACCGCCCGCGGCATAGGCCCGCTCCGCGCAGCCGCCACTCTAAGCCGAACCTATCACCCGGATTTAAACCCCGTCCGGTTTGAGAGGTGTGGTTTCGGAGGCAGGGTCCCTATCTCCAGGGGATGATGAAACTTAGCCTTGTTCGCTCCTGTCATGCTGCGCGTTGACCATGCCCGGTGGGGCCAGACGCCGGAGGACCTGCGTCGGCTCGCAACGAGCGCTGCCCATCAACGCACTCGCGAGCGCTTCTTGGCGCTTTACGAGATCACCGAAGAGAGTTGCGCCACGCAGGTTGCCGAACGCACTGGCCGCCACCCGCAGACCGTGATGGAGTGGCTGCACCTCTACAACGAGCGTGGCCCCGAGGCGCTGACCTACCGACGCACTGGCGGCCGTCCCCCCTTTGTCCCGCCATCGCCGCCGTACTCGGCGCAGAGCTCCGTGCGGCCCAGCAGGCTGCGGCCAGCCCATCCGTAGCCGGAGCTGATCCGCCGCCGCGCTGGACGCTCAAGCGCCTGGTCGGCTGCGTGCGGGCGCGGTTCGGCCGTCCCTGCTGCCGCGAGACCATCCGCGCTGCCCTGCACCGGCTGGACCTGTCGTGGAAGAAAGCCCGCAAGCTGCTCGGTCGCGCCGATCCCGAACGGCGCGCCGCCTTTCTCGACCGGCTACGGCCGGTGCTGGACAGCGCCCAGCGCGATCGGCACGTGCTGGTCCACCTCGACGAGGCGCACATCCACCAGGACGCCGATCTCGGCTACGGCTGGGGCGAGCGCGGCAAGCGCTTCCACGTGGCCTCCTGCTCGCCCGGCCTCGCCGCCAGGGTCTCGCTCTACGGCCTCTACCTCTACAACGAAGGCCAGGTGCGGCTATGGCCCTATGCACGGGCCAACGGCGAACACACGATCGATGTGCTGCACCGGCTCCGTGCCGAGCTCCCCGATGGCATGCTCGTCGTGATCTGGGACGGTGTGCCCTGTCACCGGGCCAAGGCGGTATGGGCCGCCGCTGCCAGCCTGGGCATCACGCTCATGCCGCTGCCGGGCTACAGCCCGGACCTGATGCCGGTCGAGGCGCTGTGGCGCTGGCTGCGCGAGGACGTCACCTACCATCACTGCCACGCCACGGCCGACGACCTGACCCGGCGCGTCGCCCTGTTCGAGGCCAAGGTCAACCAAGCCTCTTGCGTCGTCGCCGATCGCCTCTGGGTCAAGGACTGCCTCGATCCCGAGGAGGAGAAACTACGATTCTCAAACTAGACGCGGTTTAGTATCATACGATCTCGCTGGCCGCGATCGCCGCGCGGCAGCCGGCCTTGATCGTGGCGGCAAGCAGGCGGTAGCCCGGCGCCTGCTCGGCGCCGTGCTCCAGGCCGATGGCGCGGTGCTCCAGCTCCTCGGTACGGAACGCCTCGATCGTGGCGCGCAGCTCCGGCTCGCGCCCGTCGAGGTTGGCGGCTTGGTTGGCGTAGTGCGTGTCGATCGCCTCCTCGACGGCCACCGTGCAGGCCATCGCCGCGCGCTGGCCAAGCGCCGCGGTCGCCGCGCCGAGGGCGAAACCCGCCAGGTGCCAGAGCGGCAGGAGCGCCGTCGGGCGGACCCGGCGGCGGACGATCAGACTCTCGAAGGCGCGCAGGTGACGCTCCTCCTGCGCCTGCATGTGCCGCAGAATCTCCCCGCTCGGCCGTCTGCCGAGCACCGCGAGCTGCCCCGCGTAGATCCGCGCCGCCCCATACTCGCCGGCGTGATCGACCCGGATCATGCGCGCCACCTCCGTTTCCGGCCGTGGGTCGCCCGGCAACCGTATCCGCTCCGTCATCGCGCGCTCCGCCTCGTTCGCGCGAGATAGATGGCGAGCAGACCGCCGACCGCCAGAGAGGCGCCAAGGTTCATCGTAGCCATCGAGACCGGCACGCGCGGGATCAGGTACGTGGGCGCGTCGCAAGGCTTGGCCGGCCGATCGGGCATCGACGCCAGGCGCTCGGCGAGGGTCGCGCCGCGCACCTCCGGGGCGGCGCATTCCGGCAATGGGCTCGGCCAGGCCCCCTGCTCCACCCCGACATGCACCGCACCCAATCCCGCCCCGGCCAGGAGCGCCACGACCCCGAGCCAAAGGACGAGCCGGGCCGGGCGCCGCGGCAGCGCCACGCCCAGGAGCCCGAGCAGGATCGCCACACGCCACGGCCAGCGCTCGACCAGGCACAAGGCGCAGGGCACGACCCCGCCCCAGTGCTGCGCGGCGAGCGCACCGCCCAGGATCGCGCCAGCGGCGATGGCAAATAGCAACGCGACGGTCGGCGTGCCGGGCAGTCTCACCGCCCTTCCATGCCCCGCTTCCCTCCTACCCGCAACCCGCCTAGCCTCGCCGGGCAGGTGAACATGGATTTAAGGGAGGAGGAGCACGCATGCGCCGCACCCTATGGGGTCGATCCACGTCGAGCAATGTGATGAAGGTGATCTGGCTTCTCGAAGAGCTGAAGCTTCCCTACGAGCGCATTGATGTCGGGGGTCCCTTCGGCAAGACCGATACTCCGGAGTATCGCGCGAAGAACCCCACCGGTCTCGTTCCCACCTGGGAGGAGGACGGTTTCTCGTTGTGGGAGAGCAACGCCATCCTGCGTTATCTCTGCACCGCCCACGCGCCCGATTCCGCGCTGTTCCTGCGCGAGCCGCGCCGGCGGGCCGACATCGACCGCTGGATGGACGCGCAGCAGACCGTGCTCAACCGTCCGCAAGGCGTCCTGTTCATCGGCCTGATCCGCACCCAGCCCGAGAAGCGCGACCACGCGGCGATTGCGCAGGCGATCGGGGAAGCGGCGAACGGCTGGGGCCTGATCGGGGCCCAGCTCGGCAAGCACCCGTTCATCTGCGGCGACTCGCTCAGCTTGGCCGACATGTGCTGGGGCGTTCATGTCCACCGCTGGCTGAACATGGATTTCGACCGGCCCGAGGTGGCGCATCTGAGTGCTTGGTACGAGCGTCTGCTGCAACGGCCGGCGTACCGGGCGCATGTGGCGCGGGAGATCGTGTAGCCCTCACCCCCGCCCTCTTCCAAAGAGAGAGGGGGCGCGGAACGCACGGACGACGCCAACCACTTGGGATGAGGGTCGCTAGCCGTCCGCCTCGCACGCATCCGCCAGCTCCGCCAGGCTCCCGAACCGGAAGTCCCAGCGCACGCCGGGCGGGGGCGGGGCTGTCGCGCCCCAGCCTTGCGCCCCGGCGCGGCGATCGATCCAGGCAGAGGCGAGACCTGCTTGGTTCGCCGGAGCGTGGTTGTGGAACAGGCTTTGCGCGACGTGCAGGATCGCGTCCCGCCCGATGTCCCTCTCGGCCAGGCGCGCTATGAGGAACGCGAAATTGCGCGGATCGGGCTTGTAGGAGCCGATCTCCTCGGCGGTAAACACGTCATCGAAGGCGACGCCGAGCCGTGGCAGCGTGCGCGCGAAGCTCGCCCGGTCGACGTTGGACAGGATCACCAGCCGGTAGCGGCGCTTCAGCCGGCGCAGCGCGGCTTCGGTGTCGGGGAAGGCGGGCCAGTCGCCGACGCTCGCGCCGAACCGGGACGCCGCCGCTTCGTTCGGCGCGACGCCCCAGTCCTTCGCCAGGCGGCGATGGACCTCGGCCAGCACGTTTGGGTAGCGTAGAATTGGCGCCTCTTTCTCCACGCGGTCCTCAGTCTCGGCGAACCGCGCCAGCGCCGCCTCGCGTGCTGGCGGCGCTGCGGTGTGCGCCAGCAACGGCTGCAACGCCGCCCAGAGCCCAGCCTCCCAATCGATCAGCGTGCCGTAGCAGTCGAACGAGAGCGCGGCGAAGTCCTGTAGCCGCCTTACCAATTCCCGTCCTCCGCGACCCGCGCCAGCCAGGCGCGCACACCCGGCGGGTCGGCGAAGACGTCCGCGACCAGCAGCCCCGCCCCACCCATGCTCCGGGCCATGCGAATGCCGTCGTGGTCGGTCACGTCGTCGCCGATGAAGACCGGCAGGCGGCCCGCGAAGGGCGGGCGGGCCATGAGCGCGGCGACGGCCCCGCCCTTGTCCGCGCCGCGCGGGCGGATCTCCCAGGCCATGTTGCCATCCAGCAGCTCGAACGCGGGCGAGGCCGCCACCAATCCGCGCAGCATCGCGCCGAAAGCAGGGCCGGCGCCGGGGGCGCCCCGGTAGTGCAGGACGAAGCCGCGCGCCTTGCGCTCGAGCCGCGTGCCGGGATGGGCGGCGACTTCCCGCTCGGCGCGGTCCACCCAGTCCGGTGGAGCGGCGGGCAACGCCGGCCGCTCCACCGAACCGCCCGGCTCGTGGCGGATCGCGCCGCCATGCTCGCCCGCGACGGCGTGCGGCGCGTTGTCCAACAGCCGGTCCACCTGCGCGATCTCCCGCCCGCTGATGACGCCCAGCGCGCCGCCCAGCGACGCCCTGATCCGCCCAAGGGAGGCAAGGAGCTCCGGCGACACGATCACGCTCTCCGGGGTCGGGGCGAAGTCGAGCAGCGTGCCATCCACGTCGAGCAGCAGGGCCGATCGCGCGAAGGGCGGCAGGGGCGGCATCACTGGCATTGGATCACTCGCACATCATAGATAGGACTTTGCAGCATCGCGACCCAGGGCTCCTGCGCCAGCATCCAGCCGCGAAAGCCGGGCTCGCCGGGATGGCTGTCGGCGATGTCGAGCAGCGCCGCCGCGTCCGAGGGCTGATCCGGCGGGCGGGCCTGGCAGGACTGCACGGCGATGGTGAGCGAGCCGACCTGGACCGACTGGCCGACGGGCACCGTGTAGTCGCGGCTGACCGCGTTGATCTTGTCGAGCACCTCCAGCACCGCATCGTTGCGCGGCACCCAGTCAGGCGATGGAGGGACGGGAGCCGGGGGCGCGGGCTGGGACCGCGCCATCCCCGCTGAAAACAACAGCACCAAGCCGGCCGTTGCGGCGAGGCTTCGTCTCACCGCGCCCGCTTCGGGCTCTCCAGCCCGGCCACCATCTCATGCAGGACGCGCCGCATCGCCTCCTCGTCTACGCCCATCAGCACCGCGTCCTCGAAGGCGTCCTGTAGCGCCTGGGCCAGCTCCGCGTGGTTCTCCGCCAGCATCTTCAGCTTCTCGCGGCATGCCACCGGCGCTCCGTCGGATTGCGGCCAGATGGCGGGCGGAGCGATCATCGCGCGGTTCCTCCGGGTGCCGAGGTGGCGGCGGCGGGCTTGCTTCCGCCGGACTGGCCGCTTGACCCCATCGCGCTCGCCATGTTGCTTGCGCTGAAGATGAACTTGCCGAGCAGGTCTTGCAGGCTGATGGCGCCCTGGGTCGCCGTGAACGACTCCCCGGGCTTGAGCATCTGATCGTCGGCGCCGGGCGCGATGGCCAGATAGACGCCGCCGAGCAAGCTTTCACTGGAAACCGTGACGCTGCTGTCCTTGGGCAGCAGGATGCCGTGTCGGACATCGAGGGTCACGCGCGCGAGATAGGTCTTGGGGTCGATCGTCTCGGCCTGCACGCTGCCGACCTTGACGCCGGCGACGCGCACATCCGATCCGACGTTCAGGCCGGCGATATTGTCGAAGTTCGCATAGAGCGGGTACCCGCCGCCGCTCGGCCCGGTGCCGGAGTTGGAGATCGCGTAGCCCAGGAACCCCACCGCCACGATCAGCACCAGGATTCCGGTCACCACCTCGATGGGGTTGCGCCCGCGCATCACGTGCCCGGCGTCCAGGCTTCGTAGTCGCCCGTCGCGGCCGCCCGCTCCCCGCCCTGGTAGTCGTGCCCTGGCGGCCGGTAGCTTTCGGGCGTTCCGGTCGGATTGGGAATGTGCGGCTTCTGCCAGGGCTGACGCGCCGACAGCGGCAGCGGCTGTTCGGTCGTGTAGTGCAGCCAGGCGTGCCACTCTGGCGGCACCTTCGTCGCCTCGGGGCTGCCGGTGTAGATCACCCAGCGGCGCAGCCGGAGGCCAGGGCGCGCGCGCCGCTCCTCATAGTAGGTGTTGCCGTCCGCGTCCTGGCCGACGAGGCGGCCCTTCAGCTTCGTGAATAGCCAAGTACCAAGGTTCATGGCGGGCCATATACGGAGAGTGGGTGCGATGGTCCACCACGCGCGGCCCGGCGCAATTTGTCCACAAAAACAACACAGGTTCGTCCACAGGATTTTGTGTTCCGCGGCTCATTTCAACCCAAGATGATCTTCCCGGCCCGCCGAGTGGTCTGGTACGTTCCGCTCATGCGAATCACCCGGACTTGGCAAGGCGTGCGGATGCGGCGGGTCGCGGCGGGGGTGGACCCGGACGGGCCGCCTCGCCTGGTGACGCTGCCAGCCAGTTGGGACAGCGCGGCGGCGAGCGCGCTGGCCGCGCTCGCGCCGGGGCACGGGCCAGCGTCGCTGCCCGCCGCCGCGGAAGCCTGGATCGGGCCTGTCGCGGCGGCGGCCGCGCGCGCCGAGATCGACGTGCCGCTCGCCGAGCGCCTGAACGTGATGCTCCTGCACCGGCAGGGCGCTCCCAGCGCCGTCGTCTGGCAGGGGCGCGCGGCGGCGGACCCGCGTCTTGTCCTGAACCTGCCGGCCTTTCTCGACGCGGGCTGCGGCTTCGACGCGGCGGGATTTGGCGCCGCGGCCGAGGCGGCGGTGTTCGCGCTGTCGATGGCGGCGCCGAGAGCGCGCCGGATCGCGGTGGGCATGGCCGACTTGGCGGGTCTTCTGGCGGCGCTTGGGCTCGACTACGCGACCGAGGCGGCCCGCGATGTTGGCCGGGCGCTCGCGGCCCT
This sequence comes from uncultured Pseudomonadota bacterium, assembly GCA_963818725.1. GTDB lineage: Bacteria > Pseudomonadota > Alphaproteobacteria > Acetobacterales > Acetobacteraceae > DATFDN01. The sequence goes on along the minus strand of CAWFTU010000001.1, from coordinate 88,645 downwards.
GCTGCGCGCCCATGCCGAGCGTGCCTCGGGGGCGCTGGCCGAGTGCATGGGCGCGTGCGCGCCGGCGCTGTACGAGTGGCCCGCCCCGCCCATCGCGGTCGCGGTGCCTGGACTCGCCGAGGCGGCGCACCGGGCTCGCCGCGCCCTGGCCTCTGCCTGCGGGCTCTACCATGACGCCCTCACGGCGGTCTTTGCGCCTGGCGAGGCCGAGGCGCTGCTGGGTGTCGAGACGGGCGGCATCGCCCCGGCCTACGGACCGCTCCGGGACGACGGACGACTCACGCGCGCCGCCCGGGCCTGGCTGGCGAGCCGGGGCATGAGCGCCGAGGCGGCCCTGGCCGCCTCTCTCGCCGGCGCCAGCGTCTTCCCCGCGCACGACTCCGGCGCGCACCGCGCCATGCACGACGCGCTCGCGCCCTTCTTCCACGTCATGCCCGCGCGGCCCGAGGCGACTCGCCCGGACGTCTCGCCCGCTCCCGCTAGGCGGTGGGAGCTGCCCTCCCGTCATGGCGGGTACACGCAGCGTGCGGCGGTGGGCGGGCATCGCGTGTTCCTGCGCACCGGCGAGTATGAGGACGGCACGCTGGGCGAGGTCTCGATCTCGCTGCCCAAGGACAGCGGCGCGATGCGCGGCCTGATGGACGCTTTCGCCGCCGCGATCAGCCTCGGCCTTCAGCACGGGGTGCCACTGGCCGAGTTCGTGGAGGCGTTCACGCTGACGCGCTTCGGCCCGGCGGGCATGGTCGAAGGCGATCCCGCCGTCGCGCGCGCTTCCTCGGTGCCGGATTACGTGTTCCGGCACCTCGCCGCGAGCTATCTCGGCCGTCACGATTTACCTGTCCCGGTGGAGGAGCCGGAGCCGATCCCCGAGCCTTCGCTGCCATTGGACCTGCCGGCCGATCCCCGCGCGCGCCGGCGTGGGCTTCGGGTGGTTTCCGGTTAGGGTTGAGTGTGTTCGGTTTGAATGGAGCGAGCACGCAGGCGTCCACGAGTTCGTCATCTGACAACGCAATGCTGTGGCGGCCCACCAAGGGCCGCAATGCAGCGAGGAACCCGGCCTCCCAATCGATCAGCGTGGCATAGCAGTCGAACGTGAGCATGGAGATGCGATTGAAATCCGGAGCTAGCATTTCCATTGCTCCAATCGGCGGCACTCAGCGGTGGACATGCTTGCGGAAGAACACGCGCTGGTATCCGTCCTGCTCGCCTCGGCCGGTCTCCTGCCATCCGAGAGCCGGGTACATGGCGAGGTTCTCCGTCATCCTCTCGTGCGTGTAGAGGCGCAGCTCAGCATAACCACGGCGGATGGCCTCTCGCTCAGCGAAGGCCAAGAGCGCACGTCCGATGCCACGCCCGTGGCAGGCCGGATCGACGGCCACGTTGTCCAGCAGGAGATGGTTGGCCCTGGGAAGTAGCACGACCAGTCCCGCGATAATCCCGTCAACCTCGGCAACCCACACTGTGTGGGTGCGGACGCGCTCGGCATAGTCGTCGAGCATGGGGCCGGGTGGCTTGCCGATCCTCTCGATATACTTCTGGTAGGCGCTCGCCACGATTCGCGCCATGGCCGGCAAGTCGGAGGAGTCCGCTGGACGAATTTCCATATTACTCCGCTACGAATATTTCCCGCCCATAGTGACATCGAGCGACACCGTGCCAAGCGGCTGAAAGCTGATTGGCGGCACCGTTGATCGTGCAACTACGCTGCGGGCCGGGTATGGTGCATGGAACGACCACCGGCGTTCGAGCGCTGGATCAGCTCCAAGCAGGCACGAGGATGGATCGTGCCGTCACTCCTTGATCTTCTCCGCCTGCTCCACCAGTGCCCGTAGCGCATCGTTGGCCCGCGTCTGCCAGCCCGGCCCAAGGTTGCGCAGCCGCTCCAAGACATCCTGGTCAATACGGAGAGAGACCAGCCGCTTCGCCTTCCCCGATGGTGGCCGCCCGCGTCGGATGAGCCGCTCGCCAACGCGGATCTCGGCCTGGTCGAAGAACTCGTCTGTCAGCTCCGGCGCGTCTTCCGGATCGACCCATTTGCCTGATCCAGCGGCGTTCCTCGCGTCCATGTCCGTGCGTCATCGAGATTATGTGCCGGGCGCCTCCGCGCTCGGTCCAGACCATCACCACAAAATGCCCGCGAAGGTAGCCGGCGGTGACGAAGCGGGCCTCGCCATAGTCACGCCGGTTGTCGGGCGCCGTGAATGTCAATCCGGAGAACACCTCTGCCGCATCCGCGAAATCGAGCCCTCGCGCCCGCAGGGTCTCGTCTCGCTTCCGGGGATCGAAGGTGATCTCCACGGGACCCGTGTAGAGGCGGACCGGGCGCCGTTCAATAATGTAGCTACGCTAAATCGCGGTCCGCGCGCAGCCTCCGGATACCAATTGTCTGATTTTCGCCACATAGCTTCTTGTCCGAGCAGACGATTCGTGCGCGCCAATGCTTCCGCCCGAAGCGATCACCCTCTAGTCTCCCGCCCGCACAAGGAGTAGCGGCATGGGGCGGATTGAGGCGAAGCTGGCCGAGCTGGGATTGGCGCTGCCAGGGCCGATGCCGCCGGTCGCGACCTATGTCCCTTTCGTGGCGACGGGCAACCTGGTCATCATTTCCGGCCAGCTCCCGGCCACTGACGGGCAGGTCGCCGTCACCGGCAAGCTCGGCCGCTGGCTGCCCGTCGAGCAGGGAACCCGCGCGGCCCGGCTGTGCTTCATCAACGTGCTCGCCCAACTCAAGACCGCTTGCGGAGAACTGGACCGCGTACGCCGGGTCGTGCGGCTGGGCGGCTTCATCGCGTGCAGTCCGGAGTTCACCGAGCACGCCGTGGTGATGAACGGCGCCTCCGATCTCGCGGTCGCGCTGTTCGGCGAGGCCGGGCGCCACGCGCGCACCACGATCGGCGTGCCCTCCCTGCCGCTCGACGCGGCGGTGGAGGTCGAAGCGATGTTCGAGATCGGCTGAGCGCGTTCGACTCGTATGCCAGACGGCGCCGCTTCGTTCTCGCTCTCCCTGCACGCCGCGATCAAGGAGATCGATCCGGCGGGGTGGGACGCCTGCGCCGGCGCCGAGAACCCGTTCGTGAGCCACGCCTTTCTCAGCGCCCTGGAGGATAGCGGCTCGGCCAGCGCGCGCACGGGCTGGCTGCCCCAGCACGCGGTCATCCGCGACGAGGCCGGGACCATCGTGGCGGCGGCGCCGATGTACGCGAAGTCGCACAGCTACGGCGAGTACGTCTTCGACCACGGCTGGGCGCACGCGCTGGACCGCGCGGGCGGAGACTACTACCCGAAGCTGCAAGTGGCGGTGCCATTCAGCCCGGTGCCCGGTCCCCGGCTGCTGCGCCGGCCCAACGCGCCGCTGCCGGTCGAGACGCTGGCGACGGCGCTGGCCCAGGCGTGCCGGGAACTCGGCCTGTCCTCGGTCCATGTGACGTTCTGCACGGAGACGGAGTGGACGGGGCTGGGCGAGGCGGGGTGGCTGCGCCGGCTCGGGATGCAGTTCCATTGGGAAAACGCGGGCTACGCGAGCTTTGACGAGTTTCTGGGCGCGCTGTCGTCGCGCAAGCGCAAGGTGCTGCGGCGGGAGCGGCGCGACGCCAACGCCGCCGGGCTAACCTTCCGCACGCTCTCCGGCGCCGAGATCACCGAGCGGAACTGGGACGCGTTCTACCGCTTTTATCGCGCCACGGTGGACCGCAAGTGGGGCAGCGCGTATCTGACGCGCCGGTTCTTCTCGTTGCTGTCGGAGCGGCTCGGGGAGCGGGTCGTGCTGATGACGGCCGAGCACAAAGGCACGCCGGTCGCGGGCGCGCTCAACCTCGCGGGGTCCGACGCGCTCTATGGCCGCAACTGGGGCTGCAAGGGCGACTGGCCGTTCCTGCATTTCGAGCTGTGCTACTACCGCGCCATCGACTGGGCGATCGACCATGGGCTGGCCCGCGTGGAGGCCGGCGCGCAGGGACGCCACAAGATCCAGCGCGGCTACCTGCCGCGCCCAACCTATTCGGCGCACTGGATCGCTCATCCGGGGCTGCGGCGGGCGGTGACGGAGTCGCTGAGGCACGAGACCCCCGCCATCCAGGCGGAGATGGAGGCGCTGGCGGAGGAAAGCCCGTTCCGCAAGACCGGAGAGGACTGACAGGCGAACGCGGCCCGCATCACGTCCAGCGCGGCGACGCTCGCGCGGTCCTGGTCCGCCAGCACCAGCACCACCGGCCCCGGCGGAGTCCGCGCGCGAAGGGTCAACGGCGTGTCGGTCGCGGCGACAAGCAGGACGCGGGCGGAATCGGGAAGTTCCGCCAGGAACGGTCCGACCACCCCGACCCCGTCGTCGCCGCGCGGCAGCACGATCACCCCGCCCGTCCCGGCGAGCGCGGTCGCCTGTCGGGCCAGCCTGCGGGCTGGCTGCATCGTCTCCGGCCGCAGGATCAGGCCGAGGATGGCGAGAGCCTGAAGCAAGAGCACGCCTGCCGCGGTGTAGCTCCCTCTCCACCCGCGCTTGCGGGAGCGGGAGAGGTCTTTCACGCCCAGCGCCCCGGCCAGCAGCAGTCCGGCGAAGGGCGTGGCGAAGCATAGATAGCGCAGCTCGATCGGCGTGTTGTTGAAAATCGTTCCCAGCGCCAGCAACCCGATGGGTGGCGCGAGAGCACAGCCCAGCAGCAGCCATCGCGTATCCCGCGCCAGGCGGCGCCAGCGGGACGCGACCATCACGACCAGCCCGAGCGTCACCGCGCCGAGCGCGCCTTCGGCGCAGACGCGCGCCGTGCCGCTCGCGTAGAGCGGCAACCCGCCGAACAGGTTCGCGACCGCGTACTCGGCCAGGCGCGCCAGGCTCGGGCCAAGCCGGAATGGTGGAAACTGCCCGGCCCGGCTGCCGCGCTGGGCGAGAAAGAACCACAGATCGGCGGGCAGGAACGCGGCGAAGCCGAGCCCGGCCGAAACCCACAGCGACGGACGGCGCCAGCGCGCCACCAGCAGCCAGAGCAGTGCCGCCACGGCCCCGAAGGCGCTAAGATAGTTGGTCAGCGTCGCCGCGCCGAGCAGCAGGCCGCTGCCCAGCGCCGCCTGCCACCGTTGCGTCCGTGCAGCGCGCAGCGCCAGCAGCACGCCGGACAGGCTCAACGCCTGGGCCAGCGCGAAGCCGCGCGCCACCACGCCGGTATAGGCGAAGCCGTAGCATCCGGCGGTCAGCAGCATCGCCAAGGGTGCCGGGAGCGCCGCCTCCCGTGCGATCGCGCCCACCGCGGCCAAGGTGGCCAGGGCGCACAGCACCGACAGCAGCCGCGTCGCGAGCAGGCCATCGCCGGCCACCTCTCGCCAGGCCGCGAGCGCCCAGAAATAGAGCGGCGGATGCACGTCGGTCTCCCGCAGCGCGCGAGCGATGGCCACCGGCCCCGCGTGAGCGGTGAATGCCGCCCGCGCGTCGCCGGCGCGGAACACCGTCGCGGGCCAAGCGGGCCGTGGCACGGGGGAGGTGACGAAGACGCTGTACGCCTCGTCGTACTCGAAGCCGCGCGTCGCGGCGGCCGCGGTCAGCGCGAGACCCGCCAGCAGCAGCACCGCGAGCTGTTGACCGAATCTCAATGTTCTCGGCGCCTCATGAGGGTCCGCGGGGCCGATCTTGCCGCGCAAAGGTTGACAACCCGCTTCGAGGGCCATCGGTCATGCTGGACATCGCGGCCACGCCCTGGACCGCAACGCGCCCCACCTTCTCCGTGGTGGTGCCGCTGTTCAACGAGCACGCCGGGCTGGCCGAGTTCCACCGGCGGCTGGCTGCCGTGATGGAACCGCTCGGGCCGTGGGAGGTGGTGTACGTCAACGATGGCAGCACCGACGCCACGCTGGCCCTGCTGGAACGGTTGCGCCTGACCGAGCCGCGCATCGCCGTCGTCGGCCTGTCGCGCAATTTCGGCAAGGAGATCGCGACCACCGCCGGCCTCGACCACGCGCGCGGCGAGGCGGTCATCGTCATCGACGCCGACCTGCAAGACCCGCCCGAGCTGATCCCGGCGCTGGTCGAGGGTTGGCGCGAGGGATTCGACACCGTTTGCGCGCAACGCAGCGCCCGTGTCGGCGAGGGCCTCCTCAAGCGCCTGACCGCCCGGCTGTTCTATCGCGTGATGGGACGGCTTGCCGACACCGACATCCCGCGCGACGTGGGCGACTTCCGGCTGATGAGCCGCCGGGTGGTGGACGCCGTGCTACAGTTGCGCGAGCACCACCGCTGCATGAAGGGCCTGTTCGCCTGGGTGGGGTACTCGGTCAAGGCGGTGTCCTACGAACGGACGCCGCGCCACGCCGGGCGCAGCGGCTGGACCTACCTGGCACTGTGGGAGTTGGCGCTGGAGGGCATCACCGGCTGCACGGTCGCGCCGCTGAAGGTGGCGACCTACGCCGGGCTCGCGGTGGCGCTGTTCGCGTCCGCGTTCGGCGCGCAACTGATCGCGCGCACGCTGCTGTTCGGCAACCCGGTTGCCGGATACCCCAGCCTGATGACGGTGGTTCTGTTCCTGGGCGGCGTGCAGCTCCTCACGCTCGGGGTGATCGGGGAGTACTTGGGACGGGTGTTCAACGAGGCGAAGAACCGTCCGCTCTATCTGGTGGAGCGTCACCTGCCCAGCAGCGTGCCCGCCCACACGCGCGCGCCGTGATCCGCGCGGGCGCGCTACTGCTGGCCCTCCTTGGTCTCTGGCTGCCGGCACACGCCGCTCCACCGACGCAGCGTGTCACTGCGCTGCAACGTGGCATCAACATCACCAACTGGCTGCGCTTTCCCGCGCAGGGCGACCCGGTGGCGATCAGGGCCTATCTCAGCGACTCCGCGATGGCTGACCTGCGGCACGCCGGCTTCACCTTCGTCCGGCTGCCCTTCGAGCCCAGCTTCGCGGCCAGCGCCGCGGGTCGCGGATTGCTGGTAGCTCAGGTCCGCCGCCTGCAAAGGGCGGGACTTGCCGTGGTGCTGGTGCCAAGCTCCGCCGCGTGGCGGCTGGAGCGGCGCGCGGAGGACCGGGCGGCGCTGCTCGAGACCTGGCGGCGCCTCGCCCCGGCGCTTCGCCCGCTCGATCCCGACCGCACCTTCCCAGAGGTGGTCAACGAGCCGGTGTTTTCCGGCGACGCCGTGTCCTGGGGCGTGTTGCAGGGCGATGTCCTGGCCACGCTTCGCGCGGCGCTCCCCGCCAGCACCGTGGTCCTGAGCGGACCGGACTGGAGCAGCATCGACGGCCTTGCCGCGCTGCCGCCGGTGGCGGATCAAGATGTGATCTATACGTTTCACTTCTACGATCCGTCGGAGCTGACCTCGCTCGCGGCATACCGTCCCGGGCTCGACCGGGGGGCACTCGCGCATTTGCCCTTTCCCGCCGCCGACCCCGCCGAATGCGCGCGCGCGGCCGCGAGCCCGGACCCGGCGACCCGGGAGCTGGTCGCGTTCGTCTGCGCCCAACGCTGGGACGGACAGGCCATCGCCGCCCGGATCGGCCGCGCCGCCGCCTGGGCGGCCCGCAACGGGGTGGTGCTGCTGGCCGGGGAATTGGGCGCGTCCGCCCAGTTGAACGCCCCAGCGCGCCTGGCCTGGATCGCGGCGGTGCGCAGGGCGTGCGAGCGCGCCGGCATCGGCTGGGCGCTCTGGGGCTATGATGACGTGATGGGGTTGAACATCCCTCGCCCGCCGCCTCACCGCCCTGTGCTGGATGCGGCCCTGCTTGCGGCGCTCGGCCTGCAAGGCCAGGCCACATTCGGCGAATAAAGACCCCGGGCCACGGCCCGGGGGAGTAACAGGGAGGCTTAACGTCTGGGAGACGCTAGGGGTCATAGACCCCGTTCCGGCGGAAGCCAGAACAAGCGTTCATTAATCCTCTGTCAGCCTCCGCTGCACAGCGAATGCATGAGCCCGGCCATGTGCAAGGCGCATGTGTGTCTCTCTAGCCGGTCAGGCGCCCCAGGATGTAGCCGATCCCAAGCGCGATCAGTGCTGAGGTCAGGGGCTGGTCGCGGATGACCTCGGCGAGGCGGGCCGCCTGTTCCTGCGCCTGGCCGCTGGCCTGGTTGTACATGCCGCGCGCTTGCGTGCCGGCGTCGCCCACTGCGTCGCCAAAGGCCTGCTGCGCTCGCCCGGCCATATCGCGAGCCATGCCCTGCACTTTGTCGCTCATCGTCTGTCTCCTTGGTTTGGCAAACGACACGGTACGGCGAACCGTCCAGACCGTCCCCCGTTCCCGCGTTCATAAGTCCGTGTTGGCGTCATCCCTTCCAGGCTCCGGGGACGGCGGCAGGTGACGCAGTTTGTCGAGGACCGCGCGATCCTGTTCGGTCAGCGGCACCGGTTCGACGGGTGCCACGCCAGACGGGACAGAATCGCCCGGATCGCGCTCTGGCGCGGGCGGTTGATACTTGCTCATGACTGCCTCCTATTGGCCGATGCGCAGCACGATTTTGCCGCGCGGATGCGTCTGCTCCAGCGCACGATGCGCGTCCCGCACCTGATCGAGCGTGAACACCGCGGCCACGCTAGGGCGAATCTTGTCGGCGTCGATCAGCCGCGCGATCGACTCGAGCTGCGCCGCGTTCGGCTCCGCCAGGAACCGCGTGCCGCGCGCCTGCCGCTCCCGCGCCGTGTCCTGGTCGGGCTCCTGCACGGTCGAAACGATGATCCCGCCTGGGTGGAGCACGGACCAGCTCCGCTCCTGCGTCTCCCCGCCGATCAGGTCCAGCACAACATCGATGTCGCCGACCGCGTGTTCGAACCTTTGGTGCCGATAGTCGATCACCTCGTCGGCCCCGAGTTCGCGGGCGAAGCCGACATCCCGGTCGGAGACGGTTGTCGCGACCCAGGCGCCCTTGGCCTTGGCGATCTGGATGGCGAAATGCCCCACCCCACCCGTGCCACCATGAATCAGAACCCGCTGGCCCGGCTCCAGCTCGCCGTGGTCAAACAGGCCCTGCCACGCGGTCAGCGCCGCTAGCGGCACAGAGGCCGCCTGCACGTGATCGAGACGCGCAGGCTTGGCGGTCATTTCCACCGCCTTGACCAGTAGCAACTCGGCATAGGTGCCGCGGTCCCAGCCGACGGAGCAGAACACCGCATCGCCCGCGCGCAGCGTGTGCGCCCTTGTCCCGCACGTTTCCACGACGCCCGACGCGTCGCGCCCGAGGACCACCGGAAGCTGGTCCACCCGGACCATTGGCACCTGCCCCGCGCGAATCTTGAGGTCCACCGGGTTGATGCTCGCGGCCTTGACCCGGATCACGACCTCGTCATCGCGCGGAATGGGGTGCTCGACGTCCTCGATGCGCAGTTGCTCCGGCCCGCCGAAGCGGTGCAGGCGAACAGCCCGGCATGTGGCCATGGCCGCCTCCTAAACCAGTTTCAGCAAGTAGAGGCCTTTGGCGAGATGCGGCGCGAGATCCGGATCCTCGGCCATCGCGCGCGGCTCGGCCTCGGTCTGGCGGGATTCCGCCGCCGTCAGCGCGGCGTCCCATTCGCGCGCGGCAAACTCCCCCGCGCCGATCATCGCGATCGCCTGCACCTCGCGCCGCGCTTCCGCGCTCATTCCCTCAAGCACCGCCTGCAAGCGTTGCAGGGGCTCAGCCATGGTCGAGGCAGCCAGCGGAGCCAAGTCGTCCAGCTCCGCCTCGTCGCGCCGGGCCGGATGGACGGTGTGGCGCTTGTCGCCCGCCGGCAACAGGTCCGCCTTGTACATCCGGTCCACCAGCCGATCCCCTTGATCCGCCGCCGCCTCGCTCCGGGTGATGATAGCGCGGACCTCCTCCGCGCTGGTGTAGGTGAGCATGGCTTCCTCCGTCATTCTCGGCGCAAACGGATGAGGCTGAGCCGCGTTGCTTCTGCGCGAGACCGCCAATGGAGGAGGACCATGCGTCAGCCGCATACCGAAAAAGAGGTGAAGCACACCGACGATCAGCAGAACACCGGCAACCACAAGAAGCCGGGCACGCCCGAGGCGGGCGGCGCCGACCGTTTCGGCGGAACCCGCAAGGGGGCCGAGAACGTAGAGAACACCGGGGAAAAGAAGTAGAGGCTTGTCGTGACGCTCCTCCCGGAAGGGAAGCGGGAGTGTCTTCAGAACTCCCCTCCCCTTGCGGGAGCTATGGCACGCGCACCGATCGTCGCTGCCGGGCTTTGACCCGGCACTCGCTGGACGTGGGAACGAGCCGTTCTTACTCCGCCGGACGCTGGCGTGACTGGGACCGGTGGAACCAACGGCGGAAAAGGCGACGCGTACCGCCGCTCAGGAACTCGAACCCGGCAAACAGTGGAGGGACAAACAGCACGCCGATAAAGCTTGCCAGCACCATGCCGCCGAAGACCGTGGTCCCGATGGACACCCGCGCGCCGGCGCCGGCGCCGGTCGCGACCACCAGCGGCACCACACCGAACACGAAGGCGAGGGCCGTCATCATCACCGGCCGATAGCGAATTCGCGCGCCCTCCTCGGCCGCCGCGCGCACGTCCACGTCACCCTGCGCGAGACGATCCTTGGCGAATTCCACGATCAGGATCGCGTTCTTCGCCGAAAGGCCGATCAGCAGGACCAGGCCGATCTGCCCGTACACGTCGAGGGCCATGCCGCGCAGCATGATTCCCAGCAACCCTCCGAGCAGGGCGAAGGCCACCGGGAGCATGACTGACAGGGGCAGCGTCCAGCTCTCGTAGAGGGCGACCAGGAACAAATAGGAGAAGATGACGGCGAACAGGAACGCCGAGGATTCCTGCCCGGCCGATTGCAGCTCCTGATAGGACATCGCCGTCCAGTCATAGCCGTAGCCTTGCGGCAGGTACTGCTTCGCCACCTGCTCCATTGCCGCGATCGCCTGGCCGGAGCTGTGGCCCGGAGCCGAGTTGCCATTGATGAGCACCGCCGGATAGAGATTGTACCAGTTAATCGCGTCCGCGCCCTGCGCGGTGGAGATCGTCACCAGACCGGATAGCGGCACCATCGCGCCAGCGGAGCTGCGCACGTAGAGCTGGTCGATGTCGCTAACCCGCGCGCGGAACTGGTCCTCGGCCTGCACCACCACCTGGAAGATGAAATTCTGGTAGTTGAAGTCGTTGACGAACTGACCGCCGAGATTGGCTTGCAACGTTTGATAGATGGCCGCCGGTGTCACCCCGAGCAGCGCTGCCTTGATGGCGTTCACATGGACCATGATCTGCGGCACGTCGGCCGAGAAGGTGGTGAAGACCGCTTGCAGATTGGGATCCTGGTTGGCGGCGAAGATTAGTCCGCGCGCGGCCGAGGCGAGCTGCTGGTACGATTGTCCATTGCGCGCTTCTAGCACGAAGTTGATGCCGCCCGTCGTGCTGATTCCGGGAATTGCGGGCGGGCTGAAGCTGAAGATGCTGGCCGCCGGAATGGCGCTGAACCGCGGCTGTAGCGTGGCGATCACATTCGGGATCGCCAACTTCGCACCGCGTTTGTCCCACGGTTCCATGATGGCGATGACCGAGCCGGCGCTTGCCTCTTGCGCGCTCGAGACCAGGCTGAACCCGGCAAGCTCGATCGCGTGCGCCACGCCTGGCGTGCGGCCCAGCATGTCGCTCACTTGCCGTATCACCGCCGAGGTACGGTCGAGCGAAGCGCCGTTCGGCAGTTGCACGTTGACGAAGAAATAGCCCTGGTCCTCCGCTGGCAGGAATGCGGTGGGCGTGCGTTCGAGGGCGAGGTAGGCGAGGCCGAAAGCCACCGCCACCCCAAGCGCGGTCAGTGCCAGACGGCGTACCAGAACCCGAACCACCCTGGCATAGCCGTTGCGCGCGACATCGAAGCCGCGGTTGAACCAGCGGAAGCCGAAGAACCGCGCCGGCTTCGGCGGGCGAAGCAGAAGCCCGCACAGGGCCGGGCTCAGGGTCAGCGCGTTGATCGCCGAGATGACGACGGCGACGGAGATGGTCACGGCGAATTGGCGATAGAGCGCGCCGGTGACGCCGGCGACGAAGCCCACCGGGGCGAACACCGCCACCAGCACCAGGGTCGTCGCGATCACGGGTCCGGTGATTTCCGCCATCGCCCGCTCGGTGGCTTGCCCGACCGCCAGGTCCGGCTCCTCCTCCAAGGTGCGGGTGACGTTTTCCACGACCACGATTGCGTCGTCCACGACCAGCGTGATCGCGAGCACGATGGCGAACAAGTCCACCGTGTTGGCGGAGTAGCCGAGCACGTACAGGACCGCGAACACGCCGATCAGCGAGATCGGAATGGCGACCGTGGGGATCAGCGTCGCGCGCCAGTCTTGCAGGAAGACGAACACCACGGCCACCACGATCAGGAGGGTGATGAACAGCGTGACCAGGATCTCGTGGATGTTCGCGCTGACGAAGTTCGTGGCGTTGTAGACGATCGCGTATTTCAGTCCCGGCGGGAACTGCTTCGACAGTTCCTGCATCTGCTTCTCGATCGAGCTGGCGACCGCCAGCGCGTTAGCGTTCGGGGACTGGTAGATGGCCAGCGTCGCGGACGGACTGCCGTCGAGCGCCGAGGAAGAGGCGTACTGCTGCGCGGCCAGCTCGACCCGGGCGATGTCGCCGATCCGGACCACGCCGCCATTCGGATTGGTACGGACCACGATCGCGGCGAACTGCTTGGGGTCGCTCAGCCGGCCCGGCGCGAGGACCGTGAGTTGCTGCTGCTGGCCGGTGGCGATCGGCGGCTGGCCGATCTGCCCCGCCGCCGCCTGGATATTGTTCGCCTGAATGGCGGTGGTCACGTCGGTCGAGGTGATCCCGAGCGCCGTCATCCGCACCGGGTTGAGCCAGATCCGCATCGCGTACTGGCGCTGGCCGAAGATCTGCGTGTTGCCAACTCCAGGCGTGCGCGCGATCTGCTGCTGGAGATGCATATACGCGTAGTTCGAGATGAAGACCTGGTCGTATTTGTTGCCCGGCGAATAGAGATTCACTGCGAGCACGAAATTGGTGGTGGCGGCCCGCACCGTCAGCCCTTCCTGCGCCACCTCCGTCGGCAGCAGCGCCTGTGCGAGCTGCACGCGGTTCTGCACGTTCACCTGATCGATGTTCGGGTCGGTCCCGATCGCGAAGGTGACCTGGAGGCTATAGGTGCCCGAGCTTGCACTCGTGCTCTGCATGTAGAGCATGTCGGGCACGCCGTTCACCTGCTCCTCGATCGGCTGGGCCACGGTGTTGGCGATCGTCTCGGCGCTGGCCCCCGGATAAGACGCCGAGATCGTCACCTGCGGCGGCGTGATGTTGGGGTACTGCGAGATCGGGATCGCGGACAGCGCGAGCAGGCCGGCCAGCGTGATCACCACCGAAATGACGATGGCGAACTTCGGCCGCCTGATGAAGAAGCCGGACAGCACGGCTCAGCCGCCGTCCTGGGGCGTGCTGGCGACGGCCACCGGGGCCGATTGAGGCGCCGGTTGCGGATTGACCTTCTGGCCCGGATGCACCTTCTGCACGCCTTCGACAATGACGCGCTCGCCGCCCTGAAGGCCCTTGCTCACGATGTAGTCCTGCCCGATCTGGCGTCCCAGTTCGATCGGCTGCTGGCGAACCGTGTCGTCGGGACCGACGATCAGGACGAAGCTTCCGCTCTGCTCGGTCTGCACGGACGCGACCGGCACCAACGGCGCCTCCTCCGGCTGGCCGCGGCGGACATTGGTCGTGACGTAGGAACCCGGCAAAAGCAGCCTGTTGGGGTTTGGGAAATCGGCATACACGCTGACCGTCCCGGTCTGCGGGTCAACCTCGTTGTTGAAGAAATTGATCGTGCCAGCTTGGGCGTATTGTGACCCGTCCGGCAGCATGAGGTTGACTACCAGGGCGGAGGCGAGCTGCTTGTTGTTCGCTCCGGTCCTTTGTCGTACTTCAACAAGCGTCCGGTCGCTGACCGAGTACACGACGCGAATCGGGTCGAGCTGGTTGATGGTGAGGAGCGGTGGCGTGCTGGGCGTGACCAGGTTGCCCACGGTCAGCGTCACCGCGCCGATACGGCCATTGATTGGGGAGACGACCGTGCAATAGCTCAGGTTCAGCGCGGCCTGCGCCAAGTTGGCCTGCGCGGCGAGCACGTTCGCCTGATCCTGCTGAAGGGTCGCGGTCGCCTGATCGAGGTTCGACTGCGCCTCGAATCCCTGGTTGGCAAGCCGCGCGGCGCGGTCATGGGCGAGCTGGGCGTTGCGCACCGCCGCGTTCGCGCCATCGAGTTGCGCCTGCGCCGCCTCGACGGCCGCCTGGTATTGCGTCTTTTGCAGCTCGAACAGGGTCTCGCCCGCCTTCACATCGCTGCCTTGCTTGGCCGGCTCCTTTTCGATGAAGGCGGTCACGCGCGCGACGACCTGCACCGACTGGATCGCGACGACGTGCCCGATGAAGCTGTAGATCGGCGCGACATTCTCGACCCGGACCGGCGTCACCAGGACCTGCTGGCGGGGGTGATGATCCCGGCTTGCCGGTTGGAGCCTGCGCTAGGGCCAGGCGCGGCCCAGCCGAAACAACACACGCTAGTACCGCGATCAGAAAGCCGCTCCGCCTCATCGGTCCACCTGAACCAGGTCGCGCGGCCGGAGCAAGCGGACCAGCCGGGCAGCCCGTCGATCGAGCTGCCACCACGGACCGGAAACCGAGAACTCGGCAAGGGCAGCGGTCGGGAATCCGTCCGCGACCCGCCGCGCGGCTTCCGCGTCGCTGCCAGGACCGCCCGCGAGGAACATCGCCAGCTCCTGCAAACCAGGGTTATGACCTATCAACATGACGCCGCGCACGGTTTCAGCAACCCGGCGCAGTTCCGCGATCATTTGATTGGGCGTGGCCAGGTAGAGCTGGTCCAGAGGGTCGACCAGCGGGGTATCATCCCAGGGTTCCAGCGCCTCCATCGTCTCCAGGGTGCGCCGCGCCGTGGAGACGAGGATCAGATCGGGCGCGAGGCCAAGCTCACGCATGATCGAGCGCATCGCCACCATGGCTTGCCGCCCGGCGGGGCTGAGCGGCCGGTCGCGATCGGCGGTTCCACCCTGGGCAGCGGATGCCTTGGCGTGGCGCAGGAGCAGGAGCTGGTGCATTGCCCCCAAATCCTGCCACGTCGCGCGCCGCTTGTCGTCGGCCAACGCAGGCTGGTGCGCGCCGCCGGCTCCGGCGCGCCATCACAGCAGCGTGGACGCTCTGCCGGGCTTCAGGCGACCGCGAGCCGCTCGCGCACGAGCGCGAGGATCGCGTCATGCACCGCGTCGGGCTTGGCGTTCGCGTCCACGAGCACGCAGCGTCGCGACTGGGCTCGCGCAATCGCGCGGAAACCCTCGGCCACGCGGGCGTGGAAATCCGCGCCCAGCCGCTCGTAGCGATCCGCGGCGCCGGAGCGGGCCGCGCGCCGGACGGCCGCCGTCTCGGCGGTCACGTCCAGCATGATGGTCAGGTCGGGCGCCAGTCCGATCGTCGCGCCCAGCGTGGCGATCGTCGTCCGGTCCACGCCAAGCCCCCAGCCCTGGTACGCCATCGTGGAATCGGCGAAGCGGTCGCAGATCACCCAAATCCCCGCCCGCAGGGCGGGCAGGATCGTGCGCTCGACATGCTCCGCGCGCGCCGCGCAGTGCAGCAGCGCCTGCGCCAGGGGCGTGAACGGCACGTCCGCCGAGAGCAGCAGCCCCCGCAGCACCTCGGCACCCGGAGCGCCGCCCGGCTCGCGGGTGAGCAGGACCGACACGCCGCGCGCCTCCAGCGCCGCGCCAAGCCTGCGCGCCTGGGTCGTCTTGCCAGCGCCCTCGCCGCCCTCAAGGGTGATGAAGCGTCCCGTCGGTGGGGCGGGCAGCGGTCAGCTCCCGCTCACGTAGTGGGCCACCACGGCGATCGCCCGGCCGGGCAGGCCGAGCCTCGGCACGTCGGCGCCCGCGACCAGGGGAACCTGCATGGCTGGCACGCCCTGGACCGGCGATGCGGAGGCTGCCCAGGCGCGTCCCGCGCGCCACCGGAGCGCGTACCGGGGATTCGTAATCGAGCTTGATCGAGGCGGCCTTGCGCCAGTTGCGGGGCATGGTGACGACCAGATCCCCGGCGTCGCCCACGACCAGCGGCACGGTCGGCGCCGCGCCCAGCCAGACCGGCACCTGCTCGATCGGCTCGCTGCTCCCGAACAGCACCACGTCCTCGAAATTGTTGAAAGCCCAATCCATTAGCCGCTCGCCTTCCTCGGCGCGCTGGTGCATCGAGGTGAGCCCGTTCAGCACCAGGATCACCCGCCGGTTGCCCCGCAGGGTGCTGGCGACGAGCCCGTAGCCGCCCGCCTCCGTGTGGCCGGTCTTGAGGCCGTCGGCGGTGCCCTTCTGCACCAGGGGATTGCGGTTGCCCTGCTCTATGTTGTTGTACCTGAAAGTCTTTTCCGAGGCGTAGTGATAGTAGTCGGGGAACGTCCGGATGATCGCGGCGGCCAGGGTGGCGATGTCGCGCGCGCTCATGTGCTGGTCGGGATCGGGCCAGCCGGTGCTGTTGCGGAAGTTGGTGTGCGTCAGCCCAAGCTTCTTCGCCGTCTCGTTCATCAGCGTGGCGAACTGCGGCTCGGAGCCGGCGATGGCCTCGGCCAGCACGACGCAGGCGTCGTTGCCGGAATCGACCTCGATGCCGCGGAGCAGATCCTCGACCCGCACCTGGCTGCCCACCTGCACGAACATTTTCGACCCGCCCATGCGCCAGGCCCGCTCGGAGACCGGCAGCGTGTCGTCCAGCTTCAGCCGGCCCTCCTTCAGCCGCGAATAGACGATGAAGAGGGTCATCAGCTTGGTCATCGACGAGGGCGGCATCTCCTCGTCGGCGGCCTTGTTCAGCAGCTCGGCGTTGGTGTTGAAATCCATCGCGAAGGCCCAGCGCGCCGCCGTGTCCACCGGGCCGAGCGGCGTCGTGGCCGCGCCGCCCGGTCGCCTCTGCCTCGGCCATGTGCATCGCCCTGCCGCGCGGCGCGCGGGCGGCGATGGCCGGTCCGCCAGCCAGCAGCGTGGCGCCGAGCAGGGCACAGCGTCGGGTCAGCATCGATGCGTCCTCCCTGTTCACGCCAGCACGTCGTCGCCGATCAGGCCAACCGCCAGCGCGTAGAAATCGGAGGGATTATAGCGGCGGATCGCCGCGAAGTTGGCGAAGACGAGGAACCCCTCCCCACCCGCGCCATCGGGCAGCAGCAGCGCGGCCTCCTGATCGCCCGGCAGCGGACGGCCACTCACGCTCCGGAGGCCAAGCTCCCGCCACCGGCGCAACGACCGGCGCTCGTCCCGGCCCGCGAGCGCCGGATCAAGCCCCGGCGGGACCGTGACCTCCATCCCCCAGGTCTCGCCCGGCGCCCAATGGTTGCGGGCGAGATAGTTGGCGATCGAGGCCAGCACGTCCGGCGTGCTGGTCCAGATGTCGCGCCGCCCGCTGCCCTGGAAATCGACCGCGAAGCGCAGGAACGAGGTCGGCATGAACTGCGGCTGGCCCATTGCGCCGGCATAGGAGCCCGTCATCCGCTCCGGTGCGATGTCGCCGTGATCGAGGATGCGCAGCGCCGCGATCAGCTCGGAGCGGAAGAACGGCCGCCGCGCGCTGCCCCAGGCCAGGGTGGCCAGCGACTCCATCACGCGGTAGTCGCCGGTCTTAGCGCCGTAGCTCGATTCGAGTCCCCAGATGCCGAGAATCACGCTGGGGGTGACGCCGAAGCGGTCCGCGACGGCGCGGAACAGGGCGGCGTTGCGCCGGTAGGCCGCGCGTCCCTCCTCGATTCGCTTGTCGGTGACAAGCATCGCCCGATACTGCGCCCAGGTCATGGTGAACTCGGGCGCGTGGTTGAGCTTGTCGAGCACCTTCTGGTTCGGCTGCACGTCATAGAGCGCGCGGTCCAGTGTGGCCGCGGCGATGCCCGAGCGCCGTGCCTCCGCGCGGACCCCGGCCAGGAAACTCTCGAAATCGCCTGGTGCGGCACGGGCCAGGACGGCGGGAGAGGCGAGGGCGAGGGACAGCGAGGACAGCAACGAACGGCGTGAAATCATGACTTTATTCTTTGCCACGCCGCTCCGGTTCGCCGCAATCAGAAGCTGTGCTATCCGACGACAATTAAAATCAGGGAGGCCGGGGCCATGACCGACGCCCCGCGGGCGGACGACGCAGCGGCGGACGGACTCGGGCGGGAGACGCTACGCCGCGTAAGCTGGCGGCTGCTGCCCTTCCTCATGATCGCCTATCTGGTCTGCTACATCGACCGCACCAACGCCGGCTTCGCGGCCTTGCAGATGAACAAGGCGGTCGGGATCTCGCCCGCCGCGTTCGGCCTGGGCGGCGGGATTTTTTTCGTCTCCTACTGTCTGTTCGAGGTTCCCAGCAACCTGGCCCTGGAGCGATTCGGCGCGCGGCGCTGGATCGCGCGCATCATGGTCTCCTGGGGCATCGTCTCGGGCTGCATGGCGCTCACCGCCGGGCCGGGCAGCTTCGTGCTGATCCGCTTCCTGCTGGGCGCCGCCGAGGCGGGGTTCTTCCCCGGCGTGATCCTCTATCTGACCTACTGGTTTCCCGCCGAGCAGCGGGCCAAGCTGGTCGGCACGTTCATGGTGGCGATCCCGGTTTCCGGCGTGATCGGCTCGCCGATCTCGGCCGCGCTGCTGGGGCTCGATGGCAGGCTGGGACTGGCCGGCTGGCAGTGGCTGTTCGTTTTGGAGGCTGTGCCGGCCGTGCTGCTCGGAGTCCTTGCGCTGCTCTGGCTGCCCGACCATCCACGGGACGCGGCCTGGCTATCCGCCGGCCAGCGCGCCTGGCTCACGACACGGCTGGAACAGGAGCGCGCGCTGGCCAAGCCGGTCGCGCCCGCCTCCGCGCTGACCGTCATCCGCAACCGCTACGTGCTGGCCATGGCGCTGGTCTATGCGGGGGGCGCGACGGCAAGCTCGGGCCTCGGCCTTTGGCAGCCGCAATTCTTCAAGTCGTTCGGCGTTTCCACCCTGACCGTGGGCTGGCTGAACGCCCTGCCCTATGCCTTGTCGGCTGTCGCGATGATTTGGTGGGGACGGCGCTCGGATCGCGCCGCGGAGCGTTTCCAGCATACCTTGGTCCCCCTCGCACTGAGCGGCCTCGCGCTCGTCCTCCTGATTCCCTTCCCCGCCCTTCTCCCCAGCATGATCCTGCTCTGCGTTTCGGTCGTCGCCACTTCGGTCACGCGCGGGCCTTTCTGGGCGTTGGCGACGGAGTGGCTGTCCGCGCGCAGCGCGGCGGCGGGCATCGGCATGATCAACGGCATCGGCACCGGCTTCGGGTTCATCTGCAACACGCTGATGGGCGCCACCAAGGAGGCGACCGGCTCCTACCCGCTGGCATTCCTGCCGATCGTCGGCTTTGTCGCGATCGGCTGCGCCGTGCTGCTCGCAATCGGCCGACCGCAACGCCTGGCGGGGCTGGTAGCGGCGGCCAGGTAGAGCCATTTCGTGAGCGCCCGCTCAACCCTTCTTGGATTAAACGAGCCGTTGGCGCTCGACGTCCTGGCGGCGACATGAATATAATACATGAACGGTATCTTATCCCTGCTGGAGGAGACCGTGTTGAAGAACCTCGTTTACATTGTTGCAGCAACGACCTTCGCCGATCTTGAAGCCGGACGTGTTTCAAAAGTGGAGATCCATAAACAGCAGGTACGTAACTGGCTGCTAAGGCCAGCACGGCATTTGGCTTCTATGGAACCAACAGTCGCCAAAAACTATGAACATGGGATGGCTCTATTTGCCTTAGAATTGATGTTTTTCGAGCCTCATGGGCAATATATCTCTGGAGAGAATAGCTCAGGGAGTGCAAGTGCAACATTTATGATCGGATTTAAGCGATTTTGCGATTGGCTAATGAAAAGAGAGCACAAAGCGCAACACTTTACAGAAGAGAATATTAGGGAAATCAGGGACCAGTCTCGA
The DNA here is from genome assembly GCA_963818725.1 of uncultured Pseudomonadota bacterium. Taxonomy (GTDB): domain Bacteria; phylum Pseudomonadota; class Alphaproteobacteria; order Acetobacterales; family Acetobacteraceae; genus DATFDN01. The sequence continues at coordinate 68,776 of CAWFTU010000001.1, read as the reverse complement.
AATGGCCTGTTTCATTCAGGGCAAATTAAAGATGGGCTATTAGTTGATATAAGGCGGACGAGCAAGGAAGCCTTTTATAAGAATCCGTGTTGGGATGGATGGCTTGTGGATCCTTGGAATCTTCTGTCTAGGATGGAGGAATATTTTGCTGAATATATTGCTATCTTAATTGATGAAAACCATCGCGAATATGGTAAGTTATATCTTCCATTTGCGAAAACCTTTGACCGTTTGGTGATTGCGCCGGCCGCCACTCGAGCTTCGGCTTGAGACAAGCCACCTTGGAATTCGCTTCTGGCTAGCAGCCCCTGCCGGCGGGTAGGACCACCCGGTCGCCAGACTTGAAGATTGGCCCCCCGGGCGACAGGATGGCGTTCCCCTACAGAGGTGCGGGCCATGGACTTCGACCTGTTTGTCATCGGCGGCGGCTCGGCCGGGGTGCGGTGCGCGCGGATCGCGGCCGGGCACGGGGCGCGCACCGGCATCGCGGAGGAGCGGTTCTGGGGCGGCACCTGCGTCAATGTCGGATGCGTGCCGAAGAAGCTGCTGGTGCAAGCGGGCGAGTATGGCGGCTTCGCCGAGGACGCCGCGGGATTCGGCTGGGAGATCCGCAAGGGGCCGCATCACTGGGACAAGCTGATCGCCGCCAAGGACGCCGAGATCACCCGATTGAACGGCATCTACCGCCGCCTGCTGGAAAGCGCGGGGGCACGCATCTTCGAGGCGCGCGCGCGCCTGCTCGACGCGCACACGGTCGAGGTCGCCGGCGGCCTCGTCACCGCCGAGCGCATCGTCCTCGCCACCGGCGGCCATCCGACGCGCCTCGACATCCCTGGGGCGGCGCTTGGCATCGTCTCCGACGACGCGTTCTACCTCCCCAGGATGCCGAAGCGCGTCGCCGTGATCGGCAGCGGCTACATCGCGGTCGAGTTCGCCGGGATCTTCGCCACGCTCGGGGCCACGGTGGACCTCGTCTTCCGGCAGCCCCTCCCGTTGCGGGGCTTCGACGCCGATCTGCGCCAGGCGCTGGCCGAGGCGCTGCCACGCCAGGGAATCCACCCTCATGCCGGCTGTGCGCCGCGCAGCGTCGCGCGAGACGGGAGGGGGCTCGCACTGACCCTGAGCGACGGGCGGACGATCCGACACCGACCTCGTGTTTTTCGCCACCGGGCGGCGGCCCGCCACGGACGGTCTCGGCCTGACGGCGGCCGGGGTGGCCTGCAACGCCGCTGGAGCGGTGCTGGTGAACAACCACCTTCAAACAAGTCAGCCACATATCTTCGCCATTGGCGACGTCACCGACAGGCTCAACCTCACGCCCGTCGCCACCGCCGAGGGCCACGCGCTGGCCGACAGCCTGTTCGGCGGCCGCCCGCGCGCTGTCTCGCTGGAAAACGTGCCGACGGCTGTGTTCTTCACGCCGCCGCTCGCGACGGTCGGCCTGACCGAGGAGGTGGCCGCCTCGCGCGGGCCGGTGGACGTCTATGTGTCGCGCTTCACCCCGATGCGCCACACGATCAGCGGCCGCGCGCGCCCATCGCTGCTGAAGCTGGTGGTGGACCAGGCCAGCCAGCGCGTGCTGGGCGCGCACATGATGGGCGAGGACGCGCCGGAGATCGTGCAAGGGCTGGCGATCGCCCTGGTGATGGGAGCGAGCAAGGCGGACTTCGACCGTACCATCGGCGTGCACCCGACCTCGGCCGAGGAATTCGTGACGATGCGTACCCGAACCCGGGTCGCCGGCGTAGCGAAGGCCGCTGAATAGGTGCGCAGCTGATGCCTGATTTTTGTGTCAGCGGGCAACCCATCCCGCATCTAGAACGCTTTGCGGGTGCGATAACCCTGTATGGCTGATTGATGCGCACTTTTCGCTTGGACTCCTCGCACCATGGCTGAGCCCTTCGCCGCTCCAGGCGCGCCCTCCGCCGCGCCGGCGGAAGTCCCAGCGGCGCGCAGACCGGACCTCGCCACCCTGACCAATATCGTCGTCGTGGTGGTGATCATCGCGGCGCTGTATTTCGGCAGCGAAGTCCTCATACCCATCATTCTCGCGGTGCTGCTGAGCTTCGTGCTCAGTCCGCTCATGGATCTGCTGCGCCGGATATGGCTGCCGCGAGTCGTTGCCGCCCTGCTCGCCGTCCTGCTCGCGATCGGCATCATCCTTGCCCTGGGCGGCGTCATCGGGACGCAGATCGCCAGCCTGGTGGGTGAGGTTCCGGAGTATCAATTCACGATCGAGCGAAAGTTCGAGTCGGCGCAGAAGTTTATCGCCAACGACCTCTTAAGCCGCATCAGCGGGATCACCCACAAGATCGAGAACGCGAGCAAGGGCAATGCGGCGGCCCCGGCCGCGACATCAACCACCCAGCCCCAGGAGCCGAAGCCGGTTCCAGTGGTGATTACCGAATCGCCGACGACCTCCGCGCTGGCCTTGGGCCAGCGTATCCTCGAGCCGATCCTGCACCCGCTGGCGACACTGGGCATCATCCTCGTCGTCGCGACCTTCATATTGCTGCAAAGGGAGGATCTGCGGGATCGCCTGATTCGCCTGGTCGGATCGAACGACCTTCATCGCGCCACCGTGGCGATGGATGAAGCCGGGCGGCGGCTGACGCGCTACTTCCTGACCCAGCTAGCGATTAACTTCTCTTTCGGCACCATCGTCGGCGTCGGATTGTTCTTCATCGGCGTGCCGAGCCCGGTGCTGTGGGGCATCCTCGGCGCGCTGCTGCGCTTCGTTCCCTATATCGGCTCCTATATCGCCGCGGCCCTACCGATCGTCTTGGCCGCGGCGGTCGGAACAGGCTGGAGCATGACGCTCTGGACGGCGATGCTGTACGTCGTGACCGAGTTCGTCATGGGCCAGGCGGTGGAGCCGATGGTCTACGGCCATAGCACCGGCCTCTCGCCTTTCTCCGTCATTGTCGCCGCGGTCTTCTGGACCTGGGTTTGGGGTCCGATCGGCCTCATCCTGTCCACCCCGCTGACCCTGTGCCTCGTCGTGCTCGGCCGCCATGTGGACAAGCTGGAGTTCCTGGACGTCCTGCTCGGGGACCGGCCGGCGCTGACCCCAATCGAGAACTTCTACCAGCGCATCCTAGCCAATGATCCGGACGAGGCGGAGGAACAGGCCGTGCGCTTCCTGGCGCAACACTCCCTGTCCGCGTACTACGACGAGGTTGCCGTGCCCGGTTTGCGGATCGCCGCCGCCGACGCGAAGCGCGGCGTGTTGTCGTCGGTGCAATTGCAGCGGATCAGGCGAGCAGTCCTCGAAATCGTGCACGACGTGGCCGATCATGACGACACCGAGGAGTCAGCCCAGACGGAGGATGCCACAGTCGCCGGTAAGACGCTCGATGAAAAGGCCCTTTCACCCGCGCCGGCGGCCCAGGGCGACGCGTCGCAGCCCGAGCTTCTGGCGCCTGAATGGCGGACCGACATGCCTGTCCTTTGCGTTGCCGGGCGCGGCCTGTTGGACGAGGCAGCGGCGGAGATGCTCGAGCAATTGCTGGACAAGCACGACATAGGCACCCGGGTGGTTTCGCGCGAAGCCGTGTCGCGGGGGCAGATCGCCACGCTCGATGCGCACGATGTGGCGATGGTCTGTATCCTGTATGTCGACATGGCGGGCAGCCCCGCCAATCTCCGGCCTCTTATCCGCCGGCTCAGGCAGCGTTGCCCGAAGGCCGCGATACTGGTCGGCATCTGGCCCGAGGATGATCCGGTTCTCAAGGACCAGACCGCGCGCCGGCAGATGGGGGCCGACATCTACGTGAGTTCGCTGCGCAACGCGGTGCAGGCGTGTCTCTCCGCCGCGCATGGCGGGGAGCCGGCAGCCCCGCCCCCGCCAAGGCTTCAGGTCGCCGCCGGCGCGGCGCCGGCCTGACTTCCCCCTCGCGGCAAGGTCGAAGCAGGCTTGGTAGTGTCTCTCAAACTGAGACACTACCGCAGGCTTTGTTGACTTTCACAACTTCGCTGTTCCTCGTATGCTGATCTCGCCACCTGTCGCCTGTTGCAGGTGAGACGGCCGGGCCGGCCATCCATCGCGTGCGGCCCGCAGCTTCATGCGGCCGGACTGAACCGGCCGCCTGGGAGGAGTAAAACGGATGAAAACCATCCATCTTGGCGTTGTTGTTCTGTCAGCGAGTCTGGCCTGGCTGATGCCGGCGCGGGCGGCGGATCGGACGGAGATCACCTTTCCCGGCGATCACGCCTATCCCGAGAGCCTCACCGCGACGTCGGACGGCACGATCTACGCCGGCAGTCTGTACGAGGGCGGGATCTTCCGCGTGCCGCCTGGGGCGGACAGAGCGGAGCAATGGATCAAGCCGGGCGCGAACGGGTCGATGAACACGCTCGGCGTGCTCGCGGACGAGAAGGCCGGCACGCTGTGGGTATGCTCTAGCAATCTGAGCGCGGCCGGCGTGAAGACACCGGCGGGCGAGAAGCCGGTGTCGCTGATGGCGTTCGACCTCAAGAGCGGCGCCGGAAAGGGAAGCTGGCCGCTGCCGGGCGAAAAGTCGCTTTGCAACGACATGGTCGTGGGCGCCGATGGCGCGGTGTACGTGACGGACTCGTTCCAGCCGCATATCCTGAGGCTCGCGCCGGGCGGGAAGTCGCTCGAGGTCTGGGCGACCGATCCGGGGTTTGGCGGCGAGGGTCCGTGCCTTGACGGCATCACGATCGGACAGGATGGCAATCTCTACGCCAACACCTACGCGACCGGACGGCTGTTCCGCGTCGAGATGGGCCAAGGCGGCAAGGCGGGCCGGATCACCCAGCTCAAGACCACGCCGGGCTTCGAGCATCCGGACGGGATGCGCGCCTATGGGCCGAACGGACTGCTGGTGGTGGAGGGCGGCGACGCGGGCCGCTTCGACATCATCCGCCTGCAAGGCGACGACGCGCAGGTGCAGACGGTGAGGAGCGGCTTCAAGCAGCCGGTCTCGGTCTGGCAGATCGGCGACACGGCCTGGGTGCTGGAAGGCCAGCTCGCGACGCTGTTTGACCCGCCGGAGAAGCGGGGCAAGCCCGGACCGTTCCGCGCCTACGCGGTGCCGTTGCCGAAATAGCTCACACAACCCCACCACGACGCCTCGACCCCTTCCCCTCCCCATGATGGGAGGGAAGGAGCGGTGGGCGGAATGACCGATTCGAAGCAGCCATGCTCCTGGCGACCTGGTAAATCCAGCTTCCATTGGCCGCCAGGCAATGGTGAACTGCCTGCCCCAGCACCTCCGCGTGCGGACGAGTGGCATCCGCTCGCGAATGCGGCATTATAGGCCGATGACACTCGCCCCACTCGGCGGCGCAGGAGCCCGATCGATGACCACACCCTGGACCCCCAACTCCTGGCGCGCGCGCCCGATCCGGCAGATGCCGGCCTATCCCGACCCGGCCCAGCTCGAAGCCGTCGAGCGCAAGCTGGCCAAGTACCCGCCCCTGGTCTTCGCGGGCGAGGCGCGGCGGCTGAAGGCGGCCCTGGCCGGGGCGGCGGAGGGCAAGGGATTCGTGCTCCTCGGCGGGGACTGCGCCGAGGGGTTCGCCGACTTCACCGCCAACCTGCTGCGCGACACGTTCCGCGTGCTGCTGCAAATGGCCGTCGTGCTCACCTTTGGCGCCAGCGTGCCGGTGGTGAAGATGGGGCGCATGGCCGGGCAGTTCGCCAAGCCGCGCAGCGCGGACACCGAGACCCAGGATGGCGTCACCCTGCCCAGCTACCGCGGCGACATCGTCAACGGCCCCGAGTTCACCGAGCGGGCGCGCGTCCCCGATCCCGCGCGCATGGAACTCGGCTACTTCCAGGCCGCGAGCAAGCTCAACCTGTTGCGCGCCTTCGCTTCCGGCGGCTACGCCGACCTGCACGAGGTGCATCGCTGGAACCTGGGCTTCGTCGAGCGCAGCCCGCTCGCCGGGCGCTACCGCGACCTCAGCCAGCGCATCGACGAGACGCTCGCCTTCATGGTCGCGTGCGGCATGAGCAGCGAGACGACCCGCGACATGCGCGAGACCGATTTCTATGTCGCGCACGAGGCCCTGCTGCTGCCCTATGAGCAGGCGCTCACCCGGATCGATTCCACGACCGGCGACTGGTACGGGTGCTCGGCGCATTTCCTCTGGATCGGCGATCGCACCCGCCAGCCGGACGGCGCGCACGTGGAGTTCCTGCGCGGGGTGCGGAACCCGATCGGCGTGAAGGCCGGCCCGAGCCTGTCGGCGGATGACCTGCTGCGCCTCCTCGACACGCTCAACCCGGCCAACGAGCCCGGCCGGATCACGCTTGTCAGCCGCATGGGCGCCGACAAGGTGGCCGCGACGCTGCCGCCGCTGATACGCGCGGTGCAGCGCGCCGGGCGCAAGGTGGTCTGGCTGTGCGACCCGATGCACGGCAACACGACATCGACCGCCGCCAACCTCAAGACCCGCAGCTTCGACGCGATCCTGTCGGAAGTGCGGGACTTCTTCGATATCCACGCTGCCGAGGGCACCTGGGGCGGCGGCGTGCATGTCGAGATGACCGGCCAGGACGTCACCGAGTGCGTTGGCGGCGCGCACCGCCTGACTGAGGCCGACCTCGCGGCGCGCTACGAGACCTTCTGCGACCCCCGGCTGAACGCCGAGCAGTCGTTGGAGCTGGCCTTTCTCATCGCCGAGGAATTGAAGGCCCGCCGGCAGCCGGGCGCGGCGCCGATCGCGGCGCGGTAGGACCCGCCCATGGACGCCGACGCCGAAACGGCGGTCCTCGCGGAGGATATCGCCGCGCGCACCGACACCTACTTCAGCCGCACGAAGCAGATTGTCGCGCGCTTCGGCGACAAGCGCGTGACCTACGCCGTGTTCCTGCGCCGGCCCGTGATCTCCGCCCCGCGCCTCCTGATTGATTGGCTGCGCGAGGTCGCCGCCGCGCGGGGCACCGCATTCGACATCGACCTCCAGTACGAGGAAGGCGCCTGGGTCGGCGCCGGCGAGCCAATCGCCTACATCACCGGCAGCCTTGTGCAGCTCTCCGAACTCGAGACTATTGCCCTCCAGAAGGTCGGCCCGGCCTGTGTCGCCGCGCACAACGCCTACCAGATGTGCCTCGCCCTGCCCGAGGCCGCGTTCCTGGCGATGGAGGCACGCCACTGCGCCGGGGCCGAGATGCAGGAGGTGATGGCCTACGCCGCCGGCGTCGGCAGCGCCGCCGCGCAGCGCGAGGGCGCCAAGGGCTTCATCGGCAACGCCAATGACGGCACCGCGCACTGGTTCGGCGCCTCGCGCGGGCTCGGCACCATGCCGCACTCGCTGATCGGCTACGCGGGCTCCACGGTCCGCGCCGCCGAGATGTTCCACGAGACCTTTCCCGATGTGCCGCTCACCGTGCTGGTGGACTATTACGGCCGGGAGATCTCCGACGCGCTCGCCGTCTGCGCGCGCTTTCCCGCGCTGGCGGCCGAGGGGCGGCTCTCGTTCCGCCTCGACACCCATGGCGGGCGCTTCCTGGAGAGCCTCGATCCGCAGGCGAGCTACGCGGTGCTGGAACGCCACGCGCCGGGCGCGATCCGGCGGTACCGGAGCGACACCGAGCTGCGCTACCTGGTCGGCACCGGCGTCTCGGTGGCGGCGGTCTGGAGGATGCGGGAGGCGCTCGACCGGGCCGGGTATCCGAATGTGCGGATCGTCGTCTCCTCGGGCTTCGGGGTGGACAAGTGCCGGGTGATGGCGGATGCCAAGGCGCCGATTGACGTGGTCGGCACCGGCAGCTTCATCCCGGAGAAATGGAGCGAGACCTACGCCACCGCCGACATCGTCGAGTATGACGGCGTGCCGATGGTGAAGGTCGGGCGCGAGTTCCTGCTGCGCCAGGGCGACCGGCGGGGTGGACCGGCCGAACCGCGATGAACGCGTCCAACGCCGGCCTGCTGGCCGGCTTCATCATCTCCGCGCTGCAAGCCAGCGGCTATCTCGGCGTGCTCGGCCTCATGGCCATCGAGTCTGCCTGCCTGCCGCTGCCCTCGGAGATTATCCTCCCTTTCGCTGGCTACCTGGTCTCGACCGGGCGGCTGAACCTGTACCTGGTCGCGACGGTCGGCGCGCTGGGGTGCAATCTCGGCTCGTTGGTTGCCTACGAGGTGGGCGCCCATGGCGGGCGCCCGGCCGTGCGGCGCTGGGGCAAGTACGTGCTGCTGACCGACGACGACCTGGCCAAGGCGGACTGGTTCTTCCACCGGTTCGGCGGCCCCGCCGTTCTGATCGCCCGAATGCTGCCGGTCGTGCGCAGCTTCATCGCCCTGCCCGCCGGCATCGCGCGCATGCGCCGGGTTCCGTTCCACCTCTATACCTTCATCGGCTCCTGGCCCTGGTGCTTCCTGCTGGCCTGGATCGGCATGAGGCTGGGCGATGCCTGGGGCAGCAACGGCAACCTGCACGCGGTGTTCCACTATTTCGATTACGTTGTGGTCGCGGTGGCCGCGGTGATGGTCGCCCGCTTCGCCTGGTCGCGCCGGCGACGGGCGGCGTGATCGCCGGCCTGCCCTCACCTTGATGCTTGTCTCACGTGAGGCTATGTCCTGGCTCATCTGAGATTGGCGGTGGAGGCCGATCGTGAGTGCGGACTTGGTATCCGAGGTGCTCGGGCTCTGTGGCAAAGGCTCCCTTTTGCCGATGTCCCTGATGAACGAGGTTGAGAAGGGACTTCCGCTGAGCGCATTGGACCGGGTCGCCAAGGCCATCGCGCCGGGCGATGCGGGATTCGCCTTCCGCGTGGTCCCACGCGCCACACTCGCGCGGCGTAGGAAGGCGATGGCCATGGCCCGCAGCGCGGCCACGGCCCGGCTGTCGGCCGACGAAAGCGCGCGCGTCGCCCGGCTCGCCGAGGTCTAAGCGCTCGCGCGCGAGGTCTGGGGCAGCGAGGAGGAGGCGCGGGCCTTCCTGTTCCGCCCGCATCCGATGCTCGATGGCCGCCGCCCGATTGACGTGGTGCTGGCGAACGAATTCGGGCGCCCGCTGGTCGAGGGGATCCTCGGCGGGCTCCAGTACGGCTCCGCCGCGTGACGGCGCAGCTTCTTGATCGTGTCCTCATAGCCTACCGCATCGGCGATCCGAACGGCGCCCACCCAATCTTCGACGCAACGGGCTCCAAGCTCTATCCCGGCCGCTGGAATACGGCGGCCAGTCCCATGATCTACGCCTCCGAGCACTACTCGACGGCGATGCTTGAGAAGCTGGTCCGCGGCAGCGGCCGTCTGCCTCGGAACCAGCACTTCATCGAGATCACCATCCCGAACGGCACCGCCTACGAGATGGCCGACCCCGCGCACCTGCCAGGCTGGGACGATCCCGGCTATGCCGTGTCGAAACCATTCGGCGAGGCGTGGCAGAGGAGTAAGCGGTCGCTGCTGCTGGTCGTCCCCAGCATCGTTGCCCGCATGGAGCACAACTTCCTGCTCAACCCGGAGCATCCCGAGTACCCGCAGGTCACGCATGGCCTCCATCGGCCGGTCCGGTGGGATCGCCGCCTGTTCGCGCGTTGCGGTCAGGCTGAAGACGTTTGAGGATCGTGACATGAGCGCATTCGTGACCCGTCCAAATCCTGATCGTGCGGAGTGACGCGATCGGTGCCGATCTGCTGCGCCGGCAGGCAGACGGCGCTTGGCCGGACCGACCTGAGACGATTGGAGCCGGCGAGGTCATGCTGCAAAGTCTCGACTTCCGCGTGCGGCTGTCGGATCTCTGTCGGACGACGTAGCTGCCGAAGTGAACCCCCAAAGCAGCGTCGCCGCCTCTGCCATTCTTTGGTAACTGGCTTCATGGCTGATTAACGTTCTGATGGTACTTCCTTGGCTGCTGGGCAGTTCGCGCACAGAGAAGGATTTCTCATGAATCCCGTTTCTCCGGGACAACGGACCCAAATTTGCCAACTACTTGACCAAGGACTCGATCGTCGGCAGATCGCAGAAAGGGTTGGTGTTGCACCCAGCCAGGTCAGCGCGGTGAAGGCACATGTCACGATGAACACCTATGACAGTGTCGCCGAACCCGATGAGTTTTCAAATGCAATAGAAACTAAACTTGGTCTTGAAGCTGATCTGCAACGTGCTTTGCGACGCAACATAGAACAGCTCGAACCGGGACTCGTGATCATCGATGAAGGCAGGGAAAAGACGCTACCCTCCGGCAGAGTAGATATAACGGCCAGAGACACAGCCGGTGCTACGGTGGTCATCGAACTAAAGGCCGGTCCCGCAGACCGCGAAGCCATTGGACAAATTCTGTCGTACATGGGCGATCTAAACCGCGTCCAATTTGAGAGCCGTAGTTCGCTGGTCACTGAGCGGTGACGGTCCCATATAGGAGTTTTCCTATTCGGAGGCGTCAACAAGACAGGTGTTGCGTATAGATTATGAGCGGTGGGGTCAGTCAGCGGCGGAGTTTCGTCGTCTGGCCTTGAGTGCGCCGCATGCTCGCAGCCGCGAGCGGTTTCTGGCCCTGCATGAGATAGCCCAGGGTGACTGTGCGACGGCGGTGGCCAGCCGCACGGGTCGCCATCCCCAGACCGTCATGGCTTGGCTGCACATTTACAACGAACACGGCCCCGCGGCGCTGCTGTATCGGCGCACCGGTGGCCGCCCCCCTTTTGCCCCGAGATAGCGGCAGCGCTCAGTACCGGTGGTGCGCACGGCCCAGCAGGTCGCCGCCGCGCCCCCCATGGCCGAGACTGATCCGAAGCCCCGCTGGACGCTGCGCCGTCTGGTGGGGCTTGTGCAAGCGCGCTTCGGGTGCCGCCGCTGCCGCGAAACCATCCGGCTGGTTCTGCATCGGATGGGGCTGTCGTGGCAGAAGGCGAAGAAGCTACTGGGCCGTGCCAGTGCGGAACGGCGAGCGGCGTTTGTTGAACAGATGCGTCCACTGCTGGATGGTGCGCAGCGGGACCGTCATCAGTTGGTCTACCTGGATGAAGCGCACATCCGTCAGGACGTCGATCCTGGGCATGGCTGGGGCGTGCGCGGCCAGCGCTTTTATGTCGCCTCCACCCCGCCCGCCCTGGCCGACAAAGTCTCGTTCTATGGCCTGTATCTCTACAATGAGGGACAGGTCCGGATCTGGCCGTATCCGCGCGCCACGGGCGAACACACGATCGACGTTCTACGCCGACTGCGTGCCGAATTCCCCAACGGCAGGCTCATCGTGATCTGGGATGGCGCGCCCTATCACCGGGCTCAGTCCGTATGGTCCGCTGCCGCAGGTCTGAAGATCGAACTCGTGCCGTTACCCGGCTACAGTCCGGATCTGATGCCAGTAGAGGCACTGTGGCGCTGGCTGCGCGAGGACGTCACCTATCATCACTGCCATGCCTCCACCACGGATCTGACCCGCCGCGTCGCCCACTTCCAGGCCACGCTTAATCAGGCACCCTATGCCATCGCAGATCGCCTCTGGGTTAAGGACCAGCTCAATCCTGAGGAGGAGAAACTACGGTTCTCAAAGTAGACGCGGTTTAGATGGTGATGCTGGAACGGTTCGAGGGATCGTGGTAGCAAGAGAGTTCTCACCGCGCGCGATTTCAGCCGTGCGGCAGGTTCCACACGTTCGCCTTATGACGTACGCATACAGGTTTTCGTTCGAGCCGGCTCGATAGGATATAAGAGTTGAGGCTAGTGCGCCGGATGGCCGAACTGTATCCCTGACCCCTACTCCACATAAATCATCTTCCGCGTCATCCCCCCATCGATGACGAACTCCGCGCCGGTGACGAACCCGCTCTCCTCGCCCACCAGGTAGGACGCAAGCGCCGCCACATCCGCCACCGTGCCGACGCGCCCGGCCGGGTGCTGGGCGTGATCGGCCGCGTTCGGCGCCGCGCCCTTGGTGAGGATCCAGCCGGGACTGATGCAGTTGACCCGGATCGCCGGGCCAAGGCTGATGGCGAGCGCATGGGTGAGCGCCAGCAGCCCGCCCTTGGATGCGGCATAGGCCTCGGTGTCCGGCTCCGACATATGCGCGCGGGTGGAGGCGATCGTCACCACGGCCCCGCGCGCCGCCCGCAGCAGCGCCTCGGCCTCGCGCACCAGCAGGAAGGCGCTGGTCAGGTTGGTCGCCAGCACACGCGACCACTCCTCCAGGCTCAGCGCGCCCAGCTTCTTGCGGATCATGATGCCGGCGTTGCAGACCAGCGCATCGAGCCGGCCCTCGGTGGCGGCGAGGTCCGCGATAAGACAGGCCACCTCGGCCGCCTCTCCCACGTCGCACACCACCGCCCGGCCGCCCGAAGGCGCGTTCGCGGCTTCCAGGTCGGCGACCACGAGCCGGAACCCGTCCGCCGCCAGGCGCGCGGCGATCCCAGCCCCGATCCCGCGCGCCCCGCCCGTGACCAGAGCCACGCGCGCCGCGCCGGTCACGGGATCACCGCCCGAGCGCCTGGACGATCTCCTCGGTCATCTTCTTGGCGTCGCCGAACAGCATCATCGTGTTCGGGCGGAAGAACAGCGCGTTCTCGACCCCGGCGTAGCCCGAGGCCATCGAGCGCTTGACGAACAGCACCGTGCCCGCCCGCTCCACCTCGAGGATCGGCATGCCGTAGATCGGCGAGGAGCGGTCGGTCTTCGCGGCCGGGTTGGTCACGTCGTTGGCCCCGATCACGTAGGCGACGTCGGCGGTGGCGAACTCGTTGTTGATGGCCTCCAGCTCGAACACCTCGTCGTAGGGGACGTTGGCCTCGGCCAGCAGCACGTTCATATGGCCGGGCATCCGCCCCGCCACCGGGTGGATGGCGTATTTCACGTCCGCGCCCTCCCGCTTCAGCGTGTCGGCCATCTCGCGCAGCGCGTGCTGGGCCTGGGCCACCGCCATGCCGTAGCCGGGCACCACGATCACCTTCGACGCGTTCTTCAGGATGAAGGCCGCGTCGTCGGCGTTGCCGCTCTTCACGGTGCGGTCCGCCGCGCCGCTGCCGACCGCCGCCGCCGCCGCCGCGCCCTCCGAGCCGAAGCCGCCCAGCAGCACGTTGACGATGCTGCGGTTCATCCCCTTGCACATGATGTAGGACAGGATCGCGCCCGAGGCGCCGACCAGGGAGCCGGTGATAATCAGCGCCAGGTTCTGGATGGTGAAGCCGATGCCGCACGCCGCCCAACCCGAGTAGCTGTTCAGCATCGAGATCACCACCGGCATGTCGGCCCCGCCGATCGGGATGATGAGCAGGAAGCCGAGCGCGAGCGCGAGCACGGCCAGAAGCCAGAACACCGCCTGACTGCCGGTGGCCACGAAGATCACGATCAGCACGACCGCTAGCATGCCCAAGGCCAGGTTGAGCCAGTGCTGGAGTGGGAACGTGATTGGCGCCCCCTTCATGAGGGCTTGCAGCTTGGCGAAGGCGATCAGCGACCCCGAGAAGGTGATCGCGCCGATGGAGAGCCCGATCGACATCTCGATCAGGCTCTCGGTGTAGATGGCTCCGGGCACACCGATGCCGAAAGCTTGCGGTGCGTTCAGAGCCGCCGCCGCGACGAACACCGCGGCCAGCCCGACCAGGGAGTGAAACGCTGCGACCAGCTGCGGCAGTGCCGTCATCTGGATGCGCATGGCGATGAAGGCGCCGATGCCGCCGCCGATGATTACGGCGAGCACGATCAGCCCATACCCGCTTCCCGACATCTGGTTGCCGATCAGCGTGGCGAGCACGGCGACCAGCATCCCGACCATGCCGAGCCGGTTCCCCTGCCGCGACGTGACCGGGCTGGACAGGCCGCGCAGCGCCAGCACGAACAGGACGGCGGCGACCAGGTAGAAGAAGGCGGTCAGGTGCGGAGACATCGAGCCCCCCTACCCTTGCTTCCGGCGGAACATCGACAGCATCCGGTGCGTGACCAGGAATCCGCCGAAGATGTTCACCGAGGCCAGCAGCACGGCGACGAATCCGAACCAGCGAGACGCGGCGCTCACGGCGAGGCCGGTCGCCAGCATGGCGCCGACCACGATCACCGAGCTGATCGCGTTGGTCACCGCCATCAGCGGCGAGTGCAGCGCCGGGGTCACGTTCCAGACCACGTAGTAGCCGACGAAGCAGGCCATCACGAAGATCGCGAACAGGTAGATGAAGGGAACGCCGGCGGCCAGCGCCGCGGTGGCGGCGGTGTCGGGGAGGACCACCGTTCCCGCGTGCGCCGCGAGCGCGTTGGCCTGGGCCGCGAGACGGGCGGCCTCCTGGGCGATCTGGTTCGGGTCCATCGGCGGCTCCGGAGTTAGGCGGCCTGGGGTGCGGGTTCAGCGAACTGTGGATGGATCACCGCCCCGGCACGGGTCAAGAGCACCCCGCGCACGATCTCGTCGTCCTCGGGCAGCCGCGGCGCCCCCGCCCCCTTGTCCCAGAAGGTGGTCAGGAAGGTCATCAGGTTGCGCGCGTACAGCGCGCTAGAGGCCACCGGAATCCGCCCCGGCCAGTTGCGCCAGCCCAGCACGACCGCGCCATTATCGGTCACGACCCGCTCACCGGGCCGGGTCGCGGCGCAGTTGCCGCCGGCATCGGCGGCAAGGTCCACGATCACGCTTCCCGGCCGCATCATCGCCACCGTCGGCTCGGTCACGATGACTGGAGCGGCGCGACCCATCACAAGCGCAGTGCAGATCACAATGTCGTTCTTGGCGACCGTGGTGGCCATCAGATCCGCCTGCTTGCGCCGAAACGCGTCCGTCATCTCGCGCGCGTAGGCGCCGGTCTGGGCGGCGGTCTCCTCGTCCTCCACGCCGACGAACGCCGCGCCCAGGGACCGGATCTCCTCCTTCGCGGCCGGTCGCACATCGGTCGCCGAAACGATGGCCCCCATCCGGCGCGCGGTGGCGATCGATTGCAGCCCGGCCACCCCCGCGCCAATGACGAAGACACGGGCCGGCGGCACTGTGCCAGCCGCGGTCATCATCATGGGAAAGCCCCGGTCGAAAGCGGCGGCGGCCTCGATCACCGCGCGGTATCCGGCAAGGTTGGCCTGGCTCGACAGCACGTCCATGGACTGCGCGCGCGTGATGCGGGGCAGCAGCTCCATGGCCACGATGTCGATGCGGCGCTCGGCAAGGATCGCCAAGGCGTCGCCCGCTCCCTGCACGTTGGCGATGCACACGAGGAGAGTGTTGGGCTGGATCAGCGCGAGCTGCTCGGGTTCGGGCATTTGCACGGCGAACACCACACCGGCGTCCGACAGCGCGGCCTGGGCGTCCGGGACTATCTCGGCCCCGGCGGCGGCGAAGTCAGCGTCGCTGACACCCGCCTGATTGCCCGCCCCAGCCTCCACGGCGACGGTCAGCCCCAGCCCGATCAGCCGCTTCACGGTCTCCGGCGTCGCCGCCACGCGGGTCTCGAACGCCCGTCGTTCCTTCAGCACCGCAAGGCGCATGCGTTTTTTCCTTCACGCAGGGGCATGCGACGATGCGCGATGACCCTGCCCGGCGCAAGGGGTGCCTACCCAGCGCCCGTGCGGGCCGAGCGGAGCGCGTCACGGACGGAGCCGGCGGAAGCCGGCCGCGCCTGTACCGCCTCGGGCTCGATGCCGAAATGGATCATGTAGCCGCGAAAGCGGTCCCGCTCCGTACCAGCGTCCAACCCGTGATCCTCGAACCGGTAGAGGTGCTGCCCATAGCCGCCGTTCGGCCGCGCGGCGACCAGGCGCGCCATGCGCGCCGCCATATCCTGGGTCAGCGCCAGGCCGAAATGGCAGTACACGCTCTCCACCGTGCTCACCGGATCGCTGATCAGATCGAGGTAGTGGACGTGGCAGATCGGTTCGGCGAAGCGGTTTTCCGCATCCGCCTGGATCATGCGCAGCGTGCCGTCGTACCAGCGCGCGCTTTCCTCCCGGCCGATCCTCACGCAATCCAGCCGCCTGGTGAATGGCCGGCGGAGCACCTCCGTGAGTTGCGTCACCGAAAGCAGTACTTTCACCGGGTCGCGATGGACGAAAACCACGCGCGCATCGGGATAGGTGGCGCGCAACTCCCGCAGCGCGAACAGATGATCGGGGCACTTCAGCACAAAGCGCCCGCCGCCTTGCTGGTGCTGCAAATGCTGCAAGAAGCGGCGATGGAACCGGTAGGCCGAAAGCTGCCCCTCCTCGTCCAGCCACCGGCGATACGATGGAATGTGATAGGTGGTATCAAATCGGAGGCTGCGGAAAACATGAGCGTTGATCTCGCAGCACTCCTGCGGAGAAACTGCATCGAGGGGATGCAACGACCGGAACTCCGGCGCCACCCGCTCGAAGGCGCGTAGCTGGCGATTGACGCGCCGCTCCCGGCGGTCGCGCCCGGCACTGTCTGGGTAGGGCTGGATCGTCTGGAACACGCGGGGGGCCCGGCTGAGCGGATCTTCCATCATCAGTCGATGCAGGAAGGTTGTGCCGCTGCGGGGCAGGCCGGTGATGAAGATGGGTGCCACGATCGGTTCGGCCGGGATATCGGGACACGCAGTCTCCTTGGCGCGCAGGCGCAGGAGGTTGGAGGCATAGCGCACGACATCCCAGCGCAGTGCCTCGCGCCCGAGCAGGCTCAGCGCCGCCTCGCGCGAGCACGCGGCCAGCAAGCGCGCCAGCGGTGCCGCGATGTCCCACTCGCCGAGGTCCGCAAGACCGGTTTTCCGCCGCGCCCTGTCAAGCAGGGGCTCTGCTTCCAGGGGACGGCCGAGGACACCGAGCGCGTCGGCCAGCATGTCGGTCGCGCCGAGAAACGTCGTGGCTATGGACAACCCGGGATCTCCGGTCAGAATTGAACGGGCCAGGAGATAGGAATACACTGGGCGAGTGGGCAGTCACCACGCCTCGGCATCGGCCCGTATCACGTTAGCCGGAGAACGCAACCTGGGACCGCTGCTTCCACCGGCACCGTGCCCCTCGACCCCCAGGCAGCCCCGACTATATTCGGACATGTATATTTGGGGGGACGAATGATTGCGATCGGTTTCGCGCGCCGCGCGTTGCTCCGCGGCGCTTTGGCCGTCCTGGTGTGTGGGTCAGCCGGCGGCTTCGTCGCCCGTGCGCAGACGACCGGGCCCGTCCCACCGGTCGAGCAGTTGCAGCAGGCACTGCTGACAATCATGCGGCAGGGCAGGGCAACCCCGTTCGCCCAACGCTCCACCGAGCTGACGCCAGTCATTCAGCGTGTCGTGGATCTTCCCGCCATCCTCCGCGTGTCTGTCGGTCCGGCTTGGTCCCGATTGACGCCCGAGGAGCAGAGGCGACTATTCGACGCATTCCAGCAATACACCGTCGCCACCTATGTCCAGGCTTTCGATCACTATGACGGCCAGAGATTCGTTGTCTCCCCCCAGACCCGCAGCCTCAGCGGCGGGGCTCAGGTGGTCCACACCGAGGTCGTTCCCCGCAGCGGTGAAACGCACACCATCGACTACGTGATGCGCCGGGCGCCGGATGGGGCCTGGAAGGCAACGGACGTGCTGGCGGATGGCACGATCAGCCGGGTGGCGGTGCAGCGGTCGGATTTCAGCGCCATGCTGGCCCAAGGCGGGGCGTCGGCGCTGGAGGCAAGCCTGCAACGCAAGACAGCCATGCTGCAGCGTAGCTGAGCCTAGCCGGTCTCCATCGGCAACGCAGGGTCCGGCGCCCACTCCGATAGTGAGGCGTCGTACAGGACCACGTCTTCCTGGCCGAGCATGATGAGGGCCAGCGCATCGGCGCTCGCCGCGATGCCACCGCCGCAGTAGGTGATCACGTGCTTGTTAAGCGCGCCGATAGCGGCGAAGCGGGCGCGGAGCTCGCCGGCTGGCAGGAACGTGTTGTCGGCGGGGTCAAGAAGATGCGCGGCCGGCAGGTTGACGCTGCCGGCGATATGGCCAGGGCGGCCATAAGCGTTGCCCCCGGTGCCGGCGTGCTGCTGCGGCGTCAGGGCGTTGATGGTGCAGGTGCCCGGATCACCGATCGCGCTCCGCACCTGCTCGCGCCCCACCATGAGCGGGCGGATGGTGCGCACGCTGAAATCGCCCGGTGGTCGCTGCCGGGCGGGACCGGATTCAGTCGGACGACCCTCGCGCTTCCATTTCTGAAGGCCACCGTTCAGGACCGCCGCGTTGTCGAAGCCGAAGAGGCGGAGCAGCCACCACACCCGCGTCGCCCACCACACGTTGGCGGTGCTGTAGAGAACCACTTGGCTGTCCGAGCCCACGCCAAAGCGGCGCATGGCGGCGGTGAACGAATCCGCGCCGGGCGCCATGAAGCGCAGCCCGTGCGATGGGTCGGAGACGTCTCCCTGCACATCGATGAACTGCGCGCCGGGGATGTGCGCCGCCTCGAAATCCGCCCGGCCGGGCACGACCCGGTATGTGGTCGCAGGATCGGGGATCAGATGCGTGGTGCAGTCGAACACCAGCACCTTCGGTTCATCGAGACGCGCCGCGAGCCAGTCGGTCTCGACGAGGAACTCGGGGTGCGCGAAGCCGTCAGGCATGGGAGACTCCAACGCATTGATCATGCAATAGTGACGCCGCTGTCCACCGGCAGGATCTGGCCGGTGATCATGCGCGCCTCCTCGGAGGCGAGGAAGAGGGCGGCATTGGCGACGTCCTCAGGCGCGATCAGGCCGAGCAGATGCGATTTCGCCAGCCGATCGATCGCCGCGTTGCCCGCCATCAGCTCCTTCACACGCTCGGTCATGGTGGCGGACGGCGCCAGCGCGTTCACCCGGATCTCCGGCGCGAACTCCACCGCCAGCGAGCGGGTGAGCGCCGCCACGCCGCCCTTCGCGGCGGTGTAGCAGTCGCGCCCGGCGATCCCCATCAGGGCCAGGTTGGACGCCATGTTGATGACGGCGCCCCCGCCCGATTTCACGATCTCCGGAATGGCGCAGCGGCACCCCAGGAAGGTGCCGAACAGATCGAGCCGAATGACGCGCCAGAATTCCTCGACGGGCGCATCGACCACCGAGCCGTCTTGCGGGGTGGAGCCGCCGGCGTTGTTGTGCAGGATGTGCAGCCCGCCGAAATGCCCGCTGGCCTGATGGACCGCAGCGCGCACGCTGTCCTCGTCGGTGACATCGGTGCGGATCGCGATGGCGCCGTGGCCGGCGAGGTGCGCGGTTTCCTCGCCGGCCGGGGCATTGATTTCGGCGACAACCACGCGCGCGCCCTCGCGCGCCATGACGATGGCGGTGGCGCGGCCAATGCCGGCGCCGGCGCCGGTAATAAGCGCGGTCTTGCCTGCGAGGCGGGGCATGGCGGCTGTCTCCGACGCTGTTGCGCTCCTCTAACGGCTCAGCTCCCGCGTCATCTCGTCCAGCCCGGCGAGCGTGAGCGGGAACATGCGCCCCTCCATGAGCTGGCGGGTGATGCCGATGGACTGCACGAATTCCCATGTGTTCTCGGGTGTGGGATTGAGCCAGGCGGCGCGGCGGTACTGCCCGGTCAGGCGGTCGAGCCAGACCCGGCCCGACTCCTCGTTCCAGTGCTCGACGCTGCCGCCGGCCATGGTGATCTCGTACGGGCTCATCGCCGCGTCGCCGACGAAGATCAGCCGATAGTCGGGACCATAGGTGCGCAGCACCTCCCAGGTGGGGATGGTCTTCTCGTAGCGGCGGCGATTGTCCTTCCACACCGTCTCGTAGGGGAAGTTGTGGAAGTAGAGGTACTCGAGGTGCTTGAACTCGGTCCGGCAGGCCGAGAACAGCTCCTCGCAGACCCGCACGTGCTCGTCCATCGAGCCGCCGATGTCGAAGAACATCAACAGCTTCACCGCGTTGTGCCGCTCCGGCACCAGCTTGAGGTCGAGCACCCCGGCATTGTTGGCGGTGGCGCGGATCGTGTCGGGGATGTCGAGCTCGGTCGGCGCGCCCTGGCGGGCGAAGCGGCGCAACCGGCGCAGCGCGACCCGGAAGTTGCGGGTGCCGATCTCAACGTCGCCGTCGAGGTCGCGGAACTCGCGCTTGTCCCACACCTTCACCGCGCGGCGGTGCCGGCTCTCGTGCTGGCCGATGCGCACGCCCTCCGGGTTGTAGCCGTAGGCGCCGAAGGGCGAGGTGCCGGCCGTGCCGATCCATTTCGAGCCGCCCTGGTGCCGCCCCTTCTGCTCGGCCAACACCTGGCGCAGCCGCTCCATGAGCGCCTCGAACCCGCCCAGGCCCTTGATCTGCTCCATCTCCTCGGGGGTGAGCAGCTTCTCGGCCAGCTTGCGGAGCCATTCCTCCGGCAGTTCGCGCGCCTCGATGCCCTCGGCGCTCTCGATCCCCTTGAAGCACGCGCCGAACACGCGGTCGAACCGGTCGAGGTGGCGCTCGTCCTTCACCAGGGTCGCGCGCGAGAGATAATAGAAGTCATCAACGCTGTATTCGGCGATGCCCGCCTTCATGGCTCCCATCAGCGTCAGGTACTCGGTGACGGAGACGGGCAGCCCGGCCTGCTTGAGCGAGAGCAGGAAGATGGCGAACATCAGCCGCCCCCGCGCCGGGCGAGAAAAGCGATGCGCTCGAACAGATGCACGTCCTGCTCGTTCTTGAGCAGCGCACCGTGCAATGGCGGGATGACGAGATGGCTGTCCTTGGTGCGCAGCGCCTCGGCCGGCATGTCGTCAACCATCAGGAGCTTGAGCCAGTCGAGCAGCTCTGAGGTGGCCGGCTTCTTCTTAAGTCCCGGCACTTCGCGAATCTTGAAAAACACGTTCAGCGCCTCGCGCGCAAGGTCGTGCTTGAGGTCCGGGTAGTGCGCCTGGACGATGCGCTCCATGGTCGGGCGGTCGGGGAAGCGGATATAGTGGAAGAAGCAGCGCCGCAGGAAGGCGTCCGGCAGCTCCTTCTCGTTGTTCGAGGTGATGATGACGATCGGCCGATGCCGCGCGTTGACGGTATGGCGCGTCTCGTAGACGAAGAACTGCATCCGGTCGAGTTCGAGCAGCAGGTCGTTGGGAAACTCGATGTCCGCCTTGTCGATCTCGTCGATCAGCACGACAACGGGCGCCTCGGCCTCGAACGCGTCCCACAGCTTGCCGCGCACGATGTAGTTGGCGATGTCATGCACGCGCGGGTCGCCCAACTGCCCGTCCCGCAGGCGCGAGACGGCGTCGTACTCATACAGCCCCTGCTGCGCCTTGGTGGTGGACTTGATGTGCCACTCGATGAGCGGATGCCCGAGCGCGGCCGCCACCTCGTGGGCCAGCATGGTCTTGCCGGTGCCCGGCTCGCCCTTCACCAGCAGCGGGCGCTGCAAGGTCACGGCGGCGTTGACGGCGACTTCGAGGTCGCGGGTGGCGATGTAGGTGTCGGTGCTGCGGAAGGCGGGCACGCTGTCTCTCCGGTCGTTGCCTGTGCGTCCGACTATCAGGTCCTACATCTTCCCGCAATTCCAGCCACGCCCCTCCGTGCCGAGCATCTCGAACCCGCTCTCGGTCACTGCCACGGTATCCTCGAGCTTGATGAAGCCGCGCCGTGGATGCTGCAAGGTCGTCTCAATGGACAGCACCATGCCAGACTCGAGGGGCCGGTCGCGGTCCTCGGCAGGATACGGCACTGGCCCCTTCTCCGTGAGATGCGGAACCTCGTGGGTGACGAGGCCCATGCCGTGCGCGACGAACTCGGTGCGGTCGCGGTTCGCGGACCGCGCGAGCGCGGCCTCCGCCCCCGCGTAGATATCGCCGCCCCGCGTGGCATGGCGGACCGGGCGCATCGCCGCCTGCTGGACCGCGTCCACCTCGGCCAACAGGTCACGCAACTCGCTGTCGGGCTCGCCCAAGATCGCCATCCGGCAGATGTCGCCGATATAGCCCTGATAGTTGCCTCCGGAGTTGAGCGACAGGATATCGCCGTCCTGCCAGACCTGGTCCGAGGGGGCGCGATTGAGGCTGGTGCCCGCGGTGATGAGGCAGTACTCGAAGGTCAGTCCGCGCGACACCTCCTCACGGCGGAGCGCATCGACGAGCTGCCGCTTGGTCGTCCCCGCGCCATGGCTGCCGACCACCGCGAGCATCGAAGCGATCACGCCCTCCGAAGCCCGCCGCAGCTTGTCCAGCTCCGCGGGGGTCTTGCGGGCGCGCAGACGCTCCAGCACACCGAGCGCGTCAGCGAAGCGGCTGTCCGGGAAGGCCTCCTGGAGGGCCTGGTTCGCATCCGCCGGGAGAAAGCCGGCTTCGATGCCGATGCGCGCTGCCGGCAGGTTCAGCCGCCGCACATGCTCGACCGCGGCCTGTATCGCGTCCACCGAGCCGGACGCGACTGGGCGGAACTCCGGCACCCAGAACGGCCGGACCTCCTTCTCGTAGGATTCCATCCGGTTGCCGATATAGCCCGCCTTGCCGGGAGCGCCCTTCGGATAGATCATGATCGGCAGGTAGCGGCTCTTCCCGATGGCATCCATATAGTCGAAAAAGAAGAACCTGTAGTCGCCGAGAAGATACTGCACGTTGTGTTTCGAGGAGGCCAGGAGCACGTCAATGCCGGCGGCTTCCATGAGCCGGTCCAGCAACTCCGTATCGAAAGGGATGGCGGTCATGAGGGATCTCCTCTTCGCTGATCGACCAAAGCGTTCCCGTCCGGCGCGGGTTCCGGGGCGATAGTGGGATATGCGCGCCACGGCCACAAGCACCGCTCCTGGAGGAGAGGCAGTCATGGAGAGCGTGGGAGAGGAACTTTCCCGGACATTCGACATCGAGGCGCTGCCCGCGGCGTTCTACGAAAACCCGTATCCTTGGTACCGGGCCTTGCAGGAATCCGATCCGGTCAAGCGTCTCCCCAACGGCTCGTATTTCCTGACCCGGTACAAGGATCTGCTGGCCGTTTATCGCGACACGCGGGTCTTCAGCTCCGACAAGAAAACCGAGTTCAGGCCGAAGTTTGGAGACTCCCTGCTCCACGAGCATCACACGACGAGTTTCGTGTTCAACGACCCGCCGCTCCACACGCGGGTGCGGCGCCTGATCGCGGGTGCGCTGACGCCGCGGGCCATCGCTGCGATGGAACCGGACCTCGTCTGGCTGGTCGACACGTTGCTGGACCGCATGGCGGCGAACGGCCGGGTCGATCTCATCGAGGATTTCGCGTCCGCGATCCCGGTGGAGGTCATCGGCAACCTGCTGGCGGTGCCGCACGACGAGCGCGGACCGCTCCGGGGCTGGTCGCTTGCCATCCTCGGCGCCCTTGAGCCCGTCGTCTCGCAGGAGGCTGCCGATCGGGGCAATCAGGCGGTCCGAGACTTCCTCGCCTACCTGCAACGCCTGGTCGAGCACCGCCGCGCCCGTCCGGGCAACCCAGAGCGCGACATCCTTACCCGGCTCATACAGGGCGAAGAGAATGGCGAGCGACTGACAGAGAAGGAGCTGCTCCATAATTGCGTGTTCCTGCTCAATGCCGGCCACGAGACGACGACCAACCTGATCGGCAACGGTCTGGTCGCTTTGCTGGAACGTCCCGAAGAAAAGCGTCGTTTAATCGCCGAGCCGGGGCTGATAGGGACGGCCGTCGAGGAGATCCTGCGCTACGAGAGCTCGAACCAGTTCGGCAACCGGATCACGACGCAGGCGGTCGAGATCGGCGGCGTGCGGATGCCGCCGAACACGCGGATCACGCTCTGCATCGGCGCCGCGAACCGCGATCCCGCCCAGTTCAATGATCCCGACCGCTTCGACCTCGGCCGCACACCGAACCGTCACCTCGCGTTCGGCTCGGGCATCCATCAATGCGCCGGCATGAGCCTTGCGCGCCTGGAAGGCGCGGTCGCGATCTCCCGTTTTCTGGCCCGCTTCCCGGATTACGCCCTGGCCGGGACGCCGGTTCGCGGAGGACGCGCCCGTTTCCGGGGATTTCTTCATGTCCCCTGCATTGTCCACGGCTGAGCGGATCAATTGCCACGCGATGGAGCGGCCCGATGAAGTCGTTTGAGCTATTGATTAGAATGACAGGGGCCTTGCCTTCAGCCAGAGGAAGAGGGGAAGCTTCTTCCAGCGCTCCATATGGCGGCGTTTATCACTCGTGTCCGGAACGGGCTCCCGCAGCGATGTGATCGCCAACTCCGCGCCTTCCAGCGCGGCCATATAGTTTTCCAAGGGCTGTAACCAGCCGGAGAAATGGACTTGCAGCCCATTACGTATCTCAGTGCCCTCGAAGCGCTCCCGACCGAAACAGGATTTCTGAATGACGAACGAAGCATTGGCCTCCGGACCAGCGAAGCGCCCGCGATCCACAAAGGGATGGACAATCGAAATGATAAGGGTTCCCGAGGGACGCAGAATCCGCCTGATCTCCTTCAGCGCTGCCGGAACATCCTCGACATCCATCAGCACATTGTAGGCGACGGCAAGGTCGAAACTGCAATTCTCGAACGGCAGATCAGCCGCCGCCGCGATCTTGTAGGTGTCCGCCGACCCAGCCTGCTCGGCTGCCGATATAAGCTGCTCGACCGGATCGATCGCGGTCACCCGGTAGCCGCAGTCCTTCAGAACGCGTGAGACCCGCCCCTCACCACATCCCACGTCGAGAGCGTCGCCAGCGCCTTGCCCGATGAAGGCAAGCAACGACGCTCGGTATGCCCAAAATGCATCATGGTCCGGGGCACGCGCCCATGCCGTCCATTCGGCCGCAATCCGAGACCAATGCTCAATGTCCACACCCTTTCCCGACATCGGCACTCCTCCAAGCCCAGCGCTTCCGAATGAAACGTTCCGGACCTGCGCACAACTTTCTTCCCCCACAGGCCGATTCCAAGACGGGTACTATCCGTTTGATCTTATCCACTAGATACGCGCCTGCCGCTATGGGTGGCCGGGCAATCTAACCGGCCGCTGGATGCCGCATGCTACGCCGCCCGCCCCTCCACCGCCGCGAGCGCCGGCCGCCCCCGGATCATGTCCGATGCCTTCTCCGCGATCATCATCGTGGACGCATAGGTGTTCGCCGACGGCATCACCGGCATGACCGAGGCATCGACCACGCGCAAACCTTCCATCCCATGCACCCGCAACTGGTCGTCGACCACCGCCATCGGGTCGGTGGCCGGCCCCATGCGCGCCGTGCCGATCAGGTGATAAGCTGTCGAACCGTACTTCCGCGCGAAGTCCAGCAGCTCGTCATCGCTCTGCGCGCGGTCGCCCGGCAGGGTCTCGTGGTCGAAATACGCCGCCAGCTCGGGCGTGCGCAGCAACCTGCGCGCGAGCCGCATGCCGGCGAGCAGCACGCGCCGGTCCATCGGGTCGGCGAGGTAGTTGGGCTGAATGACCAGATCCTCGAACGGATCGGCGGAGCGGGCGCGGACATGGCCCACGCTTTCGGGCCGGTGCTGCCAGACGCCGCAGGTCATGCCGGGAAAGTCGTCCAGCAGCCCGACAAAACCCTCCTTGTAGCTCGCCGGGCTGAACACGCCTTGCAGGTCGGCGAAGTCCAGGCCGTCGTCAGACTTCCAGAACCAATGCACCAGCGACGGGCTGAGCGCCAGGATCGAGGGACGGCCCGCTGCCCAGCGCGCGATCTGGCCGAGCAGCCCCAGCCCGCGCGACAGCTCGTTCATAGTGCGGCTGTTGCGCACCCGCGCGACCACGCGCACCGCGTAGTGGTCGCGGAAGTTCTCACCCACGCCGCGCAGGTCGTGGACCACCGGAACGCCAAGCGTCTCGAGCAACCCCGCCGGGCCAACGCCCGATACCTGCAGCAGCTTCGCGGTGTTGGCCGTGCCGGATGAAAGGATCACCTCGCGCCGCGCGCGCACCTCGCGCGTGTCCGACCGATCGCGCTCGTTCACGTATCGCACGCCGACGGCGCGCTTTCCATCGAACAGGGCGCGGGCGGCGCGGGCATGGGTCCGCACCTCCAGCCCACGCGCGCGGGCGGGATGGAGGAACACGCGCGCGGCGCTGCGGCGGTAGCCGTTGTGAATGGCGCGCTGGAAGTAGCCCACGCCCTCCTGGCTCCGCGCATTGTAGTCCTCGCAGCGCGGGATGCCCATGCCCTCCGCGCCGGCGATGAACGCCTCGCAGATCGGATGAATCCAATCGATGTCCGTGACCGGGAGCTTGCCTTTCCCGCCGCGGTACTGCGCGTCATGCACGCCCAGCCGGCGCTCGGTGCGTTTGAAGTAGGGCAGCACGTCGGCATAGCCCCAGCCCCGGTTGCCGCGCTGCGCCCAGCTATCGAAGTCGGCGCGCTGGCCGCGGTTGTACACCATGCCGTTGATGGAGCTGGAGCCGCCGATCGTGCGCCCCTGCGTGGTGGGGATGCGCCGCCCGGCCGTGCCCTCGCCGGGCTCGGTCTTGAACTGCCACGTGTAGTCCGGGTTGAACAGCCTCTTGATGAAGCCGCCCGGCACGTGGATGTAGGGATGCCGGTCGGGCGGCCCCGCCTCCAGGACGCAGACCCGCACGCCCGTGTCTTCCGTGAGCCGGTTCGCCAGCACCGACCCCGCGGCGCCGCTGCCGACGATCACGTAATCGAATTCATCCGCCGGCGGACTGGCCATGTCTCCTCCCAAGATCGCGAGTTTGCTCCCGCGCATGGGCGATCCTAATCTCCCGGCCGACGCCAATCCAAGCCACGAGCGGAGAGGACGCATGGACTATGTGTGCGACGCGCCGGACGGCATGACCTGGTTCCGCATCGTGACCGAGGCCGAGGCCGCGGCGGAATCACAGGAACTGCGGCATGCCGTCGAGAAATACTACCGGCGCGAGCGCGAGCGCGCCGCCGAGACATTCGTTCCTGTCTCCAGCGTGTTCTTCGAGCAAGCGATCGGATTAGAGGCGCACATCAAGCGCGAGATGCCGCTGTTCCTGACCCTGCGCGACGAGGACGGGACGGGGCACGCCACCGCCATGCTGCCGCCGGGCGGGCGCGCGGATCGCGGCTTCGCGCCGATCGTGGTCGGCCCGGCCAACGCCGATCCCTACCCGCGCCACGGCCCGGCGATCCGCGCGCTCGCCGACCATTTCGGCCTGACGCTGGACCGCGCGCGCTGCTACCCCTATCGCCGCTGACGCGAGCCAAGGAGGATCGTCATGGCCATCACGCTCGAGCAGTTCGCCGCCGCGTGCCGGCGCCTGCTCAAGGAGCATCCGGGCACCGAAGGGCGCGAGAAGGTCTGCGCCCTGGTCCAGGACGTGCTGCAAGACAAGGCATTCGTGGCCGAGCACATCCGCGCGGACGGGCCGGAGCGGAAGGTGCTCTACGAAGATCCCGAGCTGGGCTTCGCCATCCTCGCCCACGCCTATGACGGCGCCAAGGACAGCAAGCCGCACGACCATGGCCCGACCTGGGCGATCTACGGGCAGGCGGCGGGCGAGACGGTCATGACCGACTGGGAGTGCCTGGCCCGGCCCACCCCGACGACGCCCGGCAAGGCGCGGCGTGTCCGCGACTACGTGCTGCGCCCCGGCATGGCCTATCTGTATGAGCCGGGCGTCCTGCACTCGCCGCGACGCGAGGGCGCGACGCGGCTGCTCCGGATCGAGGGGCTCAACGTGGAGAGGGTCGGACGGCTGCCCTACGAAGCGGCGGAGGACGCTATCAGCCCTGCGGCGGAATGATCTCCTGCTCGTCAATGACGAAGGTCTTGATCCGGCCAATGAACAGGGCGCCATCGGCGTAGAGGCGCTGGGCTTCCGGTGTCGCGGCGGAGGCGCGTAGCGCCTCTTCGTCGTCGTACCAGAGCTCGGCGATACCGTCGATTTCGACATCGATCTCCGGAATGTCGGCGCGCGTGCGCGTGCCGGTGATGTGCGACTGCACATAGCGGCGCACGCCGGGGATGCCGTGCGCGAGGGGGCCGTGAATCTCGCGCCAGTGCCGGACGAATTCCTCGTGCGACAAGCCTGGCTTGCGGGTCAGCAACGATAATACCTTGATCACCGGCGGACCTCCGGTCAGAACGGGGCGATGGACGGCATTTCAGCGCGAACCCCGGCCGATGTCACGGTCCGCTTCCATGTGCAGACCGCGCTCGCGCCTGAAGATCTAGGTCTGCTGTGGCGCGACCTGGAGGCCCGCGCCGACGTCACGTTTTTCCTGAGCTGGGACTGGATGGGCGCGTGGATTGCGGAACTCGACGCGCCGCCGCTGGTGCTGGTGGGCGAGGCCGGCGGCGCGCTGGTGCTGCTCGGCGTGCTGATGCCCCGTCTGCGGCGCGAGGCGGGCGGCGCGATCCGGGTGCGCGGGCTGCACCTGCACGCCACCGGGCGCGCGGAGATCGACGTGATCGCGCACGAGTACAACGGCTTTCTGGTCGACCGCGCCTGGGCCGGCCGCGCCGAGGCCGAGGCGGTGGCCTGGCTGCTCGGCCGGCGCATCGGCGCGCATCGCTATGACGAGCTGCACATCAAGGACATCGTCGCCGCGCGCGGCGCTGCCCTGGTCTCGCCGGATGCGCTGGTGCGCGAGCTGTCGCGCAAGCCCTCCTGGCGCGTGGACCTCGACGCGGTGCGCGCCTCGGGCAAGCCCTATCTGGACACGCTCAGCGCCAACACCCGCCAGCAGATCCGCCGGGCCATGCGGCTCTACGAAGAACGTGGCCCGCTGTCGGCCGCCCCCGCGCCGGACGCGGAGACGGCGCTCGCCTGGCTCGACGCGCTGGCCGAGCTGCACCAGCGCCAATGGCAGGCACGCGGCGAGCCGGGCGGCTTCGCCTTCCCGTTCTTCACCCGCTTCCAGCGCCGGCTGGTCGCCGATTGCGTGCCACGGGGCACGGCGGAGCTGGTGCGGGTGAGCGCGGGGGAGCAGGCGATCGGCTATGTGTACAACCTGATGCTGCGCGGCCACGTGCTGGCCTTCGTGACCGGGTTCCAGGCCGAGGAGGATTCCCGCCTCAAGCCCGGCCTGGTCAGCCACGCGCTCTGCATCCAGCGCCACGCCGATACGGGCGCGCGGCTCTACGACTTCATGGCGGGGGATTACCGCTACAAGACGAACCTCGGTCAACCGGGGCCGGAGCTGACCTATCTGCTGCTGCAACACCCGACCCCAATGACACGAACGGAACAGGCGGCGCGGCGCGTGTGGGATCGGGTGAGGCGGCTGCGGGCGTCGGGGTGACGAGGCCGCCCTCCAGGTACCGGCCGGCACGGCTTTCCCGCGCCTTGAAGTGCGCCCCGCCTCGTGACTACATGTAGTCTATCGAAAGGTGGCGCATGAAGACATTGCAACTCAGGGACGCCAAGGCGAGCTTGTCGGCCCTTGTCGAAGCGGCGGAGCGTGGCGAGGCGACGGTGGTAACGAAGCATGGCCGCCCTGCCGCCATGATCGTGCCCATCGAGGCCGGTCGCCGCCTGTTTCCTACCGAGCGCGCAAGCTTCGCCTCGCTGCTTATGGCAATTCCTGATGACCTCGAAACCGAGCGGGACCAAAGCCCCGTGCGCGACGTGGATCTGTGACCGGCTATATGCTGGATACCAACGTTGTTAGCGCGTTCGCGCCAGGTAGGGCGGTGATCCCCTCATCGCTTGCCGCCTGGTTCGAGGCCCAAACGGATCGCCTGTTCCTCTCGTCCATAACCATCATCGAGATTGAAGCCGGGATCGCCAAACTCCGACGGAATGGCGCCGTGCGTCGGGCTGACGATCTGACCGCATGGTTCGACCGGCTGCTCGGCTACTACGGCAGCAAGGTTCTGGCGCTGGACGACGCCATCGCCCGTGTCGCTGGCGCCATGACCGATCGTGCCTGCGCATCCGGCCGCGACCCCGGACTTGCCGATGTCGCGATCGCAGCCACCGCTGCCGTCCACGGTCTCTTGGTCCTGACGCGGAACGGGAAGCATTTCGCGCCGCTCGGGATCATGCATTTCGATCCATTTACGGACACGTTGCCACCGCCTCGTCCTAACTAGATAGCAGCCAACACCTCCGGCTGAATGACGATGCGCTCGACGATCTCAATGGCGACGCCGATCCGGAGCTGGCGCAGCAATTCGCAGAGTTCCTCTCCATCGATCAGCTCGATAGGAGGAGCCCCGTCGCGGGTCGCTTCGCGGCGGGCGTCAGCGGTGAACCGGCCCGTGGTTATGAACAGACCCTTGTCGGTGCGCCCGACCATGGCGCCCCGGAAGTCCCGGATGGACGCCGCGCCCACTGTGTCGCGATACCGCTTGCCCTGAAAGAGGTACTTGCATTGAAAGAGTACCTGAAAGCTGACGAGCTGGATGCGCAGCACGCCAACACCGTCGATGCCGCCGTCGCCGGTTTTGCCCGTCACCTCGACCTTGGTAAAGCCGCTCTCGCGTAGAAGGCGCTGCGCCAAGCGTTCAAAGACATCGGGCGGCAGGGTGCGCAACACGGTCAGCAGGCGATCCTTCCATGACTGCTCGGCTGCGATCTCCTCCTCGGCGTCCGCTTCCTCCCCGGCCTTGGCAGCGCGGGTCGCGGTTTGCATTCTGCGTACCCGGACCGGAACGCCCGCGAGTTCCGCGTCAGTGACATCGCGGCCGCGCGAGGTTAAAGCCCACACGCCGCGAGCCGTGCGCTCCAGGATACCATCACGCTTGAGATAGGTGCGCGCCCACGCCGCCCGATATGGTACTTCGTTCGTGCTGGCACCCTCGCGGCGGTAGCCCAGCACTTCGTCGGATAGACCCATCAGCTCGGTGATCTTCTCGCCCAACTCCTCGATATTAGCTGAGCCGCCGAGCGCGCGCAGCGCATGTACGGTTGGCACAATGAGCTGGTCGAAGGTGGGGAGCTGGGATGGCAGATCCGAGGACGGCATCGGGTCATAATGTCGCTCCGGCTTCAAAGAAAAAAGGACTTGGCCGAGAGGGCAGCGAAGCAGGCGGCTGCTCACATCGTCCAAACTCGTCCCCTACCCCCGCACCAACGGACACCCATCCTCGTTCATCGGACGAAACGCCTCCTCCGCCGGAGTCGTGCCGACCAGCTTGTACAGATCCCAAGGCTGCGTGCTCTCCCCCGGCGCCTTGACCTCGAACAGGTACGCCGGATGGATCTTGCGCCCGTCCTCGCGGATGCGGCCTTTTCCGAAGCAGTCATCATCGGTCGGCATCGCCTTCATCCGCGCAACCGTCGCCCGGCCATCCGCTTTCGCCGCCGCCGGCGCCATGTCGGCCGCCGCCTTCAAGTAATGCAGCGTGCAGGAGTAATCGCCCGCCTGGGCCATGTTCGGCCACAACGTCACCTTGGGCTGGATGCGCTTCTGGAACGCGCGCGTGCGGTCGTTCAGATCCCAATAGTACGTCTCCGACAGGCGCAGCCCCTGCGCCGTGTCCAGCCCGATCGAGTGGATGTCCGTCGTGTAGGCGACCAGCGCGGCGGGCTTCATGGTCCGCGTCACGCCGAACTCCCTCGCCTGCTTGATGCAGTTGATGAGGTCGGCTCCGGCGCCGCAGAAGCCGAGGATTTTCGCCCCGGACGACTGCGCTTGCACCAGCATCGAGGAGAAGTCTGTCGTGTCGGGAAACGGGTAGAGCCGCCCGCCCAGCACCTTTCCGCCCGCCTTGGTGACGAAGTTCGTGGTGTCGCGCTGTAGGGACTGGCCGAACGCGTAGTTCGGCGTGATGAAATACCAGGAGTCCCCGCCGGCCTTCACCATTGCCCCTCCGGTGGACTTCGCCTCCATGTAGGTGTCGTACACCCAATGGATGGTGTTGGGCGAGCAGGCCTTGCCCGTCAGGTCCGAGGTCGCGGTGCTGGTCGGGATCAGCACCTTGTTCTTCTCCCGGCAAACCGAGGACAGCGCCAGCGCGCAGGACGAGGCGGCGACGTCCACAATTACGTCCACGCCTCGCTCGTCGAACCAGTGCCGGGCGAGCGAGACCGCGACATCAGGCTTGTTCTGGTGATCGGCCGACAGCAGCTCGATCTCGAAGCCGCCGGGGTTGAATTCCTGAATCGCCTGGCGCGTGCAGGTCACGCCCGTCGGGCCGTTCACATCCCGATAGGGCCCGGACATGTCGTTCATCACGCCCACGCGGATGACGGGGCGCTGGGCGCGAGCACGCGGAATGCCGAAGGCGGTGGCCGCGGCGGTGCCCATCAGGGCGCGGCGGGTGATCGGCACTGTGGCCTCCCTGGACGTGTTTTGCCGGAAACTAGCCGAACGAGCGGCCGAGGGCCAGGGTCAGTGCCCGGCCTCAACCGGCTCGGCGTCCGCCGCCACTCCAACCAAGCCCCGCGCGAACTCGTCGGCGTCGAACGGGCGCAGGTCGGACGCCTTCTCGCCGACGCCGACCGCGTGGACCGGAAGCCCGAAGCCCTCCGCCAGCGCGACCACGATGCCCCCGCGCGCGCTGCCGTCGAGCTTGGTGACGACCAGGCCGGAGACGGCCACCATCTCCTTGAACACCCTCACCTGCTGCACGGCGTTCTGGCCCGTGGTCGCGTCCAGCACCAGCAACACCGAATGCGGCGCGGTCGGATCTTGCTTGCGCATGACACGGATAATCTTGGTCAGCTCGTCCATCAGCACGGACTTGTTGTGCAGCCGCCCGGCGGTGTCGACCAGCAGCACGTCCGCGCTCTCAGCCTGCGCGCGCCTCAGCGCCTCGAACGCAAGTCCGGCGGCGTCCGCGTTGGGCGGTCCGGCGATCACCGGGCAGCCGGTCCGCTGGCCCCATATCTGAAGCTGCTCGACGGCGGCGGCGCGGAAAGTGTCGCCCGCAACCAGGATGGCGCGCAACCCCTGCTCGCGATACTGTTGCGCCATCTTGCCGATCGTCGTCGTCTTGCCGGTCCCGTTCACGCCGACGACCAAGATCACATGGGGCTTGTGGGCCGGATCAAGCGTCAGCGGCACCGCGACCGGGCGCAGGATCGCCGCCACCTCCCCGGCGAGAGCCGCCTTGACCTCCTCCTCCGTCACCTCCTTGCCGAAGCGGGTGCGGCGGAACTCCTGGATCACCCGGCCCGCAACCTCGGTGCCGAGGTCGGCGCTGATGAGCAGTTCCTCCAGCTCCTCCAGAGCCTCGTCGTCAAGGCGCCGCTTGCGGATGATGGCGGTGATTCCGCCCGAAAGCTTCTGTGTGCTGTGCGAGAGGCCTTCCTTGAGCCGCGAGAAGAAGCCGAGCGCCATCTATGCCGCCTCCGCCAACAGGCCCTGGTCACTCGCCGCCACGACGCGCGCCGCCACAAGCTGACCGGGCACAGCCTCGGCACGCAGGCGCACCGGGGCGAAGTGCTCGGAATGGCCCGACAGTGTCGTTTCGGCCAAAAGGGCGACGGTCCGCCCGATCTGTGCCGCGTAGAAGCGCCGCGCCGCCACCCCGCCCGTCGCGCGCAGTGCCGCCGCGCGCTCGCGCCGGACTGGCTTCGAAACGGACGGCATCCAGGATGCCGGCGTGCCAGGGCGTTCGCTGTACGGGAAGACGTGCAGAAACGGCAGCTCGGCCTCAGCGACGAAATCCAGCGTTTCCTTGAACAGCGCGTCCGATTCGGTCGGAAACCCGGCGATCAGGTCGGCGCCCACGGCGATCCCCGGCCGCAGCGCGCGGGCGCGGGCGATCACGGCGCGGGCCTCGGCCGTGAGATGCCGGCGCCTCATGCGCTTGAGGATCAGGTCGCTGCCGGCTTGCAGCGACAGATGGAGGTGCGGCATCAAGCGGGGTTCCTCGGCGATCAACCGCCAGAGATCGGCGTCGATCGCGGCGGGATCGAGCGAGGAGAGGCGCAGGCGTGGCAGCTCGGGCACCAGCGCGAGCAGCCGGCGGACAAGCTGGCCGAGACTCGGGCGGCCCGGCAGGTCGCCGCCATAGCTCGCGATATCGACCCCGGTCAGCACCAATTCCCGATAGCCCGCCTCCACCAGGGCGCGCGCCTGGGCCACCACGGCACCGATGGGCACGCTTCGGCTCGGGCCACGGCCGAACGGGATCACGCAAAAGGTGCAGCGGTGGTCGCAGCCTTGCTGGATCTGCACAAAGGCGCGGGCGCGGCCGGCGAACTCGGTCACGAGATGCGGCGCCGTCTCGCGGGCCGCCATGATGTCCCCGACCGCGCCCGGCGCATCCGGGCGCCAGCTCTCCGCGCGCAGCTTCTCGGCGTTGCCGAGGACGCGGGAGACGCCGGGCAGGGCCGCCCAGGCACCGGGATTGATCTGCGCGGCGCAGCCGGTAACGACGATGCGCGCGCCGGGGCGTTCGCGCGCGGCGCGGCGGATCGCCTGGCGGGCCTGTCGCTCGGCCTCGGCGGTCACGGCGCAGGTGTTGACGATCACCGTGTCGCGCAGCGCCGCCGCCTGGCCGCGCATGACCTCGCTCTCGTAGGCGTTCAGCCGGCAGCCGAAGGTGAGGATATCGACGCTCATGGCGGATAGGCGTCCAGATCGACGCTGCCCGTGAACGCGGTCGCGACCGGGCCGGTCATCAGGACGTGGCCATTCTGGGTCCACTCGATCAATAGCTCGCCCCCGTCGAGCACGACAGTGGCAACGCGCCCGGTAAGGCCCCTCCGGTGCGCGTTGACCAGTGCCGCGCATGCCCCGGAGCCGCACGCCAGAGTCAGCCCGGCGCCCCGTTCGCAGACCCGGAGCCGGATGCGGTCGGGCGCGACAATTTGGGCGATGCCAATATTGGCCCGCTCAGGAAAGAGCGGGTGGTGTTCCAACGCCGGGCCGAGCGCCTCAAGCGGGATTGCCGCGACATCATCGACGAAGAACGTCGCGTGCGGGTTGCCCATGCTGGCCGCCGCCGGGCCGGCGAGCGGCCCGGCGGTCATGTCGAGATGCAGGGTGTCACGCGGCTCCGCGAGCGGGATGTCGCGCCACGCGAGGCCGGGCTCGCCCATGTCCACCGCCACAAGGTCGGGCGCGAGCGCGAGCGCCCGAAGATCCCCAGCCACCGTGCGGATGGCGAGCTGCCGCCCGCTCTCAGGCGCCAGCAGCGCGGCCACACAGCGCGTGGCGTTGCCGCAGGCCCCCGACTCCGTCCCATCCGGGTTGCGGATGCGCATGAAGGCGACGGCGTCGGACCCGGCGGGCGGGGGCTCGATGCTGATGAGCTGGTCGCACCCGATCCCGCGCCGGCGGTCCGCAAGGGCGGCCGCGCGCGACGGCGTCAGGCCAAACGCCCCCGCGCGCTCGTCGAACACGACGAAATCGTTGCCACAGCCGTGCATCTTGACAAAGGGGGCGTGCATCGACGCCCCATATAGGGCCGGGTGGCCGGATTGACCACGACGCTCTTACCGCCCCGGCACCACCTCCGGCGGCGAGGGCGGCTTGGCTGCTTCCGGGCCGCAGAAGCCGGGACGCTCGGCCGCCGTGAGGAGCCGGCAGCCGCGGTACACTTCGGCCAGAATCTCATCGCACGGGTTCTGGGCGTTGCACGGCGGATGCGTGGCCGGGGAGACCTTGGCGCATTGCTGCACGTAGTGGTCGGCCAGCTCCGCGCCGGCGGACTCGCGGCAGGATTGCACCGCCAGCGCCGCCGTCAGTGGCAGCAGCAGCCCTGCCCCGAGCGAGGCTGCCGCCAGTGTGCCCAGCCGGCTGGTCACGCAGCCACCCCGATCTGCTCGCGCCGGATCTGCACCGTCAGTTCGTCGAGCGCCCGGCCGACGCGGTCGAGCATCTCGTCCACCTCGGCCTTGGTGATGATGAGCGGGGGGCTAAAGCACAATATCTCGCCCGGCACGGCGCGAGTGATGACGCCCTCCCCCTCGACCAGCTTGGTCCAACGCGGCGAGACCTTGGCGGCGGGGTCGAATTTGCGCTTGCTCGCCTTGTCGGCGACCAATTCGATCGCGCCGATCAGCCCGGCGCCACGCACCTCGCCAACGAGCGGGTGCCCGGCGAAGCGCCGCCGCAGCTCCGCCTGCATGTGCGCGCCCACCTCGCGGACATGCGCGCCGATGTCCAGCTCGTCGTAGATCCTCAGGGTCTCGATCGCGACCGCGGCCGGCACCGGGTGGCCCGAGTAGGTGAATCCATGCCCGAACGTGCCGATCTCGTGGCTCTGCTTGGCCAGACCCTCGAAAACGCGGTCGTTCACCATGACCGCGCTGATCGGCAGGTAGGATGACGAAAGCGCCTTGGCGCAGGTCAGGATGTCGGGCTCGATGCCGAAGGTCTGGCTGCCCCAGTAGTTGCCGGTGCGCCAGAAGCCGCAGATCACCTCGTCGGCCACCAGCAGCACGTCGTACTTGCGCAGCACCGCCTGGATCTTGCGGAAGTAGCCGCGCGGCGGCACGATCACCCCGCCCGCGCCCAGGATCGGCTCGGCGAACATCGCCGCCACCGTGTCCGGCCCTTCCGCCAGGATCAGCTTCTCCAGCTCCTCCGCGCAGCGCGTGGCGAACGCCTCCTCGCTCTCCCCCGGCTCGCCCAAGGCGTAGTGGTGCGGGGTCATCGTGTGCACGAAGCCGGGCAGCGGGACATCGAAGCCGCGATGGTTCCAGGGCAGGCCGGTGAGCGAGGCCGAGGCCAGGGTGATGCCGTGATAGCCCCGGTTGCGCCCGATCAGCTTCTTCTTCGCCGGCCGGCCCACGGCGTTGTTGAAGTACCAGATCATCTTGATCGCAGAGTCATTCGCCTCGGAGCCGGAATTGGCGAAGAACACCTTGCTCATCGGCACCGGGGCGCGCTGGATCAGCATCTCCGCCAGGTCGATGCAGGGCTCGTGCGACTTGGCGCCGAACCCGTGGTAGAAGGGCAGCCTGCGCATCTGCTCGGTCGCCGCCCTCACCAGCCGCTCGTTGTCGAAGCCGAGCGAGGCGCACCACAGGCCAGCGACGGCCTCGATGTACTCCTTGCCGGAGTCGTCCCATACCCGCACGCCCTTGCCCCGCGTGATGACGACCGGCCCGACCTCCTGGTGCAGCTTCAGATCGGTGTAGGGATGCAGCACGTTGGCGATGTCGCGGGCTGCGGCGGAGTTGGCGCCGAAGGGCGGCGGGCTCATTAAGAGGCTCCTGGACTGGCTATGTCCGGCAGTCTAGGACAAAAACTCCGCGCGCGCACCCCGGAAGGAGGGAGGCATGGAGTTCGGCTACTTCACGCTGAGCGACAACCACTATCACGCCAATCCGCGCGCCCCCAACGGGTTCGTTGCCGATATCGTTGACGAGGCGATTTACGCCGACACGCTCGGGATGCACTCGGCCTGGATCGGCGAGCACCATTTCAGCACGCTCGGCGTCCTGTCCTGCCCCGACATCGTGCTGGCCTACGTCGCGGCGCGGACCCGCGCCATCCGGCTCGCGCCCGCCGTCACGGTGCTGCCGCTGCACCATCCGATCCGGGTGGCCGAGCAATGGGCCTCGCTCGACCTCCTGAGCGGCGGGCGCGTCGATTTCGCCGCTGGACGGGGCTACGACCGGCGCGAGTACGAGCCGCTCGGCGCTGATTTCGAGGACAACCAAGCGACGTTCGAGGAAGGCATGGAGGTGGTCCAGCGTCTCTGGTCCGCCGATGGCCCGATCAGCCATGCCGGGCGGCACTATGCGTTCCGGGACGTGGCGATCACGCCCCAGCCGATCCAGCGGCCGATCCCGTCCTATGTCGCCTCGTTCTCGCGTCCCTCGATCGAGCTGGCGGGACGGCTTGGCTGCGGGCTGATCGTCGCCCCGTTCGCCGCCGCCATGTCGTTCGGCGGCCTGGCCGAGGTGGCGCGGCTCTACAGGGAGACCTGCGCCCGGCACGGCAAGGCGCCAGCCCGGCTGATGTGCAGCTACTTCATCCACTTCCACGACAGCGACGCCGAGGAGCAAGCCGCGCGCGCCCGCCAGCTCCGCTACTACCAGGAGTGCGTCATTCCCGCTTTCCCCAGCGATCCGGTGACGGCACCGCCCAGCTATCGCTACTTCATCGCTATGGTTGAGCGCCTGCGCAACGCACGCGCCGAGGATTTGACCGACAATGCGGTGCTGCTCGGCAATGCGGCGCGGATCACAGACTCACTCAAGAAAGTCGAAGCGGCCGGGTTCGACGAGGTGATCCTCTATTTCAACGTGGGCCTGAAGCCGCATGCCCAGGTGAAGGACGAGATGGCGCGGTTCATGGAGCAGGTGGCGCCCGCGTTCGGCGCCGCCCAGGCGAGACACTGAGCGATGGCGAAGAGCGAGCGGACACTGACCGAGGGACAGCGGGCCTACGAGGAGCGCCGCGCCGCCAAGGCGGGCATGAGCCTGGATCGCTGGCTCGCGGAGAAGGACAAGCGGCAGGCGGAGGAGGAGCGTGCCCGACGGAAGGCGGCCGACGCCACCAAGCCGCCTCCACCCGCCAAGCCGCCCGGCTTCTTCGGCCGGCTGCTCGAACGGGCGCGCAAGCCGCTTTAGCCATCCAACCCCTCGTCGCGCACGCCGATTGGAGCATCGACCCCCGCAAGCGCTGGATGGCGCTGGCGCGGCCTGATGCGGGGCGGTGGCTTCTGGAGCCGCCGGTCGAAGTGGGCGCGGTCGGCAGCCTTCTCGCGCGGCTGCGCGAGAAGGCGGGCAGCCATCCCGTGGCGCTCGGCGCCGATTTTCCGATCGGCCTACCGCGCGCATACGCCGCCATGCTGCCGGATAGTGGTTTCCTCGCCTTCCTGCGTCGCGTGTCCGCGACCATGCCCAGCTTCTTCCAAGTGGCCGCCAGGCTTGAGGAGGTCGTTCCCGATCGGCCCTTCTACCCGGCCCGCGGCGCGCGCGGCATGTCCCGGATCGCCCATGCCGCCGCGCTCGGCCTTTCCGGCGCTGATGCGCTCAACCGGGCCTGCGACCGCGCCACCGCCGAACGGCCCGCCGGCGCCCCGTTGTTCTGGACCCTGGGAGCGAACCAGACCGGCAAGGGCGCGACTGTTGCCTGGCGCGACATGCTCGGCCCGGCGCTCACGCGCGGCGATCCGGTGGCGCTCTGGCCGTACGCCGGGCCGTTCCGCTCCCTGCTCGCGCCCGGCACGGTCGCGGTCGCCGAGACCTACCCGGCCGAGGCGCTGCGCCATCTCGGCATTCGCCTGGCCGGCAGCAAGCGGCGGCAAGCCGACCGCGCCGCTACCGCCGCGCCGCTGCTCGCGGCGATGCGCGCCCTGGGCGCGGTTCCGGCGCCGGCGCTGATTGCTGCCGTGCGAAACGGGTTCGGCGCGGCCGCCGACGGAGAGGATCGGTTTGACAGCGTGATCGGCGTGCTGGGCGTGCTGAACGTGCTCGCCGGCTGCCGGCCTGACACCGCGCCCGACGATCCGTGGATTGGACGGTGGGAAGGCTGAGTGCTTGGTCAGACGGCATTGCCCCGGCCGGTCCCGATAGTTGCGCCTCCGGCCACATCGCGGTCAAGATCGGGCGGGAGAAGGGCTGCGGACCGACAGGGAGAGTTTGGATGATTGGCAGGCGAGGCGTGATCTGGGGCGGGCTGGCCGCGACCGGAATAGGCGCGATCGCTCGGGCGGAGACTCCCGAGGTGAAAATCGGCAACACGATGCCGTACAGCGGCCCCAATTCCGCCTACGCGCCGATTGGCAAGACCGAATCCGCGTATTTCGCTGCCCTGAACGAGCAAAGCGGGATCGCCGGGCACCGGATCAACTTCATCTCGCTCGATGACGGCTACAGCCCTCCGCGCACGCTGGAGGATGTCCGCCGCCTGACCGAAGAAGACAAGGTGGACTTCCTGTTCAACACGCTTGGCACGCCCACCAACTCGGCGATCGAGCGGTACTGCAACCAGCGCAAGGTGCCGCAACTGTTTGTCGCGACCGGGGCCGACAAATGGGGCGACTACAAGCAATTCCCTTGGACGATCGGCCTACAGCCAAGCTACCGGACCGAGGCGCAGATCTACGCGAAGTATATCACGAAGAACAAGCCCGACGCGAAGATCGCGATGCGGTATCAGAATGACGATTTCGGCAAGGACTACCTGGCAGGGGTGCGCGACGTCCTGGGCAAGAACTGGGACAAGCACGTCATCAAGACCGTCTCGTTCGAGGTGACGGACCCGACGATCGACTTGCAGGTCGCCAGCCTGCAATCCTCGGGCGCGGACACCTTCATCTGCGCCGCGGGACCGAAGGCCGCCGCCCAGACGATCCGCAGGGTCTACGAAGTGGGCTGGCATCCTTTGTTCTTCATAACCAACGTCTCGATATCGGTCGGCGCGGTGATGAAGCCGGCCGGGGAACAGGCCGGGAAAGGCATTATCACCAGCGGCTATCTCAAGGATGCCACGGACCCGGCGTGGAGCGACGATCCGGGGATGAACGAGTGGCGCGCGTTCATGGCCAAGCGGATGCCGGGCGCCGAGTTGTCCGACAACAACTACGTTTATGGCTGGATGGCCTCGCGGGTGATGCACCACGTCCTCGACAAGTGCGGCGGCGATTTCTCGCGCGCGAACGTCCTGAAGCAGGCCACGAGCATCGACAACCTGGAGTTGCCGGTGCTGCTGCCGGGCATCAAGGTCAACACCAGCCCGACCAACTACCACCCGATCCGCGCCATGCAGCTTCAGACATGGGACGGCGCCAAATGGGTCCGGTTCGGCGAGGTGATCGAGGGCGTGCAGAGCTGAGCGCACGCCCCGCTACTCTCGGCGAGTTGAGAGGACTTCCGCCCGGAGCGCATTATGGTTCGATTGGGAAGAAGGAGGAAACCCCCATGCTCAAGCGTATTGTCCTCACGTTCCTGGCCGTCATTGGGCTTGGCGCTTCCGTGATGGTCGGGTCCGGACTGACGGCTCAATCGGCCGCGGCTTGCTCGTACTCACACAAGCAGGCCCATATCACGTAAGCGGACCATTCCGGCTGGCCAGCGATAACGCCGCTGCCAGCCGGCCCGCGTGGTCCGCAACCGCGCGAATGTTTTTTATGTGCTCTGCCGCCCCTGGACGCAGTTCGGGGGTTAGGACCTTGTACCTGTCCCTTGCCGCGGCGGAAGAAGGCGTGAATGCCTGCGGCAAGCGCGAGCATGATGTCGCAGCCGGGCAGCCCTCCCGCTTGCGCTCGACCCGGTGGCGCCCACCAAGGAGCAATCAAGGCATGATCACAAGAAGGGCGGCGGTCTCCGGCGGGCTTGCCGCGACCCTGGCGACGACGATCGGCGCGCGCGCGCGCGCCGACACCCCTGTCGGCGTCACCGCCACCGAGATCAAGATCGGCAACACCATGCCCTATAGCGGTCCGGCCTCGGCCTATGCCTCGATCGGAAAGGGCGATGCGGCGTTCTTCAAGATGGTGAGCGACCAGGGCGGCGTGGCTGGGCGCAAGATCAACTTCATTTCGCTCGATGACAGCTATAGCCCGCCCAAAACGGTCGAGGACGTGCGGCGGCTGGTGGAGGAGGACAAGGTCGCGTTCCTGTTCAACACGCTCGGGACGCCCTCCAATTCCGCCATCCAGCGCTACTGCAACCAGAAGAAGGTGCCACAGCTTTTCGTCTCCACCGGCGCGGCGAAGTGGAACAATTCCCAGAAGTATCCGTGGACGATCGGCTGGCAGCCGAGCTACCGCACGGAAGCGCAGATCTACACCAAGTATCTGATGAAGGAGAAGCCGAACGCCAAGCTGGCAATCCTCTACCAGAACGACGATTTCGGGAAGGACTATTCCGCCGGCGTGCGCGACATCTTGGGCAAGGACTGGAACAAGGTGGTGGTGAAGTCGACCACCTACGAGACCTCCGATCCGACCGTCGACAGCCAGATCACCGAACTCCAGGCGTCCGGGGCCGATGCGCTGCTGGTCGCCGCTACGCCGAAATTCGCCGCCCAGGCGATCCGATCGGTCCACAACCTGAGTTGGAAGCCGCTGTTCTTCCTGACCAACGTGTCGATCTCAGTCGGAACCGTCATCAATCCCGCCGGCCCGCAAAACGCGGTCGGCGTCATCACGACGGATACCTCAAGGACCCGACCGACCCGGGCTGGGACAATGACGCCGGCATGAAGGAGTTCAAGGCCTTCATGGCGAAGTACCTGCCCGGCGCCGACATGAGCGACGGAAGCTACATCTACGCGTACGGCGTGACCTATACCATGCGGCATGTGCTCGATCAGTGCAAAGGCGACTTCTCGCGCGAGAACGTCATGAAGCAGGCGACAACTATCCAGAACCTGGCGGTTCCGGTCCTGTTGCCGGGCATCACGGTCCACACGACGCCGAAGGACTACCGGCCGATCTCGGCGATGCAGCTCGCCCGCTGGGACGGCAAGAGCTGGGTACGGTTCGGCGAGCTGATCGAGGGCGCGACGGCCTGACCCCCGCTTGGCAACCGGTTCGCGCCCGGTCAGACTTCCCACCGCTCCGGGGCCGTAACGCCTCGGCGCGGAACAGGGAGGCAAAGAAGGATGCTTACCAGGAGAGCCACACTGGCCACGGGCGCGGCCCTGCTCGCCGCGCCCGCCATCCGGCGCGCGAGCGCCGCCGACGCGCCGATCAAGATCGGCAACACCATGCCCTATAGCGGCCCCGCCTCGGCCTACAGCTCGGTGGGCAAGGCCGATTCCGCCTTTTTCAGGATGGTGAACGATCAGGGCGGCGTCGCCGGCCGCCCGATCGACTTCATCTCTCTCGACGACAGCTACAGCCCGCCCAAGACGGTCGAGCTGGTTCGCCGCCTCGTGGAGGAGGACAAGGTGGATTTCCTGTTCCATACCCTTGGCACCCCCACCAACTCGGCGATTGAACGCTATTGCAACAGCCGCAAGATCCCGCAGGTCTTCGTCGCCACCGGAGCCGACAAGTGGGGCGACTACAAGCAGTTCCCCTGGACCATCGGCTGGCAGCCGAGCTACCGGACCGAGGCCCAGATCTACACGAAGTACATGCTGAAGGAGAATCCGAAGGCGAAGCTCGGCATTCTTTACCAAAACGACGATTTCGGGAAGGACTACCCGACCGGGGTGCGTGACATACTCGGGAAAGACTGGGACCAGGTTGTAACAAAATCCGTCACGTACGAGGTGACGGATGCGACTATAGACAGCCAGATCACCGACCTGCAGAACTCGGGCGCCAACGCGCTGCTGTTGGCGGCAACCCCCAAATTCGCCGCGCAATCCATCCGCAAGGTCCATGACCTCAACTGGAAGCCGATGTTCTTCATGACCAACGTCTCGATCTCCGTCGGCGCGGTCATGCGGCCGGCAGGTCCGGACAAAGGCATCGGGATCATCACCACGCTCTACCTCAAGGACCCCGCCGATCCAGCCTGGGACAATGATTCGGGAATGCAGGGCTTCAAGCAGTTCATGGCGAAATACCTGCCCGGCGCGGACATCACAGACGCTGGCCATGTGGCCGGCTACGCCGCCAGCCACACCATGCGGCACGTGCTGGAAGCCTGCAACGGCGACTTCTCCCGGCCCAACGTGATGAAGCAGGTGCTCAGCCTGCATGACGTGGAGAACCCGGTGCTCCTGCCCGGCATCAAGCTCAACACCAGCCCGACCAACTACCATCCGTGCCGCGCGCTTCAGACAGCGCATTGGGACGGCAAGACCTGGGTACGGTTCGGGGAGGTGATCGAGGGCGTGGCGACCTGATTTTCCACAGGGCGCGGCACACCAGCCGCGCCTCCGCCCTCTGTTGCAGGGAGAATCGGCATGACCATCAGCCACGTCGTCGTGTTGATGCTGGAAAACCGTTCGTTCGACAGCGTGCTCGGGAAGCTGCGCGACGGGACACCCGGCTTCGACGGGCTGACCGGCGAAGAAGGCAATATCTGGCATCAGCCGGACGGCGTCGCGCAATTTGTCCCAGTGTGGAATCAGCCAGGCATGGACGCCACGACGGCGATGATCCCCGATCCGGACCCTGGCGAGCTATTCACTGACATTGCTGTGCAGATCGGCGGGCTCGGTGGTGCCAGTCCCATGGGTGGGTTCGTCGACAGCTACATGCGCCAGCCGGGCACGGCGCCACGCAATCCGCGCGCGGTCATGCACTATTTCACACCCGGACAGCTTCCGGTGCTCAGCACCCTTGCCACGGCATTCGGTGTTAGCGATCGCTGGTTCGCCTCGGCGCCCTGCCAAACATGGCCCAACCGGTTCTTCACCCATTGCGGCACGGCCGGGGGCTGGGTGAACAACGCACCATACCACTTCCCCTATGCCATGCAGACCGTGTTCAACCTGCTGGAGGCAGCGGGCAAGACGTGGCGGATCTATTTCCACGACGTTCCCCAGGCGGCAACACTGTCGCGGATCTGGAACAAGTCCGCCGAGGGGTTCCGCCCGTTTGAGGCCTTTCTCGCCGACGCGGGAAGCGGCACGCTGCCTGCCTACAGCTTCATAGAGCCGCGCTATTTCACCGACGTGGTGCTCGGGCAGATGCCGAACGACGAGCATCCGCCGCACGACATCCTTTTGGGCGAAGCGCTGATCGCGACGGTGTACAACGCGCTCCGCGCGGGACCGCGATGGCATGAGACTCTGCTCATCGTCCTTTTTGACGAGCATGGCGGCTGCTACGATCACGTGACGCCGCCGCCAGCCACGCCGCCTGGGCCGCCGTATGGAAACGGGTTCACCTTCGACCGTTTTGGCGTTCGGGTTCCGGCGGTGATCGTGTCACCTTACGTGGCGCCGCGCAGCATCATCCGGTCAACCGGGCCGACCCCGTTCGACCACACGTCCATCATCGCGACCCTGCGCAAGCTGTTCGGCCTTGGGCCGCTCACGCCACGTGACGCCGCCGCACCCGACCTTCTCCCAGCGC
The DNA here is from genome assembly GCA_963818725.1 of uncultured Pseudomonadota bacterium. Classification (GTDB taxonomy): domain Bacteria; phylum Pseudomonadota; class Alphaproteobacteria; order Acetobacterales; family Acetobacteraceae; genus DATFDN01. The sequence continues at coordinate 24,276 of CAWFTU010000001.1, read as the reverse complement.
TTGGCAGCACACCTAGTAATGACGGGCCGGATCGGATCGCGGCATCGCCGACCCAGACCACGCCGGCGGCAGTGATCGCCGCAAAGCTCAGGCCGCCGAACGACATGCAGAGGGCTCTGGCGGCAACCGCCGCCCAACTACCAACGGCCGGCTCGGACCCCGATCTCCATGCCCAGCGGGTTGCCGCCGCGCCGACGCCAGTGCTGACCGACTTGGCGGCCGCGGCCGAGTTCGTAAAAGCCCACGTCGCGGCTTTCCTGGGAGGGTTGTGAGGTGGCTTGGGCCTAGGCGTGGCCTACTCGCTTGCCGCGACCGCCATCCGGGGGCATGGTCCGCCCTGAGATCAGCAGCCCTTATCGCCGACGTGTTGGCACCCCTGCCCCCAGCCCCCATTCGCAAGGGGGGAGCGGGAAAAAGCAGGCCACTGCTAATGACTTCCCCTCCCCTTGCGGGAGGGGGCCGGGGGAGGGGTTAAGCGCGACGACGGGAGGCATGTTTCTACGAATTTGATGGACTTGAGGTAAGCGATGGACGCGCCATTCGACGCCGTTTTACACACAGAGACGAGATACGCGGTCGGTCAGCCCGTGCCGCGTAAGGAAGACCCGACGCTCCTGCGTGGCGAGGGGCGCTACACCGACGATCTCAACCTGCCCGGCCAACTCCATGCGGTGATGGTGCGCAGCAGCCACGCGCATGGCCGCATCCTGGGCATCGACACCTCGGCCACGAAGGCGATGCCCGGCGTGCTGGGGGTGTTCACTGGGGCCGACCTGCTCGCCGCCGGGCTTGGTCCGATGCCTTCGGGCGCGGTGTTTAAGAACCGCGACGGCTCGGACATGCCGAAGCCGGTGCAGCCGCCCCTGACAACCGACAAGGTGCGCTTCGTGGGCGACCCGGTGGCCGTGGTGGTGGCCGAGACCGCGAAGCAGGCACGGGACGCCGCCGAAGCGGTCATGGTCGATATTGACCCGCTGCCTGCCGTGACCACTGCCGCCGAGGCCGCCGCGCCCGGCGCCCCGCTGGTCCATGAGGCCACGCCAGGCAACGTGATCCTCGATTTTCACCACGGCGACACGCAGGCGGTAGCGGCAGCCTTCCAGCGCGCGGCGCATGTCACGCGGTTGAGAATCCGCAACAGCCGCGTCGTGGTCTGTCCGATGGAGCCGCGTTCGGCGATCGGCGAGTACGACGCGGACACGGGGCGTTGGACGCTGCGCCTGGGCTGCCAAGGGACGTTCCCGATGCGCCAGGCGCTGTCCGGCCCGCTCAAGACGCCGGTGGAGAAGATCCGCGTGCTGACCGGCAATGTCGGCGGCAGCTTCGGGATGAAATCCTCGGTATATCCCGAGTACATCGCCATCCTGCACGCCGCCCGCGCGCTCGGCCGGCCGGTGAAGTGGCGCGACGACCGCTCGGAAAGCTTCCTCTCCGACAGCCACGGGCGCGACCACGACATGGAGCAGGAAATCGCGCTGGACCCCGAGGGGCGCATCCTCGCGCTGCGCGTCACCGGCTACGGCAACATCGGGTCGTACCTGTCGAATGGCACCGTCCTGCAGCCGACCGGCAACATCGTGAAGAACACCATCGGCGTCTACGCGACGCCGCTGCAAGAGGTGACATCAAGGGCGATGTTCACCAACACCAGCCCCGTCGGTCCGTACCGCGGCGCCGGCCGGCCCGAGGGCAACTACTACATCGAGCGCCTGCTCGACACGGGGGCGCGGGAGATGGGGATCGACCGCGCCGAGATCCGTCGGCGCAACCACATCCGCAACGACGCCTATCCCTACACCACCCCGGCGGGAACGGTGTACGACAGCGGCGACTTCACTTCGGTGCTGAACGAGGCGCTGGCCGCCGCCGATTGGGACGGGTTCCCGGCACGGAAGGAGGAAAGCCGCGCGCGAGGCCGGCTGCGCGGCATCGGCATCGGCCAGTATCTGGAAGTCACCGGCCCGCCCGCGCCCGAAATGGGCGGCATCCGCTTCGAGCCCGACGGCGCGGTGACGATGATCACCGGCACGCTCGACTACGGCCAGGGCCACGCCACGCCGTTCGCGCAGGTGCTCGCCAGCCGGCTCGGCATCCCGTTCGAGCGAATCAGGCTGCTGCAAGGCGACAGCGACGAGCTGCTGGCGGGCGGCGGGACGGGCGGCTCGAAGTCCCTCATGGCGAGCGGCACCGCCATCGTGGAGGCGAGCGAGCGGGTGATCGAGAACGGGCGAAAGCTCGCCGCGCACGTGCTGGAGGCCGCCGAGGCCGACATCGAGTTCGAGATCGTCGCCTCGGGCGGCCGCTTCCGCATCGCCGGCACCGATCGCGCCATCGGCATCATGGGGCTTGAGGAGCGATTGCGCGCGGGGGTGGATTTGCCGCCCGGCCTGCCGCGCACGCTCTCGGTGCGCCACGTCGCGAAAAGCCCGCCCTTCTCCTATCCGAATGGCTGCCACATCGCCGAAGTGGAGGTCGATCTAGATACCGGGGTGGCGGAGGTCGTGCGCTACACGATGGTCAATGATTTCGGCACTATCGTGAACCCGCTCCTGGTCGAGGGCCAGGCGCATGGCGGCGTCGTGCAGGGCATCGGCCAGGCCCTCTATGAGCGAGTTGTCTATGACGAGCAGGGCCAGCCGCTGAGTGGCTCGTTCATGGACTACGCGCTGCCCCGCGCGATCGAGATTCCACAGATGTCCTTCGCCAGCCATCCGGTGCCGTGCAAGACGAACGTGCTGGGCAGCAAGGGCTGTGGGGAGGCGGGCTGCGCTGGGGCGATGCCCTCGGTGATGAACGCGCTGGTCGACGCGCTGTCGGAATATGGCATCACGCATATCGACATGCCGGCGACCGCCCTCAAAATCTGGCAAGTGATCCAGGCGGCGCGCGCCTGATCGCGGCGACGGCGCCGAGCACGGCAAGCGCGACCGCCGCGCGCGCGGCGATCGTCGCTGGCTCGGTGCTCACGCCCGCCAGGCTCGGCAGCAGGATCGCGGACCCGGTGGCGAGGCCGGTCGCGGCCAGCGCGGGCGCCCCGGCGCGAAGCGGCCGGAAGAGGCCCGTGCCGAGCACGCGCGCCGCGGTCGCCAGCGCATAGGGCGCGACCAGGAACTGCGCCGTCAGCCAGATCCATACGGCCGCGAGGGGGTTGCCGGGCGGGCAATAATCACGCCAAGCACCAGAACGACAGTGCTGGCGAGGTTGGCGCGCAGTGCGTATAGGGGAGCGCCCCGCGCCACGCACGCGACGCCAGACGGGAACAGCAGGAAGAGCCAGGCCGCCAGCCCGACCAGCGGCAACGCCGCCGTGCCCGAGGGCGCCCAGGACGGGCCGAGGAGCAGCCGGGTCAGGGGGGCGATGCTGACCAGCATGGCGCCGCAGAGCGGGAACAAGGTATGCCCGATCAGCCCCAGAACACGGTCGATCTGGAGCAGCAGGGCAGGACGATCCGCCTGACGCTCCGACATGGCTGGCAGCAGCAACCGCCACATCGCAGTGGAGACCAGTTCCCGAACCGCGTCCACGAGCCGGAACGCCATGTGAACCTGCCCCAACGCGGCGGGACCGGCGGTGCCGCCGAGAAGCAGGGCGAACAAGCGATAGCGCCCGTGCAGCACCAGCGTGCTCGCGGTCAGCGGCACGCCAACACATAGCAAGTCGCGGACCGGCTCCCAGTGCCAGGTGAGACGGGGACGCCATCGCGCTCCGCCCAGGAGCACCAAGGCACCCGTGGCCGAGATTGTCGCCTGCTGCGCGGCCACCGCCCAAGCCCCGTTGCCTCGAAGCGCCGCAGCGACTCCGACCATCGTGCCCGCCCCCTGCCCCACCACTGCCCGCAGCGCGGGAAGCCGATAGTCGCGCGCCCGGGTCGCGCGCCCCTGCACCACGCCAGCCGCGCCAACCAGCGGCAGCGGAGCCGCCAGGGCCAGCGACATGGCACCGATCCGCACGTCCCCCATGGCGGCGTGCAGAGGCCAGCCCGCGCCCGCCTGCACGAAGGCAGCGACCAAACCCATGAGGGCCGACGCCCAAAAGGCGCTCGATGCGTCGGACTCGCTCAAGTTCGGCCGCTGCACGACAGCGTCCGCGAATAACCCGAACTACGGATAAGGGTTGAGGGGATTCCCAAAGGACCAAGGACTTGACAGCATCGGTTTGCGAAGGCTGAGCGTCAAACCCGGGTCCGGGGAGCCCCCTCAATGGCCATTGATATCACGGCGCTGTATTGCTGTCTCGACGATTTCTGCAAGCTGTTCGAGGCGTGGGAACAGCATCGACTGATCCCTTCGGAGAAGAGAAGGCAACGCCCAGGCAAGCTGTCGCGCTCCGAGATGCTGTTCATCGTGGTGCTGTTTCATCTCTCGCCGTTCAAGCACTTCAAGGCGTTCTACCACTACGGGATCGGCCAGCAGTATCGCGCCTGCTTTGGCGATCTGCCGCATTATGACCGCTTTGTCAGTCTGATGCCGCGGCTGTTCGCCCCCCTGATGGTGCTGCTGCACAGCCTCAGCGGCGAGCAGAGCGGCATCTACTTCGCCAACTCAACCAAGCTCGCTGTCTGTCACAATCGTCGCATTCACCGCCACAAGGTCTTCGACGGCCTCGCCGCGCGCGGCAAGACCAGCATGGGGTGGTTCTATGGGCTCAAGCCGCACTTCGTGATCAACCACAAAGGCCAGGTCATGGCGCTGAAGATCACCCCCGGCAACACCGCCGACAGCACCGTGCTGGACGCGATGACCAAGCACCTGGCGGGCAAGCTCTACGCCGACAAAGGCTATATTGGCCACGAACTGTTCAAGAAACTCTGGCAACGTGGCCTGCACCTCATCACCAGCATCCGGCGGAGCATGAAGAACTACCTCATGCCCCTCGCTGACAAGATCATGCTGCGCAAGCGCTTCGTCATCGAGACCGTGCTCGATATCCTCAAATGCGAAATGGGACTTGAGCATTCACGCCACCGGTCGGTCGTGAACGCCATGGTCCATGTCCTGTCCTGCCTCGTCGCTTACGCCTTCAGACCCGGCAAACCTTCCATCTCCCGCAGCGGCCAACAAATCGAGGCTTATCCGTAGTCGGGGTGCGAACAAGGCGTTCACGCCCACCCAGAGCAGCACATGCACGGACGCGACCGCCGCGCCCACGCCCATCTCTGTTGGACCCGTCAGCCGGGCGATGACGAAGGCCGAGACGAGCGAGAAGGCACCCGAGGCCGACGCCTCCACCCCCGACCAGGCGATGCCGCGCGCCCGGCTCACGCCGTCCGTGTCCAGCGCCTCGCGGCGGCGAGCAGGAGCGCCAGGCTGGGCAGCCACATGATCCGGCTCTGGTAGCGGTCGTGCGGGCCGGACAGCGCGCCGGTGATCGCCGCGTTGCCGAGGAGCGCGGCCAGGACCGCGACCGTGAGGCCAGCCATGATGTCGCGCCGGCGCAGCCACCCGGGCAAGAGGCCGAGCATGAGGGCGATCCCGCCCATGGCCACGCCCATGTGCAGCCTAGCCGCCCAGTCCGGCAGGAGCCTCTCCCCCGCGGTCTGTCGCGCGGCGGCGTAGGCGGCCCGCTCGAAACGCGGGAAGTCTCGATCGATCCAGGGGGTGACGGTGTCCGGCCAGGGCTGGAGGCCGTCGCCGCTGCTGAAGCGAAGGAGCTGGCGTCCGGCGTTGCGGAGCATCGCGGACAGTTCCCTCCCTGGTTCCGCCCGGATCGCGGCCGCGATGATGGCGTCGGCCTCGGCGCTCGCCCGTTTCGGCCCGCCCGTCGCGTTGAGCGGACTGCCGCGCGCCCACAGGAACTCGTCGGCGCTGGCCGGTAGTCGGTCGCGGACCGCGCAGAGCCGCCACCCGGCATCCGGACACGCCCGCAGCAACGCATCGCGGCCTGGCCCGTCCTCGATCACGCGGGCGAGCAGGAAGACGTCGCCGTAGGGCGCGATAGAAGCAGAGCCGTGGACCGTCAGGTTGACGCCGATCAGCGCCAACTTGCCCATCTTGCCGCGATGGGCGTCGCCACGACCAACGCCAGTTCCGCTCCGCCAAGCGCGACGCGCGCGCCCAGCCAGCGGCGGAGCGGCACCAGGACGGCCAGCAGCGCGAGCGCGAGCGGCAAGTTGGACAGATGCGCGCTCACGGCGAATGCCGCGAGCGCCGCCAGGCCGAGGGCTTCCACGCGGCCAAGGCGCTCCGGCGTGAGCACGAGCAGCGCCAGCGCGAGCACGAGCAGGCTGGTGAACAGGTCCGGCATGAGTTGCGCGGCGAACCAGGGAAGCGGCGAGACCAGCGCCAACACGGCCGCCAGCGCCGCGAGCCACCACGCCGGGCACCCCGGCAGCAGCGCGCGCAACGCCACGCGCAAGACCCAGGCCGTGATGAGCCCCTGCGCCGCAATCACCGGCCAGGTGGTCAGCCCCATATGCAGGGGCAGCATGAAGACGCTGTAGAAGACTGGGCGGTCCCAGCCGACGTAGCGGTTCAGCGCCTGCGAGAGATACGTGCCTGTGTCGGAGAAGACGAGCGGATAGCCGTTGAGGAGGGCTGGCCAGGTTAGGAGGAGGGCAGCGAGGAAATGGCTTGCGGCCCATTTTACCCCCGTTGCGGACACGGCCCTCAATGCTGATAGTACCGGCGATAGCGCGGATGGCATATCTCGGCGTCCGCTGCACCGGAGCGGCGGTGCGCGCGGGCATCCACGCGGGTCAGCGCCACGCCGGCGATCGAGGCCCCCGCCGTTTCGAGCAACTCGATCGCATTCTGCACGACCGCGCGCGGCGTCGCCCGCCAGCGCACGCAGAGCAGCGTCGCGTCCGCGATCTGCGCGATCACCCGCGTTTCGGTCATGGCGTGCGCGGGCGGCGCGTCCATCAGCACGAGATCGAACTGCTGACGCAAGCCCTGCAATATCCGGCCCATGGCCTCGGACATGAACAAGGCGAGCGTCTCCGGCCCGCCCTCGCCGGCTGGGATGTAAAACAGGTCTGTCAAATGATCCTTCCGCAGCGCGTCCTCGAGCCGCGCGCTGCCGCGCAGCACCTCGGCAAGGCCCGGCGCCGCCGCCCCGCCGATCAGACGGGCGAACGACGGGTGGCGGGTGTCGCAGTCGATCGCCACCACGCGCTCCCCGCTCAGCGCCGCTGACCGGCCAAGCGCGAGCGTCACGGTGGTCTTGCCCTCGGCCGGACGGGACGCGGCCACGGCGACAGTGCGCGGCCGCTTCCGTCCGAGCCACAGCCCGGCGCGCAACCCGCGAACCTGCTCGGCGAACGGGGTCATCGGCTTGTGCGCCGGGTAGTCCGCGACCTGCATCCCGCGCAGGGATCGCCGCCCTAGTCTCGGGATCAACGCCAGGCAGGGTAAGGCCAGGACGCCGCGCACCTCCTCGCCGCTCTTGAACGTCGTGTCGGCGAGCTCCAGCAGATGCGCCACGAGGAGCCCGAACAGCACGCCGAAGACCGCAGCGGCGGCGAGCGTGGGCCGCATGCGCGGGAAGCTCGGATCGGTGAGCGGCAGGGCCAGCGACAACTCGCGCGCGTCGGCGCTCTCGACAGCCGCTTGCTGGCGGGTCTCCTGCAACCGATCAGGGTCTTTCGGATGGACGGGCGCCGCCAGTTTTCGAGCATCGCGACGCGGGCGCGCGCGGCACGGACCTCCGCCTCGGTCGCGCCCACCACACGCTCGCGCGCCGCCGCGACGGCGCGCTGCGCCTGCTCGACCTGGCGCTGCGCGGCGCGCACGTCGGGATGGTTTGGCCCAAGCCGCGCTAGCAGCGATTGCAGTTGCGTGACCAGCAGATCGGCCTGCTGCTGCGCCTCGATGACGCTGGGCGCGACCGCCGCCTGCGCCGCCACGCCAACGGCCGTTGCGGGCGACGTCGAGCCGCCCCTCTGCCTGCGCCAGTTCGCTGCGCGCCCGCGCCAGGGTCTCGGTCTGCGTGCTGATCTGCTCCGCGTCGAGCCCGGCGTGCATGCCCCGCACCATGCCTTCGCGCGCGCGATAGGCGGCCACGCGGTCTTCGGCGGTTCGCACCTCGACCTTCAGCTCCGCCGCGCGGCTCTCCAGCCAGTCCTGGGCACGGCGCACCGCGCGGAACTTCGCAGCGAGCTGATCGCGGATGTAGACGTCGATAAGCCGGTTCACGACGGCGGCGGCGAGCACCGGGTCGTTCGCCGTGAACGACACCTCCAGCACGCGCGAGCTGGCGACGGTGCGGATCTCCAGCATCTGCTGGACCGCCAGCAGAACGGCATTGCGCGCCGGCTCGCTCATTGGATCGACGGGTTTTGGCGGTGCGAACCCGAGCCGCGCGCCCAGCCAGTAGGCGAAGCGCGCGGGGGCGGACGGCGGACGGCGGGCCGGATTGAACTCCGGTCGAGCGAATAGCCCGAGCTGGTCGGCAACCTGTTCGATGCTGCGCAAGTTGCGCAACACCTCGGCCTGGCTCGCCATGGTCGTCGGCGTCGTCGGATCGGCGCGCAGGATGCTTTGCATCTCGCGCGGCCTGTACTCATTGGGATCGTAGATCACTGTGCCGGCGGCGGTGTAGCGCGGCGGGGTCTGGCGCAACGCGATCAGGGATAGCGCCGGGATCAGGACGGCGCAGGCCAACACCGCGCGCAGGCGCCGCCGCAACACGCCCAGGACCGCGCGGATCGGGACTTGGCCTGCCCCAGGCGGCGAGCCGCCGCGCTCGCCGGGGGTCCGGCGCGAGGGCGGCGTCGCTTCCGGGCTAGCTGCAATACTGTTCACTTAAGGCAAAATCCTGTTCACTTAAGCTATCGACCGAATACCAACCAATTGAAAATGCAGCATTCGCCTTGGTTCTCCCTGCGGCACAAACAACTAAAGTGAACCGTATTGGGGCTAGCTGACCTCTCCAGCATCGCGTCCCCACGAGCGCCCGGACCTTTTGTCCGAGGCGGACGCCGCCATCATCGGTGGGGATTGCTAACGAAGTCCTAATGGCCAGGGGCTTGCGCCGCAAACACCCGGCCATGTGCCCAGGCCGGTTCCCGGTCATCCGGCCGATCTCGCGTCACGCGGCGACAGGCTATGTCCTGACGACCAAGACAGGAGCGACACATGAGTACCGTATTTGAGCAACTCTCAAAGGCCGTTGCGGACCAGGTGGCGCAGGCCGCGTCCAGCGTCGTCGCCATCGACCTCGGCCGGCGCCGATGCAGCGGCATCGTCTGGCGGCCGGACGTGGTGGTGACGTCGGAGCAAGTCCTGCCCAGCAGGACAGACCTGACCCTGATCGGATCGTCGGGCGAGATGCAGGCGGGACTGGCCGGCCGGGACCCGAGCACCAATATCGCGGTCTTGCGCTTGGCGCAGCCGCTGCAAGGCACCCGGCCCGATCCCGCGCCGCCGCCCCGTGTGGGCGCGCTGGCGCTGGTGGTGGGCGCGGACAGGGCCGGAGCGCCGACCGTGCGGCTCGCCCTTGTGCATGCGACAGGGCCGGAGTGGCACAGCATGCGTGGCGGGCGTATCGACGCGCTGCTGCGCCTCGATGCCCGACTGGGCGCGGACGAAGGCGGGCCGGTGCTCGACGCGGCGGGGCGGCTGCTCGGCATGTCCACCTCCGGCCCGCGCCGGCGGACGCTGGTGATCCCGGCCGCGACGGTCGACCGCGTGATCGACCCGCTTCTGTCGGAAGGCCGGATCGCGCGCGGCTGGCTTGGCCTCGCGCTCCAGCCGATCGCCATTCCCCAGGGCCTGCGGGCAGCCGCCGGACAGGAAGCGGGCATGATGGTGATGAGTTTGGCAACCGATGGACCCGCCGAGAAGGCGGGCGTGCTGCCGGGGGACATCCTGCTCGACGTGGATGGCACGCCAACGCTCAGTGCCCGCGCCCTCGCCGCGAAGCTTGGACCCGATCGGGTCGGCCAGGCGGCGGTGCTCCGGCTGCTGCGCGCCGGGGCGGCGCACACGCTCACCGCCACGGTCGCCGCGCGCCCCGCATGAGCCTGCGCGTCCGGCTGCTCGCACCCGATCCGATTCGCCGGCGCGGCCTCGCGGCGATGCTGGAACAGGCCGGCTTCACCATTGCCGACGACGCGCCCGACGTGCTGCTGTGCGACCTGGCAACCGGTGCCAGTCCGCCCGCGGAACTCGACGCGCCCGTCCTGGTGTTGACGGACGGCGTGGCACCCGCCCAGGTCGCGGGAGTGCTGCCGCGCTCCGCCAGCCCCGCCCAGCTTGACGCAGGGCTGCGGGCCGTGGCGGCGGGGCTGCTGGTCCGGCCTCAGGGCGCCCTGCCCGCCCCCGGCGGCTTCCGCAGCGCGGAGGACGCGCCGTCCCTCACTGCGCGCGAGGCCGAGATCCTGGTCCTGGTCGGGCAGGGGCTCAGCAACAAGGGCATCGCGCGACGGCTTGGAATCTCGGTCCACACCGTCAAGTTCCACCTTGAGGCGCTGTTCGAGAAGATCGGCGCGACCAGCCGGGCCGAGGCGGTCGTCCTTGGGCTGCGTCACGGGGTCATCGAGCTTTGAGACGCGGGTTAGCGTTTCAGCAACGGAAAACCGTGATGATACGCGTATGCGTTCCGGCTGCACGCCACTCCTCGCGTTCTCGCTCTGCGCGGCGCTGCTCGGCGGCTGCGCGCCGGGGCGGGACCTCGCGCCGCTGCCACCGCCCACCGATGCCGAGTACCGGCTCGGGCCGGGCGATCAGGTGCGGATCATCACGGTGAGCGACGAGGCCCTGACCGGGGAGTTCCGCGTCGGCGACAGCGGCCGGCTGGCGCTGCCCATGCTCGGCAGCGTGCGCGCCGCCGGCCTGCATCCGGCGGCCCTGGAGAAGGCGATCGCTCGAATGCTGACGCGCGCCGGCCTGGAGCGCGACCCCTCGGTTTCCGTGGAGGTGACGGGGTACCGACCGATCTTCGTGCTGGGGGAGGTCAACAAGCCCGGCCAGTTTCCCTACCAGCCGGGCATGAGCGTCGTCGCGGCGGTCGCCCTAGCCGGCGGGTACACCTACCGGGCCATCGATGACTATGTGGCCGTGGTGCGCACCGACGGCGGCACCGCGGTCGAGGGCCGCGCGCTTCCCGAATTGCCGCTGCGCCCGGGCGACGTGGTGAAGGTGTTCGAGCGGCGGTTCTGAGCCACGCGATCCCGCCCTCGGTGCGGCCCCTGCCCGGGGGATTTTGGTTTCACTCAATCCTTTCATCAGTCCCGCGAAAGCGGTCACGCCCTAAGCGGGCAGGCTCGCCCACGCAGGCAAGCTTCCAGCCCCCGCCGACGCCTGGCCGATAACGATATTGCCAGAAACTTTCCCGCCGAACAGGGTCGCGCCGTGCAGGCTGATATCGATTGCCTGGGTCACACCCCTGTCGGCGTGAGCGTCTTGGTCAGGCCATTCGAGATGAGGTCGGCAACGGTTTGCCGGTCGAGGGCGACAGTGACGGTCGGGCTTGAGAAAAGAACCGTGTTGGGCGCGGCGTCGCCCGAGAATGTCAGGCTTTTTCCGATCAAGGCGCCGCCGAGGCTGAGCGAGCCGAAGCTGGCGTCGCTGGTGACGAAGCTCTTGTCCACGCCGAAGACATGCGAGTACGCCGCTGTCGCGTGGATGTGGCTCGCCGATACGGACATCCCTAGCAGGCCGAGGACGCCACGCGGGACGAGGGGGTTGTCGGTCAGCACGAAGTCGGCCGAGCCAATGTCGGTCGTGCCACTGGCCGAAATCGAGTTGATTCCCATGCCCCGGGAGACCGCCTCGGTGCCGATCCCCGAAGCCTGGATGTTCAAGCTCGGGTTGAGCGGACTCCCGGGGTGAGATTGAGCGTATGATCCAGCCGAGCAACGCTCGCGGTCTGATCGTACGCGGGTTCGGCACCGCCCTGGACGTGAGCGATGGGGCCAAAAGCTGCCGTCGTCGCGTCGAAAGTGAAATGGGCGGCAAGCCCGTCTGCGGAACTCGACACGATCGGCGCGTTCAGCGTGGATGCGGGCATCGCTCTCCTCGTTGCCTATAAAGAACTAGCTCGTACCTCTTAAACCGCGTCCACTTTGTTAGACCGCGTCACTTTGAGGCCGTTGGTTTTTCCTTGGCTGGGAATTGTGCTGTTCCCATTGGATGGTCTTTCCTGGAACAAGGCTCTTTCAGATCAGTGTTACGAGTTGATCATCAGCGTTGGGACCAGACAGTGGCGGATCTGCGCCATTGGCGCTGACCGCCGCGCATCCCCGCAGCCGCGAACGCTTCCTGGCGCTGCACGAGATTGCTCAAGGCAGTTGTGCCACGGCGGTTGCCGAACGCACGGGACGACGAGCGCAAACCGTGATGGGTTGGCTGCACACCCACAACGAACACGGCCCCAAGGCGCTGACGTATCAGCGCACCGGTGGCCGCCCCCCCTTTGCCGGACGTCGCCGCCGCGCTTGGCGATCAGGTCCGTGCCGCACAGCGCCAAGCGGCCAGTCCACGGTCGCCGGAGCCGATGTAAAGCCACGTTGGACACTGCGGCGTCTGGTTGGCTTCGTGCGGGCGCAGTTCGCCCGCCGCTGCTCCGCGAGACCATCCGCCAGGCACCGCACCGGCCGAACCTGTCGTGGAAAGGCCCGCAAGCTGCTCGGCCGCGGCAAGCCCGAACAACGGGAGGCCTTCATCGCCCAGATCGGCCCCTCGCTGATGGTGCGCGTGATGAGCACCATCACCTGGTCTATCTCGATGAGGCGCACATCCACCGAATGCGACCTCGGCTACGGCTGGGGCGAGCGCGGCAAGCGCTTCCACGTCGCCTCATCCTCACCCGTTCTGAAGGCCAAGGTCTCGTTCATGGCCTATATCTTTACAACGAGGGCCGGGTGCGGATCTGGCCCTATGCGCGGGCCAATGGCGCGCATACCATCGACGTGCTGCGCCGACTGCGCGCCGAGATCCCCACCGGCAAGCTGATCGTGGTCTGGGACAAGGCGCCATCATCGCGCCAAGATGGTCTGGTCCGCCGCGGCGCGCCTGGACATCCACCTGCTGCCGCTGCCGGGCTATAGTCCTGACCTGATGGCGGTCGAGCCGCTGTGGCGCTGGCTACGCGAGGACGTCACCTACCATCACTGCCACGCCACCGCCGAGGCTCTGACCCGCAGTGTCGCCGCCTTCGAAGCCCCGTCAACTGCCGAACCTTGGGCCGTCGCAGATCGCCACGGACTGAACCATCGCCACCATCCATGCACGGAAAAAAAGCCGTTCTCCAATTTTAATCCACGGTCTCGGCTCACCGGATTGTGATATTGCTGCGTAAAAGCGCACTGGCTCCGCGTAATCCTGAAGCCCAGGGGCCGGGCCTAATCCATCGTCCCCACGTTCAGTCGCTCCTTCGAAAGCCGCGAACCCCTTTCAAACACAACCATGCTATCGTAAAAACATATGGACAGTGTCTCATTCGTGAATGGCATCGGCTCCAGCTCACCCCGGCTGTAGTTGGGCATTCAGTGCGTCGATCAGCGCCTTCGAGAGTTCTATGAAGGTGCCCTCCCGGCGCAAGCCACCGCCGAATTCAGGCCAATAGGCGGTGTGCATATCCTCGACGATGTAAACGCCGCGCTCGTCGAGGGCGTGATAAAGGCAGCGAAAGCTGGTGATCACGTCACGCATCTCATGGCTGCTATCGTCGACAACGACATCAGGGGCTCCGAATTCCGAGAGAAACCGAGACCAGAATCCCGGATCTGACTGATCGCCGATGCGCACCGCTATGCCTTGCTGCTCGAAAGCCTGGCACTCCGGCCGGTTGTCGACACCCACAATCCTGGCGTGGGGGCCAAAGTACTTTCTCCACACCTGCAACGATCCTCCGGCCCCACAGCCGATTTCGAGAACCAGGACCGGTGTGTTCACGTACCGCGACAAATGGCGTTCATAGATCGGAAAGTAGTGCTGCCACTTGTCGATCGGCCGGCCAGTGTGTTGCAGGGCAATTGTCCAGAGGCTCATGCCGCTTTCTGATTCCTCGGCTATGGATGAGCGGCCAACGCGTGCGGACGCCGCCCCAATCGCGCATAGAGGCAGCGGCGGTCTTCTGGCCTTCGCATGGCGACCTCCAAGGGGCCTTGGCCCCTTGGAACGTGGTCAGTGGCTCGATCCGGCGCTTGCGGCACTCAAACTGAGTAGTACATCTCGAACTCGACCGGGTGCGGCGTGTGCTCGAAACGGTACACCTCGCTCCACTTCAGCTCGATGTAGCTCTCGATCTGGTCCATGCTGAACACGTCGCCGCTCAGCAGGAACTCGCGGTCGCCCTCCAGTGCGGTCAGCGCCTCGCGCAGGCTGCCGCACACGGTGGGAATGCCCTTCAGCTCCTCCGGCGGCAGGTCGTACAGATCCTTGTCCATCGGATCGCCGGGGTGGATCTTGTTGCGGATACCGTCCAGTCCGGCCATCAGCATCGCCGCGAAAGCCAGGTAGGGATTGGCCCCCGGATCGGGGAAGCGCACCTCGACGCGCTTGGCCTTCGGGCTGGTGGCGTACGGGATGCGGCAGGAGGCGGAGCGGTTGCGCGCCGAGTAGGCGAGCAGCACCGGCGCCTCAAAGCCGGGAATCAGCCGCTTGTAGCTGTTGGTCAGCGGATTGGTGAACGCGTTCAGCGCCTTGGCGTGCTTGATGATGCCGCCGATGTAATAGAGCGCCGACTCGGACAGGTCGGCGTAGCCATTGCCCGCGAACAGCGGCCGGCCGCCCTTCCAGATCGACTGGTGGACGTGCATCCCCGAGCCATTGTCGCCGTAGATGGGCTTCGGCATGAACGTCGCAGTCTTGCCGTAGCTGTGCGCCACGTTGTGGATGCAATACTTGTAGATCTGCATGTGGTCGGCCATCCGCACGAGCGGGCCGAACTTCATGCCGAGCTCGTGCTGGCTCTGCGCCACCTCGTGGTGGTGCTTCTCGATCACCACGCCCATTTCGCCCATCGTGGACAGCATCTCGGCGCGGAGATCGCTGTCGGAATCCACTGGCGGGACCGGAAAGTAGCCGCCCTTCACCGCCGGGCGGTGGCCCATGTTGCCTTCCGGATAGTCCTTCAGCGAGGCTTGCGGCCCCTCCTGGCTGTCGATCTGGTACATCCCGTAATTACCGCCGACGCCGAACTTCACGCCGTCGAAGATGAAGAACTCGGCCTCCGGCCCAAACGAGGCGGTGTCGCCGACGCCACTGGCCTGGAGATACTGCTCGGCCTTCTTGGCGGTGGAGCGCGGGTCGCGGTGGTAGGGTTGGCCGGTCGATGGCTCGATGATGTCGCAGAACAGGATCAGGCTCGGCTTGGCCGCGAACGGGTCCATCACCGCCGTCTCGGCGTCCGGCATCAGGATCATGTCGGACTCGTTGATCGCCTTCCACCCGGCGATCGAGGAGCCGTCGAACATGATGCCGTCGCGGAACACCTCGTCGTCGATGGTGGAGACGTGCTGGGCGGTGTGCTGCCACTTCCCACGCGGGTCGGTGAACCGCAGGTCGACGAATTCGACGGATTGCTCGTTCAGCATCTCCATCACCCGGCCGACCGCGTCGGCGTTCCCGCTTGCAGGCTTCTGCGCCATTCCTCTGCCCTCAACCTCTCTGCTCGCGCCGACCGTTTAATCGCTTCCGCCGGCGATCGGAAGCCTAGACCGCATCCTCGCCGCGCTCGCCGGTGCGGATGCGCACCACCTCGTCGACGGTGGAGACGAAAATCTTGCCGTCGCCGATCCGCCCGGTCCGGGCGGCGCTGACGATCGCCTCGACGGCGCGCTCGACCACCCCTTCGCTGCACACTACCTCGATCTTCACCTTGGGCAGGAAGTCCACGACGTACTCCGCGCCCCGGTAGAGTTCCGTGTGCCCCTTCTGGCGGCCGAAGCCCTTGGCCTCGACGACAGTGATGCCTTGGAGGCCGACCTCGTGCAGCGCCTCTTTGACTTCGTCCAGCTTGAATGGCTTTATGATCGCCTCGATCTTCTTCATCGCCTTGTTGCGCCCGGCTACCGGGCCTCCCTTGCGCAGTCCAGGCTTCCGTTGCACGCGCCGTGCCAGCGGCCCCCGCTCACCCGCACGGCCGCGATGAGAAGCTGTTTAGCCCAGCCCGTGGGCGGCTGACCACAGGGTTGCCCTGAAAACGGGCAGCTTCCGTTGACCCGCGCCGGGCGGCACTAGATGCCGGCCCGCCCTGGAAGGAGCCTCGGCTTGAAGCCCGCCAATTCCCTGCTGTCCGGCCTCGGCACGACGATCTTCACCGTGATGTCGGTGCTTGCGACCGAGCACCATGCGATCAATCTCGGCCAGGGCTTCCCCGACACCGATGGTCCGGCCGACATCCTGGACGCCGCGGATGCCGCCTTGCGCGACGGACGCAACCAGTACCCGCCGATGCCGGGCGTGCCCGAACTGCGTCAGGCCGTGGCCGCCGCGAATGCGCGCTTCTATGGGATCGAGGTGGAGCCGATGCGCGAGGTGATCGTCACCTCTGGCGCCACCGAGGCGATCACCGCCTGCCTGATGGCCCTGCTCAACCCCGGCGACGGGGTGGTGCTGATCGAGCCGTTGTACGACACGTACCTGCCCATCGTCCGGCTGCTCGGTGCCATCCCGCGCCTGGTGCGGCTGAGCCCGCCCGAATGGGCGCTGCCGCGCGCGGAACTCGCCGCCGCGTTCGGGCCGCGCACCAAGGCGGTCATGGTCAACACCCCAATGAACCCGACCGGCAAGGTCTTCACCCGTGGCGAGCTGGGCTTCATCGCCGACCTGCTGGCACGCCACGACGCCTACGCGGTGTGCGACGAAGTTTACGAACACCTGACCTTCGACGGCGCGCGGCACATCCCGTTGATGACGCTGCCAGGGATGCGCCAGCGTGTGATGCGCATCGGCAGCGCCGGCAAGACCTTCTCGCTGACCGGCTGGAAGGTGGGCTACGTCACCGCGCCTGCGCCGCTCGCCGACGTCATGGCCAAGGCGCATCAGAACCTGACCTTCACGACCCCGCCCAACTTGCAGCGCGCGGTGGCGCTCGGGCTGGGCAAGGACCAGGGCTACTTCGCCGGCCTCGGCGCCTCGCTCGCCGCCAAGCGGGACCGGCTGGCGGCGGGGCTGGCGGGGCTTGGCATGACCGTCCTGCCCTCCCAGGGCACTTATTTCATCACCGCCGACTTCACCCCGCTCGGCTTCCCGCCCGATGACGAGGCGTTCTGCCGCCACATCACCGAACAGGCGAAGGTGGCGGCGGTGCCGATCACGGCGTTCTACGACGCCCCTGATCCGCCACGGAGCTATGCCCGCTTCGCCTTCTGCAAGCGTGAGGCGGTGCTGGACGAGGCTGTCGCGCGGCTGCGCCGGCACTTTCGTGAGTGCAACGCAGGAACGTTGACGGCGGCGCGCTGATCGGCGAGAACCCGCCCGATCCTGATGGCGGGCGTAGCTCAGATGGTAGAGCGCCAGGTTGTGGTCCTGGATGCCGTGGGTTCGAGTCCCATCGCTCGCCCCATCCGCAAGGCGGCACCATAGCGGCCGGGCGCGTTCCCGGCCTTGTCGCGCTGGCGCTGGCCGGCGGGGCCGCGCGCCGTATGGGCGGCGGCGACAAGCCGCTGCTGGAGGTGGGTGGCCGTCCCATGCTGGCGCGCGTTATCGAGGTGCTGCGGGCCGAAGCCGAGGCAGTGGCGATCAGCGCCAATGGCAATCCCGCCCGCTTCGCGGCGTTCGGCTGTGCCGTGCTGGACGACGGCGCCTTCGCCGGGCGGGGTCCGCTGGCGGGCGTGCTGGCGGGACTCGACTGGGCCGCCAGGCAAGGCGCCGCCGCGCTGCTCACTCTGCCCGGCGACACACCCTTCGCCCCGCCGGGGCTTGCCGCCCGTCTCGCCCCTGCACCGGCCTGCGCGGAAAACGCCGGGCGCGTGCATCACTTGGTTGCCCTCTGGCCCGTGGCGGGACGCGACGCGCTGCGCCGGTTCCTGTCCGGGCCTGGCTCCCACCCGGCGCACCAGTTTGCTGGGATCATCGGGATGCGGTGCGTGGCTTTTTCCCCGTCAGCCTTCGACCCGTTTCTAAACGTGAACACGCCCAGTGATCTGATCGCCGCTCGCGCCATGTCCGGCTCCGACGGCTGACGGAAGAGCGCGGCTTTCGTCCCATCGTCCCGTCGCGAGCGTCGTGGGCGCGTAGCTGGGCGGGCCCCATCGCAGCGGCAGCGCGCCCCGCCCGCGCCATCCTGACGCGACATGGACGCGCCAAAGCCGCTCGGCACCCGGGAAGCGATGCGCCGCCTCGCCCTCGCCGACGATCTCGACCTGTCCCGTGAGGTGCAGCAGGTCGCCGGTGGAGAAGTCGGGGAACAGCACGGCGGCCTTGTTCCTCAGAACGAAGTTGCCCAGCGTGTTGAAGTATCGGTTGCCCGCGAAGTCCGGCACGGTGAGCGTGTCGGCATCCACACGCACGAAGCCGGGGCGCCCGCCGCGATGCGACATGTCCATGCCGGCCTCGCTTCCCGAGGCGACGAAGAACGTGTCGACGGACGCGATCAGGTCACGGGCCGCCTTGTCCAGCCCGCTCAATCGCTCCCACGCCAAGCTCGCCCGATAGAAGTCGCTCATCGGTTCGTGCTCGCGCGCTTGGATGTACTGCGCGCAGTTGCCGAAACTCTGCACAATGTCGGCGTCGAAGCCCTGGGCGTCGGTCTTGGCAATTCGGCCATTCGCCCGAATCCGCCATCGCGTCGCGAGGTCAATCCCCAGCATCCCGACCGGCGCACCGACACGGAATTGCGGTGCTGCCGGATCGGCTGGAGACGGCAGCGCGGCGACGCGCAGCGACCGCGGATCCGGGCTGGACAGGAAGCCTGGTGGTCCGGTCAGGATCGTCGCCGCGGGCCAGCCGCCCTCCCCTTCGAGCGCGATCGGCAGAAGCGGCAGCGATGCGAGGAACAAGCGGTGCTGTTCCGGCATGAAGTCGCGGATCGCGCGCGCCGCGCGCTGGTCCATGCGCGCCCGCACCCCGGCGCGGGCCTGCATCGCCTGCTCACCCGCATGAAAGGGGCTCGCCGGTGCGTTCGGTGCTGCGTCCATGGGCCAGTCTCCACCGTTGCGGGATCAATGGTGGTTCTTGCCGAGCCCGTTTTGGATGGCCGCGGATTGGAATTCAGCCTTCCGGGTTCGGAAACAATGGAAACTGCCTGGGTACGCCACAACGTCCGGGCCGTCATCCTCGGGCGGCGGCCTTGCGGGGCTGGCGGTTTTGGCCGAGCCATGGCGGTCCCGCGCGTTGGCAGGCGGGCGCAATCAAGGACAGCGTGCATGACCAAGACCGTCGCGGTCGCCGGGTTGGGGACAATCGGGCTGCCGGTCACCCGCGCCCTGGACGCGGGCATCGCCGCGCGTGGTGGCAATCGACGGGCTGGCCGAGGCCGACATTGTGGTGGAGGCCGCGCCCGCCGCGGTGTTCCAGCAAGTCGCGGAAACCGCGATCGCCGCCGGCCGCGTGCTCGTCCCCGCCTCGGTGGGGGCGCTCCTGCCCCGTATGGATCTTGTCGCACGGGCGCGCGAAACGGGCGCGCGCATCATTGTACCCACCGGTGCCCTGCTCGGTCTCGACGCGGTCCGCGCGGCCGCCGAGGGACATGTGGCTCGCATCGCCATCGAGACCCGCAAGCCTCCGGCGGGTCTGGCCGGCGCTCCGTATCTGGTGCGGCACGGCATCGCGGTCATCGGCATCACCAAGCCGCTCCTGGTGTTCGAGGGCAACGCGCGCGATGCCGCCGCCGGCTTCCCGGCCAACGTGAACGTCGCGGCGGCCCTTGCGCTTGCCGGCATCGGCCCTGAGCGCACCGAGGTCACGATCTGGGCCGATCCGACGCTGGAGCGCAACGCGCACACGATCCGCGTCGAGGCCGACGCGGCGCGGTTCTGCATGCGGATCGAGAACGTGCCCAGTCCCGGCAACCCCCGCACCGGGCAGTTGACGCCGCTGTCGATGCTGGTCTGCCTGCGCGGGCTGGTCTCGACATTGAAGATTGGGAGCTAGGCACAATACGGTTCACTTTAGTTGTTTGTGCCGCAGGGAGAACCAAGGCGAATGCTGCATTTTCAATTGGTTGGTATTCGGCCGATAGCTTAAGTGAACAGGATTTTGCCTTAAGTGAACCGTATTGGAGCTAGGCACGCGGCTGCCGCGCTGCCCGCCCGCTTCTGTCCGGCTTGACAGGTCCGGCCGCCCCGGCGCGCGATGGAGGACCTAATCACGGAGATCCGCCCATGCCCGACACACTCACCCCCCGCACGCGCCTGCTCTCCGACGCGCCCTCGCCCGCCTCCACCTATGTCGACGTGCTCAACATGCCTTGGGAGGCCTCGAAATTTCCCGGAATCGAGCACAAGGTGCTCTACAGTGATCCGGCGACAGGCATGTCCACGCTGCTCTTCCGTCTTGCCCCAGGCGCGGTGGTGCCGTTGCACGAGCACACCGGGGTCGAGATGACTTATGTGCTCGAAGGCAGCCTGGAGGACGACGAGGGCGCCTGCACCGCCGGCAACTTCGTCTGGCGCCCGGCGGGCAACACCCATGTCGCGCGGGCTCCGAACGGGGCGGTGATCCTGGGTATTTTCATGCGCCCCAACCATTTCGCGGAGGGTCAGAAGTTCTTTACCGACTCCGATCCGGGCTGACTGCCTCAACAGCCAGGACACCGTCCGCCCAGGCTTGCAGCCGGCATGCCTGGACGTGCAGTTCGGCAACGCCCTGCTTCGCGGTGCCAAGACGGGCGTTCTGGTCTTCAAGCGAGCGGCGCAGCGCACCCAAGCCGAGGCGCAGCCGCTCGAGCTGCGTGCGCCAGGCCGCGACCGCGGCGTTCTGCTCGGCAAGCGCCGCTCTCAGCCGCCCCAGCGCGCGGTTCAGGTGCTCGGCGGGAAGGCTCTGATTCTTGTTCTGGATAGGAAACGCTATGATCTCAGCCATGCTGCGCTCGGTCATGAGGAAGGGCCCGCGGATGGAGATCGTTAACAAAGCATGAAGAACGCTGAAAATTTAGATGAATCTCACCTGTGCTAGCGTGTTTGTCACGGCCGTGTGATGGACTTGGGCATTGAGGTTCTGGCCGTACTGGTCCTGATTGGGGTGAACGGACTGTTCTCGATGAGCGAACTTGCCCTGGTTTCGGCGCGGCGGGCGAGGCTCGCGGTCCTCGAGCGCAAGGGCGTCGCGGGCGCGGCTTCGGCGCGGCGGATGATCGAGGATCCGCAGACCTTCCTGCCCACGGTGCAAGTGGGCGTCACCCTGGTCAGCGTCTTCACTGGCGTCCTGGGCGGCGCGCGCATAGCCGAGCGGCTCGCGGTCGCGTTGGCCCGCATTCCGCGGGTGGCGCCAGCCGCTGATACGCTATCCATCGCGCTGGTCGTCGTGCTGACGACGTATCTGACCCTGGTCCTGGGCGAGCTGGTGCCGAAGCAGCTCGCCTTGCGCCGCCCGGAGCACGTGGCGGCGCGCGTGGCGCGGCCGATCGCCTGGATCGCGCGCGCCACCGCACCGATCGTCTGGCTGCTCGGCCAGTCCACGGCGCTCGTGATGCGCGTGTTCGGTCTCTCGCGTACCGCGCGGGAGACCGTCACCGAGGAAGAGCTGAAAGCGCTGCTGGCCGAGGGCGCGCGGGCGGGCGTGCTGGAAGCCGAGGAGCGCGACATGATTGAGCGCGTCCTGCGGCTGGCCGACAAGCCCGTGCGGGCGATCATGACCCCGCGCACCGAGCTGGCCTGGATCGACCGCACCGACCCGCCGCGCGACATCGCCCAGACCCTGCGCGCGGCCCCGCACTCGCGCTTCGTCGTCTGCGACGGCGCGGTGGACAATGTCGTGGGCGTCGTGCAGGCGAAGGACATCCTGGATCGCATCCTTGCCGGCGGCGAGTTGTCGGTGGCGGCCGCCCTGCGCCAGCCGGTGGTGCTTCCCGACACCGTCACCGCGCTCGACGCCTTGGAGCGGTTGCGCGGCGACGCCTTGGGCATGGCGCTCATCATGGACGAGTACGGCAGCTTCGAGGGCGTGGTGACGGCGGTTGACGTGCTGCTGGCGATCGTCGGCGACCCGACGGACGCGGCCGCGCAGCCCGCCGGTCCCGCGAGCGCGGAGGGCGAGATGGCGCTCATGCTGGACGGGCTGATGCCAGTGGATGAGGTGAAGGCGCGCCTGGGCCTGCCGGACCTGCCGGGCGAGGGGAGCTACCACACGCTTGCCGGCCTGCTTCTCGCTCTGTTGCGCCGGGTTCCCCGCGCGGGAGATCGAATCGTGTTCGATGGTTGGCGCTTCGAAGTGCTCGAGATGGATGGCCGCCGGGTCGCCCGCGTCCGCGCGAGCCGCGACGCCCCGACCACCCCGATCGCTCAAAACGTCAGTTGACTTCGGATGTGTAATATGCACCGGAAATTGAAGCAGGCGTCATGGCCTGACTCGGCATCTTGCCAGCCTGGGCGCGGCCTCGCATGGCAAAGGCGCTTGTCCGCGAGCGGGACCGGGAGCATGTAACAGCCATGCAAGTCCTGTTCGCGACAAGCGAAATCGCCGATTTCACGAAATCGGGGGGATTGGGGGAAGTTGCCGCCGGACTGCCGCGCGCCTTGCGCCGCCTTGGTGCGGATGTACGCATCCTCATGCCCGGATATCCCGCCGTCCTGGCCAAGGCACCCGAGATCAGACTGATCGGAACCCTTCCGGGGCGCTCCGCAATCCCGTCCTGCCGCCTCGGGCGGATCAGCACAGAGGATGGGCTTGTTGTCTATGTGCTGCTCGCCCCCTCTCTCTATCAGCGGCGCGGCACCGCGTACGGACGGCCCGACGGCACGGACTTCCCGGACAACGATTTGCGCATGGGCCGGCTTTCGCTGGCGGCCGCGGAAATCGCGCGCGGGCGGGGTGGCATCGGTTGGCAACCCGACCTTCTGCACGTGAACGACTGGCCCGGCGCGCTCGCCCCGGCCTATTTGCGCTGGGAGAACGCGTCCGTTCCGACCCTGCTCTCGGTTCACAACCTTGCCCACCAGGGCATATTCAGCGCGGACCACCGGCACGGGCTGGGCATCCCCGAATGGGCTTTCGCCATCAACGGCGTTGAGTTCCATGGAAACGTATCGTTCCTGAAGGCGGGCCTGTTCTACGCCGATCATGTCTGCGCGGTCAGCCCAACCTATGCACGCGAAATTACCACGGAGGCGCATGGCAACGGCCTGCACGGGCTGACCCAGGGGCTGGCGGCGCAGGGCCGGCTCAGCGGCATCGTCAACGGGATCGACGAGACGCTATGGAACCCCGAGACTGACCCATATCTCCCGATCCATTTCGGGCCTGATGACACAAGGGCCAAGCGGAGAACCGCGGATCTGGTGCGCACCGGTCTCTGCCTGGCTTCGTCCGACGGGCCGATGTTTGGCGTCGTGTCGCGCCTGGTGCATCAGAAAGGCCTCGATCTCGTAGCCGAAGTGGCGCCGGAGATCGTGCGCCAGGGCGGACAGATTGCCATCTTGGGCCTGGGCGAGCCGCAGACCGAGCTGATCCTGAACCGGCTCTCGCGCCGGCACCGCGACCACATCGGCGTGCTTGTCGGCTTCAATGAGTCCATGGCGCACAGCATCCTCGCGGCCAGCGACTTCCTGCTGATGCCCTCGCGCTTCGAGCCGTGCGGGCTGACCCAGATGCAGGCGCAGCGCCTGGGCACGCTGCCGATCGCCCACGCGACCGGGGGCTTGGCCGACACCGTCGAGGACGGCGTGACAGGCTTCCTGTTCCACACCCTCTCGCCCGAGGCCCTGCTGGCGGCCTGCCGCCGGGGCTTCGCGGCGTTCCGGGAGCCGGCGCGCTTGATGGAGATGCGCCGGGCCGCGATGGCCCGGCATTTTGGCTGGGAGCGTGCCGCGCGGGAGTACCTGGCGCTCTATTCCCGCTTGTCCGGGCAGCCTATCCCGGTACTCCCGGTCGAGCCCGCGCCCGAGCAGGAAGTACTTATGCCGGCAAGGGCGGGTGCGGAGCCTGCATTGCAGGCCGCCTAACCGTCGGTCAGGTCGGCCCAGTTCCGCGTGCTTTGTTGCCGTCGCCCTGCCTTGCTAAGGCTTCGAGTATCTGAAGCGATCCGACCTCGACGACCAGAATGATACTAGCCGGCCAGTCTGGTGACCGATGTTGGCGGGTTTCTGCCTGTCCTCTATCAGGCTGCATATGCGGAAACGGGACGTCAGTGTTGGGTGCGTGTCCGTGAGCTTTGAACCCAGCGCGGCCAGTCCGTTAGAAATTCTCCACACCTCGCGATTAGCGAAAACCACAATCGTTGATCCGCATTCTA